>NZ_JAJLQW010000002.1 GCF_025548535.1 Undibacterium sp. Jales W-56 | reverse complement strand
ACGGCCGAACAAGCTGGTGGCCTACAAGTCGGTGGCGCATGTGATGGCCAGCGCACAGCGTCTGGGCGTGACCAAGATCGGTATGGTCGGCAATGAGCAGTTCTTGAAATAAGTAGTTTGTAATTACTTAGCTTCTTGCTGTTTCAAGCACAAAAACTAAGGTATTATTCAAAATTGGCAGGGTTACTCCTGCCTTTTTTCATAGTCAAAAAGCTGTAACGTCCACATTCATTATATTTACTGATTTTTATTGATTGAGAGATCAAAACATGAAGCAACTACGATTGTCACGTCTCGCCGTATTACTTGCTGCGATTGGATTCTGCGCTGTACCTGAGTTGACAACTATCGCTGGCAATACAGCTCATGCCCAGGAAGCAATGCGCCCGGAAATCGGCAAGGTAGTGCAAGCTGCCGGTGAGTTATTTAAGGCCAAGAAGTATAAAGATGCTCTGGCGAAAATTCATGAGACGGACAGCGTAGGCGGCAAGACCGTAAACGAGAATTTCACGATTGAACGTATGCGTGCAGCGATTGCCAGTGCGGCGGGTGACAATGATACGGTGATACGCTCATACGAAGCCATCATTTCCGCCAATAAATTACCTGCTGGCGAACAAGTTAAGTACATTCAGGGTTTGGCATCTGCTTACTACAAAGCGGGTAATTATGCGAAAACTGTGCAATGGGTAAAGCGTTACTACTCAGACGGCGGCAGCGATCCTGCGATGCGTCCCTTCCTGATTCAATCGATGTACATGAGTGGCGATTACTCAGGCACGATGAAAGAGGTTCGCTCCGATCTGGCCGCTGAAGAAAAATCCGGTCGCGCGCCAAGCGAGACAAGCTTGCAGTTATACGCCAACGCAGCATTGAAACAAAACGATAAAGCAACGTATGTTGCTGCGATCGAAAAACTGCTGACTTACTACCCGAAAAAAGATTACTGGCTGGATTTGCTGAATCGCATTCAGAGTAAGCCAGGCTACTCTGAGCGCCTGTCTCTCTATCTGTATCGACTGAAATTCGCTTTGGGTCACATTACCCGCACCAATGATTTTATGGAAATGTCTCAATTGTCTCTGCAAGCAGGTTATCCCGCAGAAGCGATTAAAATCATTGAACAAGGTTACAAAGCCGGTGCATTAGGTACAGGTAACGAAGCGGAACGTCACAAGCGTTTACGCGATCTGGCGAATAAAAATCTGGCGGAAAGCAAAACAAATGCCGCTGCTAACGAAGCGGAAGCCAATCAAAGCAAAGACGGCACCGGTTTGGTTAATCTCGGCTATGCATATGTGACTGCTGGTCAGACTGACAAAGGTTTGAAAATGATCGAGCAGGGTATCGCCAAAGGGGAGTTGAAGCGCCCTGATGATGCCAAGCTATTGCAAGGTATTGCCCTGATTGAGGCTGGTAAAAAATCCAATGCCATCAAGGTATTGAAAACAGTACAAGGTGCCGACGGTACTGCCGATCTGGCGCGCTACTGGATGATCTACGCAAATCAGTCAGGCAAATAATTGCCTGGTATCAGCATCGATGGTTCGATCGGTGTTGTGTTTGACTAAGCTGTTTCTTGAAGCATTAAAATTGCTCAATGCGTGGAGAAGTCCGCAATAAGTAAAAAAGGCACATTCATGTGCCTTTTTTACTTGCTTTGACTGCTTAAGTTAAAATATGCTCAAGATATCAGCTATGCTTTTTGCCTGACTTTGCTTTTGCCAGCAACATCTTCCCGGTATGGATAGTGTGAGTTTTTATCGGGTGATGGACCGTTTTACCGCCATGACTATTATTATGAGCTACCGTAATACGGGCACCCCTCGATCTGGCCTGCTGAATCGGTAGATGGATTTGCAGTGCTTGTCCTGTCGTGACGCTATCGCGCTTCAAATTATTCCAGCCCTTTAAATCAGCGACGCTCACCCGGTAATGCCTGGCAATCGAATTCAGGTTATCGCGCTTGCCGACTTTGATATTGACTTGCCTCGTCGACGGCATTTTTTCAATAATCAGCTGCGCTTTTTCAGCGATTTCAAGTGAGATATCCTGATCCGGTGTTTTGCTGGATTTTGGTACGAGCAGGGTAGAACCGGCTTTGACCAGCATCTTGGCCGGGATCAAATTAACTTCGCGCAGCACTTCAGGTTTTAAGCCTAAGCGGTTTGCCAGGGATTCTATCCGCTCGGTTTTACCGACGGTATGGGTCGCCCATGAAGATAAAGGGCCGCTCCATTTACTCAAGTTATCTTTGAATACCACGGCATTGTCAGTGGGCAGCAGGATTTTGGTAGCGCTGTTACCAGTGATGACCGGGCGATTGAATTGCGGGTTCAGGGCGGTGAAATCGCCGACGGACATTTCAGCCAATTGCGCTGCGACACGGACATCGATATCGCGGGTTTTTTCTACCGAGACAAAGTAAGGTTGATTGTCTAGCTTAGGTAACTCAATGCCAAATTGCTCGGGGTGTCCAATGATGTTTTTGACCGCTTGTAACTTGGGTAGATAGTTTTTGGTTTCGTTCGGCATCAGCGCCGACAGGCTCTCAAAATCGATAGGCAGGCCCATCGCTTGCTGCTTCTTGATCGCACGTTGCACAGAGCCTTCACCCCAGTTATACGCCGCCAGTGCCAATTGCCAGTCACCGAAGATGCCGTACAAACGCTCCAGGTAAGTCAGTGCTGCGTCGGTCGAATCCAATACGCCGCGCCGGTCATCCTTGAACATGTTTTGTTTCAGGTTGAAATCGCGTCCGGTTGCTGCCATGAATTGCCACATGCCTGAGGCTTTAGCGGTCGAGATGGCTTGCGGATTGAAGGCGGATTCGATGAACGGCAATAAGGCCAATTCAGTTGGCATGCCGCGTTTTTCTAATTCTTCAACCACATGAAATAGATAGCGTGAGCCGCGCTGTACGGTGCGTTGTATGTAATCGGTTCTGGTGCTGTACCAGGTCAACTGATTATTTACGAGCTGATTGTCCAGATCCGGAATCGCATAACCACTGCGGATGCGATTCCATAAATCGGTCTCTTGCACTGTTGTATCCAGGGGCAATTCGACTGCGACCGTGCTGGCTGCCGGTGCTGTCTGGATCAGGCTGATGTTGGATTCGGGCGTATTGGCTGATGTGGCTGCATCACGTTCTTCTGCATAGGCTGCTGACGACAGGCAAAACACCAATGTAGGAATCAGAACGGAAGAAATTGCGGGAGAAAAAAGGGAGGAAATAAGCTGTCGGTTAGGTTTCATAGGCGGTGTATTGTCTAATCGATCATGATCGACGGTTTTTTTAGGTAATCGTGAGAGTGTACGCAGGTGCCAATTACAGCGTCAAGAAAAATGTCATTCTTGTTACAAGATAGTTGAGTCCCGGAGGGGCTTGATGACGGTGGCGTAGAGGGAATCGGAATCATCCTTGAGTCACATCAAATCAGGACTCACACAACCACCACCACTCGCCACCGAGACACAGAGAAAAGCAAGGGGAACTGGTTCCGTGGCAAGTGGAGATCAGAACGAATCCGCATGCCGGGTGCGGCTGTTGGCGCGAAATGCCTCGGAAAATCGCATCCAATCTACAGGTTCAATATGAATGGTGGCAAGCAGCTTGCCGTTTTGCGTAAATTCTGCAAATCTGATGATGGTTAAAGGACTTATGCCGCGAAGTCGTTAGCAGTTCAATTGACGGTCCCTGCTATCAATTATTCAGACCAAGTTGCCGTTTATTTTCTAGCCAGGGATGCAAGTCTTCTTTGGTCATCGGCTTGGCATACAAATATCCTTGCGCTAAATGGCAGCCGAATGACAGCAGCGTTTGGGCCTGCATTTCACTTTCGACACCTTCTGCAATGATCGCGATGCCGAGGCTTTTGCCTAGCTGAACGACCATTTTTGCGATGCTGCCTTCACCGGAATCTTGCCTGATTTCATTCACAAAAGCGCGATCGATTTTGAGTTTGTCGATATCCAGTTTTTGCAGATGGCTGAGCGATGAGAATCCCGTGCCAAAGTCATCAATCGAAATTTTAATCCCCAGTTGCTTGATTTGATGCAGTGTTTTGATGAGCAACTCGAGATCTTTCATCGCCATCGATTCGGTAATCTCTAGCTCGATGGATTCCGGCGGCGCCTGCGTATCTAGCAGCGCGCTGTTCAGCGACTGCATGAACAGCGGGTGGGAGAATTGCGCCTGAGAGACGTTAATCGCCATCTGGAAATCCTTATACCCCAAGCTACGCAGGTGAACTAATTCACGGCACGCAGTACGTAGCACCCATTCGCCAATATCAACGATCAAGCCGGAATATTCGGCAATCGGGATAAATAAATCTGGCGGGACGAACTTGCCTTCTTCCGTTTTCCAGCGGAGCAGGGCTTCTGCCCCCACCACTTGTCCGTTCGACATATCTATCTGCGGCTGGAATACCAGGAATAATTTTTTATTCTCAAATGCAGCACGCAGGGCATGCATCAGACGGACGCGTTCACGTATTTCTACCCCCATGTCCCGGGTGAAATAGACGAAGCTGCCGCGCTGATGGGTCTTTGCGCGTTTTAACGCAATATTGGTATCTTTGAGCGCTTCCGATCCGTCGCCGTCATAATCTGCCAGCGCAACTAAGCCGATAGTCGCGGATAGCTGGACGTCTTGATGATCAACCTCAAAGGGGGCGGTGAACAAAGCCAGAATCGCTTGTGGGCAGACCATTTCTTCGTCGCCCAGCAAAGCGAAGGCGTCGCTGCCGACACGAGCAAGCTGGCAATCTTCCCCAAAATGCCTGACCAGGCGTTGTGCGACAGCACACAGCAACAAGTCGCCAAATTGGTGACCTAATGCATCATTGGTTTCAGCAAAGTGATCGATGTCGATCAGTGACAATGCGCTATGTCTTTTGAGCGGCGATTGCAGGGTTTCATTCAATGTCTGCAAGAGCTTGAGTCGATTCGCTAAACTCGTCAGTGGATCGTAAAAAGCGTAGCTATGTAATCTGGAAGTCAGCATCACGTTATCCAGGCCGACAGACACGTTATTGCAGAAGACTTCGAGCAGGCGTTTATCAATCTCACTCAGATTCAGCCCTACATTCAGATAAACCGTCAGGTCACGGTCTGCAACATTACTGAAATAGAGCGTTGTTGACTCTGCCTCGTACAAATTGCGGCGCTCTTGCATGGAGTGTTGTACGATCGCATTGGCCTTTTCATCAACCACATCGCTGACTGGATGGTCAACCAGATGTTGAAACGAATGCGTTGCCGCGATAATTTTGAGTTCTTTTTCTCCGTCTATACCTTGCTGCGAACAGACGAAACCTTCTGCATGGTTACCGAGCAATCCCGAAATTTGCGTCAGTACACCAGAGGCAAAATTTTGCAAGCCACGCAATGCCATCAGTTCAGTGCTGGCGTTGATGATCAGTTCCAATCCGCGGCGACTCGCGCTGATGGCGCAAATTTGTTCGTAGGAGCGAATGGCGGAGGTGACTGCGGTGTAGAGTTTGGTACGGGTTAATTCGGATTTGGTTTTGTAGTCATTGATGTCGTAGTCGCGGATTGCATCGATCTCAGGCGCATACCCTGGCTGCCCTGTACGCAGGATGATGCGAACGTCGGCCAGTCCCAGCGTTTTACGGATATGACTGACGAGCTGCAGGCCCGCGTCCTCTTGCTCCATCACGACATCTAGCAAGATGATCGCGATATCGGTCTCGTGCTGCAATATATCGCGTGCTTCTGCTGCCGAGTAGGCATGCAAAAAACTGAGCGGCCGATGTTGAATTTCCAGGCTGCCTAAAGCAAATGTCGTTGCGGAGTGCACATCCGGATCATCATCAATGATCATGATTCGCCACGTTGGGTGAAGCTTGATCACTGTCGAAGCGTCAATTGCCTCTGGTTCGTCCAGAAATACCAGATCATCTTCGGAAGAGTGGATCATTGCATTCATCTGAGAAGCGACTCCAAGAATAGATTTGTATTTTGACTACAAATCTTGAATAGTTGTGTTTGTATGGAACTATCGCATTAAATTTACAAACAGCCAAGCCACAAATGCTCTATGTGCCCAGTATAAAACAAGAAAACTTAATAAATCCGGGTTCGCACCTATAAAAACTGATTTTGCAGGTGTTTTTTGATGTTTAGCGTCGTTCTCATATGGTGTTTTTATTTGGTTAGGTGATGATCGCTGTTAAAATTGCGTTAATCCTGAATAAAATTTTGCAGAACACTATGTCTGGTAATACTCTTGGAACTTTATTTACTGTAACCACATTTGGCGAGTCCCATGGACCCGCAATCGGTTGTGTCATCGACGGTTGCCCTCCCGGGTTGGTGTTGTCTGAAGCTGATATACAGCCAGAACTGGATCGACGTAAGCCAGGCACCTCGCGCCATGTGACCCAAAGGCAGGAGCCTGACATCGTCGAAATTCTGTCCGGTGT
Organism: Undibacterium sp. Jales W-56; assembly: GCF_025548535.1. GTDB lineage: Bacteria > Pseudomonadota > Gammaproteobacteria > Burkholderiales > Burkholderiaceae_D > Undibacterium. Next base: position 706,720 of record NZ_JAJLQW010000002.1, on the reverse strand, counting down.
TTATCAGGGCAAAACAACGGGTACGCCTATCGCTTTGCTGATCCGGAATCAGGATCAGCGCAGCAAGGATTATGGCAATATCACAGAAACCTTTCGCCCAGGGCATGCCGATTTCACCTATTGGAACAAGTATGGCATCCGCGACCCGCGCGGGGGCGGGCGTTCTTCCGCGCGTTTGACGGCACCGGTGGTCGGCGCAGCGGCGATTGCAAAGAAGTGGCTGCATCAGCAATATGGCACAACTTTTAACGGTGGCATGAGTCAATTGGGCGACATACTGATCCCCTTCCAATCCTGGGATCATGTGCCTGAGAATCCCTTTTTTGCACCGACCAATGATCCGGTATTGATTGCGCAGCTGGAAGACTATATGGATGCTTTGCGCAAGGATGGCGATTCGATCGGCGCGCGGATTGATGTGGTCGCCAGTGGTGTGCCGATCGGCTTGGGGGAACCTATTTACGACAAGCTGGATGCCGAAATCGCTTATGCCATGATGGGTATCAATGCGGTCAAAGGGGTTGAGATTGGCGCGGGCTTCAAGTGCGTGGCCCAGCGCGGTTCTGAACATGGCGACGAATTAACCCCGCAAGGCTTTGCCGGCAATAATGCGGGCGGGGTTTTGGGCGGTATTTCGACTGGCCAGGATATTACCGTTTCTATCGCCATCAAGCCGACTTCCTCGATCCGCACACCGCGGCGCTCTATTGATAAGGATGGTAATCCTGTGATGGTGGAGACCTTTGGCCGTCATGATCCTTGCGTGGGAATTCGTGCCACACCGATCGCCGAGGCGATGCTGGCACTGGTGCTGATGGATCATGCGTTGAGGCACAGAGCGCAATGCGGTGATGTGCAACTGGCCGCGTCAAAATAATGGATAAAATCGGAAATATGGGGAGTATGCTTGAAAACACCATTAAATCCGCTGCTCCTTCTTGCGGTCTCAATTTATACTCATCTTGAGTATATGTAATTTCCCCGTTCGCCGTCGACGCGATACTGATTGCAGGGCGTACCGCTGCGCCAAATAAAATCAGGGGATTTTTCCGATTCTTCTGATTTTTCCGATAAAAATTTTGCGTGAATTCGCTATTCAAGCTTTTTATATTGGAAGCGGTATGCCTTAAATTGATGCGCGGCACGGTTCTGCAACGCACAATTGTGGCATAATCAAACGCAAATCTTGCATAAGAGTCTCTCGGGCTCGGTCTTTACGGCCACGAAATCACTTGCGTGGTGCACGATTGATCGGTTTCGCCGCATATCCAGCTGGCAGCGCTGTTCAAATTCGATCCTTCATCACGCTTGATTCTTTGTTTTCGCTGAAATTTTGCTGAAATTTCACTGAAACGAATCTATGTCCGGCATTCTCTCTCTGTGCGTGACGCAGTTGATCATATACTTTTTGGTCAACGTTTTTCGTTCATTACGCTGTTAGTTGATTGCTTTTAATTTATACCTCAGGCTTCAGATCATGCTTAAAACGCTTTACGATAAATTGTGGGAATCCCATGTGGTGCATGCGGATCAAGACGGCACGGCAATTTTATATATTGACCGCCATCTGCTACACGAAGTCACCAGTCCCCAGGCTTTTGAAGGACTGAAGCTGGCCGGTCGTCAACCTTGGCGTTTATCGGCGAATCTGGTAGTTGCCGATCACAATGTGCCGACCACGAATCGCATCAATGGTATCGACGACCCCACATCCCGCTTGCAAGTCGAAACGCTGGATGCCAATGCCAAGCAATACGGTCTGACTTATTTTGGCATGAACGATAAGCGGCAAGGCATCGTGCATGTGATCGGCCCGGAGCAGGGAGCCACCTTACCCGGTATGACGGTGGTATGCGGTGATTCGCATACCTCGACGCATGGCGCATTTGCCTGCCTGGCGCATGGCATAGGCACTTCAGAAGTTGAGCATGTGTTAGCCACGCAAACACTGATCGCTAAAAAATCCAAAGCCATGCTGGTCCAGATCGATGGCGCCATGCCTGCCGGCGTGACGGCAAAAGACATCGTGCTGGCAGTGATCGGTAAAATCGGCACGGCCGGCGGTACCGGTTATGCCATCGAATTTGCCGGTTCGACGATTCGCAGTTTGTCGATGGAAGGCCGTATGACCGTCTGCAATATGGCGATTGAGGCGGGCGCACGTGCCGGCATGATCGCAGTCGATCAGACCACCATCGATTACGTCAAAGGCCGTCCATTCTCACCTGCCGGTCCGCATTGGGATACGGCTGTCGCCTACTGGAATACGTTGCATACCGATGCCGGTGCAAAATTTGATATGGTAGTGACGCTGAACGCGACCGAGATTAAGCCGCAAGTCACCTGGGGTACGTCGCCTGAAATGGTGGTGGCGATAGATGGCCGGGTACCGGATCCGGATCAGGAAAAAGACGCGGTTAAGCGTGATGCGATGGAAAAAGCCTTAATCTATATGGCGTTGAAGCCGAATACCGCGATTGAAGATATTCGTATCGACAAAGTATTTATCGGTTCCTGCACCAATTCCCGGATTGAAGATTTACGCGCCGCCGCCGCTATCGTGCGCGGTAAATTCCGTGCTTCCAATGTGAAACTGGCGATGGTTGTGCCGGGGTCCGGCCTGGTCAAAGATCAGGCGGAGCGCGAAGGCCTGGATCAAATTTTCCGCGATGCCGGTTTTGAATGGCGCGAGCCGGGTTGCTCGATGTGCCTAGCCATGAATGCCGATCGTTTGGAGCCGGGCGAGCGTTGTGCCTCGACTTCAAATCGCAATTTTGAAGGTCGTCAGGGCCAGGGCGGCCGCACGCATTTGGTCTCGCCGGCCATGGCTGCGGCGGCTGGTATTGCAGGTCACTTTGTCGATGTCCGCGCCTTGCGCTAATTTTTATTCGAAGGGATTACCATGAAAAAATTATTTACTCTGACTATCTGCGTGTTTGTTCTGGCTGCTTGCAACACGGTGCAAGGCATTGGCAAAGACGTTAAAAAAGCCGGTGAAGTGGTGGAAGGCGCCGGCAAAAAATAATCATGGAAAAATTTACAGTTCTTGATGGTCTCGTTGCTCCTATGGATAGGGCAAATGTGGATACCGATGCGATCATCCCAAAGCAGTTTTTAAAATCGATACAACGCAGTGGCTTCGGTCCTAATCTGTTTGATGAATGGCGTTATCTCGATCATGGCGAGCCGGGCATGGATAATACCAAGCGTCCGCTGAATCCCGATTTCGTCTTGAATCAGACACGTTATCAAGGTGCGTCGATTTTGTTGACACGCAAAAATTTCGGTTGCGGCTCTTCGCGTGAGCATGCGCCCTGGGCCCTGGATCAATACGGTTTTCGCGCGGTGATTGCCCCCAGTTTTGCCGATATCTTCTTCAATAACTGCTTTAAAAATGGTCTGCTGCCTATCGTGTTGAACGAACAGCAAGTCGATCAGTTATTTAACGAAGTCAAAGCTTTTCCGGGTTTTCGTCTGATCGTCGATTTAGAAAAACAAATCGTGACGACAGCGAGCGGCAGCGTGAGTTACCCATTTGAGGTTGACGCTTTCCGTAAGTATTGCCTGCTCAATGGCTTGGATGATATTGCCCTGACCTTGCGTCAGGCAGACAAGATCCGCGCATTTGAAGAGCGTCATATCGCGACTCAGCCCTGGCTGGCTAACACGATTTAATTGAATTTGGTAAAACATGAAAATAGCAATTTTGCCGGGTGACGGCATCGGCCCCGAGATTGTCGAACAGGCAGTCAAAGTTTTAAATGTGTTGGGCGAGTCATTTGAAATGGAAACGGCGCCAGTCGGTGGTGCCGGCTATGAAGCCAGCGGTCACCCGCTGCCAGACGCGACCTTGAAACTTGCATTGGAAGCCGATGCCGTGTTGTTCGGTTCCGTCGGTGATTGGAAGTACGACACCCTGGAACGCGCGTTGCGTCCGGAGCAGGCGATTCTCGGTTTGCGTAAGAATTTGAATTTGTTCGCGAATCTGCGTCCGGCGATTTTGTACCCGGAACTGGCAGGTGCTTCGACCTTGAAACCTGAAGTCGTTTCCGGGTTGGATATTCTGATCATCCGTGAACTGACTGGCGATATATATTTTGGCCAGCCGCGCGGCGTCAGAGAGTGCCCGGACGGCCCCTTCAAAGGTCAGCGCGAGGGCTTTGACACCATGCGTTATGCCGAAGGTGAGATCCGCCGCATTGCCCACGTCGCTTTCCAGGCTGCGCAAAAGCGCTCCAAGCGCCTGACCAGCGTCGACAAGGCGAATGTGCTGGAGACTTTCCAGTTCTGGAAAGACATTGTGACGGATGTGCATAAAGAATACCCCGATGTCGCGCTGGATCATATGTACGTCGATAACGCTGCGATGCAATTGGTGCGCGCACCGAAAAAATTCGATGTGATCGTGACCGGTAATATGTTCGGCGATATCCTGTCAGATGCGGCGGCCATGCTGACCGGCTCTATCGGCATGTTGCCTTCGGCTTCGCTGGATGCCAACAACAAGGGCTTGTACGAGCCTTCGCACGGTTCGGCTCCGGATATTGCGGGCAAGGGCGTGGCGAATCCATTGGCAACGATCCTGTCGGCGGCGATGATGTTGCGTTTTTCATTGGGCAAAGCCGAGCAGGCCGATCGCATTGAGAGCGCGGTCAAGAAGGTGTTGTCCCAAGGTCTGAGGACGCCCGATATTTATGAGGCCGGCACCACGAAAGTCGGCACTGTTGAGATGGGTAATGCGGTGGTCACTGCATTGGAGTAAAAAGTTGGCTGGCGTTTGATGTGCGTGTAAATCAGCAGGGATTGCCTGCAAATTTTAGGGAAAGATGATGAAACTAGTTGGTCTGGTAGGTTGGCGTGGAATGGTAGGTTCAGTCCTGATGCAACGCATGCAGGAAGAGGGCGATTTCGCTCATATTGAACCGGTGTTTTTTTCAACATCCAATACAGGCGGCACGGCCCCTGCAATGGCAAAAAATGAAAAGACACTAAAAGACGCAAATGATATTGATGCACTGAAGAAGTGCGACATTATTATTACCTGCCAAGGCGGTGACTACACGACGGAAGTTTTCCCGAAATTGCGTGCATCCGGCTGGGATGGCTATTGGATAGACGCAGCATCGACATTGCGTATGGATGACAACGCGGTGATTGTGCTGGATCCGGTCAATCTGGATGTGATCAAGTCGGCATTGAGTCGTGGCGTGAAAAACTATATCGGCGGTAATTGCACGGTATCCTGCATGTTGATGGGACTGGGCGGTCTGTTTCAACATAATCTGGTTGACTGGATGTCGTCCATGACTTATCAGGCCGCATCCGGCGGCGGTGCGCAGCACATGCGCGAACTGTTGACGCAGTTCGGCAGCATCAACGCCGAAGTGAAGGCGCTGTTGGATAATCCATCAGCTGCAATTTTGGAAATCGATCGTCAAGTGCTGGCTAAGCAGCATGCATTTACTGCTGACGAAACCAAGCAATTTGGCGTGCCGCTGGCGGGTAACCTGATTCCCTGGATCGATAAGGACTTGGGTAATGGCGTATCCAAAGAAGAGTGGAAAGCCGGGGCGGAAACCAACAAGATTTTAGGTAAGGGCGCAGCCTTTGGCTCTCAGGCAATTCCTGTCGATGGTTTATGTATCCGCATTGGCGCGATGCGTTGCCACTCTCAGGCTTTGACGATCAAGCTCAAAAAGGATGTACCTTTGGATGAGATTAACGACATCATCGCGCAAAACAACCAATGGGTTAAGGTCGTGCCGAATGAGCGCGAAGCGTCGATGCGTGATTTGACGCCGGCTGCTGTGACCGGTAGTTTGACGATTCCAGTGGGGCGTTTGCGCAAAATGCAGATGGGCGGTGAATACTTGTCTGCCTTCACGGTTGGCGATCAGTTGTTGTGGGGAGCTGCAGAACCCCTGCGTCGTATGCTGCGTCTTCTGGTGGCGGAATAGCCATTGCAGCTTGGAAATCGGTAAATAAAAAGGAGTGTTTTCACTCCTTTTTTTGATTTTGAGGGATTTTTACCGCTCTTCTCTCCGGATTGTCAAACCGCAACAACGATTTACACTAAATGAAAATGGTTTAACCTCTTAATGTATTTACCATAGTAGTAAATCGAGTTAAGCTTGCACGGCTAAGTCTGTAATGTTATCTTGCGACAATATGATGCATCCATCATCATTTGATGAGATTGCTATCGCTAACTGGATTGACCAAATTACCCAAATATGTCCTATAAAATGCATAACTATAAACGCTCGCCAGTCACTTTTCTGGGAGCCAAAGTGCTGGGTGCAGCGGTAGCTTCATCTTTGTTCATGCTATCCAGTGCTTATGCGACCGGCCTGGGGAAATTGACTGTCCTGTCTTCATTAGGACAGCCGTTGCGCGCAGAGATAGAGCTGACTTCTCCGAATAAGGATGAGATCGGTTCCCTGGTGCCGAAACTGGCATCGTCGGATGCGTTTCGCCAGGCGAGTATTGATTTCAATCCTGCCTTGTTGTCATTGCGTTTTAGCGTTGAGCAACGCGGACCGGGCTACGTCATACGCATCAGCTCAAATCAGGCGATGAATGAGCCTTTCGTCGATATGTTGCTTGAATTAAATTCGAGTAACGGCAAATTATTGCGTGAATACACTTTCTTGCTCGATCCGGCAGAATTGAGAAACAGTCAGTCCGCACAAGTCGCCAACCCTGTCACTGTTGCAGGGTCGACGCAAGCGACGACCACGCAAGCGCCGCTTCAAACGCGCCCTTTGACAACTCCAGCCCAGCAGCAGACATCTGTCGAGCGTAAGGCGTCGGCAACAAAAAACAACGCTATTGCTCCAGCTAAACCAGCAGGTGATTATCAGGTAAAGCCAGGCGATACCTTGAGTAAGATCGCCGGTAGCTATAAGGCCGAGGGCGTTTCCCTCGATCAGATGCTGGTCAGCTTGTATAAAGCCAATCCGCAAGCATTTGCTGGCAATAATATGAATCGCCTTAAAAGCGGGCAAATTCTGACCGTTCCCGATGGCGAGACCAGTCGCTCCACGGTCAGTACTTCAGAGGCACATTCTGTCGTGATGGCGCATGCGAATGATTTTAGTTCTTATAGAAACAAGCTTGCTGGACAGGTCGCTAATGCACCAGCAGAAAAAGTAACATCAACAAAGCAAACGGCAAGCGGTGTTATTACAGCCAAAGTTAAAGAGGTGCCGACCGCGACCAATGAATCATTGGATAAGCTGAAACTATCAAAAGCAGCGCCAAATGCTTCAGCGAAATCGGCAACAGGCAAGGCCATCGATGAAGATAAGATTGCGAAAGACAAGGCGATAGCAGATGCCAATGCCCGGGTCAAAGAATTAGAGAAAAACGTCGAAAATTTACAAAAAATTCTCGAAGTTAAAAACAAAGACTTAAGCGACAAGCAGGCGGCAGCCAAATCGACATTAGCTTCCGCGTCGGCTAAATCAACCGCCGTTTCTGTCCCTGCGCCGGCTCCAACACCGGCACCATCTTCTGCGCCAGTATTGGCCCCAAGTCCAGCACCTGTTGCGGCAAGCGCTGCCGGCATAGACAGCGCAGCTTCTGCGCCGCCTGTAAAAGTGATGCCGAAGAAAAAAGTATTGCCGCCACCACCACCGCCCGAACCGGGATTCTTTGATAGTGTCATGGATAGCGGGTTCTTGTTGCCTGGTGCCGGCGTGCTGTTAGCCCTGTTGGGTGGTTACGGTGTTTTCTCCAGCCGTCGTAAGAAAAAGCTGCAACAGTTTGAGGACAGTATCTTGACTGGTTCCAGTATGAAGGCAAACTCGATGTTTGGCTCTACGGGCGGTCAGAGTGTCGATACCAATAATAGTGTCTTCAATTCCAATTTCGCCCCTTCTGCCAGTCAGCTAGATGCGAATGAGGTTGATCCGGTTGCTGAAGCCGACGTGTACATCGCTTATGGGCGTGATTCTCAAGCAGAAGAAATTCTGAAAGAAGCTTTGCGTACTCAACCAGACAGGCATGCCGTCAGAGTGAAGTTATTGGAAATTTATTTCACCCGTAAAGACGCTAAATCATTTGAGCGCTTAGCCGGTGAGTTGTACGGCATGACCAGCGGCGAGGGAGAAGACTGGGCTCAAGCCGCCTCTATGGGTATTTCCCTGGATCCGACAAATCCTTTGTATGCCGGCGGTAAAGTGCAATCAGATTCTGCCACTGGCGTCATGGGCTCAGCAACCCAGCCATTGGAAGACCTCGACCAGGATGCGTTACTGGCAAACTCCTTGACACACGACATGCTGGAGTCAATCAATATTATTGATACCGCCTCGGGTCCGGAGAAAGATAAAGCGCCTGCTTTGCATCAAGAAGACATGAGCTTTAATATCGTTGATACGCATGCGGATATTGATGCTTTGGATTTTGATTTGAACATTCCGGGATCGGATGCCGCTCCTGAATTAGAGGTGCCTAAAATACCTGAGGCGCTTGCTAATTCGAATGTTTCCAAGCACGAAGAACCGGCTCCGGAGGAAATCGTTGACTTCGCATCCATTGATTTCGATTTGGGTGGAGATGAACACACTGCGGATGCGCTGCCTGACCATGTGCCAGGCGCTACCCCTGCTGCTCATGTCGAAAATCAATTGAATGTTGATCACCTCGATGTCAACGCATCTGAGAACATCTCTAATGATCCGAATGTTATCGCCTTTGAGTCGGCAATGCCACCAGCGGAGATACACGCACCTCTGCCTGAGATAGGTGAGCATCATGTTACCCATTCAATCGCGGCTGAAGTACCTGCTGCCTTCGAATTCGATTTGTCTAGCATTGACCTCAATTTGGAACCAGAGGCAACTAAATCTGAGGCAACGAATTTGCATCATCAAGAAGCGCCCGCCTACAATGCTGAAATGGCAACCAAGCTTGATCTTGCTGTCGCCTATCATGAAATCGGTGACAAAGACGGAGCGCGTGAATTGCTGGATGAAGTAGTTAAAGGTGGTACCTCGGATCAAATTGCCAAGGCTAAAGAAATGTTGGCGCAATTGTCCTGATTCTGAATTGATGCATCTTACGGGCGCAGCATTTTGCTTGCGCCCGTTTTTCTTTTAACGATTAATTAAATGGATCTGAAGTGAAACGCTTGGTACTTGGTGTGCAATATGATGGTAGTTACTGGCAGGGCTGGCAAACTCAGCCATCGGGGAAAACTGTGCAGGACCAGTTAGAAAAAGCGCTCTCTGCTTTTGCTCAGACTGCGATCGTTACTGCATGTGCCGGACGTACAGATGCGGGAGTCCATGCGCTTGAGCAAGTTGTGCATTTCGATACCGAGCTAGATCGCTCCATGTATTCCTGGGTGAACGGGGTCAATGCATTTCTGCCCGATTCCATTTCTGTTCAATGGGCCACGGAAATTCCATTTGTAGATCCGGATGCTCACGATAATTTTCACGCGCGCTTTAGTGCCTATGCAAGAACATATCATTATGTCTTGTACAACAATCCAGTGAGGTCGGCACTGTTGTCGCAGCGGGCCGGCTGGGTATTTCGGTCTTTGGATCTCGGCAGGATGCAGACAGCTTTACCCTATTTGATCGGGGAACATGACTTTACCGTTTTTCGAGCCGCTGCTTGTCAGGCCAAATCTCCGATTAAGCACATGTATGATGTACAGATAAAACGGCAAGGGTCAATGTTTATTTTTAGTTTGAGGGCGAACGCTTTTTTGCATCATATGGTTCGTAATATTGTTGGCGCCTTAATCTTTGTTGGTACTGGGAAGCGTGATCCCAGGTGGATTGAGGAGTTGATTGCCAGCCGGGACCGTAGTTTGTCAGCGCCAACCTTTATGCCGGACGGTTTGTATCTTGCGCGCATAGACTATGATCAAAAATGGAATTTGCCACAGCGTAAAATACAGGCCGATTTTCATTTTTCGCCCTTTGTGTAAGCTGCGCGCGCTATTTTGTAAATTCTTTACTTTTGTTTAAATGCCATAAGTTTAATTCATCGCTATCGGCACTTACCAGTTGCAACATGATTTTTGGGCTTTCCATGGCGAAATCCGGTAAAATGTCATTTTGCATAACCCAATATTAAGGCGCTCGCCTAGGGAATTTTGCCCCGGCTAAGAGCGCCTTTTTCGTAATAGGCCTCCTGTCCCCCTAATGAAGAACATTCGCAATTTTTCAATCATTGCCCATATTGACCACGGTAAATCCACACTTGCTGACCGCATTATCCAACTGTGCGGCGGGCTGTCCGACCGCGAAATGGAAGCGCAGGTGTTGGACTCGATGGACATCGAGCGTGAGCGCGGGATTACGATCAAGGCGCAAACTGCTGCTTTACACTATAAATCTTTAGATGGCCAAGTGTATAACTTAAACCTGATCGATACTCCCGGTCACGTCGACTTTAGTTATGAAGTAAGTCGTTCACTATCGGCTTGTGAAGGTGCCTTGTTAGTCGTTGATGCGTCTCAAGGTGTTGAGGCGCAGACGGTCGCAAATTGCTACACCGCGATTGAATTGGGTGTAGAGGTTGTGCCGGTGTTAAATAAAATTGATTTACCTTCTGCCGACCCTGAAAATGCAATCAATGAGATTGAAGAAGTGATTGGCATCGAAGCGGGTGACGCAGTGCATTGCTCTGCTAAAACAGGTTTAGGTGTGCAAGATGTGCTTGAATCTCTGATTAAAAAAGTGCCGCCACCGACAGGTGACCCAGATGCGCCATTGCAAGCCTTGATCGTCGATTCCTGGTTCGATAATTATGTCGGTGTCGTGATGTTGGTGCGCATTGTGAATGGTAGCTTGCGTCCTAAAGACAAAATCTTGTTCATGGCAACGGAAGCGCAGCATTTAGTGGAGAGTGTCGGTGTCTTTACCCCGAAATCGCTGTCTCGCACAGAACTGACTGCTGGGCAGGTAGGCTTTGTGATTGCGGGCATCAAGGAACTGAAAGCGGCCAAGGTGGGGGATACGATTACCATCGTCGGAAAGGCAGCCAAAGAGCCATTGCCAGGATTTAAAGAGGTTCAGCCGCAAGTTTTTGCTGGCTTATTTCCTGTTGAGGCGAATCAGTACGATGCTTTGCGAGATTCTCTGGAAAAGCTGAAGTTGAACGATGCTGCGCTGATGTACGAGCCTGAGGTATCGCAGGCTTTGGGCTTCGGTTTCCGTTGCGGGTTCCTTGGTTTGTTGCATATGGAAATTGTGCAGGAGCGTCTCGAACGCGAGTTCGATATGGACTTGATCACGACAGCACCCACCGTCATTTACGAAGTCGTGATGGGGGATGGCAGTATTTTGATGGTGGATAATCCATCCAAGATGCCGGAACCGTCCAGGATAGAAGAGATTCGCGAACCTATCGTGACGGTGAATCTGTATATGCCACAAGAGTATGTGGGTGCGGTCATCACTCTTTGTACGTCGAAGCGCGGCGTGCAGCTTGATATGAATTATCACGGTCGACAAGTGAAATTGACCTATGAAATGCCGATGGCTGAAATCGTACTCGACTTTTTTGATCGTTTGAAATCGACTTCACGCGGTTATGCGTCGATGGATTATGAGTTTAAAGAATACCGGGCTGCAGATGTAGTCAAAGTCGATATGTTGATTAATAGCGAAAAAGTAGATGCCCTGGCGATCATTGTCCATCGTGCCAATAGTCAATACCGGGGCCGCGCGGTGGCTGCCAAAATGCGTGAATTGATCCCAAGGCAGATGTTCGATGTGGCGATCCAGGCGGCGATTGGCGCGAATATTATTTCTCGTGAAAACGTGAAAGCTTTGCGAAAAAATGTATTGGCAAAATGCTATGGTGGCGATATCAGCCGTAAGCGTAAACTGCTTGAAAAACAAAAAGCAGGTAAAAAACGTATGAAACAAGTTGGTTCAGTGGAAATCCCGCAAGAGGCATTTTTAGCAATTTTACAAGTGGATGATAAATGAGTTTTCAATCGATTTTAGGTAATTTTGCACTGATTCTTTTCGTACTTACGATCTTGACTGGTGTTATTTGGTTTTTGGATGTGTTCGTGTGGGGTAAGCAGCGGCGCCTTAAAGCAGATCAGGCGCTCGCTGAATTTGATACGCGTAAAGCCCGGCTTACTTCAGAAGGCATCCGGGTCGAGGAGGGCGGACGTGCAGAGCTGGAGTCCAGAATGCTTAAGCAGCCAACCTGGATTGAGTATTCGGGGAGCTTTTTCCCGGTAATTGCTTTGGTATTCTTTTTGCGCTCTTTCTTGTATGAGCCATTTAAGATCCCATCCAGCTCTATGTTGCCGACCCTGTTTGTTGGGGATTTGATTTTGGTTAATAAATTTACTTATGGGATCCGCTTGCCGATCCTGAACAAGAAAATTATAGAAATTAACAATCCCCAGCGTGGTGATGTCATGGTATTTAAATACCCGGAAAACCCGGCTGTGGACTATATTAAACGTGTGATTGGCGTCCCAGGTGATAAAATTGTCTATAAAAACAAGCGACTATCGGTTAACGGTAAAGATGTTTCTTATGAGGCATTACCTGATTTTCTGGACGAAGAACGGCTTAGTTATTCAAAGCAATTTAAGGAAAATTTAACTGGCGTCCAGCATAGTGTCTTGAATGATGAGCAATCCCCGGCTTTTGTGCGTGATCCACACCAGTTCCCCTTGCGTGAGTTGTGTACGTATGACAACGAAGGATTTAGTTGTACAGTACCGACGGGACAGTATTTTATGATGGGCGACAACCGGGATAATAGCTTGGATAGTCGCTATTGGGGTTTTGTGCCTGACCAGAATATAGTTGGTAAAGCTTTCGCGATCTGGATGAATTTTAGCCATCCAAAAAGAATTGGCAGTTTTAAATAATCGATTGGAGCGCACATATTATGCAAGGTGTTAATAAGTCAAAATTTACTCGTCAAACCGGTATTTCGCTCATTGGACTAATACTTACTTTAGGCGTATTGGCATTGATTGCTGTACTGGGGATGAAGGTGACGCCCAATGTTATTGAGTATATCTCGATAAAGAAAGCGATTGCTTCAGCGAAGCAGGCTGGTACAACTGTACGTGAGATACAGATCGCTTTTGATAAGCAGGCAGATGTCGGTTACATTGATGCAATAAAAGGAAAAGATCTTTCGATTGTGAAGAATGGTGACGGTATGGATGTCAGTTTTGCCTATACCAAAAAAATACCTCTTTTCGGCCCTGCTAGCCTGTTACTCGAGTTTGAAGGAACAACAGCAAAAAGTGGCGTCCCCGCTAAAAAGCAGGAATAAATAGAACTGATATGAACGACCAATTATTGCAAAAAAGACTGGGACATCAGTTTGGGAATACGGCGTTATTGCAACAGGCTTTGACGCATCGTAGTCACAGTGGTTTGCATAACGAGCGCTTGGAGTTTTTAGGCGATTCGATTTTGAATTGCATTATCGCTTCTTTATTATTTGATCGTTTCGCCAATATTGATGAGGGTGATCTATCCAGGGTGCGCGCTAATTTGGTTAAGCAACAATCGCTCTATGAAATTGCTCAAAGGATAGAATTATCGCAGTTCCTGCGTTTAGGCGAAGGCGAGTTGAAATCCGGTGGATTTCGGCGACCTTCCATTTTGGCGGATACCCTGGAAGCATTATTCGGGGCGATTTTTTTGGATGCAGGATTTGACGCGACGCGTGAGGTGATTCAATCCTTATATGCGCCCGTGTTGAGCACCGTCGACCCTACTACTTTAGGTAAAGATGCGAAAACCTTACTGCAGGAATTTTTGCAGAGTAAAAAAATCGCATTACCGCAATATAACGTTGTCGCTACCCACGGTGCTGCGCATAATCAGGAATTTGAGATTGAGTGCCTGGTGCCAAAACTTGAAATTCAGGTTTTTGGTACGGGAGGCAGTCGCCGCGCTGGCGAGCAAGCCGCTGCAAAATTAGCGTTGGAAACCGCACTCAGCTTGCTGGCTAAATCACCCGCATCACGGAAAAACAAACCACGCACCTCTCAATTAAAACTGGCTGGTATCGCCACAGTGCAATCCGAGAGTGCGAATGAGGAAAAAAAATCTAGCGTCGCCGCACAAAAATCTTTGCCGGGTACGGTAACTGATCAGGGCGCACCATCCGCCGAACTCGCTGTATCGACTCAACATCCAAAGACCGCATGACAGATCCATTGAATAACACAGAATTCCGTTGCGGCTATATCGCCATTGTCGGTCGCCCGAACGTAGGCAAATCGACGCTGATGAATACCTTGATTGGTGCCAAGGTCAGCATCACTTCTCGCAAGGCCCAGACTACGCGCCATCGGATTACCGGTATCCAGACCAAGGATCATACCCAGTACGTATATGTTGATACGCCAGGATTCCAGACCAGGCATTCGAATCCTTTAAACCGGACATTGAATCGTACCGTCACCAATACCTTGACCGCGTCTGATGTGATCCTGTTTATCATTGAAGCCGGCACTTTCGGTGCCGCAGACCAACAAGTCATCGATTTATTGCCTAAGAACGTACCTTGTATCCTGGTGATTAATAAGTCTGATCGTGTAAAAGATAAAGCGATCATGATGCCTTTCGCGCAAAAGATTATGGCTTTATATCCATTTGCTGCGGTAGTCCCCGTTTCGGCAACATTGCGTTTTCAATTAGAGAATCTGGAAGGCGAAATAAAAAAATATTTGCCATTCAATCCACCAATTTTTGCTGAAGATGATATTACCGATCGCAGCGAAAAATTTTTGGCGACGGAGATAGTCAGAGAAAAATTATTCCGTTTTGTCGGCGATGAACTGCCTTATACCAGTACGGTTGTGATTGAAAAATTCGAACAAGAAGGAAATTTGCGACGGGTTTTTGTGGCAATTTTAGTCGATAGAAATACGCATAAATCAATGGTCATCGGCAATAAGGGGGCAAGATTGAAAGAAATTTCCACGCAATCACGCCAAGACATGGAAAAACTATTTGGCGGTCCGATCTATCTCGAAATCTGGGTCAAAGTGAAATCCGGATGGGCGGATAACGAAGCTGGTTTGCGTGCTTACGGTTACGAATAACTCATCTATGAATGCCCAGGCGATCGACCTGAAGATAGATGTTGTAATCCCGCTTGAGGGCGTGATCGAATCCTCGGCGAGTCCGCCCCTCGCTCTGAAGGCATCAAAGTCCCCTGTTAAAAAAACGAACCTGGCAACGCGATCAGCTAAGCCTGCGATCAAAGATATCCGCATCTTTGGCCAGCCCGGTTTCGTCCTTCATTCATATCCGTACAAAGAAACCAGTCTGATCATCGATGTGTTCACGCGTGATTATGGACGTTTGGCCTTGGTCGCAAAAGGCGCAAAACGCCCGCATTCTCAATTGCGGAATATTTTGCAAACCTTTCAACCTTTAACGATGGCCTGGAGTGGAAAATCGGATATTAAGACACTGAGTGCAGCGGAGTGGGTAGGCGGCATGCTGCCTTTAGAAAAATCTGCATTGCTATGCGGATTTTATCTGAACGAATTGCTCGTCAAATTTTTGGTACGCGACGAACCGCATGCAAATTTATTCGATCAATATGTAGCAACATTAAATCAGCTTGCGCACAATGAACCGGCGCTGACCGTGTTGAGAAAGTTTGAACATACTTTATTGCAGCAGTCTGGTTTGGTCGGCGACCTTACTCGCTGTACCCTCACTCAAACATTGGTTTTCCCCCGGGAAAATTATGTTGTCGATCCTGAGCGGGGCGCAAGGCCGGCGCGTGCGGCTGACACCAGTCCCAAGGTAAAGGGTAAAACTTTATTGGACATGCATGCCGGCGACTATCAAGACCCGGTAACCCAATCTCAAAGTAAAATGTTAATGCGGTTTTTACTGGCCCATCATTTACATGGCGCGTCTTTGAATACGCGTCAAATTCTGATCGACTTGCAGAATCTATGAACATACATCAACAAACTCAAATGATTGATCTGGGTATCAACATCGATCATGTCGCTACCTTACGCAATGCCCGAGGCACGAACTATCCAGATCCTTTAGATGCCGCATTAATGGCGGAAGAAGCGGGCGCAGATTGCATTACCCTGCACATGCGCGAGGATCGACGTCATATCAAAGATGCGGATGTCGAGCGCATTCGCCCACGTTTAATCACACGTATGAATCTTGAAGCCGCTGTCACGAATGAAATGATAGATTTCGCTTGCAAGATTCAGCCACAAGACGTGTGCCTGGTGCCAGAGCGCCGTGCAGAGGTGACCACAGAAGGCGGCCTGGACGTAGTGAAATATTTTGCGCAAGTGCAAGCTGCGGTGCGCCAATTGCACGAAAAAAATATACGGGTCAGTTTATTTATAGATTCCGATGCGCAGCAGATTCAGGCTGCATCAGAAACTGGCGCAACGGTCATCGAGATTCATACCGGTCGCTATGCGGATGCGCATGATGAAGTGCAGCAAGCGGCTGAATTGCAACGTGTCAGGCAGGGTGCGTTAGAGGGTATTAAGCGAGGACTCAAAGTCAATGCAGGACATGGTTTGCATTACACCAATGTCCAGGCAATTGCTGCGATCCCTGACATCACGGAACTCAATATTGGACATGCCATTGTCGCGCAGGCAGTTTTCGTAGGTTGGAAAAAGGCAGTCAGTGACATGAAGGCGATCATGACGCAGGCCAGGCTGCATCCTCTTTGATCGGGTAAAAATGATTTACGGTATCGGTACCGATATTCTCCAAATTTCACGTGTTGAAGCTGCATTGCTAAGACATGGCGATCGCTTTGCCGAAAAAATTCTCGGTCCTGAAGAGCTGAATAAATATCTCACCCGTAAAGCAAAAGTAGAAGTGCGGGGATTGCGCTTTTTGGCGACTCGTTTTGCCGCAAAAGAAGCGTTTTCCAAAGCGATCGGCCTTGGCATGCGTATGCCGATGAGCTGGCGGGCTGCACAAATACTGAATGCGTCTGGCGGTCAGCCTGTGGTAGTGCCCAATGGGGTATTGGCAGAATGGATGAACGCACAAGGATTAACAGCGCGAGTCTCGATTACGGATGAAGCCGATTATGCTGTTGCTTTCGTGATCGTCGAAAAAAATATCCAGCATGTCTGATCAGACGCCGCAATCGCCGGAAATTCCGCATGCCGACACACGTAGTATTGTGCTCGATACTGTTGCAAAACTTCCCAATCTTCCCGGCGTTTATCGCTATTTTGACGTACAGGACCAGGTGCTGTACGTGGGTAAGGCGCGCGACCTCAAAAAGCGCGTCTCCAGCTATTTTCAAAAGACCTTAAGCAGTCCGCGCATTGCCATGATGGTCGAGAAAATCGCCAGATTGGAAACTACAGTAACGCGCAGCGAAGCAGAAGCCTTGATCCTGGAAAATAACCTGATCAAGACATTGCGTCCGCGTTACAACATTTTGTTTCGCGACGATAAATCTTATCCGTATCTAAAAATCACGAATCAAACATCGCCGCGCATGGCCTATTACCGTGGCGCAGTCGATAAGAAACATCAGTATTTTGGACCGTTTCCTTCGGGGTGGGCAGTCAAGGAATCGATGCAGATTTTGCAGAAAGTGTTCTTGCTGCGCAGTTGTGAGGACAGTGTTTTTGCGAACCGTACACGCCCCTGTTTGCTGCATCAGATCCATCGCTGTAGCGCACCTTGTGTCGGTATCATTTCGCATGAAGACTATATGGCGGACGTGGAAAATGCCTCCAAATTCTTACGCGGACGTCAATCCGAAGTGATGCAAACGCTGGAGGCAAAGATGCTGGCTTACGCGCAAGATTTAAAATTTGAACAAGCTGCCTCGGTGCGCAATCAAATGTCCGCTTTGTCAAAAGTCTTGCATCAGCAAAGCATGGAGACAACCGGCGATGCGGATATCGACATCATTGCCGTGATCGTCGAAGGCGGACGCGCTTGCGTGAACCTGGCGATGGTGCGCGGCGGCCGGCATCTTGGCGACCGGGCTTATTTTCCTACGCATGTCGATGATGCGCAACTGGCGATGGAAGACTCGATCGAGGTGGAAGTGCTGTCGGCATTTTTAGCGCAGCATTATGTTGATCAGTTTATTCCTGCTACTTTAATTTTAAATGTTGAATTGAATGCCCCGGATTTGATGTTGGCACTGGCGGCACAATGCGGACATCGCATACATTTGTCGTTTCAGCCGCAGGAGCAGCGTCGTGCCTGGCTGGAAATGGCGATCAAAGGCGCGCAATTGGCATTGGCTCGTATGTTGTCTGAACAGGGTTCGCAGCAAGCCAGAACCCGGGCTTTGGTGAATGTGCTTGAATTAGAAGTCGAAGACATCGAGACCCTGCGTATTGAATGTTTCGATATCAGTCATACCCAAGGTGAGGCGACCCAAGCTTCCTGTGTCGTCTTTCATCATCATGCGATGCAGAACGGCGAATACCGTCGCTACAATATCAACGACATTACGCCGGGCGACGACTACGCCGCGATGCGTCAGGTACTGATGCGACGTTACGAGAAAGTCGCGAATGGCGATGGCGTGATGCCGGACGTCGTATTAATTGACGGCGGTAAAGGGCAGGTCGAAATGGCGCGTCAGGTTTTCGTTGAACTGGCGCTTGATATCAGCTTAATTGTCGGTGTCGCCAAAGGCGAGGGGCGCAAGGTGGGTTTGGAAACCTTGGTCTTCGTCGATGGCAGAACAGAAAAAGAACTGGGCAAAGAATCTGCCGCTCTGATGCTGATCGCGCAAATCCGCGATGAAGCGCATCGTTTTGCGATTACCGGGATGCGTGCCAAACGGGCGAAAGCAAGGCAAACCTCGCAACTGGAAGAAATCGAAGGCGTAGGGCCAAAGCGTCGCCAGCGTTTGCTGGTGCGATTTGGCGGGCTCAAGGGTGTTGCCGATGCGAGTGTGGAAGATTTGGCTAGCGTCGAAGGCATTTCCCGCCAATTGGCAGAAGAAATTTACAAGCGATTGCGTTAGGCCAATATAATACAAAAATTAATAGGTAAAACACCTTACGCAAATCACACATGCCCTTTAACATTCCCATCTTGCTTACCTGGTTGCGCGTGGCACTTATCCCGCTCGTGGTCGGCGTGTTTTATTTACCTGATTCATGGCTAAGTTCTTTTGACCGGGGTCTGGCGTCAACCCTGGTGTTCATCGTCGCCGCCGTCACCGACTGGTTTGATGGCTTCCTGGCGCGTCGCTGGAACCAAACTTCGGCCTTCGGTGCATTCCTTGATCCGGTTGCGGATAAATTGATGGTTGCGGGAGCATTATTGGTACTGGTGCAGCTGGACAGAGTCAATGCCGTAATTGCCTTTGTGATCATTGGCCGTGAAATTACGATCTCTGCATTGCGCGAATGGATGGCACAAATCGGCGCGTCAAAATCCGTCGCAGTGAGCTCTTTAGGCAAGATCAAAACGACGGCGCAAATGGTCGCCATACCGATGCTGCTTTATTACGATATGTTATTTGGCGTTATTGATACTGCTTATTGGGGTGCTTGGTTGCTGCTAATTGCAGCGGTTCTGACCGTGTGGTCTATGTTCTATTATTTGCGCCGCGCTTGGCCTTTGATCAAAGAGACCACGGACAAAATGACTTGACAGAGTAATTGGCTGATATATAATGTGCGCCTGTCATTGATGCGGGAGTAGCTCAGTTGGTAGAGCGCAACCTTGCCAAGGTTGAGGTCGAGAGTTCGAGACTCTTCTCCCGCTCCATTAATGATAGCCGACGTAAGTAAAAATTCTGCGGGAGTAGCTCAGTTGGTAGAGCGCAACCTTGCCAAGGTTGAGGTCGAGAGTTCGAGACTCTTCTCCCGCTCCAGATTTTTTCTATGCATATAGTTTGTTTCGAATGCGGGAGTAGCTCAGTTGGTAGAGCGCAACCTTGCCAAGGTTGAGGTCGAGAGTTCGAGACTCTTCTCCCGCTCCAGAATTTGAAGGGAAGCCCGGCTTCCCTTTTTTATTCAGCGAGTTAGCCGAAAAAGGGTTTTAGTTTTAAAGTGAAAAAATTGGTTTGGCCTGCAAGGTAAATTGATTTACTTTAAAATCGCAGTTTTGGCGGGATAGCAAAGAGGTTATGCAGCGGCCTGCAAAGCCGTTTAGAGCGGTTCGATTCCGCTTCCCGCCTCCATTTATAACGCCTCCGGCGTTTGATAGGCTTTGATGAGTGGCGCATTAGCGCCGTTCTTTAAGTAGCGTGCCCGAGTGGTGAAATTGGTAGACACATCGGACTTAAAATCCGCCGCTTCGTTAATAGCGGGCGTGCCGGTTCAATTCCGGCCTCGGGCACCAATTGCTATGAAAAAATATATTTAACCCGCACTTCTGGTCACAGGAGCGCGGGTTTTTTTATGCTGTTACACTAAGTTTTTGATCTTGCTGAGAATGCATATGGAAGCAACTAAAGTCATTGAATTTGAACGTCCGCAAATGGACTCCGGCACTAGCTGTACTGCTGCTGCATGGGCGCGTGTCCCTGACGCTCCGAGTATGGTGGAAAAGGAAGGCTTGAAGGCACGTATCAAGCAATTGCTGCATGAAAAGCAAGCGGTATTGGTCGCACATTATTATGTCGATGCGGATTTACAGGACTTGGCTGAAGAGACGGGCGGCTGTGTTTCTGATTCTCTGGAGATGGCGCGTTTCGGACGTGATCATGCTGCCAAAACGCTGATCGTTGCCGGGGTTAAATTTATGGGCGAAACGGCAAAAATTCTCAGCCCGGAAAAAACCATACTGATGCCGGATCTCGATGCAACTTGCTCGCTCGATCTCGGTTGTCCGGCAGAGGAATTTACTGCATTTTGTGATGCCCATCCTGATCGCACCGTCGTGGTATATGCCAATACCAGCGCTGCGGTAAAGGCGCGTGCCGACTGGATGGTGACATCGAGTATTGGCTTGGATATCGTCGCGCATCTGCATGCGCAAGGTAAAAAAATTCTATGGGCGCCGGATAAACATCTGGGTTCCTATATCCAGAAGCAAACGGGAGCGGACATGCTGTTGTGGCAGGGCTCGTGCCTTGTCCACGACGAGTTTAAAGGCATAGAGCTGGACCTGCTGAAAGCCGAGCATCCGAATGCCAAAGTGCTAGTGCATCCGGAATCTCCTGCTGCCGTGGTGGCGTTGGCAGATATGGTCGGCTCGACTTCGCAAATGATTCATGCTGCTAAAACCATGAATGCGACAGAATTTATTGTGGCGACCGATAACGGCATTTTGCACAAGATGCAGATGGCAGCGCCCGGTAAAAAATTTATCGTGGCACCAACCGCCGGCAATAGCGCTACCTGCAAGAGTTGTGCGCATTGCCCGTGGATGGCGATGAATGGTTTGCGCAATTTATTGCAGGTGCTGGAACAGGGGAATAATGAAATCAAAGTCGATCCCTCGGTGAGCGTCAAAGCGAAACGATGCATTGATCGCATGCTGGATTTTGCTGCGGCAAAAAAAGCGAATGTACGTCCAGGCGCTGATCTGGCGAAAGAGCAAAAACTGTTTTCAGGCATAGGTCCGGCATGAGTAATTTAAAAAATGTTTTCGCACCATTTGATGCGGATTTATTAGCGGCTTTTGAGCGCAATATTGCAGATGCCATTGCGGAAGATGTGGGTGCCTGTGATGTTACCGGTTTGCTGGTACCGGAGGAGCAGTTGGTGCAGGCGCAGGTGCTGGTGCGCGAGGAAGCAGTGTTATGCGGTGCGCCATGGTTCGATGCGGTGATGGCAGCGCTGGATGGCAGAATCAAAGTCGAGTGGATGTGGGAAGAAGGTGCGCTGATGGCGGCGAATAGTCTGGTATGCAAGATCGAAGCCCCGGCTCGTGCTTTGCTGACGGCCGAGCGCAGCGCACTGAACTTCTTGCAATTATTGTCTGGCGTAGCGACGGCAACGCGCCAGTACGTGAACTTGATCGCTGACACGAGTGCCGCGATTCTCGACACGAGAAAAACCTTACCCGGTTTGCGTCTTGCACAAAAATATGCAGTACGAGTCGGGGGTGGTAAAAATCAGCGTCTGGCTTTGTATGACGGTATCCTTATCAAAGAGAATCATATTGCTGCGGCTGGCGGCATTGAGGCGGCAATGCAGGCGGCACACGCCTTGCAAGCCGATGTCAGCATACAGATAGAGGTCGAGAGCCTGGAACAGCTACAGGCGGCTTTGCGCGCAGGCGCCGCGTCTATCCTGCTGGATAATTTCAGTACCGAGATGATGCGTGCCGCGGTGGATTTGAATGCCGGCCGTGCCTTGCTGGAAGCCTCGGGTGGCGTAAACAAGAGTTCAGTCAGAGCAATTGCCGAGACCGGAGTCGATCGTATTTCGATTGGCAGTCTGACCAAAGATATCAAAGCGACCGATTATTCCCTGCGGATCATCTGATTTTTACTGTACTTCTCTCATTTTTCTTTTGAAAAATAGCTTTATAGGTGTTGTGGAATTTGATTATGGAATTGTTTGCTATTTAAAGCGCTTGCCAATGCCCTTGCAATAGTCCGTCTAGCGGTTTGAAGTTGGTCTTATACGCCATCTTCGGGCTGGCAGCGATCCAGTAACCAAGATACAAATACGGCAGGCGCAGTTCGCGGCACTGCCTGATTTGCCAGAGTACGTTAAAGGTGCCATACGACGCTGCATACTCGTCAGGGTCGTAAAAGGTATACACCGAGGACAAGCCATCGCCGAGGATGTCGATGATGCTGACCATGCGCAGGATATCCTGTTCATCGCGGAATTCGACCAGACGAGTATTCACACGGCTTTGCAGTAAAAACTGCGCGTATTGATCGCGACTGTCGTGGTCCATGCCGCCGCCGGCATGACGTTGATTCTGATAGCGGTGATACAGTTCGTAATGTTCATGCGAATACGTGAGCGAGGCGACGCGCGCGACCAGATTGCCATGCCTGCCTTGCGCACGGCGCTGACTGCGGTTGGCCTTGAATTCATTGACTCTCACCCGTACCGGCGTACATGCCTGGCAGGTATCGCAATGCGGTCGGTAAATAAAAATACCGCTACGGCGAAAACCGTTTTTGATTAATTCTGAATACGTATCCGCATTGATCAGGTGGGCAGGCGTCGCCACTTGCGAACGTGCCTGCAGGCCATCCAGATAGCTGCATGGATAGGGCGCAGTCGCATAAAACTGTATGCTGGAAAATGGTAATTCGTTGAGCTGAGTCACTGCTTATTCACCCAAGTAATCGGCATCCAATTCAGTATAGGCGGCAAGTCGATCGCCTGTTGCAAGTGCGCGATGAAAGCGCTACGGCTGATCGGCTTGGCGCCCAGGGACGCCAGATGCGCGGTCTGCTGCTGGCAGTCTATCATTTCCACACCGTTTTCACGCAAGAAAAATACCAGATGCGCGAGCGCGATTTTAGACGCATCGCTGGCTTTGGCAAACATTGATTCCCCATAAAACATGCGGCCTATGCACACCCCATACGCGCCGCCGACCAGTTCGCCATCGAACCAGACTTCAGACGAGTGCGCATAACCCGCTGTATGCAATGTACAGTAGCCGGCCACGATCTCATCCGATATCCAGGTACCCGCGCTATCGCGGCGTGGTGCGGCACAGGCGCGTATAACTTGCTCAAACGCGCTATCGAAACGGCATTCCCAGCGAGGATCTTTGCCGGTTTTTTTGAGGGTCTTTTTCAAGCTATCCGATAATTTGAAATCCGCGATTTTTAAAACCATGCGCGGATCGGTCGACCACCATAAGATTGGCTGACCTTCAGAGAACCAGGGGAAAATCCCGTGACTATAGGCGTCCAGCAAGCGTTCCGCAGATAAATCGCCGCCCGCCGCCAGCAATCCCGCCGCGCCGTCTTTTTCTAATAATGCCGTTTCGACATCGGGAAAAGGCGTGTTTGCCTCCAGCCATGGGATCATGGATCGACCTGACGATTGCTTAGCGGTTGGCGAAGTTCGTGATTTTCTAAAGTCTTCAAGGCAATGAGCAGTCCGGCGCCGACGGTCATGGCGCCGGCTGCCAGATACAGCCCTGACGCATAGCCGCCTTGATGGGCCGCGAACCAGGCCGTGATCGCCGGGGCGATGATTTGCGCTACACCGTAATAGATCGTCATTTTACCCATCATCTTGGCGGGTCGGGTTGGGTAATAGCGGCCTGCCATGGTCAGGACCAGGCTTACCATGCCGATGAAGGTGCCGCCGAATAACAGCGCGCCGACGATGGCAGCGGTCAGGCCGCCGATTGCGACGGGTAATAAGATGCCGGCAATTTGCAATAGGGCTGCCAGCAATAAGGCATTCAAATCACCAGTCCGGCGTGCCACCAGATCCCAGATAATGCAGGCGGGTGCGGCGGCAATGCCGATTGCAAAAAAAACTAAAGTGCCTTTGCCGGATAGTCCCGGCAAGCGATCGACAATGGCCACAATAAAAGTCGCGCTGACCACATAACCAACGCCGGCACAAAAATACATCGCCATAAAAATTTTTAAAAACAAGGCGCTGGGCGGTTGATCTTGCATTGCTTTGCCGCTGGTGGTCAGGCTACTGCTGTCCGGCGCAGGCAGCCAGCGCAGTGCGGGTATCAGCAAGATACTTCCTATCGCGGAAAAGACCAGCCATTGCTCACGCCAGTCTAATGACTGACTCATCAGCGCAACTGTGGCCGCGCAACCCGCTATGCCCAAACCTAAGCCGGCAAAATGGATGCCTAATTCGCTGCGATGATTGTGCCGGATCAGCCAGTTCAATATGAGTCCGGTACCAAGCAACATCGCGGCAGCGCTGCATAGGCCGGCGATATAGCGGGAAATGATCCAGACAAGAAGATTGCTGCTTAAAGCCATCATGATGGTGCTGAGCACGGCAAGTACCATGCCGATGCGGTATAGGCGGTCTTTTAAATGTAAATCGCTAATCTGAGAAGCGATCAATGCACCGCTCAGATAGCCCGCGTAATTAAATGCAGCTAACCAGCCTGCTGCAGCAATGCCGAGGCCAGCCTGTTGCTGCATGATAGGTAATAAGGGGGTGTAGGCGAAGCGGGCAACGCCGACCGCCAGAATCAAGCTGAAGATGCCTGCACTCAATACTTTAATGCGTTCAGCTTGTGGATTCATCGGATGTTTCTCATCGTCTGTTTGGGTTGACCAAGCCAACATGAGCTAGCTGCGCAGGGGCTTGAAAATGTCGTGCTCGTGCACGCTGTATGTGCCGCCTTGCTTGACCGCGGCTAAATCTTTAAAGAAAAATTGTAAGGTATGGCTGACGGTAGGGAAGGCGATGTCGTCCCAGGGGATGTCTTTTTCTGTAAATAGCTGCACCTCCAGACTCTCGGTGCCGGCCCGATAATCGGTGTCGAGTAAAGTAGCACGATAGAATAAATGGACTTGATGAACGTGCGGTACATTCAGGATGGAAAATAATTCATGCAGGGCGATATGGGCACCGGCTTCTTCTATGGTTTCTCTTTGTGCGGCCTGGCTGGTGGTTTCATTGTTTTCCATGAATCCGGCTGGCAAGGTCCAGTAACCGTAACGCGGTTCGATCGCGCGTTTGCATAACAGAATCTGAACTTCGCCGTCTTTGTCCCAGACAGGGATGGAGCCGACCACCATTTTCGGATTTTGGTAATGAATGGTGCCGCAGCTTGGACAGACATGACGCTCACGGGTGTCGTCGGCAGGGATTTCGATCACAACAGGCGATGCACATTCAGAGCAAAATTTCATGGTACGGACAATGGAATTGGGTCAAAGGAATCAAAAAAATACATGGGATAGGATGTAGTTCAGACCTAAGTGTATCACTGCAAACGAAGATGCAATTTTTGCCGGCTTGCGGCCAAATCCAGACTTGCCGGAAATGCGCAGAAAATGACGAGTACACGCGTGCAACATCGACGATATCCGGGTAAATCTGAGAAAATCATTGCGCAAAGCAGCAAAGTCGGATATAGTCTTATTTCTCAGACGCGGGGTGGAGCAGTCTGGCAGCTCGTCGGGCTCATAACCCGAAGGTCGTAGGTTCAAATCCTGCCCCCGCAACCAGAATTACAATAAAAAAGCCACGTATTAACGTGGCTTTTTTATTAGCCTGATGATTATTCTTTGATTTGAGTCGAAATTCTGGACTACAATCCAGTGTCGAAGCTACTAAAGTGGTTTCATCAGTTTTTCAGTAATCAGGTGCGCAACGACGCTTGGTTTGATGATGGAATACACGTAGCGAAATGAAAGCATAGCCAATCAGTCCTTTTGGTTAATGTCAAACAGTAATTGTTCGCCTAGATGGCATGAGTCACCTTAATTTGAGTGACACAAATTACAGAACAGGTTTTGGCTGAAGAAGTTCTTTCAGTGCCGTTCTATGCTTCATCAGATCAACCAATCAATGTGCTAAAGAGTTTGCATGAATACTGCTGAGGCCAAGCGAGTCCTCGAAACTGCCTTGCTATGCGCGCACGAGCCGCTGACCGTTAATACGATGAAAAAACTGTTTCAGGACAGTGATGAATCCAGTGAGGTAGTCGGCGCGGATACGATTAAATCGATGCTCGAAGATTTGCGCATGGACTGGTCGGACAAAGGTATAGAGCTGGTAGGGCTGTCCACTGGCTGGCGTTTTCAGAGCCGGCCGGAAATGCGCGCTTATATTGACCGCTTAAATCCTGAGAAGCCGCCGAAGTATTCAAGAGCAACCTTAGAAACGCTGGCGATTATTGCTTATCGCCAACCTGTAACGCGTGGTGATATCGAAGAGATTCGTGGCGTTACGGTGGCATCCCAGATGATCAAAACTTTGGAAGACCGGGGCTGGATAGAAACGATAGGCCATAGGGATGTACCTGGTCGCCCATCGCTGTTTGCAACCACCAAACAGTTTCTGGATGATCTCGGCTTGTCTTCGCTGGATCAATTACCGCCTTTGCAGCAAGTCACAAAAGACAGCGTGGCGGAAGAAGGTGCGCAAGAATTGGATGCGCTGGGTGCGAATATGTTTGCCGGGCAAGAGACCTTGCTGCAGCAGGATGCAATCATAGATATATTGCCAGAAGGCGCAGTGCCTTTGGCGGAATCTGCCTCGGCAGAAGTTGAGATGGACAAGGAATTACTAAGTACGGCCAGTAACGATACGCAAGA
The DNA here is from genome assembly GCF_025548535.1 of Undibacterium sp. Jales W-56. Lineage (GTDB taxonomy): Bacteria > Pseudomonadota > Gammaproteobacteria > Burkholderiales > Burkholderiaceae_D > Undibacterium. The sequence continues at coordinate 679,573 of NZ_JAJLQW010000002.1, read as the reverse complement.
ATCCGATGTGATCGTTGATGTGCCAGACCAAGAGTTGGCATCGGAGTTCGATGTAGATGCTTCGGCATTGAGTCAGTCAAATTTAGAACAGAATAATGAACACAAATAATCCAGACGATATTAAGTCCAGCGTTGCCGGAGAAGCTTCGGGTAATGATGAGTCCTCACCAAAGACCGCCAAACGTGGCGTCAGAGGGCCGCGTAATTTGCGTCGCTCGCGACCGAAATCGGATGTTGCCGAACCGGCTGACGCATCTGCTGCGAATGCAGCGTCTGGTGCAGTAGATACAGCCGTTGCTGAACGAAAAAATACCGGTGACGGCATGACACGTAAACCGCGTCCGCCGCGTGTTCAGGGTGAGCGCGGTGATCAGCCGCGCCGCCCGGATGCCAGGGCGCAAAGTCCACGTGGGCCAAGAGATGAACAGGCAGGTAATCGTCCGGCGCACGCGGGTAAAGGGCGACATCCAAGCCAGGCGCGCGGAGCCCGACAGGGTGCCAAGCCAGTGGCAAATAATGCAGATGATGTATTTTCGTTCGTGACTTCCGAGGCGTTTGATGCGGATACCGATGCGGCTAATAAGGTCAAAGGGCGCATAGCCAAGCCGGTTCGCCGCGATCTAACTGCAGATGATGATGCGCCAAAATTGCACAAAGTATTGGCTGAAGCAGGTCTGGGTTCCCGCCGTGACATGGAAGATTTGATTGTCGCCGGTCGGGTTTCGGTGAATGGTGAGCCGGCCCATATCGGCCAGCGCATCTTGCCTACAGATACCGTGCGTATCAATGGCAAGCCGATACAAAGAAAAATAAGCAAGAAACCGCCGCGCGTCTTGATTTATCACAAACCGGCTGGTGAAATTGTCAGCACCAGCGATCCTGAAGGCCGCCAATCCGTATTTGCGAGTTTGCCGCAAATGAAAGTCGGTAAGTGGCTGGCAGTCGGCCGTCTTGATTACAACACGGAAGGCCTGTTGTTATTCACGACGTCCGGTGACCTGGCGAACCGCCTGATGCACCCGCGCTATGGTATCGAACGTGAATATGCCGTGCGTACACTCGGTGAGCTGGAAGAAGGGATGCGTCAGAAACTATTGGCAGGCGTTGAGTTGGAAGATGGTCTCGCGCAGTTTTCAAAAATTGTCGATGGTGGTGGTGAAGGCGTCAATAAATGGTATCGCGTGGTGATTGGCGAAGGCCGTAACCGCGAGGTACGCCGTATGTTTGAAGCAGTTGGCTTAACCGTGTCGCGCCTGATTCGCACACGTTACGGTGCGATGACGCTGCCGTCCGGCCTGAAGCGTGGTCGTTGGGATGAATTGGAAGAGGATGCGGTGCGCAGCCTGCTGAAACTCAGTGGCCTGGAGAAAGTCGGTGGCGACAAGCCAGCCGGCAAAGATACTGCGCCTCATCCTAATGGCAACAGAGCGCCCGGTCGGCCAGTCAATCCGTTCGATAAGCCAGCAGGGCGATTTAACGCGCCTCGTACCGAGTTCGGTGCGCCGCGCAGTACGAATGGCGATGCACAGGGTAAAAAACGCCCTCGTCAGCCCGATCCTATGCAAACAGCGCTCGGTTTTCCGGATGCCGGACGTCCAAGGCGCAATAATAATGGCGGCACTGCTCGCGGCAGTGGCCAGGCGATCGGTCAGGGAATTGCTGCACGCCGCCGCTCCAAGGGCGGGTAACGAAGCTTTTCTCATCAATTTTGATGTAACTCTTCAGCATAAAATGAATGGCGATGGATAAAATGACTTAATGGCAAATGCGGTTAAGTCATTTTTTATTTGTATCCTTTGCGGTACTACCTGTGGTATTTTCATTGATGCACTTGGGCAACATAAGAGATATATTGATTATTTTGCATGTTTCGTGGATGATTCTTTGAAAGAATTGCATAAATAAACTATTTTTCTCGGCGTTTAGTTTAGTATTCTAGAAATGATGTCTTAAATGCAAAATAAAAGAATCGGCATAAATCATCTTTTGACTCAGCTTGTTTCCAGAGGAAGATGAGAAGCATTGTTTGATTGAGCATTCTTGACCAGGCAATTCCGCATTTACTGCGTTTGATATATAAATTTTTTTTCATTTATGCCACTTTTAAGAAAACAGTTTGTAGCACTGATTATGTTGTCTCCCATTTTGCAATGCGCATACGCCGATGATTATGTGGATCCGCATGCTCCGAAAACCTATAACACACCAGTGGAAGTACGTTTCGGTTTTGAAAAAATCAAACTTCCCAATAATGAAACGATGGGAATGATAGGCGGGAGTTATTTGTTGCAGGCAATGCCCAGTCTGTATATCGGGCCTGCTGCCTATGGCGCAGTGACGGGGCAGCGCGGTGGTTTTTTTACCGGTGGCGGTGAGATTGCGATACGCAGGCCGCTCCTTTCGGGACTTGATGTTGAAGGTGGCTTGTATGTTGGTGGCGGTGGCGGCGGATCGGCTTCTGTCGGCGGCGGCTTGATGTTACGCCCGCACCTCGACTTGATGTGGAAATTTAATCAGATCCGCGCAGGTGTTTCTGCATCGCAAGTCCGTTTCCCGAATGGCCATATCCGCAGCAAACAACTGGGGGTAAGCGTATCCATGGAGAGTGACTTTATGTTTGCCTCGCAGCTCGCGCAAGGCAGCACTGTTTCTACGAGTGAGCGTGGTGGCGTGGGCTTCGACCATATTGCGGCAATTATCGGTAATTACAATCCGGTATCCGGCGTCAAAGATTTAAATGGAAAACCGTATTCTGGCTCGCTGGGGTATGCCGGTTTTCGCGCAGATCAGTTCGTTTCTGAGTCGGTTTATTGGGGTGTTGAGAGCGGAGCTGCAGTCAAAGGCGGTGCCGACGGCTATGCCGAAGTGCTCGGATTACTCGGTGCAGAATATCCGGTAATCAAGGATGACTTTAAAATAGGTTCGCGTGTGGCCCTTGGCATGGGCGGTGGTGGCCGCGTTCCGGTTGGCGGCGGCGCGTTAGTCAAAGCCGGTTTATATGCGAAAGCGCAGGTGAGTCGCAATATGTATGTGGCGCTCGAAGGCGGTGCAGTTCGTGCGCTGAATGGCGACTTTAAATCGAATTACGCCAATATCCAGCTTGGCTTAGACCTAGATGTCCGCTCTGATCGTAGTATTTCACGCATGGTGCAAGGCATGGAATGGGCGGCATCCGCACAGCATTATCTGCATGCGGCCCGCTATAATGGCGGCAACCATAGCCTGGATTTAATGGGTTTTAAAATTGATCGCTATATCACTACCGATACCTACATGTCTGCCCAGGCGCATAGCGCATTTACCGGAAATGCCGGCGGTTTTTCGGTAGGCTTGCTTGGATTGGGTGCCCGCACTGCAACATTGGCAACCGGATTGTTCGCTGGTGCAGAGATGTTGATTGGCGCCGCTGGTGGCGGCGGTGTGGATGCCAAGGGCGGCGCTACTGCGCAGGCAATGGTATATGGCGGTATCGATCTATATGGGAAATCACGTCTGAAGTTGGGTGTCGGACGTGTGCGTTCTGCTAAAGGTGCTTTGAACTCGAATGCAGTAGATGTGACCTTGAGTTTCCCTTTTGGTGTGCCTGGCAAATAAAAAAATGAATAGTATTAGCAAAACAAAAAATGTAAAGAGTGATGATGGAAATGCAGCGGTTCCAAAACATATCGCCATCATCATGGACGGCAACGGTCGCTGGGCAACCAAGCGGTTTTTACCAAGATTTGCCGGACACGCAAAAGGCGTAAAAACGGTCAATAAAGTTGTCGAAGCCTGCGTTAACCGTGGTATTGAATACCTGACTTTATTTGCTTTCAGCTCTGAAAACTGGCGTCGGCCGCAAGAAGAAGTCTCCTTATTAATGCAGCTCTTCAGAAAAGTTCTGGTCGGTGAAATCAGGAAGATGGGTGAGAATAATATCCGGCTGAAAGTGATTGGCGACCTGAGCAAGTTCGATAAGGATTTGCAGGAACTGGTCAGAGTTGCAGAATCGGAAACCGCCGCCAATACCGGCCTGACCCTGACAATTTGTGCAAACTACGGCGGACATTGGGACATTGTAAATGCCTGCAATAAGCTGATCGCGAAAGGGATAGGGCAAGACGAGATCACCGAAGACATGCTATCGGCGCATTTGTCGATGGCCTATGCGCCTGAACCGGATATGTTAATCCGTACCGGCGGCGAGGCCAGGGTATCCAATTTCCTGTTGTGGCAGCTCGCGTATTCTGAATTCTATTTCACAGATACATTCTGGCCTGACTTCGGCGTAGAAGCGCTGGATGACGCGATCGCATCTTTCCAAAAAAGAGAGCGCCGTTTCGGACGCACCAGTGAACAAGTACGGGCTTGCTGAATTTTGTTTGATGGAATGCTTGTTAAAATAGATACTAGATCTTCAACGTCGGATATTTGAGGTCGAAAGTGCCGTGAAACTCACCAAAGTCCATGCTCCACGACCACGTGCAACTTTGTCGTTCAGTTTGGGTGCTACAAGCTTAACCGATCTAAATTTGATTCCCCATTCCAGAAGTCGCTCCTGAAATTTCGTAGCGAAAAATTCACGACCACGGTCTGCTTGGATGCGTTGAAAGGCAAGTGGTATTTCTTCGATACATCATCCAAAAAATCCAACCTGTTGCTTGCTGGTTCTGTGTTTATATAAACGCAATATCATATGCCACTGCCATTGATAATGAAAATACATTGATAAATGTTAATCGTGATCTGTAAGCACCCGGTGAAGTCATCTTGAAGTTAAGTGCGTAAGCGTAGATGATCGTGTCCACTTATTAAGTGGACACTTGTACATTATGGACGATGGAATCAATACGCCAAGACGGCGTCGGCGGCACAGTGCCGAATTCAAGGCTCAGGCCTGCAAACAACCGGGAGTTTCAATTGCTGCCACGGCTTTGCGTTACCAGTTGAACGCCAATCAGGTTCGTATTTGGATCAGGGCTCATGAACAATTGGCGATACGGTCAACGCAAATTACACCAGTCAACCCTATTCCTGAATTCATTCCAATTCAGCTACCCGCACCGACCACAGCCTCCGTGACACCGGACATCGTGATTGAAATCAAACGAGGAGCCGCTAATGTCACTGTACGCCAGCTGCTGCCGCAGAGTGTGCCAGTTGGTTGCAGAACTGGCTAAGATGATTCGGATAGATTCCATCTGGCTGGCAACCGAACCGATTGATATGCGCGTCGGCATCATGCCTATCTGTTTACCAACAAGCGTTCGACGCGTATCAAAGTTTTGGTCTACGATGGATTTGGCATATGGCTGGCGAGTCGTCGCTTGAACAAAGGTCGCTTTGCGTGGGGCGGTAATGGAGTCGATATAGTAGGACTTAATCCCGAGCAATTAAGGGTATTAGTGACCGGTCTGCCATGGGAGAACTTGGGTCACGGTCACTCGATTTCGGTGCTGTAGTACCGAGGCTACCAAGTTGTAAACTCCTGTAAACGTCTTTGATCAAATCACCTCTGCTCTGGCACAGTGCCAGACATGAACTTTGCTACCGCCATCGACGATTACACTAAAGAACAACTGGTCCAGTTGCTGATTCATCAGTAGGCAATGAACGCCAAACTGACTCATGAATTGGTCATTCTCAAACGCCAGAAATTTGCAGCGACCAGCGAAGCCTATACCGGCGAACAACAGCATGAACTGTTTGAAACTCTCGACATTGACTTAACAGCCGTCACTGCCGAAATTGAGCAACTGGCACTAACACATCCCGTACCAGCAGAGCCAACCAAGCAGCAACCCAAACGCGTCCGGCTGCCGGCACAACTGCCACGCACTGATATTCATCACGAACCAGATTCAACGTTATGCCGGTGCGGTTGCCAAATGAAGCGAATCGGTGAGGACGTATCCGAGAAACTCGATTACCAACCGGGCGTGTTCACGGTCGAACGCCATGTGCGTGGTAAGTGGGTCTGCAATCAATGCGAAACATTGGTACAAGCGCCGGTACCTGCACAAATCATCGACAAGGGCATCCCAACCTCAGGATTGTTGGCTCAGGTGCTTGTCGCATAAATATGCCGATCACTTGCCGCTGTACCGCCAAAGCGGCATCTTTGAACGGGCAGGATTAGCCATTCCCGATTCCACACTATCCGAATGGGTGGGCCGTTGCGGTGTTGCGCTACAACCGTTGGTGGATGCATTGAAACAAGAATTGTTGACCCAACCGGTGCTGCATGCTGATGAGACGCCGCTTCCCATGCTTAAGCCCGGAAATGGTAAGACGCACCGGGCCTACTTGTGGAGTTATTGCAGCACGCCGTTAAGTAGCATGAAGGCGGTGATATTCGACTTTGCAGAAAGTCGGGGTGTAAGCATGCAGAACAATTCCTGGACCGATGGCGAGGTACCCTCGTCTGCGATGACTTTCCAGGCTATAAGACGCTGTTCAAATCCGGAATCACGGAGGCCGGATGTATGGCGCACGCCCGACGCAAATTCCATGAACTGTGGGCAAACCACAGCAGCCAGATTGCAGGAGGTGTGCTGGATTTATATGCCCGACTCTACGATATGGAACGGGAAGCAAGCTTGCTCGACCCGGCGCAACGCTTAGCCATTCGTCAAATGCAAGCCAAGCTAGTTGCAGACGCCTTACATCAATGGTTACTGGTTCAACGCCAGCGGGTGCCCAGCGGCGGTGCAACCTTCAAGGCAATCGAATACAGTTTGAATCGCTGGTCGGCGCTGACACATTACCTCAACGATCCTCAGGTACCGATCGATAACAATTGGGTTGAAAACCAGATTCGTCCCGTTGCATTGGGACGAAAAAATTGGATGTTCGCCGGCAGCCTGCGCGCAGGTAAACTTGCTGCAGCCATCATGAGTCTCATTCATTCAGCCAGGCTCAACGGTCACGATCCTTACGGGTACATGAAGGACGTGCTGGAAAGACTACCTTTGCAACCATTCAGCTGCATCGGTGAACTACTTCCACACAACTGGAAGCCTGTTCAATAATCTTGATCATCCAAATAAGAACCGGTCAATCTGTGATGACCGGATGCTTACCGTGATCTTGCAGGCGTCCACTTACAATATTGCTAGGCATTGAGTTGCCATACCATGAGTTGCTCTCTAAATGCCTTTCTGCGATTCAAGTATGTTTTTTAATTTGTTCTATTATCTTGTATCTTGTGGATAGTTGCCGTCGGAAACGATAAGACATGTAAACGTACTAGCTCGTTCTTGATTCGCCGATACCCGAGCTTGCACTTTCCAAGGTTGACAATCATTTGTTCGTTAATTGCCTGAATTTTCCGGTTGGACGCGATCTTGGGTCGTCGATTTTCTTATTACGACTCGCTTAGGACGTTTTCTTAGCGGTGTCAATCAAGAGATGCCGCAACGTAGCTAAACAACACCCGCGTTACCGATTTTTCCATACAGTTGAATCCATCGAAATTGTTTGCAAATTTCATTGTTTATCGCCTCATGTCGCCGCCATGTCAAATTTTATTAAAAACACCACAAAAATCGAGTGGATTCACCTCTTTTAGTAATTTCTTGGCCGATTCTTCACCAAATTGACGGTGTTTAACAAGCAAAACAAAGACATCGGCAGACTTAAGTGAATCTTCAAGCGAGACGAGTGTGAAGTTTTCGTGAGTCTCAATATTGGGTTCTACCGCGATCACATCGTAATCTTGACTTTGAAGAGCTTCGGCGATGTACAATGCGGGCGACTCACGCAGATCGTCGATATCAGGTTTAAAAGCCAGCCCCAAACAAGCGATCTTTGGCTTACGGCCTGTACGGGCGGTCGCATCGGCAACTGCGATCTTGATCTGATCGATCACCCACGTAGTTTTGTGATTGTTGACCTCACGTGCAGAACGGATCAAACGAGCATTCTCAGGATCCCGCGCCACGATAAACCAAGGATCAACCGCGATGCAATGCCCGCCTACACCTGCTCCGGGTTGCAGTATATTCACGCGAGGATGCCGGTTTGCCAACTGGATCAAATTCCACACATTAATACCTTCTTTAGCGCAAATGATGGAGAGTTCATTTGCGAACGCAATATTTACATCGCGGAAACTGTTCTCGGTGAGTTTGCACATCTCTGCAGTCGGAGCATTTGTCTCGAGTACGGCACCCCGCACAAATGTCCGATAAAAATCACTCACAGCCTTAGTTGCATCAGATGTCATTCCTCCGACAACCCGATCATTCTCAACCAGTTCAGTCATGATCTTGCCAGGTAGAACTCGTTCAGGGCAGTACGCCATATAAATCTTAGAAACGTCCACACCAGCATCACTAAGAACTGTTTCCATTTGCTGCGTCGTGCCTACTGGAGAAGTAGACTCCAAAATAACCAGATCGCCAGCCTTAACAAATCCCGCAATACTGCGAGTAGCTGCAAGTACATAGTCAATATTTGGCTGCGGGATCCCTTCACCCTCGTGGAATGGGGTGGGAACACAAATCATATAGACGTCGCCAGACTGAGGCGTAGTACAAGCTTTTAAGCGCTGTGCAGCAACCGCGGAGCGGACAAAGGCATCAAGGTCGGGTTCAACGATGTGAATACGGCCTTGGTTGATCGTTTCAACAACGTGAGCATTTAAATCCACACCAACTACATTGTAACCATTGCTGGCCAACAAGGCTGCCGTTGGCAAGCCGATATAACCCAAGCCGACAACACATACAGTTTTCTTATACATTTAAATAGTCCTCAATACTTCAATGATTCGATTACAGGCGTTCCCATCACCATAAGGGTTATGCGCTCGCGCCATCGCTTTGTAGCTCTCTTCTTTATCTAACAACTCGCAAACGTTTTCAACAATTCTTTGACGGTTTGCCCCAACTAATCGAACCGTGCCAGCGTTAACGGCCTCTGGTCTCTCTGTTACATCTCGCATAACGAGAACTGGCTTTCCTAGACTAGGAGCCTCTTCTTGAATGCCACCGCTATCAGTCAACACAATATGGCAATGCTTGAGCAAATACACGAATGGCTCGTAGTCGAGAGGGGCGATCAGATGTACATTCAACAGCTCTGCCAGAATAGCGTTTACCGGTTGCTGCACGTTCGGATTCAAGTGAACTGGGTACACAAAATGCACTTCCGGATAGCGATTTGCCAGTTCCTTCAATGCCTCACAAATCTGCAGAAAGCCATCGCCAAAGTTCTCCCGACGATGCCCGGTGATGAGTATAAAACGAGTGTCTTGCCAAGCAAATGGCAACCTTGCGCTCAAGAAATCACAAATAGCTTGACGCCTCCCAGCATCTTCGTCGATACGTGCAAGCATCCACAGCAGGGCATCAATCACCGTATTGCCGGTAACGGCAATGTTGTAGTCCGGCACCCGTTCATCCAGCAGATTTTGTCGGCTGAATGATGTTGGAGCAAAGTGCCACCGTGTTACCTTGCTCGCCACTTGACGATTGAATTCTTCCGGAAAGGGGGCATAGAGATCATGCGTGCGCAAACCCGCCTCTACATGGCCAACTGATACGCCGGCGTAAAACCCAGCCATCGCCGCCGCCAACGTCGTGGTGGTATCGCCGTGCACCAACACCACATCGGGTGAATGTTCTTTATATACACCTCGCATCGCGAGGAGTACCGAACTCGTCACATCAAACAAATCTTGTCCCTGTTTCATCAAGTTCAGATCAATATCTGGCGTGATCTCAAATACGCGTAAAACCTGATCTAGCATTTGTCGATGTTGGGCGGTCACACACACAACGGTCTCAAAGTCCTCGGGGTAAGCCTTAAGCAGGTGGTAAAGTGGCGCCATCTTGATGGCCTCGGGTCTCGTACCGAAGACAAGCATAATTTTTTTCTTGTGTTTCATCTGCGTACCAAATGTTTCAGAGTTTTAAGCATCGCCCTAGCCAAGGACGTTCGATCATAGTGCTTTGCTGCAATTAGTCCGTTTTGCCTATAAAGATCAAACCGATTAGGGTCGGTGCGCAAACGCATCAAACTGTCCACCAACTTAGAAGCGTTTTCAGACTCAAACACCTCCCCCACACCTTCACGGCGCACGATCTCGGCTGATTCGCCCTGCACACCATGCAGAACCGGTATTCCCATACCCATGCATTCGAAGAGCTTGGACGGGATCACAGAACCAAACAACTCGGTCTTGCGTAAGTGGATTATCGAAACATCCAACAGCGACCAGTAGCGCGCCACTTCAGTCTTCGGCACAGAATCTAGGAATAGCACATTGCGCAGCCCACGCACCTCGCTGTTCGCGATCAGTTCGGCTTTTTTGGCGCCATGCCCAAGGAAAATCAAGCGCACATTCGCCGCTTCCGGCATTCCCTGTAAAGTCTCGGCGGCATCTAGAAGAGTTTCCAACCCGTGAGCCATGCCATGCGTGCCGATATAACCAGCAACAAAGCAGCCCCCCAACCCCAGTCGCTGTGTAAGCTCAACGTCCTTGGGTTGCGGAGTGAAATTGGTCAGATCAACGCCATTGGTCACCACTTCAATCTTGGCGCCATCAATCCCGCGTCGAATCAAGGTTTCTTTGAATGAGTGGGTCACCGCCACTATCCTGCTGGCATGGCGGTAAAGGAACATCTCAATGCGCTCGAGCAACCGAATTGCCAACGACTCCTTCATTGCCCCAACAGCCTTAATCGACTCGGGCCAGATGTCTCGCAGCTCAAACACCCAGGGCCGTCGCTTCAGAACTCCAGTCATCCAGGCTGCGCAAGCTGTAAAGAATTGTGGCGAGGTGCCAATCACTACATCTACCTTGCGGACAAACAGAGCTGCGAAAGTCGCAGTGATCATGAAGCTCACATAATCAAGGATCCGCTTGATAAATCCTTCGTTCGCGGTGATGTAGGACCATACACGAATAACCTCAATACCACCTACGGTTTCTCTTTGCCAAAGTGCATTTCTATAACCGTCGAACACCTCCCCCTTGGGGAAATTTGGCGCGCATGTGATGACGGTGACCTTGGCACCTTGCGCTACCCACTCGCGGCAATGTTCAAAGGTGCGACTGGCCGGCGCATTGACTTCCGGCGGAAAGTTATCGGTCAAAAAGAGAATGTGCACATTAACTCCATTCAAGATTGATGCAAGCACTACCATTTTTGAAAGCAAGCACTATACAACTGGTAGTCTGAACCATCCCAAATTCAGGCGCATATTGCGCCGACTCCAACCGAGCCGTACCAGCGATCACATCGAGATTTAATAACTGGCCTTGTGGCAATTGCAGTTTCAATTTAGCCTCCGTCTGATCTACTATTCTTGCTGCTGGATGCAGCAGATAACGTGCCTCGGCTGATTCGAAGCGGCCGCTGACGTGGTCACGAATCAGCAACGAATGATTCGTGAAACGCCACTCGCGGCGATGGACGGGCTGCCCCGGTAACCACCGGTAACCATCATGTGAACAAGCGACTGTAACCATCTCGTCCGTTTGATTCAATTCCAGATCACGCGGGTAGGCGCGGCGCGCGACGCGAAAACCACTCCAGACTTCGGACGAGTCCTTACCATCAACGACAACTGTGCTATGGGCAGCGGTACCACGTTCGCGCAAGCGCTCGGGCCCCAATCCATAACAAGATGTGCCACCGTTGACGATCAACCGCTGACCAAAAATGGAAAGTTCGAAGGAAAGCGTGTCTGCGTGCGCATGACCAGGAAGGTAATCCGGCCCCACTGGCGCCACATCCAGCAGTGCAACAATATCTGGGCTGGCAAGTCGGATATAACCACTGTCGCGGTAATTAGTGACCACAATCTGAGACAGCGGCAATACAGCAGGGCCGCTGACTGCAATACCGAGCCGTCCTGCGTAGGAGGTCAGCTCGGCCGGCATTGGTGCTATACCGGCGGCGGCATCATTGAAGAAGCTGATCTCGCCGTCCGGGTGACTCATACCGACCAGCCAGCCGAGCATGCTTGTTGCTATCTCATGCCAGCGCCGGACCGTATTTACAGCAACCCTCTCCGGGAACGCGTCAACGATATTGAGCAGATCCAACATGTCTTCAAGGAAAATTGCGTGATACATCGGGCTGCGCTCAAAATTGCCACCATCGGCCAGCACCTGCTCCGGCAATTCCCTTTCAATGATATCCAACCCATTGGCCAGCCATTTCTTAGCCTCCGCCCCTTCGAAGGCCAACCCGGCAAATACCAGCGCCTTCGCGTTGGCGAACAGGTGGTTTCCCATCAAATGCCACTCGAGTCGTTTGCTCAGCCATCGCGTTTGCATAGCAAGACTCTGCACACAGGTCTGCGGCAAAGCATTGCCGGCAAGCTGCCATTTGATCCAGTTCACGATGCGCAGCGAGCTCGGATAAGGTTCCCAACCGGTGCCTTGTCCAGGCAGATTTTTCCCAACCCAGTCCTGAAGCAACGCCAAGTGCCAGTCGTAGCGGCTGGCCGCACCTTCAGCATTTAGGTCGTCAAAATAGTGCAGGTTATAGCGCCACAGTTTTTCCCTCGCAGGGTCATCCCAGCCGATTTGGGTCAGGTCACCTTCATCATTAAGAAACCTGAACTGTCCAAACCCACTCATGCTTACACTGCGGCAAGCCGGCAGCACCCAGCGACCAGCCGGCCCTGCTAGCGGCGGCGCAGCTGCTTCCACGATGCGCGGCCGTGCAAAGCGGAACCACAGCCGCCCAAAAAACTGAACCGGCCGCAGGAAACGCAATGTATGCCAGTACAGGCTAGCACGGGCAATTATGTTCAACGACCGCCCCCGGCAATTTCTAGCGTTACGCGGCTGACCTCGATGACCTCGTCCAGTGGAATTGGTGATGGCTTGCCAGACGCGATGGCGTCGACGAAGGCTTGCGCGCAAGCCTTCTGCCCCTTGTCCTGACGCCAAAGGTTCATCTTGTTGAAGCCTGGACAACCAAAGCCGGTCAGCTTGCGGAAATTGTCGAGTTGTAGCACGCGGCCGCCTGCAAAAATTTCCAATCTCTCCTTGGGGAAGGTCTTGCTGCCGTTGGCAAAGTAATGCACTGTCCCGATCGATCCGTCAGCGAAACGTAGCTGCAGTGTTACCGTGTCCCGCGTCACGCTGTCCATATCCGTTCGCTCCCAGCCAATAATCGGGGTGCCGGCCAGAAAGCGCAACAGGTCAATAAAGTGACAGGCTTCGCCAATGACGCGCCCGCCTCCAATAGTGGGATCTTGGGTCCAGTGCTCGACTGGAATAGCGCCGGCGTTGACTGTCATGACGAAAGCTTTGGACCCAGACAAACCAGCCAGCAATTGCTTGATGCGCTGGACCTGGGGCGCAAAACGGCGATTAAAGCCGATCATCACTATTGGCACATTCGCCCCTTGAGCTTCGCGCAAGGCACAGGCGGCTTCGATTTCAGTCAGCTCAGCCAAGGTCAGACACAGCGGCTTTTCGACAAATACATGCTTACCTGCCTTTAGCGCCTGCAGGACGTAACCGGCATGACTGTCATGGCGAGTCGTGATCACCACGGCTTGCGTATCAGCATCGGCGAACAACCGGTTGGTATCGGTCGTCGTTTCTTCAAAGCCAAACTTACGTGCGGCGTGCAGGCCGCTGACGCCGGCGCTGGAAGCTACGCTACGCAGCCGTACCCCAGCTTTCTTGAAGGCGGGCATCAACACGGCGGTCGCATAGTTGCCCGAGCCAATCACGCTGACGCCGAGCTTACCCACTGCCGGGCTAGCGGCCGGCGGTTGCATCGTCGGCACCGCTACCGTGCGCGAGGCGGTATCAATAGCTAAACCCGGATAGCGCAACAGAATGCCTAACGAAGGTGCAGCGCCACCGACCAGTGCATACACCCGCTCCGCCTCTGTGATGTCGAAGCGATGTGAAATCAGCGGTTTCACGTCTAGACGTCCATCAGCCATCATATCCAGCACAGCTTCGAAATTGCGCTGCTCTGTCCAGCGGACAAAACCGATCGGATAGTCATTACCTTTCTCTTCGTAGTTAGCGTCGTAGCGGCCGGGACCGTAAGAACATGAAACTTGAAAAGTCAATTCCTTTTCGAAAAAATCAGCGCGAGACAGTTCCAGGCCAGTGACCCCTACCAGCACGATGCGACCGCGCTTGCGACACATCAGCGCCGCTTGGTGCATCGGCTCGCTGCTTTTAGTAGATGCTGTAACAATTACGGCATCTACGCCGCGCCCACGCGAGTAACGCTCGGCGGCGGCAACTGGATTCTGGCCAGACGCCAAATCCACCACCTCGGCGCCAAACTGCCGCGCCATAGCTAACTTATCCTTGTCAAAATCCAGGCCGAGTACTCGGCAGCCATGAGCACGCAGCAGTTGCACCGTGACCAGGCCGATTAGGCCAAGACCAGTGACTACTATGGTCTCGCCCAAGGTCGGTTGCACAAGTCGGATGCCCTGCAGAGCGATTGCGCCGAGCACTGTGAATGCGGCCTCTTCATCGGTCACGCTTTCGGGCACTTTGGCACACAGATTCACGGGTACGCTGACCACTTCCGCATGCTTGCCATTACTGATCACGCGCTCGCCGGTCGCGAAACCCAGCACACTTGGGCCAACTTGGGCCACGCGACCAACATTGCAGTATCCCAGCGGAAGCGGTTGATCGAGTTTGTTGAATACCGTCTCAAGGGTAGGTATCAGGCCGTCGGTCCTGATCTTGTCGAGCACCATGCGCACTTTGTCGGGCTGCTGACGAGCTTTTTCTATCCATCCAGCTTTGCCGAATTCAACCAGCATACGTTCGGTGCCAGCCGACACCAATGTTTGGGAGGTGGCAATCAATAACTGACCGCGCTTGAGCGCCGGCACAGGCAGTTCTGCAACCTCGGTGTTTCCAGTTTTCAGGCTTTGTAATATTTGTTTCATTGGGAGAGAGGTTCCAGTAAGCACAGAGCATCTTTTTCACTGCGGGTCGGATAATTTATAAGTACGGCCCGATATTTGCCTTTGAATACGAAAAGACTACCGGCGGCAACTCCGATGATGCCGTAGCGAAGGATTAGCTCACGCAGATCGGAAAGAGATCCTGCGCCACCGAGTACGGTTAGCGGTAACGTAGTGGCGTTCCTCACAAGTTCGATTAACTCAGTGTCGTACCCCTTCATCTGACCGTCATGGTCGACTGAATTCAGTACGATTTCGCCAGCCCCCATTTCTTGCACACGTTTCGCGAAAACTATTGGGTCTAGGCCAGTTCGATGGCTAGCGTTCAAGGTCACGACTTCGGGTTTCCTAAAAAGCCCAGTTTTCTTAACATCGATAACGACCACGACACTCTGACTACCCACGCGCTCGGCAGCATATGAAATCAATTCCGGGTTGTCCACCGCTCCAGAAGCAATTGCGACCTTCTCAACCCCAAGGCCGATGATCCGTTCGAATTGCTCCACGTTTTTAACGCCTCCACCATAGCAAAGAGGCATCCGGCATTCGAGCGCCAAGTTGGCAATCAGTTTATAGTCAGGTTCTCGGTTGTGGCGACTAGCGTCAATGTCGATTACCATCAACTCATCGACTTCTTTGTCATTGAAGATCCGGACAGCATTCAGTGGGTCGCCCACATATTTGGGGTTATCGAAACCGACCGTTTTGACGAGGCCGCCCTTGTGCACTAAAAGACAAGGAGTTATTCTTGGTCGTAGCATGTCAGAGCCCTGCAAAATTTTTCAAAAGTTGTATGCCCCAGCCATGGCTCTTTTCAGGATGAAACTGAACGCCGATTACATTGCCGCGTTGAACTCCACTGATGAAGCGATCGCCATAAATGGTGGTACTCAGCATGTCGGAGGTATCCTTGGGTTCAAAATAATATGAATGCAGAAAATAGAAACGCGCACCCTCGTCAAAATCACGGAATAGTCCGTCGCGGCGTATCGGCTCGACATCGTTCCAGCCCATATGGGGAAGATGGGTGCGATTCTGAAAGCGAGATTCATCGAAAAGTTTGACACTGGCATCGAACCACGCCAAACCATCTACCTTTCCCTCGTCACTATTCATGGCCATCATTTGCATGCCGACGCAAATGCCAAGCACTGGCTTTTTCTCACGCAGCACCAGATCATCCAGCGTTTCGCGCATGCCGGAGTTATTTAGCTTCGTCATGGCCCAGTCGAAGGCCCCGACTCCGGGTAGGATGATGTGTGAGGCAGTGGCAAGATCATCAGCCGTCTTTGCAAGCGTGACAGGTATGTCCAAGCGCTTGTAGATGTTAGCGAAAGCCTGAACATTTCCCAGTCCGTAATCGACAATCGAAATCACCGCTTGCCTCCAAGTTCAAGACCGAGCGTGCGCATTATTCTGGCACCTACGGTGTAGAACATTTCTTGCGAACGGTAATCCCTATAAGTCTTGTTGGGTGCATCGAGGTAAGTTTGCAGTTCATCAGTCGTGATGCCAAGCTTATTGGCAACGTATTCGAATTCCTGGCGCACGGTGGCGTCATCCAACGCTGGTTGCTTCAGTTGTTTCAATGCTTCCTCACGTGTCATTTGCCCCGTTACGATCAGACTAGAGAACTGCACCTTGCGGGTGTCGAATCCAAATTTCTTAGGAAGCCAGTAGCCTTCATAGAAACGCGTGAAACGCGACTCAAAATGTTTCTGAGGATAAGGTTGCCAACCAAATTTCTCAGTCAGCAGTTTCATTGCGCCAGCCTTATCATAGGGCACAAAATTCAATGGACGCACTACGCGGATACCTTTCACATAAGGTAGCCAGACTTTATGACGCAAGATTGAGGTAGTCGGATAATTATTCAATGGCCGAGTACCAAAGCGGCGATGAATGTCCTTCAGTTGAATCGAGTCCGACTGGTAGTACATCCACTCGATCGGGTTACGGATACATTCGGTCGAATAATTGGCTCCTGTCAGAATGTACTTGATGTTATTCTGTTCCGCGAACTTGTACATGGTCGCAAAGAAAGCATGGTCCTGTGGAGTATCGATGTGTGGCACGCCTGATTTAAAAAAGGCCAACTGCAAATCGCGCATCTCCTCCCAGTTGATCACTTCGGTATACAGGTCCAAGTCTAACTTATCGATCAGGCGCTCAATATTATTGACTGCCTCCTGAGAATTCCAGCCAGCATCGACGTGAAACACCAGCGGGCGCAGGCCGAACTCGGTAGCGATGTAAGTCAGGTAGGAACTGTCAATACCGCCACTCATGCCGATGAGACAATCGAAGTCTTTACCATTGCCGTTTGCCTTGATTTTTTCTACCAGTGCAAGCAACTCTTGCTCGCCGCGTTCATCGGTGTGCCAATTCGGCTGCACTTGTGTTTCATACGTGCGACAATGATCGCATACTCCCTCGGCATCAAAAGTGATGGCCGAGTCAGTTGTATCCATCACGCATTTCGAACAGATTTTCAGCGTTGTCATGCTCCGCTTTTCCTCTCTATAGTTTCCAGAAATTTCTCGACGTCGTTGAAGTGGGGGCCCAGTTGATGTAAATCTTCATCGGGCAGAGTCCACCATTGTGTGGCAATAAGTCGTTCTACTGTGAGTTCATCGAAACGGTAACGGATCAACCGTGCCGGGTTACCGGCGACAATACCGTAAGGTGGTACCGATTTTGTTACCACTGCACCAGCACCGACCACAGCGCCGCAACCGATTTCTACGCCTGGCAGGACAATGGCCGAACGACCGATCCAGACGTCGTGACCAATCACAACTCGCTTGATTGAATCGCGTTTATGGGTTGAAAACTTTGCCTTGACGCTATCACGACCCTGATAGAACACCGGCGACATACCGACCCATTCCATTGGGTGGCGGCCGCCGCCCAGCACCACGTCATTAGCGATTGAGGTGAAGCTGCCAATGTCGGCGCAATTGATATCGCAGTCGTAGCCGCAAAAGCTATGCCGTTGCATGTTCGAACTGTAGAAGATCGTCCCTGATTCGATTTTTGAAGTTGGGTCGATAATCGAATCCTTCACAGCCGTTAGCCGGGACCTCTTCAGTATCTTTGCAAGTAATCGAGTAATGGTTTGGATCATACGATAGCTGAATTACTTGATAGTTCTCTGTGTACTCTAAATGCCGATTCACATTTAGGTACATAACGGAAGAACAGGAAAAGATTCAAAAAAAAGAAGAAATCCAGCAGCGTTGGAAACAAGATTGGCTCAGACATCGCCCGCATCATCAATAATCCGATAAAAGTAGCAAAGATTAGTTTTGCTGACCAGGCCTTATCCGTAAAAAAGACGATCAATGGACTGAACAACGCAAGCAAAGTGATTGGTAAACCAAATAGGGCATGTGTGCGGACAAACGAAATATGGGGATTGCTTGCATACTGCAATTCAATTACGGTACCTGTGTAATCAGCACCAATCAACAAGGTCCAAAGATTAATTTTTTCGAGATACTGCCCCCAGATTTCCAGTCGATTTTGATCTACCAAACCCGCTCCAAGTTTAGTATACAAGTTCATCGCCTCTTCTATTTGATCGTAATTCCCCACTACGGCGATAGCTAAACCTAGCAGGAAAACAGTCAAGAAAACCTTGTATCGTCGACTCGACGCATGGGATAACGACAGATTAAACAGTAAGGTGAACATTACGAGTAAGCCGGCCACAACCAACGAACCCCGACCATAACCAAAAAAAGCCACGATAGCAGTGATAATCGGTGACAACACCGGTAATTTCTGTAACACCACATAATTGCATAGACTCAGACTTACCTGCATCACAATCAGATAAGCCGGAATGCCGTTTGCACTGGAACCCTCTATCACTTCGCCAAGCGGCTCGGGCATGTCCCAATAAACATACAATGCATACGCAATTCCTGTAACAGCTACTGTATATATGATGCGAAATGAAATCAGGAACACTTGGGGAGGGTATCGACTTGCTGCTTTTGCCGCAAAAAAAATTGCTATTGTGGAAAAGAAATAGAAAAATGGCGATAAACCGTGAGAATATTTTGTCATTCCAGGCAGAAAAAAAATGCAGACGACAAGAAACCACGAAAGATCTTTGTTCCGGAAAGTTGAAAATTGGAAACAGATACATGCATAAACAGCACAAATTACGGCACCGCCTATCAATAATACTGGTTTTTGTAACACAAAAGTCATCAATATAAAGGTCATCAGTAACGTAATACTAAATACTGAACGCTTGTTTGCAGGAACATTGAGTGCATTCATCAATTACCTCCATTCATATGCAAGCACGGCGTCACCTTTGTTATTGCAGGCACTGCTTCACTCTTGCAAGCGGTTAAAGCTAATTTGCGTAACAGAGCAACCAACTGATCTAGATGCAACATTTCTTCGTTATCGTCGAACCATAGCTCGGGATACATCATCTCGCCGCGTAGCAATATCTTCCTTCCTTTGAATGCCGGATCAATCTGACAGGTTGAATTGAACGAGGCAAATATCACATTTGGCAAGTTATTGACTTGCTCCAGTGACGGTAGCAGTTTGAAACCTCTAGGTACAACAGGTGTATGGTTATTCGGATGCGGACGAAAGTACAAACCTATCTCGGGATTGTTTTCAAATTCGTCTCCCAATAATTTGGTTATCCTATCTTCATTCAAGACCAAATACTTTTCTCCAATACCTCGCGACGATTGAGCGCTAAGTAGAACGAAGCAAATTGAGTACCTCATCAGAGACTCAGATGATGCATCGCTTGTTGCCACCGCTGGGGCTTTTTCGTTCAATTTACGCAGCACAAAATTGCAAGGGTGCGTCATGAAGTAATATTCTTTTTGCCTTTGGGTAAGTATGTGAAATTCAGCATAGGCGTGCACAGGCAAATACTTGCCTACGCCATGCGCACTGTTGACAACGTGCACATGGCGTCGGGCTAACGTACGTGCGAAGTCAAGGCTGCCAATGTCAAATTCATCAGATAACTGCACATTCCTGACTCCCAGTGCAGCGACCTCAAGTGCGTGCAATATCTGCGCCCGTGACTCCATGCGTTGTAATGATTCCACATCTCGCCTCAGTACAAAATTCAGTAGATCTCTAAAACAGTAGGAATGACCCGCCAACTTAAATAAGTAACCCTTCTTTCTAAGAAAATTAAGATAGCGTAATTGACGCCTGAAACTGATCGGGAAAGGATAAACGGCTCGAATCACCGAGGATTGCGTAATATCGAAAACAAGTTCGATGTCATCAACATAGGCCTTACGATAATTCTGGATATGGTTTGAACGTATACGTCGGTCGGCAAACCGGCCAAGTAAGCGAAACGACCAATGCGCAAATACTTTTAGCAAAACAACTCCTGCCTGCTTCCAGCTCAATTTCTGCGCATAGACATTTTCGACTTGGGGGGCAACTAGGCAATCGCCAGCTAAATATGTATCGATATCCGACATCAGGTAACTGGCTTCGGACTGGTAGAAGGCTGCAGCGTAGCGATAAGACCAGTTAACGCGACGATGGAGACGATATTTACTCTCACTGAAACGTCTGCAGGCAGTTATCAGTCGTTGTACAAAGACAGTAGTTTGGCGTACCAAAGGCATTTCAGGGAAACTCATATCAACTCCTGATTCCTAGAGCCCAAGGCATAGGAACTGCTTTCGAGGCGACGATCCAAACCATCAGTAATAGTAAACTATTGATCAACACAAATGATACGCCAGCACCCGCAAGGCCAAATCGAGCGGTCAATAAGTAAGAAAGCAGGCTGCCAACTATCGCTACAGAACCTGTCACGACAGATAATGTTCCAGTTTTCTCCGCGTAGAACATGTAATTGACAACGCTGTAGTACATACCCTGAATCACAAATCCAGCCACCATCCAGGGGATTAGATTATGCGCCATATCGAAATGAGGACCAATCAACTGATCAAACAAGAGATCAGCGATAATTACTACCATTAGGCCAACAAAAATGAGTATCGCGAATAACTGATAAGTACGACGAACCACCATGTGCTTAACCTCGACGTTTCCATTAGAGAGTTGCGCAAAAAGCCATGGAGCAAGTGCTTTGTTAAGAGGCTCGGTCAGTGCGAGTATGGACATGCCAACCTGCATGGCGACCATATAAATACCTAGACTTTCTGCACCGAGTAATGAGGACACCACTATCCGATCCACATAAGAAATTGCCATGCCCGCGGCAACATGCGGCAACATGGGTAAGCCGAACACCAGCAGGCTGCGGATTGCATTGCCTTCAATCTGATTGCCGATGTGCCCTCGACGAATGCAATGATAAAATCCCCATGCTGCACTGGCAGCAATTGCAACTGTATAAGACCAGATGCGCGACTCAGCATTGGCAGACACCCAGAATATCAGCCCTATGCATACTGACAATTCAATCATGCTTTGTAGCAGCCGTGCCCCAAAATAATGCCAGGGATTTCCAGAAAACTGAGAAATCGTAAGGAATAGTAAATTCAAATTAAGGAATAGCGCAGCGATAACGGCCAGCAATCCAAATCCAATCGATAAACCAAGGAATTTCGCCAATAGAGGAAAGGAAATTGCGAGCAAAACAAAGATAATCACATGCATACCCGCCAATGTTGCGATGGAGCTGAACACCAATTTTCCGAACTCTGTTGGTTTAGACTTGAAGAAACGAGCCGCCACGAACCCGTGCGCACTCAGTCCAGCAAAATTACCCAGCAAACCGGTCAACACTAAAAAAGAAGTTGCTTCGCCAAATTGCTGAGGCGTCAAGTAACGGGTCAAGATCGGCAGCAACAGAAAAGGTGTTGCACCTACAATTGCATACGCCGCCGCATAGATGAGAAAAGATCGCTTCGTAGTTTGAGTCAATTTATATTATGGAGAAAGTAATCGCAGACAGGTCATTTATGCCATTGTGTGGCAATTTAAATGCAAGTTGCTGGTAATTCAAAGCACGAATCCGTCATCGACGATAATGTTTTGACCATTGACGAATCGAGACTGTTCAGACAGGAGGAACACCAGAGCACCACTTATGTCCGATTGATCAAGCATCCCCTTGCTCATACAATGCGATTGATAAGCCTTAAGAAAGGATTCAGGCTGCCCGGCGAGCACTCCGCCCGGACTAATCGCGTTAACCCGGATATTCGTTCCTTTGAAATATTTCGCCATATAACTAGTAAGATGTATTAGCGCAGACTTAATCGCTGCGTATTCTACTGGCATGGTCATCGACGTACCTTCGTATATTTCGAACCGAGGCGCGATGACGCCATAAATCGAGGAAATGTTGATGATGTTGCCTTCCCCCTGTTTTTTGAAGTAAGTAGCTAGTTGCTGACTCATCAAAAAATACCCGCCCAAATTCAGTCCAAGATTCTCACAAAAATCAGCGTATTCAACATCGAAAAACGATCGCCCATAGTTTCTGTTTCGAGGGTAGGCGTTATTGACAAGAGCGTCGATACGTCCATAACGTCGATTTAGCTGTTCAATCATCGTAATGATTGAGTCTTTCGACGTAATGTCTAATTGTATAAAGTCAATCGACGTAGTCTCCAGTTGTTGACTGAGCTTTTCTTTTGTCCGCTCACCAAACTCTTGATTGACATCTGCAATGATTGCTATGCCCCCTTGGGCGATTACCGCCTTAACCAGTTCTTGACCTATTTGTCCAGCACCGCCCGTAATGACAACGACTTTGTCAGTTAATAACATATCTCAACTATTAGAAAATTTATTAGAAAATTTAAAACGCTTTGATGCAGGTAGCCAATCAATTGTATTTCCTGAATACCGGTTTGATCGCAGGACCAGCAAGATATTTATCCATACCCTCATTTACCGCTCGGGCACATATATGCATTGCATGATCAAGCGCAACACGAGTTCGCTCTAGTTCGTCGTTGCCATGTCGGTAAGAGAAAGCCAGCCAAGGCATCAAAATACCTTGCTTGATCATTTCTTGCGCAAACAAGGTTCTAAGCTCGAACCATGGAGTTCCATCATCCTTGACTGTGGCGTAGTAAGGATTTGCCGCCGGCCCTGCTGCCGAAAAATGGTTCGACAAGCCGTGTGCGGCAGATACCTGATTAATTGCTTTGGACAGTGCTTCACCATAAGACCACAGATGTGGGATGACCTTATTTTCCTCAAGAAAATTCATAGTAGCCAAGAAGGCCGCAAGTCCTGACATTTCAGCACCATGTGTGGTGGATAGGAGAAACAGACGTTCTTTTCCTGGTTTGTCGATCGAACCAAGCTCCATAATCTCACGTCGTCCCGCTACAGCTGCGACGGAGAAACCATTGGCCATAGCCTTACCGAAAGTACACAAATCGGGCTTGACCCCGTAGGTGTGTTGCGCACCTTTCATATCCCAACGGAAACCCGTAATAGTTTCGTCCAGGATAAAAACAATGCCGTGAGTATTGCAGACATCTTCCACTTCCTGCAAAAAATTTCGCGGCTTGCCGTTACCCATGGGGGGGGCGATTGTCGCAGGACATTCCATTGATGCTGGCTCAAGAATTACGCAAGCGATCTTGTCAGGATATTCAGCAATCAAAGTCTTGAGGGAGTCAATATCGTTGTACCCGAAAGTCTTGGTTTGATTGATCGTTTCCTGAGGAATACCCTTAGTAATTGGAGTGGATCCAATAAACCAGTCGTCATAGGAGAAAAATGGATGCTGAGCACAGCGGGCGATCAGGGTACGTCCGGTATAGGCACGAGCCAGCTTGACTGCGGCAGAAGTCGCGGTCGACCCGTTCTTCGTGAATTTCACCATATCGACCGAATCGATCATGGAAACAAGACGTTCTGCGGCTTCAAGTTCAATCATGGAGGCACGCGTTAAACTGTTACCAGCCTCCAGCCCTCGAATTGCAGCTGCGTTGATCGATGGTTCGGCATAACCAATTGAGACCGCTCGTAATGCCATGCCATAGTCTAAAAATTGCTGACCTTCAGGAGTCCAAACATAAGAACCTTTCCCGCGCTCTAGAATTTGTGGAGCGTTAGACGGATACTGATCATCTCCTCGTGAGTATGTGTGCGCGCCTCCTGGAATCACCTTATTCAATCTGGCGGAAGGTGTTGTCGCATATAAAATTTCAGAATTCTCTTTGGTATCAGACACGGTAGAAACTCCATTCATTTGGCAGACTTATTTTCTTTGACATCAAACAGGTGCATATTTTTTATAATTGTTTCTACGAACAAAAAATCAATAATCTCGTCAATTTCAATTGACTTCCACCTTGGAACTTTGAAGCCAAGCGTTCGCGCGTGGTAAAAATTCCGTTCTCTCCTTAATACTTCTGTGTCACTGATGTAAAGAGAACCTTCCAAGAAAAATAACTCTTCAAGCTCCTGCCTTCTTTTAAGAGATTGAAAATTTGGCGCTTGGAATGGCTGAATAAGTTCATTTTTCGACAATCTCACATCATATTCGGGGTGGGTTCCCTCCACATTCGAGATCCCTACAATGGAATCCGCAATTTCTCTGGATGCAACCAATCTTTGCAGGGCTTGGGAAATATCTTCTGCCGTTGTCAACGGAGAAGTGGGCTCCAATAGCACCGTATAGTCAAATTTTTCATTCTTAGCCTCCAGCCAATCAATTGCATGAAGTATGGCATCAATAGATTTTGCGGAATCTGACGAAAATTTCGCTGGTCGCAGAAAGGGCGCTGCAGCGCCATGTGCCTTAGCGATTTCTTGAATTTCTTGATCGTCCGTGGTTACCAACACCTTGTCTATGAAGCAACAACCAACCGCCGACTCAATCGGCCATGCAACAAGTGGTTTGCCGGCAAGAATTTTCTTATTCTTACCCGGAAGGCCTTTTGAGCCTCCCCTAGCAGGGATGATTGCGAGTACAGTTTTATTTTCTATCATCAAAAATACCCAAATATTCCTTGTTAGCACGCTCGTAGTCAGATATCCGCCCGATATCTAGCCAATATCCGTTAATCTGATGAGCTCGCGCTTTGTGACCAATCTGTATCCCTGCCTCAAAGAGGGATGGCATATCAAAAAATTGGTTAGAGGGTACAAGATCCAGCATTGTCGGCGATAGCACATAAATGCCCGCACTAACGATATAGCTATGCAGGGGTTTTTCTTCGATTGAATGGATAAAACTGTCCCTGACGTTGACGACGCCAAAAGGAACCTGCATTTCATAGTGTCGAACACCCATAGTCGCCGCTACATTGGATGCGGAATGCTGATCTACCATGTGGCCAAAATCTTCCTTGGTAAGAAGATCTGCATTAGTCACTACAATTGGATGATTTGGGCGTCGTGGCAAAAGGCTCAGTGCTCCAGCAGTTCCCAATCGCTGTTCTTCGCGAAGATAAGATATTTCTACTCCGAATTCGTGTCCGTCGCCAAAGTACTCTTCGATTTGTTCGGCTTTATAATTGACAGCAAGGTAAAAATTATGAAACCCCTGATCTGCATAACTACGGATGATAGTTTCCAGCAGGGGGCGCGATCCCACCTTCAGCATCGGTTTGGGAGTGTCGCGTGTAAGTTCCTGAAGTCTGGAGCCAAGGCCACCTGCCATAATGACCACCCAGTTATCACGTGGCGTAGCTTTGAGATAATCGTTGATAAGTGCTAACCCTACCACCACGCGATTTTCTGTGATTACCGGCAATTGATGCAGCCCAGTACGCCGCATCGAAGATAATATCGCCAAGGGGCTATCCTTTTCCAGGACAGTCTTCGGTGATTGGTTCATCACTCTGGCAACCCTGTCGCTCATGCTTAGGCCGCTAAGTAGTGCCCGGCGAGCATCACCATCTGAAATTGTGCCTAGCAAGCGCCCATTTTCGTCTACGACTACGGCCATTTGAGCTCCGGTACGATCAATAGCCTCGAGTGCCTCGCGAAGCGTAATGTTAGGTCCAATAAGGGAAGCTTGCCAACTATTCATGTATTGTTTGTCAAAGGATGTGCTGGAACGCCAATGGGTTTTCAGGGTCGAGACTATAGCACATCACGATCTTGGCAATTGCCATCATGGTGTGAATAAGCAGTAAATTGGACTAACCAAATAAATAAAATTAAAATAATAAGTTTGTGCTGAGTTCCGATATAAAAAATTGGTTTCGTGGTTCTGATATTGATCGTCTAATCTGTTAATTTCAGACGCATAGCTGTACCGAGGAGCACGCTGCCTGGTTTGACGTTCCGTACGCAGGTCACACCAGCTCCCACTATGGCATCGCTTCCAATTGAAATGCCTTGAATAACTGTCGCCCCTGCACCGATATAAGCATGCTCGGCAACGTTAATACCACCGCACAGTGTTACTCCCGGTGCTATATGCACATGAGCCCCAATTCTGCAATCGTGATCTACGCTGGCGCGGGTATTGACTATGGTATTCATTCCGATTACGCACTCTGATTGCAACACGGCGCCGGCCATCACCTGTACACCGTCTGACAAATGAGTATCTTCGGAAATCCAAGCAAAGGGATGTACTAACGGAGGAAATGAAAAACCTTTTTCTCGCCATAACTCATACAGTCTCCGACGAGTATTTTGCCGTGGCATTTGCCCAACTCCGTTAATTAATCCATATACTTGCGGATCTAAACATTCGAGTGCCTCATCACCACCTAAAACAGGTATGCCTCGCCATAAACGTGCTCCTTCTGCTGAAAGTTGTGGATCACAAATACCTACGACAGGGTGCCCACATGCCTGTAAAAGCGCATGCAATACCTTGGCATGGCCGCCGCCACCGAGGATTATCAATCGCAGAATATCTGAATGCAACGCAGTCATGTCTCGATTATCTCGCCCGCCGTGTAACTGCGCTGGGCCAATTTACCAACCATTTCCCACAGCGCTGACGCTGGTAATCCATGTCCACAGCGGGCGGTTTCCAAGTCCTCGCGACAAATTGTGGCGCCAACTGAAATATCGCGGCTAGCAATAACCTGCTGACGCCCAGCTTGACGCGTGTCCCATTCACTGATTTGAGGTGCCTTGCTACCATCACCAATGGCTTCAGACAGAGCCCGTATCTCACGGATCATTTGTTTCAACTCCGCAGGTTCAAGAGACGCTTGATGATCAGGGCCAGGCAGGTTACGGTCCAGCGTAAAATGCTTCTCGATCAAGCGAGCGCCACGCGCTACAGCTGCGATAGGGATAAGAATGCCTTCGGTATGATCGGAATAACCCACATCGAGACCAAAAGCATTCGCCAATGTGTCCATTGCCTTCAAGTTAACCTCCGCCAACGGAGTTGGATACTGTGAAGTGCAATGCAGCAGAGTTACATGCCCGTGCAAACTGCTTCTCCAGTCTGGACGACTCCAGCCGCGCCAAACTTCTTCCAAGCTCTTTGGCTCAGTGCTGTTATTGAGAGCATGCGCAATTACCGCTAAACCTTGCTCCACTTCTGAAAGCGTTGCCATTCCAGTTGATATCACCAGAGGTTTTCTGGTGCGTGCGAATTTCCACAAGAGAGGAGCATTTGTTAATTCTCCTGATGGAACTTTAAACAGAGGTATTTCAAGCTTAACTAAAAATTCCAGACTATCTGCGTCAAACGCTGTTGAAAGGAATTCGAGTCCTTTATGGCGAGCATGCGTCTGCAGTTCTATGTGCCATTCGCGTGCTAGTTCCAGCTTCCGAAGCATTTCCATTTGACTTTCGGTTGCGTCAGTACTGACCTTCTGATACGCAGCCTTGGGTGCTGTCTTTGCCGCCAATTTGGTAGCATTGAAGGTTTGGAATTTCACCGCATCAGCGCCTGCTTCCGCGGCAGCATCCACTAGCGCAAACGCTAAATCGCGCTGACCATTATGGTTGACTCCAGCTTCAGCAATCACATATACAGATTGAGGACTCATCGGATTTCCTTAAGAATCATGAAAGCTTCAGCCGCACGCACTCCGGATTGACTACCGCGCAACATCGCCTGTGCGCGTAGACATTCCTCGCTACGCGGGAAGGGGAATTCACCCATTTCGCTTTTGAACAGATTCATAACTTCGATCTTGCGATCAAGCCATGGAGTTCCATCGACAAATAGATTGGGACGGAATCCAGTGTCGTCAGGTCTTAAGCCAAATTCGGTCTCAGAGAGAGTTTCGTAGGCGTAAACCCTCCGGATACTTGGGTAACGGAAATTTTTACAACATGCTGCTGCAGCATCGAAAACCACAGCATGATCACTGTGCACATCGTTGCGGTAGGGCAGGTAGACTGTCTCTGGTCGAATCGCACCTACAACCTTCGCCACCGCACCTACCATCTCGCTCATAGAAAGCGTATCCAACTGCGTGGTCGGTAAACTGGCATGATGCACATTGAAAAAGCCGTAAGCGCGAGCTACCTGCTCGATTTCGGTATTTCGGCTTGCAATGCGCTCAGCGCTGAAACCTTGTTCCGGATGCATGGTAGTCATGATTAACCAGTGCACGGCTGCACCCTCTGCTATGTGACGCAAAAGGGTCATGCCACAACCCAGCGTTTCATCATCAGGATGTGGGGCAATGCACAGAACGACGTGTTGTTGGTCAATGGTCGGCATGTAATGGATCTTCAGGTTTACGCAGAAATTCGTCGAACGGCAGCGTTTTTAGCAAATCAACAGCAGCGTCGGCACTGTGGCCGTCACCATAGGGATTGCGCAATGTACGCAGCATTTCGGTGAAGGTTGGTGAAAGGGCAATTTCAAGTGCTGCACGTATGTTACTTAGCTCACCGCCGGAGAATAGAACGTTTTCACCACATAAACGGCCGCGCTGACGCTCGCCAATGTTGATAGCTGGAATCTTCAGCGTGGCCGCCTCCAGAATGCCGGCAGAAGAATTGCCTGCGATGAGCGCAACATGCTGGAAAAGATTAATGAATTGAGGCCGCGACAGGTTGCGGTAACAGGTTACTTGATCATGTAAGGCTAGCTGGTCCAACAATTGATTTAACTTGAAGTTGCCAGGATCCGTGTTAGGTGAGCCAAGGCAAACGTGGAACCCCTTTTCGACAAGCGCTTGGGTCGCATTAGTCAGATACTCATGTGAAACATGTTTCTCGGAGTCGATCGGGTGGAAAATCAAAAGAGCCAATGGCGCTTGATACGCATGCGGCTTGGCAGCCATCGCTCCAAGCACATGTGCCAAAGGTAACGCCGGCTCAACAACAAATTTATCTAGTGCAACACTACCAATCACAAAGATTCGGTTTGCGCTTTCACCCAATCGCAACAACCGCTCGCGGTGCTCTGAAATGCTGACAAAATGCGTCGAAGCCAATTTAGATGTGGCGTGACGCACTGGATTGTCGACATGTCCATCTGCCGCGTGATCGCCACCGAAGAAATGTGCAGTCGGAATACCGAGAAAACTACCCAGCATGGCTCCAACAAGTACATCTTCCCGGTCACCGGCGAAAATTATCAGGTCCGGCTCATAAGCCTTAATGATATCAATCGATGCACCTAGCAAAATAGATGCTGTTTTTAACCTGGCGGAAGAACTATCGGCGCTGATTAACGTTTCCACCTCTGCCAATATGGGCAGTCCATCTTTTTTGATATCTTGAATCGTAAAACCGAAAGAAGGTGACAAATGAGCGCCGGATACCAACAAACGAAACTCTACTTGTGAATCAGAATGCAGACGCTGATACACCCGACTCATCAGATCGTACTCTGATCGGATTGATGTTAAGGCGAGAATTTTACGCATCTTCAAAAGACGTCGGAAAGAGCCATCTGGCGCATAATCATTTCCGAATTGAATGGCATTCGCAGTGATCGCCCACCAAACTGGTAATCGAACACCCAGTAGGATCGAAAAGCATCCGCTGTAGCTGGCACCAGCACATTGATCTTGCAGTCTTCGGGGAGACGCTCAAGCTCGTTAATACTAAAGAAATACATGAGATCTATGCTATCACCGAACTTCTTGTATGCTAGCCCATTATCCCAGTGGTAATCACCACCCGGGCGCGATAGCCGCCAGCAGCGACTAATTTCATCATTTAGGTTCAAACGCCAACTCTTCTTGGAAAAAAAATCTGTCTCTTTTGCTTTTTCAAGTAATTCACTTTTTTTGAGTGAAGCCACGAAATCGGGCGCAGGTATATTCCATTGGAGTCTTTTTTTACGGCCAGGCGTTGCCAGGGCATTGGGAAAACCCATGACGAAATCGATACCGAGTTCAAGTCCGCGCTGATAGGTCAAGTCTCCCAGTTGAGCAAATAAACCAGCTTTACGTTGCAATTCCGTTACCATGGTTGTAATCGATAGATAGGAGTTGATCCGTTGCTCTTGCAGAGATAAGGGCATAGGGATCATTGCGTAGTGACCGACTAGTATGTCACCATCGTAGCACAACGACACGACGGGATCACCGTGTGGATTATCTAGATATGCCCAGCGCCATAATGCCTCTGAAATCGGCTTGCCGAAGCAATCCAGAAATAAGGCCGCGATTGCATTTTCATGCGATTGCAGCTCGGTTTTACTATTAAGGCTTATCAATTTCATGTTTATTTACTTACGTTAAAAACTCTGAGGTGCTAGTTGCGGGCACGCTACTAGGTAAATTTACCACCCGCTCTTCCAACCATTCAGCGTTAGATAGGTCGCCTCGGCGGCAGTGAGTAAAACAGGGTAAACGATTCATGAGCTGCCAAATGGGGCGCGTCATTACACTGGCGTCGTTAGTTGCTTTGAGTAAAGCAACTCGCTGTTCAAAGCTGTCACAAATAATGGCATTGAGCCAATAATTCGAGCGACAGTGTTCAGGCTCACGGAAGAAATGCAGAGGACTGCCTTCGAGTTGTTCGGCATAGCGTAGGGCTAACTGTCGCTTTGCTGCGACGAAGGATTCGATCTGTTCCAATTGCGCACAACCCAATGCTGCATTTAGATTGGGTAGTCGATAGTTGTAACCCACTTCATCATGGAAAAACTCATAAGGGTGAGGCTTCTTAGCTGTGGTTGTGAGGTGTTTGGCTCGCTCACCGAACACGTCGTCGGTAAGTACCATACCCCCACCACCAGTAGTAATAATTTTGTTTCCGTTGAAGCTGAGTGTGCCCATCCCACCAAAGGTGCCAGTGTGGCGTCCTTTGTAAAAACTACCAAGGGATTCGGCTGCATCTTCGATCAGCATGAGCCTCCAGCGAGAACACACATCAACCAAACCATCCAGTTCGGCCGGGTGGCCGAAAGTATGCATTGGTATGCAAGCCCGGATCACCTTGCCCTCTATGCGCGTCCGGCAAAATCCGTCATCACCAATTTGCGCGTGTTCACCCAACCATGCGTCAAGAGCTGTTGGCGACAAACTCATCGTATGGCGATCAACATCAATGAATAGCGGTTCAGCCATGCAATAAGTGATTGCATTGCAAGTGGCGACGAAAGTCAGCGGTTGAGTTATGACTAATTCGCCTGGCTGCACACCGGCTAGGCGCAACGCCACATGCAGTGCTGCCGTACCATTGACTGTGGCCACTGCCCGGGGGCTGCCGGTATAGGTGGCCATATTGGCTTCGAAACGGTTGACGAAGGCCCCGACACTTGAAACAAAAGTTGAATCGATAGTTTCAGTTACATATTCTCGTTCTCGCCCATTAAAAACTGGCGCATGAAGCGGGATAAATTCGTTTGTACGATATTGCTCTCTGATAAAGCGTATTAAGGCATCAAACATATCGAACTCAAACGTTGTAAATATTAGTTTTGTATTTGGTAAGATTTTCGGGTTGAGTGAACCACTCTACTGTCGCCCGCAATCCGTCGCGAATATTGTATTCCGGTGCAAAGCCAGTCAATTCGCGAATTTTGCTGTTATCGCACCATAGCCGGAATACTTCCGATTTGCCGGGGCGTAATCGTTGTTCATCGATCAGAAATTCCACATCGCTTTGCATTAGTTCGCGGATCAGCTTCAACGTATCACCAACGGTGATTTCGTAATTGGATCCGATGTTAACGATTTCACCGATTGCTTTATTGCAACGTGCCAATGCCAAAAAGCCGCGGCAAGTGTCGGTGACATAGTTGAAGTCGCGAGTTGGTGTAATGTCTCCTAGTTTGATCTGTTTCATGCCGCTGGCAATCTGGCTAATGATCGTCGGAATTACCGCTCGTGCGGATTGGCGAGGCCCATATGTGTTGAAGGGGCGAGCTATTGTTACAGGCAGATCAAAAGCATTGTGGAAACTCATAGCCATCGCATCGGCACCGATTTTAGAAGCGCTGTAAGGTGATTGCGGCTGCAGTGGGTGCTTTTCGTCAATCGGCACGTACTGCGCAGTACCGTAGACTTCACTGGTGGAGGTATGAATAACTCGTTTCACTCCATTCTCAAGAGCGGCCTGGCAGATATTAAGGGTGCCTTTGATATTGGTATCCACGTAACTATCAGGGGCAAGATAGGAGTAAGGGATAGCAATTAAAGCTGCCAAATGAAATACTGTATCCACATCTTTTGTAATGTGCTTACAGTAATGGGGATCCCGAATATCACCATTTAGGACTTCTACGTCTTTACGGCAATCTATATCCTCTAACCATCCCCAATAATTAAACGAGTTGTACTGAGATAACGCTTTTACGTTATAACCTTCCCTGACCAGCATTTCGGTTAGATGAGAGCCAATAAACCCGTCTGCTCCAGTGACCAAAATATTCTTCATTTTTTCTGTACCAGTTCTTTTTAAGGCGTAATTCGGCGACTTACGAATTTCGATACCTTCGAATTCATGTTTCAACGATTTGATTTCAACTTTCAGCGTTTCGTATTCTTCTTCCATACTTGCGCGCGAGAAATCGACTGATCAGCACCACTTTCCCTATCTCCAGGGTGAGATGTAAGCGTACACAAATTTGCTTTTGGAACAGTTGAAGTTTTACATATTTACTCAGTCTTTTGCCATCAGCGCTTTAAAGCAATAACTCAGTTCTTCAACACGCACTTTCAATCTTTTCACGAATTCTCGTTGAATGAAATTCGAGTTTTTCCGCAAGAAAAACACAACCCAAAAATGAGTAATTCCTCACATTTTAATTTGGTGATTTGTCATGAACTTGACATGATTTTGTTTGCGGCGCTACCTAAAAATGCTACGGCATGTTCAGTTAGATAGTGTGGCAAATAAATTTATACAAGAATCGAAGCAATTCTATCCGTTACCTTGCAGCTTTGTCCACATTTCGCGAAAAATATTTCCCCAAAAAAAGGATGGATTGAATCTCATTGACGAGTATTTGATGTAACTATGCATTTATTGGGCATGTGGCATTGCAGAAAAATGTAAAATAGGCTACTTCGCATTTTTTTGAGATAGTCTATGGACAGATTTTAATTTTTTTTGTCGGTACCTTTTAGTGATTTAAATACGTTGAACGTTAAATATTTGAAAGTTTTTCATGATTGAAGTGTTGTCGGTGTCCTTGGCGGCTTCTTGGTTTATTTGTTTTGGATTGATTCTGTTTAAGCATGCTCATCAGCATATATCCTCTGACCATGTGGGGTCGGGGCCGCAGAAGATGCATCACGGTGCCACGCCACGTATAGGAGGCTTACCTATATTTGTTGGTTTGTTGGCTGGAATGACAATCATGTATTTTGGCGAGTGGAATTTAAACAGCTTGCCGTTTATTGTCACTGTCTTACCAGTGTGGTTGGCTGGAATGACGGAAGATTTAACCAAGAAAGTTAGTCCGCTAAAACGCCTGCTAGCGGCTTTTTTCGCTGCATTATTGGGTATGTGGTTACTCGATGCCAAGTTAGTACGACTTGGTTTGCCCCTTCTGGATCATTTGGTAGCAAGCTATATTGTATTGAATGCCTTGTTGATTATGTTGGCAGTAGGCGGCATTACCCATGCGATGAATATCATCGACGGTTTTAATGGCTTGGCTGGTTTTGTTGTTGTGATGATTTTGTCGGCGTTGGCGTATGTGAGTTATCAGGTTCACGACACATTTTTGCTTGGGCAATGTATCGCAATGATAGGTGCGACTATCGGATTTTTGTTTTGGAATTATCCTCGCGGTAGCATTTTTGCAGGAGATGGCGGTGCTTATTTATGGGGAATTGTGGTCGCCGAGATTTGTGTGATGCTGGTGTATCGTAATCCGGCTGTGTCGCCCTGGTTCCCTTTATTACTCGTTATCTACCCGGTATGGGAAACGGTTTTTTCTATTTATCGCCGTAAAGTTATCCGTGGTTTACCGGCCGGCTTGCCCGATGCGATTCACTTGCACTCTCTGGTTTACAAGCGTTTGGTGCGCTATATGATCGGTTCTAAAAAAGCGGAACATATGATCAGACGTAATTCACTCACTGCCCCATACCTGTGGGGATTGACTGCGTTTTCGATTGTTCCGGCAATTTTATTCTGGTCCAGTACGCCGATGATCTTGTTCTTTACGGGCTTGTTTATTTTGAGTTATTGCATTTTTTATGCAATGATTGTGCGTTTTAAAATTAAGCGCTGGATGACGGTTGGTGGTGATGCGTCCGATTCTGATGAATCCAAAATGGAATCCAGTGTTTAATAAGACAAGATAGATGCTGGCTGTATCTGGGGTGGAAAGCCCCGGTATTTTGAACTGAAATAAACCCGATAAATTATTAAAGTACTTACCTATGCATCGAATAATGAAGAGTACGTTTCCCATTTTTGCTGTTCTTGTTGCAAATACCGTTTTTGCGCAGCAAACTAATTTTCAAAACACTCAAGATTTAATGACCGGCGGTGAGTATTCAGCGAACTCATTGGGAGTCAGCAAAGCTCCGCGCATTACTAATCAATCGCTCAACCAGAATAATGCTGCCGGTAATGTTGGTGATGGTACTAACGCCGCATTCAACTCCCGATCAGCCGCAGAAGACGCTAATTATTTTGTGAAAAATAAAAAGCAGGAAAAAAGCGAATTCCAGAATTTCGTCGAGTATGCAACTGGCAAACAGTTGCCCTTATTTGGCGAGGAGTTCTTTTCTCGTGCGCCATCTAGCTTTGCTCCGTTGCAAGATACGCCGATTCCTTCGGATTATGTACTGGGTGCCGGTGACGAGGTGTTGATCCGCGCCTGGGGTAGTGTCGATATTGACTATCGTGCGACCGTTGATCGTAACGGCCTGATTAATATCCCGACGATAGGCACCATCTCCATGGCGGGTGTAAAGGCCGGTGAGGCCGATGCAGTCATCAAATCTTCTATTGGGAAGCTCTATCGTGATGTCGCTGTCAGCGTCAGCTTTGGCCGCTTGCGCGCGATTACTGTCTATGTCGTGGGACAGGCGAAGAAACCGGGTTCTTATACGGTATCCGGTTTTTCAACTTTGGTGACGGCATTGCTGGTCAGTGGCGGACCGAATTTGACTGGTTCCATGCGTAATGTCCAGGTGAAGCGACAAGGGAAGGTTGTCGGTAGTCTCGACTTGTATTCATTCATTGCCAAGGGCGACAAGAGTAATGACGTGAAACTGCAAGATGGCGACACGATCTATATTCCAGCGGCAACA
Organism: Undibacterium sp. Jales W-56; assembly: GCF_025548535.1. Classification (GTDB taxonomy): domain Bacteria; phylum Pseudomonadota; class Gammaproteobacteria; order Burkholderiales; family Burkholderiaceae_D; genus Undibacterium. The sequence goes on along the minus strand of NZ_JAJLQW010000002.1, from coordinate 644,105 downwards.
GGATATGTTGCATTAACCGGTAAAGTGAATGCGCCGGCGATTTACGAGTTGAAGTCTGCAAACGAGTCTGTTGCGAGCATTCTTGACCTTGCTGGCGGTATGCCGGTAATCGCAGATCCACGCCGCGCATTTTTAGAGCGCATTGATCCAAACAAGTCTCAGCCGCGTACGGTGGAGGAGTTTGCTTTGAACCAGACTGGTCTGGCCAAGGCGCTCAAGAATGGTGATTTGTTGACTGTTACATCGATCACGCCGGATTTTTCTAATGCCGTGACTTTACGCGGCAATGTCAATCAGGCGTTGCGAGTGCCATTCAGACCGGGTATGCGTGTCCGTGATCTGATTCCGAATCGCGAAGCTTTGATTACGCGGGCATCCGTGCAGCGTCAGAATGACGCCTTAATTCAGAGGAATGAGGACGTTAATAGTGACGAAAATAATGTCAAAAATGTTTTTGGCGACAATAAAAAGCAAGTCAAGGAAAATACATCTTCAATAGCTTCCCGCATCGGCAATCTGATTGATGATGTGAACTGGGATTATGCGGTAGTTGAGCGTGTTGATCGTGCAACTTTGAATGTAAGTCTGGTACCGTTTAATCTCGGGCGTGCCATGGATAACCCAGATAGTGAAGATAATCTGCGTTTGCAGGCAGGTGATGCGATTACGGTTTTTTCGCAAAACGATATTCAGGTTCCGGTCGCAAAACGTAAAGTCTTTGCACGCATTGAGGGTGAAGTAAATGCGCCGGGCGTGTACCAGATGGGGTCTGGGGAAACCGTTCAGTCGCTGATTGCGAAGGCGGGTGGTACGACCGCGAATGCCTATTTGTATGGCACCGAGTTTTACCGCGAGAAGGTGCGTCAGGAACAGCAGGCGAATCTGGAAAAGGCAGTACGTCGTCTGGAGACGCAAATCCGTACTGAAAATGCGAAGGCTGCGGCAAATCAATCAGGCGTTGTCGATGCCCAAACAACGGCTTTAAAACTCAAGGCGGAACAAGAGGCCAGCGCTCAGGTGTTGGCAAAAATGCGTGAATTAAAGGCGACCGGACGCATTTCATTTGGTCTCGCAGCGAACGACGACAATTTTAACAAATTGCCCGCACTTAAATTGGAAAATGGCGATCAGTTAGTCATACCTAGTCGTCCTGATTTTGTGCATGTATTTGGCGCCGTGAGCCAGGAGGCATCGATTATCTGGCACAAAGGGATGACGGTTGAGAAATACCTGGCTGATGCAGGACCGACTTCCGAAGCCGATATTGATGGCATATTCGTTTTGCGGGCAAATGGGACGGTGCTCTCTTCAGTGGGACGTGGATGGTTCTCCAGCATTAATTCTGCCGAAGTGATGCCTGGTGATAGTATCGTGGTTCCCGAGCGTTTAAATAAAGAAACCGCTTACAAGGCATTCACGAACGGCTTGAAAGACTGGGCGCAAATTCTCTCCGGATTTGGCTTGGGTGCGGCTGCGATTAAGACTTTGAAATAATGAGTATGACTACATTGAATCAAGAGCAGCCGGCTCAAACGAATGAAGATGACGATGGCATCAGTCTGATGGATGTCTTGCTCACTTTGGCGAAGCATAAGAGAAAATTTTTGCTGTATCCGGTGGGATTTGGCGTTGCAGGCTTATTAATCAGTCTGGTGATGCCAAATGTTTATAAAGCGAATACCAAAATCTTACCACCGCAGCAAAGTCAGTCGACCGCATCAGCCATGCTGAGTCAGCTTGGTGGCTTGGCAGGTGGTGCCGGTGCTGCGTTGGGATTGAAAAGTCCGAATGATTTGTACATAGGCATGCTTAAAAGCCGGGCAATTTCAGATAAATTGATTCAGCGCTTCGACTTGCAAAAACGCTACGAAGCTAAATTTTTAGAAAATGCCAGGAAAGAATTTGACGCGAATTCAGTGATAGCGTCCGGTAAGGACAATATTATCTCTATCGAATTCGAAGACAAGGACCCCAAGCTTGCCGCCGCCATTACCAATGCCTATGTGGAGGAATTGGTGGCTCTGACCGGTAAATTTGCATTGACCGAAGCCTCGCAACGCCGGGTGTTTTTTGAAAAACAATTGGAGTTAACCAAAGATAAGATGATTTCGGCAGAAATATCGCTGGCAAACGGCCTGGATAGTAAGGGAATGCTGAGTGTTGATGCTCAAAGCAAAGCTGTTCTGGAAACCGTTGCCAGATTGCGGGCAGGGATATCTGCCAAGGAAATTCAGCTTAAAGCGATGCAGGCATTTGTGACGCCGGGTAATAACGAATACAAGCGCGCCAATCAAGAGTTGCTTGGTATGCAGCAGGAGTTGATCAAGCTGGAAAAAGGCTCCCAAAGCGCAACGGCAACCTCTGAACCTGCAGTTAAACCAAAAGATGGCGGTGACAGCAGTGTCCAAACTTTGCGCGATGTGAAATATTACCAGATGCTGTATGAACTGCTTGCCAAGCAATATGAGGTTGCCCGTCTTGACGAGGCGAAGGATATCCCCTTGATTCAGGTGTTGGATAAGGCAATCGAGCCCGAACGCAAATTCAAGCCCCAGCGCGCCCTGATAACGATTGCAGCCGCTTTCTTCGGCTTGATACTGGCCTTTGTCGCAGCCTTTGTATCTGAGGCGCTCAATCGCCCAAAGACGCCGGAAGAGCAGGAAAAATGGCGTTTACTAAAATCTTATCTGTGACTTGCTTTCCCTTGCCAGTTCGTTGATCGACAAAAACCGCATGCAAAAGCATGCGGTTTTGTTTTGAATTGACGGATTTTTGTGCCACGGATCTGGTCGTTTTGCCAGATTCTTCATTGCGATTAGGTAAATATTCGTTTATAATCTGGTAGTTAGCAGAGGATGCCTTATTGATTTGAAATCTGGGCGCTAAAATAAAGATGGGCAGTAGCCCATTTTTTTTTGTTTTATTGCCTAGTGTTAATTTCATTCTATACATAATGGCTTGCGTTGATCGGAGAATAGTTTGGTTTTGTTGGAGTTAATTGAGAAAACCGTTAATGGCACTGGATACGATCTGGTGGATTTTGAGCGGGCAGAGCGTGGCTTGTTCAGGATCTACATCGATTATTTGCCGGCAGATCTGGAGAAAGGCAATATCACAGTCGAAGATTGTGAGAAGGTCAGTCATCAGTTGTCGCACGTATTGACGGTTGAAAATGTGGCTTATGAGCGCTTGGAGATTTCTTCCCCTGGTCTTGACAGGCCACTCAAGAAATTAGCCGATTTTGTCCGCTTTGCAGGCGAGAAGGCGACGATCAAGTTGCGCTTGCCTATGGCGGGTGCGGCAAATCGTAAAACATTTGAAGGCGTATTGCATGAGCCTGAAGGCGATACGTTGAAGTTGGAATTTGAAGGTAAAGACGGTGCGGCAATGCTGGAGTTTACGCTCGCCGATGTGGATAAGGCACGTTTGGTGCCGCAAGTGGATTTTAGGAGTCGCAAAGCATGAGTCGCGAAGTTTTATTATTGGTTGATGTGCTGGCGCGTGAAAAAAACGTCGATGAAGATATCGTTTTTGGTGCGCTGGAGCATGCTTTGGCCCAGGCCACAAAGAAGCGCTATGAAGGCGAAGTTGATATTCGCGTAGAAATTGATCGCGATACCGGTGAGTACAAATCCTATCGCCGCTGGCGCGTAGTCCCGGATGATGCCGGTTTGCAATTGCCAGATCAGGAGATCCTGCATTTTGAGGCAGTTGAGCAATATCCGGACATCGAAGTCGATGAATACATTGAAGATCCGATTGAATCTGTTGAATTAGGCCGCCGTTTTGCGCAGGATACCAAGCAAGTGGTCTTGCAACGTATCCGTGATGCAGAACGTGAGCAAATTCTCGCGGATTTCCTGGAGCGTGGCGATTCCCTGGTAACCGGCACCATCAAGCGCATGGAACGCGGCGAAGCCGTGGTTGAATCCGGCAAGATCGAAGCCCGCTTGCCGCGCGATCAGATGATTCCCAAAGAGAATTTGCGTGTCGGTGACCGCGTTCGCGCTTACATTTTGCGGATTGACCGCAATGCGCGCGGACCGCAGGTGATCTTGTCCCGCACTGCGCCAGAATTCATCATGAAGCTGTTCGAGCTGGAAGTGCCGGAAATTGAACAGGGTTCTCTGGTCATTAAATCGGCGGCACGTGACCCAGGCGTACGCGCCAAGATCGCTGTCCACACTAGCGACAAACGCATCGATCCTATCGGTACTTGTGTCGGCATGCGCGGTTCGCGCGTGCAGGCAGTGACGGGTGAATTGGGCGGCGAGCGTGTCGATATCGTGTTGTGGTCCGAGGACCCGGCGCAATTCGTGATTGGTGCCTTGGCTCCTGCGAATGTGTCTTCTATCATGGTGGATGAAGAAAAACATGGCATGGATGTCGTCGTGGATGAAGAGAATCTGGCGATTGCAATTGGCCGTAGCGGTCAGAATGTACGTCTGGCAGCCGAACTGACTGGCTGGCAAATCAACATCATGACTGCGGAAGAATCTGCGAATAAAGCAGAGCAGGAAACTGCCGGTATCCGTGCTTTATTCATGGAAAAGCTCGATGTGGATCAGGAAGTCGCCGACATCCTGGTGGACGAAGGTTTTTCCAGCCTGGAAGAAATCGCTTACGTACCGATCAGCGAAATGCTGGAAATTGAAGCCTTCGATGAAGATACTGTCAATGAGCTGCGTAATCGTGCCAGAGATGCTTTGCTGACTGAGGCGATTGCTTCAGAAGAGGGCGTTGAGGGTGTAGAGGATGCGCTGATCAATCTCGAAGGCATGACCCGTGTGATCGCCGGCAAACTAGGTCTGGCTGGCATTAAAACACTGGATGCTTTTGCCGGGCTGGCGTATGACGAGTTTGGAGCGATTTTGGCCTTGTCTGCCGAACGTGCGCGCCAATTGATTAAAGATGCATTTGAAGATGTGACTGATGATGAGATGAAGCTCATCGACGCTAAATATGATGATCATGCGAAAGCTTTATTGGCCGCAGCGTGGAAACTCGTAGAAGCAAAATAATTCCGAGTTAATGATCATTAAAGCGTTTTATCAGGCGCACATAGAAAAAGAGGACTGAATGGCGAGTAACAATGTAGCCCAATTTGCTACCGAGCTGAAGATGTCAGCAGATTTGCTGCTCACGCAATTGCGTGCCGCAGGCGTCAGCAAAAGCTCGACGTCCGATGCGCTGTCAAAAGAAGATAAAGACCGATTGCTGGAACACCTGCGTCGCTCTCATGGCGTAGCTGCGGACGCAGATAAGAAAAAAATCACGCTGACCCGCAAAGAAACAACTGAAATCAAACAGGCAGATGCCACTGGCAAATCTCGTACGATTCAGGTCGAAGTGCGCAAGAAACGTACTTTCGTGAAGCGTGACGAGGCCGCAACTGAAGAGCCGGTTCGTGCAGCAGCATCTGTTGTCGTCGATCCGGCAGAAATCGCCCTTCATGAAGAAGAAGCGCGTAAAGAGGCGGAATTGATTGCCCAGCAAGAAGCCGAACTGATCAAGAAACAAGAGCACTTGGCGAAGCTGGAAGCGGAAAAAGAAGCCCAGGCACAAGCTCTGCGTGAAGCGGAGCTGGCTGCAGAAGCGGCAGCCAAAGCAGAAGCGGAAAAGCTCAAGTCGGAACAGGTAAACAAGGTCGTTGTCAAAGCCGCGACTGAGACGGCGGCTGCGTCTTCTTCTGAAGAGGATAAAAAGCGTGTACACGCTGACGACACCAAGAAGAAAGCCGTTGCCGATGCTAAAGAAGCGGCGGAACGTGCTGCCGTAACCGAGGTTGCCAGGAAAAAAGTGGCCGATGAAGTTGCGCAAATCAAAGAAATGATGAGCGCCGCCCGCCGGCCAGTGAAAGCGCCTGAGCCTGTGGTCGCGCCAAAAGTTGCCGAAGGCACTTTACATAAGCCTACAGATAAAAAAATCGGCGAGAAAAAAACAGCGACAGATAAAAAAGACGAGAAGAAGCCAGCAGTTGTGGCCGATAAGAAATCGATCAAATCCGCTAACGTTTCTTCGACCTGGCAAGAAGATGCTAAAAAACGCGGTACCGGTATCAAAACGCGTGGCGACACTTCCGGTGGCCGTGATGGCTGGAAGGGCGGCCCTAAAGGTCGTCGTTCCCATCAGAACGACGATCGTGAAACTAATTTCCAGGCACCTGTTGAAGCTATCGTCAAAGACGTTTTCGTTCCAGAGACACTGACTGTCGCCGAATTGGCGCACAAGATGTCAGTCAAGGCATCTGAAGTGATTAAACACCTGATGAAATTGGGTCAGATGTGCACGATCAATCAGGTTCTTGATCAGGAAACAGCCATGATTCTGGTTGAGGAAATGGGGCACAAGGCTTTTGCTGCGAAACTCGACGATCCGGAAGCGATGCTGACGGATACGGCAGAACATGCAGATTACGAATCCACGCCGCGCGCACCGGTTGTGACGGTCATGGGGCACGTTGATCACGGTAAAACATCGTTACTGGATTACATCCGCCGCGCCAAAGTCGCATCGGGCGAAGCTGGCGGCATTACCCAGCATATCGGCGCTTATCACGTAGAGACGCCGCGCGGCATGATTACTTTCCTGGATACGCCTGGTCACGAAGCCTTTACGGCAATGCGTGCCCGCGGTGCCAAGGCAACGGATATCGTTATTCTGGTGGTGGCAGCGGATGACGGCGTGATGCCGCAAACCAAGGAGGCGATTGCACATGCGAAAGCGGCTGGCGTACCTTTGGTTGTTGCGATTAATAAAATTGATAAACCGGGCGCCAATATGGACCGCGTTAAACAAGAGTTGATCGCCGAAAGCGTTGTGCCGGAAGAGTACGGCGGCGAATCGCCGTTCGTACCTGTGTCAGCTAAAACGGGCGAAGGCATTGATGCCTTGCTTGAGCAAGTCTTGCTGCAGGCAGAAGTATTGGAGTTGAAAGCGCCGGTCGATGCACCTGCCAAAGGTTTGGTCGTCGAATCGCGCCTGGATAAAGGTCGCGGTACGGTTGCAACGATTTTGGTGCAGTCAGGTACTTTGAAACGCGGCGATGTGGTGTTAGCGGGTTCTTCGTATGGTCGCGTTCGTGCGATGCTGGATGAAAACGGTAAGAGCATTACCGAGGCAGGTCCGTCCATTCCTGTGGAAATTCAGGGTTTGACAGAAGTACCGTCTGCCGGTGAAGAAGTCATGGTCATGACGGATGAACGTAAAGCGCGTGAAATTGCCTTGTTCCGTCAAGGTAAATTCCGTGACGTCAAATTGGCGAAACAGCAAGCGGCCAAACTTGAAAACATGTTTGAAAACATGGGCGAAGGCGAAGTCAAGAATTTGCCTATCATCGTCAAGACCGACGTTCAGGGTTCGCAAGAAGCTTTGGTTCAGTCTTTGCAAAAATTGTCGACCAACGAAGTGCGTGTACAGGTTGTACATGCGGCCGTGGGCGGTATTTCAGAGAACGACGTCAACCTGGCGGTCGCTTCCAAAGCGGTCATTATCGGCTTTAACACCCGTGCCGACGCTTCGGCGCGTAAGCTGGCTGAATCCAATGGCGTGGACATTCGCTACTACAACATCATTTACGATGCAGTAGATGAAGTCAAAGCGGCATTGTCTGGCATGTTGGCTCCGGAAAAACGCGAAACCATCATCGGTATGGTCGAAGTGAAGCAAGTATTCCTGGTCAGCAAAGTCGGCGCTATTGCTGGTTGTCTGGTAATCGACGGCGTGGTCAAGCGTACTTCATCGGTGCGCCTGTTGCGCAATAATGTGGTGACCTGGACTGGCGAACTCGATTCTCTGAAACGCTACAAAGATGATGCGAAAGAAGTGCGTGCCGGTATGGAGTGCGGCCTGTCGCTGAAGAACTACAATGAAATTCAGGTCGGCGATCAATTGGAAATTTTCGAAATCCAGGAAATTGCACGTACTTTGTAATTGAGGTTTTGATCAGGTAGTTATTGAAGTAACGATTGAAGTAATAAGGCGGGGTGGGCATTGATGTTTGCGTAAAGCCAGAGTTTTTTAATTGGCGGTTCGCAGACACAATGTCCACCTTGCGCATTTAGGTTTTATGGCAAAACATAGTAAAAATATTCCCGGACGCGGGCTGCGAGTGGCAGACCAGATTCAACGTGATCTGGCGGAAATTATCTGGTCCGAATTAAAAGACCCGCGCGTCGGCATGATCACGCTGACCGAAATTCAGCTCACGCCGGATTACGCGCATGCAAAAGTGTTTTTCACGACTCTGGCTGACGATCCCGCTGCGATCAAAAATACGCTCGACGGCTTGTCTAAAGCCGCTGGATTCTTACGTAATCAATTAGGTTTGCGTCTGCACATCCATACCTTGCCGCAACTGCATTTTGTGCATGACACTTCGACCATGCGCGGTATCGCCATGTCTAAGTTGATCGACGAAGCCAATGCGACGCGCTCCAAAGACGACGGCGAAGACTAACCTCACATTGGCTAGTTAAGCCGGAACTTGCGACCACAGCGAGTTCTGTTGAAACTCTTCCCATACCTGTCTATGAATAATCCAGTTAAAAAGCGTATCCGCGTTCCTGTGCATGGCGTTTTGTTGCTGGACAAGCCGGTGGGCTTGTCGAGTAATGACGCCCTGATTAAAGCCAAGCGTCTGTTCAATGCGCAAAAAGCGGGACATACCGGTACCCTGGATCCTTTCGCGACAGGGCTGTTGCCTTTGTGTTTTGGCGAGGCGACCAAGTTTTCGCAAGACTTGCTGGAAGCCGATAAAACCTATCAGACCGTGGTGCATCTTGGTGTCAGCACGACGACCGGCGATACAGAAGGCGAGGCACTGGAAAATTTACCGGTCGCGGTAACGGAACAGCAGATTCAAGATGTCTTGATGCAGTTTCGCGGCGACATTCAACAAGTGCCACCGATGTATTCCGCTTTAAAGCGCGATGGCAAGCCTTTGTACGAATATGCCCGCGCCGGTATCACACTTGATCGCGCCGCAAGGGCAGTGACAATTCATTTGCTGGAACTGGTCAAATACGCAGCGCCCTTCCTGACTTTAAATGTGCGTTGTAGCAAGGGCACCTACATCCGCGTATTGGGCGAGGACATCGGTAAGGCACTTGGTTGCGGCGCGCATTTACAAGCCTTGCGCCGCACCCATGTCGGTCATCTGGTGCTGGAAAAATCGATTACCCTGGATGCGCTGGCTGAATTGGATGAGGCATCGCGTTTTTCATTGCTGGCACCGGTCGATGCCTTATTGTCGAGTTTTCCTAAAATTGAATTGACCGATGAACTGGCGAAGCGCTTCCTGCAAGGGCAGCGACTGGCCTTGGGGAAAGAGAATACCGTCCTGCCATCAGGAATCGGACGTGTCAGAGTGTACCGCCAGGCCGACCAGCAACTTCTCGGCTCGGCACAATTGCAGGACTATGCGATACTCGCGCCCGAGCGACTGATCTGCACCAGTTCTGCCGCTTAATTTCGCAGAAGTCTTTCAAACCTGCAATTTAGCTCGGGAAACTGCACGAAATTGTCATCAACGCGTAGTAACTCCTTGAAATAATAGGAGTTTTGCGTATTATCCAAATGTTGTGCAGTACAGCATGCTATAATCTTGGGTTACCCGAATTTCCCTATTCTTTCTCGCTATCATGTCAAATACAAAACGCGCTATCCGCAACATCGCCATCATCGCTCACGTCGATCACGGCAAAACTACCCTGGTTGACCAATTGCTGCGCCAATCCGGTACTTTCCGCGACAATCAGCAAGTTGATAATCGTGTCATGGATTCCAATGACATCGAAAAAGAACGCGGCATTACGATTCTGTCCAAAAACTGCGCAGTGGAATACAAGGGCACGCATATCAACATCGTTGATACCCCGGGCCATGCGGACTTCGGTGGCGAAGTCGAGCGCGTATTGTCCATGGTTGACAGCGTATTGTTGTTGGTGGATGCGCAAGAAGGCCCTATGCCGCAAACTCGTTTCGTGACGCGTAAAGCCTTGGCGCTGGGCTTAAAGCCTATCGTTGTTGTGAATAAGGTAGACCGCGAAAATGCTGACCCTCAGAAGGCCGTGAACGCCACTTTCGAATTGTTTGACAAACTCGGCGCCACCGATGAACAACTGGATTTCCCTATCGTTTATGCATCGGGATTCAAGGGCTATGCAGGTCTGGAAGACACTGTACGCGAAGGCAATATGGAACCGCTGTTCGACGCCATCCTCGAGCACGTTCCTGCGCGTGAAGATGACCCTAACGGTCCGCTGCAACTGCAGATCACCTCGCTGGAATATTCGTCCTACGTCGGCAAGATCGGCGTAGGCCGTATCCTGCGCGGACGCGTCAAGGCTTTGCAAGACGTGGTCTGGATGAACGGTCCTGACGACAAGCCGACCAAGGCGCGTATCAATCAAGTTCTTACCTTCCGCGGTCTGGATCGCGTACAGGTCGACGAAGCGCTGGCTGGCGACATCGTGCTGATCAACGGCATTGAAGAAATCAGTATTGGTTCTACCATCTGCGCGCCGGATGCGCCGGAAGGCTTGCCTATGCTGAAAATCGATGAGCCGACGCTGACCATGAACTTTATGGTTAACAATTCCCCATTGGCCGGTCGTGAAGGTAAATTTGTAACGACACGCCAGATCCGTGATCGTCTGGATCGTGAATTGAAATCCAACATGGCGTTGCGCGTGGTGCAGGCGGAGAACGATGATTCCACTTACGAAGTATCCGGTCGTGGCGAATTGCATCTGACTATCCTGATCGAAAACATGCGTCGTGAAGGTTTCGAATTAGCTGTTTCCCGTCCACGCGTGGTCTTCAAAATGGTCGATGGCGTGCGCCATGAGCCATATGAAAACCTGACTGTCGATGTGGAAGAAGCGAACCAGGGCGGCGTCATGGAAGAACTCGGTCGCCGTCGCGGTGATCTGCAAAACATGGAGCCGGACGGCAAAGGTCGTGTGCGTCTGGAATACCGTATCCCTGCACGCGGTCTGATCGGCTTCCAGGGCGAATTCATGACATTGACACGCGGTACCGGTTTGATGAGTCACGTGTTTGATGAGTACGCTCCGGTCGATAATTCCAAAGGCGAACTAGCCGGTCGTCGTAACGGTGTATTGATTTCCCAGGACGATGGCGCTGCCGTTGCTTATGCGATCTGGAAACTGCAGGACCGTGGCCGTATGTTCGTGGTGCACAACGATCCAGTGTATGAAGGCATGATTATCGGCATTCACTCGCGTGACAATGATCTGGTAGTGAACCCGATCAAAGGTAAGCAATTGACCAACGTACGCTCTTCCGGTACGGATGAAGCGGTGCGCCTGGTGCCGCCGATTCAGATGAGCCTGGAATATGCGGTTGAATTTATTGAAGACGATGAGCTGGTTGAAGTCACACCGAAGAGTATCCGTTTGCGTAAGCGTTATTTGAAAGAACATGAGCGCAAAAAAGCCTCTCGCGACGTAGCGTAATCGCTTTTTAGTTTGGCGCGGTGCTGGTCGATTTAGACTGGTGCCGCACTGAATCAACCCGTTTCGCTCTTGCCTATGCAAGCAGCCAGACGGGTTTTTTATTTGGACAACTATGATGAACAAGATGAGTCACCGCCGCGCGGTGATCCTGATGATTTGCGCCGCGACTTTATGGAGCATCGCTGGCGTATTTACCCGGCATCTCGAAGTCGCCCGCGATTTTGAAGTGACCTTCTGGCGTAGTTTTTTTGCTGCGCTGTTTGTCGCTGTTGCCATGTTCAGACAATACAGGCGTGCCTTTATTCCGCGCCTGCGCTTGCTTGGCAAGATCGGCTTCTTGTCGGGTTGCATGTGGGCGACCATGTATAGCTGCTTCATGATCGCGATCACCATGACCACCGTGGCGAATACCTCGATCATGGAGAGTCTGTCGCCGTTGTTCACTGCATTTCTCGCCTGGCTGATTTTGCGCCAGCATATTCCTGCCAGAACCTGGTGGGCGATTGCCGCCGCCGGTGTCGGCATGTGCTGGATGTTTGCCGGCAGCATTTCGCAAGTCGATCAGCGTGGTTTGCTCGGCATGTTGATTGGTCTCGGCGTGCCGATTGCCGCGTCGGTGAATGTGATTCTCTTGAAAAAGGGTGGACATACGGTGGACCTGGTTCCTGCCGTATTCATGGGCGGTTCGATTTCTGCGTTGATGATGTTGCCGTTTGCCTTGCCGTTTCAGGCATCGCTGCATGACATCATCATCCTGGCGATTCTCGGTTTTTTTCAGCTAGGCTTTCCATGCATGCTGATGGTACGTGCATCGGCCAGTCTGAGCGCGCCGGAAATCGCCTTGCTGTCTTTGCTCGAGGTATTGCTGGCACCGCTCTGGGCCTGGCTCGGCGCCGGTGAAGTGCCCGCCCAGGCGACATTGATCGGCGGCGCGGTAGTGCTGCTGGCTTTGGTGTTTAACGAACTGGCAGCGCTGCGCGAAGAGTGATTTACCTCACATTAAATCCTTTGCCAGTGAAGTTTGGGAAATGCTGTAAAACCTATTCTTCTCTACCACTGTAGTGAGATGTTTGGATTTTTGTGGTCTTGATTGAAAATAGAACCCGCAGTCAATATGCGGCCGTCAGCACGATTTCCTGCCAGCAGGCGCATGGATATTGCGGATCCGGTTTTAAGGAATTTATTGATCGGCAAGTAAACAGGTGAATAAATTCAATTGAGGTCTCACGTCGTCGCTCCTGCGAAGGCAGGAGTCCAGTGTTTTTGGTTGCGCCATCAACGTCACTGGATTCTTGTTAAAAGCAGTGGGAATCAACTATTGTGTCTTCAGCACATCCGCAATCGCGCCAAACAAGTGATCGATCTGCGCCGGCGTGATGACCAAGGGCGGTGACAGCGCGATGATGTCGCCGGTGGTGCGTATCAGGACGCCTTTTTCCCAGAAACATCGGAGGAACACATCAAACGCCCGGGTACCGGCTTTGCCAGGAATACTCTCCAATTCAATGCCGCAGACCAGGCCCAGATTGCGGATGTCTTTGACATACGGCAGGCCTTGCAAGCTATGTGCAGCTTGCTCGAAATGGCTGGCATGCGCGGCGGCACGGTCGAATAATTTTTCTTCCTGATACACATCGATCGTCGCAATCGCGGCGGAGCAGGCAAGCGGATGGGCGGAGTAGGTATAGCCGTGAAAGAACTCGATGGTATTTTCTGGGGCGGCACTCATGAAGGCATCATGGATAGCCTGTTTGACGATCACGGCACCCATCGGGACTGCGGCATTGGTCAAACCTTTGGCGCAGACGATCATATCGGGTATCACGCCGAAATAGTCGGCGGCAAAGGCCGTGCCGAGACGACCGAAGCCGGTGATGACTTCATCAAAAATCAGCAGGATGCCGTACTTGTCGCAGATCGCCCTGAGTTTTTGCAGATACCCCTTGGGAGGCAGGATCACGCCGGTCGAACCTTGCAGCGGTTCTACGATGACCGCAGCCACGCTGGAGGGATCATGCAAGGCGAGCAGTCTTTGTTCCAGCTCGTCCGCCATCTCGGCGCCATGCTCGGGCAGACCGCGGCTGAAGGCATTCCTGGCGATGTTGAGCGGATGGCGCAGATGATCGACTGCCGGTAGCGCCGGTCCGAAATGTTTGCGGTTGCCGGCAATCCCGCCGACCGAGATGCCGCCAAAACCGACGCCGTGATAGCCGCGCTCGCGTCCGATCAGCCGATGCCGAATGCCGTCGCCGCGCACGCGGTGGTAAGCCAGCGCAATCTTCAAGGCGGTATCGACACCTTCCGATCCGTCATTGCAAAAGAACACGCGATTCATGCCTTCGGGTGCAATCGAGACCAGCTTGCTGGCCGCTTCAAAGGCTAAGGGATGGCCCATCTGGAAGGTCGGGGCGAAATCCATGCGCGCCGCCTGCTGCTGTATCGCACCGACTATCCTGGCATGCCCATGTCCGGCATTCACGCACCACAGACCCGCCGTGCCATCGAGGATCTGGCGACCGTCATCGGTCGTGTAATGCATGCCTTCAGCGGCGACCAGCAGGCGCGGCTTGCTCTTGAACTGGCGGTTAGCAGAAAACGGCATCCAGAAATGTTCGGTATTGACCGGTGTACTCATGACCTTAAGTCCTTGTGAAGTCTTACGAAAAATCGTTTGCCGATCTCGATTGTGGCATTACCGACCAGCTTACTCAAGTGCTGACCAGATCAAATTGCTTTGAACAGCTATTTTAAAAGCCTCTATTTAAATTTTCTTGTGGCTGACGGATCGGTACGTATCAGCGCAAAGCAGCGCTGAACATTGCATGAGTGCGTTAGCGTACAGACTTCATTACTGGCAGCGCGCATTCTGGCAATGTGAATAAACACTGCCTACTCTATGAAAGAGGTACCAAATGAATATCATCAAATGTGTCGATAAAGCGTATGAACACTTGAATTTTATTGAACTTGCCGATGCGCCAGTAAGTGCCTTGCAAGGGGTGAGCGCCAAGGATGCCGAGTTATTGAAAAAAGCCTTTCAAGTCGATACGATCCGCGATTTTGGCAAGCTGAAATTCGTTAAATGGGCAGCCGCTATCGCAACGCTGGCTGAGCAAGTGGAGACTGAAGAAGATAAAGCCAAAGAAACCCTGCTCGACGACGCGCTGGAAATGTCGTTCCCGTCCAGCGATCCTATCTCGGTGAATTCCGGCATTACCAGAATTGAAGTGGCGCCGGAAATGGTGAATGCGAGCACCGATCACCAGAATAGCCTGGCCATTGATCCGCCGAAAAAGGGCAAGTAAGGCTTGCTCCTCGTGGCACTCTTCCCGGATAAGCACGGGTCTATGAAGGCCCGCCGGTGAGTCTGACACATTCCCGGTATCTATAAAAAAAGCGCCTTTAATCATACCTGCCACAGTACGATTAAAGGCGCTTTTCTATTTATTTGCTTCCCGGCTGGCATCCCGGAATGTCGATAGCGGGCGCGCATGATCACTTGCATCACCTGCAGATGAGCTATGCCTCTGCCGCTTCACTCGCTCAGCAATTCCGCCACCGACTGCAAGCCATCAATGCGTTCAGACACGACGCGTATCGCAACGATGATAGGCACGCCCAGCAACAAGCCCCAGATACCCCATAACCAGCCCCAAAATAAGAGGCTGATGAAGACTGCCGCCGCATTCATTTTGGCGATCTTGCCAGTCATCCAGGTCGTGATGAACGTGCCTACCAGGACCGTTGCTGCCAGCGAGGATCCGGCAACCAGCAATGTTTGCGATAGCGATCCGAATTGCATGAATGCCGTCGCGCCGACCGCCAGGGTGATCAGCACCGGACCGAAATAAGGAATGATGTGCAGGCAGCCTGCGGCAACCGCCCATGCGCCTGCATTTTCCAGGCCGACCAGGCGAAATACGATCCACAACAATAAGGCGAGCAGCAGATTGGTCACCAGCAGCATAAACATATAACTCTGTATCGATTTATTGATGTCATCGAGAATATGTACCGTAATTTTTTTGGACGATAAAGAGGGGCCGGTGATTTTGACGAGTTTTCGTTTAAAACTATCACCCGATAATAGAAGGAAAAAAACCAGGAAGATCACCATCATGAACTGGCCAAGAGCGCCTGCTGCCCCCATAGAACCGGCCCACAGCCAATCCTGAACCTTGAACGCAGGACGCGCCACAATGACGGTGGTTGGCTGCCGTGCAGTCGGGCGGGCAGCGCTGGTCTGGCTGGTGGCTTTCTCAATCTCGCTCGCTACCGCTTGCATTTGCTGGATCGTACTCGGCTGATCGTCTTGCGTTTTGGTAATCGCCTGTGAAATCTGGTGCGCGGCATCGGGCAGGCGCACCAGGATAGAGTTGAATTCGGTCCGTAAAGAATTAGCGACCAGCGCGGTGCCGCATAGGATGGTGAGCATTACCAGGCTGGCGCCTGCCGCGCGTGGGATTTTGATATGTTCCAGCCAGACCACGACAGGATTCAGCGTGTACGAGATCAGGATGCTAAAGATCAGCGGAATAAAAAAATGCTGTGCCGACTGTAGTGCAAATACAAAGGCAACCGTGGCTAATATCCCTAGCGCCAGGCCACGTGCATTGACCGGTATATGGATGTTTGGTCCTTTGGTACTGAGTATCGAGTGCGCGGGGTGCGCTATCTGTGCATTCTCCGGTGCCTCCGGTGTTTCTTGGGCGGTATCTTCTTGTGGGGAAATGTTCATTTTCTTGCCCTGCTATTTTTATTGGATATCGGAATTTCTTCTCTATTAATAAAAAGCGGACATTGCTTATAACCTGATTGAAAAGAGACATCCAGTACTTGATGTGTCCTTCAATCTTGTTGCCACAATGCCCGCTTTTTTGTACTACTGACTTACTCGTTTGTACTTGTTGTTACTTAATCCGCATATCATTTTTGACCGACTTGACGCCTTTGACATTGCGCGTAACTTCTACTGCTTTATCGATGTCGGGTTGTGAAGAAACAAAGCCGCTTAACTGAACGATACCTTTGAATGTTTCAACATTGATTTCACGAGCTTTCAACATTGGTTCATTTAAAATCGCAGCTTTGACTTTAGTCGTGAGAACGGTGTCGTCGATGTATTCGCCAGTGCCTTCGGATTTAGGGGTTGATGCGCAACCTACTACGCTAATCAACATAAAAGACAGTAGAGCGGTTGCTACACGTTGTGGAATGTTCATGATAGTCCTTCGTAATAGATGAATAAAATCCCCTGGTATGACATGATTTTTTCAGGGGAGTGACCGTGATAAACAGATCGGATGAATCTACTGCTACACATGCATTGCTCAGCGCTGTTATTTACCGAACTGTTTTTTAGCAGTAGCGACGCAAGTGTCTTTGCTTGCACCGGCTAAGGCTTCACATTTCTCGATAGCGACTTTGTAGTTTGCATCGACTTTATCTTCACGGGCATCGACACGGGCTGCGACGACTTTTTTATCGGCCGTTGCATCGGCTTTAGCGGCGACCAGGGCTGCTTTAGCTTCTTTGATGCAGACGTCTTTTTCGTTGCCGGTTTTGCTATTGCATTTGGTCTTTGCAACATCGTAGTCGGCATTCGCCATCGCTTTGCGTGCATCGGTACGCGCGCTCATGGTGTTTTTATAGTTAGCTTCAGCTTCTGCTTTGGTATGCTTTTGCATCGACTCCGCTTCTGCGACGCAGACATCTTTAGGATTGCCGGCCAAGGCATTGCATTTTTCACGCGCTACTTTGTAATCGGCAGCGGCACTTTCTTTAGCGGCTTTATATGTGGCTTTCGCCTCATCCGTTGCAGCGCTGGCGAATGTACTGTAACCAATGGTCGCTGTACCGATCAGCAGTGTTGCGATAATGTTTTTCAGAGTATTAGTTTTCATTTTTTTGCCTTTCATTGATATTTATAAATGCCTGCAAAGAACCTTGCCGACAAACTGACTTCTCATTAAGAAGAACGACTTTCTTTCAAAAACTTTTGGAAAGCGACAACTTGCTTTTCAGCTTCATCCCGGTCTATGCCATAGGATTCTTGTATATGGCCAAGTAACTGGTCACGCTTGCCTGCGATAACCTCGATATGATCGTTAGTTAATTTGCCCCATTGGGCTTTAACGTGGCCTTTATATTGCAACCAATTTCCTTCAATTACATCCCAGTTCATATTCATCTCCTAGTGAAGCGATTCATCCCGCTAAAGTGGCGGCGGTATCGCAGTAGTTCTAAAAAAATTATCTAAATGTGCCAGTAATTGAATGTGTCATCGCTAACAATAAACATCAGAGAAAACTTCACTACAATCAATTATCTGAATTGATGATGCACTTTACGTGGCAGGTGTTTTTGGTTCTGTTCGTTGACGCACATTCGAATAATTATTTTTTATACGCTTGATATGAATCATGTGGAAATAAGAAAACATGTTCAGCAACAAGAAGCGACGTGGCTTTGATGGTGCGCATCCAACGCGCTAAACGCCACGTCCGCTAATCAGGCGCAGCAGTATCATGATTACCGCGACCACTAATAAAATATGAATGAAGCCACCAATGGTGTAGGACGTGACTAAGCCGAGTAGCCACAAGACGAGCAGGACGACGGCGATGGTATAAAGCATGATGTGTTCCTCTTTAGTTCATGGATGGAGTCGATGTCAGAACAGGATCAGCAGGACATAAGCTTTAGTCCCATCGACATCGTGAGAGTGAGTATCCGGCGAATAAAGCCAGAGTTCTGTACGTTGACGTACACAAGAAAATTTAAACAATAGATAACTTGATTGGGCTTGCATCAGCGCCCTCTGAAAAGAAAAAAAGCCCTTGCAGGTGATGACAAGGGCTTGATATCGATTGTGGTGCGACTAGTTTTACGGAGTCTCTCTGGTATAGCGAATCAGATGGCGTAGCACCGTCCCGATCTGTCTATCCGTTGGCGCGCAATACGCCATTGACAATTTTTACCCGGTCACCGGAGCGCCAGGCGGAGGTGCCTGCCTGTGTCAGTGTGCGCTTGGAGCCATCGTTCATGCGTATGGTGATTTCGGTGCTATGTGTCGCATTGACCTGGCCTTCGATTTGATTGCCAGCGACTGCACCGCCAATGGCACCGATGACTGTCATGGCTTCTTGTCCGTGGCCGCCACCGACTTGATTCCCTAACAGGCCACCCACTACGGCGCCGCCGGCGGCACCGATACCGCTGCCCGCAGCACGGTTGGTAATATCGCGGCTTGATTCAACAATACCGCAATAGCCGCAGATCGTTTTAGCCGATCCGTTATCGCTGGTGTTGGCATTCGCGTCAGCATTGTGCAGATTTTGATGCAACGGCATGGTGGACGCTGTAGCGCCTTCGTGCCGCTTTAAGGGCGGTACTTGCGTGCTGGTGACGGCTTGAACCGTCATTTGATCGGTTGCGCTCAAGCTCGCGTTATTACCGAGATTGCCGCCGATAGAGGTAGGGATCCATCCCATGATCGCTGCAATGCCGATAGCGCAAAACAAGATTACTGCCGCGCCTGCGACGAGGATCATCGGATGCAGTTTGGCTTTAGGGAAATTGCTAGGAATCGAATTCATATAGATTACCTTTTACGGTGTTGATACTGCCTATTCTTGACTACGCGATACCCGATGATCAGTTGGTATTCACCAATGCTGATCACCAGGAATCAGAAGCGCGAACATTGCGCTACATAATCGAGCTTACTTCTTCGGGTTGACCTGATTGCCGATGACGCCACCAACTGCGGCACCACCTACCGTACCAGCGGTGCTGCCACCGGTCAGTACAGCACCGACGACCGCGCCAGCACCGGCACCGATTGCGGTATTTTTATCTTGCCTGGACATGTCCGCACATGCTGTCAGACTCAGCGCCAGGCTGATCGCGGCGGCATATACGCCGATATGTTGAGTTGTATTCATTTGTAGTCCTCTTCGTTTATTTATTTGTTAAGCTATGTTTACACCATCTCTCATCGACATCATTCTGATGACCAGGCTGATTGCAACGAGAGAGAGTTGCCATCAGCAATACTTATTTCAATCGCATATCGTTTTTAACGGATGTAACGCCTTTTACGCCACGTGCCAATCTGACTGCGGTAGCGATGTTGTCTTCAGAGCGCACAAAACCGCTGAGTTGCACGATACCTTTATAAGTTTCAACATTGATTTCGGCGACTTTCAAAGTTGGTTCGTTCAGGATGGATGCTTTAACCGCAGCAGTGATGACAGTGTCATCGACGTATTGGCCGGTGCTTTCATGTTTCGGTGTGGCGGCACAGCCGACTATCGTCGTCAGCATCAGAGCGGCGATCAGGGTCGAGATAGAAGTAATATTTTTCATTTAGAGGTTCCTTAGATAGTTGATCTGGTTCATTTCACAGAGAATGCATTGTTCTATTACACCGCGGCGGCAGATCCTTATGCAGCGATGCGATAATGCAGAATGAGGCATATATCTCACTGCTTCAGTGCGCCAACGTACAGAAATGAAATTTAATTTTTGACATAGGGGTACGATTCTTTTTTCCGAAAAAATGTCAGCTTGGTTTTCGAGATGATTGCTTATGTGCGCTAACAGACGGACTATGTAGCCGATGCTAGATTATTGTGAGGAGTTGGTGGTGGGATGTGTTACATTGTTCCGCCGATAATAAGTCGGCATGCGCATGCATTTCATATTTTTCTGAGCTCGCATCTTCTAATTTTTCACGACTGGAAACAGAAACGCAGCTATGTCCAGTGTCCATAATCCCAATCAGAATCATCTGCTAGCCGCTTTGCTAGACGCTGAATATGATCGCCTTTCCGCGCATCTGGAATTAATCCCGATGCTGCTAGGTGACGTGCTATATGAGTCGGGCGGCAAGCTGCAGCACGTATATTTTCCGACGACGTCGATTGTCTCGCTGCATTATTTATTGGAAAACGGCGGCTCCTCTGAAATTGCGGGAGTGGGAAATGAAGGAGTTCTCGGAATCTCGCTGTTCATGGGAGGGGATACCACGCCGAGCCGGGCAGTTGTTCAAACCAGCGGTCACGCATATCGCTTGAAATCGCACATATTGATGGACGAATTTAATCGTGCCGGCCCGGTGCTGCGCTTGCTGCTGCGCTATACCCAGGCATTGATTACGCAGATGTCGCAAACTTCGGTATGCAATCGCCATCACTCGGTCGAGCAACAATTGTGCCGCTGGTTGCTGTTGACACTGGATCGTGTGCCATCGAATGAACTCACCATCACCCAGGAATTGATTGCGAATACTCTGGGGGTGCGGCGTGAAGGTATCACTGAAGCCGCCGGAAAATTACAGCAAGAAGGTTTTATCAGTAACCGGCGCGGTCATATTACGGTAGTCAACCGCGGCGGCCTGGAACACAAAGTATGCGAATGCTATGAGGTCGTCAAAAAGGAATTTGCCCGGCTTCTGTCTGATGTGCGTCAACGCTGATAGGTTGATGGACGGATTCAGGCAATGCATCAGTGAATCGCAGATGTAAGATTAAAACGCCTCGTTGGCGTCACGGCATCGCCGTTACCTTGTTTGAGCCCAGGTTAGCGCTCTCGTTTTTTGCTCCGCTTAAGTCATCAAGGTCAGAATAGATATGGTCGCCCTCAATAAATTATCAGTCGAACGCTTAATCTTAATCGGTATCGGCATGACACTCGCTGTCTTGTTGCTCATCGGCGGCATGGCGTGGAATATCGCTCTGCCGATTGCTTCCTATACCACGGTTGAACATACGCGCGAAGTCGTTTCTCGGTTTAATCAATTCAGTTCCGAAATTGATAGGGTTGAGAACGGGCAGTGGGCGTATTTTTTGACCAAGGAGAAAAAATTTCTTGAGGAGCGCAATGCCGCTGTAGCGCAGTTAAGGTCGGTCATCACACAACTGACCGACCTGACAATCGATAATGTCAGTCAGCGGGCACGGATCGTCCAGCTCACGGTATTGCTGGATAAACGCATCCGGATGCTGATCGAGAGCCAGGCGGTATTTGATGCGCAAGGCTTTGAATCGGCGCGTTCTCTGTTCAATAGCGGACGAGAGGCAGCGGGCGCTATCCGCGCACTGACGGCAGACGCTACTGCAGAAGAGCAGCGATTGTTAGGGCAACGCAGAAGTAGTGAGCTGTTACGATTTGAAGTGATGTTGATCAGTATCGTCTTATTATTCGGTTTTCTGGTATGGCTAGCTTTACACGTGCGGCGGCTGGCGCATGGCCGATCCGCGATGGAGCAGGCGATACAGTACGGTCGCCAGCCTTTGCTGAAAGCCGAAGCGTTGCAAAACGCGATTTTTAATAGCGCCAACTTTTCCGTCATTGCAACCGATGCACAAGGTGTGATCCAGATTTTTAATGTCGGCGCCGAACACATGTTGGGTTATCGTGCCGTCGATGTGGTCGATAAAATTACGCCGACCGGTATCTCCGATGAAGAAGAGGTGATCACGCGTGCTGCTGCGCTCAGTTTGGAATTGGATACCACTATCACGCCAGGTTTTGAGGCTTTGGTGTTTAAGGCGTCACGCGGTATTGAAGATATTTATGAGCTGACTTATATCCGTAATGACGGCAGCCGTTTTCCCGCGATCGTTTCGGTGACGGCTTTGCGTGACGAAGCCGATAAGGTGATCGGCTATCTGTTGATCGGTACCGATAATACGGCGCGCAAACAAGTCGAAGCCGAGCAGGCTTTGCTGGACCAGCGTCTGCGCGATCAGCAGTTCTATACCCGCTCTTTAATCGAATCGAATATTGATGCCTTGATAGCGACCGACCCCAAAGGCATCATCAGCGACGTGAATCAGCAGATGGAGGCCTTGACGGGTTGTACGCGCGACGAATTGATCGGGGTGCCGTTCAAAAATTATTTTACCGATCCGGACCGCGCCGAAGCCGCGATTACCCGGGTCCTGCGTGAAGGCAAGGTGACAAATTATGAATTGACCGCCCATGCCAAGGACGGCAAAGAAACGGTGGTGTCCTATAACGCCACCACGTTTCATGATCGTGATCGTAAGTTGCAAGGTGTATTTGCGGCTGCGCGTGATGTCACGGAGCGCAAGCAATTTGAGCATGCTTTGCAAGAGAATAATGTGGAACTGGAGAACGCCAAGGCCATTGCGGAAAAAGCCAATTTAGCCAAATCGGAATTCTTATCCAGTATGAGTCACGAGTTGCGCACGCCGCTCAATGCGGTGCTGGGTTTTGCACAATTGATGGCATCCGAGACGCCGCCACCGACCTCGGCACAAAAATTGTCGATCGATCAAATCTTGCAAGCCGGCTGGTATTTGCTGCGCCTGATTAATGAGATCCTCGATCTGGCCATGATTGAATCGGGCAAAGTCACGATGTCGCACGAGGCGATATCCCTGACCGAAGTATTGCAAGACTGCCAGGCCATGATAGAGCCGCAAGCGCAAAAGCGCGGGATCCATATGACGTTTCCGCAGTTCGATGATTTGTTCTACGTACACGCGGACAGAACCAGGGTCAAGCAAATCGTCATCAATCTATTATCGAATGCGATTAAATACAATCGGGATGGCGGCGTCGTGATTGTTCAATGCAATGCGAGCGGCGACAAGCGTATACGTATCAGCGTGCAGGATACCGGTGCTGGTTTGAGCGCAACCCAGTTAGCGCAGTTATTTCAGCCCTTTAATCGCTTGGGGCAAGAGACTAGCGCCGAGGAGGGTACAGGCATTGGCCTGGTCGTGACCAAGCAGCTGGTCGAGTTGATGGGCGGCGTGATCGGTGTTGAAAGCAATGTCGGTATCGGCAGCGTATTTTGGGTCGAGTTACCCGCCTGTAACGCCCCCGAGCTGACCACCGATAGCAGCAAGGACATTGTCGAAGATAGTGTGGACCGTTCGAATAATGGAGTTATCGCGGCTCAACGTACCTTGCTCTATGTCGAAGACAATCCAGCCAATCTGGCCTTGGTAGCGCAATTGGTGGCGCGCCGCAGCGATTTAAAACTGTTGTCCGCGATTGATGCGCATCTTGGTATCCGCTTAGCCCGTGCATACCTGCCAGACGTGATTTTGATGGATATCAACTTGCCCGGATTAAGCGGATTCGGCGCTCTTAAAATTTTACATGACGATCCATTGACCAGTCATATCCCCATCATGGCGCTATCGGCAAACGCCGTGCCGCGCGATATTGAGAGAGGGCTGGAGGCGGGATTCTTCCGCTATCTAACCAAGCCGATTAAGGTCAATGAATTCATGGATGCACTGGATGTCGCATTGCATTTTGCCGCAGAAAATAGCTTGCTAGAAAAGTAGGCCGCTGGTCATAGTCGCGGTATGAGCGATATAAGCGTTTTTGAAAAATATTTGGAAGATCATCATGTTAGAAGCAGCCGAATTCCTCAATGCGAGTATCCTGGTCGTCGATGACCAAAAAGCGAATGTGATGTTATTGGAGCAGATGCTGACGAATCGCGGTTATACCAATATCACCAGCACCATGGATCCACGCACAGTCTGCGATCTGCATGCAGAACATCGCTATGATTTGATTTTGCTGGATTTGCAAATGCCTGGATTTGATGGCTTTGAGGTGATGGAGGCATTGAAGAGAATTGACGCCGATAGTTATCTCCCCATACTGGTCATCACCGCGCAGCCGGGACACAAGTTGAAGGCACTGCAAGCCGGTGCCAAAGATTTTGTCAGTAAGCCGTTTGATCTGGTTGAGGTGCAAACGCGGATTCACAATATGCTGGAAGTACGGCTGTTGTATCGCAAGTTGGAAAATTACAGCAAAGTGCTGGAGCAAACCGTCATGGAGCGCACCGCAGAATTACGCGCGAGCGAAGCCCGCTTCAAGAGTTTTACTGAACTGTCTTCCGACTGGTACTGGGAACAGGATCCTCAGGGTAATTTCACCAGCATATCCGGTCCGGTGTTCGAGATGCTGGGTATTGATGCCGACGATATGCTGGGCGAAAGTCCTAGAGCCCTGGCTGGCTGGAATGCCGCCGAGCGCGCCCAATTGAATGCCAACATCGCGAGTCGCCGCCCGTTTCTCGATTTTGTGTATAGCCGTACCAATGCGGATGGCAGTATTCAATATCTGCAAGTCAGCGGCGAACCGATGTTCGACTCATCGAGTCGCTTTACCGGCTATCGCGGCATCGGTATGGATGTCACGCATCGCATGCGACCTGAGCGCAAATAGCGTTGGCTTTATATTTGCTTGAACTTCAACTTGGTCTTTCTTAGGTAGATCAAGGCAGATACCCTCCAAATCTAACCGCATTTAACCC
Organism: Undibacterium sp. Jales W-56; assembly: GCF_025548535.1. Classification (GTDB taxonomy): domain Bacteria; phylum Pseudomonadota; class Gammaproteobacteria; order Burkholderiales; family Burkholderiaceae_D; genus Undibacterium. The sequence continues at coordinate 619,307 of NZ_JAJLQW010000002.1, read as the reverse complement.
CCTCTCCCGCATGCGGGAGAGGGTTGGGGTGAAGGCGGTTCACATTATCGTCATAGTTGTTTCAGCCGTAGGTTTTACGCAAAACCAAAATTACTCACTACTGAGACATAGAAAAAGGCGAGAGTAAACGGCTCGATAGAATGTCGATATTAAAAACGAAGCCGCAAGCCGGATGCGCCTGTTGGCACGAAATGTCTCTGTAAGCCGCATTCAGCCTGTGGCTAAGCGGGATGTGGTTTTGCATTTCAGCGTACATGCATATCCAAACGCGCCACCAAACTTGGTGAATATCCTTATTTAACAGCCGCTTTAGCGCGGTAGGTTTTACCCGGTGCCGGTGCGACGGGTTTTACCCTGGCATCTGCCAGCAATTGGGTGCAGCCGCTCTCTGCATCAGGTCCGGCATTGATCAGCGGCAACAGGGCTGCAACAGGTGCGGCGGCGGCCAGGGCGAGCGCGCCGCCGGCCTTTAAGGCTAATACGCCTTTATCGATGCTGACTTTCGGATCTTTAAAACTGCCGCGTACATAGAGCGGTGTCCTGAGCGAAAAAATGCGCAGACCTTTGCTATTGGGCTTGATCGTCAGATCTAATTGTTCTTGCGTCATATTGATATTGCCGTTGACATTTAATATCGCATCATCCGTATCGACAATAAAAGTACGGGTTTGCATCACGCCATTGGTCACGGAAAAATCCGTCGCCATGCAATTGAGTTTGACTTGCTTGTCGCCGGAAAGGTAGGTAAGGACGACATTGCCGATATTTAATCCCATTTCCTCCAGCAAGCGCTTGCTGATACTACCTTGATTGATCTGGGTCTTGATTTCGCCGTTTGATGCGCCTAATAAGCTGGCGACCGAGTTGCCAGTTGCCGATAAGGACGCGTCGCCGTTGATCTCGCCTATACTGGCTTGCAGCGCGTCCAGGGTCGGGAATAATTGTTTCAGCTTGAGATGACGGGCGCTGATTTTCATCCTGGCCTTGATGGCATGCTGATCGGCTTTGCCGCTGCCGTCCAGAGTGATATCGGCATTGAGCTTGCCGCTGGCGACATCAAAACTCAGAGGAGATAGTCGCAGCACGCCGTCTTGTAGTTGCAAGGTGGTGGTCAGTTTATTGATCGGTAATTCTTTCTCGCGAATAATTTTTTCTGCACGGAATTGTATTTTTGCATCGACGCTAGTCCAGCGCTCTGTCTTGAATTTTTCTACTGGCAATACTTTATCGGCCGGTTGATGTGCCGTCGCGCCGCGTTCTGCTTTGCTGCTATTCGAGTCTGCGCCAATCAGCGGCGCAAGGTCGGAGAATTGCAACAGGTGCGACAGAATTGTTCCTGTCAGTACAGGACGGCTTGGCCGGGTTTGTAAGTCGAGGGTTCCACCGATATCGCTGGAACCGACTTTGCCGCTGAAGTTGTCATAGATCCAATGGCTGCTGTGCCGACCCAGCGTCCCGATCAGATGCCCCTCGGTGGTAAACGGCGGCGTCTCCGGCATCACAATGCCGCTCAGCGCATACAGGCGCGCCATGCTGGTTCCTGCTATTTTCAAACGCATATCCAGCGCAGCCAATTCAGTCGGCTTGGTCAGCGTACCTTCAATCGCGATCATGGTTTTACCGAGGTGCAGATTGGCCATTATCGGGTAGGGCGCGGTCTGCTGTTGCAGCGACAGTATCGCGCCTGCTTTGCCGCTGCCACTGACGGTTTCTCCATCGTATTTGCCATGCAATTTCCAGCTAACGCCGTAGCCAGGATCGGTGTCGATAGTATCGATATCGGCATGTACATCGGCATGTTTTACCGCGTCGAGTAAATGTACGCTGCCTTTGGTAAAAATCACCCGCTGTAATTCGATTTTCCAGACGGATGCCTGATCGTTGCCGGGGAGCGTCCAATTATTTTGTCCGTCTGCATTGCGCAATAAGTTTACTGAGGGGGCGTCAAAACGCAGTACCGGGATAGCGATTTTTTTATCCAATAAAGCTAAAGGATTTAATGAAAAAGCAAACTGCTCGATACTCGCCATTTCAGCAGCCGGGCTAGCGTCACTTGATCCCCCGACCGTTGACACAGCCAGCGATGCCGGATTGCTGATGTGAATATCTTTGGCAATCAGGTGCGGCCACGGAATCATGCCGCGCCAATTTTTTTCCAGCTCCGGTCCCACTGCTTGCTTATCCCAGGTCAGAGACAGATCGCCACGGATCGCAAACGGTCGTCCAAGCGTTTCGCTGGTACGGGCGTTGAGCCAGGGCTTGGCACGATTCCAATCGAGATGGGTGAATACGATAAGTGCGATGACGGGAATCGCCAGCAGGCAAGTAAAGACGATGAGTTTGATGCGATACATAGATTCTATTGAAAAAAATTATTTACATCGAGGAACTTCGTCAGATTGCCGATCAGCATGTATACGCTCATCACTGCCGCCATCGGGCGCGGTACCACAATAGCGGAAAACTTGGCGATCAGTGACATCAGCGGCATAAACATAAGCGAGGTATTCATGATGCCAGACTTTCGATGTTGGGTAGATATTGGATACGATGAACGTCAGGCTAGGTTATCCAGATTTTTCGATATGTACGTTGACATACCGAATTGAGGTTTAATTTAATTTTTAAAAATACTACGTGTGTGCGTCAGCGTACCGATCTCTCCAGTAATACGGCCTATAACCTTCTACATCGTGGGCAAAACCCTGCTCGATGAATAGTTCACCGGAGAGAAATAATGACGATACATCTAAACTTATACTTCGCGGCCCTGTGTGGTGCTGCAGTGATATTGACTACTGGTTGCAGCAGTATGAAGACCCCGGCGACAGCGAATGTTGCCGTTTCTAAAGCCGCCGTAGACAATGCCTCTAGTGCAGGCGGTGCGGAATTCGCACCAGTCGAAATGGCATCTGCCCGCGACAAAATGGCGCTCGCCAACAAAGCCATGGCGGCAAAAGACTATAAGCTGGCGAACGACCTGGCGACCCAGGCGCAGGCTGATGCCAAGCTGGCCCAAGGCAAGGCGAATTCAACTAAGGCACAAGCCGCAGCCGATGCTCTGCAAGACGATATTCGCGTTCTGCGTGAAGAGTTAGCCCGCAATAACGCAATCAAATAAAACGGTATTACTGCAGACTGGTTGTCGATGGATCTGCAGTGCAGTGTGCATCGCTTTAAGTGGGCACGTTAAGCTTATTCCAAAAAATTAAAAGGTCCTATCATGAAGAAAACACATTTCACCCCAGTTCTGTTGGCGATGGCTGTTTTTGTATCGGCATGCAGTTCCATGCCAACAACAACGAGTTTGCTAGACCAGACCCGCAATGACTATGCCGCAGCGCAAAGCAATCCCAAGGTAGCGAGTTATGCACCGCTGGAAATGAAACAGGCAACTGATGCATTGGATCAGGCAAACGTGGCAGCAGCGAATAAAGACGCCATAGAAAAAATCGACAAATTAGCCTATGTCGCCAAACAAAAAATCGCATTGACGCTAGAAGTTGCCAAGCAAAAATCTGCAGAAGCCGAAGTGGCCAATGCCGGTAAAGAGCGCGACCAAATTCGTTTAGATCAACGCACCAATGAAGCCAATCAAGCGAAGGTCAGCGCCGATCAGGCGAAGTTGGCCGCACAAATAGCGCAAGGCGAAGCTGCCGATGCGCAACGTCAGACCAAGGATGCACAGGCACGCGCTGCCCAATTAGAGGCGCAGCTAGCCGACCTGGCCGCCAAAAAAACCGAGCGGGGTATGGTGATCACCTTGGGTGATGTCTTGTTCGGTACGGACATGGCGCGCCTGAATCCAGAAGGCATGCGTACTGCAAAAAAACTCGCCGATGTATTACAGCAGAATCCGCAACGGACGGTATTGGTTGAAGGTTTTACCGATAGCACAGGCACGGCCGCCCATAACCAGCAATTGTCCGAACGCCGCGCCATGGCAGTGCGCAGCGCCTTGCAGGAAATGGGTATCGCGGGTGAACGCATCGCGCTCCGCGGATATGGCGAAGCCTATCCGGTCGCTGGCAATGCCACCGCGCAGGATCGCCAGTTGAATCGCCGGGTAGAGATCGTGCTGTCTGATGCCAGCGGCAAAGTTGCGCAGCGTTAATCAATTTCTTGATTCATTCAATACGTCAATTTGGGAGAAAGCATCATGCACGAAGTTAAAAAAATGAAACATACCGCAATCGACACCGCCGCCATCAGGGATGCTGCCAAAAATCTCGACGATGGCGCAGTGACCGTCGGTTATCAGGCCGATCGTAAAGAGGTGATTGCTATGTTGAATGGCGCATTGGCGACCGAACTGGTGTGCGTATTACGCTATAAGCGCCATTATTACACCGCTAACGGTTTGCAGAATGGCCCCATCAAAGCAGAGTTTTTACAGCATGCGATGGAAGAGCAGGCGCACGCCGACTTGCTGGCGGAACGGATCGTGCAACTCAACGGCAGCCCGGATTTTAATCCGGCTACCCTGGTCGAGCGCAGTCATGCGGAGTACGATGATTCTGACAATATCCAGTCGATGATCAAAGCCAACCTGATTGCCGAACGCATCGCGATCGAGGCCTATCGCCAGATGATAGAGCAGATCGGTGACACCGACCCGACGACGAAACACATGCTCACTGGCATTATGGCGATGGAAGAAGAGCATGCTGACGATATGCGGGATTTGCTGGCGTAACTCCGCAAGTAACTATTAAAAATTGACTAAACCTCAATCTTAAACTTAAACGACGTGTTTTGAATTCGTTTGAGCTTGACAGCTTGAGATCAAAAATATCAGGCCAGGTAAGTTAAATAATCACACATTTTTTAGGAAAACATCATGTTGGAATCAAATTTAAAAGCAGTCAACACCGACGTTAAAGTCTTATTGAAAGATTCGCAAGCCCTGTTCGTCGCCGCCGCTGCGTTAACCGGCGAGAAGGCGGAAGAAGCACGCGCTCGTGCCATGCAGATGCTGGATGCGGCTCTGGTGAAAGCACAGGAAGCGCAAGCCAACGCCATCATTAAGGGTAAGGAATTGGCAACCTCTGCCGATGTTTATGTCAAAGAAAATCCGTGGTGTGCGATCGCCACCGCTGCCGGTGTTGGATTGTTACTGGGCATGGTAGTGCGCCGGAAATAGACCAACTGCCAGATGTAGTTTGCTGATATTTACGCGCTATCCGCATACGGGTAATTGCTGCAGATGATATTGAATTGGGGCGTTGATAAAGCAGGCGAATCGTCAAATGCGTCTTGAGATGAATTTATTCCGAGTCATCTCGATAAACGAAAAAATGGTTGCAAAAGCCTTATTCGCTTAGTGCTTGTGCTGATGATGTGCATCAGGGAAGTGTGCATGACCGTGCGTCAATTGGCTGTGCTTGTGAGGATGGCTGTGCTTAACGCCTGTCTCAACTGGAAATTCGTGTGCATGCTGATGATGCTTGTCATGAACATGTTCATGCCCATGCTCCAATTCTTCGTGGGTGTGCAGATGATGATGGTGTTCGGTCAGATGCAAATAAATTCCCAACGCCATTAATAGCCCGGCAAAGATCAGGCTGAGGCTCAGTGGCTCGCCCAGCAGCACTGCCAGCGTCGCCCCTAGGAAGGGGGCAAGCGAAAAATACGCACCCGTCCTGGCGGTGCCAAGGTGTCGCAAACCGATCACGAACAGGCTCAGGCTGACACCGTAAGCAAAGAAGCCAAGCAGCGTGGCTGCGATCAAGTCGGGCATTGGCGGAATGGCCGCTCCTGACATAAAGGCTAAAAATAAATTTACCGATCCCGCTACCAGACCTTTAACCGAGGCAATCCACGACGCATCGGATAATGATACTTTGCGCGTTAAATTATTATCGATCCCCCAGGCCAGGCAGGCTCCCAGGATCGACAATGAAGGCCAGATATTTTCCATCCGGAGATCATCGGGCCAGCTTAATATCAAAGCGCCGGCAATAATGGCGAACATCCCAAATGCGATACGGCGGTCGAGGTTTTCTTTAAATACGAACCAGGCCAATGCCGTTGTAAACACGCCTTCTGCATTTAACAGGAGCGAGGCGCCCGATGCCGACATGCCGCTCAAGCCCAGCATCAGCAAGACGGGGCCAATGATGCCTCCGGCAACGATGGCGCTGACAAACCAGGGGATGTCGCTACGAGCTAATGCGACGCTCGCAGATCGACGCACATAGCGATACAGGAATAAGCCTGTGCCGGATCCCAGGTACAGCAATCCGGCCAGCATCCACGGATTAATCGATCCCAATAGTAATTTGGCGAGCGGCGTACCTATGCCGAATAATAAGGCAGCACCGAGAGCCGCCATGACACCCGATTGAAAAAAACGCTGAGTGACCATATCATCCTATTCTTTGGCAGTGCGGTAGCAAATGACGCTGCAAGATATTCCGCATTTGCTATGTGTAAACCGTGCTGGCTGGTCCGTGTATGGTGAACTGGTATCGTGAACTAGCGGCGAATCCATCCGCGTGCAATTGGCTGGGCGAACAGAACGCGATAAATTTTCTCACACCATTTTGTGATCGCATCGCCCATTTTATTCCACAAAAAAGTCAGGCCTAGCCAAGCGATGCAGGATACAAGAACCGCTCCCAGCATATCCAGTGGAAAATGGACGCCCAAAAATATACGCGACCAGGCAACCAGGGCGCCCATGGCTAAAATTATCCATCCTGTTGCCGATCGCAGCGATGAAAACAAGAACGTTAATCCTATCGATGCAAATGCAGTGCCATGATCGCTAGGGAATGATGCGTCAGCCGCATGCGGAATAAAGCTGTGACCCAGGCCTATCATAAAAGGTCGGGGATGCGGCCAATACATAATAATGAGCTGATTCATTCCAAGTGCAATCAATGCGACGGCACATGCTTTCAGCGCCAGGTTGCGTTGAACAGTATTACCCCAACACCATAGGATGATGAGCAGCAAGGGAATCGCCAGAATCAAGTATTCAGCGATGAATATGGCTAGATTGAGTTGCCAGTTCGAGGTCGTTAAATCTGCATTGATTTGTAAAAAAACAGATTGATTAAGTTGCTCTAAAAAATCGGAAGATTGATCAATACGATAGACAAGATTGGTCATTGGTTTTATGGAATTGTCTGAAATTAACCGAATGTGCGGAATTTTATAATAAATCGCACATGAACCCGTTGATTTTAAGGAATGCTGCGTGCTTGTTTCCTATTAATGGACGGCTTGCTGTCGAACATACTCAGCCCGTTTCATCTCAACATAATCGCTTTGATCGAGTTCGTGCAATTGGCGGGGATATTTCTCGGTGGCGGAATACCAGCTTAGCAAGCGCTTCTCTAATTGCCCATCAGGAGCACTATTTGCCGAGTCCAGATAACTATCAATCGCCAGGTAATAGCGCATGGTATTGCGCTCCATCAGGCCGCGTACGCCGCCGATATAGTCGGGCTGACCATCTGCCTGTTTGCCGGTGATGGTGAATCCGACTTTGCCATGACCGACGGTAGCCAGATAGGTTTGCATCGCGATGCGTCCGGCAACGCTGACTGCGTAGGAGTAGGTCAGGTGTAGGAAGGTTTTTGTTTTTGACAGCGCGATGGCTTCGAGGATGATGCGATAGTCGCTCGTGCCCAGCGGTCCTTCGTCGGCGCTGAGGTTGATTTGCAGATAGTCAGGTCTGCTTGTTGCGAGCATATAGTTGAATTCCACACGCTTTGCATCGGCTAAGTCTTCCGGTATTTTTTTTCCGATATAGATTCTCAGCTTGGTGGCAGGAGAATCGCTCTCTGCTCCCTTAATGACATGGCAGTACTTGGTATTAATGTGCAAGTGCATGATGTCGCACCAGTGTTCCGGATTGTTGAGTCCCGTGGCGACGGTAGCGATCGGGTAGTTGACGACGGCGTAAATATCGCCTTTTAAACGATGATCTATCTCTGCCGATTCGAGCACCAATGGCCGATTGAATTGATTTTGTTTAAGCTGAGGCTCGAATGCCGCGTACTTGGCTTGCATGGTTTTGACGGGATCGAACGCCTTCGGATCATTGTCTGCCAGTACCTTGTGGTTAATATTTACAAATAGGAATAGCGCGAAAAATAGCGGAGCAAAGCTGACATGCTGTGATAAGCGGGCCAGCTTTATATTGTTGATGCTTGGCATTGCAACTCCATTGATTTTTTTTGAGGGAAGTTTCTTCAATGATTTATGAGGCCATGTTCACTGAGAACTGTCCTTGCGATGACTCGTCAGGATTAGAGCCAATATTCCATGCTGCGCGCAGCCCATTCCTTCAGTTTGTCGCTCATTGGCCGACGTGCCCATTCTTGCTGCGTGATTTCGACTGAATAGCGTAAATCTTCCAGGAAGGTCGCTTCCATCGTTTTACCAAATTCTTCGCCAAATACCACGACATTGATTTCATTATTATGCAGGAAACTGCGGGTATCGATATTGGTCGATCCTATCGTTGCCCAGACCTGGTCGATAACGGCAGTTTTGGCATGCAAGACGGCGATCTGCAACTGATAAATCTTGATCCCGCTGGCAAGCATCTCACTATAAAAAGACTGCGCGGCATGAAATACCAAGCCGCTATCCGTGACGCCCGGCAGAATAATCTTGACGTCCACCCCGCGTTGGCTGGCCTCGCTCAAAGCGCGCAGGATCTGCGCATCCGGCACAAAATAGGCGCTGGTGATGTGGATACTCTGCCTGGCTTCTTGTATCGCCAGAATATAGGCTTTATAAATTTCGTAATTGCTGCCTGGCTCGCTGGCGAGTACCCGCACCAATTTATCCCCGATTTCTTTTAAAGGCGGAAAGAAATTACTGTCGGACAGCTCCGGCGATTTCTGGTTTGTCCAGGTATTGATAAATATCCATTGCAGGGCAGCGACTGCCGGACCTTCAATTTTGATGTGGGTGTCGCGCCAGCCCACCTTGGTATCGCGTTTGGTTTTTGAACGGAATAATGAACTATTGGCGTAGGCAGCGCTGATGTTGACGCCGCCGGTAAAAGCCACCGTACCATCGACGATCAGAATTTTTCTATGGTCTCGGTTATTCGGTTCCCATGGTCCGATCAGTTTTAATGGATTGACTGGATTGAAAGCTAGCAGGTGAATCCCTGCAGACTGCATCCGGTTAAAGAATGCTTGAGGTGTTCCTATCGTCCCAACGCTGTCGTAGATGATGTTGACCTGTACGCCTGCGTTTTGCCTGGCAATCAATAAGTCGGCAAAGCGGATACCCAGTTCATCCTGGTCGAAGATATAGGTCTCCAAATTGATGTGGTCTTTTGCGGCGCTGATTGCGTCCATCATCGCGGCTATCGTCTGCGGGCCGTCGTAGAGCAAGGAAACTTTATTGCCGGCGATGAGTGGGCTGCCGGTAGCCGCTTCCTCAAGTGCGGCCAACGCGGCAAGATCCGTGTGGGAATTGCGCCAGCGTTTGGTCAGCAGAAGATTGGTTTTCTTTGCGCTGAGCGCGCCTTGCGCATTCGTAACAGTCGGGCTGCCTGGCGCAGTGAGCGACGTATTCAGATAGCGCACCTCAGGCAGCGCAGCGCAGGCAGTTGCCATCAGGCTGACCATGATGATGCTAAGAGTACGAATTACGTCAATAACATGATTGGTAATGCTGGCGATCAAGCGAGGACGAGTGTTGAATTGCATGCTTGCTCCAAGTGACTCTGTTCTGGCTATCTTTAATATGGCTAGTCATCCCAGAACGCCTGTGCAGCGCTCTGGAATTGACTGGTAAAACCGATCGTTGTTAATTGCGTGCGATGACGCCATTATTGATCTGTACTTTGTCACCGACCCGATAGCCCGGTTCGCTCGTAAATGGAATCGTTTGCGTCGCGCCGTTCTGCAGACGTACTACGACTTCGTAGTGATTCGTTTTGCGTGTATTACCTTCGATGTTACGACCTACGTAGGCGCCGCCTAAAGCCCCGGCGATTTCTGCTGCGGTACGTCCATTGCCACCACCTACCTGGCTGCCAAGGAGTGCGCCGACCACACCGCCGCCGATGGTGCCGAGGTAGCCGCCTTCACCGTTGACTTCAATCAGGTTGACCGCTTCTACGGTGCCGCAGTTATAGCAAATGCGGGCGGCTTGCACAGGTGCTTTAGCTGGCGCTTGTGCTGCTGCAATTTGCAAATTTTTACCCAATGTCGCACTGGTCACGCGTTCCACACCACGATCCATGACGCGTAAATTCGCAATAACACTGCTATTTGCCGTAATGTGATCACGATTCCTGATGGTGTAGGTGTTGCTGTACTCGCCGCTGCTTACTTCAGATAAAAGTAATTTTCCCTTGACACCGTTGATCGTGAGATCGACTTTGCCGCCGGGTGTGCCGAATACGGTAAAACGCAAATCGTTACCGCCCCCAAGGTCTGATACAGGATCAACATTGAAACGGTCGATTTTTGGCATGAGTCCCGAGACCGGCTGATTAGTATGATAGCCAACACCGATTTGCAGGGATTCATTTAACACGGCGCTGGTGACTTGATTGCCAACCCGCAGATTGGCAGTGACCGCGCTGCGTGCGGCGATTTTGTCTCGGCTGTTGATGGTGTAGGTTCCCTCGTATTGACCGGCTTCGACTTCAATCAGATTGAGATTGTGGGTCGCGCCGGCAATACGTAATGTCGCCATGCCGCCTGGTGTACCGTAGATACTAAAATTGAGTTCAACGCCAGGTGCAATCCGCGGCACTTCATCGACATTGAAGCCCTCGATCCGGGGTGTTGCTTGTGATGCGTTATATTGTTGCGCCTGAGCTTGAATAGGCGTAGCCAGCATTGGTATCAGACCGGATAGGGCGAACATGCCGACAACGAATTTTTTTGACATAATCATGTGATTCTCCTGATTTTTTGTGAGATGAGAACGACTAATACAGATGAATTAGCCGATATATTGTTAGATGCGAATTCACCAGGCTGCAGGCATACCTACATTTTTAGTTGCTTCAGCACGCGCTACTTACTGTGATCCTTGTGTCATTGATCTGGCTCTTGCCAGATCCTGTTGATACATAGCCTGTGCTTCGCGCAAACATCCGGCGCGCGCAACACGTGCTAATTTTTTGCAAGCGAATTGTGATTCTTGAAGAACCGCACCCGCTTCTTTCTTTAAGGTCAGGAAGCGCGCTTGTGGCGTCGTATCTTCCTGGAACCAGCGGGGTGGATCAATCAACGGTGCACCTGCTTGCGGCATGCCTTCTGGCGATGTCTGTGCCCAGCCTGCATTCATCAGCAACACGGATGTGGCAATGCCCATCACGGTCTGACAAAAATAACGAATAGATTTTTTCATTTCAATTCCTTGGTGATATGCTGGTGTGTGATTAAAAATAATGCTGCGCCAGGCGAGGTTCATACGATCACGTGAAAATAGCGCCTTATAATCGACCCGTCAGCAGCATGACAATAAGTACGATAACGATTAAACCCGTCAAGCCGCTTGGTCCATAGCCCCAGTTACGGCTATGCGGCCAGCTTGGAAAAACGCCGATCAAGGCGAGGATTAAGATAATGATTAAGATGGTGCCCATGATGTAATCCTGAAAGATAGTAAAAATATAGTAAGAAATAAGAGCGGATCGAGTGTTCTGTGCTGCTTATCTGGTTAATGCTTCGCTTTAAAGTCGTGAAAAGTTTTGATAAATGCGTCGCGCACTTTGTCCGTACCGATGACCAGATCCTTCCATGATTCTTCGGCCGCATCTTTGGGCTCCATGAGTTTTTCGGCCGCTAGTTCTGATTGCTCACGTAGTTTCGCCATCTCCATGACATATTTTTCATGCGCTTCTTCCCTTGCTTTTTGCGTTTTAGCTTCAAGTTCTTGCATGGTGAAATTTAATTCATCAAGTTGTCGTTTCATTGCGGCGATATGGCTGTCTCCGCTGTATTTGCTAAGCATGATGATTCCTTTGACAGGTGAAAAATGTCAGTGATGATGGCGCCAGATAAAAAATACATTCGCCAGTATTCTTGTTAATAGCGATTAACCTGGCCGTTGATAAGTCGAATACGGTCGCCGACGCGCAGGTCGTAAATATTGTCTTGAACGATAGTGGTGTAGCTGCCGTTATCCAGGCGTACTTGAATTTGAAATTGATCTGAAGTACGGACATTTTTATTTTGTTCTACACTGTTGCCCACCATTGCGCCGCCAACTGCGCCGGCCACTGTCGCAGCTGTCCGACCATTGCCATTCCCTACCTGATTACCTAACAAACCGCCAATCAGGCCACCAACAATCGCGCCACCGCCGCTGGTATTATTGGCTGGACGTATCACTTGGATAGCGTCGATGACGCCATAGTTACTCGCATTATTTTGATAGGGCGTTGAATACGTATTGGAATTTTGTTGCGCATAATTCGGCACATTGTTGGGGGCATTACTCGCGCAACCCGTCAGCAAGCTGATTGCAAGCAATGGTGTTGCAAAAATAAATATACGGACGACAGAGGTTGATTTCATTTTGTTCTCCTGGCTAAGTGTGCGACCAGAATAGAACCGATAAATCACAGGGTCTGTACGTTGCCGCACTAAGCATGGATATCCCTTATCTGATGGTAAATAAGGCCTGTATGCCCTATGTCAGCTATAATTCGGGCATTCGAAAATCCCTCTTATTGATCAAAAATGATCGATAAATAGCAAATAAATCAATGAGTTACAAATCAAGAAGAATATCTGTCGCGCCCATGATGGATTGGACAGACAGACATTGCCGTCAATTTCACCGGCAGATTACGCGGCATAGCTGGCTGTATACCGAAATGGTGACCACCGGTGCTTTATTGCATGGAGACGTGCCGCGCCATCTTCAATTTAACGAAGAAGAGCATCCGCTTGCCTTGCAACTGGGCGGCAGTGAGCCTGCTGATTTAGCGCAGAGTGCCAGGTTAGGTCAGCAATGGGGTTACGACGAGATCAATCTTAATTGTGGCTGCCCATCCGAGCGTGTACAAAAAGGGGCTTTCGGCGCTTGTCTGATGTCGGAGCCAACCTTGGTCGCTGATTGCGTTAAAGCGATGAAAGATGCGGTCAGTATTGATGTCACCGTCAAGCACAGGGTTGGTATTGATGACATCCAGTCTTATGATTTCGTGCGTGATTTCGTTGGGAAAATTGCAGAGGCAGGGTGTAATACGTTTATCGTTCATGCACGCAATGCGATACTCAAGGGATTAAGCCCAAAAGAAAACCGTGAAATTCCGCCTTTGAAATATGAGTATGCTTATCAGTTGAAAAAAGACTTCCCGCAATTAGAGATTTTGATTAATGGCGGCATCAAAACGATAGAAGAAATCGATTTGCATTTACAACATACCGATGGTGTGATGCTGGGACGTGAGGCATATCACAATCCGTATCTGATGGCGACGTTTGATCAGCGCTATTACGGTGATGCCGCGCCGGTTAAATCGAGAGAGGAAGTGGTTGAGGCGATGCTGCCGTATATTCATGCCCAACTGACGCAGTTCGGCAGCGGCAGCGCCCCCAAAGGCGGTGGCCTCAGGCTCAATAGCATTACCCGCCACATGCTGGGGCTGATGACGGGTTTGCCGGGCGCCAGAGTTTTTCGTCAGACTTTATCGGATAGTAAAAAATTGGCACTCGGTGATCCCGCTTTGCTGCTTGAGGCAATAACGCGTATGCAGGGATTGCGGGATTACGTTGAACATAAACACGTTTAGAAAGAGGATGAACCCATGAAATTCAAAGCACAGATTGTCATTGCAAGCTTGGCCTTGATCAGCGTCGCAGCACATGCCGAAGTCAGCGTGAAAGATGCCTGGATCAGAGCAACAGTCGCACAGCAGAAATCGACAGGCGCATTTATGCAATTGCAGTCCAACAGCGATGTACAAATTGTTGACGTGCAAACCGCAGTAGCAGGCGTCGCTGAGATCCATGAAATGAAAATGGATAACAACATCATGAAAATGCGCGCAATCCCCCAATTGACCTTGCCGGCAGGCAAAGCAATCGAATTGAAGCCCGGCGGTTACCATGTCATGCTGATGGATTTAAAAACGCAAATTAAAGAGGGCGATACCGTGATCATGACCTTGACGGTAGAAGGCAAAGACAAAAAACGCGAAGTGATTGAGGTGAAAGCAAAGGCGAGGGCGTTGAACGGTGCTCAAGGGAAGATGTGATTGATGATTCTTACTACTTAGTGGTAAGTTAATTTCCTCATCTATGCACCGGTAATAATTTGTAAAAATTGGCAGTTGTTGGTTATTGGCCGGCTATATTTCAATTGTTTCAAACTTACTTCCTTACCCTCACGCCGATCGTGAGTTCTGCCCGTGCTAACGCTGCCCGGGCTTTTTTTTGAATTTTAGTCGTGCGGTCATTGGCAATTCATAACAAAGAGTTTGCCAGGAACGTAAAAATCTCGTATAATGTTTTGCTTTCTTGCAGAGAATTGTTGCAAAATAAATCTCAGTAAGTTTTCAGTGGTGGTCGTAGCTCAGTTGGTAGAGTCCAGGATTGTGATTCCTGTTGTCGTGGGTTCGAGCCCCATCGTCCACCCCAAAATATTAAATGATTTAGCCCGCTTTCGAGCGGGCTTTTTCATTTTTTGGAAGATATTTTCTCAAAACGTCTATTCTGTCGCAATAGCATGCTGTGACGCCGCGCCGATTTTGTCTCCCGTTTGCCAATCTTTTGTCGTTGCAGAATACGATGAATTCGCAGATTAATTGCCCCCAAACACAAAAAATTATTTCCGCAAATTTCATCTTTGAAATGATGGATATAAATACAGCCTGTTACTCTTTACATCGTACCGTCGATGTAAAGAGTAACAGGCTCAAAGTCGTGTTTAAATTCAACTAATTCCGTTACAGACCAGATAAAAGGCAAATACTAAAGATGGCGCTGTAATGCGGATATTAGCTGCAGGCCTTGCCGTGATCAGCATGCGCCCCTTTGGTTTTGGCCTCGGCTTCCGTCATATACTCGCCTGCCTTTGTTTTTCCATAAAATTTGCTGCCCGGACAGTGGTAGGTATTCGATTTTGAGTTTACCCAAACCTTACCTGCACCGCCACCGGCTGCTTCAGGCGTTGCAGAAGCAGACGCTTTCGCCGTAGCTTTTGCGCTGGCTGCGGCCGGCGGCGGCATTTTGGTGGCAGGTGTTGAAGCAGGCGCTGGAGCGGGAGTTTGAGCAAAACTCACACCTGCAATGAGAGTGCCAATTGCGAATAGAACTGAATTGAATTGAATTTCATTTGATATTTCCTTTCAGAAGTACTACTCAAAACGACCGGCATAGAAAACCTATGTCAGTATGGGTAAACATCAGAATAACGATTGCTAGATTTTCTGTATATAGAAAAATAAATTTTAATTTTGAGCCAGTAACTATCGAACAGATTTAGCGTTCATGCTCACGTCTATCTCGTTCAGTTCGCTTCTTTTCTTCTTTTGGTTCATCACTTTGCGAATGAGGGATGGGCTTTGAGCTGATTGATGCGCTATTTGCTGGATGTATGTCATTTCTGTTTAATGGTTGTTGGGTACCCGCGGGAGAGACAATGGGCTGCGGAGCCTGCTTGATACTCTCTGGAGTATGTTCAAATGGCGCTCTATTTTGAGAGCTGTAGGCGTTGCCCTGAATCCGTCCGTTTTCTGCTTGGTTCTGAATATAGGTTCTGCGGTCTTGTTGGAATTGGTCAGTTGGCATTTTGTTGTTTTGAGATGATTGTATATTCAGTGGTGCTGGATTCATCGCTGGCTGTACGACTCCCTGTTGCTGGCTTGGCGTGGTGATTACATTGGGATGAATTTGTTCTGCCGCACGCTCCCGCATAAATCCTGTTACCTCTTGTTCATATATCGGCCGTGCCGTATTTGGAGAAAAGCGATCTCTTCCTTGAGCATAAGTCGATACAGGTTTTGTAGATAAGGGTTCTGGCGCCATACTATTTACAACAGGGGAGATTTTCGCAGCTAGGTGAGCTTGATTGGGTACTGAAGAGTTAACCGCTTGTCCGTTTAGGGTCGCAAATGCCGGGGCAACAATGGTTACATTTTTGATGTTAGACACATTATTGATAATCGTAGTGTTGCTAACATTATTCATATTGATGCGCATACCCTCCCTAATCACAGGCGGCGCGCTTGTTACTACCGCAGGCGGCGTACCTATTGGCGCCGGGATCACCAGGCCGAACCTCGATCCTGGCGGCGGCGGAACAAAACAACCAATCGGACCTATCGGACGAGGGCCCATTACTACGCCGATATTCACTGATGCAAATGCAATATTCAGGCTGGGGGGCGGCGCGACGAAATGAACGCCGGGAGCGGCCCAAAAACCATTCACGAAGATGACAGAGTCGCCTCGATTTTCATAATAAGGATGGATCCAGGCGTATCCAGGGCGTGGCGGCGGAGCCCAGCGCCCATGCGCCCAAACCCAATTTCCCTCCCATATCCAATATCCACCAGTCCAAACAGCTTCTTCGTATGGCTGCGGCGGCGGGAGTTCCACCAACATCGGAGGGGGAGCCCAGGCGACCCTTACGGGCGGCGGCTGATAAATAGGAGGTTCCACATATACACTGACAACGGATTGCGGTGCCGGCAGTGTATAGGTGGTCGAGTCCGGAGCTCGTTGAACATAAACGATTCTTGGCGAAGGCGGCGGTGCTGTAACGCAAGCACTTAGCATCGTGCTTGCAAGACCAGTTGCCAAGATCATTTTTTTCATTGGACTTCCTATAAAATTCGACTCTTTAATGACAATAATATCCCAAGATGGCTACTTAATTTGCGCGGCATCCTTGTTGCGTTGCTTTACGTCATTATTGCGATCTTTACGATCTTTATGAAGATTGTTTTTGTCTTTGTTAAGATCGTGCTTGTCGTGGTTAATTTCATGTTGCTCGTGTTCGCGACGCTTTTCCATTTTTTCTGCGCCGGCCAGATTACCGTTTTTAATATCTCTGTTTTCTGCACGCTGAGCTGCATTACGTGCCTGACGATCTTCCGCCAGTTCTTTTTGATCTTTACTGATGTCACGTTTGTCTTTACGGATATCTTTATTATCGCGATGGATTTCTTTGTTGTCTTGTTTGACTTGATCTACCGGATTGGAGGCTGGCACTTGGGCGAAAGCCGAGACTGAAAAGACTGTTGCTATTGCAGTAAGAATGAATTTCGTTTTCATGATGTCCTTTTTTAAAAGTAGATTTAGACCGTAAATTTTTACGTGGTCTCAATCACAAAAACGAAATGGACAATAAACTGGATGACAGCAAATTAAACAAACTTGCAACAAACTGTAAGTCGCACAGCGATCTACTTATTAGATTTATACAACAATACAAATTTGTCGATACCCCAATGACTTATTGCCTGAATTGAGAAAACCTCAACAAGCGTAAAATAAAAAATATCACTTCGGTAAAGATTATTTTTTAAGTTCCTTTTCTTTTTTAAACAAGACTCACAGTTAATCAATCCTATGATGTCAGCAGATCTGCAAACACCTTACGAACTAGGCAATCATAATCAAACCACGACCTGGGAGCAGTGCATCGCTTTTTATCAGCAACTGGCGCAACGTTTTCCGACGATTTTGCATTTCGGTCAGATCGGTGTGTCGGATGCGGGCGTACCTATTCATGCCGGCGTGGTGACGGCCGATGGCGTGTTTGATCGGGAGCAGATCGCGCTTGAAAAACGCCCGGTGTTTTTTAATAACAATGGCATTCATCCGGGAGAGCCGGAGGGGATTGATGCTTGCATGGCGCTGGTGCGCGATTTCTGTATGCAGCCGGATCGGCTTGCCCGCTTAGGTCGTAGCGTATTTTTATTCATCCCGATCTATAACGTAGATGGTTGCCATCATCGGCAAAATACCTCGCGGGTGAATCAGGATGGACCGGAAATGTTTGGTTTTCGCGGGAATAGCCTACATCTGGATCTGAACCGCGATTTCATCAAATGCGATAGCCTGAATGCGCAGGTTTTCAATCAATTTTTTACGGCCTGGGATCCTGATGTGATGGTTGATACGCATACCTCGAATGGTGCGGATTATCCTTACACGATGACCTTGATTCATACCCAGGCAGATAAGTTGGGCGGTGGCCTCGGGCAATTCCTGCGCGAGACGATGCTGCCGGCCATATATCAAGGCATGCAGCAACGCGGCTGGCCGACTTGCCCCTATGTGAATCCTGTTCAGGAAAGCCCGGATCAGGGTATTGAAGAATTTTTAGAAACGGCGCGTTTCTCAACTGGCTATGCAGCATTACATCACACCATCGGTTTTATGCCGGAGACGCACATGCTGAAGCCCTTTGCCGATCGTTATGCATCAATGCGCGCGCTGGTCGAGGTCGCACTCGAATTCACAATCGATCATGCTGCGCAGATTCAGCAATTGCGTGATGCAGCGCGGCAAAACGGCAAGACCCGCAATCATTGGCCTGTTAATTGGCAACGCGACGATGAGAGGGTGTCGACGGTACGCTTTAAGGGATATGCCGCTTGCCATCGTCCTAGTATAGTGGGCGACTACAGTCGCTTGTATTACGACAAGAATCAAATCTGGGAAAAAGAGATCCCTTACTACAATCATTTCAAAGCAGCCGTCGTGGTGCGTGCGCCGCTTGCTTACGTGGTGCCGCAACAATGGCGCGCTGCGATTGAGCGCCTGCAATGGAATGGCGTGGAGTTTGAGCGACTCAGCGCGAATAAACCAGTGCAGGCACAGAGCTATACCATACGCTCAGTCAAATCGCGTCCGCATCCTTACGAAGGCCACATGTTTCATGATGAAATGGAGTTGGAAACTGCCATCGGTCAGCACCAGCTCAGAGAGGGAGATGTCTGGGTTCCGCTCAATCAGGAGCAGGCACGATACGTGATCGAGACGCTGGAGCCGCAGGCGCATGACAGTTTTTTCCGCTGGGGATTTTTTAATAGCGTGCTGGAGAAAAAAGAAGCCTACTCAGATTATGTATTCGAAGACATGGCTGCTGAATTACTGGAGACCGAGCCAGCGCTTAAAACCCAGTTTGAAGCATGGAAACTCGCGCATCCAGAACTGCTGATGCAGCAAAGTGCCGTTCTAGATTTTATCTTCGCGCACTGCCAACGGTTTGCCGAACCAGAATGGCGACGTTATCCTGTGTTGGCAATCTTTGAATAGGACTTGCGCAAAAATCAAAACCTCTCACCACAGAGATACGGAGACACAGAGAAAAGCAAGAGAACCGGTTCTATGAAATGAATATAAAAACGAACCCGCAAGCTGGGTGCGCCTGTTGGCACGAAATGCCGCTGAAAGCCGCATCCAGCCTGCGGGTTCAATATGAACGGTGGTAAGCTTGCCGTTTTGTGTAAGCCCTAAAAAAACAAAGGAATGCCTCTGTCTCGGCTATAAATCATGACTGAAAAGGCATGCTTCCCTCTAAAAACGTTTTTCGAAAAACAGTTGATTCACAGGATACAAATTTAGGCTTTGAATTTGATCTAAACTTAATTAAAATCAATATAGCCTCGCCAGGCTATTCAATTCACTCAGGAGTCGCCATGAAGAAATTTGTCTCAAAAGCAGTTATTGGTTTGTTGTTGGTTTCAGGCATTGCCTCAGTTGCACAAGCAGGTACTGTAGATACATCTGTCGATGGCATTTTCACTGCGCTGACAAACAGCAAAGATTTGCAAGCAACTGTCGATACATTGATGGCGAACGGCGCTGGCGCCGGTTCAGTCGTATCCGTCGCAGCAGCGGCTGGTATCTCGCTCGATACGGTCAAGGATTTGTCTATCTGCACAAATGACATCTCCGCTGATTCCCGCGTACTGAGCGCCACATGCCTCAAACCTCGCACCGTGGCAACAGCTTATGTTGCCGGTATGAACGATCCTTTGAAATATCTGCCGGCAACAGCAGCAGGTGTCCGCAAAGATAAAACAACGAAATAAGCTTTTAAATTATTTGTAATTTTGTTTAAAAAAAGCGGTGCAGATTTTTAGTCTGCGCCGCTTTTTAATATCGTCTGCAATAAACTATTTGCGCCTTGTCATCCCGAATGACGATAAAAGCTGGAGCGGTGGTTAACGCTACCAAATACACCTAGCTTGATCTGTATTTCATCCTGATCTTTGAACAAAGAAAAAGTCAAACAAAGCAAGGGGCGATTGTTTATGAGTGCATCGATCAAAAAGAGAAAATTAAATTGATTTATTGATAATAAAAACATATATTGCTGTAACAATAGCAAATCAATTTCGAAAAATACCCATGATCTATTGATCGCATCGCACTAAACATCGTTAAACCGAGCTGAACTGATTTCGCATGGGATAATACTGAAAAAATATTGATTTAACAAAATCTTTGATAATTGTTGAAAAATAAAGATAAACAATTTATTGAAATGAAACAGAGGAATTAATGCAACTTTTCCCGACAATTTTGTGTGGTGGCGTAGGGGCGCGCTTGTGGCCAGTTTCCCGGGAGTTGCACCCGAAACCTTTTATTCGCCTCGCGGACGGTCAAAGTCTCTTACAAAAGGCTTTTTTGCGCGGAGCGCACTTACCCGAAGTAAAAGAAGTTTTAACGGTCACCAACCGGGAACTTTTTTTTAAAACGCAGGATGAGTATAAAGAAATCAATCGCGACAAACTTGATACCTCTTTCATCCTTGAACCTTTTGGCCGCAATACATCCGCCGCTATTGCATCAGCAGTGCTGTATTTGACAGAAGCCTACGGAGCCGATGCGATGATGCTGGTCCTGGCGGCAGATCATTTAATCGAAGATCAGGCTGCATTTGCGACCGCGGTGAAAGAGGCGACCAGGCTGGCAGAGCAGGGTAGTCTCGTTACGTTCGGTATTCAACCCGAAGCGGCTGAAACTGGTTATGGTTACATAGAAGCAGATGGCAACAAAGTTGTGCGCTTTGTAGAAAAGCCTTCGCTTGAAAAAGCCAAAGAATACCTTGCCTCAGGCCGTTATTTGTGGAACTCCGGCATGTTCTGTTTCAAGGCGGGATCCATACTGAAAGCCATGGAGCAATATTGCCCCGACATTCTTACGGCAACAAAAAAATGCATGGCACAATCGCGTACCCTCAAAGGTACCGGATACAGCCAGGTCGAGCTTGAACCAGCAACGTTCGAGCTTATCCCGGATAATTCGATCGACTATGCCGTGATGGAGCGATCGGACCAGGTTGCTGTTATCCCTTGCAATTTGGGCTGGAGTGATGTCGGCTCATGGGTTGCATTAGGCGACCTGACAATGCCAGACACCAATGGCAATCGTATTGACGGCGAAGCCTTGCTCCACGATGTGTCAAATTGCTATATCCAAAGCAATAAGCGCGTCATTGGCGCGGTTGGCGTCGATAATCTGATTATTGTCGATACTCCTGATGCATTGCTGGTTGCTGATAAGTCCAGCGTCCAGGATGTAAAGCATCTGTACGCAGCGCTGAAAAGCAGCGGTCACGACGCACATAAATTGCATCAGACGGTACATCGCCCTTGGGGTACTTACACGGTGCTTGAACAAGACACTAAATATAAAATTAAGCGTATTGAAGTAAAACCTGGTGCGTCATTGTCCCTGCAAATGCATCATCACCGCAGCGAACACTGGATCGTTGTGAGTGGCATGGCAAAGGTAGTCAACGGCGACAAAGAGTTATTGATTAGCACCAATGAATCTACTTTTATTCCTGCTGGTCACAAGCATAGATTAGAGAATCCCGGGATTCTGAATCTGGTCATGATTGAAGTCCAGAGTGGTGAATATCTTGGTGAAGACGACATTGTTAGGTTCCAGGATATTTATGGTCGTTTCTAGTCATCCGCCAATTTACGTCCATGCACGTACCAATCCGACCGCCAGTCCTTCCAAAGAAAAATCTTCGTCTTGCTCTGTAATTTTGATATTTGGATAATCGGGATTTTCGGCAAGCAATTCAATCATGTTGCCTGATTTTTTGTATCGTTTAACAGTCACATCGTCGCCCATGCGGGCAATCACGATTTGCCCATTTTTTGCTTCACTGGATTTTTTAACTGCAAGCAAGTCACCATCCAGAATGCCGGCATCGCGCATTGACATGCCCCTTACTTTTAACAAGTAATCAGGAATGGCGGAAAATAGTGCCGGATCAACCTGATAGCTTGTGTCGATATGTTCCTGTGCGAGGATAGGTGAACCCGCAGCTACTCTGCCGACTAAAGGCAAGCTGAGTTGCATCAACGCGGGATGGGGCAAAGCCAGCTGTGCTCCGGAGCTAAATTTCCCTTTGATATTGCTCAATGCAGAATCAAGCAAGCGGATGCCGCGCGATGTGCCTGGAGCTATTTCGATGACGCCTTTGCGCGCCAGTGCTTGCAGATGCTCTTCTGCTGCATTGGTTGAGCGAAAACCTAACTCGGTCGCAATTTCTGCCCTGGTCGGAGGGAAGCCTGTATTCTGAATCGCATCTTTAATCAGATTCAGAATCTGTTCTTGGCGGGCAGTGAGTTTTAACATAATGAAATTCCGTTTAAACAGAGTTGGGCTGGGTTTATATGCAGCCTGTATTTTTGTACAGTATAAACATAAATGCTTGAATAACCAAAAATTTTTAATTCGACATTGGATAAATTGATTGAAGTCACAATTACTTCACTTATCATAATAAGTGCTTGAAACTATTGAGTAAATTGAAAAAATGCAGTATAGTCATGGGCTTTTCCTCTTCCCGCACTCGTCTTGACGCCGAGGCGGGCTATTTTATTGTCCACAAGGAGAATATATGCGTCATTATGAAATCGTATTTATCGTACATCCTGATCAAAGCGAGCAAGTGCCGGCAATGATCGAACGTTACAAGGCTTCTGTTGTTGCTCGTAACGGTCAAGTACACCGTGTTGAAGATTGGGGCCGTCGTCAATTGGCTTACATGATTCAAAAACTGGCTAAAGCACATTATGTTTGCATGAACATTGAGTGCGATGCTGAGACTCTGCTTGAGTTGGAAACCGCATTCAAATTCAATGATGCTGTTCTGCGCCACCTCACAGTCAAGATGAAGAAAGCTGAAACAGCGCCATCTCCAATGATGAAAGCTGTACAGAAAGAAGATGCTGCCAAGACGCAACGCGTAGAAGCGCCAGCAGCATAATTGACCTTTAGAGGACGCAACAGAAGTCAGTGAATCAGCTTAAAGTTGTTGCCAGTATTTTGGAGAAATCGGCACTGCGCTATACGCCAGCAGGAATTCCGATAGCCTCTGCAGTACTGGCTCACAGTTCTAAGCAAGAGCAGGCAAGTACCCAACGTGTAGTCGAATTTGAAATCAACGCAGTAGCAGCAGGCGATATTTCAAAACGATTTTTAGAGATAGAGTTGGGTGTAGTCATGCAATTCACCGGGTTTTTGTCGCGCAAGAACCGTAACAGCAAAAGTCTCGTATTTCACATTACTGAGTTCGAGACGACTTTACTAGATTAGGAGCCAAAAATGGCATTCGGTAAAAAATTTGACAAAAGCAAACTGAAACAAAAGCGCCAGCAACAAAACCCTTTGTTCAAGCGTAAAAAATTCTGCCGCTTTACAGCAGCACACGTAGCGCAAGTTGACTACAAAGATGTCGATACACTGAAAGACTTCGTGCAAGAAAACGGCAAAATCATGCCAGCACGTTTGACCGGTACTAAAGCTTTGTACCAACGTCAAGTCGACACAGCGATCAAGCGCGCACGCTACCTCGCGTTGCTGCCGTACACTGATCTGCACACAGCGTAATTGACGACAAGGTACTAGGAGAAAAATATGCAAGTTATTCTGATTGATAAAGTCGTTAATCTCGGCAATCTGGGCGATGTAGTTAAAGTTAAAGACGGTTACGCACGTAACTTCTTGATCCCGCAACGTATGGCTCGTCGCGCAACCGCTGCTGCAATCGCTGAGTTCGAAGCGAAACGTGCAGACTTGGAAAAAGCTGCTGCCGAGCGTTTGGCTGTAGCGCAAGCTGCGGGCGAAAAACTGTCAGGTCTGACGGTTCAGATCTCACAAAAATCTGGCGTTGATGGCCGTTTGTTCGGTTCTGTGACTAACTTCGACATCGCTGAAGCCCTGGTTAAACAAGGTTTTGCGGTTGAAAAAGCACAGATCCGTATGCCACAAGGCCCATTGAAAATCGTTGGCGATTACTCTGTTGCAGTCGCATTGCACACAGACGTGGTTGTGAATGTCACTGTTGCTGTATTGGGCGAGCACGCTTAATACGCCATTTCAGTTTCAAAAAAGCCGGGCTTGCCCGGCTTTTTTTGCGTTATAAATTGTGTTTCAGGTGAGCTGTTCGCTGTGTTTTCTTTGTTTTTGAGCTTGAATAAAAAGGTATAATGCGCGCCATGAAAGCACCTTCCGATCCGCAGTTAGACTCCATTCGCGTACCCCCACATTCCATCGAGGCAGAGCAATCTGTGTTGGGAGGTCTACTGTTAGATAACGCGGCCTGGGACAGGATTGCTGACTTCATTCGTGAGGATGATTTCTATCGCTACGATCATCGTATTATTTTCCAGGCGATCGTTAAGCTGATTAATGCGACCAAGCCGGCCGACGTGATCACGGTGTATGAGGCCTTAACCGGCATCAATAAAGCCGATGATGCTGGTGGCCTGACCTATCTGAATGCGTTGGCGCAAAATACCCCTTCTGCGGCAAACATTCGTCGCTATGCCGAGATTGTGCGTGACCGTGGCGTGCTCCGTAAGTTGATCTCGGTCTCGGATGAAATTGCCGGCAATGCGTTTAATCCGCAAGGCAAAGAAGTCAAGCAGATGCTGGACGAGGCCGAGTCGAAAATCTTTGCGATTGCCGAAGAGGGCGCACGCGGTGCGCAAGGCTTTACGGCGATCCAACCTTTACTGACGCAAGTCGTAGAGCGTATTGATGAACTGTATAACCGCGACCATACGAGTGATATTACCGGCGTCCCGACGGGTTTTGCGGATCTGGATCGCATGACTTCTGGTTTGCAGCCGGGCGATTTGATCATCGTTGCAGGCCGTCCATCGATGGGTAAAACTGCGTTTTCTATCAATATCGGCGAAAATGTCGCTATCGAAAGCGGTTTGCCGGTTGCCGTGTTTTCGATGGAGATGGGTGGTGCGCAATTAGCGATGCGTATGCTGGGGTCGGTCGGTCGCCTGGATCAGCATCGCTTGCGTACAGGACGTCTGGTCGATGAGGACTGGCCGCGTTTGACGCATGCGATTCAAAAGATGAACGATGCGCAGTTGTATATCGATGAGACTCCGGCGCTCAGTTCAATCGAGTTGCGCGCCCGCTCACGTCGTTTGTCGCGTCAATGTGGCAAATTGGGTTTGATCATTATCGATTACTTGCAATTGATGTCGGGTAATTCCAGTGGTGAAAATCGTGCGACGGAAATTTCTGAAATATCCCGTAGTTTAAAAGGCCTGGCGAAAGAATTGCAATGCCCGGTCATTGCATTATCCCAGTTGAATCGCTCACTTGAGCAGCGCCCGAATAAACGTCCCGTCATGTCAGATTTGCGTGAGTCAGGTGCGATTGAGCAGGATGCGGATGTGATCTTGTTTATTTATCGCGACCAGGTATATAACCCGGATTCGCCCGACAAAGGTACCGCTGAGATTATTATCGGTAAGCAGCGTAACGGTCCAATCGGTAGCGTACGCCTGACCTTCCTGGGCGAGTACACCAAGTTCGACAACTACACAGGTTCATTGTCTATTTATGGCGATAACGAATAGTTCTAGTTTCGTTCTTCGCAGTTGGTTTTAGTAAATTTATTCAATATTGAAAAGCGTCTGAAGTTATAGGGAACACCCCTGTAACTTCGACACAATTTTAGTGTTACTACTTTAGTGAGAAAAAAATGTTTGGACGATTGATGCCTACAGAGGGAAAGTTTTTTGAACTCTTTAATCAGCATGCTGAATTGTGTGTCAAAGGATCAAAAGAAATGGTCGCTCTGATGACTAATTTTGATGATCTGGAAATCAGGGTTCATGCGATCGAAGCGATTGAAAAACAGGCGGATACGGTCACTTACAACACTATCGAGCTCTTGCACAAGACATTCATTACTCCAATAGATCGAGACGATATCCATAAGCTGATCACGCGTATGGACGATATTCTCGATCTGCTGGAGGACGCTGCCCAAACCATTTCTTTGTACGATATTCGTGAGATCACGCCTGAAGCGAAGCGCCTGGCGGAGTTGTGCCTCGCTTGCGCTGAAAAGGTCAAGGATGCGGTGGCATTATTGCCGAATATGGCGAACTCGCGTCAGATGCTCTCCATCTGCGAGGAAATCGATCGCCTGGAATCGGATGCAGATCACGTCATGCGCGCGGCGATGTCCAAGTTGTTCCGCGATGAGCCGGACGTGCGTAACCTGATCAAGCTGAAGGCGATTTACGAAATTCTTGAAACGGTTACCGATCGTTGCGAAGATGTGGCAAACATCATTGAAGGCATCATTGTCGAAAACGCTTAAACCTCATCAACTGAGTCATCAAACTCAGCTTTGCTCGCTTGGTGCGAGATAGTTGATCAAGATATTTAGGCAATAGTTTTAACAGGTGCTCGTTCCCGGTTGACTCAGGGAATTGAAATGAGAACTTAAAAGAGAAGTGAATTCCATGCAAACCGTCCACATGAGCCTGTACGTTATCGCCTTACTGGTGATCCTGGCTTTGTTATTTGATTTTATGAATGGCTTCCATGATGCTGCCAACGCGATTGCGACGGTGGTCTCTACAGGAGTGTTAAAGCCGCAGCAAGCGGTCGCGATGGCCGCGTTTTTTAACGTCATTGCTATCTTGTTTTTTCAATTGAAAGTTGCTGCGACGATCGGTAAGGGTACTATCGATCCATCCGTGGTTGATCATTATGTGATTTTCGGTGCTTTAGTCGGGGCTATCTTTTGGAATTTGGTTACCTGGTATTTTGGTATCCCGTCTTCCTCATCCCACGCCCTGATCGGCGGCCTGGTGGGTGCCGCAGTAGCCAAGGCCGGTACCGGTGCCTTGGTTTCCAAAGGTTTGTGGACCACGATCATCTTTATTGTGGTGTCGCCCTTATTGGGATTTGTCCTGGGCTCCGTCATGATGCTGATTGTGTCCTGGCTGTTCGTCAAATCGACGCCATTGAAGGTCGACAAATGGTTCCGCCGCTTGCAATTGGTGTCCGCATCGATGTTCAGCCTTGGGCATGGCGGCAATGACGCCCAAAAAACCATTGGCATTATCTGGATGTTGCTGGTGTCTGCCGGTTAC
The DNA here is from genome assembly GCF_025548535.1 of Undibacterium sp. Jales W-56. GTDB lineage: Bacteria > Pseudomonadota > Gammaproteobacteria > Burkholderiales > Burkholderiaceae_D > Undibacterium. Next base: position 591,955 of record NZ_JAJLQW010000002.1, on the reverse strand, counting down.
GTTTCCAATAGTGACGCTCTGCCGCCGATGTGGGTCGTCATTTCATGCTATGCATCGATCGGTCTCGGGACTTTGTTTGGCGGTTGGCGCATTGTGAAAACCATGGGGCAAAAGATTACCAAATTAAAACCTGTGGGCGGCTTTTGTGCCGAGACCGGCGGGGCGATTACCTTGTTTGTTGCATCGCATTTCGGGATCCCTGTCTCGACTACCCATACCATCACGGGCGCCATCGTTGGCGTAGGTTCGGCCCAAAAAATGTCGGCAGTGCGTTGGGGTGTCGCGGGGAATATTGTCTGGGCCTGGATTTTGACTATCCCTGCCAGCGCTTTTGTTGCAGCGATTGCCTGGTGGATCGGACTCCATATTTTATAAATACTCCCCCCAGTGAATTTGTATAAATAGGGTAGATCGCGCAGTAAGGACTGGATTATTTAAAAATTCATAGAGGGAGTATTGGATTGTTATCCATCAAAGCCGCAACCATATCAGTGGTTGCGGCTTTGCTATTGACGAGATCGCATTTAGTGCCGGTCGCGAAAACCTAAGATCGTCTGAGCCTGGCCAAGACACGACCAGCTCAGCCTGGTGTATTCATCCTCAGAATCAAGTGCGGCCTGCAAATCTTCAATTTTTTCCAGTTCAGCCTTGATAAATGGCATCCACGTACGGTTGATGTCTTCGCTGAGTTGTTCTTTGGTTCTTCCTATGGGACCAATCAAAGGGGTATTGGCGTAGCGTTTGCTCATCTCCTGACGTACTAAATCGGCTAAAGCGGGCAATTTTTCTTTATACAATTTTACGTGCTGCATTTCATGTTCGAGAATCTCGTTATAGACGCATGAATTCTCGGGAAATTCTTTACTCACATAGACATCAATTGCAGGATGCTCCATGCTTATTTCGATTCGTGGCGCGAAGCATTCCTGATTATTCTGCTTGTCTTCGATCATAGGGCCCTCAAAATCGATTTGAATAATACTGTGTCTTGAGGTCAGTCCCAGAATATAGTCGGTGGAATAGGCTTTGCTACTCATTGTGCGCAATTTTCGGCTGCTCACATTATTGTGTATGGAGTAGGGTCCCTCGGCTTCAGTCACGATGATGCTGGCTTGCGGCAATTCTCTATTGCATCGCAGTTGAAAACTGGTCTGGGACAGTGCCTGATTCGTGAGAAGTCCGCATAGACAGAGGAGCGCCATCGGGAATAATTGCATTTTCCTCATCATAGCTCTCCTCGTCCCTGGCGGTTATGTCGATACGATGAATAACACATCTGCCAGACTCATCGCTGCACTACCTGTTTCTATCAATATAGGTAATTTTTCTTGATAGCACCGGATATGTTCGGCGTTGTGCTGCAAAGTTTTTAATCAGGCTACATTTGCTTGAACAAATGTACAAAGCTGCGGCTTACTTCTAATTTTTCTGTCAGTCCTTTTACTTGCACTAAGTGGCGCCCTCGCAAATCACGCACGACACCCGAGATGGCTTTTGCATTGACCAGCGTGGCGCGATGAATTTGCCAAAATAAGGCCGGATCAAGTTCTTCGGCGAGATCGCGCACCGGTTTCCTGATGAGCGCCTCATACGTTGCCGTTTGCACCCGGGTATATTTTTCATCCGACTGAAAGAATAAAATTTCTTCTACCGGAATCAGGCGCAACTCCTGGCCAATCGATGCTTGTATCCATTGCAGGTAATTGACCTTGGTGCCTATACCCATTTGCCTGGCGAGCTGAGCCAGCATATTGCTCATATCGTTCGGCTCGTCTTTGCTGCTCAAGCGAGCTTTTAACCTATCGACGGTTTTGCTAAGCCGCTCTATATCTGCCGGTTTTAAGACGTAATCGACGGCACCGTGATCGAATGCCTCAATCGCATATTGGTCGTAGGCAGTGATGAAGACGATGTGCGCTTTGCTGCCAATTTCTTTCGCCGCTTCCAATCCGGTTTTTACTGGCATGCGGATATCCAGAAAGGCGAAATCAGGCGTCAGGTTCTCGACTAGCTGAATCGCTTCCTCGCCATTTTTGGCCTCATCGAGAATTTGCAGTTCCGGCCAGACCTGCTCCAGGCGCGACCTTAATTGGTCGCGCATCAGTCTTTCATCATCGGCTAGTATCGCTGTAGGCATAGTGGAATCAGTGTTAATTAGTTGGCTAACTCATAAGGAATTTCTATAGTAACGCAAACTCCCGTTGGTTGATTGGGTGTAATGATCATTTGTGCTTTTTCTTTGTAAATGAGTTTCAGGCGTTCCCGGATATTCTGCAAACCCAGGCCGGTGCCGTTGCTAGGCATCGCACCAAAACCAAGACCGTCGTCACTGACCGATACACGCAACTTGTTGTGGGCGACTTCCACGTGGAAGCGCACCGTGCCGCCTTCTGCTTTTACCTCTAATCCATGCTTAATCGCATTTTCGACCAGCGATTGCAGCATCATTGGCGGGAAGCAGGCACTGCGTAATCCCTCTGGCATATTGAAGTCGACTTCCAATCTTTCTTCCATGCGCATTTTTAAAAGCTCGAGATACGACTTCACCATATCGGCTTCGCGACCGAGATTGGTTTTGGTCGCGTTCTCGCGCATTTGCGGCAGCACCGCACGCAGGTAAGAGATCAGGCTGCGTTGCATCGCAGCGGCCCTTGGCGGGTCTGTCTCGATCAAATGCTCGACGGATGCCAAGGTGTTAAACAAAAAGTGCGGTTCGACCTGCGCCTGCATCATTTGCATCTGCGCTTCACTGACCTGGCGCAATAGGGACTCGCGTTCGGCAGACAGATTTGCTTCCCTGGCTTTTTCTTCTGCCCGGACTTTACCGCCCATCAATGCCTTCATGCCTAAAAGACCGAAGATCAGGAGCATGACAAAATTGATAAACCATTTGGATGATTTCTTCTGGTAGCTTTTCACTTCCTCATCGGCGGCATCTGCCACCGCGTCCTCGATATCATTGCTGATCTCTTGGGCAATGTCTGGCGGCAGCTTGATATGGATATCATCCTGACCAACTTTTGGCACGGCTGGCGGAGTTGGCGCTGATGCGGGCCTGGAGGCATCTGGTGCGGCGGGAGGCGTGGGTGCGGCAGGTGCCGCCGGGACTGCCGATGGGGACGGCGGAGCGGGTGGTACCGGTACGCTGGCTTCCTTCAGGACACGGATCCCGTTTTCATCAATTTCGATTTGCTTGCCGCTACCGTCCGTTTTGTTTTTGCGAATATGAATACCGGTACCGTCGATTTCAATATTGGTATCGCCATCATTGAGGTTCTTGGTCTTGCTGGCTTTTTTTGCGGCTTTTTTATTGGTGACAATGACACTGTCTTCCGAGCTCAGGATATTGTCCTGAAAGATCGAACCGGCAATCATCATGATTAAGGCAAACAAAAAAAACTTCCACCAGGATAACTGAGTCACCCAGGCAGCAGTCTTGTCAAATGCCTGACTCAACCAATGCAGGAATGCAGTGGCAAGTTGTTTGACGGTTTGGATAGCGTTGGGATGCATGATGGGATTCTCTAATAAAGTGTTACTTTTTTGCTTGGCCAACCATAGGGAATTACCAAAGCAAACTGATTTAAGACATGTTGTTACTGTAAAGAAATCGGCGGGTGATTGCCATTAACATGCGACAGTCTGCAAAATTGGGGGAATAGAAATAGAAAATCCTGACCTGGTACGTCGATGAAACAGCCAGTGTTATTCCTGATATTCATCTTTGATGGCGATGTAGGGCGTAATAAATAAGATTAAAACAGATTAAAACAGATTAAAACAGATTAAAACAAGATTAAGGAACGCTTGAACAGGGCGAGTCCAGGTGCGAAGAATACCTGACGTCAAGTTGACTAGCCAAGTCGTTTTATAGCAGGGCTGATCCCGGGCGTGTTGCGCTCAGCCCTTGCGAGAGCCGGGTCGCATCGTGTTGCGGTATCGTTAGAAGGCGTTTTATGTTGGTGATAAGGTCAACAAAACAGGGGCGGCAAACGTTAGTCAGGTATTCCAATATGAAACCCGTGCTATTTATGCTGATATTTTTTCGCAAGTTTCTGCTCGCTGCGGTAATGCTTCTGCCATTGGCGGCCTGCCAGACCACCATGAATCTGAGGCAGGATTGCAAGGTAGGCGACTGGAACTTCATCGGCAATAAAGACGGTGCGCAAGGTTTTGATGCGCGCTTTGAGGAGCGTCGCCAGTTTTGTGCGACGGTTGACGGCGACAAAATTAAGCAGGAGTCTGCGAGTCAGTACCAAGCTGGCTGGCAACAGGGTAATCAGCATTTTTGGGAGCAGGTCGGCGTGCAGGATGGCATCAGTGCCCTGGCAATCTCGAATTATGAGCAGCAGTTGAAGACTGACACCATCGTTAAAAATCACACACCGCCGAATCAGGATGCGTATCAGCGCGGCTGGGTGCGCGGCAATGCCGACTATTGGTATGGTGTTGGCGATACCGATGGCAAAGCAGGACGTTCCGCCAAAGACGAGCAGCTAAGGGCTGCCAGCGGCCAGGCGATCGGTTTCAATCAAGGCAGTTACCAGCAAGGCTGGCATGCCGGCAATTATGCGTATTGGACGCAGACCGGTTTTCAGGATGCGCATGACGGAGTGCCGGATAGCGAGCTGAAAAATCACGCGCAAGCGGCACAGGCAAAGGGTGTGCAGGTACGCGAAGATGCCTATAAAGCAGCCTGGAATAAAGAAATCGTCGAATACTGGCGCCGCCTCGGCTGGAGCGATGCGACTGAGGGGCGCGATGTGATTACCCGACGTGCCGATGCCAGGGCGCGTGGCTTGAAATTCAGCGAAGCAGAATACCAGCAGCAATGGGAGCAAAGACTGATCCAGTATTGGCGCGAAGCCGGGAATGCAGATGGCTTCGGCCAACCGAATCAAATCGAAGAGCGCATCAGCAACGCCCGGCGCAATAATGTGTTCGTGATTCCGCAAACGCGCGATACCTACAATCAGGCATGGTTTGCGCAAAACGCCGTCTACTGCAGCCCTGAGAATGCCTTCGCTTTTGGCCGCCGCAATCACCGGATGGCTCTCGAAGTCTGTCAAGCCAGCCAGCAAAATCAGGTACGCCGCGCTTGGAATGCAGGCCAGGACTACGAGGATATTGCCAGAAAGCTCAGCAACATTCATATCGATCTGGCCTCGTTAAACGACCGGCGCGCTGATGCCGCTCGCCGCCTGGAGCGGATTGAGCGTGAGATCCGGCGTGATCAGGATGATAAGAATCGTGTGACCAATAACGATACCGCCAGTAATGACCGCAGGCGTGAACGCGAACGGCAGGAGTTGCGCGAATTTTTGCAAGGTTCTGCCTACCGCATGGAGGAGCTGCGCAGCTGGGAGTTCCGTTATAGCCAGCAAATGCAGCAGATCAAACGCGATATTTACCGGAATGATTAAGTTAGATGGAAGAATTGCATCCGCATATTCCATGCGCCTTTTGAGCCATTTATGCCTGCTAAGCCGCATCAGATATGCGGCTTCAGTTTTATATGATGCCTGGCGCAAATATTTAGCGCGCTAAAGTTCACAACAGGGAACGAAGCCCTTATAATCGCGCTACTTGATCAGGAGAGCGTGGCTGGACAAAGTTTTGTCAGCCGCCGCCGAAGGGGCTAACACCCAAAAACTCTCAGGCAAAAGGACTGATCAGCGGGGTTGTAGAAACACCCCAAACTCTGGAGAGCGGTAGCGGCAACTGTCATCAAGCCGAACTATCCACCGAAGGTGCGCACGGATGGGCGTTATAGCCAGTCCGTAATCTCTCAGGTATCAGGACAGAGGGGTCTGCGATGTCATCGCATGTGATGGGCAAGTTCCCGTCTGCGTGATGCATTGTCCCTTCTATTTTGGTAATGAGGTTCTCATGACGCAAGCAGCCGCAACTCTCAAGGCAACCCCCCTCAACGCAGCCCACCGTGCCGCCGGCGCAAAGATGGTCGATTTTGGCGGTTGGGACATGCCAGTCAACTACGGTTCACAAATCGAAGAACATCATGCAGTCCGTACCGATTGCGGCATGTTCGACGTTTCCCACATGTGCGTAGTCGATCTCAAAGGGACAAATGTCCGCAGCTTCTTGCGCGGCCTGGTTGCCAACAACGTCGATAAATTACAAGTTCCTGGCAAAGCGCTGTATTCCTGCATGCTGAAGCCGGAAGGTACGGTCGTTGACGATCTGATTATTTATTATTTCAGCGAAGACTGGTTCCGTCTGGTCGTCAATGCAGGCACCGCAGAAAAAGACGTAGCCTGGATGAATGCGCATAATCTTGCAACCCAGGCCGGTATCACCATTACGCAGCGTCGCGATGGTGCGAACGCCTTTGCCCTGGTCGCCGTACAGGGCCCGAATGCCCGCGCCAAAGCATGGGAAGTTTTACCGGAAACCAAGGCCGCCAGCGCCGAGATCAAGCCTTTCAACGCCGTCATTGTTGCCGGCACGGCATTCGGCGAAGTCATGGTGGCTCGCACGGGTTACACCGGTGAAGATGGTTTTGAAATCGCGGTCGCTGCGGAACGTGTCACCTATCTGTGGAACGCTCTGGCTGCCGTCGGCGTCAAGCCCGCAGGTCTGGGTGCACGCGACACCCTGCGCCTGGAAGCCGGTATGAATCTGTACGGACAAGACATGGATGAAACAGTCAATCCATTGAATGCCGGTCTGGCATGGACCATCGATCTGGTTGCCGAGCGCGATTTCGTCGGTAAAAAAGCCTTGCAGGAACAAGGCCAGACCGCACAATTCCTCGGCCTGATTCTGCGTGAAAAAGGCGGCATCCTGCGCGCTCACCAAACAGTCATTACCGCACAAGGCGAAGGCGAAATCACCAGCGGCACGTTCAGCCCAAGCATGCAGCAAGCGATCGCTCTGGCGCGCCTGCCTATGGGCGTTGCGATCGGCGATACCGTGCACGTCGCGATTCGCGATAAGCAATTGGCTGCGACGGTAGTGAAATTGCCTTTCGTGCGTAACGGCAAGGTATTGGTAGCGTAAGACATATTTGAGAGGTTTTTATGTTTTTAATGATTTCGTCTCGTAAGCTTATCCGTAACAATTTATTATTTTAATTTTTTGGAGAACCCCATGACAATTCCAGCTAACCTCAAATACACAGCGTCCCACGAATGGGTGCGCGTTGAAGCCGACGGCACGATCGCTGTCGGTATTTCCGATTTCGCGCAAGATGCCTTGGGCGATATCGTGTTCGTCGATTTGCCAAAAGTCGGTCAGGTATTGACTGCCGGTAAAGATTGCGCTGTGGTGGAATCTGTCAAAGCGGCAGGCGACATCTACGCCCCTGTCTCTGGCGAAGTGGTCGAAGTCAATCAAGCGGTAGTCGATGCGCCGGAATCCATCAATACGGATGCCTTCGGTTCATGGATGTTCAAACTGAAGCCAGCGAACATGGCCGATGTCGATGCCTTGATGGACGCCGATGCTTACGCCAAAAATATCGGCTAATTCCTGTCACTGTTCAATCGCACAACTGATCCATTGATACGCTTTTTTGATTGCCGGAGTGGATGTCATCGCTCCGGCAGCAGCGATTTTTATTTGAAGTCGCTTTCATCATCGCCACTTTTTCTGCAGACATATTATGACCCGCACCAGCCTGACCCAACTCGAAGCGCATGACGCTTTCATCGCCCGACATATCGGACCTTCCGAGGCAGAACAAGCCGCCATGCTCAAGACCTTGGGTTATGCGACGCGCACCGCTTTGATCGATGCGATTGTGCCCGCCAATATCCGCCGCCATGACGTACTGCCGCTGGCGCAATTCACCGACGCCAAATCAGAAACAGAAGCGCTGGCAAGCTTGAAAGCATTGGCTGGTAAAAACAAGGTACTCAAATCCCTGATCGGTCAGGGTTATTACAACACCCATACGCCCGGCGTGATTCTGCGGAATATTTTTGAGAATCCGGCCTGGTACACCGCGTACACGCCTTACCAGCCAGAGATTTCTCAAGGCCGTCTGGAAGCGATTCTGAACTTCCAGCAAGTCGTCACCGATATGACCGGCATGGACATCGCGAATGCCTCAATGCTGGACGAAGGTACAGCGGCAGCGGAAGCGATGACGCTGATCCAGCGCGTCGGCAAATCGAACTCGAATGTGTTCTACGTGGCTCACGATGTCTTGCCACAAACCCGTGAAATTATCGAAACCCGCGCCCAGCCTCTGGGTATCGAAGTCCGTACCCTGACCGCTAACGAAGCCCTGGAAAACGATTGCTTCGGCGTCCTGTTGCAATATCCAAGTGTGGATGGCACGATCCGCGATTACCGCGAATTCGCTGCGGCTGTGCATGCCAAAGGCGCCATGGTGATTGCCGCTGCCGATTTGCTGGCCTTGACACTGATTACGCCGCCAGGCGAGTGGGGCGCCGACGTGGTCGTCGGCAACAGCCAGCGCTTTGGCGTGCCGCTCGGCTTCGGTGGTCCGCATGCCGGTTACATGGGGACCCGCGATGCGTTCAAACGCAGCATGCCGGGACGCCTGGTGGGGGTGACCATCGATGCACAGGGCAAGCAAGCGTATCGCCTGGCATTGCAAACACGTGAACAACATATCCGCCGCGAAAAAGCCACATCGAACATCTGTACCGCCCAGGTTTTGCTGGCAGTGATGGCTTCCATGTATGCCGTGTATCACGGCCCGGCCGGTTTGCGTCAAATCGCACAACGCGTGCATCGCTTCACCGGCGTATTGGCGGCTGGCCTGAACAAGCTCGACGTGAGCGTCGCGAATCACACTTACTTCGACACCCTGACCATCAATGTCAAGGACGCAGCAGCAACCCATCAAGCCGCACAAGCAGCGGGCTACAACCTGCGCCAGATCAGCGCAACCCAAGTTGGCGTATCGCTGGATGAAACGACTACGCGTGTCGATATCGACGCCTTGTGGGCCATCTTTGCAAATGGCCTTTCGATTCCTGACTTTGCTGCAACGGAAGCCGCTGTGAACGACGCCTTGCCAGCAGCCTTGTTGCGCACCAGCACTTACCTGACGCATCCGACATTCAATCGCTATCACTCCGAACATGAAATGCTGCGTTACCTGCGCAGCCTGGCGGACAAAGATCTGGCATTGGATCGCACCATGATTCCATTGGGTTCATGCACGATGAAATTGAATGCGACATCAGAAATGATCCCGGTCACCTGGCCGGAATTTTCCAGTATCCATCCATTCGCACCGGACGATCAGACCATCGGCTATCGCGAAATGATCGCGCAGTTAGAAGCCATGCTGTGCGCAGCGACCGGCTATGATGCCGTATCCCTGCAGCCGAATGCCGGTTCCCAGGGCGAATACGCCGGTTTGCTGGTGATCCAGGCATATCACGCATCGCGCGGCGAGGCGCATCGCAATATCTGCCTGATCCCCTCATCGGCACACGGCACCAATCCGGCATCAGCCAGTATGGTCGGTATGGATGTGGTGGTGGTGGCATGCGACGACAAAGGTAACGTTGATCTGCCTGACCTCAAAGCCAAAGCGGAAAAGCACAGCGCGAATCTGGCGGCGGTCATGGTTACTTATCCATCGACGCATGGCGTGTTTGAAGAAGGCATTCAACAGTTGTGCGAGATCGTCCATGCGCACGGCGGCCAGGTGTATGTCGATGGCGCGAACATGAATGCGCTGGTCGGCGTTGCCGCTCCGGGTAAATTCGGCGGCGATGTCAGCCACCTGAACTTGCATAAAACTTTCTGCATCCCTCACGGCGGCGGCGGTCCTGGCGTTGGCCCGGTGGCAGTCGGTGCGCATCTGGCGAAGTTCTTGCCGAATCAAAAATCGACAGGATATATTCGCGGTGAAGACGGCATTTCTGCGGTGAGCGCAGCGCCATTCGGCTCGGCCAGCATTTTGCCGATCTCATGGATGTACATCGCCATGATGGGTTCTGAAGGCTTGAAAGCGGCAACCGAGACAGCGATTCTGGCCGCGAACTACATCGCGAAACGTCTGGCGCCGCATTACCCGGTACTGTACTCAGGCCACGATGGCCTGGTCGCGCATGAATGTATCCTGGATCTGCGCCCCTTGACCGATGCGACTGGCATCAGCAATGAAGACGTAGCAAAACGCCTGATCGACTTCGGCTTCCACGCACCGACCATGAGCTTCCCGGTGCCGGGTACGCTGATGATAGAACCGACCGAAAGCGAATCGCAAGCGGAGCTGGATCGTTTTATCGACGCGATGATCGCGATTCGTGAAGAAATCGCCAAGGTCGCGAGCGGCGAGTTCGACGCCCAAGACAATCCATTGAAAAACGCCCCGCATACGGCTGAAGTCTTGGTCGCAAATGAATGGACCCATGCCTACGGTCGTGAAATCGCTGCTTTCCCGCTACCGTCTTTGCGCAAGCAAAAATACTGGGCACCGGTAGGTCGCGCGGACAACGTGTATGGCGACCGTAATCTTTTCTGTTCTTGCATTCCTGTGAGCGACTACGAATAAGAACGACAGTTAGTAATATGAAAAAAGCGGCTATCTGCGAGCAGATAGCCGCTTTTTATTTTGGCTAAACCGATTCAGCTAGGTTCTGCTTAACCGAATCGGTTTAGTCGGTTGCAAAACTATTTACCTAACTTGGGCATCGTCGGCGTCTGCTGTCTCTGTACCGCTTGATATGTCTGGAGTTTTTGCATGACATTCTGGATTGCCGCATCGAGCTGAGTGTCTTTGCCTGCATTGACCTCGGTAGGATCGAGTTCGACATCGATATCCGGCGATACGCCTTCATTTTCTATGCGCCATTCACCTTCGGGCGTAAAGAATCGGAAGAAAGGTACCAGCAAGAATCCGCCGTCAATCAGTTCGGGATTGGCGGAAATCCCGATCAGGCCGCCCCAGGTGCGTTTGCCTATCAAGGTGCCCAGACCGAGACGCTTGAATGAATACGGCAAGAAGTCGCCGCCGGAGCCGGCATCCTGATCGATCAACATCGCTTTCGGGCCGTAAATCGCAGCGCCCGGCGTGGTAAACAACAGGCCGTCGCGGTCTTTCCAGCTTGCCAGGTACTGGCGGTTCAGGATGTCGGTGATGTAGTTGGCCGCTTGCCCGCCGCCATTGCGGCGTTCGTCGATGATCAGGGCGGACTTGTCGGCTTGTGCATAAAACATGCGGTTAAAGTATTGATAGCCGTCGGAACCGGTATCCGGCAAGTACACGTAAGCGACTTTGCCGTCGGTTTTTTTCTGGACGTATTCGCGATTTTTTTCTATCCAATGCCATTGGCGCAATGCTGTTTCATTGGCGACCGGTTGCACGATCACGTGCCTGCCTGGCGTATTCGTCAGGTCGCCGGCGACGGTCAGGGTCACTTGTTTACCGACTGTGTTAGCTAACAGCGAGTACAGATTTTTACCCTTATCCAAAGCTTTGCCGTTGATCGCCAGCAAGTAATCGCCTTCCTTGATATTCATGCCGGGAGCCGCCAAAGGTGCTGCGAGGAAAGGATTCCAGCGATCGCCGCGATAGATGGTTTTAATACGATAATGTCCCTGCTCATAGCTATAATCGGCGCCGAGCAGACCAACGGCGACAGGTTTCTCTTGATAGACATCGCCGCCACCGGTGCGATTATGGCCGACTTGCAGCTCGCCTATCATCTCGACCAGCAACTCATTCAGATCTTCCCGACGCTGCACGTGTTTGAGCAGCGCATGGTAGCGCGTATAGATGGCATCCCAGTCGATACCGTGCAGGTTGGCATCGTAGAAAAATTCTTTTTCCATCCACCATGTTTCATTGAAGATTTGCTCCCATTCTTCACGTGGATTCACTTGCATACGTACTTGCGATAAATCGATCGGTTTCGCATCCAGTTTTTCGCCGGCATCGCCAATGTCGAGTTTGCTCTTGGCATACTGGATCAGGATCTTTTTACCGTCGGCGCTGAGGCTGAAAGAGGCGATGCCCTGGCGCAGTGATTTCGCTTTTTTATCTTCAAAACTAAAACGCATCAGGTCCGCATCATCATCGTCCTTATTGGCTGGCGGCTCATGGCTGACGCCGGGCTGGCGATGCTCCAGATAGAATAAGGAACCATCCGATGCTACTGCGAGATTGTCGTAATTGCGCTCTGCGACCGGCAGAGCGGCGATACGTTGCGGCAAACCGGCCAGATCAATCTTGACTGGCTTGATGACTTTGGCAGCGGCGTCCTTACTTGCGTCTTTGTCTTTCGCCGCATCTTTTGCAGGGTCTTTAGCCGCTTCTTTTTTAAGTTCGTCTTTTTTCTCATCGTCTTTGTTGCTTCCCTCATCGCCAGTCTTGGGTAACAAAGGCGACTTGCCATCCGCAGCCAGAACCGCGACATACAAGCCATTGCGTAGCGGCCGTTCCTGGGTTGACATATCGAGACCGACCTGGGTCGGGCCGGCATTGATCGAGGCGGTGAAGTATAAATAGTCGGCCGCCGCAAACACAGGATGGTCGGCGTGACTCATGCCGTCGGTCAGACTGGTATTTTTCGCCGTCGTGAAATCATGTAATTTGATTTGCGAAAAATGATTGGCGCCCACGACGGTGTAGGCCAGCCATTTACTGTCGGAAGAAAACGAGACGTTGAATTTTGAACGTCGCGCGCTCGCGTCGATCTTGCTGATGCTGCCGTTATTGAGATGAATTACATACAACTGGAGATGGTTGTCCTGATACACGATCATCTGGTTATCCGGCGACCACGCCAGCAGCGTGTAATAGCCCGACTGACCTAAGCTCAGTGTTTTCGCTTGATCGAGTCCGGCCTGGTCACGCAATACCAGGCGATGCTGACGGCCGACGTCAGAGATGTAGGCAATGCGTTTGCCGTCGGGGCTCCATAAGCCGTCTTTTTCGCGTATGCCGGAGCTCTCGGTCAGGTTGCGAACCGAGCCGTCTTTTACCGGGACGGTAAATACCTCGCCACGCGCGCTCAGCACGACACGTTTGCCGGTTGGCGACAGATTGGCCGAGGTGATGGTGCTGCTGGCATCTTTCCATTGCGGACGGGCCTGAATCGCTAGCGTGGTCTGCGCTTCCAGATTGATATGAATGGTTTGCGTCTTGCCCGTCGCTGCATCGAATTCTTTCAGCTCGCCACCGGCCTCGTACACCACGCTATTGCCGGACGCGCTGATATTACGGATATCCCAGGTGGTTTCCCTGGTGACTTGACGCACGGCTTTGGTGTTGCGGTTATAGGCAAACAGATTCGCTACTTTGTTATCCCGGTCGGAAATAAAAAATACCTCGTCGCCGACCCAGACCGGATTGCTGTCGTTGGCATTGTCATGCGGTATTTTTTCCAGCTTGTTATTCGCGACATCCATGATCCAGATCGGCGGTGTAGTGCCGCCACGGTGCAGCCGCCAGCCGCTGGGACCGCTATAGGCCTGGCGGAAGGGACGATAGGCGAGATATTTGCCATCGCCTGACCAGTTGCCTTCAAAGGCGATGGCTTCCATGACTTTTTTCTCGTAGCCACCTTCCAGCGGCACTTCATATAGCTGATTGCTGCGGCTATTGGCGATCTCGCGATTCGATGCGAACAAGACGCGCTTGCCGTCGGCACTCCAGCCGACCACGACGTCCTGACCCGGATGCCAGGTCAGGCGACGCGCTTCTCCACCGTCAACCGGGATAACATACACGTCGGTATTGTTGTCATAGCTGGCTGAATAGGCGAGCCATTTACCGTCGGGCGAAAACTTGGGAGAAAACTCGGATGCAGGATGCGTAGTCAGCCGCACCGGGTTTTGGCCGCTACGACTGGTCAGCCAGATATCGCCGGCATAGACAAAGGCGAGATGGTCGCGCGATACGCTGGGCTGGCGTAGCAGCAGCGTATCGGCGTCGGCAGACTGCACTGCAAAACAGGTGCTTAATATGAGACCTAAGATCGTCTTGTTACCGAGGTTTGTCCTGCGCATTCGATTCTCCTTTGATGTTTTTGGCCGGGTTGATGATATTGACTGATGCAAGGTATTTTTTGATGCGTTGAATCGAATTAAATTCAAATTAAATTAAATTGAATGACTATGCGGGCTTACGCAAAATAGAAAACTGTTTGCCACAATTCAGATTGAACCCGCAGACTGGATGCGGCTTTCCGGGGCATTTCGTGCCAACAGCCGCACCCGGCTTGCGGTTCATTTGAATATTGAAATGCCATAACGCCTTTCCTCTCCGGTCTTTGCCCTATGTCTGCGTGTCTCTGTGATGAGAGGTTTTAGTTTTTGCGTAAGTCCCGACGATTCAATTAGGTTTAATTTGCGATGTTTACTGCCGCAACTGCCACATCAGGGCGATTTTTGAATGTTAAAATTGTTAAGATTGTGCAGGTTATATGAAACACGCGAGGGTGGCTAGCCCACCATTGAGTCTTATTTTCTTCTTCCCGGTACCGGAAAAATGACAGAGCCAATACCAGCGAACTCTCCCGCAAAGGCATCCCCGCCTTCGTCCCTGAACCAACTCAAAATCGATCGTAGCGTCGTTCCTTCCGGCAAGAAATCGGGGCGAGGTAAATGGCTTGCGATTATCGTCGCCATCGTGGTCGCCACAGGCGTTGCGCTGCGCCCGGGCAAAACCGAAGTGCAGGCGACCTCCGTGCTGACCGCTTACCCATCGCAGCAGTATGCGCAGCTGACCGCTTCGGGATATGTGGTCGCACAACGCCGTGCCGCGGTGGCGAGCAAGGCCACCGGGCGACTGGTCTGGCTGAATGTACGCGAAGGCAGTCAGGTCAAGCAAGGGGAGGTGATCGCCAAGCTGGATGCGAGTGATGTACAAGCCTCGATCGCCTCGGCGCAAGCGAGTATCCGGCAGGCCGAAGCCGGGGTCGCCCAGAGCAATGTGGAACTGATCAATGCCGAAGCAGAACTTAAACGCAGCCAGGGTTTAAAAGCGCAAGGCTTTGTCTCTGCGCAGGCGCTCGACAGCGCAACCACGCGCGTGAATTCGGCAAAGGCGGCAGTGATCTCCGCGCAAGCGGCAGTTGCAGTGGCACGCGCCCAGCTTAAAGTGCAACAGGTGAATCAGGACTTTACCGAGATCCGCGCGCCTTTCGACGGTGTGGTGCTGGTCAAGAACGCCAATGTCGGCGACATCATTACGCCATTCTCCAGCGCGGCCGGCAGCCAGGGGGCGGTAGTGACGATGGCCGACATGAGCACCCTGGAAGTCGAGGCGGATGTATCGGAGAGCAATCTGGCAAAAGCCAAAATCGGCCAGCCTGTCGAGATTACCCTGGATGCCTTGCCGGATAGCCGTTTTCGCGGCAACGTCGTCGGGATAGTCCCAACCGTGGACAGGGCCAAAGCCACGGTCATGACCAAGATACGCTTTGAAAAACTCGATCCGCGTATCCTGCCCGAGATGAGCGCCAAGGTCACTATCCTGTCGCAGGCGGCGACCGATGCGGATCAAAAACCGGTGTTGGCACTGAATCCTAAAGCAATCGTCGAACGCGCAGGGAAGAAAGAAGTGTTCCGCATCAAGGATGATACCGTCGAGGCTATCGAGGTCAGCGTCGGCCGCAAAATCGGCGACAATGTCGAGATCAAGGCAGCGCTGCAATCGGGCGACAAACTGGTGTTGTCTCCGGGCGAAAAATTAGTTGCCGGAACAAAAATTGTGGTGGCCAGCAAATGAACGATAGCGCCGTGGTTGAAGCAGTTCAGCAAATTGTTCCTGAAGAGCCGATCATCAGGATACGTCAGCTGGATAAGTCCTATGTGCGCGGCGGTCAGTTGATACCTGTGTTGCAGGGCGTCAATCTGGATGTCCAAAGAGCCGAGTTCCTGGCGCTGATGGGGCCGAGTGGTTCGGGTAAAAGCACCTTGTTGAACCTAATTGCGGGGATCGATAAAGCAAGCAGCGGCACCATAGAAATAGCCGGTGTCAATATCGCCGAGCTGAGCGAAGGGCAACTGGCGGACTGGCGTGCCGCCAATGTGGGCTTCATTTTCCAGTTCTATAACCTGATGCCGGTGCTGACGGCATTTGAGAATGTCGAACTGCCCTTATTGCTGACCCATTTATCCGGCACCCAGCGCAAAGCCCATGTAACCGCGGCCTTGCATATGGTCAGTCTCGATGACCGCATGGATCATTATCCGAATGAGTTATCCGGCGGCCAGCAACAACGCGTCGCAATCGCGCGCGCCCTGGTGACTGATCCGGCCTTGATTGTGGCCGATGAGCCTACCGGCGACCTGGATAGGGTGACTGCGGAAGAGATCTTGAATTTGCTCGATGAACTGCATCGCAATTTGGGTAAGACCATCATCATGGTAACGCATGACCCCAAGGCGGCATCGCGCGCACGGCGCCTGGTGCATCTGGAAAAAGGCGTGCTGGTGCCGGATGAGGCGCTTAATGGCAGCGCTGCTCTTGCCGTCGCACATTAACGACGCGACGTATGTTCATACTCAAGCTATTACTCAAGAATGCCTTTCGCCATCGCTTGCGAACCTTGCTGACTATGGTCGGTCTGGTCGTGGCGATTTGTGCTTTTGGTTTATTGCGGACGATTGTCGATGCCTGGTATGCCGGCGTGGAGGGAACCTCAAGTACCCGTCTGGTGACGCGCAATTCGATTTCCCTGACTTTTCCTTTGCCGCTCAGCTACGCTGAGCGCCTGCGCAATGTGGAAGGCGTGACCGGCCTAAGCTGGTCGAATTGGTTCGGCGGCGTCTACATCACTGAGCGTAATTTTTTCCCGCAATTTGCGGTAGAACCCGCCAGCTATCTCGCCCTGTATCCGGAATATGTCCTGAAAGACGAAGAGAAAAAAGCCTTTATCTTGGACCGGCAAGGCGCCATCGTCGGTCGCAAACTCGCCAATCAATATGGCTGGAAGATAGGCGACCAGATTCCGATTCGCGGTACGATTTATCCGGGTACCTGGACGTTTACCTTACGCGGTATCTGGGACGGCGTGGATGCCAAAACGGATGAATCGCAATTACTCTTCCATTGGCAATTTTTGTCCGAATCGGTACGTAAGCGCCTGGGTAAAGGTGCCGATTTTGTCGGCGTCTATATTGTACGTATCAATGAACCGAATAATGCGCCGCTGGTCTCCGAGCGTCTCGATGCCTTATTCAAAAATTCGCTGGCAGAGACGCTGACCGAAACAGAAAAAGCCTTTCAACTCGGCTTTGTTTCCATGAGTGAGGCGATTCTGGTGGCGATCAATGCCGTCAGTATCGTCATCGTGATCATCATCATGGCGGTGATGGCGAATACCATGATGATGACGGCGCGTGAACGGCTGGCAGAATATGCGACGCTCAAGGCACTGGGTTTCTCCCCCGGCTTTGTCGTGAAATTATTATTTGGTGAAAGTCTGGTGATTGCTCTGATCGGCGGCGCGGCCGGTTTATTCGTCACGCTGCCGATTGCGAATGCCTTTGCAAAAGCGGTCGGCACCTTGTTTCCAGTCTTCGTCGTATCGCAGACCACAATGCTGCTGCAACTGGCTGCCAGTATCGTGGTCGGGGTGGCGGCAGCGGCATGGCCAGCCTGGAAAATGAGCAGGATCGATATCGTCAATGGTTTGAGGCATGTGGGATGAACGCCAGTAAACACCCGATGAGAACGACATGAGAGCCATTCCCTTATCCTATGTGGCGCGTAATCTCTGGGTACGCCGGGTGACGACCTTATTGACTGCGGGCGGTATGGCATTGGTGGTGTTCGTATTTGCCGTGGTGCTGATGATGAGCGAGGGCATACGCGCGACTTTGGTGGCAACCGGACAGGCCGATAATATGCTGGTGCTGCGTAAAGGGGCGGGGGCGGAAATCAATAGCGGTATCAGTCGCGACCAGGCCGCGATTATTGAAAGCTTGCCCGGTATCGCGAGTAATCGTCAGGGTTTGCCATTAGTCAGCAAAGAGCCGGTGGTGCTGAATAATCTGCCGAAACGCAGTAACGGCAAGCCCAGCAATGTGACTGTCCGCGGCACCTCGGCATTGGGTCTTGAGTTGCGTCCGCAAGTACAGTTGGTGCAAGGGCGCATGTTCCGCCCCGGTACTGCGGAGATCATCGCCGGGCATTCGATTGCCAGCGGCTTTAAAGGAACAGGTTTGGGGGAGACCCTGCATTTCGCCCAACGGGACTGGCTGGTCGTCGGGATTTTTGATTCCGGTAAAACCGGATTCGATAGCGAAATCTGGGGCGATAGCGAACAGATGATGGCGGCCTTCCGACGCAATGCGTATTCCACTATCGTGTTTCGCCTCGCCGACCAGAGTGCGACAACAGCCGTGACGAAAGCGATAGAAGCCGATCCGCGTTTACAGATCGATGCCAAGCCGGAGATACGGTTTTATGCTGAACAGAGTGAAGCCCTGGCGACCTTTATCCGCATTCTGGGACTGAGTTTGTCGGTGATCTTTTCGATCGGCGCCGTGGTCGGCGCCATGATCACGATGTTTGCCGCAGTGGCGCAGCGTGTTGGCGAGATCGGTACACTGCGGGCCTTGGGTTTTCGCCGGATGGCGGTGCTGATTGCCTTCTTGCTGGAGTCGCTTTTACTGTCTTTGGTCGGCGGCGCGATAGGCTTGTTCGCTGCATCGTGGATGCAGGCCGTTGATATTTCAACGACCAACTTCCAGACCTTTAGCGAACTCGCATTCCAGTTCAAACTGACGCCGCAGATCGTGGTGCAGACGTTGATATTTTCATTGGCGATGGGTTTTGTCGGCGGCTTTATCCCAGCCTGGCGTGCCTCGCACATGAAGATCGTGGATTGTCTGCGGGCGTCTTAGGCCGATTCGTTGACGCATCGGTCTGATCAGTCCGGTACGAACCTTATGGCTTTATTTATAGCCTATGGTTTGGGCGGCTTCGTGCACCAGTTGCTCAAATAAATCGTGGCGCATTTGTGCAATTTCACCGGATTGAACGGCGGCTAAAATCGCGCAACCAGGTTCGGTATGGTGATGGCAATTATAGAATTTGCATTTGCCCAGATGCGGTAAAAATTCCGGGAACGCGCGTTCCAGCATGCCTTCGCTCAAATGATGCAAACCAAATTCCTGGAAACCCGGTGAGTCGATGACTGCCGTGTCGCCTTCCATCTGGTACAGCCGGGTGAAGGTCGTGGTGTGTTTGCCGGTATCGAGCGCTGCCGAGATTTCACGGGTGGCGATTTCAGCGTCCGGGATTAACAAGTTGATTAACGAGGATTTGCCCATGCCCGATTGACCGATCAGGATGGTGCTATTGCCCTGGATCAGATTCAGCATGGTCGCGCGGGTAGCCTCGGGCGCTGCGGTAACCGAGACTTCCAGTACCGGATAACCAAGACCGGCATATAAGGCGAGACGCTCGCGTGCTTTGGGCAAGCTTGCGGCGACGTCGATTTTGTTCAGGACGATGGTGGCTTTGATGCCAGACGATTCGGACGCAACCAGCGCCCGTGAAATCAAGTCGTCGGCAAAGCTGGGCTCGGTGGCGACCACGATCAGCAGTTGCGTCAGATTTGCTGCCAGCATCTTGGATTTGTACTGGTCGGAGCGGTACAGCAACGTCTTGCGCGGTGTAATCGCTTCAATCACCCCCTGGTTCTTCGAGGTAAGCTGATATTCGACGATGTCGCCGACGGCCACATCCGTTTTTTTGCCACGGGTGACGCAATGCAATTTGATGTCTTCCGCCTGTACCAGATAGTGTCTGCCATGGGCAGCGATGACGGTTGCTAGCAGCCTGGCCTTACTCATCAAGAAAAACTTTGCTGAAAAATCGCATCGACTTTGGCGGCGCAGATAAAGTCGTTTTCTGAAATGCCGCCTTTGCCGTCGTTGACGGTATGCGTGTCGAATTTAATGATGCAACGGTTGTAGGTGACGACCAGCTCCGGGTGATGGTCTTCTGCATGGATCACATAAGCGATCGCATTGATGAAGGCCAGCGTTTCGTAATAATTTTTGAAGTGAAAGGTTTTTACGATGCGCGGTCCATCCTGCGCCCAGCCTGGCGTCGCTGCAAAATACGCAGGCAAGGCGCTGACATCGAGCGCGGTCTCAGTATGGACAGATTTTTTGGCGAGCAAGGTCGTAGTGTTGATCATGATGGATGTACCGAAAGAAGTTGATGAATGCGCACAGAGGCAGGCGGGTGCGAATCGTAGAATTTAGAATGCAAGGGGTCCGGCGTTAAGGTCGACGCATTGTCTTCATACAGTTTCACCAGCGCGGCCACCAGATCGTTCGCATTGGTATGTTGCGCGGCAAAGGCATCCGCTTCAAATTCATGCTTGCGTGAACTGATCGATGTCAGCGGGGACAAGATAAAAGTAAACACCGGCAAAACCAGCATGAACAGGATCAGGGCCATGGCGTCATTCGATGCCAGCAGCATAGGTTCGACGCCGAGACCGTGGTAAAACCAGAGTTGCTGTTTCAGATAGCCGAGCAGGGCAAGGAAGCCGAGCGACACCAGGAACATCACGCTGATACGTTTGACGATGTGTTTGAGCTTGAAGTGGCCGAGCTCATGGGCTAACACTGCTTCGATTTCCGGCGGCGACAAGCGCGACAACAAGGTATCAAAAAATACGATACGTTTGGCCGCGCCAAAGCCGGAAAAATACGCATTACCATGGGCACTGCGCCTGGAGCCGTCCATCACGAACAAGCCGCTCGAAGCGAAACCGACACGTTGCATTAAGCCCTCGATGCGGGTACGCAGACTGTCATCTTCCAGCGGTGTGAATTTATTAAACAGCGGCGCAATGACGCTAGGATAGATCAGCATCATCAAGAGTTGGAAGCCGCTCCAGACCAGCCATGCATACAACCACCACCAGGCGCCGGATTTATCCATCAGGCTCAACACGATCCAGATCAGGGGCAGGCCAATCGCCGCGCCGAGCAAGCTGCTTTTCAGCAGATCGGCAAAAAACAGGGCTGGCGTCATCTTGTTGAAGCCAAACTTCTGTTCCAGCACAAACTGTTTGTAGTAATCAAAAGGCAAGTCGATCAGGCTGCCGATCAGGGCAAACGAAGCCAATAAGCTCAGCTGATAGGTCATCCCGGGACCGGTGATCTTGACCAGCGTCACAGATAGCAGTTGCAAGCCGCCTAACAAGGTAAAGCCGATCAGCACGGCAGTATTCAATACCAGCAACACCATGTCCAGCTTGGTCTTGGCAATCGTGTAGTCGGCTGCTTTTTGATGTGCAGCGAGCGGGATTTTTTCTGCAAACTCGGCAGGAACCGCAGCGCGGTGCTGCAAGATATGGCGAATATGGCGCGAGCCCAGCCAGAAGCGCAATACCAGTGTCAATAGTAAAAATGCCGCGAATAAAACAGAAAATGCTACAGAAATCATGGGAAAATGCCGCATTGATTAAGAGAAGGAAGAATTATGTCACAAGCTGCCGATATTCAAGCAAACGCTGTATCGACTGAACCGGCCACGCCGACCAAGCCTAATGAGTTTAATCTGATTTGGCTCGACATGGAAATGACCGGACTGGATCCGGACAACGATCGCATCATCGAGGTAGCGGTGGTCGTCACCGATATGCAATTGAATGTGCTGGCCGAAGGGCCGGTGTTCGCGATTCACCAGCCTGACGATATCATGGATAAGATGGATGCCTGGAATAAAGGGACGCATGGCCGCTCCGGCCTGATCGATCGGGTTAAAGCATCGACCGTATCGGAGGCAGATGCAGAAAAGGAATTGATCGCGTTTCTGAAAAAGTATGTGCCCGCCGGCAAATCACCGATGTGCGGCAATTCTATTTGTCAGGACCGGCGTTTTATGGCGCGTGGCATGCCGAAGCTGGAAGCTTTTTTCCACTATCGCAATCTTGATGTCTCCACCTTGAAAGAATTATGCAAGCGTTGGAAGCCGGCGGTTGCCAGCGGCTTTAAGAAACACCAGAAACATACGGCGATGGCCGATATTATTGAATCGATCGAAGAGCTTAAGTACTATCGCGAGCATTTCATCAAGGAATAATCTGTCGCGATCAGGTGTCTGGGTTCATGATTTGAAGTCAAGGCAGGAGTAATAGTTCTGATGAATGCGGCAGAACATCAAGCGCTACCCTCGTCAGTCCAGGCTGATGCGATGCTGGACCATCTTGCTGCCGTATTCGATGTCCAGCATCTGCGGGCGATGTGCGCGAGGCACCCTGGTTTTCGCTTGGCGGTCAATGGCTTGATGCAAAAGCTGATTGCACAGGGACAGGCGCCGATAGCGCAGGCACGGCAAGCCTGGCAAGCCGGTAAAAATGATCAGGTCATTGCGTTGTTTCACACTTTGCGCGGCAGTTTAGGCATGCTGGGCGCAGCGGATTTTCAGGATATCGCCGGGCAAATAGAAATGGCTATCCAGAATGATCCGCATGGACAGAACGGACCAGAGGCGCAGATCGCAATCTTGTTCGATATTGCAGCACAACGTTTGCAAGTTCTTGTCGATGCTGCTGAACTATGGCGTCAGCATTATGCGTATGCAGACACCTACAGCACACTTGATAAAAAAACTTCAAATCTTGATGCCACTGTTCTGGGCGAATTCAAGTCTTTGTTGGTGCAAAAAAATATGCGGGCTTGCGATGTCTATGCGCAGATTCGTTCCCGGCTAGCAGGCACTTATGCAAAAGATAAATTGGATGAACTTGACCAGCGCATGCAGGAACTGGATTTTGAGCATGTATTAGCTTTACTCGGATAGGCACCAACTCATCTGGATATTGTTGTCAAGCCGACGCAATATGGCCGGTTTCAAGCACCGATTTGAGTCGTCATAGAAATACCTTAGAGTGCGTTACTCAGGACAGGTATATTCGGAAAAATGGCTGTGATCCTCGCGCCTTTTCCCGGACGGCCATCAACGTCGATGGTTCCACCGTACAAGTTTGTGACCAGATTGTAGACGGTGTACATGCCGATTCCCGAGCCGCCTTGCCCTGCTTTGGTGGTGAAGAAAGGATCGAAGATGCGCAGCTTGATATCATCGGAGATGCCGACGCCATCATCTTCATAAGTGATGATCAGTTGATCTTCATTGTGCCTGGCGCTGACACGCATTACGCCAGAGCTTCTGTCAGGGAAAGCGTGGGCGATAGAATTGGTGATCAGATTCGTCACGATTTGTTCTAAGGGCCCCGGGAAACTCTGCAGTATGATTCCTTGTGGAATATCTATTTCGACCGTGAATGGCGTCGCCCTGAGGGTGGGGCGCAAGGTGCTGACGGTGTGGCTGATGATGTCGCGTAAGTCGAATTGACAACGACGATCACTGCTCTGATCCACCGAAACTCGTTTGAAACTCTCTATCAACGAATAAGAGCGCTGTGATGCGCGTTCTATCAGGGCGCTGCTGTCACGACAATAAGAAATAAAATTATCCAGATTCGAACGGGAAATTTTGCCGGTATCGAGTTCGCCAGCCAATTGCTCAACCCGGTCAAGTAGTGCTGCTGAGGCCAAGCGCATATTGCTGAGGGGGGTATTCAATTCATGCGTGATGCCGGCGACCAGGTTGCCTAACGTTGCCATCTTCTCTCTTTGCAGCAGATGCTCCATGGCGAGCTGCAACTCTGCCGTGCGCTCGGCAACTCTTGCTTCTAAGGTGCGATTGACTTCTTCAATTCGCCCGGTCTGGAATTTCAGCATCAGGTGCGTTTTTACTCTTGCCCTGACCACGGCAGTATTGACGGGTTTAGAAATAAAATCGACGCCGCCGACCGATAAGCCCATCGCTTCTTCCCTGGGATTATTTTGACCGGTAACAAATACCACCGGGATATCGGCTGTAGCCGGATCGGCCTTCAATCGCCGACAGACTTCAATACCATCCAGATCAGGCATTAAGACATCCAGCAGGATCAGGTCTGGCGGCGTGTTTTGACAAAACGACAGAGCTTGTTCGCCGCTGGTCGCCATAAATACCTCGTGATCCGCAGAAAAAATTTGATAGAGGAGCTGAATATTGATGGCCTGATCATCTACCACCAACAAGCGAAACCGCGGCGTCGTATGCGCTTCTCTCATTATCGATTGTTCGCCCATTGAATGCTCTCTCATGCCATGGTCTTTTATTCATTCGGATAACTCTATTTGTGTATCCGCCTGGCAAGCTTACACTGATGCCGCAAAGAAAACCGTGAAACACTGTTAAACCCAATTTTTTGCCAACATATTGAATTTATTGAGTTTTATTGCTGGGGGATAGATGCTGGATTGAATGAGTTACTGAATTATTTAGCCAGTTATAGAGTGCTCAATGACATGGCCAAGGAATAGCGAAGATGTGCCGGCGATCTTGATGTCGGGATTGAGAATGAGAGGATTTCTTTTAGTGGGCAGCATGACACCAGGTGTTGATATTGTTTGGACTTGTATAGTGTGATTGCAGAGCGGGGAATGCCAATAAAAAGTCCCCGATGATATCGAGGGCTTTTACATACTGGGGATAAGTATATTTTCAATGCGCAATACCAGCAAGCGCATTGCTTACGGTTTTAAGTCATACTCCCTCTATTGCTGACTTTTTTTAAATTAGACGCCCAATAATTCCACTTCAAAAATCAAAGTCGCATTCGGGGGAATCACGCCACCGGCACCGCGTGGGCCGTAACCGAGCGACGATGGAATAGTCAAAATACGTGTACCGCCGATTTTCATGCCTTGCACGCCTTCATCCCAGCCTTTAATCACATGACCTGCGCCCAATGGGAAAGAAAAAGGATCGTTGCGGTCTTTGCTGGAGTCGAATTTTTTGCCTGCGCTGCCGTCAGGGTTTTGCAGCCAGCCTGTGTAGTGCACAACAACATGATCGCCGGCAACTGCTTCAGCGCCAGAACCTGCGACTTTATCTTCGTATTGCAAACCGGACACGGTAGTGATAGTGGACATGATATTTCCTTCAATGTGGATCGAAAAACTGGCGCAATTGTACCCAAAATCTGCGGCTGGATTTGCAGTACCGTCATAAATCCCTTGCCCGGCAGCGACATATGCCTTGATTTTCCGCAAAAACAGGTAAAAAGCAGGCCTGAAGCGAGAAGAAAGCGGTAGTAATTCGCGGTAATTGACAGTAATTGGCAGCTTGTCACGATACTAAGCTGCTGGGCAGGGTAAAATACGGTAATTATTTTTCATACTTATTCTTCACTGCAAAGCGGTAAAAATTCATGCGTAGTCGTTTTTTGTGTTTGCTGTTGTCCTTGTCCTCCGTCCTTATTTCACAAGCAGAAGCCAGTGTGGTCGTGATCCTGAATTCGCGCGATGCGACCGTCAGTTTGCTGGATCAAGATACACAAAAAGAAATCAGCACTTTTCCGATTGGCAAAGAACCGCATCATCTGATGGCGACGCCAGACAATAAATCCCTGATCGTGGCAAACGCGGTTGGCGATGAGTTGGTGTTTCTGGATCCTAAGACCGGACAAATTCAACGCCGTATCAAAGATATCGCCGATCCTTATCAAATCGGCTTTTCACCCGATCAAAAATGGTTTGTTTCCAATTCATTACGCCTCGATCGCGTCGATTTTTATAAATATGACGGTAAGGATCTGACGCTGGTGAGCCGCGTGCCCCTGGCGAAATTGCCTAGTCACATGGCATTCGATGCCGCCAGCACGACAGTATTCATCACGCATCAAGGCAGCGATCAGATTTCTGCGATCGATCTGGCTACGCAAAAAATCAAATGGACTATTCCCGTCGGCAAACTGCCTGCCGGCATCACCATGACGCCCGATGATAAGTATTTGTTAGTCGGTATCATGGGGAGCGATTATGTCGAAGTGATAGACTGGCGCACCCAAAAAACCATCAAGCGCATTAAGGCCGGCGCCGGCGCGCATAATTTCCGTGCGCTTGGCGACAAACGCCATGTGTTCGTATCGAATCGCGTCGCCAACTCGATTAATATCATTGATCAGGCCACGCTGGAAAATGTCGCGACCATCCCGGTTCCTGGCGGCCCGGATTGTATGGAGCTCAGCGATGATGGCAAAACCTTGTGGGCCACCTTGCGCTGGATTAAAAAGGTCGCAGTGATCGATGTTGCGTCCAGAAAGGTTGTTAAATTGATACCGGTGGGTCGTTCACCTCATGGCGTTTACTTCATCAATCATGCGCCGCGCATGTAAATTCCCCTTGCTCAAACCTGTCGCTGGCTTGACTCCTGTATGGGTCGGCGGAGCGAGCGCACTGGTGGCGTTAAGCCTCATGGCAACTACTGCGGCTACTGCAGCTACAGCGCCTGCGGCAGCCTGCAAAGGCAAAATCTATCTTACTTTTGATACCGGCAGCCAGTCGCAGGCAGAATTGGTTGCGAGCACCTTGCGTCGTCATCGGATCAAGGCGACATTTTTTCTGGCGAATGAAAAAACAGTGAATGGCGATTATTCACTGGATCCGGCATGGCGCGCTTACTGGAAAAACCTGGTTGCGGATGGTCACGCATTTGGTACGCATACCTACGATCATGTGTATGCAGTCAGAGATCTTGCCGGTGGCCGGATTGAGGTAAGACCGCAGTTCGGCGCTCATGCAGGGCACAACATCAGCTGGACGGCGCAACAATATTGCGACGAACTAAAGCGGGTAGATCAGCGTTTTGAGCAACTCACCGGCGGTAAGCTGGATGCGTTTTGGCGCGCCCCGGGCGGTAAGCTGACTCCCAATTTGCTGAAGGCAGGACAAGCCTGCGGTTATGCGCATGTGGGGTGGGATCCTGCCGGATTTTCCGGCGATGAGCTGCCCAGCGAAAAATGGAGCAATCCTGTCTTATTGCAACGCGCCTTGCAGCAGTTGAAAGATGGCGATATCTTTATGGCCCACCTTGGGATCTGGTCGCGTGAGCAAGCGTGGATGCCGGACAATCTGGAGCCGCTGCTGACCGGTCTGGAACAGAAAGGTTTTTGCTTTGCGACTTTGCGTGAGCATCCGCGTTATCAAGCGAAATAAGTGAATCAGATCACTACGTTGTTGTCATCCGCTGCGGCGCTCACGAGTTACAGGTAAGATTCGCTAATAGCCAGCTTAATCTTCGATGTGAGCAGTTTTACCGTTTCCACTAAAAAAGTATTCACTTTATCTAATGAATTTTTCAGACGCGTTTGCCTGGTTACAGGCCTGGATTTTTGAATCCCTGGTTCAACCATTTGTTCTTTACGCCGGCTTGGGTGAGTTCACCGAGCAAGCGTTTGAAGGGGTCGAATGGTTTCTCATCGGTATCTGCGAATTAGTCGTGCTATACCTGGTCTTGCGCCCGATGGAAGCCTGGATACCGGTACATAGCTTTACCGACCGCCGGGCGCGATGGAATGATTTTATCTATACCGCTTTACACCGTCTCGGCATTTTTACGCTGCTGATTTTTTTCGTTCTCGACCCCGCCTTAGATGCATTAACGGGCATGTTGCGGCTGGAAGGAATGAATCCTTTTAACCTGGAAAATCTCTGGCCGGACATGAATAATCATCCGGTCATCGTGTTCATGTTGTACCTGGTGGTGCTGGATTTTTTCGATTACTGGTACCACCGCGCCGAGCATCAGTTCGATTGGTGGTGGGGGCTGCATAGCCTGCATCATAGCCAGCGTAATATGAATTTGTGGAGTGACAACCGCAATCACT
The DNA here is from genome assembly GCF_025548535.1 of Undibacterium sp. Jales W-56. Taxonomy (GTDB): domain Bacteria; phylum Pseudomonadota; class Gammaproteobacteria; order Burkholderiales; family Burkholderiaceae_D; genus Undibacterium. Next base: position 564,299 of record NZ_JAJLQW010000002.1, on the reverse strand, counting down.
TATTCGATGATTTTTTGCGCGATGTGTACATGGGACTAATTGCGATTGCGATCGGTGTGCAACCTACCCAATATGCGTTGCTGGTGGTCGTGTCGCGCATGATACAGAGTCTGCAGCATGCGAATATCCGCGTGCATTTTGGCGCAGTAGGTGAACGTGTGCTGGTATCGCCACGCTATCATCGTGCCCACCATGCGATTGGCATCGGTCATGAATCAAAAGGCGAGGGAACTCTTGGCGGACATAATTTTGCGGTCCTGTTCCCCATCTGGGACATCGTGTTTGGTACCGCTTTATTCGATAAAAATTTTTACAGGACCGGCATACGTGATCAATTGCCCGCACCGGAAGGCAGCGCGCGCGAGTATGGACGTGGTTTTTGGATGCAACAATTATTGGGTTGCAAGCGCATGCTGGGTTTAGATAAACCAGTAAGCAGGGAGCATCTTTGATGCGCAGGTTGTTGAGTGTCGGCGGTGCCTTGGGGCGCGCGTTTGTCGGGCAGTTTCATCCGCGTATGCTGATGTTGACTATCCTGCCTCTGATCATTTCGATCTTGCTGTGGGGCGGACTGATGTGGTGGGGTTTGCAGTCGATGATCGATTATATCCAGGCCGCTTTGATGGAGCATGACGGCTTTCGGATTGCCGGCGATTTCCTGGCATTGCTGGGCGCTTTGGCGTTGAAAGCGGTGCTGGCGCCCTTGCTGGCGATGTGGCTGTTACTGCCGCTGATGATCGTCACTACCTTAATGTGCATCGGTGTATTTGCGATGCCGATGATTTCGCGCCATGTGCAGCGCCGTCAATATCCGGATATGCAAGCGCGTCATGGCGGTTCGTTGCTCGGCAGCCTGTGGCACGCCGTCTCGTCTTTTGTGATTTTCATTGTATTGTGGGTGCTTGCCTTGCCTTTGTTATTCGTGCCCGTAGTGAACGTGGCGGTACATGCCGTGTTGTGGGGCTGGCTGACTTATCGCGTGATGGCGTATGACGCACTGGCTGAACATGCGGATGCCGATGAGCGTGCGGCGCTGCTACGTACTCATCGCTGGCCCTTGCTCCTGATAGGCACGATTACGGGGGCCCTGGGCGCTGCGCCCAGTATGATGTGGCTGGGTGGCGTGCTGGCGATGGTTTTTCTGCCGGTCATGGCTGCTGTGGCGGTTTGTTTGTATATTTTGATTTTTGTATTTAGCGGATTGTGGTTTCAGTATTATTGTCTGGATGCTCTGACGCAATTCCGCGCAAAACAAATCTGAAGGAGATTCCTATGGCTATTGGCGTCATCATTATCGGCGATGAAATTTTGTCAGGAAAGCGCGCCGATAAACATCTCTCCAAAGTGATTGAACTACTCGCGGAGCGCGGCCTGCAATTGGATTGGGCTGAATATATCGGCGACGATCGTGCCCGGATCACGGCGACGTTAGCGCGTTCGTTTGCAGGTAACGATATCGTATTTTGCACCGGCGGCATTGGCGCTACTCCGGACGATCATACGCGGCAATGCGCTGCGGCGGCGCTAGAGTTGCCGCTGGCCTTACATCCCGAGGCAAAGATACTGATACAGCAAAGAATCACCGACATGCTGATCGAGGCCGGTAAACCGGTTGAACTGGATACCCCGGAAAACCTGCACCGGCTGAAAATGGGCGAGTTCCCGCAAGGCGCTCAGATCATCCCTAATCCGTATAACAAGATTCCCGGTTTTGCGATTCAAAACCATTATTTTGTCCCCGGTTTTCCCGTCATGGCATGGCCCATGATGGCCTGGGTATTGGATACGCACTATCCGCATCTGTTCCATCAGCATGCTCGCGAGGAGAAATCCGTTCTGGTATTTGAGGCGATGGAATCGACCCTGACGCCGATGATGGAGGCGCTCGAAGCACAATATCCGCTGATTAAAGTATTCAGTCTGCCCAGCGTCGGCAATCATCAGATCCGCAGGCATATTGAATTGGGCGTCAAAGGCGATCCTAGACAGGTCGATGCTGCGTTTGAACAGATGCTGCGCGGCCTGGACGGCTTTAATGCGGAATATGTACCGGCTTGAGCTTGCAGACCGTCTCGCTTATCGCTGGCTGTGTAAACTAAATAAGATGAAGTGAGTTAATGCCAAAAATAAAATTCACCTTGTTTTCGATCAGAGATTTACTGGTGGCTTTCGGCCCGATGACGCTGATGGTATTGCTGGTCTGCGGTCTTGGTTACTGGCTGGTCGATCCGGCGCCGCCACGCACCATCGATTTTGCGACAGGGCAGGAGAATAGTGCCTACCAGCGTTTTGCCCGGCAGTACGCGGATGAACTCGCTAAAAACGATATTACGATTCATTTTCAAGAAACCCAGGGCTCACAAGAGAATCTGCAGAAAATTAGCGATCCCGATTCCGAGATTGAACTGGGTTTTGTGCAAAGCGGTTCTACCAACGAGACCGAGGCAAAAGAAAAAGGTTTAATTTCGTTGGGCAGTTTATTTTACGAGCCGATCTGGGTGTTTTACCGCGGTAATAAAGAAATCACCAACCTTGCCCAATTCAAAGGGAAGTCCGTGAATGTCGGCCCCGATGGCATGGGTGTTGCGCGTTTATTTAAACAGATTTTGTCCGTCAATGGCATGGAAGAAGCGGATGTGCATCTGAGCAGTCTGGAAAACACACCGGCAACCGTTGCCCTGTTGGATGGCAAGGTCGATGTCCTGGTATTCAGCTCGGCTTCGGATTCGCCTTTGCTGCAAATGTTGTTGCAAACGCCGGGCATTAAATTATTTGATTTTGTCCAGGCAGAAGCCTATACCCGGCGCTTTCCCTTTCTTTCGCATGTGGTGCTGCCGCGCGGTATCGTCGATTTGGGCAAAGATATTCCTGCCCGCGATTATCATTTGATTTCGCCAACGGCAACTATGGTCGCGCATGAAAGCCTGCATCCTGCATTGATCAGCCTGCTACTGCAAGCCGCGCAGCGGATACATGGCGGTGCCGGATGGTTTCGCAAGCAAGGCGAATTTCCCTCGGATAAATACACCGAGATACCAGTGGCAGCACAGGCTGAAAAATTCTATAAAAATGGCTCGCCGCTGCTGCAGCGTTACCTGAGTTTTTGGCTGGCGAATTTTATCGAGAGAATGTGGGTGGTGCTGGTCGCCTTGGGCGCTTTGATATTGCCGCTGTCAAAGATTATTCCGCCGCTGTATGTTTGGCGCATACGCTCACGGGTGTATCGCTGGTATGGTCAATTGCGCCTGGTCGAGCAGGCGATTGACGAGATTCCTGCCGAACAAAGACAGGAAGTCTGTGCAGAACAGTTACAAAGACTGACCGAGATCGAGGAAAAAGTGAATCGCATATCGATCCCGCTATCGTACGCGGAAGAACTCTACGGCTTGCGCAGTCATATCAATTTTGTGCGTATGCGGATAGAAAATTTACGGCAGACGGATAAGCCTGCATTGGCATAGCGGACTAGCGGTGCTGTGATCCTGCTAGGCCCGTCCGGTGTGCGGCAGAGTGAACCAGAACGTGGTGCCCATGCCCTCTGTCGATGTAAAGCTAATTTTCCCATGCATTTTTTCGAGTAAGGTCCTGGTGATATTCAAGCCCAGACCCGTGCCGCCTTGCTGGCGTATGTTGGTGCCATCTGCCTGCGCAAATTTACCAAAAATCCGCTCACGGAAGTGCAGTGGTATGCCGGCGCCATGGTCCTCTATCTCGACCCGAAATAAATGCTCATTCGCCTGAATGCGGATATGCACCAGACTATTGGCGGGAGAAAATTTTGCGGCGTTCGATAAGAGATTGGCAAAAACCTGCAGTAGCCTGTCCACATCGGCGTTGACATACGCTTCGCCTAAGCTGGTTTCCAGCTCATAGCGGACGCCGTAACTATCGGCGTAGGCGGCATTCTCTTCTATCGATTGGCGGGCAATGCCGATCAGGTCCACGGTTTGGATTTGTAAATTCAGGGCCCCCGACTGGATTTTTTCCAGGTCGAGAATGTCATTCACCAGATTGACCAGGCGCTGGCAATTTTTATGCGCAATCTTGATTAAATCCAGGACCTTATTCGGCAGTTCAGCGATACGTCCTGATTCTAATAATCCCAAAGAACCGCGAATCGAGGTGAGCGGGGTTCTCAGTTCATGACTGACCACGGAGATAAATTCGGATTTAAAACGATCGGCATCCTTGAGCTTATTGCTTTCCCGCATCAACAGTTCGTTGGCGGCTAAGAGTTCGCTGGTACGTAATGCTACTTCGGTTTGCAAGGCTGCTTTTTGTTTGTGCAAATAATGGACGCGTTGACGGTACATCAAAAATATCAGCGCACACAGGACGACGACGGACAGCAGATAAAACCACCAAGTCTTCCAAAACGGCGGCAGGATAATGATCGGTAATGAGATGCCGTCTTCATTCCAGACACCGTTGTTATTGCTGGCTTTGACGCGGAATTCATAGCGGCCCGGATTCAGATTGGTATAGGTAGCGATCCTGTGCGCCGCATCGGTTTCTATCCAGCTTTCATCAAAACCCTCTAATTTGTAAGCGTACTTGTTACTCAGCGGGTCCGCAAAATGCAAAGCCGCAAACTCGATGGAAAAAACGGATTGGCGCCATGACAGGCTCAGCGATTTTGGCGCATATTCGGTACCGATCAATTCGATACCGCCGGACTGCTGGCTTTGATTGAGCGGGCGATTGAAGATCGTAATATCGGTGATCGCAATCGTTGGCGGCAATGCATTGACCTCGACATGCTGAGGTAAGACTGAGGTCATGCCCCTATAACCGCCGAAATATAAAACCCCGTTGTCCTTATAAAAAGCGCCATCATAGAACCGGCCATCCGTAATGCCATCGGAAGGAAAGTAATTATTGGCTTGTCCGGTTCTTGGATTGAACTGGGCGAGGCCAGTCTGATTGGTAATCCATAGTTTGCCGTCGTCATCGCCGATAATCGCGCCATACTGGCTGGCCTGCAGGCTGCTATCTTGCGGGTTGTAGGAGATAAATTTAATGCTGCCATCTGCTCCTACTACGGCCTTGCTGAGGCCTGGCAAGGTACTGATCCATAATTGACCTTGTTTATCTTCATATAAACCGCGTACGTCATTGCTGAGCAGGCTGCTGATGTTTTCCGGATCATGCAAAAAATGTCGGAATTTTCCAGTTGCCGGATCCAGCATATCCAGACCGCCCCCATTAAATCCGCTGACCCAGAGGCGTCCAGCTTTGTCCTCCAGCAGGAAGTTGGTGTAATTCACCGAGCGGCTATCCGGATCGGCAAAATCGTGCTTGTAGTATTTGGGGACACCGGTCTTGATGTCGTAGCGTATCAGCCCACCTTCTGTGCCTAACCATAAGACGTCGCCGCGGCCGGGAGTAATCTTACGGATGATGTCCGTCAGACGAGAGTCGAAATGCACTGTGCTGTAACGACCATTGACCGGATCACGCCAACTCAGTCCGGCAGAAGTGCCTATCCATAAAGGGCCATTCGCTTGCTGGTACAGGCTGGCGATCTTGTCGGTCGGTAAGGACAGCGGATTTTTCGCATCATGTTTGAAGCTGCTGATGATTTTATTCCGGGCAGGATCAAACAATAGCAAACCATTTCCCATCGAACCTAACCACAGTTGACCGCGCCCGTCGCCGGCAATACTGCCCACCGCATTGTTGAAGACATCGTTTTTAATATCCGGAGGACGGGGATAGAAGCGCTGAAATCCCTGGTTAGTCAAGTCGACGCGATTGACTCCCGAACGCCAGACCCCGACCCACAAGGTATCCGAACGATCCTGCTGGAGCAGCGTGACGGCACCGTTTGGCAGGCCATAGGGATCGCTTGACCAGTATTCATAGGCGATCAGCTTTTGTGCATTTTTATTCCAGTAGGCCAAGCCGGCCTCGGTGCCGATCCAGACAGTTGAGGCGCTGTCCTCAAAAAAAGTCCTGACCGTAAAGTCGTCGATACCCGGTGGTTGATCGAGGTGCCTGCGTTCTGACCATGGCGTTCCTGGTTGCCACAAAAAAATGCCGTTACCCGAACCTATCCACAGATTCTGCCTGCGATCGACATAGATCGCACGGACATTATTCGATTTGGATTTCAGGCCAGGATCCAGCAGGTAATGGCCGAATGTATCAGTACCGGCAGCGAGATAATCGACGCCGGAAGATTCTGTTGCTATCCATAAACCTTGCTGGGTGTCGAGACAAATATCGTTCAGTATGTCGCCAGAGATACTGTCCTTCCTGTCATTGTCATGGACCAGATTTTTAAATACGCCAGTTTTGGGATTAAAGTGCTGTAAGCCGTCTTTGCTCAATATCCACATGGCGCCTCGGCCATCGCTAATGATTTTGACGATGCTTTTGTGTTGAGCGACCCGTTCGGAATCGGCGACGGGAGAAAAGATTTTGAAGCCATTCAGTTGCGGCTCGAATCGTGCGATGCCGTCGTTAGTACCGACCCAGATTTGACCTTGTTCATCTTCGTATAGGGCATTGATACGATCAGCATACAGGCTATGCGGATTATTGCTGTCGTGTTTGTAGTTGACGGCCTTGTAGCCATCAAACCGGAATAAACCGGTGTAGGAGCCTATCCAGATATAGCCGTGCCTGTCCTGAATCAAGGAGGTGATGGCATTGTCCGGCAATCCCGCAGCGAGTTTTGTGATGTTTTCAAATCGCATGGAACGCGAGGGCGCCGCACTGACGTTAAGGCTCAAGAGTAGGCACAAGGCAAGCAGGAGCAGTTCCCCAAATAGGGCCGTACTCATGCGGAAAAAGTGAGAGACGGTTTTACGGTCGGATGCGCAATTCAGGAGATTTTTACCTTGTGGAAATGAACTTGCTTTCACCATAACCTAAATCACGTCATCAACTGCATGGAGGGACAGATACGGATTAATTAATGCTTACGGATCTGGTGCCATATCATAATCTATTTAAGGCGCGCTCTTCGTAGTGTGAAGCCCTTGCGTCTCAGCGTAAGTTGCAAAAAACCAACTTTTCTTCAATTCAGGACTTACGCAAAAACCAAAACCGCTCGCCACAAAGACACGCAGACACAGAGAAAAGACAGGAGAGGAATTGGCTTCATGGCCTTTCGATATTCAAATGAATCTGCAAGCTGGGTGCGCCTCTTGGCGCGAAATGCCGCTGAAAGCCGCATCCAGTATGCGGGTTCGATCTGGATTGTGGTAAACAATTTGTCGTTTTGTGTAAGTGGTAGTCAACAATTCAATGTGCGATGCATACGTACTGACAAATGAAAAAGCCAAGCTGAGGACGTTGGCTTTGTTAAAAAGCGATGTCGCCAGGTTGCGGATACAGCCGTATTTAAATTTGCAAACGGCTTTACGGCATTGCTCGACGAGTCAGAACGGGGCGAGGCCTATTTTTTTCTGGCAAGCAAACTGATGATGCCGACAAGGATTAACAGCGGCAATAAAGCGGGGATGATCGCCAGCAGAATGGCGCCCGCGATGAAAGCGCATAGTGCGATCAAGAAAATGCTGACGCCTGCCAATACGATACCAGTAACACCCAAGGCAAAGAAGGTCGCGATACAGCCGATGACGACGCCGCCTATTGCCAGGCCGACACCGGTGATTCCGTGGATCGGTTCGCCATCTATGGTGATGGCCGAAGTGTCCATAGAAAAATAGCTCAGGCAGACCAGTGCAAAAAATGCGCTGAGCAGGCTGAGAGCGATGACATAGTGACGTTTGCTGTTTGTCATGTTAGGTCCTTTCAAAGTTGAAGTTCTGCAAGCAGATCGCTTGTGCTATTGATGAAGCAGCATAGGCCGGCCTGTATCGGGCTGCAATGCGCTTGCGACAAACTGCAGGAAATGATGGCTCAAGCGAAATATCGCCTGATGAACGTGGCAGTTGATTGTTGGATGTTGCCTGATATTGCGTGGTTCAAATGGCAGCCAGTGATGTGGCTTGTGCCCAAACGGCATTCAACCTTGACTCGCGATGCGCGGGCATGCCTTGGCGGGGGCATGCATCTTGACTCAGCCAAAAACATTTTCGGCAAGCTATTTGAGAGCATCGTCTCAGCGATGCTCCGGTGAGATAGCGGGAGGTCAGCCTAAGGTGGCAATGACCGGCGCATGGTCAGACGGTTGTTCCCATTTGCGTGGCACCTTATCAATGACGCAGGAGGTGCAACGGCTTGCCAGTGGCCCGGAAAGCAGAATGTGGTCAATCCGGACGCCTTTATTCAGCCGGAAACCGAGTTGGCGATAATCCCACCAGCTAAACGATTTTTCTGCCTGCTCGAACATCCTGAAGCTGTCCTTTAAACCCAGATCCAGCAAGGCTTGCAACGCGGCACGCTCAGGCGGCGAAACCAGGTTCATCCCTTCCCAGGCGGCGGGATCATGCACGTCCCTGTCTTCGGGTGCGATGTTGTAGTCCCCTAATAAGGCAAGTTGCGGATGCTGCAGCATTTCTTGCTGCACCCATTTTTTCAGCGCCTCCAGCCAGCTTAGTTTATACGGATATTTCTCGGAATCCAGCGCTTGTCCGTTCGGCACATAGGCGCAGATGATGCGCATGTCAGCGATCGTTGCAGCGATAATGCGTTGCTGTTCATCTTCAAATAATGGATTGTTTTTTTGTACGTCGCTGATCGGATGACGCGACAGGATGGCGACGCCGTTGTAGGTTTTTTGACCGGTAAAGGCGACTTGATAACCCGCTGCTTCAATCTCCGCCTGAGGAAATTTGTCGTCAGTGAGCTTGGTTTCCTGTATGCAGAGCACATCGACAGGATTGCTGTCCAGCCAAGTGAGGACTTGGGGCAAACGCACCTTCAAGGAGTTGACGTTCCAGGTGACTAATTTCATGTAAGGATATCTCCTGATTTTATGTGGCTGAGAGGCTGCAATGCAATTCAGTAAAAAATATAAGGCAAGTTTAACTGAGATTGGCATCACGCTAAACCAATTAGGGCTTACGCAAATAGCCCGTACTGCATAAAAATTTCTTCACCACAGCGATACGGAGACGCAAAGAGCAAAATCAGAAATAGGACTTATGCAAAAACCCAAACCACTCACCGCCGAGATACAAAGAAAAGGCAAGAGGAACTGGCTGCGTGGAGTATAAATATTAAAACGAACCCGCAAGCTGGGTGGGCCTGCCGGCACGAAATGCTTCCGAAAGCCGCATCCGGCGTGCGTTGCTCTGGATTTCCCTCTATGGCCCGGCGCTTCTGTATTGTGATGGTTTTGTCTTGGCGTAAGTCCTGCCAATAAAAAAAGCGTGTACTGATATGTCAGCACACGCTTTTGCTCATTTTTATTCAGCTAAAATCAGCCGGCGCGGTTGATCAGGAATGCAGTCAGCAGGGGTACTGGACGACCGGTTGAACCTTTTGCCGGACCCGATTTCCATGCAGTACCCGCGATATCCAGATGGGCCCAGGTATATTTCTTGGTGAAGCGTTCGAGGAAGCAGGCGGCGGTAATACTGCCACCCGCCGGGCCGCCGATGTTCGCCATATCAGCGAAATTCGACTTCAGTTGCTCGTTGTAGGCTTCTTCAATCGGCATGCGCCATGCGGTATCACCCGTTTGTTTACCTGCGCTCAGCAATTCCGCAGCGAGTTTGTCATGCGCATCATCGTGACGTGTGAACAAACCTGTGTTGTGGTGACCCAGAGAGGTTACGCAAGCGCCGGTCAAAGTCGCTACGTCAACCACAGCGGCTGGCTTGAAGCGTTCGACATAAGTCAGGGCATCGCACAAAATCAGGCGGCCTTCGGCATCGGTATTCAGGATTTCTATGGTCTGACCGGACATCGAGGTGACGATATCGCCCGGACGTGTTGCGCTGCCAGACGGCATGTTTTCGCAGGTAGGTACGACTGCGATGACATTCAGCTTCAATTTCATTTCGCCAATGGCACGCATGGTGCCAATCACGGAAGCGGCACCGCCCATGTCATATTTCATCTCATCCATACCTGCGCCGGGTTTCAGCGAAATACCGCCGGAATCAAAGGTAATACCTTTGCCGACCAACACAGTTGGCGCGTCTTTGGCTTTGCCGCCCATGTGTTTCAGGACGATGAATTTAGGTGGTTCGTCTGAACCGTTGGTCACCGACAGGAAGCTATTCATTTTGAGCGCTTGCAATTGCTTGCGATCTAAAATTTCTATGCCCATTTTGTAGTCAGCAGCGATTTTTTTTGCGGTAGTCGCAAGATAGGTCGGGGTGCAGACATTCGGCGGCAAATTGCCTAGCTCTTTTGTCAGGTCCATGCCATTTGCCAGGGCAATGCTTTGCGCCAGCGCGTTTTTAGCCGCCGTTGCGACAGCTGGGGTGACGCCGATAGCGACTTTTTTAACACCGGTAGCGGTGGCGTCTTTTTTACTTTTCAAGCCGTCAGCGCGGAAAATCGATTCGCGGAAGGCTAATACGGTAGTGCGGACTGTCCATGCCGCGTCGCGTTCTTTGACCGCTGGCAAGGCCAGTATCGCGTCATTTGCGCCCAAGCCTGAAAGCGCGCGAGCCGCCGCTTGAACCGCTTGCGTGTAGGCTTTTTCCGAGACGGCGCTTGCTTCTTCGCCTAAACCTAGCAGCAGCACGCGCTCGGCAGCGATATCCGCGACGTTGCGCAGCAATAAGGAGGAGCCAATCTTGCCAGTGATATCGCCCGATTTCAGGGCAGCGGCGATCTCGCCTTTTTTATCCAACGCGGCAGCGGATGACGATAATTTTTTGTTTTCGAATACGCCTACAACGACGCAACCGGTTTTGGTGGCATTCACAGTGCTTTTGGCGTCGAATGTTTTTATGCTAAAGTCCACGTATTACTCCTCTTTGTAAGTCTCGTAAAACCGACATTATAACCTTCCATGATTTTTCAGCGCGCGCTTCGACGTGAATTGCTCAGTGCCGCAGGTGCTGTTTTTACGATTCTGTTCACAATTACCATCACATTTATGCTGATCAAAATTCTCGGCCAGGCGGCCGGGGGCAAGGTTGCATCCTATGATGTGATCGCTTTGATCGGTTTCTCTGTCCTGCAATATTTGCCCGTGTTATTAATTTTGACCGGCTTTATATCGGTTTTGATGGTCGTGACACGAACCTATCAGGACTCGGAAATGGTGGTCTGGTTTGCTTCCGGCCTGAGTTTGTCGCATTGGGTACTGCCGGTATTGCGCTTTGGTTTCCCGCTGATCGTGATGACAGGTTTATTGAGCTTCGTTGCCACGCCATGGGCCAATCGTCAAAGTGCTGACTTCAGGGAACGCTATGAAAAGCGTGAGGATATCGCCAAGGTCTCGCCCGGTAAATTCCAGGAGTCGGCGTCGTCGGATCGCATTTTTTTTGTCGAGGAAGTTGCCGGTGATTTGAGCAAAGTGCAGAATATTTTTATCAATACTTTCCGGAATGGCCGCTCCAGCGTGGTCGTGGCAAAAGAAGGAAAAATAGAAATTGATCTACGTGGCGATAAATTTTTAGTCATGCGCCAGGGACGGCGCTACGACGGTTTGCCGACCGAGCCGGATTTTCAGATGATGCAGTTTGAGAAATACGGGATTCTCGTTTCAGGACAAACCAAGGCCGCCGCTGGCGATAAATCTGCAAAATCACTTAGCTTGCAAGAGTTGCTGAAAGACCCGAATAATTTTAATCGTGGTGAATTATTGTGGCGGATTTCCCTGCCTTTGATGTGCCTGGTGCTGTTATTGCTGGCGATACCGCTTGGTTTTGTGAATCCCAGGGTGGGACGTTCTGCTAACGTGATTGTCGCACTGCTGTTAGTCGTGCTGTATCTGAATCTGGTCAATATTATGCAAGCAGCGGTGGTGCAGGAGCGATTCAGTTTCGGACATGCATGGTGGCCGATACATTTATTTACCGCCATTGTGGTGGCATTGTTATTCGCCTGGCGCCTTTATGTAAACAGTCACTACCATCCGCTGGTGCTCTGGTCCAAATTGAAATGTGCGATGCGTGGCAAGGATATGAAAGCGAAGTGCGCATCATGAGAGTCTTGCAACGTTACTTTGGTGTTGAGGTCATTCGCGCCGTCTTGTTTGTGATGCTGGCATTACTGGCCCTGTTCGCTTTTTTTGATTTGATGGGGGAATTGCAATCGGTCAACAGAGGCGGCTATCGCTTGCAACACGCCTTGCTATACGTCGCACTCGGTCTGCCCGGATATATTTATGAGTTCATGCCAATTGCAGTCCTGATCGGAACGATTTATGTATTGGCGCAATTTGCCTCGAATTCTGAATTTACCATCATGCGCGCAGCCAGCATGTCGACATGGATGGCCGGCCGCATGCTGGCAAAAATCGGTTTGCTATTCGTTGTGCTGACCTTTGTATTCGGTGAGTTCGTCGCGCCGATGAGTACCAAACTCGCAGAGAAAGTGAAGCTCAATGCGATCGGCGCTTCGCTGGCGCAGGAATTCCGCACCGGCTTGTGGACCAAGGATCTGGTGCGTGAAAATGGACTCAAAGGTAGCGTGGTCGGATCGCGGTTTTTGAACGTCAAAGAAATTCTCCCGAACAGAAAATTGATCGGCGTCAAAGTCTATGAGTTTGACAGCCGCTTCAATTTATCCAAAGAAGTCACGGCAGAAGGCGCCGAATACATGGGTCAAAACATCTGGCGCTTGTCGAATGTGACGCAGACTTCTTTTCCTAAGAGTTTATTGATGCAAGATATTTCGACCGTGGCAAGTATCAAGCTGGCGAGCCTGGATGTCGCGTCCGAAATTACGCCGGATATTTTGTCGGTCTTATTCGTCGATCCAGACCGTATGTCAACCTACGATCTGGCGGCGTATACCAAACACCTGGCGGATAACAAGCAAGACACAGAGCGCTATGAAATTGCCTTCTGGAAGAAAGTTACCTACCCTTTCGCAATCCTCGTCATGATGGCGCTGGCATTGCCGTTTGCCTACCTGCATGCGCGTAGCGGCGGTATCAGCCTGAAAATTTTTAGCGGAATTATGATAGGCATGGTGTTCTACCTGATGAACAGTTTGTTCTCCCATGTGGGTTTATTGAATACCTGGCCGCCGTTGATTACGGCACTGGTGCCGAGTATCGTATTTTTATTGATGGCCATGACGGCGCTATGGATGGTAGAGAGACGATAATGCAAAAGAAAGCGCAAATATTATTCGCCCACGGCGCACGCGATCCCCGCTGGGCAGCGCCGTTTGAACGCCTGCAGCAATTGACGCAAAGCCGCTTGCCGGACGTGACAGTTTCTTTGGCTTTTTTGGAATTGATGACCCCGAGCTTGCCCGATCTGGTCGCGCAGATGGTCGCCGATGGCGTTACTGATATTAGTATCGTACCGATCTTTTTGGGGCAGGGCGGCCATGTGCTGCGCGATCTTCCTGTCATCCTCGATCAGTTGCGAAGCAGCTATCCTGCATTGACCATCGCGGTCGCCGAAGCGGTCGGCGAGAATGCGACGGTACTGGCGGCGATCAGTGATTATTGTGTGCGTGCTTTATAACGGATTGAGACAGGCATCAGCAGATGTCGTCGGATTTACGATGGCTGTTTGCGCGCTCTCATGGCCTCGCCTATCATCACCAGAACCGGTCCTTCGGAAGCGCTGAGACCTTGTTCCAGATCACCGAGATTGAGTCGCAGGATGCGTTCGTTTGAACGGCTGCAATTTTCAATCACAATCACTGGCAAATCGACGGCATAACCTAGACCTAACAAGCGTTGCGCAGTCAGCGTCGCTTCTTTGCCGCCCATGTATTGAATCAAGGTGTCGCAGTCAGGAATCCGGGTATCGGCATTTTCGCCGGGCGCTGTGCTTGAGGTAAAGAAGGCGACGCTGCGGGCGATGCCGCGTTTGGTTAAAGGTTGTCGGGCACTGGCTGCTGCGGCGACGGCGGTGGTGATGCCCGGCACGATGGCGTAACGGATACCCGCCTGTTCCATTGCCACCAGTTCTTCGTCGGCACGACCGAATAGCATAGGATCGCCGCCTTTAAGGCGCACGACGATGCCGTATTGTTGCGCGCAACTCAGGATTTGTTCGTTGATGTGTGATTGTGCGGCAGAGCGCTGGCCGCTGCGTTTGCCGACGGATATCTTGACGGCTTGCGGACATAATTCCAGCATGTCTGACGTGACCAGCGCATCATGCAAGACGACTTCAGCCTGCGCCAGGATACGCGCGCCGCGCACCGTAATCAGGTCAGCGGCACCCGGACCGGCACCGATTAAATAGACTTTGCCGCCGGCCTTTTGCATGATGTTATTGGTTTTAAGTGAGGCGTATCATGCCTGCGGCTACGGTCTGATGCGTAACTTCATCAATCAGGATAAACGCGCCTGTCGAGCGCAAGTCATCATAGGCATCGGCCGCCAATGGTTGTTGCACATTGAGCGTGACACGGGCGATGTCATTGAGTCTCAGATTCTCTGCGCCACGCCGCTCTTGCGTATTGATGTCGAGCAGCGTATCAATCGCACTGACTTTGGCCGCAACTTGCTTGGTGGTGTGCTTGAGCCAATATCTGCGGCGGATATCCAGGGCGTCCTCGGACAACCAGCATAAATCTGCCTGGACCGTTTTGAGCAGGCTTGCCGGACGATCCGCAGCTGCCAGCATGTCGCCGCGCGAAATATCCAGATACTCATCGAGCAAAATCGTGACGGACTGGCCGACCACTGCCGATGTCAACGAACCATCGAGTGTCTGGATGTCTTTTACCGTCGCAGTCTGGCCGCCCGGTTGCACCACCAGTTTGTCGCCCTTGCTGACTTTGCCCGCTTCGATACGCCCCATATAGCCGCGGAAATCATTCGCTTCGTGGCCATTGTGGCGTGCCACTAATTGCACCGGGAAGCGGAACGGTTCGTCATGGCATTCGTCATACACGCTCAGGGACTCCAATAATTCGATGAGTGTGGGGCCGGTATACCAGGACAGTTTGTCGCTGGCAGTGACTACGTTATCGCCTGCCAGAGCCGACAGGGGAATCGGGCGTATATTTTTCAAGCCTAATTGTTCGGCAAACATCTGGTAGGCGCCGATGATGCGGTCATATACGGCCTGATCGTAGTTGACCAGATCCATTTTATTGACGGCGACAATGACATGCTCGATTTTCAGCAGATGGGCGATGGTTGAGTGGCGCTTGGTTTGCACCAGTAGTTCAACACTGCCATCGTCACCGAGTTTGACTTTGGATACGTCGATCAGGATGATGACGGCATCGGCGGTCGATGCGCCGGTCACCATATTGCGCGTGTATTGCTCGTGACCCGGCGTGTCGGCGATGATGAACTTGCGTTTTGGTGTCGCGAAATAACGATAGGCAACGTCAATCGTAATGCCTTGTTCGCGCTCGGCTTCGAGTCCATCTGTCAGCAAAGACAAATCGATGGTGTCGCCGACCGTGCGCTTGTGTTTGGCGCGTGACATGGCATCGAGTTGATCGGCGAAAATCCCCTTGCTGTCGAACAGCAGGCGACCGATCAATGTACTCTTGCCGTCATCCACGGAACCGGCGGTGATAAAGCGTAGCAGGCCGCGTTCTCTGGTAGCATCTTGAATGATAGTTGCGGCCGAAGTTACTGTGCTCATTAGAAATATCCTTCTTTTTTGCGTTTTTCCATGGAGGATTCTGAGGTCTGGTCATCCATACGGGTAGCGCCGCGTTCGGTGATCTGGGTAATCGCAGTTTCGGCGATGATCGCTTCTACCGTCGCTGCGTCGGACGATACCGGGCAGGTGCAGGAGATGTCGCCAACAGTGCGGAAACGCACCACTTGCGTTTCAACCGTCTCACCCTCGCGTGGTGGTGTCAGGTCGGTTAACGGCACCAGCAAACCATTGCGCGGAATCACCTGGCGTTCATGCGCAAAGTAGATTGGCGGCAGTTCCAGTTTTTCGCGGGCGATGTATTGCCAGACGTCGAGCTCGGTCCAGTTGGAGATCGGGAACACGCGCATGTTTTCACCGGGATGGACGCGGGTGTTATATAAATCCCAGAGTTCCGGACGCTGGGCTTTAGGGTTCCATTGACCGAATTCATCGCGGAAAGAAAAGATACGCTCTTTGGCGCGGGCTTTTTCTTCATCGCGACGGGCGCCGCCCATGCAGGCGTCGAACTTATGCTCAGCGATCGTTTCCAGCAATGTCACGGCCTGAGCCGCATTGCGTGAATCGGTGGCCGGGTTACGCAGGCGCACCGTGCCGCGCTTGATCGAATCCTCGACTGAACCGACGATGAGCCTTTCGCCCAATTCGGCTACGCGCTTGTCGCGGAAAGTGATGACTTCTTCAAAATTGTGACCAGTATCGATATGGACCAGCGGGAATGGGAACTTACCCGGACGGAAGGCCTTTTCGGCGATGCGCAACATCACGACGGAATCTTTGCCGCCCGAAAACAGTAGCGCAGGATTGCTGCATTCAGCAGCGACTTCGCGCATGATATGAATCGCTTCGGATTCCAGCCAATCCAGATGGCGATTGCTCGCGGCATCGATAAAATGATTTTCCACAACTGTATTCATGATTGTTTTTCGCTCAGCTTACTTGTTTAATTCGGATCAGTTTGCCGTCGACGACATGCAAACCGCACTCCTTGGATTCCGGATTTTCCCACCACCAACGGCCGGCGCGCACATCTTCACCCGGCTGGATGGCACGGGTGCAAGGTTCACAGCCTATCGAGGGATAACCTTTGTCATGCAGAGGATTGTAAGGCACATTGTTGCTGCGAATATAGTGCCAGACATCTTCTTCCGACCAATCTGCCAGCGGATTGAATTTTTGCATGCCATGCGCAACATCCTCTTCTTGCACCGCTAATTCAGTGCGGGTCGCCGCCTGTGAGCGACGCTGACCGGTAACCCAGGCCTTGTTGCCAGCCAAGGCGCGTTTCAGGGGTTCGACTTTACGGATGCGGCAGCATTCCTTGCGCATTTCTACGCTATCGTAAAACGCATTCAAGCCATGCTGCTCCACATAGGCCTGCACCGCACTGGCTTCTGGTTTGAATAAGCTGATGTCACTGCCATAGCTTGCTTTAATCCGATCCAGCATGCCCAGGGTTTCTGCATGCAGGCGACCGGTTTCCAAAGAAAAGATACCGATATTCAGCTTGTGGCGCAAGATCAGGTCGGTCAGCACCATGTCTTCCGCCGCCAGGCTAGACGCCAACACTGCAGGCGCAAACTCATTGGCAATGCGCGTCAATATTGCCTGGGTATCGGCCAGACGCGAGGCAAAGTCGCTCATTGCGTTGCTCCGCTACGCTCCGTGCGGCGGAACAAGGGATTTTTCTCGTCCCATGAGGTTTGGTATTTTTCCGAAAAATCGCTCAGGCCCTTGATTGCGTCGCGAATATTCTTATCCGGACGGGTCGCAAAAGAATTGAAGCCGACCCGCTGCATATAAAACAATTGATCGCGCAGCACATCGCCGATGGCCCGTAATTCACCGGAAAAACCGAGGCGGGTGCGCAAGTTGTAGGCAATCGAATAACCGCGGCCATCGGTAAATTTAGGGAAATCCACCGCGAGCAAACTGAAGTGAGCGATATCCTCCTTCAATTCCTTGGCTTGTTCATCACTGCTAAACCAGACCGCAATATCGGTGCGGCTCACCAGGCTATTACGCTGTAACAGCCAGACTTTGAGCGGGACGATCACTTTGCCTTGCGGTACAGTCACCGCATCCGGTGTTTCATTTTCGGCCAGATTCAAAACTATCCAGTCATCCTGGACGATCGCTTTATCTTTGATAATTTCTCTCATGATCTTCTTTCTGCGCTTTCGTCTTTGTGCTTGGCTTAATACGCGACAGGAGCGCCGGCGTCTTCACCATGATGCTCTGTCGTTTTGATCGGACTGGCGTAGACATATTCCTTGAACGGCGCGATACCGAGACGCTGTGCGGTATCGATAAAGCGTTCATTCTCCAGACGGTCCCTGACATACACCTCGATGATGCGGGCGATGACTTCCGGCATCTGGCCAGCCGCAAACGATGGACCGATGATCTTGCCGATCGCTGCATTGTTGCCTTGCGCACCGCCGATGGACACCTGATAAAACTCGCTGCCATCTTTGTCGACACCCAGGATGCCGATATTGCCGACGTGATGATGGCCGCAGGCATTGATACAGCCGGACATATTCAATTCGATCTCGCCGATGTCGTGCAGATAGTCGAGGTCGTTAAAACGATCCGTGATGTCGAGTGCAATAGGAATCGATTTTGCATTCGCGAGAGCGCAGAAGTCGCCGCCCGGGCAGCAAATCATGTCTGTCAACAAGCCGATATTCGGCGTCGCCAGGCCGTGTGCTTTGGCTTCTTGCCAGACGGTGAATAAGTCCGCTTGTTTTACATCGGACAAAACCAGATTTTGCTCATGCGTGACGCGCAATTCGCCGAAGCTGAAATTGTCAGCCAGATCCGCAATGAAATCCATTTGCTCTGCACTCGCATCGCCGGGTGGAACGCCCGGCTTCTTCAAGGACAAAACAACCGCGGAGTAACCCGCGACCTTATGCGGTTTGACGTTACGCCTGACCCAATTCGCAAAAGCCTTATTGTCTGCCAGATGCTGCTCATACGCTGCATCGCTGGCAGGCAGCGTCTGGTAGGCAGGTGTCGTGAAATAACTTGCTACGCGCTGGAATTCCGCTTCAGTCAAGGTGGCAGGGCCGTCTTTGATGTCTTGCCATTCCTCTTCGACCTGACGCGCGAATTCTTCTACGCCAATGGCTTTCACCAAAATCTTGATACGCGCTTTGTAGATGTTGTCGCGGCGACCGTATTGATTGTAGATGCGCAAAATCGCTTCGAGGTAAGTCATCACGTGTTGCCACGGCAAGAACTCGCGAATCACGCTGCCCAGGATCGGTGTGCGGCCCATGCCGCCGCCGACCATGACTTTAAAGCCGACTTCGCCCGCTTCGTTGTGCACGACGGTCAGGCCGATATCATGCACGGCAATCGCGGCACGATCTTCTTTGGCGCCATTGATGGCGATTTTAAATTTACGCGGCAGATAGGCGAATTCCGGATGGAAGGTGGTCCATTGACGCAGGATCTCGGCATACGCACGCGGATCAATGACTTCATCGGCGGCAACGCCGGCGAATTCATCAGAGGTGATATTGCGCATGCAGTTGCCGGAGGTCTGGATCGCGTGCATTTCTACCGATGCCAATTCCTCCAGGATATCCGGCGTATCTTCCAGATTGATCCAGTTGTATTGAATGTTTTGACGGGTTGTGAAGTGCCCATAGCCGCGATCATACTTGCGGGCGATATGCGCAAATTTGCGTATCTGCGCCGAGGACAGCATGCCGTAAGGTACGGCGACGCGCAGCATATACGCATGGCGCTGCATGTACAAACCGTTTTGCAAACGCAGGATACGGAATTCATCTTCAGTCAGCTCATTCGAAATCCGGCGACGTACCTGATCGCGGAATTGGGCAATCCGCTCTTTGATGATTTGATGATCGTGTTGATCGTAGCGATACATAATCTAGTCCTAAAATCCGCTTGAAAGGTGACGAAAAGCCTACAGAACCAGCTTGGCCGCAACCAGGGTCAGCGTGGTAGCGAGCAATCCGCGTAAAAATTTTTCCGGCACAGCGCGTGCCGCCATCGAGCCTATCGTGATGCCGGGCAAAGAGCCCAGCAGCAAGGTGCCCAGTAATTCCCAGTTAATCGATCCCAGCCACCAGTGACCAACGGCAGCGATCGCGGTCAAAGGCACGGCATAAGCGATATCTGTCCCGGCGATATGTGCGGCAGACATGCGCGGATACAGCATGACCAGCAGCGTCGCGCCGATTGCGCCGGCGCCAATTGAAGATACCGTGACCAGAGTGCCCAGCAGGGCGCCAGAAATGATGGTTGCCGCAGCCAGAGGCGTGCCGTGCAATTGTTTTTCCGGATGACGATTTAACCAGGCCAGCATTTTAGCCTTGAATAGCAAAGCGATGACGGTCAACAGCACTGAACCGGCAATCGAGTAACGAATAATCTGGCCGATTTCCTTATCCAGCGTACCGAAATATTTCAGGCTCAGGGTCGCCAGCAAAGCGGACGGCAAGGCACCGTAGCACAGCAGGCGCACGACATGCCAATCGACGGTGCCGCGCAAGCGATGCGTAAAGGTGCCGGTGGCTTTGGTAATAGACGCAAACGCCAGGTCGGTGCCAACTGCAACCGTAGGCGAGACACCAAACAGCAAGGTCAGCAAAGGCGTCATCAAAGACCCGCCGCCTACGCCAGTCAAGCCGACCAGCGTACCCACGGCAAATCCAGAAATCACATAGGTTAAAGTCATACCACCTCGCATTAAGAGGAAGTATCGTAATAGCTAAGTGCTTTATTCCAAACTACTTAGTATTTATTTGCTTATATGTGGTTTCGATATAAGTAAATTTGCCTGGAGAATACCGCTATTGGAGAGTGTATATCTCAATTTGATAGCAATAGTAACAAGACTTAAATCGACTGATTTTGCACTTCATTCGCCAGCAGCATCATATCCGACACCGGCTCCAGTATCACTTCCGGAAAGTTTTCGGCAATGGCAGCGCGCATCCGAGCTGCAGCAGCGGCATCCAATGACTCGCCGCCAAAGGCTGCGGTTCTGGCTGCGGCGCTCGGCCACTGTGCATAGCTATACCAGATACCGTCTTCGCCTTTGTGCAAGCGCGAACCCAAGGAGCCGCGTTCGGCCAGCAACAGCGCAGAGATACGGGTCCAGGCTTCGATAAACGCCGTTTCTGATCCGGGGTGGAGCCGCCAGCGGTATAAGACGATAAATCCCGGGCAACGTTCAGTCAGTGTGGCACCGGATTGATGCGCTTTGATTTGCATTCTTTATACGTCCAGTCAAAATTTGATGCAGATAGCGGTTTGACGACAAATACCTTTACCATTACCCGGTAGGATGCCAGCGAACGTGGCAGAACGCGGCGATATAGTCAATCTGATTTCATCATGTAAAAGGCACTCACAATGAAAAACGCGGTGAAAAATAGTGGCAAAGCGCTGGCAGTTTTATGGTGGGTGTCGCTGACGGTCTCGGTATTTGCCGCTCCCGCCGATTGGTACAAATGGCGCAGTAAAATCGAGACTACCGAAGTCTGTTCACAAACCTCACCGGGCGAGGGTTGGGACAAGGCCAGCGGCCCCTACAAAGATGCGCAATGCATCAAGTTAAAGTTGTGATGGTGAGGGCTGAAACTGAATCCGCAGTAATTATGCGGCTCTCAGGCCGAAATAGGGCTGTGAGGCGCATACAATATGCGTACTTGGTCATGGATTCAATAAAATAACTCCAGCCTATTTCCCCCGCTTCCTGCAGCTAAACGGTAACATCCCAGGCGGAATGGTGGTCTGGTCTATCCCTTTGACCGTCATCTTGTCCGGTACATCGGCGCTAGCGCAGACCCATTCCACGGGGACGACTGGTGCATCTGCGACGACTGCCGGTCGTATGGTGAGTACCTTATCTTTGATGGCGCCGTTGGCCTGATTGCCGAAAGTTACATTGATGACGCCGTCTGTGACGCTGACGCTGCTGACATAGTTGCTCACCATCTTGTCGGCGTTCGGCAATCCCGCTGCGGCATTATCGACCGGCATTTTTTGCGTGGCAGCCCATATTGCTGCAACCGGTTTTTTTGCGACGTCGGTCAGTGGGGTAATCGACTCGATTTGTTTTTGTATGATCCGATATTGAAAAGACGGGTAGGCCATCGCCGCCAGTATCCCGATGACGGCGATCACAGCCATCATTTCGACTAGGGTAAATCCTGAATGTAGTTTTTTCATAATGCGATCAAGGCGGTTGAATTGGAACTGGATTGAAGGTAGTTTAACCCAGGATTCAGGTCGCCTAGCATTGTTCAATAACGAGATTTTTCGTTTTCCTGCATCTGGACAAATTACCCTCTATCGCGTACCGTCACATCCTCTGCTCATGAGGCAGTATCAACCCGGCTTTCTATCCATTGTGCATCCCTGCTCCGGAGTCATTACATGCGCCGTCCACTCAAGTCTAAACATTTCACAACACCTTTTGTCGCCTGCGCTTTACTCGGCACTTTGGGATTACTGCAAAACCAGTATGCGGTCGCAGCAGAAGCCAAGGCAAAAGCAAAGCCAGCAATGGCCGATCTGATCAAGGCATCCAGTGCATCCGACTGGCGCGCCCTGGATCCCGAGAATACCCTGTACATGGAATTGGAAAAAGGTCGCGTGGTGATGGAACTGGCTCCCAATTTCGCACCGAATCATGCGGCGAATATCAAAGCGCTGATCAGGGAAGGGTATTTCAACGGACTCGCAATCGTACGCTCACAAGAAAACTATGTCGTGCAATGGGCCGATCCTGACGATGAGAATCCGGCGAAAAAACGCGAAGTCAAAACCGCACGAAAAAATCTCGATCCTGAATTCACCGTCAGATACGATAAAAAATTACCTTTCACACGCTTGCCGGATGTGGACGGCTATGCGCCTCAGGTCGGGTATGCCAATGGCTTTCCGGCCGGACGCGACCCCAAGAACGGCACCGCCTGGCTCGCACATTGCTATGCCGCCGTGGGTGTGGCACGCGGTAATGAATCGAACAGCGGCGACGGCACTTCGCTGTATGTCATCACCGGACAAGCACCGCGTCAGTTAGATCGCAATATCACGGTGATTGGCCGTGTGATGCAAGGAATGGAATTATTGACCACCACGCCGCGTGGCAAAGGTGCTTTAGGGTTTTACGAAAAACCGGAAGAAATGACGCCGATCAAAGCGATTCGTATCGCTGCCGACATGCCGGAAACCGAACGCAGCAAATTAGAAATTATCCGCACCGATACCCCGACATTTAAAGCAATCGTCGAGGCGCAACGCAATCGCGGCGGCGACTGGTATAAGGTTCCGGCCGGGCATATCGACCTGTGCAATGTGCCGATTGTGGTGCGTCCAAAACAATAAAGTCACAACGGCTTAAGAGTCGTCATTGTATGATCGAATAGCGGCAAATACCTGAGTGATTTACCGCTTTTTTATGCAAACCGATTTAAGCGAGACGCAATACGTTACCTTTGCGAGGATCGATTTTGCCAGCGTGCATGGCCGCAATCAATTGTTGCGCTTCTTCGTAGCCATGACTCTCAACGACTTCCATCCAGGGTTTATCGACTTGGCTGATCTGCTGGATAAAAGCGCGTTGTGCCGCGTTGAAGCGTTGATTCACGACATCATGACCCCAGTCGATATTGCGCTTCTTGATTTGTACCGGCGCAAAATACAGGATAGGTTTTGGTCCCGGCAGATTGGTGTCGCGCAAGAAATCCGTATTCTGTGCCGAACCGGCAAAACAATCGTAAGTCAGCCCGTCGCCAAAATGCCGATGTACTTTGGCGCGCAAATCCTCATCTCCGGAAAAATCCAGATACAAGCTCGCCTCTTTGCTGGAAATTGCATCGAGTTCGTCGTAGCTGATGGTCCGGTCGTAGCAACCAAGACTCTCGACAAAGGCGCGATTCCGCACCGAGGTCATGGCGATCAAGCGGATGTCAAATTGCTTGTTCAGGCAAAACGCGGTTCCGTATGCTGTTTTGCTTGATGCACTGGAAACGATGATCTGTTTTGCACCGAAAAAATCATTGTCCTGTAAAAAATCGGCCCCCATGAACGAGGTGATGAAGAGCGGCCGGACGATCATCTGATAGTTCTCGTCCTTTGCGACATAGGCTTCATCCTGACTGCTGCGCATGTATTGATTGTAGGCCGAGGTCAGTTTCATGCGATGTTCGGACCCGTCATAAAATCCACGAGGTGAAATACGCACCGCCCGCATTTTGATATGGCTGGCAATAGGGAAGTAACCGTAGAAACGTTCGCCGGCTTCGACGCCGGGTACTGTCGATATCAGCACATCGGCAAATCCCCAGACAGGCATATGTCCCCAATCGGGATCTTGCGTAGGGAAAAAATCCCAATACTGCATAGCATCGCCAAACGCGGCATAAGTGATGTTATTGGTCGTCACGGCGACGCGATCAATTTTCAATAATATTTCACCCGATTGCAGGGGTAGAGCGATGTCCATGCGATCAATACGGGTTTGATCCAAGGCGTTTTTACGGGTCAGTAATCGTGTTACAGTCAGTTTGTCATTCATCACGTTTCTCTCGTTACAGATCAGATGGAATGAGTCACTTTACGCTTCTTTATGTAGACCGAGGTTCGGAAACATGACTGCCCGCAATACGGATCAGCTAATCCGCAATAAACCATTGAAACGCCCATCGCAGGCACGTGCCAAATTCACGGTTCAGGCGATATATGACGCTTTTGTTCGGATTTGGCGCGATAAAGGATGGGCAGGAATAACCACCAGAGCAGTCGCTCTGGAAACGGGCATATCAGTCGGCACTTTGTATGATTATTTCCCGAATAAACACTCGCTGTTGTCCGGCTACGTAAGACATTGTATTGATACGCTGCTGGAGCAAATAGACGCGCAGGCGATAGTCCCTGCGGATCTCGTGTGGCAGGAGCGGATACACCGGTTGATACGACTGACCTGCGGCGTCAATACGCCTGAGCTACCTTACTTCGATCGTGACATGATGATGCTCGAATCTCAAATCGCCGAAACTAAACATCATCGCCGTGCCTATGAAGAAATTTCCGTCAAATGGATGCAAGTCTTTGACGTTTGTGCTGATGTGCCGCGCAAGCCTGATGTAACGATGGTGAAATCCCTGTTTTTGTCGGTCTGGGGTGGCCGGCGATATTTATTGTTGGTAGAGCCCGACGATATCAATGCGGCGCAGTGGGTGTTAGAAATGGAACGTCAATGCTTTCAAATTGCAAATAATGTAGAGCCATGAAAGAGTGGAGTAAGAATGCCGTTGCTCACTCCGGATTAATTCGATGTTTACTGCCCCGGATTACAAAACTCCGCATGAATCGCATTGACCCCGGCGATCAGGTCAGCCGACAAGCGGATGTCGAACGCATCGATATCTTCTTTCAACTGCGTCAGAGTCGTTGCGCCAATGATGGTGCTGGCGACGAACCAGCGTGAGTAGCACCAGGCGAGGGCGAGTTGTGCCGGTGTCAGGCCGTGGGCGCGGGCGAGTTCGGCATAGCGGCGGCTGGCTTCGAACACGGCAGGGCGCATGTAGCGTGGGCTCCAGCTTGCCGGAAAGCGTGTCAGTCGGCCTGCGGCCTGGGCGTCTTCATTGTATTTGTTGGTGAGTTGGCCGAACGCGAGCGGGCTGTAAGCGAGCAGGCCGACGTTTTCGCGGAAGCAGGTTTCATCCAGTCCCTGTTCAAAGCTGCGGTTGACGAGGTTGTAGGCATTCTGGATGGAGGCGATGCGGGCGGCGGATTGCTTCCCGGCTTCTTTGACGAATTCACTGACTCCCCAGGAGGTTTCATTCGATACGCCGATGTGACGGATTTTGCCTGCTTTGACCAACTCATTCAGCGCAGCCAGAGTCTCGGCAATGGCGATGGATGGGCGTTCCAGCGCCGGGTCGAATGATTTCTGTCCGAAGATCGGTGCGTTGCGGCTAGGCCAGTGCAGTTGGTATAGATCGATGTAATCAGTTTGCAGGCGTTGCAGGCTGGTTTCGACAGCGGCGCGGATATTCGCTGGCGTGAGGTCGGTGTCGCCATTGCGTATCCAGCCGAAACCGCGTGACGGTCCGGCAGCTTTGGTAGCGAGAATAATGTCTTTGCGCTTACCGGATTTCTTCATCCAGGTGCCGATGAAGCGTTCGGTCGAGCCTTGGGTTTCGGCGCGCGGCATGACCGGATACATTTCTGCGGTATCGATAAAATTGATGCCGCGCTCTAGTGCATAATCGAGCTGGCTATGGGCTTCGGCTTCGCTATTTTGTTCGCCGAAGGTCATGGTTCCGAGGCAGATTTTGGATACTTGTAAATTGCTGGTGCCGAGTTGGGTCGTTTGCATAATTGACTCGTTGCGTTATCGGAGTTTGGTGAAGACAGGTGACTGTATGAATACGGAAAATCGGTTTACTTTAGCGCGAATGACGCAAAGCTGCTGCGCACTCCCTGACCAGCGCCGGGCCGCGATAAATCAGGCCGGAATAGACTTGTACCAAGGCTGCGCCGGCCTGCATTTTGGCTTGCGCATCCGCACCGGAAAAAATGCCGCCGACACCGATAATCGGCAAGGCATCGCCGAGCTCGGATTTGAGTCCGCGTATCACTTGATTTGATAATTCAAACACCGGTTCGCCCGACAATCCGCCTGCTTCTTCGCCGTGTTCCAGACCCTTGACAGCATCGCGTGTGATCGTGGTATTGGTGGCGATGACGCCGTCGATATTGTGTCGCAACAAGGCTCCGGCGATATTCTTGATTTGTTCGCTATCCATATCGGGTGCGATTTTTAGTGCTAGAGGAACGTAGCGTTTATGCTGGTCTGCCAGGCGTTGTTGCGCGTCTTTGAGTTGCGATAACAGGGCGTCGATTTCGCTGGCACCTTGCAGTTGGCGCAGGTTCTTGGTGTTGGGGGAGGAGATGTTCACGGTGACGTAGCTTGCATACGGATAGACTTTTTCCAGGCACAGCAGGTAATCGTCGGCAGCGCGTTCTATCGGCGTGTCGGCATTTTTGCCGATATTGAGCCCGAGCACACCTTGCTTGTCCTGATAAAACCGCGAGGCTTGTACATTGTTGACGAAGGCATCGACGCCGCCATTGTTAAAGCCCATGCGGTTGATGATGGCATTGGCCTTGGGCAGGCGGAACATGCGCGGCTTGGGATTGCCGGCTTGCGCACGCGGCGTGACGGTGCCGATTTCGATGGAGCCGAAACCCAGGCTCGCCAGGCCGTCGATGTAAGCGCCGTCTTTGTCCAGGCCCGCTGCCAGACCCACAGGATTCGGGAAGGTGATGCCCATCACCGTACGCGGATCGCTGGCGGGTTTAGCAATTAGCCTGGTCAAGCCCAGTGCGGCTGAGCGGCGTAATGCCGGTAGCGTGAAGTTATGCGCTTGTTCGGCGTCCATCGCAAAAAGAAATGGGCGTGCCAGGGCGTAGAATAATTTGTCGGGCATGATTTTTTATTTGTATGGGGACGTAAAGATAAAAATAGGTGGCAGCTTCAGATGTGAAATGCAAATCCCCCAAAGTCAGAAAAGGCAGACGCGATTGCATTCAGTTTTTTTGAGCGATGCGCTATACGCATCGTATCCCAGGCGAACGCACGTTTTGGTTGACGGTTTTATCTGCTATTTCTTGCGTTTTGGTGATAACACGGTTGGCAAGGCCTTCGGTAAAGTATCCGGATAATCGCGGCTGAAATGCAGGCCACGGCTCTCGCGGCGGGACAGTGCGCTATTGACGATCAGCGAGGCGACGTCGACCAGATTGCGCAGCTCCAGCAAATTATTGGAGATGCGGAAATTTGCGTAGTACTCGTCGATTTCTTCCTTCAACAAGCGGATGCGGTGCTTGGCGCGCTCCAGCCGTTTATTGGTGCGCACGATGCCGACATAATTCCACATGAAGCGGCGTAACTCATCCCAGTTGTGGGCAATCACGACTTCTTCATCGGCATCCGAGACGCGGCTTTCATCCCAGGCCGGTAAGCCTGGTGAAGCGCGCTGTTCTTGCGCGGCGATATGCTGGGCTGCCGCTTTGCCGATCACCAGACATTCCAGCAGTGAGTTGCTGGCAAGACGATTCGCGCCATGCAGACCGGTGTAGGCGGTTTCGCCTACCGCATATAAGCCGGGCAGATCGGTTCTGCCAGTCGTGTCCGTCACGATGCCGCCGCAAGTGAAATGCACAGCGGGCACGACCGGAATGGCCTGCTTCGTGATATCGATACCTAGTTCCAGGCAGCGCGCATAGATCATCGGGAAATGTTCTTGTAAAAACTCGGGCGGCTGGTGCGTAATGTCGAGTTCGACGTAATCCAGGCCCCGTTTTTTCATTTCAAAGTCGATCGCACGCGCTACCACGTCACGCGGCGCAAGTTCGGCGCGTTCATCATGCTCCAGCATAAAGCGTTTACCGGCACTGCCTCCGGCTTCTACGGGCAATTTAAGAATGCCGCCTTCACCGCGGACCGCTTCAGTAATCAAAAATGATTTGGCATACGGGTGATATAGACAGGTTGGATGGAATTGCATGAATTCCATATTCGCGATACGGCAGCCAGCGCGCCATGCCATCGCAATCCCATCGCCGGTCGCCGTATCCGGGTTGGTGGTGTACAGGTAAACCTTGCCTGCACCGCCGGTTGCCATCACCGTATGCTGTGCTTCGAAAGTATGCACTTTACCGGTTTTGACATCCTGCACATACAAGCCGAGGCAGCGCGGTGTCGCGGAAGCCTCGCCTAATTTTGCCGATGTGATGACATCAATCGCATAGTGGTGTTCAAACAAGCTGATGTTTGGATGCGCACGTACTATTTGCTCCAGGGTCAGTTGTACCGCGTGCCCTGTCGCATCGGCAGCGTGAATAATGCGTCGCTGGCTGTGACCGCCTTCACGTGTCAGATGAAAGCCGAGTTCAGCCTCATCGTCGCGAGTAAACGGCACGCCTTGCTCAATCAGCCAATCGATCGCTTCACGGCCATGCTCAATGATGTAGCGAGTGGCGCCCTCATCGCATAGACCGCCACCGGCAATCAGCGTGTCGGAAATATGCTGTTCATGGCTATCGTGCGAATCGAGTACCGCTGCAATACCTCCTTGCGCCCAATCGCTGGCGCCATCGAGCAGCGCACGTTTAGAAATCACGGCGACTTTGCGCGTTTTGGCGAGATGCAGAGCTACTGACAAGCCAGCCAGGCCACTGCCTACAATTGCGACATCAAATTTCATATATATCTTTTATAAACAGCCATGAAGGGACTTAACTATATGCGAAATTCAGAGAATCTGATGAAACGCATCAATCGCCAAGCGGAAATAAACCCCGATCCGATCGGCTCTTGTGTCACTCTTGTGAAATCCGCCTCTTCGAATCGGACCGCTGTCGAGGTGTTGCCGAAGCGTTATCGAGATTTCTGGTAACAGATTAATCTACGATGACAGGCTTTACTTTAGCCGCAGCCGCTTTGGCCAGCATTCTTGCCGTATCGGTATCTTTTGCGGTAGCCAGAGCAACGCCCATGCGGCGACGGCTGAAGGATTCTGGCTTGCCAAACAAACGGATATCCGTGCCTGCTACCTGCAATGCCTCGGCCACGCCCTCAAAGGCAATCGCCTTATGATTGTGCTGCCCATAGATGACCGCGGATGCGGCGGGGCTGCGCAGAGTCACGTTGACAGGCAATCCGAGAATCGCTTTGGCATGCAACTCAAATTCATTTTGAATCTGGCTCGACATCGTTACCATGCCGGTGTCATGCGGACGAGGACTGACTTCCGAGAACCAGACCATCTCCTCTTTGACGAATAATTCGACCCCAAACAAACCCAGTCCACCCAGATCGTCCGTCACTTTTTTGGCGATATCGCGTGCGCGCTCCAGTGCTTTGCCGTGCATGATTTGTGGTTGCCATGATTCGACATAATCGCCTTGTACTTGCACATGGCCGATAGGTTCGCAGAAATGCGTTTCGATTTGACCGTTGCCGCCCATTGCGCGCACCGTCAGCAGGGTGATCTCGTAGTCGAAATCAATGAAGCCTTCGACAATCACGCGTCCCGAATTTACCCTGCCACCGACTGCCGCATACTCCCATGCGGCCTGTACTTCAGCCGCGCTGTCAATCTTGGACTGACCTTTGCCCGAAGAGGACATGACAGGTTTAATGATGCATGGAAAGCCGATTTCCTGGCATGCCGCTTGCAGCTCGACCAGGCTATCCGCAAAGCGGTAGGGTGAAGTCGGTAACGCCAGGGTCTCTGCTGCAAGGCGGCGAATGCCTTCGCGGTTCATGGTCAGCCAGGCCGCGCGGGCAGTGGGGATGACGCGGGCTTTGCCTGCCTTTTCCAACTCCACCAGCATCGGCGTTGCGATTGCCTCGATCTCAGGCACCACCAGATCCGGACGTTCTTTCTCAATCAAGCTGGCGAGTGCCGCACCATCTGTCATGTCGATCACATAGGAGCGATGCGCAACCTGGTGCCCCGGCGCATTTTCGTAACGATCGACTGCGACGACTTCAACTCCCAGGCGCTGCAGGGAAATAATGACTTCCTTGCCCAATTCGCCCGAGCCCAGGAGCATGACTTTGGTCGCGTTGGCAGAAAGAGGTGTGCCGAATTGCTGTATGGTTTTCATGAATAATTCTCAGGACGTTTGCTTGATTAGGTTGATAAATTTTTTAATAGCGGGCGATGCTGCAATTAAATAGCTTGATCCGATGGCTTAAAACAACAGGCTTGATCTTGCTTAATGATGCTGTTGTGGAGAGGAATCGCAGGCGAAATCCGAATTTCGAAATTATACTTTTGATTTAATAAAGAAAACCCAAGAAGATTTCAGTAAAACCTTGCAAACCGCTTGACACAAGGGTTTCCGGCTTGATTTAATACCGGATGCAGATTTTCTGCTTGCCGTGATGGATGCCCGACCAATAAACAATCGAATACATCATCGCGAAGTTAAACTAGACTTTTGTGAGGAGGACGTAAGTGAATAAAACTGAATTGATCGATCACATTGCGAAAACAGCTGATATTTCAAAAGCAGCATCGTCACGTGCACTGGATGCCGTGATTGGCGCAGTAAAAACAACATTGAAAAAAAATGGCACAGTGACTTTGGTCGGCTTTGGCAC
Source organism: Undibacterium sp. Jales W-56 (assembly GCF_025548535.1). Classification (GTDB taxonomy): domain Bacteria; phylum Pseudomonadota; class Gammaproteobacteria; order Burkholderiales; family Burkholderiaceae_D; genus Undibacterium. The sequence continues at coordinate 533,489 of NZ_JAJLQW010000002.1, read as the reverse complement.
ATTTTCTGTCGGTAAACGCGCAGCAAGAACAGGCCGCAATCCCCGTACCGGTGAAGCAATTAAGATCAAATCTGCTAAGGTTCCTAAATTTAAGCCTGGCAAAGCTTTGAAAGATGCGGTAAACTAATGGACTTCGTGGTGCAGTGACAAGCGCCACACTGTTGTCAATTTGATGGGGCGCTTAGCTCAGTTGGTAGAGCGGAGCCCTTACAAGGCTTAGGTCGGGAGTTCGAGCCTCTCAGCGCCCACCACAAATTTTCAGCATTGCAGTACATAGGAGTGGTAGTTCAGTTGGTTAGAATACCGGCCTGTCACGCCGGGGGTCGCGGGTTCGAGCCCCGTCCGCTCCGCCAAGATTAAAAAGGTGAACGCAAGTTCACCTTTTTTCATATTCGGTAACAGTTTGTCAGAGTGATCGGTTGACCATGTTTGAGTATATTCGTACACACCAGCGATTGATGCAGTTTTTATTACTGCTGATTATTTTCCCGTCCTTCGCCTTTTTTGGCCTGGAAAGCTATACGCGTTCACGCGGTGCCAATGAGCCCGTCGCAACGGTGGCCGGGCAATCGATCAGCCAGCAAGAATTTGATGCGGCTCAGCGCGATCAACTGGAACGCTTGCGCCAAATGTATGGCCCTCAGTTCGATTCCAAACTGTTGAACACTGCTGAGGCGCGCCAATCGATCCTTGATGATTTGATTACGCGTAAAGCACTGGATGCTGAAATTGCACATCAACATTTGAGTGTTTCTGATCAAACTTTGCAGCAGGCAATCTTGTCCAATCCCGGTTTGATGAAACCTGACGGCACGCCAGATCTTGAACGGTATAAAAGTCTGTTAGCAGCGCAAGGCATGACGCCGGCCATGTATGAGCAGCGTTTGCGCCATGATATGGCTTTTCAGCAGTTGTTGAGCACCTTAAAAGATACGGCAATCGTCCCGAAAACTGTCACAGATTCCCTATCTGCGATCAATGAGCAGGAAAGAGAAGTCCAGGCCTTGAATTTCCAGTCCGCTGATTTTGCCTCGCAAGTCAAAGTGACTGACGAGATGTTGAAAGCGTACTACGAAAAAAACTCGGCGCAGTTTGAAATACCGGAAACGATCAAAGCAGAATACGTAGTCTTAAATAACGACGTATTGAGCGCACAAATTACTGTATCCGATGCCGAGGTACAGGCGTTTTATGAACAAAATAAAAAACTGGCCACGATAGAAGAGCAGCGTCGCGCCAGCCACATTCTGATCGCAGTGAACAAAGACGCCAAAGATGCGGATAAGGCGGCTGCCAAGCAGAAGGCCGAGAAGCTGTTGGCGGATGTGCGCAAGAACCCTGAATCATTTGCGAAATTAGCGAAAGAGAATTCCCAGGATCCGGTCTCTGCAGAGCGCGGCGGTGATCTGGACTACTTCGGTAAAGGCGCGATGACAAAAGCATTTGAAGATACGGTTTTCAAGCTGAAACAAGGCGAAATCAGCGAACTCGTTCAAACCGAGTTCGGATATCACATCATCCAATTGACCGCGATCAAACCGGCCAGCGTCAAGCCTCTGGAAGAAATGAAGTCACAAATCGTGGCTGACATCAAAAAACAAAAAGCATCGAAAGCCTATGCAGAAGCGGCAGAAACGTTTACGAATACCGTGTATGAACAAGCAGACAGTTTGAAACCGGTGGTCGATAAACTGAAGTTGCAAGTGCAGACGACCACTGCCTTGACCCGTCAGCCAAATCCGGCTCTGCCAGCGACGACTTTGTTCAATAATCCCAAGTTCTTGAAGGCGATTTTTTCTGATGAAGCCGTCCAAAAGAAGCACAATACCGAAGCGGTAGAAGTTGCGCCTAATACCTTGGTTTCTGGGCGAGTATTGGAGTACAAGGCTGCCAGCAAGCGTCCATTCGAGGAGGTGAAGGCAGTGATCCTCTCTCGCATTACCTTGAGCGAGTCAGTCGCGCTGGCTAAGAAAGCCGGTGAAGATAAACTGAAGGCCTTGAAACTTGCTGATAATGCGACAGGATTTTCTGAAGGAAAAACGATTTCCCGTCTGAAAAATCAAGAAATTGCGCCGACCGCTTTTGCCGCAGTCATGAAGGCCGATGCGCAAAAACTGCCGGCGTTCGTCGGCGTTGAAACGCCTGGTTCCGGCTACAGTATTTATCGTATTGCCAAAGTGAGTGCGGGTACAGTCGACCCGGGACGACGTAAAATTGAACAAGCCCAGTTTGTCGATGCAATTGCACAGAAGGATATGTTCTCTTACATTGAAGCATTGAAACAAAAATCAAAAGTCACGATTAACAAATCGATGGTTGCTGCGACGGCACCTGCAACTCCGCAATAACGGCAAACGTGTTCGTCTGCTCCACAAACAAAAAGCACCGTAAAGGTGCTTTTTGTTTTTGCATTATGCATAGATGAAACATGATAGGCGTTTATGTCATCGGTTTTTAATGGAAGAATGAGGAAGCTAAAAAATTAAGCTTTGATATTAATGATGGTGCCAAGTATCTCGTCGGATGTTTTGACCACTTTTGCATTAATGTCAAAACCTGCTTTAAATTCTAACGATTGAATAATCTCTTTCGTCAGATCGGTGCTACTGGCAGTGCTTGAACTGCCATCGGTTTCTACGCCATTGCTGATAGTGGTCGTGACGCCGCCATTTTTTCCTTCCTGAAACGCGACCTCTTGCGGCTGAAAGCCATTCGTGCTGGCGTTAGCAATACTGTTGGCAGAGTTATCCAATGCACGTTGGTAAGATTGCAAACCGGATAAACCTGCATTAAGTGCTGAAATCGACATGATGACTCCCATAAAAACAGTCTAAGCATACGCTACTTTTAGGCCGCATGAGCGACCTGGCGCATTTGCGAATGACATGTCGCAGTCGTTTAATGCGACATCAGAACGGGAATCGTCATACTTTCCAAAATCGTCCTGGTGACGCCGCCCATGATCATTTCGCGGAAACGCGAATGGCCGTAACCTCCCATGACCAGCATGTCGCTGTCGAGATCGTGTGCCAGGGACAGCAGTGCATTGCCGATATCGGTCGATGTCTTATGTATGGAGACTTCGACTTTAATGCCATGACGGGCAAGATAGAGCGCAATATCCGCACCGGGTTGTTCGCCATGCGCATCGGGAGTCGCCTTCGGATTAAAGATGGCAACCTGCACCAGATCGGCACGCTTTAATAACGGGATTGCATCGGTTACGGCGCGAGTAGATTCGCGGCTTGCATTCCAGGAGATCATGGGGCGCTTGGCGACCGTGGTGAAATCGCCGGTATAAGGAAGGATCAGTACGGGGCGGCCCGAATTCATCACGATATATTCCGGAAAGTCCGGCAATACTGAGGGGGACGGTTCATCGCGGTCAGTTTGTCCGATCACGACCAGATCGCTGTAACGCGCTTTTAAGCCTATGCCGCCGCCAGCTTCATCGTTTGCAATGATGCTCTCGAAAGATTGCACGCCGAAATCTCGTACATCTTTGTCGAAGCTGGCAATCGCTTTTTCGGCACGCTCACGCAAAAAATTCAGATGCACCGTCAAATTAGGATCGCTGGCACTGATGTTGCCGTCCTGATAGATAAAGCGCGAAACGCCGGTAACCGCAGTGCCGATCAGGTGGGCATTGTCGGCAATCGCGATCTCCGCTGCGACCTTGACTCTGAGCGCAGAGCGATTTGATTCATCTACATGGACGAGTACGGTTTTATAGGTCATGTTGAACTCCTGGTGGGCGAACGTTGGAATGGCATCTATTGCAGTTACGTCTCTAAATAAACTAACACTAATTCAGCACTACAGCAACTTCTTTGCCCTGTTGTGGGATGACGGTTTTTCCTGCCATGACAGTGATGGTTGCAAGGATTTTCGATGCCGGCTTTAGGTAGTTTTCGGCAGGAAAAACCAGGAGATCCGTACTGCTCAAGCTTGGCTGGAGAGGTCTGACGGCTGCCGGGGAGTTGGGTTGATACTGAACTACAACAGATTGTGTGCTATTGCTTATGTGCTTAAGCATAGTGTTATCCATCTACCGGTTTCTAAAAAACGATAGTGAGTAACTTACTTCGGTGATGTAGATATTCTGGTCCCGGATTATCGGTGCGCTAGCGAATTTTTGTCTTATGTCATGCGTCTTGCCGTTCGTGTTGATGCCTGGGTTTTTCTTGCCGCTTTAGCCGTGTTTGATTCTGTGGACCAGGACCGGGATCTGGCAAATCGACAACACCTTGGTAGTGACGCTGCCGAGTAAAAAATTACCCAAACCGCTTCTGCCATGTGAACCCATAAAAATCAAATCACAGCCATGTCGTTGAGCGATATGAACGATTTCTTTGGCAGTCGAATCGCTGAACCGGGTCTCGGTTTGTACAATGATGCCCAAGGAGTTTGCTGCCTCCTTGACTGGCTGAAAATAAGTTTCTGCCATTGCCGTCATCGCAGCCTGATATTCTTCGTCGGTCTGGCTGACCGGTGGGATAAATTCGCTATATACCGGATATTGATAGGTCGGTGCAATAAAGGCGGTGACAACCGATGCCTGTAATTGCCTTGCCAGTTCCAGCCCTGCGTTAGCGCTATCGTGTGACAGTACTGAACCATCAACAGGTAAGAGGATTTTGCTATACATGATATGTCTTCCCTTTATTCAAGTGAATTGACAATATCTCTACACCAGGCATCCTGCCTTGACGGGTTTTGCATCCGGGCAAAGCCTATAGGGAAATAGTAGTTTATTTTTGGTAAATTACAAATTTGGCGACGTAAGAAATGTTGACGATAGCCAATAAAGACGCCTGGAGACTTGATTGGCTATAACAGTACTAATAGGATTTACGCAAAAACCAAAACCTCTCACCACAGAGACACGGGGAAAAGCTAAGGGAGGAAGTAGCTCTATCGTGTTTTGATATTCAAATGAACCCGCAAGCTGGGTGCACCTGTTGGCACGAAACGTCGCTGAAAGCCGCATCCAGCCTGCGGTTTCAATTTGAATTGCCGTAAGCGGCTTGTCGTTTTGCGTAAGTCCTACTAAAGTCGAATTATCAGCAAGCCGCGTGATTCACGGTAACCACATGTACTGCCAGGCCGCCCAAAGACGTTTCTTTGTATTTGGTCTGCATATCAGCACCGGTCTGGCGCATGGTTTCGATGACCTGGTCCAGGCTGACGTGATGGGTGCCATCGCTTTTTAGGGCGAGGGATGCCGCAGTGATTGCCTTGACCGCGCCCATGCCATTGCGTTCTATGCAGGGAATTTGTACCAGGCCGCCGATAGGGTCGCAGGTCATGCCAAGGTGATGTTCGATACCAATCTCGGCAGCCGATTCGATCTGTTCATTGGTGCCGCCGAGTGCCGCGGTCAGGCCCGCAGCTGCCATCGCACAGGCTACGCCGACTTCGCCCTGACAGCCGATTTCTGCACCTGAAATCGAAGCATTCTTTTTGCAGAGCATGCCGATTGCAGAAGCCACTAATAAAAAATTACGTATTCCTTGTTCGGGATTGCTTGGCTTGCAGTCTTCCGCGTAATAACGCAAGACGGCTGGAATAATCCCCGCAGCGCCATTGGTAGGCGCAGTCACGACGCGGCCGCCAGCGGCGTTTTCTTCATTGACTGCCATGGCATACAGGCTGACCTTATGCATGCCGTCGTGCGGCAAGACATCGGCATTTTCATTCGCGCTGCGCCACAGTTTTGCAGCACGTCGTTTCACATGCAGACCGCCTGGCAATTCACCGGAAATTTGCAGACCGCGTGAGATGCAGCCCTTCATCACCGACCAGATTTTATCGATCCCCGCATCCAGCTCGGCATCGCTGCAACGGGTGATCTCATTGGCACGCAACATGGCCGCGATCGAGAGTCCGCTACGCTGGCCGTGCGCCAGTAACTCGGCCATCGTGCCAAAAGGGAAGGGGAGAGAAGATGTGGCCGCAGTACCCGCTTCGCTGCCACCCTTTGCAGATTGCTGCAGCTCGGCTTCAGTCGAGATAAAGCCGCCACCGGTAGAATAAAACACTTGTTCGCAGCGAGTGCCGTCATTGCGTGTCAGCGTAAAACGCATACCGTTCGGATGGCCGGGCAAGACTTCTTGTTTGTGCCACAAAAGGTCGTCCATCATGTCGAACTTGACCGGATATTCACCTAGCAAATTTATGCTGCCGCTGCTTGCCAGCGCGCTCAGTTTATCCTCTACCGAATCGGGAATCACGTCTTGCGGCGTCTCGCCCATCAGTCCGAGCAAAATTGCTTTATCCGTGGCATGGCCGTGACCGGTGAGGGCGAGTGAGCCGTACAGGGCAACCTGGATTTTGCTGACTTTAAATAATTCAGGACATTCGAGCAAGAAGCGTCGCGCAGCCAGCATGGGACCGACGGTATGCGAACTCGATGGACCTACTCCTATTTTAAATAAATCAAATACCCGCATGTCCATACATTGTCCTTTGTCTCTTGTGTCCGGATTGCGCCCGCTCCTGCTTCTGGCATGAGTCGCGCCGATCCGTTTTTGTTTTATGCAGCAAGCGCTCCATCACTGATCTTGACGTTCTTCAGCATGTCGCTTACCAATTGTTCCAGACCAATTTGTGCTTGCCATCCCCAGTCTTTGCTGGCGCTACTGTCATCCAGGCTCTGCGGCCAGGTTGCCGCAATAGCTTGGCGGCTGTCTGGGGCGTAGTGTATGTCAAAGTCCGGCAAATTTTGTTTGATTGCAAGGGCCAATTCCCGTGGATTAAAGCTTAAACCGGCAACATTATAGGAAGAACGTATAGAAAGTTTGCCGGCAGGAGCCTCCATCAATGAAATCGTTGCGCGGATCGCATCAGGCATGTAGATCATCGGCAGCGTTGTCTCTGCATCGAGGAAGCATTCATAGCGCTCGCCCCGCAATGCTGAATGGAAAATCGCAATCGCATAATCGGTAGTGCCGCCACCCGGAGGGGATTTGTAGCTGATGATGCCTGGATAGCGAATGCTGCGGACATCGACGCCGTATTTTTGGAAATAATATTCACACAGACGCTCACCTGCCAGCTTGCTGATCCCGTAAATCGTACTCGGATCCATTACCGTATATTGCGGCGTATTGACGGCTGGCGTGTTCGGTCCGAAGGCGGCGATCGATGACGGCCAGAAGACTTTTAAAGGCTTGCCGGCTGCGCCGCGAATACGTGCGAGTTCGAGGATGTTCAGCAAACCATCCATGTTCAGCGTCCAGGCTTTCAATGGCGCCTGTTCGCCGGTAGCCGATAGCAGGGCGGCTAATTGATACACCTGCGTCACATGATATTGCTCGACGACTTCGGCAAGACGTGCGGTATTCAGTACGTCGATGACCTGATATACCTTGGCGCCATACAAGCTGCTCTGGCTGATATCTGCCGCTATCACATTGTCTGCGCCGTGTTGCGCTGCCAATGCCTCTACCAGTTCGCTGCCGATCTGGCCGTTCGCGCCTATGACTAATATTCTTTCCATGTGATTTCCTGTCTGCGTATTTTTGAAATGGATTAATGGTCGTTAAAGAATTTACTAATTATCCTATTTAATCAAGCCCAGTTCGCGACCGGCTTGCGCGAAGGCGGCGAGAGCGGTGTTCAGTTGCTCTGTCGTGTGGGCGGCAGACAACTGCACGCGGACGCGGGCTTGTCCCATCGGCACCACCGGATAAAAGAAACCAGTCACCAGAACCCCAAGATCGTATAGGCGGGCAGCGAATTTTTGTGCCACCGGCGCATCGAATAGCATCACCGGCACCACCGGATGGGTGCCTGGTTTAATCGTGAAGCCGAGTGCGGCAACCTCTCTGCGGAAATGCGCGGTATTTGCATGCAAGCGATCGCGTAATTCCGTTGAGGAGGACAGGCGTTGCAATACCGCCAGCGATGCACCGGCGATCGATGGCGCGAGCGTGTTGGAAAACAAATAAGGACGGGATTTTTGCCGCAAGGTATCGATCACTTCTTTGCGGGCAGCGGTAAAGCCGCCCATCGCGCCACCGAGTGCCTTTCCCAGCGTGCCGGTGATGATGTCGATGCGGCCCAGGACATTGTGATGCTCATGCGTGCCGCGACCGGTCGCGCCCATGAAGCCGGAGGCATGGCATTCATCGATCATGACCAGTGCATCGTATTTGTCTGCCAGAGCGCAAATTTTATCGAGCTGGGCAATCGTGCCATCCATAGAGAACACGCCGTCGGTCACAATCACGCGATGACGTTTGCCGGCTGCAGTTTGCAATTGGGTTTCCAGATCCGCCATATCGTTGTGAGCATAGCGCAAGCGCGCTGCTTTGCACAGACGGATGCCGTCGATGATGGAGGCGTGATTTAGCGCGTCGGAAATAATCGCATCGTTTTCATCAAACAAAGGCTCAAACACGCCGCCGTTTGCATCAAATGCCGCGGCGTACAAAATAGTATCTTCCGTTCCCAAAAAATCGGAGAGCGCACGTTCTAATTGTTTGTGTACGGTTTGCGTACCGCAGATGAAGCGCACCGAGGACAGGCCGTAACCATATTGCTCGGTCGCCTTGATCGAGGCTTGCACCATGGCTTCATCACCGGACAAGCCCAGATAATTATTGGCACACAGATTGATCAGTTGGCGACCGTCGTCGCAGGTGACTTCGGCTCCCTGGCGGGATGCAATGACACGCTCAGGTTTGTACAGCCCTTGCTGGCGCAGATTGTCCAGATTCTGGCTTAATCCGTTAAAAAACGCCTGTCTATTCCCTGTTGTCGTTGTTGTAGTGCCCATGCTTGCCTCCGGTATGGCTGAAAAAACATCCCAACAGCATTGCAGTCTGGTAAGATGTTTTTAATCTATTGAAATATTCGATATGAAGAACTAAAGTTCGATATAGTGGATATTATCTGTGCTTATGGAACTATGCAAGAGAAAATATGAAAAAAATTTTGCCGAATACACCGCCCGAAGTGGGCGCGACCTTACAAAGAATGCGCCTGGATCGTAGCCTGACCCTGGAGGACTTATCTCGTACTGCCGGGGTATCGAAGTCGATGTTGTCCCAGATCGAGAGAGAAAAAGCCAATCCCACGATCGCCGTTGCTTGGCGTCTGGCGAATGCGCTAGGGGTGGGAATCGCCGAACTCTTGTCCGCCGAAGCGCCCAAAGTCGATGTGATCCGCATGCTGGAGCCGCATGAGACGCCGACCTTGCCAGGCGAGCATGCGGGCTATGTCCTGAAAATTCTCGGCCCGATGGAGCTGGCCGGCAAATATGAATGGTATGAGCTTAGCCTGGCGCCGGGCGGCGCACTGGTTTCGAACTCGCACGATCCCGGCGCTACCGAACATTTGACTCTGTTGAACGGTCATGTGGAGGTGGAGGTCGATGGGATCAAGAAAAAACTCAAAGTGGGCGGTACGGCACGTTATGAAGCCGATAAAAATCATGCCATACGCAATATCGGTAAAACCGAGGCCAAGGCGCTGATGGTGGTGATACATCGTTAATAAAATGTTGCTCTTCCCTAAACCGGATTCCCTTCATGGGATTGTCAAAGCCAGTGGATACAGTGACTTTCTCAGTACGCCACCGGCTTCCAGTCTTTGCTGGAATCACGAGCTTCTGGGTGGACTGGAATAGTCGATGACTCAGTGAGTAAAAATACTGGGTAGCTTGCAGGTCTGAGGTATGAGGTTGCCATGAGTAAAAAAGTAGTTCAGGTGTATAACCGGCCAGCGGGCGGCTGGGGTGCCCTGAAAAGCGTTGCACAACAAATTATCGAACAAGGTATTCCCGGTAAAGGCGCAAAAACCCTGTTGTCGGCGAATCAGCCTGACGGCTTTGATTGTCCCGGTTGCGCCTGGCCGGATGCGGATCACACCTCGACTTTTGAATTCTGCGAAAACGGCGCCAAGGCGGTTGCCGCCGAATCGACAGCGCGTCGCGCCACACCGGATGTCATCGCCGCCCATACCGTCAAAGAGCTGGCTGCCCACAGCGATTATTGGCTGGAAGGCCTGGGCCGCATGACCCAGCCTATGCAGTACGATCGCAGCAGCGACCGCTATCAGGCGATTTCCTGGGAGAGTGCGTTTGATCTGATCGCGACACATCTGAATGCCTTGCCGTCGCCGGATGATGCGATTTTTTATACCTCCGGTCGCACCAGTAATGAGGCCGCTTTTCTATACCAATTGTTCGTGCGTGAATTCGGTACGAATAATTTTCCGGATTGCTCGAATATGTGTCACGAACCCTCGGGCTTGGCGATGCGCGAGGCCATCGGTGTCGGTAAAGGAACCGTGCTGTTATCGGATTTTCAGATTGCCGATGCGATTCTGATTTTTGGGCAAAATCCGGGCACCAATCATCCACGCATGCTGGGTGAGCTGCGCGCCGCATCGAAGCGCGGTGCGGCGATTGTGTCGTTCAATCCTTTGCGGGAGCGCGGCCTGGAAAAATTCCAGAATCCGCAAGACATGACGGAAATGATCAGCGGCCAATCGACGGCGATTTCATCCGATTATTTCCAGCTTAAAATCGGCGGCGATCTGGCGACCGTCAAGGGCATGATCAAATGCGTGCTGGAAGCCGATAGCGCGGCGCAGGCTGCCGGTAAGCACCGCATCATCGATGTCGGATTTATCGCTGAACATACCGCCAATTTCGAGCAATTTGCTGCCGAAGTATTGACTGAGCCGTGGGATGTCATCATCCGCGAATCCGGCCTGGAACGAGCGCAGATCCAGCGTGCCGCCGATATTTACATGGGTGCCGGTAAAGTTATCGCCTGCTGGGGCATGGGTATTACCCAGCACAAGCATTCCGTCGCGACTATACAGATGATCGTGAATCTCTTGCTGTTGCGCGGCAACATCGGTCGCCCCGGTGCCGGACCTTGTCCGGTGCGCGGTCACAGCAATGTACAGGGCGACCGCACCATGGGTATTTATGAAAAACCGGGTGCCGCTTTTCTTGATCGATTAGGTCAGGTGTTTGATTTCACTCCGCCGCGTGCGCACGGCTACGACACGGTCGGCGCGATCCAGGCGATGCTGGATGCGCCAAACAAGGTCTTTTTTGCGCTCGGCGGCAACTTCGCGACGGCGACGCCGGATACGGAACTGACGCACAAGGCTTTGCAAAATTGTGCCTTGACTGTGCACGTAGCCACCAAGCTGAATCGCAGTCATCTGGTGTGCGGACGCGATGCCTTGATCCTGCCTTGTCTGGGCCGCACCGAGATTGATATCCAGGCGGGCGGACCGCAAGCCGTGAGTGTGGAAGATTCCATGAGCATGGTGCATCTGTCGTCCGGGATTAATGCACCGGCCTCGCCCGACCTGTTATCGGAGCCGATGATCGTCGCCCGGCTGGCTGCGGCAACGCTGAAAGGGCGCACTAAAACCGATTGGCTATGGCTGGTCGCAGACTATGACCGTATCCGCGACAAGATCGCCGCAGTGTTCGATGATTTTGCCGACTTTAATACCCGTGTCAAAGTACCGGGCGGTTTTCATTTACGCAATACTGCATCGGAGCGTCTGTGGAAAACCGCAAGCAATAAAGCGAATTTTTATACGCATGCTGTGCCTACCGATTTGCCGATTCATCAGGCGCGTGCAAGCCGCAGTTCACCGGTATTCAATCTCGCGACGATGCGTTCGCATGATCAGTACAACACCACGATCTACGGCATGAATGACCGTTACCGCGGCGTATTTGGCGAACGCAGGGTCTTGTTCATCAATCGGGAGGATATGCGCGAGCTGGCAATGCAGGCTGGCGACTGGGTCGATATCGAGAGTCTGTGCGATGACCATGCCCGACGTCAGGTAAAGCGTTTCATGCTGGTCGAATACAATATCCCGCGCGGTTGTCTGGCCGCTTATTTTCCCGAAACCAATGGCCTGGTGCCGTTGTCGAGTTTCGCCGATTATGCACGTACTCCGACATCCAAATCGATACCGGTCGTGATTGCGCCGCACATCACTGTAATTAACTGAGCCACTGAATTCAGGTGAATCATGAATGAGGACGTGCCAAAACCAATGTCAACGCAGGTGACCGGCGCGGCTGCCATCAATCCGGTTGCCGGTTTGGCCGATGCTTTGCTGGCAGAACTGGCGACGCAGCCGGAACCGGTATCGATGGCGCGGCTGAGCAAAAAACTCGGTGCGCGGCACAGCAGCTTGCTGCGCTGCCTTGCGTATCTTGGTGAACAGCGCATCGGTCAGGAGCAAGGACTGGGCTGGGTACATGCCGTGCAGGATGGCGACAGGACCATGCTGGCATTGACAGAAAAAGGGCGTGCAGCATGCATCGCGACAAAATGAATCCGGCCGATGAAATGGCGCGTGCCAGTCGTCGTTTGCCGATAGAGCGGCATACATTCTCGGCGCACGCGGTGGCGCGTACCGATGACGCGATCGCGGAAGAAATGCCGGTGGCGCTGGTCTTTAACGGCATCTCGCATGCCGTCATGATGGCGACCCCGATGGATCTGGAGGACTTCGCGATAGGTTTCAGTCTGACCGAACAAATCGTTGACCGGCTCGATCAGATCTACGATATGGAGTGCGTACAGAATTCTGCTGCCTTCGGTATCGAAGTTCGGATATCGATCGCTTCCGCTTGTTTCGCCAGATTAAAACACAAGCGCCGCAGTCTGTCCGGCAAGACCGGTTGTGGCCTGTGCGGACTGGAGAGCCTGACCGCACTGGATCTGGCGACACCGGTCGTGACCAAGCGCCCGCAAGTCAGTAAATCGGCATTGAAAAAAGCTTTCAGTAATTTACAGGCAAGGCAGCCGGTGAATGCGCTGACCGGTGCCTTGCATGCCGCAGCATGGGTTGACCTGCAAGGCGATATCCAGATCGTCAGGGAAGACGTGGGACGTCACAATGCGCTGGATAAATTGATCGGTGCATTGGGTACTGATATGCAGGGCAAGAATCAAGTGGCGCCACTTGTCGCCGGCTTTGCACTGATGACCAGCCGGGCAAGCTATGAATTGCTACAAAAGGCAGCCCGTGCCGATATCGCGATTCTGGCAACGATCTCGGCACCGACCACACTGGCAATCCGTATTGCGGAACAGGCAGGGATATGTCTGATCGGTTTTGTACGGCAGCAAGGTTTTGTGGTGTACAGTCATCCCGGGCGTTTGCTGGATGAATAAGCCATCAACGCCACCACACGGTGCGCACCGGGCGATGGTTTTTCTCTCTGCCTGTCTGACGGCTGTGTGGTGCGGTATTTTTGCATGCTCCCTCATGGAATTATCCCGAATCGGGGGCTGACCAAATTTTCGCAGGTTAGGGCAGGGTAAGGGCGATATAATACGGAGAATATTCGTCCAACTCCTCCAATTTTGTCTGTCATCTTATGCAATACGCTTCAACACGCGGACATGCCGCACGCCCGAATTTTTCCGAAATACTCTTAGGCGGTCTGGCTCCCGATGGCGGCCTGTATTTGCCGACATCCTACCCGCAAGTCAGCGCTGATGAACTGAATGCCTGGCGCAAGCTGTCCTACGCCGATCTGGCATTGGCAGTATTACAAAAATTTGCCAGCGATATTCCAGCCGCCGATCTGAAGGCAATTACCGACAAGACCTACACTGCCAGCGTGTATCGCAATGCGCGCGCGGGCGAGGACGCTGCCCAAATCACGCCGCTGCGCGTCCTGCAAGACCAGGACGGCCGCAAACTGCTATTGCAGGCTCTGTCGAACGGCCCGACGCTGGCGTTCAAAGACATGGCGATGCAATTGCTGGGGAATTTATTCGAATATACCTTGGCCAAAAATCATGCCGAGTTGAATATTTTTGGCGCGACCTCGGGCGATACTGGCAGCGCTGCCGAATATGCGATGCGCGGTAAAAAGGGTATACGGGTATTCATGCTGTCGCCGCATAAAAAAATGAGCGCCTTCCAGACTGCCCAAATGTTCAGCTTGCAAGATCCGAACATTTTTAATATCGCGGTCGAAGGCGTGTTCGATGATTGCCAGGACATGGTCAAGGCAGTCTCGAATGATCTTGAGTATAAAGCCCGGCAAAAAATCGGCACCGTCAATTCGATCAACTGGGCACGAGTCGTGGCGCAGGTGGTGTATTACTTCCGCGGCTATTTAAGCGCGACTGCCAGCAACGATCAACAGGTGTCGTTCACTGTGCCGTCCGGTAATTTCGGGAATATCTGCGCGGGTCATATCGCCCGCATGATGGGTTTGCCGATTGCCAAACTGGTTGTGGCAACCAATGAAAACGATGTGCTCGATGAATTCTTCCGCACCGGGGTGTATCGGGTGCGTAAGTCGGCCGAGACCTGGCACACCACCAGTCCGTCGATGGATATTTCCAAAGCCTCGAATTTTGAACGCTTCATCCATGATCTGCTGGACGGCGATAGTGCGCGTCTGGCGGCGCTGTTCCGTAAAGTCGAAACGCAAGGCGGTTTCGATTTATCCGGCAATCCAGGCAGCGATGGCGATGAATTTAAAAAGATCGCGCGCTTCGGTTTTGAGTCGGGTAAATCCATCCATGCAGACCGCCTGAGGACGATTCGTCAGGTCGAAAAAGATTACGGCATCACCGTTGATACGCATACTGCCGACGGTATCAAAGTCGCCTTGGAACGCATAGAGCAAGATATTCCAATGATCGTGCTGGAAACCGCCTTGCCAGCAAAATTCAATGAGACGATACAGGAAGCTTTAGGGCGCAATGCAGAACGTCCGGCAGGCTTTGAAAACATCGAGGCATTACCGCAGCGCTTTGAGGTCATGGGTACCGACGTAGCAAAAATGAAGGCGTTTATCGCGAGTCATACGGGTTTGTAGAATTGTTCAATATACGATTTTCAAAGCCGGGAGTGTATTTTTAATACCTTCCGGTTTTTTTAATTTGTATCCGCCGTATTCATGCGCCTTACAGCGCATTATTGCTCGCTAAACCGCATCGGTATTACGGATTCGTTTTTAATCTTAATCCATGATGGGGCGGCAGCATGACAAATCAATACGCGGCTTACGCAAAAACTAAAACCTCTCACCACGGAGAAAAGATAAGAGAGGAACTGACTTCATGCCGTTTTAATATCGGAATGAAGCCGTAAGCTGGGTGCGCCTGTTGGCACGAAACGTCTCTGAAAGCCGCATCCAGTATGCGGTTTCAATTTGAGTAGTGGTAAGCAGTTGGTCGTTTTGCGTAAGTCCTACCTATCCAATAGCGGACCCAATAATCTTTGGTTTGAATGTCATTTTGCCCGGCATCACTGCACCAGTCCTTGTGTGCTGTCGCAACCCAGGGATTTCAATTGGCTTTCTATACTGCGGCGCTGTTGGTTCAAACTATCCATGGTGCCTGCGCTACCGCCCCATCTCTGAGCACTACGGGTATTTGCCAACTGATTTTTTAGCGTATCGCATTGCGCGCGTTTCAGTGCTGCGGTATTCGTCGTATCGGCGGCATTATTCGTTTGTTTTTCTTGTGCGGCATTGGTGTTTGCCCGCTGAGCCGCAGTGCGTGCCTGGCTCGGTAGATCTTCATCGATTCTGTTGCCGAATTGCTGGGCGTTGGCTTTTTCTGCCATGCAATCGTTCTCAATCGCGGCCCGGACATCGCTGGAATTGCCGCGGATGGCGTACACATCGGCAATCAATTTGCGCCGTTCGCTGGAGCTGGCTTCTGCCAGTAATTTATCCTGTAACGCACCGCCTTCGCGCATCCAGATAATTTTTTTTGCTTCCTCACCGCGCCGCGTACAACTTAAGTCCAATACCGGTTTATCCGAAGAGCCCGGCGTCTTGATTGTGCCGATGACTTTTTGCTGGCCGCTCTCACAGGGACGGTCCTGAAAAACGCTGCCGCAACGGTACATGGTTTGCGCATGTGCAGGCCTCAGCAAGCCTGATGCAAGGATGGCGAATAATGACAGTAGATAGATTGGATAGGCTGGCAGATTGCGCTTCATTGGTGCTTACTCTGTTGGCTAATTCTTTACTTTATCATTTTGGGAAAGCCTTGTGCCATACCTTGAAGAATTTCCGCCTATTTTCGCACTTGTTGCCTGCATTTACTTTGTCGCTTGCTTCACCGTAGTCTCGGCGGCTAACATGTGGTTATTCAGATGCGGCAATCTGCATGACTTTTGCAAAACTTACGCAGCGTCGCAGGGGCGGTTTTGCGCTCATCCTGCATATGCTAATCTGTCAGCCCGTCCTAGTACCGAGATAACATGTTCATCGCCAATTCGCCAGACTATCAAGAGATTCTTCGCACGATTTATGACGAAGTGCGGCCGCTTTTATCGCAGGGTAAAGTCGCCAGCTATATTCCGCAATTGTCGAAGGTGTCGCCGCAACAGTTCGGCATGGCGATTTTTTGTCTTGATGGCCGTCAGTTCTCGATTGGGTCTGCTGGCGTGAAATTTTCATTGCAGAGCGTGACGAAATTATTTGCGCTGGCCCTGGCATTTTCTCGTGAAGGCGATGCGATCTGGACCCGGGTCGGCCGTGAACCGTCGGGTAATCCGTTTAATTCCCTGGTGCAGTTGGAATACGAGCGCGGCAAGCCGCGCAATCCCTTTATCAATGCGGGGGCCTTGGTCATCAACGATATTTTATCGAGCCGTTTCGTCCAGTCGGATATTGCGATTTTGCAGTTTGCACGGCTGTTGGCGGATCAGCCGGATATCGATTTTGATGTGACAGTGGCCCAATCTGAACGGGAAACTGCGCACAGAAATTATGCGATTGCGCATCTGATGAAAGATTTCGGCAATCTGCATAATCCTGTGAAGACTGTGATCGATAGTTATTGCCGTCAATGCTCGATTACGATGACGTGCGCAGAACTGGCTAAGGCCGGGAGTTTTCTGGCGCAGCATGGAACGATACCCTGGAGCGGTCAGCAGATTCTGGACGCGAGTTCTGCCAAGCGCCTGAATGCCTTGATGCTGACCTGCGGCACCTACGATGCGGCGGGTGATTTTGCGTATCGCGTGGGCTTACCCGCCAAGAGCGGCGTCGGCGGCGGGATTTTGGCCCTGGTGCCGGGGGAGCTGGCTGTCGCAGTCTGGTCCCCGGGCCTGGATCCGACCGGCAATTCGCTGGCCGGTACCTATGCTCTGGAGCGTTTCACGACTTTGACGGCGCGCTCGATTTTTTAACTGCTTTCAAACCTGTTCTCGTCAGGTCATGAATCCCAGGTTACGGTTGCTGAAATTCGTAATATTCGGGAATACGTCATTGATTTGCGTGGTGCTGAGGCCAAACCAATTTGCCAGTGTGGCGCCGTATTGATCTACCGAGAATTGCGGCAGCAAACTACCTGATCCAACATCCATATCATGCTTGAGCCCGGTGACAGGGAAGGTGCCATAGATGTCTTTGCCCTTGACCGCGCCGCCGACGATAAAGTGATGCGAACCCCAGCCATGATCGGTGCCGTCACCATTGCTGGTGAAGGTGCGACCGAAGTCCGATGCCGTAAACAGGGTCACGGAGTTACGTACGTCAGCCCCTTGCAGATTACCCATGACGCCATCGAAGTAGGCGAGGGCATGCGACACTTTGGCCAATAAATCGGCTTGTGAAGTACGCTGGAAATCGTGCGTATCGAAGCCGCCCATACTGACAAAAAATACCTGCCGTTTCGCACCTAATGCATTGCGGCCGGCGATAATCCGGGCAACCGTTTGCAGTTGAATCGCCAATCCGTTGTTGGCCAGCGTACCGGTATTGGGATTGGTGTACTGGGTCGGGTTGGGGACCCCGGTACCGCCTGCCGCCGCCATCGCCGGGCTCAGTAAGCTTTGCGCATTGATGGCGCGGCTGGTGACGATCGCATGTTCTTTTTGCAGCAAATGGCTAGCGTCTGCGGTGACAATGGCGTTTAAAGGATTGGCCCCGGCGCTGGCGCCGAATAATGGGCCGCTGAGTCCGCCTATCGGCACCGCACCGGACGCATTGACCTGATATTGTTTGACGGTTCTGCCTGCCAGAAAAACGGCGTTACCTGAAGCCGAAATCGAGGTAAAAATAGGATTGCTATTGTTGGCCGCCATCAGGTCGCCCATGCGACCGCCCCAGCCATACGCCGCGCCTTCCGGTGCATAGGCTTGCCAGAGCGATTGCTGATCGTTATGCGAAAATAATTTAGGAGGACGCGGCACACTTCCGGTCTTATATTGGGCAAGCGTAGTCGGCACCAGCAAAGGGCCGACGTTGCTGATAATCGCCGCGCGACCGTTGTCGAATAAGCCCTTGAGTTCGCCCATACTGGGATGCAGCGCAAAACTGCGTCCCGCCTGTGTCGAATTCGGAACGATAGGCAGCACCCCACCGGTCATACCAACTGCGGGCAAGGCGATTGAGCCGGCTTCGTTGGTGGTGCGAACAGACAGATATTGCGACCATGACGTGCTATCTGTCGCCAATACGGTATTCGCGTGATCATTCGCGCCAAACATGAATAGGCACACCAGCGCCTTGTAGTCATTTGGTGCCGTTTGCGCAGCAGCCGATGCCATGGTTGCCAGGTTCAGCGCGAAGGGCGCACCGGCAGCGCCCACCACGGACAGTGCGGAAGACATACGCAAAAACTCGCGGCGCGATGCATTGATTTTAGAACTCATCTTATTCTCCGGTTATTTTTGCGTCAGATATTCTGGTGATGCCATGGTCAGGAAGATGCTGAGATAGACGCGATTCTTTCTGGCAGTATCAGCGGCGGTCGTGCTGTTGGCCGGTATCGCCACTGAATTCACCGCGGCCAGGATCTGATTACGCAAGCTCGCGCTCATCTGATTCGCGGTGAGTAATAGGCTGATCTGGTCCAATAATTTGTCCGGGGTGTCTGCCAGAGGGATCAGGTTGGCGTAGTCGGCTTTGACGTCGCGTGAAAAACCGGTGCCATTGGGTATCACGTCACGCATGAAGTTCAGGTAGCCGACCACCGATGTTTCGCCGGTAATTTGAAATTCCGGCGCGACCAGGTTCAGGCCGGCGATACTCGTGTTGGGCGGGACATAACCCGGGCGATAAAAATTGAATACGGAAGAGGAACGCATCGGTGTTTGCCCCAATGCGTTGAGGGGATCATCTAAATTACCCATCAAAAAGCGCGCAGAGGTCGATTTGGCGCCGAAAGAACGCATCCAGTTGGCAAGCCGAACGACCGGCTCGCGCAATTTGCCGGCGATGAAATTACTGCTGTCGACATCGGCACGTGCTTCCGGATCGAGCAATATGGCCTTGATAACGGCTTTCATATCGCCCCGTATACCTTGTCCATTATTCGCGAAGGCTGCCGCGACCCGGCTCACGTAGGCCGGACTGGGATTGCTGGTCACCAGACGCTGTATCAATTGCTTGCCAATAAAAGGCCCGACATTTTCATGGTTGTAGAGCGTGTCTAAGGCCGTTTTCAGGCTAGCTTCGGGGTTTGCCGTGGTCTGGGCGGCCACGGTCACGCCCAGAAAAGTCTTGTCAGACGTGGAGTGAAATTTCGGATAGCTCTGCATCGGCTTCCAGTCGCGATCCGGATCCGCATTGCCGCCAAAAAAACGCGAATCTGTTTTATCCGGACCTGCCCAGCTCCATCCCGTGAATACTTTGGCCAATCCGGTAATGTCGGCATTGGTATAGGTCTCAATGGCCTTGCCATTGCTGAGCTTGGGCGTGCCGTCCTGGTTCAGTTGCACCAGACCGATGGTTAATAATTGCATGACCTCACGCGCATAGTTTTCGTCGGGAACTCGTGTGCCGGATTCTTTTTGATTGCGTAATGAGGTCAGATAAATTCCCATCATGGGATGCAGCGAAACGGCTTCCAGCAGAGTCCGGAAATTACCAAATGCGTTACTCGCTAAGGTGTCGTAATACGAAGCCACTCCTCGCGGGTAATTGTTGACCGTACTATCCTGAAACGAAACCACATAAATCTGCGACAAGGCATAGGCGACTCTTTGGCGTAATTGGTCATCGCCGGTAATTGCCTGCTGCCAGAATGATTCAAAAAATTGATTTTGATTGAGTGTGGTAGTCGCGGGTAGGGTAGCGCCGATGCTATCCATGTAATTGCGATGCAGCTTTTGAGGCGCGGCAAACTGCGTGTCGAGCCAGCCGCTGTAACCCTGGTTCACGACAGTGTTGATGTCTGAGCTGGTGACGCCAAAGCTTGCCTGACCGAGAAAACGCGCAGCCTGTGTCGCCGTAGGCGGTGCTGTCGTCACAGGCGGAGGATTTGGCGTGCTTCCGCCGGAACCGCTGCCGATACTGCCGCTTGAACTGCCACCGCCACAGGACGAGAGCAGCGCTGCCAACAGGCTGGTTGCGAATAATTTGAGAAATCGTTTCGGCATCTTACTGCTCCGTATTTGTGGGCGACGGCTATAACGGGTGATTTTAATATCCATGGGTGTGCGAATTAATCCGCATTTTAGACCGGACAAAGTACCATGACGGGCTTAATCGCTTCCCGGAAATGGTGTGAGATTATGTAAGGAAACTTGCGAAATGTAACAAAGGGTAAGCGACATGCTGAATCTGTCGTCAGGATGTCATCGCTCATTTACTCGGTCTCAGCCAGCGTTTGATGGACAAATGCCGATAAGATCAATTTTGCCTGGGTCGGGACTTCGATAAATTCAAATCCATGACGATATTCGTCGCCTGTTTCGGTCGGGCTGACGGATCTGAGGATGATTTTTAATACCAGATACTCATCATTGCCTGCTGCATTGACTTTGAATTTGATGGTGCCAATGTCGTTCTTTTTACCCAGCGGCTTTTTGATCACACCCGATGTGCCGCCCATACTCAAATCCCCCAGCGTGGCGGCAGCGGTCTGCTCCGGTTCTCCTATCGTTACTGCGGCAATTATTTTTACGCTTGCACGCGAGTTTTGACGAATCGTAGTGGAGCGCACTTGCTTGGGATAGCTTAAATGCAGATAAGCGTGTGGGCTAAAAACGGATTTCATGGCTGAGGCGGTGAAGGCATACGCTTTTTTACCGGGGAAGGCGCGCACGATAAAAGTTTGCCCGTCCCTGACTAAAGCGCCTTTACCTTCGATCATCGGTGCCGTGACCATGATAGATTTATTTTTGACGAAGCCAATCAGACGCACGGTGTAACGCAGGTTGGCATTGTCATGCACTTGCAGGTAAAAAATTTCACCGACATGCCAGCGCACGCTATCGAGCTCAATCATCGCTTCTTTAGTGAGTTCTGATGCAGGTCTTTCCGGTGCCGTTTCCGCTTTGTTTATGGCGGCGGGAGAGTTTTTTTTGCCGACGTCAGCCCATAAGGTGTCTGAGCAATAGCCGTTCTCTACTAAATCGTTTAATTGCTGTTCGTTCCTCACGATGGAACCTGATTCCAGCAGCAAATTTCCCCAGGCGTCATAAACTGGCCAAGGCGTTGCCTGACCGACTTTGACTTCTGTTTTTTTGATGGGAATTAACGAAGACAATTCATTCATGTATCAACTTTGATGCCTGTAGTGAACTGATTTTTATTGTATCTCGAAATGAGTGGTTTTAAGATAATGCCAGCTTAAGCGCCGCAAAGAAAAAAGCACTTGTACACACAAGTGCTTTTTATTTATCGCTATACCGATCGGTCGGCATCCGGCTGCTTACACTGCCAGTTCGGCGCCGAGTCGCACGCAGTCAACAAAATAACCGCGTTTTCCGTTAACCTCGGCTTTTACCAGGCCGTGACAGTCTGTCTCGAAACCCGGAAATTTCTCGTTGAAATCACGCACAAAGCGCAGGTAATCGACAATAGTTTTATTGAAGCGCTCGCCAGGAATCAACAGGGGAATACCCGGCGGATAAGGGGTCAGCAGGATGGCCGTAACGCGACCTTCCAACTCTTCAATTGCCACGCGTTCGATTTCTTTGTGCGCCATTTTAGCGAAGGCATCCGATGGTTTCATCGCAGGTTGCATATCCGACAGATACATTTCCGTCGTCAATCGCGCCACATCGTGCGATTTGTATGCCTCGTGGATGTTCTGGCATAAATCGCGCAGACCCATGCCTTCGTAGGTCGGATTCGCCGCTGCGAACTCAGGCAGAATCCGCCACATCGGCTGGTTCTTATCGTAATCGTCCTTGAACTGCTGCAAGGCAGTCAGCAAGGTATTCCAGCGACCTTTGGTAATGCCGATCGTGAACATGATGAAGAAGGAATACAAACCGCATTTCTCAACGATAACGCCATGTTCCGCCAGATATTTAGTGACGATCGATGCCGGAATGCCTGATTCACCGAATTTGCCTTCCAGTGACAAACCCGGTGTGACGATGGTCGCCTTGATCGGATCCAGCATATTGAAGCCCGGCGCCAGCTTGCCGAAGCCGTGCCAGTCGTCTTCTGCATGAATCATCCAGTCATTGCGCGAGCCTATGCCATCTTCAGACAGCACGTCTGGTCCCCATACCTGGAACCACCAGTCTTGCCCCCATTCTTGATCGACCTTGCGCATGGCACGGCGGAAATCGAGCGCTTCCAGAATCGATTCTTCTACCAGCGCAGTGCCGCCCGGCGCTTCCATCATGGCGGCAGCGATATCGCATGAGGCAATGATCGAGTATTGCGGCGATGTCGAGGTGTGCATCAGGTAGGCTTCGTTAAAGCTGTCTCTATCCAGTTTGACGGTCTCTGATTCGCGCACCAGAATTTGCGAGGCTTGTGAAATACCGGCCAGCAATTTATGGGTGGATTGGGTAGAAAAAATCATCGACTTTTTAGCGCGCGGACGTTCTTTGCCAATCGCATGCATGTCCTTGTAAAAGTCATGGAAAGTCGCATGCGGCAGCCAGGCTTCATCGAAATGCAGCGTGTCGATCTCGCCATCCAGCAATTCTTTTAAGGTCTCTACGTTGTACAAGACGCCGTCATAGGTCGATTGCGTAATCGTCAGAATACGTGGTTTTTTGTTCTTGGCTTCACGCGCAAAGGGATTGGCTTCGATTTTTTTGCGTATGCTTTCCATGGAAAATTCTTCCAGCGGAATTGGTCCGATGATGCCCAGATGATTACGGGTCGGCATCAGGAACACCGGGATCGCGCCGCACATGATGATCGAGTGCAAAATCGATTTGTGGCAATTGCGATCGACCACCACGATGTCGCCCGGCGCTACCGTGGAGTGCCAGACCATCTTGTTCGAGGTCGAGGTGCCGTTGGTCACGAAGTAGCAATGATCGGCGTTAAAGATACGCGCAGCATTGCGCTCCGACGCCGCTACCGGACCGGTGTGGTCGAGTAGCTGGCCGAGTTCTTCTACCGCATTACAGACGTCGGCGCGCAGCATGTTCTCGCCAAAGAATTGGTGAAACATCTGACCGATAGGCGATTTCAGAAACGCCACGCCGCCCGAGTGTCCAGGGCAATGCCATGAATAGGAGCCGTCATTGGCATAATGCACCAGCGCGCGGAAGAACGGCGGCGCCAGGCCATCCAGATACGATTTGGCTTCGCGGATGATGTGACGCGCGACGAATTCCGGCGTGTCTTCAAACATGTGAATGAAGCCATGCAATTCGCGCAGGATGTCGTTCGGAATATGGCGCGAGGTGCGTGTTTCGCCATACAGATAAATCGGGATGTCGGCGTTTTTGTAACGGATTTCTTCGACGAAGGCGCGCAGGGATTTCAGGGCGTAATCGGTTTCTTCGGTCGAGCCGCCGCCGAATTCTTCGTCGTCAATCGACAGGATAAATGCAGAGGCGCGTGATTGTTGCTGCGCGAATTGCGAGAGGTCGCCGTAACTGGTGACGCCCAGCACTTCCATACCTTCTTTTTCCATCGCGTCAGCGAGTGCGCGGATACCGAGGCCGGAAGTGTTTTCAGAACGGAAGTCTTCATCGATGATGACGATGGGGAAGCGGAATTTCATGAGGTCTCCAAAGAGCTTGTTACAAGGGAGACGCCTGGGCAAGTGAAGCCGGTAGGAAAAATAAATTGCCGACTTAGATCAACCGCTTGCGCGCCGAAAAATTCAAAGAGCGAATTTTCTCAGATATGGGGGCGAAGATGTGAAAAAAAATCCTCAATCGCAAGCTCTGGACGAAAATTTCATCCAAGCGTCATATTGAGGACTGATATTGTCAACTTTGTACCACGTCAGAAGCGGTAACTCGCTGCGGAAAAGATGGTGACTGGTGTTTTTTGAAATACAAAAGGACTTCGACTCGCATCGCCAGTCAGATACTTCACTGATGCACCGGTGGTCAAAGACCAGTTTGAATCGATGCTCCAGTTCCAGGTTGCTCCGACCTTGACATCGGTCAGGCCCGCGGATGGCGTGTATTGGGTATATCCACTGGCAGCAGATTGCGCTGCATTCACGCCAAAATACGATTGGGCAAACGCAGCATTCGCCCAATTCGCGCCAAAGCTCGCGGACAAGCGATGCTGGGTATTCAGCGAGGTGGTAGCGCGACCGCCAAGACTCAGTTGCAAGCCATTGTGATCCACTCCTGAGCCATAGCGGACAGAGGAAGTGAGCGAGTAATTCTGATTGACGATGTAGTTCAGGAAGGCGCCTGGCTCAATCGCGGCACCGACATCGCCAAGACCGTGCAGGCGATCCGAACGCGATTCATCGCGGGCCGCTTCGACGGTCATTCTCAAGCCATATTGCAGATTAGGGTCTTTAGAAAAATTATAGCCAAAGCCCGAGATCGTACTGGCAAAAGCACCGTTTCTCCACTGCGCATCCAGTAGCGGATAAGCGGCGAGCCGGCGTTCATCCGAGCCGGTATAGCGTGCCGCAGAATAGGCGGCGGCACCTAGTGAGAAGTTGACATCTTTAGGCAAATACGGACTCGGAACCAGCTGCGCATACTCAGAAGTCTGCGCATTGGCCGCGAGGCTCGCACAGACTAGTAGCAGGGGAAGGAATTTTTTCATTTTATGCCCTGAAATCAATCGCTTAGATATGTAACCAGGCCAGCACTGCCAATACTACACCTACTCCAGCAACGCCATAGGAGCCAAATTGTAACCATTTCTTTCTGGTCAGCAAGGCGATTGCCGCCAGTGCGATAGAGATTTGTAGCGCGGTCGTTGCCTGTGCCCAGCGATGATGCTGGTGCAGGGAAGCCTCAGATTTGTGGTCCCATTCCTGCGATTCTGCTTCTAACTTCTCGGCGTTTAACTTGATGGCTTCTTTTTCGGTTTCGTATCTAGCCACTTTTGCCTTGTATTTTTCCAGGTCGGCACCGGGCAAGATCATGGCTAATTCGGACAAATTCTGTTTATTGGACTTGGCCTGGTAAAAATTCCATTGATTCGACGCTTCGGTCTTTTTGATCGCCGCCTCATTTTTGAACATGGCGGCGTCGTTTTGCGTAGCGCCACCTTCGTAGCCAAACAGCGCGCCGACAGTTGCTATGATAGCGGTCATGACCGCGATTTTGCTGGCAAAGTCGTCGCCGCCGTGAGCGGCGTGCTCGAGTTCGTGATCATGGGGGCCGTGTACGTGAAAACCTTCATCTGACATGATATTTCCTCAATGGGTGAATGATTGACGCTGGTAAGTGACGAAAGCATACGCTAACCGGTTTTTTTCTGAAATAAAGTTCTCTCTTGCAATTTCTTTCCATTCTGAGCGATCGATGGCAGGAAAAAAAGTATCGCAATCAAAAGTTTGTTGTATTTCGGTGACGATCAAGGTGTCTGCCAATGGCAAGGCTTGTTGGTAAATTTCTGCGCCGCCAATAATAAATGTCTGTTGATCCGCCACCAGCGCTTGCGCCGCAGCCAATGAGGCAACTGATTCTACGCCCTCATGTTGCCAGTCGGGATTGCGTGAAATCACGATATTGCGCCGGTTCGGCAAAGGCCGGCCTATCGATTCAAAGGTCTTGCGTCCCATCACGATAGGATGGCCGCTGGTAGTCCGTTTGAAATGCGCCAGATCCTCAGGCAGATGCCAGGGCAGAGCGTTGTTAATGCCGATGCCGTTCTGGCGATCAGTGGCAACGATAATGGTGAACGATGACATGGTAATGAAATTGGCCTGAATTCGAATGTTAGACGGCGACCGGCGCTTTGATATGCGGATGAAATTGATAGTCGATGAATTCGAAATCATCAAACTGATAGTCGAAAATGGAATCCGGCCGACGTTTGATGTTCAATTTGGGCAAGGGCAGGGGATTGCGGGATAATTGCTCGGCGACCTGATCCATATGATTCGAATATAAATGGCAATCGCCGCCAGTCCAGATGAAATCACCCACATCCAATCCGGTTTGCTGCGCGACCATGTGCGTCAACAGCGCATAGGATGCAATGTTGAACGGTACGCCCAGGAATATGTCGGCGCTACGCTGGTACAACTGGCATGACAACTTACCGTCTGCGACGTAGAACTGGAAGAGCGCGTGGCAAGGCGGTAATTTCATTTGTGGGATATCGGCGACATTCCAGGCGGACACGATCAGGCGACGTGAATCCGGATTGCTTTTGATTTGGCTAATCAATTGGCTGATCTGGTCTATGTGTCCGCCATCCGGTGCCGGCCAGTTACGCCATTGCGAGCCATAGACCGGGCCGAGATTGCCGTTTTCATCGGCCCATTCATCCCAGATCGATACGCCGTTTTCTTTCAGATATTGGATATTGGTTGAGCCGGCCAAAAACCAGATCAGCTCATGGATGATCGACTTCAGGTGCAGTTTTTTGGTGGTCAGCAGGGGGAAGCCTTCCTGCAAATTAAAACGCATTTGATAACCAAAAACAGAGACAGTACCGGTGCCGGTACGATCTGTTTTGGCGGTGCCATGTTGTTGCACATGGCGCATGAAGTCGAGATATTGGCGCATGATCAGCTTTGAAAAAATTTGTGAGATTGTAACGGGTATTCGCGATTAGCAGGGGTTTGACAGATACTCCCCTGATTTTTTAAAGGGATGATGCTGAATCGGCAGTTTTTGATTGGGTTTTGGAAATATACTGGTCAGGAGTATATGTTGATTGCTTATTCCAATTCGGTGCTGAGCTTAGTTATTCAACAAAGGATCGTGGGACTCGGTCTGGCCTGGCGCAACCAGTGGGATGCTGATCTCAAAACGAGTGCCTTGACCGACGGCGCTGATGACGCGAATTTCGCCACCCAGCACATTGTTGATGATGTTGAAGGTGATAGACAGCCCTAGACCGCTGCCGCCCTGGCCGAATTTGGTGGTAAAAAAAGGCTCAAAAATGCGTTTAATGATATCCGGCGGAATGCCCTTGCCATTGTCTTCAAATACGATCAGCACATGATCTCCCTGGCGCTGCGCCACGCAACGCATATGACCTTCGGTGCAACCATCCAGACCATGCGATACCGCGTTGTTCACCAGATTCGTAAATACCTGGCCGAGTGGACCGGGATAGCTGTCGAGTTCAATGTCGGCAGGAATATCGATTTCCAGCGTGAAAGGTGTTTTGCGCAAACTCGAATTCAACAGGGCGACCAATTCTTGCAGCATGATCAGCAAACCAAACTGGCGTCTTTGCGCGCTCGATTGATCAACCGCGACTTGCTTGAAATCGCCGACCAGACGTGCAGCATGCTGCAGGCCGCGCAAAAGCAACTTGGTGGATTCGCTGGCCATCGCCGCGTAGCGCGTCAGGCTCGATTTACGCATAGCGCCTTCATCCATCATTTGATTCAGGTGGCGGGTTTCTTCTTCCAGTGTGCTGGCGACCAGTAGGCAATTGCCAAGCGGCGTATTCAATTCATGCGCGACGCCGGCAACCATGGAGCCGAGTGCCGCCATGCGCTCAATACGTGCCAATTCATTTTGTGCGCTGTTGACGTTGCTCAGGGCTGTTTCTAAGGTCAGATTTACCGTTTCGAGTTCCTGAGTGCGCTGCCTGACTTTGGATTCCAGCGTACCGGAGTATTCAAGCAATTGCTGATTCTTGACTTCGAGTTCGGAGAAGGAACGCTGCAAGGCTTGCCTGGTGGCTTCCAGACTGAGGGCTAAACGGCCGAGTTCATCTTCACGTTTGAGTGAAATAGGCTCATTGAGCTGGCCGTTAGCGAGGCGATCGGATTCGCCCATCAATAATTTGATGGGCTCGACTAGCCGCCATTGCAAAACCATCAAAATAAATACCACGGCAACGACCAGGGAAACTAAGGCGGAGCTGGCATAGCGTTTAAATTCCGAAGCCAGATTGTCGCGCAGAATGTCTTCTGCGAGCGTCAGTTCTACTTCACCAATAACCTGCTCACCATGCTTAATCTGGCGTTTTTCGACCTTAAACGGACCTTCCTGAGATTTTCTGCGGACATTGTTTTTGATGAATTCTTTGTGGTCGGGCAGGGTAACGACCCGAATTTCTGCGACGCGCGGATCCGAGTACACCACTTCGCTGGAGATGTTGGCGATTTCAGGGGTGATTTGCCACAGTGGTTCACTCAGGATCACTGCGAGAATATCGGCTAGTCGTTTGTGGTCCGCGTCAGTTCGCTCGTGCGCGACGCGTTCAATACTGCTTTGGTAATACGGGATTAGAACGACAAAGGGGGCGAGAAGACCGAATACAACAGCAAGAATGATGGCTAGCCTGAGTGTGAGCTGGCTGCGGATCGCAGATAGGAGATGTCGAAACTGCATTGCAAGATCCTTGTACATCACTTCTTGTTAGCGAGTGCTGGAGACGTTTCTCGTAGCGTGAATGACGTGTCAGCGTCAAACCAGAGAACGCGGACTTGCATGCGTCTATCCTCCAAGCCAGACGATATATATGCCGCTTCACAGCATCCATACTGAAGGCTTGTTGATAATAAAATATTTTGTACGCTTAGGCAAGATGCGAGTGAGATCGCTGTGGCGTTTTGCGTGTTTTAACAACTTACCGAAAGTTATCTGGTTTCTTCTATCCATGCCATCTGTATGGCTTCCAGAATTTTTTCGCCAGAATGATTCGGATCATCGTCAAATCCATCGAGTTCGCAGACCCAGCGATGCAGGTCAGTGAAGCGTATCTTTAGCGGATCGATATCAGGAAACTTGTCGTACAAGGCTTCTGCGATTTGAAAAGTGTCTATCCATTTCATGTTCGTCTCCTGATGTTGATGGTTACGGCAGGTAGCTTAGTGATTCTCACGAGCGTGATTGATCGTGTATTTCGGGATTTCGATCGTGATGTCTTCCTTGCCCAGCTTAACCTGGCACGACAGGCGCGAAGTCGCTTCTAATCCCCAGGCGGCATCCAGCAAATCCTCTTCATCATCCGTCGATTCATTCAGCGACTTGAAGCCTTCACGGATGACCACGTGACAGGTGGTGCAGGCGCAAGACATTTCACAGGCATGCTCGATTTCGACATCGCTTTCGACCAAAGCTTCGCACAAGGACTTGCCTTCCGGCGCATCGATCACGGTGCCTTCGGGGCACAAAACCGGATGGGGTAATACGATAATTTGGGGCATGGCTATCTCAATTCTTTCTTCATTCAATATGGCGTCATCATTCGATGCCGGGATGATGCGCGATGGCTTAAATATCGTCCAGTTTTTTCCCTGCCAGAGCAGTACGCACGCTTTGATCCATTCTGCGTGCCGCAAATTCTTCCGTACCATCGGCCAGCGCGCTGATCGCTGCTTTCAGATGACTGTGATCGTCGCCTTGCATCCGCGCTCGAACTGTTTGCATCAGGCTGGCAATGCCGGCACGTTCTGCCTCGCTAAGCAGCGCAGCATCGTTGTCCAAGGCTGATTGGGTCGCTAATAAAATACGTTCTGCCTCGACCTGTTCTTCCTTGAGTGCGCGTTGTTGCATGTCCGCCGAGGCAGAAGCAAAGGAGTCTTGTAACATGCGTGCCACTTCATCGTCGCCCAGGCCGTAAGAGGGCTTAACGCTGATCGATGCTTCAACGCCGGAGCGTAATTCACGCGCCGATACCGATAGCAGGCCATCCGCATCGACCTGGTAAGTAATCCTGATCCGCGCTGCACCGGCGGCCATCGGGGGAATGCCGCGCAACTCAAATCGCGCCAGCGAGCGGCAGTCGCTTACCAGTTCGCGTTCGCCTTGAACGATGTGGATCGCCAAGGCTGTCTGGCCATCTTTGAAGGTCGTGAATTCCTGGGCGCGTGCGCAAGGTATGGTTGAATTGCGGGGAATGACTTTTTCCGCCAGGCCGCCCATGGTTTCTACGCCTAAAGACAACGGGATCACGTCCAGTAATAGCCAGTCGTCGCCCGGCGCACGATTGCCGGCTAACAGGTTCGCTTGTATCGCCGCACCGAGCGCGACCACTTTATCGGGATCGATATTGGCCAATGGTGTGGTCTGGAAAAAATCGCCGACGGCTTTACGTACATGCGGCATGCGGGTTGCGCCGCCGACCAGTACCACACCGTCGATATCATCTGCCGACAACTCGGCGTCGCGTAGCGCTTTGCGGCATGGCGTGATCGTTTTAACGACCAGATTCTGCGTCATTTCGGCAAACGCGGCGGCGCTGATTTGCAGATGGACGCTTTCGCCTGAGCTTAATTTGGCATCAATGAAAGTTGACGGTTTACTGGATAAAATTTCTTTCGCCTCACGCGCCTTGACCATCAGCAAACTGGTGTCCTCATGCGACAAAGGCGCGACTTTGGCTGCCTGCAAGATCCAGCAAAATAAACGGTGATCGAAGTCGTCACCGCCGAGCGCAGAATCGCCGCCGGTAGACAAGACTTCAAAAACCCCTTTGCGCATTTTTAAAATCGAGATGTCGAAGGTGCCGCCGCCGAGGTCGTATACGGCATACGTGCCTTCCGACGCGTTATCGAGGCCGTAGGCGATCGCTGCCGCAGTAGGTTCATTCAGCAGGCGCAGAACATTTAATCCAGCCAGTTTGGCGGCATCTTTAGTTGCCTGGCGCTGCGCATCATCGAAATATGCAGGCACCGTAATCACTGCGCCGACCAGATCGTCGCCCAGTGCGTCTTCGGCTTGCTGGCGCAGGGTCGCCAGAATCTGAGCGGAAATTTCGACCGGGCTTTTGAGGCCTGCAACAGTCTTGAGTTGCACCATGCCGGGTTCATCATGAAAATCGTAGGGCAGATTTTCTGCGTAAGCGATGTCTTTCAGGCCGCGTCCCATGAAACGCTTTACCGACACAATGGTGTTCTTGGGATCGTTACTTTGTTCGGCTTGCGCCTTGAAGCCGATATGCGCGTGACCGTTAGGCAAATAACGCACAATCGACGGCAGCAGCGGCCGGCCTTGTTCGTCGTTCAAGACTTCGGGAATGCTATTGCGAACGGTCGCGACCAGGGAGTTGGTGGTACCCAGGTCGATCCCTACTGCAAGTCGATGCTGGTGTGGGGCGGTGGACATGCCCGGTTCTGAAATCTGCAGTAATGCCATGATGGTATGGTGGCGATGGCGAACCATCAACAAAATAGGGCAATTTAAAAAATTGCCAGGTTATTCGAAATTACCTGATCGAAATTGACTCGGCGAATATCACGATTAGTCTTCCAAGGCTGCAATGTCGGAAATATCGGCAATGAATTTTTCAAGAAACATACAGGCGCGAATCTGCTGTGCGGCCAAGCGGTAGTCATGCATATCGAGTGTTGTTCCGACCAGATCGAGTTGTTGCTTGAGTGCGGCTCTTAATTCATTTTCCAGCTGGTCCATCGCTTGCACATCGCTCGCCTGCCGCGCATCGTCGAAGGCTTCGCGCCATTCCATTTGCTGCATCAGGAAAGCGGCGGGCATGCTGGTATTGGATTCGGTCTGTAAATCGACGCCTTGCAATTCGCATAGATACTTGGCGCGCTTCAAAGGCTTTTTTAAGGTTTGATAGGCTTCATTTGCGCGGGTTGCCCATTGCATGGCGACGCGTTTTTCGGCATCGCTCGCCTGCACAAATTTATCAGGATGTACCTTGCCTTGCACCTCGCGATAAGCGGTATCCAGCTTGGCCTGATCCAGTGCAAATTGCTGCGGTAACTGGAACAGCTCGAAATGATTCTGCATCCGCTAACTAACTTTCTATCTCTGTACTTTAAATACGGAAGCTTTCGCCACAGCCGCATTCATCTTTGACGTTCGGATTGTAGAATTTGAAGCCCTCGTTCAATCCTTCGCGTGCGAAATCGAGCTCGGTGCCATCGATGTAGGGCAAGCTTTTCGGATCGACAAAAACTTTCACGCCATGCGATTCAAACACCTGGTCATCACTGCCGACTTCATCGACGTATTCAAGTTTATAAGCCATGCCAGAGCAGCCGGTCGTGCGCACACCAAAGCGCAGACCGATACCCTTGCCACGTCTTTCCATATAGCGGCTGACGTGTTTGGCCGCTTTTTCTGTCAATGTAATTGCCATGATGGTTCCGATACTTGATGCAAAAAATCAGGCGCTTTGTTCTGTGCCGTGCTTGGTTTTGTAATCGAGTACGGCAGCCTTGATCGCGTCTTCTGCCAAAATCGAGCAATGGATTTTGACCGGTGGCAAAGCAAGTTCTTCCGCGATCTGGGTGTTCTTGATGTCCAGCGCTTGATCCAGCGTTTTGCCTTTGACCCATTCTGTTACCAGAGAGGATGAGGCAATCGCGGAACCGCAGCCATAGGTCTTGAACTTCGCATCTTCGATAATGCCATTCGCACCGACCTTGATTTGCAATTTCATGACGTCGCCGCAGGCTGGTGCACCGACCATGCCAGTGCCGATAGTGTCGTCACCTTTGTCGAATGCGCCGACATTACGTGGATTTTCGTAGTGATCCAACACTTTTTCTGAGTAAGCCATTTTGATGCTCCTGACAAATTTGTTAATGCAACTTAATGCAAACTACGCAGTCTGCGCGAAATTAATGTGCCGCCCATTGGATAGTGCTGATGTCTATCCCGTCTTTATACATATCCCACAACGGCGAGAGTTCGCGCAATTTGGCGACTTTGGTTTTCAGCAGGTTGATCGCAAAATCAATATCTTCTTCGGTCGTGAAGCGACCGATGGTGAAGCGAATCGAGCTATGCGCGAGTTCATCGCTGCGACCAAGCGCGCGCAATACATACGATGGTTCCAGACTGGCCGAAGTACAGGCCGAACCGGACGATACCGCGATCTCCTTGATCGCCATGATCAATGATTCGCCTTCGACATAATTAAAGCTGACATTCAGGTTGTGCGGCACACGATGTTGCATGTCGCCGTTGACATAGGTTTCTTCGATTTCGCTTAAACCTTTGGCCAGGCGATCGCGCATGCTTCTCACATGCGAGAGCTCACTGTCCATCTCTTCTTTCGCAAGGCGGAATGCTTCGCCCATGCCGGCGATCTGATGCGGTGCCAAAGTGCCGGAGCGGAAGCCGCGTTCATGCCCGCCACCGTGCATTTGCGCCTCTAAGCGCACGCGTGGTTTGCGACGGATATACAAAGCGCCGATGCCTTTAGGCCCATACGATTTATGGGCAGATAAAGACACCAGGTCGACCTTGGTATTTTCCAGGTCGATGACAACTTTGCCGGTCGCCTGTGCCGCATCAGAGTGGAACACAATGCCTTTTTCACGGCACAGTTCGCCGATTTCAGCGATCGGCTGAATCACGCCGATTTCATTGTTGACCCACATGACGGATACCAGAATCGTGTCGGGACGGATCGCGGCTTTCAGTTGTTCCAAGGTGATCAGCCCGTTGTCTTGCGGCTGCAGATAGGTCGCTTCAAAACCTTGACGTTCCAGCTCACGCACAGTGTCCAGCACAGCTTTGTGCTCAGTCTTGACCGTGATGATGTGCTTGCCTTTGGATTTGTAAAACTGCGCCGCGCCTTTGATTGCCAGGTTATTGCTCTCGGTTGCTCCGGAGGTCCAGACGATTTCGCGCGGGTCGGCATTCAGCAAGGCGGCCACATGACCGCGCGCTTCTTCAACCGCGGCTTCTGCATCCCAGCCATACATATGACTGCGAGAAGCCGGATTGCCGAATTGCGCACGCAAATACGGCATCATTTTATCGGCAACGCGAGGGTCGACCGGTGTAGTCGCCGAGTAATCCATATAGATAGGGAAGTGCGGTGACCTGATCGTATCAATCAAGCTTTTTTCCAACGGGGCATTCATGTGTTACTCCAAAATGGCGACATGGTTAAGACGAATAGTTTAAGAAGCGATGTGCAGATTCGGTACGGTTTTGTGCTGTACTACCACGACATTTTTTTCTATATTTCTTTGGTGCTGCTGATTCACTAAATCTTGCAATGAGACGGAATCCAGGTAATCGACCATCTTCACATTCAATGTCGCCCACAGTTCGTGGGTCATGCAGTGGATGCCGTTGCTGTGATCGCTGCCGTGACAAGAACCTTTGCCGCCGCACTGCGTTGCATCCAGCGGTTCGTCAACGGCGATGATGATGTCCGCCACCGTAATTTTTTGGGCTTTGCGCGCCAATGTATAGCCGCCGCCCGGGCCACGCACCGATTCGACAATCTCGTGGCGCCGTAATTTGCCAAATAACTGCTCAAGATAGGATAAGGAAATATCCTGCCTCTGGCTGATGCCAGCCAGCGTGACAGGGCCTTTGTCCTGGCGTAATGCCAGATCAATCATAGCTGTCACAGCGAAACGGCCTTTGGTAGTCAGGCGCATGAATGGTTTGCTCCAAGCGAAAATTCACAATACTCTAAATGGTTGAGTATTTTGTTCAAGTATAGCAAACTTGAGTAATTTTGTCAGGTATAGGCTAAAAGCGGAATCTGGGAGGACAGGGCGGGATGGGAGAAACGATTGAATGAACCATGTTCGGATAGGAAGACGTATGTCAGATGCGCCTTCCGGCAGCCATTATAGCCTGAGAGGCGCAAGCGTGCTGCGGTAAGGCTTTTGGGAAGTCCCCTTGTGCGGATAAATGCGATAGACGCGCATCAATATCACAATGTCAGCGCCCATCCGATTGCAAATACATTTGCTCCACTTTTTCCCTGGCCCAGGGCGTTTTGCGTAAAAATTTCAGGCTCGACTTGATACTGGGATCGAGCGTAAAGCAGCGGATATTGACTTGCTGTGCCATTTCTTCCCAGCCATATTGCGCGACCAGGTGGGTAAGAATGGCTTCCAGTGTAATGCCTTCGAGTGCAGGTTTTTGCTTGGGCTGATTCATGATTGTTGGTCGAATGCCTGCATGTCGCGATAGGCGGCTTGTTGCCGGACTCTTTGTAGCCACGCCCTGATCGCAGGATAGGCATCCAGATCAAAGCCTCCTTCGTGGGCGACATGCGTGTATGCGTACAAGCCGATATCGGCAATCGTGTAGCGTTCCGCGACGAAGAAGCTGTGCCGTGTCAAATGTTGCTCCATGACATCAAGCGCATGGTAGCCCGGCGCCATTTTTTGTTGCAAGCGCTCTTCATGTTCTGCCGGACGCCCCAGATAGCGCACGATATAACGTGCCGTCGCGATATACGGTTCGTGGCTATATTGCTCGAAGAACAGCCATTGCAAGACTTGCGCATGCTGCAGGCGTTCGGTTGGCAGCAGCGCAGAACCCTCTGACAGGTAATGCAAAATCGCATTCGATTCAGACAGGCAGGTGCCATTTTCGAGTTCGAGTAAAGGGACTTTGCCGTTAGGATTTTTCTGTAAAAAACTCGCGGTCTCGGTTTCCTTGTTCAGGATATTGATTTTGATCCATTCGTGGGGGATCTGAAGTTGAGTTGCTGCCAGTTTGATTTTGTAGCAGTTGCCGGAATAAATGTCGCCGTAAATTTTAATCATCATGATGGAAGAGTCAGTAAATGTGCTTTGCGTTCCGCAGTGTAATCCCACCATGGCAGGGCAGGAGCGCCTTCCATGAATCGTACTGCAGAAATAAAGGTGTCGATCACGCAGGGATCATGTCTGGCATTGGTCAGGATGCAGAGATCGTGGTACATCGCATATGGATCGCAGCTTTTCAGTTGGCCGGGCTGATGAATGCCCAGCAAGCGCAAATCTGCTGCGCAGGCTTTACCGATATTGGGAATCTGCTCAAGTTGTTGCGCGTCCTGATGGTGTTTGACTTTTTTCATGCGGTATTGATGGGTGGCGTAGTTGATTGCTCACCGGCCTATTTAGCTTCTGGTCGGTACCAGAGTTCTGGCCGGTTAAATGGTGCTTTGTCGGTTTTAAGCAAAGGGTTTTTCAGTTCAATCACGATTCTTTGTTTGATGTTGGCCTTTTTTATGGCGGAACCCAAATGTTTTTGGAAAGTTTTTTCGAAACTACCATTCTTGATCATTTCTTCAAACCCGTTTTGCAATGCCTTTGCCATTTTGGGCTCTCTTGGCGTGACGAAAAAATATAGGGCCGATGGATAGTGTAAAACAATGTATTTATCGATGTGCAAGTTCAGATCTTGATGAATCTCAAGTTCTTTGTTGATTTCAAAAATGGAGCGTGGAAAATAATCAAACCGACCGGCCTTTAACATCCTGAATAAAGGTTCATAAGAGGTCGAGGTTTCGACCGGCAGATGATTGGCTTTTAAAATACGCACATCGGGCCAGTCAAATTCTTGTCCCGCCGAAAAACGACTTAACTCTTGGATGGATTTGATATCGCAAAATAGCTCGGCGTTAGTCTGAGTCAGCAAGGGGATGCGCCACCCAATCAAGCCTTTATCGATGGGCACCCGGATCGGGATGAGTTGCGCTTCCCGCTCGTCGGTAGTCATCGTCCACATGACGTCAATGCCACCTAGCCCTGACACCATCTCATAGATAGCCCGTGCTTGCTGCATAGGGTCGGAGTTCGGTACTAGCTGGAAAGGCTGGCCACTATATTGAATCGCCAGTTGCAGTAGTTCCAGAATGTAGTCGCCGTGAGGATCGGCGATGGCGGACAGGCGAGGGTAGCGTATGACTTTAGCAGGCTCGGCGATTACTGGCGCAGTCAGGCAGAACAGCATAGCGATCATTGATAATAATTTCCGCAACTGCCTGATAGTCATTTTGTCCCCATCCATGACGGTTGTGTCGTGCCTCCGCTTATTTTAGTGTATGCAATCGAACTCGTGGGGCCTAACTATGTCGTATGTCGTTATTTGTTGTAAGTAATAAAAAACCGTCAGTTCCTATGAACGTGACGGTTTTTTTATTGCTGCAATTTCGGCCTGGTCAGATGTCGAAACTGATGCCTTGTGCGAGCGGTAAGGCATTGCTGTAATTGACCGTATTGGTCGATCTGCGCATGTAGGCTTTCCAGGAATCGGAGCCGGATTCGCGACCGCCGCCGGTTTCTTTTTCACCACCAAAGGCACCGCCGATTTCTGCGCCGGAAGGGCCGATATTCACGTTGGCGATGCCGCAATCGCTGCCGCTGTCGGACATGAAGCGTTCTGCTTCCCGCATGTCGGTGGTGAAGATCGACGAGGACAAGCCTTGCGGTACTTCGTTGTTCCAGTCGATCGCCTGTTGCAGATCGGTGTAACGCGCAATATACATAATCGGCGCGAAGGTTTCATGGTGCATGCTCTGGGTTTGCGTCGGCATTTCTACTAAAGCCGGCTTGACGTAGAAACCGTTTTCGCAACCGTCTACCATCACGCGTTCACCGCCGAAGACCTGGCCTTGTTCGGCGCGGGCTGTTGCCAATGCGGTTTGCATTGCATCAAATGCAGCGCTATCGATCAATGGGCCGATTAGCGTGGATTTGCTGCCCGGATTGCCGATAGGCAGGCCAGCGTAGATTTTTTTCAGACGCGGCAC
This sequence comes from Undibacterium sp. Jales W-56, assembly GCF_025548535.1. Classification (GTDB taxonomy): domain Bacteria; phylum Pseudomonadota; class Gammaproteobacteria; order Burkholderiales; family Burkholderiaceae_D; genus Undibacterium. The sequence continues at coordinate 495,772 of NZ_JAJLQW010000002.1, read as the reverse complement.
CAGCGTGTCGTACACGCTGTTGTGGACGAACAGGCGGCGCAACGTGGTGCAGCGCTGACCTGCAGTGCCGACGGCCGAGAAGGTGATGCCGCGGACGGCCATTTCCAGATCGGCGCTGCCTGTGACGATCATGGCGTTATTGCCGCCCAATTCCAGAATCGTGCGTGTCAGGCGTTTGGCACAGGCTTCTGCGACCTGGCGACCCATGCGGGTGCTGCCCGTTGCGCTGACCAAGGCCACGCGTTTGTCGTTGACCATTTGGGCGCCGGTACTGCGGTCGCCGATGATCAGTTCTGCCAAACCTTCCGGTGCGTCGCTGCCAAATTTAGCGACGGCTTTCATGAACAAGGCATGCGTTGCCAATGCCGTCAGCGGTGTTTTTTCCGACGGTTTCCAGGTTACGCTATTGCCGCAGACGAAGGCCAGTGCTGCGTTCCAGGCCCACACTGCGACCGGGAAGTTGAACGCGGAGATCACGCCGACGACGCCGAGCGGATGCCAGACTTCCATCATGCGGTGCCCAGGACGTTCGGACGCGATCGTCAGGCCATACAATTGACGCGACAAACCGACTGCGAAATCGCAGATGTCGATCATCTCTTGCACTTCACCCAGACCTTCTTGTAGGATTTTGCCGGCTTCCATGGTGACGACCAGGCCAAGCGCTTCTTTATGCTGGCGCAGCTCTTCGCCGAACAATCGGACTAACTCGCCGCGACGGGGTGCCGGTACATTACGCCATTGCAAAAAAGCCGCTTGCGCCCGGGTGATTTTGGCATTGACCTGATCGGCATTGTCTGCGCGCAAAGTCGCTAGAGGCGCGCCGTTGACCGGTGAGATGCTAGGGATGTCCTGACCTTGATAGTCGGCGAGATTGACGCCGAGCTGGTTCAGGACAGTGACGATATTCATGTTTTCCATATTGGTCTCCAAATGGCCTATCTGGTTCCAGCAGCGCGTCTGGATAAGGCGCGCTGTGATGAGTGTTCTTAAAATGACTTGTCAAAAGCTGCGTCAAAATAAGCAGGGTGGGCAGTGTAAAACAGTGCCCACCCTTAGCTGCGATATTGTAATCGTTAATGAGCTTTGATCGCTAGTTGATCCGTCGCTCTAGCTTTATAGCGCGTAGTATTTGCCGAAACGGTTTGCCAGGAAGTCAGCCAGATTGGCTTGTTCCTGACGTACCATGCCGTGCTTAGGCAACTGGCCGTTGACGACCATATCGACCATCGCACAGATGCCGGAAGCAGTAGTCAATTGGATCGCTGACAGCAACTGGCCATTGACGACCTGGGCGTAGATTTTCTTCGCATAGGATTCTTGTTCCAGACGGCCGTCGCGCATGCCGACCACGCTGACGAACACCAGCACCACGTCTTGCTTGGTCATTGGAATCGAGGTTTCCAGCACGTCTTTCAGGATAGGGCGACGTTCGAGTTTGCCCAGCTCTAGATCGCGAATCAGCATTTTGACGATGTCGCGGTGACCCGGGTAACGCACGGTTTTGTAGTTCAGGTTTTGTACTTTGCCTTGCAGACTTTCGCACAAAGTGCCCAGACCGCCGGAAGTATTGAAGGCCTCGTAGTCGATACCGTCCAAGGAGAAATGTTCGATTTCTTCCAAAGCCGCTGTTTCGCGCAGTTGGCCGTCAACGATCGCTTCGCAAGGATTGCAGTATTCGTTGATCAGACCGTCGGTGCTCCAGGTCAGATTGTATTTGAGCGCATTGTTAGGGAAGGTTGGCAAAGCACCGACACGCATGCTGACGTCGCGCAGGCTGTCGAAACGTTTCGCGACATCGTTCGCAACAATCGAGATAAAGCCAGGTGCCAGGCCGCATTGCGGGACGAAGGCGCAATCCGCGCCTTCCGCGAGCTGCTTGACGATGCGTGTGCTTTCTACGTCTTCGGTCAGATCGAAATAGTGGGAATTCGCAGTTTTAGCGGCATTCGCAATGATCGGTGTCAGGAAGTAAGGGCAGGCTGACAAAGTGACCTGATGACCACGGATCAATTCGGTGACGGCGGTTTTATCGCCGAGATCGAGTTGTACGGTTTTTACATTAGGGAAACCGGCCTGGTCGACATATTTCAGGCGTTCGATATCGCGGTCAGCGACAGTGATCAGGTAGTCGCCGGTATGCGACAACAGATTCAGAATGGCGTCGCCGATTTTGCCCGCGCCTAGCAGAATGAGTTTGGTTGTCATGGTGTCTCCAGTGATTGTTGGGTGTTGGGGTTTAAATCAAAACGAATCGATGGAGTAAGTGTAAAAGCAAGTTTTGTCAGATAATAGAGTGTAAATTATCGTCATAATGAACTGTATAACTACATTTTGACTAAAATTTGATACTAATTGACTAAATGGTGCATAAATGAAGCCGACTCTGGATGATATCGACAATAAAATTCTTGCCTTATTGATGGACAATGCGCGGTTGCCGGTCAGCACGATTGCCAGGCAAGTCGGCATCGCCAGAACCACGGTGATTGCCCGCATCAGCGCACTAGAGAAGCGGGGCGTGATTGCCGGTTATGGCTTGAAATTGAGCCAGACCATGTATCAGCCCGCGGTGCGCGCCTATGTCGGGCTGTCGGTTGAGGCCCGCATGGCACCGGGCCTGATGAAATATTTGCAGCAGTTACCCGAAGTCGAGACCTTGTGTGCCGTCAGCGGCGCGATCGACTATATGCTGACCTTGCGCTGCGCGACGACCGAAGTGCTGGATAAATTGCTCGATCAGATTGGTGCGCAAGACGGCGTCAGGCAAACTTCGACTTCGATTATCCTGAGCAAGCGTATAGACAGGAGTGCTTTGTAATTGATACTGATAATATACTGAGTGGGTGTATTTTCAGTGTAGGCAGACAGATAGGCGGAAACAGGGCTGTTTTTTTAGATTAATCGGGGAGTATGCTGTTTTCCTTGGTGTTATTGATATCGCAGGTACAGCAGACATCGTCAGCCAAGAAGGAAATAGCGTTTCAACGAATTGGCGCAGTAAATTGTCGCGCGAGTAGTGAAGTAAGCAGCAAATGAGCAGGAAGCTGACCAAGGACGGACAATGCTTAAGGCAAATTTAAGAATTGTTTGCCGGCTTTAAGGTGGTTTTTTTATCGTCGCCCGGTAATTTTTTAGGCGTATTGCTATCGGCAAAATGCGGTGAAGTTTGCTGCAGAATCTGTAAATGCACAGACGCTCTGTCCATGCCGCCGCGCTCCAGCATCATCGATGAGCGCGCAGAGGCGCTGGCTGCCGAACCTTCTTGTACCTGGCTGCTGGATTGAACCGTCGGCGCAGAAATTGCCATGCAGGCAGAACTCTGGCTGAACGTGATGCCAGCCAAAAATGCCAGCATTGCAGCGCCGAAGTAGGTGGAGTGTTTTATTAACATGATTGCCTGCTATTTTAAATGAATTGCGACCAATGAAAAGCCTGATTGCAAAATTTTGTTACAAAACTTTTCAGAACTTGCTTCCAGTTAAATCGTGAGGCAACACTTATACCGACTGTTGTATGGTTTTTGCGTATTTCGCAGCAGCCTGACGTTGCTCGATGGCATCTCTGTCCATCGCCAGTTTTTGTTCAGCGCTCAAACGTTTAGCCGAAATCATCACGGTCTGGATATCTTGGGTTGACTGCAAATCATACGCGAGTTTTTGCTCGGCATTCAGACGCTTCGCGATAATGGTGACGGTAGGGATGGTGTCGTTAATGGCGGTGGAGACCGGCGCCTTGTAAGCCGACGATAGTGCCAGAACGCTGGCGATCAATGCGCTGGAACAGATGACTGTGCTGCTGAATTTATTGAATGCGCTCATGGTAATGCTCCTGTCTGAATTGGAAATTAAGTAGAATTTAAGTACTCGAATGGACATCTGGTGTTGCGATGTCAGCACTTTAGGCAAGCGCACTTGGTCTTGCCAGTTGTATGCGATGAAATGCATAAACTCAGGGATAAAGCAGGCTAAAGTCCGGCTGGAATGCGCGGGCTTTGTTAATCAATCGCTAAAACATCGATGGTTTTTATGATCATTTTATTTTTTAGCACTATGACTCCGCATTCTGAACGACGCAGTCGAACAAGGTCGCAAATAGATATCCTGTAGTCACCATCGCTGGGGCAATAGAAGCGCAATGCGTTCTCTTGCCATCTCGGCGCAGGTGTTGTTTGCTGCGCTGTACGGAGTTCATCCAGGCTACGTCAGGCATTTTTCCTGCGGTATTACAGTACAATCGGGAGCCCAGTTATGCGATGCCAATTATGAAGCGACCCCGTTTTTTACCTGACAACATGACCTTGTTGTTATTCGCTGTTGTTCTGACAGCCAGCATCTTCCCTTGTACCGGCAAAATCGCGGTCGGTTTCAATTATCTTACGACCCTGATGATAGGCCTGCTGTTCTTCATGCACGGCGCCAAGCTGTCGCGTGAAGCGGTGGTCGCCGGGATTACCCATTGGCGTTTGCATCTGACGGTCTTGCTATTCACTTTCGCTGTTTTTCCTCTGCTCGGTTTGCTGCTAAAACCCCTGATGTTATGGATGATCACGCCAGAGCTGTACGTCGGTATTTTATTTTTATGCGTATTGCCGTCGACCGTACAATCGTCGATTGCATTCACCTCGCTGGCGCGCGGCAATGTTCCCGCTGCTGTATGTAGTGCGTCGGCCTCGAATCTGCTGGGAATTTTTTTGACGCCGATGCTGGTCAGCCTGATCGTGGTCGCGCATGGCGATAGTCATTCTTCTCTCGATGCGGTCTTAAAGATTGTGTATCAGCTACTGGTGCCGTTTGTGCTCGGACAAATCGTCCGGCCCTGGATCGCGGCATGGATTACCCGCCATCAAAGCGTATTGAAGATGGTCGATCAAAGCTCTATCCTGCTGGTGGTCTACGTCGCTTTCAGCGAAGCGGTAGAGCAGGGCTTGTGGAAGCAATTGCCGCCCGTGATGTTGCTGAGTCTGCTGTTGATCAGCGCAGTGATGCTGGCGATTATCATGCTGCTGACTTCCTATGTCAGTCGACGTTTTGGCTTTAGCAAAGAAGATGAAATTACCGTGGTATTTTGCGGATCGAAAAAAAGTCTTGCCAGTGGCGTGCCCATGGCAAAAGTCTTATTTGCCAGCCAGGCTGTCGGCATGGTACTGCTGCCTTTGATGTTGTTCCATCAATTGCAACTGATGGTCTGTGCGGTGATGGCGCAACGCTATGCACAAAGAACTGCCGAAAAAAACCATCATAATGCGAAGGAGTAAAGATGCCGCGTTTTGCCGCTAATCTCAGTATGATGTACAACGAGCATGCATTCATCGAGCGTTTCGCGGCTGCCGCCAGAGATGGATTTACGGGAGTCGAGTTTCTGTTTCCATACGAGGTTCCAGCACCGCAATTGCGCCAGCAACTCGACGATAACGGCTTGCAGCAAGTCTTATTCAATTTATCGCCGGGGGACTGGGCAAAAGGCGAGCGTGGCATCGCGTCTCTACCCGGTCGCGAAGACGAATTTAAACAGTCACTTGAACAGGCGCTGGCGTATGCCAGGATATTGGGCAACCACAAGCTGCATATCATGGCAGGTCTGCTGCATGACGAGAACGACAGGGCGCGCCATCGCGCAGTGTATTTAAAAAATCTCGCGTATGCGGCCTTACTCGCTGCCAAAGAACAGATCACGATCCTGATAGAGCCTATCAATACGCGCGACATGCCTGGCTATTTTTTACATCGTCAGGATGAGGCGCAGGAGATTTGCGCCGAAATCGGCGTGGAGAATTTGCAAGTGCAATTTGACATCTATCATTGCCAGATCGTTGAAGGCGATGTCGCAGTCAAACTGCGGCGCGATATGCAGCGTCAACATGGCGGCATAGGACATATTCAGATCGCTGGCGTACCGGATCGTCACGAGCCGGATCTCGGAGAAATCAACTACCCGTATTTATTTGAACTGATTGACCAGCTCGGTTATCAAGACTGGATAGGCTGTGAATATCGACCGAAAGCAGCGACTTCTGCCGGACTGGGCTGGTTACGACCTTGGCTCGTCAAATAAGCTAACAGTGCAAATTAAAAAGCCCTTATTCATATCAAATAAGGGCTTTTTTCAATTCAGGCGCTCAAGTATTTGCACTCATTATTCTTCGCCCACCTGCAAAATCAGTTTGCCGAAGTTCTTGCCTTCAAACAGCATCATCAAAGTATCCGGGAAAGTTTCGATACCTTTGACGATATCTTCGCGTGTGTGGAATTTGCCTTGCGCCATCCACGCACCCATTTCTTTGACGGCATCGCCGTAGCGCGCTGCATAGTCAAATACCACGATGCCTTCCATGCGGGCGCGATTGACCAGCAAGGACAGATAATTCGCCGGGCCTTTGACTGGCGTGGTGTTGTTGTACTGGGAGATTGCGCCGCAAATGATGATACGGGCTTTCATATTGATACGGGTCAGTACCGTGTCCAGAATTTCGCCGCCGACATTGTCGAAATAAATGTCCACACCGTTCGGGCAATGTTCTTTCAAGCCGTCTTTGACTGAGCCGTTTTTATAGTCGATGCAGGCGTCGAAACCCAATTCCTTGACCGCGAAATCGCATTTGTCTTTGCCGCCGGCGATGCCGACCACGCGGCAACCTTTTTGCTTGGCGACCTGGCCGACGGTCTGGCCTACCGCACCTGCGGCACCGGAGACGACGACCGTTTCACCGGCTTTGGGCATGCCGACATCGAGCAAGCCGAAGTAGGCGGTCATGCCTGGCATGCCGAGGGCGTTCAGGTATTTGGGTAGGGGGGCGAGTTTCGGATCGACTTTATAAAAGCCCGCCGCTTTATCGTCGGCTGCGCCGACCCAGTAATTTTGCACGCCGATACTGCCGGAGACATATTCGCCGACCGCAAAGCGCGGTGATTTGGATGCGATGACCTTGCCCAGCCCGCCGGCACGCATGACTTCATTGATCGCAACCGGACGGATATACGACTTGCCTTCGTTCATCCAGCCGCGCATGGCCGGATCCAATGACAGATAAATCGCTTGCACCGCGATTTCGCCGTCGGCAATTTCGCGTACCGGCTCAGAGGTAAATGTCCAGTCGCTATGCTTGGGCGAGCCTACTGGGCGTGCTGCTAGTCTAAATTGCTGATTGATGAGTGCTGTTGTCATGATGTCTCCTGGATTGAAAGCGCAAATACAGTGGCCGGTAATAGCGTGGCGGTAAAAGCTCAATTAAATTTGAGGTGCACCACTATACCTTAATTAGAACGGTCGTGCTTTTTAATTCGATTGTCGTCCGCTCATGCGACAATACGGTGTGGCGCTACCGCGTTTCCTGCTATGCACAAGATAATCGGGATCAACACAAAACCTTCATTGCCGCGCCTATGCTTGCGGACAATGTTGCGCGGCCGACAGGACGATTGACTTACCCGTCAATGTTCTGAACTGAGACCCACCTCATTCATATTGAATTATTAACTACGCATTATGCACCCAGAATATATCCTCACGCTCTCTTGTCCTGATCAACGCGGTATTGTCCATAACGTTTCCGGTTTTTTAGTCAATCACGGTTGCAATATTATTGATTCTGCCCAGTTTGGCGATGCACAGTCAGCCTTGTTTTTTATGCGCGTCCATTTCGCGGCAGAAGATGCCAGCTTTGGCGATGCGGTATTGCGTGCCGACTTTGCGATGCTGGGAGCGCAGTTTCAGATGGAGTGGCAATTGCATGATGCACGCCACAAACCGCGTGTGATGTTGATGGTATCGAAAATTGGCCATTGTCTGAACGATTTGCTGTTCCGCTATAAGAGCGGATTGCTGCCGGTCGAGATCAAGGCGATTGTGTCGAATCACACCGATTTTTATCAGCTCGCCGCCAGTTACAATATTCCTTTTCACCACCTGCCACTCGCTGCCGGCGCCGGCGCGGATGCCAAGCGTACGCAAGAGCAAAAAGTGCTCGATATCGTCGAGAGCAATGAGATCGAACTGGTGGTGCTGGCACGCTATATGCAAATCCTGTCGCCCGAATTATGCAATGCCTTGAAGGGTAAGGCGATCAATATTCACCACTCGTTCTTGCCAAGTTTTAAAGGCGCCAAGCCTTACTATCAGGCGCATGAACGTGGCGTCAAATTGATTGGAGCCACTGCCCACTTTGTGACCGGCGATCTTGATGAAGGCCCGATTATTGAGCAGGACGTAGAGCGCGTTGACCACGCAATGGAACCGGAGACGCTGACAGCGATCGGACGTGACGTCGAATGTGTGGTGTTGGCACGCGCGGTCAAATGTTTTATTGAACATCGTATTTTGTTGAACGGTCATAAGACCGTGGTTTTTAAATAAACAACACCAATCGTACCAGGCGCACTGACAATGCCACCGATGGCGGGCTGCATACGCCGCCCCATTTGTTTTTTTAAAGTAGAAGTTGTATGGCACTCAAATCCACTATTTACAAAGCCGACTTGAACATTTCCGACATGGATCGCGGCTATTACGCCGACCATAGTCTGACTATTGCCCGTCATCCATCCGAAACAGACGAGCGCATGATGATACGGGTGTTGGCATTCGCTATCCATGCCAGTGAAAAACTGACATTTGGCAAAGGCATCTCCGATACCGAAGAACCCGATTTATGGGAAAAAGATTACACCGACGCGATCCAGTTATGGGTAGAAGTGGGACAGCCGGACGACCGCCGCCTGCTTAAAGCCTGCGGCCGCTCCGATAAGGTACTCGCCTATAGTTATGCCAGCACCAGCGACATCTGGTGGAAGCAGATGAATAGCCGTCTCGATCGCGCAAAAAATCTGCGCGTGATGAATGTGCCTGCCGCTGCCAGTCAGGCCTTGGCAAAAATGGCGCAAAGAAATATGCAACTCCAATGCACGATCCAGGATGGACAAATCTGGATGACGGCGGGTGAGGACTCGGTGCAGATCGATCTGGAAACCTTCAAGGCAGATTAACCGTATGCCGGATCGCTGTATGCATTTTCCATCCGTTCTGCCAATCGTCACGACATCCGAAGACGATGGCGTACGTTTTCTGCATCTCGGGACGCCGATGGTGCAAGGCGCGATGCGGTTGAGCAAGCCGGATGCGATCGAACTGGAATACGTACAGAACATGATGGCCTGGATGTTGTTTCAACATGCGCCAGCGCATATCGTGCAACTCGGCCTCGGCTCGGCAGCCCTGACCAAATTCAGCTATCGTCAATTCGCCGCGAGCAGGGTCACCGCGGTGGAGTTGAATCCCGCCGTGATCAGTACCTGCGAAGCTATGTTTGCCCTGCCGCCGAACGATGAGCGGCTGCGCGTGCTCAATGCCGACGCCCTGGCGTTCGTGCTCGATCAGGCCAATCATGGCGCGATCGACATATTGCAAGTTGACCTGTATGACGAAATTTCGAACGGTCCGGTGCTGGATAGTCCGGAGTTTTATCAGGCGTGCTTTGATTGCATGGCGCCAGACGGCATCATGACGACCAATGTATTCGGTGATTACGCCAGCTACGAAAAAAATATTCAGGCGATGGAATTGGTCTTTGATGCGGTAGTCTGGCTGCCCGCCGTCGATGATGAGAACCTGGTCGTCATCGCGTTCAAGAATGCGCCGAAAATAGATTTCAGCGAGCTGTATGAACGTGCCGGCATGATCAGGAAAAAATATAATTTGCGTGCCAAAGCCTGGGTGGATGGACTGAAGCAATGGATGAAATCACAGTTGGCGGAGTGACTTAATTCTGTGGTTGAGCGCACATCCGACGAATCAGGCCTCCTGCCGTTGAGCACCTTTGTCAGTCCGGCGTAGATTCTTAATCAGCGCCTCGCTCACCAGGCGACTCGACGGCATCAGCGTGTGCATCACAGGTAACAGAATTTCCTGCTCCGCCCACGCTGCATAGGCTTCCGAAATCGAGACGACGCCATCGTTATCTTCGTCGCCAAACGGACTGTATTTTCCCTTGATGCCTTTATTGCCGACAATCGCAATCGTGGGCGTGCTGACGCTGCCTATGGCTGACATGCGCTCTGGACTCGACAGCAATTGCCCGCAGTCGCCGCTGATGATTTGAAACGGCAACAGATCGCGGATGCGGCCGGCTATCCGCGAGGCAGTGATGGGAGAGCCGAGCAAAAATAATTGATCAGGCTGGCGCGTGCCCGCTGGCAATGCATTGAGCGCGGCGCGCAATAATACGCCACCCAGCGAATGACCAATCAAGACATACTCGCCCTTGGCGGCGATCGCGCAGAGTTGCTTGACCAGTCTGGCTTGTATCGTTGCAAAATTTTCCAGCGCAACGAAATAATGAAAGCTATAGGTTTGCAAGCCATGCTCGCGCAAGCGCGACAGCAAAGGAAATGCCGATAGCGGCGTACGCCCCATGCCGTGCACGAACAGCACCTGGGTTTGCCGGGGGACTTGCCTGGTCGCGGGTCCGGTCATGCGCTGTCTTTCCGTGAGTATAAGAAATGCGGGAGTATAGGTAAAAACATGTTCATTCCCGCATTATTTATCGCGTCATCTAAAAATACTCTATCGGAGTATATGTTTCATTGAGTTCCGCTAGCCCGGCTCATCAGCGTGTCCTGTCGAGCGAATTACGCCGTCAACACACGTTTTAACCAGGCGCTGATGTCGTCGATTTCTTCCTGGCAGACTGAGTGCTGCATCATGTATTCATGCCATTCGACCGGATAACCCAGAGTCTTCAGCAGATCGCGTGATTGTTCGGCGCGGTCGATATGAATGACGGGGTCAGCGCGACCATGTGCAAGGTAGATCGGCGTGTGCTGATTCGATGCATGACGCTCGCTGGCGACCACTTCACGCAAGGGCACATAGCCAGACAGGCATAGCAGGCCCGCGAGTTTTTCCGGATAACGCAGGCCGGTTTGCAAGGTCATCGCACAGCCTTGCGAGAAGCCGGCGAGCATGATGCGGCTGGCCGGGATGCCGCGCGCTTTTTCACGCGCAATCAATTGCTCGATCGCGGTTTGGGACCTGCGCAGCCCTTTTTCGTCTTCACGCCGTGCGATGTCAGTGCCCAGAATATCGTACCAGGCGCGCATCACATAGCCGCCGTTGATGGTCACCGGCATGCTGGGAGCGTTCGGGAAGACGAAGCGGATCGCCGGACAGCCTTTGAGATTCAGCTCTTTCACGATAGGCACGAAGTCGTTTGCATCGGCTCCCAGACCGTGCATCCAGATAATCGCGACGGTCGGATTCGGGGCGCTTTCGAGTTCAATGGTGTCGAGTAAGGATGTCATTTTGGATTTGGAGTTGGGTGTGGATTTGGTGGTGGCTGGGGACTGGCTAAAACTGTTGGTCGTGATGAGCGCCAGAATCGCGGTCAGGGCGCTGCGTCTGATGGCGTTGATTTTACTGTCGCTCATGGTTGCCGGTGTCAGCTTGCTTGGACTCGTTTCCTGTAAGCGGGAAGGGGAGATTATGGCTTCACGCGCAATGCGGATTTCGGGCGAAACACCTTGCACACCGCCTCATGCGTCTCGATGTAAGGTCCGCCTATCAGGTCGATGCAATACGGGACGGCGGCAAAAATACCGGACACCAGTTGCTTGCCGTCAGCGTCTTTCAAGCCTTCCAGCGTTTCTTTGATCGATTTCGGCTGGCCCGGCAAATTCAGGATCAAGGCAGCATGATCGCCGGCTTCGCGGATCACCGCGACCTGACGCGATAAAATCGCGGTCGGTACGAACTGTAGGCTGATCTGCCGCATCTGCTCGCCAAAACCTGGCATCTCTTTAGTTGCAACGGCCAGCGTGGCTTCCGGCGTGACATCGCGGCGCGATGGGCCGGTACCGCCAGTCGTGATCACCAGATGGCATCTGGCCTGATCGACCAGTTCAATCAAGGCCTGCTCTATCGCAGCACGCTCATCGGGAATCAGACGGGTTTCCATGCTCCATGAGCTGCTGAGGGCATTGCCAAACCAGTCTTGCAGGGCGGGTAAGCCCTGGTCTTGATAGATGCCCGCCGAAGCGCGGTCAGAGATGGACACCAGGCCGATTTTCAGATGGTCCGGTGCATTGCTGGCAGCGCTATTGAGCATATCAGTCTTCATGTTGCTCGTGATCACTGTCGGCATCATCGAGATCGTCTTCATCTTCCGCATCGTCAGCGTCGCTGGCATCACCGGAAGCTTTTTTCAGGGCGGCACGCTGCGCCATCTGAATTTCTTTCAGAATCTGGAAAATCTCCCGATAGGCTTTGGGCGGTTTGTTCTCGGCTTGTTCTTTGCGCGCATTGCGGATCAGCGTGCGCAGATGCTGGACGTCGAGTTCTGGATTTTGCTCTAGCAGTTCGGTCAAGGCTTTATCGTCCGTCAGCAGTTTTTCCCGCTTGCGCTCCAGCGCGTGCATGGCGGCGGTATCGGATTTGGATTTGCCTTTCCAGCTATCGATGGTCTTCTGGATCAGCGCGACTTCCGCTTCATCCAGGGTGCGCATTTTTTTACCGACGAATTGCAGCTGACGGCGGCGACCTTCGTGGTCCTTGATGGTCTGGCATTCCAGGATCGCATCGCGCACGTCTTCCGGCATCGGCACGCGTTTAACGCGATCACGCGGCTGGTCGATCAATTCTTGCCCGAGTTTCTGCAGGGCGTCGCTCTCGCGTTTGAGCTGGGATTTGGAGGGGCGTTCGTATTCTTGCTCGAATTCGCTGGATTGGTAGCCGCACGAGCCCCTGTTTGGATTTGGCATAATGTATGCGCCTTTATTCTATAAACTAATGAAACGGCTGCTATGATACCCTTTTTATCTTCGACTCCAAAGAAACCCAGCCTATGAGCAAGCCAGTTTTTACCCATACGCAAGATCAATTAAAGCAAATTGCACAAGATGTTTTGCGGTTTTCGCGCGAAAAAGGCGCTACTGACGCCGCTGTAGAAATCAGCGAAGGCGGCGGTTTGTCGATCAGCGTACGTAAAGGCAAGGTTGAAACTATCGAACAGAACCGCGATAAAGGCATCGGTGTGACCGTGTATATCGGCCAAAAGCGCGGCAACGCGAGTACCTCCGATTTTTCCGGTGCATCGCTGCAAGCGACGGTGGATGCGGCCTACAACATCGCCCGCTTTACCGCTGAAGATGATTGCGCCGGTTTGCCGGAGGCTGAATTGCTGGAAAAACATCCGCAGGATTTAAAGCTCTGCTATCCCTGGCTGATCAGCGCAGAAGAAGCGATCGACCTCGCCGCGCGCACCGAAGCGGCTGCCTTTGCGGTCGATAAGCGCATCACGAACAGCGAGGGCGCCAGCGTCCATGCGCAGCAATCGCATTTTGTCGCGGCAAATTCGCGCGGTTTCATGGGCGGCTATCCGTTTTCGCGTCATACGATTTCAGTTGCGCCGATTGCCGGCAAAGGCGCACGCATGCAGCGTGACGACTGGTATTCATCACAACGCAATGCCAAAAAACTCGCCTCCCCGGAAGCCATCGGTCGTTATGCCGCAGAACGCGCTCTGGCGCGCCTGAATGCACGCAGGCTCGGTACCCGCAAGTGCCCGGTATTGTTCGAGGCACCCTTAGCAGCAGGCTTGCTGGGAACGTTTGTGCAGGCGGTATCCGGCGGCGCGCTGTATCGCAAATCAAGCTTCTTGCTGGATAGTCTGGGCACACAGGTTTTTCCATCGCATATCGAGATTTTGGAAGATCCGCATGTGATCGGCGCGGTAGGCTCATCGCCCTTCGATGATGAAGGCGTCAAAACGCAGCGGCGCGATGTGGTGAAGAACGGCGTGGTGCAAGGATATTTCCTGTCCACTTATTCAGCACGCAAGTTGGGAATGAAAACCACCGGCAATGCAGGCGGCTCGCATAATTTGTCGATGACTTCGGCGCTTACGCAACGCACCGACGATTTCAAAGCGATGCTGAAAAAAATGGGTACCGGCTTGCTGGTCACCGAATTGATGGGCGAAGGCGTGAATTATGTGACAGGCGACTATTCACGCGGTGCCTCCGGCTATTGGGTAGAAAATGGCGTGATCCAATACCCGGTGGAAGAAATCACGATCGCCGGCCACATGCGCGAGATATTCCGGCAGATCGTCGCCATTGGTGCCGATACCCTGACACGCGGTACCAAGCAGACCGGTTCGATTTTGATTGAGAGTATGATGGTTGCCGGTAATTAAACGGAACTAAGCGGAACCTTGATTACTTGTCAGGGTTCCCTTTTATTCTCGATGCAAGCAGCGCTCCGAATGCAACGACGAATAAAGCGCCCGCGATCGGCGCATACGGGATTGCTGCTGGAATATGGTGTTTGATCCAGTCGCTGATCGCCGCATCTTCTGTGAACATCGCGCCGGCAATCCAGCCCAGCATGGCAGCGCCTATATAAATCACCAGCGGAAAACGGTCCATCAATTTCAGCACCAGTTGACTGCCAAGGACAATGATAGGTACGCTGAGCAATAAACCGAAAATCACCAGCACATTGTTGTCGCCGGCAGCGCCTGAAATCGCAATGACGTTGTCCATGCTCATCACGGCATCGGCAATGATGATGGTTTTGATCGCGGTGAATAGGGTTGTGCCGCCGTCGATCTCCGGTTCTTCAGCGGATTCCGGCATCAATAGTTTTACGCCTATCCATAGCAATAGCGAGGCGCCGGCAATTTTCAAATACGGAATGGCCAGCAAATTCAGGGCGAACATAATCAAGCCGGTGCGCAATGCAATCGCCCCCACCATTCCCCAGAAAATACCCAGCTTGCGCTGACGCTCAGGAAGTCTGCGGCATGCAAGACCAATCACCACCGCATTATCACCGCCCAGCAAGATGTCGATGGTCATGATTTGAAAGACTGCGAACCAGAATTGCGGACTGGTGATATCCATGAATTATTTTTTACCGGATCTGTGCGTGATTGAGAGGGTACTGGCGTGAGATTTTTAACTTGTTCACAATTTTAAAGCGAAACAGTATCTCGTTTTGCCCAATTGTAGAAACAAAGTTACCAGTCCGCACCAGAGCGCGTAAAAAAACAAATCATACCGGGAGGATTATTTTTGTTTTCCTGAACAGATGTTGCGTTGCAATACGAACATTTATTGCGAGCGACTAATTAGCCCCATAGAATGATTTCGGTTTTGTTGAGTCCGGAAATGGTTCCGGTCATTATTAACATATCGGAGATGGTATGGAACGTCGTTCCTTTCTAAAAAAAGCTGCAGTAGGTGCGTCTGCCGGCGCAGCGGGCTTACCCGCAATGGCATCGGATACCCCAATACTCAACTGGCGACTGGCGTCCAGTTTCCCCAAAAGTTTGGATACCATTTTCGGCACCGCCGAACTATTTTGCAACCGCGTCAAAGAACTGACCGAAGGGAAATTAAATATTCGGCCTTTTGCCGCTGGAGAGATCGTGCCGGGCGGGCAGGTTCTCGATGCTGTGCAAAATGGCACCGTAGAGATCGGACATACGGCAGGTTATTACTATTACGGTAAAGACGCGACATTCGCGTTTGATACAGCGGTGCCGTTTGGCCTGACATCGCGTCAGCAGACGGCCTGGATGTTGCATGGCAACGGCATGAAATTGATGCGCGAGTTTTATGCCGATTACAACGTGGTCAATTTTTTGGGTGGCAATACCGGTACGCAAATGGGCGGCTGGTTCCGTAAAGAGATCAAAACACTGGAAGATCTGAAAGGCTTGAAATTCCGTATCAGCGGATTTGCCGGCAAGGTCATGGCGAAACTTGGTACCGTGCCTCAGCAAATTCCCGGCGGCGATATTTACCCCGCTTTGGAAAAAGGTACGATCGATGCGGCGGAATGGGTGGGCCCCTACGATGACGAAAAACTGGGTTTTTATAAAGTGGCGAAGGTGTATCACTATCCAGGCTGGTGGGAGGGCGGCGCGCAATTGTCTTTCTACGTCGGCAAAAAAGAATGGGACAAGTTGCCTAAGCTGTTTCAACAGGCAATCGAGGTGGCAAGTTTTGAGGCGCATACCGATATGCAGGCCAAGTATGATGCAAAAAATCCGGCCGCGCTTGGACGCTTGCTGCAAAATAAAATTGTTCTGAAACCTTTCCCTCAACCGGTGATGGATGCCTGCTTTAAGGCGGCTCAAGAGGCTTTCACGGAAGAAGCTGCCAAGAATCCGAAATTCAAAAAAGTCTATGACGATTGGGTCGTGTTCCGCAACAATCAAGGTCAATGGTTCAACGTGGCAGAGCAATCATTCGCCCGCTTCAACATGGTACGGGCGTTGAAGTAATTGGAATCGGCCTGACGGAAAAAACGCACATGATGTGCGGTTTTTTTATGTTCGTTCAGGCTTTCATTCAGATATATTTAGATCGAGACCGCAGGCTGGATGCGGCTTTCAGAGACATTTCGCGCCAACAGGCGCACCCAGCTTGCGGGTTCATTTGCCTTTTTTTCCGTGTCTCTGCGGTGAAAGGTTTTGCTTTTTGCGTGAATCAAGTCAAGGGGAGGTCGACATAGAAGGTCGAACCTACATTGACCTCAGAAGTGAAGCCAATTTTTCCGTGCATTTGTTCAATGATCGTTTTGCAGATGCTGAGTCCTAAACCGGTGCCTCCCTTTTTCTTGATATTTGAACTGTCGACTTGCGAAAATTTTTGAAAAATCTTGTCATAAAAATCCCTGGGTATGCCGCAACCCCGATCGCTGATGCTGATGCGCACAGCTTGATTTCTATGCTCGATGCTGATGCGCACTTCGCCACCGGAATGAGAGAATTTGATGGCATTCGATATCAGGTTGGTGATGACTTGTGACAGACGGTCTTTATCGACCTGGGCGATGAACTCTGGTTCGACTGACTGAAAAAGCAGGCGTATATGGTGTTGCTCGGCGAATGACATAGTAGATGCCACCGATTCTTGTATCAGCGATATCAGGTTGACCGGGTGAATTGTAAATTCCATATTGCCCGATTCAATTTTTTCCATATCCAGGATGTCGTTGATCAATCTCAGCAATCGTTCGGAATTTCTGGTGGCGATATCGACCAGGTCTTGCGTTTTTTTGGAGATGTCACCCGCTAATCCTGCACCGATAAGCCGTAGCGCGCCGTTGATGGAGGTCAGCGGGGTGCGCAATTCATGGCTGACAGTCGCCACGAATTCACTCTTCATCAGTTCTATGCGCTTTCGTTCGGTAATATCGAACGTCATGGCATAAAATCCTTCAACGTCGCCGGCCGGATTTTTTGCCGGTATGTAGTTAAATTGATAGAAATGGCGCAGTTCGCCTACGGTGCGCTCACTCTCAAAATTCACGGCTTCTCCACGAAGCGCCGCCTGTACATAAGGGGCGAGTTCTGCATAGATATCGTCGCCGTTGACTTCTCTGACCGTTTTGCCTATCAGGTCTTGCGGTGCTATCTCGTACATGGTGGTGACGTAGGCATTCACGAAAACGTGACGTTCGTTAGCATCGATATAGGTGATGATGGAGGGCAGATTATCTGCTATCGCTTGTAGCCTGTTCTGTGCATTTTTTTGCTCCCTCAGAGAGAGTTCCAATTCATTGGCCTTTTTCGCAATTTCTCCGGTTCGTTGCGCTACAGTGGATTCCAGGTGTTCATTGATTTCTACCAGTGCAAGCCGGTTTTTTTCCTCGCTGGCAATCATTTCAGATAAGGTCTTGGATAATAAGCGGGCCTCATAAAAGCCGCTCACCAAGGGGATGGCGGTGGCATTTTGATTATCAGCCCGCGCCTCAACTGCCGCGCTGAGCTGGTTCAGCGGCTTTGACAGGCGTCGCGATAAGAGGGAGGCAAGCAGCGCCATGATCAGGCCCAGCAAGCCACCAAGCAGCATGATATTTTTTTGTAATTGATAAGAGGCCGCCATGGCAAGCTCTTCGCGCTGACGGACCAAAATGGTCCAGTGCAAATTGGGATGGCTGAGGGCTTGGTCGGTCGTTGCATAGCTCATCAGATAGGTATGACCGTCTGCCCAATGTTCCCTTTTCGTGTCGTTTTTATCTGCAAGCGATAGTTTTAATTTAGCAAGATCTATTTTTGTTTCTTCCATCGATTTTGGTCCCAGCAGAACGGTCCCATCCTCGCGGATGATCAGAATATCGGCAGCATACTGATTTCCGGCGGGGGTAAGCAGATTCTGCGCGGTTTGCCTTGCCCATGCCCAGCTAAGATGCACGCCCATGACACCACGGTAGCTGCCGTCGCTCCTGGTAATGGGAATAGATACGTCGACAAAGCGCCAGGGTTCGGCACTGTAGGGGAGTTTTTTTTCCAATAATAATGCGGGATGATAGTCGCCCATATACAGCGATTGCTGACCTTGCTGAAACCAGGGCCGTTGACTGACATCCTGGCCTTCTAATAATCCTTGTGTCGCCGCTAATACCGTGCCTTTGGGATCAGCTAACCCTATCCATGCATAGGAGGGGAAAGTTTTTTGCAAGCTGTCGAGGATGTTGCGGGTTTCCTTGAGATCATTGGCATCTTTGATTTCTTTTAGATTCGATACTAACTGCACATCCCCGACGGCTTTTTGCATCACCAGATCCAGCGAATCGCGCATTTGCCATGCGAGTCGTTGAAGTCGTTGCTCGGCCTCGTTTTGAGCATAGCTAAAGGTAAATTGACTTACTAATAATAGCAACGACAATACCGTCAGCAGGACCGCAGAAAATATACTGATTGTCCATAACGCAGGTAGTCGCAATAGCGGAATTGGTTTAAATGTCGTCATGAAATTAAAGTGAATGAATCCTGGCAAACCAAGTAGCTATGTTTAGCTATCAGTTGTTCATAAAACGATATTGAAATGATTGACCTATTCAACACTAGAATTGCTTTGAAGTATGAAGGATTTTTCGTACCTTGATTTTTTTTTGATGTTTTATTTAGGAAATTGAGCAAATCATTGCTGTTTAGCTCACTCAAGGACTATTGTATTGTCGTTTTCTGGCATTGGACGACGAATGTAATGACGAGCAGTTGTTTCAAAAAAGCTTCGTCATTTCTCAAGCCGTTCTATTAAACTTAGGCGTGATGCAAAAATTAACACTTTCCACCACCGAGACACGGAGAAAATACAAGAGCAACTGCGGTCTTTATCGTCGATCTGCGGAATTTTTTGCGTGAGGGGGATAAAGTGAGATTAGTGAGGAAGTAACGGATAAATCAAAACGCCAAGAACCGCCGCAACAGCGACCACGAGCGGTTCTTGAAGTTTTTTAAATTTCCATAACAACACGATCGTCGTTAGTGCAATGAGTGCAGTGGGAATATCAATAATCGAGCGTTTCGCGATCACAAACACAGAGCCTGCAATCGCGCCTATTGCGGCGGCCGTAATCCCATCGACAAAGGCAAGTACGCCGGGGACTTTGCCGTATTTCTTAAAGTATGGTGCCGGGATAATGGTGAATAGATAGCAGGGCAAGAAAGTCGCTAAAGCCGCAACCGTTGCCCCTGACAAGCCCGCCACCAGATAGCCGATAAAGCCGACGGTAATGACGACAGGACCTGGCGTAATCATGGCAACGGCAACTGCATCAACGAATTGTTTATCGGTCAGCCAGTGGTGTTCTGTTACCACGCCGCCATACAAGAAGGGAACGATAGCGAGCCCCGAGCCAAAAACAAATGCCCCCGCTTTGGCAAAGAACACGGCGATCTGCGACAACACTGACAACTCGACTTCATCCAGCAGAGCGAATGCTAACGGCGCTTGCGCCAAACCCGCCGCATGCAATTTACCTGAATTGAGCCATTTCGGCGGCGCACGCATGAGCCACACTAAGACACCTGCTGCAATAAACAACCAGGCAATTTCCGATTCGGTAATCGCCGTCACGGTGGCAAGCAACAGGTAAATCGCCCACAGCAATTTATCTTTACCCACACTCTTTTGCGTCAGTTTTTTTGCACTCATGACGATGATACCGATGACTGCCGCACCCACACCATAAAATACCGATTGCATCCAGGACAAACCGCCGAAATGCACGTACGCCCAGCCCAAACCCACTACCATCAAAAATGAAGGAAGTACGAAGGCGATACCCACCACTGTTGCACCGAGAATGCGATAGTGGACATAGCCCAGATAGATCGCTAATTGTGCCGCCAGTGGCCCTGGCGCAAGTTGTGCCAGGGCTAAACCTTCTTTGTAATCTTCTTCGGTAATCCAGTCACGTTCAACGACCAGATCCCTGTGCATATAACCCACCAATGCGACCGGTCCGCCAAAACCGAGAGTGCCCAAACGCAAAAAATACACAAGGAGTTGCCACAAGGTATAGGCCGGCTTGAACGGTTGATCTGAATTAGTCGGGGACGCTGAATTAGCCGATGGAATGAGGTCAGCCACCTGGATTCTCCTGTGTTTTGCTCGATTGAAAAGTCGCCAGCAAACCATCAAACACGCTGCTTGCAGCAAGTACGAGCTGGTCATCGCCAGTGATGGTGGTACGCATGCCAGCCAGCACACTTTCTATCCCTACTGATTCAGGTGGTTGTATGCCGCCTACGTCAAGGTAATGCACTAATGCGCATAATTGCCGTAAAGCGGGGGAGTCCAGACCAAAGCTTTCCAACAACACCTCGAAACTGACGCGATTCGCTACGTGACTGAATGTCGCGCCATCAAAGTCAAAACCCAATGCATCTGCCGGACAGTCGTCAGGCGACGTCAACCAGAGAAGTTGGGCCTGTGGATCAATAAAGCGCCGTATCAGCCAGGCACAGGCAAGACGGTCTACCCAAGGGCGGCAGCGTGTCGCCCAGCGGCGTCCTTGAAAATCGCTGATAGCGAGACGAGAAATGGATCCTGTCATAGCGTGAGGCTCATCAGGAGTTAGAACGCGGGCAATATTGAGTTCCAGTTCTTGTAAGGCGGCATTGGCGTGCGCCTGGGCTTCTCCCGGAAAGAAATCGATTTCTGCAATCGTGGCAAATACTTTGCGTAGCTTGCGCGTTTGCTTCAATGTTTCCTGCACGGTGTCATTGGATAGGCTGTCTTGCACTTTAGCGACATCGGCTAATAAGGCAGTGAATTCTTCATTACGCTTAAACAGACTGGCAAAATCAGTTGCATCCGGCTCTTCAACACGCAAGATTGATGCGCTACCCCCGCCAGAAATCACATCAGTGGCGATAGCATCAAGCGCTGCTTTACAGAAGTCATGGTCGGGCATCAGATAAACGCCATCACGCAAGACGACTGCGCCGGAAGTTTTAAGCGCCCGCCAGGCGCGCATCCTGACGGTTGCGTTCCCGGTGGGGAGACTGCTGATAAGTAATATCCATTTCATAAGGTAGATTATTTTACTTATTTGTAGAGATGTATACTAAATTAAATATTTTTAGTAAAAAAGCCAATTTCTTCCAACGTTAAATATTGACACTATGCAAATGCGGATTGTCAGCATCACGAAATTTGATGAGGAAATAATGTCATAGAGTTGATCGATTTATTGCTTAATTGTTGTTCAGTATCAGAGAGCAACAGCTTATGGTTTGCTAAACAGAACAAATGTAAGTGCGCCAAATAAGAAATGCCCGAAGCAAACCATACTTCAGGCATTTTACTAATGGGATGGGCTATTTCATTTCCGAAAAAATTATCGCTATGAAATGTATAAACCGGCATTCAATTTATTTCGGTGCTTCCTGAAACTGGAATTTTGGCGGCTCCTCTTCCGGGATCGATGCAGGTGCCTGGGCGGCGGGTTTGCGGGCTTCCGCACTAAAAACAGGCGGCTTGATCTCGGCCTCCGGTTCTTCCCGTTGCTGTTCAATCAGCAGATTATCCGAGACAGGTTGGTTGACTCCCTTGTCAAGCAGCGCCGTGACCATCACCGGGAAGCACATGACCAGCGCGACCATGATCAATTGCAGGCCGACCCAGGGTAACGCGCCCCAGTAAATATCGGAACTCTTGACTTCTTTCGGCGCCACGCCACGCAGGTAGAACAAGGCAAAGCCGAAAGGCGGATGCATGAACGAGGTTTGCATATTCACGCATAACATGACGCCGAACCAGACCAGCGCCGCAGAGGACGCGGCTTGCGGACTGCCCATGCTGTCAAGCAGCACCGGCGACAGGATTTTTTCAGCAACCGGGGCCAGCATCGGCACCACGATAAAGGCGATTTCAAAAAAATCCAGGAAGAACGCCAGGAAAAAAATGAACAGGTTCACGATCAGCAGAAATCCTATCCAGCCGCCAGGTAATGATGTGAACAGATGCTCAACCCAGGGACCGCCGTCCACACCTTGAAACACGACAGAAAAGCAGGTGGAGCCGATCAGGATGAACACCACCATCGCGGTGATACGCATAGTCGACTGGTAGCCGAGCGTGATCAGCCGGCGCAATTCGCTGATTCTGTAAGCGCGTGCGATCAGCCAGACGATGGCGGCGTAGACCACCAGCAAGGCAATTTGCAATAGGGATTTGAGCGGCTTGCTAAGACCGGCCTCATCCGAGTAAAAGAACAGGCCGATAGTCACAGCGACACCGATGGCGATCAATCCAAAACGGAAAGCCCAGCGATCTTTTTGGGTGAATTCCTTATCCCGCAATACCGCCAGAATGATTGCGCCAAGTGCCCCCATCGCGCCGGATTCAGTGGGCGTTGCAATCCCCAGCATCATGGTGCCGAGCACCATGAAAATCAGCACGGCTGAGGGAATGATCCCTTGCAGGCATTTTTTCCATAAAGCCCATCCTTGCAAGGTTCTGGCTTCTTTCGGCACGGCTGGCAGCCAGTCAGGCTTGATGCGGGCAAGAATGAAGGTGTAAAGAATAAACAGGAAAATCTGCACCAGCGACGGACCCCAGGCACCGAGATACATGCTGCCGACGTCAGCGCTGGAGGTTTGCGTTTTCAACTGATCGGCCAGCACTACCAGTACCAGCGATGGCGGCACCAGTTGGGTAATCGTGCCGGATGCTGCCAGTACGCCGGTGGTGTAGCGCATGTTGTAGCCGTAGCGCATCATGACAGGCAGCGAGATCATTGCCATCGCGATGACTTGGGCCGCGACCGTGCCGGTGATCGCACCCAGAATAAAACCGACGATGATCACGGAATAACCCAGGCCGCCGCGGACAGGACCGAATAATTGCCCAATGGAGTCGAGCATGTCTTCGGCCAATCCGCATTTTTCAAGGATCGCCCCCATGAAGGTGAAGAAGGGAATCGCCAGCAATAAGTCGTTGGCGAGCACGCTGCCAAAAATACGTTGCGGCACCGCCTGCAGAAATGCGACATTAAAAAAACCAAGCTGTATCGATAATATGCCGAACGAGAGCCCGACCGCCAGCAAGGAAAACGCCACGGGAAAACCGACCAGCATAAATACCACCAGGCCGGCAAACATCAGTGGCGGCATGTATTCTAAAGCGATCATTGGACTGGCCTTTCGTATTGCGCTTCCAGATGCGTCTTGCCAGCCAGCGAGGCAATGCGTTTGATCAGTTCAGACAGGCCCTGTAAGCTCAGTAAGGCAAAGCCGAGCGGCACGATCAATTTGATCGGATAACGCGGCAAGCCTCCCGAGTTACTGGATTGCTCGAGGATCTCCCAGGATGGCAGGAACAGTGATTTCCAGGCCAGCCACGAGAACAGGATGCAAGACGGGAACAGAAACAGCACGATGCCGAAGATATCGATCCACAGACGGGTGCGATCCGATACGTGGGCATAGATCAGATCGACCCTGACATGTTCATTTTTTTGAAAAGTATACGAAGCGCCCAGCATGACCGAGGCGCCGAATAAATACCATTGCAATTCCAATGGCCAGTTATCGCTCCAGTCAAATCCATAGCGTATTAACGCATTGGAGGCGCTGACGACGCATGACAACAAAATCATCAAGTTGGCCAGGCTGCCGAGACGCTCATTCATCACGTCGATCCATCTGGACAGGCGCAGAAATACTTGCATGTGATATCTCCAGTGTTTGTTTTATTTTTTATAGGTATTACGAAAGCTAAACAACGGCACTCATGACATGATCGAGGGCGCTCAAAAGTACGCCAGATATATCAACTGCGATGAGCAGATTTCTGCTCCGTGGCGTCACGGCGTCAAAAGCCGTAACGAGTATAAAGGAGCCGGGTGGAGTTTGGATGCCTGAAAGAGATAAAAGCAGTATTTTTATTCAGGCATCCCAAAGTAATTGGTCGCTTATCTTCAGGTCGGGAAATGCACTTGATTGCGCTGGCGTTGAGGCGCTGACAGCAATGATGATGTGAGCTGAAACAAGGCGGTGCGCTGTCACTAAGCGCACCTCTCCCAGTCGATTGATCCTGTTACGAAGCCGCCAGTTTGCTACGGGCGCGGGCGATCGCGGCCTTGACCTGATTCGGCGCGGTGCCGCCGATGTGATCGCGGGCGGCGACCGAGCCTTCCAGCGTCAGCACCGCAAACACGTCGTCTTCAATCAAGGTCGAGAAGGCGCGCAAATCTTGCAGACTCATATCGCTGAGATCGCAGCCCTTATCGACGCAGGTCTTGACCGCATGCGCCACTGCCTCATGCGCATCGCGGAACGGCAGGCCGCGCTTGACCAGGTAGTCGGCCAGATCGGTGGCTGTTGCATAGCCCTGCAAGGCCGCCGCGCGCATCGCTTCCGGCTTGACCGTGATGCCGCCTGCCATGTCGGCAAAAATCCGCAGGGTATCGGTAATCGTATCGACGGTATCGAACAGCGGTTCCTTGTCTTCCTGATTGTCTTTGTTGTAGGCCAGCGGCTGGCCCTTCATCAAGGTCAGCAGGGCGACCAGATGACCGTTCACGCGCCCGGTTTTGCCGCGCGCCAGCTCAGGTACATCAGGATTTTTCTTTTGCGGCATGATCGATGAGCCGGTGCAAAAACGATCGGCAATGTCGATAAATCCCACCCGCGGACTCATCCAGATCACCAGTTCTTCCGACATGCGCGAGATATGCGTCATGATCAAGGCCGATGCGGCGCAGAATTCAATCGCAAAATCCCGGTCGGATACCGCGTCCAGCGAGTTGTGGCAGACATCGTCGAAGCCCAGGGTCCTGGCGACCCGCTCGCGATCGATAGGGAAGGTGGTGCCTGCCAGGGCTGCGGCACCAAGCGGCAGGCGATTTACGCGTTTGCGGCAATCGATCATGCGTTCGGCATCGCGGCTGAACATCTCGACATACGCCAGAATATGATGGCCAAAGGTGATCGGTTGAGCCACTTGCATATGAGTGAAGCCGGGTAAGATCGTGCCTGCATTGTTCTCTGCCAGATCCAGCAGGGCAGAGCGCAGATCACCCAGCAGACCGACGATATTGTCAATCGCAGCGCGCACATACAGGCGGATATCGGTCGCCACCTGATCGTTGCGCGAACGACCGGTGTGCAGACGCTTGCCGGCGTCGCCGACCAGTTCGGTCAGACGCTTCTCGATGTTCAGGTGCACATCTTCCAGATCGAGCAGCCATGTAAATTTGCCGGACTCGATTTCTGCCTGAATCTGCGCCATGCCGCGCTGGATATCGGCATAATCTTGGGCCGTGATGATTTTTTGGGCCGCCAGCATTTCCGCATGCGCCAGAGAACCCTGGATATCGAAGGACGCCATGCGGTTATCAAAGAACACCGATGCCGTGTAACGTTTTACCAGATCAGAGACAGGTTCGGAGAAACGGGCAGACCATGCCTCGCTTTTTTTCGAGAATTGTGATGTCATAGCAGAAAGTTAATGAAAAGCGAGTCGACGTACATTCGACGGATCCCCCGATTATAAAACACCGAGGCTGTTTTCCCCTATGCATGAACAAACAAAGTACACGTCGGCGGATTGGCTGATTCCCGATTGCTGCAATATCGGCATCGTATTTCGCGTCTTAATCGTCGTCAATTTCTCGGTATTGCTGAGCTTGCTGGCGCGCGGACAGGGCTGGCTGCTGAATTTGCAAGATTTTATCGAAACCGCCATGCTGGTGGAAATGATCAGCCTGTTGTCGCTGTTCGTGCTCTGCGGCGTGCGACGACTGGCCGAGCGCGACACCCGGCAGCACAAGCCGCCGGCCTGGCTGCAGCGCCTGGCTTGCGGCCTGGTGCCGGCGATGGTGGCGATCTTGTTGTTACGCGCGCTGGAACCTTTTGAATGGTTTGTCTTCAGCTTTCCTCGCCTGAATGATATCTTCACGACGGTATTGTGTTTTGTGTTCGGCCTCGCGTTCCAGCATTATTTTGAATTGCGCAGCCGTGCCTATTCTCCGGCGTTGGGCGAAGCGCGTTTGCAGGCTTTGCAGGCCAGAATACGGCCGCATTTTTTATTCAATAGCCTCAATGCCGTGTTGTCGCTGATCCGGGTCGAACCGCGTCGTGCCGAGACCGCCCTGGAGGATCTGGCCGATTTGTTCCGGGTGCTGATGCGCGATACCCGCGACATCACGACCTTGAAGGAAGAGATCGATTTGTGTCGGCAATATCTGGCGATCGAAAAAATCCGGCTCGGCGATCGCCTGCAAGTGGAATGGAATACCGTCAACCTAACGCCGCAAGAATTGCGCGACACAAAAATAGCCAGTTTGCTGCTGCAACCTTTGCTGGAAAACGCCGTACATTACGGTGTAGAACCGTCCCAGAGCGCTGCCCTGATCAGTATCACGATACAGCGTAGTTTGGATAAAATAGAAATCCGCATCAGCAATCCTTTTCACACGGATGCGGATGTGCCTGGCGGCAATCAAATGGCACTGGAGAACATACGACAGCGCCTGCGCCTGCTCTACGATATCGAGGCGCAAATGACGAATTACATTGTCGATGATCACTTTGTAGTGCAATTGTATTTTCCGTATAAAAAATGACTAAACCCACAATATTCATAGTCGATGACGAGGCGCCCGCAAGACAAAGGCTGACCACGCTATTGACGGACATCCAGGCCGAGTGTCCCTGCGAATTAGTCGGCGAAGCCAGCATGGCGCAAGCGGCATTGGACGGGATACAGGCGCATCAGCCCGATATCGTGCTGCTCGATGTACAGATGCCGGGCATGACGGGATTGGAACTGGCGCAGCATCTGCGACAGAGGGCGCTGGAATCGAAAAAATCAGCACTGTCGTCGCAGGCCGTGATTGCGTCTCCCTCGATTATTTTTGTCACGGCCTATGATGAATACGCGCTGAAAGCCTTCGAAGTCCATGCCATGGATTATCTGCTCAAGCCGGTGCGCGCCACCCGTCTGGCCGAAGCTATCCAGCGCGTCAGTCACATGCAAAATGCGGCAACGCTGTCTGTCAATCATGCCGCGACCCAGCCCGCACTCGTCCTGCCGACCAGACGCCAGGCGTTCTCGGTGCTTGAGCGCAACCGGGTTCTACTGGTGCCGGTTGCCGAGGTTTTATTTTTAAAAGCCGAACAAAAATACGTGACTGTACATACCAGAGCACGTAATTATCTGCTGGAAGAATCGCTGACTTCTTTAGAAGAGGAAATGTCGGACCGGTTAGTCCGGGTACACCGCAATGCGCTGGTGGCGCGCAACGCCATCATGGGCGTAGAACGGGCGACCAGCATCGTCGATGCCGATAGCGAGAATGAAAAAATTTCCGAATCCTGGCAAGTGATCGTGCGCGATTGCACCGAGCGGTTACCGATTTCCCGCCGCCAGTGGCCGGTGATTAAGGCATTGGTGCGCTAACTTTAAAAACATATTATTAATCCGGTAGTTAAATACGACGAAAGATGTGGCGCATTTGGCGGGCAAGAGAAAATAGAGCGATCCGTAAAGCGCGTCATTCCTGCCTGCTTTGCTGTTGATTTTGCCGTCTTTGACCAATCAGTAAACGTGCCGAATTCGGTTAGGCCAGAGTATCGACGTTGCTGCCGAGATGCGGATTCGCGGTAGAGGCGATCGCTCCCGTCCCGCTATTATTTTCTTTACCTGACGATATGTTCAAGACCTTACCGGGATCAATATCGGCATCCTGATTCGTTGCTGATGGAACTGTTTGCCTATTCGCATTGGTACTGCTCACCTGATCGATACGGGCCCTGACGCCACTAATTTTGGCGGATAGGGATTGGATTTGCTCTTTGCCTTCTATGGTTTTCGATGAAGCGCAATTGACGCAATCGGATAGCTGTTGTTGGTAGATGGCCAACTGCGCTTGCAGGCTGGCCGCAAGCGCGGCGGAATTGGTCGGGTTCGTCGCATTGATAGCGCCGGAAGCGGATGAGCCAATCGCCTGCACCATATTCTCTCCTTCTGGCATATCAATCGCAACAAGCTATGTCCAGATAAGTCGACTGGGTGGGAGAATCCTTACAATAATAGGGTTATGCAAAACCAAGAAAATTGTTCAACGCAGAGACGCAGCATCTATGAGGCTTACAGAGCAATATCGGTCTGAAAGCCGCATGCAGATTGCGGATAGATTTTAAATTCTTCCAAAAACCACGCCTGCTTTGGCGGCGAATCTTTCGCCAGATCAGTTAATGCATCATCAATACGCATCATCAAAACACGTCATCAAAAACAATGCGCTAGCAGCGCATGCAATGGTTCAGGCTTGCAATAGACGACCTCGATCTGATCGCAGGCGTGCCAGCCCGCAAACTCCTGGACGACTCTGGCGATATCGGTTGCCAGCGCCTGGCTGATGCGGACGCCGGCTTCCAGATGCAAGGCCTTGATCTCGAACCGGCCTTCTTTGCGATGGGCTTTGGCATCCATCCTGGCGATCAGCGCACCGTTACGCAAGATCGGTAAGGTGAAATAGCCGTATTGCCGCTTCGGTGCCGGGGTATAGCACTCCAGTTTGTAGTCGAAATCGAATAGCTCGATCGCCCGTTTCCTGTCCCAGACCACGGGATCGAAGGGCGACAAAATACGCGTGTTGCTTGCCTTGAGTTTACCTGCGACGGCACGCTCCAGCAGAGCGGCATGGTCGGGGTGCACGTACACCGCCTGATCCCAGCCAGCGACGGTGGCTTTGAGCAGCAAGCCTTGTTCTGCCAGGATTTCCGGCTGCAGGCGTTTGTCAAGTTTGGCCATCCGGAAATAGTCGGCGATCCAGCTCGCTTTGGCGACACCGAGTGCGCGTACCGCTCGCAGCACTTGCTGCTGATGGCAATCATGCTGCGACAGCAGATGCTGCTGGTCTTTCCAGCTGGGATGGACGCGTTCACGCAGGTCGTAAATCCGCTGGAAATTATGGCGTCTGGCGACCATCACTTCGCCCGTCGTGAACAAGACTTCTAAGGCGCGTTTTTCGGGTTTCCATTCCCACCAGCCGCCGGCCTTGCCATCGGTGCGTTCAAAATCTGCCGAACGGGTTGCGCCGTGCTGCTTGATATGTTGTTTGACGCGCGTGACCTGCTCTTGGTTTTCGCTGAGCCAGTGCTGATTGTATTTCCAGCCCATCTTGTGCGGCGAGATCATCTGGTGGCGGTACCAGCCGTAATCTTCTATCGGTAAAAAGCAGGCTTCATGCGACCAGTATTCAAAGATTTTGCCTTCTTCCAGCAGCTCCTCCAGCCAGGCATGCGGATAATGGCCGAGCCTGCTCCACAGCACCAGATAAGGGCTGCGGGCGACCACGCTGATGGTGTCGATTTGCAGTGCCGACATATTGCGTATCTGTTGCAGCACATCTTGCTTGGTGGCTGGCCGGCGCGGCGCGTCAAGCAAGCCTTGGGCGGCCAGATGCAGTGCGCGTGCGGATGCCAGGCTGAGGTCGGGACCGGGATCGAGGATTGTCATGTGTTTAAATTAATGTCATTCGGTCAGGAAAAGCTTTTGACCAAAATGAAATTTCAACTCGTTCTCTCAGCCCTGCTTTCCAAAAAGGATCTTCTACCAAGAGTTGTTCTATTTGATTTTTCTCTTCAGCTTGTACAATCCACAATCCACCAATAGCCCCTTGATCTGGAGATAATCGCAAAGAGCCAGCTACTAAAATCGTATTTTTATGTATATTTAACCAATCTAGGTGTGCTTGCAAAAATTGACTACGAGTCGCTAATTTATCTGGTTTGTCATGAAAACGCACAGCAAACAAGTTCATCGTTTAATCTCAATTCGTTAAAAATGTTTCAGGCCGATGGCTGCTTTGACTTCATCGGTGGTCCTGGCAGCAACTTCTCTGGCTCTTTCTGTGCCTTGTTTCAGGAGTTGCAGAACTTGTCCCCGGTCCTTGGCGAACTCTTCGCGACGGGTCCGTATCGGTGCCAGCATGTCTTGCAAAATGCTTTCGAGACGGGCTTTGACTTTGCTGTCGCCCAGGCCGCCGCGTACATAGTGATCCTTCATTTCCTGCAGCGCGATTTTATCGGCATCAAATGCATCGAGATAGATAAAGGCGACATTGCCTTCCAGATGGCCGGGGTCTTCTACACGCAGATGCAGCGGGTCGGTATAGACGTTTTTGACTGCCGCCTTGATCTCTGCCACGCTGGCGCCGAGGTTGATGGTATTGCCGAGCGATTTACTCATTTTGGCTTTGCCGTCGATGCCTGGTAAGCGACCGATTTCAGGAACCAGTGCCTGGCATTCAACCAGGATGTCTTTTTTCGCCAGACGGTTGAAGCGGCGCACGATCTCGTTGGTCTGTTCTATCATCGGAATCTGATCGTCGCCGACCGGCACCAGGCTGGCTTTGAATGCGGTGATATCGGCAGCCTGACTGACCGGGTAGGTCAGGAAGCCGGCTGGAATATCGCGCTCAAAATTGCGCAAGACGATTTCTTGCTTGATCGTAGGATTGCGTTCCAGGCGCGCTACCGTGACCAGATTCAGGTAGTAAAAAGTCAGTTCGGTCAACTCGGGAATTTGCGACTGGATAAAAATCGTCGACTTGGCCGGATCGATACCCACCGCCAGATAATCCAGTGCGACTTCCAGCACATTGTTATGCACTTTGGCGGGATCATCCATGTTGTCGGTCAGGGCCTGGGCATCGGCCAGCATGATGTATTGCTGGTATTCATGCTGGTATTTGACGCGGTTACGCAAACTGCCGACGAAATGGCCGAGGTGCAATGGACCGGTAGGGCGGTCGCCGGTCAGGATCAGATGCTGTTTGCCGGCTTCGAGTATGGTGCTGCTCGAATTTTCTGCTGCTTGATTGATATCGCTCATAGTGTGCTTTGTATATGCTGTACTGGTTCTTGTCGGCTAATCAAGCGAGCGTTTGCCCGCTTCATTGGCACATAAAAAATGCCGCGCATTGGGGCGGCATGGTGATGGACTGTATTCGGTATTGCTTTCAGGGGCAGATTGGTTCGGTGGATTCGTTACTTTAGCGTGCCGCTAGCTTACCATATCGGATAAGTCATTTTTGCTGCGCCATGATGCCGCCAGCCTCAATATTTTGTCAAGTTGGCCGATCCGTATGCGTGATCTGCACCATAGTCTAGTGGTGTACGCATGATAAAATTCGGCACTATTTTACTGAAGGTTGTTGTCTTGAACGCATCTCATCCCACCAAATTAGTCATTGCTTCGCGCGAAAGCCGGCTCGCCATGTGGCAGGCAGAGCATGTCCGCGATCGCCTGGCGGCACTGTACCCCGATTGTGTAATCGAAATCCTCGGTATGACCACACGTGGCGACCAGATTCTGGATCGCGCTTTGTCCAAGGTCGGTGGCAAAGGTTTGTTCGTGAAAGAACTTGAAGTGGCGATGGCAGAAGGACGTGCCGATCTGGCAGTGCACTCGCTGAAAGACGTGCCTATGGATTTGCCCGAAGGTTTTGCCTTGGCCGCCGTGCTGGAACGGGAAGATCCGCGTGATGCCTTCGTGTCCAACGATTATGCCGGTCTGGATGCTTTGCCTGCCGGCGCTGTCGTCGGCACCAGTAGCTTGCGTCGTCAGGCTTTGATTGCGGCACGTTTCCCGCAGTTGATTATTCGCCCTCTGCGCGGCAATCTGGATACGCGTTTGCGCAAGTTGGATAGCGGCGAATATGCCGCGATTATTTTGGCGGCGGCCGGTTTAAAACGCCTGGGTTTGCCAGAGAGAATTCGCGCCTGCCTCGAACCTGCGCAAAGCTTGCCGGCGGCTGGGCAAGGTGCCATGGCGATTGAAATCCCGGCGCATCGACCGGAGCTGGCGGCCTGGCTGGCCGCTTTGAACCATGCGCCAACCGAGCAGGCCGTCAGTGCAGAGCGTACCGTGTCTAAAGCCTTTGGCGGTAGCTGCCAGATTCCGCTGGCGGCATTCGCCACCATGTCGGGCGGCGTGATGCAGTTGCGCGCGATGGTCGCGACGCCCGATGGCAGCCGCATTGCGACTGCCGGCGTCAGCGGGGCCGTGCATGATGTGGCGACTGCGCAGGCTTTGGGGCAGCAGGTCGCGCAGGCGCTGGCCGACCAGGATGCCGCAGCGATTTTGGCTGCGTGTAAAGTGGAACCCCTTGACACCGCTGGCTAATAATTCTTCCGCTATGCCGAATCCTGTCGTTCTTACCCGTCCTGCCGAGCAGGCAGCAGATT
The DNA here is from genome assembly GCF_025548535.1 of Undibacterium sp. Jales W-56. Lineage (GTDB taxonomy): Bacteria > Pseudomonadota > Gammaproteobacteria > Burkholderiales > Burkholderiaceae_D > Undibacterium. The sequence goes on along the minus strand of NZ_JAJLQW010000002.1, from coordinate 463,275 downwards.
TTGCTGCGCGCATTTCCGCCATGGGACGTGTTGTGATTCCCTTTCCCCTGTTGGAAATTCACGGCCTGGATGACTACGCCGAGCTGGACCGTGTCTTGGCAAATTTAGCCGATTTTGCCTTGATTGCTTTCGTCAGCCCGAATGCGATCCGTGCTGTTTTTTCCCGCATCAAGAGTTTGCCTCCGCAACTCGCGGTAGCGGTGATGGGGCAAGGCAGTCTGGCGGCGCTTGCTGAATTTGGCGTCCAGGCGAACGATACGAGTAATGCAAACACAAACAAGACGACGATCTTTTATCCACGCAATCCTGAGCGTACCGATTCAGAAACCTTGCTCGATGAATTGGATCTCCCGGCGTTACAAAGCAAAAAAGTATTGATCGTGCGCGGCGAGACCGGACGTGAATTGCTGGCAGAACGTTTGCGTGCGCATGGCATTGATGTCACGCAGGTCGCAGCTTACCGCCGTGCCGCACCTGTTTTCACGTCGGCGCGCCGCCAACTGCTGACGGAGATGCTGGAATCACAAAATGACTGGATCGTCACAAGTTCCGAAGCATTGCAGACGGCAATGGTTTGGGCGCAGCAGCTAGGCCACATTAATTTCGTGGCAAAATTGCAACACCAACATTTAATTGTGCCGCACGTTCGTATTGCTGAAACTGCGCAACAATTAGGTTTTAAATCGATCACTCTCTCAGGTTCTGGCGACGAACATCTGCTTGTCGCGTTACAATCTCGTCTATGAACGACACGCACTCATCATCCGACACCATATCGATGGATAAAACGCCTGAAACATCTACATCACAGACTTTGCCCCAGATTCAGCCTGATGGTGCGAAAACCCTGGGCTGGACCCAGCCAGCCTACATCGTGGCAGGCGTATTGGCCGTGTTGTTGGCCGCTAGCTGGTGGTCTTCGCAAAATCAGATCAGCGCCTTGCGCGAAGAAGTCGCCAAGCGCCTGCAAACGGCAGACAGCACCAGCAGCGAAACCAAAGTCCTGGCCAGGACGGTGCAAGAGACCAGCAAAGAAATTCAAGCCAAGGTCACTTTACTGGAAGGCAAACAGACTGAAGCGCAGGGACAGCAGTTGGCTCTGGAGCAGTTGTATCAGGACTTGTCCAAAAATCGCGACGAATGGGCTCTGGCTGAAATCGAGCAAGTGCTGGCGACCGCCAGCCAACAGCTTCAACTGGCGGGCAATGTGCAGGGCGCCTTGATCGCTTTGCAAAACGCGGATAGCCGCCTGGCGAAATCCGAAAAACCGCAATTCATCACGATACGCCGGGCCATCGCCAAAGATATAGAGAAACTCAAGGCTTTGCCTGTGCTTGATTTGACGGGTATTGCTTTGCGACTCGATAGCGTCATTGCGCAGGTCGATCACATTCCTTTGTGGGCGGATGAAAAATCGGTGGTCTCAGCAACGCCGCCGAAGGCGCCGTTACGGGTCTTGCCAAGATCGTCCAGCGTGAGCAAAAGCGGCAAGAAAACCGCAGCAGATGAGATCCCGGAAAACACCTGGAGCATGCGTGCACAGGATGCCTGGCAAAGTTTTTCGAGCGAGATGTGGAATGAGGTCAAACAGTTGATACGCGTGCGCAATGTTGAATCACCTGATGCCTTGTTGCTGAATCCTTCGCAAAGTTATTTTGCGCGTGAGAATTTGAAATTACGTTTGCTGAATGCTCGCCTGGCGCTGTTGTCGAGGAATGAAAGCACCTTCCGCAGTGACATGATTGCGGCGCAAGATGCGATCACCAAATATTTTGATACGCGTGCCAAGCAGACGCAAGCCGTGCAGGCTTTGCTGAGACAGGTTCAGGGAAGTAATTTGTCGATAGAGATGCCGACCTTGTCAGATAGCCTGAATGCGGTTCGTAATTACAAAGTGAAGCCTTAAGGGTATTTGAGAATATGCGTCTTTTTATCCGGCTTGTGATTTTATTTTCGCTGGCAGTTGGCCTGGCTGTCGGTGCGCGCTTCAATCCCGGCAATGTGGTGTTGTTTTATCCGCCGTACAGGATCGATCTGTCGCTGAATTTTTTCCTGTTCTTGATGCTGGTCTTGTTTGTGGTGCTGTACCTGGTCATCCGCACCATCGTCACAACGCAAACAATGCCGCGCAAAGTTGCAGCCTATCGTCAGGGCAAGCGTGAGCGCGACGGAAATAAAGCCTTGCGGGAATCGCTGAAAGCCTTATTTGAAGGGCGTTTCGGGCATGCTGAAAAAGCGGCCTTGCGTGCCATCGAATTGCCGGAAAACACCGGCGTCGCCTCATTGATCGGTGCGCGCGCTGCACATCATATGGGCCAGTTCGAGCGGCGCGATGCCTGGTTTGCCAGCATCGAAGACGATGCTCCACATAAAACTGCGCGCCTGGTCAGCATGACGGAATTGCTGGTCGATCAGCATCAGGCCGAGCAAGCCCTGGAAGCCGTCAAGGAATTGAACGCCAGCGGCACGCGCCATATCCAGGTACTGCGCTGGGCTTTGAAAGCCAATCAGCAAGCCAAGAAATGGCCTGAAGTATTAAAACTGGTGCGCACTTTGGACAAGCATCGCGCACTGCATCCGGCATTATCGAATCGTTTGCGTGAACTCGCTTATGAGGATTTGCTCAAGGATCACGGCCATGATGTCGAATCCATCCGGCGCGTCTGGTATGAAATCCCTGCCGCCGACAGAAAAAATCGCTTCGTTGCCTTCACTGCGGCGAAGACATTCAACGCCCGCGGTTTGCATGAAGATGCCAGAACCATTGTCGAGAAGACGCTGGTAGAAGAGTGGGACGACCGCTTGATGCGCGTGTATCGCGATGCTTCGGCCGCCGAAGGTTCTGCCGCCTTGTTATCGCAGATTGAACATTGCGAGCGCTGGACCGAGCAACGACCTACCGATCCTGAGCTGGCTCTGACCTTGGGTACTTTGTGCCTGAAACAAAAATTATGGGGCAAAGCACAACGTCATATGGAGCAAGCGCTGTCGGATGCGATTGAATCCAGGACCGTGCGCGAAGCCAATCTGAAACTCGCACAACTTCACGAGGCCTTGGGCCAGGCTGAAGAAGCAGCGCAACATTATCGCCAGTGCGCGATTGCAACATTGTTATAGAGCAATCGATTTGAGGATGTTGCTGCGCACAATCCGAAGCACGAATTGCGCCTGAAAACGGCTATAATCCATCCCCATCACAGTTTTGATTTTTACTTTGAAAGAGCACTATGAGCTTGAATAACGTTCCTGCCGGCCGCGACTTGCCGAAAGACTTCAATGTCATTATTGAAATCCCGATGAATGCTGATCCGATCAAATATGAAGTCGATAAGGATACCGGCGCGATTTTTGTCGACCGTTTTATGGGTACGGCAATGCACTATCCATGCAACTACGGATATGTGCCGCAAACCATCGCCGGCGACGGCGATCCGGTAGATGTGTTGGTGATCACACCTTTCCCTTTGATCCCTGGCGTGGTTGTGCGTTGCCGCGCGGTCGGCGTGTTAAAAATGACCGATGAAGCTGGTAACGATGCCAAAGTATTGGCGGTGCCTGTGGATAAAATCCTGTCGATCTACTCACATTGGCAAAAACCGGAAGACATGAACGAATTGCGTTTGCGCCAGATCCAGCATTTCTTTGAGCATTACAAAGATCTGGAAAAAGGTAAATGGGTCAAAGTCGAAGGCTGGGGCGGTCCAGATGAAGCGCACGCAGAAATCATGGACGGCGTCGCCAACTACGCCAAGGCAAAATAACCGGCATCTTGAATTTGAACGCCCATTAATAATTGGTATTCACGAATAACAAAAAGGCACAGTTTTCTGTGCCTTTTTATTGGACGATGGATTTATTTCAGCAGATACGCCGCAACCAGTGCGATTGCTGCGAACAATGCGACCCAACTGATCCAGGAAATAGTAGGTTTGTCCTCCACGCTGGCGCTACTGCTGTCATTGCCGCCTTGTTTGCGCTTACGTTTTAAGCGTTGATCCCGTTCCAGAACTTTTTGCAAGGATTGCGCCATTTCTGCAGCGCTCGCATAACGATCCGCGGGATTTTTTTGCATCGCTTTTAATACAATATTCGACAGACTGACAGAAACATTCGGATTCAGCTCAGACGGCGGTTTGGCTTGTTTGTGCGCGATCTGGTGCAGGAGTTTGTCCAGGTCGTTCGATTGAAACGGTTTTTGTTGCGTCAGCATCTCGTACATTACTGCACCCAGCGAATACACATCGGTCAAGGCGTTGACCTGTTGACCCATGGCTTGTTCCGGCGACATGTAATTCGGTGTGCCCAGAATATTATTATTGAATAAGGTTTGCTGGGGATTATTCGGGTCAGCCAGGATGCGATTCGGCGCACGGGCAATACCGAAATCCACGACTTTCGGTTGTTTGTTCGGCAGTATGAAAATATTCGCCGGCTTGATGTCGCGGTGTATCACGCCATTATCATGGGCATAGGCGAGTGCTTCGGCGATTTTGTGGATGATATTCGCGGTCTCGATGCTGTCGAAACGTTTGCCGCTTGCCAGCAATTCCCGCAAATCCTGACCTTGCAAAAATTCCATCGCGATGAAGGTCGTGCCTCCCTCGCTGGAGGCATCAAAAATCGTGACGATGTTGGGATGAGACAGCCGGCCGGCGGCACGGGCTTCGTTAATGAATTGCTGTTCCCGCTGTTTTTTATCCGCAACACCGTGGCTGGTGCCGAGTATTTTGATGGCAACGGCGCGATCAATCACTGGATCATGACCTAGAAATACGGCGCCATTCGACCCTTTACCTAACTTGTCGGTCAGATAAAAACGGCCAATTCGGCGCATAGGCAATCCCTGTGCAGAGCTTTGAACGCTGGATGGAGTAGTCGAAGAAGAAGTCATGAATACAGCATGCCTTGGACGGAGAAGAAATTCAAGTGTTTATAAAACGAATTATTCCTTTGGGCTTTTAAAAGGGATGCGATCATTGAGTTCGTTCAAATAATCAGCGACGCCATTTGTCTCGCGCTCTAAAAAATGGGCAACCGCATCGGAGAACTCAGCTTGCGCCAAAAAATGGGCGGAACAGGTTTTTTGCGGCAGGAAACCGCGTGCCATCTTATGCTCACCCTGGGCGCCGCCTTCAAACAAGCCGATTTTTTTAGCGATACAAAACTCGATCGCCTGGTAATATGCGGTTTCAAAATGCAGGCAAGGTACTTGCTCAATACAGCCCCAATATCGACCATATACGCGTAATTCATCATACACCAGCAGGGATGACGCGATTTTCCTGCCATTGCGTTCAGCGAAGATAAGATGAAGGTGCTGAGGCATGCTGGCCCCGATTCTCAAAAAGAAATCGAGATTCAGGTAAGGCGATGAATGATGGTCGGCATAGGTATGGTCATAGCAACGCTTGAAGAAGCGCCAGTCTTCCTCCTGCATTTCCTCGCCGGGAATATGGCGGAACGTGACGCCTGCCTCAGCCACTTTGCGACGTTCGGCGCGAATATTTTTTCGTTTTTTCTGTTCCAACTGGGAAAGAAAATGTTCAAAATGGAGGTAATCTTGGTTTATCCAATGGAACTGGATCCCGGCTCGGAGTAAATAAGCTCTTGTCTGTAACAGCTCGGCTTCTGACTGAGTGGGGAAGAGTATGTGGATTGACGAGTAAGCGCCGCTTGCTTGCTGCGCCTGGAGCGCGTCCAGTAATGCAGTACGCGCCTCCTGATCCCGGGCGAGCAGGCGATTGCCAGTCACAGGGGTAAATGGAATCGCCGACAGCAATTTGGGATAATAGTGAAAACCATGTCTTTGATAGGCATCGGCCCAAGCCCAATCGAATACATATTCGCCATAAGAATGCGTTTTTTCGTATAGCGGCATAGCGGCAAGCAAATGGCCGGCATCCCAAATCGTCAGATAGCGAGGCTGCCAGCCAGTGTTCGCCGAGGCCGACCCTGACTCATGTAAAGCGTGCAGGAAAGCGTATGACAGGAAAGGGTTGCCGTTGCTCTGCTGGCTAAGTAAAGCATCCCATTGGTTTGCTGATATTGCTGACAACGAATCGAGCACTCGCGTGCGATAATGTATTGGTTTCGACATGCTGTTCGTATTATCCCTATTTCAAATTCAATTCAAATTCAATTTTCTTCATCAATTTTTTCGAATTCAGACCAAGTGCTATGACAGTCAAAGTTGCAATCGCCCAGATGAACAGCGTGGTCGGTGATCTCGCCGGTAACGCTGCGCAAATTATTCAATATGTTCAACGCGCTTTTGAACAGGGTGCGGATATTGTCGTCACGCCTGAATTATCGTTGGTTGGTTATCCGCCTGAAGATCTGTTATTGCGCAGTGCATTCTACGCAAAAACTCAAGAAACCTTGCTGAGTCTTGCTAACAGTCTGGCGAGCGTGCCGGATGTGTATGTGCTGGTCGGTCATCCAGAGGAGAGTAATGGTGTTCGCTACAACGCGGTCTCAGTGCTGTGCAATGGCGCTATCGTCGGCCGCTATTGGAAACACGACCTGCCGAATGATATGGTCTTTGACGAGAAGCGCTATTTTTCGTCAGGCACAGAAACCTTAGTATTTGAAGTGAAGGGCACCCGTTTTGGGGTGAATATTTGCGAAGACACCTGGTATCGCAATGCGCCCGGCCTGGCACGTCAGGCTGGCGCTGAGGTGCTATTGGTGCCGAACGGCTCGCCATACCATATGAGTAAGCAGCATCAGCGTTACGATGTCATGCGCGCCAACGTTACGGCTCAAGGCATGTCCTTGGTCTATGCGAATTTGGTCGGCGGGCAGGATGAGTTGATTTTTGACGGTAATTCTTTCGTCATGAATCAGCAAGGCGTGTTGCTGACGCAGCTCAAGCATTGTGAAGAAGACTTACAGATCATCGAGTTTGACGGTGCCACACCGCTTGTGACTAAAGCCAAGCTATCAGAACAAAGCCATGCAGCCACCATCGAGGCGCTGGTGTATCAGGCGCTGGTATTGGGGGTGCGTGATTATGTCGGCAAAAATGGCTTCCCCAGCATTGTGCTGGGTTTGTCCGGCGGGGTCGATTCTGCCCTGGTGCTGGCGATTGCCGTGGATGCTCTGGGTGCCGACAAGGTCAGGGCGGTCATGATGCCTTCCCCGTATACGGCAGAGATTTCCTGGCTGGATTCGCGGGAAATGGTGGAGGGCCTCGGCGTGCGCTATGATGAAATATCGATCGCAGATTGTTTTAGCGCCTTCCGCAACACACTGAGTCAGGAATTTGCCGGTCTGGCAGAAGATACGACTGAGGAAAATATTCAGGCCAGGATACGTGGCACTATCCTGATGGCCTTGTCGAATAAGTACGGCTCTATCGTGTTGACTACCGGTAATAAGAGTGAAATGGCGGTCGGCTATTGCACTTTGTACGGCGACATGGCGGGTGGTTTTGCCGTCATCAAGGATATTGCGAAAACACTGGTATACCGTCTATGCGCTTACCGGAATACTCTGTCGCCGGTGATACCTGAGCGTATCCTGACGCGCGCGCCCTCTGCTGAGTTGCGACCGGATCAAAAGGATCAGGATTCATTGCCACCTTATGAAGTGCTGGATGGCATCATGCAGCGTTATATGGAAGAAAATCAAAGCCGTGCCGAGATTATTGCAGCCGGGTATCGTGAAGAAGATGTTGAACGAATTACGCGTTTGATTAAAATTAATGAATACAAGCGCCGTCAGGCGCCGGTCGGCATCAGGGTCACGCATCGTGCCTTCGGACGCGACTGGCGCTACCCGATTACTTCAAAATTCCGTGATTGAGTGCAATATATTTTTATCGATCACATTTCAAGTTACAAAATTCAAGGATAAAAAATGAAACAAATTACCGCAGTAATTAAACCCTTCAAACTTGACGAAGTACGTGAGGCACTGGCTGAAGTCGGCGTCACCGGATTGACTGTGACGGAAGTCAAGGGTTTCGGTCGCCAGAAAGGGCATACAGAGCTTTATCGTGGCGCAGAATATGTCGTCGATTTTTTACCGAAAGTCAAAGTCGAAGTCGTGGTTGATGACAATGTTTGTGACAATGTGGTGGACGCCATCATCAAAGCCGCTCATACAGGCAAAATCGGCGACGGCAAAATTTTTGTGCAAAACGTGGAACAGGTAATCCGCATTCGTACCGGTGAAACTGGTTCCGATGCTGTTTAGTGCCAAATAAACCGATTGGTCGACCTGTTGCCCGCATAGACGGGCCTGGCGCTGGCTTGATGTTATTGCTCCGTTGACGCAAGCCAGGCCGACGTTAGTCTCGTGACATTGGTACTGCTATTGACTTTGATTCATGCAGATTGACGGCGATTTTAGGCAGACTTCAGCAGCACAATCAGCGCGCCGGAACCGCCGTCCGGCGCAGTTGCCTGGCTGAATGCCAATACTTCATCTTTTTGGATCAACCAGTTTTTTACCTTGTTTTTTAACACAGGCTCTTTGTTGATGGATCCTAGGCCTTTGCCGTGAATAATCCTGACGCAGCGATGTTCATTGCGTAAGCAGCGGCGCAAAAACTCACCGAGACTGTCTCTGGCCTGATCGCGGCGCATGCCATGCAAATCGAGTTGTGCCTGTATCGTCCAATGACCGGTGCGCAATTTCTTCGCGACGTCGATACCGACCCCCGCCCTTGTATAACTCAGGCCATCATCGGTATCGAGCAAGCTGCTGGCGTCGAATTCGTCTGACAGCGACTCGTGCAGCGCCGCACGCTCATCGGCGATGTGCTGAAAGGGAATGGGTTGTGGGTGAACTATGGGCGCGCTGTGTTTGGCCGCCGTTTTCAGCGGCGCTACTTCACCAACGCTATTGCGGAAAATATTCGCTTCCAGCTTGGCCTGATGCTCGCGCTTGATGCGTTCAGCCACTTCTTTTTGGCGCAGCTCTTCTCGTTGTTTTAGTTGCTGACCTAAACTTTTCAGGTCAGCAAAATTTTTTAATGAAGCAGGCATGGGAGAAAAACGACTCGATCAGGTTTCCAGGTAGCGTTGCGCATCCAGCGCCGCCATACAACCGGTACCGGCACTGGTGATTGCCTGGCGATAGACATGATCCTGCACATCGCCTGCGGCAAACACGCCTGGGACGCTGGTAGCAGTTGCCATGCCTTCGAGGCCGGTCTTAGTCTTGATATAGCCGTTATGCATGTCGAGCTGACCTTCGAAGATGCCGGTGTTCGGTTTGTGGCCAATCGCGATAAACAGGCCATGTAAAGTCACATCGCTGACGCTGCCGTCCTTGACGGACTTGATCTTGATGCCGGTCACGCCGGAGTCGTCGCCGACGACTTCTTCCAGAGTGTGATTCCACTTGATTTCAATTTTACCTTCGGCGACTTTGGCCATCAAGCGGTCGATCAGGATGGCTTCCGCACGGAATTTATCGCGACGGTGCACCAGGGTGACCTTGCTGGCGATATTCGACAGGTACAAGGCTTCTTCAACTGCCGTGTTGCCGCCACCGATGACCGCGACTTCTTTCGCGCGATAGAAGAAACCGTCGCAGGTCGCGCAGGCAGAAACCCCTTTGCCCATGAATGCCTGTTCTGACGGCAGGCCCAGATATTGGGCGGAGGCGCCGGTTGCGATGATCAGGGAGTCACAGGTGTATTCCGCCTGGTCGCCGATTAGGCGGATCGGTTTTTCGTTCAATTTGGCGGTGTGAATATAGTCGAAAATGATTTCTGTATTGAAGCGCTCCGCATGTTGCAGGAAGCGTTGCATCAATTCAGGACCCTGGACGCCCATCGGGTCTGCCGGCCAGTTTTCGACATCGGTGGTCGTCATCAATTGTCCGCCTTGCTCGACGCCGGTAATCAAGACGGGCTTCAGGTTCGCGCGAGCCGCATACACCGCTGCCGAGTAACCTGCAGGGCCAGAACCGAGGATCAAGACATGAGCGTGTTTTGGTGTTGTGGGAGTTGACATAAGCTAACCTGAAAATGATGTTGAAATGAGGTATGAATGATGTAACGACGATAGGTGCAGGCAAAACAGCAGGCAAAAGCACGTAATAACCGGAAATCTACTCTTTACAGATGACAGAAATGGCGCTGACCGGCAGAATTTCAAGGGAAATCGATGATTTTGCATTCCCGCTATCATGCAGGACAATAACAAGGCGAGATTATAGACGATTACAGCGAGCCGGACTTTGCGCCCCGGTTTTCCGGTGCCAAATGCGGGGATTGAGGTGGGAAGCGCAGTCAGATTTGGCGACACTTATCAGGCATGCTATCTTATGCTGGTTTTTCACTTGATTGCGTCTGGCGGTTTATCCTGAAATATGACTACTAACAATAACGAAGCCTACACACGCAACCGCAATAAAACCCCGGCACCGCCTCTGCCGAATCGCCTGGTGATTTTATTGACCGAGGCGCGCTGGATGGTGTTTGCCGCGTTGTGCGTTTATCTGGTCTTGATCTTGTTTACATATAACAAACTCGACCCGGCCTGGTCGCATGCCAGCGTGGTTCCCAAGATTCATAATGTCGGCGGCAGAGTCGGCGCCTGGTTCGCCGATCTGTTTCTGTTCATCTTTGGCCTGTCCGCATGGTGGTGGACGGTCGTCCTGATTCGCCTGGTATGGGAAGATTATCGTCAGCTAAGCAAGCGTTTTTTGGTGGAAGTCGATCACGAAAAAGCCCACCAGTACGAAAAATTCATCCAGGCAGCAGGATTTACCTTGTTGATGATAGGCAGTATGGGGATCGAGTATCTGCGCATGTACTCGCTGAAAACGCCGCTGCCGCGGGCACCTGGCGGCGTGTTGGGTGAATTGGTCGGGACTGTCGCCTTCAATGCGTTTGGTTTCACCGGATCGACCTTGCTGTTGCTGCTGTTTTTTGCGCTCGGACTGAGTTTGTATTTCCATATTTCATGGTTGCAGATTGCAGAAAAAATCGGCGCCGGTATCGAAGGTGCATTCAACTTCATTCAACATAAATATGCGGCACGCGAAGATCGGCGTGTCGGTCAAACCGCCGCCGTCAAACGTGAAGAAATTGTGGTGACCGAGCGTGCCAAGATCGTTGAGGCACCACCGATTCGTATTGAACCGCAGGTGGTGTCGGTACAAAAATCCGAGCGCGTCGAGAAAGAGCGCCAGGTTTCTCTATTCAACGATATGCCGGACAGCCATTTGCCGCCGCTGTCGTTACTGGATGATGCGCCGCCGGCGCAAGAAACCGTCAGTATAGAAACCCTGGAATTCACCAGTCGCCTGATTGAGAAAAAACTCTCGGACTTTGGCGTAGATGTGAAAGTGGTTGCCGCCTATCCGGGGCCGGTTATTACTCGTTATGAAATCGATCCGGCGACCGGTGTCAAAGGTAGTCAGATCGTTGGTCTGGCACGCGATCTGGCGCGTTCTTTGTCGCTGACCTCGATCCGTGTGGTGGAGACGATTCCCGGCAAAAATTATATGGGTCTGGAATTGCCGAATCCTAAGCGGCAGATCGTGCGCCTGACCGAGATTTTGGGGTCGAAAGTGTATAACGACAGCGCCTCGAGCCTGACCATCGCGCTCGGTAAGGATATCGGCGGGCATGCCGTGGTGGCCGATCTGGCCCGCATGCCGCATCTGTTGGTGGCCGGTACCACCGGCTCCGGTAAATCGGTCGGCATTAACGCCACGATTTTGTCACTGCTGTATAAGTCCGACCCTAACGATGTGCGCATGATACTGATTGATCCCAAGATGCTGGAGATGTCGGTATACGAAGGTATTCCGCATTTGCTGGCACCGGTGGTGACGGATATGCGCCAGGCCGGCCATGCCTTGAATTGGGCCGTGGCTGAAATGGAGCGCCGCTATAAATTGATGTCGAAACTGGGTGTGCGTAATCTGGCCGGCTACAATGCCAAGATTACCGAAGCCACCAAGCGTGAAGAGCATATTCCGAATCCGTTCAGCCTGACGCCGGATGCGCCGGAGCCTTTAGAAAAGTTGCCGACCATCGTCATCATCATCGACGAGCTGGCGGATCTGATGATGGTCGTCGGCAAGAAGGTCGAAGAATTAATCGCCCGTATTGCACAGAAAGCGCGTGCCGCTGGTCTGCACCTGATCCTGGCGACGCAACGCCCATCGGTCGATGTGATTACCGGTCTGATCAAGGCGAATATTCCAACCCGTATCGCGTTCCAGGTCAGCAGCAAGATCGACTCGCGTACGATTCTCGATCAGATGGGTGCAGAAGCCTTGCTGGGCATGGGCGATATGCTGTACATGCCGCCAGGCACCGGCCTGCCGGTACGCGTGCATGGTGCTTTTGTATCGGATGAAGAGGTGCACAGGGTGGTGCAGCATTTGAAGGCGCAAGGGGAACCAAATTATATTGAGGGCATTCTGGAAGGCGGTGTTCTCGAAGAAGGCGGCGAAGCCGGTGCCGCGCCCGGTGAGGGCGGTGGCGAGGCGGACGCCTTATACGATCAGGCGGTCGCGATCGTACTTAAAAATCGTCGTGCTTCGATTTCGCTGGTGCAAAGGCATTTGCGCATAGGCTACAATCGCGCCGCCCGTTTGCTGGAGCAGATGGAGGCCAGCGGCGTCGTCTCTACCATGCAATCGAATGGCAATCGTGAAATCCTGGTACCAGCCGGGAATACTGAGTAAGCACAAAATCAGCAGTAAACGGAACCAAGGCATTGGTTCTGTACATGAAACGGAATCTCTGTGAAAAAAAATGGTATGAATTTCAAATCGGACAAGCCGGGTCGCTGGCTTGCAGCGCTGACACTCAGCGCATTAAGTTTGCCGTTATGTTTGCCGTTATTGGCGCAAGCGGCGGCGGTTGAGCAATTCAAAACCTTTGCCGCCGGTAGCAAAAGCGCCAAAGGCGAATTTATCCAGCAACAAATCAAGATGGTTGATGGCAAGCCGAAAGTCACCAAGACATCGACCGGCAATTTTATTTTTGCACGCCCAGGCAAATTTATCTGGACCTACCTCAAACCTTACGAACAGACCTTGCAGACCGATGGCGAGCAACTGTATATCTACGATAAAGACCTGAACCAGGTCACGATTAAAAAGATCGGTAGTGTCTTAAGCGCCAGTCCAGCCGCGATTTTGTTTGGCGGCGGCGAGATAGAAAAAAGCTTCCATCTCAAAGAAGCCGGTAGTAAGCAGGGACTGGAATGGCTGGAAGCCGTACCTAAGGAAAAAGACCCTAATTTCGAACACATCGGTATCGGCATGAAGGACGGTGTGCCGGTCGCGCTGGAGTTGCGCGACGGTTTTGGTCAGGTGTCCCTGCTGACACTGAAAAACATAGAAAAAAATCCCGCGATCAAAATAGATCAATTCAAATTTATCGTGCCTGCCGGAGCCGATGTTTCTCGACTATGAATGCAGCACGTAACATCCCGGTGCCGCTGGCGCAGCGCATGCGCCCAGCCAATCTGGACGAGGGCATTGGGCAGCGGCCTCTGTTAGGCGATGAAACCCATCGTTTCAACAAAGCAGTCAAACACTTTATCGATCAATTGTTGAGCAAACTGATGGTGCGGATTTTAGAGATGTCCCCTGTTCCAGCGGGGCGAAATCATGTCTGATCTCTTCAAAGTGGAGCCTACCCCGCCACTGGCAGAGGCGCTCCGGCCCAAGACCCTGGATGAGGTGATCGGGCAGTCGCATCTGCTGGGTTCAGGCAAACCGCTCCGCCTGGCTTTCGAGTCGGGTAAGCCGCACTCCATGATCCTTTGGGGGCCGCCTGGTGTTGGCAAAACCACCTTGGCACGCCTCACCGCCACTGCCTTCAAGTGCGAATTCATCGCCTTGTCCGCCGTCTTTTCCGGTGTCAAAGATATCCGTGCTGCCATGGAGCAGGCCGAGCAGAATCTTTCTATGGGCAAGCACACCATCTTGTTCGTGGACGAGATTCACCGGTTTAATAAGTCCCAGCAAGACGCTCTGTTGCCCTATGCCGAATCCGGACTCGTCACCTTCATTGGCGCAACCACCGAGAACCCTTCTTTTGAAGTGAACTCGGCCTTGCTGTCGCGTGCTCAGGTGTATGTACTCAAATCGCTTACGGAAGACGAGTTGAAGCAACTTGTAGCGATCGCACAGGATAAGGCGCTCTCTCATCTTCATCTGGAAGACGCGGCGATAGATACCTTGGTTGGCTATGCCGACGGCGACGCTCGTAGATTACTCAATCTGCTGGAGCAGACCAGCACCGCAGCGAAAGCAGCAGGCACCACGCAGATCACCCCAGAGTTCATCCAGAATGCGCTCACCCTGAATGCCCGCAGGTTTGACAAGGGCGGCGACAATTTTTACGACCAGATTTCCGCTCTTCACAAGTCAGTTCGCGGCTCCAATCCTGACGCCGCGCTCTATTGGCTATGTCGCATGTTGGACGGCGGCGCCGATGCCCGATACCTGTCGCGCCGTATCGTTAGAATGGCATGGGAAGATATCGGACTGGCCGATCCACGCGCTATACAGCTAGCCAACGATGCGGCAACTACCTATGAGCGACTTGGTTCACCGGAAGGCGAGCTGGCCCTTGGGCAGGCCGTGATCTATCTGGCAATCGCGGCCAAGAGCAATGCAGGTTACAACGCCTTCAACCAGGCAATGGCATTTGTGAAGCAGGACAAGTCGCGTGAAGTGCCTGTTCACCTACGCAATGCACCTACCAAACTCATGAAAGAGCTGGGCTACGGGCATGAGTACAGATATGCTCATGACGAACCCAATGCCTATGCTGCTGGTGAAACCTACCTTCCTGACGGCATAGAAGAACATGGCTGGTATCAACCAGTTCCAAGGGGCTTGGAAATCAAGATCGCTGAAAAACTCGCTTTATTGAAGAAGTGGGATGAGGAAGCGGGAAAAGAATAATTGCAGGAGGCTATTTCACTGGTCAGATCATCGATGCGCTGACGGCGGTTTCCCAGCCGGTCAAGAGCAGGGCTGGTCTTCAGCTTTTTGATCTGAATCCGCTACCTTGAGAATTTTTTCAAAGACATCCTGAACATCGTTTATGGCTACAAGCTGATCAACCTCAACGAAGAGCGATCAAACAATCCGGGCTTGGCTTGGGCGATGAAGCGGGTCGGGGAATTTCCGAAGCTTCTAAATTTTTTCCAGAATATTGTGACGGTTGAATGAGCTTCCCCTGAAATTTAGTCTGCCACAGGTGACGTAAAATTAACGTTACTTGAGAAAGACAGAAAATGAAGAGAATACCGAAACAAGCGTACACAACCGAGTTCAAGGAACTGGCGGTCAAACGCGTCCAGGATGGTGAATCGGTTGCGGTCGTGGTCAAGGAGCTGGGGCTGGGCGACCAGACGCTGCGAAACTGGATCAAGGCGGCCGCCGAAGGAAAACTCAAAGGCGCCAGCAGTAAAGTGGTGACGCCAGAGGCGATGGAACTCTCCAGACTGCGTGCGGAAAACGCCCGCCTGAAGCGGGAGAATGAAATCATAAAAAAAGCAGCGGCGTACTTCGCGAAGGATGTTCTGTGAAGTACGCCTGGATGGACGGTCAAATCAAGAGCTATGCGTTGACCGAAATGTGCGTCGTCCTCAACGTCAGCATCAGCGGCTATCGGGCGTGGAAGCGTGGCGGCACACCTGAGCGCAAACGGTTGACGGATGCGCAGATGCTTGCGCTGATACGCGCCATTCATGCCGAACTCAAGGGTGCTTACGGCAGTCCGCGCATCGTGCGCGAACTGCGGCAGCGAGGCTTCACCGTTGGCAAGGAGCGTGTCGAGCGTCTCATGCGAGAAATGGTATCCGTGCCCGTCATAAACGGCGCTATAAGGTCACCACGGACTCCAAACATGGTTTGCCGGTGGCGGAAAATCTGTTGAATCGGAATTTTACGCCGACCGCCCCCAACCAGGTCTGGACGTCGGATATCACCTACCTGTGGACCACCGAGGGTTGGTTATATCTTGCAATTGTTCTGGATCTGTTCAATCGGGAGGTGGTCGGCTGGTCGCTCAAGCCGCGCATGACGAGCGATATTGTGACGGATGCTTTGACGATGGCCTGGTTTCGCCGGCGACCGGACGCCGGCCTTATGCATCATTCTGACCGCGGCAGTCAATACGCCAGCCAGGCCTTTCAGGACAATCTCAAGAAATATGGCATGACGTGCTCGATGAGTCGCAAAGGGAACTGCTGGGACAATGCGCCGACCGAGAGCTGGTTTAACAGTTTCAAGAACGAGCGATACCATGGCGTGCGTTACGCTACCCATGCTGAAATGAAGGCAGCCAGCTTCGAATATATTGAAGTCTTTTATAATCGAATCCGTCAGCATTCAACGCTCGGCTATCAATCGCCGGTGCAGTATCTCAATCACTGGAAGCGTGACCAAAATCAGGAAAAACTGGCTGCATAAAATTCATCTGATGGCAGACGAAATATCGAGGGAACCTCAGAATTCAAAAGTAAGGAAAAGGTAAATATTACAGACGGAAGAGTAGGAGGAGATTATGAAAAGCGGAATGAAACTTGTTGTGATGGCCGCGCCTGCTGGATTTTTGTTCTTGATTACGATGCTGGCTATGCCTGGCAGCGCGGCACAGGCGACTGTGCCAGCAGACGATGAATCGCCGGCCTTCAAGCGTGCCTTACCTGAACACTATTTCAAATGTCATACCGACAGCGAATGTGTGATGGTTCAAGGGTGGTGTTCTACCTTCTCCATCAACAAAGCATATGCTGACAACTACAACAAGATCCCAAATGATCCAAAAGGAAAGGCTTCAAGGCAATGTCCTCCAGGATGGCTACCGCCAAATCCCCATCCTGTTTGTGTGAAGAGTAAATGCTCAATCATTAGCAATCTGAAATAGTGTTGGAAAAGAAGATGTAAAGATGCACCCTGTAGGGTATGAACCAGTTCCGAGAGGCTTGGAGGGTAAGATCGCTGAGAAGATGGCTTTTCTTAAAAGTCTTGGTGATGAAACGAACAAAAGAAGTAGCTTACTTCTTCTATCCTGACGGCTTTCTTGTCGTTGACCTTGTGTTGCCATAGAATGGATTTGAATACCTCAAATATCCCCCTGGATTCAAGCAAAAAAAGGAGCAAATCATGCATTTGAAAACTCTCGTCACTGGCATCGTCCTCCTGTTAGGTATGCCAATCTACGCGCCCTTTGTTGACGCACAGCAGATCTTGTCGGATCAGCGGAAGGCAGATAAACAGTTCACTGTTTCTGCGGGTAATAGCCAGAAGGACGACGGACAAAGAGACCAAAAGAATGATGGGCCGCAAGGCCAGAAAGATGACGGACAAAGAGGCCAAAAGGATGACGGGCAGCAAGGCCAAAAGGACGATGGGCAGCGAGGCCAAAAGGATGACGGACAGCAAGGCCAGAAGGATGACGGGCAGCGAAACAAGTAGACAGGTCAGGGATTAGAATCTCTCAGTTCTTGCTTGTAACGGCGTTCATCGCTTTGTTATAGGTTTCAACAAGAATCAGCAAGACGGCGCGCGGCTCAAATCTTGGGATCAGCCGGTGCCGCGTGGACTGGGAATCACCGGCAAACTCGCCTATTTACGTTTTCTGGATGATGAAGCAGCATCCGGATCTTGATTTGTGCGGCGTCTGAAGTTTCTAGTTGAAAAAATATACTCCACTATAGTATTTTTTAATATACGCAATACTTATGTGCGGATCGCGGCACATTTTTAGGAAAAAATGGGGAGTATATATTATAGATAACTTAAAACCCGCTTACTTTCCAACGCTCGGCGCTGTTCCATAAAGCCGACAATCGAATCGACCGTGATCGTATCAATCTGACCTGCCATGCGTCGATCAAACGGGTGATCGACGGACGTGACGTTCGCCCGGAACATCCTTGCGCCTATCGAAGTTTGGGGAAACAAGCCTGCCTTGGTACAATATGCGGCTAATTATCTTTGCATTACTTTTGCATCTACTTCTAACCTGGCTCAAGCATTCCATGATCGACATTCAACTCCTACGCAAAGACATCGAGACCGTTGCCGCCCGTCTGGCGACCCGCAAGTTTCAATTGGATGTGGCGACTTTCAATGCGCTCGAAGGCGAGCGCAAACAGATACAAACGCGCACCGAAGAACTGCAAGGCAAACGTAATTCTCTCTCCAAGCAAATCGGTATGCTCAAAGGCAAAGGCGAAGATGCATCCGTCCAGATGGCCGAAGTCAACAGCATCGCCGATGAATTGAAAGCCTCTGAAGTGCGCCTGGGTGAAGTGCAGGCATCGATGAGCGAATTCATGTTGACGATTCCGAATCTGCCTGATGAATCGGTGGCTGTCGGCGAAGATGAAACCGGTAACGTCGAAGTACGTAAAGTGGGGACGCCGCCAGCGTTTAATTTCGAGGTCAAAGATCACGTCGATATCGGTGCCGGCCTCGGCCTGGATTTTGAAGTCGCGGTTAAATTGACGGGTTCCCGTTTTGCTTTGCTGAAAGGCGGTATCGCCCGTCTGCACCGCGCCTTGACGCAATTCATGTTGGATACGCAAACGCTGGAACACGGCTACACCGAATGCTATACGCCGTACATCGTAAACGCAGACTCCATGCGCGGTACCGGCCAGTTGCCGAAGTTTGAAGCAGATTTGTTTGCGGTGAAAAAAGGCGGACAAGAAGGCGAGGGCGAGACCCTGTACCTGATCCCGACCGCCGAAGTGTCATTGACGAATACCGTGCGGGACGAGATCGTCAGCCTGGAGAGTTTGCCGATCAAGATGACCGCGCATACCCCATGCTTCCGCTCGGAAGCCGGCAGTGCAGGGCGCGATACGCGTGGCATGATACGCCAGCATCAATTCGATAAAGTGGAATTGGTGCAGATCGCCCATCCGGAAAAATCTGCCGAAGCCTTGGAAGAAATGGTCGGCCATGCCGAAGCGATTTTGCAAAAACTCGGTCTGCCTTACCGCGTGATGAGCCTGTGTACCGGCGACATGGGTTTTGGCTCGACCAAGACTTACGATCTGGAAGTCTGGTTGCCGGCGCAAAATACCTACCGTGAGATTTCCTCTATCTCGAATATGGGCGCATTCCAGGCGCGGCGCATGCAAGCACGCTTCCGTAATGCGCAGGGCAAACCTGAGCTGGTGCATACGCTGAACGGTTCTGCCCTGGCAGTCGGCCGTACCCTGGTAGCCGTGCTTGAGAACTACCAACAAGCCGATGGCAGCGTGCTGATTCCGGCAGCATTACGCCCGTACATGGGCGGCATAGAGGCTTTACTGCCCACAGCAAAATAAGAGTGCATTTCTGAAAAAACGGCCTGGATGCGCAATCATCCAGGCCGTTTTTTTCGTGATTCAAGAGCAATTTCAAGCGCAATTTTGATCGAACTTTTGATCTGGTCCAGGCAATTTTTTTGCCGCTGTCCAATCTCCGTTTTTTCGGAATACTTCAATTGGAACCTTCTTATATCGCCATATGTCGTCATTAGAGTTTTTATACTAATGAGATTTTGATCTGCGTGTTTGTCTATGTGCTTCTATGGAGAAACGTCGTTTTCCCGCCTCATATTTTGTTGCATTGCAAATTGACAATGACACCCGCTCGTTCAGATACTGCGTTCCGATCAGCTGGCGCGCATTTCGACTTCGCTGATTAATTTGTTCCCGTTTCTGCGTCATGGTTCTTAGGTGGATTTACTTCAAGTGGTTTTACTTGTCCATGTTTTACTAGAGGGGATTTAAATGGCGAAATTATGTCGATTATTTGCAGCGGTGTTGTTCCTGGCGCTGAGTGCGATGTCCAGCATTGCCAGCGCGACCAATTACACTTTATGGATCAATGGCCGTACCGGCGGCGGTGTGGTCGGCGACTACAATAGCTTCACGTATTGGGGACCGTCGTCCACGGCGGCAGGCATTAATAAAAAATCCGTCAACTGGGACGGTTACAACAGCATTTCTTCCCAGAACGGCAAAATCCGCGATGCGCTCGATTGCTTCTGCACAGGTTCCAACTGGTGCTATGTCGCGACGCATAGCGCAGGCGATTTGATGATGGGTTATACCATGGCGAATTATGGCGGCTCCACCAGGACCGTTAAAAATGCTACCGCCAATGCATCCGGTCAATGCGGCGATGCCGGCGCCGGCACCCAGGTCGGCTGGAACATCAAATGGGTGCGTGCCGCATCCGGTGCGGGCGGCGGGTCTGAGCTATCTGATGTGGGATCATGGTCAACCTCAGAGCCTCTGGTGAAAGACTTGAAAACCACCACGGCGCGAGCGATGTACAACCACAATGAAACGCGCAACGTCTGGTTCTATATGTATGCCGGGGCTAAAGGCACATTCTATTCGGGTATCTTGCCGGGGCAGGACGATGAGGCCGTGGCCTACCATAGTTCCGGCGGCGTATCCGGTTCTGCCGGCGCGGCATTTTGCAATCCGAGTGACTGGTTCTGCAATGACCTGACCATGGGTACCGCGGCAAACGAAGGGGGAAGCACCAAGTGGAGTTATCATTCCGTCTCGTTCCGCGACGATGCCGAAGCCTACAATCACTACGCCAACAGTAATTGGCAAGGCATCATCTCGGTGGTGCGAACGGCCATGGTCAGCAGCGCGATATAAGTCCAGTTAGATTCGATTTAAAAACGCGATTTCAATATGCGCTCCAAAAAAGACGGCTCCAAGCAGGTTGCTAAACCTAAGCGTGGAGCCGTTTTTGAACCAGTCAGTGGCAGGCGTCACTGGCTGGTGCGGCATTGGCGCCCCGCATTGATTGCATCGGTATTAATGATCGTTGTCGGCGCCTGGTGGTTTTCTGCGGGACTGGAATCCGGCCTTGCCAGCGCCGCGCCAAAATCAGTGAATTCGACTTTTTTAAAAATGCCGCAAGGACAGGGGAACTCAGACGTGCTGATGTCAGCAGCCGAGCGCGAACAGCGTCTGGCCGAATTGGCCAAACAAGTCGAGTTGGCAGATCACACGCTGTGCAGCTATCGCAAGGGCAGCCAGTATCCGCAAGAATCCAGGCCGATCGCCGAGCACCCCGATCAGGTTTACCCCAATCAGCCAGTAGAAGAAAAACATGCGATGCGCAAAGAGAACGGACAGGCAGATAAACATGTGCAGATCCAGACCTCGCAATCCCATATCTTTTTAGCCAGTCGTGAGAGCGTCACTTTCTCGCTCAAGGCCAGCGATGAGGATGGAAAAGCTTTACCGATATTCGTCACGCGCGCAGTCGCCCGCGGCCTGACTTTTCAGGGCAGCAGAGAAGCGCCGCAAGTCCCGGTGAGTTTCGGTGACGATGGGAGCAACGGCGACCTGATCCCCGGTGACAATACCTACACTGGTAGCTTGTCGCCGGCCATGACAGGCTTCGCCCAATTCAATGGCACGATACGGCTGGAAGTGAAATACAACGTCGGGGATCGCGCCGGCATCGTGTTTTTCGATGTGATCTATTCACCTGAAGTTCCCGCCACCTGGGCCGGATCGATACGCGAAGCGGTCGAGCAAGGATCCCTGAATTTTTATATGAAAGCCGATATTCGCCAGGCAGGGCGCTACGTAGTCAGCGGCAGGATTGATGATGCCAAAGGCAAGCCGTATGCCCTGGCGACTTTCAACGACGTATTGCCGCAGGGCGCAACCGAAATAAAGCTCAGCGTATTCGGTAAATTGATGCGCGATCAGGAACCGGCTTTTCCTCTAACACTCAGGGATGTCGACGCGTATCTGCTCAAAGAAAATACCGATCCCGACCGCGCCCTGATGTCGCGTATCGTCGGTCCGGCATACACCTCAAAAACCTACAGCACAAAAACATTCTCCGACGCCGAATGGCAAAGCCAGGAACGTTCCCGCTACCTGAATGAATTCAGCAAAGACCTGAATCAAGCCCAAACCGCAATGCTGGAAATGAACCCAGCGCTCACAAAGGCATCTCTGCCGCGCAGTGACTGCACCATCGCAATGGAAGCCAAGCTCTAGGAAATGGTCATGCAAACTATCAAATCCAGAGTTTCTTTGCTATAATCGCAGGCTTGCTTTTAATCATCAAAGCAAAACAGGAGAGGTGGCAGAGTGGTTGAATGTACCTGACTCGAAATCAGGCGTACGTGCAAACGTATCGGGGGTTCGAATCCCCCCCTCTCCGCCAAAGATAAGTAAGCCCTTGAAAATCAAGGGCTTTTTTATTTTGTTTTCGCACTTGGTGGCACTCATAGGGGTACCTCTTCATTTTAGAGGCTACTATGAAACTCGCATGCAAAATTCAGCAATCGCGTCACGGTGTGTATTACTATCGCCACCAGTTTTCTATTGAAGGCGTTCGCAAGGAGTGTCGTATCTCGTTGCAAACTAAAAATCCCACCGTCGCCAAGCAAAAATCGCTACTCATTTCCGCTATCATGGTCAAAAACAAAATGGCTGGCTTTATGGACGACGAACAAGACATTCTCAAATGGATTCATACCCTCACTCAGAAAGAGTTAGAAGAATCCCTGCGCAATCTTGAGATCACAATCACGCCCCCCAATGGCGACAATATCACCATCAAAGCAGACCCCAACAATCCTGCTGACATTCAAGCCATGCTTCAGGCGAGTAAAGATTTTTGGGATAGCGATTTGGGCCAATCCATGAAGTTCAACATGGAAAAAGCTAAACAAGAGGAAAAGGCTTCAACACCCGTACAGCCTGTTCAAACAGCTGCTGCCGAATCTGGAATCGTTGCAGGCACACCGTTACTCGACCTGATTGAACGGTTCGCCACCCGCAAGAAAAACACCCTCGCACCCAAAACCCTGTACGAATACCGCAACTATCAGCAGATTTTTTCCGACTGGCTTGCAGTCCGAAAACACAGTCAGCACTTTCCCATTCATGCCATTAGCAGGCAGGACATGTCCGAATTCATAGACGAACTTCTGCAAAAAGGTTTATCCAGCAAAACCATTCAGCAAAAGTATCTCAGTGCGATCACAGGCTTATTTGAACTGGCAAAAACCTCTGGTGCATGGCACGAAGAAAAACCTTATCCTACGCTTGGGCATAAATTATTTACCAAAGCTACCGCCAAAAAGGTGAAAGAAAAAAATAGCTGGAAAGAATTCACGCAAGAAGACCTTGCCAGAATTTTTGATCCAGCGACTTTTTTAAAACAAAAAAATCCCACCGATTTTTGGCTACCACTTTTAGGATTACACACGGGAGGACGATTGAAAGCCATGATCACTGAAGACGTGAATTCGATTAATGACAAAGGGCGACCTGAGATTCAAGTCAAGAACTATTCTCGTATTTTTGTGGCATCCAATGAAGAATGGTGTGTGCCTGTGGGCGAAGAAGATCGTCGCTTCTTTGTGATTGATGGTAACCCTCGCTACAAGGGCAAGACGAAGCCAGGTGAGTTTTTCTATCAATACAATGAATGGATTAAAAACGGTGGTCGTGAAGCGATTTTTCATACACTTAAAAATCGTGATATCTCTGGTTTCACACCACGAGATTTTCCAAATACCAAGGCACGCATGACATTGATGATTCGTAGCTTACCAATGCCAGAGCGATTTATTTATGAAGTCTTGAATGGTTCAGCCTTGGTTGAGAATAAAACGATTGTGAAGGCTCCTGATAACACCCAGAGCCGTTGTTATCGCAATGCTTTCTATGCTGACTGCTTGGAATGGTGCAAAAACCTTGGCTTTCGTTTTATGCCCAGTGCAGACGAAATGGGTAAGGCCATGAGCAAGGTATTTGCCTTTGAGCAGGATAATCCCAACTGGCGATCCAACTGGAAGAGTAAAACACAGGGCTATTTTTATCAGTTACCAAGCCGAGCTGAATGCATGAAGCGATTCGCTCAAAACATTTGCAGGGCTGAACCAGCGATGGTTTTCTTTGACTATGAAGACGACAGCACCTTGAAATCTAATGACGACAAATCCAATATCGTCAATTTCCAGAAGCAAGCCTGATCAATTCAACCTGCAAAAAACGAAGAGCCGAAAGGCTCTTTTGCATTTATGGGATAGGCATGTTCGATCATGCCAAATGCGCAGAACCGGGAAAGCCAATGCCAGCAACACTTTTATTGTGAAATCTATGCTGGTATTGATTCTCCTGCGAGTAGAACCGTAAGAGTCAACAGTCATGCGTGTTTCAGGTAAAAAAGCAGGTTCTGCACGAATCACTGAAGTTTGGTACAAGTAAAAAGCGCTGTATGCTTCAGATTGTTGAAAAAGTAACCGCTTTGTCTATGTTATTCATGTCCACGTATTTTTCATCTCGCAGTCAGAATTAATCAGTCCAAAGACAAACGATTAGAATCAAAGTCAGCAGAATCATTGTTCACTCCGAATAAAGCATAGTCCCTAGGCTCAAGCATTCCTGCTGCAATCAATTCCCTGCCCAGCTTTTTCAAATCATTGTCTGCCAGCTTAATCACATAAGCACCTGCCAGAATCTTTCGCCTGGTATCTCGTTTCCTTTCCTCCATAGCCTCACGATTTCTGGTTTGCTGAATGCGGGCTTCAAGTTCAGCTTTCTGCTGAAGTAATTTATTCAAATTCGGTTTGCTCATCTTTTATCTCCTGTTTTTATTGTTTGAGCGTTGACATTTCAAATTCACGCTGTAGTACACAAATAACAAACAAAAAAGAAACGTCAAGAGCAGAACAGCGAAATGCGCACTTATACGTCGTTACTCGACGTGTGCTCAAAGCTGAAAGCCAAACGTTCAGGAGAATAACTATGGCTATATACCACTTGAGTGTAAAACTCATTACCCGAACCACTGGAAGAAGTGCTACCGCAGCCGCCGCTTATCGTACAGGTGAAAAAATCCACGACAACCGCACTGGTCAAACTTTTGACTACACCAGAAAAAAGGAAGTCACTTATCGCCGTATCTTCACACCGCCCAACACACCGCAATGGATGAAAGACCGTGAACAGCTTTGGAATGCCGTAGAACAGTCAGAAACCAGAAAGGATGCGCACTAGCCCGTGAAATAGAAGTCGCCTTACCGATTGAGTTGAGCCCCTCACAGCACATTATTTTGCTTGAACGATTTGTACATACACAGCTAACTAGCAAAGGCATGATTGCAGATGTCGTTATTCACAATAAGAAAGGAAATCCCCATGCTCATATTTTGCTGACCACTCGTGAGATCAATATCACCAATGATGGCTTTGGTAAAAAGAACCGTGACTGGAATAGCAAAGAGCAATTGGATGAATGGCGCGAACAGTGGGCGAAACACTGCAATAGGCGATTGTCAATCGCTTCTAGTAAATCGCGCATTGACCATCGCAGTCTGCAAGACCAAGGGTTAGACCAAATACCTACCGTGCATGTTGGTGCCAATTGTCATGCAATGGATAAACGAGGTATCACCTCAAAACGAAAGGAACTCAACACACTGATCAAGGAGAAAAATATGAGTAACGAAAAAAGCAAACAATTCATCGCTTCATTGAAATTGGAAGGTGAATTCAGCCCAATCCAGGAGGAAATTGTTCATACAAAAAAATCCAGGCATTTATTTTTGAATCCCACCGATACAAAGAACAATAAAAAATACCGCGAAGCGATTTTTTCCAGAACCTACATTCCGATTTTGTTGGAGATATTTGCAGACCATTGCATTGGCGTGGACGAGCTTGAAACCGATATCGGCACATGCTTTCAAATCAATCTCAATGGCGGTGGAAAAGTTTATGACTACGGCAGTCAAATCAAAGTAGCGAGTGGCACGGATGAGGAAGTTAAAGCGGCTATCAAGTTGGCGATAGAAAAAGGCTGGCAAGGACTTCACCTGACTGGGAGTGATGAATTCAAGTCCCAAGTATTTTTGCAAGCAGTTTTGTCAGGCGCATTTCGACCTGAGCTGATTACAGGCTACACACCCAGCAAAACCGATCTTGAAGTCATACGTGATTACAAACCGACTCTGAAGATTGCCAACGACAGCAATGTGATTAAAAGCTATGTCGTTGAAAAATCAGACGACAGTGGTACCGGTGGTGCTGAGCAGATTCATCTTCCTCGATTGAAAATTTGATTGGTCCAAGTGTCCTGTATCGCTTTTGGCATTAAGAAGAGTTTGTATATCCAAGATGATGTGGTTTTTCCACTCGCTGTTTCTGATGACATAGACGAAGATGGATAAAATTTCCCGTAAAACACAACATCTAGTTATTAACAACTTGACAGTTGTTAGTTTATCCATATAAACTTCTCGCCAACTAAATTTCCACAGAGTCATTTGGGACGATTTGGCTCTGATCGCTAAGTTCTAGTCTCCTCCGTTTGTCATTTTTTAAACGAGGATGTAAAGCCGTGCTCTTTTTTGCTAAATAGTTCCGAACTCTGTTTTTCTGATTTCGGCTGCGTTTCGCGTAAAGAGAACATATGGCTTCCATACAAGTTCGTAAATATTCCTGTTTCTATTTAGACTCCATATGGAGGTTCATTACTGCGTTCTGTGCAGGTCTGCTGTTCATCTTTGTTTCGCAAAATGCGTTCGCTCAAGCTAGTTTTAATTCTTCCAGCGCAACGACTGCTGGAGGCCAGGTTGCGATAGGGGGGACTTTAAGCGCCGGCATTACTTATGGTGCTAACGCGGTTGGACTGGACTCGATCAACAAGATCGAGTTAAGGGAAGGTGATACGGTTTTAAATTCAGTCCCCTATGTAGTGGTTTTTAAAGCAGGAGATCCTGTTAATACCGGTCGGCAGGGAACACTTTCAGCAAATCTTGGAATCGGTACTCATGTAATTTATCTCAGAGGTTATACCTACGAAGGGTTTCAAGGGGACTCTCCTAGTTACACTGTGACGGTAACGGGGCCTTCCAATGTGGCGCCTATGGCGACCCTGACAGCGCCTGGGAATGGCGCTACATTTACGACAGCTGGCACCACTGCGAATGTGACCGTAAGCGGATTCGGCAGTGATTCCGATGGATCTGTCGTTACGATGGAAGTCTTAGATAATGGAAGTCCAGTCACGTCAGTCAATGCAGCAAGTATTAGTGTCGCATTGAATTTTGCGATTGGTAGTCACAGTATCCAGGTTCGGGCAACGGATAATTCAGGTGCGGCTACAACCAGTGCTGCTGTCAGCATCACGGTATCGGCCAGTAATGCAGCACCATCGGCAACCTTAAATACACCTGGAAATGGCGCAACTTTTGTAGCGGCCGCAAATGGGCAAGCACTTGTCAACATCTCTGGCACAAGTTCAGACGATCAACAAGTCAGTTTGTTGGAAATCTTAGACAATGGTACGCCTATCTCCTCTGTTTCTGGCATATCAACTACACTGAGCATCAATACTTCAGTTGCCTTGGGTACCGGAGCCCACGCCATCAGTCTTCGTGCAACCGACAATCAATCCGTCACTGGATTGAGCGCAGTAGCAAACATTACGGTTACCGGCAATAGCGCTCCTACCGCCAACATAAGTTCTCCTTTAACGAATGCTCGCTATGTATTAACGACAGGCACCACCGCGAGCGTCACTGTAGTAGGGGCGGGTTCGGATGCCGATGGTAGCGTGACACAACTAGAATTACTGGACGGTGCCAGTGTTATCGCTACTGTCTCTGCTGCCAGCATCAATGTACCAGTCAATTTGGCAATCGGCACGCATACCTTGCAATTGCGAGCAACGGACAATGCATTGGCGACGGGACTCAGTAACGCCGTAACGGTGATTGTTGCGAATAACACACCTCCCACCGTTAGCATTACCGCACCGACAAATGGCGCTGTATTCAGTACAACAGCAAGTCCGTTGTTGACTGCATCAGCAACTGATAGCGATGGAACCATTGCGAGTGTCGCGTTTTATCACGGTGGTGTTTTAATCGGCACAGCCACTTCCAGTCCATACAGCTATATCTGGAACAATGCCCCCGTTGGTGTTTATAGCATTACCGCAGTAGCGACCGACGATCTTGGCGCGCAAACTACATCCAGTCCAATTAGTATGACGGTTGGTACACCAGGCTCCTCGGATATTAACTATATTGCCGTTCAGGCGACAACTACCGGCGGCGTCGCCGGCGCTGGTGGAACCTTAAATGCTGGCATCAGTTATACCGTCAACGCCACAAGTGGCACTGATTCTGTAAATAAGGTCGAACTCAGAGAAGGTAATACGGTCCTAGACAGTATTTCTTACACGGTAACCTATAAGTTTGGAGAACCTGTAAATACGACCAGAAATAACGCACGCTATGCAAATTTTGCGGTCGGTACACATCAAATCTATCTGCGTTCTTACACTATCGGAGGCTTGCAGGGTGACTCTCCGGTGTACACAGTCACGGTAACGGCACCTTCGAATGTTCCCGCAATCACTTTGAGCGGGCCAGGCAACGGCAGCGTATATAACGTTTCTGATGTAATCAATTTCAGTGCAACTGCGACTGGTGCAGGTAGCGCAACAATTTCCAATGTGCAGTTTTTTAACGGTGGCACATCAATAGGAGTCGTAACTACGTCTCCCTACAACTTCAGTTGGGTTACTCCACCGATTGGCAACTATAGTGTCACGGCGGTAGCGACAGATAATCTTGGTGTTCAAGGCACAAGTATTGCTGTCACAGGTAGAGTCAATGCGCCACCGACAATTACCCTTTCTGCCCCGGCCCAAGCTACACCAACAGGTGGTATTGCTGTCACTGCTAATGCCAGCGACAGTGACGGTGTTGTGCAAAAAGTGGAGTTCTACGGCGACGGCAATTTATTGGCTACGGTGACACAAGCGCCATACACCTTTACATGGACCAGTCCGGCATTGGGGAATCACAACGTCGTCGCGAAAGCCTATGACAATAATAATGCGGTAAGTACGTCAAACACTGCGATGGTGAGTGTCGTTTCCGCCGTAGGTAATCCACCGACAGCTATATTAAATATTACGCCCACCAATTTCAGGATTGCTCCAGGTTCCACGACGAATATCGTGATTAAAGGAACTGGAACTGACGATCAGCAAGTCGTTAAACTGGAATTGTTTAAAGACACCGGCAGCGGATATGACGCTACGCCAATACAAACAGCGACCGGCACAACTGCTTCACTAACTCTGAACTATACCTATGCCGCTCCTACGGGAACGTATCGCTTCAAGCTGCGTAGTACCGATAACTCCAACAATGTGACTGATTCTGTACCTGTTATTGTCAACGTGACTGACAGTACCTTACTTGGTGCAGTGAGCGGGGTACGTAGCAATGCGGCGAATGTACCTATTCTTTATGGCTGGGCTTGCCAGGACACCGTGGCTCAAGCCTTAAACTTCCAAGTTTATGTTAACGCACCGGCTAGCCTGGGCGGCGCACTGATCGGAGCAGGTACGGCAGGTGTCGCGACAGAAGTTGATAACATCGCCGTGCAAACACAATGCCATACAGCGGGATCTGCACATCATTTCAACTTTGATCTCAGCAGTTTTACTAGTCAATATCCTGGTGCGGCACTTTATGTACAAGTGCAAAGCACAATGGGTGCTACCACTGTCTTACCTTGCAGTGACGGACTCTGCAATATGCCTGGCAGCCTGCGTATTGCAATGGCAACGCCCGCCAACGGCGATCACTATCCGGGTCCCGCTAACGTATTTATGCAGGCAAAACTACTCAACGGTAGTGCTCCTTATGATGAAGTTGCGTTCAATATCAATGATGAATGGATTACCGCAGCCGTAGACTCAACTGATGCAACAGGCAACACCTATTTTGCAAGCAAAGCAGCGTTACCAAGTAGTGCAACCCCTTATGTTGTCTATGCCAAAGTCAGAAAAGGCAGCAGTACCCTGTTTTCTGTACAAAACCTGATTTATGTTGATGCAAATAATGGGGCAAGCGTCACGGTTTCTGCACCCGCCAGTGGTGCCACGCTAAATATTGCCAGCACAATTCCCTTAACTGCGACAGTATCTTTGCCACAAGGAAGCTCCGCCTCAGTTGCTAGTGTGAAGTTCTATGCGAACGGACAATTGATTGCGACGGCGTCGAACACCAATGCGCTCTGGACCGCCTCCTGGAAGTCAACTCAGGTCGGCGCATTTGCT
Source organism: Undibacterium sp. Jales W-56 (assembly GCF_025548535.1). Taxonomy (GTDB): domain Bacteria; phylum Pseudomonadota; class Gammaproteobacteria; order Burkholderiales; family Burkholderiaceae_D; genus Undibacterium. The sequence continues at coordinate 433,185 of NZ_JAJLQW010000002.1, read as the reverse complement.
GTCACAGCCAGAGCATTTGATGGAGTGGGGAATCAACTCGCACAGTCCACATCTACCTCGGTCACATTAGTCAGCTCAGCAGGCGCCAGTCCGGCAGATCCAATCGCCGTAACGATCGCGCCGCCGCATCTTGCCAACACCGATGCTGGCAGCCTGCCAGGCAATTTGGCAGTCGGCAATGATGGTGCTGCGACCTACAGCATTCCTCTGGCCATCCCACCAGGAACAGGTGGTTTGTCTCCCAATTTATCACTGAATTACTCAAGCCTTGGCAGCAACGGTATGGTTGGATTGGGCTGGTCACTCGGCGGCTTGTCGACCATTCATCGCTGTAATAAAACGATTGTCCAAGACATTGATTCAGGCCGCATTAGCTTTGATCATGGCGATCGTTTATGCCTGGATGGCCAGCGCTTAATACGTGTTAACGGCACCTTGCCATCACCCAATACTACTGCCTACGACGACTTCTATTGGAATTGGACTAGCACCGCAGAGTATCGTACGGAACAAGAGAGTTTTAGTCGCATTACCACAGTTGCAGGAGGTGGCTTTAAGCTGGAAAGTAAAGACGGACGGATTCATTTGTTCGGTACGGATACTAACAGTGCAATTGCTGCGCAAGGCCGTAGCGACGGGCAGCCATTGTTATGGGCGCTGAAAAGTACGCAAGATCGCTCTGGTAATGTGATGACGGTGGAGTATAACCAGGACGCCACGACCGGAGAATACACGCCAAAACAAATTCGTTACGGTGCCAATAGCACGGCCAATCAAACCAGCGACCTGGCAGTGAAATTCTCTTATGAGGCACGACCAGACGCGCAAGTCCAATATATGGGCGGCTCACACAATGACCTGATCAATCGCCTGACTCATGTGCAGACTTTCATCGGGACGGATGCCGGTGGCAATGGCGGCACGCTGGTGCGCGACCATACCTTGCACTACACCATAAGCACCAATAGTGGCCGTAGCATGGTCGACTGGATGCAAGCCTGCGCGATCAATCCCGTTACTTCAACCAACGAATGTTTGCCTAAGACAACGTTTGATTGGGGGGCTGCGGCACCGGCTTATGTGCAAAAGCCTTCGATTGCGTTGCCATACTTCCCAACGGCTACTTTGGGTGAAAAGCGCGTCCAAGGTAATCTTGATGGTAGCGGCAAACCTAGTTTTATGATCGCCAACTACGTGGCGAAATGTAATGGTGGACAACAACTTGATTGCAGCGGCTCCCAAGATCCGGAATTTACAAAGAAATGGCCCGTCTTCAATGGACAATTGCGCATTCGCTTGCCCAATGACACCATCAGTGATTTGACTTTAAGTTTTGCAACAGATGCAAATCTGGTGACTGATTACGCACTTGCTGATCTGGACGGCGACGGACGCGACGATCTCATCTTGGAGAGCCGCATACCAGGCATGCCAGCCATGGTTGGCTATTGCCTGAATACGCCTGGCAGCGGCGGCTTGCCGAATTTTGTTTGTACACAGAGGTCGATCAGCATGTCTGGCAACTCTTCAGAGAGCGGTTTGCCAACCATCGTCGATTTGCGTAATGATCGCCAAATGCATTTGAATTTTGGGATTAATTATCCCGGCACAGGTACGAGCGGCACGATGGTTGATTGCTCTTACCATGCTTCCAGTGGTGTGCAATGCCAAAACTTAAGCATCGTCGATAACACACCGCAGACACCGCCTTATGTGAGTCTGTTGGGTTACGCTTATTTCAGGCCTGCCGGTATTGATCTCAGCAAACAAGATGTGTCTGATTTTTTCTCGATCTGGCAAAACAGTAATTACTCCTCCCGCAGCTACGAAGGTGTCACTGTTTGTTTTAATAAAAAGAGCATCCAATGTCAATCAGCTTATGTCGCCAGTTCGCCGATCGGCACTGGTGGAGCGACATTGCCACCACTGCAAGGCGTTAGCGGGGTAGGGGATATCAACGGTGACGGATTAACCGATTTTGTCTTCACTGTTGGCGGAGCACCGTGGACGTGCCTGAGTAAAGAAACCGCATACGACTGCAAGCCAACACCGGCAAACTCCGGATCCACTGTCGTCACTCGTCATCTCGGTGACTATACCGGGGACGGCGTAGCGCGCATTGTCGGCGATCTTGTTCCTAATTATCCTGACTACACCGGCGCGACTACACAACTATGCCGCTGGACGAATGGGGTTTATACCTGTCAGGCCGTGCCGAATAACCACGCCAGTCTGTCCTTGATTGGACAATTCGATCTGGATGGCAGTGGCGTTCCGAGTTTTGTATTCAGAGACCCTGCCGCCGGATCAAATGCCGGTCTGGTTTATTCGCTGGCGGTGCCTGCGTCACAGGACCGGATCATCGGCGTGACCAATGGCGTCGGACAACGCGAAGAGGTGGATTATGCGCGCGGTGACGACTCCACTGTTTTCAGCACATTTACTCACGTCAACGGCGTAGAACAAAAGCCGACCTATCCGCAAATCCTGCGTCCAGCCGGCGTTATGGCCAAGCAATTACGCCGCAGTAACGGGCAAGGCAATTGGATCAAAAACAATTACTACTATGAAGGCGCACTGAGCGACGCAACAGGTCGTGGCTCGCTCGGCTTTGGTCTGGTGCAGGTCACTGATGTACAAAATAATATCGTCAAAACTTCGTACCTGACGCAGGGCTATCCTTACACAGGTATGCTTAACCGTAGCGTCACCGTGCATGGCAGTGCCGTACTGGAAGACACGGTTAATATTCTCAGCAATCTGATCGTGCCGCAGGCCAATGGCAATAACACCATATTTGCCTATATCTCTCAAACCAATACCACTAAAAAAGATTTGGATGGCAGTGATCTCGGCAGCAGTGTGACCGTCAATGTCTATAAAGATTTGTGGGGCAATCTGAATAACCAGAAAATCACCGCAAGCGGCGCCGGAAAAACTTTCGCTAGCGAAACCATCATTTCGTACAACAACGATAAGACCTCCTGGTTAGCCGGCCTGCCCCGCAAAAAGACCATCAAAAAAACGGATCCTGTCTCAGGTACACTCGCTCGCACTACGAGTTATACCTATCTGGCGGGTACCACTTTGCCGCAAACAGAAACAATCGAGCCGCACAATACGGCACTCAAAGTCGTCAATACCTTTGACCGCACAGGCAATGTATTCGGACTGGTCAATAAAAAGATCCAGACCTGGACCGATCCTTACACGGCTCAATCCGCCACAAGAACCGAATCCGATACGGCCTATGATCCGCGTGGCCGTTTTCCGCAAACGATTAAAAATGCAGCGGGTCATACCGAGACGCGCACCTACTACCCAGGCACCGGAGCGCAAAGCAGCCTGACCGGTCCCAACGGTCTCACCACCACATGGCAAGCGGATGGATTTGGCAGAGTGACCAAAGAATTGCGAGCAGACGGCAATGAAACACGCTCCTACCGCAAGCAATGCCAGAACGACTGCCCAAGCTACGCCACCGTCGCCAGCATTACAGAGAATTTCCACGGCAATGACCGTGTCACTGTACCGCAAGTCAGCTACAGCGACAGCGCGGGGCACACGGTACGTCAAATGAGCTGGGGCTTCGATGGCCGTAGCATCGTCACCGACCAACGCTACGACAGCCAGGGCCGACTCAGCGAAGTCGATCAGCCGCGCTTTATCAATGACAGTGCGCATCTGTCACAACGCCAGTATTACGACGACCTCAATCGCGTCACCGATCTCATCACCCTCGATGAGAATGGCGCCGCCCTGACCACGCACACCACCTATCAAGGATTGGTCAATATCATCACCAATCCCAAGTCACAAACACGCACTGATACCCGTGACGTACTAGGCCGTGTCATCAATGTCATCGACGCCCATGGAGGTAACAACAATTTTGGTTACGACCCGTTCGGCAACCTCATCAGCACCATCGATCCGAATGGCAACCTCATCACCGTCACGTACGACGCACTCGGTCGCAAGACCGACCTGCGCGACCCCGATCTCGGATGGACGCATTACGACGTAGACCCGGTTGGCCGCACCTGGAAACAAACCAGCCCGAACCAACGCGCCCTCGGCAAATTCACCCGTATCGAATTTGACGCCATCGACCGCATGACCGCCCGTCATGAAAGCGACCTGGAAAGCCGCTGGACCTACGACACCGCCGCCAAGGGCATAGGCCAACTCGCCGAAGCCTACACACTCACCGGCAGCGCCAAAGACTACAGCCGCCTGCACACCTACGACAGTCTCGGCCGTCCGTCGCGCAGCAGCCAGCTCATCAATAGCCAGGTCTACAGCCAGACCCCCGACTACGACCTGTGGGGCCGACTGATCCGCACCACCTACCAACGTGGCAGCGACAGCGCCAAAGTCTACGACACCCGCTACAACAACACCGGCTATCTCGCCAGAACCGAGCGGGGCGCACTCATCCTCTGGCAAGTCACCACCCAGGACGCCGCACAAAGACCCACCAGCGCCTTGCTCGGCAACGGCCTGTTTGACCTGCGCAGCTACAACGTCAACACCGGACGACTAGACAGCGGCACCGTCCACAGCAACGGCACCCCGCGTCTGCAAGAAAGCTACCAGTACGACCCCCTCGGCAACGTCACCCAACGTGCCCAATACTGGGACAGCGGCAGCTTCAACGAAGGCTTCAGCTACGACAGCCTCAACCGGCTCAGCACCAGCCAGGTCGGCGGCCAAGCCCTGCAAACCACCAGCTACGACCCCGCCGGCAACCTCAGCAGCAAAACCGGCATCGGCAGCTACACCTACCCAAGCCAAGGCAGCAGCGCCATCCGCCCCCACGCCGTCCAAAGCACCAGCAGCCAAGGCAGCTTCACCTACGACAACAACGGCAACCTCAAGACCGGCGCAGGACGTAATCTCACCTGGACCAGCTACGACATGCCAGTGCAAATCCAGCGCGGCACCATCACCGACAACTTCGTCTACGGCCCCGAACACCAGCGGGTCCGCCAAGACCGCAATGACGGCAGCAGCCTCATCTACGCCGGCGCCCAGGAAATCGACACCAAAGGCGGCACCACCATCAAAACCTACTGGCCCGGCGGCATCGGTGTCGAGATCGACAAACCCGGCGCCAGCAACAGCGAGCTCTACTGGCACCACAAAGACCGGCTAGGCAGCCCGATCGCCCTCAGCGGCAGCGACGGCAGCCTCAGTGAAAAACTCGCCTACGACGCCTGGGGCAGAAGAAGAACCCTCGACGGCAGCGCCCCGTTGGACAACAGCACCAGCCACCTCGACAACAAAGGCTACACCGGGCATGAAATGCTCGACCAGGTCGACCTGGTCCACATGAACGGCCGGATCTACGACCCGATCACGGCACGTTTCCTCAGTGGCGACCCATTAATCCAAGACCCGATCAACGGACAGAACTATAATCGCTATAGCTATGTGCTGAATAACCCGACGAATCTGACGGATCCGACCGGGTTTGCCATAGCGACAGCCGAGTCTAAGACCTGCGCAGAAACACCGGGTGCAAACTGTGGCATCATCAGTGGAGAAAGGAATCCACAAGGAGAAGCGAATTCGGGGGAATCTAAGAAAGGCGATGCCAATGGTCGCGGTAATGGGAACGGTAATAATAATGCGACAAACAGTGTAGGCGTTGTTGAGAAAGTCGGCAAATACTTAAAGGGGGAGTGGCAACAGCTCAAGAATAATGTTAATTACGATCTTGACCATCCTCTTGAAGCGGTAGAAAAACTTACAACTCCATTTGGTGCTGGCGGTATGGTTGCTGGATCTATCGGTGGTGCGGGTAAGATCACAGGTTTTTTTGCGAAATTATTCTCCGGTGAAAAGGCAGTTGAAGAAGGTGCGGCAGCAGGGACGACGTTCTTCCGTACTATGAGTAAAGAGCATTACGAGCAACTTGTAGCTACAGGTAAAGTGCCAGCAACGGCGGAAACATTTATTTCCCCAACAAAGCAATTTTCACAAGCTTATGACGGTGTTCTTGTTCAGTTTAATATGAAACCCGGAGCTCTCAGTGCATTAGAAAGTATTGGAGTTCGCGACGCTTCGGTTCTTGCTAAGGGCACATATGGTGATATGTCCTTAGTGTCCAAAGGCTGGTCTTCGAGCAATGCTTTCTTTAAAGCAGAAGGCACTCAAATAAATATCGGCCTCGGCAAAGGTACTGCCTTGGAAACGTTTAACTCGTATATTAAAAACTTTCAAGTTCCATGACATCAGATCAATTAAAACTAATACTCGACCTATCCTTAGGTAAAATTTCGAAGGATAAATTCTTAATATTTTTTCCGGAAAGCTCCGGGATTAATGCTGAATATATCTCTAACGCCTTAGAGGACGCATTCTCACGTAAAGATTCCAATGAAGTTGAGCATATTCTTCTACTTGGATTTCATTTTGGATTTTTTGAAAGATGCACAGACGTGCTGTGTAAACTTTTGTTGGAGGATTGGCATACTCAGCATGAGAACATAGCATTGATACTGAAGAATTTGAAATGCCCTAGTACTGTAGATTGCTTGTTCCATGCTGCTTTGATCGCTTTCCCGTATTTAGATTACGACGAAAGCTACGCATTCGGAGTGAAATGTCTATATGCGCTTCGTGCAATCGGGACAGATAGTGCAAAAGAAAAATTGGCTTTGCTTGCTCAAGTCGAGAATGAAATCATTGCAGAAAATGCGGCACGTTTATTAAAAACTATGGAAAGTTAAATGTCGTGATAATCAGCATAGGAGCGAAGTAGACACGAGGTATGGCAATTCTGCTGGCAATAACGCTTGTGCTTGTTCGAATTCTTTATCTATAACAAATGTATGAATGGCATGCGCCAACGGAGTGACATCTGTAATACTTTGTATCCATTGATTCACATACAGGTTCAAGGCCTCTTTGCTGAGGCCGATCTGAATGGCTCTATGTTGTAGCGAACGCAAAAGCAAATCTCTTTCCGGGTCCCATTGAATGCGTACAGGTGATGCATTCTTTTTAGCTTCCCATTCTTCCTTACTGATCGATTCGTCCGCATGACTTAAACAACCATGTGCTAACGCCCACTCAAATCCTTCTCTGCTGATATCAATTGCCAGAATACGTTTTTGCCCAACGTCCTTTAAGCCCCAGCCTGCACGGTACATCATCCATAGAAAAGAAGGTTTAATCCAGGTCATCCGTTCCATCTTAAATGGTGGCGAAACAAAGGTTCCCTTCTCTAATGCAGCGTTTGCAATGGCATCAGAATAGGCTTGATAAACGCGAATGGTGGTAGCGTCATAGACCGCTCTGATTTGGCGATGTGGTATTTCGGAAATATTGTGATGATTTTGCATTTCTATTCCGTTTTAATTTGATATTGATAGCTATAGCATTTATCAAGAAAAAAAGCCACGCCGGACACGCCACGTAAACCGCCTGTCACTGCATCTGCAAGCCGTGCAAAGAAATGGAGATGGCGCACGGGGCAAACACTGCGCTAGGCTAGCGCCAACCCTGCCCCACCATCACGGCTCCGGCACACAAACAAGCTGGTCAGCAAGCGTAGCGTGCGTACCAAGTAGGTGCGCCATGCGCACCATTTAACTAGGCCGTGTCATCAACGTCATCGACGCCCATGGAGGTAACAACAATTTTGGTTACGACCCGTTCGGCAACCTCGCCAGCACTATCGACCCGAATGGCAACCTCATCACCGTCACGTACGACGCACTCGGCCGCAAGACCGACCTGCGCGACCCCGATCTCGGATGGACGCATTACGACGTAGACCCGGTTGGCCGCACCTGGAAACAAACCAGCCCGAACCAACGCGCCCTCGGCAAATTCACCCGTATCGAATTTGACGCCATCGACCGCATGACCGCCCGTCATGAAAGCGACCTGGAAAGCCGCTGGACCTACGACACCGCCGCCAAGGGCATAGGCCAACTCGCCGAAGCCTACACACTCACCGGCAGCGCCAAAGACTACAGCCGCCTGCACACCTACGACAGTCTCGGCCGTCCGTCGCGCAGCAGCCAGCTCATCAATAGCCAGGTCTACAGCCAGACCCCCGACTACGACCTGTGGGGCCGACTGATCCGCACCACCTACCAACGTGGCAGCGACAGCGCCAAAGTCTACGACACCCGCTACAACAACACCGGCTATCTCGCCAGAACCGAGCGGGGCGCACTCATCCTCTGGCAAGTCACCACCCAGGACGCCGCACAAAGACCCACCAGCGCCTTGCTCGGCAACGGCCTGTTTGACCTGCGCAGCTACAACGTCAACACCGGACGACTAGACAGCGGCACCGTCCACAGCAACGGCACCCCGCGTCTGCAAGAAAGCTACCAGTACGACCCCCTCGGCAACGTCACCCAACGTGCCCAATACTGGGACAGCGGCAGCTTCAACGAAGGCTTCAGCTACGACAGCCTCAACCGGCTCAGCACCAGCCAGGTCGGCGGCCAAGCCCTGCAAACCACCAGCTACGACCCCGCCGGCAACCTCAGCAGCAAAACCGGCATCGGCAGCTACACCTACCCAAGCCAAGGCAGCAGCGCCATCCGCCCCCACGCCGTCCAAAGCACCAGCAGCCAAGGCAGCTTCACCTACGACAACAACGGCAACCTCAAGACCGGCGCAGGACGTAATCTCACCTGGACCAGCTACGACATGCCAGTGCAAATCCAGCGCGGCACCATCACCGACAACTTCGTCTACGGCCCCGAACACCAGCGGGTCCGCCAAGACCGCAATGACGGCAGCAGCCTCATCTACGCCGGCGCCCAGGAAATCGACACCAAAGGCGGCACCACCATCAAAACCTACTGGCCCGGCGGCATCGGTGTCGAGATCGACAAACCCGGCGCCAGCAACAGCGAGCTCTACTGGCACCACAAAGACCGGCTAGGCAGCCCGATCGCCCTCAGCGGCAGCGACGGCAGCCTCAGTGAAAAACTCGCCTACGACGCCTGGGGCAGAAGAAGAACCCTCGACGGCAGCGCCCCGTTGGACAACAGCACCAGCCACCTCGACAACAAAGGCTACACCGGGCATGAAATGCTCGACCAGGTCGACCTGGTCCACATGAACGGCCGGATCTACGACCCGATCACGGCACGTTTCCTCAGTGGCGACCCATTAATCCAAGACCCGATCAACGGACAGAACTATAATCGCTATAGCTATGTGTTGAATAACCCGACGAATTTGACGGATCCGACTGGGTTTGAAACGGTTGAGATCATTGGACATAGGCTGTTCGATTTTGTGGGCCCATCTGTTACCCGCGTATTAGAGCAAATGCGCAATACAGCGCTGCAACAGACGATGAATGCGCAAGCGGCGGGTCGTAGTGTGGCTAAGAGTACCGTCCGTTTTATTGTTCCCACTGCAGCCAGAGCCTTTGTTGTATTAGGGACAGTCATCACCGCTGGAAATCAATTCCAGGATAATGACGAAGATGTTCAAATAGCAGCGATCAATGCAGCAGCCATCGCTGCGGCGGCTTCCAATGCGGATGCTGGGAAAAATGCTAGTGATGCGCTTAAAGGTACTACAAACAGTGCAACGGCCAGTCCGCCACCGGATGGCGAAGATAAAAACAAGGGGAAAGATAAGCTAACTCAGGGTGAACAGAAAGCAGTCAATAAGATCGATAAAATAATAAATAATTTTAAAGATCATGACATCGAAGGTGCAATTAAAGACATGCAAGGTAATCCTGTTTCGAAGCCTGGTGGTGGAACTTGGAATCATTTGCAGGAAGTTCAGGATGTGCAGCGTGGACTTACCAATCACGCAGAAACTCTGAAAGGTGTAAATAATCCTGAGGCAATAGCGGCGCGCAATAACGCGCTAAACTTATTAAATCGAATTGACACCGCATTTCGCGGGGCGGGATTTTGAAAATGAAATTTGCTGACCTTGAAACGACATTGGACGCTGAACTTATTGATAAACAACAATCATCATTTATGAGCTGGTATATGAGTATTCGAGAAATTCCAATTGAAAAAATGGAGCTTGATGATATATGTAAGGCTCTTCGTCAACGACTTTTTGTTACTCATGTATTACCGGTTGGGATTATGTACCTTAAAGCTGATGTTCTTGCTGGTGACGATTATGAGGGGCAACTTATTTCTGCGTTGAAAATACTCACACATGAAGATTGGAGTAATTGCCCAATTGAAGCGCAACGGGCTATTCATATAATTCAAAATGCATTGGACAATAAATCCATTCCTGCCACTATTGAACACGATGCGCGGCAAATTCTTGACGCTGTTGTGCGGTAAGGTGTAAAGGGTAATTGGCTTTATCTGTCGCGCTGCCCTGTCCACTCGTTTGCAACAGCTAAAACATCCTGCACCCAGACCATTTTTTGGAAAAAGGTGCAGGATTGCAGAAGGAAACGAATCTGCCCTGCACCAATATTAAATAAATCTCAGCGACATTTTTTCTCGCCGCCTAAATTTTAGGCAAATATTTTCCATGCAACGTGTTTACTTCTGAACAGTTAAATTCTCGATTAAAACAGGAATGTTAAGCAGCGAATAAAACGCTAACGCAGCATATAAAACCCTTTAAGCATCCCACCCCAACCGCTAAAACGAAATATCCTATTCGGCTTTTCCTTGACGGGATTTACGCCAACCCACACCTCCATCGGCGTAAAATTATGTAAGTGTTGATGTGGTCGAACAGCAAGCGTAGCGTGCGTACCAAGTAGATACTGTCTTGAAGATCAAGCGAATTCTGCATTAAAATGTGTTTTAGACTTGAGGATCGCAAAGGTCAAAGAGAGTAATTTGCGCATACAAGCAGTTTCAGCTACGACAGCCTCAACCGGCTCAGCACCAGCCAGGTCGGCGGCCAAGCCCTGCAAACCACCAGCTACGACCCCCCAGATAACTCCCAGCTCGAGAATGATATTTACGAACATTGCCTTCACTAACAATATTGAGCTGAATTGATACAGAATCTTTTATTGTTATTGACGAATTGTTTTTGATGATGCAATATTGCAAATTATTCATCATTATCTATTTCCAATAGGAGTTGAGTATTCAACTGGAACATCGTGTGTCCGCTAGCGGTAGCCTGTTTGTTGAATGTTTTTTGTTATGGCGGCACATTTATTTCGTTTCAGTCAATTCCATATTCGTCGCCTCCTGAGAACGCGCCCGCGTTTCGTCGTCTTTTTTTGTATTGCTGCACTTGTTTTTGTCTTTGCGTTGATCGTTGCCATACAACAATGGCATGCTCTGCAAGTTGCGGAGAGTGATCTTGCATTGGTGTTGACTGCGTCGAAAAATATCAAACGTGATCCGCCTGCACTATCTAAGTCGCATCAAGAAGCACTCCCCGAATTTGATAGCTCTTTTTTGGTAGAGTCCTTGCATCAAGTTGCAGACGAAACCAAATTGCCCGTCGATGAAATTTCTTACTCCTTAGAAGAAAATACGACGTTTCCGTATATCCGTTATCGGGTGACGCTCTCTGCTACGGCCAGCTATTCGCTGATAAAAAAATTTGTACAGCGATTTGGCTTGGATGGAGCGAATATGTCATTGGATTCGATTAGCTGCTCAAGAGCAGGTATTGCGTCAGTCGTCTTAAATTGCGATTTGGGATTTTCTGCTTTTTACAGAAAGTCTGTGCATGGCTAGCCAATTAGCTTTGCGTTGGATCGTATTGCTTGGTGCACTCGCGCTTACTCTACTTGCTATCTGGTATCCCGTAGAAGAGCCGGGTGATGTAGCAGAGCCGGTAGCAACCAGACTCCGAGTTGAGCACGTAAAAACTGTAGCGTTTCCTCAAGTGCCTGCGGTGACCGCTGACGACTCTGAGGAAGGCTCCGATCCGTTCGCGCCAAGAGGATGGCAAGCACCACCACCGTCAGTTTCTGCGCCCGCTGTAGTGAGCAGTAATACTCCGGTTGCACCGCCGACTCCTGTCGAACCGCCCCCATTGCCGTTTAGGTTTATTGGTCGAATGAATGACGGTGACCAGCAAATTATTTATCTTGGACGGGGAGACCAGTCCTTAGCGATACATGGCGGAGAAACCTTGGACGGTATTTATAAGGTTTTGCAGATCGATCTCAATCGTGTCGAATTTGAGCATATCCCAACTGGTGAAAAGCAAGAGTTGACCTTAACTGTTACGAGTAACTGAACCCATGTTGTTTTTACGAATGCATTACAAACTTTATCGTGCCTTCCTTCTCCTGATGTTAGTCAGCTTGGCTGGCTGCGCAGCCCATACCCATCATCGTTCAGGTATGCAGGCGATCGAACATGGTAATTTCGAAGAGGGCGTATTGGAGCTTCAGCAAGCTGTGGAATTGTCTCCGCAGGATGTTGAATACAAAAAAGACTGGTTGCAGAATCGAGAAAAGGCGACTGCTGCCTTATTGATGCAGGCTGACAAGGCGTTGTCTGAATCCCATGATGGAGAAGCAGGTCAATACTACAAACGAATACTTCGCTATGATCGTGAGAATGAACGCGCTAAACGTGGCTTGGATTTGATCGTTCGCAGAGGTCGTGTAAATCAAGACGTTGACGAGGCGCGTAAAGCACTATTGCGCGGGGAGGTGGCACAAGCCTGGCAATTGACTGGGCGGGCATTAGAGGTTGTCCCTAATCAGGCTCAAGCACAGTTGATCAGGCAAGAGATTGAGGCGATTAAATCAAAGGACGTGTTGGTCGTTCCTAGTTTTGGGGCCTTGTACAAAAAGCCGATTAACCTTGAATTTCGTGATGCCAGCGTCAAGATGGTTTTTGAGGCGTTGTCACGTACGACTGGGATTAATTTTATTTTTGATCGGGATGTAAAAACCGATCAGCGTACCACCGTTTATCTAAAACAAACCACGCTGGAAGACGCCATTGACGTCATTCTGACGACTAACCAGTTAGATAAAAAAATCTTGAATGCCAATAGTGTTCTGGTCTATCCAAATACACCAAATAAAATCAGGGAATATCAAGACTTGGTGGTGAAGGCTTTTTACTTAAGCAATGTAGAAGCGAAACAAGCCGCTAACATGCTGAAGGCCGTACTGAAAACGAAGGATGTTTATGTTGATGACAAAATCAATATGCTGGTTTTGCGTGACAATCCAGAAATGATTGAACTCGCAGAAAAGCTCATCGCTTTACAAGACATGGAAGAGCCTGAGGTGATGTTGGAAGTCGAGGTATTAGAAATTAATCGCTCTCGACTTCTTAATCTTGGAATTCAATTCACCAATCAGTTCACGATTGCTCCTTTATCAAATTCCACTCAATCCAGTACTGGCCCCATCACAGGGACTGGTACCAATAGCACACCTTTGCCAACTTACAAACTGAGTGACCTTAAACATCTCAATTCAGATCTGCTAGGGATTACGCTGCCAAGTGCCACGGTCAATTTGCAAAAAACGGATGGTGACGCGAATTTACTTGCGAATCCCCGGATTCGTGTCCGTGATAAAGAAAAGGCGAGAGTCATGATCGGTGACAAGGTACCAGTCGTGACGACGACTAGTACTCCCAATGGATTTGTTGCTGAGAATATTCAATATCTGGATGTGGGATTGAAACTCGAAGTAGAACCGAATATCCGTTTGCGGGACGATATTGATTTGAAAATCGCTCTGGAAGTAAGTTCCTTGGTATCTGTCGTCAAAACCAACAACGGATCTCAGGCATACCAAATCGGCACCAGAAATTTTACCAGCGCCTTACGCTTGCGAGATGGTGAGACACAACTTCTCGCGGGCCTCATTAGCGATGAGTCACGTTCTGCCGCAAACGGCATTCCCCTCCTTGGTGATTTGCCTGTATTAGGTCGACTGTTTTCCAGCCAAAACGATAATCGGCAAAAAACAGAGATCGTGATGTCAATTACGCCACATCTAGTCAGAAATATTCGACGTAAAGATCCTTCGTCCGAATCTTTTTGGTCGGGTACTGAATCAACTTTACGTACGAAACCTTTACAGTTGCGTACCATCGAAAATGGCAATGCAGCGCCTTTCTCCGGTGGCGTTTTAGCGTCTCCTGTTGCAGTAAGTGATACGCAGGCTGCGGAGGTAAGTCCGATTAAGTTGCAATGGAAGGGACCGTCTCAAGCGAAAGCTGGGGAGGTGATTAACGTTGAATTATTGATGAATAGTCAAAGCCTTTTACGTGCCACACCAATGCAACTGCAACTGGATCTTAGTCAGTTTGAGATTGTGTCCATCAAAGAAGGTAATTATTTTAATAAAAACGGCAAAGGAAGCTTTAACCAGGTGACGGATAAACCAAGTGGCCGGATATCCATCGGTACCTCAAGTAATGATGGAGCAGGCGTCAAAGGTAATGGCCAATTATTAAATCTGGAATTGCGAGCATTAGTTGCCAACCCTGATGCTCAGATCAGTTTGATTAATATGACGCCGGTAGGAAGCGGGCAGGCCATCACGAAACCTGTTTTGCCTCTGGTTTATAAATTGATCGTTACGCCTTAATGATGGTTGAATACGCGCGACATTCTCGATTCAAGATTGGCATCGCCGGTTTTAGTTACGTCGAGTTACTGGTGTCTGTTGCCATTATGGCGTTGTTGGCAACGGTGGCGATGCCTTTAGCTGAGACTACGATGCAAAGACAAAAGGAAACAGAATTGAGGCTAGCACTGCGTCAAATTCGACAAGGGATTGATGCTTATAGACAGGCGGTCGCCAGTGGAAAAATTGCGACAGTACCAGGGGATAGCGGATATCCCCCTAGTTTGATTGAGCTGGCCTCTGGAGTGGACGATATGACACATCCTGGCACTCGCCTATATTTTTTGCGTAGAGTGCCACGTGATCCCTTTGTCTCCGATATGGCGATTAGCGCGGTGGATACCTGGGGGAAACGCAGTTTTGCGTCGTCTGCAGAGAATCCCCAACCCGGAAAAGACGTGTATGACGTTTATTCTCTGGCTGTTGGAAATGGATTGAACGGCTTGGCATATCGGGACTGGTGAAGATGCGACCAAGAGGATTTACCTTAATTGAACTATTAGTCGCATTGGCGATCGTCGCAACGATTTTGTCATTAGCTGCGCCAAAATATTTTACTAATGTTGATAGAGCAAAAGAGGCCGTGTTACGTGAGGACTTATACGCAATTCGCGACGCGATTGATAAATATTATTCGGATAAAAATAAATATCCAGCAGTGCTTGAGGACTTGGTGACGGCAAAGTATCTACGCAGTGTTCCAATGGATCCTTTAACGCAAAGTACGCATAGTTGGGTAATTCAAACACCAACAGACCCGTCTCTTGGTGTCGTCTATGACGTGCATAGCAGTGCGCCAAATAAGGCGCGAGATGGAACTTGGTATAAAGATTGGTGATTCATGAGTAAGGTATTCGTACACATCAATAGGGCTCGGCAACAAGCAGGTTTTAGTTATCTGGTGGCGTTATTTTTTGTGGCAGTGACGGCTATTTTGTCACTCAAAGCACAAAGTAATATGGCGACTAATGAGCGGCGGCGTAAAGAAGACGATTTGCTCTATGTTGGTCAGGCTTATCGGGATGCAATTCGTGATTATTACCGGAATGCACCTGGTTCGGACTCTAGCTACCCGCCAAATATTGATGCACTTTTGTTGGATCAGCGGACTAGTAAGGTAACACGACACTTACGTAAAACCTTTGCTGATCCTATGACGGGTGAAACTTTATTCTTGCTGATGTCTCCACAAGGCGGAATCATGGGAGTGTATTCCACTTCTATGCAACAGCCGATTAAAACCGATGGCTTTGCAGAACAGCTTGTCGGTTTTGCTGGTGCTAAAACGTATCAAGACTGGAAATTTGTGTATCAACCTGATTGAGGGCTTGTCGCCCTGAGGATAGAAAATGAAAACAAAACAAAATGGCTTTACGCTGCTTGAATTATTAGTCGTGGTTGTGATTATCGGCTTGTTAGCCAGTTACGTTGGTCCGAAATATTTTGGACAAATCGGTAAATCAAGGACACAGACGGCTAAGGCGCAAGTTGATGCTTTTGATAAGGCACTAGAGCAATATCGTATTGACGTTGGTCATTTCCCCACGACAGCACAAGGCTTAAATGCTTTGGTCGCAGGTCCAGCGGGTGAGGGACTTTGGAAGGGGCCTTATTTGAAGAAGGCGATACCACAAGATCCTTGGGGTAAAGCTTATCTGTACACGTCACCGGGCAGTGATCCAACACATGAATTTGAAATCATCTCCTATGGCAAAGACGGTCAGCCAGGCGGTGCCGACGAAGACAGCGACGTCACAAGCTGGAACTAATCCAAGCTCTCTATGCGTTATCAGGCCAAAGTAATGACGGTCGCGTCCACCATCGAGGAAATTGAGTTCGACTCTGGCAGCGAAACGGAGGCTCGACATTTTGTTGAGTCGTCAGGCGTTCGTCTTTTAAGTCTGAAGCAATTGCGTGGACGTTGGAATCAAACCGCCGACTCAGCGTCCTTCAACTTAACTGTCTTTAACCAGCAGCTTTACTCGCTACTGGATGCGGGGCAGCCAATTGTGGATGCAATACAAGTGTTGGGATTAAATGATAAACGAGGAAAGCATCGGGGTATTTATGACGCTTTATTACTGAGTTTGCGGCAAGGTCATCAGCTCTCAGATGCTATGGCAGGCTTGCCTTCCGTTTTCCCTCAGCTCTATGTTGCCATGGTGCGCTCTAGCGAAACTACGGGGACAGTTCGAGCATCGATAAAACGGTTTATGCAATACCAGTATCAGGTGGATGGAATTCGCGCAAAGTTAAAAGCAGCGATGACTTATCCGCTCATACTACTCAGTGTCGGTTTTCTGGTTATTTCGTTCTTACTCTTCTATGTGGTACCGCGATTCAGTATCGTATTTGAGGATGTCTCTTCGCCAAATCAGACGTCAATGGGCTTTGTACAACTTTGGGGTGGTTTTGTTCGACATCATTCCCTATGGGCTTGGTCTGGCCTGGTTATGGTTGTATTCGTATTGACGACCATTATTTTTCATCCAGGTATTCGCACCTGGATCTCGCGCACCATTCTTAAAATACCGGTGATTGGGGAGCGTGTATGGGTTCTGCAATTAGCTCGCTTGTATCGGACGCTGAGTATGTTGCTGCATAGTGGCGTTAGTGTGTTGACCGCTATGAAAATGACTGAGGCATCTCTCTCGGACACAATGAAAGGACGTCTTCATACAGCAGCAATTGCTGTGAGTGAAGGTCACGCAATGTCAAAAGTAATGAGTGAATGTGAACTTAGTACCGAAGTTGCTCAGCGCTTACTCTTAGCCGGAGAATCATCAGGAAACCTGGACGAAATGATGGAACGTATCGCTGATTTTTATGACCAGGAGGTTGCGATGTGGATTGATGCAGCTGGTCGCATTATTGAGCCGGTACTTATGGTCGGCATTGGTCTCATCGTTGGAGTAATCGTGCTGATGTTGTATTCCCCTATTTTTGATTTAGCCAATGCAGTCTAATTTTTTCTCTGTCCAATGTTAACTCTCCAACATATTTTAGATGCCAGAGCCGATGAGGTCTCACATCATGATTGGCTAAGCATTCTGGCCAATACTCACGGACTGACAAGACAAGCTGCATTGGAGGAAAGCGCAGAACTTGCCGGTTACCCTTTCCTTGATCTTACGAATGGATGGTCGATTCAGCCAGATTTTGAGTTGGTTGGCTATGCCAATATGAGCGCACGAACCTTGCTTATCGGCTTGGATAAGGAGGGACGCTATTGTGCTGTCTTAGGCTTGCCATTAGAACCTCATACCGGCGCATGGCTTGCTCATCTGGAAATCCAATTTCATGCGATTTATCTGGCAGATCCACTCCAAGTTCTTCAAAAATTAGAATTTCATGAGGCTGAATTTAGTGCTGTGGCGGATGCAGTGGGGCTAGATGAGCAAATTGAACTAGCAAGAGATGCAAGTACCGACCTGAGCTTGACATCGATTCAGGGGGAAGTAAGTCCGGCAGTGCGGTTAATTAATTCTACCGTATTTGATGCGTTACGTTTTGAGGCGAGTGACATTCATCTGGAATCCTTACCGCAGGGACTGGTAGTCAAATTTCGCATCGATGGCGTATTAAATCATATTGCTTCTGTGAACAATGTCGGATTGGCTGAACAGGCAATTGCACGGATTAAAGTACTCGCAGAGTTAGATATCGCAGAAAAACGTATTCCTCAGGATGGGCGATTTCGTGTGGCAGCCAAGGGACGCGATATTGATATTCGTGTATCAATTATGCCAAGCATTCATGGCGAAGACGCCGTTCTTCGTATCTTGGACAAAAAAGCACTCATTGACAGCGTTCAACGATTGACGCTCGACTCATTGGGCTTTGACGCTCAAACAATTACGTCGTTGCGACGCTTAGCGGCGGAACCGTATGGAATGATGTTAGTTACTGGTCCCACAGGTAGTGGCAAAACCACGACGTTGTATGCTGCGCTAACGGAAATTAATCATGGTGAGGATAAGTTTATAACGATTGAAGATCCTGTCGAATATCAATTGCCTGGCGTATTGCAGATTCCGGTAAATGAAAAAAAAGGGCTTACTTTTGCAGTCGGCTTACGTTCTATTCTGAGACATGATCCCGACAAGATATTGGTCGGTGAAATACGAGATTCAGAAACCGCACAGATTGCAGTGCAGTCTGCTTTGACAGGACATATGGTTTTTACTTCTGTGCATGCCAACAATACCTTCGATGTGATTGGACGATTTATGCATATGGGGGTCGATCCTTATAACTTTGTGTCGTCGCTCACAGGTGTAGTCGCACAGCGTCTGGTGCGACAGAACTGTCAATACTGTAATGAACCCGTAGTGATCTCGCCTGACATGCTGAAGGAATCAGGAATTACAGACCCTGAGAATTATCGGTTTCATGTAGGGAAAGGTTGCGCCCAGTGCCGTAATACCGGATACAAAGGCCGAAAAGCCATTGCGGAAGTGCTGAGATTGACTGACGAGATTCGAGAAATGATTATTAGTCGTGCCTCAATACGTACATTAAAAGAACAGGCAAGAAAAGAGGGAACGCGCTTTCTACGCGACGTCGCTTTAGAGTTGGTAAAACAAGGGCATAGCACATTACAGGAGGTCAATCGTGTTACGTTTGTTGCCTAGTCCTGTTTTTGTGGGCTTGTTTCCGGACCATTGCTGGTTGCAAACGAGCTCAGGCGAATCCTCTCACGCTATTACATCTGAAAACTTCGGTAATACTGACGATGTTTTGTGCGCGTTCTCCGACATGCTTGACGCAAAAAAGAACCAATTAGCTCGCAATGCGCGTCTGGTTTTGACGGTTTCAGATGAGTTTGCCGTTTTCATTCCTGTTCCTTGGCAGGACGCGTTGCAGCAACTCGATGAGTTGCATAATTATTCAAGCATTTTGTTTGAGAAGCAGGGTATAAAACTAAATGCGGAGTGGATTTTACATACGGAGTTTGCTACTTATGGCGGTACCGGAATGGCTTATGCATTGCGCGCTGATTGGTTAAAGAAATTGATAGAAATTGTTGTTTCAAAAAACTATCAATTAATTTCTGTTATGCCAGTATCAGCCGCGGCATATTGTGAACATCAGCACTACACCAAGAAGAAGAAAACGGTATTGATATTGTCGGAAAATCGCCGGTTGACTTTATTGCGTTTTGATCGCCATGGACTTCAGGCACATGATGTAGAGCCAATTATCGACAGTGCGGATATATCAGGTGTAAGACTACTCCGAAGACAAATATTATCCATGCCAGATACAGAATCTCTTTTATATTGGTGTGCGCGTCCAGAAAAAAGTAATACGCCTATTGAATTTATTCAATTAACTTTTCCTAATTTAACCACACAGTATTTGCCTCATGGAGCATGGTGCCGATGAGGACAGAACTATCTGATTTGTTGCAGCCACGACTTCATTATGGAGTGCGTTTATGGGGAATAGCAATCCTCCTGACTTTTTGTGCAGGATGGCTTGCAGGGGAAGCGTACAACACGACGAACCGTACAACAACGGTGAGAGAAAAAACGAATTCAATCAAATTAGGTATTTTAAAAACGCAACCACCAAAATTGAACAAGCAGGAAGAGGAAATAGAGAAAAAATGGACAGAATTAGCAATTGAACGGAAATTTGAATGGGATGTATTGTTTCAGTCGATCGAACATGCCTCGAATCCTGATATTGAGCTGTTAGAGTTTCAACCAGATAAAACTAGTCGCACAGTGTCTTTTATGGGGGAAGCAAAAAATCATAAGGCGCTCATTCAATTCATACAAGCGCTCTCAAAACAAATTATGTTTCGCCAAGTTTATTTAGTTCATCAACAAACTTTATTGCGTGATCGCTTACAGACCATATCCTTTGAAATAAAGTGTGCCATCGTAGAACAACAAAAGTAGATCCTGTCTGTGCGCGGGAAAACATATCATATACTCGCCAGCCTTTGTTTCTCCATAAAATTTGCTGCCCGGACAGTGGTAGGTATTCGATTTTGAGTTTACCCAGACCTTACCTGCACCACCGTCGGCATTTTGGTGGCAGGTGTTGAAGCAGGCGCTGGAGCGGGAGTTTGAGCAAAGCTCACACCTGCAATGAGAGTGCCAATTGCGAATACAACTAAATTGAATTTCATTTGATATTTCCTTTCAGAAGTACTACTCAAAACGACCGACATAGAAAACCTATGCCAGTATAGGTAAACACCAGAATAACAATTAAGAGGTTTTTTGTAGGAATTTTTCAAAGATGTGGTCAAGTACTTTGCATTCAACTATTCGTTAAATTACACACATCCATTGCTTAAAAAATCGTGAGTGTGGTGAAAGGAAACATTGACAGTTCAAATAAAATCTCGTGTATCTAACAATGAAATACATGACGATTTTTCTAAACTGATTGAAGAAGCTCCAGCAAAGAAATTTCTTCAATCAGTTAATTCGCAGCCCGACGAACAATTAGATTTTGTGAAGTAGTTGACTGCGGATTACCATACAAGGTCGCCAGCACATCCCAATATGTCGTAGAGATTGAATCCCCAATCCCAAATCCATTGAAGTGATTCGCAAGACCCAGTGCATGTCCAAACTCATGGGTCACAATGTCTTGTGTCACGTCGCAGTGACCGTTTCCAAGATTGACGAAAACCGGGCTTGAGCCAACACCATTTTGACTGTCCGGCTGAATGACGTTGCCAATGCTTGGTCCCGTAGCGACATTGGCACAGTAGCTTTGATAATCCGTAGAACCCGGCGGCACATACGAGGTGCTGTAGCTTAGGCGATTAGGCGGTTTTTTTCTAATTCACTAATTTCAAATTGAAAATTGGGACGATCATCTGCTTTATTCCTTGCTAGCCGAATGACTAGTGAATCTAATGCTGTTTTCATCCGAACTTGCTCAAGGGAGTCTTTTAATATGGCTCCTTTCTTTTCAAAAGATAACCAATCGTTGAGCTTTGCATCAACAATCTTACGAACTGTTGAGTCAACGGATATGTAGCTAAGACCTCCTAACGTTAAAACCAAACCAATCGCAACAAGAATCGAGATGCGAAAAAAGCCGAAAGCCTTGGACATCTCATCAATGGCATGCTTACCAATATCAACTTTCGCATTTGCGACTTGTTCAACTAGCTCGGTCTTAAGTTTTCCAAACTCGTTGGTCGCGTTTGCAATCTGTTCAAATAGTTTAGACTTGAACTCCTCAAGTTCACTCTTCGACTTTTCTATATCAAGTTCAGTTTTTAAACGAAAGAGTTCTAAATCATCTTTGGCCATAGTTATATTTTAAAGTCATCGAAAAGGTTGATAATTTTTTCCGGGTATTAACTGAAACTGAAGTTCAATCATGACGAGGCATGAATTATTGCTATTTTAGCATTAATTGTTGTGATGATATCTATTTTCAATCCTGACTATTTAAAATTTTTACAGCGGCAATGGAATAATTCACAAGAGTTGCAAAAGCACTTGTACTACTCGGACACTTGGACAAAAAAATCATTCTCTTCAACGAAGTAATCAGTAATACCGTGCCCAGTCCGTTTAGGTCAGTGCAAGTTAATTCAAAATCTAAACAATAAAATCTACAGCCCCCCTAAGCCAATTTCACGGTATCTCTGTTTTTACCTCAATCTCAATCTGCAACACCTTTTCCCCGTCTCGCTAAAAACGCCAAGATTTGCATGTCTGCGTATCAAAACAAGCATTCCCCTTCGGGATTTTCTGCAATCGGTTCTCACTTCGTTACGACTGCGATTTTGACAAATTGCTTGCATTGCTTCTTGTCCAGCCATGCCATTCGTGGCTTAGGCGAAACGACTCAAAAATGATGCAGATAAACGAGTTGTGAAGTCTGCAAAAACAGAGCAAGTCTTTAATCAAATCAGGCTCAACCAGCCTAAAAACGATACGAAGGCAGAGAGCACCATGAGCACATTTTTCGCACAGCCTTATAGCTTGGATGCAATTGGCTTTTACTTTGACACCTTGGAGTCATACACCGAGAAATCGGAAAACCTGCTGGACGCTTTTGGCAATCCTGTAGAAGAGTTTGAAATCCAGTTTATTGATGGTGAGGACTGCGAGCTATTTTCAGCTTGTGGTATCAATCAAGGCAATTTGGCTTCCTGGTTTGACAACGTTGCTGACCTGAGTGACCAAGAAAAAACAGCTCTGTTTTATTTGCTCAGTGTTTCAGGCTACAGCTTGGAAAATGCTTTGGATAAGTTGGAAGACATGAATTTGTCCGAGGGTAATTTGAAGGATGTAGCGGAAAAACTATTTGACGAATTCTACTTAAACGACGTGCCAGAATCGGTACGTGCTTATATTGATTACGAAAAATATGCGCGGGATTGTGAAATGGGTGGCGATTTATGCGAGTTTGATTTCAACGGTACAACCTGGACATGTACGAATGCTTCGGGCATATAGCTTGAAAAGGTAACTGGATGGGTTCGGGATTTACCCCTCCCCAGCCTATTTAACATCGCTGCGATCAGCAATTCGAATACTAAAAACGGATTCGAACTGAGTCACCGCAGAATTAAAATCTTCAAATATAATTGACAGGTGTCACTCATTGGGGTCACTCCTTTTTGCTGTCATAAGGTGAAAATACAAAAATAAAACTCAATAGATCAGGGACTTACGATTATTGGCGAAGAATCCCCCCTCTCCGCCAAAGATAAGTAAGCCCTTGATTTTTCAAGGGCTTTTTTGTTTTTGTTTCGCACATGACGGTATTCATAGGTGGTACTCTTAACTCAGAGGCTACGATGAAACTTGCGTGTAAAATCCAGCAATCCCGTCACGGCGTTTATTACTACCGTCACCAATTCACCCTTGAAGGCGTTCGCAAAGAACATCGATTCTCCCTCCAAACCAAAAATTCCATTGTTGTCAAAGAAAAATTCCTGCTTATTTCCTCTATCATTATCAAAAATAAGAGGAGCGGACGTATGCAAGACGACGAGCAAGATATTCTCAAACGAACTCACACGCTTACGCCAACTGCTCTGACTCAGCTTCAATGACTGCGCGAAGAAAATTCTTTCAATCCAAGTGCGTCCGTTTCTTGCCGATTTAAGCTATTGCCATTTACAAAGGTGTGTTCTCTACTTGATTCAAATCGAGTGCCATGAAGTGCCAGGTCGCGTGTAATGCCACCGGTACTTCCGCTTCCACATAGGGGGCGCATTCATTGAATCCAAAACTCTTGTAAAGACGTTGAGCGGAGAGCATGAAAGGGGCGGTATCGAGACAGACGCGCTGGTAGCCAAATGCCCTGGCATCATTGAGTACTTTACGCAATAACGCTTCTCCAAGTTGCTTGCCGCGAAATGGCGGGCGCACATACAAGCGCTTGATTTCTGCCACACCGTCGCGCAGCCAGCGCAGGCCCACCATACCTGCGAGTTCTCCATTCAATTCCACAAGATAAAAAGCACCTCTAGGCGGTTGGTCGCTACAGACTTTGTCAATCACGCTTGCTACGTAAGCCGGAATAGACATGCCAAGTAAATTTGCTACCGATATGCCAAAGGACGTCTCAATGCCAGACGCCACCCAGGACATATATTCATTGTTGATGGTCAAGATGGTATCCCGGTGCAAACTCAAATCCGCGAGTTTGAAATTCAGCGATGTCATTGCTTTATCCTTGGGTGAAATAAGTGGGAATACAAAAAATCAAGCGTATTTTAAATTGTTCCATTCATGGTCCATCGCGATCCGCACATCAGTAGATTCATCTTAGTCAGATGCCGGTAATAGCGGTTCGGTCCAGTGTTTTTATCTTCGAAGGCAATCCTGTGATTATTTTTCATTGATCTCAAAGATGGGATCCGATCGAACAGTCACTTTATACTGTGGCTTATTTGATTTTAGTCCTGATGAAAAATAAATCTCTACAAGCCATCCTTGCGCTGCATATCGCCGTGTTACTGTTCGGCAGTGCCGGCGTCGTTGGCAAAGTGCTGGCGGCAAGTTCTTTGCTGCTGGTATTTGGGCGTACCTTGTTTGCTGCATTGAGTTTGTTGCCAGTGTTGCTGGTGCGGCGCGAATTGCGTTTGCGTGGAATGCCTAAGGCCGTGTATTTATGCGGAGTTTTGCTGGCGCTGCATTGGCTGAGTTTTTTTGCATCCTTGAATGTGGCACCGGTTGCTTATGGTTTGATCGGATTCGCGAGTTTTCCTTTGTTTGTGGCCTGGCTGGAGCCTTACTTGTTTAAAGAAAAGCGGCATGCTCGTGACTGGCTGGCGGCTTTGGCGGTGATGCTTGGGATGGTGGTGATGGTCAGCGATACTCGTCTGGAGCAGATCGCTGAAAGCGCTGCCTTGCCTGGTTTGTTATTGGGCGTGCTGTCGGGATTCAGTTTTGCTTTATTGGCCCTGATAAATCGCTGGCAGGGATCGCATATGGCAGCTTTTAATCTGGCGTTTTATCAGAATGGCGTTGCCTGTGTGAGCTTGTTGCCGTTTGTGTTGTTCAGTGGCGCGGCTTCTGGTGTCGCAATGGAAGTATGGTGGGGACTCGCGTTGCTCGGTGTGGTGTTCACTGCCTTGTCGCACGGACTATTCATGTTCAGCCTGCGACATGTCTCTACCCGATTCGCGAGTTTGACGACCTCGTTGGAACCTGTATATGGGATTGTACTGGCGTATTTCGTGTTGCATGAGACACCCTCTGTGCGGGCAATGATGGGCTGTCTGATGGTATTGCTGGCGACGACGTTGGCGACTTATTGGCACTCGGGTAGTCATTGATGGGCGCTATATTGACTAAATACTGACCCATGATTCGGCAATAAAAAACGGCGAAGAAATTCTTCGCCGTTTTGCTTAGCTATTTACATCAGGATTTACGCAAAACGGTAAGTTGCCTGCCGGCGTTTACATTGAATCCGCAGGCTGGATGCGGGTTTTAAAGGCATTTCGTGCCAACAGGCCCGTCCAGCTTGCGGGTTCATTTTCATATCGACGTGTCAGGGAACGAGTTTCTCTTGTTTTTCTCTGTGTCTCTGTGGTGAGCGGTTTCGGTTTCTGCGTAAGTCCTAGCGATGATTTAAGAGCGGGTAACCGGCAAGCCCAGGTCTTCGGTCAGGCTGATATGTTTTGCCAATTCCAATTTGGCGATCGCGTTACGATGCACTTCATCGGGGCCATCGGCCAGACGCAATGTGCGGTTGCCTGCCCATTGCGCTGCGAGCGGGAAGTCGCCAGAAACGCCGCCCGCACCGTGCGCCTGGATCGCCCAGTCCAGCACTTGTTGCGTGACATTCGGTGCCAGCACTTTGATCATGGCGATTTCTGCCTGTGCAAACTTGTTGCCGACGGTGTCCATCATGTAGGCGGCTTTGAGCGTCAGCAAACGCGCTGTGTCGATCTGGATGCGGGACTCGGCAATACGCTCGCGCCAGATGCTTTGTTCGGATACTTTTTTACCGAAAGCGACGCGGCTATTCAGGCGTTTGCACATGAGTTCCAACGCACGTTCTGCCACGCCGATTGCGCGCATGCAGTGATGAATGCGACCAGGGCCGAGGCGGCCTTGGGCGATTTCAAAACCGCGGCCTTCGCCCAGCAGCAAATTGGAGGCCGGGACGCGCACGTTTTCAAACAAAATCTCGCAATGACCGTGCGGCGCATCGTCATAACCGAATACCGGCAGAGGACGTACCACGGTAATCCCCGGCGTTTTGGCGTCGACCAGAATCATCGATTGTTGCGAATGGCGTGCTGCGTTGACATCGGTTTTGCCCATCAAAATATAGACGGCGCAGCGTGGGTCGCCCGCACCGGAGATCCACCATTTATGGCCATTGATCACATAGTGGTCGCCATCGCGGTCAATCCGGGTCTCGATATTGGTGGCATCGGATGAGGCGACATTCGGTTCTGTCATGGCAAAGGCAGAGCGGATTTCGCCGCGCAGCAGCGGTTCCAGCCATTGTTTTTTATGTTCCTCGGTGCCGTAGCGTTCTATCGTTTCCATATTGCCGGTATCGGGTGCCGAGCAGTTGAATACCTCTGGCGCCCAGCTGACGCGGCCCATGATTTCGCACAGCGGAGCGTAATCGAGATTCGATAAGCCTTCCGGCGCGCGTACCGATTTTGGCAAAAATAAATTCCACAAACCTTGTGCGCGGGCTTTCGGCTTCAGATCCTCGATGATCTTGGTCGCGATCCAGCGATTGCCTTTTTCCTGGCCGTTACGGTCGATTTCTTCTTTGTAGGCTTTTTCGTTCGGATAGATATGCTCATCCATGAACTTGAGTAATTTACCCTGCAATTCTTTACAGCGATCCGAGTAATCGAATTCCATGCTTGTCTCCTGATGGTTGGCTTGCTGTTGATGTGCTTGAAAAAAAATACTAACCGAGGTACGAAGGCACAGAGAAAATCATAAGAAGGACTGCGGAATATTCGCTAATAAACCATGTTCTTTAGTGATTCTTCCATGCCTCTGTGTTTTTTGCGTCTTCGTGGAGGCTACTTATTGACTATTTGCTGACATAACTCCAGCCCAACTCGGCCATTGGACGCGCTGCTTCACCTGATTTTTTCGCTTGTGCGCTGGATGCGGTGCCATCGACGTAACGTTTCATGATGCCTTGCAAAATACCGGCCATACGGAACATGTTGTAGGCGAGGTAGAAACTGAAATCTTCCTGGCGTATGGTTTTGCCGGTGCGTTCGCAGTATTTGGCGATGTACTCCTGTTCGCTCGGGATGCCGAGTGCTTTGTGATCCAGGCCTTTGATGCCGCGGAATTGACCTGCCGTCACATGCCAGCTCATGCAATGGTACGAAAAGTCAGCGAGCGGATGACCTAGGGTTGATAATTCCCAATCCAATACGGCCAGGATACGCGGCTCGGTCGGGTGGAACATCATATTGTCGAGGCGATAGTCGCCATGCACGATGCTGGTGTCGTCGCCAGGGGGAATGTTATGCGGCAACCATGCGATCAGGTTATCCATGGCGTCGATCTTTTCGGTCTCGGAGGCTTTATATTGCTTGGTCCAGCGGTCGATCTGGCGGGCGAAATAGTTGCCGGGCCGGCCGTAATCTGCCAGCCCGATTGCGGCGTAATCCATCGTATGTAATTGCGAGATGACGCGATTCATCTCATCATAAATTTCGGCGCGCTGCGGCGGCGTCATGCCTGGCAGCGATTGGTCCCAAAGCACGCGGCCATCGACAAATTCCATGATGTAGAAGGCGCGCCCAATCACGTCTTCATCGGCGCACAGGGCGTATTGCCTGGCTGCCGGGAAGCCTGCTTTGTTCAAGGCATCCATGACTTTGAATTCACGTTCTATCGCATGCGCCGACGGCAAGAGCTTGGCGACCGGGCCGGGTTTGGCGCGCATCACATAACGCTGATGGCCTGCAGTGATTTTAAAAGTGGGATTCGACTGGCCGCCTTTGAATTGCTCGACGGTCATGGTGTCGGCAGCTTTGGTGTCAAAGCCTTCTACATGCTGATGCATGTAAGCGGCAAGCGCGCCAATCTCAAATTTTTGACGGTCGGCCACCGGCATGGTGCCCATGAATTCTTCAAACATTATGTCTCCTGTCGATCGCTTTAGCGTGATTTTGGTTTGCCTGAGTGGGTTCAGAACTGCTCCGAGGCATGTTATCAAACTATTTTATCTTAAAAAATCGTACGTCCGTACTATTTTTTAAAAGGAGTGAAAATATCTCATGTTCCATAAAAAAACCCATCAGCGAGCGCAGATGGGTTTTGGTATTGCTTGTCAATTTATTTGCCTGTCTCTCTATGGATGCAAGACATTCAGCACCCCGTCCAGGCCGACAAAATTCAATGCCACATCGGCTTGCGCCCTGACGACCGGTTTGGCGCGGAAGGCGACTGACAGGCCTGAGATACCCATCATCTTGAGGTCATTGGCACCATCGCCCATGACGATGACTTGTTTGGTAGCAATCCCGAGTTCTGCTGCGACCCGCTCAACTGTGCGTTGTTTTTCCAGTGCATCGACGATGCCGCCGACGACTTTGCCGGTGAGTTTACCCTGCTCAATTTCCAGCACATTGGCGTGGGTGTAGTCGAGATTGCAGCGGGTCTTCATCCGATCGGTGAAGAAGGTGAAGCCGCCGGATACCAGCAGCGTTTTTAAGCCTGCCTGCTGCACGGCCTTTAGCATATTCTCCGCGCCGGGCGACAGGCGCACGCGTTCCTCGTAGACTTTTTGCAGCGCCGCTGCATCCAGGCCTTTCAGCAGGGCGACGCGGCGGGCCAGGCTTTCTTGAAACTCGATCTCGCCACGCATGGCGGCTTCGGTGATTGCGGAGACCTGCGGTTTCAGGCCTTGCATATCGGCGATTTCATCGATGCATTCGATGGTGATCAGGGTGGAATCCATGTCCATCGCGACCAGCTTGAAATCCGCCAATGTCCGTGGGGATTCGCTCAGGGTGATATCCAGATGCGCCGCCAGACAATCGGCTTCGATTTGCGCTTTGAGCTGGATTGCGGCTTCTTTTCCGCAGCGCAGATTTTCCAGACGCACTGCTTGCGGCGTGATCGCAATCATTTTTTCTGCTTGCGTCAGACTGGCGACATGTTTGATCAGCGTCAGGTCGGTTGTCAGGATTTGCCTCAGGCCTTGAATAGTTAAGTGCATTTTTATTTTGCTTGGATGTGGATCGATCAATATTTAATGTAGTGCGCGCAAGGCGGCTTTGATTTGCGTTACCCGCGCCGCCAGATCCGGCATATTCGCAGTGATGCGCAATTTGTCCTGACCGTTTAACTTGATGTGCTTGTTCTTTTGCACCAGTTCGATGATGCGCATCGCATCGATAGGCGGTTTAGGCTCGAATTGTAAAGTCGCCGCTTCGGTATGCGCATCAATTTTGATGATGCCCAGAGGCTTGGCTGCTACCCGTAGCCTATGTGTTTCCAGCAGGGTTTTAACAGGTTCCGGCAATTTGCCAAAACGGTCGATCATCTCTTCCTGCAAATCATCAATCGCCTCTTGCTTGCTGCAATTCGCCAGGCGTTTGTAGATAGACAGGCGCTCGTGCACATCGCCGCAGAAATCGTTGGGCAACAGCGCAGGGATGTGCAGATTGATTTCTGTGGTGGTCGATAACGGCGCTGCCAGATCGGGTTCTTTGCCATTTTTCAGCGAGCGCACCGCTTCGTTCAGCATATCCGAGTACAACTGGAAGCCGATCTCATGCATTTCGCCGGATTGATTGTCGCCCAATACTTCACCGGCGCCGCGGATCTCCAGATCGTGCATCGCCAGGTAGAAGCCGCTGCCTAATTCTTCCATCTGCTGGATCGCTTCGAGGCGTCGATCGGCTTGTTTGGTCAGGGTTTGCACATCATTGACCAATAAATACGCATACGCCTGATGATGCGAACGACCGACCCGGCCGCGCAATTGATGCAACTGTGCCAGGCCGAATTTATCGGCCCTGTGCATGATGATGGTATTCGCCGTCGGGACGTCGATGCCGGTTTCGATAATCGTGGTGCACAACAAAATATTATGGCGTTGGGCGACGAAATCGCGCATGACTTTTTCCAGATCGCGCTCATGCATCTGGCCGTGGGCGACCACGATGCGCGCTTCGGGCAATAGCGCTTCCAGCATGGCTTTACGGTTCTGGATGGTATCGACTTCGTTGTGCAGGAAGTACACCTGGCCGCCGCGTTTTAACTCGCGCAGGCAGGCTTCGCGAATCACAGATTCATTCTCGCTGCGCACGAAGGTTTTGATCGCCAGACGTTTTTGCGGTGCGGTCGCAATGATGGAGAAGTCGCGCAAACCTTCCAGCGCCATGCCTAGCGTACGCGGGATCGGCGTTGCCGTCAGCGTCAGTACGTCGACCTCGGCACGAAGGGATTTCAGCGCTTCTTTTTGGCGTACCCCGAAACGATGTTCTTCGTCGATGATGACCAGACCGAGGCGTGAGAACTTCACATCACCGGATAATAATTTATGGGTACCGATCACGATATCTAGAGTGCCGTCCCCCATGCCTTTGATCGCTTGCGTGATTTCTTTGCCGGAACGGAAGCGCGATAATTCAGCGATCCTGACCGGCCAATGGGCGAAACGATCGGCAAAAGTCTGCGCATGCTGTTCCGCCAGCAGCGTGGTGGGCGCGAGGATGGCGACCTGTTTGCCGCCCATGACCGCGACAAAGGCGGCGCGCAGGGCGACTTCGGTCTTGCCGAAACCGACATCGCCGCAGATCAGGCGATCCATCGGTTTGCCGGATGTCATATCGCCGATCACGGCGGTGATCGCGGCAGCCTGATCGACGGTTTCTTCAAAGCCGAAACTGTCGGCAAAGGTTTCGTAATCGCGTGTCGAATATTCAAACGCATGGCCCTGGCGCAAGGCACGGCGGGCGTACAGATTCAGCAATTCAGCTGCGCTGTCGCGGATTTGCTGGGCGGCTTTGCGCTTGGCTTTTTCCCACTGGCCGGAACCCAGACTGTGCAACGGCGCATCGTCGGGCGAGGCGCCGGAGTAGCGCGAGATGACATGCAATTGCGAGACGGGCACATACAGCTTGGTGTCTTTGGCGTATTCCAGATGCAGGAATTCGGTTTCGCCTTCTCCTAGATCCATGCTGATCAGGCCCATATAGCGGCCGATGCCATGATTGCTGTGCACTACAGGGTCGCCGATTTTAAGCTCGGACAAATCGCGCACCATGTGCTCGACCTGCGTGACGGCTTCCTGTTTTTTGCGGCCGATGCGTTTACCTGATCCGGCGTATAACTCGGCTTCGGTAATAAAGACGATGCCATCTGCCAGGACGCAACCGGCGTGCAGCGGTGCCACGCCCAGCATCAGCTTGTCGCTGGCGGTGAGGAAGTCGGCATAGCCTTCGCATAGCGTTAACGCGATGTTGTATTCGTTAAAATATTGCTGCAGCGTCTCACGGCGGCCCAGGGTTTCGGCGCAGATCAATACGCGCTTATCGGTTTGCAGCAAAAAGCTGCGCAAATTGGTGAGCGGATCGTCCGCGCGACGATTGACTGCGACGTCCGGTAAAAAACTGGAGATTTCCGATACCAGACCGTCGCGCTGAATAATCCAGCGGGCTTGCGACTTCATCTCTGTGAAAAAATCCTCATCCCGCAAGAAAATCGATTCCGGCGGCAACACCGGACGCTCGCGATCCGACTTTAGAAACTGGTAACGGGAACGGGTATCGACCCAAAAACGCTGAATCGCTTCATCGATGTCGCCGATCAGAGTGAAATGGCTGTTGGCCGGCAGGTAGTCGAACAGCGTCGCACTTTCATCAAAAAACAGCGGCAAATAATATTCGATCCCGGCAGACGCAATGCCGCTGCCGATGTCTTTGTAGACCGTAGAGCGCGAGGGATCGCCTTCAAAAGTCTCGCGCCAGCGCCCGCGAAATGCAGTGCGCGCAGCATCATCCATAGGGAATTCGCGGCCCGGCAGCAGACGCACTTCCTTGACCGGATATAGCGAACGCTGGGTATCGGCGTCGAAGGTGCGGATGGTTTCGATACTATCGCCGAACAAATCCAGGCGATACGGCAGCACCGATCCCATCGGGAATAAATCGATCAGGCCGCCGCGCACCGAATATTCGCCCGGCGACATGACTTGCGAAACATGGGTGTAGCCGGCCAGGGTTAATTGGGTCTTGAGCCTGGTTTCATCCAGCGTCTCGCCTTGTTTGAAGAAGAAGGTATAGGCCGCTAAAAACGAGGGCGGGGCCATCCGTACCAGGGCGGTGGTTGCTGGTACCAGCAGCACATCGCAATTGCCGTTTTGAATCTCATATAGGGTCGATAGACGCTCGGAGACCAGATCCTGATGCGGTGAAAACGCGTCGTATGGCAGGGTTTCCCAATCCGGCAGCAAATGGCAGCGCAGTTCCGGTGCAAACCAGGGAATTTCATCTAGCAGGCGCTGCGCATCGGCCGGATTCGCCACCACGATGCTCAGCATGCGTTGCTGCGCCTTCAGCGCGATTGCCGCGAGCGACAGGACGTACGCGTCGGCAGAGCCATGTAAGGCGGGAAGTACGAAACGATTACCGGGTTTGGGTAGCGCTTTAACGAGATCAAATGCCATTGCTGAGTGGGTCGGTCGCGGTTGGGTAGAGCTATGTGGGCTGCAAAAGCGCTTGCAAATGCACATCGCAGCCATGATTTGGCGGTTAAAATGAACACCAATTATAAACGATGCCGCCTTTGCTTTTGAGGAACACAGCGCTTTCATGACCAGCTCTTTACAAACCGATCTGACCCGCAAAAAATATTTCGCCTTGATTCCCGCCGCCGGGGTCGGTGCGCGGATGGGTGGGGCTACGCCAAAACAGTATTTGACGATTCATGGTGAGTCGATTCTGCGCTATGCGGTGCAGGCGTTTCTGGCATCGCCCTTGATCCAGCATGTGTATGTGGTGGTCAGCGCGTACGACGTGTATGTGGAAGACGCATTGCAAGGTCTGGGCGATGTTGGCAATAAGGTGGGCAATAAGGTGGACAAGAAGCTCAGCATCCTGCGTTGTGGCAGTGCGACCCGGCGTGAGACGGTGCGCAATGGCCTGGCATCACTGCAGGCGGCAGTCGATCCCGACGATTGGATCCTGGTGCACGACGCAGCGCGACCCGGTTTGACGCCGGAGATGATTGCGCAACTGATTGCACAAGTCGGTGAACATGCCAGCGGCGGCCTATTGGCGCTGCCAGTGGTGGATACCGTGAAGCGGGTAACTGAGGGCAAGGTCGCAACCATCGCGCGCGATGGTTTGTGGCTGGCGCAAACGCCGCAGATGTTTCGTCACGCGGCATTGAGTGCGGCGCTGGATGCGGCAGGTGAAGTCACCGACGAATCTAGCGCGATGGAGGCAGCGGGACATGAGCCCTTGATGGTGGAAGGGCATCCGCGCAATCTGAAGGTGACCTTGCCGAGCGACCTCGCCCTGGTGCAATCGTATTTATCTAAAACCTCTGGGTAAAATCATATACTGGGACAGAGTATCAATTGTATCCACATATGATATAAGCCACTAAATGCTTGTTATTGTGCATACTCCCCAATAAATTTGCAAAAATACTGCGGCCTGTGCCGATTTAACCTTACATATTGTTATGTTGATATCTTATGAATACTGATAAGCAAGCTGATACCCGCGACGATATCAATCCATCCTCGAATGCCGCCAACAATTGCCCGCCATTTCGCATAGGTCAGGGTTACGATTGCCACGCACTGGCGGCTGGTCGCAAACTGATTATCGGTGGCGTCGATATTCCGCATACCACCGGATTGCTCGGCCATTCGGATGCCGATGTGCTGTTGCATGCGATTACCGATGCCTTGTTCGGATCGGTGGCCTTGGGCGATATCGGACGCCATTTTCCCGATACCGACAAACAATTTGCGGGCGCCGATTCGCGCGTATTGCTGCGGGAGGCGGTGGCGCGTTTGCACCAGGCCGGTTACAAGGTCGGCAATCTGGATGCGACCATCATTGCGCAAGCGCCGAAGATGGCGCCGCATATTCCCGGCATGGTGGCGCACATCGCCGCCGATCTGCAAGTCGCTCCCGGGCAAGTCAATGTCAAGGCAAAGACCAATGAGCGGCTTGGCTACCTGGGGCGGGAAGAGGGCATTGCTGCCGAGGCGGTAGTGCTGGTGTTTCGTGCATGACAGGGCTACACTGAACATATCAAAGACCAAGGAGTGCCGCGATGGATAAGCAAAATTTAAAAGACCTGTTAAAGCAATTGCATGAGGGTTTGCAAGATGCGGATAGCGTGGATGTGGAATTGCGTTCCTTGCTGGAGGCGCTCGATAAAGATATCGTGCAGGTATTGAGCCGCGATGATACGGCCGGCGATCCGATTTTTACGGCCTTGAGTGAGCGTTCCCAAGCCTTATCGGCGCAATTTGCGGCGCGACATCCAAAGCTGGAACCGGTCCTGCGCGAACTGGGCGGCATGCTGGAGAAGATCGGCGTGTAATTCATCCGATGGCTTCTGTTTCTGCCATTCACATTCATACTGAGCATCGTTGAAAAAAAGCCCGCGTGATTGCGGGCTTTTTCGTGGGCGATGGTCTAAGCTGAGTTGCGGACGAAAGCCACTACTAAGTTATAGCTAAGTTACAGGCTGAGTTCCAGCACCTGGCGGCTTACATCCAGCGTCACATCGCGTTTTTCACCAATCGCCACCATGCGGTGGGTTTCCAGTGCAGCAAGAATCGGCGGAATGTGGTCGGCATTCAGCTGATAATCGCCGAGGCGGGTTTTGACGCCCATTTGCTCGAAGAAATCCTGGGTCATATTGATTGCCTGATCGATGCGGCTGTCTTCGCTGCCATCGCGCAGATCCCAGACGCGTTCGGCGTATTGCAGCAGCTTGGCGCGCTTGCCTTCTTTGCGGATTCTCAGCATGCTAGGCAAGACGATCGCCAGGGTTTGCGCATGGTCGATACCGTGCAATGCGGTCAGCTCATGGCCGATCATGTGGGTCGCCCAGTCTTGCGGCACGCCTGTGGAAATCACGCCGTTCAAGGCCATGGTCGCGCACCACATCAGGTTCGCACGGATATCGTAATCGGCCGGATTCGAGAGGGCTTTCGGACCTTCTTCGATCAGGGTTTTTAACAGGCCTTCGGCAAAGCGATCCTGCACCGGCGAATTGACCGGATAGGTCATGTATTGCTCCATCACATGCACGTAAGCGTCGACCGCGCCGTTGCCGACCTGGCGCATCGGCAGCGTGAAGGTAGTAGTCGGATCGAGTATCGAAAATTTCGGGAAACAGTGGCGGCTGGAGAATGCCATCTTGGCCTTGATCGATTTGCGGGTAACAACGCCGCCGTTATTCATTTCTGAACCGGTGGCCGGCAAGGTCAGCACGCTGCCGAAAGGCAATGCCTGGGTGACATTCCTGCCGCCTTTTTCCAGAATCGCCCAAGAGTCTGCGCCGTCAAACAAACTTGCCGCGGCGACGAATTTGGTGCCGTCAATCACGGAGCCGCCACCGACTGCGAGCAGGAAATCGATCTGGTTTTTCTTCACCGACTCGACCGCTTGCATCAGGGTTTCGTAGCTGGGATTGGGTTCGATGCCGCTGAATTCAGTGATGCTGCGTGCGCCGAGCGCACTCATGACCTGATCGAACACGCCATTTTGCTTGATGCTGCCGCCGCCGTAGAGCACCAGCACTTTGGCGCCGGCGGGAATGACTTTGTCGAGGTCGGCGATACGACCTTTGCCAAACATGATTTGGGTGGGATTATAAAAATCGAAATTCAACATGCATATCTCCTTGGATTGGTTTATCCGGATTCGTTTTCATGCCAGTTGGGGCTATGTCCGGACAGCTTGTCTGGCCGCTATCCTAGCGCAATTTCCTGTTTTGTGATCGGACGTTCTTTTTTTGCGGACAGCTATTGGGCGAGAAATAAAAATACGCTGGGTTTTTTATGAAAATCCGGCGCCTGGTTTGCGTGAATTTTAGCTTTCCATTCGGCCGCGGTTCGGGTGGAAATCACTTCGCTACTCAGGCTCAGGTCGGTCGCCACGCAAATCAGTGTGCCCGGATGGCAGGTGCCGGCTAAAGCATCCAGCATTGCGGCATTGCGATACGGGGTTTCTATCAGTAACTGGGTTTGCTGCTCTTTGCGGGAGCGCTCTTCAAGCTCTTTGATTCGTTTGGCGCGTAGTGTCGCGTCGGTCGGCAGATAGCCGTGAAAAGCGAAACTCTGGCCGTTCAGGCCGCTTGCCATCAAGGCGAGTAGCAGGGATGACGGGCCGACTAGCGGACGCACGGCAATGCCGCGCTGATGAGCCAGTCGGACTAGATTGGCGCCGGGATCGGCGACTGCCGGTACGCCTGCTTCTGAAATCAGACCGACATCGTGACCCGCCAGCAAGGGTGCCAGCAAGCCTTCGAGTGCGGCAGCCGGGGTGTTGACATTGAGTTCGCTCATCGTGATCTCTTGCAACGGCTTGGCGAGAGGATGCTGCTGGCCCAGCATTTTCAGGTAGGCGCGGGTAGTTTTGGCATTCTCAACGACGAAATGGCTGAGCTTGGCCGTCATCTGCTGTACGGTGTCGGGAATGATGCTTTGCAAAAGCGTGTGTTGCTGGTCTTCTGCGCAACCTAAGGTATTCGGGATCAGATAAAGTGTGCCGGACATAAATATACTGGGTTAGGTATGTGAAATTATTGAGCTATTACGTACGTCAATCATGCGGATTAAGAGTGCTTGTGAGGATACTCCCTGATTTATCTCATTGAATGAGAAGAATTGAGCCTGCTTATTTAAAAAAACTGACGCCTGCCTTGCGTAGCATGC
This sequence comes from Undibacterium sp. Jales W-56, assembly GCF_025548535.1. Classification (GTDB taxonomy): domain Bacteria; phylum Pseudomonadota; class Gammaproteobacteria; order Burkholderiales; family Burkholderiaceae_D; genus Undibacterium. The sequence goes on along the minus strand of NZ_JAJLQW010000002.1, from coordinate 396,269 downwards.
CGGTTAAGGCGATCAGCGGCAGACCGGTCAGTGCGGTCGGATCGCTGCTGTCGATTTTTTCGATAATCGCGATGCCCAGCCCCTCGTTTTTCGCGCTGCCAGCGCAATCATAGGGTTGTTCGATACGTAGATAGGCATCCAGTTCTGCATCGCTAAGATCGCGAAACTGCACAGTCGTTGTGACATCTTCCAGTTGCGTTGTCCATAGGTCGGGCTTGCGGGCATCCAGCAGGCAGAGGGCGGTATGGAATACGACTTGACGACCGCGCATGGTTTGCAATTGCTTCAGGGCGTTGGCGTGGTTGCCGGGCTTGCCGATTTGCTGTCCGTCGAGTGTCGCCACCTGGTCCGAGCCTATCACCAGTGCGCCGGGCGTGGATTCGGCGATTGCTGCGGCTTTTTGTTTTGCCAGCCGTAGCGCAGTCTGTTCCGGTGCCTCATCCGGCAAGGCTTGCTCGTCAATGTCAGGCGACATGCAATCAAAAGCTAATTGCAATCTGGATAATAATTCACGGCGATAAACCGAACTGGATGCTAAAATCAGACGAGGTTGAGCTGTGTTGATGGGCATGGGATGGGGAATTTGCTAGTGAATTCGGCAAGAGTATGACGTAAAATACCCGCCATTCATAAAACATTGCCGACAAAATCACAATAATTGTTTGCGGGCTTTGACTTGCAGGGGGCAATCCTGTTATTATCGCAGGTTTTCTGGGTTCAAATAATCCTATGCAAGCAATTGTGATCGACGCTTTCTCGTTTTGCCAGCTCAATGAGCACCGTGAAGGCAGTGTTTTAATTGCAGATTTGCCTCGTCTTTCCGAAGAAAGCGCCACCCAGCAAGGCGCTCTCGCATGGTCACTGATAGGCGGCAAGGATCAGCTTGGCCATCCTCAGCTTACGTTGGCTGTACGTGGCGAAATTCAATTGATGTGCCAGCGTTGCCTGACACCGTTTGCGTTTGAGCTGGACTCGGAATCCGTATTAATTCTCGCCAAAGATGAAGCTAAAGCCGATGAAATAGAGGTTTTATTGGATAATGACGAGGTTGATGTAGTTGTAGGCAGCAAGACATTCAATGTCATCGATTTGATAGAGGATGAGGCGCTGTTAGAAATACCCCAATCGCCCAAACATGCAGTATGCCCGGATGTATCCTTAGATTCGACGGTGTCAGCGATTAATGTAGAACCATCGGCAGAAGCGAGCAAAAAAGTGTCGCCATTCGCTGTGCTGAAGAAGATAAATGGGCGTACCTAGTGGCATTATTCTGAAAAAACACTCAGGTCGAAGTATTGTTAGGGATTCTTGTTTGTTAATTAATTCGTACAAACAAGTGTGTTAAATTTTAGAAACATTTTTTGAAGTATTAGGAGTTATCATGGCCGTTCAGCAAAACAAAAAATCACCATCCAAGCGCGGTATGCACCGTTCACACGATTTCCTGGTTGCGCCGCAATTGGGTATCGAGCCAACAACTGGCGAAACGCATATGCGTCACCACATCAGCCCAAACGGCTTTTACCGTGGTCGTAAAGTATTGAAAACTAAGAACGACGAGTAATCTCTTCTTAGATAGCAAAGCGGCGTAACGAGTCTTGTACTTGGCGCCGCTTTTTTTATGGGGGAAATATTTTTGAATAGAAATATTCTCCCGTTCCGACATCATAAAATCCCTCTTTCCGGTGTATTTTTATTAATCCCTGAAAGAAATAGTGCGACCTGACTATCTCAATCTTGATAAGATAGCTGCTTCGGGATGAAGTTTAGTATCACTACATGACAATAAAAATTTCCATTGACTGCATGGGCGGAGATCACGGACCGGCAGTCACAGTTGCAGCGGCAGTATCGTTTGCTAAGCGCGAACCCGATGCTGAATTTATTCTGGTAGGGCTTGAATCACACATTCAGGCAGAACTGAAAAAAAACCGGGCGCTCAATCATCCGCGTCTCTCTATCCTGAATGCGACTGAGGTAGTAGAGATGGACGATCCTATTGAAATCGCCTTGCGCCGTAAAAAAGACTCCTCCATGCGTGTCGCCTTGAATCAAGTCAAGGAAGGCAATGCGCAGGTTTGCGTATCTGCCGGTAATACGGGTGCCCTGATGGCGGTATCGCGCTATGTGCTGAAGACCATGCAGGGCGTAGATAGGCCGGCGATTTGCAGCATGCTGCCGAATCAAAAAAATAAACCGACTTACATGCTGGACCTGGGGGCGAATGTCGATTGCGAACCGCTGCATTTGCATCAGTTTGCGATCATGGGTTCGGCCCTGGTGTCGGCATTAGAGGGTAAATCCAGGCCGACTATTGGCTTGTTGAATGTCGGCGAAGAAGATATCAAGGGTAATGATGTCGTCAAAAAAACCGCACAACTGCTGCGCGCCGATCACGAGCGCGGGCTGCTGAATTTTTACGGCAATGTGGAAGGTAACGATATTTTCAAGGGCACCACCGATATCGTCGTGTGCGATGGTTTTGTCGGCAATGTCACGCTGAAAGCAGCGGAAGGTATGGGGCGGTTTGTTAAAACGACTTTGACCGATGCCTTCAAGAGCAATCCCCTGAATATGCTGGGCGCCCTGATTGCGCGCAGTGCGCTGAAATCGATCTCCCGCACCATGAACCCATCGAACTACAATGGCGGCAGCTTATTGGGCTTGCGCGGCCTGGTATTCAAGAGCCACGGCAGTGCCGATAAGTACAGTTATGAATGGGCGATACAGCGCGCATTCGATGCCGCAAAAAATGATGTATTGTCTCGTATTTCCACATCCATGGCAGAACTGATGCCTGCGACAGAGGCGCTGCCGGATGAACTCAATGCAACTATGGTACAGAAAACCGCATGACTTTCTTCAGTAAAATTATCGGCACCGGCAGCTATCTGCCACCCAACAAGGTAAGCAATCAGGAATTGACGGATCAACTGGCTGCAAAAGGCATAGAAACCTCAGACGAATGGATTTTTTCGCGCAGCGGTATTTCGGCGCGTCATTATGCAGCGGCAGATGTGACTTCGAGTGACCTGGCAGTGGAGGCATCGAAGCGTGCGCTGGATGCCGCCAAGATACAGCCTAACGATATCGATCTGATTATTTTGGCGACATCGACACCGGATTTTCTCGGCGGCTTTCCAAGCACTGCTTGTGTCGTGCAAAATAAGCTGGGTATTACGAACGGTGCGGCAGCAGTCGACGTGCAGGCAGTCTGCAGCGGCTTTATGTACGCGATTGCCATGGCAGACAGCATGATCAAATCCGGCGCGCACAAGAATGTGCTGGTGATCGGTGCCGAAGTGTTTTCCCGTATTCTGAATTTTGAAGACCGTACCACCTGCGTCCTGTTTGGCGATGGCGCCGGCGCGGTTGTCCTGGCGCGCTCAACCGAGCCCGGCGTATTGGCGACCAAGCTGCATGCGGATGGCAGTTATGCGAACATCTTGTGCGTCCCTGGCAACGTGAGTTCCGGCGCGATTACCGGTAACGCATTTTTATATATGGATGGTCAGGCCGTGTTTAAACTCGCGGTCTCATTGCTGGAAAAAGTCGCACACGAAGCCCTGGAAATCGCAAACATGGAAGCTTCGCAAATTGACTGGCTGATCCCGCATCAGGCGAATATCCGCATCATGCAAAGCACTGCCAAGAAAATGCGCATGCCGATGGAGAAAGTAGTCGTGACCGTCGATCAGCATGGCAATACGTCGGCGGCATCGATTCCGCTGGCTTTGGACGTTGCGGTCAGGGACGGTCGCGTCAAGCCGGGACAGACGATTATGATTGAAGGCGTAGGCGGCGGTTTTACCTGGGGTGCAGCGATTATCAAGATGTAATTGAGGAGTCAATTGGCTCACGCCGATAGTTTTTCTCGCTTACGCCTTAACTTCTTTCATTTCCTTAATTATTTTCTCTATCAAACAAGATTTATGACTCAATTTGCGTTTGTTTTTCCTGGCCAGGGTTCGCAAGCCATCGGCATGTTGAACGGCTTTGCTGATAACAGCATCGTGCAGCAAACAGTGGCAGAAGCGTCTGACGCTTTGCAAATCGATCTCGGTAAATTGATTGCCGAAGGGCCGAAAGAATCATTGGATTTAACCACGAATACGCAACCTGTCATGCTGACTGCGGCGGTTGCCAGCTACCGCGCTTGGATTGCGGCTGGCGGCGCTGTGCCTGCCCTGGTCGCCGGCCATAGCTTGGGTGAATATTCGGCCCTGGTTGCTGCTGGCGTGATCAATTTCAGGGATGCGGTGCCTTTGGTGCGTTTTCGTGCTGAAGCCATGCAAACTGCCGTGCCAGTCGGGCAGGGCGGCATGGCGGCGATTCTTGGCTTGTCCGATGCGGACGTCATCGCTGCATGCGCTGAAGCTGTTTCGGGGCATGCCGGGGAAGTCGTTGAGGCGGTCAATTTCAATGCGCCTGCGCAAGTCGTGATTGCCGGTTCTAAGGCCGCAGTGGAGCGTGCCTGCGAGATTGCAAAGGCCAAGGGCGCGAAGCGTGCCTTGCCTTTGCCGGTATCTGCGCCTTTTCACTCATCTCTGCTAAAACCGGCGTCAGATAAGCTGCGTGACTACATGGCGAGTCTGACTTTCAATGCACCGGCGATTCCTTTGATTAATAACGTCGACGTCGCGATTGTGAATGAGGTTGCGGCAATTAAAGACGCTTTGGTGCGGCAGGCAGCCAGTCCTGTGCGCTGGGTCGAGACCGTGCAAAAAATTGGCGGCAGCGGCGTCACGCACGTGATCGAATGCGGCCCCGGCAAGGTATTGGCGGGTTTGACCAAACGGATTGACGCTGAATTGATTGGTGATGCCCTGTTTGATCAGGCATCTTTAGAAAAAGTAATGGAAATTCTGACATGACTCAACAATTAGCAAATCAGGTCGCCCTGGTGACGGGCGCTTCACGTGGTATCGGTAAAGCCATTGCGATCGCACTCGCCAGGGCAGGGGCCCGGGTGATCGGCACGGCAACTTCTGAATCCGGGGCTGCGGCGATCTCTGAGTATCTGGCAGAGCTTGGTCCGGATGCCGGCAAGGGCGTCGCCTTCAACGTCAATGACGTCGCCCGTTGCACTTCTCTGGTCGAAGAGATTCAAAAAGAGTTCGGCAGCTTATCTATACTGGTCAATAATGCGGGTATCACGCAAGATCAGTTGGCCATGCGTATGAAAGAAGAGGAGTGGGATAGCGTGATTTCCACCAATCTGAGTTCTGTCGGACGTCTGTCGCGTGCTGTTTTGCGCGGCATGATGAAAGCCAAACATGGCCGCATCATTAATATTACTTCGGTAGTCGGCTCCTCCGGCAATCCAGGTCAAATGAATTACGCCGCAGCCAAGGCCGGCGTGGCCGGCATGAGTCGCGCCTTGGCGCGTGAAATCGGTAGCCGCAATATCACCGTCAATTGCGTGGCACCCGGTTTTATCGATACCGACATGACAAAAGCACTGACGGAAGACCAGAAAACTGCGATTTTGCAGCAGATTCCACTCGCAAGATTAGGCCAGCCTGAGGATATTGCCGCTGCAACTTTGTTCCTTGCATCGCCTGATGCGGGCTATATTACCGGTACTACGCTCCATGTGAATGGTGGTATGTATTTAGGTTAAAATGATTTTATTGATATTTATCGCAACAATCGACGGAATTAGACGGAGATGTGCTGGTAAAATCCTTACTTGCTTTTTTTGCGCACAAACCTGCTAAAATGCGCGCACTTTCTGTAACCACTCATGGAGAACCATATGTCAGATATCGAACAACGCGTTAAGAAGATCGTCGCCGAGCAACTGGGCGTCGCTGAAGCAGACATCAAAATTGAATCTTCCTTCGTGGACGATCTCGGTGCTGACTCCCTCGACACAGTAGAGCTGGTCATGGCACTCGAAGACGAATTCGAAATGGAAATCCCTGACGAACAAGCTGAAAAAATCACAACTGTGCAACAAGCGATCGACTACGCTACTGCCCACGTTAAGGCCTGATTCAGTAGTTTCGCGGTACTCTCGCAGTACTGCCTCAGCATCCAAGCATAACCAGTTTTCAAGTCCAGGAGAAACGCTTGAGCCGTACGCTTAAACGTCGTGTCGTGGTCACCGGTCTCGGTTGCGTTTCCCCAGTTGGCAATACGATTGCCGACGCTTGGGGAGCCGTAACGGCAGGTAAATCCGGTATCGCCACGATTACCAAATTTGATGCAACGCCTTTTTCCACGCATTTCGCCGGAGAGGTCAAAGGTTTCAATGTCGAGGACTATCTCCCCGCTAAAGAAGCCCGCAATATGGATACCTTCATTCATTTTGGTATCGCTGCCGGGATGCAGGCTTTCCGCGATAGCGGTATTGCTGTGACTGAAGAAAATGCCGATCGTATTGGTGTGATCGTCGGCTCCGGCATTGGTGGTTTGCCTTTGATTGAAGAAACCAAAGAAGTGTTGATCGAGCGCGGTCCTCGTCGTATCAGCCCATTCTTTGTACCGGCTTCCATCATCAATATGATTTCCGGTCATTTGTCGATTAAGTTTGGCTTGAAAGGGCCGAATCTGGCGATTGTGACAGCATGTACTACTGGCTTGCATTGCATCGGTTCCGCTGCCCGCATGATTGAATACGGCGACGCCGATGTCATGATTGCCGGTGGTGCAGAATCGACGATTTCTCCGCTGGGTCTTGGCGGATTTGCCTCTGCCCGTGCCTTATCTTCACGCAACGACGATCCTGCCACGGCATCCCGCCCATGGGACAAAGACCGGGATGGTTTTGTGCTCGGCGAAGGTGCCGGTGTCATGGTGCTGGAAGAATACGAACATGCAAAAGCCCGCGGTGCCAGGATTTATGCCGAAGTGCTGGGATTCGGCATGAGCGGCGACGCCTATCACATCACTTCGCCATCGATGGACGGTCCGCGTCGCAGTATGCTGAATGCGATGAAGGATGCTGAAATCAATCCGGAACAAGTCGAGTATCTGAATGCGCATGGCACTTCCACGCCTTTGGGTGACAAGAATGAAACGGATGCGATCAAAGCGACTTTTGCCGATCACGCCTACAAGATGACGGTGAATTCGACCAAGTCGATGACCGGCCACTTATTGGGCGGTGCCGGCGGTCTCGAATCCGTGTTCACGGTACTGGCTTTGCATCATCAGATATCGCCACCAACGATCAATATCATTAATCAGGATCCGGAATGCGATCTCGATTATTGTGCGAACACTGCCAGGGATATGGCCATCAATTTTGCGATGAAAAATTCTTTCGGCTTCGGCGGCACTAACGGTACTTTGATTTTTAGTAAGATTTGATTGCTTGCTGATTTATAGCTAGAGAATAGGTTTTGTCGGCACTTTGATTCCAGGAATTAAAGTGCCGCTTTCTTTTGGTGCTGCCATGTCAATCGCTGTCTCAGTACGCATTCTGCCGTCTCGTAGCTTGTTGTTGGCTAGTTGCCTCATGCTGTTCATGACAACGGCTGCGACGGCTTATGGGGTTTTCGAGCTGCCGCTGAATACGCTATGGCAATCCGGATTGACTGCGGTACTGTGTTGCTTGATGGCGGCGCGCTTCCTGGTGTTTTTAAAAAGACGTTCGACTTTTAATTTAGATATTGCTGCTTCCGGCCGGATGGTGCTAAGGAAGTTTTCACATGACCAGGATGATACGAGTGCAATGGTAGTGCGCCTGGATAGTCACTCTACGCTTTGGCCGCATTTGATGATGTTGCATTTACGTTCGGAGCAGGGCGTTTTGCAGATCGTACCGATTTTGCGTGATAGTGTTGATGTACCGGCCTGGCGTGCTTTGAGTGTGGCCTTGCGCTGGCTTGCTGTACATGAGCGTAACCAGAAAAATACATCGGTCACGATAGGGAACTTTTAAGCGTGATTGCTGATCTATCTCCATATAATCGCGTTGAGATTACCCAGAACCTAGGAAAGAGTGAGTGACGACAGAGCGCGAGATTGATCAACTCCTTGTTGAGCGCGTACAGCGTGGTGACAAAAAAGCATTTGAGCTTCTGGTTTCCAAATATCAAAGGAAACTAATGCGGCTCGTGTCCCGCCTTGTCCATGACCAGGCGGAAGCGGAAGATGTCGTGCAAGAAGCTTTTATTAAAGCCTACCGCGCCCTGGCGAATTTCAGGGGGGATGCTGCTTTCTATACCTGGTTATACAGAATCGGTGTGAATACCGCCAAAAACTATCTGGTGACCCAGGGTCGACGTGCCCCGACTTCAACGGATGCGGATATAGAAGAGGCAGAAACTTTTGCCGATGCCGACGGACTAAGAGACATCAATACACCGGAATCCTTATTGGCAAGCAAACAAATTGCGGATACCGTCAATAATGCCATGCTGGCCTTGCCGGAGGAGTTGCGTAACGCGATTACCTTGCGTGAAATCGAGGGACTTAGTTACGATGAGATCGCGGAAGTCATGCTGTGCCCGATAGGCACCGTGCGTAGCCGGATTTTCAGAGCGCGTGAGGCGATTGCAGAAAAATTACGACCGGTACTTGGTACCAGCCTGGATCAGCGATGGTGAATTTTGTTGCGCTGACAAGTTAAACGGATCGGACTGGCAGCATGACTGGGCCGCGAAGAAGATCAAGAGAATATGCAGTAAAAAATGTGGATAAAATCATGAACATAGATCACACCAAAAATGCAGGCATTTCAGCGTTGCTCGATAACGAGTTAAGTGATGCCCAATTGGACGCCGTGCTTGCCAGCCTGAGTGCCGATGCGGATGAAAGACAGGCCTGGGATATGTACCATCAGATTGGCGATGTCTTGCGTTCCGATGATCTGGCGATTAATTTGAGCCCGGGTTTTGCTGCCAAGATGAACGCTTTACTGGATGCGGAACCAGTGATTCTGGCACCGCAGCGCGTTATCAATCGTACTCCTGGCGGCGAAAAATCGCATTTTGCCCGTTATACAGCGATGCTCAGTGTGGCAGCCATGGCGGTATTGGCTTTTATGTTGGTGCCGCAGATAGCACCTTATATCAATGGTAATGGCGCCGCCACAATGCAGATGAGTAAAACCTCCGATACGCAAAGTAATCCTGTGCAACTGGTCGCTGATGCCGGCACGGCGCCGGCAGCTGAGTCAAAAAACAAAGCGCCGGATGAAATCGAGATGCTGCGCGATCCGCGACTTGATAGTTATTTGCAGGCACATCAAAAATTCTCTCCCTCGATCGCCAATGCTTCGCAGTTCGCCAACCATACGACTGTCAATGCCGTTGGAAATACGGCAGCGCCTGCGGCCTCAGCCTCGTCCGCCTCTTTTGCTCCGGAAAAGTAGATAGCTATGTTGTTGACGCGTTTCTCTTTTTCTCTTTTTGTGCTGACGACTGGTTTTGCGGCATCTCCGATGCTGTGCGCGCAAAGCCAGGAGGCCCAAGACGTGCCGACGATGTTGCGCAAGGTGCAAACTGCTGCACAAAAATTAAACTACACCGGTACTTTTGTGTACCAGCAGGCAAATCAGATCCGTACTTCACGGATTACCCATGTGCTGGACGGTAATGTCGAGTTGGAAAAATTAGAAATTCTCGATGGCAAGCCGCGCGAATACATCAGGCGCAACGACGAAGTCAGCTGCTATTTGCCTGAGAGTAAAACGATCCAGGTGGAGAAGCATGTCACTCAGGAAATCTTCCCGGCCCTGTTGACCAGCAATACCCAGTCATTGCCGGAGTCCTACCTGATTAACAAAACCGAGCAAAGCCGGGTAGCCGGTGCGGAATGCCAGGTGTTGAGCTTTGAACCCAAAGACCTGTATCGCTATGGCTATCGCCTCTGTATGGACAAATCCACGGGCTTGTTATTGCGCGCCCAGACGGTCAATGCAAAAAATGAAGTGATTGAACAAATCGCTTTTACCCAGATTTTGATTGGCGATGTCGATAAAAATCGCGTCAAACCGAGTTTTCAGAATACCGCACAATGGCATGTTGAAAATCTGACGGTGCAACCCAACGTTAGCTCCGGTTGGATAGTCAAGGCTTTGCCTGCGGGTTTTAAAAAGACCCGTGAGATGAAGCGCTTGATTCCGGTCAATAATGCAGCGGCATTATCCGATGCCAGCCAGGCTAAACCGCATCAGGTCATACAAATGATTTTTTCTGATGGCCTCGCTGCAATCTCCGTATTTATCGAGCCGGATACGCAAGGCCGGACCGAAGGTAGTTTGCAGCAAGGGGCGGTGACCATTATGGGAAAGCGCCAGGGTGAGTATTGGTTGACGGTAGTAGGAGAAGTGCCATTGGCTGCAATTAAGCAAGTCATAAACTCCATTGAATATAAACCTAAGTGATGACGCCATGAAAAAATCTACATTCATTTCTGTCGAAAAAGTCGTTTCTACTTTATTGCTTACTACGTGTTTCGGCTTTATTGCACCCACGCTGACTGGCGCTGCACCGGTTGAAGCCGCCGCTGTCAGCGGCTTGCCGGATTTTACCGACCTGGTCGAAAAATCGAGTCCGGCCGTTGTGAATATTCGCACCACCGAAAAAATCCAGCAAGGCCAGTTAGGCATGGGCGGTGACGATGAGCAGATGCAGGAGTTTTTCCGCCGCTTCTTCGGTATGCCTATTCCAAAGCAAGCACCGGCACCTGGCCCGAAAGGTCGCAAGCAAGCACCTCAGCAGCAAGAAGAGGAAGTGCCGCGCGGCGTGGGATCGGGTTTCATCATTTCACAAGACGGCTATGTGTTGACTAATACCCACGTAGTGGAAGGTGCATCCGAGGTCTACGTCAAATTGACCGATAAGCGCGAATTCAAGGCCAAGGTAATCGGTTCGGATAAGCGCACCGATGTCGCCGTATTGAAAATTGAGGGCAGCAAACTGCCGCGTCTGACTGTCGGCGACTCCGATAAAATCAGGGCAGGCGAATGGGTAGTCGCAATCGGCTCGCCGTTTGATCTTGATAACACGGTGACGGCCGGCATTATCTCGGCCAAGGCACGTGATACCGGCGATTTCTTGCCTTTGATCCAGACCGACGTCGCGGTCAATCCCGGCAATTCGGGCGGCCCGCTGATCAATATGCGCGGCGAAGTCATTGGAATCAATTCGCAAATCTACAGCCGCTCCGGCGGTTATATGGGCATCTCATTTGCGATTCCTATTGATGAGGCAATGCGTGTCGTTGAACAACTGAAATCGGCAGGGCGCGTGACTCGCGGTCGCATCGGCGTCGCGATTGACGATTTATCCAAAGAAGTCGCTGAATCTATCGGATTGCCGAAGGCGCAGGGTGCCTTGGTGACTCGTGTCGAGCCAGGTGCGCCGGCAGAAAAAGCAGGCGTGCAGGATGGCGATGTGATTCTGAAATTCAATGGTATCGCGATTGAAAAGAGGACTGATCTGCCGCGGATTGTTGGCATGTCCAAGCCAGGCAGCAAGGCGACGATTACCGTCTGGCGTAAAGGCGCAATGCGCGACTTGTCGATCACGGTGTCTGAAGCCGAGCCGGATAATAAAGTAGCGCAAAAAACCGACAAAAAATCGAAGCGCGAACAAGCGACAAATTCCCTCGGTATTTTTGTCACCGACCTGACTGACGCACAAAAGAAAGAAATGCCTGGCGTTGCCGGTGTCGTGATTGAATCCGTCGAAGGTCCGGCAGCGCAGGCAGGCTTGCGGCAAGGAGATGTGATCCTGATGCTGAATCAGGTGGACATCAAAGATGCCAAGCAGTTTTCTGCGATGGCATCCAAGCTGGATCCAAAGAAGGCGGCTTCATTATTGGTACGTCGCGATAATTTTTCGCAATTTATCCTGATTCGCCCGGCATCACAATAAGCCAGTAAGCGACCTGATCTGAATCAAACTGCCCGTATGATTGCGGGCAGGTTTTTATTGGGCATCCATATCGATTGCCAGGCGATGCATTTCAAGCCAGTTGCATCGTGCAAATAGCCCGCCTGCTACGATTGCCGACTTATAATGCTGCCTTGAATGCCTGCGTTCATTACTGCGTTGATGAACGCGCATCCTGCATGCGGCGGATTTGACGCTTTTAACATACTCTATCCCAGTATATTTTTGTGCACTATATAAAATAAGCGGATTAATGCCTATTTGATTAAAAATCAGGGGGAGTATTTACTTATCCTCTATGTAGCTAATTTTTAGATGACACACTTCACCCTTTATTCCCGTAGCTATTGCCACCTCTGCGACGACATGCTTGAGCAATTGCAGGCCTACCGCGCTGCGCATGCGGAACTCCCTGCATTTACAGTGCAGGTGCTGGACGTCGATGCGGATGAGGCTTTGCTGGCGCTGTACGATGAACTGGTGCCGGTATTGGTCGGACAAAAAGAACATCAGTCGGCACAACAGATTTGCCATTATTTTTTAGACAAGACAAAATTGGAAGCGTTTCTACATGGGTGATACCGCGACATTCTCGCTATTTGATTATGCGGGCGAATTAATTTGCGGCGTCGATGAAGCTGGCCGCGGTCCTCTGGCCGGCCCTGTGATGGCGGCTGCAGTGATCCTCGATCCTGCGCATCCGATTGCCGGTTTGCGCGATTCAAAAAAACTCAGTGAGCAAAAACGCGATCAACTCGCGATCGAGATCAAGCAGCATGCCCTGGCCTGGGCCATCGCGGAATGCTCGGAGCAAGAGATCGATACGCTGAATATTTTACAAGCGACCATGCTGGCAATGCGGCGTGCGGTTGAGGCTTTAAAAATCCAGCCGACATTAGCCCTGATCGACGGCAATCGCTGTCCGGTCATGGCGGTGCGCTCCGAGGCGATTGTCAAAGGCGATGATAAGGTGCAGGCGATTTCTGCTGCATCGATTTTGGCTAAAACAGCACGCGATCACGCATTGGCGCAATTGCATCTGCAATATCCGCAATACGCGCTCGATCAGCACAAAGGCTATCCGACCGCACTCCATCTGGAGCGCTTGCGTGAACACGGTGTTTCGCCGATTCATCGCAAATCCTATGCGCCAGTCAAAGCGCTACTGAACCTAGGCTGACCAACGTTGATATGAAATCGATTACTTCCCGCGAAAATTCCTTATACAAAGAATTGAAGCAACTCGCCAGCAGTTCGCAGGCGCGCCGCAAATCCGGCCGTACTTTGCTCGACGGCGTGCATTTGTGCGAAACCTACTGGCAGCATCTGGGCAAGCCGCAAATATGTATCGTTGCCGAATCCAGCGCACAACATCATGAGGTGTCGTCGATACTTGCACTGTGCGAGGCTGCGCATGCGCAATGTATTTGTTTGCCCGATGCTTTGTACCATGCTTTAAGCCAGGTGGAGCACGGCGTCGGCCTGATGTTTATCGTCGCGACACCGCAGCCAGTCACGCCCGAGGTGCTGCAAGAGTCCGCAGTGATGCTCGATAATTTGCAAGACCCCGGTAATTTAGGATCGATTTTGCGCAGCGCCGCAGCGGCAGGCATTCGCCATGTATTTTGCAGCCCGGGCACCGCATTCGCCTGGTCGCCAAAAGTCATGCGGGCCGGCATGGGCGCGCATTTTTTATTGAATATCGTTGAGAATGCCGACTTGCATCAATTGATCAGTAAAGCGGCAATCCCGGTTCTGGCGACCAGCTCGCACACGACACAAACTATTTATCAAGCCGAACTGAATCGTCCGATCGCCTGGTTGTTCGGCCATGAAGGACAGGGTGTTGCGGATGATCTGGTGGCACTGGCGACGGATACGGTGACAATACCGCAGCGTCCGGAAATTGAATCCTTGAATGTGGCCGCCAGTGCAGCGATTTGTTTTTTTGAGCAAGTCCGTCAATCGCTTTAAGTCGTGCGTTTCAAATGCCAATAAAAAGGGACAAGAATTTTTTCATGTCCTTTTTGATTTCGCAGACAACTATCGTTGAATCAAACCGGTATGCATCTTGGTCAGCCCGTTTTAATAGACACGAACATCCGACTTGATTTCCTGCAGGATCGTGGTCGAGATTTCTTCGATGGATTTCGCGGTGGATGACAGCCAGCGTATACCTTCACGACGCATCATGGCTTCGGCTTCGTTGATTTCATAGCGGCAGTTTTCTAAAGACGCATATTTGCTGCCTGGACGGCGTTCATTGCGTATTTCGGACAAGCGTTCAGGGGCAATGCTGAGACCGAAAATCTTGGCTTTGAATGGCGGCAAATTCGACGGTAACTTGCCGCGCTCAAAATCATCGGGGATCAATGGATAATTCGCGGCCTTGATCCCGTATTGCATCGCCAGATACAGGCTAGTCGGGGTTTTCCCTGAGCGCGATACGCCGACCAGGATCACGTCGGCGGCAGACAGGTTTTTATGCGATTGTCCGTCATCGTGTGCAAGCGAGAAATTGATCGCCTCAATCCGGTTTTTGTACTCCTCTGAATCGGTCATATTGTGGCTGCGACCTATCGTATGCGTTGATTTAACCGTGAGTTCTTGTTCTAACGGTGCAACGAAGGTCTGGATCAAATCCATATGCATCGCTTTGGATTTAAAAACCACATCGGCCAGATCGGTTTTGACTAGGGTAGAGAACACGATGGGACGATTGCCATCGCTCGCCAGCGCTTCATTGATACGACGGACCGCGTCATGGGCTTTATCTATCGTATCGATGAACGGCAACCTGACTTGTTTGAACTTTAAGTCAAATTGAGTCAAAACGGAGTGGCCGAAGGTTTCGGCAGTGATTCCGGTACCGTCAGAGACAAAAAATACCGTACGGTTGGCGGCTGGAATAGGAGCTTGTTGTGGATCAGGCATGGGACGCTTTGTTTATGTGGTGAGTGAAATGCACAATAAAACTCTTTCTATGAATATAACAAAAAAGACGCTAAATTCTCCTGACGCATAGGCAAATTTTGCAGGACACCATGTAAAATGGCTGCCAAACGGTTTTCTCGTCGGTGTCTTGGTCTATTGGCGTCAAGAATAACAAAAAAACAGCGATGGACGAAGCTGCATGGCGCAGTTTGTACAGAAAACAGCAAAGATTTCTTACCATCAAAAAGAGGTTGTTATGTCCAACGCAGCAAATACCGGGGCAACTTATGTCGCTTCGTTTGAGCATTTACGCATGACGGATGTTGAATCCGTCGGCGGAAAAAATGCATCTTTAGGCGAAATGATCAGTCAACTGGCAACGGCTGGGGTACGGGTACCCGGTGGCTTCGCCACCACCGCACAGGCTTTCCGTGATTTTTTGTCTTACAGCGAAAATGGCGGCGCGCCGCTGGCTCAGCGCATTGCCGACAGGCTGGTCAATCTGAATATCGACGACGTCAAAGAACTGGCGCGAGCCGGTGCCGAGATCCGTCAATGGATTATCGACACGCCTTTCCAGCCACGTCTGCAAAAAGAAATCGAGGAGTTCTATAACAAACTGGTTGCCGATTCCAGTGCAGAAATGTCGTTTGCGGTGCGCTCATCCGCTACCGCTGAAGATTTGCCCGATGCCTCTTTCGCGGGGCAGCAAGAGACTTTCCTGAATGTCGTCGGCATCGACAATGTGCTCGAAGCGATGAAGCATGTCTTTGCCTCTCTGTATAACGACCGTGCGATTTCTTACCGTGTGCATAAAGGTTTTACCCATGCTGAAGTCGCTTTGTCGGCTGGCGTGCAGCGCATGGTGCGCTCCGATCTGGGGGCGGCCGGCGTGATGTTCACCATTGACACTGAATCCGGTTTCAAGGATGTGGTGTTCATTACCTCCAGCTACGGTCTGGGTGAAACAGTGGTGCAGGGCGCAGTCAATCCTGACGAATTCTATGTCCACAAACCGATGCTGGAACTCGGCAAATTGCCGGTGATTCGCCGTAATATCGGTTCCAAGCTGATCAAGATGGAATTCACCGACGAAGCCAAGGCGGGTCGCTCCGTGAAGACGGTGGATGTGCCAGTCGAACTGCGCAATCGCTATTCACTGAATGACACAGAAGTCGTGGAGCTGGCGAAATACGCCGTCATCATCGAAAAGCACTACGGTCGTCCTATGGATATCGAGTGGGGCAAAGATGGCCGCGATGGCAAACTCTACATTTTGCAAGCGCGTCCGGAAACCGTGAAGTCGCAGCAAAAATCGACTGACGCACAGCAACGCTTCAAGCTCAAAGGTACCGGTACGGTATTGGCATCCGGCCGTGCGATTGGCCAAAAGATCGGCGCCGGTCGGGTTCGCGTGATCCACGATCCATCCGAGATGGAACGCGTGCAACCTGGCGATGTATTGGTCGCCGATATGACCGATCCCAACTGGGAGCCCGTCATGAAGCGCGCTGCCGCGATCGTCACGAATCGCGGTGGCCGTACTTGTCACGCAGCGATTATCGCGCGTGAACTCGGCGTGCCGGCGGTGGTCGGCTGCGGTGATGCGACTGATATGCTGAAAGACGGTACGCTGGTCACGGTGTCTTGTGCCGAGGGCGATGAGGGCAAGATTTACGACGGTTTGCTGGAAACCGAAGTGACCGAAGAGTTACGCGGCGAACTGCCTAAACTGCCGCTGAAAATCATGCTGAACGTCGGCAATCCGCAACTGGCATTTGACTTCCAATCGGTGCCGAACGAAGGTGTCGGCCTGGCGCGTCTGGAATTCATCATCAACAACAACATCGGCGTCCATCCCAAAGCCATTCTGGAATATCCGAATATCGATGCCGATCTGAAAAAAGCGGTTGAATCCGTGGCCCGCGGTCATGCTTCGCCAAAAGCTTTTTATGTCGATAAATTAGCCGAAGGCGTCGCTACGATTGCCGCAGCGTTCTGGCCGAAAAAAGTGATCGTGCGTTTGTCCGATTTCAAATCGAATGAGTACAAAAAACTCATCGGCGGGTCACGTTACGAACCGGACGAAGAAAATCCGATGTTGGGTTTCCGCGGCGCTGCGCGTTACCTGGCCAGCGATTTTGCCGAATCCTTCGAGATGGAATGCCTGGCCATGAAACGGGTCCGCAACGATATGGGCCTGACCAATGTCGAGATCATGGTGCCGTTTGTCCGCACCTTGGGTCAGGCAGAAAAAGTGGTGAATTTGCTCGGCAAGAACGGACTCAAGCGCGGTGAAAACGGCTTGCGCCTGATCATGATGTGCGAAGTGCCGTCGAACGCGATTCTGGCTGAAGAATTTTTGCAATTCTTCGATGGCTTCTCGATTGGCTCCAACGATCTGACCCAGTTGACGCTGGGGCTGGATCGCGATTCCGGCATGGAATTGCTGGCAGCCGATTTTGATGAACGCGATCCTGCGGTACGTGCATTACTGTCCAAAGCGATTGCCGCTTGCCGGAAGCTGAATAAATACGTCGGCATCTGCGGTCAAGGTCCGTCGGATCATCCTGACTTTGCAGAATGGCTGATGAAAGAAGGCATAGAGTCGATTTCCCTGAATCCCGATTCCGTCATTGATACCTGGCAAAAACTGGCGGCAGTCGGTAAGTAAGTTGTTCTGATGTCGTCGGAGAATGACGGCAGGATCACCTAAAAAAGCGCGCCCATATGAAAATATGCCGCGCTTTTTTCTTGTTGGTGCGTTGCAACAAAATTATCTGGAAGAACACAGATAAATCTTGTGATTTTCAAAAATTGGACTAGACTATCCGTGTCGAAACAGTAATAAAAAGAAAATCAAAACTTCCTCAGCATTTAAAGAAAAGCCCTCGCTACCATCAGGTAACGGGGGCTTTTTTTGCGGGTAAATTTCGATGGCGATTACCGATGATTGTTTCGATGTCATCATAGAAAATGGTGGAACGAGTTCAACAAAATAATCACAATAAATAAAGATAAGGAGAATCTGAACATATGAACGCATGGATGACATGGCTGGTGCTGGCAGGTGTAGTCGTGATACTTGAGCTATTTACCGGCACGTTTTATTTATTAATGATCGCCATTGGTCTGGTCGCAGGTGCCCTGGCTGCCGCATTTAGTGTCAGCCTGCCGCTTCAGCTGACTGTGGCGGCGATCGTCGGCAGCGTCGCTACCTTAGCGCTGCATTACAGCAAATATGGCTGGACCAAGAATCAGGATTCATCGCGTGATCCTAATGTGAACATGGATATCGGTATGAGTATCCAGGTCAAGGAATGGCAGGATCAGGGGAATGGCAAGTACACCGCACGCACCATGTATCGCGGGGCGATGTGGGATGTGGAATTACAGCACTCGGCAGGCTATCCCGGTGCCTTCATTATTGAAGAGATACAAGGTAGCCGCTTGATTGTAAGGCCGTCGTAAGTTCATCTGAAGTTGGCTGAAGTTACGACTTTAAAAGACGCATCATCACTTAAAAACAATAAAGGTAAGTATATGGAAAATATAGGAAGTGTCGCTCTGGTGCTATTCGTTCTGGCGATCGTATTCGTCGTCAAAACCATCAATGTCGTACCGCAACAGCATGCCTGGGTAGTCGAGCGGCTTGGTAAATATCACGCGACTCTCGGACCGGGCTTGAATATTGTGGTGCCCTTCATTGACCGCATTGCCTACAAACACGTGTTAAAAGAAATCCCACTCGACGTACCGCCGCAAGTCTGTATTACCAAAGACAATACGCAGTTGCAGGTCGACGGTATTTTGTACTTTCAGATCACGGATGCGATGCGCGCTTCGTACGGTTCGTCGAACTACATTGCCGCGATCACGCAATTGGCACAAACCACTTTACGTTCTGTGATCGGCAAGATGGAACTCGATAAAACGTTTGAAGAGCGCGACCACATCAATACCACGATCGTCAATGCGATTGATGAATCCGCCGCCAACTGGGGCGTCAAAGTTCTGCGTTATGAAATCAAGGATCTGACCCCACCGAAAGAGATCTTGCATGCGATGCAGGCGCAGATCACCGCCGAGCGGGAAAAACGTGCCCTGATTGCTGCGTCCGAAGGCCGCAAGCAAGAGCAGATCAATATTGCGACCGGTGAGCGCGAAGCCTCGATTGCGAAATCCGAAGGTGAAAAACAGGCGTCTATCAACCGCGCCCAAGGTCAGGCGGCTGCGATTCTCGCCATCGCAGAGGCAAGTTCGGAAGCGATTCGTAAAACCGCAGCGGCGATCCAGTCGCCTGGCGGTGCTGATGCGGTCAATTTGAAGGTCGCGGAGCAATACGTCAGCGCTTTTGCGAATTTAGCGAAGACCAATAACTCCATTATCGTCCCCGCCAATCTCGGCGATATGAGCGGCCTGATTGCGACCGCAATGCAAGTAGTCAAATCCCAAAAGTTCATCGCCAGCGAAGCGCCAGTGCCACGACGACCTTCCTGATGTTCTGCTAGCGACGCGGAGTGTGACAGGCTCCCGCTGACTGTAGCAAAAACCCATATCCCAACAAAGCGGTAAGGTCGGTATTCACAAAGTGCCAGCCAAGCTGCTGCATGTCCGAATCATCGGAATTAACTTGAAAGAGACATTCTCATGTTTGAAATTATTTTAGCAATCATCGTAGTCATTACGATTCTGTTGCTCTATACCAGCAATGTGCTGGTGTATATCTCGAATGAAAAAATTGGTATCGTCGAAAAGAAATGGTCCGCCTCCGGTTCGCTGCAGCATGGCTTTATTGCGCTCAATGGCGAAGCTGGTTTTCAGCCTGAAGTATTGCGCGGTGGTTTTCATGTGTTCTTTCCATTCCAGTATGCGATTCACCGCCATGATCTGGTGACGATACAACAGGGCACGCTGGCGTATGTGTTTGCCCGTGACGGCCAGGCGATGGCGCCGACACAGAACCTGGCATGCAATAAAACCGCGAATGACTTCACCGATGTACGCGGCTTTCTGACCCATGACGGCCAAAAGGGCCTGCAAAGAAAAATCCTGCGTGAAGGTACTTACGCCATCAATCTTGCACAATTTGTGGTGCTGACGACGGACAAGGTCTATGCCTTGCCACTGCCTGGCGACGGCAATGTCAGTACCGATGGCGAGGTGGTCGGGCAGTTGGCCGAGATGCTGGGCGAACTGCGCACCCGCAATGGTTTTCAGCCCCTGGTGATTCGTGACGATAAGCTCGCCGTGATCACCACGCATGAAGGCCAGTCTTTGCCCGAAGGTACCATCGTCGCGCCGGTCGTCGGTGCCGATCCGCATGAAAGCAACAGCTACCATCATGATTTCCAGAATCCGGAAGTGTTTATTGAGTCCGGCGGTTATAAAGGCCGTCAATTGCAGGTGCTGGTTGAAGGAACCTACTACCTGAACGCACGTTTTGCGACCTACGAAATCGTCGAGAAACGCGTGGTTCCGGTCGGTTATGTCGGCGTGGTCGTGTCGTATACAGGTAAGGCGGGGAATGATGTCACTGGTGATGCCTATCGTCATGGCGAACTGGTCGGCAGCGATGAAAAAGGCGTGCAAGTCACACCTCTGTTACCCGGTAAATATGCCTTGAATCCGTATGCCAAACGCGTGATTGATGTGCCGACCACCAACTTCATTTTGAAATGGCAATCCGGTGCCGTAGGTTCGCACGAACTCGATAAACATCTGAGCGAAGTGTCCCTGATTACCAAGGATGCATTCGAGCCTGACCTGCCTTTGTCGGTGGTCGTGAACATCGACTACAAAATGGCACCGCTGGTGATCCAGCGTTTTGGCGATATCCAGAAACTGGTTGAACAAACGCTCGATCCTATGGTGGCCGCGTATTTTAAAAACATCGGCCAGGGCAAAACCCTGATCGAGTTATTGCAAGAACGGTCGGATATTCAGGAGCGCGCCAAAGCCGAAATGCGCAAGAATTTCGAAGGCTATAACCTGACCTTGAATGAAGTCTTGATCGGTACCCCAAGGGCAAAAAACGGCGACACGCAAATTGAAGTCATCCTGAAACAATTGCGTGAACGCCAGGTCTCCAGAGAACAACTGGAAACCTATAAAACCAAGGAGACCGCGGCGGTGCAAGAACGTATCTTACGCGAGGCTGAAGCCAAAGCAAAACAACAGACCGCGATTACCGAATCGGAACTCGCCGTGAAGATCGCCGAGAATCAAGGTAGTGCAGCCGTACAAAAAGCGATTAAATCTGCCGAGGAAGTACGTCAGGCGGCATCCGGTGCAGCCGATGCCAAACGCACGCTGGCGAATGCTGAAGCCTATCAATTGCAACAGGTCGGCGAAGCCCAGGCAAAAGCCACACGGCTGAATGTTGAGGCTTATGGCGGCCCGGAACTGCAATTCCAGCAAACGGTCTTGCTGCGTTTTGCCGAGGCGATAGAAAAAGGTCATATCGCGATGGTGCCCAGCATACAAACCGGGGGCAGCGGCAGTGCCTCGGCGGTCGATGCATTCCTGGCTCTGGCGGCAAAGGACTTGCTGAACAAAAGCGAGAAAAAAGAAGTCGTGATTGCTTCTTGAAATCTTCTTGTGTTTTATCTGCTTGGTGTAACTGATGCAAAGATAGCTTGAGTCAGCTAAATGGCAGATAAGCCGCAAGGATAGTTTGATGAATAGCATATTCTTTTTCAATCGGCCTCATCCCCAGCCCTTCTCCCGCTTGCGGGAGAAGGGAGTTTATTCCTAGATTGATCGCTGGCTATTGAGATCGCTAATAATGCATAAATAAACGAGTAAATAAACCCTCTCCCGCAAGCGGGAGAGGGCAGGGTGAGGGCGGCTGCAATGACTGATGCGGTGATCAATTGAATAATCCGATTCACTGAACTCAATACATCGCATGCCAAATCGACACGTTTTTTTTCATGCATGATGCAATTTGACTTAAGATACAAAATTCCCAAAGCCAAATACCTCCATGATGAAATCTCGTCGAATTCTCGTTGCCCTTGCCGCAGTTCTGGTCGCGTTAGTACTGGCAATTACCGCTTATTTTGTTACTCAATCAACTCCCAAAAAATCAGTGGAAAACGCAGGCAACGCGCTTGAAGTCGCGAAGCCTGCCGGCGCATTACCCCAAGAGTTCAGCGATATCCTGGCCGCGCATCGCAAAGTCATCGTATTGCTGGCCGATGAAAAAAGCCTGAATGCAAAAGAGAAGGCCGCTGCGAATCGCATAGGCCAAGCCCTATTTCATGAGAACCTGGTGCGACTGGAAAAGCTCGATACTTACCTGAAGACAGTACAGGCATATAAAACCGCAGACCGCGAGGCAGCGTTCGACGCGATGTTGAGTTTTATCGAATCCGGCGAAGGCTTGTACGACGCCGACCGTCTGGCGTTTCAGGAGGTTTTGCTTAAACTGCAAAAGGCGATTGCCAGCGAACAGACCTTGCCAGCGATTAAGCTGCATAAGCGGGTCAGCGAGGATCTTGTTGCTTTGAGCGAGATTGAAAAAGAATACGATAAGGAACTCAAGGATATCTTCTCCCGTTTTGAATCGCGTTCGATTGAACTCAAGCGTGAGCGTTGGGATGACTATCTCACTAAGTTGCGTAAGCTGTATCCGCGTGAGCAAATCCTCAAAGATTATGGCGTGATTTTGCCTTACCCAGAGATTCCAGAAACCGCAGGAACCACCGCAAAAGAAAAAGAAATTTTCGGTACCGGCTTACCGGCCAAGACAGTCGTGCTGACTTTCGACGATGGCCCGCATGCGACTTACACTGATGAAATCGCTGCCATCCTCAAGCAATACAATGTGCCTGGCGTATTTTTTCAGGTCGGACGCAATGTCGGCACCATCGATGCACAAGGCAAAGAAAAACTGAATAAAAATGCCGATACCAGCAAAAAATTACTGGCAGCGGGACATGCCTTGGCGAATCACAGTTTTAGCCATGCCTTGCTGTCCAAACAAAACGGCGACAGCTTGCATGCCGAGATCGCGCAAACGGATCAACTCTTAAAAGCGATTGATCCTGCACGCTCGTCTTTATTTCGCTTCCCTTATGGCGCAAAAAATAAAGAAGGCATGGAGGTTTTATCGAGTCTCGGCTTGCGCTCGGTGATGTGGAATATCGATTCCCTGGATTGGGCCGATCCGGTGCCGAATTCGATTGCGAATCGTGTGCTGGCAAGCGTCGATAAAGAGCAGCGCGGCATTATCCTGTTCCATGATATCCACGAGCGTACCGTCAAGGCCCTGCCTTTGGTATTGGACCGCTTGATTGCGGACGGTTACCGTTTTGCCGGCTGGGATGGCAATGAATTCAAAGTCGGTAAAGATAGTAAAGCCCCGCTCGAAAAACTCAATGTCACGACTGACTATCAAAACAGTTGGGCGGTGGTGATCGGCATTAACGATTATGCCAAATGGCCGAAGCTCCAGTACGCAGTACAGGACGCCAATGCCATCCGCGATACGCTGGTGAATCGTCTTGGTTTTGCTGCTGATAAGGTGATCACGCTGACCAATGCCGATGCCACCAGGAATAATATTCTGGCGGTATTCCACGACAAGCTAGGACATGGCCAGTTGAAGAAAGACGATCGCGCCTTCGTGTTTTTTGCCGGACACGGCGCCACGCGCAAACTGAGTTCAGGACGTAATCTCGGATATATCATTCCCGTCGATTCGGATCCTGAACAAGTCTCAGTCGATGCGATACCGATGACGGATTTGCAGAATATCGCCGAGAACCTGAATGCCAAGCATGTGTTGTTTGTGATGGATGCCTGTTACAGCGGGCTGGGATTGACGCGCGGTAGCGGCAGTAGCTCGTTCTTGCGTGAGAATGCCAAACGGCTCGGCCGCCAGATGTTGACAGCCGGTGGTGCCGATCAACTGGTCGCAGACGGAGGGCCGAACGGACACTCGGTATTTACCTGGACCTTGCTGCAAGCCTTATCGGGCAAGGCGGATCTGAATGGCGACGGCATGATTACCGCGACCGAACTGGCGGCCTACATCGCGCCCGCTGTGTCCAGCGTCTCGCAGCAGACGCCTGCATTCGGTAGTTTGCCGGGATCGGAGGGCGGTGAGTTTGTATTTGAAGTGCGTAGCGAAGCAGAATTCTTGAATGCAAAAACCGATCAGCTATCAGCCGATGCGATTGCACTCAATAGCAAGCTGGATGGCGCGCGCATCAAAGCGGGTAGCGACGCCGCGATCGTCATCAAGAACTTGAATGGCGGCGAACAAAAAATCGCGGCACCGAAACCTGTTGACGCTTCATCACGCCAGTTGGCGCAGCGGGCAAACGATCTGGGCTTGCAACATTATCGCGAGAAGCAATACGCACAGGCGGAAGCGGCCTTCACCGAGGCGCTGAAATATCGCCCCGACTTTGGCCTCGCTGCCAACAATCTCGGCTTTGTCTATTTCAAACAAGAGAAATATGCAGAAGCCGCCCGCTGGTTTGAGAATACGCTACAGATCGATCCCTCCAGAGCGGTTGCATATTTGAATCTGGGCGATGCCCGCGTTCGGCTGAACGAGAACGACAAAGCAAAAGTTGCGTATAACAATTTCTTGCAACTGGCACCGAATAGCCCCAGTTCAGCGACGGTAAAAGAGGCATTGAAAAAACTGAATTAAGCGCATTAAGACCTTACTTCGATTGGATTCCTGAATGAAGACGTCCCAACTCCCGCCATTGCGAAAAATGGTCGCCGTGTTATTGCTGAGCGGCGTATTGCATTCGGTTATGTTTGCCTATGCCATGCAGCCTGCGAGTGCTCAAGGCGGGATTGCCGCTCCGCCTTTGTTATTGGCACAAAACTATACGGACAAGTTTGACGTCACGCGCTATCTGGTCAGTGAAAAACTGGACGGCGTGCGTGCCTATTGGGATGGTCAGCAATTGCGCTTTCGCAGCGGCAAGTTGATCCACGCGCCAATCTGGTTCACGGCGGCATTACCCGGGCATGCGCTGGATGGCGAATTGTGGATGGGGCGTCGCCGCTTCGATCAGGTATCCGCTGCGGTGCGCAGGCAAGAGCCGGACGATGCCGAGTGGAAGACCATTACCTACCAGCTTTACGAATTGCCGAATGGCGAAGGCGATTTCTCACAACGTATCGCCAGCTTGCAAGCCAGCGTGGCAAAAGCGAATGTGGCATGGTTGCAGGTATTGCCGCAAGCGCGTGTCACAGATAAAGCGAGCCTCAAGCAACAACTGGCGCAAGTCGTCAGCGATGGCGGCGAGGGCTTGATGTTGCATCGGGCTGACGCCAGCTGGCAGACCGGGCGATCCGAATTATTGCTTAAGCTGAAACCGCAACTCGATGCGGAAGCGGTCGTTGTTGCCCACGAAGCCGGGCAGGGAAAATACCAGGGCATGCTCGGTGCCTTAGTCGTGCAAACCCCGGATGGACAGCGCTTTCGCCTCGGAACAGGGTTGAGCGATGCACAGCGACGCGATCCCCCGGCGATCGGCAGTACCGTCACTTATCGCTATCGCGATCTGACCTCGACGGGTTTGCCGAAGTTTGCGAGCTTCTTGCGCAGCAGACCAGGTGAGTAAGCGAAAAATAAGCGAGAAAAAAATAGAGCTAGCCGTAAAGCGCGTCATTCCTGCCCGCTTTTAGCAGGAATCCAGCGGCGTTGCTGGATCAGCGAACCCCCTGGGCTCCTGCCTTCGCAGGAGTGACGAAATGATAGCTCATCGTCGGTATTGCGAGGCTTTGCAACAACGCGATGCGCTCGAATATGGGGTTGTTAGAAATTGCCAAAATTGATTGCGCAATGTTCATGCGGCTTCCAGGCACTTTTTGCTCGCTAAGGCGCACCAGTATTGCGGATTGGATGGTAGAAATGGTCATTAGGATGAAGCAGAAAAATATCATCGCCGATTTTCAGCAAGCTTTGATGCCGCTCGCTGATCCGCAACGCGCCATCGGCATGCGCGCCTATATGAAGGATCGCTTCGATTATCTAGGCATTGCTGCGCCGATGCGTCGCAAGGCTGTCATGCCCTTGATTCGCGCGCTCCAGCCGCAAGCAGCCGCGCAGCTCTTGGAGATTGCCGCTCAGCTCTGGTCTTTGCCCGAGCGTGAATATCAATATGTAGCGATTGATCTGCTGGCGAAATATATTCCTGTCCTGGCAGCGGCTGCACCAGCCGGTACGATTGCGCAGCTATTGACTCTGGTGCAAGCTAAATCATGGTGGGATACCGTAGACGGTTTGGCCGGGGTGACTGGCGATGTGTTACGGACGCAGGCAAGCTCAGACCGACTAGTGCAAGAGTTGATGGATGCGGCAATTCTGCATCCTGATTTTTGGGTGAGACGCATCGCTTTGCTGCATCAACTGGGCTGGCGCGACGCAACGGACACCGACCGGCTCAGACGCTATACATTAAGCTGCGCCGATGAAAAAGAATTTTTTATCCGCAAGGCCATCGGCTGGGCCTTACGCGATTATGCCTGGCATGATCCTGATTTTATCCGCGAGTTTTTACAGGCTCACCAGGAACGCCTATCTGGATTGAGCATGCGTGAGGCGAGCAAGAATTTACATAAACTCTGAGCTGCGTTGACGTTGCCATCTTCAAGGCGAAAAATAGAATCCGCAGTATTGATGCGGCTTCCGGCGTGAAATGCCGCTGAAAGCCGCATCCAGATTGCGGATTCAATCTGAGATTGAAATAATCCTCTCCAGCGAAAAGAGGATTCTCTGGAATGAGCTTAACGCTGCCCAATCGACGTCGCACCAAACAAGGCTTTCAATTCACGCGGCTGCGAGCGCCAGTATTGGCGCGGTGCGTCCACTGTGCCGCCTAGTTTGGCGGCGGCATGCCAAGGCCAGTGTGGATTGTAGAGTATGCCTCGGGCGAGGGCGACCATGTCGGCTTGGCCGTTGGCGATAATCGATTCTGCGTGTTCTGGCTCTGTGATCATGCCGACGGCAATGACCGGCATCTTGGTATGCCGCCGGATCTGCTCTGCAAAGCCCACCTGATAGCCTGGAGCCACCGGAATTTGCTGGCGTGGCGAGATGCCGCCGCTAGAGACGTGGATAAAAGCGCAGCCGCGTTCTTCCAAGGCTTTAACGAAAACGATACTTTGTTCGATATCCCAGCCTCCTTCGACCCAATCGCTGGCCGAGATGCGCACGCCGACAGGTTTGTCGGCCGGTACTGAGGCGCGCATGGCGTCGAATACCTCCAGGGGAAAACGCAGGCGGTTTTCTAACGTGCCGCCGTAGTTATCGGTACGCTGATTTGCAATGGGCGATAAAAACTGATGCAGCAGATAGCCGTGTGCAGCATGGATTTCAATCATATCGATACCGAGCCGGTGGCTGCGTAATGCCGCTGCCACGAAAGCCTCGCGCACCCGCTTCAGGCCGGCTTGATCCAGCGCAACCGGCGCTGCTTCATGCTCGCCGTGCGGCAATGCCGATGCCGACGATGTATGCCAGCCACCTTGCTCAACCGGGATCAGTTGTCCGCCATCCCACGGTGCCTGGCTGGATGCCTTACGACCTGCGTGCGCCAGTTGAATTGCAACCGGCATCGCAGAATAGGTACGCAATGCCGTCAGGACGCGGGCCAGTGCAGCTTCTGTGGCGTCTGACCATAGGCCTAAATCTGCGGCAGTGATCCGTCCCTCAGGTTCCACCGCGGTCGCTTCGATAATCAGCATGCCTGCGCCAGAAAGGGCGAGGCTGCCCAGATGGAACATATGCCAGTCGCTGGCCTGTCCTTCATTGGCTGAGTATTGGCACATCGGTGCGATGACGATGCGATTTTTTAATTCGAATTTGCCGATGGAGATCGGGGTAAAAAGGGCGCTCATAAAAAGGGGCTTTCCGTGGTAGCTAACGCAGATGATTTTTTTAGTTGATCAAAAAATTGATGAGACCAAGATGAAGCAGTGATCAGGTGTGAATCAGGCGGCCACCGCCAAAGGACCAGTTCTCCCAAGTCGTTTCTTTAAAACAGACCATCACGTTTTCCGGATCGAGTCCTGCCAGCGTGAGCTTTTGCATCAAGTCTTCCAACAGTTTTTTCTTGACCTTCACGCTGCGACCGACTGACCAGAGGATTTCAATCAAGACGAAATCGTCGGTGCGTGCCGCGCTGAGATCGGGATAGTGCGGGTCGAATCGAAAATCGTCGGCATCAAGCTCGAATACCCGTTGAAATTTATCGATGCCAGGTACGCCGGAAGCAACTAATGCCGCATGCACTGCATCCAGCACGGCGGATTTGAAGTCACTGGTTTTAGGTTTGCGAACAGTCAGGGTGACTAAGGGCATGCTCGTTCCTTTGAATGCGGGATTAATGGAACGTGATAGCTTAATCGATTATTCGGCGTGTCGCTCGAAGTGCAAAAGATCGTGCCATTCGCCGTGTAACTCAACGCTGCGACGTGATCGGCCAAAGACGGTAAATCCATTTTTTTCCAGCACCTTCGCCGAACCCATATTCGACGGCCGGACGAGCGCCTCGATACGCCATAGTTGCAGCGCGCCGAAGGCTTCTTGCACGATCAGCTTGACCGCCTCACTCGCCTGCCCCTTGCCGGTCGCATGTTGTGCCATGCGATAACCGAGGGCCGCTTTGTTGTAATGCGGACGGACGATGTTGGTGAGATTAATCCTGCCGATTAATTGCGCTTGACCGATGCCTGATGCCGTCGTCCAGATCAGGTATTGATACGATTTATCCTGCTCGCGCTCGGTCTCGGCGGCCTGCAAGGAGGCCCGCACCTTGGCAGGATCGTAAAAGGCATCGGTACGACTATGTACCCATTGCTCGAAGTAGGCGCGATTCTGTAATTCAAAATCAAGCACGACGTCGGCGTCCGTGATGGTAGCGGGTTTGATGATGACTGGCATGGTGATGGTTTTAAAATTGCCGGATGTGCTGTTGTCGCGCAGAGGCGACGTAGTATGATCGAATTGGAATAGAGTCCGTTTTAATGCACTCAAGTTGATTGCATTTCTTCAAAATCGTACGCTTGCTGTTAAACGGTGAAGATAATCAATGCAGCTAGAAATACCTTACCGGATAAGGGTATTCAAAGATGGAGTTTTAATTGCTTCTATTTTAACGTTCTGTTAATTTAACATTTTGCACATTAAAACAAGTTATGTTTCCTAAAATTCTGCTCCCACCGATTAAAACGGTTGCAAAGTATGCATTTGGACATGCGCTATTTACTGCATTCTTTTTTCTCGGTCCGTGTATGTATGTGGCGTTTGGATTAGGTTTCAAAGATAAAGAAAAATGGACAATTGTGGATCAATTTCTTGCGGTTGCTGCTCTGCCGATTGCCAATATTTTGACGATGCCAGGACGCTTTTTTACTTGGGACGGAATTGAAGGCATAGTGATTCCAGCTTTAATAACAAGCGCGATCTGGGGTATCTTTCTTTCAATTGTTTTTGCATCAATTGTGAAATGGCGCGGGAAAACATAACATTGCATTCGACCGGGACGTGAATAGCCCGCGTAGGTACGATTAGCGTAGCGTAATCGTACAAATGTTGAATACTCCAATCACTTGAGCGAGCACCTGACTTATGTCCAAATAGTGTGTGTATTCTTACCGACGGAGGTGCCTGGTGAAGATTAACATGCGTGCGATTACGCTGCGCTAATCGCACCTACGTTTGTTATGCTTGCTTTGGCTAGATGGACCCGACAGATAATGTCAGGTCCATCCAGAAATGCTATAACTAATTTCTTACGACACCGCCTCTAAAAACTCTTGCTGTTCCAGCCAGTCGGCTTCGGTTTGCTCCAGTTCTTTAACCAGATACGCCTGATCCAGCAAGAGGCTTTTCAGTTTCTCTTTATTCGCATCGTTGTAGATGTCGCCGCCTTCAAGTTGGGCTGCGATATCTTGCTTCTTGGTGTTGAGCTTGGCCATTTGTTCTTCTAGGCGCTTGATCTTGGATTCGATCGGTTTGCGTTGTGCGGCGAGTTTTTGTCTTTGCTCGGCGTCGCGGCGCTTTTTCTCTTTATCGTCGATTTGCTCGGCGACCGGTACTGGTTTGGCTTGTGGCAAAGCGTCCTGTTTTTCCTTGGTCTTGGCTGGCAAGGCGGGGGCGGATTCTTTGGCGAGTTTGTTTTTGAACAGCCAGTCTTTGTAATCGTCCAGATCGCCGTCGAATGGCAATAGTTCACCGTCGGCGACGATGATGAATTGATCCGTGGTGGCGCGCAGTAGGTGGCGGTCATGCGAGACCACGACCAGTGTGCCTTCGAACTGGGCTAACGCTTCGGTCAGTGCTTCGCGGGTTTCCAGGTCTAGATGGTTGGTCGGTTCATCGAGCAGCAGCAGGTTAGGGCGTTGCCAGACGATCATGGCTAAGGCGAGGCGGGCTTTTTCGCCGCCGGAGAACGGCGCGATCGGGCTGGTGACCATGGTGCCCGGGAAGTTGAAGCCGCCGAGGAAGTTGCGCAATTCCTGCTCGCGGACATTCGGCGCGATGTGCGCCAGATGCCACAGCGGCGATTCGTCGTGACGCAACATTTCGACCTGATGCTGGGCGAAGTAGCCGATCGACAAGCCCTTGCCGGTTTGCATGGTGCCGGACAGCGGTGCGATATCGCCGACGATGGTTTTGATGAGGGTAGATTTACCGGCGCCATTGACGCCGAGCAGGCCGATACGCTGGCCGATTTGCAGTGAGAACTTGACGTCGGAGACGATGGTTTTTTCGGTAAAGCTGTGATCGGTTTTGGACTCAACGCGGTAGCCGCAATTGACGTCTTCCATGACCAGCATCGGGTTCGGTGCGCTGAGCGGTTCGCGAAATTCAAACGAGAATTCCGCCGCCTCGCGCAATGGTGCGAGTTCTTCCATTTTCTCCAGCGCTTTGATCCGGCTTTGCGCCTGCTTGGCTTTGGAGGCCTTGGCGGCGAAGCGGTCAATGAAGGATTGCAGGTGGGCGCGCTTGCGATTCTGTTTGAGTATGGTGCCTTGCGCCAGGATCAATTGGGCGGCGCGCTGACGCTCGAATGCGGAGTAGTTGCCCGAATAGCGTTTGAGTTTGCGCTCGTCGATATGCACAACGACATTGACCACGCCGTCGAGGAAGTCGCGGTCATGCGAGATGATCAGCAGGGTGCCGGTGTAACGCTTGAGCCAGTCTTCCAGCCAGATGATCGCATCCAGATCCAGATGATTGGTCGGTTCGTCGAGCAGCAGCAAGTCGGATTTGCACATCAGCGCCTGTGCCAGATTCAGGCGCATGCGCCAGCCGCCGGAGAAGCTGGCGACGGATTGCTCCATCTGCGCCAGCGTGAAGCCGAGGCCGATCAATAATTGCTCGCCGCGTGAGCGCACGGTGTAGGCGTCGGCATCGGCCAGTGCGCCGTACATCTCGCCGATCGCGAGACCGTTTTCCGGGGTGTCGGGTTGGGCTTCGAGTTCGGCTAACTGGGCTTCGAGTTTGCGCAGGGTGGTGTCGCCATCAATGGCATAATCAATCGCGCTGCGCTCCAGTGGCGGAGTCTCTTGGGCGACGTGGGCGAGTTGCCATTTGGCCGGGAATTCTATGCTGCCCTGATCGGGATGCAATTCGCCGCGCAGCATCGCAAACAGGCTGGATTTGCCCGCGCCGTTGGAGCCGATCAAGCCTATCTTGTCGCCGGGATTGAGCGTGACATCGACGCTATCGAATAAAGGCTTGGTGCCGCGCGCCAGGATGACTTGTTGAAGACGTATCATTGTGTACTAACTTAAAAAATGGGGAGTATCTGTTTAAAAATGCATAAGCCGCACATGGGTTGTGCGGCTTCGGTTGCTGCTGGTTGATACTGGTACTCAGTATCTGTTTACGGTGTGCTACATAATTTAACTTAAATAAGCTGATCGGCATGGAGTAAAAACACCATGTCATCGCCGGCGCTGGTGGTGAGCCAGGTCAGCCCCAGATCGCCAAATGCCTGTTCTGCAAAGGCGCGCTCGTTACCGATTTCTACCATCAGGATGCCGTTTTTGGTCAATCGCTGAGCGGCACCGGCAACGATTTTACGCACCAGATCCATACCGTCTTCGCCGCCCGCCAAAGCAATTTGCGGCTCGTGCCGATATTCTTGCGGCAGCTTGCACATCGAGCCGGAATTCACATACGGTGGATTGGTAATGATCAGGTCGTATTTTTTATCCGGCACATTGGTGTAGAGATCGGATTCGATCAGGGTAATGCGATCCTGCAATTCATAGGTGTCGACATTGCGCTGTGCGACCGCCAGCGCATCCTTCGAGATATCCACCGCATCAACCTGCGCATCGGGGAAGGCATCTGCCAGCATGATAGGCAGACAGCCGGAGCCTGTGCACAATTCAAGGATATTCGTGATCGCATCCGGATCCTGAACCCAGGGCGAAAAATGCTCCGGGATCAGTTCGGCGATAAACGAACGCGGCACAATCACGCGCTCATCGACGTAGAAATTGTAGGTGCCGAGCCAGGCTTCATTGGTGATGTAGGACGCCGGTACGCGATCCGTGGCGCGACGTTCGATGACGGCCAGAACTGCTTCGATTTCATGCGGTAACAGGCGCGCATCCAAAAACGGATCGATTTTATCCAGCGGTAGTTTCAGCGTATGCAGTAATAAATATGCTGCCTCGTCGAGTGCGTTGGCGCTGCCGTGGCCGAAGAATAGTTTTTCGGTGTTGAAGCGGGTGACGGCATGGCGCAACAAGTCGCGCATGGTCAGGAAGATGGAGGCGGGCAGGTTGCTCATGTCAGCAGATTTTCCAAGGTGCGGCGGTAGATATTTTTGAGTGGGTCGATGAAACGCACTTCGATGTGTTCATCAATCTTGTGGATGCTGGCATTCGGCGGGCCGAATTCGACGACTTGCGGACAGATCTTGGCGATGAAGCGACCGTCCGAAGTGCCGCCGGTGGTCGATAATTCTGTGATGACGCCGGTTTCCGATTTGATCGCGGCGCCGAGGGCGTCGCTTAATTCGCCTTTCGGCGTGAGGAAGGGGTGACCGCCGATAGTCCACTTCAAGTCGTAATCCATGCCGTTTTTATCGAGGATTGCATGTACACGCTGCTGTAGACCCTCGGCCGTACTGGCTGTAGAAAAACGGAAATTGAAATCGATCACAATCGAGCCGGGGATCACATTCGATGCGCCAGTGCCTGCATGGATATTCGAGATTTGCCAGGAAGTCGGCAGGTAGTATTCGTTGCCCTCATCCCAGACTTCGGCCACCAGTTCTGCCAATGCAGGTGCAGCTAAGTGGATGGGATTCTTGGCGAGTTGCGGATACGCGATGTGACCTTGCACACCTTTGACCGTCAGCTTGCCTGACATGGTGCCGCGGCGACCGTTTTTGATGGTGTCGCCGAGTTGATCAACCGAAGTCGGTTCGCCAACGATGCAGTAATCGAGTTGTTCGCCGCGTGCTTTGAGTTGTTCGCAGACCACCACGGTGCCGTCGGTGGCCGGGCCTTCTTCATCGCTGGTGATCAGGAAGCCGATTGAGCCTTTGTGATCGGGATGGGCAGCGATAAATTCTTCGCAGGCCACCACAAATGCGGCGATCGAGGTTTTCATATCCGCTGCACCGCGACCGTATAGCTTGCCGTCCCGGTGCGTCGGCGTGAACGGCAGCGATTGCCATTGATCGACCGGGCCGGTAGGGACAACGTCGGTATGCCCGGCAAACACCAGCAAAGGCTGTGCCGTGCCGCGGCGTGCCCACAGATTCGTCACTTCACCGGACTGTATGGTTTCGCAGGTAAAACCGAGTGGACTGAGGCGGGCGATTAATTCATCCTGGCAGCCTTTATCTTCCGGGGTAACGGAAGAGAGCGCGATCAGTTTTTCTGTCAGCGCAAGTGTTTTGCTCATGGCGATTACTTGAAAAGAGGTTGGTATTGTTGAGCCGAAAATCCGACTTCGATATGTGGTGCGGCTGACTCTATTTGCATCTGCAAAACGGGGCGTTTGATCACCGATGGCGAGGCGATCATCAATTCTATGGCGGCATCCACATCGCTGACAGAGTTTTTTTGCTGATCCGTCAGCGCGCGCCAGGTCGTGCCTTTGCGATTGATCAGGATGTCCAGATCCGTGTGCCGCAGCCAGGTCTGGATGGTCTGGCGATCCAGACCATTTTTTTTGAAATCATGGAAGGTGAAAGCGATCCCTTGTTCTTGCAACCAGGTGCGGGCTTTTTTGACGGTATCGCAATTCGGGATGCCATATAAAACGAGTGAATGCATTCTTCTCTTTACATATTCAGGGTGAATTCGGTGAAAGAGGCTTCTTCCTTTTTCTCCGGTTCAGGTTCTGGTGCGGACTGCGTCTGATCCAGCTCATTATTCAGGAGCCACAACAGATTATTCGCGGAGTCCGCATTCGCTAAGCCTTCTTCCTGGCTGATCAAGCCTTCTTTAATCAAATGCATCAAGGCACGTTCGAAGGTTTGTGAACCGGGAGACAAACTCTTTTCGATCGCTTCCTTGATCTGGAAAATATCGCCTTGCTCGATCAGCTCTGCGACATAGCGGGTATTGAGCATGATTTCGACCGCAGGGCAGCGACCGCCATCGATAGAGCGGATCAAGCGTTGCGAAATAATCGCACGGATCGATGAAGACAAATCCAGTAGCAGCGCATTGCGATTTTCCATCGGGAAGAAGCTGATAATCCGGTTCAGCGCCTGATAACTATTATTCGCATGCAGCGTCGCTAATACCAGGTGGCCGGATTGCGCATAGGCGATCGCTGCCAGCATGGTTTCCAGATCGCGGATCTCGCCGATCAGAATACAATCCGGTGCCTGACGCAAGGAATTTTTCAACGCGGTTTTCAGGCTGTCAGAATCGGTACCGATTTCGCGTTGATTCACTATCGACTTTTTGCTGCGGAACAGGTATTCAATCGGGTCTTCGAGCGTCAGGATGTGGCCGGTTCTGAGTTCATTGCGATGATCGAGCATGGAGGCGATGGTGGTCGATTTGCCGGAGCCGGTGGCACCGACTACCAGGATCAATCCGCGTTTTTCCATAATCAGATCGGACAGCACAGGCGGTAAATGCAGGGTATCCAGAGCAGGAATATTGCCCGGCACAAAACGCAATACGGCCGATACCGATCCGCGCTGACGGAACGCCGATAAGCGGAAGCGGCCAATCCCCGGCGCGCCGATACCGATATTCAGTTCATTCTCACGTTCGAGTTGCTGCATGTGCTCGGGAGCGACCACTTCGCTCAGCAATGACAAGATATTCGCCTGATCCATTTTCTGCTGATTGATGGGCAGCAGGTTGCCATTGATCTTCAGATGGATGGGTGAGTTCATGGCGAAAAACATGTCGGAAGCCTGTTTTTCTTTCATCAACTGGAATAAGCGTTCCATTGCCATGGTATGCCCCTATTCAAAAACGAAAATGATCATTCAAAATAAAACTAGGATGCAGGGAATACGATACCCCGCACCGAAGCCACAGTTTAAGCGCCGCGCAGTAATTCGTTGATGCTGGTTTTTGAGCGTGTCTGCGCGTCGACACGCTTCACGATCACTGCGCAATACAGGCTATATTTGCCATCCGCAGAAGGCAGATTGCCAGAGACTACAACAGAACCGGCAGGAATGCGACCATAGGTGACTTCACCTGTGGCGCGATCGTAGATTTTGGTCGATTGGCCGATATACACGCCCATGGAGATTACGGAGTTTTCTTCAACGATCACGCCTTCGACGACTTCAGAGCGGGCACCGATGAAGCAGTTGTCTTCAATGATGGTCGGATTCGCTTGCATCGGTTCCAGAACGCCGCCGATACCAACGCCGCCGGACAGATGCACGTTCTTGCCGATCTGGGCGCAGGAACCCACGGTTGCCCAGGTGTCGACCATCGCGCCTTCGTCAACATACGCGCCGATATTGACATACGAGGGCATCAGGACCACGTTTTTGGCGATGAAGCTGCCGCGCCGCGCCACTGCCGGCGGTACCACGCGGAAGCCGCCTTTGACGAAATCATCTTGCGTGTAATTGGCAAATTTAGTCGGTACTTTGTCGTAAAACTGCATGTGATCGCCGGACGGCATCACGATATTGTCTTCCAGGCGGAAAGACAGCAAGACCGCTTTTTTAATCCATTGATTGACTTGCCAGTTACCCACGCTGATTTTTTCTGCCACGCGCAGGGCGCCGGAATCGAGTTGCGCCAATACATGGGCAACGGCGTCGCGCAATTCGGCAGGGGCCGACTTGGGTGAAAAGCTGGCGCGGTCTTCCCAGGCTTGATCGATGATTTGCTGTAATTGTTGGCTCATGTTAGTTCAGTCGGTTTGAAGAAAATGGTTAAGTGAATGATGTGCTGCCCGCTTTACGCTTTATATTCGCGACTGTCATGATTGCGTCAGTGACGATTCAGCGGCGAGTTTCCTGGTGAAGGCGACGATGCGTTGCGCCGCTTCCATGCATTCTTCGACTTCGGCAACCAGTGCCATGCGGATACGGTTTTGCCCCGGATTGATGCCATGGGCAGCGCGTGCCAGATAGCTGCCAGGCAAGACTGTCACATTATATTCTTGGTAAAGGCGCTTGGCGAAGTCGGTGTCGGAAATTGCAATTAATTTATCGACCTTAGCCCATAGGTAAAAGGCGGCATCGGGCAAATTCACATCCAGGACCTCTTGTAAAAGCGGCGTGACTTGCGCAAATTTTTGACGGTATTGCTCACGATTTTCCTGCACATGGACTTCGTCATTCCAGGCCAGGATAGACGCTGACTGGATGCTCGGGCTCATGGCGCTACCGTGATAAGTACGGTACAGCAGGAAGTTTTTAATGATCTCGGCATCGCCCGCGACAAAGCCGGAGCGCATGCCCGGCACATTCGAGCGTTTCGACAGGCTCGATAATGTGATCAGGCGGCGATAATCGTTGCGGTCAAAGGCGCGGGCGGCTTGCAGGCTGCCTAGCGGCGCTTCCGGCTTGAAGTAGATTTCGGAATAGCATTCATCTGCCGCAATCACAAAGCCGTATTTGTCGGACAGATCAAATAATTCTTTCCAGTCGTCCAGCGTCAGCACGGCACCGGTCGGATTGCCTGGCGAACAGATGTACAGCAGTTGGACGCGTTGCCAGATCTGGTCGGGAATGTTTTTGTAATCGGGAGCGAAATTGCGTGCCGGATCGGCATTCGCAAAATAAGGTTCTGCACCGGCCAGATAGGCGGCGCCTTCATAAATCTGGTAAAACGGATTCGGACACAGGACGATAGCTTGGCCGTGCTGGCTGGCGCCAGGGTCGATGACGGTCTGCGCCAGGGCGAACAGGGCTTCGCGCGAACCGTTCACTGGCAAAATCTGGCTCGCCGGATCCAAGGCAGGTATGTCATAGCGACGTGCCAGCCAGTGCGCAATCGAGAGTCGCAATGCATCCGAACCCGCAGTGGACGGATAGGCACTCAGACCATCCAGGTGATCTGTGACTGCCTGACGGATAAACGCCGGTGTCGGATGCTTAGGTTCGCCGATACCCAGGCTGATTGCCTTGTAAGCGGGATTAGGCTTGATATCCGCAAACAGGCGTTTTAACTTTTCAAACGGGTAGGGCTGAAGTTTTTGCAGGAAAGGATTCACTGGAAATTCACGATTAATTGTGGAACTGCGGTTGAAGAATGCGGCTCATAGCATCATGTAAAGCGAATGCGAACTGGGATGCAACTCAGGAATGCATTAAAGTCGCACATTAAAGCCATCTATCTAAGCCACGTATTATAGCGCTCAGCGCAGCCTTGCGGCACAGTAACAGTCATGGAATGCGGCAGCAAAAACGGATTTCGACGCCTTCAAAATGTTATGATGAACAGTTAGGACCGGGTGCTTATAGAAATGCAGACGACTTTGTCATGGTTTGGTCGTTTCTTGAGGCGGAATTTGAACATAAAAGATAACAAAATTTTATAACGTGCGTTTAACTTCCATTAAATTGTCGGGATTCAAATCTTTTGTTGATCCGACTAACTTTCAGGTTCCAGGGCAACTGGTGGGGGTGGTCGGCCCCAACGGTTGCGGAAAATCCAACATTATTGATGCGGTGCGCTGGGTTTTGGGTGAATCCAAGGCCTCGGAACTGCGTGGCGAATCGATGCAGGACGTTATTTTTAACGGCTCTACGCATCGCAAACCCGCGGGGCGCTCCTCGGTTGAGCTGGTATTCGACAATAGCCTGGGGAAAGCCGCCGGTCAGTGGA
Source organism: Undibacterium sp. Jales W-56 (assembly GCF_025548535.1). Classification (GTDB taxonomy): domain Bacteria; phylum Pseudomonadota; class Gammaproteobacteria; order Burkholderiales; family Burkholderiaceae_D; genus Undibacterium. Next base: position 358,206 of record NZ_JAJLQW010000002.1, on the reverse strand, counting down.
GCCAATATACCGAGATCGCAGTCAAGCGGACCCTGACGCGCGACGGCACTTCCACCTATTACATCAACGGTCAGCCGGTACGCCGCCGCGATATCCAGGATATTTTCATGGGCACCGGCCTCGGCCCTCGCGCTTACGCGATTATCGGCCAGGGCATGATTTCACGGATTATCGAAGCGCGGCCGGAAGAATTGCGGATTTTCCTCGAAGAGGCTGCGGGTGTGTCGCGCTACAAAGAGCGCCGCCGCGAAACCGAAAACCGGATTCACGATACCCATGAAAATCTGGTTCGCGTAGAAGATATCTTGCGCGAACTGAATGCCAATCTGGAAAAACTCGAAGCGCAGGCGATTGTCGCGAATAAATATAATGAGTTGCAAGGCGATCAGGAAGAAAAACAAAAACTGCTGTGGTTGTTACGCAAAAATGAAGCCGCGAATGAGCAGGCGCGCCATTTTGCCGAAATAGAAAAAACTCAGCTCGATCTGGAAGAACAAACCGCCAAGCTGCGTCATGTGGAATTGGAGCTGGAACAAATGCGCCAGGCCCATTACGCGGTTGGCGACAAGATGCATCAGGCGCAAGGACATCTGTATCAAACCAATGCGGAAATCGGTAGCCTGGAAGCGCAAATCAAGTTTGTGATTGAGTCGCGTAGCCGTTTGCAAAGCCAGCTCAATTCTTTGACCGCGCAGCGTGACCAATGGCAGCGTCAGGGGCAACAATTCCAGGATGATCTGGCCGAAGCCGAAATCCATGTTGAGGAGCTCAATGAACGCTCAGAGCAAGCGCAAGAAATCGCGCAGCAGCAGAACGACAAAATCCCCGCATTAGAGCAGGTCTGGCGTGAAGCGCAACTCAAAACCACCGAGTCGCGTGCCAAGATCATGCAGTTGCAACAGCAGATCGAACTCGAATCAGCGCATCAGCGCAATGCTGCCAATATCCTGAATACGCTGGCAACCCGCAAAGAACGTCTGCAGCAGGAAAAGCAGGGTCTGGCCATGCCGGATAATGCACATCTTGAGAATCTTTCGCTGCAACTTGAAGAGAAAAAGCAGCTTCTTGAAGAAGCCTCGATGCAATTGGAAGAGGCGCAAGAGCGCCTGCCTTTACTGGAAGAAGAGCGCCGCGCCGCGCAGCAGCAAGTGAATCACGATACCGCAGCGTCGGCGCAACTGGATGCGCGCCTGCAGGCATTGAAACAACTCCAGGAAAAAGTCCAGAGCCAGGGCAAAGTGCAACCTTGGCTGGAAAAACATGAACTCGGCAGTTTGCCCAAACTCTGGCAAAAACTCCATATACAAGCCGGCTGGGAAACCGCACTGGAAGCCGTATTGCGCGAACGCACTTCGGCCTTGGAAATGTCGAATCTCGATTGGGCGAAAGCATTCTTCAACGACGCGCCGCCAGCCAAGCTTGCCTTGTATTCGCCGCAGGTGATTGCGTCGACAGCGGACGCTGTACCGGGGCTGGAGCCCTTATTCGCGCTGCTGCAATTGAACGACGCCGGCGTGCGCAGTCTGATGCAGGATTGGTTGCATCAAGTGTATGCGGCTGACGACGTCGTCAATGCATTCCAGAACCGCGATAAATTGCCCGCCGGTGCCTGCTTCATCACGAAGCAGGGTCATGTCATCAGCAAAACCAGCGTACGCTTTTATGCTGCGGATTCCGAGCAGGATGGCGTACTCGCGCGCCAGCAAGAGATCGACAACATTACGAAGCAAGCCCGTGCCCAGCAATTGCTGGCAGACGAAGCCAAGACCCGCGCAGTACGTGCCGAATCGGCCTATACCCAGGCATCGCAAAATTTGCAGGAATTACGCCAGCGGGTCAGCAGCCTGACGCAAGCGGTGCATAGCCTGCAAATCGAATTCATGAAGCTGTCTGAAGTGCAGGAGCGCTTCAATCAGCGCAGCAGCCAGATCATGAACGACCTGGCCGAAATTGCCGGGCAGGAAAGTGAGCAGCAGCAAGCGCGCATCGAGTCCGAAGAAAAGTTTGAAATGCTTGATATCGAACTCGCTGAGCTGCAAGAAAATCACGAACAAGGCCAGACCAATTATCTGGAAAAAGAACAGCATCTGAGCGACGCGCGCCTGCGTCTGCGCGATCTGGAATTGGCCGCGCAGGAGGCTGCATTCGCCGAAAAATCCCATCGCAACAAGATGGAAGAATTGCGCCGCAGTATCGCCACCGCATTGGAACAATCGGCGCAGTTATTCGCGAATATGCAGCAAGGCCGTCTTGAGCTCGAAGAGATGGATGACCAGACCGCACAGGCCGGTTTGCAATCCTTGTTGGAAAAGCGTAGCGACCAGGAACGCGCCTTGTCCGATGCGCGCCATGAACTAGATCAACTGACACAAAAACTGCGTCAGGTCGAAGAAAATAAAATGCAAGTCGAGCGCAGCCTGCAACCGCAACGTGATCGCATTGTCGAATTGCAGTTGAAGGAACAGGCCGCCCGTTTAAATCAGGAGCAATACACCGAGCAATTGCGTAATTTTGATGTCGATGAACAGGCACTCGCACAAAAATTGCACGACGATATGAAGCCCTCGTATCTGCAAGGCGAAGTTACTCGATTGACCAATGCGATTGCCGCCCTGGGTGCAGTGAACATGGCGGCACTGGATGAGTTGACGCAGGCAACCGAGCGTAAGACTTTCCTGGATGCGCAATATGCCGATCTGAATGAGGCGATCACCACCTTGCAAGACGCGATTCATAAGATCGATATAGAAACACGTGATTTGCTGCAAGATACTTTCAATAAGGTGAATCACCATTTCGCCGAACTGTTCCCGATTTTATTTGGCGGCGGTCAGGCGAAATTGATCATGACCGGCGATGAAATTCTCGATTCCGGCGTGCAGGTGATGGCACAGCCGCCAGGCAAGAAAAACGCCACGATCCACCTGTTGTCCGGCGGTGAAAAAGCACTGACCGCAACGGCATTGGTGTTCTCGATGTTCCAGTTGAATCCGGCGCCGTTCTGCCTGCTGGACGAGGTCGATGCACCGCTTGATGATTCCAACACGGAACGTTTCTGTAATATGGTGAAACGTATGTCCGCTAATACACAGTTTTTGTTCATCTCCCATAATAAAATTGCGATGGAAATGGCGCAGCAATTAATCGGCGTCACCATGCAAGAGCAGGGGGTTTCTCGTATCGTTGCGGTGGACATGGAGTCCGCAGCACATTTCGTATCTGAGGCGCAAGCAGCATGACAGATCTACAAATTGTTCTAATGGGAGCCGGCGGCGCTTTTTTGGCCGGTATCGTTGCATACAATAAATGGCAAGAATATAAAGCAAAGAAAAGTGTCGATCAGGCATTCGGCAGCGGCCATGACGATGTACTCATGAATCCGGATGCCCTTGCAGAGTCGCGCTTGGGCGACGATGGCTATGATGCGCCACGCCATGAGCCAAGTCTGGATGCGGATTTTCCGGACGATAATAACTCTGACTTCGGGCAGCAGGCGTCGGCATCGATGGCGAGCGCTGTTTCTGCAGCTACCTCGTTTGAGGTAGCTGAAAAAGAATTGCCCGTCGATGACTTAATCGATTGCATCATTCCGCTGGAATTTGACGCGCCGGTTCGCGGCGAAAAACTGCTGATGGAAATCCAGGGACTGAAATACGTCGGTAAGAAGCCGGTGCATTTCATCGGACTGAGCCATGATGGCGTACGTGATGTGATTGCCCATGGCGGTATTTACACAAGCCTGTTTGCCGGGGTGCAAATGGTGAGTCGCGGCGGCCCATTGAATGAATTGGAATATTCCGAATTCGTGACCAAATTGCGTGAAATCGCCGACAGATTAAATGCGCATCCCGATATCCCCGATATGAATCGCGTCATGTCGAATGCCCGTGAACTGCATCAGTTCGTTTCCGAACACGATGCGCAATTGAGTGTGAATGTGATGAGTAACGGCGCACCGTGGGGCGTCAGCACTTTATTGGCGGCGTTGGAAAAACAGGGCTTTGATGTGCGGCCCGACGGTCGCCTGGTTATGCCGGATGGTGACGGCGGTAATTTATTCACGCTCTCGACCAATGTCAGCGTCAGTGAGACTGTGACTGGACGTTTGACTTTGTTGCTGGACGTCCCTTGCGTTGCGCCTTTGCGCGATGGTTTCGGTGCGATGGCGGCTTGCGCCAAATCGCTGGCGACACGCCTTGGCGGTACGGTGGTTGACGATGGCAACCAGCCTATCTCCAAAGTCGCATTGGATGAAATTGCCGGGCAGGTCAATGAGTTTTATGCCGCTATGGCAGAGGCCGATATCGCCGCAGGATCAACTCGCGCTCAGCGCTTGTTTAGTTAGGATCATTCAATCGCATCCTTGATTAATGATTAGCAGACCCTAGTCTTGATTGCGCACTTGCTTCGACTTCACCTGTTTGTTGCCTTTTATTCGTGCGACGTCTGAGCAGACTAAATTTGCCAACATCGCTTAGCTTAGTGAAAGTGGTTTCTCAGTAACATGCAAAATGATTTCTTTGGTGGGTCCTCATCAAATCGACCCGGTAGCCAGAATCAAGCCGCGGATCTGGCGATCAGAGCGGCAGCGCTGCGCGATGAAATAACGCGACATGCGCATGCCTATTACGTGCTGGATGCGCCAACCGTGCCGGATGCTGAATACGACAGGCTGTTCAATGCATTGCAAGCGCTGGAACAACAGCATCCCGAACTAAAAACGCCGGATTCGCCGACCCTGCGCGTTGGCGCTGCGCCTTTGCCTGAATTCACGCAGGTTCAGCATACGACACCGATGCTGTCGCTGAATAACGGTTTTGAAAACGACGACATCATTGCATTTGACCGGCGTGTCAGCGAAGGTCTTGATACTGCGCAAGCGGTTGAATATGCAATTGACCTGAAGTTTGATGGTCTGGCGATCAATCTGCGCTATGTCGATGGCGTCTTTGTTCAGGCGGCGACGCGCGGCGACGGCTTTACCGGTGAGGACGTGACGGAAAACATTCGCACTATACGCAGCATTCCTTTGCGCCTGAATACGCAGCATCCGCCCAAGTTGCTTGATGTGCGAGGCGAAGTCCTGATGTTCAAACAGGATTTTGAAAAACTCAATCAGCGTCAGCGGGCCGCCGGGGCTAAAGAATTTGCGAATCCACGCAATGCCGCAGCCGGCAGCTTGCGCCAGCTGGATTCTAAAATTACCGCGCAAAGAAGTTTGCGCTTCTTCGCCTATGGTATCGGGTCGATAGAGGGCGCGAATATGCCTGCATCGCATCGCGCCTTGCTTGCCTGGTACGATCAGATGGGTATTCCGGTTTGTAATGAAAATGCGGTCGTGCGTGGCGCTGAGGCTTTGATCGCCTTCTATCAGCAGATACAACTCAGGCGCGATGCGCTTCCTTATGATATTGACGGTGTCGTTTATAAAGTCAATGCATTGGCGCAGCAAGACAGTCTGGGTTTCGTATCGCGTGCGCCGCGTTTTGCGATTGCCCATAAATTTCCGGCGCAAGAAGCTTTAACCACGGTGTTGGATATCGAAGTCCAGGTCGGGCGCACCGGTGCGATTACACCGGTGGCGCGCCTGGCGCCTGTGTTTGTCGGTGGCGTCAACGTGACCAACGCGACCTTGCATAACGAAGAAGAAGTGCGTCGCAAAGATATCCGTATCGGCGATACTGTCTCTGTACGTCGTGCCGGCGATGTGATCCCTGAAGTCGTCGCCAGCATTCTCGAAAAACGCCCGGCAGACGCCCGCGAATTCATGATGCCGACCGTATGTCCGGCTTGCGGGTCAGCAATTGTTAAACCGGAAGATGAGGCGATTGCCCGATGTTCCGGCGGCTGGATAAAATGTGTCGCTCAGAGAAAAGGCGGTTTATTCCATTTCGCCTCTCGCAAGGCCATGAATATTGATGGCGTCGGCGAACAATTGATTGATCAACTGGTAGATAAGCAGGTGGTGACAACCGCGGCTGATTTATACAAGCTAGGACTGACTTCCTTGGTCGCCTTGGACCGGATGGCAGATAAATCGGCGCAAAATATTCTGGCGGCGCTGGAAGTTTCTAAAGAGACGAGTTTTGCCCGTTTTATCTACGCGCTCGGGATTCGTCATGTCGGCGAATCTACCGCCAAAGATCTGGCGGCGACTTTTGGCAATGCGGATGCCTTGATCGCAGCAACCGAAGAACAATTGTTGACAGTCCCGGATGTGGGGCCGGTGGTGGCAAAGTCGATCCTGGCTTTTTTTGCCGACCCCTTGAATGTCGAGCTGGTTCAGCAATTACTCGCTTCCGGTATACATTGGCCGGCAGTCGAACAGAAAGAGATCGGTTCGCAGCATCTGCTGGGATCGACTTTCGTATTGACGGGGACTCTGCCCAGCCTGAGTCGCGATCAGGCCAGCGCGATGATAGAAAGTGCCGGTGCTAAAGTAACCGGGTCAGTCTCGAAAAAAACCAGCTACGTGGTAGCGGGTGACGATGCAGGCAGTAAATTAGTGAAAGCGCAGGAATTAGGTGTTCCTATATTGACCGAGGCAGAATTGCTTCAACTTTGTTCCAGGAAATAAAAATGAGAAAAATTAAAAAAGCGGTGTTCCCTGTTGCCGGTTTAGGTAGCCGGTTCTTACCGGCTACCAAAGCGCAGCCAAAAGAAATGTTACCTATAGTGGATAAGCCATTGATCCAATATGCAGTCGAAGAAGCGGTCGAGGCGGGCATCACGGAAATGGTGTTCATCACCGGTCGCAACAAGCGCGCGATCGAAGATCATTTCGATAAGGCCTATGAACTCGAAAGCGAACTGGAAGCGGCCGGCAAGCAGGCTTTACTTGATCTGGTACGGAATGTCATTCCCAAAAATATTAATTGCATCTATATCCGTCAACAAGCTGCCTTGGGGCTCGGTCATGCCGTGTTGTGCGCCCGCCCGGTGATTGGCGACGATCCTTTCGCGGTCTTGCTGGCGGACGATTTGATGGACGCCGATGAAGGTCAGCCATCAGTGATGACGCAAATGGCGCGATTGTACGAGGAGGAGGGCGGGAGCGTGATTGCGGTGCAGGATGTAGCACGCGAATTTACCCGTCAATACGGCATCGTCAGCGGTACGCCTTATAAAGACCGTGTAGAAAAAATGCACGGTATCGTGGAAAAGCCTTTGCCGGAAGTAGCACCGTCGAATCTGGCGGTAGTCGGACGTTATGTTTTGTCAGCGCGTATATTCGGTTATCTGGAAAAACTGGGTAAAGGTTCCGGTGGCGAGATTCAATTGACTGACGGCATCGCTGCGATGTTGAAGGATTATCCTGTGTATGCCTATCGTGCCGCGGCGACGCGCTACGATTGCGGCTCGAAACTCGGTTACTTAAAAGCCAGCGTGGCGTTGGGATTGAAGCATCCTGAAACCGGTGCTGAATTTGCCGACTATTTGCGCTCGCTGAAAACTATGTAAGCCGTTCCCGGTGCAGCTCCCAGCTTTAGTCAAGCCAAGCGTGAGGTAGCCATGCTTGGCTTTTTGTTTGATTGCAGTAAGATAGTGTTGAGAGCCACAATCAGATCGCCATAAAGGGAGTAAATACATGATTCATCCGATTTTAAAAATGGGTGACCCGCGCTTGCTGCGGGTCGCAGAGCCGGTGCAGCAATTCAATACGGCAGAGCTCGACATCCTGGTGAAAGACATGTTTGAAACGATGATCGCGGCGAATGGCGCAGGCTTGGCGGCACCGCAAATCGGCGTCAACCTGCAACTCGTGATTTTTGGTTTCAAAGATAATCCGCGCTATCCCGATGCTCCCAAAGTGCCGGAGACAGTCTTGCTCAATCCTGTATTGACGCCACTGTCCGGCGATACCGATGATGCGTGGGAAGGCTGCTTATCGGTGCCTGGCATGCGCGGTCTGGTGCCGCGCTGGAGCCAGTTGCGCTATGAAGGTTTCGATCAGTTTGGTCAACGGATTAGTCGGGACGTCGACGGTTTTCATGCGCGTGTGGTGCAGCATGAATGCGATCATCTGAATGGAATTTTGTATCCGATGCGGATCAAGGATCTCAGTCAATTCGGCTTTACCGAAGTGCTTTTCCCGGAAATGGATCCGGACGAAGATGATTGATTGTGAATTAAAGCTGGTTGCAAAAATTACCTGGACTTGTTGCCATAGCGTCGCAGTGCCTGATCAAGCTTGCAGCGCAATCTGCTCTCAAAACGCATACTCCATCTGAGTATTTTTAACTGCCGCACTAAAATAGCGTGGGATGGGGCAGTTTTTTTAAAATAGTTGGGGAGTATATATGTTGCAGTACACAAGAAACATCAGAACTGCTCATCGTCCCGCAAATAACGCCACTGACCTTCAGGCAGATTGCCCAGCCTGACTTTGCCGATGCGAACGCGTTTTAAGCCCAGCACTTTCAATCCCACCATCTCGCACATACGGCGAATCTGGCGTTTTTTACCTTCGCGCAAAATGAATTTGAGCTGGTCTTCATTTTGCCAGGTGACTTTGGCTGGCAGTAACTTTTTGCCGTCGAGCGTCAGGCCAAAATTCAGCCGTCTTAACTCGGCATCAGGCAAGACGCCGGATTTGGTGTATTCCACGCGCACCAGATATTCTTTTTCGACGACGGTATCCTGACCGATCAAATGCTTGGCGACCCGACCATCCTGCGTCAATATCAACAGGCCGACGGAATCGATATCCAGGCGACCGGCTGGCACCAGGCTGCGCAGTTGGGTGGGGTGGAACTGGGTATCAACTGCGCATTCACTCCAGCGGTTTTCCGCCTTGATCAGGGCAACTGCAGGCGTGTAGCCGTCTTCGGCCTGACCGCTGACGTAACCGACCGGCTTGTTGATCAGGATCGTGACGCGCTTTGATTGTTCTGCCGCGGCTTGGCGCTCTACGGAAATTTTTTGTTCAGGAAAAACTTTGCTGCCCAGTTCGGACACGACTTTGCCGTCTACCCTGACCCAGCCACGGGCAATCCATTCGTCGGCTTCGCGGCGAGAGCAGATGCCTAATTCAGACATGCGTTTCGAGAGTCGTACCAGTTCAGTCATAAAAACAATCAATCAAATCAATAAAAAAGCGGATAAATACAAATTATCTGTGGAAAAAAATACAGGGGAAAATGCCGCTTAAATCCGCAATGCATCGAGTAACTCAGTTTCAAATTGCAACTGATTTTTGGCGCTTTGCAAAACCGCGCCATCGACCAGAAAAACGTCTTCTACGCGCTCGCCCAGGGTCATGATTTTTGCCGTATATAAATTGATTTTATACTTGGTCAGCACTGTGGCGATCGTGTAAAGCAGGCCGTTGCGATCATTCGCCGAAATTGACAGCAAAAAGTAGCGGCCTTTTTCATCGGGGCGCAAATCAACGCTGGGCACGATAGGGAAGGTGCGCGACATGCGCGAGACGCGACCGCGATTCGGTGCGGATAGCGGCGTCTGCTGGGTCAGCACTGCGGCCAGTTCATGTTCAATCAGCGTGATGATGTCGCGGTAATTATTCGCAAAAGCCGGTTCAATCACCAAAAAGGTGTCGAGCGCATAACCGCCTTTTGTCGTGTGAATTTTGGCATCCAGAATACTGAAATTTTTGCTGTCGAAATAATTGCAGATCCTGGCAAATAAATCCGCCTGATCAGGTACATATACGGTCACTTGCAGGCCTTCGCCTATCGGCGACAAGCGGCATTTGACGACCGGTGTCGGGCTCTGCATTTTGTCATGCAGCGACCTGGCCTGCCAGGCGATGTCCGAGGCATCATGCCGTAAAAAATACGCCATATCGAGCTGCTGCCATAGCGCTTCGTGCGCATCGGCGGGCAAACCATACAGACGCAGCGTTTTCAATGCATCTTCCTGGCGATTTTTGAGTTCGCGGTCCTTGGATGGCGCTTCTCCGCCCAATACGCGCAAGGTGATCCGGTATAAATCTTCCAGCAGTTTGCCTTTCCAGGCATTCCAGACTTTGGGACTGGTGCCGCGGATGTCGGACACTGTGAGCAGATACAGCGCGGTCAGGTGGCGCTCGTCCTTAACCAGTTTGGCAAATCCCTGCACTACATCGGGATCGGACAGATCTTGTTTTTGCGCGACTTGCGACATCGTTAAGTGATGCTGCACCAGGAAAATAATCAGATCGGAATTGGCTTTGGAAATGCCATGATCGAAGCAGAATTTCTTCGCATCGCTCATTCCCAGCACCGAATGATCGCCGCCACGACCCTTCGCGATATCATGAAACAGGGCCGCGATATACAAGATCCAATGCTGGTTAAAATTCGCCATCAACTGGCTGCAAAACGGATACTCATGCGCATGCTCCGTCATCGTGAAGCGCCGCAAATTACGCACTACCATCAGAATGTGCTGATCGACCGTATAGGCATGAAACAAATCATGTTGCATCTGCCCGATAATCCGGCGGAAATTGGGTAGATAACGACCCAGCACGCTCATCTGGTTCATGCGCCGCAAGGCGTGAGTAATGCCCTGCGGCGATTGCAAAATCTGCAGGAACATCGCACGATTAAAGATGTCGTGACGGAAACCGGCATCAATCGCAAAGCGCGCATGCCAGAGCGCACGCGTGGTGCGAGCCGTCATGCCTTTCAATTCAGGGTGCTGCGCCATCAGCAGGAAAATTTCCATAATCGTCGATGGCGCAGTCTGGAAGGTGTCGTCTTTGGCAATGTCGATCAATCCATTGACTTCATTGAAGCGTTCATTGATCGGTCGCGGTACAGATGGCTGCGGGAATAGATTTGCCTCGATATTCTGTAGCAGGATCGTGTTTAGCTGCGTGACCGTTTTAGCCGCCCAGTAATAGCGCTGCATCAAATGTTCGCTGGCGCGGCGCGACTCGGTCGTCTTGAAGCCGAAGGTTTCTGCGATTGCCGTCTGCACATCAAAAATCAAGCGGTCTTCGCGACGGCCTGCATGCATATGCAGGCGAATCCGGATGTCCTTAAAGGCCCGCTCGTTACGCTTTAGCTGGTGCGCTTCGGTCGGCGTCAGCAGGCCGCGTTCAGCCAGTTCGCGCCAGGAATTGCCGAGATTAGCCGCTTTGGCAACCCATAAAATCACCTGCAAATCACGCAGGCCGCCGGGACTTTCTTTGCAATTGGGTTCCAGGCTGTACGCCGTATCTTCGTACTTGGCATGACGTTGCTGCAATTCCAGCATTTTCTCTTGAAAGAATTGCTGGGGATTCATGTTCGCAGCGTAATCGGTCTGCATCTCGCGGAACAGTTTTCTGCTGCCCGTCACGAGGCGCGCTTCCAGCAAGCTGGTTTTTACCGTGACATCGGCTTTGGCTTCTTCCATGCACTCTTCGACCGTGCGTATACTGTGGCCGATGTCGAGACCGATATCCCAGAAAATTTGCACCAGCTGCTCCAGCTTGTCGCGCATGGGCTTGTCTGGATGCTCCGACAGCAGGATTAATACATCCACATCGGAATAGGGAAATAATTCGCCGCGACCATAGCCGCCGACTGCCACCAGGGAGGTGGTGGCGGGGAAGGCGAATTTTTTCCAGATATTGCTTAAAACCTGATCCACGTTGCGACACAGGTCGCGCAATAAGACTTCGGCTTTGTGATTTTCCCTGAAGGCGGCGATCACCGCCTGTTGAGCCGCTTTGAGTTCTTCTTTGAACTCAATCGCGGAGATACCGGCAACGACTGCTGCGCCTGTCATCATGCAGACGCGGCTTGTGCCTGGGCTGCCAAGATGAAATCCGGCGGCGGTGGAGAACCGGCTGACAGTGTCAGCACTTCATAACCGGTTTCCGTGACGAGTATGGTGTGCTCCCATTGCATTGACAGGCTGCGGTCTTTGGTCTTGATGGTCCAGCCATCGCCCATTTCGCGAATGTCGCGGCGACCGGCGTTGATCATAGGTTCGATCGTGAAGATCATGCCCGGGACCAGTTTTTCCAGGGTGCCTGGACGACCGTAATGCAATACTTGCGGCTCCTCGTGAAAGACTTTGCCTATGCCGTGGCCGCAGAATTCACGCACTACGCTATAGCCGGCTTTTTCCGCGTGCTGCTGGATGATGAAGCCGATATCGCCGAGATGATTGCCGGGTTTGACTTTAGAGATGCCCAGCCACATGCATTCATAGGTGATTTCGTTGAGGCGCTTTGCCAGAATCGATGGTTCGCCGACCAGGAACATGCGGCTATTGTCGCCGTGGTAGCCATTTTTGATAACGGTGATATCCAAATTGACGGCGTCGCCGCTTTTCAATACCTTGTCGCCAGGAATGCCATGGCAAATGACGTCATTGACCGATGTGCAAATCGCTTTTGGATAAGGTGTGTAGCCAGGCGGGCAATAATTCAGCGGCGCCGGAATAGTGCCTTGTACATTCAGCATGTATTCATGACACAATCTGTCGAGTTCTCCCGTGGTAACGCCGACTTTCACGAAAGGCGTGATGTAATCAAGCACTTCGGAGCCGAGACGGCCCGCAATACGCATTCCGGCGATGTCTTCTGGAGTTTTGATGGAAATAGATGTCATGCTGAGCCAAATGAAGTGATTTCTGATAGTACTCAATTATAGACGAGGCAAGTCCCACGTGCTGGCAGTTCATTTGATCCTTGAATCAAGTCGTCTTTTCGTAGTAGAATAGATGGTTGGCTTGGATGTGTTCTGAGTTAATGGCAGTAAATTATTAAATTTATATTGATTAATGCACGAATCTGCCCAACAAGGGTGTCTGAAAAATTTTCGGATCACTGGCTGGATTCAAGACCTAACCCTGGAGTTATTATGTCTGTAACAATGCGTGAAATGCTGGAAGCTGGCGTCCATTTCGGTCACCAAACCCGTTTTTGGAATCCAAAAATGGCACCGTTCATTTTCGGTCACCGCAACAAAATTCATATCGTCAACCTGGAAAAAACTCTGGGTATGTACCAAGAGGCGATGACGTACATCCGTCAATTGTCCGCTAACCGCGGCACAATTTTGCTGGTTGGCACTAAGCGTCAAGCCCGCGACATCATGGCTGCTGAGGCGCAACGCGCCGGCATGCCTTTCGTTGATCAGCGCTGGTTGGGCGGCATGCTGACTAACTTCAAAACTGTCAAAACATCGATCAAGCGTCTGAAAGACATGGAAGCTTCTGTTGAAGACGGTTCTGTAGAGAAATTGAGCAAAAAAGAAGCGTTGATGTTCCAGCGCGAAATCGTTAAATTGCAAAAAGCAATCGGCGGTATCAAGGATATGGGTGGTATTCCTGACGCAATTTTCGTGGTTGACGTTGGCTACCACAAAGGTGCGATCACTGAAGCCGCTAAATTGGGCATCCCGGTTATCGGCGTGGTTGATACCAATCACTCCCCGGAAGGCGTTACTTATGTCATTCCTGGCAATGATGACTCTTCCAAGGCGATTGCCCTGTACGCTCGTGGCGTAGCTGATGCAATTTTGGAAGGCCGTGCGAATGCAGTGAATGAAGTCTTGGAAGCGGTTAAGCCAAGTTCCGATGAATTCGTAGAAGTACAAGATCAGGCGTAATTGCAGGATACTTCGTTGAATTCACTGGCGTAAAGCAAGTAAAAGGGGGCAACAGTCGTTCGCCCCTTTTTTTAAATAAATTTTGATGACAGCGCCCATTTGGCGCTACTGATTAGGAGAAAAACATGGCGGCGATTACAGCAGCGATGGTAGGCGAATTACGTGCAAAGACAGATGCGCCGATGATGGAATGCAAAAAAGCACTGACAGAAGCTGAAGGCGATATGGACCGTGCGGAAGAGTTGCTGCGCGTTAAGTTGGGCAGCAAGGCATCCAAAGCGGCATCCCGCATCACAGCCGAAGGCGTTGTAGCAACGCATATCATCGGTAATGTCGGTGCGATGGTCGAAGTTAACTGCGAAACTGACTTCGTGACTAAGAACGATGATTTCATCGCTTTGGTGAATACATGTGCAAGATTGATTGCAGAGCACAATCCAGCCGACGTAGCTGCGTTGTCCGCATTGCCGCTCGAAGGCGGTACAGTTGAATCAGTGCGCGCTGCATTGATCGGTAAAATCGGCGAGAACATGTCTATCCGTCGTTTTGTGCGCTTCAACACAGAATCGAAACTGGCTGCTTACCTGCATGGCACACGTATCGGTGTGGTTGTCGATTTCAATGCTGCGGATGACCAGGTTGGTAAAGACGTAGCGATGCATATCGCGGCGATGAAGCCAGTTTCTTTGTCTGCTGACCAGGTGCCGGCGGATCTGATCGAAAAAGAGCGCTCTGTCGCCTCACAAAAAGCGGCTGAATCTGGCAAGCCTGCAGATATCGTTGCTAAAATGGTCGACGGTTCCGTACAGAAATTCTTGAAAGAGGTTTCCCTGTTGAATCAAACATTCGTTAAAAACGACAAACAAACGGTCGAACAGATGTTGAAAGCAGCCAATGCTTCCGTTAAATCTTTCACTATGTATGTAGTGGGTGAAGGCATAGAAAAGAAACAGGATGATTTCGCCGCAGAGGTGGCCGCGCAGGTCGCAGCAGCAAAACAGGCGTAAGCAAGTAAGCGGGCCGAAAGGCCCGTTTTTTTAAGTCTTGGCTTGTAGGAATGGCATTATTGGAATGGCATTACCGATGCGCCAATAATAAAAATATTGTTAAGCGCAAACCGCTATCAAGATTTTTTTCTTAAGTATTATTTATTGATCTCACATCCGAAGGAGTCCAGAACGTGACTAAACCAGCATACAAACGTGTCCTGTTAAAACTCTCTGGTGAGGCCTTGATGGGAGATGATCCCTTCGGCATTAATCGCGCGACGATAGAGCGCATGGTAGCCGACGTCGCCGAAGTGTCGCGCATGGGTGTGGAGCTGGCAATCGTTATCGGCGGTGGCAATATCTTCCGCGGTGTGGCGCCGGGAGCGCAAGGCATGGACAGGGCTACCGCTGACTATATGGGGATGCTGGCAACCGTCATGAATGCGCTGGCTTTGTCCGATGCAATGCGCCAGGTCGGTTTGACCTCGCGTGTCATGTCTGCTATCGCGATCGATCAGGTCGTCGAGCCTTATGTCCGCCCGAAAGCCCTGCAATATCTGGAAGAGGGCAAGGTGATCGTATTCGCCGCAGGTACCGGCAATCCGTTTTTTACGACGGATACCGCTGCCGCTCTGCGTGGTTCAGAGATCGGCGCAGAAATTGTTCTGAAGGCGACCAAGGTCGATGGCGTCTATACAGCGGATCCGAAGAAAGATCCACTGGCGACGCGTTACTCTACCATCTCTTTTGACGAGGCTATTTCGCGTCATTTGCAGGTCATGGATGCAACCGCATTTGCTCTGTGCCGCGATCAAAAATTACCCATCAAAGTATTTTCCATCGTCAAACCAGGTGCGTTGAGAAACGTGATCTTAGGTGCAGACGAAGGTACCCTGGTACACGTATAATTTCCCGTTTGGCACGACGCATTGGCGCTGCTAAATTGATAAGCTTGATGTTGAGGAGGACGGCATGACCGTTGCAGATGTAAAGAAAAATACCGAACAGAGAATGCAGAAGTCGATTGAGACGCTGAAATCTGATTTGTCCAAAGTCCGTACAGGGCGCGCGCATACCGGCATTCTGGACCACGTCCAGGTTGACTACTATGGTACGGCGACGCATATTACCCAGGTCGCTAACGTGACCCTGATCGATGCCCGTACGATAGGTGTGCAACCTTGGGAAAAGAAAATGATCTCGGCGATTGAAAAGGCCATTCGTGATGCGGACTTGGGCCTGAATCCCTCGACGCAGGGCGATATGATTCGCGTCCCGACACCTCCTTTGACTGAAGAGCGTCGCAAAGAGATGGTCAAACTGGTCAAAACCGAAGGTGAAGATGCGAAAATCGCGATTCGCAACATTCGTCGTGACGCTAATGAATCCCTGAAAAAGCTGTTGAAAGATAAAGCTTGCTCCGAGGATGACGAACGCCGTGCGCAAGACGATGTACAGAAATTGACGGATAAATTCGTCAGTGAAGTAGATAAACTGCTTGCTGAAAAAGAAAAAGAAGTGCTGACCGTATAGATTGGTCAGTAGTTTCTTGCTCTGATCCACATGGAGTTGAATATTCCGGATGTCATGTGGGTAAGAATTATTTCATTCTGGATATACATGGCTCATCACAGTTCCACAAAAGCAATTCCTGCTATCAGTAATGTACCCAAGCACATTGCCATCATTATGGATGGCAATGGCCGCTGGGCGACTAAACGTTTTTTGCCGCGGGTCGCTGGACACATTAAAGGGGTAGAAGCTGTCAGGGGAATCGTTGAGGCTTGTATCAACCGGGGCGTTGATTATCTGACCTTGTTTGCCTTTAGTTCAGAAAATTGGCGTCGTCCCGCGGATGAAGTCTCTTTACTGATGCGCTTGTTTGTAACCGCGCTTGAAAAAGAGGTTGCCAAAATGCATGCTAACAATATCCGTTTGAAGGTTGTCGGCGATCTGACGCGTTTTGATGCGCCATTGCAGAAGATGATACAAGTGGCAGAGGCAAAAACAGCCGGCAACTCCGGCTTGACCGTTACTATCTGCGCAAACTACGGCGGTCGTTGGGATGTGGTGCAGGCGTTTAACCGTCTGGTGGCAGAAACGCAAATGACGGCACCCATTGATGAGGATCAATTAGCGCCGTATTTGTCGATGGCCTATGCGCCGGAACCGGATTTATTTATCCGCACTGGCGGCGAAACCAGGATCTCGAATTTTTTACTTTGGCAGTTGGCATATAGCGAACTGTATTTCACCGATACCTACTGGCCTGATTTCGATGCTTCAGCGCTAGATACGGCGATCACTTCCTATCAAACAAGAGAACGTAGATTTGGCCGGACCAGTGCACAATTGGCAGGACAAACATCGTCATAGCTCTCAGGCAAATTAATGCTTAAAACTCGTGTCATCACGGCGCTTCTACTCTTGGCAGTGTTATTGCCTATCCTGTATGCAGGAAATTTCGTCGCGTTCGCGATTGTGTCCACACTATTTTTTGCTGCGGCAATGTGGGAAAACCAGCGGCTATTTGGAAAACCCGCGCCCATCGTGTTAGCTGGCATTTGGACTGTATTGTTTGCTGGCATCATCTTCACTCAAGTCGCTTTTTCGCAATTAATATTATTCGCTTTGTGTACCGCGTTCTGGATTGCGAAGCTGGTGCCATCGCTTGCGTTTGGCCTGCCGGCACCGAATAATCGTATTGGAAATGCGTTGGTCAGCGGTATGTACAGCGCCTCTATTTTTGCTTGTTTCATCGCAATCACCAGCTTGTTTAATCACTCCCCTCAATTTTTATTGTCTGCGATGGCCGTTGTCTGGGTCGCGGATATTGGGGCTTATTTTTCCGGTAAGGCGTTTGGTAAGCATAAGCTGGCACCAGGCATCTCTCCGGGAAAATCCTGGGAAGGGGCAATCGGTGGCTGGATTGCCGTGCTGGTGATAGGATTGGCTGCTACTCAAGTCTCGTGGTTGGCCGATACCTTGCCTGCGAAAACCTTCTCTGCTTTCGGCTGGATAGGATTTGCGGGATTGATGACTTTATTGACTGCCGGCAGCGTCGTCGGCGATTTATTCGAATCTTCATTGAAGCGTCGTGCCGGAGTGAAAGATAGCAGCGCTTTACTGCCCGGTCATGGCGGCGTATTGGATCGTATCGATGCGCTGATCCCTGTGCTGCCGCTCGCCGCTTTGCTAGATATGTGGTTTAAATAATGTCATCTGTTCAGAATATTTGCGTTCTTGGCTCGACCGGTTCCATCGGCGTTTCTACTTTGGATGTGATCGCCCGGCATGCGGATCGGTATCGTGTTTTTGCCTTAACTGCGCATAGTCAGGTAAGTAAGCTGGCTCAGCAATGCGAGCAATTCAAACCGCAAGTGGCGGTAGTCGGCTCGGCAGGCGCGGCGACTGAATTGCAGATACTGCTCACGGAAAAAAAATTAACGACGCAAGTGATGTACGGCCCGCAAGCCTTATGTGATGTCGCATCCGCCAATGAATGTGATACGGTGATGGCGGCGATTGTCGGTGCCGCCGGTTTGCCGGCTTCACTTGCAGCGGCAAAGGCGGGTAAAAAGGTGTTGCTCGCAAATAAAGAGGCGCTGGTCATGTCGGGCCAACTTTTTATTAATGCGATCAAGGCGAGTGGGGCGGCGTTGCTGCCTATCGACAGTGAGCATAATGCGATTTTCCAATGCTTGCCGTCGCACTATGACAGGCTGCCGCAAGCTCACGGCATTCGTAAAATTACCCTCACAGCATCCGGCGGACCGTTCCTGAATCGGAGTTTGGAATCCTTATCGGATGTGACGCCCGATGAAGCAGTTGCGCACCCTAATTGGGTCATGGGCCGGAAAATCTCCATCGACTCTGCAACGATGATGAACAAGGGCCTGGAAGTCATCGAGGCGCATTGGTTATTCGCTACGCCTGCGGAGCAGATCGATGTGTTGATCCACCCGCAAAGTGTGATTCATTCTATGGTCTCGTATGAAGACGGTTCCGTACTTGCGCAGCTTGGCAATCCCGATATGCGCACACCGATTGCGTATGGCTTGGCTTATCCTGAGCGAATTAACTCTGGCGTTGCGCCATTGGATCTGGTGAAAGTCGCAAAATTGAATTTTGAAGCACCGGATTTTTCACGTTTTCCTTGCCTTGCGCTGGCGTATGCAGCTTTGCGGGCAGGGCAAACAGCCTCGATTATTCTGAATGCGAGCAATGAAATTGCCGTGCAAGCTTTTTTAGACGGCAAAATCGGTTTCAGGATGATTGATCAGATCATTGCCCGCGCCATGGATAAAATCGCTTTGTCTGCTGCCCAGGATATGGAAAGTATTCTGGAATGCGATAAAGCGACGCGCGCCATTACCTCCGCGCTGATTGCCTCATGAGCCAGTTGCCGACTTTATTACAAACCTTGTTGGCCTTTGGCTTTGCTTTGGGTCTGCTGGTGATTATTCACGAGCTCGGACACTATGCAGTCGCGCGTTTATGCGGTGTCAAAGTACTGCGGTTTTCAGTCGGTATGGGTAAAGTTATTTACTCAAGGCGACTAGGTGCGGATCAAACCGAGTGGGCGATATCGATTTTACCTCTCGGTGGTTACGTCAAGATGCTGGACGCCAGAGAGCAGGATCTGAGTTCCTTGTCCGAACAAGACTTAAAGCGGGAGTTTGGCCGTCAATCCGTCTGGAAGCGTATCGTCATTGTCGCCGCTGGCCCTGTTGCAAATTTTTTATTGGCGATTTTGCTGTTTACCGGACTCTACGTTCATGGCGTATCAGAACCGGTCAGTAAAATCCGGGTTCCTTCAAGCCATTCGCAAGCTTATGAAGCAGGGTTGCGTCATGGCGATGTGATCGTCAGTGTGAACGGCCAGGCAATCCAGACATTTTCAGAATTGCGTTGGAAATTATTACAATTGGGCTTAGAAAAAACGAATGCCCAAATCGGTGTTAAGCGAGCCAATTTTGATAATAGCGCTCTGCTTGATCAGCGGGTATTTGACCTGCCCTTATCCCAGCTTTCAAATAAAGACCTGGAGACCGATTTCTTAGCCAAGCTCGGATTTTCAGTTGCACGACCCGCCGCTATTTTAAGCGCCGTTGTCGCAGACGGCCCGGCGATGCGGGCAGGGTTGCAGGCGCAGGATCAGATACTTGAAATCGATGGTAAGCCATTGTTGGATGGATTGGAGTTGACTGAGATTGTCAATGCGTCAGCGAATAAACGTCTACATCTGTTGGCCAAGCGCGGTGAACGAATTTTTGAACTCGATGTCACACCAGAGTCCGAAATGCTGAATGGTCAAGCGATAGGGCGTATCAAGGTCCAAATGATGCTCGCGCCAGAGATGGTGCAAGTCGAAAGTTCGGTGCCGGATGCGCTTGTCAAGGGCAGTAAAAAAACTTGGGATACCAGCATACTGACTTTTAAAATGCTGGGAAAAATGTTAACTGGCGATGTTTCTTTAAAGAACATCACAGGCCCAATTACGATAGCTGATTATGCAGGACAAACATCGCGCGCTAGTTTGGTCAGCTATTTAAGTTTCATTGCCTTGATCAGTATTAGCCTTGGTGTAATGAATTTGCTCCCCATTCCTGTGTTGGATGGAGGACATTTGTTGTATTATTCGCTGGAAGTTTTGACAGGGAAACCTGTATCAGAGCGCTTCGGTGAGATAGCACACCGCGCAGGAGTGGCCTTATTGATGGCCTTGATGGCGGTGGCTTTTTTTAATGACATTACAAGACTGATGTCATAATGCGCAGTTCAAGCAAACTATGCTGCTGGTTGCCGATCTTTCCGGTAGAAATTTGAGATTAAATAACACCCAATGAAATTACATATCGAGCACCTTACTTTGTCAAATTCTTTACCTACTTTACGACGCCATGCAGTGGCATTAGCTGCTTTGGCCCTGTGTTCAGGAAGTGCGATGGCGATTGAGCCATTTACCGTTAAAGATATCCGCGTCGAGGGAATTCAAAGAACTGAAGCTGGGACCGTATTTACTTATTTACCGGTTCGCGTGGGTGAGGTGTTTGATGATGCGAAAAGTGTGACCGCGATCAAATCCTTATATGCAACGGGCTTTTTTAAAGACGTCCAGATCGAGGTGCAAAACGGTGTATTGGTGGTGTTGCTCGAAGAGCGTCCATCAATCGCGAGTGTTGATTTTACCGGTACCAAAGAATTTGAAAAAGATGCCTTGATCAAGGCTTTGAAGGACATCGGCGTCGGTGAAGCAAAAATTTTTGATAAAGCGACCGTTGACCGCGCCGAACAGGAGCTGAAGCGCCAATATCTGTCAAAAGGCTTATATGGTGTAAAAATCACCACGACGATCACACCTATCGAGCGTAATCGTGTCAACGTGACGTTCGCCGTCGAAGAAGGCGAGATTGCCCGTATCGCGCAGATTAACCTGGTCGGCAATAAAGCTTTTTCTGACAGCGAATTGCGTGAATTACTCGCCTTGACGACACCCGGCTGGTTTAGCTGGTACACCAAAGCGGACCAATATTCGAAGCAAAAATTATCCGGTGATATTGAGACCTTGCGCTCTTTTTATCAGAATCGTGGCTATCTTGAGATGCAAATTGAATCCACACAGATTTCAATTACGCCGGATAAAAAAGATATTTACATCACGATCAATATTATCGAAGGCGATAAATATACGGTCTCCGATATCAAGCTGGAAGGTGAAACCTTAGGCCGTGAAGAGGAACTGAAATCCTTACTGCTATTGAAGAAGAACGATATCTACAATGCGGCGCGTTTAACCGAGAGCACCAAGCGTATTTCTGAACGCATGGGCAATTTTGGCTACGCGTTCGCTAACGTCAATGCAAATCCATTACTGGATAAAGAAAAGAAGGAAGTAGCCTTTACCATTTTCGTCGATCCGGGCAAGCGCGTATATGTACGCCGCATCAATCTCGCGGGTAATACGCGTACCAGGGATGAAGTTATCCGCCGCGAATTCCGGCAGTTTGAGGGATCTTGGTATGACGGCGAGAAAATCAAAATTTCACGCGATCGCGTAGATCGCCTTGGCTACTTCAAGGATGTCAATCTCGAGACTCCGGAAGTCCCGACCAGCGTTGATCAGGTGGATGTCAATTTGACGATTACCGAAAAGCCTACAGGCAATATCTTACTGGGTGCCGGTTATTCCAACGCGGAGAAATTGACCTTGACCGGCTCAATTCAGCAGGCAAATGCCTTCGGTAGCGGCGACACCATCGGTCTGGATATCAATACCAGCCGACAAAACCGCACGATAGCTTTTTCTCACACGGATCCTTATTTTACCGACGATGGCGTCAGTCGTAGCTTCGACTTGTATTTGCGGACGACTCGCCCGATTATCGGCAGTTATGGCGATTACAAAATCCAGACTACCGGCGGCAATATCCGCTTTGGTGTGCCATTCTCAGAGGTTGATACTGTATTTTTTGGACTGGGATTTGAGCGTACTAATGTGCAAACTATTGATGCTTTGAGTCCAGGTCGTTATAAGCAATATGTGGCTGATTATGGAAATGGAAATAAAGACAAGACCTCTGCCTCATATGGTATAGGTAATGCAATCACCAATTCTTTCCCATTGACGGCAGCATGGCAAAGGGATAGCCGCGATAGCGCTTTAACCCCATCGATTGGCCAATATAAACGCGCCAACCTTGAATTGGCCGCGATCGGTAACTTCAAATACTATCGCGCGATTTATAATCAGCAATATTTTACGCCGGTCTACCGCTCCATCGTGTTAGCGATGAACGGTGAGATTGATTACGGTCATGGACTGGGCGGCAAACCTTATCCATTGTTTAAAAATTTCTATGCCGGCGGTATTGGTTCAGTGCGTGGCTATGAACCTTCATCTCTGGGGAGCAGGGATGCAAATGGCGACGCGCTCGGTGGTGCAACTAGGTTATTGGCTAATATAGAATTACAATTACCATTCCCCGGTGCCGATAAGTCTTTAAGATGGTTCACTTTCTTTGACGCGGGGAATGTGTTTGACGAAGGTCAAAAAATACGTGTCAGTGATCTGAGATATTCTGCCGGTATGGGTATTAGCTGGATTTCTCCGGTAGGTCCGTTAAAATTGAGTATTGGCCGGGCCTTGAATGCAAAGCCTGAGGATAAAAAACAAGGCTTCCAGTTCCAGTTGGGTACCGGCTTCTAAACGTAACGCATGTTTTTCTGCATCGGTTCTAATTTGTTTTAGTTTGTTTTTCGGAGAATATTTTGAGTCAACTTACTACCCCGTCCAAATTGTTGCAACGCCTGATGGTTTGTGCGGCTTGTTTTGTCAGCGTTGCTCAAGTTCATGCACAGGATTCGAAAGTCGCGATTTTCGATTCTCAGCGAGTCATGCGAGAATCCGGCCCTGCTAAAGCGGCAGAAGAGAAGATCAAGCAGGAATTCTCCAAGCGCGGCAAGGAATTAGACGATTTCGGTGCGAAGATCAAGGCATTGGCCGAAAAATTAGAAAAAGATGCACCGGTTATTTCTGAATCCGACCGTATCAAGCGGCAACGCGAGTTGGCCGACCTGGACCAGGATTTCAAACGCAAGCAACGTATCTTCAACGAAGATCTGAACCAGCGTAAAAATGAAGAGATCGCTGCTTTGGTCGATCGCGCCGTCAAGGCCGTGAAACAAATCGCCGAGGCGGAAAAATACGATATCGTATTGCAAGACGCTGTGTACTTTAATCCGCGTGTGGATATTACAGACAAGGTACTCAAAGCCTTATCCAAATAAACAATGACCACCATTAGCATTCGGCTGGGGGAATTGGTCGATCGCTTCGGTGGTCAATTAATTGGATCTCCCGATCTGGCCGTGACGGGCATCGCTCCTCTTAGCGATGCCGGGCCGGATCAATTAAGCTTTCTTTCAAATTCAAAACTGCGCGGGCAGGTGGCTTTGTCCAAGGCTGCCGCCCTCATCGTGTCGAATCAGGATCATGCGGGCTTGATCGATTCCTATCCTGGCGCTTTCATCCTTGTAGATAATCCTTACGTTCATTTTGCCCGTGTAGCCCAATATTTCGCCAGCTTGCATGCGGTTGCGCCTGCGAAGGGAATACACCCTAGTGCATCGGTCAGTCCCCATGCACATGTCGATGCGAGCGCCTCGATTGGTCCTCATGTGACGATTGAGGCCGAAGCCGTGGTGGGGCCGCATAGCGTGATTGGCGCCGGTTGTTTTCTCGGTCGCGGTGTCAGTATTGAAGCGGATAGCTTGATTCATCCTAATGTCACTATTTACGATTATTGTAGTGTCGGATCGCGCGTCATTATTCACTCGGGAGCGGTGATCGGGGCGGATGGCTTCGGCTTTGCGAACGAACGTGGCAACTGGATAAAAATCCCGCAGACGGGCCGTGTTCTGATCGGTAATGATGTGGAAATCGGCGCCAATACCAGCATAGATCGCGGCGCTCTGGCGGATACGATCATCGAGGACGGTGTCAAGCTCGATAACCAGATCCAGATTGGTCATAATTGCCATATTGGTGCGCATACGGCGATGGCAGGTTGCGTCGGTGTCGCGGGCAGTGCCAAGATCGGAAAGCACTGTACATTTGGCGGGGCCGCCATGGTATTGGGACATTTGAGCATTGTGGATAATGTTCATATTTCATCGGGCAGCATGGTGACCCGTTCGATTCTGGAACCCGGTCAGTACACCGGTTTTTATCCTTTGGCAAAAAATGCCGATTGGGAAAAAACCGCCTCTATCGTGCGCAATTTAAGTAGCATGCGCGAAAAAATTCGACAGTTAGAAAAAATAATTAAATCGCTTACAGAGAAATCATGATGAATACCCTCGATATCAATCAAATCAAGCAATACCTCCCGCACCGTTATCCTATGTTGTTAGTGGATCGTGTGCTGGATTGGGAAAGCGGTAAGCGCATTACGGCGATCAAGAACGTGACTGCCAATGAAGAGTTTTTCAATGGACACTTCCCGAACAAACCAGTCATGCCAGGCGTATTGATGATAGAAGCGATGGCGCAAACTGCCGCGATCCTGTCTTTCCTGACCATGGATCAAAAACCCGATGAAAACACCATTGTGTATTTTCTCGGGATCGACGGCGCGCGTTTTAAGCGCCCGGTCGAGCCTGGCGATCAATTAAAAATTGAAGTTGAAATTTTGCGGATTGCCCGCGGTATCTGGAAATATCAAGCCAAGGCGACGGTCGATGGTCAATTGGCAGTTGAAGGCGAATTGATGTGCACGTTGCGCTCGGCAACGGATGCAACAACGGCGGCATAAAATGCTTGTCCATTCAACCGCACTGATTGACCCTCATGCTCAACTCGACAGTAGCGTTGAGGTCGGTGCTTATTCTATTATTGGACCCAATGTCAAGATTGGTGCCGGTACCAAAGTCGGTCCGCATGTCGTGATTGATGGTCATACCACGATAGGCCAAGACAATCATTTCCACGCTTACTCATCGATAGGCGGGCCGCCTCAGGATAAAAAATACGCTGGCGAAGTCACTTATCTGGAAATCGGCGATAGAAATCTGATTCGTGAGTTTTGCACCTTCAATTGCGGCACCGTTCAGGATCGCGGCATTACGCGGATTGGCAGCGATAACTGGTTTCTTGCCTATGTGCACATTGCTCATGACTGCACGGTCGGTAATCACACGATCTTTTCCAACAACGCGGCGCTGGCAGGGCATGTAGAAGTCGGTGATTGGGTTATCATGAGCGGCTTCTCCGCCGTGCATCAATTTTGCAAAATCGGCCCACACGCTTTCGTCGGCATGAATACCAGCCTGACCCAGGACGTACCGCCATTCGTTCTGCTGTCCGGCAATCCGGCGCAAGCGCACGGCGTTAATCTTGAAGGCTTGAAGCGCCGTGGTTTCAACCGAGAGCAATTAAATGCGATCCGTCAGTCATACAAACTGATTTATAAATCCGGCCTGACGCTGGAAGAAGCGAAATCCGCCCTCGATCAGCAACAAGAGGGCATGGCGGCTGACGCGGCTCAACAGGTCAAATCGATGCGCGATTTTCTCGATGCATCTACACGCGGCATCGTCCGCTAAATCCTGCACGTGTCGAATCGCCCCATCATCGCTATGGTCGCTGGAGAAACCTCCGGCGATATGCTGGCTAACCGCATGCTGTCCGGTCTGCGTCCCAAACTTCCCGATGCCTTAATGCATGGGATTGGCGGTCCGAGGATGGCGGAATACGGCTTCGTCAACGATTGGCCCATGGACAAGCTCTCAGTGCGTGGCTTGTTTGAGGTGCTGGCGCATTATCGCGAGATCAGTGGCATACGCAAGCAATTGCGCGAGCAGTTATTGCTTGAAAAGCCGGATGTCTTCATCGGCGTTGATGCCCCGGATTTCAATCTCGACCTGGAGATACAGCTAAAACAGGCGGGCATCCCGACCATGCACTACATCAGTCCCTCGATCTGGGCCTGGCGCGGCGGGCGCATCAAAAAAATCGCCGAAGCCGTCTCGCACATGCTGGTCGTATTTCCATTTGAAGAGCAGATTTACCGCGATGCCGGCATTCCCGCTACGTATGTCGGACATCCGCTCGCCCAGGTGATTCCTTTAGAGATCGATGTCGCTGCGGCGCGCGATGAATTGGGGTTTCCCCGCGATGCGAGGATTGTGACGATACTTCCAGGCAGTCGCATTTCCGAAATCAAATACAACGCCGCAACGTTTATATCTGCTGCGAAGATACTTTGTGAGCGCGATCCGCAACTGCAGATCGTGGTGCCGATGGCCGGCTCCAAGCAGCGCAGCTACTACATCAAACTGGTAGTCCAGGCCAAACTGGAGGGCGTGCCGGTCTTATTGATCGACGGTAAATCGCATCTGGCGATTGCTGCAGCCGATGCCGTATTGGTGGCGTCAGGTACCGCGTCGTTAGAGGTCGCGCTATTCAAAAAGCCGATGGTTATTGCCTATAAGATGATGGAAGCCTCATGGCAGATTTTGCGCCACATGGGCTACCAGCCCTGGATCGGCCTGCCGAATATCCTGGAGCGTGAATTCGTCGTGCCGGAGTTTTTGCAAAGTGCCGCTACCCCTGAGACTTTGGCGGATGCCTTGTGGAAGCAACTCAATGACGCTAGTTTGTGCGATCGCCTGAAGCAGCGCTTTACCGATATGCATCACACGCTGTTACGCGATACCGCCGAATTGTCCGCCAATGCCGTGCTGGACCTGATCGCCCGCAGCAAAGGCAGCTAGTCCGATCTTGCCAAGCCGAGATAGCTGACATATCGGCATTCTGCCATCAGCCATAAATTGGACTATGCTAGCGCTTGTGGCTCCGTTCATCACTCCGTTATTAGCAGCACACTGATTTCCTTTTTATTTAACGCCCTTTTTTATGTACATCGATTCTCATTGCCATATTAATTTCCCGGAACTCGCTGTACGGATGCCAGAGATCATGGCGAAGATGGTGGAAAACGGCGTGACGCATGCTTTGTGCGTATCGGTCGATTTGCCCGATTTTCCGCAAGTATTGGCGCTGGCAGAAACCTATCCGCATATCTACGCATCGGTCGGCGTGCATCCCGATTATGAGGACACAGAAGAACCCAGCGCAGAGCAATTAGTAGCGCTGTCGCAGCATCAGAAAATCATTGCTATCGGCGAAACGGGGCTCGATTATTTTCGGCTCAAAGGCGATCTGGAGTGGCAGCGTGAACGCTTCCGGCAGCATATCCGCGCCTCCAGGCTGAGTCGCAAACCCTTGATCATCCATACCAGGGCAGCCTCGGAAGACACCATCCGCATCATGCAGGAAGAAGGTGCGGGAACAGAGCAGGGCGGTGTCGCAGGCGTTATGCATTGCTTTACCGAATCACTGGAGGTTGCCGAGGCGGCGATCGCGATGGGTTTTTATATTTCATTCTCTGGCATTCTGACTTTTAAGAGTGCCAGGGATTTGCAAGCGGTGGCGCGTGCTTTGCCACTGGAGCGTATTCTGATAGAAACTGATTCACCCTACCTGGCTCCGGCGCCGCATCGCGGCAAGATGAATGAACCTGGTTTTGTCCGCCATGTAGGCGAATTTTTGGCCGACTTAAAAGGTATTCCGCTGAAACAGGTGCAGGAAGTCACATCGGCAAATTTCTTTAAATTATTCAATCTGGCGCATTGATTCTCTATGATGCTATTCGCTAAATATTTTAAAAACCCGATAACAACGACCGTATTGAGATTGCTGAGCGTGATCTTGATCTTCGCTCAAGCCGCCTTCGTGCTGCCGGCACACGCTGACGCTTATGATGATTTGCTGGTAGCAGTGAAGTTCGATGATATCGAGGTAGTCCGCTCTTTACTGAATAAAGGCATAGACCCGAATTCAGTCGAGGCAATTCGGGGCG
This sequence comes from Undibacterium sp. Jales W-56, assembly GCF_025548535.1. Classification (GTDB taxonomy): domain Bacteria; phylum Pseudomonadota; class Gammaproteobacteria; order Burkholderiales; family Burkholderiaceae_D; genus Undibacterium. The sequence goes on along the minus strand of NZ_JAJLQW010000002.1, from coordinate 330,240 downwards.
AAACCATCTTGATGCTGGCATTGCGGGAACATTCTCAAAAAGTGTTCGAGGCACTGTTAAAGCAACCAGACATCAAGATCGAGGCCAGGGCAAACAATGGGGACACCGCCATCATGCTGGCCTGTTTCGAGGGGAATGTAGTCGCAGTCAAGCAATTGCTTGAGGCCGACGCGCAAATCAACCGGCCCGGCTGGACCGCCTTGCATTACGCCGCTGCCAAAGGCAATGTCGAAATCATCGGCATCTTGCTTGAACACTCCGCTTATATCGACGCGGCATCACCGAACGACACCACGCCACTGATGATGGCCGTCCGCTCAGGCAAAACAGATGCGGTAAAGTTCTTGCTTGATGAAGGGGCCGACGCGAGTTTGAAGAATCAATCAGGCATGACCGCCTTGGATTTTGCGCTCGCATTTGAGCAGAAAGAAATTGCCGACTTATTGAAGTCAATAATCAAGAAATAGATTCAGCCTTCCGCTTGCCACGTTGCTTGCTACTGTGATGCAATTGAAAAAAACCGCACTGGCAAGTGCGGTTTTTTTATTTGAGTGTCCTGCATCATCTAAGGCTGGCGCTGTTCCAGTTTCAAGCCGACCGCAGTGCGCGCCGCAAAGCCTTTCCAATAAGTGTGATCACTCTTGAATGCGCCGTTGCTGTCAGCCGACCATTTACCGTCTTTGGCATTGTCGACCAGAGTCAGGTAGGGATCCATCGCCTTATCGTTTTTCAGATATTTCCCCAAAAATGCCGTCACAAAATGCTGTGCAATATTGTTCATGCGGGTGTTATCCCATACCGCATCCATATAATGCTCCGCCGGAGAGCGTTTCATTGCCGGTGCCGGGAGCCAGGCTTCTTTCGGCGGCGGCATCGGTGCGCCGGCATTGTGGTTGGCATTCTCAAACGTCAGCAAAAATCGCGGCGCATTCACACTCGCCTCGAAAATATTCCGCACTCCCGGCGAGTAACCAGAAACATCATCGACACTACCGGCCACAAAAAACACTGGAGTCCTAATAGCCGCCAGGCCGGCAGCATCCCATACACCGAAATTCCAGCCCCAGGGAGCGAAGGCAACCGCAGCCTTAATGCGCTTATCCTGTGACGCAAGGTAATTCGCATTGCCGGACTGACGCAGCGCCAATGCGCCGTTCGGCACGCCGGTAGGGGCTTTCACGCTTTTTTCCGTGAAGCCGCCGCCGATGACATTAACGACGCCGTAGCCACCCATAGAGTAGCCAATCAGGCCGGTGACATCTGCATTGATCAGTCCTTTTAAATTGCCGCCTGCCGCACTGGCATTGAGTCTTGCCATTTCGTTTAATACAAAGAGCTGATCCAAAGGCCGGTTCAATAAGGTACTGGCGAAAGCGCCCTGATCGTTATATGTGCTATCCGTATGATCGATGGCGACCACGACGTAACCTTTGCTGGCAAGATTTTCGGTCAGATGGCTTAATAAAAAACGGTTGCCGGGATAGCCGTGGGAAACGATCAGCAGCGGGTAAGGCCCATGCGCCGTATCGGGCGGCGCATCGCGGACGGCTTTGCCAGCCAGGGTGATCGGCGTTTTTCCATCGCGCAGATAAGTGCTGTAGTGACCTGCGCCGGCTTGGCCGTCGGGCAGACTAGCCGGATACCAGACCTCGACTGTCAGCGGCCTGTCATAAGTGGGAATGGCATCGCCTGGTTTGGCTTTCAGAATATCGAGTTGCCCGGCATGGACGAGTTGCAGGGTCTTTACGCCGATTGCCAGGCTACCGTATTGGGCCAGCTCCGGTGCATCCGGGCGTATTGTATCGATGTGGTTATCTTCTGCTGCGGCATAGCGGGCCTGAGTCAGCGCGAGGCTCAAACAGATTGCAAGAGCCATGGGGAAAAGTTTTTTCTTCATAAGATTCCTTGATTGTGCCGGTATTTAAAAATAGTACCCACCATAGAATATCAGCAGTGCTTGATGGCTTGAAATGACGGTCGTCAACGGTACACTGATCATATCGTTGATTTTTTTCGCAAGTAATAGCTAAAGCGCAGGGCGACCGCTAACACGCCAATCGCGCCGATCAGCATAATATTGGTCGTGCCTATCCGTGCCAGCAATCTTCCCGCAATCCCGACGCCCACTGATTGCCCCAGGAAAAAACACGATGCAAATGCAGAAACCGCGGCACCTCGCCTCTCCGGCGCCATCTGGGTCGCATTGATCTGCAAAGTATTGTGCAGCATGTAAAAGCCGAGTCCCGCAATAAAGCATCCGGGAATAGCCCACCACCAGTCAGGCGCCAGTCCTATCGCCAGTAAAGAGGCCGCTAAAAATATACCGCCCCATCGCGTTAAGCCGGACTCGCCGAAGTAATGAACCAGTTTTGCCGAGCCCACTGCAAACGCAAATCCGCCGAAGCCAAATAGCATAATCAGCGCTCCCGCCGAACTAAGAGAAACGCCATGCACTTGATGTAAATGACTCGCGATAAAAGCGAAAGCACCGTATAAAAATGCACCTTCCAGAAATACCGTACCCAATACCAGACGCGCCCAGGGCAGGGCGGCGATTTGGCGGAATTCTGCGAACATATGAGCAAGCGCTGCACCTTCGATCTTTCGGGTCGATTTGGCATACAAAGGTAATTGCCGGTTTAAGAGGATCAGGCCAATTCCAACCAGCAAAAAAATAATAGTGACCATGATAAACGGCAAGCGCCATTGCCCGGCATCGGCAGCAAAACCGCCGATCAATACGCCGGTCGATAAACCGAGAATTTGTCCGATAAGGAAACGAGCCAGTACCGGTTGACGACGCTCATAGGGAACGACGTCACCTATCCACGCCATGGATAAGGGAATGATCGCAGCCGCAGTCGCACCGGCCATCAAGCGCGCGACGAGTAAATGCTGAAAGCTATTCGCCAGTGCGCACAGCATGGAAGTAAGCGCACAGGCAAAAGCAGCGCAGGCCACCACAAAATATTTACCATACCGGTCGCCAAGCGGACCAAAGAATAATTGCGACAGGCCGTAGGCAATTGAGAACACCGTCACCACTAGCGAGGCGTCCCCAAGTGCGATGGAAAATTCTTTTGCCAGCAAAGGCAGCAGGGGATCCGTCACCCGCAATGAAATACCGCTGCCGAATGCGGCCAGAGATAAAAGCGGTAATGCAATGCCCGGTATCGGCGTCGGTGCAGTTGATGCAGGGGTATTTGCTGGATTCATGAAAACAGTTGTTGTGCAAAAAATTCATTTGAAGCAAAGCGACGGATCAACATGCGCGAGACTGGCGACGGCATAGCGGCATCGATTGATTTCTTATGAGGCAGCCATGCATTTTAGAGGGAAACGATTTTTTGCGTCGGATGCTAAAAAACATTGGACGCGCGGAGTTTGAATGCTGCAGTTTTATTTAAACTGTGTTAGCTCAGACTTGAGCTGGCACTGCCTGTTGATTAGTGCCGTTGAACAGCTGTTAAAGACTGTTTGCGGTCATTAGATCTCTCAAGGAAGCTGCAGAAAGCACCTCCAAAGTGAACATTGTTGCTTCGGGCTTGTTGCGGGGCTCATGACATGTGACCTTATGGAAGTAGAAGTAGATGGCCCTGCAAGAGGCGCACCACTTCGCCTTTGTTTCTACTGTTTCATTAGACTGTCTACCTCTTTGTATAAACGGGTCAGGTGATCAATTGTTAAATCAAGAATCGGTTCATACATGAACGAATTTAGATGAATATTCGAACTCACCGTAATGCCGACTTTTTCAAGCGTTCGAAGTGCTGGAGAATCGGGTTCTAATTTAGTGTATTCCTTTATCAATACCCCAAACTGATTTTTTGATTCACACCAATAATTTTGATCGTCTCTGATTTTTCTGATTTTCTGAATAAGAAACTCTTCCGACCTCATGCGTGTTGCCATGGAAAGCAAAACCTTATCTTCCAGATTCAATCCGGCGTGGTTCATTTCGTTGGATATAGCGTGAGCCTGCTCATGCAGCAAGTCCTTGATGGGCTTGTCATTTCCGACGTGTTCGGTTTCAAAAAGTCTGTTGTACACGTCAAAATAGTCTGCCACTGTGATGCTATCAGTATCCTTCTTCCAATGAAGCAAACAAGTTAACTTGAGATAGTCTGCATCATCTTCGCCCTTGGTGTATTCGATCAGATTGCGAGTGAATGGAATGGTTGCGCACATTACGCGCGAATTTGTGTGGACCTTTTTTTTCAGAATGCCAATGAAGTAATTTTTGATTCCGTCAGCTTTCGAGAGCGATACGCTTGCAGTTTGGCGATTGGCCATCAAGCATCTATCGTGATGAACAAAATTATTCGCAAGAGTTCTAAAAAAATCAAAATTATGGGTCAGAATGAGTTGGTAGAAATTGGGCTTGTTATCCAAGTCTTCAAGGTATTGAATAATGGCATGTTTGTTCTTGTAATCGAATGAATCGGCAACGTCGTCGATGATGAATAAGGTTTCTTGCCCAGATAGTGATCTCGCTTCGACTTCAAAAATAAAATTCAACAAATAGAGAGCACGCTTTTCACCTTGACTCAATGTTTTTATTTCCGATCGAGACCATTCAACAATGTCGTCGCCATCTTTAAACGTAAATTTGAGTCTAGCTTTTTCCTTTCCCAGTGCAGCTTGTGTTTGGTTTGCCACCGATAGAGTGAATGGCATATCCACGAATCGATCATTGAAAAGCGTAACGGCATCAGACCATCTCGGGGCGGATTTAGCTGCTTCTGTTTCTATGGCTTTGATTTCTTCCTTGGTTTTGTGGTGTAGTTCAATATAACTGGCTGAATCTGGACTGTTTTGTACATATTGAGCCCACAATTCCTGTCGGAATTCTGCTTGCTTTTCTGGTTTCAATCGGTCAAGAAGGGCGTCAATTTGACCACTCGGCAAATTTTCAATTAGATCAGCTAACGCCTGTGTTTGTGCGTTCTTCGCTAGGCTTGTTCGAATTTTCTTTAGATTTTCATCTTCGTCAATATGGGCGTGAATTTTCTTCAATCGCTCATCCAGTTCGGTCTTGCCAATGGCGGTTGCATCCCCCCGCATTTGCAATCGGTGGCCACCGTTAAAAAAACCTTGCTTATCCAACGTGCTGAATGATGTTTCGGCCCTCACTGGATTAAAGACGCCTTTTTGATAAATCGTGCCTTCTTGACTGAAAAGCTCTTGATAGCGGGCGTTGAATTCTTTGGCGTTGGATACGAATTCCGCACTTTTTAGAACCTCAATGGCCTTTTGATCAAATAGGGTGCTGTAGTTGAGTTGGGTAACGTCCCCGCTTATGGTACGTTCTTTTAGCTTTGCTACGCAGTCTGGGAAATCGTTGGTTCCTACATCTTCAAGCAGTGCTTTTTCAATATCTTTCTTGGCAAGTCCAGATGCCTTTTGGAGTGCATTAATGACTTTTGTCTTTTGTTTATCCAGATCAATTAATATCGCATCGTAACGAGATTTGTGTTCAGGGTTGACAAGGATATCCGTTATTGCGGAGCTATCCTCTTGTATATCTATTTCAGATTTAAGGACATAAATAGAATCTTTTTGGATAGGTTTTCCGTCAATTAATGCTTCGGAAGTAGATGGCCTGTTATAACGCTCTTCCTCGGCATTTTTTCCTTGGGCAAGCTTTTCAAACGTCTTAGTGAAAGAAGTTTTCATGAGCCCATTAGGAGCGTAAATGGCGAAAGCTTTATTGCCCGGCTTTCCATTTCCAAAATCGAATTCATCGTCGAGAGACTGAATTCCATAACAGTTCTTGAAGTTCACTCGCAGTATTTTCATGCACTCCCCTAAAATTAATGCCTCCGATAGAACGTCTCTGGCTCGTACTACCATTTAATATTTAAATATTAATAATTTGCAGCGTATCTGACGTTAAAAATTCAGCTTGTCACTCACGATGACGTTTGCAGATACTCATCTCCGGCAGATTCTGTCAGATCAAATGCGAGTCGCGACATGGATATTCAGCGGCAATGGCATCGCGTACCTGATCGAATGCGGACAGCGCTTCCGCTATCACTTGCTTAGTGCCATCGGTTTGGCATGCCCTGACGATCATTCTGGTGCTGACACTTAAACGTAAAGCGCTGACTGCGACGCCATCACGTTGCCCGCACTGAACTGGTTGACCTAGCTGAAGGCGTCCGGTTTTCGTATTGCCTATCATCAGCGCGCGATAGACATGATGAGTTTCCGTACTGTTTAAAGGTCTGCGCTGATGGTTGGGTGCAGTGTGATGCAGCAGGAAAGAAAAAATAGTCTGCTCTTGATCCCAGTTCTGTTGATGCATTAGTGCAGATCGGTCTAGTTCTCTGACGGGTAGTGCTTCCAATACCGGATCGTTGAGCAATCGCTCTTTAATTGCGGCTTTAAATTCCTGCAAAAAATCGGTGATTGCTTGATTTGGAATCGTTAACATGCACCGCAGTTCAGCCATGGCGGCTTCCCAGCGAAGCAATAATCCAAAATTCGTTTGATGGTGTAGCGCGTGATGAGCGAAAAAGTCCATCGGCCAATCTTGCGCGCATGAGTAATCTTGTACTTGCTTATGCAATTCAGCATGCCGAAAGCGCTGCGCAACGCCCGGCGGTATCAGCAACATGCCAGAGAAGGTAGGACCGGTCAGAAATTTTGAGCCGGTCAATGCCAGCATAAAATCATGCATTACATAGGCTTTTACGGTCGCCACGGATAAACGGAATTGACAGGCATCGACGAACACCTCAATGTGCTCAGGCCACTTTTGCTTGAGCGCCAGCACGATCGCTAAACTTGGGAATATCAGGCCAGTTTTGCTGACATCGGTCAGGACGGTTAATACTCTCTTGCCTTGCGATGCCTGTTGATCCACGTAAGCGGCGTATTCTTTATCTATGCTGGCCGCATCGCGTAATGCGCCGCTTGCTGTGCGGGCATCGATCATGTGTACCTCGCCATGCCATTGGCTGACGGGCGCACCAATCCGTAATTGATCGGCAAACACCGATCGTTGATTAAAGTGTTCGCCACGCAAAGCGAGGGGAATGCTGCTGCCGGTTTCTACCTTGTTGATCATGACCGTGCATGCGGGCTGTAGCCATTGCGCTGCCAGCAGATGGATGTCGGTTCCGGATGCCGCCGCTAACACCTGTACTCCGAGGTCGTTTAATCTGCAGTGAGTCAATAATTCCTGGCGCAGCCTATCCATCTGTTCCTGATACACCACCTGCGGTTGTTTGCTGATGAGCTGGTGCTGACAGAGTTGCCTTAATTGTTCCGCCGCCAAAAAACCGGTTTCAGAGACGGTGGATGCGGTTGACGATCCGAAGCTGAGTAATTCCGTATCCGGTTGATGGCCGCAGCCATAGACGGTCAGTCCTGAATCCGCATCCGGCACAATACGATAATCACCGCCACTGGCAAGTAGCTGGCGGGTAGTCGGCAATGAAAAGCTGGTGTTATCGCTCAAAACGGATTAGCTCGTCACGTTGTCTGCATTGCTGTTGCGGGCGTTTTCCAGTAACTGGCGGAACGCATTGAATACTTTGCGCATAGCAGGTTTTTTATAGGGATACATATCCACAGGATCCATCGCGTGGACAATCATGGCGTTGTCCACTTCAAAGATGAGCAGATCACCGGTCAGCGTTTCGGCACAATCGATACCGAGATAAGGAAGTTGCATCCGCTGGTAAATAGCCTTGAGCGCCTGGGCATGACGCAGCGCAAATTCGTTCTCAAAATTTGCCATGCATTGCGCTTCTTCCGCACGTTTTTCGGCGCTCTCGTTCATGCCTGCATTCAGGTAGTGCACCATCCAATGCGAGGATACCGCAAAGTGGCAAACAAACGGTTGACCTTCAATGAGCGCGATACGGTATTTGCGGAACAGCCCGTCCGCGCTGCGATAATCGACGAAGCGCGATAGATAGAAGCGATCGGCAGCCACTTTGGCGAGGTAATCGGCCGCATCTTCTCTGGAGGCTAATTTTTCCAAATTTTGACCAGCATGAGAGCCGACTGGCCTGACGATGAACGGAAAGTTGTCGTTGGGCAGAAGAGTCTGCGGATTGATGCCGCCGTTGGCCAGCAACTCCAATGTCGCTCTGTCGATGCGCACGGTGACGGGCATATCGACGCCGGGTAAATTCTGCAAGACGGCACAGACGCCATCACGCGACAGCACGGCGATGTGTTCCGGCAAATTAATCACAGGACGTGGCCATTGCGCGACCAAAGCTGCGATCTGCGCAAGCAAGGGCTGGTTGGCTTCAGATTCAGCCATCGCGACCATCATGACATCATGGTCGGGGACGATTTCGGGCCATTCGGAATTCAAGGTCAGGTAAAGCAAATCCAAGGAGACATCGGAGTCTTCGACTAAGAATTCAATCGGTGTATTCGCCATCAGATCGCCCGGCCCCATGAGGACCAGTAAGCGCAAGCCTGGTACGTCGAGTTTGGACGGGATCGAGTAGAGCGGCTGCATTTCTATCGCCTGGGCTTGCATCGCCATTGCGACATCGCGATGACCGATCAATTGCAATACCGTCGAGCAATCCAGGTAGGCATTCGCATCGCCAGGATTGGCTTGGGCCCTGGCTAGCAATGCTTCGCCCAGTGGCTTGAGGTCTTCGTTTTTAAACGCGCGGCGCATCAATGGCGCAACCCCGATTAGCGGTGAAAATGCCTGGCTTGCAGAAGAGAGGAGATCGGTCATCGTTATTCCGTTTGAGGGTGTATTTTAGCTGGTTGAGCGCGGCGATTTGCGCCTGTATTGGTACCTATATGCAGGACCGCCGAAACTAAAGCATCCATATCCTGTTGATTGGTTCTATGGTTGAAAATGGCGGTACGTATCGCTAACTTGCCGTCAATCGTCGTCATCGATGGAACCGCGATACCTGACTCATGCAAGTCGGCGACGATCTCCTTATTCAGCTGGTCTGCATTATCGCTGCGGTAGCGGAAGCATACAATGTTCAATGCAACGGGGGCGAGCAGTTCCAGTTCGGGATGAAGACGTATTTGTGTCTCAAGATAGCGAGCCAATTGACAGGTATTCGAAATAATCCGCCCCAGTTTTTCTGTGCCATAGACCTTGATGGTGAACCAGGTTTTTAAAGCACGGAATCCGCGCGACAAATCCGGACCAAAATCGCAAGGCCACGGCGATCCGCCCGCCAGTCCGCGCGCTTCACGGCTCAGGTAGGCTACCGGTGCGGCAAACGCGTCCATGTGTTGAGCGGCATCGCGCACCAGCAAAAAGCCTGCGTCATACTGCACCTGACCCCACTTGTGGAAATCAAAAGCGATAGAATCTGCGCGTTCGATTCCCGTCAGTTTGGGGGCTATATCCGGCGACAGCATACCCAATGCGCCATAGGCGCCGTCAACGTGGAACCACATGGATTCAGATTGTGCGATTTCAGACAGGGCATTCAAGTCATCGATGGCACCCACATCGACCGTGCCCGCAGTCCCGGCGATAAAAAATGGCTGTAATCCTGCTGCACGGTCAGCCGCAATCGCCAGTTGTAATGCATGGATGTTGATTTGATGCTGTTGATTAACCGGAATACGTCTCAGAGCGGCAGTGCCCAGACCGGATAAATCCATCGCTTGCGCGATGCAACCGTGTGCTGCGGCAGAGGTGTAGGCGACCAATTTGGCTTGATGCGATTGCAGGCCTTGCTGACGTATCGTTTTACCCAGGCATACTGTTCTTGCAACCAGGACGCTCATCAGGTTCGCCATGGAGGTCCCTGTAACAAACACGCCGCTTGCGGTATCGGGGAAGCGAAATAATTCGCGCATCCAGCGCACGATCTGGCGCTCGACTTCAACCGGCATTTGATTGCGGCCGCCAAGATTGGCGTTTAAACCGGCACTTAATATCTCCGCCGCCATGCCGACTGCCGTGCCGCCGCCGTGGACCCAACCCATAAAGCCCGGATGAACATTGCCCACCGCATAGGGCAAAACCGATGTCATAAAAATTTGATGAACCTCGCTCAGGGCTTGTCCCTGGTCCGGCAATGCCTCATGAAAAGGGGCGCGGATTTCATCGGGGATAGGTTGCCAGACAGGACGCTGGCGGATGTGTTCAACATAGTCGAGCATGTCGTCAAGCATGCGATGACTTTGTGCGCGAAAGTCATTCCAATCGACAGGGTCAAGCGAATCAATAGCAGTTTTTTGCATCTATGCCTACCGCAAACATGAATAACTGATTATCGCACTTGGAAAAAATATTGTTGATGTTTTTTAGCAAGAAAATTTTGTTCAAATCGGCTGACTGAATTGCCCGGATTGCGAGTTCAGTTAAAAACTAAGTACGTACATCATATGGAAGAATTTACAAAATAAATTTTGACAAGCGGTATTTTCTGACCTATCTTGAGTTGACTATAAATTAATAATTTATTGACAATTAATTTTTAAAATCGGACTTCCGCAAAACGACAAGCTGCGTAACACATTCACATTGAGACCGCAGGCTGGATGCGGCTTTCAGCGGCATTTCGTGCCAACAGGCGCGCCTGGCTTGCGGGTTCGTTTTGATATAAGCATTCCAGTAGCAGTGACTCTTGGCTTTTCTCTACGTCTCTGTGGCCAGAGGTTTTGGTTTTTGCGTAAATTCTAAAATCAGTTTTAAAAATTCTCATCTCTGCAAATTGAAGTGAAGCCATTTGTTGCATTCGGGCTGCAGTAACAAATGTTGTGCTAGTGACGCTAGTAATCATGTGGCAGCCCAATTCATTCATGGGAGTGCATCATGCTATCGCAAACAGCCAGAGATTTTATTCTTCATATCACCAATTATTTTCACGGTCACTGGGAAGATCCCGAGTGGGGCAGGATGCCAGTCAATCAGCTCTTGGTTGGACTCGCCATCCGTGAGCTGGCTCAGGGAATTCAGGATGTTGAAATCCGTGGTCATATTCAAACCGCAGCAGATAAAGCCATCGCGAAAAACAGCCAGCTTGTCGCCCGACATTGATGCATTTTTCCTGCTCAAAGAGAGAACATTGCCTGGAATCTGGTATCGCACTGCGCGATCTGCGCTGGAGTTTGCGGCGCTAGCTTGCGCATGCAAACCATCCAGGCGCGTAGCAGGCTGGATAAAAAAAGGGAGAAATCGACATGGCCAATATCAAGATCGCCGTGATCAATGCAAGTACCGTGATTACCGATGATAAAGAAGTTAAAAAAGTGGTGGATGCCTTACAAATTCAGGTACAGCGCGACTTTGCTCCGGCCTGGGGCGTTGATGCCGATCTGCGCGTGGTTCCCAAGGGAAAAAAGCCGGCAGCAGGCGAGTGGTGGCTGGTCATCCTTGATAATTCCGATCAGGCCGGTGCGCTTGGTTATCACGACGTGACCAAAGATGGATTGCCGCTTGGAAAAATATTTGCCAAGACAGATCAGACATATGGTCAGCAATGGAGCGGCACGGCCAGTCATGAATTGCTAGAGATGCTGGCAGACCCAAACATCAATCTGACGGTTTTTGAAGAGCAAACGGCTGGCGGACGATTGTATGCTTACGAAGTCTGCGATGCTTGCGAAGCAGAGAAATTCGGCTACCAGATTAATGGAGTGCTGATGTCGGACTTTGTCTATCCATCCTGGTTTGAGTCTTTCCGCACATCTGGAACGCAGTTCGATTTTATGAAAAAAATTAAGAGTCCATTTCAGTTGCTGGCAGGTGGATACATTGGCTTTTATGATGTACAAGCTGGATCGGGATGGCAGCAGCAAACCGCGGAAAAAGTCAATTTCCGTTCCAGGCCGCCCGTCGGCAGCCGTCGTGAGCGGCGCAGTGTGCCATTGGGACAGAGAATTGCCAGTACGGTTTGAGTTTGCCAGGATTTGACAGCGCTAAAAATAGCGGCCTGTAGTGATTATTTCAGTACTTATTTTAGTAACTAACTGCCGCCAAAATTTCTACGCAAGGATGTTCGTATGCTTGCCGTAATTTCATACGAATGCAGGCGAGCGGTGTGATCGAAAATCTGCGACGTGATCATCAATTCATCCGCCCCGGTCTGGTCGATAAAAGTTTGCATAGACTTGGTTACTGTATCGGGCGAACCGATTGCCGAGCAGGATAATATCTGCTCGAGCAAGGCTTTTTCTCCCGGATGAATCTGATGGAGAAAATCATCGACTGGCGGCGGCAAGCGCTTCGGCCTGCCGCTGCGCAAATTGATAAACGCTTGCTGTGCCGAGCTTGCCAGGTAATGCGCCTCTTTGTCTGAGTCTGCTGCGAATACATTAAAGCCAAGCATGACATACGGCTTTTGTAATTGCGCCGATGGTTGGAATCTTTCACGATAAATGGCGATCGCCTGCATCATTTGCGTCGGTGCAAAGTGTGAGGCAAAGGCATATGGCAGACCCAGGCTAGCAGCGAGTTGCGCGCCGAACAAACTGGAGCCTAGTATCCAGACCGGAAGTTTTAAGCCGGTTCCGGGAATGGCGCGCACGGCTTGCCTTGGCTCATCTGAAAAATAATCGATGAGTTCCGCTACATCTTGCGGGAACTCATCGGCGTCTGAACTGAGCGTCCTGCGCAAGGCTCTGGCAGTCGCCTGATCTGAGCCGGGTGCGCGACCTAGTCCCAGATCGATCCGTCCCGGAAACAGCGATTCCAAGGTGCCAAATTGCTCCGCAATCACCAAGGGTGAATGGTTGGGCAGCATGATGCCACCGGCACCGACTCTGATCGTCGATGTGCTCGCCGCGACATGGCCGATCAAAATCGCGGTGGCGGCACTCGCAATGCCAGGCATGCCATGGTGTTCTGCCAGCCAATAACGGTGGTAGCCCCACTGTTCTCCATGCTGAGCCAGGCTCAGCGTATTGCGGAATGATTGCGAGGCGTCGCTGCCTTCGGCAATGGGGGCGAGATCAAGAATAGAAAATGGAATCATGCAAGGAATATGGGTTTGTTGAAACAAAGCACAAGTGTGGTTTATAAATCTTGAGATGAATTATGATTCATAGGGCTTACGCAAAAAACAAACCTCTGACCATCGGGATACGCAGACACAGAGGAATCTCGATATCAAAGAACCCGCAAGCTGGATGCGGCTTTCAGAGGCATTTCGTGCCAACAGGCGCACCCAGCTTGCGGATTCGTTTTGATGGGGAGCAGTTTGCCGTTTCGTGTAAGTGCCGATGACATTCGGGATTTAATTAAAAACGCTTATCCGGTCACGCCTTCTGTCTTCATGCAGCTAGCATCTCGTAAATCGTTTAAAGCGACCAACGACGACCAATCCACAGAGTGTAGCACTCAAGTAAATCATGGGTTGGCGCGCATCCTGTTAAGCGGATATCGGCAGGACAGTCTCACCAGCCGCGAAAATCTGATATTCCCCGGCACCTAGCTTCAATAAACCTTGTATCCCCTGTTCGACATTCACTACTTGGCCGCTGGTGAATACGGTCAAACGAGTTCGTTGCATTTGTCGGGATACGGATTTTGGGATGGCAGGTATTGCGTGTATCAATTTGTCTAACCGGCGCGCAACCGCCTCGCCGGTATCGATGATGTGGACAGGTGGGCACGCGCTATCGGCAATTACTTGCCTGATCTGATCTGCGACAAAAGGATAATGGGTGCAACCGAGCACCAGCGTGTCTATGCCTTGCTCCAGCAATGGGTGGAGATAGCGGCGCAGTAAATTGAGGGTGGCGTCGCTATCAAGTTCAATTTTCTCGATTTGATCCGCCAGGCCTACGCAGGCTTGCGGCAGAAACTGCGTGCCGGTGTCGCCACTGAGCTGGTTTTTTAATGTCTGGAATTTATTGCTTTGTAATGTGGCTTGCGTCGCCAGTACGCCGACGATATGGTTTTTACTTTGCTGTGCTGCCGGTTTCAGGCCAGGCTCTACGCCGACAATAATGAGGTCGGGAAAAGCGCTGCGCAGCGCTTTGATCGCGGCTGCGGTTGCGCTGTTGCAGGCCACGACGATGGCTTTGCAATGTTGCTTGCGCAGGAATTCTGCGATGACCAGACTGCGTTCAATGAGGAACGACTCTGACCTGTCACCGTAAGGTGAGAAGCCAGAATCTGCAAAATAAATCAGCGATTCATCAGGGAGTTGCTGCCGTATATGCCGGAGTACGGACAGACCGCCAATGCCGGAATCAAACACACCAACCGCACCATCGTCGTCAATTGCTTGCATAGTGTGTTTGTTCCCGCTGGTCTTTAGTTCGTCACTGGAATGATGCCGATCTTTGATTGCCATTCTTTTGGCCCGGTATTGTGTACCGAGGTGCCTTTAGAATCGACCGCTACCGTGACCGGCATATCGACGACGTCAAATTCGTAGATTGCCTCCATCCCCAGGTCCGCGAAGCCAACGACTTTGGCGGTTTTGATCGCTTTGGAAACCAGGTACGCCGCACCGCCCACCGCCATCAGGTAAGCCGACTTGTGGTTCTTGATCGATTCAATGGCAGCCGGACCGCGTTCCGCCTTGCCGATCATGGAAATCAGGCCGGTTTTTTCCAGCATCATGTCGGTGAATTTATCCATGCGGGTGGCGGTAGTCGGGCCTGCCGGGCCGACCGCTTCATCGCGCACCGGATCGACCGGGCCGACGTAGTAGATCACGCGATTGGTGAAATCGACGGGCAAGCTCTCGCCTTTGGCCAGCATGTCCTGGATGCGTTTGTGCGCGGCATCGCGGCCGGTCAGCATTTTGCCGTTGAGCAGCAAAGTCTGGCCCGGTGTCCAGGACGCAACTTCTTCCTTGGTCAGGGCGTTCAGGTCGACGCGTTTGGATTTTTCGGTATCGGCGGTCCAATGTACGTCCGGCCATGTCGAGAGCGCAGGCGGATCCATGTAGACCGGACCTGAACCATCCATGACGAAATGCGCATGGCGGGTTGCCGCGCAGTTCGGGATCATCGCGACCGGCTTGGATGCGGCATGGGTCGGATACATATTGATCTTCACATCCAGCACGGTAGTCAAGCCGCCCAGGCCTTGCGCGCCGATGCCGAGCGCATTGATCTTGTCGCACAATTCGATACGCAATTCTTCGGTCTTGTTTTGCGGACCGCGTTGTTTGAGTTCGTACATGTCGATGTCTTCCATCAAGGACTCTTTTGCCATCAACATGGCTTTTTCTGCCGTACCGCCGATACCTATGCCCAGCATGCCCGGCGGACACCAGCCGGCGCCCATGGTGGGTACGGTTTTCATGACCCAGTCGATCAGGGAGTCGGAGGGATTGAGCATCACGAACTTCGATTTGTTTTCCGAACCGCCGCCTTTGGCCGCGACCTGTATGTCGATCGTATTGCCCGGCACCAGTTCCATGTGGATCACGGCTGGCGTGTTGTCTTTGGTATTTTTGCGGTCGAACAAGGGGTCGGCCACGATCGAGGCGCGCAAGACATTGTCGGCATTCGCATAACCCTGGCGCACACCCTCATTGACCGCATCCGTGATCGAACTGGTGAAACCTTCCAGCTTTACACCCATGCCGATTTTCATGAAGACGTTGACGATCCCGGTATCCTGGCAAATCGGGCGGTGACCTTCAGCGCACATGCGCGAATTGGTCAGGATCTGGGCAATGGCATCTTTGGCTGCGGGGCTTTGCTCGGCTGCATACGCGCGTCCCAGATGGGCGATGTAATCGGCAGGATGATAATAGCTAATGTATTGCAATGCGGCGGCAACGGATTCGATCAGGTCGTCTTGTTTAATGACTGTCATGATATGGCTCTTGGCTAAGTGAAAAATCAGTGTGGATGTTGAATGTTTTTCGGCTGCGTTTTGGGTCTGGATGAGAAAATAACGCTGGCCGGCGGGAATAGCGTGTGCGTGGAGTCTTTTGACATGAGGCAAATTGGGGCGAAATAGCGAAGCAACCGCTATTTTACACGGGCATGGCGCTGGTCGTGCAGCTTCGCTCGCAGCAGAATTGAGATAGCGTAAGGCTTGAGTAAGTCTCTGCGTCTATGGTAATGGCTGTCGTAGGTGGCATCATTTGTGGCATTATTTGCAATGTCATTAAAGTCGGGTAATTCAACGCAATCTATTGTGAGGAATCGCTGAGTTGGCCATTGCGACCGGAGTGACCATGAATTCAATCAATAAGCCAATTACAATAAGCCGGAGATAACCATGTCTGACCTTGACGCTGCGAAAGCAGAATCTCGTATTTTTCCACCGCCAGCCGCTTTTGCCGCAACTGCCACGATTTCCGGCATGGCTGCCTACAATGCGCTCTGCGCTGAAGCCGAGCGGGACTATGAAGGTTTTTGGGGCAGATTGGCGCGTGAGAATTTGCATTGGCATAAGCCTTTCACCAAGGTGCTGGATGAGACTCAGGCACCGTTTTATAAATGGTTTGAAGATGGCTTGCTGAACGTTTCGTATAACTGCCTGGACGTCAATCTGCAAAACGGTAATGCCGACAAAGTCGCCGTCATCTTTGAATCGGACGGCGGCGACGTGACCAAGGTGAGCTACCGGGAATTGCACCGCAAGGTGTGCCAGTTCGCGAATGGCCTCAAGTCCCTGGGAATTGCCAAAGGCGATCGTGTCGTCATCTATATGCCGATGTCGGTGGAAGGCGTGGTTGCGATGCAGGCGTGTGCGCGTATCGGTGCGACACACTCGGTGGTGTTTGGCGGTTTCTCGGCTAAATCCTTGCAAGAGCGCATCGTTGACGTCGGTGCAGTGGCGGTGATCACTGCGGATGAGCAGGCGCGCGGCGGCAAGCATTTAGCGTTGAAATCGATTGTGGATGAGGCATTGGCCCTGGGTGATTGCGACAAGGTGCGCAATGTCGTGATCTACCAGCGCACCGGCGGCAACATCGCGGTGGTGCCAGGTCGCGACATCTGGATGCATGAATTGGTGGCCAGCCAATCGGATGTTTGCGAGCCGGAGTGGGTCAGTGCCGAGCATCCGCTGTTTATCCTGTACACCTCAGGCTCCACCGGTAAACCAAAAGGCGTCCAGCATTCTTCCGGCGGCTATTTGCTGTGGGCGATCCTGACGATGAAATGGACCTTCGACCTGAAGCCGCATGATGTGTTCTGGTGTACCGCGGATATCGGCTGGGTGACAGGGCATACTTACATCACTTATGGCCCGCTTGCCGCAGGTGCAACTGAAATTGTCTTTGAAGGCATACCGACGTTCCCGAATGCCGGTCGTTTCTGGGACATGATACAAAAGCATAAGGCAACGATTTTCTATACTGCGCCAACGGCGATCCGCTCCCTGATCAAGGCGGCCGACGGCGATGAAAAAATCCATCCCAAGCAATATGATTTGTCGTCATTGCGTTTGCTGGGCTCGGTTGGCGAGCCGATTAATCCCGAGGCCTGGATGTGGTACTACAATCACATCGGCAATCAAAAATGCCCTATTGTCGATACCTTCTGGCAAACAGAAACCGGTGGCCATATGATGACGCCGTTGCCGGGCGCAACGCCGCTGGTACCCGGCTCCTGCACCTTGCCTTTACCCGGCATCATGGCCGCAATCGTGGATGAAACCGGGCACGATATACCGAATGGACAAGGCGGCATCCTGGTCGTAAAGCGCCCGTGGCCATCGATGATCCGCACCATCTGGGGCGATCCCGAGCGCTTCAGGAAAAGCTATTTCCCGGAAGAGTTCGGCGGCACGATGTACCTTGCCGGGGATGGCGCGATACGCAATAAGGACACAGGTTACTTCACGATTACCGGTCGCATAGACGACGTGCTGAATGTCTCCGGTCATCGCATGGGCACGATGGAGATTGAATCCGCGCTGGTGGCGCATCCGCTGGTTGCCGAAGCGGCGGTGGTCGGCAAGCCCGACGACACCACGGGTGAAGCGATCTGTGCTTTTGTGGTGTTGAAGCGCAGTCGCCCAAGCGGCGATGAAGCGAAGCAGATCGCCACGGAATTGCGCAATTGGGTAGCCAAGGAAATCGGCCCGATTGCCAAGCCGAAAGAAATTCGCTTCGGGGATAATTTGCCTAAGACGCGATCCGGCAAAATCATGCGTCGCCTGTTGCGCGTATTGGCTAAAGGTGAGGAAATTACGCAGGATATCTCGACACTGGAAAATCCGGCAATTCTCGATCAGCTCAAGCAGGCCCAGTAAAAGCCGGCTTGATAAAAGTCGGCGAATCTGTGACAGAGGCAATGCAGGCTGCCGGCGCGCATTCAGAAAATCACTGGGGTTTCTATCCATGATGGGCAGGGCCTCAGTGTCGTATGGGAGCTTCTCGTTCCTGCCTAATAAAATCCGTATTTTCTGATTTTTTATCCGATTTTAGTCACAACGCCTGGATATACTGGAGTGCATCAATTCATTTGAGAGAGTTTCAGTGACATCCTTAATTCCCATGGCGCAAACAGAGTTTGACGCCTACATCGACAACGCAATCCCTGCCTATGCAAAAGAAAAAGTCAGGTCTGGACAATGGGGCGAAGCAGAGTCGTTGAAGTTGGCGCGAGCATCTTTTGATGAATTGCTGCCGCAAGGTCTGACTACGCCGGATCATTATCTGTTTTCGATTCAGTCAGATGATGCTGTCCACCTCGTCGGCATGATATGGATCGCCGCACAAACCAGGGCCGATGCGCGGATCGCCTATGTGTACGATGTCATGGTGAAGCCGGAATATCAACGTCTTGGTTATGCAACGGCGGCATTCCAGGCGCTGGAACATGAAGTCAGAAAGCTCGAACTATCAGGGATTGCCTTGCATGTATTCGGCCACAACAAAAGTGCGCAGGCTTTATATCAAAAGCTGGGATTTTGGGCGACGAATATAAATATGTTTAAAAAGATTTGATGGCAGGACTGACGCAACAACCCAAATCTCTCATTACCGCGACGCGGAGACGCAGAGGGCGTCATGGAATGCCGATATCAAAGCGAAGCCGCAAGCTGGCTGCGCCTGTTGGCGCGAAATGCCTCCGCAAGCCGCATCCAGCCTGCGGTTTCGTTTTTAAAAATTTCCTGTACATGATGGTAGGCAGCTTGCTGTTTTGCGTAAGTGCTAAATGGAAATTCTTGTCACGCAATTCAATGCAGACAGTCAATAAATGATGCGCATCCGGAATTGCCGGCCTTTGATATTGCTGCGACTGAGTTTTTCCATTGCCTGTTCCGCAATATGCCGGTCCAGCGCGACGTAGGTCATAAATTCGAATACATTGATTTTGCCGACCTGTTCTTTGCGTAATCCAATATCGGCAGTGAGGGCGCCCAGCAAATCGCCCGGTCGCAGTTTGTCTTTTTTTCCACCCATAATACAGATGCTGACCATCGGCGCTTGCAAGGCGTTGCCGGGGTTCTCTTGCAACTCCTTAAGCTCATGCCACCTGACGGCTTCGCCCTGGTATTCTTCAATGAGCTTTACCCATTTTTTTTCGCCCGGTGTGGCAAGGCTGAGCGCCAGGCCTTTTTCGCCCGCACGGCCGGTACGACCGATGCGATGGATATGCACTTCGGTGTCTTTCGACACATCGACATTAATCACCGCCCCCAGCGTTTGTATATCGAGGCCGCGCGCAGCGACATCCGTGGCGACCAGCACAGAACAGCTCTGGTTGGCGAAGCGCACCAATACGTCATCGCGGTCTCGCTGTTCCAGATCGCCATGCAGCGCCAATGCGCTGATGCCTTGTGCCTGCAATTCGTCAGTCAGTTCTTTGCAATGGATTTTGGTATTGCAAAAGGCAATGGTAGAAGCCGGTTGATAATGATTCAGCAGGCGGGCCACTGCCGCATTGCGTTCTTCCGGCGTGACTAGATAAAACAATTGCTCGATATGGCTATCGTTGTGCTGCGACTCGACTTTGACCTCGGCAGGGTCGCGTAAAAACTGCTCGCTCGCCTTGCGGATATCGTCTGGATAGGTGGCGGAGAACAGCAAAGTCTGGCGCCGCGGCGAGCATGCCGCAACGATGCCATAAATATCCTCATAAAATCCCATGTCGACCATGCGGTCAGCCTCATCCAGCACCAGCGTCTGTACGGTATTCAGGTTGATGCTGCCGCGTCCTATGTGATCCAGCAGGCGACCGGGAGTGCCGACGACGATATGTGCGCCGTGTTCCAGCGAAGCGATTTGAGGCCGCATTGCCGTACCGCCGCATAGCGTGAGTACTTTGACGTTCTCTATCGAGCGGGCCAGGCGACGCAGTTCATTGGAGACCTGATCCGCCAATTCGCGGGTCGGGCAAATCACCAGGCCTTGAATCGCGAAATAGGTAGGATTTAATTTTGCCAAGATACCCAAACTGAACGCCGCTGTTTTGCCACTGCCAGTCTTAGCCTGGGCAATCAGATCCCGTTGCTCCAGGATGATAGGCAGGCTGGCGACCTGGATCGGCGTCATTTCCTTGTAACCCAGACTGTCCAGGTTGGAGAGCAAAGGCGCCGACAAGGGCAGGGTATTAAATGCAGTCTGATTGGACATGGGGGGCTTGATTGAATTCGTATCGGTGGAATAAATGGCAGTCTAACATTCATCGTCTGGATCGGCGGCATTCTGATCCTGTTGACTGTTAACGACTCAACGCCAGATCGGCAAGCCGCTCGCATCCCTGTTTTCATCATACTGCCAGATCGGCAGGCCGCTATGATCAACCGGACAGAGCGCATGCAGCAGGTCAAGTTGCACCTGTTTAGCTAGTGTAGGCTTGCGTTTGCTTATCTTATTACGGTGTCGTTTAGGCTCTTCCGGGCCTTCCGTCTGCGCAGCATGAAAACCGGGCAGTTCTAATGTTGCCGTATCTTTGGTATCTCTCATCGCGTTTTGTGTTTCTCAGGGGTTACAATTTAAGAACACGAAAATAAAATAGCGAGGCAGCCGGGAACAGAGACTGTCAGCGGCAAGCGCAAAAATTAAACTGGGAAATGTGCGGACGCACGAACATTGGTTGCGGGGGCAGGATTTGAACCTACGACCTTCGGGTTATGAGCCCGACGAGCTGCCAGACTGCTCCACCCCGCGTCTGAGGGGGCGAATTGTACCTTGGCATGGCGTGCGGCACAATCAATTCCTGAATTATTTTATTTGCCGTCATTTCCGCGCTGCCGACATGTGCTTGATGGTGCCTGGCAACTGTCGTGAATCATTTATCTTTTTTGTCATAGATATATATGAGCCCACATAAAATTTCTAAAAAATGCATGCATAATAGCTAGCTTTGATAGCCCGGCTTATTTCAACAATTTCCATGCATTTATACGCGTTTGATCATGAAGTAAATCGGCTTGAAACGGAATTGACGACACTCGCTGGTGCCGCACGTATCAGTCAGTCGGTGCTGCTTGCCTGGTATCTGCGACAACGCGATAGCCGGCGCGCCTTGTCTCTGGTCAATGAGGTCGATAATTTATTGCGGAATAGTCCGCTCATGCCCGATCAGCGCAGAGTCGTGCGCGCGCGGATGGCGATTATTCGGGCCGAAGTCGCGGCGCTATTTCGCGAGTTTGAACAAGCGGAAGAGCTTTTGCATAACGCGCGAACGGTCTTTTTTGCGATGAGCGATCTGGTCGGTGAGGGCGATACTGCACTGACGGAATCTTTGCTCGCCTTAGAGCAAGGCCAGATGGAACGCGCCAGCTCTGCTGCGCGCCATGCAGTGAATCGTTATCAACTGACTGGCGATGCGTTGCGCAGCAGTCTGGCGCAGGCCTGGGAAATTTACCTCAACGCTTATTCCGATGCAGATAATACGAATGAGCAACTGCAAGCGCTGATCGCAATTAGCCCGGAGCCCAGACATCCCGCGCTGGCTGCCTTGATTTCAGCCGCCCAGGGTGAAATATTATTTTCGCCGGAACTAACCCGGTCGGCAGTGATGTATGCACAGGCTAGCGAGTTTGCCAGGCAGGCAGGTTTGGTGCGGCTGGCAATTATGGCGGCGGCTAATGCCGGCGTGTGCCTGCAAAAGCTCGGCGATTTTAATGAGGCGGCTGCCAGCTATGATTGGGCAGTGTCGCGCGCGCGCCAGACCGGCTGGCCTGCATTGATCGGCTTTAGCCTGATGCGTCTCGGTGAGTTGCTGCGACATCTGGGGCAGCTTGACCAAAGCCAGATCGTGTTGCAAGAAGCGCTGGAGAGCCTGGACGCGAATAAGAGCGGTATTCACAAGGCGATTGCCCAGGCCGAACTGGCCAATACCTTATTGCTGCAGGGTGAGGCTGAGCAGGCCGCGCGCTACTTTGCATCTGCCATTGGCCTGTATCGCGAAGCAGGGTCGCGAAATAATTTGGCCGAACATTTAATCTGCTATGCACGCGCACTATCCGCCTCCGACAAGCCAGAGCAGGCTCTGGCGGCGATCGCAGAGGCGCGGCAATTGATTATTGAACCTTCCATCAATGCACTGGGCGTTGATATCAGCATGGCGCTGGCTGAAATACATGCCATGCATAAATTACCCTATCCATCGCCGATGACGGCGCCGAATATCGTGCTGCATTTTTTGCAGGAGGCGCTGAGTTTCGGTAAGTCTTTGCAGGGCTGGCTGGCACCTTCCAAATTGCTTTTGTCGTTAGCCGAGGCCTGGTCTGAGGCCGGCGACGGGCAACGCGCTTTCGCTTACGCAAAACAGGCGATTGCGGCGGACCGGCGTGAACGTACCAAGCAAGCAAGCAATTGGGCGACTTTGATGCAAGTACGTTACGAAACCGAGTGCGCCAGAGCGGAGGCATTGCACCATCAGCAATTGGCCGCCACCTTGATTGAGACTACCCAGACCCTGGATCTGTTAAGCAAGATCGGTCAGGAAATTACGGCAGATTTAAATCTCGACAGTGTATGCAGGACCTTGCATCGCCATCTGGAAGCCTTGCTGGATGCAAGCGATTTATCGATCTGGCTGTTAGCCAATGACGGTATTGGCCTGAATCTGTACCACAAGGTTGAAAACGGTGAGATACAGGCGATTCAAACCTTGATTCCGGACCGGAATACCCGACATGCCGCGCGTTGCGTTACCGAGGCGCAGGAGCTGTTATTCGAAACGGATGGCGCCGCTGCTGACGATGACGCCTCACATGCATCTAAAATTCGCACTGCCTTATTCGGTCCCTTAGTGGTGGGCGATCGGGTGTTGGGCGTGATGTCGATACAGTCTTTAAATCAGTCGGCTTATGCCGAGCGCCAGCGCTTGATTTTTCGCAGTCTGTGTGCCTACGGTGCAATTGCATTGGATAATGCGCATGCGCACCACGATTTACAAAAAACCCAGCTGCAACTAGAACAGGCGCTGAAAGAATTGGAAGAAGCCAGCCTGACGGATCCTTTGACTGGCTTAAAGAATCGCCGCTTCCTGTCGCAAAACATCGAAGCGGACGTGGCCTTGAGCGTTCGTAGTTACCAGGCATCGTCCACGCCGGAAGAGCCGACCGGACCGAAGGATACGGATTTATTGATGTTCCTGGTCGATCTGGATCATTTTAAGCAAGTCAATGATAAGTACGGTCATGCCGCCGGTGACGCGATTCTGGTTCAGATACGTCAACGCCTGCAACAAGTGTTCCGCGATTCGGATTATTTAATACGCTGGGGTGGTGAAGAGTTTTTGATTGTGGCGCGTGGCACGTCGAGAGACCGGGCGGAGGAACTGGCCGAACGAGTCAGAAACATTGTCGCCGAAATTCCATTCCAGCTGGAGGGCGATGTATTCATAGGACAAACCTGCTCAATCGGCTTCGCCTGTTTTCCATTTGTAAAAGCCTACCCGCGGGCGATTGACTGGCAAGACGTGATTGATATTGCGGACATCGCTTTGTATTCGGCTAAGCATTGCGGTAGAAATAGCTGGGTCGGCTTGCATGCGGAAGAACATGCCTGGCCGGAGCTATTATTGTGCACCTTGAAAGCGGATGCGCAAACGGCGATACTGAATAAGGAATTGCGCTTATCCACCAATAAAGAGCAAGAGACGGTATTGCATGCTTTAGCGAAGAAACCTGAAAACTGAAACGGTGATTGCAGGACTGAGCCGAAGCTTGCCAGCTGCAATAATAAAATCAACAGGACCGCTGCAAAAAAAAATAAACGCAGAGATGCAGAGTAAACACCGCAAGAAAGGTTTTTCTTTGTGTTCTCTATGCCTCTGCGATGAGCGATTTTCTGTATTTGCGTAAGTTTTAATCAAAAGAAAGACATGTATTTCATGGAATATCCCGTCATTGACACACAAATTTCTCCGGATGGTCGCCTTGAGATTTTATCTAAGTCCGAGGTGCAAAAGTTATTGGATACCAGCCACAGCGGCCTGTATCAATTGTTTCGCCGTTGTTCGTTGGCGGCATTGAATTGCGGTAGCGGTCTGGATGACGGTAAAGAATTGCTGGAACGTTATAAGAGCTTCGATATCAGCATTGTTCAGCGTGAGCGCGGGATTAAGCTGGATGTTAAAGGCGCACCGGCCAGTGCTTTTGTCGATGGCATCATGATCAAAGGCATTCAGGACCATTTGTTTACGGTATTGCGCGATATCCTGTTCATCCACGGTGAGATAGAGGATAGTCCCAAATTCGATCTCGATACGACTGAAGGCATTAGCGATGCGGTATTTCATATCTTGCGCAATGCCAACGTATTACGCCCGCAAACCAATCCGAATATGGTGGTCTGCTGGGGCGGGCATTCGATTTCCAGTGTTGAGTATGACTACACCAAAGAAGTCGGTTACCAGATGGGGTTGCGGGCACTCGACATTTGCACCGGTTGCGGCCCGGGCGCAATGAAAGGCCCGATGAAAGGGGCAACTATCGGTCATGCCAAGCAGCGCATCGCTGGCGGGCGTTATTTGGGGATTACCGAGCCAGGTATCATTGCGGCAGAGGCGCCTAATCCGATTGTCAACGACCTGATTATTCTGCCGGATATCGAGAAACGTCTGGAGGCTTTTGTCCGGGTCGGACATGCCGTGGTGGTATTTCCTGGCGGAGCAGGTACCGCAGAAGAAATTTTATATATTTTAGGGATTTTGCTGCATCCCGATAACGCGGATTTGCCTTTTCCCCTGATTTTTACCGGACCGGAGAGCGCCAAGGATTATTTCCGTCAGATCGATCAGTTTATCGGTGATACGCTGGGGGCCGCAGCCCAAGGTAAATACCAGATTATCGTCAATGATCCGGCTTTGGTGGCCCAGGAAGTACAGGCGGGCATCAAAAAGGTCAGGGAATTCAGAAAAGCGAAAGGCGATGCGTATTACTTCAACTGGTTACTGAAAATCGACACCGAATTCCAGAAACCCTTTGATCCTACGCATGACAATATGCGCAATCTTGAATTGCATAAGAATCAAAAGAACCACCTGCTGGCGGCAAATTTGCGCAGGGCTTTCTCCGGTGTGGTGGCAGGCAACGTGAAGGATCAGGGGATTCGTGCCATTGAAAAGCATGGACACTTCGAAATCAGGGGCGATGTTGCACTTATGGAATCGATGGATGCGCTGTTAAACTCATTTGTTGCGCAAAATCGCATGAAACTTCCCGGTAAAGCGTACATACCGTGTTACCGCGTTATAAAATAAATGCTGGCAATACAATCCGACGTAATAGCGAGGCAATTTTATCCTCCGATTACCAACATGATCGACTCCCTAACCTATGAGGATGACAGACATGAGTAGCAGCGTACAAAAGGAAGTTGATGAACGCACCAATCTGACCGGCTCTAATAAATTTGAGCTGCTCTTGTTCCGGCTGGGGGGCGATGCCAATGGTGACCGGTCTGAATTATTCGGCATCAACGTCTTCAAGGTACGTGAGATTGTCGCGATGCCTGCCATCACGGCAGTGGCAGGAGCGATGCCACATAATCTAGGCGTCGTCAATTTACGTGGTCAGATTATTCCTGTCCTCGATCTCCCGTCCATCGTCGGTTGCAAACCTAAGACCGGCCTGAATATCATGCTGGTCACCGAATATGCGCGCTCCACCCAGGGTTTCGCGGTTGAGTCGGTGGAAGAAATTGTCCGCCTGGATTGGAGTCAGGTGTTATCTGCAGAATCGAGTGCGGGCGGCGGAATGGTGACTAGTATTGCCCGGCTGGACGGCGATGTGGAAAACACCCGTTTAGCGCAAGTACTCGACGTGGAGCAGATTCTGCGCCAGATTGCGCCTAAGGATGGTAAGGATGTGGACCCGGAAACGATGGGCGCCAAAATTGGTTTGCGCCCAGGCACCTCGATTTTAGCGGCGGATGATTCTGCTGTGGCGCGGGGGCTGATTGAGCAAGCTCTGAACGCGATGGGTACGCCGTTTATCATGACCAAGACCGGCAAAGAGGCATGGGAGAAGCTGCAATCCATTTCAGCGGCGGCTCAGGCTGAAGGTAAGACGGTGTATGACAAGGTAGCGATGGTGTTAACCGATCTGGAAATGCCCGAAATGGATGGGTTTACTTTGACGCGTAATATCAAGCAGGATGAGCGTTTTAAAGCCTTGCCGGTGGTTATTCATTCATCCCTGACCGGATCGACAAACGAAGAGCATGTAAAAAGCGTGGGAGCGGATGCCTATGTCGCCAAATTTGCGCCAGACGAATTAGCCGCGACAATCCGCGAAGTCTTGCGTTGAGCAGCTTGTTGGCCAGAATAAATTAGCAGAACATCTTTGTAAAAATCTGGCATATGGAACACAAAGGGCGCAATCAGCGCCCTTTGTGTTTTGCCGGGAGTTCCTAACGCTCTGCGGGCGCTTGCGCCGGTACACGCTGCCAGCCGGCCGGGCAGCTTTTTACGGCAGGATAGAATCCATCGGGGTTGTGGCAGTAATACCAGTCGCCATTGTCCTGTCGCGGCACGTCTGGGCTGACCGTGTAGGCATTCATCGGTTCAGGATAACCTGGTTCTACATAGATAGTCCGGGTAACGGTCGTCACTGTAGGTGCAACGAAGATTGTTGGATAATATCGATAAGTAGTCGGATAATAGGGTCGTCCATCATAATAACGACTGCCGGCGATCGGAAATGGATAGCCATAGGGATAGGCATAAAATTCCGCACCCCAGCGCGGCCCATGGTGAAAATGATAGCGATCTGCCCACGCTGGATTACTGTTCGTGAGTGCAAGGAACGCCAGGCTGCAAAGCATTGATTTTGTCCAGCTCATCATGAGGCTCTTCAATAAAACTAGATAACATCACAAGTGTAGGCTGAAATCAGCCTTCGTGCAGAGCGAATAACGGCTTGTTACCATTGAACCGGAAATACGAAACGCTGTTGCCGCCGTCATTTAAGGCAGCGTTAAAGCGCGGCAGAAGCAAGGCAAAGCAAAACCAAAAAAGAGTCCCGGTCGACTCGCCAACAACCTAAGGAATCATCATGACCTACGAAGAATATTTAGATGAAGTCACCACCCTGATGACCGAGATGTATGATCTCAGCGATCAGGCAGCGATCAAATATGTGATGCGTGCTCAGGCCGCCGACTACTTCAGTTTGCACGACGATCATCCGGAGATGCGTACTCAGGAACGTGCTGTGCAGGACGCCAAAACGGTATTCGAACAAAGAAACAAATCGCGTCCGGAAATCTATCGCAAATAATATGAAGACAATTCTGGATCTCGCCACCTGGAAGCGGCGCGAGCATTTTGCCTATTTCTCGCAATTTGAAGAACCTTTCCACGGCATCGTGGCTAATGTGGATTGCACCTGGGCCTATCAATATTGCAAACAGCAGCAGCACTCGTTCTTTCTGTTTTATCTGTACCAGGTACTGAACGCCGTCAATCAGACGGATGCCATGCGTTATCGGATCGAAGACGGGCAGGTCGTCGATTACGCAAGAATCAACGCATCTGCGACCGTCCAGCGGGATGACCATACGTTTGCCTTTTGTGATTTCCCGTTTGATCCGTCTTTCCATGGTTTTGTATCGGGTGCACAGGCAGCGATGGATAGAGTCAGGCAGTCGAGCGGATTAGGTTTTAATGCCGGCCAGATTGATAATGACGTGATTCATTTTTCTGCGATGCCCTGGATTAGCTTCACCGGCTTGACGCATGCCAGGCAGTTCAAAGAAAAAGACAGCGTGCCAAAAATCTCGGTCGGAAAATATGTTCAACAAGACGGTAAATTAATGATGCCAGTCGCCGTTTTTGTTAATCACGCTTTGGTTGATGGCTATCATGTGCATCTGTTTTTGCAAAAGCTGGAAGCCTTGATGAACCAAGCGCCTGGCAATACAACAGAAAGTTGAAAAAGACCGGAGCGGCCGATGCCGATGGCATCAGTCGCAGTCATCTAAAGTTCGGCAGCAAAACGATTAACATAATTCCAGCGTTTATGCTCTTCCCCGCAAACAACAGCTTGCTGTTTTGTCTCACCTCTTTTCGGTATATCAGCTATGTCATTTTCTTCACTCGGTTTATCTGCTCCGCTCATCAATGCTGTGCAGGAGCGCGCTTATAGTGAGCCGACGCCGGTCCAGAGTGCGGCGATTCCTGCGATTTTAGCCGGGCGCGATGTGCTGGCCTCTGCGCAGACGGGGTCCGGCAAGACGGCTGCTTTTTGCCTGCCTCTGCTGCAAACTTTAACGATTAAGCCGCGTGGCGCGCGCGGCGAAACAAGAGCGGTGCAGATATTGATCCTGGTGCCGACCCGCGAACTGGCAACGCAAGTCGGTGAGACTTTGCGCATTCTTGGGCAGCACTTGCCGCAGCCGGTCAAACTGGCGGTGCTGTTTGGCGGCATCTCGATTAATCCGCAGATGATGCATTTACGCGGCGGTGCCGATATCGTGATTGCGACACCGGGCCGCTTGCTCGACCTGGTGTCGCACAATGCGTTGCAACTCTCGTCGGTGCGCAGTCTGGTCCTGGATGAGGCAGACCGTTTGCTTGAATTGGGCTTCGCTGATGAATTGAGCCGCGTGCTGAGCATGTTGCCGCTGCAAAGACAGAATCTGTTTTTCTCGGCGACTTTTTCGCCGCAAGTCGACGCACTGGCGACCAGTATGCTGCATGACCCTGTCCAGATAGCGATCGCAACGACGGCGGAAAGTGCGCCGGATATTGTGCAGCGGGCGATCGTCGTCGATGCCAGACAGCGTACCCAATTATTGCGGCATTTGATCAGCACTGAAAAATGGTCGCGCGTGCTGGTATTTGTCGCAACCAAATATGCCGCCGACCTGATCTCGACCAAACTGCGCCGTGCCGATATCAATGCCGAAGCCTTTCATGGCGAGCAAAGCCAGGGCAAGCGCAGTCAGGTGCTTAGTGATTTCAAGGCATCTCGCCTGAAAGTCGTCATCGCTACCGATGTCGCCGCACGCGGTATCGACGTCAGCCAGCTGCCGGTGGTGGTGAATTACGATTTGCCCCGTTCCAGTGACGACTATACCCACCGTATCGGACGCACCGGCAGAGCCGGCGAATCTGGCCTTGCGATTAGTTTTATATGTGCAGACAGCGCCAATGAAGCGCATTTCCGTTTGATAGAGCAGCGCCATCAACTCAGAGTGGCGCGCGAGCAGATTCCGGGTTTTGAGCCAGCATTCGAGGCCGCTGCATCAACTGCCGGCATGGCGGTTGCGGTAAGCGACCCGAATGGCGGCATCAAGGGTAAGCGTCCGAGCAAAAAAGATAAGTTGCGTGCTCTTGCTGCAAAATCTGAATGATCTCAAAGCGTTTTTAGAATTTTTCAAAAATCATTCCGCAATACTGGTGCGGCTCGCAGGCCGAAATCAGGCTGTAAGCCTCACCAGTATTGCGGAATCGAGAAATTATTCTTTTTTAGGCGACACCGATTTACATGTTAACAGGCCCTAGCTAATTGATCTGATGACACGACATGGATTGCCCGCTGCCACGACATCCGGCGGAATATCCTGTGTGACGACGCTGCCGGCGCCGATCACCGATCGTGCCCCGATGCTGATGCCGGGCATGACGACGCTATGTCCGCCTATCCAGCAATCATCCTCCAGCCTGATCGGGGCAATCATCTGCATCCCTGCGGCACGTTCTTTGGCGTCTATCGGATGGGTGGTCGTATATAAATGCACGGCAGGTCCAAGCAAGACGCGCGCGCCGATATGAATTGCGGCGGCATCGAGCATCACGCAATGATGATTCGCGAAAAAATCTTCGCCGATGAAGATGTTTTTGCCATAATCGCAAAAGAAATCCGGTTCGATAAATGCAGAAGAAACAGCGCCAAATAATTGCTGATACAAGGGCTGTCTTTGTTTGAGTTGTTGCACCGGAATCGCATTGATTTGCCTGCAAAGCTGTTTCGCTAGTTTGCGCGTAGCGAGATGCGACGGCAATCGTGGATTGAATAGATTCAAGACCTTCATCATCAGAGCACGCGGTAGGCTAATCTGTCCATCCGGGTTCTGCTCAGGCGACCGAGAAGACGCCGCACGGCCGCAGGGTAGTCCGAGGTTTTTTCTATGGCGCTGTAATGGGCTATGGGCCTGGTGTGCTGAAAAATATGGCGTAACTCTTCCTGTCTTTGCACGGCCAGTTCCTGTTCCGGATCCTGTATCAATAAGGCGTTTTCGAGATCGAGACGGAATGCCCGGGGATTCAGGTTGTTGCCCGTTAGCAGCATGATATGCCGGTCTACCCACAGGCCTTTCAGGTGATAGGTATTGTCGCCGTCTTTCCATAAATGCAGATTGAGCTGGGTACCCAGTTCGGCCTGATGCGCTTTGGCAAAGCGGCGTAAATTGGTTTCGTACAAATACGGGAGTGCACCGATCACTTTAAAATTTTGTTCGGGCGGAATATAGAAATCATTCGCGGTTTTATCGCCGACGATAATGTCGATGTTGACGCCGCGTTTCAGCGCCCGGTTGATCTCCCGCGTTACGGCCAGCGGAAAATTGAAGTAGGGGGTGCAAATCGTAATCTGTTCCTGACTGGCTGCCAGCAACTGACAGATCACCCGGTTTAAAGGATTGTTTTTCCCGACGCCGACCAGCGGCGTCACGCTTAATTGTGGCGTGTTCGGTGAGCTGGATAACACATCGTAACGCGCCCGCTTGAGTTGCTCCCTGAATTCATGAATCTCGCGCCGCATACTGCGGGTTGACGGGATGTGCGGCGTGTCCAGCTTATGCACTGCCGCCGCCCCCAGAATATGCTCGCGTATAAACTGCACCATGCTGTCGGCAAGCACTTTATTGTGTAATAGCAGATAACGGTCATGCCGGTACTTGTCCTGTTTATGCAAATACACATTGTTCAGGCTCGCGCCGCTATAGATGACCAGATCATCAATCACAAAACCCTTCAGGTGCAAGACGCCGAATAGCTCGCGGGTTTGCACCGGGACGCCGTAAATCGGCACTTCGGTAGCCTGTGAGCGGGCCTGATCTTGATACCAGCCCGCATTGCCCGCCTGCTTGCCGGCTTGTTTCGCCTCGCCGATCAGGCCGCGCTGCGCCCTATGCCAATCGACCAGCACGCGGATATCCAGCGCCGGACGTAGCGCTTTGGCCGCATGCAGCGCGGCCAGAATCTCTGCGCCGGCTTCATCATGCTGCAAGTAGAGGCTGCACAGATAGATGCGGTGTCTGGCTCCGGCAATGTGTTGCAGGAGTTCGGTCCGATAAGCAGCCGCGCTGTGCAAAGTTGAAACCGAGCTTGCCCTCAAAGGGATCAGCGGTAATTGGTCCAGCACATGACGGGAAGTGAACAGGGGCATGTCAAGTTAAATGCAAAATAGGGAAGGCCTGATGGTAACACCGGAGTTTGTCAGAATGACTTTGAAACCTTGCCAATTTGCCACATTGACGGACAAATCTATTATTATCTTGCCCAGCGTGATTTCCAATTGATTCCTCCTCCAATGACAAGGTAAAACACATGAAGTTCAGCCTCAATACAGATAGTGTCGTCCGGGCGATCTTGATCGCCTGCTCAGTCGGTTTAATGAGTGCAGCAGCGCATGCCCAGTTTCGCAATGCTGTGCCGAATGCGGCCAATACCGCAGCGGACAGTCTGACGATGGTGCCGAATGCGCCGGAACAAGTGACATCGCTGATCAGGCACGACAGCCAGATCGGCAGCGGTGCCGAAGCCGTGTACGGCTCGCATGTCGAAGTCCATTACACCGGCTGGCTGTACAACCCGAAAGCGCCGAACTTGCGCGGCGCAAAATTTGACAGTTCACGCGACAGCGGTCAGCCATTTCCTTTTCATCTGGGCGCGCGCCAGGTGATTAAGGGCTGGGACATGGGCGTCACAGGCATGAAAGTCGGCGGCAAACGGACCCTGATCATTCCCAGTTATCTCGGTTATGGCACGACTGGTTCTGGTGCGATTCCGCCCAATGCAGCCTTGATCTTCGATATCGAGCTGCTCAGCGTTCAGTAGTCAAGAGCTCCCCCGCTTCTTAAACGAACCGGTTTGCATAGGAAATAACAGGAAATAAAAAGCAAAACTCTGGCACTTTTTGCCAGATTACTGGTCGAAATGACGGTTTTTACAAAAACCATCTCTGGGAAACAGCGCCACGGTCTGTTTCAACATACCACCCCATCGTATCCGAAAGTCTTTATGCCAGGTTTGCCTCCTTTGTTCAAATCCATTTGTCTGGCGTTCCCGCTGTCCTTAAGCCTGGTGTCCGGCGCTGCCTTTGCAGACCAGGGCGGTACTCAAGAAATGGCGAAAGCCGAACCGGCCGAAACAGCCGAAGCAGCTAAACCCGGTTTCCGTGAAAATTACACCAAGTACGAATACCGCATTCCCATGCGTGACGGCGTGAAGCTGTTTACCGTCGTGTATGTCCCCAAAGATACGGGTAAATCGTATCCTTTCCTGATGACGCGCACGCCGTACAGCGCGGGCGTGCATGAGCAGGGCGAATTGCATTACGGCGTCAGTTTTTATCCCACTTCTTTGGGGCCTTCCAAGGAGTTCGATGCCAGCGGCTATATTTTTGTGGATCAGGATGTGCGTGGCCGCTATATGTCAGAAGGCAAGTGGCAGGAGATGACGCCGCATCAAAAGACCGCCCGCGCTGCCGGCGAGGGCATCGAAAGCCAGGATATGCATGACACGGTGGAATGGCTGTTGAAAAATATCCCGGGCAATAACGGTAAAGTCGGCATCTGGGGCATCTCTTATCCGGGTTTTTATACGTCGGCGAGCGTGATTGATTCGCATCCGGCGATCAAAGCGGCTTCACCGCAAGCGCCTGTCACCGATTTGTATATGGGAGATGATTCCTATCACGGCGGCGCATTCATGCTGGCGGCCAACTTCGGGTTTTATGCGAGTTTTACGAACGAAAAAAATCCGACTAATTTACCCAGGCGCTGGGAGCAATTTGATTACGGCACTGAGAATGGCTACGACTATTTTTTGTCGCACCTGTCATTGAAAAACATCACGAATCAGCTCAGCGAGAAACAACGTGAACTGCTGATGCCAACCATCTTGCATACGACCTATGATGATTTTTGGAAATCCCGCAATATCGCACCGCACCTGAAAAATATTCACGCCGCCATTTTGACCGTAGGCGGCTGGTATGACGCCGAAGATCCGCAAGGTCCGCTGACGACCTATCGCAGCATCAAGAAAAATAACAAAGGTATTTTTAACGGCATCGTCATGGGGCCGTGGGCGCATGGCGGCTGGGGGCGCGCTGACGGAAAGAGCCTGGGCTACGTGACTTTTGATGTCAAAACGGGCGACTATTACCGCAAAAATATCGTCTTCCCGTTTTTTGAGCAGCACCTGAAAGGCGTGACCGGTAAGGCGATGCCGGAAGCGCAGGTATTCGAGACCGGCATCAACGTCTGGCGCAGCTACCCCAGCTGGCCGCCGCAACAAGCGCAGGCGCGCACCTTGTATCTGGGAGCGAATGGCAGTTTGTCCTGGACCATGCCGAAGGCGAATACCACCGCCACTGATGGCTCGCCGGACTATGATGAATATGTCAGCGATCCCAAAAAACCGGTACCTTTCGTCGGCTATACAACGATTGGAGTGCCGCAAGAGTATCCGGTAGCTGACCAGCGTTTTGCCGCAACCCGTCCGGATGTGCTGGTGTACAAAACGGACGTGTTGGAAGAGGACGTGACTGTCGTAGGTGCAATCTCGCCGAAGTTATTCGTCTCCACCTCCGGCACCGATGCCGACTGGGTGGTTAAATTGATCGACGTGTATCCCAATGAGTATCCGTCGGCAGCGGCTCCCAGAAATCGTGCCAACGATGTGCCGCCGCCATCCATGAGCATGGCCGGTTATCAGCAATTGGTGCGCGGAGAGCCGATGCGCGGCAAGTTCCGCCAGGGCTTTGAGAAGCCGCTGCCGTTCGTGCCCGGCCAGGTCGAGAGCCTGAACTACAGCATGCCGGATATCAATCACACCTTCCGCCGTGGTCATCGCATCATGGTGCAGATACAAAGTTCCTGGTTTCCATTAGTCGATTTGAATCCGCAAAAATTCATGGAAATTCCGGAAGCGAAACCGGAAGATTTTCAAAAAGCGACGCAGCGCGTCTACCACGCGCCGGGACAATTTTCAGGAATCGCGCTACAGGTTTTGCCAGGCACGCAGTAGCGACTATTGAGCAACGTACCAGAAATTCCATCTTCAAACCTTCAACAGCGGAGAGACCATCATCATGAAAAAAATAATCCACCACCATGCCATGCTCTTGCGTCGCAGCGTACTGGCCGTGTCCTTATGTGTAGCCGCCATGTCCGGCGCGCATGCCGAAGCGGCCAGCAATGGCCTGGTACTGGAAGCCCAGACCATGGACAAGAAGTTCGATCCCTGCACGCATTTTTTTGAATATTCGAACGGTACCTGGCTGGCGAATAATGCGATCCCCTCGGATCGTGCGCGCTATACCGCGTATGACGAAGTCACCGAGCGCAACCTGCTGGCATTGAAGGCGATCGCAGAAGCTGCAGCATCGGCAAATGCCGACGGCAAGGCTAAAAATGCGGTGACTCAACTGGTCGGCGCCTACTACCAGAGCGGTATCGATGAAGCAAGCATAGAAGCCGCCGGAGCAAAGCCCCTGGCTGCTGAATTGGCGCACATCGAGGCGATCGCGGATCGTGCCCAATTGCTGGCAGTGATCGCCAGGCAGCACCAGATCGGCGTCGGATCGCTGTTCAATTTTTATGTCGATCAGGACGCGAAAAATACCAGGCGCTATATTCCGCAAATCGTCCAGGGCGGTTTGGGTTTGCCGGATCGCGATTATTATCTGAAGACCGATGCCAAGACGCTGGAGATACGCAGGCAATACCAGAAGCATGTCGAGCATATGTTTACCTTGATCGGCGATAGTCCGGAACTGGCGAAACAAAATGCCGCCGCGGTGCTGGCCTTGGAAACGCGACTGGCAAAAGCCTCGATGAGCAAGGTTGCCTTGCGTGATCCGCAAGCGTCTTACCATTTATTGAATTTGACCGGCTTAGCCAGGCTCGATGCGCATACCACGTGGGCCAGCTATTTTAAGGATATCGGTTTAGCCGATCCGGCCGAATTTAATGTAGGCCAGCCTAAATTCATCGCCGAGGCGGGGCAGATGCTCAACACGCTGCCGCTGCCGCAATGGAAAACCTATCTGCGCTGGCAATTGGTGAATGCCCGTTCCAAGGATTTGTCGTCCGCATTTGTGAATGCGAATTTCGATTTCTATGGACGCACACTGGCCGGCACCAAAGAATTGCAACCGCGCTGGAAACGCGTCCTGAGCACCCTGGATGCGAATGTCGGTGAAGCCTTGGGGGAACTGTATGTGGCGCAGTTCTTCGGTCCCGAAGCCAAGGCTGGCGTGCTGGAGATGGTGGACAACATCAAGCTGGCGATGCGCGACAGTATCAGCAAGCTTGAATGGATGTCGCCAGAAACCAAGAAGCAGGCGTATCGCAAGCTCGATACCATCGTCGTCAAAATCGGTTACCCCGATCAATGGCGCGATTACAGCCGACTTAAAATCGATGCGACTTCGTACGCCACCAATAATATGCGTGCTGCCGAGTTTGAATTTAAACGCAATCTCGCCAAGCTGGGCAAGCCGATTGACCGCAATGAGTGGGGCATGACGCCGCAAACGGTGAACGCGTATTACAACCCGACCATGAATGAGATGGTGTTCCCGGCCGGTATCCTGCAACCGCCGCTCTACCATGTGAAAGCCGATCTGGCCGCAAATTACGGCAACACCGGTGCGACCATCGGGCATGAGTTGACCCATGCATTTGACGATGAGGGTCGTCAATACGACGCCGACGGCAATTTAAAAAGCTGGTGGACTAAAGCCGATGAAAAGGCTTTCCTGAAACGCGTCGCCGGTATCGAAAAGCAGTTCGATGAATTTAATCCTATCGATCAATTGCATATCAACGGCAAGCTGACCGCAGGTGAAAATATTGCCGATCTGGGCGGCGACAAGATCGCTTTGCAAGCCTTGCGCAATGCGCTGAAAAGCAAACCGCAGGCGGAGCAGATTGATGGTTTGACGCCGGAACAGCGTTATTTCGTCGCGAATGCGCAGAGCTTCCGCGGCAAGATGCGCGATGAAAGTTTGCGCTTGCAGATCGCAACGAATCCCCATTCGCCGGAAAAATACCGCGTGATAGGACCGATCGCCAACATGCCGGAATTTACCGAGGCCTTTTCCTGTAGCGCCAGCAAATCGCCATTGCGCCCGGAAGCGAAGCGCGTGACGATCTGGTGATGGCTGAAAATGATCAGTGAGGTGCCAGCTCCGCTTTTTGGGGCTGGCGGTGAAGCAGCTGAGGCAGTTTAGATGCGATGGAACTCGTTGGGAATGAGGTAGCCGGGCGATTACATTTTTTCCATTTCTTCAGGATCGAGCGCGATCACATGGGTTTGCGGCAGGCCTTGTTCGTCGTGCCATTCGCGCACGACACAGGCTTGACCATATTCGTCGAGGTCGATGATTTTAAAAAAATTACCGATCATCGATTCAAACAAGATGCGTTCGTCGGCGGGAAAGCTTTTAATAAAATCCTGGCTCAGGCTGATGACGCGCACGATATCGCCGACCGCAACGGGCTGGTTTTTGCAATCATGCAGTTTGGTATTGGTCATGGGAATTCCGTTTGGTTAGCTTGATTGAGGCAATGTTCCTGAGTCTTTCTGGGTGTCAGAATGAGCTCCATCAGATAAGGAGTCCGCAAGCCGGGTGCGCCTTGCGGCACGAAAATGGCCTGAAAGGCGCATCCAGCTTGCGGATTGTCATTTGAAATACTGAATTATCCTTCAGCAATACGCTGCGCAATATGCGCCAGAGCTTCTTCTACCTGATCAATCAGGATCAGGCACAGGTCGCCTTCGCCCAGACGTGCCATTGCCGTGTCTATCGCCAGAAACTCGCCATTAATTTCGTCGATGCGCTTGGTGCGATTGGCGTTCGCTAAACCGGCGCGCAGCAGGGCCACCACTTCGCCATCGGCGCGACCGCGTTGACATTGATCCTGATACAGCACCACATCATCAAACGCATCGCCGAGGATCTCAGTCTGTTGACGGATATCCTGATCGCGGCGATCACCAGCACCGCTGATCACCACGGAACGGCGTTTGGCCGGCATGCTTTCGACCGCACGTACCAGAGCCAGAATTGCATCCGGATTGTGACCATAGTCAGCAATCAGAGTCGCGCCGCGATAATTGAATAAATTGAAGCGGCCTGGGGCATTATCGCTTTCATTGGCGAACGATTTGAGGCCGGTATGGATCGTATCCCAGGCGATATTCACCCCCCAGGCGGCGGCGACGGATGCCATCACGTTCTCGACCTGGAAGCCGATGCTGCCGTTGCGTGTAATGGGGATATCGGCAAGCGGAATTTCGTGACGTTTCTTGCCTTCTACTGCGACCAGATTGCTGCCCTCGACATAGACCACGCGATGGCCCTGGGCCCGATGCGTTGCCATAATCGGATGTTGTCCATCGGCGGCGAAAAACGTCACTGAACCGCTGCAATTGACTGCCATGCCCGCCACGATCGGGTCGGCGGCGTTCAATACGGCGACGCCTTTATCGGCCACGTTTTGCACGATCACGCGTTTCAGCACCGCCAGGTCTTCGACTGTGGTGATGTAGTTCAGGCCCAGATGATCGCCGGAGCCGATATTGGTAACCACGGCAACCTGGCAGCGATCAAACGCCAGACCTTCGCGCAGGACACCGCCGCGTGCGGTTTCAAATACGGCGGCATCGACATCGGGATGCAACAGGACATTACGCGCGCTGCGAGGGCCGCTGCAATCGCCGCTGTCGATACGGCGGCCTTCGATGTACACGCCGTCGGTATTGGTCATGCCGGTACGCAATCCGCTGGCCGTCAGCAGATGCGCGATCAGGCGCACAGTCGTGGTCTTGCCGTTAGTGCCGGTCACTGCAACGATAGGGATACGGCCATCGTTACCGTCTTCGAACATCGACGACACAATCGCTTCGCCAACGGCCCGGCCTTTGCCGAATGAGGGGGACAAATGCATGCGCAAGCCAGGAGCGGCATTGACTTCGACGATGCCGCCATTCTGGTCTTCAATCGGTTTGAGTACGCTGTCGCATACCAGATCGACGCCGCAAATATCGAGGCCCACCATTTGTGCGGCGACTACGGCACGCGCCGCGACTTCTGGATGGACATCGTCGGTGACGTCGGTGGCAGCGCCGCCGGTAGAGAGATTCGCGTTGTTACGCAAGATCACGCGCTGGCCTTTGGCCGGGATCGAGTCCGCGACCAGATCTTGTTTCGCCAGGCTGGCCAGGGCGATATCGTCAAAGCGGATTTTGGTCAGCGAGGTGGCATGACCGGTGCCGCGACGCGGATCTTTGTTGACCTGTTCAACCAGTTCCCGTACCGAATGTACGCCATCGCCGACGACTTGCGGCGGATCGCGGCGAGCGGCGGCGATGAGTTTATTGCCGACCACCAGCAGGCGAAAATCGTTGCCCGGCAAATAGCGTTCAACCAGGATGTCATCGCGGAATTCGGCAGCGGCGTGATAGCCCGCCTCCAGTTGTTCACGCGTGGTGACATTGACGGTCACGCCTTTGCCCTGATTGCCGTCTTTGGGTTTGACAACCACCGGCAGGCCGATTTCGCAGGCGACTTTCCAGGCGTCCTCCAGGTCGAGCACGGTACGGCCAAGCGGTACAGGCACGCCGGCGGCGTCCAGCAGCTTTTTGGTGAGTTCTTTATCTTGCGCAATCGCTTCGGCAATCGCGCTGGTGCCATCCATTTCGGCAGCTTGAATCTTGCGCTGGCGACTGCCCCAGCCGAACAGCACCAGACTGCCTTCGGTCAGGCGACGATAAGGAATATTACGGTCGACCGCAGCCTGCACAATGGAGCCGGTGGAGGGGCCGAGCCGGACGTCTTCATCGAGTTCTCTGAGCTGTGACAGCGCTCCAGCGAGATCAAATGCGGTGTCGCTGATCGCGCTTTGGACTAAATTTTCGGCCA
Organism: Undibacterium sp. Jales W-56; assembly: GCF_025548535.1. GTDB lineage: Bacteria > Pseudomonadota > Gammaproteobacteria > Burkholderiales > Burkholderiaceae_D > Undibacterium. Next base: position 290,783 of record NZ_JAJLQW010000002.1, on the reverse strand, counting down.
ATTCCAGGGCCAGGCGACCGACTGCTTCTTCCGAATATTCAACGACGACCTGGAAGGTGCCTGCCTCTAAAGTCTGGGTAGTACGGCTGAATGTGACCGGGCAACCCGCTTGCGCCTGCAAGCCAAGCGCCGCCAGTTCCAGCACATGCGCCATAGGAATCGGCTCATTATGGCCGGTCGGCTGCAGGGGGCTTATTTCTGGGAAGCGGGCACGCAAGCGTACTTCAAATCCTTTCATGTCGCCTACTGAGAGTTCTGCTTCGCTACAGCTGACAATCGCCTCAACGGCGGTGTGATGGCTCCAGAGATTGGGGCCGCGTAGCGCTCGTATGCGTGATACTTCCATAAACCTTCATCCTATCTTGATGGCTTTGCCAATGGTTTGTTTGCTCGGTAACCAACTTTGCTGGCGTGTTTGCGCAGTGTCTTGCGTCAGGCCATTGCCCAGCTTGGCTACCTTCATGTCTTGTCAGTACAGTGACGCCTGTTTACCTTAATACGGGGATTTCTTCGGGCTGGAATCAAAGGTTCTCAAACCGGCAACGATAAAATCGGCTGAAATATCCAGCGCCCAGGCAGCCGCAACTGCAGCCATGATGGCTTCAGGCTGCGCTGCCTTGCTCGGTTTCAGCGTTGACAAAGAAAATATGTCGATTTCTTCTGCACCGGTTGCCAGGACTACCTGGCCATCCCGTAAAAACACGGCGCGCTGATTCTGTGCGCGATGCTGGGCGATGGCATCCAATGCCGGGTTGATGCCATAGAAAATCACTTTGCCGTCGCACAGTTCCGCCAGTTCAACGACTTGCGGCTGGGCTGCGTTGAGTACCGCAACGCCGTCAGGCAACACCACATCGACCTGGGTGCGCATGACCCTGAACATCTGGTCTGCTGCATTGATATAGAACTCACCCAGGTTGGCATGACCATCCATGTCCGTCACAACCGCAACCTGACATTTATCGTAGGCCAATCCTTCAGTCAGGATCATTCTGGCATTCGTTTCAAATACCGCCGCTTCGACAGAACGATTCAATAACAGACGTTGGCTGGCCTCCCATTGCGCACAATCGGTTTTAACAACCTGACGCTGATCGAGGAACAAACCCTGGCTGCAGGCGACGCCGGTATGCTTGCCGCTGACATGAATCATGCTGGCGATCAGGCGCGCGATCAGGCTGGTGCCTTGTGAGCCGGCGACGCCGATGACCGGGATGCGGCCACTTTCTTCAGCGGCAAACAGATGCGCAATGATGGCGGTACCGACCGGTCTGGGTTTGCCTTCAGCGGGTTTTAGATGCGCCAATAAACCAGGACTGGCATTGACCTCGATGATGGCGCCGCGCTGCTCTTCCAGCGGACGTGAGATATCTTCTGCAACCAGATCGATGCCGGCGATATCCAAACCGACAACCCGTGCCGCCAGGGCGGCGGCTTCGGCGATTGACGGATGTACTTCATCGGTGACGTCGAAGGCGACATTGCCATTCGGTTGTATCAATACTTTTTGCCCGTCTAATGGCACTGAATACGCGGTAAAGCCCTGACGTTCGAGTTCCAGTATGATTTCTGCGCCGTTCTCCGGCGCCAAGGCATTCAACGGGGAATCTTCGTTAGTGCCACGGCGTGGATCGGTATTGATTTGCTCATCCACCAGCTTGATGATATTTGAGGTGCCGTCGCCGATGACCCATAAGGCCTCGCCCTTGGCCGCCGCGACCAGGCGTTTGCCGACGACTAACAGGCGATGTTCGTTGCCGGTAATGAAGCGTTCCACGATGACGCTTTGACTGTCGCCCTTGCGTGCTGCCAGATGATAGGCGGCATGCACATCGGCTTCCGTCATCAGGTTCAGCGATACGCCGCGACCATGATTGCCGTCGTAAGGTTTGACTACGACAGGGACGCCAATGTCTTCAGCGGCTTCCCATGCTTCTTCTGCGCTTTTGACCAGACTGCCTTCGGGTACCGGGACGCCGCAGGATTGTAGTAATGATTTGGTTAAATCCTTGTCGCTGGCGATGCTCTCGGCAATCGCACTGGTGCGGTCAGTCTCGGCGGTCCAGATGCGGCGCTGGGCGGCACCATAACCTAACTGAACCAGGTTGCCGTCGGTTAAGCGGATAGATGGAATCTTGCGTTCGGTCGCAGCGTCAACAATATGCGCGGTTGAAGGGCCGAGACAGAGTGAATCGACCATGTCGCGCAATTCGACCAGTCTGGCATCGAGGTCGAACGGCGTATCGTCAATGGCTGCCATCAACAGATCGCGGGCGACTGCCAGTGCCGCTTTGCCTACCTGCTCTTGCCTGGTGCGGAACGCCATTTTGTAGATGCCAATTTCAGACGTAGAGCGGGTCTGGCCGAAGCCGGTCCGCATTCCCGAGAGATTTTGCAATTCGAGCACCACGTGCTCAAGTATATGTCCGGCCCAGGTGCCTTCTTTCAGGCGCTCTAAAAAACCGCCGCGTTTGGCTTCGCTGCAACGATGCTCAACCAGGCCTGGCAACCAGGCGGTCAGCCGCTCATACAGTCCGGGGAGGGTATTCGAGGGAAAATCTTCCAGCGTTCCTATATCTAGCCAAGCTTCGATTACAGGGCGATAAGTCCAGATATTAGGTCCGCGTAAATGGGTCACACGGAGAAATTCTATGTCTTTCTTCTTCGTTATCATGTATTTGATTTCTTGATAGCAGAACGTTTTTTTCGTTCTTAAATCTCTCAGAGGCGTGTACTTGCTACTGAAATTTATATTAATACCGGGCCGTCACCATATCCGCCAGCATATCGGCGGCTAACTTCAAGCCGGGTTGCCGCCATAGTCACCTTATTGCCACCGATATATCAGCGGCTATTTCGGCGAATCTGCATTTTAACCTTGATTCAATTCGTGCTGATTCATATATAAGGTCGTTCGGGGCAAGCTCCTGAGCGAGGTTTTTTCGGACTGGATCAGGTTTGTTATAGAGCAATTTCGCAATTGCCCAGAACGCTTGCTGGTATACTTGTGCGAATTTTTCGCATTATCGTGTCAATTTTTGCATCTTCCTGGTCAGGTTTTTGTCCGAATTTTTTGTTTCGATAGAATACCGTAAATTAATGCTCTAGTGATATGTTGGATGAGTTAGTCTCGTCGTGAAAAGCATCTAATTGCCGCCATTGATGCGCTATTGATAAATTTCAGCGTCTTATTCAAGAATAATTCAATAATTTATACGAGCTGAGAGCATTCGGCCTATGAACGGTCGCATGAAGACTGCATCACGATGCCAACGATTTATTTTTTAACACTCCATTTCTTGCCATGAATCCGGGCCAGTCAAACGATGACAACACAACAATTAAGCTCTGATCCGCAAGTCGAAAATTCGCTTGCTTTGCTACCAAATTACTGGCGATCAGAGATCAAGCAGCAAGTTTCCACAGACGAGAACGTTTTAAGTGCAGTCGAGGTTGACCTTGATGCACGCCTGCATTTCGTTAAAGGGATTCTGGTCGTCACCAGTCAGCGTTTATTGGCGCGCGCGCCCGGCGCGACTGCCTGGCAAGCCTGGCATTATCAAAAGGGCTTAAAACTCCAGCATCATGATCATGCCGGCGTCGGTCATTTGGAGTTGTTCGACGACAGCGGGCGGCTGGCGAGCTGGTGTTTCACCCTCGGACAAAATCTGCTGATGATCCGCTTGATGGATCAGTTTAAAGAGCAATTGCATAGCCACGTAACAGGCATGCCGGTAGAGAAGGCCGAACAACATATTTGCCCGACCTGCAAAGCGCCGCTGGAGCCGGATCAGGACGAGTGTCCGATCTGCACCAAGGTGATTTATACCCCGCCATCGACCTGGACCTTGTTCCGCCTGTGGCGTTTTGCCCATCCGTACCGCTGGCAATTGCTGGCTGGCTTTAGTCTGATGTTGCTCGGCACGGGCGCACATATGATTCCGCGCTACCTGACCAAGCCGCTGACGGATGAAGTGCTGATCCCGTATCAAAACGGCCAGCATGTCGATCCGCATCTGGTGACTTTGTATATCGGTGGTTTGCTGGGGTCTGCGGTGCTCGCCTGGCTGCTGAGCTGGGGCAAGACGTATATCCTGGCCCTGGTGTCCGAACGTATCGGTGCCGATCTGCGCACTACGACCTATCAGCATTTGCTAAAACTATCGCTGGAGTATTTTGGTGGTAAACGCACCGGCGATCTGATGTCGCGCATCGGTAGCGAGAGCGACCGGATTTGCGTGTATCTGTCCTTGCATTTACTTGACTTCGCCACCGACGTATTGATGTTCGTGATGACCGTGGTCGCCTTATTGCAAATCAATACCAAGCTGGCCTTGGTAACGCTGCTGCCGCTGCCGATTATTGCCTGGATGATTCATCTGGTACGCGACAAGTTGCGTACCGGTTTCGAAAAAATCGACCGGGTCTGGGGCGAGGTCACGAATGTGCTGGCCGACACGATCCCCGGCATCCGCGTGGTCAAAGCCTTTGCGCAGGAAAAACGTGAAGCGCTGCGTTTCCGCGAAGCGAATAAACATAATCTGGCCGTCAACGATAAGCTGAATAAGATCTGGTCCCTGTTTTCGCCAACCGTCTCATTCTTGACCGATCTCGGGATTCTGGTGGTCTGGGCCTTCGGTATCTGGCAGGTCTCGCATAACGAAATTACGGTCGGTGCACTGGTGGCTGCAGTTGCTTTCATCAGTAATTTTTACGGTCGCATCGATTCCATGAGTCGTATCGTCTCGGTAACGCAAAAATCGGCGTCTGCAGCGAAACGTATTTTCGATATTCTCGATCATGTATCCAGCGTGCCTGATCCGCAGCAGCCGGTCAAAGTCAAGGAAGTCAAAGGTCAGATCGAATTGCGCGAAGTCGGTTTCCGTTACGGTAATCGCGCGGTGAATCGCGGCATTAATCTGTCGATACAACCTGGAGAAATGATCGGCCTGGTTGGCCATAGCGGGTCCGGCAAAAGTACGCTGGTGAATCTGATTTGCCGTTTTTATGATGTATCAGAGGGTGCGATTTTGCTCGATGGCGTGGATATCCGGTCGTTTGCGGTTTCCGATTATCGTCAGAATATTGGACTGGTATTGCAAGAGCCTTTTCTGTTTTTTGGCACGATTGCGGACAATATCGCGTATGGCAAGCCAAATGCGAGTCGGGAAGATATCGTGGCCGCCGCGCGTGCTGCCCATGCGCATGAATTCATTTTACGTTTGCCGCAAGGCTATGATTCTATGGTCGGCGAACGCGGGCAAGGACTCTCCGGTGGTGAGCGTCAGCGTATCTCGATTGCCCGTGCCTTGCTGATCGATCCGCGCATCCTGATCATGGATGAGGCCACGTCGTCGGTTGACTCCGAGACCGAAAAAGAAATCCAGAAAGCGCTCGATAACCTGGTCAAAGGCCGCACCACGATTGCGATTGCGCATCGCTTGTCGACCTTGCACAAAGCCGACAGATTGGTGGTGCTGGATCGCGGTGTGGTGGTCGAAGTCGGCAGCCATGATGATCTGATGGCGCGCGAAGGAGCGTATTTCCGTTTGTATCAGGCACAGGCCCGCAATGCCAATCTCGGTGGTGGAGAATAAGATGAGTGATCATTTTCAACTGAGCCGTAACAACTTCGGCCATCTGGTATTGGTTACCGCAACTGGCGACATCCATGACCACGTCAGTCCGGTACGTGCCTTCCCGATCCAGACGCCGCACGAAGGTATTTCCATGGTCTTGCAGGATGGACAGGAAGTCGCATGGATCGCCAGGCTCAGCGATTTGCCGGAGTCAGTGCGGATGCTGGTGAACGAGGAGCTTGAAGGGCGTGAATTCATGCCGGAGATACGGCAAATTCTCAGTGTCACGAGCTATGCCACTCCATGTACCTGGAGCGTCAAGACCGATCGCGGCGATACTGCTTTTGTATTGAAAGGGGAGGAGGATATTCGCCGTATTGGCAGAAGCTCTTTGCTGATTGCCGATAATCACGGTATTCATTTCCTGATACGAGACATGTTTGAGATAGATAAGCATAGCCGCAAAATCCTGGATCGTTTTTTGTAAATTCGTTCAAGCCAAAGCAGCAGTAGTCTCCATGAAAATTCCGCTTTCATTGAGACCACATCATTTTGGGGACAGGCAATCCCCTGCAGGAATTGCTTGAGCCATGCGATTTATTGCTATTTCCGGTATCAGTCGTTTTTATGCGGCATCGGCTCTGTCCATCTCATATTTGGTTGCTTAAATAGTCTTAGCGGAGTATAAAAACAATCACGACAAATCCTGACGAGATTCATTTTCCATCTTTAGGAAGCTCATTGTGGCTCAAGAACGCTCAATAACACTGGATGCCGAATCACAGCGCCTCGAGCGATGGTTCTTGTTGTTGGGCGAATTATCCGATTGCTTGTGGCATGCGCAGGACGTGCAATCGATACTGCACGGTTTTTGTCAGTTACTAGTCGATAAAGCCGCCTATCTTTCGGCCGATGTAACAGTCAATTTCAGTGGCGTGAACGAACAATTTTCTGCCTCCTTGGCACAAATCCCTTCTACCCAAGCGCCTTCAGCACCGGTGAGCGAACTGACGGTGGCGCTGCAATATGCCGATCAGGCAATCGGTGAATTACGCGTGCGCTCGTTCCATGACCTGACCATCGGTAGCGAGGCTTTTTCAATACTGATCCGACTGGCGGAAGAGTTATCTATCGCACTCGCCGAATTTACTCATGCAGAAGATCATCAGAATTTGCAAGAGAGCGTCGATGTATTCGCGCTGGCATTGGAGCAAAGTCCGTTCGGCGTCGTCATCACCGATGCCGCTGGCCTGTTTGAATACTGCAACGCGAGTTTTACCGCGATGTCCGGCTATACCCGGCAAGAGTTAATGCATCTTCCCGTGCTTTGGGCCAATCCAGATATCGGCGGCGCAGCAAACAAGGACGAATTGCTCGCATTACAAATCGGCCAGCACTGGCAGGGCGAAATTCTGTCTCATCATAAAGACGGTAAACCCTATTGGGAGCGGCAGATTGTCTCGCCTTTGCATGACCCTGAAGGCAGGATCACGCATCTGATCGCCGTCAAACAAGACATCAGCGACTATCGATTGCAACTGGAAAATGTAGAGCAGGCCTTGTTGCTGCGTGAGCAGGCGCTGGTATCGAGTAGCAACGGCATCATGATCACCCGCAGCGATGTCTATGATCATTCTATTGTGTATGTGAATCCGGCATTTGAACGCATCACGGGGTATGCATCCGAAGAAGTGATCGGCCGCGAAGGACGCTTCCTGGTGCGTGATGATTTGGCGCAGCCCGATCTGGAAGAAATTCGTACGGCCTTGAGAGAAAAGCGTGCAGGTAAAGCTTTACTGCGTAATTATCGTAAAAACGGTTCTCTGTTCTGGAACGAATTGCACATCGCGCCGGTGCATGATGCGGGCGGTGCGGCGACCACCCATTTTGTCAGCGTGATCAATGATGTCAGCGACCGGGTAACCTATCAGAACGAACTCGAGTATCAGGCTACCCATGACAGCCTGACCGGATTGGCGAATCGTAATTTGCTGAACGACCGGATCCAGCATGCGATCGCCTGGGCCAATCGCGAGAATCAGATAATCGCCGTCATGCTGCTCGATCTCGATCACTTTAAACTGATTAATGATGCCTCGGGCCACGGGGCGGGCGATGCCATGCTGAAAGAGGTGGCCAGGCGTCTCATGCAATGCGTGCGCGATACGGACACGGTCGCTCGTTTGGGCGGTGATGAGTTTGTCCTGATTCTGACGGACTTGCGAGAACCCGGCGACGTCGATCTGGTGGCCGAGAAAGTACTTGCCGCCCTATCTAAACCCTTCGACGTGATCGGTCAGGATGTCGTTGTTACTGCCAGTATCGGTATTTCTTTTTATCCCAGGGATGGTGATCACGGCGAAATTCTATTACGCTACGCCGACATCGCCATGTACCGGGTTAAAGAACATGGACGCAATAGCGTGCGGCAGTTTGTACCCGAAATGGGCGTCACCGCGATCAGTCGCCTGAATATGGAGGCGGCATTGCGCCGTGGCCTGGAGCGCAATGAGTTTGTCCTGCATTACCAGCCAAAAATATCCCTGGCCGAGCAAAAAATCATCGGCGCTGAAGCACTGGTACGCTGGCAGCACCCGCAAATTGGCATGATACATCCGGTCGAATTTATTCCCCTGGCGGAGCAATCCGGTTTGATTCTGCCTTTGGGGGAATGGGTGCTGGCGGAAGCCTGCCGGCAGCAGGTGCTATGGGCAAAACAAGGGCTGGCAGGCTTAAAGATCGCGATCAATATGTCCTCGCGCCAATTCAGGCAAGAGGAGCTGGCGACGAGAGTCGCATCGATATTCACCGCAACCGGTGCCGACCCGCAATTGCTGATACTGGAGCTGACCGAGAGCATGGTGATGCAGGATGTAGAGAGTACTTTGCGGACCCTGCGGGCCTTAAAAAAATTAGGCGTTTCAATTTCACTGGATGATTTTGGCACGGGTTATTCGAGCCTGTCTTATTTACGCCGTTTTCCCATCGATGAACTCAAAATCGATAAATCCTTTATTAACGATATTCACACTAACCCCGATGACGCTGCAATCGCCAGTGCGATTATTGCGATGGCGGTCAGTCTGGGATTGAACGTCGTGGCAGAAGGCGTGGAGAGAAAGGAACAGTCAGTGATGCTGACCAATATGGGATGTCATCAGGTGCAGGGTTATTATTTTGGCCGGCCAGTCGATGCCGCCAGCTTTACTAAACGCTGCCGCGAACCACTACCTCACATCGGTTCTGCATCATGAGCAAGCTTCATTGGCAGACCTGTTCTGCAACAGAATTGGCGGCATTACTGCAACAGTCGACCATGGAAAAATCCAGCGCAGTTGGTAAAACAACGGTGTATCAGGTCACGCACGAAGGCAATGAAAAATTGATTCTTTCCCTGGTCGACGGACATGTCTTGGTGGTCAAGCTAAACCAGATCAAACATCCCGGACGGCGGCTTATCGACAACGCCAAAAAATAATCTGGCGGCGCCTTTTCCCGATTTGGATAGCCTGATCGTCGCGGTCAACGCAGATTATTCAAATTCATGGATGTAAAATTTATTGACTTCCTCTTTGCCGTTTCGCATCAAGCGGATAATTTTCTCAAAACGGAAGCCGATTTTTTCCAGCAAACGAGAGGACCGTGCATTCTCCGGCGCGGTAATGGCAACCAGACGTTGCATCCCTAAAGTATGGCGTGCGTACTGCAGCACGGCGCCGGCGGCTTCGCTAGCCAAACCCTGTCCGGTATAGGTCGGTAAAAATCCGTAGCCGAGATCCACATTCGCCAAGCCGTCTCGTTTGATCAAGCCACAAATGCCGATCGGTCGTGCGTCCGGTTTCAATTCCACCAGATACAAACTAAAACCCAGACGCTCCTGCATATCCACAGGGCCCTGCACAATCGATTCTTTTGCCGCATCGATTGTGCGTATGCCTTTATCGCCAATGTTCTCGATATACGAGGGATCGTTGATCAGTTCGAGATAGAATTGGGCGTCATCGGTAGTGATGGTCCGTAAATTGAGTCGTGCGCTGGAAAGAATATGCATAGCTTGGTGCGATATCAAGTTGTTCAGTTAGCGGCATTATTTCATGCGGCGTAAATAGTAGTGAAATATTTTCGATTGTAGCAATCAATTTGATCCGGCATGATGTTGTCGAAGCCTCTCTTATTTTTATTTGGAAGATAGTCAATGAATGCCTATATTTGCGATGCAATCCGGACGCCGATCGGTCGTTATGCCGGTATCTTCAAAGAGATACGCGCCGATGATTTGGGTGCGATCCCACTGCGCGCATTGATGCAAAGACAGCCGCAGCTCGATTGGTCAAGCCTGGATGAAATCATTTTTGGATGTGCGAATCAGGCCGGCGAAGATAATCGGAATGTTGCACGTATGTCGGCTTTATTGGCCGGGCTGCCAATTACCGCCGCTGCGGCGACCATCAATCGTCTTTGCGGTTCCGGCATGGACGCGGTCGGCAGCGCTGCACGGGCGATCAAGGCTGGCGAGATTGACCTGGCGATTGCGGGCGGTGTCGAGTCGATGACGCGCGCCCCTTTCGTGATGGGTAAATCGGAGTCCGCCTTTTCCCGCACCGCGAACATCTTTGATACCACCATAGGCTGGCGGTTTATTAATCCGCATATGCGTAGCTTGTATGGCGTCGATGCGATGCCGGAGACGGCAGAAAACGTGGCGACCGATTATCGGATCAGCCGCGCCGATCAGGATGCCTTTGCCCTGGCCAGCCAGAATAAAGCGATGATCGCGCAAGCGAATGGCGTACTCGCAGAAGAAATTACTGCAGTCAGCTTGCCGCAGAAAAAAGGCGACCCGATTGTATTGACCCAAGACGAACATCCGCGTGCTACCAGCATGGAATCCTTGAGCAAACTCAAGGGCGTTGTGCGACCCGACGGCAGCGTCACGGCAGGTAATGCGTCTGGTATCAACGACGGCGCATGCGCCTTGCTGCTGGCATCCGGACGTGCCGTGCAGCAGCATGGATTGACGCCCAAAGCCCGCATCCTGGGTATGGCAACCGCCGGTGTTGCGCCGCGTGTCATGGGTATCGGTCCGGTTCCCGCGGTGCAGAAAGTATTAGCCCTGACCGGGCTGGGCCTGCCACAAATGGACTGGATAGAGCTCAATGAAGCCTTTGCGGCGCAAGGCTTGGCGGTATTGCGTCAGCTAGGCTTGCAGGACAACGATGCGCGGGTTAATCCGAATGGCGGTGCGATTGCTCTGGGGCACCCGCTGGGCATGAGCGGTGCGCGTCTGGTCACTACCGCCATGCATCAATTGCAGCGTTCAGGCGGCCGATATGCCCTGTGCACCATGTGTATTGGCGTTGGTCAAGGGATTGCCATCGTCATCGAGCGGGTGTGACGGCGACTGGCTGTGCCAGATGACGTAGTTCTCGTCCTGATTGTCTTATTTTTGCACGGATATCCCAGTTTGAATCGCGAAACAGAGAACGAATTTGTCAGAAGATGCTGACGAAATACCGGTAGCGGCGTAGTATAAAATGAAATTTCCAGAATCATTCCGCCTCGCCCCGGATAATCGTAGTTGATCGACATAGGTTCAAATTTACAATGAGTTTGCTTGCCCTGACAGAGCTGATTTTTGCAGTCATTACTTTCATTGCCGCTATCACTACCCCTAACGCATTAAGGAATCCAAGATGAACTCTTTGAAGAGCAGATTAATCGTCGTGATCGGTGTGCTGGTCACCGTGTGCACGATCCTGTTGACGATCGGCAGTTACGTCAAGATGAAGGCGCAGATCGAGAACGATCTGAATAATGAAATCCGTGGCGTAGCTTCAGGTTATAACGCGGTCTTGAGCAACTGGATACAAACTAATCTGGCGATGGTCGATAGTCTGGCGCAGGGCCTGGGCAATGGCGCTGACTTGCAGGCCAGCCTGACCATGATGCGTGCTGGCGGCAGCTTCCTGAGCGTCTATCAGGGCAAGCCCGACAAAGAATTTACCAATATTCCGCCCGACCCACCGCCAGCTGGCTACGATCCTACAGTGCGTCCCTGGTATAAAGGTGCCTTAGACGCCAAGAAGCCGATTGTTACTTCACCGTACATGGGTGTCGCGCCGCCGGGTCTGATGATCACCTTCGCTGCGCCGGTCAAAGGCGGCGAGGGCGGTGTGGTCGGTGCCGATGTGTTCCTGACTAAGATCGTTGAACAAATCCTGACCATCAAACTTGCAGGCGGCGGCTATGCGTTTTTACTCGATAAGAGCGGTCAGGTGCTGGCGCACGCAGATCAGACCAAGGTCATGAAGCCTGCCAAAGATATTTCGCCTGACCTGGCGCTTGATAATCTCGGCAACCTGAGCAAGCAAAAAGATCCTATCGTCACCCAGATCGGCGGCAAAGCCCACTTCCTGTTTTTGCAGCAAATTACCGGTTCGGATATTTATCTGGCTCTGGTGATCGATAAAAACAAGGCGCTCGAAGCACTCGATCAATTGTTCTTGATTTCAGGCATTGTGCTGTTGGTGATTTTGGCCGTGGTGTTGCCGTTATCAACCTGGCTGGTCGGTCATATGCTGAGTGGGCTGCGGCGGGTGCGCGACGCGATGTCCGAGATTGCTGCCGGCGGCGGCGACCTGAGCCGCAAGATTGAAGTCGACGGCCAGGATGAAGTCGCCCAGACGGCGCAAGCGTTTAATCAATTCATTGAGCAATTGCGGGTCATGGTGGTCGATGTGCGCAGGGCGACGGATTCTATCAGTGTCGGCGCATCGGAGATTGCGACCGGCAATATGGATTTGTCCGGACGCACCGAGCAGCAAGCCTCGTCATTGGAAGAAACTGCAGCCAGCATGGAGGAACTGACCAGTGCGGTCAGGAACAATGCCGACAATGCCCGCGAAGCGAATAAGATGGCACTGAATGCCTCGGATGTCGCGACCCAGGGCGGCGATGTGGTGGGCAAAGTGGTGAATACCATGCAGGGTATTACCGATAGCTCGAAGAAGATCGTGGACATCATCAGCGTGATTGAAGGGATCGCGTTCCAGACCAATATTCTGGCCTTGAATGCGGCGGTAGAAGCTGCCCGTGCGGGTGAGCAGGGACGCGGTTTTGCGGTGGTGGCGAGCGAGGTGCGCACGCTGGCGCAGCGCAGTGCAGCGGCTGCGCAGGAGATCAAAACCCTGATTGAGGATTCGGTCAGCAAGGTCACCGAAGGCTCGATCCTGGTGGATAAAGCCGGTACTTCGATGACGAATATCGTGGATGCGGTCAAGCAGGTTGCCGCCGTCATCAATGAAATCACGTCGGCATCGGCAGAGCAGAGCGATGGCATTCAGCAAGTCAATCTTGCGCTTGCCCATATGGACGAGGCAACCCAGCAGAATGCCGCTTTGGTCGAAGAGGCGGCGGCAGCGGCGGGTTCATTGGAGGAGCAGGTAAATCTGCTGAAAACCGCGATGTCGGCTTTCCGCATGGAGCAAGATGCTGCACCTGTTCGTAAGACACCCAGTCCTGTGAAAAAGGCCGCGAGCAAGAGCAATAAAGCGATTGCGTACGAAGAGGAATGAGTTGTCGATATTGGCGATGGCTTATGCAGTATTTAATCAAACCCGGGCTGGTCCCGGGTTTTTTATGGTCGTTATGCTTTCGGTTATGACTGATTGAGCTTCATCTTCTCTGCATTAGCGTGCGAAATATCTAAAATCGCGCTTAATCCAGATTGCCAGTCCCGTCACAAAAAACAGCAAAGGCAAGATGCCAAAACAAGTGATGAAAATGCGTCCTGCCAAACCGAAGGCTGCGCCGCTATGAAGCGGGAACAGCCAGTTCAACAGCGTGTCTCCGGCCTGCGCCCGCAGCGGATCTTGGACCCGCAAGACTCTGCCGTCGCCGGAATCGATGCTGATACGCGTCGCGCCGTCTCCGTCACGAATTTCACCAAACTGGCGCAATCTCACTTCATAGGGCGCAGATGGCAGGGTGGGCAATGCAAGACGCGATACCCGCGCCTGCGGAAATATAGACAGGGCTGACGATACCGCTTGTGCCGGAGAAATCTGTGATTGCTGTACGCTGCTGCGGTTAAGTGTTTTAACTGCAGGTGTAACGCTGGCCACTGCATTGACTGCAGGAACTATCCATGTCGGCAGGTTAAAGTAACATCCGGAAAAACCCAGCACCAACAGCACCGGTGCGGCAAAAAAACCGGCGGCCCTGTGCAGGCGAAAATGAAAGCGCGGCCAGGAGCCGCCATGCGAGACGGTAATCGCCTGCCAGATGGCTTTTCGACGCATTTTGGGCCACCACAAGATAATTCCGCTCATCGCCGTCAATACCAAGATCAGGCCCGACACACCGATGACAGTCTTGCCGACTTCGCCTGCAACCAGATAACGGTGCAAGTGGAATATGGTCGGCATCAACAGCCGCCGCGACAGGCCAAGTTCACCCCAGTTGCGCTCTCCGGTCACGGCCAGCGTGACCGGATCAAGCATCACCTGGCGCATGACTTCCTGCGTCAACGGAGCAGTGGTCGACGCCGTCTTGGGCCGGTACCAGGCGACAACGACGCTGCCTGCATGTTCGGGAAAAACCAGCATGGATGGTCGGCCATAACGAGGATTGGCGCTTAACGTATCCGACATAGTCTGAATGTCGGTGGGGCTGAATCTGATTGGCGCGCCAACAGCCAGACCCGATGGCGACGACGCCTGCAACAGATCGGGGTTTAGCATATGGTCCAGTTCGTGCCGCCAGGCGATGGCGCTGCCGGTCAGGCCGAGTATGACAAACACCATCCCGAACAGCAAACCTATCCATAGATGCAGCTTGCGACTAATAAATTTGATACGTGGTATGCGAGCGAGATGTTTGATCATTAGAAAGCAGGAAGGTGAATGGTGGGGGCAGCGACAACACTGCGCCCACCACTAATTAGCCAGATGCGGTGATTAGAAACGGTAGCGCGCCGTCACCAGTACCGAACGCGGTTCTCCCGGCATGTTGTAGTCGTTGGCGCCGCTATGGGCGGCCACATAGTATTTCCGGTTCAGCAGGTTTTTCAGCATCACGCTGACGTCGAATTTTTTCGCGGCATAACCGGCGCCGACGTGGATCACGCCGTAACCGGGCAGTACCGTCAAGTCATCCGGCGAGGCAAAACGCGCCGATTCGGCCCGTCCGCCGGCGGCGACATAATAGCCGTCGTAAGCGCCGCTGAACTTGCGCTTGAGCCACAGATTGAAACTATGCTTGGGCGTCAGCGCCGCGGTTTTCCCACGGAAGGGCGAGCCGGTAGACGTGCGTTCGGTCGATTCGACGATCTTGCCGTCCATGTAGGCGTAACCGCTGATCAGTTCCCACTGCGGCGCGATTTCGCCGGTAAAGCTCAGTTCCACGCCGCGGGTGCGCTGCTTGCCGACCGGCAGCGAGTAGCTGCTATTGGCCGGATCGGCTACCTGGATGTTAGTTTGCGACATCTCGAATAGGGCAGCCGTCAGGCTGGCCTTGGCGGCAACATCCAGCTTGACGCCGACTTCATGATTGACGGTCTGGGTCGGCTTCATCTGGTCGCTGTTGGCGCGGAAGCTGAAAGAATCGGCCAGCGGCTGGAAGGACTTGCTGTACGCCGCATACAGCGAAAACTGCTCGGTGGGCTGGTAGATCAGGCCGACCCGCGGCGCCAGGGTATTGTCGGTGCGCTGCAGATCCAGGTTGCGCGCGGTCCTGTCGTCCCTTTGCTGCTTCAGGTGGTCGTAGCGCAGGCCGCCCAATACTTTCCAGTTAGAATCGAGGGTGGCCAGGTCTTGCAGATACACTGCGGCGATGTCGACCCGGTTCTTGTTGTCGTTGCCGGCCGTCAGGCTGGCCGGCAACGGCGGCAGCTTGACCAGGACCGGGTTGAGCAGATTGTAGGTGGCGACATTGCTGCGCGACCACAGCAATTCGCTCTTGTCCTGCTGACCGAGTTCCACGCCGTACAGTATCTGGTGGCGGGTAGCGCCCCACTGCAGTTTCTGGCTCAACTCGTTTTGCAGGTAGACGCCGCGCTCGTCACGCAAGCGGCGCGCCTGGGCGATGCTGACCGTCGGTATCGCGCCGCTGGAGACGCTGCCTATGGTCGTATAGTTTCGGTCCAGCGAATAGTCGTAGGCACGCAGCACGCTGTGCAGGCTCAGCGTATCGCTGAACGCATGGTCCAGCGTGGCGGTGCCGCTGCTGACTTCAGACTGCACATAGGCACGGTCGCGTCCGTTGGCGGCGCCGAAATAGGTTTCTATGGGCACGTCGACCGGACGTCCCTTGTAGCTGGGCACACCCTGATCGGCCAGCCGTTTGTCTTTCAGGTAATCCGCCTGCACGGTCAGCCTGGTTCCCGGCTGCAGCAGGAATGAGGCGGACGGTGCAACAGCTTGTCTTTCCAGGAAATACTGGTTGCGGAAGTTGCGGGAGTCTTCCAGCGCGCCGGTCAGGCGGAACTGCATCTGCTTATCCTGGCTGGCTGTGCCGATATCGAACTCACCGCGTTTCTGGCCTTCGGAACCGAGTGTGGCGGCTACTTCCG
Source organism: Undibacterium sp. Jales W-56 (assembly GCF_025548535.1). Taxonomy (GTDB): domain Bacteria; phylum Pseudomonadota; class Gammaproteobacteria; order Burkholderiales; family Burkholderiaceae_D; genus Undibacterium. Next base: position 274,634 of record NZ_JAJLQW010000002.1, on the reverse strand, counting down.
CCACCGGGTTGGCGTTCGGTTTCTTGCTGACGCGATTAATCAGGCCGCCGGCAGAACCGCGTCCGTACAGCACCGAACCCGGCCCCTTCAACACCTCGATACGGTCGATATTGGACAGGTCGCGGAAATACAAGGCGTCGTCGCGGACGCCGTCGATAAATTGATCGCTGATCGCGGTAAAGCCGCGGATGGCGACCTGGTCGCGCTGGCCGTCGCCCACGCTGAAACTCAGGCCCGCAACGTTTTGCAGCACATCCTGAACCGACAGCGCATTCTGGTCGCGCATCACCACCTTCGGCACCACGTTGACGATCTGCGGCACATTGCGCAATTGCGTCGCCACCTTGGTCGCGGTAGCCGATTCCGTCACCTCATACTTGTCTGCCGGCTGGGCGCTCTCTTTGATCACGACTTCCGGCAAGGCGGTCTGGGCTTGCACACTGTGCGCCAGCAGTGCAGTAGCGGCGGCGCCACCCGCCAGGCAGGCCATTTTCTTCAGTTTCAACTTCATGATTTCTCTCTTTTGGTTTTAAAATTTTTATGACATTGGATTCAGCATGGAATCCAACACCAAGTTGCGACGTAATTTGCGACGTATTAAGCGCAGCGCAATTGCCGTGACGGCATACGCCGCGACCACCGGCCAGAACAGGTAAGGCGCAGGCAGGCAGGCAAGCGCCAGAGCGCCTGCGGCTATGCCAAGCAAGGCGCCGGCTTTGGCTGCGCTATTGCCGGCGGCCAGCACCAAGCCCTGATGCCGGGCGTCGGCCTGGCGCGACAGCAGTCCATAGAAGACCGGCAGCAGGGCGGCAAGGCAAACGCCCCATAGCAGCCGGGCCAGCACAAACAAGACGACATCCCGACTGATCGCCTGTATCGCAACGACGCCGACACACAGCCAGCAAATCCACTCCACTTCGCGCAATATGTCGTTGCGGGTCCGGTCCCCAAAGCGCTTGGCCCATAGCGGAGCAGCCATGCATAAACCCAGCGCCGTGGCGCCATAGCACAGACCGGTCATCCAGGAAGGCGCCGACAACACTTGCTCGGCGAACAAGCCGAAGAAAGCCTGCGGCATCATCTTGCCGGTCTGGATCAGCACGATCGCAAGCAGCAGCCCGTACAGCGGCGACAACACCGGGGGAACCCGATTGCCTTCTTGCCGTTGCAGCGTTCGAGGCACCGCCGTGATCGTAGGCAACCCCAGCCAGGCAACAAACGCGCAGGCGACACAAATCGCAGCAGCAATCAAATTGACCACGCTAAAACCCTGCGTGTCATACCACCAGCCCCCGAGCATGGGGCCGAGCACCGAGCCAATCGCCGTAGCAACCTGCAGGCGCGCCATTAAAGCGCCGCGTTGCGGAGCAGCGACCAGGTTGGCACCGTAAGCCTGGGCGCTGGCAATGAAACCGGCCAGTGCTCCCTGCGTCAGCCGCGCCGCCAGAATGGCGGCGGTATCTTCGGTACAGCCTATCCAAAGCTGGGTCAGCGCCAGCGCCACCAAGGCGCGCAGCAGCATGGGCTTGTGGCCGACCCGATCGCCGAGCCGGCCCCACAGCGGCGTAAAAATCATTGCCATTACCACAGGGCCGGCATATGCGACGCTACTGGCCCAGGCCAGCGTTGTGGGCGTGAGCTGCCCCAACTGGCGCAAATGCAGCGGCCAGAACGGTGCGCTCATTTCCATTGCGCCCATGGACAACAGCTGGATCAGGAACAGCCTGTGCAAGGCTCCGTCATTCCGACGATGGGCAGCGGAACCGTCACTCACTTTGCCGGATCTGCCAGCGGATTAGGCATGCAGCCGTGCACGTCATCGGACGTATCCGATAAACGCATCTTCAGGAAAGCCTTTGCCGGCCAGGCAGATTCCAGCACAGCCCGGCGTTCCGTTTCCCAACGCTGTGCGTCGGTACGGTCGCGGAGGAGTTCAAAAACCTTGACTGTGGACTGTCGCAGCACGTCCCAGAAACCGGCCTCGGGACAGCGGTAACTGCATGCCAGCAGTAAGCCAAGTTCGGCAAGATGACATAGCATGGTTGCATGCAATAGCTTGTCGCGAACCGGTTCATCGGCTTCAAATACACTGTGGCCGGGCCGATAGGCATCCAAAGTTAAGCCCGCTCGGCGCAGGCTGGGACCGTGGATACGCAAGTCGCCAAAATCGCGCACCAACAGTTTTACAGGTTCATAGCTGGAGTTCAGCATGATGAAACTATTTTGCTGGTGTGCTTCAAACGCGATGCCGTACAAAAGATAGGCGCTCAGGGCGGCGGTCAGCACCGTGTCTACATAACACTGATAAAACTGCAATGCGCCGTGGCCATGGTCACCGTAGCGCAGCGCAACCAGTTCCGTTACCAGGGCGCGCCCATCGACAGGCGAGTCGGCAAACAGAGATCCTGCAGGTATCGGAAAGAGCGTGGCGCTGCGCTTCTGCATCGGATTGCTGCGAAACAGCACGGATAAGTGCCGGGCGCGATCATCGTCCGGGTCGGCATAGTAGAGGCCGATATCTTCACCCACGATATCCAGCGTACTATCGAATCCGCCCTCGGCGGCGATGATGCTGTTTAACATGCTGGTCAGGCGCGGCCCCATCACGGCCGACTTGGGCGATACGGTGCGCTGTACGCTGGTCAGCCGCAACGATACCGGCAATTTAAAATGCGGCAATAGCGGTGAGCCGTCCGGCACGACGGTTCGGAAGGACATGGTGGGCGAAGCGCTGAGCGCGACTTCAGCCAACAGAAATAGATCGCCTTGGACGATTTCTGCGGCGAATTTTTCCGGAATCAGACGGGATGCCTGGTAAGGGTGGACCGGCAGCGGCAGCCAGTCTTCCGGGTCCTGTTGGCGCTGGCGCAGCGCATGCTCCCAAGCCTGCATTGCTTGCGGAAAGATGGCTGCAAACCAGGAACGATAGTCGCAGCCTTCCTGCGCCACGGCAATATGCGCCTTGCTAGCCCGGATCGCCGCTAACGACACTGCTACTACCGGCTTGAATTCGGGCGACATTGCCATCACTTCCTGGGTGCTCAAGCCCAGTTTGGTTTTGTAACCGGGGTGCCAGGGATGGCCAAGCGTGCCCCATTGCTCCAGCAACAGCGCAGGATTGGCATATTGCTCCGGCGATGCATGCATCAGCATCGCAATCAGGCCGGACTGGCCGCTGGCTTTGATGGACTCGCTGAGTTCCTGCGCCCATTGATCGCGATAGCTCAGGCAAAGCGCGTCATTCTCAGTGCTGTTGTCCAGTTCACGTATCAGGCGCTGAATAGCATCGGGGGAGGCGGCGCATGGCAGCGCATCGGCCACGAACGCGATCAGTGCGGAAGAGGTCGAGAGCGCGCGCGGGCGTTCGCCGCTTTTGTGACATGAGACTGGCCCAGCCAAATCGCAATTGCCGATTCGGCCCAGATGCAAGCCCTCAAAGCGCAACATCGATTGCTGCGACCATAACGGCAGCCAGGAAATTGCCCCTTCGCTGATCAAATGTTCCGCGTTCAACAGCTTTTCCCGGAACAGTGCTTGTAGCGTTCTCTGCAAGCCGCGTTTGCGCGCTGCCGTTGTGCAAAATGCCGCAGCCAAGGGAGGTTGTGGGTAATCCGTCGCTTCCAGAGATTTCAAGATCGCATTCATGTTTTACCTTTTCAACAATGGGAATTAATTTTACTGTAAACGATAATGATTCGCAATACGATTTGCGAATAAAAATTTACAAATAGTTGATGCCAATACTGGAGTTGATGAGCGGGAGAAAGAAATTGGTATCAAGACACAGGTCTTGTGGGCGACCTGTCGGGTGTGCAAGTGGCTCTCTATGGCGAGCAAGGATTGGTCGGCAACTCACTGGCAACCATTTGGCAGTTGCAGCGATTGGTACTCCTCCCAATTTTACAAATCTTGATAGCGATGATCGATATCTACTTGTTGATGGCGGAACGTTTCCTTCGATTAGCTGGTTGTATTTATTGACAACCGCTGGCATGAAGAATTCAAACTAATTTCCCAAGTGTAATCAGCCATGACTACAAGGTAAAATGCTCACAAATTAACAAACCCTAAGTAAAACACCCTATGAAACTCGCTACCCTGAAAGATGGTTCCCGTGACGGTCAACTGATGATCGTTTCGCGCGATTTAAAAACCGCCATGATGGCCGACGCGATGGCGCCGACTTTGCAGCGCGCACTGGATGACTGGAATTTTATCGGACCGCAATTGCAACAGGCGTATGAGCGCCTGAATACAGGCAGGGCAAGCAATGCCTTTGACTTCGACCCGGCCAAATGCATGGCGCCGTTGCCCCGGGCTTTTCAATGGGCCGACGGTTCCTCGTATGTGAATCATGTGGAACTGGTGCGCAAGGCGCGCAATGCCGATATGCCGGACAGTTTCTGGCATGATCCGCTGATGTATCAGGGTGGCAGCGATGATTTTATCGGGCCGCGAGACGATATCGAATTGGGCTCGGAAGAGTGGGGCATCGACTTCGAAAGCGAGATCGCCGTCATCACCGGCGACGTGCCGATGGGCGTCAAGGTACAGCATGCCGCTGAGTATATTCGCCTGTTGATGCTGGTGAATGATGTGTCCTTGCGCAATCTGATCCCGGCGGAGCTGGCTAAAGGCTTTGGCTTTTTTCAATCCAAACCGGCATCGAGTTTTTCGCCGGTTGCAGTGACGCCGGATGAACTGGGCGATGCCTGGAAGGATGGCAAAGTCCATCTGCCGTTGCGCTCGACCTGGAACGGCAATCTGGTCGGCCAGCCCAATGCGGGTGTCGATATGGTGTTCTCATTCCCGCAATTGATCACGCATTTATGCAAGACCCGCAACGCCCGCGCCGGCACGATTATCGGTTCGGGTACGGTGTCGAACAAGGATGCGGCCAAAGGCTATAGCTGCATCGCTGAACAACGTGCGCTGGAGATGATCGCACATGGCGAAGCGACCACTTCCTTCATGAAATTCGGCGATAACATCAAGATCGAGATGCTGGATAAAAACGGCAAATCGATTTTTGGCGCGATTGACCAGAGCGTGGTTGAGATTGCCAGATAGTCGTTTTGGGCGAATGCGCAGCGCGTGTTATTGAGGTGATGAAGTGATGCAACGATGAAGTGGAATAATACGCTGAAACAGATAAGGGGAAATATACTCCCCTTATTTTTTTATAAAACAGGCTTTATCCGCGCTTTTCTGTTGTGTAGCAAAAATATACTGCGTCCCAGTATATAAATTGCTCAAGATAATTCTATTGTCGTCCCAGCTGGAAGAACACGTTTCTGGCACCTGCCGGTCCGGCTGCAACACCTAAATAAATCGGTCCCAGGAAACTATTGAATCCGGCAAACAAACTGGCACTCTTGCGCAGGGATGACAGCGAGATTTCATTCTTGGTGTTCCAGACATTGCCTGCTTCCAGCGAAGTGCCGAGGAACAGACTTTGTCCCGCCAGATCGAATTTCACTGCACGCAGCAGATAGGTCGCGCTGCCGTACAGCATGTAATTGCCGGCAAACTGATCTGGCTGATAGGCCGATAGCTGTTGAAATCCGCCCAGAGTGGCGCCTATGCCACGGATCTCGGTGTCATTTTGAAACAGACCGGAACCGCTGAATTTCAAGTTGATACTGTGATTGTCGATACTTTGCGCCCACACGCTGTTGAACGACAATTCTTGAAAATTGGTACGCGTCTTATCGACGCCGGCAAACAGGTTGCTGCCCAATTTATAGCCGTAACGGGGGAAGGCCGGATCGCTTAACTGATCGATGACGAAGGAGGTTTTAAGCCCGACCTGCTGCAGATCCGCACTTGGCAAGGCGGTCGGGATAAGCGTGCCATTGTCGCCTGCCAGCAATAAACCGCCGAGTTTCGGTCGCACGCGATAATGATTGACAGCCAGCCCCACCCGCGCTTCTCCCAAGCTACTTTGCTCGCCTAAGGGGAACGCCAGATCGATGCCGGCCTGGTCGGAGCGGAAATTATATTCGGCAATCCGGGTATCGCCATTGTAAAAATTCCGGGTATTTTGCCCCAGTTCCAGATACGGCGCGACGAACATGCCTTCGCGTTCGAACAAGGGCTGGCGCAGCTCAGTGCGCAGGCGAATCACATTGCCGAATTCGACATCGTTACGCCATTCCAGGCCGCTGTCAGTCAACCAGGGACGGCGATGACCCACCTGCAGGCGGAATCCGCCGGTACCTTCAAAGCCACTGGATAAAGCCAGTCCAAAGCGTAAAAAATGCGGTCCCCAATTTCGCCCTTTGGCATTGATGCGCACGCCGTATTCGCCATCGCGCTGGATCAGTTCATGATTGATGCTGTCGTACTCGCGTGAGATATTCATGACGGCGAGTTTGCGATTGATTTCTTCAGCATCGTATTTACTGCCTTTTTGTATCGAAATCTGGCGTCGGATATCGCTCTCAGGAATCAGGCCATTGCTTTCTATATCGATAAAACCGATGTCAATACTCGGCAGTTGCGGACGCAGGCGGGCTTGCTGTCTGGCGACATACAGATGCGGCGGCAGGCTGAGCGCGATCAATTTGTCTTGTATGCCTTGCGCTGCTACCTGGCCGATCGCCGATGCTTCAGAGGCGCGTCCAAAATCCATAAAACTGATGGTGCCGAGATCCGGTTCGATCAGAATATCGGGCGGATGCAACGACGCTTTTTGCGCTTCGACGTTTTGTTCGGTGAGAATATTCACCATTTGCTGACTGACATTAAACAGCGATTGCAATTTGTCGCGCGGTAGCAGCGGCGTGCCGATATTCACGGCAATCACGATGTCGGCACCCATGCTGCGCGCGATATCGACGGGCAGGTTGCGCACCAGGCCGCCATCGGTCAACAGACGGCCATTCACCTCGATTGGTGCAAACACTCCCGGCGCCGCCATGCTGGCACGGATCGCAGTATGCAAAGGGCCTTGATCGAACACCACCATTTTGCCATTCTCCAGATCGGTGGCGACCGCACGGAACGGAATCGGCAGACGGTCGAATTTGATGTCGGGCTGAATATGAATCGTCCAGTTTTGCAGCAGTTCCAGAAATTGCGTGGCCTGCACCGCGCCGGTGGGAAGCCGCACCCCGCTGGCGCTCAGCCCCAGGGTTGCGCCCAGCGGATACTGGGTATCCTCCTCGCGTATCGCTTGCGGCAGCATGCGGCGCTCGACCCGATCCAGCGCGACGTCATTGAGTTTGAGAGCTTCTAATTTTTGCTCAATTTCTGTGGCCGATAAACCCGCCGCGTATAAGCCGCCAACTACCGCACCCATGCTAGTGCCGGCGATGCAGTCAACCGGCACATTCAGTGCTTCCAGGGTTTTTAAAATACCGACATGGGCAAAGCCGCGCGCGCCGCCGCCGGACAAGGCCAGGCAAATCTTAGGTGCTCTGCCGTCGGGCTTGTGCACCGTCAGGCGTTCCGCCTGGGCGCTGCCCGTGAATACAGCAGAGAGACCGACGAAGAGGCTGAGCAGCAGAGGGGAATATTGGTGCATTAGACGCATAACGATAAGGGGATCTATCTAAGAATGAGACTGAATTCTGGAAAGTGGTCGCGGTGGCCGTTATAACACGATATGCACGATAAACATGATAAGCGAGCTTCGCAGGTCTTTCCTCAGGGGGAAATCTGCATTAATGCCGAACCGCCGTGATTAGAATGTATACTAGGGGCAGTTGGCAAGTTTGTAAAAATCAAAGCAAGCTGTTGTCTGCAAAATGATTCAACCGACCCAAGTACCAGGATTTTTGCCAGATTGCGCAAAAAATTAATCCGATACACCAAGGCTAATCCATGAACCTACACCAATTGCGCTTTGTTCGCGAAGCTGTGCGGCAAAATTTTAACCTCACCGAGGCTGCCAAAGCGCTGTTCACTTCTCAACCCGGCGTGTCTAAAGCGATTATCGAGCTGGAAGAAGAATTGGGCGTCGATATCTTCACTCGCCACGGCAAGCGCATACGCGGCCTGACCGAACCGGGCCGTGCGGTGTTGAAATCGGTCGAACTGATTATGCAAGAGATCGAGGGACTCAAACGCATAGGCAAAGAATATGCCGCCCAGGATACCGGCAGTTTCACCATTGCGACTACCCACACGCAAGCGCGTTATGCCTTGCCAAAAGTGGTGCAGGCTTTCATGCAAAAATATCCGAAAGTCAGGCTTTCGCTATTGCAAGGCAATCCGAAACAAATCGCCGAGATGGTGATGCGCGATCAGGCCGATCTGGCGATTGCGACCGAGGCGATTGCCGGCATCGATGGCTTGATTTCCCTGCCATGCTATCAATGGGAGCATGTGGTCGTGGTACCGCCCGATCATCCTCTGCTGAAGAGCAAGAGCATTACTCTCGAAGAGATTGCGCATTATCCGCTGATCACTTACGACAGCGCATTTGCCGGGCGTACCAAGATCGACCATGCATTTGAGATCCGTAATTTAAAGCCGGATATATTGCTGGAAGCGATCGACGCCGACGTGATTAAAACCTATGTGGAGCTGGGCATGGGCGTCGGCATCATTGCAGGCATGGCGTTTGATGCCGAGCGCGATAAGGATTTACGCTCTATTCCGGTCGGTCATTTATTCGGTATGAATGTATCGCGCGTGGCAGTCAAGCAGGGCGCCTATTTGCGCAGCTATATTTACACTTTCATAGAGTTGATGACGCCGACGCTGAACCGCAAGCTCATCGATCAGGTCATGCAGGGCGGTAAGGATACCTACGATTTATGAGCATGCAGCCGCTGGCAGATTGGCCGCTGGCAGAGCGTCGCCAGATAGGCGGCATATTGACCGATATCGACGATACTTTGACGACGCATGGCAGGCTCAGTGCTGAAGTGCTCGATGCAGTGCAGCGGGCACAGCAGAACGGATTGAAGATCATTGCAGTGACCGGCAGGCCGACTTACTGGACTTTGCCTTTGCTGCGCTTGTGCGGCTTTGATGCAGTCATTGCGGAGAACGGCGCGAGTGCATTTTGGCTGGATCAACAAGGACAATTACAGTCGATGTGGTATGCCGATGCCACAACTCGCCAGGAACATCGACAGCAGTTGCAGGCATTTGCCGGCGTGATGAGCGAGCATTTTCCGCAGGTACAAGTGGCAGACGATGCAGCTATGCGGGTCGGCGATCTGGCATTCGATATCGCTGAACATATTCCCCCTTTGTCGGCCGGAGAATTGGCTCAGGTGGCTGATCTGATCCGGGATTATGGATTCTTTGCCACGACCAGCAGTATCCACGCACATGCATCGGTGACTTACTTTTCCAAACAAAGTATGAGTCAGCGCGTATTGCAAGAGGTGTTCGGGATTGCGGATGAACAGGCGCGCCGGAGCTATGTCTTTGTCGGCGACTCTGCTAACGACGCGAGCATGTTTGCGCATTATCCTTATTCAGTCGGCGTGGCGAATATACGCTTATTTCTGGATCGCTTTGATGCGCATCCCCGATATGTTACCCGGCAGAGTTACGGAGCCGGTTTTGTAGAATTAGTGGCTACGCTGATCGCGTATCCTGGTTAAAAACGCAGCGAATCATCAGCTTCGCTGCGATAGATTGAAAAGAAAGAACATCATGCGCGACTATTACGCACAAAGAGCGAAAACTTACGAAAGCATTTATGCCAAACCGGAACGTCAGGGCGATCTGGCAGAATTGAGCGAACGCATCAGCGAAGCATTGACAGGTCGCAAGGTACTGGAGGTCGCCTGCGGCACCGCTTATTGGACCGAGCGCTTTGCTGAGGATGCCGAGTCGGTTTTGGCAACCGATATCAATCAAAACATGCTGGACATCGCGAACGCCAAACGGATCGCGCCAGGTAAAGTGAGTTTTGCGATTGCCGATGCCTTTGATTTGCCGAAAGGCGATTACAACGCCTGCTTCGCTGGCTTCTGGTGGTCGCATGTCAAGAAAGAAGAGCAAGCCGATTTTTTAAAAAAACTACAGTCGCGCGTCGGTAAGGATTGCGTGCTGGTGTTGATCGACAATAATCATGTCGAAGGCAGCAGCCTGCCGATTGCCCGTACCGATAGCGAGGGCAACACCTACCAGTTGCGTTTGCAAGAAGACGGCAGTCGTGTCGAGATCGTGAAAAATTTTCCAACCGATAGTTTTATGCGTAAAAAATTCGCCACGTTTGCACGCGATATCCGCATCCACAGAAACGAGTATTTTTGGATGTTGACTTGCGTATTACGCTGATCATTCACTTAGCGGATTTATTCTAAAGCGTAGATAACGGCGATTGAACATGATAAATTGCGGCTGGTTTTTTATACTCAATAACGACAGGAGATGATTGATGGATTTGCAAGCATGCACAACTGCAATACGCGCCAAGGTGGGGGAAGACAGCGGTCTCAACGCTTCATTGAAATTTGATTGCGGCGATGATGGCGTAGTCTTCGTCAATGCGCTGGCAGTGCCGAATACCGTGAGCAATGAGCAACTCGACGCAGCTTGCACGGTGACTCTGGCATTGACTGATCTGGGCGCCTTACTGTCAGGTCAATTGAATCCGGTCAATGGCTTTATGATGGGTAAGCTCAAAGTCGCAGGCGACATGAGCGTCGCGATGCGTTTGCAAAAAGTGGTTTAAGCCTGGTCCAGGTTGATCGTGCGGGATGACGCTTGAAAAGCGGCTTGATGTGCTGACAGCATAGTTCATGACATATGCGGGATGTTCCAGCCAGGCAAGCAGATCAGGCAATCCGTTCGTCGTTGGCATAAAGTAAATTCAACACCAAATCAGAGCGCGCCTGCGCCACACAAGGCAAGATCGCGCCTTCTGCCTTTTCTTCCAAAGACAAGCCTGGCCACTCGACGATGTAGTCCACTACGCCGCTCTCCATCTGGCACAGGCAGGTTCTGCAAGTACCATTTCTGCAAGAGCTTGGCAACTGGAGTCCGGCCAATTGCGCGGCTTCCAGGATGGTAATCGAGGCCGTGGTCGGAAACGACCAGCCCTGCCTGACTAAAGTCACCTGGAAATACGTCTCTGTTTTATTCATCGTCATCTGCTTAGTCTTGAGCTGGCATGCTGCTGATCTTAAATGGTGCTATAGCAATGCCCTCACGATGGGATTTATTGCTGTTTAATGTTATTGAGCTTGAGTTATGCATCAGTTTTGACTAGATTAAAAGTCCCATCAGAATCTTTTGCTATACAGTTGGGATGCTCCGCTTAAGTTTAGCAGTGGATTCACAGTTTTGTTGGTACAGGAGTAAAAAATGACCAGCGCAACATCGTCTAATTACTATGAAAATGACTCAGCCTATAGTGAACGTCGCGGCACCAGAGCCCCCCAATTTACCCTCATCGAACTCGACCCGCGCGACGTGATCGACGGTGTGATGCTGGAGCAAGGATATCTTTCTGATGATGCGCAATCTTCAGGAAAAATGCGCGAAATTTGTCCGCATTGTAGTGGAGTGCAGTTGCAATTAATTCTGCGATTCCGGCATGTTAAACGCGCCCACCTATTTTGCGATTGTTGCACACGATGCTATGACGCGCTTTATCCCGATGGCAGTTCGGCGCTCGCCCTAGGTGCGGTTTCCCTAGTATGATTACATTCCTGTGAATAAGGAATTTCAAAAAAGAACACACAGCATTGATGCGCCTTTCAGCACCGAATTGTCACGAAAGGCCGACCAATCAAGCGGATTCACTTGTGGTAGCTTCTAAAAAACCCTACCCGAGCGCATCGCGTCGTTTTGTTGCAAAATCTAAAACCTCGCAATGCCGACGTAGTGCTGCGTCGGTAGTTGGTAACTCTCCTGGCACTGCACCTCGATTAAAGGGTTTTTAGAAGTTACCTTTTAAGTTCATCTCAACGACTTATTATCAACCGCAATCCCAAAGCCACAAAAATCGTGCCGGCGGTGCGATCCAGCCACAGGCCTGCGCGTGGATTGCGGTTCAGCCATAAGCCTGCCGCGCCGGAGAAATAACCGAGTAAGCCGAATAGCAGGGCGGCCTGGGCGGTAAAGACCAGGCCGAGTTGGGTGGTTTGCCAACTGACCATCCCGCGTTCGGCGATCACGAATTGCGGTAAAAACGAGAGGAAGAACAGCACGACTTTGGGATTGATGCTGTTCGCGAACAAGCCTTTGGCGAACAACTTGCCCAGCGATTCATCCGGTACCCCAGTACTCGCGACTTGCGCACCGCCGCGGCTGCGCAACGCCTGGATGCCGAGATAAATCAGGTAGAGTCCGCCAACGATTTTGAGTGCGCTGAAAGCGGGCGGGGAGGCAGCGATCAGGGCACTGATGCCTAGGCTGGCGAGAATGGTGTGGCTGATGCAGCCGAGTGCGCAGCCCAGGCCGAATACCATGCCTTGCTTGCGGCCGCGTGAGATGCCGACGCCGAGCACCATCAGATTGTCGGGGCCGGGCGATGCAGTGATCAGCATCGCCGCTAACAAAAAGCCAAAAAATTGTTCAGGACTGAGTAACACAGGGCACCTTGATTGTTCAGACGGAGGCTATATGTTACCCCAGCAGTGCGGCGGCATAAATAAAAAATGAGGCCCGACTTTGCGCCGTGGCCTCATTTCCTATTTTGCTGCGCGTCTTGCTGAGCGACGCGACTTGAGTGACACAAGACGTTGCTATTTGATTGGCATCTCAACCTTGATCAAATTATCTTCCGGCTTGCGGTCGATATATTTGTTATCGGGATCGATCCCGGCTTTGGCGGGTTCGCCTTTGACTAGCATTGTGAACGTCAAATCCTTGCGGTCGATGAGTTTACGCTCTCTGAACAAAGGTTTGCCGTCTTTGTCATCGACGCCGATATCGATCCAGTCATGCAGCGGCAATTCTTTTTCTGCACCGAGTTCATCGGCCTTGAGTTTGTTGCTGCTCGCGGTCAGGGTGACTTCATATTGACCGTTGCCGACGGATTTGGCATTCGCGCTCAAGGCACGATTCTCGAACAGGACAATCGATTCAAACAGGTCGGCGATCAGCGCCTGCTTGTCTTTAGGCGTCACTTTGCGCAAGGCATCGACCAGCACTTTGCTGCTCGGATACGGCGCGCCCTGATTCGCATGCTGCGCGATGACAGCGCGCAGGGCTTGATTGACTTTGTCCTGACCAATCTGATCCTGCAACAAGTACATTACTAGGCTGCCCTTGGCATAATGGATGTAACCCTGATTTTCATTGAAGGCGATCGGCAATTCCTTCTTGCGCTCCTGACCACGCCCCATCAGATATCGATCCAGTTCGTACTTGAGGAACTTGCGCATCTTATCTTTGCCGTAGGTTTTTTCCATGACCATCAGCGCTGAATATTGCGCCAGGGTTTCGACCAGGATCGTTGCGCCTTTGGTATCGCCAGAGACCACCTGATGCCCCCACCATTGATGCGCAACCTCATGTGCCGTCACATAAAACGGATAGTCCAGATCTTTGGGATCCTGATCATCAACCCTGGCAATGAAGCCGATGCTTTCGGAAAACGGAATCGTATTTGGGAACGCTTGCGCAAAACTCGCATAGCGTGGGAACTCGATGATGCGTACCATTTTGTGCTGATAAGGGCCGAAATTTTGGGTGTAGTAGGTGAGTGACTCCTGTACCCCTTTGATCATGCGATCCAGATTGTATTCATGACCTTTTTGGTAGTCGATCTCGATCGCGACATCATTCCATTGTGCTTTCTTCACACTGTAACGCGCCGATAGGAAAGCGAAGAAATTCAGGATAGGTTTATCCATTGTGTAGTGGAAATAACGTCTACCCTTATCTGTCCATTCCTTGTCAAGCAGGCCAGGGGCAATACCGATCTGATCTGCGCTGGTGGAGACGGTCGCATCAAAGCGTATCCAGTCGGCGTCATGGGCGATATAACTGTTTGACAGACCTTTAGGATCATCGCGTTCTGCCATTCGCTCTTTATCGGCTAAACCGTGTTTCTTGCGCTCTTTTTCATCGCTCAGCTCCATAATGGGTTGGTAGCCGATGTGCGGAAAGCTGCCGCTATTGAGAAAGGTGCCGTTGTACAGGATATGACTATCGCTGCCCATGCCTGCGACACCTTTCGGTGCAAACTCGAGTTCAAAATCGAGAGCGATTTTGTCGCCCGCTTCGAGGACAGGACTGAGCTTGTAACTGTAAAAGCCCTTTTTGTCCTGAATCGCCGGCGTTGCAATCCTGTTGAAATGCACTTGCTTCATGCCGACATTTTCTTCCTGCGAGATAAAGATTTCGCTGATCGGTGCCACTCCATTGTTGACTAACTGATAACTTGTTTTTGCATGTGCGGTTCTCTGATCCGGGAAAATGTCTATCGCAACCTTGATATCGGTAATGCGCGGTTGTGGTACGGCTTCATATTTTTTGTATTGCTTCTCATAATTCGCTTTAATTTCCTGGAGGTCAAAACTGCTTTGATAGTGATTGACGATATTGGTGTAGTAGAACAACAGGCTGCCGACGCCGGCAAATAGCAGCGAGCCAACGCCAGCGTTGATGTGATCGCCGGCGTGATGGCGCGCCGCGCTAGCCGAATGCGATTGCGCCACTCGATCGTCGTGCCGCGCACCCACATCAGCATCGCCAGGCTTAGCAAAATCAACGCCGCGCCAGTCCAGTACATCTGGTACCAAAATACTTGCGGCAAGTTGTAGCCAAAGCCATCCATGTCGGAATAATGTGGAGTGGGGCCGCCACCGTACATGACCATAGGATGTTCGATCCCCAGGGCGGGCAAGGCAATTGTTGCGATGTAATACGCGATCATCAAAAAATAACCGACATACTTATTATTCAGTATCACCTGTATCGAGATTGCCAGTACCGCGATCAGTGCATAGGCGGGCCATTGCATCAGGAACAGATGTTGCAGGTATTGGCCTAGCTCGTAATGAGTATACCCCTTGAAAGTCTGGATCACGAGTCCGCACAGCATCAGCACGAATAACAGGATGCCTTGCAAGCTGATCAGTGCGACCAGTTTAGACATCAATGGCAGCCAGTTAGGGACCGGTAAGGTATCGAGCAATTGTGCAATCCGCGCATCGCGTTCGCGCCAGACCAGTTCGCCCGCATAAAAAGTCGTGATGATCAGCATGAACAAACTGAAGCTACCGCCGAGCAAATCCAGCACCGCATAAGTGACAGGATAGGTGGTAGTACCGTACATTTTGCCGAGTGCATTGGACAGCGAAAACATGAACATCACGCCGGTCAGGGCGATCACGACGAAGTACACGTTTTTGACGGTCTCGCGCAGGTTCAGCCAGCATTGGCTGACAAACAGCGACAGTAAGTTGGAACTGCCGTAATTCGGAGTAACGGCCGGAATCTGGATGGTTGTTGGTGCGATCTCTTTGGCGACTTCTTTCTTTTGCTTGCCACTGGCACTGATCGTCGCGAAATCGAAACGCCAATAGCACAACACCATGGCGATGATGCCGACCGTACCCCAGATCAGGCGGTTGTACAGCAGCAGACCCTGCATAGGTACGATCCGGCTATTTTTATCGACAACGCTCCAATATTCGGTAATCCGGCTGATCGCACGCGAGCCAAACGGATCAAGCAGGGCTGCCAGGGTTCGGTCATCGACATCACGCGCTAAGGTGCTAGCCACCATATAACCGATCAATAAGACTACGCTTGATACATACACCGGCAACATGCGGCGATACAAGGCCCCCAGCGTGAAGAATAGTGCACCGAAGATCATCAGGTTCGGTATCAGCGATGTAAGGTAGGGTGCAACATAGGCCGCCGGGATCATCGTTCCGAGAAAGTTTTTGCCCACCCCCGGCAAGTAGCAGCCTAGCCATGCACCCAGGCTGATGCTGGAAAAAATCAGGATCAAGGTCAGCAGCGCACCAAGATAACGGCCACCCAGATACTGGAACTTACTGATCGGTGAGCTGTAAAAGAAATGCCAGATATTGTGTTCAGTATCTTGCTGGATCGCCCGGCCCATCATCGCCGCGACAATCACGACACCGAGATAGCCGAGGAAGGTCACGGTCTGCGAAATCGCCATCGGTGAATTGATATGCACCTTGCCGCCGAAATCGATGACAGCACCATCGAACACGCCACCCGCCGCCGCGATCCACAACATCGCCAACGAGAAGAACATCAGGAAATACACGTAAGTGGAAATGCTGCGGGATTTTTGCCGCAGCTCAAACAGGATGATTGGGAGCATGATTGTTCCTTATGCCGCGCGCGCAGTCGTTGCGGTTTGCTGCGATAGCAGTGTCGCCATCGCGGAGAAATACACATCTTCCAGATTAGCTTGGGCTTGGGTGAAGCCATCGCCAGGATGGCTGTCGGCATACACGTTGATCAGTGTGCGACCGGAGGTCAGGCGACTCGAGATCACTTGATATTGCGTCTGGAATATTGCGAGATCGCTCTTTTCAATAAAGCGCTTCCAGATTTTGCCTTGTATCTGGTCGATGAGCTGCAATGGCTGTCCGGTCAGGATGACGGAGCCTTGATTAATGACCGCCATGTGATTGCACAGATCAGCAACATCCTCAACGATGTGCGTAGACAGGATCACGATCTTGTCGTTGCCGATGTCGGACAGCAGATTATGAAAGCGTACGCGCTCCTCCGGATCGAGACCGGCAGTCGGTTCATCGACGATGATCAACTTAGGATCGCCTAACAAGGCTTGCGCAATCCCGAAGCGCTGACGCATACCGCCGGAGAAACCGCCGACGTGTTTGCTTTTGACATTGAATAAATTGGTCTGGTGCAGCAAGCCTTCAACGATTTCTTTGCGTTGTTTACGATTGTCCAGACCTTTCAGTAGCGCGAAATGATCGAGCAGATCATAGGCGCTGACTTTAGGATATAAGCCAAAATCCTGTGGCAGATAACCAAGCATGCGACGCACGTCATCTTTATGTGTCTTGATGTCAATCGCATCCAGATGAGCAGTGCCGGAATCGGCATCCTGCAAGGTAGCCAGAGTACGCATCAGCGTCGATTTGCCGGCACCATTCGGTCCAAGCAAGCCGAACATGCCGGCCGGTATCGTCAGCGTAATATTATTCAGGGCTTGTACACCGTTGCTGTACTGCTTGGATAAATTCTGTATGCGTAATTCCATGACGATTCCTTATGGGAGTGTGGTTACTTCAAAAGTTAAATAAGCGCGATCGCTTTTAGTGTGCTGAGCATAATAGCAATAATGTTCAAATAGGCAATGTATTTCGTTGTTGCAATGATATTCTGACTACAGGATGGGAGAGCGACCTATATTGCCCGATGGTGACAATAGCCTTCAGGATTTGCTTGTCTCATTGTCAAATGACGAGACCGTATTTATTGAGGATGAAATGCAAAAACCAGAGGATGAAGTTTGATACCCGCCGGTTTGATTTCCAGCTTCTTGGACGGCAGGGCGCAGAAAATGCCAGCACGAACCGGGCTTGATCAGTTATAATGCGATCTGGCGGGCCCCTGCGCATTGCGGCATGGCCAATCTGGTCAGGTCGGGAACGAAGCAGCCACAGTCATTTCCCGCAAGTGCCGCAGACCAGGCTCGCCTCTTTCTTTCAGGTCTTGTACTTTCTTGTTTCTCCTTGTCGTTGTTCTGACAATTTCTCCTCCCCCCAAAAAAACGTCGTAATGCAATAGCCCGTCGTCGTGGCTTTGTATCCACAGATAGCGTATCTGCTTGCATTAGGGATTCTTTGTATCTACTCTGAATTGGCAGGTCGAATTCACGATTTTTTATAAAAACGATTAGAGGAGATACAGATGAAAATTTTAAACAGATTTGTCATGTGCTGCGCTTTAAGTTTGGGTCTGTTGTCCGGTACTTCTGCTGCGGAGGATCGCGGCACGACCGATCAAGCCATCGCAATGGTAAAAAAAGCGATAGCAACCATTAAATCGCAGGGCAAAGACAAAGCATTTGCCGAATTCGCGAATACTTCGAATAAAGAGTTTCATGATCGCGATCTCTACATCATCGTTTATGACTTGAATGGACTCAATTTATCTCATGGCAATAATCCTAAGATGATGGGCAAAAATTTGATCGATTTAAAAGCCGGCGACAAATTTGTCATCAGAGAAATGATCGCAATTATCAAAACTAAGGGGAGCGGCTGGGTCGATTATCAATGGCCAAATCCGATGACCAAGGTGTTGGAGAATAAATCGACTTATGTAGAAAAAGTAGATGATTATTTTGTCGGCTGCGGCATCTATAAATGAGCGTGAAATAAGATCTTTGTTCAGTCGTAGGCCAGTCCTTTCAGACTGTATTTCAGTGTGTTTCTTCACTTATCTTTGCACCAAGAGGGCGCTTGGTGCAAATGATTTTTTTTACCTTTGACGAATGGTCAGGAAATAAGGCCAGGTAGCTGATTACGCAGTCCCGTCATGATGAAGTGAATTCCGATGGCGGCCACGAACAGCGCCATCACGCGCGTCGCCACATTGATTCCTGTTCTACCAAGCAACCGGTTGATTGGCAAGGCCAGACACAAGGTAGCCCCCACGAGGGCGGAGGTCGTGATCGCGGAGCCGACCAGTGCGGCTTTTCCCTGCCAATTCGCTGTGTCGTTCGCCAAGGTGATCATTACGCCGATTTCTGCCGGGCCGACCAGAAGCGGGAAAGCCAGAGGCGTAATAGCAATAGCTCGAATGTCGGACTGGGCTTCGCGGCGCTCATCTGAGGTTTGCATAAAACCACCATAGTGCGCCTGAAACATTTCAAACGCGATGAAAAGTGCGAACAGGCCGCCAGCGATACGGAAATCGTCGAGCCCGACATAAAAGAATGCCAAAATATCACGGCCGAACAGCGCCGAAGCCGACAAGAAAGCTGCTACAGCAAGGCTGGCTATAACAATGGTTTTTTGTCGTGCGCGCGCCATCACGCCGCGAGTCAGGCTCAGAAAGATTGGAATCACTCCGATCGGATTCGCCAGTGCGTAAAGCAGCGTTGTAGTACCAATGAATTCGTTCTGATGCATATTATGGTTCTCCGTTGAAGTTGGTTCGGTAAGCCGCCCGCCGACCTTAGCTGCCAGACTCTTACTTGAAAGGTCCGGCTGTTTTCAGACGATTTTTCGTGTGGGGCCGGGCCTCAATATCACCGCTTCTTTGATCAATGCGGGGGCAAGACAGGCCGCCGAGGTAGTGCTTGCTGGTTGCCTGCGCCATCATTTGGAACATTAATGGGCGCCCATCCGTGAAGAAATACGTTACCAACAACCAATTCTGAATTAGAAAATGTACCCAGTAACAGATGTGTGTGCTGAAAAGCTCGACGCCGAGGGCCGTAGAAGTGCCCATCAAGTAGCACGGCAGCCGCTGCTGCCATGCTGCAGATCAGAACGCCTCAGAGATTTGCTTGCGTATCTTGTCAAACCAGTTGGTGCCACTCTTACCACCTGCAGAGGATTTCTCGATGGATTCCAATTGAGCGTACATCGGTTGGAAGTCACGCTTCTTTCCGTAACCCAGCAACTCGGCCATCTGCAACTGCTCGCGTATAGTCTTGAGTTCGTTTGCAAGTTTGTCGTTGTCGTCTTTGCTGCGATCTTTTTTCTCGGTCAAAGCCTGTGCGTCCTTTAGCAGGTTCTCTACACGCAGTTTAGGCAGCGGTATCACGTCCGTGGTAACGACCAGAGTATTCAGTGCTGTTTGCAGCTGTGTCTTAGCCTCGTCTATCTTTCCCGCATCGATCAGGGGCGTGATGGCCTTGATTGCCGTCGGGTAAGTTGCCAGCGGAATGTTCGTGGTTCGGATCTGAGTTTCACTCGCGAGCGCTTCAACAAGAGATCGCGCTCTGGGAATGTCACCGTCCGAGAGCGCCTTTTTCGCGTCGGCGATCGCAAGTTTGACCGTCTCCGGGTCGGCGAACAAGTCGAAAGTCACAACCTGAGTGGCAACAGGCGCCATCTTCAGAGAAGGATCCCGCGCCACAATAAGTTCAAGTTTGCCGGTGGCTTCGGTAAGCGCTTTGAGCGCGACATCGGTCTTCTTATCTTCCAGTGCCTTGAGTGCCTGCTGCGTCTGGGCGATCGCTGCCGCAGCATCGCTCAAGAGCTGCTTGCGCTTTTCCGCAGCCGCATCCGCAGTCTGCTTGTCGACCTGAGACTGAACCGCCTTGCTGGATGCGGACTGCAACTGTGGCTTGCTCGCTGGCGACGAAGTCGCGGCAAGGCCCGGCGTCGCCGTCGTCATCCCGATGCTCAGCAGCGCTACCGTCAGCCCTTTTAGCGCCAACGCGCGTGGTTGATCTGCACGATCAGTATCTTTCGATGAACCGAACCCAATGTTCGGATGGTTCAGCATGAATGTCTTCATAATGATTCGTCCTTTCGATTCAGTAGATTCGTGTCGGTCAGCACCTCCGCTGCCGACTCAGTAAGTGACGTAGCTCTTGGCCTGACACTTTCAATTGGCGATGCAGTCAGCGAACCCAAGCTCGCGAGTTCGCTATGAGGCCCCAATGAAGCCGGCAAGAGAACATCATTCCGTTCATGGCCGGGTGTTCCTGCCCGGCCGTGATGCAACCCGCTGTAACCCGGGTAGCATCACGCCCTTTTTAAAGCTCAGACTGCCTTGACAGCAATATGGATAGCGCGGGCTCCGTCAGCCTTGGGAAGTTCGACGCGCAGCACCCCGTCGCGGTAGTTGGCTTTGGTTTCTTCGGCCTTGACTGGCGCAGGTAATGCCACATCGCGGCGGAAGCTGCCATAAGCACATTGCACGACACTGTAGCGGCCACGGCTGACTTCGCGATCGGACCGCTTTTCTCCCCAAACGGTGAGAGTATTTCCTTGCAATTCGATATTGAAGTCTTCGCGCCGCATGCCGGGTGCTTCAATGCGTACAATCACTTTGTCGTCGTCATCGAACACGTCGGATGCCATAAAGGCCCACCCGCCGAACGGCAGCGGGTCTTCGTTTCGAGGGGGCGGCGTATCCGAATGTGACACTGGTCCCGATGAGGGTGCCGGCCAGAAACGGGTCAGCGCACCGCTGGCGCGGGCGCTGAGCTCACGCCAGCCCTCTGCCAGCGACTCCCAGGCCTGATCCGCGCCTTGCTTGAGTTGTTCTGCAAGCTTGGTCATGGTTCATTCCTCCCACAGTTGGTATCAGGTTTAACTTGCCGACACGGCGATCCGGCGAGGCTGAGCCTGCGGCTGCTTGGGGATGCGCAGACTCAGAACACCGTCTTTCAGGTTGGCCTCGATGTGCGCCGTGTCGAGTTCGCGACTCAACGTGAAGCTGCGGCGGTAACGCGGCACACGTACTTCGGCGTACACCGCCTCCAGACCTTCTGGCGTGAGCGGCTGCGCACTGCCTTCGATCAGGAGAGCATCGCCCTCGATCTTCAGCTCCAGTTGGTCCTTATGTACGCCGGGCATGTCGGCGATCAACGTGATGCCGCTTGCATCCTCAAATACGTCAACAGCGGGCAGCACGGCGCGTTGCTGCTCTTGATCGGCGTCGTGGCGCGCCACTTGATTGTTATCGCTCATGATGAATTCTCCTTGGTTGTCAGACGCGTCACTGCACGGTGATGCGCTTAGGTTGGGCCGATTCGTGACGTGCGATGCTCACATGCAACACCCCGTCGCGGTAATTTGCATTGACCTGCGAGGAATCGACGTCCTCCGGCAATGAAATGGCACGCGTGAAGCTGCCTGTTGCGCGTTCGCGGGTGTACACCTGAACTTTGGGATCATTCGCAGGAATGCCGGAAGCGCGTTCGCCAGAAATACGCAACACGCCGCGATCAAGCGTCACCCCGATCTTAGAGGCGTCCAGGCCAGGAGCGAACGCATAGATTTCCACACTGGAAGGTGTGCGGCCGACATTGACCGCAGGCACCGTTCCCGGCGCGACAGAGCGGATGCTGCTAGGCAAACCAGAGACGCCAAACAAATCATCGATTTCACGACGCAGGCGCTCGAACTGACCGAACAGGCTATTTGGATGGTTCAAAATCGATTCGTACATGGTGTGTGTCCTCCGATTCAAAGGTTGACACCGGCAGGAGACCAGGACCAGCCGGCTCGATTTCTAATATAGGGATAGTAAAAAACGATTTCAAGTGGTCGAATAATGACTACAGATGGTTCGTGTGATCAACCCGAAAATCAATCCGAACCGATCGCGTTTATTGGTGGTTTTTTATTTGTATCCGTAAATGTAGTCGTGGGCGCACATCAAATTGGTGTCTGCAACCCAGCTTGAGGATTCGTTTTTATACCGACACTCTATAGAGTCGGTTCCTCCTGCTTTTTCTCTGTGTCTCTGTGTCTCAGTGGTGAGATGTTTGGGTTTTTGCGTAAGCCCTATGATTAATAGGTGACTGATGGCGAAGAAATAGATTCGAATTGGACATTATCTTTACAAAGCAATTGCTTGCTTAGTAAAATGAACAAATCATTATAAATATCGCTTCTCGGATTTGATGCATCGATATCAATAGGCATATATGACACAAC
This sequence comes from Undibacterium sp. Jales W-56, assembly GCF_025548535.1. GTDB lineage: Bacteria > Pseudomonadota > Gammaproteobacteria > Burkholderiales > Burkholderiaceae_D > Undibacterium. The sequence continues at coordinate 252,117 of NZ_JAJLQW010000002.1, read as the reverse complement.
ACATTATCGATAATCCCGAATTTCAACAATTACTGCGCATGGTGATGGAGGAGAAAATCCCGTTTTGCCAACTGCTGGGAGTGAAGCTTGGCAACTTTGACCCCGAGCATCCCATGGTGCATTTTGATATGCGTGAAGAATTGCTGGGCAATTTTGCCCAGGGCATGCTACATGGCGGAGTGATTGCCTCAGTGCTGGATAGCGTGGCAGGTTTTGCGATTCTTCTGAAAATGGCGAAACAAAGTCCCAAAGACGATCCGCTATCGCAATTAAAAGAGTTTGGCAATATGAGTACGATCGATTTGCGGATTGATTATCTACAGCCCGGCAAAGGCAAGAGGTTCACTGCGACAGCGGAGGTGACCCGGTTAGGCAGACGTGTTGCCAATGTCTTGATGGATTTGCGCAATGAGAAAAATGAACGCATTGCGACTGGTGCTGCTGCATTCATGCTGCATGGCCGGGCTTGAAAATAAACGTTCGTGCGTATTGTTGAGCGGCTTTTATAATTTGTGCCTGTGTATTCAACAGACAATCTTCAGCAGACTATCCTCGATTCAATATGATTAAACATCGCCCGCTCGCAACAGTTGTTGATGAGGAGAAAAATCGTCGCGCCGATCTGGTCCGGGTTTCGGCCCGGCTATTTCGCGAGAAAGGCTATGACGCAACTACGGTACGCGACATTGCCAATGCCGTAGGCATGCGATCCGGCAGTCCCTTTTATCACTTTAAAAGCAAACAAGAGATCCTGGCTGCCGTGATGGAGGAGGGGCTGGTTGCAGGGCTGGAAGAAGTCGAGCGCATCGTTGCCAGCGATATGTCTGCTTTAGATAAATTCGGGAAATTATTGCGCGCGCACTTAGAAACGGTGCTTGGCGAAGGGCATGATTTTATTCCGGTTTTATTGTATGACTGGCATGCACTCAGCCCGGAATTGCAGGGAAAAATTATCGATCTCAAGGATCGCTATGATCAGCTTTGGCAAAAATCGCTTTCTGAATTAAAGCAAGCGGGATTGATTAAGTCGGATAGCAAGATCGTCCGTTTGCTGCTGCTTGGTGCGATTAATTACAGTGTCCAATGGTATAAGCCGGGCAAGGGGCTGAATCTCGATCAGTTGGCCGAGCAGATTTTGGAATTCTTCCTGACAGGTGTTGCACCATCTGAATGAAAAATCTGAGTTTTGTCGTGGAAAATGAAACGAAATACACAAGACTTCTTTTTATTTTACTTTGTCTTGGATTTATGAGTATAATCGAACAATCGTTGAGATTCTAGGTGGTAGTGCAGTATCAGTCTGTCATTTCTTCTTGGTTGAAACGATCTATCGGGCACTTGCCCACATTAACTGAAATAGGAAATAGTAATGGCAACAGGTATTGTTAAGTGGTTCAATGATTCTAAAGGTTTTGGTTTCATTACTCCAGATGAAGGCGGCGAAGATTTGTTTGCTCACTTCTCTGCAATCGTATCCTCCGGCTTCAAATCTTTGAAAGAAAACCAACGCGTTTCTTTCGACGTAACAACTGGCCCAAAAGGCAAGCAAGCTTCTAACATTCAAGCGATCTAATTCTCATATTGAGACGCAGAATGTGACTTGTTTAAGTTGCTAAGCAAAAATCCCTGACATGTCAGGGATTTTTTTTGTCTGTCTATGGCAGATTTAAGACTTATGCCAGTAGTTTGGCTTGCTATACGCGTGGCGTAAAAAATCCACGAAGGCGCGTATCCTTAAAGGCAAATGGCGGCGCTGTGCAAAAATCGCATAAATATCATTGCCCGGTGCGGTAAAGTCATCGAGCACGGTGACCAGCTTGCCTGATTCGATTTCTGTGCCGACTTCCCACATCGATCGCCAGGCGAGACCTTTGCCTGCAATCGCCCAATCATGCAACACCTCGCCATCATTGCAGACCATATTGCCTTCAACCTTCAGTACGACATTCTTGCCGTTCTGGCGGAAGGTCCAGCCGCGCTGACTGCCGTCGCTGCTAAATGCCAGGCAATTATGATTGCTTAATTCATCGAGAGTCGCAGGCGCACCGTGACGTTTGATATACGCAGGGGAGGCGACGACCACGCGTTTGTTATCTGCCAGTTTCACGCCGATCAGATTGGAGTCGCTCAGCGAGGCGATACGGATTGCCACATCAACCCCCTCGCCAATCAGGTCAACCACGCGATCATTCAGGCTGAGCGTGAGTTTGACGTCCCGGTGTTCGCTTAAAAAAGACGGTACCAGTGGCGCTACATGCTGACGACCAAAACCCGCCGGCGCCGAGATCGTCAATTGACCGCTGGCACGCGCACTGCGTTCTGAAACTGAAGTCTCCGCTTCTTCAAGTTCCGCCAGGATGCGCTGGCAGTCTTCCAGAAATGCAGCGCCTTCGTTGGTAAGGGCGATTTTACGTGTGGTTCTCTGTAATAATTTCACGCTCAATCGTTCTTCAAGCGCATCTAGCCGACGGCCTATCATGGCCGGTGCAACGCCTTCAGCGCGGGCCGCGGCAGACAGGCTGCCGCGGGCGGCGACTTCGGCAAAAGTAGAAATTTGTTTGAATTGATCCATATTATTGTCGTAAGTTAAAACAGGAAAAATGGCGTTACATTTGATAAATATAAATGATATTGGTCAAGCATACGATTTATCTTTAACTAAAACGCAAAGATAAAGTGATAAAACGTCGTATTTATAATTATTTCTAGTGAATATACTGCGTATCACTCACTTGATGTTTTCTTTATCAATGGCGGATTTTTTGATTATTTAAAAATACCGTCCTATTTTGATTGTTTCACTCATGTCCATTCAGGCAATTGCTTTTGATGCTTACGGTACGCTGTTTGATGTGTACTCGATAGGCGAACTGGGGGAGAAAATTTTCCCGGGTAATGGTCTGGCTTTAGCTGGGCTGTGGCGCGACAAGCAAATCGAATATACGCGTTTGCGCACCATGTGCAGTATGTATAAACCGTTTTGGGAAGTAACCCAGGATGCGTTGGTTTATGCATGTAATAAATTGCGCTTGCAGTTGAGTCTGGATGCGCAAAATGCCCTCATGGGGCAGTACGCACGCTTGCAAGCTTTTCCAGAAAATCTCGCCGTGCTGAAGCAATTGCGCGAGCGCGGATTGAAGCTGGCGATCCTCTCGAATGGCAATCAGCATATGCTGCAGTCGGCTGTTGATGCTGCCGATATGCAAGGTATTTTTCATCACTTGTTGTCGGTCGATGCAGTAAAAAAATTTAAGACCGCGCCTGAGGCTTATCAAATGGCACCGGATATGTTTGACCTGCCCGTCAAAAATATTTTATTCGTGTCGAGTAATTGCTGGGATGCCTGTTGTGCGACCTGGTTTGGCTATACGACTTTTTGGGTCAACCGAAACGATGCGCCTTTGGAGGAGCTCGGCGTGGTGCCGCACGGTCAGGGTAAGTCGCTCACAGACGTCATTCAGTTTTTAGATACACAGGTTTAATTTTTATATTTTTATTTTAATAGCGGAGAATCTTATGACACACATCACTTTGCCAGCAGGCATGCAAATTACGGGTGAAATCAAACCGGGCTTTGAACAAATCCTGACTCCGGAAGCACTCGAATTAGTCGCTAAACTGAGCCGCGCTTTTGAGCCGCGTCGTCAGGAATTATTGGCTGCCCGGGTAGCCCGCGCAGCACGTCTGGATGCGGGTGAATTGCCAGATTTTTTGCCGGAGACTAAACATATCCGCGAAGGCGATTGGAAAATCGCGCCGATTCCCAAAGCACTCGAATGCCGTCGCGTCGAGATTACCGGTCCGGTAGAGCGCAAGATGGTGATCAATGCCCTGAACTCCGGTGCCGATAGTTACATGACCGATTTTGAAGATTCCAACACGCCAAATTGGGATAATCAATTGACAGGTCAGCTGAATATGCGCGATGCCGTGCGTCGCACGATCAGCCTGGAACAAAACGGTAAAAGCTATCAACTCAATGATACGGTTGCGACGCTGGTAGTGCGTCCGCGCGGCTGGCATCTTGATGAAAAACATGTACTGGTCGATGGCAAGCGTATCTCCGGCGGTATTTTTGATTTTGCGCTGTTCCTGTTCCATAACGCCAAAGAGCAACTGGCGCGCGGCGCCGGTCCTTATTTCTATCTGCCAAAGATGGAGTCGCATCTGGAAGCGCGTCTGTGGAATGATATCTTCGTGATGGCGCAAAATGAAATCGGCTTGCCGCAAGGCACCGTCAAAGCCACCGTGCTGATTGAAACGATCGTCGCCGCATTTGAAATGGATGAAATCCTGTATGAATTGCGTGAACACAGCTCAGGCTTGAATGCGGGGCGCTGGGATTATATTTTCTCTTGCATCAAAAAATTCAAGAACAATAAAGACTTCTGCCTGGCAGACCGTGCCAAGGTCACGATGACGGCGCCTTTCATGCGTTCGTATGCCTTATTGCTGTTGAAAACCTGCCACAAGCGTAATGCGCCGGCGATCGGCGGTATGGCCGCCCTGATCCCGATCAAAAACGATCCGGCAAAGAATGATGTCGCAATGGGGGGCGTGCGTGTTGATAAAGCGCGCGATGCGACCGACGGCTACGATGGCGGCTGGGTGGCGCATCCGGGCTTGGTAGAACTGGCGATGACGGAATTCAAAAAAGTATTGGGCGACGCGCCGAATCAAATTTCCAAGCAACGTCCCGATGTCGAAGTTACTGCAAAAGATTTGCTGAACTTCCAACCGGAAACACCGATTACCGAAGCCGGTCTGCGTTACAACATCAACGTCGGCATCCATTACCTGGGCGCATGGCTGGCCGGTAATGGCTGTGTGCCGATTCACAATTTGATGGAAGATGCAGCGACGGCAGAAATCAGCCGTTCCCAGGTATGGCAATGGATACGTTCGAGCAAAGGCTTGCTGGAAGACGGCACTAAGATCACCGCAGATTTAGTGCGCGCCATGATCCCGCAGGAACTTGCCAAGGTGAAAGAATTGGTCGGTTCAGGTGCGACTTATGATCGTGCTGCTGTGATTTTTGAAGAGATGTCGACTTCGGATTCCTTCGCTGAATTCTTGACTTTGCCTTTATATGAAGAAATTTAATTTATTCGACGCATATCGTTAAGATAGGTAATGAATTGATAAAAAGCGATCTGGCAACGGATCGCTTTTTTTATGGATAAGCGCTCAGGAACGCCTGACGCATATCCGCATTCTGTGGGCGAATTTGATCAAGATATTCAAATCATAGACTGCAATTTGCTATTTGCATCAACGTCACCATTTTCATAAATTTTTCAATATGGCAATATTAATTTGTTATATTAATGCTCATCGGTGCGACAGCTACATCAGGGCAATTATCGTATCGTAAAAAATGAATCTATCCTTCTTTCAGGAAAGTGAGTGAGCAAATGAAACAATACGGCGCTGAATTTTTTGGGACTTTTTGGTTGGTTCTGGGCGGTTGCGGCAGTGCCGTGCTGGCCGCCGCTTTTCCCGGTGTGGGGATTGGTTTGCACGGCGTCTCTCTGGCTTTTGGCCTGACGGTATTGACGATGGCATATGCCATTGGCCACATTTCCGGTTGTCATTTAAATCCAGCGGTATCTATCGGTTTGTGGGTCGGCGGACGCTTTCCTGCGAATCAATTATTACCTTATATCGTGGCGCAAGTTCTGGGCGGGATTGTGGCCGGCGGTATTTTGTTCATGATCGCCAGCGGCAAGCCGGGCTTTGATGTAGCGGCAGGTTTTGCTTCAAATGGGTATGGCGAACATTCGCCCGGCGGTTATTCCTTGCAGGCGGCATGGCTGACTGAGGCTGTGATGACGATGTTTTTTCTGGTGATTATTCTCGGCGCTACCGATGCCAGAGCGCCGAAAGGTTTTGCACCCATTGCAATTGGCCTGGGTCTGACCTTGATCCACCTGATCAGCATTCCTGTGACTAACACCTCGGTAAATCCGGCACGCAGCACCGGTGTTGCTTTATACGTCGGTGGTTGGGCGGTGCAGCAGCTATGGTTGTTCTGGGCTGCACCGATTGCCGGTGCAGCAATCGGTGCAGTTACCTACAAAATGATTGCCGGTGACGGCAAATAAGTCATTGATCAGGATGCCGGTATGTCGTCATCCAGGCTCTTGCTCAGCTCCTTATACTGGTTCCCGGTCGGATTGTTACCATGATGTCGAAGTGATGTAATGGAACCAAGGCTGAGCTTGTAAGGCGCAAGAGGGGGTAATTTATTTTTGCCGCACTGCGGTATGAAATAATTGCATGCTATTCTTGCGTCTTCTTTTCATTGGAAGACTGTTGTTATGCCCGCCAATTTGATCAATGCTACCGAAGCGATTGCCGCGACCGAACTTTGGCTGGAAAAAGCCGTGATCGGTTTGAATTTATGTCCGTTCGCTAAAGCCGTTCAGGTCAAGCAGCAGATTCGGTTTACTGTCAGTGAAGCGAAAACACCGGATGAGCTGCTGCAGGACCTGGTAAAAGAGCTGGAACTATTAGCCGAAGCCAATCCCGAGAAAATCGAAACCAGTATCCTGATTCACCCTTATGTACTGAGGGATTTTTTGGATTACAACGATTTTCTGGATGTGGCAGATGCGGCTTTGCAAGAACTCGATCTGGAGGGAATTTTACAAATTGCCAGTTTTCACCCGGATTACCAATTTGCCGGTACCGATCCTGACGATATCGAAAACTTTACCAATCGTTCACCCTACCCATGTCTGCATTTGATCCGCGAAGAAAGCATCGACAAGGCAATTGCGGCTTTTCCAGATGCCGATATGATCTATGAAAAAAACATCCAGACCATGCGCGACCTGGGGTTGGATGGCTGGCGTAAATTATTCCCATCAGCACGTAAAAAGTAATTTGTTATTTTCATCCGGTCTTCATTCAAGACAAAATGATGTAGTGCCTGCAATCATTTTTTTATATCCTTATGCAAATAAGTAATTTACCGATTTTCATTTTTAGCACTCCCGTATTTAATTCTGGGATCTGATTGATTTTAGATACTGGGTAGATGTATCAATGTATTACTCAAGGAAACGTATGCTGGATAAGCGGAAATATGATGATTTATCCTATACTCCCTTTATTTTTCTTAATTCTTAGATTCCGGCTGCAACTTGGTGCTGGTAGCCATCAGCTGGTAGCCGTGCAAACCTGGCAATTCCATAAGCAAACTGTTCAGACTTCTGACGGCGAACTCGCTATAAGTGATTTTTTTCAAGCAAGGTCTGCCTAAAAAACAGGCAGGCTTCACTTGTTATTTTGCGTAGCAGCATGTAGAGTAAAGGGTTGATTTTCCGCATTTTTTACCCTTTAGGTTTTCTACATCTATGGCTCTAATCGTCCACAAATACGGCGGCACTTCGATGGGTTCGACTGAACGCATCAAGAACGTCGCAAAGCGCGTTGCCAAATGGCATGATGCAGGTCACCAGATTGTTGTGGTGCCGTCCGCCATGTCCGGCGAAACCAATCGTCTGCTCGGTCTGGCCAAAGAAATTATGGCGCAGCCTGATCCTCGCGAACTAGACATGATTGCCTCTACCGGCGAACAGGTTTCCTCCGCGCTATTGTCGATGGCGCTGCATGCGGTCGGCAAGGAAGCCGTGTCTTACGCCGGCTGGCAGGTTGCAATTAAAACCGATTCCGCACATACCAAGGCAAGGATCGCCTCGATTGATGATGCTAAAGTCCGTGCCGACCTGGATGCCGGCAAGATCGTGATTATTACGGGCTTCCAGGGGGTTGACGAGCTGGGCAATATCACGACCCTGGGTCGTGGCGGTTCTGATACCTCAGCCGTGGCCGTGGCCGCTGCAATGAAGGCGCAAGAATGCCTGATCTACACTGACGTTGATGGCGTCTATACAACCGATCCGCGCGTGGTGTCCGATGCCCGTCGCCTGAAGACGGTGACCTTTGAAGAGATGCTGGAAATGGCTTCGCTGGGCTCAAAAGTCCTGCAGATCCGCTCGGTCGAATTTGCCGGCAACTACCGCATGCCGACCCGTGTCTTGTCCTCGTTGACAGACCCATTAATTCCGCTGGAAGAAGAAATGAATTCCGGCACCCTGATTTCGTTTGAGGAAGATACACATATGGAACAAGCTACCATCACCGGCATCGCGTTTAACCGTGATGAAGCAAAAATCACCGTCTTCGGCGTCCCGGACAAGCCAGGCATTGCCTACCAGATCCTGGGTCCTATTGCCGATGCGAATATCGAAGTCGACATGATCATCCAGAACCAGTCTGTGGACGGCAAAACCGACTTCACGTTTACGGTACCGCGCGGCGAGTACGCTAAGGCCATGCAAGTGCTGGAAGGCAGCGTCAAGGAACACATCAGCACCGGCAGCATCATTGGCGACCCCAAGGTCTCCAAGGTTTCCGTGGTCGGTGTCGGCATGCGCAGCCACGTCGGTATCGCATCGCAGATGTTCCGTACCCTGTCGGAAGAGAGCATTAATATCCAGATGATCTCGACCTCAGAAATCAAGATCTCAGTGCTGATCGATGAGAAATACATGGAATTAGCCGTACGTTCCCTGCACAAAGCCTTCGGCCTGGAATCCACCGAAGGAAATTAGCAGATTGTTCTGGCTTGGTTGTTGACCAATTCCGAACAAGCAGCTATTATCTCGGTCTCGATTGTGATTGAGTAATCAGTCGCAAACGTGTGGAGGCGTGGCCGAGTGGCCGAAGGCACTTCCCTGCTAAGGAAGCATATGGGCTTAAACCTGTATCGTGAGTTCGAATCTCACCGCCTCCGCCAAAGAATATCTGCCCGCTTAACGAAAGTTAAGCGGGCATTTTTCTTTGGTGGACGATATTAATTCCTGTGCCTGTTCTGTGCGCATGAATGATCTGGTGCGACTGCTGCGCGTATGCCTCAGCTCCTTGCCGGTTTTGACGCTTGGCGTCACTCTATTCTTGTATTGTTCAAGCTTTCCAATCATGTTCAATCCGGTTCGATCGTCGCCGCCCGATTTTTACATTCCGATTTTTACATTCTGTTTACACCCATCCCCCCAGTCTTTACAAAATCTTTAGATACATCCCGCTATTCTTATCCTCGTTAAAACAACACCCCTGAGGGCAGTGATGACGGATTTTATGGATCTGGTTTTTGTTGGAGGAATCATTGGATTCTTCCTGTTGGTTTGGGCGTTTACGCTGGTTTGTCATGCATTGGGAGAAGCGCAATGACGATCGTTCATCTGGTTGCCGCGATAGTGGCGGCGGGTTTGCTGATCTACCTGGTGGTAGCTCTATTGAAAGCGGAGGAATTGTGATGACAACGCAAGCGATTGTTTTACTGCTGGTTTTTTTTGCGCTGTTATTGGCGATGGCGTATCCGCTAGGTCATTTTATTGCCAGACTCGCAGCCGCCGGACGTGTGCCGGGTTGGGGCTGGCTGGGTCGTGTTGAAAACATGTTATACCGCACGGCGGGTGTCGATGCGCAGCAGGGTATGGGCTGGAAAGTCTATGCAATTGCCTTGCTGGTTTTTAATACCCTCGGTGCTTTAGTCGTCTATGTGCTGCAACGGGTGCAGCAATGGCTGCCGCTGAATCCGCAAGGCATGGCGAATGTCAGTCCCGATTCCGCTTTTAACACGGCCGTGAGTTTTGTCAGTAACACCAACTGGCAGGGTTACTCTGGCGAGTCCACCATGAGTTATCTGACCCAAATGCTGGCACTGGTCGGGCAAAATTTCTTTTCCGCCGCGACCGGCATCGCAGTGGTGTTCGCGCTGATCCGTGGTTTCTCCCGTCATTCTTCTCAGTCGCTCGGCAATTTTTGGGTCGATATCACGCGCGCCACTTTGTACTTGCTATTGCCTTTGTCGCTGATCTTTGCGGTGTTTTTGATGGGGCAAGGCGTGATCCAGAATTTCGATGGTTATAAAGAAGTGTCCTTGCTCGACCCGATTACCTATAGTCAGCCAATCAAAGATGCGCAAGGCAATCCCATTACCGAGACCTTGACTGCCAAGACCCAAACTATTGCGATGGGCCCTGTGGCTTCGCAAGAGGCGATCAAGATGATCGGTACCAACGGCGGCGGCTTCTTCAATGCGAACTCTGCGCATCCTTATGAAAATCCGAATTATCTGACGAACTTTGCACAGATGCTGAGTATTTTCCTGATCCCCGCGGCCTTATGTTTTGCCTTTGGTCGCATGGTTGGTGATATTCGTCAGGGTTGGGCTGTGCTCGGTGCCATGACCATTTTATTTATCGTGCTGACACTGGGCGTGTTTGCGGCAGAACAGCAGGCGCATCCTGTGCTGCATTCCTTGGGAGTGGATCAGGTTACCAGCGCGTTGCAATCCGGCGGCAACATGGAAGGTAAAGAGACCCGCTTCGGTATCAGTGCCTCGGCGCTGTTTGCCGCGATCACGACGGCAGCGTCCTGCGGCGCCGTCAATGCGATGCACGATTCGCTGATGCCCCTGGGCGGCCTGGTGCCTATTGTTTTCATGCAGTTTGGCGAAGTGGTGTTTGGCGGTGTCGGTTCCGGGTTGTACGGCATGCTGATTTTCGCCATTCTTGCCGTGTTTATCGCGGGCCTGATGATAGGCCGCACACCGGAATACCTGGGTAAAAAAATCCAGGCTTACGAAATGAAAATGACCGCCATCGTGATCCTGGTCACGCCTGCACTGGTGCTGATCGGTACCGCGATTGCGGTGATGGCAGCCGATGGTAAAGCCGGGATTGCCAATCCGGGTGCGCATGGCTTTTCTGAGATTTTGTATGCCTTCACATCGGCGGCCAATAACAATGGCAGCGCCTTTGCCGGTTTGTCTGCGAACACGCCGTTCTACAACGTGCTGCTGGCGATTGCGATGTGGTTCGGCCGCTTTGCCACGATCGTTCCTATCCTCGCGATCGCAGGTTCCCTGGCAGCCAAGAAGCGACTGGAAGCCAACGCCGGCACCATGCCGACACATGGCTGGATGTTCATCTCTTTGCTGGTTGGTACCGTGGTCCTGATCAGCGTATTGAACTACATCCCGGCACTGGCTCTGGGTCCTGTCGTCGAACACCTGCAATTGTTTGCTCACTAAACTTGATTTGTCGACTCATTTGCAATCAAGTTTGCTGATTATCCAGTACCTCATTAAGGAACAAGCACATGTCACATGCTCATTCACCAGTAACTTCAAAGGTAAGTTTACAAAGCCATTCCGGTAGGACGCCAGGCAGCGCAACGCCTTTGCAAGACGAGTTACGTAGTGCCAAATCACTGAGTTTGTTCGATAGCAAATTAATCGTGCCGGCGATCATTGACTCGCTTAAAAAGCTCAGTCCGGCAACGCAATTGCGCAGCCCCGTCATGTTCGTCGTGTATGTCGGTAGTATTTTGACGACGCTGTTATGGTTGCAAGCCTTATTTGCTCAAGGCGAAGCGAAGCCCGGCTTTATTTTGACGATTGCAGTCTGGCTCTGGTTCACCGTGTTATTTGCCAATTTTGCCGAGGCACTGGCCGAGGGCAGGAGCAAGGCCCAGGCCGCATCCCTGCGTGCGCTGAAGCAAACCGTGATCGCCAAAAAACTCGCCACGCCAAAGCATGGCACGAGCTGGTTGCCAGCCAATGCCGGCGATTTGCGCAAAGGCGACGTCGTCCTGCTTGAAGCGGGCGATGTGATCCCGATTGACGGTGAGGTCATTGAAGGTGTGGCGACCGTCGATGAAAGCGCAATCACAGGTGAATCGGCGCCGGTGATCCGCGAATCCGGCGGTGATTTTTCGGCAGTGACAGGCGGCACCCGCGTGCTGTCGGACTGGCTGGTCATGCGTGTGACCTCGAATCCCGGAGAAGCATTTATTGATCGCATGATTGCAATGGTGGAAGGGGCCAAGCGACAAAAGACGCCGAATGAAATCGCCTTGACGATCTTGCTGGTCGCGCTGACGATCATCTTCTTGCTGGTCACTGTCACCTTGCTGCCATATTCCTTGTTCAGCGTAGAGGCCGCGCAGGCAGCGGGTCTGGCTTCGACGCCGATTACGATCACCGTACTGATTGCTTTGCTGGTCTGCCTGATCCCGACCACGATTGGCGGCCTGTTGTCGGCAATTGGGGTGGCCGGTATGAGCCGCATGATGCAAGCGAATGTGATCGCGACCTCGGGGCGCGCGGTAGAGGCGGCAGGGGATGTCGATGTGTTGATGCTGGACAAAACCGGCACCATCACTTTGGGCAATCGCCAGGCCTCGGAATTTTATCCGGCACCCGGCGTGATTCTTGCGCAATTGGCCGATGCCGCGCAGCTGGCATCACTCGCCGATGAAACGCCGGAAGGCCGCAGCATCGTCGTCTTGTCCAAGCAAAAATGCAATTTACGTGAACGCGAGATGGCCGGCCTGAATGCGCATTTTGTCCAGTTCACCGCACAGACCAGGATGAGCGGTGTCGATATCGGCGCCCGCGCGATACGTAAGGGGGCGGCAGAGTCGGTGAAGAAATTTGTCGAAGAATTGGGACGTCCCTTCCCGGCGGAAGTCAGCGCCATTGTCGATGATATTTCACGGCGCGGCAGCACGCCCCTAGTGGTGGTCGATGATGGCAAAGTGATGGGGGCAATCGAACTCAAAGACATCGTCAAGGGCGGCATCAAAGAGCGCTTCGCAGAACTGCGTCGCATGGGCATCAAGACCATCATGATCACCGGCGACAATAAGCTGACGGCGGCCGCGATCGCGGCAGAGGCGGGCGTCGATGACTTTTTGGCGGAAGCGACGCCGGAGGATAAATTGAAACTGATCCGTAGCCACCAATCGGAAGGTCGCCTGGTGGCGATGACCGGTGATGGCACCAACGACGCCCCGGCACTGGCGCAGGCGGATGTGGCTGTGGCGATGAGCTCCGGCACGCAGGCGGCGAAAGAGGCTGGCAATATGGTCGATCTGGATTCCAATCCGACCAAGTTATTGGAGATCGTCGAGATCGGCAAGCAAATGCTGATGACACGCGGCTCGTTGACGACGTTTTCGATTGCGAATGACGTGGCGAAATACTTTGCGATTATTCCAGCGGCATTCGTAGGTACTTATCCGCAACTCAAGGCATTGGACATCATGCATCTCACCAGCCCTGCGTCGGCGATCATGGCGGCGGTGATCTTCAATGCGCTGATTATCGTGTTCCTGATTCCGCTGGCGTTAAAGGGCGTGAAGTACCGTGCGATTGGTGCTGCCCGTTTATTGCGGCGTAATTTATTGATCTACGGTGTCGGTGGTTTGTTGTTACCGTTTGCCGGTATCAAACTGATCGACATGGTGTTGGCATTATTTAATTTCATTTGAGGACGCATCATGACATCTATTTTTTCTCAATTACGTCCGGCAGTCGTCGTGTTCGCGGGTTTAAGTTTGCTGGTCGGCGTGGTTTATCCGTTTGCCGTGACGGGAATAGGCAAACTGGCATTTTCACAGCAGGCTGAGGGTAGCCTCGTCAAGCTCGGAGACAAAACCGTAGGATCGAGTCTGATCGGTCAGTCCTTCAGTTCGCCGCAATATTTCTGGGGCCGCCCATCGGCAACGGCACCGATGCCGAATAATGCCGTTGGTTCCAGCGGATCGAATCTTGGTCCGGTAAATCCGGCGCAGATCGATGCGGTCAAAACACGCATCGCCAGCTTGCAGGCTGCCGACCCGGGTAACACGGCAAACATCCCGGTCGATCTGGTAACGGCATCGGCGAGTGGACTCGACCCTGAAATCAGCATCGCTGCAGCCCAATACCAGGCGCCCCGAATTGCCCGCGAGCGTAAAATGAGTGTCGAACAGGTGAATCAATTGATCGAACGAGCCGCGCAGCGACCCGTGTTCGGCGTATTCGGTGAGCCGCGCGTGAATGTATTGGCGTTGAATCTGGCATTGATCAGACATTAAGTCAGGCTTTAACTGTGACGAAATAAATTGGTGAAATAAGTAGCGACCTAAGCCAAATGACAACAAGATGGGTGCGCATTCCTGATGCCCGATTTCAGCGGATGACTCAGTTGATACTGCTTGCGTAGTAGGATGGGCTGGATAGTGATACTCCTATAGGTATTTTTATTCGACGCATATAAATAAAGCGGAGAATGTATTGTTTTTAGGCATACTCCCTTGTTTTTTTAATTTGACTACTAACCGGTGATAATTTGACTGGCTTTGCCGGTCATCAGGCGAGCCTACCATATGTCTCAAAAATATCTTTTAAAAAATGGCTAATCTGAACGACCAACGCCCTGATCCTGATGTATTGCTCGCACATGTGCAAATGCAGGAGCGTCGCGCCTCGCGTGGCAAGTTGCGTATCTATTTCGGCGCCTCCGCCGGTGTGGGCAAAACCTACGCCATGCTCAGCGCTGCACGCAAATTGCAATCGGAAGGGCAGCAGGTATTGATCGGCGTGGCCGAGACCCATGGTCGTCGCGAGACTTTGGCTTTGCTCGATGGTTTGCTGGTATTGCCGCCAAAGGCGATCGAGTATCGCGGCAAAACCTTGAACGAATTCGACATCGATAGCGCATTGGCGCGCAAGCCGCCTTTGATATTGATGGACGAGTTGGCGCATTCGAATGCGCCCGGCTCACGCCACCCTAAGCGCTGGCAGGATATTGAGGAATTACTCGATGCCGGGATTGATGTGTACACCACGGTCAATGTGCAGCATCTTGATAGTCTGAACGACGTCGTGGGCGGTATCACTGGCATCCGCGTCGCTGAGACGGTGCCGGATACGGTATTTGATGATGCCGATGAGGTGGTGCTGGTCGATGTGCCTGCCGATGAATTATTGGCGCGCTTGCAAACCGGACGGGTTTATCAGGCGCAGCAGGCCGAGCGGGCGGCGAAGAATTTTTTTCGCAAAGGAAATCTGATCGCATTGCGCGAACTCGCATTGCGCCGCACCGCCGATCGGGTCGAAGAAGATGTGCAAGCCTATCGTATCGAAAAGTCGATAGGCAAAGTCTGGAAGACCGATGCCGCTTTGCTGGCTTGTGTCGGCAGCGAACCCGGTGCCGATCATTTGATACGCAGCGCTGCACGCCTGGCGAGCCAGCTCAGTGCCGAATGGCATGCGGTCTATGTCGAAACGCCGCAACTGCAACGTTTGCCTGCCAGCCAGCGCGAGCGGATTTTAAAAAGCCTGAAGTTGGCCCAGGATCTCGGTGCCAAGACCGCCGTGCTGAGCGGTCAGGATGTCGCGCATGAAGTCGTGGAATACGCGCATAGCCATAATTTTTCCAAGATCATACTGGGCCGTCATCGTCCGCGATGGATGCAGACATCCTTGCACAGAAAAATGGCGGAGCTGGCACCGGATCTGGATTTGATCGAGATGGGACGTGCGAGCACGGATGATGCCAGCGGCCAGTCGGATCAGCAATATCGCCGCAGCCGCAATCAGGCCTTCGACACCACTGCCGAAAATATCGCATGGAGCGCTGCGGAGCAATCGATCAATCCAACCCGCTGGGCGGCCAAACGCTTACGTTATCTGTATGCCCTGCTGGCGATTGTCGGTGCGGCGGTCGTCTGCACACCGCTGCTGGGCGTTTTGCATCTGGTGAATATCGCGATGCTGTTCATGCTGGTGGTGGTGCTGGTGGCGTTTCGTCTGGGGCGTGGGCCATCGGTATTGGCAACGGTAGTCGGCGTTGCGGTATTCGATTTTTTCTTTGTGCCGCCGCGTTTTACTTTTGCCGTCAGTGATTTGCAATATCTGGTGACATTTGCAGTGATGCTGGCGGTGGGATTGTTGACCGGGTATTTGACGGCGGGTTTGCGCTATCAGGCAAGAGTTGCCTCTCACCGCGAATCGCGGGCGCGGGCCTTGTATGAGTTTGCCCGCGACCTGTCTGGCGTCTTGCAAGATGAACAGATTTCTGAGAGTACGCAGGTAATTATTCAGCGGGCTTTTCGCGCCAGGGCGATTTTGTTATTGCCCGATGCCGCGGGCAAATTGCAAGCGCCTGCCACGCGGACAGAGGGACTGGATTTGGGTATAGCGCAATGGGCTTTTGATAAAGTCGAAGCCGCGGGAATAGGTACGGATACGCTGCCCGGAAGTAATTTCTTTTATCTGCCTCTGGTGGCACCGATGCGAACCCGCGGCTTATTGGCGATACAGCCGGATAACCGGCGCTGGATATTAATACCGGAGCAGCGCCAGCAACTCGATACATTTGCCGCACTCGCTGCCATTGCGCTGGAGCGCGTGCATTACATCGAGGTGGCGCAAGAGGCTTTGATTCATATGGAGTCGGAGCGCTTGCGCAATTCCTTGCTGGCCGCCTTGTCGCATGATCTGAGAACGCCGTTGACATCCTTGGTAGGCATATCCGAATCCCTGACCATGTCCAAACCGGCGCTGAGCGATTTGCAGCAGCAGATGGCGCACAATCTGCATGCCGAATCCTTGCGCATGAGTGCGCTGGTCGCGAATCTGCTGGATATGGCGCGCATACAAAGTGGCGAAGTGAAATTGAATTTGCAATGGCAAACTTTGGAAGAGGTCGTTGGCAGTGCCTTGCGCGCCAGCACGGCGGCGCTGGCACGGGTCAAGGTGCAGACCAATTTACCGGCAAATCTGCCTTTGCTGCATTTCGATGCGGTGCTGATAGAACGGGTGCTCTGCAATTTGATGGAGAATGCGGCGAAATATTCGAGCGGTAATGCGGCCATCTCGATAGGGGCAGAAATCGACGATATCCATCAAACGATCAAGGTCATGGTCGATGATAATGGCCCCGGATTGCCGCCTGGACGAGAAGATATTATTTTTGAAAAATTTACCCGCGGCGAACGCGAGTCGGCAACGCCCGGCGTCGGCTTGGGGCTGGCGATTTGCCGTGCGATTGTAGAGGCGCATAACGGTCGTATTGCCCCTGCCAAATCGCTACTGGGTGGCGCTTGCATTTGCTTTACCTTGCCGCTCGGCACGCCGCCGGCATTGCCGGATTTTGATGCCGGCATTGAGACTGATCTGTAAATGCTGTAATAAACTCAATAAAATTCAATACAACTCAATAAATACTGATTGACTGATGAAAACAGAATCTACGCCTACCGCGCTATTGGTTGAGGACGAGCCGCAAATCCGTCGTTTTGTGCGCAGCGCCCTGGAGGACGAGGGCTGGCAGGTCGAAGAGGCGGGCGGATTTCAGCGCGGTTTAATTGATGCCGGCACCCGCCAGCCTGACTTGATTATTCTCGACCTTGGTTTGCCGGATGGCGATGGCATCGCCTTCATTAAAGATTTACGCAAGTGGTCCGGCGTGCCTGTCATCGTGTTATCCGCGCGGGTAAATGAGGCCGATAAAATCAAGGCGCTCGATGCCGGTGCCGATGATTTTCTGGGTAAGCCGTTCGGCGTCGGCGAATTGTTGGCACGCGTACGGGCAACCTTGCGACGCCAGCGCCAGCCAGGCGCTGCGGCCGACGGCATCGTTCAATTCGGCGATATCCGGGTCGATCAGCAAGCGCGCCTGGTCACCAAGGCAGGCAATATGGTGCATCTGACGCCTACGGAATTTCGTCTGCTCAGTATCCTGGTCAAGAATGCGGGGCGGGTCGTGACCAATCTGCAATTGCTGCGCGAGGTATGGGGTCCATCTCATGCAGAGGATGGACATTATCTGCGAATTTACATGGGACATTTGCGGCAGAAACTCGAAGATGATCCGACTCAACCGCGTTATCTGTTGACCGAAACAGCGGTGGGTTATCGACTGCTGCTACCGGCCTGACGCTCCACAATCCCTAGTTCGCTGGCACGCAGCTAAGTTCAGCGAACTCCATTAAATTCATCAATTACTCTCAGCTCGCCAGGCTGAGAGGCAGGTTTCTGCACGCCTGTTTTTTGTACATTGGCAGTTAGTGGCGCTGTTGGCATTGCTCTGGTGTTGTGGATTTGCCGGATGTCAATCTCGGCAGTTTTATTTTGTCCGTAGTCTCTTCATTCGAATGTGAAAATACTGTGAAAAACAATCTCCAAAAAACTCTCCTGATTAGCGCGCTTTCCAGCTTATTTTGCGGCACCTTAGCTCATGCGGAAGATGCCAGGCCAGATAATGAATTCAGCTTTAACGCGGCAGCGACATCCGATTATCGCTATCGCGGCATTTCGCAAACCCGCTTACAGCCTGCCTTGCAGGGCGGTGTCGATTACACGCATAATCCTGACGGTCTTTACGCAGGTGCGTGGGCATCGACGATTAAATGGATAAAAGACGCAGGTGGCAGCAGCGACCTTGAGCTGGATTTATATGCGGGAAAGCGTGGTGAGATCGTCAAAAATATCTCCTATGATGTCGGCGTTTTGACTTATGTTTATCCATCGAATGGCTTGGCGGTGAATGCCAATACAACCGAGATCTACGGACAAATCGGTTATGGCCCTGGCTACGCAAAGTACTCACATGCCGTGACGAATTTATTTGCTTATGCCGACAGTAAAAATAGCGGCTATCTGGATCTCGGCGCAAACCTGGATATCGATACAGGGTTGGTGCTGAATTTGCATGTGGGTCGGCAAAATGTGAAGAGCAATCCTGCCGCGACTTACACCGACTGGAAAGTCGGCGCAACGAAAGAGATCTGGGCAGTCAATTGGGCCATTGCCATCATTGGCACTAATGCCGATCGGCTCACCTATGCCTCGCCTGTGAATGCTAAATTCATGGGTAAAACTGCGGTGGTTGTGTCAATTAGTAAAATTTTTTAAGCCGGTTATTCAGATTGGCAAGGAGCTGGCGAGCGAATCAGGGGGCGGCGTAAGCTTGCATCATTAAAGGCCTGTTGATCTGACAGCCTCTCCGGAGATTGGGTTGTTGTCAGATCGGCAGAGTGCCATGAAATTCATGATCTTGACTATGCCAGTATTATTTGCCGGAAAGATCATCCGTGTTATCGAGAAGCACGCCACCGCGTGCGTCCCAGATGACATTGGTAATGCCCGGCTCGCTTTCTTCCAGGCGTTTTTTTTCCAGTTCTTCGGGGGTAAGTCGTTCACGTTCCGCTTGTGCCTGATCAAGCACTTGTTTGTCGTATTGCAATTGCTCTCTGAGTTCCAGGGCCAGGCGAACGTTTTCTTCCAGGTCGGCGGTTTCCCAGGGTTTAGTGATGTACCGGAACACCTCCGCTTCATTGACGGCACCCATGATGGTCTTAAAGTCAGCCGAGGCACTCAGCATCATGCGGATGGCATCTCCCTGAATTTCTTTCGCAATCCTGAAAAAATCGACGCCATTCATCGACGGCATATGGTAGTCCGAAATAATAAAATCGTATTGAGCGGCCGCCAGTTTTTGAATGGCAAGCCTGGGGTCATTGCATAGCTCAATATCAAAATTCAATTTTTGTGCGATGGGGCGAAGGCTGCGCTGTAAGGCATGCAGTACATTGATTTCATCATCCACTAGTAAAGCGCGACGCATTATGTTCTCCTTATGATGCTGGCGTATGAGTTTCCCTGCAGGCTTGCCGCGGCACTCAGCGGGGCGGTACGGACTCTGACGGTCATTTTTCCACCGTTAGACGCATCATACAGACGTATTTTTTCAATAATACGATCAGTCAATATATGATCTGCCGGTAACAGCATGACGCCATCACGCGATATCATTTCTGTCGATAAGATCATGCCGGCTTGCAGATCGCGGATAGCGATCTCTTTATCGGCGACTGGCTCACCCAGATGGCCGCTCATGACTTGATTGAATGCATTGACGACGTTTTCGTCATAGCGACTTTTTAAGCCACGCTGCACCACCCTTTGTGCTTCATCTGCGGGTAAGCGGCGTTGTACTAAGCTACCCGTTTGCAGACTATCGTAATCGCTGGCCAGAGCCAGTATGCGTGCGCCTAACGGGATAGCATCCCCTGGTAGTCCATCCGGGAAGCCGGTGCCGTCAAATCGTTCGTGTTGTGACCTGAGTATTTTGGCCGTTCCTTGCAAATCCTCTAGCGGTAATAGCAATTGTTCCGCCCTTACCGTATGTTTATGGTATTCCCCCAGTTCATCTCCGCTCATATTATTCACAGGTGTATTCAGCATCTCGTCCGAGAAACCGATTTTGCCAATATCGACCAATAAACCTGCGACAAAAATTTCTTGAGAGTCTTTGTTGTTGCAACCCATTCTGACGGCGATTTTTCGGGCCAGATCTGCGACTCGCCGGGAGCGGCCAGCCAGTTTGCCGCCTCGCATTTCTATCAAATTGGAAAAAACTTTTATCGAAGTCAAAAAGCTGGATTTAAGTTTGTCGTTGACCTGGACCAGGGAATCATGCGCTGTTTTGAGTTCAGCCGTCCTGGCTTCGACTTTTGCTTCCAGGCTATGATTTAATTCTTTGAGCTCATCATTCTGGCGTAGAGTCAATGCTTCCAATCTTCGTTTTTCGCTCTCCAGCGCCTTGCGTTCCAATGCCTGCCTTACCACCAGCATGATGTCGTTATCATCCCATGGCTTGGTAATATAACGATAAATTTCACCGCGATTGATCGCATCGATGATGGCTTGAACATCCGCATATCCAGTCAATAAGAGGCGCAGGGTATCGGGCCAACGACTTCTGACTTTTTCTAAAAATTGAGCGCCATCCATTTCTGGCATGCGCATGTCGGAGATGACCAGATCAACCGCTTCGGTTTCCATCACTGCCAGGCCTTCTTGTCCGCTATTGGCAATTAAAACCTTATAACCTTTGGCACGAAAAAGACGGCGTAACGACGATAGAATATTCGGCTCGTCATCGACACATAAAATTTTTGCAGACTGGACAAACTGCTCCATTCGCTCCGCTTCTGATTGCTGATCGGGGAGGAGGGATTCACTCACGATGCGCTTTCCTCGTCTGGATTAATCGGTTCAACGTGTTTAATCGGTAGCCTGATACGGAAGCAACTACCTTTGCCTACTTCTGAACTAATGCTAATTCGTCCATGATGTTTTTGAATCACACCATAAGCTAGCGAGAGGCCTAATCCAGTCCCTTTGCCTATCGGTTTTGTCGTAAAGAACGGGTCAAAAATTCTTGAGGTAATTTCTTTAGGAATGCCCGATCCGTTGTCTTCAACTTCGATGATCACAAATTCATCTTCGAATTCAGGCTCACGGAAGGTTCGTACCGTAATCTTACCGCGCTCTTCACCTATGGCATGACTGGCATTGACAACCAAATTCATGATGACCTGATTGATTTCTGTTGGCAAGCACTCAACGTCGGGGATATTTCCATATTCCTTAATCACATCTGCTTTATATTTGATCTCATTGTTGACGATATTCAGTGTTGAATCTATCCCTCTGTGCAGGTCAGCCCATTGCCATACATGATTAGTATCGGTTCTGGAAAAGTCCTTGAGGTCTTGGACAATCTTGCGGACGCGCGCAATTCCCTCTTTAGATTGCGCCATTAATTCCGGGATATCGTCCTTCAGAAATTCCAGTTCGATCCGGTTTTTGATTTCTGTAAGTTCCAGGCGAACGGCGGACGTGCTGATGTGCTGCTCCGCCGATTCGTAGGCGCTCAATATCTCGAACAGATCGGTAATGTATTTTTCTAGCGAACTGAAATTTGAAAAAATATATCCTACGGGATTATTGATTTCATGCGCTACGCCTGCGGCCAATTGTCCTATCGACGCTAATTTTTCCGACTGCAGTAATTGTTCCTGCGCTTTGGAAAGCTGGATATTGAGTTGGGTTAATTCGCCATTCCGTCGAATTAACTCAAACTCAATAGTGGCCCGCTGTTCCAGATCTGCTTCCAGTTTCCGGTTGGCTTCTGCCAATTGGACTGTTCTTTTTTTGACCAGCATGTCGAGATCGTCATAGGCTTTACGCAGAGCCTCTTCAGCGTCGTGGCGTTCAGTGATGTCCTCCAGTGTTTCGATTGCACCAATTACTTCAGCGCGATTATTATAGATGGGAGCAGCGGTAAAATGCAGCCAGAGCCCGCTCTGTCCAAGATGAGGAAAAAAATCATCGACTTCATAAGCGCCCTTAATTAAGGTTGAAGCCTTAAATTTTTTGTCGTAGAAGGTATTGATACTTTTTTCTACCTGCTCTGCGATGACGACATCGGCCAAAACAGGCCGTTTATGGCGGTAAAACGGTTGCCATTGTTTTTGAGTGGAAACCATCATGCCGGCAGAGTAACCCAGCAAGCGTTCCGTAGCTTTATTCCAATGGGTAATAACGTGCTCTTTATTGATGACGAAGGTTGGTACCGGATTGCTATCCAAGAATTGAAACAAGTCTAAATCCATCAAATTTAACGCTAATTCGTCGGGTTTTTCTTGTAACAACAGACTTGCTGGTCTGGACCGGACCGTTAAATTGCCTTCCGAGTCTGGACTGGCATCGTTTGTTTGACTTTGTTTATTGGAATGGGGATTTATCACTATATCTCCGGATCAAGCTATAAGTATCTGGCAGATTTCTTCAAACTGCGTCTCGGTATTATTAAATATTTTTTTGCACGCTTCATAGCTTAATCCTAATCGTTCCCATGCCAATACATTGATTTCGGGTACATCATCCTCTTCTATTTTTGTCAGATCCAGAGCATGTGCAATCACGTCCGCAATATGCACTATCATCGCTAACTTGCTATCGTTATCTGGTGGAATTTCGTGATGATAAGCGATGGCTTTTTGTATTTCTTCCGGAAATTGCCAATAGGCTGCCAGCGCATTGCCAACAGCAGCATGGTCAATGCCGAGCATACTTCTTTCCAGCAAGAACAGATAGGTATTAGATTCCTTTTGCGATGCAAGAACCTGAGCATATTGTTCCCGGTAAGTAGTGGCTAATACCAGTTTTCCGATATCGTGCAACAAACTTGCCGTAAATGCCTTATCGGGACTTGCGTTGACAAAATGGGCTATTTCCCGGGCGCAGATTGCGCTGGCGATAGCGTGTCTCCAAAACGAGGTGATATTAAAAACGGCGGATTGGTTTTCTGTAAAGTTACCGATAATAGCGCTGGTAGTAACGAGTGTCTGTACGCTACGAAAACCTAATAAAGTGATGGCTTCCTGGATAGTTTTTATTTTATATTGCATGCCATAAAACGATGAATTGGCGAGACGCAATGCCTTGGCAGTCAAAGTTTGGTCATGTGAAATTTTTGTCGCGATCGAGCCGATATCGACATCATCTGTCTCCATGCTATGCAGTAACTCCATCACGATGGATGATAGGGCAGGAAGTTGCTGAAGTTTTGCGGCAAGTTCCGCCATTGATACTTTATTTGCTTCACTCATTCGTCTTCTCCTCACGATATTGCATGACATAGCTCTTGAGGAGAGAATTGATTGGGAAATGGGATGTCTTATGAAATAGTTGATCGAGACGTTCTCGCTGGCGTAACAAATCGGCGCTATGATCAATTGCCGTTGCCTCAGTCAATTGAATGCAAATTTGAGTAATGCCGCGTTTTATTAAGGACTGGATATGGGTGGAGGTGAGTACGGTACCTTCCGGCAGTAAGACATGCTCATTTTGGTCAACAACATCTTTGGCGATGACCATGTCGGGCAGGGCATTTTGAATCGGAATATAGTCGTCCATACTAATCCGCGATTCGTAAGGTAATTAATTTTCCGCTCGATTGTGATCGTTCTCCCATCATTTTCCAGTTCACGATGAAATCGTGTCCTTCTATCGAGATTTGAAAATCTTCACCGGCAGCATATGTTTTGAGGGAGACACTGAAATCTTCTGATAACAGCCGTATATCCTCACCTAGCATCGGGGGTGATTTTTCCAATAAAACTTCGGCGGCTTGATTGATGAATGCGATCATGTCATTGTCGTCTATGCCGACAAGCGGTACCGGGATATATTGCAGTACTTCCCGGACAATTTCTAAGCTTGTTTCATCGCGTTTAATCTGCAATTGTTTTTGTTTTAATACATCTGCTAAATAACGATTGGCGGTAGCTAACTCTTGATTAGTTGTCTGGATTTGGATATGGAGACGACGATTCTCATCGGCCATTTCTTTGTGGCGAAATGCCTCTGCGATCTGTTCTCTGAGTTGCTCATCTTCCCAAGGTTTAGTCAGGAATTTATAGATGGCTCCTTCGTTGATGGCATCCGTAATTGATTGTAATTCGGTATATCCGGATAAAACGATACGGATCGTGTCCGGGTAAAGTTTTTTTGCGTTCCGTAAAAACTCAACTCCCGTCATTTCTGGCATCCTTTGATCAGATACGATGACGTCTACTTTATTTTCGCTGAGTAATTTGAGTCCTTCTTGACCGCTATTGGCGGTATATATCTGATACCCATCGCGTCTTAAAAGTCGTTTTACCGATGACAAAATATTGGGTTCATCGTCGACTAATAGTAATGATCTTTGCGGTTTTTCTAAACGCAACAGGTGATTTTTCAAGCAGATTTCGCTTTGAAGAAATTCCTTGGCCTGATCTGCTGGCATGGGCCTGGACAGTAAATACCCCTGGATTTGATCGCACATATTCAGGCTTAAGAATTCACATTGCGCTTCCGTCTCAACGCCTTCCGCAATGACTTTAATACCCAGGCTATGCGCCATCGCAATGACTGCTTTTGAAATGGAAGCATCTCCGGTATTTTCAATTACATCTCGAACGAATGATTGATCTATTTTTACGTAATCGAAGGGGAAGTGCTTGAGGTAGCTGAGCGCTGAATAGCCGGTGCCAAAATCGTCTAAGGCTAAGGCAATACCATGTTCTTTGAATCCTTTCAGGGTATTGCCAACTGGGCTGCTGTGATCCATCAGCACGCTTTCTGTAACCTCCAGAGAAATCATATCGTGCCCGATTTGCATGTCTTTCAGGATGTTGAGTAACTTGGTCGTGAAGAATGGATTCTGCAATTGTCTTGGAGAGACATTGATGGCGATGCACGGCGCAATAACGCCATCTTTTGTCCATGCGGCAATGTCGCGACAAACCTGTTTTATGACCCAGTCGCCCAGTTTTTCGATCAGGCCTGATTCTTCTGCAATAGGAATGAAGTAGGTGGGCGGAATCATGCCTCTGTTGGGATGATCCCAGCGCAGTAGCGCTTCCATACCGACGATTTTTCCAGTTTGCAGGTCTGCCTTGGGTTGGTAATGCAGCGAGAGTTCTTCCGCGATAATCGCTTTGTGAAGGTCGTTCGATATTTCAACTCTGTCCTTGGTGATTTCATTCATTTTTGCTGAATAAAATTGGAAATTGCTGCGCCCCAGATGTTTGGCGCGATTAAGCGCCAGATCAGCAAAAGTAAACAGATCATCATCATTGCTGCTGTCTTGCGGGTAAAGTGCAATACCGATACTGCAGGAGAGATGCAATTCTATGTTGTTCGCTAAATAGGGTTCGGCGATGACGCAAGAAATTCTTTCGCAGACATTGATGATATTTTCTGTTTTTTCAAAGTCTTTTAGAATTAATACGAATTCATCGCCGCCATAATAAGAGACGGTATCTGCTTCATGTACGCACTGATGAAGACGCTCCGCAATGTTTTTGAGAAGCTGATCGCCCGTACCATATCCAACCCCATCGTTCACAAGCTTGAAGTGATCCAGACCTAAATGGAGTAGAGCGACGGTAGTCGCTTTTCTGTCGGCTGAGTAAATGGCTTGTTTGGTGCGATCTTTCAGTAAACTGCGGTTCGGAAGCCCCGTGAGTTCATCGTGTTTTTGTTGAAATAAAAATTCTTTCTGTAATTGTTCCTGCGCTTTTTTTGCCTCTTCTAATTTACATTTTTCCGTATAAAAGTAGACGTCGAGAGTCAAGCCGATATCAAAGAAGGCCAGTTTGATTAATGCTTCGATATAACTGCTAAATAGCGAAAAATCATGCTCACTTATTTCCCACGCTAATGATGTCGCTTCGGATAAATATTTTCTGTAGATACCTAAATACCACTCGTGGCTTAGATGTAAATTTTGTTGTTTAACTGCCGAATTCAGTCGGTTATGTAAATAAGTTTTGTCGTAATTTCCTTCAGTTAAAAGAGAAAAATAGAGACGATGACATTCATCTAATTCTTCATAATCAGAGGGTGCAAGTAACTGGTTTAATTGAGGTGCGCTCTTGATGTGTTCTGACAATATACGCAATAGTTTTTCTCTATATGGAGAGATTTTTTTCCCCAAGTCTGCGAGCGACTCGGCATCTCTCTGTTCAAATTCAAGAAAACTTAATCGCTTCAGTAATGTGGTTTCATTACTTTTGTGTGATTCAAGTATGTCCTTTATTTTTGCGTTGTAATCTATTTGGTTTGCCATATAGTTCTTTAAGAATTAAGAGAGTCAAAATTCAGCCAAAAATAGTTAAGCGTATGTTGGGTGATATTTGTAACCGCATCTCCAGGGCGCTGCATAATCTCTAGGTCGCTCGTGATAATTTATTACGTTATTTCTCGCGTTAAGTTTCCGGTGCATTCTCAGGATGTATGGGTAGGCGTATGGTAAAACTGGTTCCTTTGCCTAATTCACTTTCAACTTCGATTTTTCCACGATGCTTCTTAATAATGCCGTAGGCTAAAGAAAGCCCTAAACCGGTGCCGCTGCCTATCGGTTTTGTGGTGAAAAACGGCTCAAAGATATGTTTTAGATTTTCGGGTGAAATACCGGAGCCGGTGTCGCTCACTTTGATCCAAACCCAATCGTTTTGAACCCCCGTGCTGACGTGGATAACACCGCTGTCTTTGATCGCATACGATGCATTGACAAAGAGATTCATGAAAACTTGATTGAGTTGTGAAATGAGGCATTTCACTGGCGGTAATTTTCCGTATTCCTTGACGATATTGGCTTTATATTTGATTTCATTTTTGACGATGTTTAAAGTGCTTTCCAGCCCTTGATGGATATCTGCTTCTTGCCAGTCCGCTTCGCCAACATGGGAAAAATCCTTTAAGGATTGCACAATGTCCTTGACGCGCTTTAAACCATCCATCGACTCCCGTACGAGATCTTCTATATCGTCTTTTAAAAAAACCAGATCAGCCTTTTCCCTAATGGCGGCTAATCGTTGATGAAATTCGGAAGCGGGTGGGATATGTTGAAATAATTTATCGTACTGCTCGATGACGTTAAACAGGGTTCCTACATAATTTTGTAAAGAACCCATATTCGAATTCACAAAGCCAACGGGGTTGTTGATTTCATGCGCGATACCAGCGGCAAGTTGGCCGACGGAGGCCATTTTTTCCGATTGCAGCAACTGCTCTTGAGCTTCTTGTAATTTTTGGATCAGAGCTTGTTGTTCTTCCCCTTTTTTTTGCAAGGCTTCTTCCATCTGTTTGCGTTGCGTGATATCCGTGAGCGACCCCACCACTTCTATCGGATTCCCCTCGGCATCGCGTATCAGACGGAGCATGTCGTGCATCCAGATGTATTGGTCATTACTGCTTTTAAAGCGGTATTCGTAGGTTCTGCTACCCTCGGTAAATAGCATTGCAATACTGGAGAATATTTGCGGTATGTCTTCCGGATGAATATGGTCAAACCAGAAATTAGGATCGGCTACCATTTCTTCCGGATGATAACCAAGCACCCGCAGCGCATTGCTACTCACGAAGGTCATCTTGAAATCGCCTGTTGGTACGCTGCTGTAAATGATTGCGGGGGTATTTTCTATCAGGTATTGGAGGCGGGCTGTTGTAGTTGGTGTAGCAGGCGTTAAACTTCCGTTGCCATGCGAAACCGTCGTTTCGTGGAGCTGTGATAATGAGCTGAATTCGTCAAATTGATCGTTCATCAGTGTAGTTACACCATGAGTAAATCGGAATTGCGCGCTTTATAATTGACAACTGCCAGGCATCTCGTGTTGCACTTATGTTAAACCAAAATAATACGACTGCAATAAGAGAAATATGACATGTTGCTTTCTATCAACTAGGATTTAAATCTTTCATTGAATGATTTTTTACATAATTTAACATTTATTGGATTTTATTATTCATGAAAATTGGATGGAACAATTTTTTGTTGAATAATTGAGTTTTGAGTTGGTATTGCGCTACCTATCCGTCACTTGTTTTTATTGACACCACCCTCAAAACTTTGCAAAGTGTCGATAGTTGTTGCACAAATACATATGCTTAGCTGATTCCTGAATTTCTCTCTTGAAATTCCCTGCGGGATCACCTATTGTGCAATGCACCAATAATAACAAGGTACACAATTGGCTAATCAACACTCAAAAAGCAGCTTGACGGCTCTAACGTTAGCTGCCATCGGCATCGTCTATGGCGATATCGGCACCAGTCCTCTTTACACGATGAAAGAGGTTTTTTCAAAAGAACATGGTCTACCGCTCACGGAAGCAAATATTTTCGGTATTGTTTCACTGATCCTGTGGGGCTTGTTCATTATCGTTGCAGTCAAATATGTCACCTTGATTTTGCGAGCGGACAACCGGGGTGAGGGCGGTATCATGGCGCTGACCGCGATGGCTCTTGAGTCGGTCGGCAAGTCTTCGAAGTGGCATTTTTTATTATTCGTGCTTGGTCTGTTTGGTGCTGCGCTGTTTTATGGCGATGGCGTGATCACGCCAGCGATCTCGGTGTTGTCGGCGATTGAGGGACTCGAGGTCGCGACACCCGCATTTTCTCCGTATGTGGTTCCGATTACTTTGATGGTACTGATTGGCTTGTACTCGGTACAGCATAAAGGCTCGGCAGGTATCGGCAAATGGTTTGGGCCAATTATGGTGGTCTGGTTTATCGCATTGGCGATTATGGGTGTTTACAACATCATTAAAATGCCAATTATTTTAGGTGCTTTGAATCCATGGCATGCAGTCCATTTTTTGACGGAAAACCGCTCGCTGGCTTTCCTTGCTCTGGGTGCAGTTGTGTTGGCGTTCACTGGTGCCGAAGCCTTGTACGCCGATATGGGGCATTTCGGTCGTAAGCCTATCCGCATGGCGTGGTTTATTATTGTATTCCCCGCGCTGGGCTTGAATTATCTGGGGCAGGGCGCGCTGTTGATCTCCAATCCAGAAGCAGTCGCCAATCCTTTTTATTCGCAACTGGGCACCTGGAGTATTTATCCTCTCGTCGCCTTATCGGCGATTGCCACGGTGATTGCGTCTCAGGCGACGATTTCCGGCACCTTCTCAATGACAAAGCAGGCGATCTCGCTGGGATTCTTGCCGCGCATGAAGATTATTCACACCTCGTCTAAAGAGATCGGTCAGATCTATATTCCTGTAGTCAACTGGTTGCAATTGATCGTGGTGGTGGCTGCCGTCGTGGGTTTTGGTTCCTCGTCAAACCTGGCCTCCGCTTACGGTATTGCTGTTACGGGTACGATGCTGGTGACTTCCTTGCTGACGTTCTTCGTGATTCGTTATGGCTGGAAATATAATCCCTTCCTGTGTTTTATGGCGACCGGTTTTTTCCTGGTGATTGATTTCGCTTTCTTCTCTGCGAACGTGTTGAAGTTTTTCCACGGTGGCTGGTTCCCCGTGGTGCTGGGTATCATCATGTTCACGGTCATGGTGACCTGGAAGCGAGGTCGTGAACTGGTATTTGAGAACTTGAAGAAGCACGCGATTCCTCTGGAAGATTTCTTATCTTCTCTGTTCGTCTCGCCACCGATCCGGGTCTACGGTACCGCAATATTTTTGCGTGGTGAGGCGGATGGCGTGCCGCATGCGCTCTTGCATAATTTATCGCATAACAAAATATTGCATGAACGCGTGATCTTCCTGACTCTGCACAATAAGGAAATCCCATGGGTGCCTTATGCCGACCGTATCAAGGTCGTCGATCTGGGACATAACTGTTTTCAGATTGATGTTAACTACGGCTTTAAAAACGAACCGGATATTCCGAAGGCACTTGAACTATGCGAAGCCCACGGTTTGATTTTCGAACCGATGGAAACTTCATATTTCATTGCCCGTCAAACGATTGTTTCTCGTCCGGGCAGCGGCATGGCGTTGTGGCGCGAGTGGCTGTTCGTCGCAATGTCGCGTAATGCCCGCGATGCAGCGGATTACTATCAGGTGCCAACGAATCGGGTGATTGAAGTCGGTTCGCAGGTTGAGATTTGAGATATAAAGAAAAATAAGCGAGGGGCTTATCAACTGAAAATTGCTATGCTATAATCTTGGTCTTTCGCGGCTGTAGCTCAGCTGGATAGAGTACTTGGCTACGAACCAAGGGGTCGTGGGTTCGATTCCTGCCAGCCGCACCAGATTCAAGGGACTAGATGCAAATCTAGTCCCTTTTTTCTTTTCATGGATTGAATTTGCCAGCACTATTTGCCGCGTAGTTCGTCGCTCATTTCAGGCCAGGTATTCCTAATTTAATATTGCTATGCTATAATTTTGTTTTTTCGCGGCTGTAGCTCAGCTGGATAGAGTACTTGGCTACGAACCAAGGGGTCGTGGGTTCGATTCCTGCCAGCCGCACCAGATTCAAGGGACTAGATGCAAATCTAGTCCCTTTTTTCTTTTCTACCCGATATTTTGAGAGGTGATGAGATCAAAAGTCCCATGCCAAAATCGAGGTAACACCGATTAAGTCGCGCAATTAAGTAGGAGTTGACGCAAGCTCCATCCGGCGGGGGCACCCTGATTCATGCCAGAGCTGGTTTTGCTGGGTGGTTCGCTTGAATCCTTGCTGGCGTCGATTAAGGCAGCCAGCAGGCGATCTAGTTGTTTAGTGTCTGGCAGCATAGTGCCAAAAAATTGTATTGTATCTTTGTGCTGAATTAACAGCGTAGGGAAGTTTTCAATCTCTACCTCATCGACCAGATGTGCCTGATCTTCTATGTCTATCCAGGCAAAACACAAGTTAGGGTGTTGCTCTGCCAATTCATCAAATTGACGGCGATAGCTCGTGCAGGTATCGCACCACGCAGCGCACAGGCAGGCGACTAGCCATGGCTTACTCTGCAACTGACTTTTGATGCTGTTCAAATCTTCGGTATTGGTCGCTAATTTCATGCGCTCTATTTTAACCTAAAGCTTTTCTTCTCCATGCTAGTCAAAGATCCGGGTTTTGGTTTATGGCTGCGCCCTGTAAAATACGCGTATGACAACGCTACTTGCAATTGAAACTTCTACCGAGCTGGCTTCGGTCGCCTTGATGACGGGTGACTCTATGATCAGTCGCGAACTATCCGGGGTGCAGACGCATTCCCAGGGAATTTTACCCGCTATCCAGGCATTATTGCTGGATGCAGGCATCACCTTGCAGCAATGTGATGCGATTGCTTTTGGTTGTGGCCCCGGTGCCTTTACCGGCGTCCGTACTGCTTGCGGCATCGTGCAGGGATTGGCATTTGGTGCTGAGCTACCTGTTTTGCCTATCATTAGTCTGTACGCAATGGCGGAGGCCGCCAGACAGTTATCTGACGCGACCGATTTCGTCTGCGTATTAGACGCCCGCATGGAGGAGGTATATTGGGCGCAATACCGCTATGCAGACGGTAAATGGTCAGAGCTCGTGGCACCGGTCTTGTCGAAAGCTGCGGATATTGACGTTGTGCCGCAGACGGATAACTTGGTGTATGCACTGGGTCATGGCGTAGTGCTAGGCCAACTTGATAAAACCCATCGCCAGGTTTTGTGCATGCCGCACGCCAGGCAAGTTGCAACACTGGCGATCAGGAATTTTGATGCAGGATTATGCCTGGATGCCGCGCAAGCGCAGCCACTTTACTTACGCAATAAAATCGCATTGACGACCGCAGAGCGCCAGCAATTGAAAGAAGCGGTTTGATGGTGGCAGGAATGCATTTTTGCCGGCTCGGTTTTGAAGATGTCGATGCTATTCTGGCCATCGAAGAAAGGGTCTATACCCATCCCTGGACACGGGGAAATTTTTTAGATTCTTTATACAGCGCTTATCATTTCACCGGTTTGCGTGACGCCGATCAGGTATTGATCGGTTATTTCATTCTGATGCCAGTGGTTGATGAAATGCATTTGTTGAATCTGGCAGTGGATGCCGCCCATCAAGGAAAAGGCTATGCCAGAATCTTGCTGGAGCGGATGATCGTATTCTGTCGAGAAAAAGAATGCCAGACAATTTTGCTCGAAGTCCGTATCAGTAATCAGCGCGCAGTCGATGTGTACCGGCAATTTGGATTTAAGGAGATCGGTCGTCGCAAGGGATATTACCCGGCGGCCGATCAAACGCGGGAAGATGCCATTGTAATGCGATTCGAATTGTGAACCCATGTGACCCTTATGAATGATGCTGAACAACACGCTGCTTTTTTGACTGAATTGGGCATTGGCCCGGTCTGGAAATTACGCGATAACGCTGAGTCTGTGATCCCGGCTGCCAACCCCAATACTCAGCCTGAGGTTTTATCGGAGATTCCCGTATCCGATGCCGGCCCGGTAATGCAGGTTGCCTCCACCGCAATAGCCGATCTCGACTGGGGTAGTTTGGAAAATACGGTATCGGGGTGTCGCGCTTGCCAGTTGTGCGAAGGCCGCGCGAATACTGTATTCGGCGTCGGTGATCGACATGCGAAATGGTTGTTCGTCGGCGAAGGACCGGGTTATCAGGAAAATCTGCAAGGGAAACCCTTTGTCGGGCCTGCCGGGCATTTGCTGGATAATATTTTGCGTGCCTTGGGCATGCAGCGTGGCGAGAATACCTATATTGCGAATATAGTGAAATGCCGTCCAACGGATGCACAGGGCAAAGACAGGGCGCCATTGCCTGAAGAGGTGGCGGCATGCTTGCCGTATTTAAAGCGACAGATCGCTTTGATACAGCCGGAAGTCATTATTGCACTGGGTAAAACCGCGGCGATTTCTTTGCTCGATTTAAATCCCGAAACGCCAGTAGGTCAATTGCGCGGCAAATTGCACCGTTATCAGAATGTGCCTCTGGTCGTGACTTATCACCCGGCTTACTTGCTGCGCAAGCCAACGGAGAAGAGCAAAACCTGGGAAGATCTCTGTCTCGCATTGCGTTCGATGTGAGGTCATGACGACTTATCAGAACCAGTTTCATCGGCAGTGGCAGCATCTGCATGACCGGCATGTACGTGCCTTGGTATGGTTGCTTACCTCGCCGTCTTTATTGGCCGCGAATCTGCCGCATTGGCAAGACAAGATCGCTGATATTGTGATTGCTGACGAGACTCAATTCGCTGCATGGATCGCCGACCTTGACCGTCATCCTCAACCTTTATATACCGCTTTAGCGCGTCACCAGCAACGCCGCCTGGGGCGTTATGCCGAAAATTTGCTGGCGTTTTATTTGCAGCATCAGCATATTTTGTATGCGCAAAATGTCCAGATACAAAATACTAAACAAACCTTGGGTGAATTCGATTTTCTCTTGCATCACGCAAAGGGATTGCTGCATTGGGAACTGGCGACGAAGTTTTATGTGCATGTGGCCGATCAGGGGGCGAGCACCGATGTGATCCACCTGCGCGATTATCTTGGTCCAAACCTGGTCGATACCTTATCCGGGAAATTGCACAAAGTTTTTGATCAGCAATTGCAGTTATCCCTGAATCCTGCTGCAACATCCGTATTGCCACTGCCGGTAGTCAAGGCGCAAGCCCTCATCAAGGGCTGGCTGTTTTACAGGACTGGATGGCTCTCCTCAATGACGCAGTTTCCGCCCGAAATCGCTCCCGCTCATTGCAATGGCTATTGGTGGACTATAGCTGAGGTAGAGCAACTCGATATAGCTGCCGGATTGCTGCCCGACAGATTGGACTGGTTTGCGCCGGCCCAGGCGGAGGAATCGGCTGTGCTGCACAAAGCCGCACTGTGTGAGCAGATCAGGCAGCGATCGGAACGCGAGAAATCGCCTGTTTTATTGACAATCATGTCTAAAAACGGCGGCTTATGGCAGGAAAGCTGCCGCGGCATGGTAGTGCCGGATCATTGGCTGGCAAGCGCCAGGCAGCGGCGCTCAGAGAATAATGAATAGAGTTCTGGAGACTGGACTTAATGTTTCTGTTCGCCGATTAAAGCCAGCGAGTTGAATTCAAGTTGATTCGCCGCGTGTTTGCGCATTACCAGATAAGTGGTGCCCGACACAAACAGGCCGAACATGATGATCACGACATGAATATTCAAATTGAGGGACACCATCAAGGCGTACAAGGCCAGCATGGTCAGCACGGACAGATTTTCATTAAAATTCTGCACCGCAATCGAGTGCCCGGCACTCATCAGCACATGGCCGCGATGCTGGAGCAAAGCATTCATCGGCACTACAAAAAATCCCGCCAGCGCGCCGATTAATATCAATAAGGGATAAGCGACCCAGACGTTGGTCACCATGGTCATCGTGATCACCACCAAGCCCATCGCGACACCCATAGGCATCACGGACAAAGATTTTTTCAGCGGAACGAAGCGCGCGGCGGCCACCGCACCCAGAGCAATACCGACCGCTGTCACACCTTGCAATGCTGCCGCCTTATCCAGAGGCATTTGCAAAGATTTCTCCGCCCATTTCAATACAATGAATTGCAGGGTCGCACCAGCGCCCCAAAACAAGGTAGTGATCGCGAGTGAAATCTGACCCAGCTTATCTTTCCACAGGATCGTAAAGCAACCAGCAAAATCAGCGATGAGTTTGACGGGATTATGTTGCTGACGTGCATATTTGGCACCGGTGTCGGGTATCCTGAGATTGAATAAGGCAGCTAAAGCATACAAGCTGATGATCACGGACAGAGCAGCCTCATTCGGCGTGTTGATGGCGAAATCCAGGACCGGAAAGTCGAAATTCAGCAACATTGCCGAAATATGCGGATTGACCAGCAAACCGCCCAATACCGTACCCAGAATGATCGAGGTTACTGTCAGACCTTCGATCCAGCCGTTCGCGGCGACCAGTTTTTCAGGCGGCAGCAGCTCTGTGAGGATGCCATATTTTGCGGGTGAATAGGCGGCGGCTCCAAAGCCTACGACGCCATAGGCGATTAAGGGATGCACGCGAAAGAACATCAGGGCGCAGCCGCCTACTTTAATCAAGTTGGTGATAAACATGACCTTGCCTTTAGGCAGAGAGTCAGCAAATGCGCCGACAAAGGCCGCCAGCAATACATAAGATAAAACGAAAAAAAGCTTTAACAGAGGCGTCATCCAGGCGGGCGATTGCATGGAAATGAGCAAAGACATAGAAGCAATCAATAGAGCATTGTCAGCGAGCGAAGAAAAAAACTGCGCCGCCATGATTGTGTAAAAACCGCGTTTCATTCTTTATTGTGCCTGTTACAAAATGTCACCGACTCGCTTTATACCATGAAAAGTAAAGAATATTCGTGATTTAGACCAAGTCATGCGCTCAATACTGAGTAAAATACCAGTAGTTTTTATTTGTAGGGCTTACGCAAAAAACAAAACCACTCACCATCGAGACACCGAGGCCCAGACAAAAGCAAGGGGAATTGCTTCCATGGCATGTGGATGTCAAGGGAACTTCTAAAAACCCCATACTCGAGCGCATCGCGTCGTTACAAAGCCTCGCAATACCGACGTATTGCTGCGTTTTGTGCCTAGCGTTGCATCTCGATTAAAGGGTTTTTAGAAGTTCCCTCAAACGAATCCGCAAGCCGGGTGCGGCTGTTGGCGCGAAATGCCTCGGAAAGCCGCATCCAGCCTGCGGGTTAATGTACATGGTGCTAAGCAATTTGTCGTTTTGCATAAGTCGTAATTACGTATTTTTTAGAAAACCTGTTTTCCCTATCGAGCGATGGCCAAACCAAAAACCAATTACACCTGTACCGAGTGCGGTGGCATAGTCAATAAATGGGCGGGGCAATGTCCTGCATGCCAGCAATGGAATACCCTGGTAGAAACCATTATCGAGACGGCTGGCAATCGCTTCTCCGCCAAACATCAAGGCATTGCGCAAACTGCGCCGGTGCTCAATCTTGCGGAGATCGAGGCGGAAGAGGTGCCGCGCTTCGGTACCGGCATCGATGAGTTTGACCGGGTGTTGGGCGGCGGTCTGGTCGCTGGCGGCGTGGTCTTGATCGGGGGCGATCCGGGAATCGGCAAATCGACCTTGTTGCTGCAAGCCCTGTCGAGCCTGTCGAAGATCAAGAAAGTCCTGTATGTCAGCGGCGAGGAGTCGGGTTCGCAGATTGCCTTGCGGGCAAAGCGCCTGGCGGTGGATGCCAGGGATTTGCAGCTTCAGGCGGAAATCCAGCTTGAAAAAATCCTGAATACCTTGGCCGATCACAAGCCGCAAGTCGTCGTCATTGATTCCATTCAAACCATGTATTCCGATGCGCTGAGTTCTGCACCCGGCTCGGTGGCCCAAGTCCGGGAATGTGCCGCCCAGTTGACGCGTGTCGCCAAGACCATGAATATCACGATGATACTGGTAGGGCATGTGACCAAGGAGGGCGCGCTGGCCGGTCCTCGCGTACTCGAGCATATTGTAGATACGGTGCTGTATTTTGAGGGGGATACCCATTCGAGTTTCCGCCTGGTGCGGGCGATCAAAAATCGTTTTGGCGCGGTCAACGAGCTGGGTGTGTTTGCCATGACCGAGCGTGGCTTGAAAGGCGTCTCCAATCCTTCCGCCCTGTTTTTGTCGCAGCACGATACCCAGGTCGCCGGCTCCTGCGTGATGGTGACGCAAGAGGGCACCCGGCCTTTGCTGGTCGAGATACAGGCCCTGGTGGATAGCTCGCATGCGCCTAATGCCAAACGTCTTTCGGTGGGTTTGGAGCAAAACCGCTTGGCGATGCTGCTGGCGGTCTTGCACCGGCATGCCGGGGTTGCGGCATTTGACCAGGATGTCTTTATCAATGCCGTGGGCGGCGTCAAAATTACCGAACCGGCCGCCGATCTTGCGGTGATGCTGGCAATCAATTCCTCAATGCGCAATAAGCCGCTGCCAAAGGGGCTGGTGGTGTTTGGTGAAGTTGGTCTGGCAGGTGAGATACGACCGGCGCCGCGTGGCCAGGAGCGGCTGCGCGAAGCTGCCAAGCTCGGTTTTTCGATTGCCATGATTCCCAAATCGAATGCGCCCAAGCTAGCGATTGAGGGATTGACGCTGATACCCGTGGACCGGATTGAGGAGGCCTTGAATAAGATCCGGGATGTCGATAGTTATGTGAAAGACTAGAAGACTAGAGCTAAGCGGTGCTCAAGAAGGCGGCGCAGCGCGTTCTTGCTAATCTGCGCAATACCGGCGCATTGCCCCGGTTGGTGCCTGATTGCATCCCGACCGAATAGCTTTAGAATTTTCAAAAGTCATTCCGCAATAACGGTGCGGCTTACAGCCCGAAATGTGCTGGAAAGCCGCGCTGCTATTGCGGGTAGTGATTTAAAACTCAGTCCTTGTAAATTCAGCACAATTTCAGCTCAATTGCTCTAGCTCAGGCAAAGCGTGGCAGCGGCGATGCCGCTGCGGATGGCGGCTTCCAGCGTAGCCGGATAATCACATCTGGTGTAGTCGCCCGCGATGAAGCAATTCTCCAGGCCAAGCTGATTATCCGGTCGTTGCAGTGAGGGCGTGCAGGAAAATGTTGCCCGCTTTTCTGAAATGATTTGCTGCCATACAGGCTGTGCCAGCTCCGGCATCTCAAACATGGCCGCCAGTTGTAAGGCTAGTGCCTTGGCCAGCGCTTCATTGCCCAGATCGGTCGCCTGATGCGATGCGCTGACCACCACGGCCAGCAATCCCGCCTGATCTGGGTTGAGCTGACCCCGATCAAATACAAATTGTCCCCAGTGGCCTTGTTCCGGCTGATCTCTTAATGCAAAAAACGGACGACGCAGGTGCACAGAGGGAGGATATTGCAGATAGCACGTGGTGATCGATTCGTACTCAAACGACGGCAGCGGTGCAGCCTTTTGAGCCGCCACCATGTCATTCAGCAGGCGACTCGCTTGTTCCGCGCCAGTCGCAATAATGATGGCGTCAAATTCTTGCGTGCTGATCGCGTCGTCGACATGGCATTCCAGATGCCATGTATTAAAACCGTTTTGCCGATCTGGTATCAGGCGCTTCACGCTTATCCCCGATTTGACTATTCCCCCCGCGCGCTGAATAAACTGCTGCGCCTGCTCAGGGAAGAGTGCGGATAAATCTTGCCTGGGGATCAGCATGTCGGATGCCGTCCGCCTTGCTCCCAGGCTGTCTCTCAATACATTCAAAAATACCTGGGCCGAGGCGCGCTCCGGCGGCGTATTGAGTGCTGCGATACATAGCGGCACCCACATTAATTGACATAATCGCGGGGTCTGGTCAAAGCGTTCCAGCAATTCGCTGACGCTGCAATCCTGATTCAATTGCCAATCCATCCAGCGCGCGGTACTGGAAAAACGTGCCAGCGCCATTTTGTCTGGCCTGCTCAAGCCTTTGGCACGCAACAGCGCGACCAGCAGGTGCAGCGGTGCAGGGAGCTTAGGCGCAATAAATTCCATGCCCTCATCGATTGAGGGATACACCATCTGCAAAGGCAGGCGTAGAAACGCCTGATCCATTTGAATCCCGAGCTTATGCATCAATGCCAGCGTCGCGCTGTATGCGCCGAGCAGGATATGCTGGCCGTTATCGAGCGTATGCTGTTTGACTGCGACTTTGCGGGCCCGGCCGCCGAGGGTACGCGCCGCCTCCAGCAAGCTCACCTGCGCGCCGCGGCTGCTCAGTTCGACCGCAGCCGCGCAGCCGGCCCAGCCTGCACCGATCACGGCTATCCGCTTGCCGGCAAGCGATTTGGTCTTAACCACGGATATAGGTTATCCACGCCAGCCAGAGTTTGCGGATGGGCGTTAAAGAAATGCGTTGATTCAGGACATGAAAGCCATCGCGTTGGATTTCAACCAGCAAGGCACGGTAAATAGCGGCCATGATGAGGCCGGTACGTTGCGCCTTCCTGTCTTCCTGAGGCAATAAGGCAAACGCATCGTCGTAAAGTTGCTGGGCACGTTGGTACTGGAACTGCATCAGTGCTGCAAATTCGGGACTATGACGCGCATTCAGAATATCTGCCGCAGTGACTTTGAACTGTTGCAACTCATTGACTGGCAAATAAATGCGCCCTTTGCGGGCATCTTCGCCGACATCGCGGATGATATTCGTCATCTGGAATGCCAGTCCCAGTTTCTCGGCAAACTCTTTGGTTTGTGGATTGCTGATGCCAAAAATACTGGCGGATAAAACGCCGACCACGCCTGCGACATGCCAGCAGTATTTTTGCAGGGCGATAAAATCGAGATAGCGGGTCTGGTTTAAATCCATCTCCATACCGTCGATGATGGCCTGCAAATGCGCGCCGTCCAAGGCGAAGCGGGTCATATGCGGCAGCAAGGCTTTCGTCACGGGGTGCGTAGGACTGTTTGCCAGCATGGCTTTGAGTTCACCGCGCCACCAGTTCAATTTGCTGCGCGCGACGGTATCGTCAGTGCTTTCGTCTACCACATCATCGACTTCGCGGCAAAACGCGTATAGCGCCGTAATGGCGAGGCGTCTCTCCTGGGGCAAAAACAAAAAACTGTAATAAAAACTGGAGCCGCTTTGCGCTGCTTTCTGTTGGCAATATTCGTCTGGAGACATACGGGATGCGTAATTAGGCGGTTAGAATGCGGTCAAATTGGATATCTCAGGCAAGACTGGCCTGGGTGCCGTTATCCTTGCATGAAAGCCGCTATGCTAACCGACTGCGGCGGAGACCACAAATGCTGGCGGATAAAATAATTGGCGTATCCGGAAAATTCTATCAGCGGAATGCGGCAAATTTCTTTTGTAAATGCCGATGGATCAGCGTAGTCCCATGCTCGTGACTTGTAATAGTTTGTAAGCGGAATCAGGCTTTTTGTATCAAACATGCACTTTTTGACCCAAGCTCATATACCATTACGAACTTGCTGAACGAACTCGCTGAAATTTTGCGCTTATGTATAAGTCATATTGATAGCTAAGATCAGTTCTCCTGTTTGACCTAGACCAATTTGGAATATCGAATGAATACAATGAAAAAAATGAGCTTCTTCGCCCTGGCGGCAGGCTTGATTCTCGCCTTGGCGGCATGTGGCGGCTTTGTCTATACGACAGTCGGCGGCACGGTGACTGGCCTGGGTTCCGGGACAACATCAGGTGGCCAGTTGGTGTTAATTGATACTGCCGGTTACAAACAGGCACTTACTGTGGATGGCCCATTTTCATTCAAGGTCGCTAGCAACGCGGATTACAATATTACGGTCGGCAGCCAGCCAGCTCAGGTTAACTGTACGGTGGCGAACGGTTCTGGCCATATGAGCAGCGATGCAGCGGTGACCAATATTTCAGTTAAGTGCGTGCCAAAGGTCCCGGTTACGGTCACTTTGTCAGGATTAACTGCAGGAGCGGTTACCCTCTATAACAACTTTAACACTAACGTTAATGTTGACAAATTGATCCTGTCTACGAATGGCGCTGCTACATTTGCCTTCTATATTCCTAGCGGGCAAACCTATGCGGTAACAGTAGGTGCGCAACCCCCGGCACAGACATGCACCGTGCAAAATGGCACGGGTACCGTTGATAACAGCAATTTGACCGGTGCCAATAATGTATTGGTGAAATGTATTGCCAGCGTGCCGGTAGCCGTGACACTGACGGGTTTAGGTTCTGGAAAAACCGTGACGATCGCTGACAATGGAACGGATCTGCTGTATTTGTCTGCGAATGGCAAATTCACCTTTGCCAATTCGATTGTTGACGGACAAACCTACGCAGTCACCGTCACCACGCAACCTGCGGGTCAAACCTGTACTGTCACTGGCGGTGCCGGAACAGCCTTGTTAAGCAATCTGACAGGCGCCAGCAATATTGCGATTAATTGCGTAAATAACTAATTTAAAAACGCTCATTCCTCAGGTTGAATTTCAGGCTGAATGGGTGATAAAAAAGCCGGCATCCATTGACGCCGGCTTTTTCCATTGAGGTGTTAATCTTTAATCAGCTAAAGACTTTGCAATTGCCCGTCTTGGTTAAAGAAGAAGATATCCTCGTGTTTGAAACCCCAGCGACCGCCTTTGAGTCTTACGAAAGGTTCAAAACTAAAGAAGGGGACATCGCCTAATCTGGCGCAATTGCGGGCTTCGATAAATTGGCGATGATCCCGGCTGGCCGCGATGCTATGCCCTACATTGCCGCGGTAATCGAGATTCACAAATCCGCTTTCGCGGATACGCACATTGGCCCATTCAAATAACTGGTCGAACGTCGTGCTTGGTTTTACCAGACGCAGCATTTGCTGATGTAGTTGCTGCAAGAAATGCAGGCCGTTTTTAAAC
The DNA here is from genome assembly GCF_025548535.1 of Undibacterium sp. Jales W-56. Classification (GTDB taxonomy): domain Bacteria; phylum Pseudomonadota; class Gammaproteobacteria; order Burkholderiales; family Burkholderiaceae_D; genus Undibacterium. Next base: position 210,837 of record NZ_JAJLQW010000002.1, on the reverse strand, counting down.
TCAAGTTGTTTAGGTTGCTCAATGACCTTGCCGTCCTCGACAACCAGTGAACGCGCATAATCGCCCCAATACTCGCTCCTGGCGGGGCTGAGATCAATCGTAATCAGGTTGGATGAGCCTACTGTCTCGGTACTGGCCTGATAATCGCGTCCTGAGATTGACACGCAACTTCTGGAACCCAGTAGCACTAAAGCCGGACACTGGTAATACCAGGTTTCCTGATAGCCGGCGTCACATAAAAATTCATGCGCTTTGCGCGCGATACTTTGTTCCGTATCGTCGGCGCTGATTGCGCCGGTAAGATAGACCATTGCCAGTTTCGCAGCTTGCTGCGCTTTGCGATGTTCGGCGATCTGTAATTCGGTTGGCATGTCGTTGAGCTATCGCAGAAAAAATCGTAGGAAGAAAGTTGTGAATTTGCAATGCTGAGGATTATTTTTCTTTATTGCTATTGGTAACAGTTCTTACGCCTGCCGCGGTCACATCCACCGCAGTACCGACGACGGCACTACCGACTTTGACTGTGGTGGAGACTGCGGCATCCGCGACAGCCAAAACGGTACAGCCGTTGATTAGCACTGTAGTACAAACAATTGCTAAAAACAGATAAATACGTTGCATGATCATTTTGTGTGAGTTCGGTAATCGTTGAATTATTCACCACGCATCATAGCGGGATAGTGAGATCCAGTCAGGTTTTTGATCGATTAATTGTGAAACAGGGTGTAATGAACGCATGTCATTAGCCTGGTAGCTAAGTACCTCTGCTATCGCAAACATCGCGGCTGTATCTCTGAGTTTTCAGGCCTTTACATCTTGATGGCCCGCCACAGCATGACAAACCAATCGGCTTTACCTAATTGAGGACGGCGATGAAAGATGTCGCCTTCAACTGCATCGATACGTTCCAATATCCTCAAGCCGCCCTGGACCACCAGGCGCAACTCCCAGCCTATCCGTCCCGGCAACCGTTTGCATAAGGGCATGCCGCTGATGAGCAGGGTTCTTGTTCTGCTTGTTTCAAACTGCATCAAGGCGGCCCATTGCGGACTATTTAGCTGGTTTGCGATCTGCGCTTCATCGATGTTGAACGCGATTAAATCTTGCAGTGGAACATAAACACGTTGCTTTCCCCAGTCGATCGCGATATCTTGCCAAAAATTTATCAATTGCAGCGCCGAGCATATCGCGTCCGAATCACGCTTGTTTTCCGGTGTCGCCGCCGCATACAGATGTAACATCAGCAGGCCGACCGGATTGGCAGATCGCTTGCAATAGTCGAGCAAATCGTCGTAGCTGTTATACCTTGTGGTTGTGACATCTTGTTTAAATGCTGATAGCAAGTCCCGAAATGCCTGCATGGGGAGGGTGTATTGCTGAATCACCTTGTGCAAGCGATCAAATAATGGATTTCCGGATGGTTGACTGGTCTCGATCTGCCGTAATTCTGTTTCATACTGCGACAAGCCCAGCAAGCGCTGTTCCGGCATTGCGTCTCCCTCATCTGCAATATCATCCGCAGTCCTGGCGAATGCATAGATGGCCTCTACCGCAGGGCGTAAGCGTGCCGGGAGTAACAATGATGCGACCGGAAAGTTTTCGTAGTGTTCTACAGACATGTTTATGCTTGAATTTGAGGATATGATGCGGGTATAAAATTAATGACTCAAAAGTCATTGGCAAAAAAAGGACTCGCCACTATAATTACTAACCATTAAGTCAGTAACTGTATTGAATCGGCTGATTCGCGTCCCATTCGTCACCGCGATGGGCCACAATTCGCAGCGCGCTCCAGGTATAGAATCGCAGTAAGTGGCAATTCATACTACGCTTCAACGAATAACCTTGGCTTTTGTAGCCAGCATAGTAAAGGAAAACTCCCGTGCCCACATCGCAAAAAAATGTTTTTAATGACACAGCCAGGCTGGTCAGCGCGCTTTCGTTTAAAGGAAAGCCGGTTGCTTTTTTACCTGTTCTTGCTTTGGTTTTGTTGGCGGGATGTTCAAAGCCAGCCGAAAAAACCGAGGATATACGTCCTGTGAGGGTGGTCAAAGCGAGCACGGACGGGGCCGATCAATCGGCAGAATTCTCCGGGGAAGTGCGTCCGCGGATTGAATCGCGTTTGGGATTTCGGGTGGGCGGCAAGATCGTCGCCCGCAAGGTTGATGTCGGCAGCGTGGTTAAGCGCGGCCAGGTCTTGATGCAGTTAGATCCGCAAGACCTGGCCTTGGCGCAGTCGCAAGCCAAGGCCGGACTTACTGCTGCCGAGAGTAACCGTGATCTGGCAAAGGCTGAGCTGAAACGCTATGAAGATTTAAGAGAGAAAAATTTTGTCGCAGCCGCTGTGCTGGACAGCAAAGTCACTACCTATAAAGCAGCGCAAGCCAGCTACGAACAGGCGCTCGCCTCCTATAGAAATCAGACCAATCAATCGGGTTATACGACTTTAATATCGGATGTCGACGGCGTAGTGACCGGGATCGATGCTGAAGTCGGGCAGGTTGTTGCGACGGGTACCTCCGTAGTGCGTGTGGCGCAGACTGGTGAGACTGATGTAGTTGTCGGTATTCCAGAAGATAAAGTGAATTCGATACGGCAAATCTCCGATATCCGGGTGCGTTTATGGGCGAATCAAGGGGAAGTGCTGACGGCCAAATTGCGTGAGTTGTCGCCCATTGCCGATCCGGTCACACGCACTTTCACGGCAAAACTGGCACTGCCGGCAACTGCTAAAGACGTCAAGTTGGGCATGACCGCTTATGTCACATTTGCCGCCAAGAATCCGAACGCAATGATCCGGTTGCCGATGACGGCGCTGTTCAACGACAAAAATACGACTTCCGTATGGATTGTTGACGGTGGCGCAGTCAAGCTAAGCCCCGTGATCGTTGCGGGATCTGCAGGACAAGATATTTTAGTTGCCAAGGGCGTGACGCCAGGACAAAACGTGGTCACTGCAGGCGTGAATTTGCTGAAAGTCGGGCAAAAAGTGACGATTCTCGGCGTGGATCCGGGCAGTGTGGAGAAGGCTTTAGATAAAAATTCTGAAAAAGTCAGCGCTGCTGCCGGAAATGATGTTGCTACGACAGGAGTCGCCAAATGAGCGAATCCTCAGGAGGTTTCAACCTGTCAAGGTGGGCGCTGGAGCACATTCCGCTGACGCGTTACCTGATGGTCGTCTTGCTATTGGGCGGCATTCTGAGTTATGGCCGTTTGGGGCAGGATGAAGATCCGCCGTTTACTTTCCGTGCGATGGTGGTGCGGGCGATTTGGCCGGGCGCAACTGCATTGCAGATGGCGGATCAGGTCACGGATAAACTTGAGAAAAAGCTTCAGGAAACACCCTACATCGACAAGATTCGCAGTTATTCCAAACCTGGCGAAACTTTAATTATTTTGCAATTGCGCGAATCGACGCCGCCAAAAGAAACAGCGCAATCCTGGTATCAGGTGCGTAAAAAAATCGGCGATATAAAAAACACCCTGCCGTCAGGCGTATTAGGGCCATTTTTTAACGATGAATTCGGCGATACTTACGGCTCTATTTTTGCGTTGTCCGGAGACGGTTTTACCTATGAGCAGGTCAAGGAATATGCCGATTTCGTACGTCAGCAATTCTTGCGTATTCCAACGGTCTCCAAGGTTGAGTTGTTTGGCGTTCAGGACGAGAAAATTAATATTGAATTTTCTCAGAAAAAATTCTCTCAATTAGGCGTTTCCTTTGAGGCGATTGTCGGTCAGATCAATTCCCAAAACACGGTCGAAGCGACTGGCGTATTGACGACGAGCAGTGATAATTTGCAAGTCAGAATTTCCGGCGCATTAATGACTGTCAAGGATTTGGAAAATCTGCAGTTGCGGGCAAATGGTACGACCTTCCGTCTTGGGGATTTTGCAACGGTGAAGCGCGAGTACAAGAACCCTCCGCAGGACAAGATGCGTTTTAACGGCAAAGAAGTGATCGGCCTTGGCATCTCAATGGAAAAAGGCGGCAATATCATTGACTTGGGCAAAAATTTGCAGAAGGTCATGAATGATGTAAAGAGCAAAATGCCTGTCGGTATCCAGATTGAACGTGTTTCAGATCAGCCAAAAATGGTGGCTTCGTCGGTTGGCGAGTTTGTGCATACGCTGATTGAAGCCGTCGTGATTGTGCTGGCGGTGAGCTTTCTGGCGCTGGGGTTGCATACCAAGCCCTTTCGACTGGATATCTGGCCAGGTCTGGTTGTCGGCTTAACTATTCCTTTGGTATTGGCGGTGACTTTCCTGTTTATGCGTATCTTCGACATCGATCTGCATAAAATTTCTCTCGGGGCCTTGATCATTGCCCTTGGTTTGCTGGTTGATGATGCGATTATTGCGGTCGAAATGATGGTGCGCAAAATGGAGGAAGGTTTCTCCCGTTTTGATGCCGCGACTTTCGCCTACACCTCAACCGCGATGCCGATGTTGACTGGCACCTTGATTACCGCAGCAGGATTTTTGCCGATCGGTTTGGCTAAATCCGCTGCCGGTGAATACACGTTTTCTATGTTCTCGGTGAATGCTTTAGCCTTGCTTATTTCCTGGTTGGCTGCGGTTTTATTCACGCCATATTTGGGCTATTTGTTGCTTAAAGTAAAACCTGCGGCGAATGCCGATGGCCATCATGAATTGTTTGATACGCCGTTTTATTCACGTTTCCGCAAATTAGTGAATTGGTGCGTTGAATGGCGTAAAACAACGATCCTGATTACCTTAGGCGTGTTTGGCTTGGGTATCTTCGGATTCAAATTCATTGAGCAGCAATTCTTCCCGGATTCAAGCCGCCCTGAATTGATGGTTGAGTTGTGGTTGCCAGAGGGCAGTGCGTTTGCCGCGACTGAAGCGCAAGCGAAAAAATTTGAAAACTTCATTCAGAAGCAAGACGACGTAGAAAGCGTTACCAGTTATGTTGGCACCGGTAGTCCGCGTTTCTATTTGCCATTGGATCAGATTTTTCCTCAGACTAACGTCGCGCAAATCGTTGTATTGCCTAAAAGTCTGAAGGCGAGGGAAGCACTGCGTTTAAAAATTGTGAGGGCATTCAAAGTTGATTTCCCTGAGGTGCGTGGTCGCGTGAAGATTTTACCGAATGGACCACCCGTGCCATATCCGGTTCAGTTCCGGGTTACAGGCCTGGAAGTGGCCAAGGTCCGTGAAATTGCTGATCGCGTAAAAGACGTCATGCGTACCAATCCGAATGCGATTGGTGTCAACGACAACTGGAACGAGTCTGTAAAAGTAGTCCGTATCGATTTGGATCAGGACAAGTTGCGTGCTTTGGGCGTCACCTCGCAGACAGTGATGCGTGCTGCGAATACAATCTTGACCGGCACAACGGTGGGGCAATTTAGGGACGATAATAAATTGATCGATATCGTCGTTCGCCAGCCTGTTGACGAACGCTCAACCGTTAACGCATTGGGCGACGCTAATATTCCAACGGCTAGCGGTAAGTCCGTACCTTTATCTCAATTGGCGCGGATTAAACTGGTCTGGGAGCCGGGTGTGGTCTGGCGGGAAGGGCGTGAATGGGCAGTTACAGTCCAGTCCGATGTGGTCGACGGTATTCAGGGGCCGACGGTTTCCAGTCAGATTTCACCTAAGCTGGATAAGATACGTTCGGAGCTTTTGCCTGGCTATAAGATTGAACTGGCAGGTGCGGCTGCAGATAGCGGTAAAGCGCAAGAATCGATCGCCGCTAATGTACCTTTGGTCATTTTCATCATCTTCACTTTGCTGATGCTGCAGTTGCATAGTTTCTCGCGTTCTTTGCTGGTGTTCCTGACGGGTCCGCTGGGCGTGGCTGGTGCGGCGATGGCTTTACTGTTATTGCAAAGACCTTTCGGTTTTGTTGCGCAGCTCGGTGTGATTGCCCTGTTCGGTATGATCATTCGCAATTCAGTGATCTTGATTGACCAGATTGAGCAGGATATTCAAGCCGGAGCGCCTGCCTGGGATGCAATCGTTGAATCGGCGGTCAGACGTTTCCGTCCGATTATTCTGACTGCAGCGGCAGCGGTATTGGCGATGATTCCATTATCCAGGTCGGTGTTCTGGGGGCCGATGGCAGTAGCGATCATGGGCGGTTTGATCATCGCAACCGCACTGACTTTATTATTTTTACCCGCCTTGTATGCGGCCTGGTTCCGGGTAAAAAAGCCGGTCTGACCAAGTAATCAGGCAAATGATGCAGACTTGCTCTCGATTTGGGCGTGAGTCTGCATTGAATTAATTGCAAAACCATACGAAAAAAAGAGACACATGGGATTAAAATCCAGTAGAATACGCGGCTGGAGTTGAAATGCCACATACGATAGTTCTGGGCGACACTTGAATTTCGGGTCGCCCTTTGCTTTTGTGCCAGTTTTTAATTTGGTTAGTGTTCTCATCCCGCGAGGATGGCGAAATTGGTAGACGCACCAGGTTTAGGTCCTGACGCCAGCAATGGTGTGGGGGTTCGAGTCCCCCTCCTCGCACCACAGAATTTTTTTATATTTGGACGATTTTCATGGCAACTGCAGTCGAAACTTTAGATAAATTGGAACGCCGCATTACTATTTCCTTCCCGATTTCAGAAGTGCAGTCGGAAGTGGAAAAACGTTTGAAATTGCGCGCACGTACAGCAAAAGCGCCGGGCTTCCGTCCTGGTAAGGTACCTATGAAGATGGTTGCTGCGCAGTACGGTTACCAGGTCGAAAACGAAGTATTGAACGACAAAGTCGGTCAGGCTTTCAGCGTTGCCGCCAACGAAAATAAATTGCGCGTCGCCGGCTATCCGAAGATTGAACCGAAAAATACTGAAGGCGCTGTCGAAGGCAGTTTGACCTTCGATGCGACTTTCGAAATTTATCCTGAATTTGTCGTCGGTGATCTGTCCGCTGCAGAAGTAGAGCAGGTTAAGACGGAAGTGTCCGATGCCGAAATCGATAAAACCATCGATATCCTGCGCAAGCAACGCGTTCACTTTCACACCAAAGGCGAGCAAGGTGCTCATGGCGATGGCGGTGAGCCAGTCGCTCAAAATGGTGACCGTGCCACCTTAGATTTCGTCGGCAAGATCGATGGCGTTGAATTCGCCGGTGGTAAAGCGGATGACTTCGCGTTCGTATTGGGCGAGGGTCGTATGTTGCCAGAATTCGAGGCCGCTACTTTAGGTCTGAAGGCAGGCGAGAGCAAAACTTTCTCATTGGCTTTTCCAGAGGATTATCACGGTAAGGACGTCGCAGGCAAAACGGCTGAATTCACGATCACCTTGAAGAAATTGGAATGGGCGCATTTGCCAGAGGTGGATGCTGAATTCGCGAAAAGCCTGGGCGTGGAAGATGGCGATCTTGCCAAGATGCGTGCCGATATCAAAGAAAACTTAGAACGTGAAGTCAAAGGCCGCGTAAAAGCAAAAACCAAAGACAGCGTGATGGATGCTTTAGTCAAGGCTGTTGAATTTGATGTGCCTAAGGCTTTGGTTGAGCAGGACGGACAGCGTTTGGCAGAAATGACTCGCCAGGATATGGCTCAACGTGGCATGAATGTCAAAGATGTGCCGTTTCCGCCGGAATTATTTGCCACACAAGCCGAGCGCCGTGTTCGCCTCGGGTTGATTTTGGCTGAACTGGTTAAAGCGAATAATTTGCAAGCAACTGCAGCGCAAATCAAGGCTCAGGTGGAAGATTTTGCACAGAGTTACGAAGATCCGCAGCAAGTGGTTAAATACTACTACAGTGACCGTAATCGCCTGGCTGAAGTCGAAGCCCTTGTATTGGAAGAAAACGTCGTTAACTACGTACTAGGTAAGTCGAAAGTCACAGACAAGATGCTGCCTTTCGATGAATTAATGGGTAACAACGCGCAATAATTAAAGGAAATCACATGGCAGGCATCATTCAGAATTCAGCATTAGATACCAACATGCTAGGCATGGTGCCGATGGTCATAGAGCAAAGTGGGCGTGGGGAGCGCGCTTACGATATCTACTCCCGTTTGCTGAAAGAACGTGTGATTTTCCTGGTTGGTCCGGTTAATGATCAGGCCGCCAATCTGATCGTAGCGCAATTGTTGTTTTTGGAAAGTGAAAATCCGGATAAGGATATTTCACTATATATCAACTCTCCAGGCGGTTCAGTTTCTGCTGGTATGGCGATCTATGACACGATGCAGTTCATTAAACCGGATGTCTCTACATTGTGTACCGGTCTGGCAGCATCGATGGGTGCTTTTTTATTAGCAGCCGGAGCTAAAGGTAAGCGTTTTTCCTTGCCTAATTCACGCATTATGATTCATCAGCCTTTGGGCGGTGCGCAAGGACAGGCCTCCGATATAGAAATCCAGGCGCGTGAAATTTTGTATTTGCGTGAACGTCTGAATGGTATTTTGGCTGAGAAAACCGGCCAGACTATCGAACAGATCGGCAAAGATACGGATAGGGATAATTTCATGTCAGCAGATGCTGCAGTTGAGTATGGATTGATCGATAAAGTTTTGACAAACCGCGCTTGATGTACTGAAGAAATATTGAAAATAAAGAAAGCGCCCGCACTTATCAGGTCCGGGCGTTTTTTATTGAGCGCCACAAAATAAATGTGGCAAGAATTTTTAAATCATTTATAACCTAAACATGTTCGATGACTTATATCGAATTTGCAGGTAATATCAAAACCAAATCCGCTAAATTTTCGTTAAGAACCTACGCACTATGCCCGATAAAAAATCCTCCACTGGCGAAAAACTGCTTTATTGCTCTTTTTGCGGCAAGAGTCAGCATGAGGTTAAAAAACTGATTGCCGGGCCTTCCGTTTTCATCTGTGATGAATGCATTGATTTATGCAACGACATTATTCGTGACGAAGTGAGTAACCTGGAGTCTATTTCCAGCGCCAAAACCGATTTACCTACGCCATCTGAAATTACTGCCTTATTAGATCAATATGTTATCGGCCAGGTAACTGCAAAACGCATTTTGGCGGTAGCTGTCTACAACCACTATAAACGTCTGAAGCATCTTGGCAAGAAAGACGATGTCGAACTAGCAAAAAGTAATATTTTACTGGTAGGCCCAACTGGCTCAGGTAAGACTTTACTGGCGCAGACATTGGCGCGTATGTTGAATGTACCGTTCGTTATTGCCGATGCAACGACATTAACCGAGGCAGGTTATGTCGGTGAGGACGTTGAGAACATCATTCAAAAATTATTGCAAAATTGCAATTACGAAGTTGAGCGGGCACAAAAAGGTATCGTCTATATTGATGAAATTGATAAAATTTCACGCAAGTCAGATAATCCTTCGATCACCCGAGATGTATCAGGTGAAGGCGTCCAGCAAGCTTTATTGAAGCTGATTGAAGGAACGATGGCATCGGTACCGCCGCAAGGCGGACGCAAGCATCCTAATCAAGATTTCATTCAGATTGATACAACTAATATCATGTTTATCTGTGGCGGTGCTTTTGATGGCCTTGCCAAGATTATCTCTGATCGTTCTGAGCGTAGCGGTATCGGTTTTGGTGCCAGTGTCAAGAGCCAATCCGAGCGAAGCGCCAGCCAGGTTATGCAGGATGCGGAACCTCAGGATCTGATCCGTTTTGGGCTCATACCTGAGCTGGTCGGCCGTTTGCCAGTCATTGCAACATTGAATGAGTTAGATGAAGCGGCATTGATTCAGATTCTGGTCGAACCAAAAAATGCTTTGATCAAACAATACTCAAAATTGCTTGAAATGGAAGGCGCTGAATTGGAAATTCGCCCGGCAGCGCTGCAATCCATTGCGAAGAAAGCGATTGCCCGTAAGACGGGTGCACGCGGACTGCGCTCTATCCTCGAACACGCTTTACTGGACATTATGTACGACTTGCCGAGTGAGCAAAATGTGTCGAAAGTGGTGATTGATGAAAACACCATCAATAATGGCGCGAAGCCTTTACTGATCTATGATGAACAACCGAAGGTTTCGGGGGCGAAATCTTAATTCCTAGAAACTGTGGGTGAATATCACAATTGATCCACGGCTTTGGGAATACGCAGTACAATTAATTACACAAGAAAATTGAGCTTCAATCGAAAAGCTACCCGGAGTTTCCTCTGTGTGGCTTTTTTATTGTTTTTCGGATGACGGGCTTGAGTTTTAGCCTAGTGCGCCAATCTATCTACTAGAAATTTTGAATAAGGTGCGCCATGACAACTTCCATAATCACTGAACAAACAGAATTACCATTATTGCCTTTGCGCGACGTGGTGGTTTTTCCGCATATGGTTATCCCCTTATTTGTCGGCCGACCAAAGTCCATCAAGGCTTTGGAGGCCGCAATGGAGCAGGGTAAAAGCATTATGCTTGCCGCTCAAAAAGCCGCCGCCAAGGATGAACCATCCGCCGATGATATTTACGAGATAGGCTGTATTGCCAACATTTTACAAATGTTGAAATTACCTGATGGTACGGTCAAGGTGTTGGTAGAAGGGGCTCAGCGAGCACGCATCCATAAAATTACCGAAACAGAGTCGCATTTCACCGCAGACCTGACACCGGTGCCACCAGAAGAGGGCGATGACTCTGAGGTTGAGGCGATGCGCCGTGCGATCGTTCAGCAATTCGACCAGTACGTCAAACTCAATAAGAAAATTCCACCCGAGATTTTGGCATCTTTGTCAGGCATTGATGATGCCGGCCGTCTTGCCGACACAATTGCAGCTCATCTGCCGCTGAAGCTCGAGCAAAAACAAGTCATTTTAGAAATATTCAGCGTGTCCAAACGTCTCGAGCATTTATTGGGACAGTTGGAAGGCGAACTCGATATTTTGCAAGTAGAGAAGCGTATCCGTGGACGTGTTAAGCGCCAGATGGAAAAATCTCAACGCGAGTATTATTTGAATGAGCAAGTCAAAGCGATTCAAAAAGAATTAGGCGAGGGTGATGAAGGCGCCGACATCGATGAGCTTGAAAAGAAAATTGTAGCTGCCAAAATGCCAAAAGAGGCGCGTGATAAGGCGATGGGCGAGTTGAAAAAACTCAAAATGATGTCGCCAATGTCGGCTGAAGCGACGGTCGTGAGAAATTACATCGACACCATCGTGAATTTGCCCTGGAAGAAAAAATCCAAAGTAAATAACGATCTGACCAATGCCGAGAAAGTATTGGAAGACGATCATTACGGTCTGGATAAGGTCAAAGAACGCATTTTGGAATATCTTGCCGTTCAGCAGCGCGTCGATAAGTTAAAAGCCCCAATCTTGTGCCTGGTTGGTCCTCCTGGCGTAGGTAAGACTTCACTGGGTCAATCAATTGCTCGCGCGACAAATCGTAAGTTTGTTCGTATGGCCTTAGGCGGCGTGCGTGATGAGGCTGAAATTCGCGGTCATCGCCGTACTTATATCGGTTCCATGCCGGGCAAGATTTTGCAAAGTTTGTCCAAGGTAGGCGTACGTAATCCTTTATTTTTATTGGATGAAGTCGACAAGATGGGCGCAGATTTCCGTGGCGATCCATCTTCTGCCTTGCTGGAAGTGTTGGATCCTGAGCAGAATCATACGTTTTCCGATCATTACATCGAGGTCGATTTTGATTTGTCGGATGTCATGTTTGTCGCGACATCGAATTCATACAATATTCCGCCTGCTTTGCTGGATCGGATGGAAGTGATTCGTTTGTCCGGTTATACCGAAGATGAAAAAACAAGTATTGCACAACGCTATTTGCTGCCGAAACAAATCAAGAATAATGGTTTGAAGGACGGTGAAATCAATGTATCTGAAAGTGCAATCCGCGACATTATCCGTTATTACACCAGAGAGGCCGGTGTGCGTTCATTAGAGCGTGAAATCTCGAAGATTTGCCGCAAGGTAGTGAAGATGCTTTTACTTAAAAAGAGCGAAAAAAAGGCGACCATTACTGCCAAGAACTTGGATAAATTCCTCGGTGTTCGTCGTTATGATTTTGGTGTGGCAGTCAAAGAAAATCAGGTCGGTCAAGTGGTTGGCTTGGCCTGGACGGAAGTCGGCGGTGATTTGTTGACGATCGAAGCGGTAGCAATGCCGGGTAAGGGCGGTGTGATACGCACGGGTACTTTGGGCGATGTCATGAAGGAGTCGATTGAGGCTGCCCGTACTGTAGTTCGTAGCCGTGCCAAGCGCTTGGGCATCAAAAACGATGTATTTGAAAAAAGTGATATCCACATTCACGTGCCAGAAGGTGCAACGCCGAAGGATGGCCCATCGGCGGGTATCGCAATGACGACGGCATTGGTTTCCGTTTTTACGGGCATTCCTGTGCGCGCGGATGTTGCTATGACGGGAGAAATTACCTTGCGTGGCGAAGTATTGCCTATCGGTGGATTAAAAGAGAAATTATTGGCGGCGCATCGTGGTGGTATTAAGACGGTATTGATACCAGAAGAAAATGCCAAGGATTTAGCTGATATTCCTGATAATGTAAAAAACAAATTGGAAATTATTCCAGTTCGCTGGATCGATAAGGTATTGGAGATTGCTCTTGAACGCATGCCAGTTGCTTTGACCGAGGAAGAGGTGTTACTTGCAGCAGCGGCCAAGCCCGAGGCTGTTGGTGATGCCGGTGTTGTCAAACATTGATGGGTAGTGGTGAAATCGCCAGCTGCCAAGCTTGGCAAAAATCAAGAATTACTTCCACCCAAAGTTGACCTGCTGTCGTAACGTTCTGGCGCACGTTTTGGTTTGATGTCCCGGTGTCTTGGGAATGGTCAGTGCTTTGTCGGCACCCCAATATAGATAAACCCCCATTCTCTTCCGAGCGAACGGGTTTATTTTAAGACCTTTGCAAAAAACGTCTGCAGTAATGCCCCCATGCAGATCTGCATGGGGGCACGATAATCACATTCCTACTGCGACCGAACTATCCGTGAATTTCATCCGATAATTAATCAATGGTAGCTGGATGCATCTCGTAACCAGAAGGGTTACGAGATGGCTCATACATTAATTTTGACCAGAAGATTTCCAATAAATCGTTTTGCGCTTCGGAGAGCTTGGAAACGGCGGTGTCTGTACACACAAGGAACCGCAAGCCGCACCGCTTCGATTTGCAGCACCAATAATGATCGTCGTCGGTTTGCCGTTAATTGGTACCGTAGCTAACACCGGAGATGGAGGCAGACCTCCTCCAACGAATGTGCTTGATCTGGCACCGCCACAAGCACCTAAAACACCAATTGCGCCGGATCCGTTAAATAGATTGACCATATATCCCTCTGCTTTACCGAGAGGGGTTGAGCACGTACCTGCGGCTGTAGGTACCGGGCGGTTTGTGCTGAACATCACTGTACCTCCGACAATCAGAGCGGATGTGACTGTTTGCTCTGCAAATCCCGGCAGGTGTTGGTTTAAATCCATGAACCAGCCTTTCATCGTCGACGAGGGTAAGACGGCGAGATCATTGCAACTGCTTGCGGTGCTGACGGTTCTGTCGTACATGATTTTCGTATCGTCCAGATTGTTCGCCGTGGTCGGAACCACCGCCAAGTCATCCACATACACATAGAAACGATTGGTGATGCCTGGGCTGGGATTGAAAGGGTAGTTGCTTTGCAACGGATGTTCACGATCGCCCGAACCCAGCGCCAGATAGACCTTGGTTGCTGAAGCTCTCAGTAGCGCTGGAGCGAAGAGGAACTTGCGGCCTGCGCCATTGGTGTAAGCCACGCGAGTCATGCTCCAGCTGCTGACGGAGGCCCCAAAATCGATCCGGTAAATATTGCCTCCAGTGTCAGCTGCATAGGCATGATCCACCACTCCTGCTGTGGGGAGTAGCGCCACATCAGCTGCCACGCTGCGCAAAGTGGGAAATGACTTGATGACCACTCCGGTGTCTGCATCAATCACATAAACGAAAGCACCCTTCGGTGTAATGCTGCAGCTTGGCGCGGCCTTGTCGTCATCTTCGCACTTGTCATAGCCAGCACCCATGACCAGCACGGGTCCGGTATATCCCTGGATCTTGGATGTCACTCTAGGTGTTGACCAGGTTTGTCCGATATTTGACATGTCAAATCCTTTTGGATCTTTGATACAAGCGTTGTCGTCGCCCAGATGTGGGCAACCGAGTTTCCACTTGAAGGCTGGCGTTGCTGGGTTGGTGACATCAAAGGCATACAGCATCCGTCCTCCGCGACGCATGGTTGGATAGATCCAGATCTTGGCATTGGCTAAGGATTGATAAAGGCTGATTGAACCGTCAAAATAATAGTCCTTCGGCGTCGGGGTTGGCGTCACTAAGGGTGGCATGGTGGGGTAGCTGATCAGCGGGAGGTTATTCTTCAGACGCGGCAGTTTTGAATAAAACTCCGGTGCGACAAAAGCCCAACGCTCCTGACCGCTTTTCGTATCTACCGCACGTAGCATGCCGTCGTTGGCGCCGTAGTAAGCTGTGACACCGTTTGTACCGTAGTCAATCGGCAGCGGACGCGAATGAATCGCATCGCCGTGTAATGACGGCCGGCTCTCCGTATAATTTTTGTTACCATTTTCGTCGTTGACATCCTGACCAAGCACAAAATTGGCCAGATCAGTCAATGGAGTACCAGTCAAACCTGTTTCAGTAGCCAGACCCGGTGATGTGGCGCTGAAAGTCGCCAAAGAACCGCCGGCCGCAGGCTGGGTATAGATAACGCGTTTGTCGGGAAGCCACGTAGGCGAGGTATCTGTCGCAGGAGGATTGTTCCCTTTACGAATGACTTCGGCGACACCGCCTTTTTCAACAATGGGGCCGTCTGGCGAATCGGAATACGGTGAATAGCTGGTGACGGGGCAGGTTCCCTTAGGTGTTCCGGGAAGATTATTCCAATATGTACCGGAATCCGAAGTCCAGAAACTGGTGGCACATTCGGTCACGAAGCCGGTGACCGGGCTGATCGCCGGAGCGCCAGTGACATCGCCTAAATCGAGATTGCCGCTGCCGATCACTTGGTACTGCTTCAGATTACCCATCCAGCGTGGCGAGGCATCTACGGTGGGACGGAACATCGGGATGAAAACCTGATTCTTGTTTTGATCGCGGTTGGTCGCATTCACAGGCAGGCTGGCCGATGCGAAGGTGGAATTGATACCCTGGATTTGCACCAAAATTTTCATCAACGCGGTGACGATTTCTGCTTCACTGGTCACGTATTGCCAGGTGCCGCCGCCTTGCTTGGCCTCCGCCTGCAAATAGGAAGTGTAGAAAGCATCAGAGTTGCCAGGGGATGCAGCATCAAGTACATACGTGGAGATCTTGTGGCCCGGATAATTGTAGAGATAGTGCGTCCATTCGTCTCCCCAGTAGGTTGCCAGACTGGCCGGTGGAAGTGCCGGTCCGGCGCTGAGACCCTCATAGCTTTGATTGCCCTGGACATCACCGGGTGAAAAACCGTTATTCGCAGCGATATAAATGATGAAGTCGTTGGCGCAGGTGGTACTGACGCTGCTATAGGGGCCGGTGCCGCTATAGGCGAAACCTGAAGTCATACCCTGGCCGAACGCAGTGGCGCCGGCATAACTGCCGGCATTTCCGATGATATCCACATTGGGATTCTTCGGAGGCAATCCGCCAGCATACGGGTTGGTTCCGGTAAAATATTTAAAGATTTCGTAGAACGCTTCAGGCTCGTCCTTCAACCCGTTATATTCGTTCTTGGTCGATATCAGGCTCAATATATTTTTCAGCGCGGTTCGGTTGGTCATGTCGGTGCCAACATTACGCGGTGCAAAGCGGATATAAGCCCCTTTGGGCGAACCGGTGGGACTGTAGAGGGCCAGTCCGATATCCATAGGCACGGTGATTTTATCCAGCACCGTTTTGATGGCCGAGAGCTTTGCGGGAAACAGGTCATTGGTCGTATTGTCCAGCATGATCATAACCTTGGGGGCGGTCGCCGTCCCCCCGGACGAGCCTAGATAGATATCGATATCCTCGGCTATTGCCGATACTGGTGCCACAGCAAGACTGAGACTCAAACTGAGGAATGGTCCCCAGCGTTTTGATAGGAATAAGAAATTCATCATGTTCTCTCTAAATTAATCAAGGGCATGTGGTCGTTACCGGTACCCGTATGGCAGTACCCTGGTTAACGGTATATTGTGCGCTGGTAAAGTTGTCGGTGGCTGCGGCTTGGATGTCCCACATCCGCTCTGCGCAAAAAGAAACATCACTGGAGCCAGGTCCTCCCTCTACACCCAATAAGTCATCGCGCACGCCAACCGTGCAACCCTGGTCATCTGTTTTGCTGATGTCGAGATTGGCGTTAAGAACGGGTTTAACTGAGGTACATGTAAGAGTGACCGCGACGGTGACATCCTTGCCGCCTTTGCCGGTGACATCGAAGCATTTGGTATTCAGCACAGCATTACAGGGTGAGAGCAGGGCGTTGGTAGGCGTATCGGTGAATCGGGTAGTACTGATGATTTCTTCAATGGTGCTCTGGGCGGCGACCTGTAACTGATTGCGTTGTTGCATATTGCCAGCGATCTGCAGATTACCCTTGGAAAGCTTGAAAGCGGTGACGACGAGAATGGTGATCAGGATCAGCATGATCAAGCTCACCAGCAGTGTAGCGCCACGTTGCTGGGATGGCGTCAATATCATGGCGTGTTCCTTCCTGCGGTATTGTTTAAGCGCACTACTGATTTGTACAGGTGACGTCGATAATGATCACCGGTCGGTGG
Organism: Undibacterium sp. Jales W-56; assembly: GCF_025548535.1. GTDB lineage: Bacteria > Pseudomonadota > Gammaproteobacteria > Burkholderiales > Burkholderiaceae_D > Undibacterium. The sequence goes on along the minus strand of NZ_JAJLQW010000002.1, from coordinate 194,154 downwards.
GGTGACAGTGTTGGCCGTAGTGCCGTCAGCCAGGAGACCCAGTGTGTAGGTCTTGTTGTCGCTATAGCCTGTGCTCTGAGTCGTGTTGCGGGCCAGTACATGAACTTTGGCCGCAACGACGTTGCGCCAATTTTCTATGCATGTCGTTCCCGCACAACTGCCGACACTGTCAGGGTCGGCAGTGAATAGGGCCGGGTTGCCGGTGGTTGCCGGCGGCGTGGCGATGGTGTCGATGCCGTATTCGATTTGCAGATTCTCGATCCCTTCTACCAGCGGGACGATAGTAAAGACAGCCACACCACCCGCCACGCCGAGTTCTGCACGTTTCAGGGTCGGAATGCCGTCACCAGGCTTGTCATTGTTGGCGATGAAATAAATATGTGTACGATATTGACGAAGCGGGGCTATAGTTCCCGGTGTGGTGAGTGTGCAATCATTCTTGTGCAGGGCAATTAACTTTGACGTGTCTGTGTCCAGAGCATAGTAATTGGCCGGATTGGTAGCGGCCAGTTCTATTGAACAGGTTGAGGCTTGAAAGTAAGGAGCGCCGCTGATTGCCGCGTCGCAGTCGGTCTCTCCGATCGCGCAGGTGCTGGCGCGACGTACCACGACGATGTCCGTCCCGGTTCGCACATCGCTCACACAGCTTGGGGCACTGACACCGTTATCATAGCCTTGTATCGCTAGTGGCAGTGCGGCCTTGAGGTCGCTCAGGACGATCGAGCAGGGGTCTGGCTTGGTTGCCGGCGAGGCCAGAAGTTTAGGATTGAATTCGCCGAAATAGCCAGCACTTCTCAGATCATCAGTAAGCAACTGCATGGCATAACGACCATTGTCAATCTGCTGATTGACACGCTCTATTTCGCTTCGGGCACGACTATTGTTGACGAATAGCGCACTCAGGCCAGCAACGACAATCAAGCCCAGGGTGATTGCCACCATCAGTTCAACCAGTGTCAAACCATACTGTCGGGTTTTCTTGCTCATAGCCATGACGAATGCATCCTTATTGTGGGTAGCGCAGCATAATGTTATTGGCATGTCGGCAGCCCGACTGAAACCTGCGTCGCAATAGTACGGCGATACGTGTCCGCTCCATATAAATTTTGACCGCAAGTGTAGGTTGGGGCTTGGGTCTGGGTCATGCCTTGCCAGGACACGCTGACAAGATAGATGCCCGGTGTGCAAACACCGGTAGCTGGATTGGGAGCTTGAATCTGCGTGATACAGCCGCGCGCACCCAACATGACTCCTACATTTTTGCCGGCCGACATTTCTCCTGCCCCCTTCAAGGCATTGCTCCATTCACAGATGTCACGGGCTGATCCGGTCGCGATATTGGCACATGACGCAGGCTGACTGTCCGAGGTGCCTATCGTGCCGGTAGTTACATAACTTGCAGCATTTGGCTGATTGGCATTGATTCGTTCCGTAATATCCGACAATAATAAAACTGCCTGAACACGCTGATAGGACTCGAGTTCAGCCGTATGAAGTTTGCTTTGCAAACCTGCGAGGCCGAGCAAGCCAAACGCCAGGATCACAAGGGTGATCAGCACCTCCAGCAAGCTGGTACCGTGCTGATGTCTGGGAATAAAATGTTTGGTTATCAGCATGATGACGCTGCCTTCATATAGGGGCGACCAATCAGGTCAACCGATATGCATTGGTATATGTTGGTTGAGCCGGACGTAGTCGTAATAAGGAAAGATGGGGTAGCGCCCGGCGGGAGTCGTCCCGACGCGCGATAAACGACGTTGGCAGGTCCGGTCACGGTAGCGCCTTTGGCAGCGCCGCGATCATCCAGCAGATTGGGGGGAGTGGCAGAATCACGGATTTGCCAGCCGTTTTGCCATCCACCAGTCTGCGGCGACAAAGTTATGCTGGTGTTGCGGGCAATCGCTTCGCTGCGGGTTCTGGACAGGGCAGCGAAGAGTTCGGACGCAACCGCTTTTGCCCGCTGGCTTGCGATGAGATTAGAAAACGAGGGAGCCGCGAGTGCCAGCAAGATGCTGACAACCGCCACCGTCACCAGTAATTCCACCAAAGTGAAACCTGTCGTATAACGATCAGTTCGCGGCCATGAGGAGGGGATGTTCATCGTCATACCTACCACAAATTGGACGGCGACTTCGCGCCCGTATTAGTAATGCTCAAGATGCCATCGTTCGCCTGTGGAGTGCCTGCTATCGGCGTCGCGATAGCGGCAAAAGCAGGCGGAGTACCACCTGGTGCTACGCAAGGCGACCCGGTCGTTTGACACATCGTCACGGTGTAATAGGTTGCAACATCGTTAGGTACGCTATAAACCAGCGTATTGAAGTCCGACGCATAAGCTCGTGCGTCCAGCAAATACTGTTGTTGCCGTTGGGCGATGTCCATCAGCGCACTTTGTGCGGATGCACGCCTGCCTTTGACCAAGTATTGTTGATATGCGGGGAATGCAATTGCAGCCAGAATACCAATTATGGCAACCACGACCATGAGTTCGATGAGAGTAAAGCCGTAGCCATGCCGATGGTAGCGTGGGTCTTGTTTGCCGATTGGATCCATTGCGTTTCTCCTTGCGAGTAAAAACATGATCCGGAAAAACTATCCGTGTGGCAACTCGAACTGATGAGCGGTTGATTTTCCAGTACGAACGCAATGCCATACAGAAAATAGTTTGGGTATTCGCAATCAGTATAGGCGGTCGACAAATAATGTTTTAGCAGATACTTTGCAAGTTTTTAAATAAGTTTGTCAGATTTAATTTTCAATCATCTGTTCTATATATTGGGTCGTTCATGCTTGTGCAAAAAACGACCATCCGGTAATTTAATCGGCGCTTTCAGGCTTAAACAATGGGGATAGGTTTTGCTTATGGCAAGCAAGGGAATTATGGATGGAACAAGTATACATCGCTTGACCAATGTTCGGTAAAACATGCAAGCCAGCATGCCGCAAGCCTGAATTAGAAATTTGAAGTCGATGTGAAATACAGGTGAAGGCTGTTTAGTTTTTGCATCTATAGGTCAAACTAAGCGCAATAGGCTTGCCTATTTTCTTTGAATATATGAATCTTGAGATGGAAAATTGGTGCTTGAAAGCATTCAGGCATCCATTTCTGATTCTTGCAATATGCATCGACGCAAGAATCAGATGGATGTAGAGATCAGATGCAAAATTATGCGCTGAGTCTTTCAGTGACTTTGCAGCCGTCCAGTAAGAACGATAAGCTGGTAACCAGAACCAGTTCGCCTTCGGCGGAGCGTGCCGTTCCTGTGATGCCAGGAGTCGAGATACAGGTTAACGGTTTAATGACGAGATCGGCTGTACCGTCGACTGAATCGACAGACAGGATGTAAGGATTAGGCGCAGCAATGACGATGCCGACGCGTTCTGAGCTCTTTTCATAGCCCAGAATTTGTCCCAAAGAGCGTACCGGTAATGGCCTGCCTAAATCCCGCAATACCGGGTGACCGCCGACGCTCTCAAAGGTTTCTGGTAGTTCTACAACGCGCTGCACGGTTGCCATTGGCAGTGCCAGCGATGCACCATCGGTACGTACCAGCATAGTCGGCACAATCGATAACTCAATTGGTAAACGGATCAGGAAAGTGGTACCGGTGCCGAGATGCGATGAAATCCGAATGGCGCCACGATGTCGTTCGACTGCAGTCTTGACCACATCCATGCCAACGCCACGACCTGAGACGCTGGAAGCGACTTCCTTGGTAGAGAAACCGGGTAAAAACACCAGTTGGAAAGCTTCGTCATCAGTACGTGCATCATGCGAATTGATCAAGCCTTTGGAGATTGCTTTGTCACGCAGGCGCTGGGCATCCATGCCTTTGCCATCGTCTGTTACTTCGATCATGACGCTGCTGGCTTCCTGCCATGCTTTCAGTGAGATCGTAGCTCTTGGTGACTTTTTAGCAGCAGTACGTTCTTCTGCAGTCTCTATGCCATGGTCAAGGGCATTGCGTAGCATGTGAACCAAAGGATCGTACAAGCTGTCGACAACAACGCGATCGACTTCAGTTTCGGCACCGGATATATTCAGATCAACATCTTTGCCGAGATCGCGTGCCAATTCACGAATCAAGCGCGGGAACTTTTGGAACAAACGACCCACCGGCTGCATGCGGGTTGCCAGTGTTGCACGCTGTAATTCGGTTGAATAACGCGAGGCGCGGGTTAATGTTTCTGTCAGCGCTGACATCAGCGACGCTGCCTGACCGTCGAACTTGAACTGCGACAATTTTTCTAATAAGACCGCTGCCTGATTCGCTGCCTGGACCGATTCGCCAGCAACTTCTAACAAAACATCAAGCTTGACCGCGTCAATACGAATACTTTCTTCTTTGACGGGGGCATTCTGCTTTATGGTGTCGGCTGTGGCCAAGGAGGTCTTGACTGCCTCATGTTCTTCGCTGGCGGTGGCGGACTCTGCCGGTTCGGGTAAGGTTCCTGGAGGGGTGATTGCGCGGAAGTAAGCTTCCCAATTTACCCCATCGTTACCTGGTTCTGTTGCTGCGGCTTCCACTATTTTTTCTGGTGCGGCAACTGCGCCAGGTGAGGCAGTCGTTTTTTTCCTTGATGTGATCTTGCCTTCAATCGCATCGGTCAGCACCTGCTCCAACGATTTGGGCATGGTCGAGAGCTGGTCGGGATGCGTGCCGTTTGATAGTGCCGTCAATTGATCGGCAACGAATCCGCTGGCTTCCAGCGCCGCCTCAATCGCAATCGGCGTCACCGGCGCTTGTCCTGTCCTGAGAGCGTCGAACAGATTTTCTGTCAGATGACATGCCGATACCATGGCAGTCAAATTCATAAATCCGGCACCACCCTTGATTGTATGGAAGGATCGGAACACGGCGTTCAACGTGTTCATATCGCCCGGATTCCGCTCCAGGGTCAGCAAATGTTCTTCCACATTTGTTGCCAGGTCCAGAGCCTCGACGACAAATTCTTTCAGCATGTCATCCATTAGAAGCCCAGACTATCAAGTAGGTTATCTACGTCGTCCTGTTCTAGCGCAGCATTTGGAACGGAAGGACCCTCCATCAGTTCGATGGCTTTTTCTTTCAATTCTAGAGGTGCATTGTCAATAAGAATTTGCGCCAATTCGCGTTCAACTGCCTGGGTAATGATCAGCACTTTCTTGATTAACTGACCAGTCAGATCCTGGAAATCCTGTGCCATCATGATATCCAGCAGGCGGGCTTTTTCAGCATCCGTTGAGGCAACTACGGTATGCGTGAAAGTTTTTGAGTCCGTGGCGAGAGTCTTGAAATCCTCGACACTCATGGTGCCGGCAAACACGCTGCTCCAGCGGCTATCCAAGTCTTTTGCACTTTTCGCTAAGGCATCTTGTTCCGGCATGCCAGCGTCGGTGGCGTTCAATACTTTATTCGCTGCCTGTTCTGTCAGGGAGGCTACATATTCGAGCCTGCCTTGGGCATCGGAGATTTGAGAAGCAACGTCGGATAGCGAACGGTCATAGCCCAGCTCCCGCATCGAATCGTGCATCATACGAACGAGCCCGCCTAAACGGTCATACATCGGCTTGCCAGAGTCGGCTTCGGCGCTATGGAGATTTAATTTGGCAGGCGTCGGTATTTCTGTCGGGGGCGCAGCTGGCTCCATCGCAACTACTGAGGGCGGAACCGCTGCTTCGACGCGCTGATTGGCCATTTCTTCAAATAATGCGTCCAAATCATCTGCTGAATCGGTCATAGTTCTCTATTCTCCATAATCGCTGCGATGTTTGTGAGTTTGTCCACAAGCATCATGGTATTTCATACAGATTAATCTTATTCGATTGCTCTGAGTTTGAGGGTTTTACAATCTCACTCTATGGTAACAGGACTTCCATGCCCTTAGAATAACCCTGGGAAATAAAATTTGTCATCTATTTATTCAAGACTTTGCCAGTTGATGCAGACTTGTGATGCCAGTTACAACACTCCCTGTACTAACTTGAGTATAAATTTGTCTGGAGTCTCAATTTCATACAGACCGAGTTGTCTGGTTTTTCGTGCCAGCTTTAACAATGCCTTATCTTTTGTGACGAGCACATCGACTCGAGCATCTCTTGCGGCCTCTAAAAATTTTTGATCGTCTTTGTCGCTGCATACTGGCAGTTTGATTGCCAGAGCTTCTGGCAAAATTTGTGTTTCGACCAATCGATCGAATTCTTGAATGATGCCATCTCTATGATGTTCTTGAATCGGTAAATGAGGATAGGTGAGCACCACCAGCCATTCTTGACGGCAGTCTTCACACGTGACGGCTTTAATGCTGCCGTCGTTCAATCCATTCATCAGCGGAATCCAGCGTGGATCGTGAAATACAAATAAATCCAGGCATACATTGGTGTCAAGCACCACGCGCTTAGGTATCATTGGGGCTGTCATCTTTCTTAAAAATATTATGCTGATCGTATTATCGCCTGCTAAAAGTCTGGATTACGAAACACCGGTAAAAACAAAATTAGCCAGTCATCCCGAATTAATGGACGATGCCGCTAAATTAATCAAAATCGCAAAAAATTTAAGGGCAGATCAATTATCGGAACTGATGGATATTTCATCCAATCTGGCGGAACTGAACGTGGCACGCTTCCATGCTTGGTCGCGTACTCCGAAAAATGAGAGCGTAAAGCCAGCGGTGCTGGCATTTAATGGCGATGTGTATGAAGGTTTGCAAGCGCCTCAGTTAAGTCTGGCGCAGTCGAATTATCTTCAGGAACATGTGCGCATCTTGTCCGGCTTGTATGGGGTGTTACGACCTTATGATCTGATGCAGGCTTATCGCCTGGAGATGGGAACGCAATTGCAAAATGCACAGGGAAATACCCTGTACTCGTTTTGGGGAGGCAAGGTGACTGAGATTCTGAGTCAGGTTTTGGAAGATCGAAAAAATAAAACGCTGGTCAATCTGGCCTCCGAAGAATATTTCAAGGTAGTGAAAACCAAATTGTTACCTGGGCCAGTGATTACCCCGATTTTCAAAGACTGGAAAAACGGCCAATATAAAATTATTTCATTCTATGCGAAGCGTGCCAGAGGCTTGATGGCGCGCTATTGCGCGCTGCATAAAGTCAAGCATCCTGAAAAATTAAAAAAGTTTGATCTTGAAGGCTATGCCTATTATCCCGAGGAATCGGATCAGCAGCGCTGGATTTTTCGCCGCAAGTTGATGGATTAAATCTGAATACATAAAAAAGCCGTCAGATCTGACGGCTTTTTCCTATTTAGTGGAACCGCCTGGTTTATCGGATTACCAGAGCTTCCACCAAGCGGTTTTTTTTCCGCCCTTACCGTTCAGATAAGGGCTATTCGGGAAATTTTTTACAAATACGCGATTCGCATCATCACGCAGTTCTGTCATGCCCATTGCGTCATAGGAGCGCACCAGAATCGACATCGCCTCTTCCGTTGCCGGTGCATCCGGGTATTCAGTAATCGCCGATTGTGCCCGGTTGGCGGCAGCCAGATAAGCGCCGCGCCGCAGATAATAATTGCCTACGTGCACATCGTATTGAGCCAGGGCATTGACCAGATACTTCATGCGGGAAATCGCATCCGGCGTATATTTACTGTCAGGAAATTGCACTACCAATTGCTTGAAAGCATCGAATGAGTCGCGTGAAGCTTTGGGATCGCGTTCGGTAATGTCCTGATTCGCCAGAAAATTCATGATGCCGAGCTGGTCGTTGAAGTTGATCAGGCCGCGCAGGTAATACATGTAATCGACGCTTTCGTGATTCGGATGCAGCTTGATGAAGCGTTCAACTGCTGCCAGAGCTTGTGCCTGATCGCCTTGCTTATAGTAGGCGTAGGCAATTTCCATCTGCGCCTGTTGGGCATAAGTACCGAAAGGAAAGCGCGATTCCAGGCGCTCAAAGTACTGAACCGCCTTTTCATAACCACCATTGTTCAATTCATCTTTTGCTTCAGCGTATAATTTTGCAGCATTCCATGTTTTGGTTTCATCGTTCTTTTCACCGAATACTCCACAGCCAGCCAGCGACATAGCGAGGATGAGGCCAAACAATTTTATAGATTTAATTTGCATAGATTTTTGCATGTGCATGAAAACAATTTACGGATTATAGCCGATGGCAATTAATGTGATACCAACTGAAGCAACGATTTTCTCCAATACCCAACTTGAGGGAGACTTCGTCGAGCTTGAAGATGGTGAAGAAGCTGACGATTTATCGTCACAAATCGAAACAATTACCTTGAAATTAAGTCCGGCAGATTGCGGCGAACGTTTGGACAAGACTTTATCTAAACTGGTTCCGCAATATTCAAGAAGCCGTATCCAGCAATGGATAGAGGCCGGTTTTGTCAGTATGGATGGTCTCGTGGTGCGAGGCAAGACCACCGTACTCGGCGATGAGGATATCATCATCCAGCCGCAAGCGGCACCGGATGAAGGCGCTTATAAGCCGGAAGCAATGCATCTGGATATAATTTACGAAGATGATTCGATTCTTGTTTTGAATAAACCGGCGGGGCTGGTAGTACATCCAGCCGCAGGCAACTGGTCCGGTACCCTGTTAAACGGCTTATTGCATCGTTTCCCTGCTCTGGCAGGCGTGCCGCGTGCCGGCATTGTGCATAGGCTGGATAAAGATACGTCGGGATTGATGGTGGTCGCCAAGACATTAATCGCGCAGACAGAACTAGTCAGGCAGTTGCAAGCCAGAACGGTCAGTCGCGAATATTATGCGCTGGTTTGGGGAACCCCTAAGCCTTCCGGCACGGTCGATGCGGCCATGGCGCGACACCCGAAAGACAGAATCAAGATGGCGGTGTCCGAGAGCATGCTCGCCAAGCCGGCGGTCACGCATTATCAGAGAATCGCTGCCGGCATGCTGGAGCGCTTTCCGGTGAGTTTGGTGGCCTGCCAGCTGGAAACCGGACGTACGCACCAGATTCGTGTGCATATGCACTCACTGGGCTTCCCTCTGGTTGGCGATACTTTATATGGTAAGCAGCATCTGGCGCGCTTTTTTCCGCGACAGGCTTTGCAGGCGCGCAAATTAGGCTTAATTCACCCGGAAACTCATGAGCATATTGAATGGGAAGTCAACTTGGCAGATGATTTCTCTGAACTGCTATTGCAAGCGGGGATTACGTCGATACGAACATCATGAGTTTTGCCAATCAATCAGCGAGCGATTTAATCAGCCTTCCCATTATCCATCCGGATTGGGAGGGCGTGCCCGCGCATGTGCAGGGATTTAGTACTACCCGTGCAGGCGGCTTTAGCTCCGCACCTTACGATGACGGTCAGGGCGGCGGTGGCAATAATCTTGGCGATCATGTCGGGGATTCATTGGCGTCGGTGGTTCGTAACCGCGAAAGGCTGAATCGATTCTTGCCGAATGATGTCACATTCTTATCACAAGTCCATGGCACAATAGTCTTGGATGCGGCAACGCTGGCTGCCGGTAATGTTGGCGATGCCGTATTCACGACCAGGCAAAATACGGTTTGTGCAATTCTGACGGCGGATTGTTTGCCGGTTCTGTTTTCAGACGGAAAAGCTAGGGTCGTGGCTGCAGCGCATGCCGGTTGGCGCGGCCTCGCTGCCGGTGTATTGCAAAATACAGTAACTAAAATGCGAGCAGCCGGAGCCGCTGACATCATCGCCTGGTTGGGGCCGGCGATTGGCCCTGATGAATTTGAAGTAGGGCAGGATGTCGTCGATGCGTTTCAGTTAAGAACGCGTACTGCGGAAAAATTTTTTAAGAAGAAAACCGAGGAGGGCAAATATCTGGCCGATATCTACGGACTGGCGCGCTATGTTTTAGCCAAAGTCGGTGTTGATCAGGTCTACGGCGGAGATCGCTGCACCGTAACCGAAAAAGGACAATTTTATTCTTATAGACGGGATGGCGTCACTGGTCGGATGGCGAGTCTGATCTGGATCGCATCGTAAATTAATTTAAATCAACCTACCGATTTGTCCGGTCCAGATTGTGGGTTGTCCGCATCGAGTTTATCTCTGGCTAAGGCGGCTTTCATTAACTGGATATCGCGCTCCCTTTGTTTTTTGCGGGCGGGTGTGCGCCAGAGATATAAAAATAATGCTAAAGGCAACACACAATACATTAAAAACGTCATAATTCCAGCAACAAGTGTTGGCTCGGTGATGGACATCATGAGAACAACATAGATCCAGGCAATCGCAATAATATACATACTACGTCAGTCCAATATTCAAGAATGTAAAACCGAATTTAGCAGTCATTTGTCAGTACAAAGTACGCAAATAAGTAAGCCGTTGTAAAGCCATAAAGTAACCGCAACAATACGCGAAAAACAGGAGGCACGCATGAAGACTTATGATCCTCAAGCTATGTACTCCGATTGGATGTCACAGCTAGTGAGTCAAGATAAATGGCAGGAGTGGATGAAGCCTGCTACGGCAATACATCATTTGCCGACGATGGATGCTTTGAAAGAGGTTGGCGTAAAAATTGATCCCGCCGTCATGAGCCAACTTCAAAGTGATTATATGCAAGAATTTGGCAAACTTTGGCAAGATTTCTTTGTCTCTAAAGTGCCGGATTTTAATGATAAACGCTTCTCTTCTCCCGACTGGCACAATCATGCGATGCATGCTTACAGCGCTGCTTCCTATTTGCTGAATGCGCGCTTTTTGATGGCGATGGCTGAATCTGTCGATGCCACAGAAAAAGTAAAACAAAAAATCCGCTTTGCAGTGCAGCAAATGATTGATGCCATGTCGCCGGCGAATTTTTTGGTGACGAATCCCGAAGCGCAAGCAAAACTGATCGAGAGCAAAGGCGAGAGCCTGGCAAAAGGGATCAGTCAAATGCTTGCGGATATGCAAAAAGGCCGGATTTCACAAACTGACGAATCAGCCTTTGAAGTCGGTAAAAACGTTGCCACGACCGAAGGAACAGTCGTCTTTGAAAATCGCCTGTTCCAATTAATTCAATACACGCCTCTTACCAAGACCGTCCATCAGCGCCCACTGTTGATGGTGCCTCCTTGCATTAATAAATTCTATATTCTGGATTTGCAACCGGAGAATTCGGTGGTGCGTTATGCGGTCGAGCAGGGACACACCGTTTTCCTGGTATCTTGGGCAAATCCGCATGAATCTTTATCCCATGTGACCTGGAACGATTACATCGAAGAAGGCGCAATTACTGCAATTCAGGTCGCACAAAACATCAGCAAGCAAGACAAAATTAATGTGTTCGGTTTTTGTGTAGGCGGCACCATCATCTCAACGGCCTTAGCCGCGCTGGCTGATCGCGGTGAGCATCCGGCTAGCAGTCTGACGCTGTTGACGACTTTGCTGGATTTTTCTGACACTGGCATTCTCGATGTATTTGTGGACGAGATGCAGGTAAGCATGCGTGAGCAAACCTTAAGCCAGGGTGGCTTGATGCCTGGGCGCGATCTCGCCAGTACTTTTTCTAGTTTGCGGGCGAATGATCTGGTCTGGAATTACGTGCAGTCGAATTACCTCAAAGGCGAGAGCCCGCCGCCGTTTGACCTCTTGTATTGGAATGCCGATAGTACCAATTTACCTGGTCCGATGTTTTGCTGGTATTTGCGAAATACCTATCTTGAAAATAATCTGAAGCAGCCAAATAAACTGACTGTAGCAGGGAATAAAATTGATCTTGGCAAAATCGATGCGCCGGTATTCGTTTATGGATCACGTGAGGATCACATCGTTCCCTGGCAGGCAGCGTATGCCTCTACTGCCTTGTTGAATCCGAAAAAGAAAACCCGCAATCAATTCATTCTCGGCGCATCCGGGCACATTGCCGGGGTGGTGAACCCGCCGGCGAAACAGAAAAGGAGTTATTGGACCAATAGCAAACTCGATACAGATGCACAAAAATGGTTTGATGGCGCAACCGAACATCCTGGTAGCTGGTGGCCGGAATGGGCGAGTTTCTTGGATGAACACGGTGGCAAGATGGTAAAAGCCCCCGTGAAACCTGGAAATACGAGTTACAAAGCAATAGAGCCTGCACCTGGGCGATATGTCAAAGTAAGAGCAGATTAATCACTAAATTAATTCACCAATAATATCGGAGATAAAAATGTCAAAACGTATAGCGTATGTAACTGGCGGTATGGGTGGTATCGGGACTCCAATTTGCAAGCGCTTATGCCAGGACGGCTACACAGTAGTTGCTGGCTGCGGCCCTAATTCTCCACGTAAAGATAAGTGGCTGGCGGATATGCGTGCTGAAGGCTACGACATCCATGCGTCTGAAGGCAATGTGTCCGATTGGGAATCCACCAGAGCAGCTTTTGAGAAAGTTAAAGCTGAAATCGGTGAGGTGGATGTGCTGGTGAACAATGCCGGTATTACCCGTGACGGTCAGTTCCGCAAGATGAGCAAGGCCGATTGGGATGCTGTGATGGATACCAACCTGAACTCTTTGTTCAACGTCACTAAACAAGTGATCGACGGCATGGCGGATCGTGGCTGGGGGCGTATTATCAATATCTCCTCGGTGAACGGACAAAAAGGTCAGTTCGGTCAAACCAACTATTCGACGGCAAAAGCCGGTATTCATGGCTTCACCATGGCATTGGCACAAGAGGTGGCAACCAAGGGGGTGACGGTGAATACCGTGTCGCCGGGCTATGTCGGTACTGACATGGTACGTGCGATCCGCCCAGATGTTTTGGAGAAAATCGTCTCAGGCATCCCGGTCAAGCGCCTGGCTGAACCAAGCGAAATCGCATCGATCGTCGCCTGGATTGCTTCCGATGATGGCGGATATGCAACAGGTTCCGACTTCTCTATCAATGGTGGCTTGCATATGGGCTAATTTCCTGACGGAGATTTGTCGCATTGCGGTAAAATAATGCCCATCGGAATCAACAGATTTCGGTGGGCTTGTCATTTATAAGAAAAAAAGTTGTACTATTAAAAACAGGGGACAAACAGATCTCGTATTTTTATAAAAAATATAAAAATGCATCATTTGTTTGCTTAGATTGTGCGTTAGCGTGAGCAGGATGACATCATTTCTGCTTGTATAAGCTTAACGATTTATTAATTGAGAATTCAATGAATAGTGCAAAAAAATCGACGCAGCATTTGATTAAAAAATATCCGAATCGTCGTCTTTACGATACGCAAACCAGTAGCTACATCACGCTGGTCGATGTTAAGCAATTTGTTTTGGAAAATGATGATTTCGCGGTTCTCGATGCGAAAACGGGAGAGGATTTAACCCGTAGCATTTTATTACAGATCATTCTTGAGGAAGAGGCTGGCGGTACGCCGATGTTTTCCAGCGTGGCCCTGGCGCAGATCATTCGCTATTATGGTCACGCCATGCAGGGCATGATGGGAAATTATCTGGAAAAGAATATCCAGGCATTTATCGATATCCAGAATAAGCTCGCCGAAAATTCCAAGGGCGTCTATGAGGGCAAGCCCTTTAGTCCAGAGATGTGGGCGCAGTTTATGAACGTACAAGGACCGATGATGCAAGGCATGATGGGGAATTACATCGAGCAAAGCAAAAATCTGTTTGTACAAATGCAAGAGCAAATGCAAAGTCAGACCAAAAATATGTTTGGCGTTTTTCCATTTGGTACTGACGACAAGACGAAATAGGTCAATACTAGAAATAAGAGAGTCCTAGGAAGAGGTACAATAGCGGATTGCTTTGTACCTCTTCTTCATTATGTCTATTACTACTCCCATCCAGACGATTACGCCGTCGGCTATCAATCCCAAAGTTGGTTTTGTCTCCCTCGGTTGCCCAAAAGCGCTGGTCGATTCTGAGCAAATCCTGACGCAATTGCGTGCTGAGGGCTACGATACGGCGAAGTCCTACGAAGGTGCCGACCTGGTGATTGTGAATACCTGCGGCTTTATTGATGCCGCGGTTCAGGAGTCTCTCGATGCGATTGGTGAGGCGCTGGCTGAAAATGGCAAGGTGATCGTAACGGGTTGTCTGGGTGCGAAAAAAGATGCCAATGGTAACGACATGATTATGTCGGTTCATCCCAAAGTACTGGCCGTCACCGGGCCGCATGCATTGGGTGAAGTCATGGACGCCGTGCATATCCATTTACCTAAACCGCATGAGCCTTTCATCGATCTGGTACCTGCGCAGGGCGTCAAGCTGACGCCGAAGCACTTTGCCTATCTGAAAATCTCCGAAGGCTGCAACCATCGCTGCAGTTTTTGCATTATCCCCTCGATGCGCGGCGATCTGGTGTCGCGTCCGATTGCGGATGTCATGCTCGAAGCCGAAAACTTATTCAAAGCCGGCGTCAAAGAATTGCTGGTGATTTCCCAGGACACCAGTGCCTATGGCGTGGATGTGAAGTTCCGCATGGGTTTCTGGAACGGTAAGCCAGTCAAAACCCATATGACGCAATTGGTCGAGGCGCTGGGTGATCTGGCTAAGCAATACAACTCCTGGGTGCGTTTGCATTATGTGTATCCCTACCCGCATGTTGACCAAATCATTCCTTTCATGAACAACGGTCACGTTTTGCCTTATCTGGACGTGCCGCTGCAACATGCGCACCCAGATGTCCTGAAGCGTATGAAGCGTCCGGCCAGTGGCGAAAAAAATATCGAGCGTATTCGCGCATGGCGTGAGATGTGCCCGGAGATTACGATCCGCTCGACCTTCATCGCCGGCTTCCCTGGCGAAACGGAAGAGGAATTCGCGTATTTGCTGGACTTCCTCAAAGAAGCTGAAATTGACCGCCTTGGATGTTTTGCTTATTCCCCGGTCGAAGGCGCGACAGCCAATGCACTGGCGGATCCCGTACCTGATGATATCCGTGAAGATCGCCGCCGCCGTGTCATGGAACTGCAAGAGGGCATTTCTAAAAAACGTCTGCAAGCCAAAATCGGAAAAACCCTGCGTGTCCTGATTGATGAAATCGACCGTAGTGGCGGAGTCGGGCGTTCTGCTGCCGATGCGCCTGAAATCGATGGCGTCGTATATGTGAAACCGCCATTCGAGCCGCATCGCAAATTGAAGGTGGGCGAGTTTGCCGATGTGCTTATCACTGCCGCAGATGCGCATGATTTGTGGGGCGAGGCAGTATAGTCCGATGTCTAAAGTTCAATTGAAAATCTGCGGCATCGTCGCCGTAATGTGTTTGGCTTCCTCATCTGCAGTCTATGCGCAGGCAGCGCCGCCAGCTAAATCCGGCGGCGTTGCTATCCTCAAACAGTTGCATCAGTGGCGCGGCAAGTTGGGCGATGATGTTGTACAGATGCGTCTTCAACCCAAGGTCGAAGATATTGATAGCGTTGAAGGCGATTACTTGGTGATCGGCAGCAGCCGCAATAAGGGCAATAAGATTCTGTTGGCAGGTGAAGTCACCGGAGATGTGCTCAGCATGGAGGAGTCCGAGGATGGTATTGACGTTTCAGGCCAATGGGATGGCAAGCTCGAGGGCAAAATTTTGCGTGGCAAATGGCAATCCGACGATGGCAAAGTGGTGAAGGATTTTGTCTTGGAAATGATGCCGGCAGCGGATTCTTCTGCCACTGTCGTGCCTGCTAAATCAAGCAAAAAACGATAGATATCAAATAATTTGCCGCTGTCTTTGATCATCATGCAATCGGTTTTTTGGGATCCATTTTTAAGTCAGGCTCTCGTTGCGGTTAATGGCGGTGATCCCTGCGAAGACGGCGATCCAGTGTTTCTGGCAGAACGCTGCCGGATGCCGCCCGCGCTGGAAAGATAAATGCCCGATCTCTGTTTGCCTGAACAGAATTATCTTTCCCTGGTGTTTGCCGCACTTTAAGTGAACCGGATAGCGCGCATTCCCTCCGATCGGGAGTGCAATAGTGTTGTCGTATTATTCGTTTTGAAGCAGACCAAATGTCGTAAAATGGCTTGTCGTATTCTTCCTGAAATGCATTCCGTTGACATCGATAATGACTATGACTTCCAGCAAAAAACAAGGTGGCAATACAGCATTGATCCATTCCGATTACGTGGCGCCGGAAGGATTTGCGGCATTTCCAGTGGGGATCCATCATGCCTCAACCGTCCTGTTTAAAAACGTGGCGGCGATGCGTGAACGCAATTGGCAAAATAAGTCCGCTTACACCTATGGCTTGCATGGCACGCCGACCAGTTTTACCTTGGAAGCAAGACTGGCCGAGATAGAGCAGGGTGAATACTGTCTGCTGGCGCCCAGTGGCCTGGCTGCGATTACCCTGGTTGATATGGCGTTCTTGCAAAGTGGCGATGACGTCCTGATCCCGGATAATGTGTATAACCCGAATCGTGAACTCGGTAACTGGCTGGCGCGCAGCTTCGGTATCAGCGCCCGTTATTACGATCCGCTGATCGGCGCCGGTATCTCGGAACTGATCCTGAATAACACTAAATTAATTTGGACTGAAGCACCGGGATCGGTCACGATGGAAGTGCCGGATATTCCGGCGATCTGTGTCGCAGCGCACGCAAAAGGCGTTTTGGTTGCATTGGACAATACCTGGTCGGCCGGTTTTGCTTTTCCCGCGTTTGAGTATGGGGTCGATATCGTCATGCAGGCGCTGACTAAATATCAAAGCGGCGGCTCGGATGTCTTGATGGGCGCGGTGATTACGCGTGACCAGGCATTGAATAGCCGCTTGCAGGCGGCGCATATGCATTTGGGCTTCGGGGTCGGGATGGATGATGCGTATCTGGTGCTGCGCAATTTGCCGACCTTGAAATTGCGTTTCGATGCGCATGATGCCAGTGCGCGTCAGGTCGCAAACTGGTTGACGACCCGACCCGAGATCAGCAAGGTCTTGCATCCCGCCTTGCCGGATTGCCCGGGGCATGCGATATGGAAGCGCGATTTTAAAGGGGCTGGCGGTTTGTTTTCAGTCTTGTTTGACGCCCGTTATACCGAAGCTCAGACAGATCGCTTTGTCGAGGCGCTGACCTTATTTAAAATTGGATTTAGCTGGGGTGGGGCGCATAGTTTGTGTGTGCCTTACCGGATTCAACACATGCGCCGGCATTGGCCGCATCAGGGTATTTTGGTGCGCTTCAATATCGGACTGGAAGACCCGCAAGACTTGATCAGTGATATCGAACATGCCTTGGCGACTCTGCACGCCTGACCAGCGTTGTGTGATTAAATCGATCATCAGTAGCAGTAATTGGAGGTGAAAATGCAGCGTTCAAAACTCAGTCTTTTTCTTTTGTGCCTGCTTGCCGGATGTGCGAGCCGTCCATTGGACGAGGCCGGCAAGCCAGGTGTGCCGCAAGAGGCAAAAAAACCGTCGGCACCGAAATCCACAACGTCGTCCGCCTTTACCTTGAACGGCTATAAAAAAGACCTGGCGCAGCATATCAGTCGTGAGAACGCCAGTGCGACCTATTCGGAACGTCCGCAAGCCTTGCTGCGGGCAGTGATCGTCGTCAAATTTGCCATGAACGCCGATGGCAAGTTGCTGAGTAGCGAATTGATGCGGACCAATCAGGACAGGGCAGCGGAGAAAACGGCCCTGGCAAGCCTGCGTAACAGTGCGCCTTTCCCCAAACCCGCATCGTATCTGGTGAAGAATGGGCGATTGGAGTTGATAGAAACCTGGTTGTTTAATGACGATGGGCGGTTTCAATTGCGTACCATTGCGCTACCGCAGGAAAATGATTAAATTAAACCGGTATTTATATACTGGTACAGGGTATATTTTTTGATCGCAATAAAATAAAGCGCAATCTGGTATATTTTCTTGAAATAACAGGGAGTATATTATTTTATTCCGTATGACCCAGCAATAAACTGAACCCGTCAATAAGGCAGAATAAGCAAAAATCCGATGAGGGATATCGGATTTTTTATTTCATACGTTTGACGTATTTGTGCAAACCTATTCAAAATTTATTCTAGTTTATTTCGATGCAGCAGTCGCCGCAGTTGCGCTGGCTGGTGTCGCTGATGTTGTTGACATGGACGAAGCAGTCGCTTCGACAGAGACAGGCGCAGATGCTGCGGCACTAGCGGCATGCACTTCTGCCATGTCGTGACCGCCCGCTTCACCTTGCATATCGACCTTGTCGCCAGCTTTAAAAATAAAAAATAAAGCGGCTCCCGCAAATACGATAAAGGCAACGGCAATTTTCCACATAAGATCTCCTTGGTTTTAATATGATCGGCGGACTAGCTGAGCGAATGCATGCATCAATTAGCCTAAGTTGAGAGAGGCTACGCCTGAAGACTTACATGATTCTTTCATAATCCGATAATGAAAAAGGGCCGGAATATATCCGGCCCTTTGTGAGTAATGCGCCTCCAAGCCGAAGCTAGCAGAGCAGTCGATCAACAGAGTCCATCAGCGTGAATAGACGCAGCAATCAGAAGCTGATTAGGCCGCCAGCAATTGACGCAAGACGAATGGCAAGATGCCGCCGTGCTTGTAATAGTCCACTTCGATCGGTGTATCGATACGCAGCAAGACCTTGACTTCTTGCTTGTCGCCGTTGGCGCGGTTGATCACCAGCGTCACTTGTTGCTGTGGCTTGATGTCGTCCTCGATACCTTTCAGGTCATACGATTCTGTGCCTGTGATACCTAAAGAATCAACGCTGTCAGTGCCGAGGAATTGCAAAGGCAACACGCCCATACCGACCAGATTCGAACGGTGGATGCGCTCGAATGAGCGCGCGATCACGGCTTTTACGCCGAGTAATTGCGTGCCTTTGGCGGCCCAGTCACGGGATGAGCCGGTACCGTACTCTTCGCCGCCGAAGATCATGGTTGGCGTGCCTTCGGCAACGTACTTCATCGCCGCATCGTAGATCGCCATCGGTTCGCCAGTCGGCTGGAACAGGGTTTCGCCGCCTTCCACGCGGGAACCGTCTTCCTTCGCCGGGATCATCAGGTTCTTGATGCGCACATTCGCAAAGGTGCCGCGCATCATGATCTCGTGGTTGCCGCGACGTGAGCCGTAGGAGTTGAAGTCGGCTTTCAATACGCCGTTTTCTTTCAGCCACTTGCCAGCCGGACTGGATTCTTTGATCGAGCCGGCCGGGGAGATGTGGTCAGTTGTGATCGAGTCGCCGAATACGCCGAGGGCACGTGCGCCTGTGATGCCAGTCGCCGCCGCTTTGGGTTCCATCGTGAAGTCAGCGAAGAATGGTGGTTCAGCGATATAAGTCGATGTCGGCCAGTCGTACACTTGACCTTCTGCCACGCCTTTGATGTTTTCCCACAATTTGCCCGGTGCGCCTTTGACGTCAGCATAATTATCTTTGAAGGTCTTGGAGTTCATCGCGAACTTCATTAACTTCTGGATTTCTGCACTGGTGGGCCAGATGTCGCCCAGGAAAATATCTTTGCCTTTGACGCGGCCGACTGGTTCAGTCATCAGATCTCTGGTCATGTTGCCAGCGATCGCGTAAGCCACGACCAATGGTGGAGATGCCAGGAAATTGGAGCGGATGTTCGGATGAATCCGCGCTTCGAAGTTACGGTTGCCGGACAGGATGGCAGACGCCACGATATCGTTGGCGACAATCGCTTCGTTCATTGCTGGTGTCAGATCGCCGGCATTGCCGATACAGGTGGTGCAACCATACGCTGTCACGCCGAAGCCGAGTTTTTCCAGGTAAGGCAGCAAGCCTGCCGCTTCCAGATACTTGGTCACAACGCGGGAGCCAGGCGCCAGGGATGTTTTAATATGAGGCGCTACTTTCAGGCCGGCTTCCACCGCTTTTTTCGCCAGCAGACCGGCCGCCAGCAAGACGCTAGGATTGGACGTATTGGTGCAAGAGGTGATCGCAGCGATCAGTACGTCGCCGTTTTTGACTTTAACGTTATCTGAGTTGGTGTATACCGCATCCAGATCTTCGGCTTTTTTGTTGAAGCCGTTTTCAGAAGTCGGTTTGGCGAACAGATCGGCGAAAGTCGATTTGACATTGCCGATTTCGATACGGTCTTGTGGACGCTTGGGGCCGGCTAACGATGGAGCAACTGAAGAAAGATCGAGAGAGATTTCAGTGGTGTAGTCGATCTCGCCAGCTTTTGGAATGCCGAACATTTTCTGAGCTTTGAAATAGCCTTCGAAAGCGTCGATCTCAGCCTTGGTGCGGCCTGTACCTTTGAAGTAATCAATCGTTGCTTCATCGACCGGGAAGAAACCCATCGTTGCGCCGTATTCCGGCGCCATATTGGCGATGGTTGCGCGATCTGTCAGCGACAAGGTACGTGTGCCTTCGCCGAAGAACTCAACGAATTTGCCAACGACTTTTGCTTTGCGCAGCAATTCTGTGATGGTCAGTACCAGATCCGTTGCGGTGCAGCCTTCGCGCAATGCGCCGGTCAGGTTGACGCCGACCACGTCCGGGGTCAGGAAGTACACCGGCTGACCGAGCATGCCGGCTTCCGCTTCGATACCGCCCACGCCCCAGCCGACGACGCCGATACCGTTGATCATGGTGGTGTGGGAATCGGTGCCTACCAATGTGTCAGGGTAGTAGATGTCGTTTTTCTTCGCATCTTTGATTTTGTGTACGCCGCGTGCCAGATATTCCAGGTTGACCTGGTGGACGATACCGAAGCCGGGTGGAACCACGCCGAATGTATCGAATGCTTGCATACCCCATTTCATGAACTGATAGCGCTCGTTATTGCGAGCGAATTCGAGTTTCATATTCAGGTCCAGCGCTTTCTTTTCGCGGAAATGATCGATTTGTACAGAGTGGTCGACCACCAAATCCACGGGAACCAATGGTTCGATATTTTTGGGATTTTTGCCTTGTTTGGCGGCGACGTTACGCATTGCAGCTAAGTCAGCCAGCAGTGGGACGCCAGTAAAATCTTGCAATACAACGCGCGAGACCACGAAGGGGATTTCATCGGTGCGATCAGCATTGGCGCTCCAGTTGGCGAGCTGCCTGACGTGCTCTTCCGTTACTTTTTTACCGTCGCAGTTACGCAAGACCGATTCCAATACCACGCGAATCGATACTGGCAAGCGTGAGATTTTCGCCCCCAGATTTTTTTCCAGAGCGGGCAGGGAATAAAACTTACCTTTTTTGGAGTCTGAAATCTTGAAATCTTTCAGGGTTTTGAATGCATCTTTATACGCATTTTGGCTCATGGCTGTTCCTTATTTTTACGAAAATCAATCATCAAAACTAATCGTCTTACTTATTACTGTTCGTACTATTTACAATCTTTACTGCATTTCTAAAACTTAATTTCTAAACTTAATATCAACATTTATTTCGCGTGTGCCGCGGCTTCCGCTTTCAGCTCTGCCTCGGCAATGATTTGATCGGTGGTTTTGCATTCATTCGCCAATTGCTGACCGCGATGCGAATCCAGCAGCAGACCCTTGGCGGGAATGCCGATCCAGAGGAGGCCGGCTTTACGATTTTCAAAACGGTGCGCACCTGTCGTTGTTTCCATGCGCGTCAGTCGATACAGGCGTTTTTTCCAGCGCATCGCCATATGCTTGTCATCGTCGACGTTGGTGTACATCGTCAATACATTGCCGAGTTCGCATTTGTATTCAAAGGTTTTGCTTTCTTGAACATCGGGTTCGCCGTCGTCATCGTCGAGAGCGACCGGGGCTGCGGCCGGTTTTTCCGCTGCTTTGGCGGTCTTCTTTGCCGGTACTTTCGCTTTAGTCGCTGGCGTTGTATCAGCATGGGCTGATAAATGCAGCATTCCGGTGGCCAAAATAATGCAGCTAATGAGGTGTAAAAATTGCTTCATCTGAATCTCCGTAAATCTTATGTTGATTGCTGTTTAATTAAATTAAAGCATGACCCTGTTCCGGGAGCGCGATCTGACTTTGCTGTGCCCGTTTCAGCAGGGTCCAATAGTAGCGGTAACTCGCCCTGTCATGAAGTCGCCCGTTAAACTGTATCGGCCCCCATTCCTTTTGCTGCGCTGCGCTCAGGATGCTGATTGCCTCATTAATCTCGGCACTCCGCGGCGTCAATGCCTTGATTATCGGTTTAATCTGGTCGGGATGGATGCTCCACATCCTGGTATAACCGCACTCCATAATGGCGCGCGTTGCGTCACCCGCGACAATAGCAGTGTCTTTGATTTCTGTGGTTACATTGTGTGACGCCACTTTTCCGAACCGGTGGCAGGCGGCGGCGATTTCCAGCTTCGCACGCATCACTAACGGATGGGTAAATTGTCCGGGAGAGCGCATCGCAGTTGAGGGAATCGCGCCGTAATGTGCCGAGACGAAATCCATGATGCCGAACGACAGGCAGGCAACTTGGGAAAGGGCGGCGATCTGATGCGCTTGCGCCAAAGCGTCGTGGGTTTCAATCAATACGTGAACCGGTACAGGCTCTGACCGGTAGCTGGCGAAATGCTGATTGATGCTATCGATCGCTTGCCTGACTTGCCCGGCATCGCTCACTTTGGGTAAAACCAGGTAAGCCAGTTTATCTGCCGCGATGGGAGCGATGAGTGCAATATCTTGTTCAAAATAAGGGCTGTCCACATCATGCACGCGCACGCCGATACGTTGAAATTGGTTTTGTTCTGACGCGATCAAAGCGGCGACTAGTCTGGCGTGTGCAGCTTCGTTGCCTGCCGCCGCGCCATCTTCACAATCGAATGTGATGTCAAATACCGGGCCGAGATCGTTTTGTAGGCTGATGGATTTATGCATCAATTTTTCAGATCCAGCATAGTGGTCGCATACCGGTAATAAAACCGGTTGTTGCTGATCCTGAAATAAGACTTGGGAAGGATGCATTGTCACGCTGTAAGAAAATAATTAGCTGGTTTGATGTAGTAGGTTCATCAAACCAGCTCCTGATGATTTAGCCAACCAGGTGTTTGACGCCGTCACGCTCTTCTTGCAATTCTTTGAGCGTTAGATTGATGCGTTCACGGGAGAATTCATCAATTTCCAAGCCTTGAACAATTTTGTATTCACCATTTTCAGTAGTCACAGGGAAGCCGAACATCGTGCCTTCCGGAATGCCGTAGGAACCGTCGGATGCGATGCCCATCGTGGTCCATTTGCCGTTGGTGCCGAGCACCCAGTCACGTACGTGGTCGATCGCTGCATTCGCTGCGGATGCAGCGGAAGACAGGCCGCGCGCTTCGATAATTGCCGCGCCGCGTTTGCCAACCGTTGGCAGGAATACGTCTTTGTTCCAGACTTGATCGTTGATCAGGTCTTTAACGGAGGCGCCGTCGGCTGTTGCGAAGCGATAGTCAGCGTACATGGTTGGCGAGTGGTTACCCCATACGCAGAGTTTTTCAATCGCTGCAACTGGCTTGCCGATTTTGGCCGCGACTTGCGACAGGGCGCGGTTGTGATCCAGACGCAGCATCGCTGTGAAGTTTTTCGCAGGCAGTCCCGGTGCGGATTTCATGGCGATATAAGCGTTGGTGTTAGCCGGATTGCCGACGACCAGTACTTTGACGTTGCGGGAGGCAACTGCATCCAGGGCTTTACCTTGTACCGTGAAGATCTGTGCATTGGCTTCCAGCAGGTCTTTGCGTTCCATGCCTGGGCCGCGTGGACGCGCGCCAACCAGCAAAGCGACATCGATATCTTTGAATGCTGTCATTGGATCGCTGTGCGCAGTCATGCCGGCCAGCAAGGGGAATGCGCAATCGTCGATTTCCATCATGACGCCTTTGAGCGCCTTTTGCGCTTTTTCGTCAGGAATTTCCAGCAATTGCAGAATCACCGGCTGGTCTTTGCCCAGCATGTCGCCATTGGCGATACGGAATAAAAGGGAATAGCCGATTTGGCCAGCAGCGCCTGTAACAGCAACGCGCATAGGGGATTTTGCCATGATGCATCTCCGAGGTGGTGTAAAAACAATGTTCAAATCCAGCTTTTGCAAGCCATCCATTTGATGGGCTTGCCAAGCAGGTCAACACATAATGATACCGTTGAAAACCCGGTGAGTCAGCCAAATTCAGGCAGATCTCTGTTTTTTTGAGTAGGGCTGAACTGGCCAGATCCACGCATTTGACGGTCATTGAGGTTTTGGACTTTACTTTGATTGCGTTAGAACTATAGTGCTTGTTAGTTGTCTTTCAGATGCTGTAATCTCGCCTTGCCTGGTTCCGATGTTGCAAAAATCTTTTCAGTCAGTCTGTAAAAATACTTGCAGCCGGTTTGCTTAAATCTCGATCTAGCTCTTTCGTACGGGAGTTTAGGTGGACTCGTGTCAGGTGTCAATGAATATCTTATGTCTTATATAAGACATATTAATTGCTAGTTTGTTCTGGACTTACCAAGCCTTTTTGTGGTGAAATCGCAGTCTATGAATTCTAACGTGCCAACCTCCAATACCCAGAATAGCAGCGCGACCTCCAGTGCGGCGGGGGGCGCTAATTCTGCGTCTGGCGCATCGCCTACTTTTAGTCCGCTTTATCAGCAAATCAAAGCGCTGATTACTCAAAGCCTGCAATCTGGCGAGTGGAAGCCCGGCGAATTAATTCCTAGCGAAATCGAACTGGCCAGCCGCTTTAAGGTGAGTCAGGGTACGGTCCGCAAGGCGATTGATGAGTTGTCTGCAGAAAATCTGGTGGTGCGCAGGCAAGGGAAGGGGACTTTTGTTGCGACTCACCATGAGGCGCGTGCCCAGTTTCGTTTTTTACGCCTAGTGCCGGACGAGGGTAAACCGCATTACCCAGAAAATAAAATCGTTGAAGTAAAGCGACTGCGTGCGCCTGCGGATGTGGCGAGAGCGCTCGATATTAAATCGGGCGATTCGGTCGTGTTTATACGCAGGGTGCAATATTTTTCCGGCATTCCGACTATTTTGGATGACTTGTGGCTGCCCGGAATTATTTTTAAGGGACTTACAGCTGAGCGCTTGAATGAATACAAAGGACCGATGTACGGCTTGTTTGAGACAGAATTCGGTACCCACATGATACGGGCCTCGGAAGAAATTCGCGCCGTTTGTGCGGACGAAGTCGTCGCCGAATTGCTGTTGGTGCAGGTTGGTGCGCCGTTATTGAAGGTGGAGCGCGTTTCTTACACTTATGGCGATAAGCCGGTTGAATTGCGTCGCGGCTTGTATCTGACTAGCCAGCATCATTATAAAAACGAGTTGAGTTAAATTAAATTGTTCGGGCGCGTGGTCATGTTGACACATTGCATGTCGCTATGTAGCGCCGGAAATCACAGTAAGATAGAACTATTTTGTAAACAGGCGTCTTTTTTGTTGGTGCGACGCACCAAAATAGGCGAAAATTACAAAGTTCATGTACAGACTAGTTAATGGGGAGATTATTTATGTCTGAAGTAGTAAAAGCCAAACCTCGTTTTGGGGTCATGCGGCTGATTGATGCGACCGGATATCGGCTGCCGCTTGCCGGTTTCGTGTCGATTCTGCACCGTGCCAGTGGCATGTTGATGTTCTTGCTGATGCCGTTCATTTTGTACTTGCTCGATCAGAGCCTGACATCAGAACTATCATTCGCCGTGCTGAAAAATTTCACTTCAGGCGTTTTTGTGAAACTCATCATTTTGGCGCTTTCCTGGGCTTATCTGCATCATTTTTGTGCGGGTATCCGTCATCTGTTTATGGATCTGCATATCGGCTTAAATAAAGATTCTGCCCGCAAATCGGCGGTAGGTGTCTTTGTCATTAGCTTGCCTTTGACCGCATTGGTTGCCCTGAAATTATTTGGAGTGTTTTAAATGGCAAACGACAATATTGGCCCCAACCGACTGGTAGTCGGTGCGCATTATGGTCTGCGCGACTGGCTGGCGCAGCGCGTTACAGCGATAGTGATGGCTGTATACACTGTTATTTTGTTGGTCTTGTTTTTGACGGGCAATGATTTTAGCTATGAAGCCTGGGCGGGAATCTTTGCTCGCCAATGGTTCAAGCTGGCGACTTTTACCGTATTTGTCGCTTTGTTTTATCACGCCTGGGTCGGTATGCGTGATATCTGGATGGATTATGTAACGCACAATGTCGCTCTGCGCCTTGTGTTTCAAGTTGCCACTATCCTGTGGCTAGTTGCTTGTGTCGGATATACGGCACAGATTTTGTGGAGAGTGTAACCGTGGCAGCAATTAAACCCGCAATTCCATCCCGTCGCTTCGATGCGGTGATCGTTGGCGCAGGTGGCTCCGGCATGCGTGCTTCTCTGCAATTGGCAGAAGCTGGCCTGAACGTCGCTGTTTTGTCTAAAGTTTTTCCAACGCGTTCGCACACAGTGGCAGCGCAAGGCGGTATCGGTGCATCGCTCGGCAATATGTCTGAGGATAACTGGTACTGGCATATGTTCGACACCGTCAAGGGTTCGGATTATCTCGGCGATCAGGATGCGATTGAATTCATGTGTCGCGAAGCACCGAAAGTAGTCTATGAATTAGAACATTTCGGTATGCCTTTCGACCGCAATGCCGACGGCACTATTTATCAGCGTCCATTCGGCGGTCATACTGCAAATTTCGGCGAAAAGCCGGTGCAGCGCGCTTGTGCGGCCGCCGACCGTACTGGTCACGCGCTTTTGCATACGCTGTATCAGCGCAATGTCCGCGCCCGTACTCATTTCTTTGTCGAATGGATGGCGATTGATCTGATCCGCGATGCTGACGGCGATGTATTGGGTGTAGTAGCGCTGGAAATGGAGACCGGCGAAGTCATGATGCTGGAAGCGAAGCAAACCATTTTCGCCACTGGCGGTGCTGGCCGTATCTGGGCTGCATCCACGAACGCTTTTATCAATACCGGTGACGGTATGGGTATGGCGGCACGAGCAGGTTTGCCACTCGAAGATATGGAATTCTGGCAATTTCACCCGACCGGTGTCGCCGGTGCGGGCGTCTTGATTACTGAGGGTGTGCGCGGTGAGGGCGGTATTCTGGTGAATAGCCAGGGCGAGCGCTTCATGGAACGTTATGCCCCGACACTGAAAGATCTGGCGCCGCGCGACTTCGTTTCCCGCTCCATGGATCAGGAAATCAAGGAAGGGCGCGGTTGCGGTCCAAATAAAGATCACGTGATGCTGGATCTGCGTCATATCGGTGCCGACACGATTCAAAAGCGTTTGCCGTCGATCCTGGAAATTGCGCACAAATTTGCCAACGTCGATGCGACCAAAGAGCCTATCCCGGTTGTGCCGACCATCCATTACCAGATGGGCGGTATCCCGACCAATATTTACGGTCAGGTAATTGCGCCGAAAAACGGTAGCAGCGAAATCGTCAACGGCTTATATGCAATCGGTGAGTGCGCTTGCGTTTCTGTGCATGGCGCAAACCGGCTCGGTACCAATTCATTGTTGGATCTGTTGGTATTCGGTCGCGCCGCAGGTAATCATATCGTTGCCAGCAACTTAAAAGCGCGCAGCAATAAAGACCTGCCGGCAGATGCCGCAGATCTGGCCTTGTCCCGTTTAACCAAGTTGGAAACCAGCACCGGTACTGAGCGCGTGCAGGATGTCGCTAATGCGATCCGTAAAACGATGCAATATCACTGCGGCGTATTCCGTACTGACGAATTGTTGCAAGAAGGCGTCAAAGAAATCATGGAATTGGATGAGCGTCGTAAGCATGTTTCGTTCAAAGACAAATCCAAAGTATTCAACACCGCCCGTGTCGAAGCCTTGGAGTTGGATAATTTGATCGAAACCGCAAAAGCGACTATTACATCAGCCGCTGCCCGTAAAGAATCGCGTGGCGCACACGCGCACCGCGATTACGAAAAACGGGATGACGACAATTGGATGAAACACACTTTGTGGTATTCCGAAGGCAATCGCCTCGACTACAAGCCCGTCAATACCAAGCCGCTGACTGTTGAAACCTTCAAGCCAAAAGCTCGTACATTCTAAAGAGATACCACTATGGCACGTACACTGAAATTTAAAATCTATCGCTACGATCCGGACAAGGATGCCAAGCCTTATATGCAGGACTTGACGGTAGAGCTGCAAGATACCGACAAGATGTTGCTGGATGCGCTGCAACGTATCAAAGCCGACGTCGATGATTCGCTGGCGTTGCGCCGTTCATGCCGTGAAGGCGTGTGCGGTTCCGATGCGATGAACATCAACGGCAAGAACGGCCTGGCCTGCACCACCAACCTCAACGAATTGAGCGAGCCTATCGTATTGCGTCCTTTGCCAGGTTTGCCAGTGATCCGCGACCTGATTGTGGACATGACGCAATTCTTCAAGCAATACAATTCGATCAAGCCGTACCTGATGAACGACTCGATTCCGCCTGAGAAAGAACGTCTGCAAACGCCGGCCGAACGCGAAGAGCTGGATGGTTTGTATGAATGTATCTTGTGCGCTTGTTGCTCAACCTCGTGCCCGTCGTTCTGGTGGAATCCGGATAAATTCGTCGGCCCGGCCGGTTTGTTGCAGGCTTACCGCTTCATCGCCGATTCACGCGATCAGGCGACCGGCGAGCGTCTGGACAATCTGGAAGATCCGTATCGTTTGTTCCGCTGCCATACGATCATGAATTGCGTCGATGTGTGTCCAAAAGGTCTGAATCCAACCCGAGCGATTGGCAAAATCAAAGAATTAATGGTGCGCCGCGCAGTATAAGGAAGAGTGCGGTCGGTTTCGCGTTGCTTAGAAATTGACCGCCCTTATTTCATGCAGTTTTTTGAGTGATGCAGATGGCTCATAAGAATTGCATGAAATATGCAAGTAAGTATTGAAAGTATTTATGTCTGAGTCAAAAGTTGATACCCACCAAAGTGATCCGGTCAAGCGAGCCAGGCTACGGTGGCGCGCCAGACGTGGATTGCTGGAAAACGATCTGATATTGACTCGTTTTCTGGATGCCCATGAAGCGTCATTGACCGATGATGAGGTCGACGCCTTCAGCCGCTTGATGGAGTTGTCTGACAATACTTTGATGGACCTGATTCTGGCGAAAAAACAACCAGAAGCCGAAGTTGACCTGCCACATGTGCACGCCTTATTGGCTCGCTTGCAAATAGCCTGAAACAGAAAACGATTTTTCTCTCGCGTTTTTTTGATTAACGACTCACCTCTACATTGAAGGAAGAGCCATGACTAACTCTGAAACAAAAGCAACACTCTCTTTTTCCGATGGTTCCGCATCGTTGGAAATGCCGATTTACAAAGGCTCAGTTGGTCCCGATGTAATTGACATCCGTAAGTTGTATGGCGCTACAGGCATGTTCACCTATGATCCTGGCTTCATGTCAACTGCCGCCTGTAACTCCTCGATTACCTATATCGACGGCGACAAAGGCGAATTGCTGTATCGCGGTTATCCAATCGAGCAATTGGCAGTAAACGGCGGCGATTTCCTGGAAACCTGCTACTTGCTTTTGAATGGCGAACTGCCAAATGCAGCGCAAAAAACCGAATTCGTTGACACTGTGACCAAGCACACCATGGTGCACGAGCAGATGCAATTCTTCTTCCGCGGTTTCCGTCGCGATGCGCACCCTATGTCGGTGTTGGTCGGCACTGTCGGTGCATTGGCATCGTTCTACCATGATTCACTCGACATCAACGACCCACACCATCGTGAAGTGTCGGCGATTCGCCTGATCGCTAAAATGCCAACGCTGGTCGCAATGGCGTATAAATATTCAATCGGTCAGCCGTTTGTATATCCGCGCAATGATTTGTCCTACAGCGCCAATTTCATGCACATGATGTTCTCGACGCCGTGCGAACCATACAAAGTCAATGAAGTGCTGGTTCGTGCCTTGGATCGCATCCTGATCTTGCATGCCGATCACGAGCAAAACGCATCGACATCGACGGTGCGTCTGGCTGGTTCTTCAGGTGCAAATCCGTTTGCCTGTATCGCCGCCGGTATCGCCTGCCTGTGGGGACCTGCCCATGGCGGTGCTAACGAAGCTGCCTTGAGCATGCTCGAAGAGATCGGTAACGTTGACAATATCCCCGAGTTCATCAAGCAAGTGAAAGACAAGAACTCCGGCGTTAAACTGATGGGCTTCGGTCATCGTGTGTATAAAAACTATGATCCGCGTGCCAAGCTGATGCGTGAAACTTGCTATGAAGTGTTGAATGAACTCGGTCTGCAAGACGATCCATTGTTCAAACTCGCAATGGCACTGGAAAAAATTGCGCTGGAAGATGAATACTTTGTTTCCCGTAAGTTGTATCCGAACGTTGACTTCTACTCGGGTATTGTGCAGCGTGCCTTAGGTATTCCAACTTCTTTGTTCACCGGTATTTTTGCGCTGGCACGTACCGTAGGTTGGATTGCTCAATGGAAGGAAATGATTTCTGATCCAGAACAAAAAATTGGTCGCCCGCGCCAATTGTTCGTGGGTTCGCCAAAACGCGATGTGCCGCCAATTGCAAAACGCGGCTAATTGCGAAAGGTATGAAAAAAGCGAGTCGTGAAGACTCGCTTTTTTTTCATGCAATAAATATGCTATGCTTCGCGTCGAATGTGCAATTTTAGATGTAGTTTTATTTTTAATTCAAAAGAGTTATGTTTTTATAAGTAAAAATGACGATTTTGATTTGGGAATAAAGTAGTTTGAAACCAGTCCTTCCCCACAACTTGATGTGCAATCCGCTAACCGGTCAGGCCGTGTCGCGGAAGGTTAGATTAACCCGCTAATCTCGCGAAACGCGAAGAAAGGTGAGCAAGATGATGCAACAATATAACGCCAACTCGTATTTGTTCGGCGGCAATGCGCCCTACGTAGAAGAACTTTACGAAGCGTACCTCAACAATCCCGGTTCCGTACCTGATAACTGGCGTGCGTATTTCGACGCGATGCAGCATGTGCCTGCAGTCGACGGCTCCAGTAAGCCCGACGTTGCCCATGCTCCGGTAATCGCCTCGTTCGCAGAGCGTGCCAAGCAAGGTCCGATTCGTACCGTCAGCGCGACTGCCGATGCCGAAATGGGTCGCAAGCGTGTCGCTGCTCAGCAATTGATCGCCGCTTATCGCTTTTTGGGTAGTCATTGGGCCAATCTTGACCCCCTGCAGCGCCAGGAACGTCCAAGCATTCCTGAGCTGGAACCAAGTTTTTACGGTTTTACCGATGCCGATATGGACATTCAGTTCAATATCAGCAATACCTATTTCGGACCGGAAACCGCATCCCTGCGTGACCTGCTGAATTCCTTGCGCGATACCTATTGCCGTTCTATCGGCGCAGAATTCATGTACATCAGTGACCCGACGGAAAAACGTTGGCTGCAACAAAAGCTCGAATCCATCCGCTCCACACCTGCATTTTCCGCTGAAAAGAAAAAACATATTCTGGATCGCCTGACCGCCGCTGAAGGTCTGGAGCGCTATCTGCATACCCGGTACGTAGGCCAGAAACGCTTCTCGCTGGAAGGTGGCGAAAGTTTTATCGCCTCGATGGATGAGACGATTCAACGCGCCGGTGAACGCGGTGTGGAAGAAATCGTGATCGGTATGGCGCATCGCGGCCGTCTGAACGTTCTCGTGAATACCCTGGGCAAAATGCCGCAGGATTTGTTTGCTGAATTCGAAGGTAAGCATGGCGATGATTTGCCCGCCGGCGACGTAAAGTACCACCAGGGTTTCTCTTCCGATATTTCTACGCCGGGCGGTCCAGTGCATTTATCCCTGGCATTCAACCCATCGCATCTGGAAATCGTCAATCCGGTGGTTGAAGGTTCGGTCAAGGCGCGCATGGAGCGTCGCGGCGACAAAGACGGTTCCCAGGTTCTGCCTATCCTGGTGCACGGCGATGCCGCGTTTGCAGGGCAGGGCGTGGTCATGGAAACACTGAACCTGGCGCAGACCCGCGGCTACGGCACCGGCGGTACCGTGCATATCGTGATTAACAACCAGATCGGTTTCACGACTTCCGATCCACGCGATTCACGCTCCACACTGTATTGCTCCGACGTTGTAAAAATGATCGAAGCACCGGTATTGCACGTGAATGCCGATGATCCGGAAGCCGTGGTATTGGCAACGCAAATCGCCTTGGATTACCGCATGGAATTCAAGAAGGACGTGGTGGTCGATATCATCTGCTACCGTAAATTGGGTCATAACGAGCAAGACACCCCAGCTTTGACACAACCGCTGATGTACAAAAAGATTGCGCAACATCCAGGCACCCGCAAGATGTACGCGGATAAACTGGCCGCGCAGGGCACGATTGCAGCCGATGGCGGCGATCAGATGGTGAAAGCCTTCCGTGATGCGATGGATGCAGGTAAGCACACGGTTGATCCCGTCATTTCCAACTTCAAAAACAAATATGCGGTTGACTGGATTCCATTCCTGAACCGTAAATGGACCGATGCAGCGGATACCGCAGTCCCGGCTTCAGAATTGAAGCGTCTGGCTGAACGTATCACCACAGTGCCAGAAGGCTTCAAGCCGCATAGCCTGGTTGAAAAAGTGCTGGGTGACCGTGCCGCCATGGGCCGCGGCGAGATGAACCTGGATTGGGGCATGGGCGAACATCTGGCCTATGCGTCTCTGGTCGCTTCCGGTTACGCAATTCGCCTGACGGGACAAGATGCCGGTCGCGGTACTTTCGTGCATCGTCACGCTGTATTGCATGATCAGAATCGTGAACGTTGGGACGCCGGCACTTACATTCCTCTGCAAAACATCTCGGACAAGCAGGCGCCATTTACCGTGATTGACTCCGTTTTGTCGGAAGAGGCGGTACTCGGTTTCGAATACGGTTACTCGACCGCAGAGCCGAATACATTGACCATCTGGGAAGCGCAGTTCGGCGATTTCGCCAATGGCGCGCAAGTCGTGATCGATCAGTTCATCAGCTCTGGCGAAGTGAAGTGGGGGCGTGCCTCCGGTCTGGTCATGATGTTGCCGCACGGTTACGAAGGTCAGGGGCCGGAGCATTCATCGGCACGTCCAGAGCGTTTCCTGCAATTGTGTGCCGACAATAATATGCAAGTGGTGCAGCCAACTACGGCAGCACAGATTTTCCACTTGCTGCGTCGCCAGATGATCCGCCAGTTCCGTAAGCCATTGGTGATCATGACGCCGAAATCCTTACTGCGGAATAAAGATGCCGGCTCGCCTTTGTCCGAGTTGGCCAAAGGCAGTTTCCATACGGTCATCGGTGAAGTCGATGAGAAAATCGATGCGAAAAAGGTCAAGCGCGTAATCGCCTGCTCCGGCAAGGTGTATTACGACCTGGTCAATGCTCGTAAAGAGCGCGGTCAGACTGATACGGCGATTATCCGTGTCGAACAGTTGTATCCGTTCCCACACAAGAGTTTCGCAGCAGAACTCAAAAAATTCCCGAATCTGGCGGAATTGGTTTGGGCGCAGGACGAGCCGCAAAATCAGGGACCTTGGTTCCAGATTCAGCACAATATTTTTGAAAGCCTGGATGAAGGTCAAAAACTGGCTTACGCCGGTCGTCCAGCCAGTGCATCGCCAGCAGTCGGTTACTACGACAAGCACTATGCACAACAAAAAGCGCTGCTGGATACGGCATTTTCCAAACTCAAGGGCTACGTCCTGACCAAATAACAATCAATAGTGAAACGTGATGCAGCAGAAGCTGCTGCACCCGATGACTATCCGAAACGGAGAAAAACATGGCAATTATCGAAGTAAAAGTACCGCAGTTATCTGAATCAGTTGCTGAAGCAACTTTGTTGACCTGGCATAAAAAAGTAGGCGAATCCGTTGCTCGCGATGAAAATCTGATCGACGTTGAAACCGACAAAGTCGTTCTCGAATTACCTTGCCCGGAGGCTGGCGTAATCAGCCAAATCCTCAAGGGTGACGGTAGCACCGTTGTCGCAGGTGAAGTGATTGCCATTCTGGATACCGACGGTTCAGCTAAAGTCAGCCCCTTACAAGTCGCTGCGGCACCCGTCGCTACCACTACGGTTGATCCTGTCGCTGCAGCCATCAATAATCTCGCAGCTAAATCCGCTGCAGGCGTTGCCATGCCAGCGGCAGCGAAGATTCTGGCGGAAAATAACCTGTCTGCCAGCGCCGTAGATGGCACAGGTAAAGATGGTCGTGTGACTAAGGGCGATGCCCTGGCAGCCGTAGCTAAGCCAGCCGCACCGGCAGTCGCACCTCTGGCAGCACCGGTCGCCAGCAAGCCAGCGTTACAACAAGTCGCAGCGCCGGTAATGAATCTCGGCGACCGCCCGGAAGAACGCGTGCCGATGAGCCGTTTGCGCGCACGTATTGCAGAACGTCTGGTGCAGTCGCAATCCACGAATGCCATCTTGACGACTTTTAATGAAGTCAATATGCAACCGGTGATCGACCTGCGCAACAAGTACAAGGACAAATTCGAAAAAGAACACGGCGTCAAGCTCGGCTTCATGTCTTTCTTCGTCAAAGCCGCTGTTGCCGCGCTGAAGAAATACCCGATCATCAATGCTTCCGTTGACGGCAACGACATCGTGTATCACGGTTATTTCGACATCGGTATTGCAGTTGGTTCGCCGCGCGGCCTGGTAGTGCCTATCCTGCGCAACGCCGACCAGATGTCGATCGCCGACATCGAGAAAAAAATTGGCGAATTCGGTGCTAAAGCCAAAGACGGTAAATTGACACTGGAAGACCTGACCGGCGGCACTTTCTCGATCTCCAATGGCGGCACCTTCGGCTCCATGCTGTCGACACCGATCATCAACCCGCCGCAATCAGCGATCCTCGGCGTACACGCGACCAAGGACCGTGCGGTAGTGGAAAATGGCCAGATCGTCATTCGTCCGATGAATTATCTGGCGATGTCCTACGATCACCGCATCATCGACGGCCGCGAAGCGGTATTGGGCCTGGTCGCGATGAAAGAAGCGCTGGAAGACCCGGCTCGCCTGTTATTGGATCTGTAATATGAACCTCGCCGACGAAATCAAACGTCTGCACGAATTGCATCAGTCAGGTGCCTTGACTGATGCTGAATTCGCGCAAGCTAAAGCCAAATTATTGGAAAGCCTGACTACGGCAAACGGCAGCAACCCGTCCGCTAGCGGTGCAGGTTCTTCCAGCAATACTTTGTTGACTGATACGGATAAAGCCTATATCCCCCTGAACCAGTTCCGACGCTCGAAATCGGATCAATGGCTGGGCGGTATTTGCGGCGGTTTAGGTAAGTTTACGGGTCTGGAGTCGTGGATCTGGCGTTTGGTATTCGTCTTGTTCTCTTTTTATTTTGGCTCCGGTCTGGTGGCCTATCTGCTGGCATGGATATTCGTGCCGGAAGAAGAGTAAATTTAAAGAGTAGCAACAGAACAAATTAGGAAATTATTCATGAGTAAACAATTTGATGTCGTCGTTATCGGCGGCGGTCCTGGCGGTTATATCGCGGCAATCCGTGCAGCGCAACTGGGCTTTTCCACTGCATGTATCGATGCCTGGACGAATGAAAAAGGCGGCCCGGCACCTGGCGGAACTTGCACCAATGTCGGTTGTATCCCGTCGAAAGCATTGCTGCAATCATCCGAACATTATGAGCATGCCGGTCATGCGTTTGCCGATCACGGTATCGAGGTCAAAGGCCTTGGGCTGGACGTGGCGAAAATGCTGGGTCGCAAAAATACCATCGTGAAACAAAACAATGACGGTATTTTGTTCCTGTTCAAAAAGAACAAGGTTACCTTCTTCCACGGTCTCGGTTCTTTCGTCAAAGCGGATGCGGCCGGCTACGA
This sequence comes from Undibacterium sp. Jales W-56, assembly GCF_025548535.1. Classification (GTDB taxonomy): domain Bacteria; phylum Pseudomonadota; class Gammaproteobacteria; order Burkholderiales; family Burkholderiaceae_D; genus Undibacterium. Next base: position 158,566 of record NZ_JAJLQW010000002.1, on the reverse strand, counting down.
AATCAAGGTCGCTGGCAAAACAGAAGAAAGCATCACAGGCAAACACATCGTCATCGCCACCGGCTCGAATGCCCGTGCTTTACCCGGTGCTGCGTTTGATGAAACGACTATTTTGTCCAACGACGGTGCATTGAAGATCGCTGGCGTACCGAAAAAACTCGGCGTCATCGGTGCCGGTGTCATCGGCCTGGAAATGGGCAGCGTCTGGCGTCGTCTCGGTGCGGAAGTCACCGTACTCGAAGCGCTGCCAACTTTCCTCGGTGCAGTCGACGAGCAGATCGCGAAAGAAGCGCACAAGCTCTTCGTCAAACAAGGTTTGGCGATCCATCTTGGCGTGAAAATCGGTGAAATCGTCAACGGCGGCAAAGATGTAACCGTCAATTACGCCGATGACAAAGGCGTTGAACATCAAGCGGTGTTCGATAAATTGATCATCTCGATTGGACGCACACCTAACACCAACGGCTTGAATGCGGAAGGCGTAGGCCTGAAGCTCGATGAACGTGGCTTCATCGCAGTCGATGGCGATTGCAAAACCAATCTGCCAAACGTGTGGGCGGTCGGCGACGTGGTACGCGGCCCTATGCTGGCGCACAAGGCTGAAGAAGAAGGTGTTGCGGTCGCTGAACGTATCGCCGGGCAGCACGGTCACGTGAACTTCAACACGATCCCCTGGGTGATTTATACCTCTCCCGAAATCGCCTGGGTTGGCCGTACCGAGCAGCAATTGAAGGCGGATGGCGTCGCTTACAAGGCGGGCACTTTCCCATTCATGGCCAATGGCCGCGCCCGTGCGCTGGGCGATACTTCCGGTATGGTCAAGTTCCTGGCAGATGCGAAAACAGATGAAATTCTCGGTGTCCACATTGTCGGTCCTATGGCCTCTGAGTTGATTGCCGAAGCGGTGGTTGCGATGGAATTCCGTGCCTCTGCGGAAGATATCGCCCGTATTTGCCATGCGCATCCATCCTTGTCGGAAGCGACTAAAGAAGCGGCGTTGGCGGTGGATAAGCGTTCGTTGAATTTCTAAGTTTTTAATTCATATTCATTTTGCAGTTATTCTGCGATTCATGCGCCGCTGATAGGATTATCCTGTCAGCGGCGCGTTCATATTGGTGATGGCGACGGTAGAGAATGAATGTTTTAGAGTTTTATCAAGATGCACTGAATCGCCGCGGGTTTCAATCGGATGCTGCGCAACAGCGTGCCGTCGATCGTCTGCAGCAAGCCTATGACGAATGGGTGCAGTACAAATCCAAGCGCGCCAATAAACTGACCCGACTGATTACCCGCCCGGATGTGCCGCGGGGCGTGTATATGTGGGGTGGGGTGGGGCGGGGTAAATCGTTTTTGATGGACAGTTTCTATTCCGTGGTGCCGGTAGTGCGTAAGACCCGGCTGCATTTCCATGAATTCATGCGTGCCGTGCACCGTCAGCTCGATGAGCTCAAAGGGGTTGCCGATCCGCTCAATGAAGTCGCGCGCAGGATCGCCAAAAAGCATCGCCTGATCTGCTTCGATGAATTTCATGTATCTGACGTGGCAGATGCCATGCTCTTGTATAACTTGCTTAAAGCTTTGTTCGATAACGGGGTATCGTTCGTGATGACCTCGAATTATCAGCCTGAAACTTTGTATCCGGAAGGTTTGCATCGTGATCGTATGCTACCGACGATCGCTTTGATTAAAGAACGCCTGGATGTTTTGAATGTCGATTCAGGCAACGATTATCGTAAGCGTGTGCTGGAGCAGGTGCAGGCTTACCTGCAGCCGCTGAATGCGGCGACCGATCAGGCATTGCGTACGGCTTTTGCCAAAATCGCCGAGACCATCGACGAAGATGTGCGGGTGAATATCGAGGGGCGCGATATCAAAGCCCTACGCCGCGCCGGCAGTGCGGTCTGGTTCGATTTCAACACCCTGTGTGGCGGTCCGCGTTCGCAAAATGATTACCTGGAAATCGCCAGCCGTTTCCATACCGTCATCCTGTCATCGATTCCGCGGATGTCGGCTGCAATGTCCTCTGAGGCGCGCCGGTTTACCTGGCTGATCGATGTGTTTTACGATAACAAGGTGAAATTGATCATGTCTGCCGAAGTCGCTCCTGAAGAACTGTACACTCAAGGTACTTTGTCGAACGAATTCCACCGGACGGTATCGCGTATCATCGAGATGCAATCCAAAGAATATATGGATGCCGATCAGCGCCATATTACGGATGCGATTGTCTGATGCGATTGCGCAGGAGCATTATCCATTCATGAAGGTGTTAAGTATGCTGCTTAAGTTTTTTTTCAAACGTCTACGTCTATTAAATCAATTTTGTGCAATCGCTTTGACGGGCCTATTGAGTATTAGCGTGCAAGCGCAAACTACGGGTACTTCGCTTCAGGATTTATCCGGTGAGATTGCCAGACTCGACTCGCATTATGCGCCGGGCACCATACAAAGCGTGTTGCTGGCCGAGTCGGCGTTAGATGAGGTGCAGCCCTTGCAAAAACAATTGCAAAGCTGGTTCCTGCTTGCCGAGCATGCGTGTTACGACCGCTTTTTTGTCAATGCTTGCCTCGATAATGCCAAGCTGACGCGGCGTAAATACAAGCTGATTTTGCAAAGAGTGTCGCTTGAGGCGAAAGCATTTTTGCGTAAAGACCATATCGAACATCTGGATAATGAATTGAAGCGTAAAAATCACCCGTAATTTGGTAAAAATGGGGGGAGTATGGTCAATAGGACTTACGCAAAAACCAAAACCTCTCACCACAGAGACACGGAACAAAGGCAAGGGAGAAACTCGAACCATGGCCTTTGATAATCGAATGAACCCGCAAGCTGGGCGTGCCTGTTGGCACGAAATGTCTCTGAAAGCCGCATCCAGCCTGCGGATTCAATGTGGCTTGTTGTAGGCAGCTTGTCGTTTTACGGCAGTTCTATTTAAAAATAGTGCCGATTGCGCAGTGTATGTGGGGCGGTTTAAATATACTTTGCCTAAATATCTATATTGAGCGCAAGCGCTGCAATGCTTCCTGTAATGTCTTTTCCTGTTTCGCAAAGCAAAAACGAACGATCCCTGATTCTTTGCCGTGTTGATAAAACGCCGACACCGGAATCGCCGCCACCCCAACTTCGCTGGTCAGCCAGCGTGCAAAATGCAGTTCAGGCTGATCGGAAATCGCTGAATAATCAACGCACTGGAAATAAGTGCCTTGCGCCGGCAGGAGCTTGAAACGGGAACTTGCCAGTCCGTCGCGGAACAAGTCGCGCTTTTGCTGGTAAAACGCGGACAGCTCACTATAGGGTGTCGGATTCGCTAAAAAATGCGCCAGGCCGACTTGCATCGGTGTGTTCACGGTGAAGACATTGAACTGATGCACCTTGCGAAACTCGCGCATCAAGGCTGCCGAGGCGGCGACATAGCCGACCTTCCAGCCGGTCACATGATAGGTTTTGCCGAAACTCGAGATGATGAAGCTGCGTTCAGCGAGTTCTTCGTGCCGGCATAAAGACTCGTGCCGCACACCGTCAAACACCATGTGTTCATAAACTTCGTCTGAGGCAATCAGGATTTTAGTGTCGCGTACGATACTGGCTAATGCCTGAATATCCGTCTCGTTCATAACGGAGCCGGTCGGATTGTGCGGTGAGTTCAGCATGAGCAGACGGGTTTTGCCTGTGATGCTGGCCGCTACTTTATCCCAGGGAATTTTATAGCCCCCAGCTCCCAGTTCCATTGAAACCAAGACCGGCACACCGCCCGCCAGGCGGATAGACGGTACGTAGCTGTCATACGCTGGCTCAATCACGATGACCTCATCGCCTGGGTGCACGCAAGCCAGCAGGATCGTCAAAATGCCCTGGGTTGCGCCGGCGGTAACCGTGATTTCGCTCTCAGCATCATACGGACGGCCATAGATTGCCTTGATCTTGCGCGCGATCTCTGCACGCAACAGCGGTACACCTGCCATCGGCGGATATTGATTATGTCCACCCAGCATGGCCTTGCTGACGGCCTCGACCAGCGCAGGATCGCAATCAAAATCCGGGAAACCCTGACCGAGATTGACCGCATTTTTTTCTGTCGCCAGGGCCGACATGACAGAAAAAATCGTCGTGCCAACCTCCGGCAATTTAGACGCAGGAACCAATGCTGCTGAAGAAGCCGTAACGGATGAAATCATCAATAGTTATAAATAGTTATAAAAGGATGAATTAATGATGACTTATTTGGTACCAAACAAACGATCACCGGCATCGCCCAAACCAGGCACGATATAGCCATGATCGTTCAGACATTGATCGACCGAAGCCGTCACGATGGGCACGTCCGGATGTGCTGCCTGCATGACTTTGATGCCTTCCGGTGCCGCCAGCAAGCAGACGAGCTTGATGGTGGTTGCGCCACTTTTCTTGATGCGGTCGATTGCCGCCACTGCAGAGTTGCCAGTGGCCAGCATAGGATCGACCACGATCACCAGGCGATCAGCGATGTCTTCCGGTACCTTGAAATAATATTCGACTGGCTGCAGCGTGACTGGATCGCGGTACAGACCGATATGACCGACGCGTGCTGCCGGTAACAGATCCAGCATGCCGTCCAGAATGCCATTGCCAGCGCGCAAGACGGAAATAACGCAGAGTTTCTTACCGCTGATGGTCGGTGCTTCGATAGTTGCCATCGGTGTTTCGATGGTCACGCTTTCCAGCGGCAGGTCGCGTGTGACTTCATATGCCAGCATCTGGCTGATTTCACGCAACAAGCGACGGAAGTTGTCCGTCGTGGTGTCTTTGCTGCGCATCAGGGTGAGTTTGTGTTGCATCAGCGGGTGTCTGATTTCGGTCACGTAGTCTGACAAGATAATTCTCCGTAAATTGGGTGTTCAGTTGATGTTCAAAATGAACCAGCCGCTATTTTACGTCCCCGCGCCTCTTGTGTGAGTGAAGCAGGCAAGTCTTTTTCATATTTTTCTCCCTGATTCGATGAATTGCTAAAAATGGAATTAAGCCTGTTTTCCGGTTCTGCTCTTTCAATTGTTTGCAAATGTTTCAGTGATAATCCATGTTAAGAAGTTCCGGCGAGCCGCCGCACTCAACACAGTCGGCCACCAGGAGCGGTTACCAAATCAGGAGCAGGGTATGGATGCGAATCAAACATTGTTAAACAGATTATCCCTGGGCTTAGTGCCTATGGACGCTGGTCAACGGGATGATTTTCATACTTCTGACGAGGCGCTGGAATCGAACTCCCGCATCGACATCAAAGGCATCCGGGAAGCGATTGCCCGTGTAGAAGCTGAGGCCCGGGCAACAGTTGCTACCGAAACCCGGATACAGGCGGAAGCCCGCGCCCGTGCATTAGCCGAAGCCAGGGCCGAAGCGGAGGCCGAAGCTGCCAATCTTGCGCAACAAAAAGTCCAGTTAGAAGAAGATGCGATGGCGGGCAGTCATGCGCGCCTGATTGCCGAGCGCCAGGCTCGTGCCGCCAGCCAGGCCAGAATCGCCGCTGTCAGTCAGGAGACGCAGGATTTACAAGAGCGCGCCAGACTAGAAACCTTAGCGCGTGAACAGGCCGAAAAACGTTCCAAACTCGAATTGGAAGCCAAGCAAAGAGCCACCGAACAATTGCAAGCCGATACCGAGATCAATGCCAAAGCGAAAACTGCCGCAGAGAGACTCGCCAAAGAAACCCAAAATGCCCGCAACTGGGCTGCCGAACGCTTTGCCGCATCGCAATCCGCAAAAAACGAAGCTGAAGAGCGGGCCCGTGCCGATGCCCGTATCGCAGAGTTAGCCAGAGAACGGGAGCGCCGTGATAAAGACGCGCGTGAAACTACTGAGATGCTGGCAAAAGTCCGCAGCGAAGCGCTCAAAGTCAGCCAGGAGCGGGATCAGGCCGAGGCAATGGCATTGGAATTCGCGATTAATCGCGCCCCGGCCGAAGTCCGTGCGCGTGAAGACGCCTTGGCAAGGGTCGCGGTCGAGCAAGAGCATGAAGCGATCGCCCAGGCCCGTGCCGAATCGGATCGCCGTGCAGCCTCCGCGATACAGCTGCGTATGCAAGCTGAGCTGGAATTGCGCAATGCCTCCGCCAGGCGTGAGCAATCCGAGGTGGTTGCCGCGGCCACGGCGCAAGCACGCCGCGATGCAGAAGAGCGTATCCAGCGCGTGACTGAGCAGCGGATCCAGACCGAAAAAGAACTGCAGTCACAGGCGCTGATGCGTATCGAAGTCGAACAACAGGCCGATGCCGAAACCCGCGCCCGGCTTGAGGCAGAAGCTGAGGCCGCAGAGCAGGCTAAACAGCGCCGTATCGCAGAACAACATGCCGCCAAGGTCGCCCAGCAACGTGCACAAGAAGAGCAGCGCGTCATGATGCTGGTCAAAGAACGTAGCATGGTTGACCAGCAGGCCGAAGAGATCGCCAGAGAACAAGCTAATTCGGAGCAACAAGCCTTAAAAGCATCGACCTACAAAGCCGTTGTGCTGAAGAAAGCGAATATTGCCTCTGCGTTAAAGGCGCGCAATGCGATGGAATTGGCAAAAGCTGAAAAAATGCGCGCAGAAGCCGAAGAAAAAGCGGCGCAGGCTTTACAAGAAAAACTCATTCTCGAACAACAAAAAATTGACGAAGCCAATGCCCGCGCCAAGGCAGAGCAAGCCCATGCGGAAATCCTGCGCATGCAGAAAGAGGCGGAGCAAGTTGCCCGCATCGCACAAGAAACCAGTTGTCAGGCAGAGAAATTGACCTTGGAGAAAACCATGGAGCAAGTCGAATTGCAGCAACAACTGGCCGCGGCCCATCTACAAAAAGAACAAAAAGCGAATGAACTGCTGGCGGTGCAGCAACAACGCACGCAAGACGAAATAAAAGCGCTCGACGTAGTACAGGAGAAGCTGCTGGTCGAGCGCAAACGTGCAAATGCCGTACAAGAGGTATTGAAACTCACCCAAGAAAAGCTCGTGATGGAGCAAGTCGCGCAGATCGAAACCGAGTCACGCCTGCGTGCCGAACAAGAGGCCAAAGTAGTGGCGCAAGCCAAAGAACAATCCGAGCGCCAGCAACGCATGGCGCTCGAGGCGGTGGCGACTGCCGAGAAGCATGCGCTGGAACAAGCGCGCATGCAAACCGAAATGCAGCGCAAGGCGGCAAAAATAGCCTTGGTCAAAACCCGTCAAGTAGTTGAAATCACGCGTCTGGAGCAAGTGCGTTTTGAAGCAGAACGCGATGCTGCCCTGGCTGCGCAAGAAAAACTCGAAGCTGAAAAACAAGCCACGGAAGAAGCGCTCGCGCGTGCCCAGGCCGATCGCGAACACACCGCCTTGCTACAAGCGCGTCACCAACAAGAAGCCGAGGCACGCGAAGCACGCCAGGCACTGATTCAGGCTGAACAGGTGCGTCTGGAAAAAATTACTGAGCATGCCGCATTGCAAAAGCAAACGGCTGCCACCGCACAGTTAAAAGTCAGTGAATTATTGGAACTGCAAAAAACCTTGACGCAACGTGCAGAGTCCGAGCAAAAAGCACTCGATGCGATCCAACAAAAATTACAGGCAGAAAAACAATTATTAGCCGAGATCGATGCCAAGATTCAATTGGAACGCGAGCAGGAAGCGGCACACTTAGCCCGCCTGGAAATCGAAAAGCAAGCCAGACAATCGGCTGAAATTCAATCAAAAGCTGAGCAAGAGGCATTGGTGCAAGCGCAGGCTGCAGCGGCAGCAGAGCAGGAGGCAGCCTTGGCTGCCGAAGCACGCGCACTGACAGCGGCGCAATTGACACGTCTGGAAAAAGAAAAAACTCTGGCGCAACAAAGTGCCTTGGCTGCATTGCAGGATAAACTCGCTTTGGAAGAGAAAAAGGCGCTTGCACTTAAAGAGGAGAATCAATCGCAGCAAGAGCGACTGGCTGCCGAAAAACTGGCATCCGATGCGGCGATAGCCAGAGCCGAAACCGAAAAACAGGCAGCAATTCTTGCCCAGTCCCGTGCTGTAATTGAGCAACAAGCAAATGCCGCAGCAGAAGCGGATCTGCTGGCACAACAAGAGCTGCATCAGCAAGTCAAGACTTATGCAGACACCAAGCACAAGGCGCATCAAGTTACCGTTGAAAAAGCGCACAAGCTAGCCGACCTGGAATTGGCTGCCCGTCTGCGGCTGGAGGCTGAGGAAGCCTTGCTGGCGACAACCGCAGCGAAACTGGCTGCCGAGCAAAATACACTGCAAGAAACCAACGCCAGGTTAACCGCCGAACAAGCGCTAGCGCAATTCGCAGAGGCGCATCAACAGGCTGAAGCTGCGACGAAAAAAGCAGTTGAAGCCGCTTTGCGTAGCAGTGAATTGTTGTATCAGGAAATCGCCGCACAAGCCGATGCGCAAACGCTATTGGCTCAATTAGCAGAAAAAAATTTAGCGGAGCAACAAGCTCTGGCAGGTTTAATCGTCGAGCGTACCGATGCAGAAACCGCTTTGCAGGCATCGATACAAGAACGTCTTGATGTAGAAGCCCGCCTCCTGATTGCAGCTCAGACCCGCAAACAGGCCGAACAAGAACAGCAGGCTCTGGCTCAGGCTCGCTTGCAGGCAGAAGAGGAGTCCGCACTCAGTGTTGAGTCGTTTAATTTGCAGGAAAAACAATGGCTGACGGTCTCTGTCGAAGAATCCCTGGTCAAACGCCAGGCCGCAGCTGCGTTGCAAGAAAAAACACAATTGCTGCTGACATCTGCCGCGGCAGAACGTGAACGTCTCGACACAGAAAGCGAATTGTCGGCACAATTGCAAGCCAAGCTTGATGCAGAGACGACCGCGCAACAACAAGTGCAGGAGCGTTTATTCGCCGAGCAAGAACTTGCCCGGTTAGCTCAACAACGTGCTGAGCAAGAGACGATGGCAAATCACTACGCGCAAGAATTATTGAATGCTGAGCGCGCTTTGTTTGCTGCTTCAACTGAGCATGCCGAGGCGAAACAAACGGCTCTGGCCGCTACCGAAAATAAAGTGCGCGAAGCAACCGAGTTAGCCCATCTGGAAAATGAAAAAGCGGCGTCAGAATTACAACTCGTCAGTTTGCTTCAACAAAAACGTTTAGCCGAACAATTGGCAGCGGAAGAGGCTGCGCAACGCGTTCAGGCAGAGCATGACTATCTCGCTGTATGTCAACGTAAAGCGCAAGTCGAGCAAGATGCACGTGAGGCAGCGCAGGCCAAGTATCTGGCGGAACAAGAAGCGTTACTGCTAGCGCAACAATATGCGCAAACGCAGGCGCAACATGCAGCTTTAGCCCAGGCACATGCCGATGAATTATTGACTCTGCAGCATAATGAGTTGCAAGCCGCCGAATTAGCGCAAAAAAATCTCATCATGACGCAAGAGCAGAATCAATTGCAGGCCGATGCGATCAAAACCAATGCGCTTGCACTTGAAACGATCAATCAAAAAATGACGTTTGAAAAACAATTATTGAGCGAATCGGAACAGCGCGTCCAAATTGAACGAGAGCTTTGCCTGCAAAGCGAGCGTCGCCTGCAAGCAGAACAGGCCGCAATCATCGCCGCACAGGAAAAACTGGCGCTGGAAAACCAGCTCACTCAAGCAGCAGAACAAGTGATGCAGGCCCGTGCGTTAGTTGAACAGGAATTGAGTAAACAAGAGCAATTGCAAGCTGAGCTGCTCGCGGCTGAGCAAGAGCGCCTGCAAGCACAGCAAGCGATTAATCAGTCCCTGGAAAATCAAAAAGCGGTCGATGAAGAATTGCATCAACAAGCCTTGCAACGTATTGCTCAGGAACAAAGAACGCATGAGTTATTGCAAGAAAAATTGATGGCAGAGACGCAAGCGGCAGCAATAGCAGAAGCGGCTCAAACTGCGGCGGAAGAAGCATTGGAACTAGCGCAGCGCCAGTATGAAATATCCTTGATTCAAGTCCAGAACGATCAGATTGCGAAACAAAAAAAGGCCGAAGATTTGCGCTTGCAGTTAGAGCAGGAGCACCTGCAGGCAGCAACAGTTGCCAATGAGTTGATTAACCGCTTGTCTAAAAATCAGGAGCAAAGTGCAGTCTGGCGTCAACGTGCGCAAGAGATGCTGGCACAAGCACCGGTAGTAGTCGAATTGCCTGCCGATTTTAATCATGCTCCAGATGCTGGATTACCAGGATTTCGCCTGCGTACTTCCGTTCTGGCTGGCGTGTTAGCATTTGCCAGTGTGGCAACAGCCGCGGCCTGGGGAACGTTGAGCTTTCAGCAGACTTCGCATGCTGCGGTATTGCAAAATGCCGATGTATCTCGGCCTGTTGCAGCCGCATTGCCAGCACAGGCTGCCGCGCTTAAGTCTGATGCCAACTTACGCATGTCTTATGAATTGAATGCAGTGAGTGGTACGGCAAAAAAATAAGCCGAAGAAGTAACCTAGGGTTTCATCAAACACTCGGGCGTCTGTACCTTACCTCGGATAGCCTGCGCTTAATCCAGCGTAGTGGACAAGATGAATTTGACGACCCAGCGGTCTGAGATACTCGTCATCCCGCGTCCAACCCCGAGATTAATCTCGGATTTTCCAATTTTGGAATCCAAAACTATCAGGGCAAGCTCGTTACGGCGACTGCGCGGCAAAAAATGGGAGAGCGGGCCAGCGTCGACAAAATACTCCATGCTCACCGCATTTGATTTATCTACCTGGTATGACAGCTTGGCCGATGGTTCAAATTTGGCTTTTCTATCCTCGCCGCTCAATGCGGTGGTGACCGCCGGATTCATCGCAAAATGCCAATCGGAAATCCGATAACCGAGAATAGGTCGGAACTCTGCCTGCCAAGTCCGCTTGTCATCTTCCTGTGACGCGTAGCCCAGTTCGGTACGAGCTCCCCAATAAAAACCATCATCGTCATCATGAGGAGCTACATACTGCAGTTCCAGATTGATACCGTTTGAGTACCAATTTCCATTGAGTCGTGTTACTGGGGCCTGGGCACTGATTTCCCATTGCTCTGATAACCCATACGCCAGTTCTCCCAATCCTTGAAAGAGTCGTCCAGAATCAGGAGAAAAATTTGACGATGGTCGTGCCACACTCGATTGAATCTTGAGAGTTTTGCTGCCCGGTGTACTTATATCGTCCGTCAGTACCCGAAAATCATTAGGTGGCGCTGCCAGAGTTAATTCTGAAGATAGACTGAGTCCAACGGATAGAACAAGCATCACCCATGTACGTATGCCAATTCGGTAAAAATGTGAGGGCGGGAGCCGTTTCTGTCGTGTAGTCATCGACATAAGCCGTAGATCAGAATGATTTAAACTATCAGACCGCTGAGCTCTGACCAACACCTCTCTCCGTAAAGAGATCTTGTTGGAGGTAGACGGAATTGCGCAGAAATTTTTGAACATATATTTTTCATTTGACACGCGTTGCACTTCGGACATAAGGAATTTAAGACGAATCCCGGATGCTGCCACGTAAAGCTTGTTAAATCAATACTGACTTGCAACAGAAAGGCGAAGGCGCAAGAGGGATAGTCTCAGGAATAAAACGCGATATCGTCGTCGATACGCAAGGCTTATTGCATACGATTTACGGTGACGATGGCCGAGACGTCACTGATAAAACAGAGGTATTTGAGAGATTCACGTTGCACCAAACATCCTTATTGCAAGTCATATAGGTACTGGTCGATGAGGTAATGCCGGAGAGCCAGTTATCCAAGGCGTCCGCGACATATTGGCCGCTCCCGTAGAAATTGCTAAACCAGATGAGCTCCACACTTTAGTATTCATGCAGCAGTGCTAGCTCTTACAATCTTCTTTCGCCTGACTTTAAAAATCCCGGCGACGTTGGAAGAAACTCAACACTATCAACACTATCAACACGAGCCCCAGTTTGTTAGTTTGGTTTTCTTCGTATTGCTAAGAGAGTAAAAAAATTCTGAATAGATTCTCAGATAGAAGGAAGGGCGATGAGAACGACGAAACCACCATTCGCATGATTGGAAATGCGGAGCCGGCCGCCATGACGTTTAATGATTTTATCGACGATTGCCAATCCCAGGCCCGAGCCATTGGCCTGACTGCGTGAGGTATCCGCTCGGGTGAATGGACGTAGTAAGCGCGAGATGTCCTCGTTTTCTACCCCCACGCCATAGTCTCGCAAGTTGATATACAGGCCTTGTTTTTTCTCTTTATTTTTATAGGCACATTGCAGATCGATTTTGACTATATCCGTACCCGGGGTTTTGCCATAGCGTCGGGCATTTTCAATCAGATTATGAAATAGTCGTTTCAGTTCCACGGCATTGCCGGAGATGCGTACGTCAGCCGTAATGGACGAACGGATTTGTACGTCCGTCAGGCGAGACGATTCTTCCACCACTTGGATAAGTAATTCGGTCAGGTCAATGGTGTCGAGTGCGACGGTATTCAGGGGTTTCGCATAGTCCAGAAATTGACCAATAATATCGTCCATCTGACCCAGATCACTTTGCATGCCATGGCGCGACTCTTCCGACAGGTTTGCCATCTCGACTTCAAGCTGCATGCGGGCAAGCGGCGTCCGCAGATCGTGGGAAATGCCGGCCAGAATGATCGCGCGATCGGATTCAATACGTTCCAAATCCTCAACCATCTGGTTAAAGCTGTTGTTCGTTTCTTTAATTTCCTTTGGCCCTTTTTCCGGCAACGGCTTGGGTATTTTGCCTTTGGCCAGCATGCGTGCAGCATTGCTCAGGCGCGCAAGCGGATCGTTAATCAGTTTTGAAATGATTGCTGCGCCTATTAGCGTCAGGAATAAAGTAGTCGCAGCCCATCCTAACACTTGTATGCCCGTGGTTTGTTCAATCCGTTCTTGATCCAGTCGCAGCCAATATTGGTCTTCATCGATATCGAAGCTGATCCAGAATCCACTGACGTCATTCACGTTTTTGGCAAAACGGGTCGTTTTACCTAATTTACGCTGAATCGCAATGCGTAACTCTTCGAATGCCGGCGTAGGCTCCTGCTCTTCAACATTGTCCGTGTCCTCAAGCAAATACACGCGAATGCCATCATTGCTGGCAAGATCGAATAGCAATTCTCGACGTTTGTCCAACGCAGAGTGGGTCAGGGCGGCACGGGTGATGGTAACGATGGATACGACTTGGGCAGCGATTTGTTGCGTACGCGGAGCGCGTTCCACCATGCGAAAGCTGGCGAACCAGGCCACCATGCTACTCATTACCAGAATTGCCAGGAGGAAAAATGTGCGCCAAAACAGTCCGCTTCCTAACCAGTCAAAACTATTCAGATAAGTACGCATTGAGCGAGGGTGTAATTGAGGTGAGGAAGGTATGAAAAATACAATACGGAGATCTCAGATCCGAAGAACCTGCATAGAACGCGCCAGTTGCAGGCATATCCGGTTTAATTGGGTTTAGCGGGATTGTCCATCCGGGATGAACACGTATCCCAGACCCCAGACGGTTTGAATGTAAAGCGGATTCGATGGATCCGGTTCGATCAATTTGCGCAAGCGTGAAATCTGGACGTCAAGGCTGCGGTCGAATACTTCATATTCGCGACCACGGGCAAGTTCCATCAGTTTCTCGCGTGACAAAGGCTGTCTTGCATGTCGGGCGAATACTTTTAGTACAGAAAATTCACCTGTGGTCAGGCTAATATTTTCCTGGTTTTTTTTCAGTGTACGCGTCGCGAGATCCAGAACGAAATCGCCGAATTCAAATGTTTGAGGGCCTTCCGATGGCGCGCCTGGCAATTCATCCGGCACTTTGCGGCGTAGCACGGCATTGATGCGAGCGACCAATTCACGCGGGCTGAAGGGTTTTGGCAGGTAATCGTCTGCCCCCATTTCCAGGCCGATGATACGATCCACTTCTTCACCCTTGGCGGTCAGCATGATGATTGGCGTCTTATCACCGGCACCGCGTAAACGCCGGCAAATTGCCAAGCCATCCTCGCCAGGCAGCATTAAATCGAGCACCAGCAGGTCATAGCGTTCGCGTATCCATAGCTTATTCATTGCCTGGGCATTTTCAGCGCTGACGACATTGAAACCTTGCTCTGTTAAATAGCGGCGCAATAAATCCCGTAGTCGCACATCGTCATCAACGACTAAAATTTTTGCCTTGCTGCCACTGCTATTGAGGGAATCAGGAGAGGAATTGATATTATTCATGCTCGTATGTTACCGTCAGAAATGGAGTTGATTGGTAAATATTGTTAATGGATTACAAACTGTTACAGACTTTACTGATTTGCTGCGTCGTGTGGATATAACACCGCATAAACTCAAGTCAAGTAATTAATTAGCTGCTCATCGACAAATTTAGGCTTAGAATTTCGCTTGAATCATAACGTAGTAAATGATTTGTCTGGAAGAGACCTTCCGGTTTTTTGCCTTACTCATTTCGACTAACCAAATGAATATATCGTACTTACGCTGTTCTGTGCTTGTGTTGACGCTGATGTCGGCAGGCGTTGCATGCGCGGAACCTGGACGATTTGGTAATTTCTTTGGTTTTCCAAGGGGACAGAATAATGCGCATCAGGCAGAACGTAAAGAGCAAAAAATATTGCAACAAGAGCGGAAAGTGAACTCGCAGCCAGTCCGTGACGGGGGCGAACCAGAGGGCATCGATGCGAAAAAAAATCTTGAGCACGCTGCTGCGGATAAGTCGGAAACGACCCAGAAACGCAGTCGTATGACCTTAGATGAGCGCCGGGCTCTGCGGCGTCAGATTCAGGATGCGGGACATGATATTTATGTCCCTTCCAAGTAAATAGCTGTTCAGATTCGATAAAAAATTTTATCGACGATGCTGCTTCATGATTTTTTGCTGCTCTCTTTGCCAGTCACGTTCTTTTTCCGAATCCCTCTTGTCGTGCTGTTTCTTCCCTTTTGCTAAGCCAATCTGACACTTCACCCGTCCATTGGTGTAATGCATATTCAATGGAACCAGGGTATAGCCCGCGCGTTCCACCTTGCCAATTAGCTTGTTAATTTCTGCCGCATTCAAGAGCAACTTGCGTGTACGTACCGAATCCGGATGGATATGGGTTGAGGCGGTAGGCAGGGCGCCGATATGGGCGCCGAATAAGAAAATTTCACCGTTACGGACAATGACGTAGGCTTCTTTTAATTGAGCGCGGCCTGCGCGTATGGACTTAACTTCCCATCCTTGCAATACAATACCGGCTTCGAATTGTTCTTCGATGAAATAATCATGGAAGGCTTTTTTGTTATCAGCAATACTCATGCAATATAAAAATAAATGACATTCTCTTCTTCACAACAGCAGCGTAAATGCATTGCCGCTGATGTTGGAAATAGAAACAGGTCGGTTAAAATTTCGAATGTTTTTCTAGCAAACGGGTCTTATTGATGGCAGTCGTACACAAAACAGTTTTTATCGCCTATAGCGCAGCGCAAATGTTTGCCTTGGTTGAACGGGTAGAAGATTATCCACAATTTTTACCATGGTGCGGCGAGGTTGATGTAGCGCAGCGCACAGAACAAGACCTGACCGCAACATTATCCATCAATTATCACGGAATTAAGCAGAGATTTACGACAAAAAATACGAATGCTCCACCCCATCTGATGGAGATGAATCTGGTGGACGGCCCATTCAGACAGCTACTTGGTCGATGGAAGTTCACCGAATTGCGTGAAGATGCCTGCAAGATTGAATTTGATTTGAGCTATGAATTTTCCAGTAAATTGCTTGAACACTTGATTGGTCCCGTGTTCAGTAAAATTGCGAATAGCTTCGTCGATTCTTTTTGCGCGCACGCGGAAAAATTATATGGATGATTCCAACAAAATTAAAGTCCAGATATGTTTTGCCACACCGGACGTGGTAACCATGCTGGAGATACATATACCCACTGATATGAATTTGCTGGATGCCATTGAGCAAAGCCAGATTTGTTTAAAACATCGGGAAATCGATCTCAAAACCTGTAAATTCGGGATTTTTGGCAAACTCAAATCGCCGGATACCTTGTTGCGAGACGGCGATAGGGTCGAGATTTATCGGGCCCTCGTCGCCGACCCCATGGAGGCTCGTCGGCGTCGCGCCAGAAAACAAGGTAAATAGCGATCTAACAGCTTATTGACAGCCAGCCATGGTGCGTTTTGCATCAGCTAATTCTTGTGCTCTTTTGCCATCGTCCATGTAACTTCGCTCTCCATCCTTTCCCGTAGTTGCAATACGGACGCCGGATTCCAGCGCTTTTTGGTATGACTTGGCGCGTTCGCAGTTCTTGGCTTTATCCGCATTATTTTGCGCTTCCTCTGCGGCTTTTTTGTCTTTGGCCGCTTGCTCGGCGCGACGCTTCATGAAGTCCTCATTTTTGCTGGCGGTCGTCACAGGCTTTTCCAGTTTGTTCTGGTCGGCATTGCCTGGAGTCGATGCAGCGGGCTTATCTGCCGCTGGCAAGCTGGTTTCCGCAGTTTTATTAGGCGCTTTGATAATCCGGTTCTTGGGGACATTCAAAGGCGGCGGCATGTCGGAGAATTGTTTGTTCCCTTTGTCGTCCAGCCACACATACTGCGCATGTGCCGGAACCGATATGAGCAACGCCATGATTGCGCCCAGAAAAAATGATGTTTGATGTTTGGTCATACTTGGCTTTCAGAAAAAATCAGGAGTAATCTCGGTGATGATTTTCCAGAGTTTTACACGGTACGAGACGTCTCGGCAAGTTTTCTGTATAATTCGGTTTTGCGCCTATAGGAAATACTATGCGTTTACTCCAAAAAGCACTCACTTTTGATGACGTGCTGCTCGTTCCGGCATACTCGAACATCCTCCCAAAAGATACTTCTCTTGCGACCAATCTGACTCGCAAGATCAAGCTGAATATTCCTTTGGTCTCTGCTGCCATGGATACCGTGACTGAGGCCAGATTGGCTATTGCCATGGCTCAGGAAGGTGGTATCGGCATTATTCATAAAAACCTCACTGCGAAAGAGCAGGCGAGAGAAGTTGCCAAAGTGAAGCGTTTTGAGTCTGGCGTATTGCGTGATCCGATTACGATACCGCCGGATATGAAAATACGCGATGTGATTGCCTTATCGCAACAGCATGGTATCAGCGGCTTCCCGGTAGTCGAAGGTAAATCGGTGGTTGGAATTATTACCAATCGTGATTTGCGCTTTGAAGAGGAATTGGATGCAGAAGCGCGCGCCAAGATGACGCCACGCGAAAAACTAGTGTTCGTTAAAGAAGGTGCGGATCTGGCCGACGCCAAGCGCTTGATGAATAAGCATCGCCTTGAGCGCGTGCTGGTTGTTGACGATGCCTTTGAGTTGCGCGGATTAATCACAGTAAAAGATATTCAAAAATCAACAGAACATCCGTTTGCCTCAAAAGACGAACAAGGTAAATTGCGCGTGGGTGCCGCTGTGGGCGTTGGTGCCGATAATGACGAAAGAATTGATTTGCTGGCTAAAGCCGGCGTCGATGTCATCGTCGTCGATACGGCGCATGGTCATTCGAAAGGCGTACTGGATCGCGTTCGCTGGGTAAAAACCAAGTATCCTCACATCGAAGTCATTGGCGGAAATATCGCGACCGCCGCCGCCGCATTGGCGCTGGTTGAGCACGGTGCTGACGCAGTGAAAGTGGGGATCGGTCCCGGTTCTATTTGCACTACCCGTATCGTGGCTGGTGTTGGCGTGCCGCAAATTACGGCGATTGCTAACGTGGCAAATGCCTTAAAGGGCACAGGCGTTCCTTGCATCGCTGACGGCGGCGTGCGTTTCTCCGGTGACGTATCCAAGGCTTTAGCGGCTGGCGCATCGACAGTCATGATGGGCAGTATGTTTGCGGGTACCGAGG
Organism: Undibacterium sp. Jales W-56; assembly: GCF_025548535.1. Taxonomy (GTDB): domain Bacteria; phylum Pseudomonadota; class Gammaproteobacteria; order Burkholderiales; family Burkholderiaceae_D; genus Undibacterium. The sequence continues at coordinate 140,745 of NZ_JAJLQW010000002.1, read as the reverse complement.
AAGCACCCGGCGAAGTTATCTTGTTCCAGGGGCGCAGCTACAAATCCTACCGTGGCATGGGAAGCCTGGGTGCGATGGCGGACGGCTCTGCCGATCGTTATTTCCAGGATGCGTCTAACAACGCAGATAAATTGGTGCCGGAGGGAATTGAGGGACGTGTTGCTTACAAAGGCAGCGTTTTGGCGATCTTGTATCAGTTAGTCGGTGGTGTCCGTTCTTCCATGGGTTATTGCGGTTGTGCGTCGATCGATGATCTGCACACCAAAGCCGAATTCGTGGAAATCACTTCGGCAGGCATGAAGGAGTCCCACGTACATGATGTTCAGATCACCAAGGAAGCACCTAATTATCGTGCTGACTAGTGAAAGTGCGTGATAGCGTGGTTCGGGGTATTTGTGCAGTCAACAGGAGTCCGGTATGGCAAGTCAGCTAGATCGTTCTAATCCTACGACCGCTATTCAATTGAGCTCAGGTACCGGCAATTTGTTTGCTGAGTCCAATGAATCAAGAATTGCCCGGTTTGAACGTCTTGCCATCAAATTATTCGGGGTGTCGAATTGCCTGATTCATTTAGGCGATTTATCAGCCAGATTTGATCCAAGTGAGCGTTCAATGGCGGCAATAGAGGCCATGTTCTGCGCTAGCCTGGTGTTAGCCAAGGATCTGTTTGTTGTCGAAGATACGACCAAGCATCATGAGATCACGACGCACCCTCTAGTGACAGGTGCGCCATATATCCGTTTTTATGTGGCTTATCCAATCGCCGATCAAACTGGTGAAGTGATCGGCAATATTTCACTGATCGATTATCAGGCACACGCATTCGACGATGAATCTCGATTGCTGCTGGCGGACATTGCGATATTGCTGGAACGTGAAATCGCCTCAGGTATTTTGTATCAGGCTCATCAGGAGCTGGTCAGGCAAAATCGCAATTTGAAACGCGAGTCGTTGATTGATCCGATCTTGGGCACCTGGAATAAGGCGGCAATTAGCCGTTCGCTCAAAATCGAAATGGAACGCTGCCATAAATCGGAAAAGCCTTTGGCGTTGATTTTTGCGACCTTGGATCAGATCGCGCAGATTCGCGATCAGCATGGCATTGCATTTAGCGATATGGCGATGATCAGGGTGGTGAGTCGTATCCGCTCATGCGTCAGACCGTTTGATGCCTTGGGTCGTTTTGGCAACGATATTTTCCTGATCGTACTACCCGGCGCTTCGACCTTAGTTGCCACCGCAGTAGCAGAGCGCATCCGCATAGGGGTGATGTCGCATCCCGACCAGATCGAGGATGAGCTCGTGCATCTGACAATGAGCGCAGGGATCGTGTCAACTGATATGTACCCGGACGCCGAACCGGAAATATTAATCAGCCTTGCTGAGAAAGCACTGCTGTCAGCGAAAAACGCTGGTAACAATCACGTCGCGCAAGCAAGTTTCGCCCAGCCCGACATTATTATTTGACTGAAAAATTCATTTCCCATGCATTCAAAAATTCTCATTCTTGATTTCGGTTCCCAAGTAACGCAACTGATCGCACGCCGTGTGCGTGACTCGGGCGTTTTTTCTGAAGTCCATCCTTATGATGTCAGTGACGAATTTATTCGTAACTACGGTGCGGCCGGAATTATTTTGTCAGGCGGTCCAAGCAGTGTAACGGAAGGCGATACGCCACGCGCTCCGATGGCGGTATTTGATGCAGGCGTGCCGGTGTTAGGTATCTGCTACGGCATGCAGACGATGGCAGAGCAGCTTGGCGGCAAGGTGGAAAACGGTCTTGTGCGCGAGTTCGGCTATGCTGAGGTGCGCGCCCGCAGCCACACGGCATTGCTGAAAGGCATCCATGATTTTGTCACGCCAGAAGGTCATGGCATGCTCAAGGTCTGGATGAGCCATGGTGATAAAGTAAATGAAATGCCGGCTGGTTTTAAATTGATGGCATCCACAGATAATTGCCCGATCGCGGCGATGGCAGATGAAGAGCGTCGTTTTTATGCCGTGCAATTTCATCCGGAAGTCACGCATACACTACAAGGCGAAGCGATTATTTCCCGCTTCGTGCATGAAATCTGCGGCTGTAAATCCGACTGGAATATGCCTGATTATATTTCCGAAGCAGTCGAATCTATCCGCCAGCAAGTCGGTACGGATGAAGTGATCCTGGGTCTCTCGGGTGGCGTTGACAGCAGTGTTGCGGCCGCCTTGATTCATCGCGCGATCGGCGATCAATTGACCTGTGTCTTCGTCGATCATGGCCTGCTGCGTCTTGATGAAGGCAAAATGGTCATGGAAATGTTTGCCAATAACCTCGGCGTCAAAGTCATTCATGTCGATGCGAGCGCCCAGTTCATGGGACATCTGGCTGGCGTGACTGACCCGGAAGCCAAGCGCAAAATTATCGGTCGTGAATTCGTCGAAGTGTTTCAGGTCGAATCGGCCAAGCTGAAAAATGCAAAATGGCTGGCGCAGGGTACGATTTATCCCGATGTGATTGAGAGTGCAGGCAAGGGTAAAAAGGGATCGCATACCATCAAGAGCCATCATAACGTCGGCGGATTGCCGGATACCTTAAACCTGAAGCTGTTAGAACCACTGCGTGAATTGTTTAAAGATGAAGTGCGCAAACTGGGTGTCGCACTTGGTTTGCCGCATAGCATGGTGTATCGCCATCCGTTCCCGGGTCCTGGCCTTGGCGTGCGCATCCTGGGTGAAGTGAAAAAAGAGTTTGCCGATTTACTACGCCGTGCCGATGCTATCTTCATCGAAGAACTTCGCAATACGCAAGTCGAAGGATTGTCGGGCGAAAAAGCGATGTCTTGGTACGATGCGACCAGTCAGGCGTTTGCTGTGTTCTTGCCGGTAAAGTCGGTTGGCGTGATGGGCGATGGCCGTACTTACGAATATGTAGTTGCTCTGCGCGCCGTACAAACACAAGATTTCATGACTGCCCACTGGGCACATCTGCCACATGAATTGTTAGGCAAGGTATCCAACCGCATTATCAATGAAGTGCGCGGCATCAACCGTGTGGTTTATGATATTTCCGGTAAGCCGCCAGCGACGATCGAGTGGGAATAAGACAGTAAAAGCGAGCGAGTAATTTTGTGACTTACAGCGTTAAAGAAATTTTCTACACCCTGCAGGGCGAAGGCAATCATGCTGGCCGCCCTGCGGTGTTTTGTCGTTTTGCCGGTTGCAATTTATGGACCGGCAAGGAAGAGGACAGGGCGACCGCAGTTTGCCAGTTTTGCGATACCGATTTTGTCGGTACCGACGGCGAGCGTGGCGGCAAGTTTAGACAAGCGGCAGAGTTAGCAGCCACCATCGATCGTTTGTGGCCGCAAGACTATGCCGCAAGCAAGTATGTGGTGTTTACCGGCGGCGAACCTTTGTTGCAATTGGATGCTGAATTGATTGCTGCCATGCATGCCGTCGATTTTGAAATCGCCATCGAAACCAATGGCACCTTACCGGTGCCGGATGGCATTGACTGGATTTGCGTCAGTCCCAAAATGGGCGCTGAACTGGTTGTCCGCAAAGGGAATGAACTGAAAGTCGTGATTCCGCAATTGGGACAAAATATGCAAGCCTACGCTGCCCTGGATTTCCAGCATTATTTTGTGCAAGCCATGGACGGTCCGCAGCAAGCAAAGAATCTGCAGATCGCCGTTGAATTTTGCAAGCAGCATCCGCATTGGAAGCTCAGTCTGCAAACCCATAAATTTCTACAAATACCGTAATTTTCGTTACCATCGTTTAGGTCTTACATGCTCACCATCACAAGAAAAATGGAATTCGATACCGGTCATCGTATTCCTGATCACAACAGTCAATGCCGTAATTTGCATGGGCATCGCTATACCTTGCTCATTACCCTGACTGGCGATGTGGTGGAAAAAGATGGCGAGTCCGATAACGGCATGATCATGGATTTCGGCGACATCAAGGCGCTGGCAAACCAGTATCTGGTCGATCTTTGGGATCACGCGTTTATCGTGTACGAAAAAGATGCCGCTGTAAGAAATTTTTTGGAAAGTATGCCGAACCACAAAACTGTCGTGATTGACCGCGTACCAACAGTCGAGAATCTGGCCAAGATTGCTTTTGATATGCTCAAAGATGTTTACCATGATCGTTATGGCCGTGCCTTATCTTTGACTAAGGTTACTTTATACGAAACGCCCAATTGCTGGGCTGAGATCGACGGCTAATTGCAGCGCTCAGCTGTAAGCGTCGTTCATCCAGATTTATTTCAATAATTATCCAATGAAGACAGATGCGGATTTCATGCAAATCGCTCTCCAGCAGGCACAGCTTGCCTGGGAGTTGGGTGAGGTGCCGGTTGGCGCTGTCCTGGTCAAAGACTCAGAGGTGATTGCCTGTGGTTACAATCATCCCATCGCTAAGCATGATCCGACGGCGCATGCAGAGATCATGGCACTCCGTGCCGGTGCTGAAATTTTAGGAAATTACCGGTTACCGGGCTGCGAGTTATATGTAACTCTGGAGCCTTGCGTGATGTGTGCGGGCGCGATGATGCACGCGCGCCTGTCCAGAGTCGTCTATGGTGCCAGTGACCCAAAAACCGGCGCGTGCGGATCAGTTTTGAATCTATTCGATCAAGATAAACTCAATCATCACACCGATGTCATCGGTGGCGTCATGTCCGAGGCCTGCAGTCGTTTGCTGAAAGATTTTTTTGTTAGCAGAAGAGCGGCGCAAAAAAATCCGCCTCGGTCGACATCTGATTGTCCAAATGCGGCTAAAGTCGTTTAGCATAGCCAATACCATTGTACTAATTCATTTCACTCAGGACTATGCATGAACACTGATTTGCCAAAGTCAGATTTATCGACACGTGAACCAGGTGTTGCCATCGTTGGTATCAGTGGCTGTGCCATTGACGATATGGCGGTAGAGCGCGGTGTGCAAAACTTGCGTAACTCGGGATTTCATGTTCGCAATTACTATCAGCCGGATCGCAAGTTCCAACGTTTTGGCGCAACGGATGCAGAGCGAGCGGCACAAATCCATGCTGCGGCTGATCAGCCCGATATCGACATCATCATGGCTTTACGCGGTAGCTATGGACTGTCGCGTTTGTTGCCGTATCTTGACTACAAAAAACTGGCGCGTAGTGGCAAGTATTTTGTCGGCTATAGTGATTTTACGGCCTTGCAAATGGCCTTGCTCGCGTTGGAAAATAAATCAAGTATCGCCGGCCCCATGCTTTGTGATGACTTCGCCAGGGAAGACCAGAGTGAGTTGACCTTGATGAGTTTTTTCGACTGTATCAATCATCGTCGGCACGCTATCTGTTTCGATTCTGCGGATGCCGACGATGCTCAGGCCAGCGGTGTTTTATGGGGTGGGAATCTCGCCGTTTTGACGCATCTGGTGGGCACATCGTATTTGCCGAAAATTGATGGCGGTATTTTATTTGTGGAAGACATCGCGGAACATCCATACAGGGTCGAGCGCATGATGTTGCAATTGCATTTCGCCGGCCTTCTGAAAAATCAGAAAGCGATTATTTTCGGTAATTTCTCTGCGTATAAATTAGCTCCTCACGACAATGGTTATAATTTTGATGAAATGATCCGGTATTTACGATCGATCATCCCGGTTCCTGTTATTACGGGGCTGCCATTTGGACACATCAAAGATAAAGTATCTCTAGTGGTCGGCAGTCAGGCGACATTGACTTCACAGCAGGGGAAGATAGAGTTATTGATGGACTATCAACTATAAAGTTTGTTATTGAATGTGTGTGGATACAAATAAAAAAGCCGTGAGTTCAGATGAACTGACGGCTTTTTTTGATTAATTGCAGTGATTAATCTGCTGCGTAGATATCGTTGTCTTTTGTTTCTTTGATGAACAAAGTGCCGATGACAAAGGTCACTAAGGCGATGATGATCGGATACCACAGGCCGTAGTAAATATCACCTTTAAACGCAACCAGGGCAAACGCAGTCGTTGGCAGCAAGCCGCCGAACCAGCCGTTACCAATGTGGTAAGGCAAAGACATCGACGTGTAGCGAATGCGGGTTGGGAACATCTCCACCAGCATCGCTGCAATCGGGCCATATACCATCGTTACATACAGAACCAGGATGGTCAGCAGTAGCAATACCATCGGCTTGTCGATTTGCGTTGGATCTGCTTTTGCTGGATAACCTGCCGCTTTAATCGCATCGGCAAATTCTTTAGCAAATGCTTTGTCTTTCGCCGCCGCTTCTTCCTTAGGCAAGCCAGTTGAGTTATACGATTGAATCAGCTTATCGCCAACTTTAACTGATGCTACTGTGCCAGCCGGAGCAATTTCATTCGAATAGTTGACCGATGCGGCCGCCAGTTTAGCCTTGACGATATCGCAAGAGGAAGTGAATTTCTTGGTGCCGGTTGGGTTGAACTGGAATTGGCAATCTGCCGGATCAGCAGTTACTACCACCGGGGCATTTTTCAATGCATTTTCCAACGCAGGATTTGCATAGTGGGTCAAGGCGTTGAAAATCGGGAAATAGGTCAGTGCGGCGATCAGGCAACCCGCCATGATGATGGGCTTACGACCGATCTTGTCGGACAGGGAGCCAAAGATCAGGAAAAATGGCGTACCAATCACCAATGATGCCGCGATCAGGATATTGGCTGTAGCGCCGTCTACTTTCAAGGTTTGTTGCAGGAAGAACAGGGCATAGAACTGGCCTGTGTACCAGACCACAGCCTGACCTGCTGTCAAACCGACCAAGGCGAGGATAACGATTTTCAGGTTTTTCCATTGACCGAAAGATTCAGTCAAAGGTGCTTTGGAAGTTTTGCCTTCGGCCTTCATTTTGGCAAACGCCGGAGATTCATTCATGGACAAACGGATCCATACTGAGATTGCCAGCAAGAATACCGATACCAGGAAAGGAACGCGCCAGCCCCAGGCCGCAAATTCTTCTTCGCCGATGGCAGTCCGTGTGCCCAGAATCACCATCAGGGACAAGAACAGACCCAGCGTCGCTGTTGTCTGGATCCATGAAGTAAATGCACCGCGTTTACCGTGGGGAGCGTGCTCTGCCACATAAGTAGCCGCGCCGCCGTACTCGCCACCGAGTGCCAGACCTTGCAAAATCCGCAGAGAAATCAGGATCACAGGCGCCGCAATACCTATCGACGCATAGTTTGGCAATAAGCCTACGCAGAAGGTAGAGCCGCCCATGATCAGGATCGTGACCAGGAATGTGTACTTACGTCCAATCATGTCGCCCAGGCGGCCGAATACCAGTGCGCCGAAAGGGCGCACAATGAAGCCAGCGGCAAAAGCCAATAGAGCAAAAATAAATGCCGTATTTGGATCGGTACCTGCGAAGAACTGTTTTGCAATGATGGCTGCGAGTGAGCCATACAGATAAAAGTCGTACCATTCAAATACAGTGCCTAGTGAAGAGGCGAAAATAACTTTACGCTCTTCAGAGGTCATACTGCCTGACGCTGCTTGTGCTGTCGCCATGCTTGTCTCCTATTATGTTTTAAAGTTGTAGGCAAACTTGAGTTCGAACTATCCAAACTTAGTTTTTGCGCAGATTGAGTGTGCAAGCTGAAACTTACGGCATGCTTTCTTGAAACTTACAGAAACTTACGTTCGTTCATTATTTGCCCGAAAACATCAAAAAAATTACTTTATTTTTTTGCGAACGGTCGTACTAAAAATATGCTATTCTGATATTCAGCTATTTCATAAGCCTAGCCAGCCATGTTTTTTATGCGGGTCAGCTTCGCTAGTTATTGTGTATTGCCAAGCTTGTTGTAACCGTCACTTCATTCAAAATTATTAAATTAAACCTGTTAGGAGACTCACATGTCTGATGCTGTCATCGTATCCACCGCACGTACTGGCCTTGCAAAATCCTGGAAGGGCGCTTTCAACATGACGCATGGCGCCACTCTGGGCGGCCATGTATTGAGCGCAGCGATAGCGCGCGCGAAGATTGATGCGGCAGAAGTAGAAGATGTGATCATGGGTTGTGCGACCCCGGAAGGCGCGACAGGCAGCAATATTGCGCGCCAGATCGCCTTACGCGGCGGTTGCCCGGTCACCACGGCCGGCATGACCGTCAATCGTTTTTGTTCTTCCGGTTTGCAGACGATTGCCCTGGCAGCGCAGCGTATCATTGCGGGCGAAGGCGACATCTATGCTGCTGGCGGCGTCGAGTCGATTTCTTGTGTGCAAAACGAAGCGAATACGCACATGATCGTCGATCCATGGCTGAAGCAACATAAGCCGGAAGTCTACTGGCCAATGTTGCAAACCGCAGAAACCGTTGCCAAGCGCTACAACATCGCGCGTGAGCGTCAGGACGAATATGGTGTGCAGAGCCAATTGCGTGCGGCAGCGGCTCAGGCGGCAGGCTTGTTTAATGCAGAAATCGTCCCGATGACTACCGTCATGGGTGTTGCCGATAAAGCGACCGGCATGCTGGTCAGCAAAGAGGTGACGATCTCCGCGGACGAAGGTATTCGTCCGGATACTACCTTGGAAGCCGTCTCTAAGATCCGCTCGGCAGTGCCAGGCGGCGTGATTTCTGCGGGTAATGCGAGTCAGTTTTCGGATGGCGCCTCCGTTGCGATCCTGATGAATAGCAAAGTGGCTGAAGCCAAGGGCTTGCAACCGCTCGGCATCTTCCGCGGCTTCGCCATCGCCGGGTGCGAGCCTGATGAAATGGGTATCGGCCCTGTTTACGCGATTCCGAAATTATTGAAAAAAGCAGGTCTCAAAGTCGAAGACATCGGCCTGTGGGAATTGAACGAAGCGTTTGCCGTGCAAGTATTGTATTGCGCAGACAAACTCGGCATTCCTATGGATAAGCTGAATGTCAACGGCGGTGCGATTGCGGTCGGACATCCTTATGGCGTCTCCGGTGCGCGCCTGACAGGTCATGCCCTGATCGAAGGTAAACGCCGCGGCGCAAAATTTGTGGTCGTCACGATGTGTATCGGCGGCGGTCAAGGCGCTGCCGGCTTGTTTGAAGTGGTGTAAACGACTTACGGCTGGATTCACTGCTGAATGTGAAATTGAGATAAAAATGAGCAAGACGGGAGTCACCTGTCTTGCTTTTTTTAACCGCATGGACGATCAATCGTCCTGCCAACGCCAGACATCTGACTCGCTATGCAATCAAAAATCATCCCTCGCCGTGACCTCGATTTTTTGCTGTATGAATGGCTGAATGTCGAGTCCCTGAATCAGCGCGAACGTTTCGCCGACCACACCCGCGAAACCTTCAACGCTGCGCTTGATACCTGCGAACAAATCGCCACCGAATTATTTGCGCCGCATAACAAAAAGAACGACCAGAATGAGCCGCATTTTGATGGCGAAGTCGTGCATATGATTCCTGAAGTTAAAACGGCACTGAATGCCTTTTGTGAAGCGGGCCTGATGGCTGCCGGTCAAGACTACGAGCTGGGCGGCATGCAGTTGCCATGCGTGGTCGAGAAGGCGGGCTTTGCCTATTTCAAAGGAGCGAATGTCGGCACCTCATCGTACCCATTCCTGACGATAGGTAATGCCAACACGCTGATGAAATGCGGCACGACTGAGCAAATCGAACTGTTCGCCAAACCGATGCTGGAAGGCCGCTTCTTCGGCACCATGTGTTTGTCCGAACCGCAAGCAGGTTCCAGTCTGTCCGACATCGTCACGCGCGCCGAGCCGCAGGCGGATGGCAGCTACCGTTTGACTGGCAACAAGATGTGGATCTCAGCCGGCGAGCATGAACTGTCTGAAAACATCGTGCACCTGGTGCTGGCAAAAGTGCCGGATCAAAACGGCAAGCTGATCCCCGGGGTCAAAGGTATTTCATTGTTCATCGTGCCGAAAAAACTCGTCAATCCTGATGGCTCGCTGGGTGAGCGCAATGACGTTGTGCTGGCTGGATTGAATCACAAAATGGGCTATCGCGGCACCACCAATTGCCTGTTGAATTTCGGTGAAGGCAAGTACAAGCCGCAAGGCAAAGCAGGTGCGATCGGCTATCTGGTCGGCACCTTGCACAAGGGCCTGGCGAATATGTTCCACATGATGAATGAGGCGCGTATCGGTGTCGGTCTTGGCGCAGTCATGCTGGGTTATACCGGTTATCTGCATTCGCTGGATTATGCGCGCAATCGTCCGCAAGGCCGCAATCCGCAAGCCAAAGATCCGGCTACGGCGCAGTTGCCGATTATCCAGCACACCGACGTCAAGCGTATGTTGCTGGCGCAAAAATCCTATGTCGAAGGCGGTCTGGCATTGAACTTGTATTGCGCCCGCCTGGTCGATGAAGAGCGCAGCGCACCTGCAGCGGAGGCAAGGGCGAATGCTTTATTGCTACTCGATATTCTCACGCCGATTGCCAAATCCTGGCCATCTCAATGGTGTCTGGAAGCGAATAACCTGGCGATCCAGATCCACGGCGGCTATGGCTATACGCGTGAATACAATGTCGAACAGTTCTATCGCGACAATCGCCTGAATCCGATTCACGAAGGTACGCATGGCATCCAGGGGCTGGATCTGCTGGGGCGTAAAGTCGTGATGCAGGATGGCGCTGCATTCAAGGCACTCGGTGCCGAGATACAAGCAACGATCAGCCGCGCCGCTGCTGATTCCGCCTTAACGGATTATGCACAGGCTTTGTCGCTGGCATTGCGCCGGATTGCCATGGTCACGCAGCAATTGTATGGCGCCGGTGATTTGAATAAAACATTGGCCAACGCCTCCTTGTACCTGGAAGCCTTTGGTCATACGGTCGTTGCCTGGATCTGGCTGGAACAAGCTTTATTGTCGGTCGGCAAAGAGCAACATCATGATGCGAATTTTTATGCAGGCAAACTGCAAGCCTGTAGATATTTCTTCCAATGGGAACTGCCGAAAGTCCATCAACAATTAGACCTGCTGGCGAGTCTGGATACCACGACGCTGGATATGCAGGACGACTGGTTCTGACATCGTATTGACCTTATACATAAAAATAATCGGAGACAACTATGACTACTACAGCACGCACCTCGCAACAATTATTCGACCTCAAAGGTAAAACTGCATTGATCACTGGCGGCTCGCGCGGTCTCGGTCTGCAAATGGCGGAAGCCCTGGGTGAGCAAGGCGCCAAAATCGTTTTATCCTCACGCAAACAATCGGATCTCGATGAAGCCGTCGCTCATCTGAAAACCCGCGGTATCGATGCCAGCGCCATCGCCGCAGACTTAGGTAAAGACGGCAGCGTCAAACCGCTGGTCGATGAGGCGCTGGCGCGTTTGGGCCATATCGACATCCTGATCAACAATGCGGGGGCGACCTGGGGTTCACCGGCGGAAGATCATCCGGTCGAAGCCTGGGATAAGGTCATGAACCTGAATATCCGCAGCATCTTTTTGCTTTCGCAAGAAGTCGGCAAACGCTCGATGATTCCGCGTAAGCACGGTCGTATCATCAACATCGCGTCTATCGCTGGCCTGTCCGGTAATGCCCCCGGAACCATGCAAACCATTGCCTACAATACCTCCAAAGCGGCAGTCATCAATTTCACCCGCACGCTGGCAGGTGAGTGGGGTGTACACGGCATTACGGTCAACGCGGTAGCGCCGGGTTTCTTCCCCTCCAAAATGACCAAGGGCATACTCGAACATCTGGGCGAAGAAAAACTCGCCAAAGAAGCGCCATTGCAACGCATCGGCGATGACGAGGATCTGAAAGGGGTTGCCCTGTTGTTCGCCTCCGATGCAGGCAAACACATCACTGGTCAGACTCTGGCAGTCGATGGCGGTGTCTCTGCTGTGTAATTAAGCATATCTGGTTGCATTAGCGCATTAGCTGAACGCATAGGCTAATGCCGGCAAAACCAGTTTCACTGATACACGCACTTCCATTGCAGCATAGACATAGACTGCGGGCATATATGAGCTTACCAATTGCACAGCCAAGTCCGGCACTCAATCCGTTTTTACACGATATGGGCGTCGAGTTTTTAGAGATGGAAAATGGCCGCGCCAAGATCGCTCTCGATTTAGTCGAGCGCCACATGAATAGCTGGCAAATCACGCACGGCGGAGTCATGATGACGATGCTGGACGTCGTGATGGCGATGGCAGGGCGCTCATTGAGCGAGGATTTGAAAGGGGTGGTCACGGTCGAGATGAAGACCACTTTTTTGCAGCCGGGAGGTGTGCCCGGCGGCCGTATCGAGGCGCGCGGATTTGCTTTTCATCGATCCACCACGATGTGCTTTTGCGACGGTGAAATCTGGAACGGCGATAAACTCATTGCCAAAGCCATGGGCACCTTCAAGTATTTGCGTCGCCTTAAATCGGGTGAAAATATGAAAAAACTGTACGGTAGTGACTAGGTTTCGTGAATAATTAATCGACTAAAAAGTGTAAGCAAGTCCTGATCAATCCACATAAATGGAAAAAGGAGACAGCATGCCGAAACAGAATCATCAGCGCCAGACGTTTTTTGCAGCACGACTCAAAATCGCTTTGTACATCATCTTGGGTGGACTTATGACTACCGCAATCAGTGCAGCTATTGCACAAACCGTTTTGCCCGACCCTGCAAGTACCGATCCAAAAACACTAGGCTGGATGCAAGGGTTTCCGCCAGCGCCTGACAAAGTCATTCAATCCGGCAACGGCAGCAATTACCAATTTCCGCGCACCCGCTGGTCGTTTTCTCATGGGCGTGAACTGGGTCCGACATCGAATGTCTGGCACGGTAGTTTGCCTGCCTCGGCTTTGCCGCAAGCACCAGCCGACCTGGATGGCATCCGCTTTATCGATGACAAAGGTGCCAACGCGAACTGGGCCGACATGTTGAATCGTACTTATACCGATAGCGTGCTAGTCATGCACAAAGGCAAGGTTGTGTATGAAAAATATTTCGGCATCAGCAAACCGCAATTGCCGCACATCGCTATGTCGGTCACCAAATCCTTTGTCGGCACACTGGCTGCGACGATGGCGGTAGAAGGGACGCTCGATCCCGCTGCCCAGGTGATCACATATCTGCCCGAACTTAAAGACACGGCGTATGGCGATGCGACAGTGCGTCAGGTGATGGATATGACCATCGGCGTCCAGTATTCAGAAAACTATGCGGATCCCAAAGCAGAAGTCTGGGACTATGCACGTTCGGGCGGCTTGCTGCCCGTTGCTCCGGCTTATGAGGGACCAAAGACGTTTTACGATTTTCTGGTGAAGTTAAAAAAAGAAGGCCATCATGACGAAGCCTTCGCTTATAAGACAGTCAATGCCGAAGTGCTGGCCTGGATCGTAAAGCGCGCAAGCGGTAAATCGCTGTCCGACTTATTGTCCGAACGCATCTGGCAAAAACTCGGTGTTGAAAATGACGCGTATTTTGCTGTTGATAGCATAGGCACTGAGCAGGGCGGCGGTGGCCTGAATCTCACCCTGCGCGACATGGCGCGCTTCGGCGAAATGATGCGCCTGGGGGGCAAATTCAACGGACAGCAAATCCTGCCGAAAGCGGCAATCGAGGATATTCGCAAGGGCGGCGATAAAGCCAAATTTGCCAAGGCCGGCTACGCCACAATCCCCGGTTACTCTTATCGGAACATGTGGTGGATAGCGCATAACAGCCATAATACATTTGAAGCGCGCGGCATCCATGGCCAGCGTATTTATATCGACCCGGTGGCTGAAATGGTCATCGTAAAATTTTCTTCCCATCCCATTGCCGCCAATGGCGCGAGTGACCCCATCACTTATCGCGCGTTTCAGGCATTGGCTAATCACTTGATGAAATGAGGTATTTATGAGTAACGTAACAACCGGTAATTTTCAGCGCATTGTCCTGGCTTCCCGTCCCAAGGGTGAAGTCAAAGTCGATAATTTTCGACTGGAAACAGTGCCAGTCCCTGAGCTCAAGGACTGCGAAGTCTTGGTGCGCAATCATTTCCTGTCGCTCGATCCCTATATGCGTATGCGCATGGAAGATGCCAAGAGCTATGCCGCGCCGCAAGCCATTGGCGAGACCATGATCGGTGGTACGGTCGGTGAAATTGTCGCGACTAAAAATCCTAAATTTGCGCTTGGCGATAAAGTCGTCGGCATGCTCGGCTGGGCGGAGATGGGGGTATCGGATGGCGTACTGTTGCGCAAAGTCGATACTACGCATATTCCCTTGTCCGCTTACCTCGGTTCGGTCGGCATGCCGGGTATGACGGCCTGGTACGGCCTGACCCAGATCATGCAAGCCAAAGAAGGCGAAACCATCGTGGTCTCCGCCGCCAGTGGCGCGGTCGGCAGCGTCGTCGGCCAACTCGCTAAATTGCGCGGCTGTCGCGCAGTCGGCATTGCAGGCGGCGCAGAAAAATGTGCCTACGTCGTCAATGAACTAGGCTTTGATGCCTGCATCGATTACAAGGCGGGCAATTTGCAGGCCGAGCTGGCGGCTGCCACGCCGAACGGCATCGATGCCGTATTTGAAAACGTCGGCGGCGAAATTTTTGATGCCTGCCTGGCACGCATGAACGCCTTCGGCCGCATCGCCTTGTGCGGCATGATTGCCGGTTATGACGGCGAGCCGTTGCCGATCAAAAACACGCGTGTCTTACTGACCATGCGTTTGACTATGCGCGGCTTCATTGTGTCCGAACATATGGACTTATGGCCGCAGGGACTTAAGGAGTTGGGTACTTTGGTGGCAACAGGTAAGCTGAAATTCCGTGAATCGGTTGCGCCAAATCTGGCGGCTGCACCGGAGGCTTTCCTCGGTTTGCTAAAGGGAAAAAACTTCGGTAAGCAATTGGTTAAATTAAATTAAGAGCTGAATAGAACCCCTCACCCGCAAGCGGGAGAGGGGGAGTAAAAATAAGGCGCTGCTAAGCTTACCAGGCACACTACTTTTTAATGGTTTTAATAATTATTAAACTTGATCTGAGTTCAACTTGAGCTTGTTCACAAAAGCTCTTTTCATCACACAATGTTTAATAGATCCAGGGACTAAGCATGTCAGAGATTATTTTTCATCATTACCCGGTTTCTCCATTTTCAGAAAAAATCCGCCTGATTTTTGGATTTAAAAACCTGGCATGGAAATCCGTCATGATCCCTGCGATCATGCCCAAGCCTGACGTCACCGCGTTGACGGGTGGCTATCGTCGCACACCTGTCATGCAAATCGGTGCCGATATTTATTGCGATACGGCTCTGATTGCCGACGTGCTGGAGCGCATCGCGCCGACGCCTGGCCTGTATCCGCCGGCGATCGCGGGACTGTCCAAAACATTGGCGCAGTGGGCCGATACGAGCTTATTCTGGACCGCGATTGCCTACACGTTTCAACCTGCTGCGATGACCGGCATCCTCGGGGATATCACGCCGGAGCAAATGAAAGCCTTCGGGGCGGACCGTGCTGCCATGCGGGCAGGGGCGCCGCGCATGTCCTTGCCGGAGGCCACCGGGCAATTACTCGAATATCTGCGCCGTATCGAGAATATGTTGAGTCATGGCTCGACGTTTTTGCTGGGTGCCGATGCCAGTATCGCGGATTTTTCTGTGTATCACGCCTTATGGTTTATCCGTCGCGTGCCTGCTGTGGCTGGGATTCTGGATGCGTATCCTTTGACTCTGGCATGGATGGATCAAGTCGCGGCGTTCGGCCATGGGCGGCCCGACAAGATGCGTAGTGATGAAGCGCTGGCAGTCGCCAATAGCGCAGCGCCAGCGCAAATCAACGCGTCATTCGTCGATACGCATGGCATTGCTTTGGGCGATACGGTCGCCGTGATGCCGACTGACTACGCCCTGGACCCGGTTATTGGCGAACTGGTCTGCGCGAATGAGCATGAGTTTGCGGTCAAGCGTACTGACGAACGTGCCGGAACGGTAGTCGTGCATTTTCCACGCATCGGGTTCCAGATGAAGCGTGTGGACTGAACAAGTTTGTCGATGAATGGATCAATGCAATTCAATCAATAAGCATTTAATACGCAATTAATAAGCAATCAAATAATGAGAGACCAGCATGAAAAATTTTCAAAATAAAGTCGCCGTGATTACCGGCGGCGGTAGCGGCTTTGGCCGGGAATTCGCCCTGATCGGTGCCAGGCTCGGTATGAAATTGGTACTGGCCGATGTACAGCAGGATGCGCTGGATAAAGTCAAAGCCGAAGTCGAGGCGCTCGGCGCGCAAGTCTTGATTCAACGTTGCGATGTGCGTCATGCCGCCGAAGTGCAGGCATTGGCCGACGCTACGATGGCGAAGTTCGGCGCAGTACATCTGGTGTTTAATAATGCCGGCGTCGGTTCGGGCGGCTTGATTTGGGAGAATTCCCAGGCTGACTGGGAATGGGTGTTAGGCGTCAATCTGTGGGGCGTGATTCATGGCGTGCGTATCTTCACGCCGCTGATGCTGGCATGCGCCAAAACCGATCCAGATTACGAAGGTCATATCGTGAATACGGCATCGATGGCGGGGCTGCTGAACGCGCCGACCATGGGCGTGTACAACGTCTCTAAACATGCGGTGGTCTCTTTGTCGGAAACCCTGTACCAAGACCTGAGTCTGGTCGAAGCGCCAATCGGCGCATCCGTGCTGTGTCCGTATTTCGTCCCGACCGGCATCAGCCAATCGCAACGCAATCGTCCTGACGATGTGCAGGCTTCCGCGCCGACAGCGAGCCAGCGCGCCTCGCAAGCGATGTCGGATAAAGCCGTATCCTCAGGCAAAGTCACCGCAGCAGAGGTGGCAGAAAAAACCTTTAAAGCGATCAGCGACGGACAGTTCTACATCTACTCGCATCCAACCGCTTTGGGCAATGTGCAAGAGCGCATGGAAGACATCGTCATGCAACGCAATCCCGGCGATCCTTACAAAGCCGCACCACATATCCGCGACATGCTGCGGTCTAAATTAAAAGCAGAATAGATCTATTACCACATTATATAAATCCATATACTCCTATCTAGTATTTTTTAAAACCACTAATGAATATGTGCGGTAATGGCATTATTTTTATTCATTTGTTGGGAGTATATGGCTCTGCGATCAATATCCGTTATTGGAAAAAATCTGTCCAGCGACATTGATTGCGCTACGAGTAAGTTGCACATAAGCGTCAACGATCATCTCCAACCGAAGCGGGGCCTCATGCATTCACTCATTCAATCGAATCAATTTGCCACGCTCGATAACGGTACGCGCCTGCATTATGCGAGTGCCGGCGATGCAGGTAAACCTTTGCTGTTGTTCGTTCACGGCTTCCCTGAGTTTTGGTATGAGTGGGCGGCGCAGTTAGAAGAATTCGGGCAGGATTATTTTGCCGTTGCACCCGACTTGCGCGGCTTTAATTTATCCGACATGCCGACCGATCTCGCTGCTTACAAGGCCAAACACATCGTCGACGATGTGCGGCTGCTGATCGGGCATTTAGGCTATGAGAAGGCGATTATCGTTGCGCATGACTGGGGTGGTGCGATCTGCTGGAACTTTGCAATTGCTTTGCCGCAGATGCTGGAAAAGCTCATTATCATCAATTCACCGCATCCGTATTTGTTCATGCAGGCACTGAGTAACGATGCCGCGCAAAAATCGGCGAGCGAATACATGAACTGGCTGCGTGCCGAAGGCTCGGAGAACGCGCTGGCCAAAGATAATTTCGCCCTGATTGAAGGCTTTTTCACCGGTATGGGGCAGCCACAGGCAAGCTGGTTCGATGAGGCGACGCGCGCCAGATACCACGAGTGCTGGTCACGCGGCTTGAGCGGTGGCGTCAATTATTATCGCGCCTCACCTTTACACCCGCCCACTGACAGCAATCAGGGACCGTTAAAACTGCAACTCAATCCTGCCGATTTTCACGTGAACGTACCGACCCGCGTGATCTGGGGCGAGAACGATAAAGCACTGCCTAAAACCTTGCTGGACGGCCTGGAGAGTTTCATCCCCGATCTGCAAGTGATGCGTATCCCCGAGGGCAGCCATTGGATCATTCACGAACAACCCGCCCGCATCAATCAACTGATACACGGCTTCCTGGATCATTGATATGGCCCGCCAGGATTTTGCCTTCTTCCATTCCCTGCGGGTACGCTGGGCCGAGGTCGATATGCAGGGCATCGTTTTTAACGGTCATTATCTGACTTACTTCGATGTTGCATTCACCGAATACTGGCGCGCTACCGGTCTGCCGAACGCCTTATTGCAAGCAGCTGAAGGCAAAGAATTATTTGCCCGCAAGGCGACTATCGAATACATGGCACCGGCGCGGTTTGACGATGTGCTGGAGATCGGCGTGCGTTGCGCTGCGATTGGCAACTCATCGATGCGGTTTGTGGTCGAGATTTTTATCGGCGATCAGCATCTGGTTTCGGGTGAATTGTTCTACGTTTATGCCGATACCAGCGTACGTAAAGGCGTTGCCGTTCCGATCCAATGGCGTGCGATAATTTCAGATCTCGAAACCCATAAGCCTGCGCTTTAACACCATCATGACAAGCACTACACAGACACACGGCAAAGCTGCCGATAAGATTACGCTGAAGGTCACACTGGGTTCCTGGGCCGAGCTACAAAAAGACGCCCAAGCGATACGCTACGACGTCTTTGTGATCGAGCAAAATATCCCCGCCGAGCTGGAGTGGGACGAAATGGATGCGCAATGCTTGCATGCCGTTGCCTACGATGCGACCGGAGCGGCGCTAGGCACAGGGCGCTTGCTGCCCGACGGTCATATCGGTCGTATGGCGGTGCGCAAATCGGCACGTGGTCTGGGCGTCGGTGCAGCGATTTTGCAAAGCTTGATGCAGCAGGCCCGTCAGCGCGGCGATCAGGCGGTCAAATTAAACGCCCAGATTTCGGCAGAACCGTTTTATAGCGCGAACGGCTATAGCCGCGATGGCGATGTGTTTGAAGAAGCGGGGATTCCGCATATCAGCATGACGCATCAGTTTTTTTGAGATCAACATGACGGTAAAGTGAATAACGGTAGACCTATTGAACATCCGCAGCAATAAAATGCGACGATTTCAATCATGCCAAGCCGCTCGCCAAATGGATCATGGACGACCCCATTCGCAGTACGCAGGTGAAATAATAGGGTGATTCCTTCTTAATTGATTGAATTGGTTCAGCGTTACAGTGCTGAATTGATGGGATGGTAGAACCGTTTTTTTAATATCCAGATGACCGTTGCCAAACCTACGACCGCAACCATATTAATGACAGCCGTGCCGTGCGTCAGATGGATAACAGCAGCCAGGCTGATGCCGGATCTAAAATTAAATCGCATATCATGTGAGTAATAGCTAACTATTTGTACGCCATAAAAAAGTAATCCGCCTATCAGCCCGACAAGGCGACCGCGCAGAGCAAGTAAGCCGGATAGCAGGCCAAGGATCGATGTATAAGGGGGAGCGATGGAGGCGTTTATTGATTGTTGAGTAATCATCATACTTGCAGATACGAACAAGCCTATACCACCGTCGATCAGCATAAACCAAGCGGAATAGAGTTCAGGCTTACTTATGTTGTTGCAATTGTTGGACATGTGAGATGGATAAATGAGTGACTGAAAAAAATAATTAACCTGTTCGAGAATCAACCTGCCTGAAAACCAATCTTCCCCGTCAACAACTGCCAATACATTACCCAGTCGCCCATGAACGAATACAGCGGTTGCTTAAACGACGCCGGTTTATTTTTCTCAAAACCGAAATGTCCGATCCAGGCAAAGCCATAACCGCAGATCGGTGCGGCTATCAGCCACATTCCAGCGCCTGTGATAAAAAATGACACCAGACAAACCAGAACCAGCGTCGAGCCGATAAAGTGTAATTGGCGGCAGGTCCGATTGCGGTGTTCAGTGAGATAGAAAGGATAAAACTCGGCGAAGCTGGTGTATTTTGCGCTCATCTCTGTCTCCGGTTTTTGATGATTGAGGTTGTTTGGCCGCCATTCGTTTCGATCAAACCACGGCGACTAAAATCCCGGCGATCAAGACAAACGTGCCTGCGATGCGTTCAGTGATCACGCTGTATTTTGGCTGGGTCGCCCAATGGCTGGCCTTGTTCGCCAGCATACCGTAGCCGAGCAAAATAAAAAACTCGGGGATCATCGAGCATGCCGCCAGTATGCTCATCTGCAAGACAATCGGCTGCTGCGGATCGATGAATTGCGGCAGGATCGCGACGAAGCCTAACATGGCTTTCGGGTTCGTCATCTGCAGCATCAATGCACTGATAAAAATCCTTCTGCCACTTTGCGGTTTATTGTCCAAGCTGCTCAGTGTAATCGGCGAAGGCTTGCCAAATATCGCGGACAGGCCGAGATAAACCAGATAGGCGGCGCCGAGATACTTGATTGCCATAAACAGCTTGGGCGACGCCAGAATGATAGAACCTATGCCTGTCGCCGAAATCACGAAAAATAGTGCATTGCCAGTCAGGATGCCGAGCGTGACAAACAGCGACACCCGCCAGCCGCGTGCGATGCCATAAGCGACCACCATCATGACGGCGGGACCGGGTGATAGAGACAGCGCCGCCTCGGTTGCGGTGAAGAGTAGCCAGTTTTCCATTTAATTGTTCACATCTATTATTTTTTTAAGCTTGTTTTTTTAAAGTTCGTTGCTATCAACGTGTCCAAAATTTCTTATTGAAACAGCTCACTATCAGGGTGTTTGCTGCCTCTATATCCGCACTTCCTTGAATACTCTCTTCCGCGGGTGGGAGGGAGTGCTGGTAATCACCAATCACTCGAAATACAAAATTTGATTTCGATCATTTTTAGAAATTAACTGACGCATTCTATTTGCCCAGTCCCTCACCCCAACCCTCTCCCGCTTGCAGGAGAGGGAGTTATCAGTTGCTTGCGGATCATCAGGATTTTGCGAAGTCAAACAGCGCTTGCAATACGGCATCGCCTTGCTCTGCCATCAGCGAATGGCCGCAATTGTCGATTAGCGTCGTCTTACTATGCACGATTGCCGTGCGTAAGGTGCCGGTCGCTTTGGGCGGGGTCATCATGTCGTTTTTGCCGAGTACAAACAGCACCGGGCAAGTGACTGCTTGTGCTGCCTGCTCGCCGTTGGCATAGGCATTGCACGCGGCAAAATCGGTGTAGAACACCTTGGCCGGATTGATTTTGGAGATCCTCTGCATCAGGCGCTGGCTGCCGCCCATGACATAAAATCCCGGGCCGGGACAGGACGGTTTGTGGGCGATCGAGCTGTGCGACCAGATGTTGACCATGTCGATCGCCGTTTGTTCTTCATCGCGTGCGGCATTGAGCAAAGTGTCCGAGACTTTCATCGGATACGCGGTGCCGACCAGTGCCAACTTGCTGACGCGGGCCGGAGCGCGGGCGCTGGTTTCGAGTGCGATCAGCGAACCCATGCTGTGACCGATCAGGCAGGCTTGCTGTACGCCTGCGGTATCCAGCAAGGCGATCAGCCAATCCGCCATGTGTTCGACGCTAGTCAGCGCATCGCCCTTGCTGCGGCCATGCCCAGGTAAATCGACTGCGAGTACGTTGAAGCCATGATGTGCAAAATAGCGGGTCTGCAATATCCAGACCGAGTGATCGTTTTGTGCGCCGTGAATAAAAACCGCGGTCGGCAAGGCCGGATTGAAAATTTTACCGCCGGTGTAGCAATACGCAGAGTGGCCGTTGACGTTGAATAGCATCTCAGGCTCCTTTCTGTGCAGCTTTGAGACCACGGGCCAGGTCGTCGATCAGGTCGTCCACATTTTCCAGGCCAATCGATAAACGCATGGTGCCTTCGGTAATGCCGGATGCGGCCAATTGTTCTGCCGGGACGCGGAAATGGGTGGTTGATGCCGGATGAATCACCAGCGATTTTGCATCGCCGACATTCGCCAGATGCGAGAACAGGTTCAAGGATTCGACAAAGCGCCGACCCGCAGCGCGATTGCCTTTGATGCTGAACGAGAACACCGCGCCGCAACCTTTTGGCAGCAGGGTTTTTGCCAGTTCATAATCGGGATGCGATGCCAGTTCGGGATATGAGACAGACTCGACCGCCGGATGGGCGACCAGGTACTCAACCACTTTGCGCGTATTCGCGACGTGCCTGTCCATGCGCAATCCCAGCGTTTCTATACCTTGCAAAATCGCGAAGGCATTATGCGGGCTCATTACTGCGCCGAAGTCGCGCAGACCTTCGCGTCGCGCCCGCAGCGAGAACGGCGCAATGGTCGATTCTTCCGAAAAAACCATGCCGTGAAAGCCGTCATACGGTTCGCACAATTCGCCGAAACGTCCGGTTTTTTCGTAGGCTGCTTGCCAGTCGAAAGTGCCGCCATCGACCAGCAAGCCGCCGATCGCGGTGCCGTGACCGCACAGGAATTTGGTCGCCGAATGGAATACCAGATCGGCACCATGATCGAACGGGCGTAACAGATACGGCGTCGTAAAAGTCGAATCCAGCATCAGCGGCAGATAATTCTCGTGGGCGATTTCCGCGACGGCCGGGATGTTCAGCACATCGAGTCCCGGATTGCCCAGCGTCTCGGCGAACAGCACTTTGGTATTCGGACGGATGGCGGCTTTCCAGGCATTCAGGTCGCGCGGATCGACAAAAGTCGTGTCGATGCCAAAGCGTTTCATCGTATAAGCCAGCAAATTGTGCGAACCGCCATACAGCGCGCGTGAAGCGACTACGTGCGAACCCGCGCCGGCAATGGTCGCCAGCCCCAGATGCATGGCCGCCTGGCCGCTGGCGACCGCGATGCCCGCGACACCGCCTTCGAGTGCGGCAATCCGCTCTTCCAGCACTGCATTGGTCGGGTTCGAGATGCGTGAATACACATGTCCGGCGCGCTCCATGTTGAACAAGGACGCAGCATGGTCAGAATCTTTAAAGACGAACGAGGATGTCAGATAAATCGGGGTGGCGCGTGCGCCGGTGGCAGGGTCGGGGGCAGCGCCCGCATGCAGGGACAGGGTGTCGAAACCGAGGTATTTGGGACCGCTCATAGTAATGTTATTCTCTTAATTTCAATAGGGTAATGCTACCATTCTTCAGGCTTGCAAATAAGGGGGCAGAGCGCAACGCGTTCAAATAGTTTGCCTGCTCAATGCGGTGATAACCTTAAGGAAAATTTGCCGTCTCGATTCGTGGTAATCCTGTGCCTGCGCTTTGTTTATGCTGCGTATCGAAATTTTCATGCGATTTAGTTCATCGCTTCGCTGGATTTTTTGCAAGGCTTGCGATACATTGAACACATAACATCAAATGTGCCATCAGGAAAGCAACAAAACTGAAAGCCGGGCCGAACAAGCGTGATCAGGCTGGCACCAGAAGAACTTAGGTAGTGATAAAGAGGAGCGCAATATGAAAGTCTCGGAAATTCTTCAAGTAAAAGGCAATATCCTATATACCATTACCCCTGATACCTCGATCATTGATGCCGTCGGCGTGATGGAGGAAAAAGATATCGGTTCTCTGGTGGTGATGGAGTACGGCGACCTGTCCGGCATCCTGACCTTCCGCGAAGTCATCCGCGCGATTCACAATAACAAAGGCTCGCTGGGCACGGGTACGGTACGCAAATACATGGACGATCATCCGCTGACAGTGACGCCAGAGACCGAGGTCAATGAAGTGCGCCGCATGATGCTGGAGAAGCATTCCCGCTATTTGCCGGTGATGGATGCCAAGACCTTGCTGGGTGTGATTTCCTTCTACGACGTCGCCAGAGCGGTGCTGGAAGCCCAGAGCTTCGAGAACAAGATGCTCAAAGCCTATATCCGCGACTGGCCTGTTGAAGAACAGGAAGAATAAAATGTCTGCGCCTATGGCCGTACCAGACTTGATCAAGAAAAAAAAGATCGGTAATCCGATCTGAGACCACGCCTGCAGGCTTATTTCTGCAGGCGTTTTTGTTTTGGGCCTTGGAAAATATGAAAAATGGCCGGACAAGCATGACCCGGGTAATCAAGCAGGCAATCGCACTCACCAATAACACCTGAAAAGGACTTACTTATGCAAATCGCCGTTGTTGGAGCAGGATTGGCAGGACTCACCGTTGCACGTCAATTGCAGTCGCAAGGTCATCACGTCACCGTGTATGAAAAGAGCCGGGGAGTCAGCGGCAGGATGAGCACCCGTGTTACTGAACTGGGTGGTTTTGATCATGGTGCGCAATACTTCACGGCAAATTCGGAGCGTTTCAAGAAAGAGGTCGCCGACTGGCGCAAACTCGGCTGGGTTGCGCCTTGGGACAGCAAGCTGGTCAGCCTCGATCACGGCATCAGCAAAGCCGCCGGCAGCACTGGCAAGCGCTTTGTCCCGGTGCCAGGCATGAGCTCGTTAGGTAAGCAACTGGCGCATGGCCTTGATGTCCGCACTGAACAGCAAGTCGTTGCGATGCAGCAATTTGGAAAGCAATGGCTGCTGTCGGTGAAATCCGATGAAGTTGCGGTCCCGGCATCGGCCGGCCCTTTCGACATTGTGGTGCTGGCGATTCCGCCTGAACAGGCAACGCCGCTATTGGAGGTGGCGCCAGCCATGGCCAAGCAGACTGCGAAGCAAAAACTCGCGCCGTGCTGGACCCTGATGCTGGGCTTTCAGATACCGTTGAACCTGGGTTATGACGGTGCCTGGGTCAATCATTCTCGTTTAGGCTGGATCGCACGCGATACCGCCAAGCCGTCGCATCGCGCCGGTGAACGGTGGATCTGTCATGCCACGCCCGAATGGAGTGTCGAGCATCTTGAGGACGATCCTGAACGCGTCAAAGAAAAACTCTCCAAAGCCTTTCACGAATCAACCGGCTCGCCAATCCAGCCGATCCATGCAGTAGCGCACCGCTGGCGCTATTCGCAAGCGACCAAACCTCAGGCAGAGGATTGTCTGTGGAATGCCAGGCAAGGTATCGGTATCTGCGGCGACTGGTTCGCCGTGGGATTGGAAGGCGGCGGCAGGGTCGAGAACGCGTTCCTAAGTGCCTTAGCTTTGGCCGGGCAAATCGTCAAAGCTGGAAAATAGGAAAATGGAGGAGTATGCTTAAAAAACATGCTTTTCCCGCATTATTTACGACGTAATTTAAAAATAGTGGGTGGAGTATGTTTGCTGCAAATTCGTCATTCCAGCGAAGGCTGGAATGCAGTGGCGTACTGACAAGTACGCTGGCCCCCCCCCGGCCTTTGCACACTGCTGTGCGAAACAAATTCCCTGAAAAAATGCCCGATGAAAAACCCTCTCCCGCTCACGGGAGAGACTAGGGATGAGGGCGATTCAAGTAGTCGTAATGTCTGCCAGCGCTAATTTAGGCATTCAGACATATGAAGGAACACAGCGTTATTGACTGACGCGCTCACCGGTTTGCAAACGCCACAAAGACGCATAGCCGCCATTCAGTCTCAGCAACTGTTCGTGCGTGCCGCTTTCGATGATTTGCCCCGATTCCAGCAGATAGATGCAGTCCGCTTGCCTGACAGTCGACAGGCGATGCGCAATCACGATCGTGGTGCGGTTGCGGCTGACGACATCAAGGCTGCGCTGGATTGCGGCTTCGGTTTCATTATCCACGGCGCTGGTCGCTTCATCGAGAATCAGGATGGGAGGATTCTTTAAAATAGCGCGTGCCAGCGCCAAGCGCTGACGCTGACCGCCTGAGAGCTTTTGTCCGCGTTCGCCGATGCGCGTTGCAAAACCCAGAGGCAATTTTTGGATGAATTCAGTCGCTTCCGCCGCTTGCGCCGCATCGGCAACCGCCTGTTCGGAAATGCCGTTCAGGCCGTAGGCAATATTCTCTGCAATCGTGCCATCGGTTAAAAAACTGTCTTGCGCAACGTAACCAATTGCGCGGCGCAGGTCTTGCAAATTGATGTCATTGACTGCTTGCCCGTCGAGGCTGATGCGACCTGATTGCGCTTCATAAAAACGTAATAGGAGCTTGACCAGAGTCGATTTGCCGGAACCGGTGGAGCCGACGAAGGCCACGGTTTTTCCGGCGGGTATCGTCAAATTAATAGCGTGTAATGTCGCCGCATCGCCATAGGAAAAACCGACGCTGTCAAAACGCAATTCGCCCTTGACTTGCTGCGGTGACAGATGCGTGCCTTCATAGGTGATCTTGATCGGCGTATTCAATAAATTCATCGCCCTGTCAATCGCGGACATCGAGCGTTGATACATGTCGGCCACTTCCGCTAAGCCAGTCAGTGGCCACAACAAACGTTGGGTCAGGAACACCAATACCGAATAGGCACCCACCGCAAGTTCGCCATGCAGGGTCAGCCAGCCGCCATACACCAGGGTCGCAGTAAAACCGGCCAGAATCGCCATGCGTATCACCGGCGTAATGGCCGAGCTGATCGCAATCGCCCGCCCGTTGGCGCCGCGATACGCATCGCTGGCTTGCGCGATGTGGTCGCGCTCAAAATTCTCGGTGGCGAAGGCCTTGATCGTGGCCAGGCCGAGCAGGTTATTATTCAGCCGGGCGCTGACATCGCCGGCGGCTTCGCGTACTTCGGCGTAGCGCGGTGCGAGACGCTTCTGGAACCAGAAGGCACCGATCAGGATAGCCGGTACCGGCAGCAGGGAGATAATTGCCAGGGACGGTTGCAAGGCAAAGAATACTGCGCTGACCATGATGGATGAACACACGACCTGGATGATCTGATTGGCGCCGCCGTTTAAGAAGCGCTCCATCTGGTTGATATCTTCATTCAGGATCGACATCAGGTTGCCGGTCCGTTGATTTTCAAAATACGCCATTTCGAGTTTTTGCACATGGCTGTAGGTATCAAGGCGTAAATCGTGCTGCAGGTTTTGCGCCAGCTTGCGCCATTTCAGCGACAGCAGATACTCAAACCAGGATTCGCCGAACCAGATAAGCACATTCAATACGCCGAGCAACAGCAACTGATGCCAGGTGTCGCTAATGCCAAAGCCGCCCAGGACTTTTTTCGCCAGAAAACTTTTATCGCCATTGACCACGATATCGACGGCAACGCCGATCAATACTTCCGGCAAGACGTCAAAAAACTTATTCAGAATGGAGTACAGCGTCGCCAGTCGAAAATCGCGACGATAAGATTGCGCGTAGTTCAGGAGTTTTTTTAGCGGATGGACAGGGGGCATGTGATCTCGTGCGATGTGGAGTGATATAGAGGTCGATTGATGGCAAATAAAAAGGGACTGTAAATTTTACAGTCCCGATGAGATTTATTTTGAGCGCGATTGCAAATTAATCTTCACGGCGCAAATGCGGAAACAAAATCACATCGCGGATGTTCGGCGAGTCGGTGATCAGCATCATCAGACGATCAATGCCGATGCCGCAACCGCCGGTCGGTGGCAGGCCGTACTCCAGTGCGCGGATGTAATCGGCATCGTAATACATGGCCTCTTCATCGCCGGCATCCTTGGCCGCAACCTGTGCCTGGAAGCGTGCTGCCTGATCTTCTGCGTCGTTCAGCTCGGAGAAGCCGTTGGCGATTTCGCGGCCGGTCATGAACAATTCAAAGCGCTCCGTGATGCCAGGTACGGTATCCGATGCGCGTGCCAGCGGCGAGACTTCGACCGGGTAATCGATGATATAAGTCGGTTCCCACAATTGCGCTTCTGCAGTTTCTTCGAACAACGACAACTGCAGCGCACCCAGACCTGAAATCACGTGCGGTTTTACACCGAATTTCTTCAATTCTGCCTTGAGAAATTCAACGTCATGCAATTGCTCATGTGTGTAATGCGGCGCGTATTTATTGATGGCACCGACGATCGTCAAGCGCTGGAAAGGCTTGCTTAAATCCAGTTCGCGACCCTGGTAGGTCAGGACCGCTGTACCGTGCGCATCTTCTGCGGCTTTGCGGATGACTTGCTCGGTAAAATCCATCAGCCATTTGTAATCAACATAGGCGGCATAGAATTCCATCATCGTGAATTCCGGATTATGGCGCGGTGATACGCCTTCATTACGGAAGTTTCGATTGACTTCGAACACACGATCAAAACCGCCCACGACCAGACGTTTCAGATACAGTTCCGGCGCGATCCGCAGATACATCTGCATGTCCAGCGCGTTGTGATGCGTGATGAAGGGTTTGGCCGCTGCGCCGCCGGGAATCACGTGCAGCATCGGTGTCTCGACTTCCATGAATTCATTGCTGTTCATGAAGTTGCGGATCGAGGTCATCGCCGCGGTACGCGCCTTGAAGGTGCGACGCGTATCTTCGCTCATGATCAGGTCGACATAACGCTGACGGTATTTGGTTTCCTGATTCGCCAGGCCGTGGAATTTATCCGGCAAAGGACGCAGGGATTTGGTCAGCAAACGCAGCGTGGTGACCTTGACGGTCAGCTCATCGGTTTTTGTCTTGAACAAGACGCCTTCGATACCGAGGATGTCGCCCAGATCGTAATGACGGAAGGCTTCCATCTCGGCTTCGCCTGTTTTGTCGGTCGTGATATACAGTTGAATGCGGCCATCGGCCTTGATGCCGGAAGCGTCTTGCAGTGTGGCGAAAGCGGCTTTTTTACCGGCTTCACGTTTCAGCATCATGCGGCCAGCGACGCTGACGGTGATGTTCAATTCTTCGAGTTCTTCACGGGTAGTCGCGCCGTATTGCGCTTGCAATGCCGCTGCCTTATGCTGCGGGCGGAAGTCATTCGGAAAAGCGATGCCCTGTGCGCGAATCGCATCGAGCTTGGCGCGACGCTCGGTGATGATGGAGTTTTCATCTACCACGGGTTCTGCTGGCGCTGCGTTATTTATTTGATCTGACATGAAATTTCTCTCGATGTATTAATTACTTCGGACAATAAGTTCGATTCTTTTGATTCGTTGTTTGCGTAGCCCGGAATTTAAACGCCTTGCTTCAATGAGGCAGCAATAAAATCATCCAGATCGCCATCCAGCACGGCCTTGGTATTGCCCATTTCAAAATTGGTACGCAGATCTTTAATGCGCGATTGATCCAGCACGTACGAGCGAATCTGATGACCCCAGCCGACGTCGGTCTTGGTGTCTTCCAGGTTTTGTTTTTCGCTCATGCGTTTGCGCAATTCGAGTTCAAACAATTTCGCTTTCAGCATTTCCCAGGCTTCGGCGCGGTTGCGATGCTGACTGCGATCGTTCTGACACTGGACCACGATGCCCGATGGGCCATGCGTTAAACGGACTGCGGAATCGGTCTTGTTAATATGCTGACCACCGGCGCCGGAGGCACGATAGGTATCGACGCGGACATCGGCCGGATTGATGTCGATCTCAAAGGATTCATCCACTTCCGGATAGACAAATAAGCTGGAGAACGAGGTATGGCGGCCATTCGCAGAATCAAACGGCGATTTGCGCACCAGCCGGTGCACCCCGGTTTCGGTACGCAGGAAGCCATACGCGTATTCGCCTTCGACCTTGAGTGTCGCGGTTTTGATGCCAGCCACTTCGCCATCGGATTGTTCCAGGATTTCTACCTTGAAGCCTTTGCGTTCGCAATAGCGCAGATACTGACGCAGCAACATGGAGGCCCAGTCTTGCGCTTCCGTACCGCCGGCACCGGCCTGGATGTCGATAAAGCAATTATTGGGATCCATAGGATTGTTGAACATCCGGCGGAACTCCATGCCTTCGACCAGGCCTTTTAAGGTCTGCGCATCGACTTCAATTGCTTCCAGCGTGCTTTCATCGTCCTCTTCACGCGCCATCGCAAAAATTTCATTGGCATCTTTGAGGTCGGTGTCGATCTTGGTCAAGGTGTGGACGATGGCTTCCAGAGATTTTTTCTCTTTGCCTAATTCTTGCGCGCGCTTTGGCTCTTCCCAGACTTTAGGATCTTCGAGCTCCGCGTTGACTTGCTCTAGTTTCTCTGACTTGACATCGAAGTCAAAGATACCTCCGAAGTTCGGCTTCGCGCGTCGTCAGATCGGCAAGCAGGGCGGACAGGCTATTGAGGCGTTCGGCTTCCATATTTCTCTTCTATCGTATTTAAATCAAACCTTAGATTATACCCGAGGCCCGGATAGTTCTGGATTTGGATTTGTAGAAGAAAACAGGACGTTTTCAGGAGAAATGAAGCTGTATTTGGTACGAAAACACAGCTTTTTACAGAGTTTTGCGCAAATCTACCAGACCGACGTGATTTCCGTAGGCTTGCTCTTGCGATGACTTTTAAACCAGGTTGCCAAGTGCTCTTTAAAACAAGCCGGGCAAATGTGGTATTGCGTTTGCCGGGATTCTCCGCCGCTGGGCAGGGATTCTTCTTCATACAATTGCACCGTCGTCGTGATTTTTTCACTTTCCTTGGCACTCCAATTTTCATCCCAGCGCGACTCTGCACCGCAAATATCGCAGGTCAGCTTGTCAAAAACCTCTTCTGTATGTTCGAGTATCAAAACCGTTTTCATATGTTTCATACATGTCTCCGTGTGATAGGCGCTTTGGGGCGCAAATGGGGGTCGCAACTCTAATGATGCATAGAGGGTCTGTTGGCATTCAGATAGGAAAAATATTGATTCTGTAAACGGGAATAGTTGAAACAGTATAGGGATAAGATTTTATTGACGGTCCGGCTATCAAAGTTTATGGTTATTAACTATTCTAGTGTAGTTTCTTCGCCGTAAAAGCAGATTATTTTTTCTTTCTCCTTTAGCTTTTTTATAAAATATCTCATTGCGCCTTGGGGGATTGATTAAGTATGTCGGCCAAAACCATGAAAGCATTTTTTACAGCGGTCTCATGGGCCGCTTGTGGATTTGTTTTGTCTAGCGCGCACGCAGAAATTTATACCTGTAAAGATGCCACAGGGCGCACCTTGACTTCCGATAACCCAATCCCGGAATGTGCGAATCGTGCAATGTATGTACGAAAATCGGTGACGCAAAGCGCGCGAGAATTGCCTCGCCCATTGACACCCGAAGAACGTCGTAAGGCCGATGCCGAGGAAGAAAAACAAAAAAAAGAGGCGCAGCTTGAAGATCAGCGGAAAAAAGATGAGTTATATCTTTTGTCGAACTTTAAGAACGAAAGCGATATTGAGGTAGCACGTCAAAGATCGATAGCTAATTTGAAAGAAAAAATTCGTGCGAATAACGAGCAGCTCAAGGATATCGCCCTGATTCAGGCCGAACTGCGAAGCGAGCAGCAACATGGTGCGAAGAAATCGGTGGAAGAGAATATGAACTTGCAGCGACGCGCCAATCAATTGGCATCGGCCATTTTAAGCGCCCGGGCGAGCAACGATAAATACGAGGCTGAGCAGGTTCATATCAATACGCAGTACGACGATATTTTAAAGCGGTATCGAGAAGTCGTTCAAAAGCGTAAAAAATAAAGCTGCCTTTTGATGTGAGGCAGCTTGCTTCTGACCGGCTTACTTGCGCCCGGCTTTGTTATTCGCCGGTTTGGCTTTGGCCGAACGGAATGCCAGTGCCGGACGGGCGGTATCAATCGGCGCGACGGCGGCTTTACCCGGTGTGTTGCGACCGACCGCATTTTTGCCAAAGGTATTCATTTTCGGCGCTGCCACCCGGCGACCGTTGCTGATGCCCTTGTCGATAAGGGGCACGACCGGTGCGCGGGGAGGAATCAAATGCCGTTCGCTGCTGCCGATCAGGTCGCCACGTCCCATGCGCAGCAAACCTTCCTTGACGATTTCCCAATTCTCCGGTGCCTGATAACGCAGCAGAGCCTTGTGGAATTTACGGATTTTCCCTGAGCGGGCGGTTTCTACTACTTCCGAATTTTCATCGACTTTTTTCAGAGGGTTTTTGCGGGTGTGGTACATGGTAGTCGCCAATGCCATCGGCGTCGGCATGAAGGTCTGTACCTGATCCAGTTTGAAGTCGTTTTTCTTCAGCCACAACGCCAGGTTCACCATGTCTTCATCGGTGGTGCCCGGATGGGCGGCGATGAAATAAGGAATCAGGTATTGTTCTTTGCCCGCTTCCTTCGAGTATTTCTGGAACATCGCCTTGAATTCGTCGTAGGCGCCGATACCCGGTTTCATCATCTTCGACAAGGTATTGGCTTCGGTATGTTCCGGCGCGATTTTCAGCAAGCCGCCGACGTGATGAGTGACCAGTTCTTTCACATATTCCGGCGAGCGCACTGCCAGGTCGTACCGCAAGCCTGAACTGATCAACACTTTCTTGATGCCGGGAACGGCGCGCGCCTTGCGGTACAGGGAAATCAATTTGCTATGGTCGGTGCCGAGATTGCTGCAGATGCCGGGGTAGACGCAGGACAGGCGGCGGCAGGATTCCTCGATTTTTTTATCTTTGCAGGCGAGCCGGTACATATTCGCGGTCGGGCCGCCCATATCGGAAATAGTGCCGGTGAAGCCCTTGGTCTTGTCGCGGATTTCTTCAATCTCGCGCAGGATCGAAGGCTCCGAGCGGCTTTGGATAATCCGTCCTTCATGCTCGGTAATCGAGCAGAAGGTGCAGCCGCCGAAGCAACCGCGCATGATATTGATCGAGAAGCGGATCATTTCCCAGGCCGGGATACGCGCCTTGCCATAGCTGGGATGCGGTGCGCGCGCATAAGCACGGTCAAACACGCCATCCATCTCATCCATTGCCAGCGGCAGTGGCGGCGGGTTCAGCCAGACATCGCGCTCACCGTGAGCTTGTATCAGCGATTTGGCATTGCCGGGATTGGCTTCCAGATGGAACACACGCGATGCATGGGCATACATCACCGGATCTTCCGATACCGATTCATACGAAGGCAAACGAATCGCGGTCTTGTGCAATTTTTCCAGCAACATGGCTTGCCGTTCTTCGCGACTCATGATGCGTATCGCCTGTGCCTGCACCACATCCTTGGGCGCTGACTGCTCGGCAGTTTTGTCGGCGATCTTGCTTTCGCAGGACGAGGCGTTTTCCGGCGCCATGTAATACGGATCCGGATGCGGCTCGACTTTGCCCGGGGTGTCTACCCGGGTCGAGTTGATTTCTGTCCAGTCGCCGGAAGGCAGCCAGCCGCGCGGCACCATGAAAGCGGTACCGCGCAGGTCGCGGATGTCCTTGATGGATTCGCCTGCCGCAAGGCGGTGGGTCAAATCGACCAGGGCGCGTTCAGCATTGCCAAACAAAAGAATGTCCGCTTTGGAATCCGGCAGCACCGAGCGCTTGACTTTGTCCGACCAGTAATCGTAATGCGCAATCCGGCGCAAACTCGCCTCGATACTGCCGATCACCACATTTACGCCGGGGAAGGCTTCGCGCACTCGCTGCGAATACACGACGACGGCACGATCAGGTCGCTTGCTGGAATCGCCGTCAGGCGTGTACGCATCTTCCGAGCGGATCTTGCGATCGGCGGTGTAGCGATTCACCATCGAATCCATGTTGCCGGCAGTGATGCCGAAATACAGATTCGGTTTGCCTAGCGCGCGGAAATCATCGGCAGAATGCCAGTCCGGCTGGCTGATAATGCCGACGCGAAAACCTTGCTGCTCCAATAAACGTCCCACCAGCGCCATGCCGAAGCTGGGATGGTCGATATACGCATCGCCAGTGACTAAAATCACATCGCAACTGTCCCAGCCCAGCGTCTCCATTTCGGCACGTGACATCGGTAAAAAAGGCGCAGCCTTGGCGCCGCCGACATCGGGGCGGTAACGGGGAAAGGAGAAGAGGTTTTTTGGCGCGGTTTTCATGGTCGCGATTGTACCTGAAAATACCACTTTCATGTGCTAACTTATTGATATTACGGAATATTTTAAGTTGACTCAGTGGAGGACTTGGTTTGTTTGTATTTTCCATTGATAGCTTTGGAAAAACTTATCAGGACTTAAGCAAAAACCAACACCAAAACTTCTCACCACGGAGACGCAGACAAAAGGCGAGAGAGGATTGACTCCATGGTATTTTGATATTCAAATGAACCCGCAAACTGGGTGCGCCTGCTGGCGCGAAATGCCTCTGAAAGCCTTATCCAGCCTGCGGTTTGGATGTGCATGGTGCTAAGCAGCTTGCCGTTTTGCGTAAGTCCTACTTATTCAATATGCTCGACCAATAGCTGTACGCGCGTGACGCCGTTGTAGGTATTGGCATCGAGCCTGAACGCGACGTTGATGCGTTCAGGCAAGTTGTCGGTGTGACCAAACCAGATGGCATCGTAACGTTTGCCGTTTTTTTCGAGTTCCATTTTCAGGTGGCGCTCTTTGAGGATGCGTTGTGATATCAATTTAAATTCATCGCAAAAAATCGGCGGTGCAAAGCCCTGGCCCCACACTTGCGCGTCCAGCAGGTCAATGAAATCGGTACTGAAATAGGCGTCCTCCAGCGGCCCATCGGTTTCGACGATGCGCTCGAGTTGATCGGCCTGCAACCAGCTTTGGGCAACTGTCTCAAAGGCGGCTTGAAATGCCTGAAAATTTTCTGCCCGCAACGTCAATCCTGCCGCCATCGCGTGACCGCCAAATTTCATGATCAGATTCGGTGCATGCTTGGAGACCAGATCGAGTGCATCGCGCATATGAAAACCGGGGATAGACCTGCCCGAGCCTTTGATGATGCCGTCATCGCCCGGCGCAAAGGTAATCGTCGGTCGATAAAATTTATCTTTGAGCCGCGAGGCGACGATGCCGATCACGCCCTGATGCCAGCTGGCATCAAATACCGTAATCGTATTGCTGGCAGCAGGTTGAAAATCGTCGAGATGCAGCAAGGCGACATCCTGCATTTCACGTTCTATGTCCTTGCGGTCGGCATTAATGCTATTGAGCTCTTGCGCAATTTGCCAGGCGCGCCCTTCGTCGTCGGTGATCAGGCATTCGATCCCCAGCGACATATCGGACAGGCGCCCGGCCGCATTGATCCTTGGGCCCAGGGCAAATCCAAGATCGAACGGACTGGCCTGTTGCGGCTCGCGTCCGGCAACCCGGAACAGCGCGGCAATGCCTGCATGCATACGGCCTGCGCGCATGCGCTTGATCCCTTGCGCCACCAGAATACGATTATTCGCATCCAGTTTGACCACGTCGGCGACGGTACCTAATGCAACCAAATCTAACAAGGCGTCGAGTTTGGGTTGATTCTGCTGATCAAACACGCCGCGCTGGCGCAATTCTGCGCGGAGTGCCAGCAGGGTGTAAAACATCACGCCGACACCGGCCAGGTTCTTGCTCGGGAATCCGCAACCGGGTTGGTTCGGATTGACGATGACCGCGGCGTCCGGCAAGCTGTCTGCGGGCAGGTGATGATCGGTAACCACGACCGCCATACCCAGCGCATTAGCGGCGGCAACGCCGTCGATACTCGCGATGCCGTTATCGACCGTGACGATGATGTCCGGCGATTTTTCCTGGCGGGTCAGTGCCACGATTTCCGGCGTTAATCCATAACCGTGGATTTGCCTGTCCGGCACGATGTAATCGACTTGCGCCCCCATCATGCGCAGACCGCGCAGTCCGACCGCGCAGGCGGTTGCGCCGTCGCAATCGTAGTCGGCCACGATACACATTTTTTTGCCTGCGGCAATCGCATCGGCCAGGTACGCCGCGGCTTGCTGTACATGCAGCAGATGGTTGGGCGTAATCAGTTGCGGCAGTTCGCTGCGTAATTCGGCTGCGTCCTTGACGCCGCGTGCCGCATACAGCCGTGCCAGCACAGGATGAATGCCGCTCTGGCGCAGCATTTCAGAATCACGGAATGAATAGGGACGGGTGCTGATGCGTGTCATGCGGTCTTTGCTGAGGAATGAGTCGAAAGTGCAAACAAATTGTGCAGCGAATTTTTACGCCAGAATTTTTTTAGCGACCAGGGCGTCAGCGAAAACCGGCATAACAAGCGGGCATCGCTGACGGTCAATGTCAATTGATCGAGCTGTCTATTGCGCAAAGCTTCCAGGGCAGGCGTGAACCAGTCTTGCTCCAGCACCTGCATGTGCGTCAGCCATTCCGCCCAGTCATTATTCAGGGCGGGTTCAAGCAAACGGTCGAGCAGGATGGCCTGCTCTGGAACCGTCGCCAGATCTTTGAAAGTAGGGGGTGCGACAGCAATCGGCGGCAATGTCATTGCCTGTGTGCTGCCGCCTGACAGCCAGATCGAGTTGACGGGTTTCAAACCCTGACTTTCTCTTTGCTGATTGATGGCATGGCTATGCCATTGCATTTGGATTTCATTCTGCAATTTGCGCCAGGCGCGTTCCTGCGATCCCTTGGGCATCCAGATATCGATATTGTGGCCGCACGCGGCGTCCGGCGTGGCGGTGCGCATGTCATGCCAGTCGTCGGCGCGTAAAAACCAATGCTGCGCATCGCCATAAACCAATTTTTTGCCCAATTCAGCACAGATCAGTTCCGCATCCGCAAACAGACTGCGCGATTCAACCTCGGATAATCCCAGGCGACGCTGATCGGTCAATACCAGGTGATCGCGTGCAATATGAATATGCACCGGATGCAGGCTGAACCAGACACCCTGATCCGCTGTCAGACCCAGGGTATGCATTTGGTTATGGGTATCTTGCGGGCTGCTATTCCGGCTGTTTATTGCAACATCTGGCAAATTCAAAAGGTTACCCGCAGCATCTGAGCGGCTTCC
Source organism: Undibacterium sp. Jales W-56 (assembly GCF_025548535.1). Taxonomy (GTDB): domain Bacteria; phylum Pseudomonadota; class Gammaproteobacteria; order Burkholderiales; family Burkholderiaceae_D; genus Undibacterium. The sequence continues at coordinate 104,230 of NZ_JAJLQW010000002.1, read as the reverse complement.
CACGGCAAAATGCCCTGCGAGCACCGTTTCATGCGGTAGTTGTCGGGAGAAGTCATCAAATACCTGTGTTTTGCTAAGCGTCGCCTTACCTATCAGGGCGCTATAACTGGGTACCTTCAGTTCGCGCAGCAGATCCTTGGCTAAGGGCGCAGGCGGAATCGCGAAGGGTAAAATAATTTCTAAATGGCTCATGGCATCATTGTATGGCAAGATGCACGCTGTTCTGAATCTCCGTTTGCATTTGTCGGGATTGGATCCCGTTTTTCTCAATTTGTCTGACCAAATAAAAATTAACTAGTGAAAAATACTCCTTTTGAATGGCTGGTCGGTTTGCGCTATACCCGCGCCGGGCGACGCAGTGGACGCAATAGTTTTATTTCTTTTATTTCGATGATCTCGATGGCGGGGATTGCACTCGGCGTCGCGGCCTTGATCGTGGTGCTGTCGGTGATGAATGGATTTCAAAAAGAAGTCCGCGATCGCATGTTGTCGGTGCTGGCGCACATCGAGGTCTACGATGCGACCGGCGCCTTGCCGGACTGGCAGGCTACCGCACAGGAAGTAGTGCAAAACAAGGCGATTAAAGGCAGCGCCCCCTACGTCGACGCGCAGGCCATGATTATTCGCGACGATGTCATGCGCGGCGTGATTTTGCGCGGTATTTTGCCGGAAGAAGAACCCAAGGTGTCCGAGGTCGCGACAAAAATCAAGGTTGGCAGATTGGCGGATCTAAAACCGGGTGCATTCGGCATCGTGCTCGGCGCAGAACTGGCGCGCGCCCTGCATGCCGGTTTGGGCGACAAAGTCAGCCTGGCCGCGCCGGAAGGGCAATTGACCCCGGCTGGTATGGTGCCGCGCCTGAAAGCTTTTACCGTCGTCGGTATTTTTGAGGCCGGGCATTTTGAATACGACTCTGGCATGGCGTTTATCCAGATGAACGATGCGGAGAAATTTTTCAGGTTGTCTGCGCCATCCGGTTTGCGCCTGCGCATCACCGATATGCTGAAAGCGCCGCAAGTCGCCCTGGAGTTGTCCCGCACCCTGAGCGGCAATCTTTTGATACGCGACTGGTCGCAGCAGAATCGCAATTACTTTGCCGCAGTTAAAACTGAAAAAACCATGATGTTCATCATCCTGACCCTGATCATCGCCGTGGCGGCGTTCAATCTGGTATCCACGCTGGTGATGACGGTCACCGACAAGCAGGCCGACATCGCAATTTTACGAACCTTAGGTGCTTCGCCCTGGTCGATCATGAAAATTTTCATGATACAAGGCGCACTGGTTGGCTTGCTCGGTACTGCGATTGGCGTCGGCTCCGGCATTCTTGTTGCGCACAATATCGATATCATCGTGCCCTTTATTGAACAGGTCCTGGGCATACAATTTTTATCCAAAGAAGTGTATGTGATCAGCACCTTGCCGTCGGATCTGCAATGGTCCGATGTCTGGACGATTGGCGGTGTGGCGGTTGTGCTGGCCTTTGTTGCAACGATTTATCCTAGCTGGCGCGGTGCCCGCGTAAAACCGGCGGAGGCATTGCGTTATGAGTGATCTGAATTCTCCGATGATCTTGTCCTGCAGCGATTTGAGTAAAACTTTTACCCAGGGTAGCTATTCGGTCAAAGTGCTGGGTAACGTGAATTTCAGCGTGAATAAAGCGGAAAGGGTGGCGATTGTCGGCGCATCCGGTTCCGGCAAATCGACGCTGCTGCATTTGTTAGGCGGGCTGGATACGCCGACCACCGGGGATGTCACTTTATTGGGACAGAACTTTGCGAGCATGAGTGAGAAAACGCGCGGCGATGTGCGTAACGCGTCACTGGGTTTTGTCTATCAGTTCCATCATCTGTTGCCGGAATTCTCCGCCCTGGAAAACGTGGCGATGCCTTTGCTGATCCGCCGCATGAGCCGCAGTGATGCCCATGCGGCAGCCAAAGCGATACTTGCGCGGGTAGGGCTGGAACACCGCGTGACGCATGTGCCCGGCGAATTGTCTGGCGGTGAAAGACAGCGCGTGGCTTTAGCCCGGGCGCTGGTGACTCAGCCGGCCTGCGTGCTGGCTGACGAGCCAACCGGCAATCTGGATCGCGCTACCGCCCAACAGATTTTTGCGCTGATGCTGGAGTTGTCGCGGACCCTAGGCACCGCTTTTGTGATCGTGACGCATGACGCCGAACTGGCGCAACGCTGCGACCGCATTTTGCGTTTATCCGAGCAGGGTTTGCAGGCGGCGTAATTGCTTTATTTTTGATTGCATCATTTGTTCTGTCCAATGAGAATGCCTGTTCATTTCGTTGAAAAAAACAATCAGTCACCGCTGTCGGCCATGACTGCGGCGAGCTTATCGCCGGCTGTGATGCATGAATCGGCAAAAATCCTGATGCTGTTCGCTTTGATGGCAAGTGCCGCGTCTTCCTTCGCCAGCTCAGAACTGGTACTGCAACTCGAAACTTCCTTAACCAGTGATAGCAATCCGTTGCGGTTTTACGAAGGCAGTGCGGCGCTTGCGCAAAATGGCAATACCGATACTGCCGATAAAGTGCGCGGCATAGACCTGCGGGCAGGCGCCGTTATTCCGGTGCTGTCTGATCGCACGCGCTTAATTTTGACCGGCACTCTGGGTAAGCACAGCTACCGGCATTATGACAATCTCGATCATCAGAGCAAAGCCGGAGATGCGATGTTCGACTATGCAATCGGTGACATCGTCAGCGGCCGCATCAATGCCGGTAAAGAAGATCGCTTATTCCAATACATTAACGGCTCCCTGACAGACAAGGACATGTCGCATTACAGCCAGCAAGCTGCCGAACTCACGTTGAAGATCACTGATGAATTAGCGATACCCGTAAAAACTGAGCGCTCATCCTTGCGCTATGACCTTGGTGTGAATCAGTTGTATAACTTCCACCAGCAAGCACAACAAGCCAGCATTCGCTATTACTCGCCGACCGGCTCCAATATTGAAGCGGGCTTGCGCCTATCTGAAACAGATTATCCAAATCGCAATCAGCAACAATTTGCGGATTTGGATAAACATTATCGTGAGACTGAAAGTTTTCTGGAGGCTGAGTGGAAATATAGCGTCAAAACTGTCGCCAGTACCCATTTGGGGCTGATCCGCCGTCGTTACGAGAGCCTGCATGAGTTGGACACAAATTTGTTCTCGACCTTGATCCGCGCAACTTATTTTTACTCTCCCAAGCTGCGTCTGGATATGCAATTATGGAACCGGCCATTCAGCATTGTCGATCCATCGATTCTGTATGTGATCGCAAAAGCGGCCCGGCTGGACGCTCAATGGAAAATATCCGACAAGACGCAATTTAATTTTTCCGGCCTGTTGCAGGACAGCGATCAAAAGCTGGTGCCCAGGCTGGCCGAGTTTCAAAATCAACTATCGCGCAAAGAGCGGGAGATCAGGCTCGGTTTTGGTATGAGTTACGAGATCGACCGCGGATTGAAATTAAGCATCGATAGCGTGGCTGAAAAACTGACGCGAGACGGTAATTTACCTGGCTTGCGACAAGCCATTATCAAGGTCGGCCTGGAATATACCTACGAAAATTTACCTGGCAGCGCTGCCAAAATGGGTTTGAAGCGGTATCAGCATTCGCTGAGCAATTCCGATGCATTGCGTTAATGCACACTATGACGACAGGTGAGTTATGACATTGCTGAAAAAAATCAGTCGCCGGCTGGCCAGCCACCTGGGCTGTGCCTGGCTGCCGCTGAAGCAAGGGCAGGGCGTGGTCAGCTTCACGTTTGACGATGTGCCTGCCAGCGCCTGTATCTTGGGTAAACAACTGCTGGAAGAATTTGACGCGCGCGGCACTTTTTTTGTCTGCGGCGACCTGACCGACGGACAAGAACAAGGACATCCATGCCATAGCGTCGAGGCCTTGCAGCATTTGGTTGAAGATGGACATGAAGTCGGCTGCCATACATTTTCGCATACCAATTGTGCAACCCATAGCGTCAAAGAACTGAAACGCGACTGGGAAAAAAATCAGGATTTTTTTACTAAAAATACTATCGCGAATAAGGGTTTCGCTTTTCCATTCGGCGCTTACGATCTCGGCAGTAAATTGGCAGCGTCTCAGCGGTTTGCCTACAACCGCATTACCGGCGGCGGCACACAGACGGGCCGGGCTGATTTAGCCGCTTTGCGCGCGCAGTCCTTATATGCGAACAAAACCAGTCTGGACAAAATAAAAAAATTGATCGATAAAACCGCGCAGCAAGGCGGCTGGCTGATTTTTTATTCGCACGAAGTGGACGAGACTCCGGGGCCTTGGGGCACAACACCTGCGCAATTGCGCTACGCTTTGGCGCAGGCAAAAATCTCCGGATGTCAGATTCTTTCCGTGCGGGATGCGATCCTTTTCTTTCAGCGATAAGTGACGAAGTGGGAACGAAATAGGACTGACCCAAAAACCAAAACCTCTCACCACCGAGACACGGCGGTACAGAGGAAAGACAAGAGTAAACAGCTCCATGCCATGGTGATATTAAAGGGAACTTCTAAAAACCCTTTAATCGAGATGCCGCGCTAGGCACAAAACGCAGCAATATGTCGGTATTGCGAGGCTTTGTAACGACGCGATGCGCTCGAGTATGGGGTTTTTAGAAGTTCCCTAAAACGAACCCGCAAGCTGGTTGCACCTGCTGGCACGAAATGCCTCTGAAAGCCGCATCCAGCCTGCGGGTTCAATATGAGCTGAGGTAAGTCGTTTTCCGTTTTGCGTAAGTCTTACGAAAGAAAGGACGGGTAATGCCGGCATTATTCAGTATCAGATTTTCTATGTGTATGACCTGCGTCTAAATTACAATTGATGCAATGGAGAGCGATGCCGTCAAGTCGCTGTCCAATACTCAACTTACCTGGATGATTCCCGCCCATGAGCCAACAAAGTCAGTTCTCCCTGTTAAAGCAACGTCGTTTTGCGCCTTTCTTCTGGACGCAATTTCTCGGAGCGTTTAATGACAACGTTTTTAAAACGGCATTGCTGACCATTCTCACTTACGATGCGCTGCAGTGGACTGATCTGGATGTCGGTTTGTTGAATAACCTGATACCTGGCCTCTTCATTTTGCCGTTTGTATTGTTCTCTGCGACGTCCGGACAATTAGCGGATAAATTCGAGAAAGGCATGGTCGCCCGCAAAGTCAAATTGCTCGAAATCGCCATCATGGTGGTCGCCGCAACCGGCTGGATGACACATAATTTGTGGCTGTTAATTGCCGCAGTTGCCGGTATGGGCATACATTCGACTTTATTCGGTCCTGTGAAATACGCGTATTTGCCGCAACATCTCAGGACCGATGAACTGATCGGCGGTAACGGCGTGATCGAAATGGGTACCTTCGTCGGCATCCTCTTGGGAGAAATTTTAGGTGCGATGCTGGTGGTGCATAAACCCTGGGGCATAGAATTGGTTGCCGGCGGCACGATCGTGATTGCGATCATAGGCTGGCTCACCAGCTTGCGTATTCCGCATTCACCGGCGCCAGAACCCGAGTTAACCATCAACTGGAATCCTGCCACTGAAACAGTCCGCAATATCAGCTTCAGCAAGCAGAATCGTCCGGTATTTTTATCTTTGCTCGGCAATTCCTGGTTCTGGTTTTACGGTGCGATTGTACTGGCGCAGTTCCCGTTGTATGCAAAAAATTACCTGCATGGCGATCACAGCGTGTTCGTGCTTTTGCTCACGATTTTCTCTTTTGGCATAGGCGCCGGTTCCTTATTATGCGAGCGGCTGTCCGGCCATAAGGTTGAAATCGGTCTGGTGCCTTTCGGCGCGATTGGTTTGTCGGTATTCGGTTTCGACCTGTACTTATCCAGCGTCGCTTATACCCACGCGCTGGAAGCGGCAGCAGGCGCGGCGCAAACTCTGGATGCGGCTGGCTTCTTTCATCAGACCGGTAGTCATCGGGTTTTGTTCGATATCGTGATGATCGGTATTTTCGGCGGCCTGTATATCGTGCCCTTGTTTGCCCTGATACAGACCCGCTGCGATCCTAAGCATTTATCACGCACGATTGCCGGGATGAACATCATGAATGCCTTGTTCATGGTGGTTGCATCACTGGCGGCGATGCTGATGCTGAAGCAGGGTTTTACCATTCCCGAGATTTTCATGGCGACAGCGATTTTGAATGCGATCGTGGCCATTTATATTTTCAGCCTGGTGCCGGAATTCCTGATGCGTTTTATCGCGTGGTTGCTGATCCACACGATTCATCGCGTCAAGGGCGTAAATACGGATCGCATCCCTGCCGAAGGTGCGGCTATCCTGGTATGCAATCATGTCAGCTACATGGATGCGATTGTGATCATGGGTTCCAGTCCGCGGCCGATCCGCTTTGTGATGGATCACCGTATTTTTAAAATTCCATTTTTATCCTGGGTATTCAAGACGGCAAAAGCGATCCCGATTGCGCCTGCCAAAGAAGATCCGTGGACCATGGAAAAAGCCTATATCGATATCGCCCAAGCCTTGCATGAAGGTGAGCTGGTCTGCATCTTCCCCGAAGGCAAGCTGACAACGACGGGCGACATGAATGAATTTAAGGGCGGCATTATGAAGATGCTGGAACGTTCGCCCGTGCCGGTATTCCCTATGGCCTTGCGCGGTTTATGGGGCAGCTTTTTGACCCGGGGCAAAGGCAATCCGTTTGAACGTTCTTTCCGTCGCGGCCCTTTTTCTAAACTTGAACTGGCGGTGGGCGAGTCCTTGACCGCCGCGCAGGTATCGCCAATTATCTTGCAGGAGAAAGTGCTGGCCTTGCGCGGCGACTGGAGATAAGTACGATCAGCTTGCGCCGCCTGATCGTTTTAGGGGGGCAGCTTCGATAAATTTGAAGCTGTATTTTCATCAAATATCAAAAAAATACCGCTCATCGACTGCTTAAAATAATTGTCTGAATTATTTTGAGCAACGAGTGAACGGTATGAATACGATTTATATCGTGTCGATCAGATAGCTATAACAGCACAACCTAGTGCGCACCGCCAGCGTCTATGGGGGCGGTAGATTTTTTCGGTTTGGTAACCCAGACCAATCCGATCAGTCCCAGGAACATAAACGACGATATCCAGAAAATGTCGGTCGCTGCCATGGTGCTGGCCTGAATGGAAATCGTGCGGTCGATTACCGCCCATGCGGCTGGTTCTGGCAAGCCTTGTCGCATCAGGGATTGTACGCTTTGCACGAAGGCTGGATAAGCACTGCCTGTACTTTCGGTGAGTTGCGCGTGATGCAGACTGCTGCGGCTATCCCATAAGGTGGTTGTGATTGAGGCGCCCATGCCGCCGCACATGATGCGGACAAAGTTCGATAATCCCGATGCCGCCGGCAGTTTTTCCATCGGCTGTCCAGACAGGATAATCGACGATAATGGAATGAAGAACATCGACATCGCCGCGCCCTGGATCAGGGTAGGGATCAGCAAAGTCATGGTGTCTACATCGGTCGTGAATTGCGCACGCATATAAAAAACCACGGCAAACAAAATAAACGCCACAGTGGCGACTTTGCGGGTATCTACTTTGGGTAAGATTTTGCCGATCACCGGTGACAGCAAGATCGCAAATACGCCAACGGGCGCCATGACTTTGCCCGCTTCAGTTGCGGTGTAGCTTAATTGCGTCTGTAACCACAAAGGCATGATCACCAGGCTACCGAAGAACAAGCCATAACCGATCGAAATCGCGATGACGCCACCGGTGAAATTACGCCCCTTGAACAGAGACAAATCAACCACCGGATGATCGTGGCCGAGTTCCCAGATAATGAAGTAAATCAGTCCGACCAAGGCAATGACGCTGAGCAGGATAATTTCACCGGAATTGAACCAATCGAGTTCCTTCCCTTTATCCAGCGTCAATTGCAAAGCGCCGACCCAGATCACCAGCAACGCGAGGCCGACGGTGTCTATCGGTAAACGCTTAATTTGCGATTCACGTTTTCGATAAATCGACCAGGTCGCCCATGCTGTGAATAAACCTACCGGAATATTGATGTAAAAAATCCACGGCCATGAATAATTGTCGGAAATCCACCCTCCCAGCAGCGGCCCCATAATCGGCGCAACCAGGGTCGTCATTCCCCACAGCGCCAAGGCCATCCCGCTTTTTGAGGGGGGATAACTGCCCAGCAGCAAAGACTGGGAAAGCGGAATCATGGGACCTGCGACCGCGCCTTGCAAAACCCGCGCTGCAATCAGCATCTCGATATTCGGTGCCATGCCGCATAGTATCGACGACAGCACAAATAACAGGATCGACGACATGAACAAACGCACTTGTCCAAAATGATTCGTCAACCATCCTGTCAGCGGTACTGAAATCGCATTCGCTACCGCAAACGACGTAATGACCCAGGTGCCTTGCTGAGGCGAAACGCCCATGTTGCCGGAAATTGCAGGAATCGAGACGTTCGCAATCGATGAGTCGAGCACGTTCATAAACACTGCCAGGGACAGTGCCAGGGTTCCCATCGCTAGCTGGGCACCCTTTAACGGCGATAGGGAGGCTGCGCCTGCCGCTGGCTTAGTTGGCGCGTTCATTACGGATTCTTGGCGATATTATTGCTAATGATTTGGGCGATGCGCTGATCGGCTTCTTTACCGGCTTGCTCAAATACGTCGGTCTTGAAGGCGGCAGTGTTTCTTACAGGAGCCGCCGCAGTCAGTGCATTGCCTTGCTGTTGCGAGATATCGACTTTTACCTGCATCGACAGGCCGATACGCAGCGGATGCGCTGCCAGTTCTTTTTCATCGAGTGCGATACGGACGGGGACGCGCTGGACTACCTTGATCCAGTTGCCGCTGGCATTTTGCGATGGCAATAAAGCGAAAGCAGAACCGGTGCCGGCAGACATGCCGGCAACTTTGCCGTGATATTCAACGCCAGAGCCATATAAATCGGAGTGCAAAGTCACATCCTGGCCAATGCGCATATGCGCCAATTGAACTTCTTTAAAATTTGCATCGACCCATAATGCGTTCAGCGGCACGATAGATAATAAAGGCGTTCCGGCGGCAACCCGCTGGCCTACTTGTACCGAACGTTTGGCGATGTAGCCCGACATCGGCGCCGGCAAGCTGGTACGCGCGAAAGCCAGGTAAGTTTCACGTACCCGAGCCGCCGCCCGCTGGACATTCGGATGCTGTTCCACGCTGGTACGATCGGTCAGCACCTTGTTGGAAGCAAGTTGCTCGCGTGCTGCCAGCAATGCAGATTCTGCGCTTTGCAAGGCAGAACGGGCGTGCTCAACTTCTTCTGTTGATACCGCGCCAGTGCTGATCAATTGTTGACGGCGCGCCAGATCGGCTTTGGCCCGCTCTACTTCGGTGCTACGCGCACTGACATTTGCCTGTAAGGGGGCATTGTTGGCGAACAGGACGCGGACTTCGCGTACGCTTTGCGCCAGTTGCGCCTCGGCTTGCTCTAAAGCGACCTTGGCATCGGCTCTGTCGAGTTCAATGAGGGGCTTGCCAACTTGCACCATTTCGGTATCGTCAGCATGAATCGCCAATACCGTTCCGGCGACTTGCGGCGTCACCTGGACCACATTGCCTGCGGCATACGCATCTTCTGTATGCTCAAAATGACTGCCGACAGTAAACCACCAGATCGCATAAGCAATACCGGCAATCACAAAAATGGCGGTGGCAATGATCAATAAGCCGCGACGCTTGGTGTTGCTTTCGACAGGCGCTGGTACGGTTGTTGCGTTGGAATTTTTATTTGTATCGGGCGCGTTCATTATGCGGCCTCCGCGTTAATTGGTAATTGAGGATGACTATGCGTTGAATTATTTGCCTGGGGATGTTGCTGCGGCATCTGCAGCGCGGCGGGTAAGTCGTACCCGCCACCCAAGGCTTTGATCAGGTTGATTTGCAGATCGGTGCGGCGAATTTGAATGTCCAGCAAGAGCTTTTGCTGCATCAAGCGAATATTTTCTGCTGCGAGTACCGGCAGCATATTGGCAGTGCCTGCACGCTGTCGTTGCTGCGCCAGATCGATCGTCCTGACTGCAGCCGCTTCAGCAATGCGCTGATTTTTATCTTGTGCTTCGATGGTTTTGAGCGATTGCACCTGATCCGCCACTTCACGCATGGCATCGGTCAGGCTTTGATTGTAGGTAGCCACTGCCGCATCATAGGACGCGACCTTGCCTTTGAGCTGGGCCCGCAAACGACCGCCTTCAAAAATCGGCAGGCGAATAGCAGGACCCGCGCCGATGATCGTGCTGCCGCTCTGGAACAGATTGGGCAGGCCAAGACTGGAGACGCCGGCAAAACCGATCAAATTAATATTCGGATAAAACTGGGTTTTTGCCACATCGACTTCACCTTGGATGGCTTCTACACGCCAGCGCGCTGCCACGATGTCGGCTTTGCGGCCCAATAAGGCCAGCGGCAATTGCTCTGGCAATGAAGTATTAACAAGCGCATTTAGCACAGGTTTCGCAATCAGCAAACCATGCTCAGGCGATTGACCTGATAGCGCGGCTAATTGATTGCGGGTTAATACAATCGCTTCTTGCCACTGATTGATATCTGCTTGCAGCGTCGAACTTTGAATCAGGCTTTGTTGTATATCGGTGCTGGTGTCGAGGCCAGCCTTGACTCTTTGTCTGGTGAGTTCGTCGAGTTTGTTGCGGACGGCCAATTGCCGCGTACTCAACTCTAGTTGTTCGTATTGGCGCGCCAATTGCACCCAGGCGTGGGCGATCGCGGTGCTCAGCATCAACTTCGCACTTTGCTGCTCGGCCAGGGCAACTTTTTCCTGAGAGAGCGCAGAGCGCATCTCGGCAGAATGTTTGCCCCAAAAATCGAGTTCATAAGCAAAATTCAGGGCAATTTGATTATTGCTCTTAGTCGATCCTGCCAGGGGAGGCGGGATCATGCCGTGCTCGGTAAAGCGCTGATATGTGCTGTCCAGACTTGCATTGACGCTGACTTTGTCGTTTGCACCCGTAGCTTCGATGATTGCTTTGGCACTGGCGATCCGGGCCGCAGCGACCTGCAGTCCGGGATTATCTGTGATTGCGGTCTCAATCAGGCTCTGCAAATCTTTGCCGCCTATTTGTTGCGCCCAATTAGCATCTTGCCAGTAGACAGCCGGAGAATTCGTTGCCGGGGTTGACGAAGGAAGTGAGCGCAACTGGGCATTGCTTTGTATGCCAGTAAAATTGGCACAGCCTGGCAGCGTTAGCATCAGGCTGCTTGCCATGGCTAATTGCAGCCAGCTTTGCCGTTTGAGAGTGAGTTTCATAAAATCTTGTCGAAAAAGAAAAATAATATATGTCCTGGCAATGATTATTCAGGTGAAGCTGTTTGTTCAAATAAGGAGCGGTTGGCTAACAGTTTTTTTAATAAGCTTCTTAAAAAACCGATTTCTTCGGGACTAAATCCGGTGAAGGCGATGTCAAGGTTACGGTGGTAGATGGGGGGTAGCGATTCTGCCAAGGTCCGGCCTTGTTCCGTCAGTATTAATTTGAATAAACGCTTGTCAGTGACATCCGGCGTGCGCGCTAAAAAACCTTTTACTACCAGTCGGTCCAGCATGCGTTTCATAGCGCCGGCGTCAATAAACAAGTCGCGCGCCAGTTCGGCCGCGGTACTGCATCGCCCAATCGCCAGCATCATGATGACGCTGGCCTGAGCGTGCGTGATGCCCAAGTCAACCAGTGAGTCATCCACCGCTTTGGAAAGCATGGTTTTAGTTCGGGACAAAAGATAGCCGACGCTCTCTTCAACCTGATAACTAGAAAAGGAAAATGCCTTGGATTGCTGTTCCATAATCGTAAAAATTTAGTTGCCTAGGCAATATAATATATTAAATTAAAAAACTTTGCTGAAGGCCTGTAAAACGCGCTTTTCTCAATTTTCTCCGATCTTGAAATCGGGAGGTACAAAGAAAAACGGCACCCTGAGGTGCCGTTGGGAGTAAGTCCGGGGAGTTCACATCATAAGATTTCGCTGGCGTGATCTGCCAGGCGAGAGCGTTCGCCGCGTGCCAAGGTGACATGGCCGCTATGTGCCCAACCCTTGAATCGATCGACTACATAGGTCAATCCGCTGGAACCTTCGGTCAGATAAGGCGTATCGATCTGCGCAATATTTCCTAAACAGATGATCTTGGTACCCGGACCAGCACGGGTTACCAGGGTTTTGACTTGTTTCGGCGTCAGATTCTGCGCTTCGTCGATAATCAAAAACTTATTCACAAAGGTGCGGCCGCGCATGAAGTTCAGCGACTTGATCTTGATTTTGGAACGGATTAAATCTTGCGTCGCTGCACGCCCCCAATCACCGGCATCGTTATCCGATTTATTCAAAACCTCCAGGTTATCGTCAAAGGCACCCATCCACGGCGACATTTTTTCTTCTTCCGTACCAGGCAAGAAGCCAATATCTTCGCCGACCGGAACGGTGACGCGAGTGACGATAATCTCGTTATAGGTCTTGGTTTCCAATACCTGCGCCAGTCCAGCAGCCAGTGCCAACAGGGTTTTACCGGTACCGGCTTGTCCCAGCAATGTGACGAAATCGCACTCTGGATCCATCAGCAGGTTCAGGGCAAAATTCTGCTCACGATTGCGCGAAGTCACACCCCAGACGCTATGCTTGGCATGACCGTAGTCGCGCAAAGTTTGCAGTACTGCGGTTTTGCCGTTGATCTGGCGAACATGACCGTAGAACGAGGCTTCGCCGTTTTTTGGTTCCAGATAGACGAATTGATTCACCAGCAGGCTGGGAATAATCGGCCCCGTGATGCGGTAAAACGTCGTGCTCAGACCATTACGATTTTCCTGCCAGGTTTCTATGCCTTTGCCATGCTTATTCCAGAAATCATCCGGCAGTTGCACGATGCCGGTATAGAGCAGGTCGGAATCTTCGAGTACGTGATCGTTGAAATAATCTTCCGCAGGCAAACCTAAGGCGCGGGCCTTAATGCGCATATTGATATCTTTCGATACCAGTACGACGGGACGGTCGGGAGATTCCGCCTCCAGCGCGCGGACCACCGCCAGGATCTGATTATCGGCTTTACCTTGCGGCAAGCCTTGCGGTAAGTCTGCGCTTTGCAATTTGGTCTGGAAATACAGATGACCTTTCGCATCTTTATTTCCCAGTTTCGCTAAAGGAATACCTTTTTCTATTTCATGATGATCGATGTCGCCTACCAGCGCATCCAGTGAGCGCGATACCTGGCGCGCATTGCGGGCAACTTCCGACATGCCCTTTTTATGATCGTCGAGTTCTTCCAGCGTGATCATGGGCAGATAAACATCGTGCTCCTCAAAGCGGAACAAGGATGTCGGATCGTGCATCAGCACGTTCGTATCGAGGACGAATAACTTGATGACGCCAGATTTGTCTGCAGCACGACTTGTGCCCGATTTAATGCGATTCTCGTGTTTGGCAGCAGTCGGTTTTGCCGTCGATTTTGTCATTGCAGGCGTAGTAATTTTCGCTACTGGCGCAAGTTTGGCGACTGGGGGGGCGTTTGTGACGCTTGTTACATGAGCATGTTTCGAAGGGGGGATTGCTTCGACCATTCTCGTTGGGACGGCTTTAACTTCAGATCTGGCAGATTTTAAGGTTTTCGATTTATCTGCTTTGGGATAATCCTTTGGGGATAGCAGAGCCGCAGGTTTGGTCGGCATTTTCGGCAGGGGCATTAGGACCTCTTCTAAAAGTGTGAGAGCTTAAAAGTCAAAAAGCCGCTCGGAAGGATGCCGGATTAATCCGGGATACTTCCAATTGCGGCTTTTTTCGAAGAAAATTTTAGATTTCAATTACTGGTGTGCGCTCACAAATTCCAACACTTCATCAACATGTCCAGCTACTTTGACTCCACGCCATTCTTTCACTAATTTACCGCTGCCGTCAATCACAAAAGTACTGCGTTCGATGCCACGATGTTGTTTGCCGTACATATTTTTCATCTTCATCACATCAAACAAATTGCATACGGTCTCGTCAGGGTCGGAAATGAGCTCGAACGGCAATCCTAATTTGGCTTTGAATCCCTCGTGCGAACGCAGGCTATCGCGGCTCACGCCAAATACGACGGCGTTATTTTTTTCAAATGCAGCATGGGCATCGCGAAAAGCCAGGCTCTCGGTTGTGCAGCCAGGAGTGTTGTCTTTAGGATAAAAATAGATGACAAGGGTTTTTCCAGCGTATTGACTGAGCTGGAAACTTAGTTCGCTGGTCATGGCAGCAGAAAAATCTGGAACCTGGCAATGCAGTGCGGATGGGCTATCGGCCACGGTAGTCTCCTGGATAGATGGATGGAGAAGCAGTCAAGCTGTCCGCCATCCATCCGGGTCAGCTACAGCTTAAGCGGCTAACGCAAACAATTCACCAGATCTACCGGGCAACTCAACCCAATTGATCGCATGAATCGGTAACTCCTCGTTTTTGATGGTGGCATAAAAATCCGCCATCGAAACACAATCGTAACCTTGCTCGCGCCAACCTTTCAGCAATTCCTCGAAGATGGGGGCGAGTTTCTGTCCTTCAAGTTCTGCATGCAAGGTAAACACATGATCTCTCGGTGCCGCCGTCAATTTGAGAATAGTAGCGGCAATATTTGACTCATTGATGACGCTGCCTTCGATGTCGCGACCCAGCATTTCATCTAGGGTTGGCAGCGTAGTAGGCATTTGTATGCAAGTCAGGGGCTTTCCATGGACTTGCAGGCGATACGGACCTGCTACGGGATTGGTTAAACTGCCGTTGTCATTCAGCAAGGCCCGCCCGTCGGAGGCATAAGACATGCCGAACTGATCGAGTTGTTGAAAAGCATGCGCATTCATTTGCCAACCCGCTGCGCCATGGGTCTTAGGCGCAACGCCAAATATTTCCTGGAAGCGTGCATAGGCTTGCTGCATCTGGTGTTGGGTCCAGCTTGCGTCACGTTGACGCACATTATCTTGCCAGACGACGTGATCCCAGGTGTGGATGCCGCATTCAAAGCCAGCCTCTTGCACCGCACGCATTTGTTTGGCGCAATCTTTACCGATATCCGGGGCAGGTAAAAAAACACCATACATCAGAGTCTTCAACCCGTAATGTTCAACCACCGAGGTGCGTGATACCTTTTGGAAAAAACCGGGGCGAAAAGCGCGTCGTAAGGCCCAGCCGGTATGGTCTTTGCCTAATGAAAACAGGAAGGTGGCACCAGCCTGATGCTGCTTGAGCAGGCGTACCAGATTGGGTACGCCTTCCCTGGTGCCGCGAAAGGTATCGACATCAATTTTTAAGACGATGCTTGGCATTGGGCGCTGCTTAGTCCATCAGCGCGCGAGCTTCGGCGACCTGGCTGCGGTAAGCGTCGAAAATATTACGCATGGTGTCTTTCATATCCGTGGTCGGCGCCCAGCCCAGTTCTTCGCAGGTATTGGTGATTTTTGGCACACGGTTCTGTACGTCCTGATAGCCTGCGCCATAGTACGCGCCGGAGGTTGTTTCTGTCAGTTGTACGTTTTTCGCGGTGTCTGCATATTCCGGGTACTCAGCCGCCAGCGTTAGCATCATGTGTGCGAGTTCGCGGATAGAGTAGTTGTTAACTGGATTGCCGATGTTATAAATCTTGCCGCTGGCAACGCCGTTCTTGTTGTCGATAATACGCATCAAAGCATCGATACCGTCATCGATATAAGTGAACGCACGTTTTTGCGCACCGCCATCGACCAGGGAAATGTTCTCGCCACGCACGATATGACCAAAGAATTGCGTCACGACGCGTGAGCTGCCTTCTTTTGGTGTGTGGATATTGTCGAGGCCGGCGCCGATCCAGTTAAACGGACGGAATAATGTGAAGTTCAAGCCTTCCATGCCGTAACCCCAGATCACGCGATCCATCAATTGCTTGGCGCAGGAATAAATCCAGCGCGGCTTGTTGATCGGGCCGCAGATCAGTTCGGATTGCTCGGGATCGAATTCGTCGTCGTGGCACATGCCGTAAACTTCGGAAGTTGACGGGAACACCAGGTGCTTGCCGTATTTGGCAGCGGAACGGACGATAGGCAGGTTGGCTTCAAAGTCGAGTTCAAACACGCGCAAAGGCTGTTTAACATAAGTGGACGGCGTCGCGATCGCGACAAGGGGCAAGATCACATCGCATTTCTTTACATGGTATTCAACCCATTCTTTATTGATGGTGATGTCACCCTCAAAGAAATGCATGCGCGGGTGATTGATCATGTCGCCCAGACGCTCGGTTTGCATATCCATGCCATAGACTTCCCAGTCTGTCGTTTCCAGGATGCGTTTGGACAGGTGGTGACCGATAAAGCCGTTGACGCCGAGAATGAGGACTTTTTTCATGATAATTTCTTTGTGATTTTTTAAAATTAATTGGTGGCCGGGTTCGTTGGACACATCAGATCGCTCAGCTTAAGTCAACTTGATCAAGCTAAGTAGACTGAATGCAGAGGATGCATCAATGCGACTTGAGTGCTGCATCCAGTGCTGCAGCCGTCACGACTTCGCCATTCAATAACAACTCAGTAATAGTAAGCGCACGGCCATCGCCGCAAACGCCAAGGATAGCATTATCCACTACACATAAGCCTGTCGGCAAATCTGCGGTGATTTTTGCTGTTGATGCGGCCAATAATCGTGCTTTTCCGATAACATAAATCTTGCCATGCAGTTCGGTGAAGGCACCTGGATACGGCGGTGCTACCGCACGATGCAGGTTATACACTTGTTGTGCGCTTTGCTGCCAGTCGATACGGCCGTCTTCCGGCTTGCGCCCGCCAAAATAGCTGCCTTTGGCTATCTCATTGATGAGTTTCGGTGCAGTCCCGGCGATCAGGCCGGGCAGGGATGACCATAGAGTCTGTTCTGAGGCTACGGTTAATTTGCCAAACACCTCAAAAGCCGTGTCGTCCGGCAAAATCGGCACCATAGTCTGCGCAATGATCGCGCCGGCATCCGGCTTGAGTGCCATTTCATGCAAGGTGGCACCGGTTTCGGTTTCGCCATGGAGTACCGCCCAATTCACCGGGACGCGACCGCGATATTTCGGCAGCAGCGAGCCATGCAGGTTATATGCGCCACGTTTTGCCAGGGCCAATAATTCGACCGGCAACATATTCCGGTAATAAAAACTGAAAATGAAATCCGGTGCAACCGCGGCTACTTGCGCATGCAATTCTGGCGACTTTGGATCGCTTGGGGTGATCGTTGGTATGCCGTGTTCCTTGCATAAAGCCGCCACTGATTCAAACCAGATGGTCTCGGCGGGATTGTCTTCATGCGTGACGACCAGCGCGATCGCTATGCCGCGCGCCAGCAAGGTTTTAATGCAGCGGACGCCGACGCTGTGATAAGCGAAGACGACCGCTGTGGTATGGGATGGAAGCATCTTAGTTGGTTTCTGCGGCGTCGGTACTGGTTTGCTCGAGGATTGCCTGCACCACATAGCGTGGACGTCCCCGGACCTGTTGATAAATGCGACCTACATATTCGCCCAGCAAACCGATGCCGAACAAGATCACGCCCATCATGAAGAAGGCGATCGCAAATAAAGTGAACAGGCCTTCCGCCTCTGCGCCTAATACAAAGCGACGTATCAGCAATAAAAACACGAGCAAACCGGAAGCCACGGACAACACCATGCCCAGCATAGAGAATAGCTGCAAAGGCATGATGGAAAAACCGGTCATCAGATCGAAATTCAAGCGGATCAGGCTGTATAGGGAATACTTGGATTCGCCCGCCGCACGTTCCTCATGCTCAACGGTGATCTCGGTCGGCTTGCGGGCAAAAGTGTAGGCGAGTGCCGGTACAAAGGTGTTGACTTCATTGCACTGATTAATCAGATCAATCACATTGCGGCCGTAGGCGCGCAGCATATTGCCCTGGTCGGTAATTTTGATGCGGGTGATTTTTTCGCGGATCTGGTTCATCGCTTTGGAGGCATAAGTGCGCCAGACAGAGTCCTGGCGCTTGCGGCGTATCGAACCGACGTAGTCGAAGCCTTCGCGCATCTTGTCGACCAGCGCGCCAATTTCTTCCGGTGGATTTTGCAGATCTGCATCCAGAGTCACGACGATATTCCCATGCGTTGCCTGGAAACCCGCCAGAATCGCCATGTGCTGACCGTAATTGCCATTGAACAGCACCACGCGCGTCACATCGGGACGCAGGCGGAATTGATCGGCGAGCATCGCAGCGGTGTTGTCGCGGCTACCGTCATTGACGAACACAATCTCATAGCTGACGCCGCGCGCTGCCAATGCATCCAGGGCGGGATACAGACGCGCATATAACTGAGCCAGGCCGGACTCTTCGTTATAAACGGGAATGACGACGGAAAGTTCTGGTTTCATCAAACGTGGCTCAAAATTAGGAAAGGCGAGATTTTACCGCAGTCACGACTCTTTCGACATCGGCTTCGGTCATGCTTGGGAATAAGGGCAGCGTCACGATCTGTTTGCCGACCCGTTCTGCAATCGGGAACATGCCATCGGTAAAGCCGCGAGCACGATAATAGCTGAACAAATGGATTGCGCGGTAGTGATAACCGAGACCGATGCCAGCCTCCATCATCTGCTGCATGAATTCGCTGCGCTTAATCCGTTCCGGTAAAACGATGTGGAACATATGCCAGTTGCTGTTCTCAAAATCGGCGATGGGCAATTCAGCGCCGCTCCGTGCTTCAAAGTCTTGACCAAAGGCCGCGAAATAGTGCTGGGCCAGCGCCTTGCGTTTAGCATTAAATTCCGTCAGATGCTTCATCTGGCCCAAGCCAATCGCAGCGGCGATGTCGGTCATATTGTATTTGCCACCGAGCACGTCCACATCAATGCCATCGAGACCGCTGCGGGTCACGCCTTGCAGGCGATATTTTTCCGCCAGACGGGCTTCTTCGGCGTTATTCAACACCAGGCAACCGCCTTCGCCGGTCATGATGTTTTTATTCACCTGAAAGCTGAATGAGGCAAAGTCGCCAAAGGCGCCGATGCGCTGGCCTTTCCAGGTCGAGCCGATGGCTTGTGCTGCATCTTCGACTACGCGCAGATTGTGTTTCCTGGCGATTGCATACAGCTTATCCATATCGCAAGGCAGGCCGCACATGTGGACCGGGATAATGGCCTTGGTGCGTGGCGTGATGGCCGCTTCGACCTTGTCCAGATCGATATTGTGGCTGCGGGCCTCGATATCGACAAATACCGGCGTGGCGCCGACTTCGATAATCACATTCGCAGTGGCGACCCAGGAATTCGGTGTGGTAATCACTTCGTCGCCGGCACCGATGCCGGCGATGCGCAAGGCGATTTCCATGGTGCAAGTGCCTGAGTTATAGGTGCGTACCGGACGACCGCCAAAATAGTCCGACAATTGCGCTTCCAGCGCCTGCACATTAGGGCCGCTAGTCAGCCAGCCGGAACGCAAGACATTGCCAACCGCGGCAATCGTCTCTTCATCGATAGTCGGTTTGGTGAAAGGTAGAAAGGGCAGGGCGGTAGTCATGACGAATTCCTTTTGATAATTATCTATACTGATCTGGGGTATTTTTTAAGATCGCTATAAAACATGCGGGTTAAGGTCTATTTCTACCTATACTCCCCATAAAACCTAAATGATTGCGGTCAACTTTTGACCAGCAGGGCGACCCCGATGATGATCACCAGGATTGCCAGCATGCGTTGCAGGGACATCACTTCGCCGAGGAAATACCAGGCTCCCAATGCATTCACGACATAGCCAATCGACAGCAGCGGATACGCAATCGTTACATCGACACGCGACAAGCCGATAATCCAGACGATCACCGACATCACATAACATGTCAGCCCGCCGATGATCGGCAACTGGGTCGCCAGTTGCAGCGCGATTGAAAACCAATTTTCTGCCGTCAGGTGGATCGCGCCCACTGCCCTGGTGCCTTGCTTGAGCAGCAGTTGCGCAAACGCATTCAGGAAAATGCCGGTCAGGATAAAACCAAAAGTACCTATATTCATCTTATTTTGCCGCTGGATTTGTGGTTGAAGTTGGTTGAGTAAGGAGGTTGGACACAATGACGCGCCTTGGATCTTGGCCGATCACGCGCATTGGCACTTGCTCCTGGACGAATTTTTCATAAATGTCGGTACGGATAATGGCTACTGCCGCTTTGCCGCTGACACTGTAGTCGCGCCACTTGGCAACGAAATCTGCGCGCTTGGGTATCCAGAGTTCGGGTTGCTGTTGCAGGCCGAACTCCATTTCATCCGGATGCTCCACCAGTATCAGCGTGCGCTGCAAATAGAAGGGCAGCGCCTGTTCGTAGCGACCGACCGCATAAATTGGCGTGGTCGGCGTTAATTCAGCCTGGATCGCCGCGACATGCTGCAAGCCGGCGCTATAACGCCCCAAGGGCTCGTGTCCGAGAAACAATGCTTGCCATGCGATAAAACTGGCCACGGCCAGAGTAAGGACGGCGGCATCCTTATTGCGCCCGACTAAGTAGGTCGCCAAGGCACCGCCTGCCAGGGCAATCGCGGCGGCGGCATAAGCCCAGGGTTCATAGGCTTGATAAAGTGGAATTTCATAAGCCAATGTCGTCAGGCCGCCCACTTTCCCGGCAAAAATCAATCCGGCCAAGCCGAGCAAGCCAAATAAAACCGTTGTCACCCGCAACGACATCAGCGATGCGCGCTCCAATTGAGCGGCAATCAGCAAGGCCAGGGCAGGAAAAATAGGCAAAATATACGAGGGTAATTTTGAGCCTGACATACTGAAAAATACGAAGATGAAGACGGACCAGATCAGCAACATCTTTTTTGGCTGAAAACTCTTCGACGTCGCTTGCTCTCGCAGGCCCGACCAAAGACCCTGCAGCAGCAGACCAAGCCAGGGCAGGATTCCTAAAATGAGGATGGGGAAAAAGTAATACCAGGCACCTTCACGATGATGTACTTTGCTGGTGAAGCGCTGAAAATTTTCGTGAATAAAAAAGAAGTAAGGATGCTCAGGATTCTTTTGCCAGACCAAAATAAACCAGGGCGCGGTAATCACGAAAAATACCAGCAGGCCTTTACCCAGGTGCAGACGGCTCCATAAGGCCCAGTCGCGCGTCGCCAAGGTGTAAATGACCAATGCCGCACCTGGCAGGACCAGGCCAATCGGCCCTTTTGACATACTCGCCAATGCCATGCCGACCCAGCATAGCAACATACCGTAGCGCTGTTCAGCAGCACTGGCGTCGGGTCTTTGCGCCAGCAGCAAACCGCATAAGCTTAAAGTCATCATGCCGGACAAGCCCATATCCAGCGTATTGATATGTCCCAGGCCGAACCACAAAAAACTGGACCCCAAAATCAGCGCAGCACTGATGCCGATCCGGCGATTGAATACTTTGAATCCCGCATAAGCGGTGACCGCGATACCCAGCAGGCCGCACAGGCCGGTCCACAATCGTGCCTGCCATTCGCCGAGGCCAAATAACTCAAAACTGATCGCATTCATCCAGTTTTGCAGCGGCGGTTTTTCAAAATACTTGATGCCATTCAGGCGCAGCGTAATCCAGTCGCCGGTCGCGACCATTTCGCGCGCCATCTCGGCGTAACGCCCCTCATCGGTTGGCACTAAAGTACGCGCACCGAGCATATACAGCCAGGCCAGCAAAAAAACCAGCGCGATCAGCCATAGTGTCGTCGGCGAATCGTAAGGAGAACGGTGTTGTTTCATGCAGCTTCCATGATCAGGGCCAGGGCGACTTTACGCCCCTCAGCCATCAAAATATTGTAGGTGCGGCAGGCCGCCTGATTGTCCATGCATTCAACGCCGATGCGTTTCGCTGCCAGGGCGGCAGTCAATTTAGGGTGCACGAATCGTTGTTTCAGACCCGTGCCTAAAATAACCACGTCCGGCACCGTCGCTTCGATCTGCGCAAAGTCTGCCGCGCTCAAGCCGTCAAAACTGGTCGCCGACCATTGCTCGGGTTTGGTCTCAGGCAAAACAATCAGACTATGCTTATAGGTAATCGCATTGATTTCGACACTGTCCCGATCGTAGGCAGTGATGGTTTGATATTGCTGGGTGGCAGTGGAGTGCAGCTTCATCTGGGGTGCTCGATTAATTGGGTAACTGATGAGTGCGGCATTGTAACTTTTTTACTTGTCCTAGTCACAATCCCGGTTCGATTCATCGTGTGTTTTAATCCGCAACAAAACCACCCAGGGCAATATTGCCGTAGTTGAAACCTTGCAATTCATTAGAATTTACGCAAAACGGCAAGCCGCTTAGTTCCATGTCATTGAAGCCGCAGGCTGGATGCGGCTTTCCGAGGCATTTCGTGCCAACAGGCGCACCCTGCTTGCGGATTCGTTTTGATATTCACATGCAATTGAAGCAGTTCCGCTTGCTTTTCTCCGTGTCTCGGTGGTGAGTGTGTTGGCTTTTGCGTAAGTCCTATTCATTTGGAAATTAATATATTTCTGGGGGCATACCGGCAAAGTCTATTTTTATCAACACCAACTAAACGATGGCAAAATCAAGGCGAATGCCATGCAGGAACGAATAAAATTAGATTATTCGACGAAACGCATTGATAAAAATGTGTGTATTAGGCAGAATGGAACGTTCGGCAGTGCAGCATTTCCCTGTACTGCAGCCCCAATATTAGCAAGGATTGCCGCAGTGCGACCCATACAAAAATCACAAAAATTAGCCGACGTCTGTTACGACATCCGTGGTCCTGTCATGGAAAAAGCCAAACAGATGGAAGAAGAAGGTCACAAGATCATCAAGCTGAACATCGGCAACCTGGCGGTGTTCAATTTCGATCCGCCTGACGAGATCGTGCAGGATATGATCTTGAACATGCACAATGCCGCCGCCTATACCGACTCCAAGGGCATGTTCGCGCCGCGCAAATCCATCATGCATTACACCCAGGAAAAGCATATCCGTGGCGTGACGATAGAGGATATCTACATCGGCAACGGCGCCTCCGAGCTGATCGTGATGGGGATGAACGCCTTGCTCAACGGCGGCGATGAAGTACTGGTGCCGGCACCCGATTATCCTTTGTGGACGGCGGCAGTCAGCCTGTCCGGCGGCAAACCGGTGCATTATGTCTGCGACGAGAGTGCCGACTGGATGCCGGACATTGACGACATCAAGCGCAAGATCACGCCGAATACCAAGGCCATCGTGGTGATCAATCCGAATAATCCTACCGGCGCCTTATACCCGGTCGAGATTTTGCAGCAGATCGTCGACGTCGCCCGCCAGCACCAGCTAGTGGTATTCGCGGATGAAATCTACGATAAGACTTTATATGACGAGGCAACGCATACCTCGATCGCTTCTTTAGCGGATGATGTCTTGTTTTTGACCTTGAACGGTCTCTCGAAAAACTATCGTTCCTGCGGCTATCGCGCTGGCTGGATGATAGTCTCAGGCGAAAAACGTCACGCCAAGGATTATATTGAAGGTTTGAATATGCTGGCCTCGATGCGCCTGTGTGCCAATGCCCCGGGCCAGTTTGCGATCCAGACTGCATTGGGCGGTTACCAGAGTATCAATGACCTGGTCGGCCCGGGCGGACGCTTGCTGAAGCAACGTGATCTGGCGCATAAATTATTGACCGATATACCGGGCGTGACTTGCGTCAAGCCCAAAGCAGCACTGTATATGTTTCCGAAGCTGGATCCTTTGATGTACCCGATCAAGGACGACCAGGAATTTATTCATGAGCTGCTGACCGAGCAGCGCGTGTTGTTGGTGCAGGGAACGGGATTTAACTGGATCAATCCCGATCACTTCCGTGTGGTATTCCTGCCCAATACGGATGATTTGACTGAAGCATTCGGACGTATTTCGCATTTCCTTGAAGGGTATCGAAAACGTCACGGCACCAATTAGTTCCAGTTCGCAGAAAAAACGATAACAGCGTTGCTTAGCTTTACTGTGCTGAAGCGCTGCCGGCGGCGCGCCTTGTTCTCCTTTCTTCTGCGAACTAGAATAAACCCAATTTTTACTAGTTAACATATTATGAAACCCATCAAAGTAGGTCTGTTAGGCATAGGCACCGTCGGCTCCGGCACATTTAATGTTTTGAAGCGTAATCAGGAAGAAATTACGCGTCGCGCTGGCCGCTCGATTGAGATTGCCATGGTGGCCGATCTGAACGTTGAGCGGGCGCGTGAGTTAACTCATGGCGAAGTCGAGGTTGTGAATGACGCCAACCTGGTCGTGACCAATCCAGAGATCGATATCGTCATTGAACTCATCGGCGGTTATGGCATTGCCAAGGATTTGGTCTTGAAGGCGATCGCCAACGGCAAGCATGTCGTGACAGCCAACAAGGCTTTGCTGGCAACGCACGGCAATGAAATTTTTGCTGCGGCGCAAGCCAAGGGCGTGATGGTGGCGTTTGAGGCCGCAGTTGCCGGCGGCATTCCTATCATCAAGGCCTTGCGTGAGGGCTTGACAGCGAATCGCATACAGTGGATCGCCGGCATCATCAATGGCACCACGAATTTCATCTTGTCAGAAATGCGTGACAAGGGCCTGGATTTCGACACGGTGCTGAAAGAGGCTCAGGCGCTGGGCTATGCCGAAGCCGATCCGACTTTCGATATCGAAGGTGTCGATGCGGCACACAAGGCGACCATCATGGCATCGATTGCCTTTGGTATTCCTATGCAATTCGATAAAGCGCATGTCGAAGGCATCACCAAACTCGAAGCAACCGATATCCGCTATGCCGAACAGCTCGGTTATCGCATCAAATTGCTCGGCATTACCAAACGCACCGAACAAGGCATAGAGCTGCGCGTACATCCGACCCTGATCCCGGAAAAGCGCCTGATCGCGAATGTCGAAGGCGCGATGAATGCGGTGCTGGTGCAGGGCGATGCGGTCGGTGCGACGCTGTATTACGGCAAAGGTGCCGGTGCGGAGCCGACCGCGTCTGCCGTGATCGCGGATCTGGTCGATATCACGCGCCTGGCAACCGCAGATCCGGAGCATCGCGTGCCGCATCTGGCGTTCCAGCCGAATGCGATGAGCAACTTGCCTATCCTGCCTATGTCGGAAATCGTCACCAGCTACTACCTGCGCATGCATGTCGCGGATCAGGCCGGGGTATTGGCCGATGTGACTAAAATCCTGGCGGACTTCTCCATCTCTATCGATGCGATGTTGCAAAAAGAACCGGGTGAAGGCGAACAGAAAACCGACATCATCATCCTGACTCACCAGACTCAGGAAAAAAACATCTTGTCGGCGATTGCAAAAATCGAAGGCTTATCGACGGTATTTGGTGCGGTGACTAAATTGCGCCTGGAAGAACTGAGCTAAGCGGCAAGCGTCATCATCCAATGCGTATGCTGACTTGCTCAGTGCAGAAAAACAGCGTGAACCTTTTTCAATGGTCACGCTGTTTTTGTATCTAAGTTAATATTCAGCACATCCAAAAATGCAACTCGCTCGTACAACATAGTGAGACATTGACTATCCGCATTGAGCGCCATGAACCCGACAATTTGCCCAATAAAATCTACACGGAAAACTGACAAATGACACGTCCAGCCGCGCAGTACAAATACTACGATTTCGTCATGGCGGCTTTTGTGACGGTATTGCTTTGCTCTAACCTGATCGGTGCGGCCAAAGCCGCTGAAGTGACTTTGCCCATCTTGGGCACAGTGACCTTCGGTGCGGGCGTATTGTTTTTCCCGATCTCGTATATTTTTGGCGATGTATTGACTGAGGTGTATGGCTACGGACGAGATAGGCGAGTGATCTGGGCGGGCTTCGGCGCCTTGATTTTCGCCGCGGTCATGTCGGCGGTTGTATTGGCCTTGAAGCCTGCCGCCGATCCGTTTAACCGGGACTATCAAACGCATCTGGATGCGGTATTTGGCAATACGCCACGTATTGTATTGGGGTCGATGATTGCATTCTGGTGCGGCAGTTTTGTAAACAGCTATGTCATGGCAAAAATGAAGCTGGCGATGGCCGGGCGTCAGCTATGGATGCGGACTATCGGATCGACGATTTGCGGCGAATTTGTCGATTCCAGTTTGTTTTACGTGATTGCATTTTACGGTATCTGGTCGAATCAACAATTGGTCTCGGTCATCATTGCGCAATACATCCTGAAGACCGGCTGGGAAGTCGTCATGACGCCATTCACCTACAAAGTCGTCGCGTTCTTAAAGCGTAAAGAGAACGAGGATTATTACGATAAAGATACCGACTTTAATCCCTTTAAACTCAAAGCCTAGTTCAAAAAGCCATGACATTGAGATCGTGCCTGCCATCAGTCAACCAACCTGAATGGACTACATGAGATGACGCGATTGTCCTTGCCGGCTTTGCTGAATTACGGTCTTTTTGGCCTGCCGCTGGCGTTGCTCGCCTTGCCGATTTACGTCTACGTGCCGCAATTTTATTCAGAGCGTTTTGGACTATCTCTGACCTTGATCGGCACGGCGCTGTTGCTGGCACGTTTGCTTGATGCATTTATTGATCCTGCCATCGGCTGGTGGATCGATCAGAACCATCATCGCCGATCTCATGCGCGTTATATCAGTCTTGCCTTACCTCCCTTGATTTTCGGTTTTCTCGCTTTATTCCATCCCCTGCCTATCGCTGATTTTGCACCGTTCTATTGGTTTATGAGCGCATTGATGGTGGTGTACGCGGGTTTTAGTCTGGCGACGATCGCCCATCAAAGCTGGGGCGCAGCATTAACCCAGGCGCCGTTAGAGAGAACCCGGTTAACGGCGGTGCGTGAAGCCTGTGGCCTGCTAGGCGTGATCTCGGCAGCGGCACTATCGCAATTGACGAGTATTGCCTGGTTGTCGACCAGTTTCGTGGTCAGTCTGTTGTTGGCGGGCAGCCTGCTCTTTAGGTACGCGCCCCGACCTGCATCACGCACGGCACTGACGCCCGAAGCCGCCGGTGTGAATAATCCTCATACAAGTACATTTGTATCCGGTGCATCAGGTCTTGGCAGAGTTTTATCTTCATTAAAATTGCCGTTCCGGAATCGCCATTTCCGCAGTTTGTTCACCGTATTTGTGGTGAATGGAATTGCTGCGTCGATTCCGGCAACCTTGTTTTTATTTTTTGCCAAAGATCGCTTGCAACTGGGGCATTTATCCGGAATTTTTTTGATCTTGTATTTTGTGGCGGCAGCCTTATCCATGCCCTTGTGGGTGACGGTGGCGGGCAAACTGGGCGAGGCGAGAGCATGGCTGATCGGCATGCTGTTGTCGATTGCGGCGTTTATGTGGGTATTTGGCCTGGACGCTGGCGCCGGCGTGTCGTTTGGCGTGATCTGTGTTTTGTCAGGATGCGCGCTGGGAGCGGATCTGGCTTTGCCGCCAGCCTTATTGGCGGCAGTGATACGCCAGGGCGGCCACAGCGGCCAAAGAGAGGGCGCCTATTTTGGCACGTGGAATTGGGCCACCAAGATGAATCTGGCTTTGGCTGCAGGTGTTTCTTTACCTTTGCTGGATTATCTGGGTTACACGCCGGGCGGCTCAGATAGTCAGGGCATACTGGCGTTGGGAATTGCCTACGCAATTTTTCCTTGTCTGTTGAAATTGCTTGCAGCGATCTTGTTATGGCGCGCGCCTTTACGCGATATCTAAGCCATTTTTTTGAACGGCAAGGCAGCAGGATGCCAGTGGTGATTCAGGCCCGGCTAGCGCAATACTTTTTCATGGAATTCAGCCGGATGATGACTATGAATCCTGACCAGGCTCGATACGCGGGTGCCGTAGTCCGGCGATTCTATGCAGGCCGCCGACAGCAAGCGCTCCATCTCAAAACTCACACCGGTATCTGGCAGACGGCAATCCGGGGCCGGTGTGGTATTCGATAACATTTCAAAATAGGCTTCTTCCGGCGCCCGCTGACACAGCAGACTGGCAAACTCGGCCTTGGTCTTGACGACTTTCGGCCAGGGGGTATCAAGCGCTGCGTTGGAAATCCCGTAGATGCCCGGTGGTAGTGCCTGGCCATTACGCGGATCATCCTGCTTGCGATTGGAAAACCAGATCAGATCATGGTCATCGCCGACCAATAAATTAAAGCCATTGTAGTCATCGACTTTGTCTTTGATGCTGGCAATATACTCTTGCGCGCTGAGGCTGCCGGTCAGGTAGTCAGCCACCAGTTTGCCGCGCGATGGCGCATCGGTTTTTTTCTCAGATGGCGCACGGACATTGGTGATCGCCGCGAATTTTTTCGCGGCGGCGTTTTGATCATCCTGGCTGGCGACCCCCATCCAGGTGCCACCTGACTGCAAATCGCGGCCGCCAAAGACATGCGGCGAGTTTTCCCACCAGATCGCGGGCGCAGCAGGACGGTCATAAAATTCATCGCGATTGCTGGCGACCACCAGCGGCGTATGTGGAAGCAACTTCCAGGCAAAGACGATCAAACACATGGGATCACCTCCATAAAAAACTCAGGGTGACGCTCACCGTGAATCAATGGCAGCAAGCGCGTCTGTTGTACCGCCAGCGCCAGGTTTGCAATGAAATTCTCGGGAACATGGCGATAAATTTCCATCCAGGTATGCATGCCGTCGTTGATCTCGGGCCGCCTTTGCAAGCCTGAAGTTACGCCAGTCTGCGCATGCAGTGCCGCTTGCATGCCGCGCACTTGTCCTAACAGCTGATCCTGAAATTCCGTCGGCACTTTGTAATAAATATAACAGTCCATTCTTGTCTTCCTTCATCAGCCCGGCAGCGCACTGCTTATTTTCCAGACTTACCCAAAAACAAAAAATAAACACGAGATACAGACTGCATAGGGCAAGAGGAATTTTCCTTGCGTTATTTGCGTCTCTGCGGCAAGTGCGTTTTTATTTTTCGTCCATCCTGTTTTTATGGTTTTATGGGGAGTATAGGTAATTATTGGCGCTAGCCGCGCTTTCTATCTGCGCAATAGCTTATAAATTACATATACTAGGGTTGAGTATATCCTTTGCCGCAATCAGGCTGTCACGTCTATCACTGGGTAAGGTAAAGCCAGAAACACCAAAACCGGTCCAGCGGCTGAGGCCAGATGAATGGTGCCAGCCTCTTGATCAGCGACTTTTATTTCGACCAGACACAGGCATTGCCCTGCCTCGACCAGCTCGGCGTTCACGATCATGCCGCAAGGCTGGCCGGCCTCTTCAGCGGTAAATACTTCGGTACCGGGCGCAATCGGCTGATCGCCTTGGTGAGCGATGCGCGCCAGCGCCATGCGACGTTTTAACTTGCCCAGATATTGGCTGCGGGCGACGATTTCCTGCCCCGGATAACAGCCTTTTTTGAAATTCACGCCGCCGATCAATTCAAAATTCACCATCTGCGGTACGAACTGGTCCTGGGTTTTGTCGACGATTTGCGGAATCCCCGCCTGAATTTCGGTCAAGCGCCAGGCGCTTGCATCGACTGCGCTCAGTTCTTTACTGAGTATCGGCCAGATATCCTGCGCTATGGCGTTCGTTGTGATCCATTGGTAGCGGGCGCTGGTGCTGGCGTCGCTGACGCGGATCAGGCTGCCAAATTGGTTGTCAATTTTGGCGTAGGTCTGCTGCGGCAATGCCGGGAACCAGCGCGATAACACGCCCGCAGCCGCAGCGCCGCCGATACCCAGGACGACCTGATCCAGGCTGATATCCAGTAATTTTGCTTTGGCTCGCAAGATGAACATTTGCAAGCGTTTATGGATTGCCGCCTTAATCGAGTGATGCAGTTGCAGCACGATGCCTTCACCGGTTTTCCAGTACAGGATGCTGGCAATCATGCGGCCTTTGGGCGAACAGTAACAGGCGAGTCTGGCCTGATCGGACTCTAAATGCTCGACATCATTGGTGAGTTGATTATGCAAAAAAGTCGGCGCATCCTCACCCGTCGCCAGCAACAGGGCCTGGTCCGTGAGTGCGGCGACAAAACCGCTTTGCAAGGCCGCGCTTTGCCAGACCGGTGCGCTGCTCTGATGGCCATGTTGCGCTAAAAAATCCTGCCAGCTCGTCATTGTTTCTGTGTTCATGAAGTCTCGGTTTAAAATACGGGTCACATTTTCGATTATAGTGCGCTCCGGCAAAATGCGTTTGCCACCTACATCTCATCTTCAGCATGGCATTGATAAAAAAAATTTTCTTACTGGCGTTCCTTCTTGGCGGTCTGGCGACTGGCGGCATGCTCTACTGGACCAGCCAGCCGATTCATAATGGACCGGAAGCGATTGATTTCAGCATTAAAAGCGGCAGCAGCGTGCGCAGTGCGGGCAAACAGATGCAAGAAGCGGGCGTGCCGCTTAACCCCTTGCTATTCGAACTGCTGGCGCGCGTCACCGGCAAGGCGAATAAACTCAAGGCCGGTTCCTACGACATAGAGCCGGGTAAAACGCCGGCGGATTTGCTGGATAAAATCGTCAACGGCGATTTTTCCTTCGTGTCGCTGTCGATTATCGAAGGCTGGACTTTCCAGCAGATGCGTAAAGTGATTGACAGTCATCCGTCGATTCAGCATACAACTGCCGGTCTTTCCGATACCGAATTGATGCGTAAGATCGATGCCGATTTTGCGCAGCCAGAAGGGGTATTTTTCCCGGATACCTATTTATTCGCCAAGGGCAGCAGTGATCTGGAAATTTACCGGCAGGCGCATTCCTCCATGTTGAAAAAATTAAGTGAAGCCTGGACCAACAGGAATCATCTTCTGCCATACAAGACGGCGTATGAAGCGCTGACGATGGCATCGATCATCGAGAAAGAGACCGGGCAAAAAGCGGAACGCACCTTGATTGCGGCTGTCTTCATCAATCGCTTGCGCATAGGCATGTTATTGCAGACCGATCCCACGGTGATTTATGGTATGGGCGAGCAATACAAAGGTAAAATCAGAAAACACGATTTGTTAACCGACACGCCTTATAACACTTATACCCGCACCGGTTTGCCACCGACACCGATCGCCTTGCCCGGCATTGCCTCATTGACGGCCGCATTCAATCCGGCGCAAAGCGATGCCTTATATTTTGTGGCAAAAGGAGATGGCACCAGCCATTTTTCTGACAACCTGACTGAGCATAATCGTGCAGTGAACAAGTACCAGCGCTGAAGCTAGCAATCTGCACGATGAGATGACCCGAATTACATGACGAATTTAGTAGAGCCGGTGGCATGACAAACAATATCAAAAAGGGCAAATTCCTTACCTTCGAAGGGATAGACGGCGCGGGCAAATCGACGCATATCGCCTATGTGGCAGAATTACTCAGACAACATGGCAAGCAAGTGATCTCATCGCGCGAACCCGGCGGAACGGCACTGGGTGAAAAACTACGCGAATTGCTGTTGCAAGAAAAAATGCATCTGGAAACGGAGGCGCTGTTGATGTTTGCGGTTCGCAGAGAACATATTGCCCAAGTCATCGAACCCGCATTGGAGCGCGGCGACTGGGTTATTTCCGACCGTTTCTCTGATGCGAGTTTCGCCTATCAAGGCGGCGGACGTAAATTGGCGCTGGACAAACTGAACGCGCTGGAACAATGGGTACATCCGGATCTGCAACCGGATATGACCTTGTTGTTCGATGTGCCGCTTGAGGTGGCACGCGCCCGCCTGGATGCGACCCGCGAGCTGGATAAGTTCGAGCAAGAGAAAACCGATTTTTTTGCCGGAACACGTGCCGAGTATTTGCGCCGTGCGGCGGAGTTCCCTGAACGTTTCCGGATTATCGATTCAACGCGACCGATTCCAGAAATCAGGGCACATCTCGATACCTTGATTGCCCAACTATGTGCGGATGCTGATCCCTTATGACGCATCCTCTTTTTAACTGGCAGACAGACGCATGGCAGCAACTGAATTTGCTGCGCCAGCGCATGCCGCATGCGGTACTTCTGTATGGCCCCGAGGGTATAGGAAAGACCGTGTTCGCCGAGCATCTGGCGCAATCCTTATTATGTGAATCGCCAGCACCGGACGGTCATGCCTGCGGCCAGTGCGCATCGTGCGGCTGGTTTGGTCAATACAGTCACCCCGACTATCGCCGTGTCCGTCCCGAGTTGCTCGATGAAGAGGACAGTGTTGGCGGCGAAGCAGATGCGCCTGAAACGGAAAAAAAAACCAAGGCAAGCAAAGCGCCTTCTAAAGAAATCGTGATCAATCAGATCCGTGCTTTGTCGGATTTCATGAATATCTCTACGCATCGCCAGGGGCGGCGCGTGATCGTGCTGTATCCGGCAGAGGCCTTGAATATTCCGGCCGCCAATGCCTTGCTCAAATCATTGGAAGAACCGAATCCGAATACCGTCTTTATTTTGGTGTCGAACAGTCTGGATAAATTGCTGCCGACGATTTTGTCGCGCTGCCATAAATTCGCGATGGGCATGCCGGACACCCAGCAAGGCCTGGCCTGGCTGAAGACGCAACAGCTCGCCGATGCCGAAACCTGGCTGGCTCAGCAGGGCGGGGCGCCGCTATCGGCTTTGCAGATGGCGCAGTCGGAAGATCGTGCAGAATTCGATGATTTTTTACGACAGTTGTGCAAACCCGGGGTCGAGTCAAGTTTGAAAATCGCCGAAAAAATGCAAAAATTAAGCGTACCCAATACGGTTGCGTGGCTGCAGCGTTGGTTGTACGACATTTTTTCTTATAAACAAACGGGCAGAATCCGGTATCATCCACGCTATCAGAAAGAGTTGGCGGCACTGGCAACACGGGTAGATACGCCGGCTTTATTGCAGGTCATTAAAAACACGAATGAGCGGCAAGCGATCGCCAGTCATCCGTTGTCGGCCAAACTTTTTATCGAAGATATGCTGCTGGATTACTCTTCACTATTTCACTGAAAGCTTGTTTATGGCCGACTTACCAGCCGATCCTAGTGTCCCGTTGATCATGCCTACGCCGGCACGTCCTTCTGTTTTATCGCTGGCGATTAAAGAAAAAGCGGCCTTGTATTCTGCCTATATGCCATTCTTGAAAAACGGCGGAATTTTTGTGCCGACCAATAAAACCTATAGACTCGGTGAAGAAATTTACTTGATTCTGACCTTGCTGGATGACCCGAACAAATACCCGATCGCCGGTAAAGTCGCGTGGATCACGCCAGCCGGTGCCGGGAATAATAAGTCCCAGGGGATAGGCGTGCATTTTCCTGATGATGAAAGCGGCACCCGCATTAAATTGCGCGTCGAAGAATTGCTGGGAGCGGCGATACGTTCATCCAGGGCGACTCATACGCTGTAATTTGCTATAACTTGCTGCAACTTATTAACCATTTTTACCTCGCCACGGTATTTCGTAGACATCTTTTCTGTTTTCTCATCGGCTAATTTCCCATGACCGGATTCATCCCATCGCATCGCATCGCCACGTTGAGCGACTTACCTGCCATCGTGGCGATCTACAACTCGACGGTTGCATCCCGTCAAGTGACCGCAGATACAGAACCCGTATCGGTCGAATCGCGCCACGCCTGGTTTCATGAGCATACGCCGGACCGCCGGCCATTGTGGGTGATTGAGCAAGACGGTCAGATTCTCGGCTGGCTGTCTTTTTCCAATTTTTACGGACGTCCCGCCTACTCCGGCACGGCAGAGTTATCGATCTACTTGCATGAAGAGGCACGCGGTAAAGGCTTGGGACGTTACCTGCTGACCGAAGCAATCGCGTTTGCGCCGCAGATTAAATTGCATACTTTGCTGGGCTTTATTTTCGGCCACAACACCCCCAGCATGAATTTATTCGCAAGCTTCAATTTTGAAATCTGGGCGAATATGCCCAAAGTCGCGACCCTGGACGGCATTGAGCGCGATCTAATTATCATGGGTAAGCGCGTCGCCTGATGTCCTTCAAAAATGCGGAATACGCATACAGATGAACCGATTTAGCGTCTATTAAGCCTGTCCAGGCCTAAAAAGAGTAAAATCCGGCATCTCACTTACATGGCTTGCTTTCTTTTAACAGAGGCAAGCCATCGATTTTTATAGGAATTACATCATGCTGAGCTATCGCCATGGCTTCCACGCCGGCAATCACGCAGACGTTCTCAAGCATTTCGTCACCATCCAGTTACTGAATTATTTGGGCCAGAAAGAGACTGCCTACACTTACATCGATACCCACGCCGGTGCCGGACTGTATGCACTCGATGGCGGTTATGCAACCAAGAACGCAGAATTTGAAACCGGCATCGGCCCGCTCTGGGAACGTAAAGATTTGCCGGCATCGCTCGCCGAATATGTTGATCTGGTCAAGGAACTCAACCCCAGCGGCAAAATGCGGTATTACCCCGGCTCTCCGTATTGCGCCGATAAAATCCTGCGGGAGCAGGACCGCCTGCGCTTATTTGAGCTGCATCCCAGTGAAATTAAAATCCTCGCAGAAAATTTCCGTAAACTCGATGCGCATGCCGCAGCACAAGGACATCGCCCGACAACGCGCGGCAAACGCGTCATCCTCACGGCTGGCGACGGCTTCGAGGGATTGAAAGCCTTATTGCCGCCGCCATCGCGCCGCGGCCTGGTGTTGATCGATCCGCCTTACGAGGTCAAAGACGATTATCGCCGCGTCAAAGACACGGTAGAGGATGGTTTGAAACGTTTTCCGACCGGTATGTTTGCGGTCTGGTATCCGGTATTGAATCGCCCCGACTCAAAACAATTGCCAGAGCGCCTGAAACGCCTGCAAGCCAATGGCTGGCTGAACGTGACTTTGTCGATCAGCGGCCCGTCGCCCGATGGATTCGGCCTGCACAGCAGCGGCATGTTTATTATTAATCCACCATGGACTCTGGAAGCGACCTTGCGTGAAGTCATGCCGTATTTAGTCAAGGTATTGGGACGCGACGCCGGTGCCAGTTTTAGCATTGATTCAGGTGAAACGCAGACGATAGGGCGCGCACGCAAGAAATGAGCAGGTACTGGAACTGAATTAAGGCCAGGATGAAAGCAAAATGCCGGAACAGAAATGTTGCCGGCAATTTTTTTGTCTTCAAAAATGTCCAAAAAAAACCAAGAAATGTCTCAAATTGTGGAATTATTTTTCGTCTATGTTGCACTGCACTTTGTTTTTTTAAGTCGAATCGAGGATTTCCTCTAATTGAATTATTCCGGAATAGATTTTCTTTATAAAAACATGCTGCCATGCAGCATAAATAAGGATTGACGAATTAGTACGGTCGTACAAAAATCGTTAAAAGAAAATTTAATTCGGCAAAAAGCAGATAAAAACGATGTAATTGCTGAGCTAGCTCAAATAGCAACATCATTCAGGAGAATAAATGTCGGAATATCAACAAAGCCCGGTTATGGGGCAGATGATGAGCAAACCGTTGCTCATCTCCAGCATTATCGAACATGCGGACCGGTATTTTGGCGGCAATGAAATTGTGTCGCGACGTGTTGAAGGCGATATTCATCGCTATAACTATCGTGAATGCCATCGGCGCGCTAAAAAACTAGCGAACGCCTTCAAAAAAATGGGCGTCAAAATCGGCGACAGGGTCGCTACTCTGGCGTGGAACGGCTACCGTCATATGGAAACCTATTACGCGGTGTCAGGCTCCGGCGCTGTCTTGCACACGATCAATCCTCGCCTGCATCCCGAGCAAATTGCTTACATCGTGAATCATGCAGAAGACCAATATCTGCTGTTCGATATCACTTTCCTGCCCATCATCAAAGCCATCGCCAGTCATTGCCCTACGATCAAGGGCTTTGTCATGATGTGTGACAGCACGCATCTGCCTACCGATGGATCGGTGCCGAATTTGCTTTGTTATGAAGATTTGATCGACGCCAATTCCGACGAATTTGTCTGGCCGGAATTCGATGAAAATTCTGCCTCCAGCCTGTGCTATACCTCAGGCACTACCGGGCATCCCAAGGGCGCGCTGTACTCCCATCGTTCGACGATTTTGCATTCCTATGCGTCAGCTATGCCAGACGGCTTAAACGTATCGGCGCGCGATTCCGTATTGCCGGTCGTGCCTATGTTTCACGTCAATGCCTGGGGTCTGCCTTATTCAGCCCCTCTGACCGGCGCTAAATTGGTATTTCCCGGTCCTGCGCTGGACGGCAAATCTTTGTATGAATTATTCGAGCAAGAGAAAGTGACTTTCTCCGCAGGCGTGCCAACGGTATGGTTGGGTTTGCTGACCTATGTTGCGCAAAATAACCTGAAATTCTCTACCTTCAAGCGCACCGTCATCGGAGGTTCGGCCTGTCCGCCTGCCATGATGAAAACCTTGCGCCATACCTATGGCGTCGAGGTAGTGCATGCCTGGGGCATGACCGAAATGTCGCCATTGGGAACCACCGGCACCTTGCAAGCCAGACACATGGCGTTGCCGGAAGAAGCCCAGCAAGCGATACTCGAAAAACAAGGTCATGCCATTTATGGCGTGGATATGAAAATTGTCGACGATGCCGGTAAAGAGTTGCCTTGGGATGGCAAAACTTATGGTAACTTGCTCGTCAAGGGTCCGTGGATCATCAGCAGTTATTTCAAGAACGAAGGCGGTGACGTTCTCGAAAATGGCTGGTTCCCGACGGGCGACGTGGCGACCATTGATGCCGATGGCTATATGCAAATCACCGATCGCAGCAAAGACGTGATCAAGTCCGGCGGAGAGTGGATAGGCACCATCGATCTGGAGAATGTGGCGGTATCCCATCCCGCCGTATTGCAGGCAGCATGTATCGGCGTATTTCATCCAAAATGGGATGAGCGGCCATTATTGTTAGTCGTAAAAAAACCGGGGGCCGAGATAGAAAAAGAAGAATTGCTTCAGTTTTATGACGGAAAAATAGCAAAATGGTGGACGCCGGATGACGTCGTCTTCATCGATGCGTTGCCCTTGGGAGCAACGGGGAAAATTTTGAAAAACAAACTAAGGGATCAATTTAAAGACTACAAATTGCCAACTGCCTGATTGTGATCAAAAAATGAAATGGGACAGATTAAATCGTCCTGTTTCAACATGAGAGAACGTAAAAAAAGTAAAAAAGTAATTTCCATAAACATCCACAAAAAAATACTGGAGTGAGACAAATGAAATTTCAATTACGTACACCTGTTTTAGCAATTTCCCTGGCACTGTCGGCACCGCTGGCGATGGCTGACACCATCAAGATCGCCTACATCGATCCGCTCTCCGGCCCATTCGCTCCGGTCGGTCAAAATATCCTGAATTCATATCAGTACATCGCCGAGAAGGCGAATGCCGAAGGCTGGGCAGGTCCTCATAAATTTGAAGTGGTCGGTTTCGATAACAAAGGGAGTCCGCAAGAATCCCTGAGCGTGCTGAAAACCGTGATCGACAAGGGTTTCCGCTATATCACCCAAGGCAATGGCTCCGGCGTCGGCTTGGCTTTGCTCGATGCCGTCAATAAGCATAACGAGCGCAATCCCGGTAAAGAGATCATCTATCTGAACCACGCTGCCGTTGATCCTGATATGACCAATAGCAAATGCAGCTTCTGGCATTTCCGTTTTGATTCCAACTCGGATATGAAGATGGAATCCCTGACCACCTACATGGCGCAAGACAAGAACATCAAGAAGGTCTACATCATTGGCCAGAATTACTCTTTCGGTCATCAGGTAACCCGCGCAGCCAAAGAGTACCTGGCACGCAAGCGTCCAGACATCCAGATCGTGGGCGATGATTTGCATCCGATTGGGCAAGTCAAGGATTTCTCACCTTACATCGCCAAGATTAAAGCGTCCGGTGCGGATACCGTCATTACCGGCAACTGGGGTGCCGATCTGGCGCTGTTGATTAAGTCGGCCAAAGATGCCGACTTGAAAGCCAACTTCTACACTTATTATGCAGCGACCACGGGCGTTCCTACTGCGATGGGCGCCGCCGGTGTGGACCATGTCAAATACGTCGGTTACTGGAATGCGAACAACGAAACTTTTGCAGGTAAAGATATCGTTGAAGGCTTCAAGGCCAAGTACAAGGACGATTACTATTCCATGGCGACTTATTCTGTGTTGGCCTATTTGGGCAAGGCCGTGAAAGATGCCAAGTCGATTGAACCGGCAGCAGTCGCAATTGCCCTGGAAAATTCCAAAGTAAAAAGCCTGAACGGCGACACCGTCATGCGTAAGTTGGATCACCAGATTCAACAACCTTTGTACATCGCAACCTGGGTGAAAACCAATGGCAAGGATGTCAAGTTTGATCAGGAAAATACCGGTTTGGGCTGGAAGACCAATCAGAAGATCGATGCTTTCGTTGCGACTCAGCCGTCTTCTTGTCAGATGAAACGTCCAGGTTAATCCGCACTGCCCAAGAGAGTCGCATTCCGATGCACTCTCTTTTTTTTCATAAAAATAGTACGATCGTTCACGATTTTAAAAAAGGATCTTTGCTGTGGAATTCACACTGATCACCTTGCTGAACGGCGTCAGCTACGGATTGTTGTTGTTCATGCTTTCCTCCGGTTTGACGCTGATTTTCAGTATGATGGGCGTGCTTAATTTTGCCCATGCCAGCTTTTACATGTTAGGTGCCTATTTTGCTTATGGCATCAGTATTAAATTAGGTTTCTGGCCAGCGCTTTTTCTGGCGCCGCTGCTTGTCGGCTTTCTCGGCGCCATGGTAGAGCGCTACGGCCTGCGCTCAGTCCACAAATACGGGCACATCCCTGAGCTGCTGTTTACTTTCGGCTTGTCTTACGTGATCGTGGAACTGGTGCAATTGATCTGGGGACGCTCCACCGTGCCTTATCCGATTCCTGCCGAACTTGATGGGCCGCTGTTCACTTTGTACACCACGACTTTCCCTATGTATCGCGGCTTTATGATGTTTGTCGCCTTGCTGATGCTGATCGCGATTTATTTGTTGCTGACCAGAACCCGGATCGGCCTGGTTATTCAGGCCGCCTTGACTCACCCTGACACGGTAGAAGCCCTGGGGCACAATGTGCCTCGCGTATTCATGCTGGTGTTTGGCGGCGGTTGTGCTTTGGCCGGTCTGGCAGGCGTGGTCGGTGGCAACGCCTTCGTTACAGAACCAGGCATGGCAGGGACACTCGGCAGCATCATCTTCGTGGTGGTGGTGGTGGGCGGCATGGGTTCTTTGGCCGGCGCATTCATCGCCTCCATCCTGATTGGCGTATTGCAGACATTTGCAGTCGCGCTCGATTACTCATTGGTCAGCGTGTTTGCAAAATTGGGGACGCAGATTTCTGCCAGCGCGCCTGGCTATTCGATGCTCAGTCTGACTATCGCACAGATCGCACCGATCATGCCTTACCTGTTACTGGTGCTTATCCTTATTTTCCGGCCAAAAGGTTTGCTGGGTACTCGCGAAGGATAAAAAATGACGAAAACATTGACTTATAAACCGTTGAATCTGGCGCGCTGGATCATCTGGCTCAGCTTTGCGCTGATCTTAATTATCGCACCGCTGATTTTTAAAACAGGCGGATCACTTTCCCTGCTGTCGCAAATCGGTACCTTGATGATCTTCGGCCTGTCTTTCAATATGTTGCTGGGGCAGGGCGGCATGCTGTCGTTCGGCCATGCTGTATATTCAGGTTTGGGGGCGTTCTTTGCGATTCACACCATGAACCTGGTGACGAATGGTTCGATTAATTTTCCTATTACGCTGATTCCACTGATCGGCGGCATTGCCGGCATGTTTTTCGGTATTTTGTTCGGCTATGTCACGACCAAAAAATCCGGCACCACATTCTCCATGATTACCCTGGGGATAGTCGAACTGGTATTTGCCAGTTCACTGATGTTTCCGAGTTTTTTTGGTGGAGAAGGCGGTATTTCTACCAATCGCGTGATTGGTAAAGCATTTTTAGGGATTACTTATGGTCCGCAAATCCAGGTGTATTACCTGATTGCCGCATGGCTGTTCATCAGCACGATCGGTATGTATGCATTCACGCAAACCCCGCTCGGTCGTTTGGCCAATGCGGTCAGGGACAATCCAGAGCGTGTTGAGTTCGTTGGCTATAACACGCAATGGGTACGTTATCTGACTTTGATTTTGTCGGCGTTTTTTGCCGGGATTGCCGGCGGTTTGTCGGCCATCAATTTTGAAATCGTCAGTGCCGAAAACGTCAGCGCCATTCGCTCCGGCGCGGTGTTGTTATTCACCTTCATCGGCGGTATCGGCTTCTTCTTTGGTCCGATGATAGGCGCGGTCATTGGGGTGGTGCTGACCGTGATGTTGTCCGATTTCACCAAGGCCTGGCAACTTTATCTGGGTATCTTCTTCATTATCATTGTGATGTACGCACCGGGCGGCATCGCCAGCATTTTGATGTTGAATCTGCGGGTTGCTCAATACGGATTATTCAAGCGCGTATGGCCATCCATGTGGAAACTGATTGTCGCGACCGTAGTCGCCGTGTTCGGATCCGTGCTCGCAATTGAAATGCTATATCAAAGAACCTTGGAAGCATCGCAAAATTCAACCATCAATTTATTCGGTGTCATGGTCGATACCGCACAACCTGGCGCATGGCTGGCAGCGGCTACATTGATTGCCATCGGCATCGTAGGCTTCGCCATGACCAAATCGACTTTCAAACAAAAATGGGGCGAGGTCAGCGCCGAAATTGAAGCGCAAATGCGGAGGGTGCAATCATGACTGTGACTTCATTGTTCTCCCTTGAACTGCAAGACGTCAGGAAGAGTTTCGGTAAATCCGAAATCATCCGGGGTGCGAATTTGCAAGTGCCTAAGGGGGAACGTTTTGCAATCATCGGGCCGAACGGCGCAGGCAAATCTACCTTGTTCAATCTGATCTCCGGACGTTTCCCCATCAGTTCTGGCGATATTTTATTGAATGGCGAAAGCATTACCGCCTTACGCCCGTTTGAGATTAACCGTCGTGGTTTGTCGCGCAGCTTTCAGATCACGAATATCTTCCATCGCTTGTCGGTCTACGAAAACCTGCGCTGCGCCGTCTTGTGGTCGCTCGGTTATAAATATTCATTCTGGCACCGGCTCAATGGACTGAAAGATGCGCATGAACGCGCCGAAACCGTGTTGGAGCAAATCGGTTTAAAACGTCGGCGCGATATCACCGCCGGTCTGCTGACCTATGCGGAACAGCGCGCACTGGAAATCGGCATCACGATTGCCGGCGGTGCCGATGTGATCTTGCTGGATGAACCGACCGCAGGGATGAGCCGTTCTGAATCCGATGCCGCGGTCGAGCTGATCCGCAAAGTCACCGTCGGCAAAACCTTATTGATGGTGGAACATGATATGAGTGTGGTGTTCGGTCTGGCAGATAAAATTGCCGTCGTTGTGTATGGCGAAATCATTGCCTGCGACACGCCAGTGAATATCCGCAACAACCAGAAAGTCAAAGACGCTTATCTGGGCGGTCATGCACCGGTGGAGGCCGCAGCATGAGTACATTATTGGAAATCAAAGACCTGAATGCGTTCTACGGCAAAAGCCATGTTCTGCATGGCGTTGACCTGGTCGTCAACCAGGGCGAAATCGTCAGCTTGCTGGGGCGCAACGGCGTTGGGCGATCCACCACGGTCAAGGCGGCGATGGGGCAAGTCAATTCAACCGGTTCCGTCAAGTTCAAGGGGGAGGAGATGATCGGCCTGAAAGCTTTTCAGATTGCCCACAAGGGCCTGGGTTATGTGCCGGAGAATCGCGATATTTTCCCGACTTTAACGGTGGAGCAGAATCTGATCCTGGGCGAAAAATCGGGCAAAAAATCGCGCTGGTCGCTAAACGATATGTACCAGATGTTTCCGCGCCTGAAGGAGCGTCAGCATACCGCGGCAGGCGTGTTGTCGGGCGGCGAGCAACAAATGCTGACCCTATGTCGCACGCTGATGGGTGATCCCGATCTGATCATGATCGACGAGCCGACCGAAGGTCTGGCACCAAAGATCGTGGAACTGGTGGCCGAGTATTTGAAGGAACTCAAGAATCGCGGCATCTCCGTACTGCTGGTCGAGCAAAAACTCGCGATCGCACTGGAAATTTCGCAAAGGGTCTATGTCATGGGGCACGGCAGCATCGTGTTTGAGGGCAGCCCGGCGGATCTGCGCGCCAATGAAGCAATCCGGAAAGAGTGGCTGGAAGTTTAGTACGCATATCAATATACTGCCTACCTGTATATTTTAATGTTCGGCATAAAACATGCGGATCAGGCATATTTCCTATAAGAATAATGGGGAGTATGCCTTTTTAAAGAAAATAAAAAATTTTCACTTAAAATAATACGACCGTACTTTTTTGCGGTATAGTAGAGACGGCATAAAAACTCGCAGACAACATTCTGGTCAGCAGGCGGCGATCAAATTGCCTATAGTGAATAGGCTGCAAACCAGTCGCTTGCATAATCAAAAACGTATTTCAACCCTTAGGAAGAGACATGAGCGCGGAATATCAAGTCAACGGCAATGTCGCCGTCATTACCCTCAACAATCCCCCTGTTAACGGTTTGGGCCACTCGACTCGCAGTGCGATTGTCGACGGTATGAAGCAGGCCCTGAATGACGATGCGGTTAAATCCATCATCATCACCGGTGCCGGCAAAGCGTTCTCCGGCGGTGCGGATATCAAAGAATTCAATTCGCCAAAAGCATCGGCAGAGCCATCGCTGCACACCGTCATCAATATCGTTGAAGGCTCGACTAAACCCGTAATTGCCGCGATTCACAGCGTTTGCATGGGCGGCGGCCTGGAGCTGGCATTGGGATGTAACTACCGCGTGGTAACGGCAGGCGCGCAGATCGCGCTGCCAGAAGTCAAGCTCGGCATCTTGCCTGGCGCTGGCGGCACACAACGCCTGCCGCGCGTACTGGGTTTGGAAATGGCCTTGAACATGATCGTGTCGGGCACCGCCATTCCATCCGAAAAACTCGCGAAGACGGCCTTGTTTAACCAACTGATCGAAGGCGACCTGATGCAAGGCGCGCTCGCTTTTGCCGCCAAAGTCGCTGATGTACGTCCGTTGCCCCGCGTACGCGACATCAAGATCGACTATCCGAATTACGAAGCCTTCCTGCAGTTCTCACGCAACACCGTGCGCGCGATGTCGGGCCCTTTCCCGGCACCCTTGAAATGCGTCGAAGCGGTCGCGGCTGCCGTCACCAAGAAGTTCGATGACGGCATCACTGTAGAGCGCGACCTATTCCTCGAATTAGTGCAAACCACCGAATCCAAAGCGCTGCGTCACGCCTTCTTCGGCGAACGCGCTGCCAGCAAGCTGCCTGACGTACCGGAAGACACGCCGACCCGTCCGATCAAATCGGCCGCAGTGATCGGTGCAGGCACCATGGGGGGCGGTATTGCGATGAATTTTGCGAATGCCGGCATTCCAGTGCAGATCCTCGAAATGAAACAAGAAGCCTTGGATAAAGGCCTGGCGACGATTCGCAAGAACTACGAAAACACCATGAAAAAAGGCAAGTTATCGCCTGAAAAATTCGAACAACGCGTAGGCCTGATCACCGGCACCTTGTCGTATGAGGCAATCGGCCAGGCCGATATCGTCATCGAAGCGGTATTTGAAGACATGGGCGTAAAAGAACAGGTTTTTAAAAAGCTCGATGAAGTCATGAAGCCAGGGGCAATCCTCGCCTCCAACACATCGACTCTGGACGTCGATAAGATTGCCAGCTTCACTAAACGTCCGGAAGACGTGGTCGGTACGCATTTTTTCAGCCCTGCGAATGTCATGAAGTTGCTGGAAATCGTGCGCGGCAAAAAAACGGCCAAAGATGTGCTGGCGACGACACTGGCGCTGTCTAAAAAAATCAAAAAAACTGGCGTGGTTTCCGGTGTGTGCGACGGTTTCATCGGCAACCGCATGATCGAGCAATACAGCCGTCAGGCCGGTTTCCTGATCGAAGAAGGCTGCACTCCAGAGCAAGTGGACAAAGCGGTGGAAAAAATGGGCTTTGCAATGGGGCCGTTCCGTATGGGCGATCTGGCGGGTAATGATATCGGCTGGTACATCCGCAAGCGTCGTTATGTGGAGAAGCCACAGATTACCTATTCCAAAACAGCCGATTTGCTCTGCGAAATGGGCCGCTTCGGTCAAAAAACGGGCGCAGGCTGGTACGACTATAAAGCCGGTGAT
This sequence comes from Undibacterium sp. Jales W-56, assembly GCF_025548535.1. GTDB lineage: Bacteria > Pseudomonadota > Gammaproteobacteria > Burkholderiales > Burkholderiaceae_D > Undibacterium. Next base: position 60,137 of record NZ_JAJLQW010000002.1, on the reverse strand, counting down.
CGTAAAGCCTATCCCTCTGAAGTCGTGAATGACATGATCGTCAAGCATTCTGCGGACCTGGGCATCGAACGCCGCAAGATCACGGATCAGGAGATCATTGAACGCCTGATCTACGCTCTGGTGAATGAAGCGGCCTATATTCTGGAAGAAGGCATCGCAACCCGCGCGTCTGACATCGATATGGTCTATCTGACCGGCTACGGCTTCCCATTGCATCGCGGCGGTCCTATGTTCTACGCTGATACGGTTGGTTTGCCGAATTTGGTGATGGCGATGGAACGTTATGCCAAAGGCCGCCATGGTGATGCCTGGAAACCGGCGCCATTACTGGTAAAGCTGGCGGCGGCAGGTAAAAGCTTCAACGGTTAAGTCCTCGTCGGAGTTGGCGGCAATTTAACAATTGAATTGCATAGGCTTAAGAAAATGCGCGGCTCGATAGCTGCGCATTTTGTTTTTGGTCTGGCTGAATTGGAGGGGGCAGCAGTGACGATGTTATAATGTAAGGTTAGTTATAACTCTTATTGCAAAAGGTTTTTCCGTGCTCTCTACCGCAAATATTACGATGCAGTTTGGCCCCAAGCCGCTGTTCGAAAACATCTCCGTCAAATTTGGTGATGGCAATCGCTATGGCTTGATCGGCGCCAATGGCTGTGGCAAGTCCACTTTCATGAAAATTCTGGGCGGCGATCTCGACCCGTCTTCCGGCACAGTGATGCTGGATCAGAACGAGCGTCTGGGTAAATTGCGTCAGGATCAATTTGCGTTTGAAGATATGCGGGTGCTGGATGTCGTCATGATGGGGCATACCGAGATGTGGGCGGCGATGGCGGAACGCGATGCAATCTACGCCAATCCGGAAGCGACCGACGACGATTACATGAAAGCCGCCGATCTGGAAGCCAAGTTTGCAGAATATGACGGCTATACGGCGGAACCCAGGGCCGGGGAATTGCTGTTGGGTGCAGGCATTCCCACCGATCAGCATCAGGGCCTGATGAGCGCAGTAGCGCCAGGCTGGAAATTGCGCGTATTGCTGGCGCAAGCCTTGTTCTCCAATCCAGACATCTTATTGCTCGATGAACCGACCAATAACCTGGATATCAATACGATACGCTGGCTGGAAGACACGCTCAACGAGCGTAATTCGACCATGATCATTATTTCCCATGATCGCCATTTCCTGAACCAGGTCTGCACCCACATGGCCGACATGGATTACGGTACATTGAAGGTCTATCCGGGCAATTACGACGACTACATGCTGGCATCGTCGCAAGCACGGGCGCAGCAGATGGCGAACAATGCCAAGGCGAAGGAGAAGGTCGCCGAATTACAGGATTTCGTCCGCCGTTTTTCTGCAAACAAATCCAAAGCGCGCCAGGCGACATCCCGCGCCAAGCAAATTGACAAGATCAAGATTGAAGAATTTAAGCCTTCCAGCCGCCAAAATCCGTTTGTACGTTTCGACGGCGAGAAGAAGTTGCACCGCCTGGCCGTGGAGGTTCAGGGCCTGAGCAAAGCCTACGACCGTACGCTGTTTAAGAATGTCGACCTGATGATAGAAGCGGGCGAAAGAATTGCCATTATCGGTGCCAACGGCATCGGTAAGACGACGCTGTTGCGCTGCATAGGCGGCGATGATATCGCCGGTTTGCATGCCGATCGCGGTCTGGTGAAATGGGCGGAAAATGCGAATGTCGGCTATATGCCGCAAGATCCTACGGAAGAATTTGCTTCAGATAAAAACTTAACCGACTGGATCGGTCAATGGACGCAGGAGGGAGACGACGATCAGGCCGTACGCTCGATTTTAGGTCGTTTGCTATTCGGCGGCGATGACGTCAAGAAATCCGTTAAAGTGTTGTCGGGCGGTGAAAAAGGCCGCATGATGTATGGCAAGCTGATGTTAGGTCGTCACAATGTGTTGCTGATGGATGAACCGACCAATCACATGGATATGGAGTCGATCGAGTCACTGAATATCGCATTGGAAAAATATGCCGGCACCTTGATTTTCGTATCGCATGACCGTGAATTTGTATCGTCTCTGGCCACCCGCGTCTTAGAAATTAAAGAGAACGAGATCATTGATTTCCGTGGTTCATACGAAGAGTATTTGACTAGTCAGGGTATTGAATAAATTCATTCGAAATTTATTCATACTTCATCCCTATGAAAAAGCCAGGAATTTCCTGGCTTTTTGTTTTTTGCTGCAAACCTCATTCATCGTCCGGAATGATTTTATCCACAAACGCTGCATCACCCATAAATAGCAACTGGTCCAGGCGATCGCGCAGGCTACGGGCCATCTCTTTGCCTTTGGCTTTTAAGATCGCTTCAATATAGGTATTTCTCAAGGCACGGAAGTCATCAATCGTCGCAGCGCGCTCCACTTTGAGTTGCAGGGTAAAACCCCTCAAGCCGAGAGTGCTTTTAATCGTTTCATTGAAAAATATGTGTAAGGCTTGAATGCGCTTGGATTCATCCAATAAGTCGGCAGGATTGATCGGGGTATCGATATCCGACACCGATATAGACGATGCTTCTGGGATTTCTACCTCAACCGGCGGCTCTGAAAATAAATGCGCTGTAATGAATTCTTGATCCAATAATTCCTGGAGACTTTGCTGATTCAAGCCTAATGCACTGACTTTTTTTAATAACTCTTCCTCGGTTTGCTTGCCATCAATCATGACAAGCAGACTTCTCAAGCGGGATGCCAGCTGATACTTACGCGTCGCTATTTCTTCGCGGCCCTTGTCAGTTTTATCGTAAATAGTAGTGCGCATAATGGATTCTATTTTGTCTCTAGTGCAGTACTGATGAGTATCAGCGGCGCTTGTAATTGCCAACAGGATACATCAATTAACAGTGACTTTCTATGTTGACAAATAAGTATGCCAGACAGCGTCGAATTGGTTTTTACCGTTTTACAAACCTGATAGGTTTCTCAAGCATCTTACCAATGTCATTGCCAGATTGTTTTTTCTTGGTATCGACTGGCGATTCACAAGAGCCGCAAGACGAACAGCCGCTCGCACATCCGCCAGCGGGTGTGCCGATGACGGCAGCCAGCTTGGGCGAATAAGCCGAAATCCAGATCGCCAGACCTTGCTTAATAGCCGAGGGCATCCATTTGAAAATAAGATAAATGGCAGCGCAAGCACACATCGAAATCGTGATCAAGGTTTGCATATCAAGCTCCGAGAAATAAGCGCGCCACGTTGTAGGTCACAAAAGAAGCCAAATACGCCAGGCCGAATAGATAGCCCGCCATCAGCAGAGGATAGTGTAGCGTATTCGTTTCACGCCTGACGACGCTAAGAGTCGCAATACATTGCGGGGCAAAAACATACCAGGCTAGTAGCGATAGGGCAGTGGGTAGCGACCAGGAGTGGGCGATCAGCGGTTCAAGGCTACTCGCTAATTCTTCACCTGATTGAGACAGGGCGTATACCGTACCCAAAGCGGCAACGGCAACTTCTCTGGCGGCCAGACCTGGTACCAGTGCGATGCAGATCTGCCAGTTAAACCCAATCGGAGCAAATATAACTTCCAGGCCCCGGCCCAGTATGCCGGCGATGCTGTAATAAATGGCCGGATGACTGGCATGCTCCGGCGCACCGGGAAAGCTGCTTAAGAACCACAGCAATATCATTAAAGCGAGAATAATCGTACCGACCCTGGCGGTGAAAATTTTGATGCGCTCCCACAAACCGAGTAACAGGTTTCGTGAGTTTGGAAAACGATAGTCTGGCAATTCCAGCATTAAGGCTTGTTGCTCGCTGGAGCCCCATTTTTTCTTGAGTACAAACGCAACTGCCATAGCAGAAACAATGCCGGCAAGGTAAAGCGAGAACAAGACTAAGCCCTGTAAATTCAACCAGCCACCGATCATCTTGGGGGGAATAAATGCGGCAATAATCAAGGCATACACTGGCAATCTGGCTGAACATGTCATCAACGGCGCAATCATGATCGTAACCAGGCGATCGCGTTGATTTTGTATGGTACGGGTTGCCATAATGCCCGGTATGGCACAGGCGAAACTCGATAGCAAAGGAATGAAAGCACGGCCAGACAAGCCCACTTTGCCCATCACTCTATCCAGTAAAAATGCGGCTCTGGGCAAATAGCCCGAATCTTCCATTACTAAAATAAAGAAGAACAAAATCACGATCTGAGGCAAAAATACCAACACACTGCCAGCCCCGCCAATCACGCCCTTGACCAGCAAACCTTGCAGCATTCCCTCCTGCATATGGGTTTCAACAAAAGCCCCCGTCGCATCCACTGCAGATTTGATGAAGTCCATAGGCAACTGCGCCCAGGCGAAGACTGCCTGAAAAACCAGAAACATCAATACGGCAAAAATGACCGGCCCGACTACCGGATGCAATATGAAACTATCTATTTTGTAGCTGAAATGATGATCGGTACTGGCCGCATATGAGACGCAACGCTCCAAAATAGCGTTTGCCTCACTTTGGATAGTTTCGGGAGAAATTGGAGTGAAGTCGTGCTGCGCATTTGAACTTGCTGCAGATTGCTGAAGATGCTGAGCAAATATCTCCAGTTTATCGAGCAACAGATCGATACCCTTATGATCCACCGCGATAGTCTCAACGACAGGGATACCCAAAGAGTGTTGCAATAATCCGATATCGATAGCGATATGCCGTTTCTTCGCAACGTCCATCATATTGACCGCCAAAATCATCGGGATGCCAATATTTTTTAATTCCAGGGCAACTCTCAGTCCGCGTTTTAAATTGGTCGCATCAACCACGCAGACGACAACATCAGGAACAAACTCGTCAGCGTGTTGCCCCGTGATGACGTCCTGGGTGATTTTTTCATCAGGAGTGATGGCATTAAGGCTATATGTGCCAGGCAGATCCAGGACATTCCAGAATCGGCCGGCAGGGGAGCGAAATTTACCTTCTTTACGCTCAATCGTGACACCGGCGTAATTCGCAACTTTTTGTCGAGCGCCCGTCAAGCGATTAAATAAAGCGGTTTTCCCACAGTTTGGATTACCAACTAAAGCAATACGGGGCGCTACCAGTTCAGCATGACTCATTAAGTAATTCCAGCCTTGGCAACACCGATAAAGGCCGCTTCAAATCGACGCAAGGCAAAAGTAGATTCACCAATCCGTACTGCTAGCGGCTCGCCGCCAAAATAGCCTCTATGCAGGATTTTGACTGATTCGCCTTTAACGAAACCAAGTTCCTTCAAACGACGGATGACATCAAAGCTATTTTTAGACTGATCAGTTTCGGATTTGGCAACTTCAGTAACAACGGCGAAATCTCCGACTTTGAGACTATCTAAGGTAAGAGAACCGGTTTTCGCTGAAAAACTGCTCATGATGTGTTTCCTTGCTACATAAAGCTAAATGATAATGAGAATATATATCAATATGAATTAGCATTCAAGCGCTAACGCCAAGAACCGGGTGGAGGACTTCCCCAAAACCAAAACCACTCACCACGAGACACGGAGAAAAGTAAGAGGAACTGGTTTCATGGGATGTGGATATCAAACGAATCCGCAAGCTGGGTGCGGCTATTGACGCGAAATGTCCCTGAAAGCCGCATGTAGCCTGCGGGTTCAATCTGAATGGTAGTAACCAGCTTACTGTTTTGCGCAAGTCCTAATTACTGACGATTTGATTGAGAGTAAGATTTATTGGCATGGGGAAACTAGGAATTGACGCTTAATTTCGCTTATTGTTTTTAGCAGTTCAAACAAATTCCTTTGCAAATTTACCTGCAGTCTCAATGAAAACAAGGTTGCCAATGTCATCTTTGCTATGTTAAAGTTCGCGCTTCGTCTTTATGGAGTTTTACCTGTGGATAGTTATAGTAGTCGATCTTATATCGACCACACCTTGGCACTGTAACTGCAGAACTCCTGTCGCTACTTTGCCAAACACATGGCAAGTAGTGATGTTAAGAGTCTCGAATTTATTCCAAATTCAGGCTGATCCTCTCTACTTATCCCCTAAATTGTTGCGTGTCATCACGCTGAAATTTCAGTTCTGTAATACAGAATATTGAAGTTCCGTCTGCTTACTTAAAATTTAGTCCGATTTAAGTGAGTCAGATTCGATGATACGTGTTTATTCTTGATGACTGATGTTGATCGGTCCGGGAGGTAGTTTGTTCGAATTGTTTAATCCTCAAAAGCGGCCGTCGCTGGTCCAGGGTAAGGGGCCAAATCGCTGGGATTGGGCTTTGTTGCCGCTAGTGCTGGCGCTGCTGATGGCATTTGGCTTTGCCGCAATGCAGATGAGTCGTCCCTTCGTCGTAGGTGAGGTGCTGCAGGTATCTCTCGACCCAAGTTATTTACCCTACTATCTGTTGCGTACGATTTTGCGTATGTTCACTGCGCTGGCTTTTTCGCTGTTGTTCAGTTTTGCGTTTGCCGCGATCGCGGTGAAATACGCTGCGGCAGAAAAATTGATGATCCCCATGCTGGATATATTGCAGTCGTTGCCTATCCTTGGGTTTCAGGCGATTGCAATTGCGCCGTTTATTGCCTTGTTTTCGGGTGATTTGTTGGGCGTTGAATGCGCGGCTATTTTCGCGATTTTTACGTCGCAAGCCTGGAATATGGCATTCAGTCTGTATCAATCCATGCGCACTGTTCCACCCGAATTAAGCGAGGCTGCAAGGATTTTCAGGTTGTCTGGCTGGCAGCGATTCTGGCGGCTGGAATTGCCCTTCGCGATGCCGGGTTTGTTATGGAACATGATGATGTCAATGTCCGGCGGCTGGTTTTTACTGGTAGCAGCGGAGGCGATTTCCGTTGCCGGACAAGATATTAAGTTACCCGGTATTGGATCTTACATTGCGGTTGCGATTGAGTCTAAAAACGGCATGGCGATTGCATGGGCAATTGCTGCCATGTTGATCGGCATCCTGCTGTATGACCAATTATTCTTCAGACCCTTGTTGGCCTGGGCTGACAAATTCCGTTTTGAAGAAAGTCAGGGAGAATCTGCGCAGCAATCATGGTTGTTGGATTGGATGCGCAATAGCCACTGGTTCCGAGCCTGGACCGATAGTTTGTGGCATTGGTTAAGCCATGCTCTGAGCTGGTTTAGCGTGCGCTACGATGGCACCTCGGCACAGTCACGGGTGCGCGTTGCTAACCCGTTCTGGTCGCGAGCGTGGGATATTGCATTGATATTGGCGTCATTGAGCGCCGCGATTAGTTTGCTGGTATACATTCACACGGAAGTCGGCTGGGGCGAAGTGGTGCATGTCGTCTTTCTTGGTTTGATCACTTTATTACGCGTCATGTTGTTGATCGCTCTGGCCTCGCTGGTCTGGGTGCCGATTGCGGTCTGGATAGGCTTGCGTCCGCAATACTCCCAGCGAGTCCAGGCGCTGGCGCAGTTTTTGGCGGCCTTTCCGGTTAATCTTCTGTATCCGATTATCGTTTTTACGATCGTATATTTTCATCTGACCCCGAATATCTGGCTCAGTCCGTTGATGGTCTTTGGTACCCAGTGGTACATCTTGTTTAATGTCGTCGCAGGGGCATCTGCGATTCCCAATGAGCTGCGTTTGGCCGCCGATAATCTTGGCTTAAAAGGCTGGTTGAAATGGCGGCGCGTTTATCTGCCTGCGATATTTCCAAGTTATATTACCGGCGCGATCACCGCCAGTGGCGGCTCCTGGAATGCGAGTATCGTGGCCGAATATGTCACCTGGGGTAAAACCACCTTGATTGCCGATGGTCTCGGCAGTTACATCAAACAGATGACGGAAGCCGGCGATTTTCATAGGAATGCACTAGCAATTGGCGTGATGTGTATATTTGTCATGTTATTAAATCGATTTTTTTGGCGCAAACTATATTTGCTAGCCGAAGATCGTAGCCATTAATTGAGTATTTGTAGCCGGCTACAAATACTAATAAGGAAGACTAATGTCCCCCAAATTATTGATTGATTTAAACGCCGTTGCCAAATCCTTCCGTGCTGCGGACGGGACGGCACGCCTGATCCTAGATAAAGTCGATTTTCAACTGAAAGAGGGCGAGATTGTCGCCTTGCTCGGTAAATCCGGCTCCGGTAAATCGACCTTGCTGCGTATCATTGCAGGCCTGATACCTGCCGACAAAGGTAAGGTTGCCTATCGCGACAAACCGATTTACGGTCCCGTCGCCGGCGTCGCCATGGTGTTCCAGTCTTTTGCATTATTCCCCTGGTTGACGGTACAACAAAACGTAGAGTTGGGGCTGGAGGCGCAAGGGGTGCCCGCCGATGAGCGCGAGGCCAGAGCGGATGCGGTATTAGAAATGATCGGTCTGGCCGGTTTCGGCGGGGCGTTGCCACGCGAATTATCCGGCGGGATGAAGCAGCGTGTCGGTATTGCGCGTGCGCTGGTAACCAATCCCGATATCTTGCTGATGGATGAAGCGTTCTCGGCCCTGGATGTATTGACCGGCGAGACCTTGCGCAATGACATGCTGGAATTATGGGAAGAAAGTCGCATTCCGACCAAAGGCATCCTGATTGTGTCGCACAATATTGAAGAAGCCGTCATGATGGCGGATCGCATCATTATCTTGTCCAGCGATCCGGGCAGCATACGCTGTGAAGTCAAGATCGATCTGCCGCGTCCGCGCAATGTCGAGTCAGCCGAGGTAAGGGCATTGATTGATGAAGTGTATGGCCTGATGACCATGCGTCATGCACAAGAAATTGTCACCGGAGTACCGCTCTCCGAACATCTCGGCTACCGCTTGCCAGAGACCGACGTCAGTCGTATCGAAGGTGTACTCGACCTGCTGGCCGATGCCCCATTCAACGGTCGCGCCGACTTGCCGCAACTTGCAGAAGAGGCAGAAATCTCCGACGAAGAATTATTCCCGACCTATGAAGCTCTTGGTTTGCTAGGTCTGGCCGTAATCGAGAAGGGCGACATCAGCCTGACACCGTTAGGCCATCGTTATGTCGAAGCCGATCAGGCTCAGAAACAAGAACTGTTCGGTCAACAATTGCTGACGCACGTACCGCTGGCAGCGCACATACGGCGTAATCTTGAACAGGAAACGAACGGCAGTTTGCCGGAAGAACCTTTCCTCGAACTGCTGGCAGAATTTTTAAAAGCCGACGAAGCCAAACGCGTATTAGAAATCGCCATCGAGTGGGGACGCTATGGCGAAGTGTATGAGTACAACTACCATACAGGACGCTTGACCTTACCTGAATTGGAAGAAAGTTGATCTGGTGCTGGTCTGGAATAAATCGATCGCCGCACGATCTACTCTTGGGTAGATAAAGAGTCAATCGTGCGGCGGTGAAAATTTAGTGTCGCTCTTACGAGCCAATTTTTTTACTGATGGCATTCTCTTGCTGGTTCAAGGTTTTTTGTTCCTGCTTGGTGATGTGCCCGCCATTTTGCGCTGCCATGTCGCGTTCTTCTTGTCGAATCTGTCTGTCGGCTTTGCGTAATTTGGCTGCCTTCGCTTTACTCATATCGCCTTCCTTGACTTCATTTTTGATGCGGTCATTTTGGTTTTCCAGGCGATTATTCACTTGCTCACGGCGCGGATGATTCTTCTGCCAGGTGGTGTCAGCGTAGCTGCTTGAAGCGGTCGTAGCGAACGCGCCAAGAATAGCGATCAAGGCAGCGGCTTTTGTCAGAGTCTTCTTATTCAACATGATGGTTCCCCTAGAGTGTAATTGAGATGGTTGTCGTTTCATGACCCGGTTGCTCCGTATCATAGTGCTATAAGCGCTTGAGTCATGCGAACGGTTTACCCAATAGATGTATCTGCTGTATCTAATTGTTGCAAAGTTCATTCTGAGCAAAGTTCAACTATCGGTAATTGCGCGTCACAAGTATCGCAATTCAGATAAGTTCATTTTTCATTCCTTAAAATTTTTATTGGTATGCTTAAGTGAAGTGCGGCCCACGGCGATTGGACAAATTATGGTATAGTCCCCCTCCCTATATTTGAGGTCAAGCATGGGTCACACTATCCGCGATAAACAAAAACTGCTGAACCGGGTTCGTCGCATCCGCGGACAAGTTGATGCTATTGAGCGCGTTCTTAGCGAAGAGGGAGACTGTATCCAGGTACTCCAGCAAATCACTAGCTGTCGAGGCGCGATGACGGGTTTGTTGGCCGTTGTGTTGGAAGATCATATCCGAACACATCTGGTCGATGCTGACGCCCATGATGGGCAAGGGGATGCCAAAGAACAACTGATCGACGTTATCCATAGTTATTTCAAGTGAGTCTGCGATGAATGAATCTTATGAAGCTCCGTTTGAGCTCGACCATGATCACGTTTTTCTGGGTGAGGGTCACGATAAGAACGAGCGTAAAACCTGGGCCGTAATTGCCCTCTGTAGCGCAATGATGATTGCCGAGATTATCGGCGGCAGCCTGTTCGGTTCACTGGCGTTGGTAGCCGATGGCCTGCACATGTCGACTCACGCCGGTGCGATGCTGATTGCTGCACTGGCCTATACCTATGCGCGCAAGCATGCCAACGACCCGCGCTTTGTTTTCGGCACGGGTAAGCTGGGTGATCTGGCCGGATTTACCAGCGCCATTATTCTGGCGATGATCGCTTTGTTGATTGGCTATGAAGCAGTGGCGCGCCTTCTCGCCCCCGTGCCTATCCATTTCACCGAAGCGATTCCGATCGCCGTGATTGGTCTGCTGGTCAATATTGCCAGCGTATGGCTATTGAGCGGTGATCATCATGGGCATAGCCACGGACATGATCACCGCCATGGAAGGCATCACGATGAGGAGGCAGGGCATGATCATGACGAAGAAGTACAACACATCGCAACAAAGTTCGGCGTGTTGGCTCTGTCTATATTCGAAGAGAGATCTCCACCAGTGTTTCGCCTCCGTTCTGAGGCGAAAGGGGACGATTTATCAGCACAAAACCTGACCGTAACGACCACTCGTCCAGACGGCGCAAAGCAGGTTTTTGAATTCGCGCAAAAATCCGGTTTTCTGGAGTCGACAACGGACATCCCCGAACCGCATACCTTTAAGGTAGCGCTTCTACTTGATCATGTTATTTACACTGCGGATTTCGCAGAACATGGGCATGGACACGGCGACCACGGCGTCGATAGCCGCGATCATAATATGCGTGCCGCTTACATCCACGTGATTGCCGATGCGGCCGTCTCTGTATTGGCGATTATTGGCCTACTCTTGGCAAAGACGTTCGGCTGGCTGTGGATGGATCCGCTGGCGGGTATTGTGGGAGCGCTGGTGATCGCTAACTGGTCATACGGTCTGATGAGAGATACCGGCAAGATTCTGATGGATATTAGTCCCGATGACGCGATTGCTGACAAAGTGCGAACCGTGGTCGATAAAGCAGGCGACAAATTAGTCGATTTACATGTTTGGCGTCTAGGCCCTGGTCATTTCGGTGCGGTGATCTCGGTCGTAACACCTGAGCCACAGCGTGGCCCCGCTTATTACCACTCGATATTGCAACGATTTAAAGGGCTTTCCCACATCACTGTAGAAGTCCATGCCCAGCGCCGCCTTGACCTTTGAACACTCGGTTCCCTTACATCCAAAGGGGTAAATAGGCGCAATTTGAAATTGTTATTTCAACGATCTTGTCAGCAGCATCGACAGTTCATCCGGGCCAACCGGCCGACTAAAAAGATAGCCTTGAATTTCTTGGCAACCAATTTTGTGTAGATAATCAAGCTGATCGTTAGTCTCGACGCCTTCAACAATAACTTTGATCCCCAAACTTTGAGCTAGCGCAATGGATGCATTGACGATTGCTGCGCTTCTGGAATCTGTCGTAATGTTACGTACGAAGCTTTGATCTATTTTTAATTTATCTATCGTGAAGCGGCTGAGATAACCTAGCGAAGAATAGCCCGTTCCAAAATCATCAAGAGAAACTGATACGCCAATCTCTCGCAGTTGAGTGATTTGGCGGAGCGAGGATTCCGTATCCCGCATCATTACGCTCTCTGTTAACTCTACCTCAAGATATTGCGGTTCCAATCCTGTTTCTATCAGTATGTCGCGAACCAATGTTGCTAGCGTTCCTGTTGCGAATTGATGGGCAGAAACATTGACTGCGATACGCACCTTTGGAAATCCTGCGTCTTGCCAGGCTTTATTCTGTTGGCAAGCGGTGCGCATGACCCATTCGCCGATGGCTAAAATGAGGCCGGCTTCTTCCGCCAATGGAATGAAAACAGCCGGAGAAATGATTCCTAACTCAGGATTATGCCAGCGAGCTAATGCTTCCACGCCCAAAATAGAGCCATCCACTAGCGTTACCTGCGGTTGGTAATGCAATAGCAATTCTTTGCGCTCAAGTGCATGTCTCAGGTGATTTTCCAAGATCATCTGGCGCAGGGCCCGGGCATTCATTTCTGCCGTGAGAAAGCGTATCCCATTACGCCCTTCGCTTTTCACCAGAGAGAGCGCCATATCGGCCCCCTTTAGCAGGTCACTTACTAAGTTGCCATCGACCGGATAGATGCTGATACCAATGCTGGCAGTAACGGATACATCTTCGTTTTGGATCTGAATTGGCTCGGCAATGGTTTGAGCCAAGCGTTGTGCAATCAGTGTAATTTCATCTGTGTCCGTAAAATGCGTTACGACCATCACGAACTCATCGCTACCTAAGTGCGCCAGGGTATCGCCGGATGCGAGCGTTGCTTGCAGTCGGCTGGCTAATTCCTTGAGAAACCCGTCGCCGGCATCGTGGCCAAAACGGTCATTTACATGTTGCAACCGGTCGATATTGAGTAGTAATAAAGCGACTTGACGGCCATCTAATTTGGCACTATCGATTGCTTGTTGCAGTCGGTCGCGCAGTAGAACGCGATTCGGCAAACCAGTCAAAATATCATGCTGCCAAAGAAAATCGGCGCGTTCCCTTTCTGCAAAAATGGCGCTGCGATCACTGAAAACACCTACGTAATGCGTCGGTTTGTCCGCAGTATCTTTGACAGCGCTCATTGTCAGCCATGCGGGATAAACCTCACCGTTTTTACGTTTGTCCCATATTTCGCCAGACCAATGGCCAGCAGATTGCAGCGTGTTCCACAATTGCCGGTAGAAGGCGGCATCTTGCCTGTCTGCTTTGAGTATGCTCGGATTTTTACCCAATACCTCGGCTTCGCTATAGCCGGTAATAAGTCGGAAAGCCGGATTAATCGCAACAATATTCCATTCGGCATCGGTGACCATGATACTTTCATCGGCACTCTCAAAAACACAAGCCGACAAGCGCAGACGCTGTTCTGCCATACGGTGTGCGGCACGTTGGCTAGCCTCGCGTAATTCTCGCTCAACTGCCGGAGCCAGCCGCTCCATATTGTCTTTCATTAAATAATCTTGCGCACCAGTTCTGACTAGCTCGATTGCCACTTCATCTCCGATCGATCCAGACACGATAATGAATGGAATATCCAGACCCGTATCCTGTAAGGTTCTCAGTGCCAGTCTGGCGTCAAAGCCGGGTAAGGCAAAATCGCACAGGATGATGTCCCAGGATTGAGAAAGCAGGGCGCTACGCATCTGTTCTGCGGTTTCAACACGTGCATGGGTAAGTTTGAACCCTGCTTTTTGCAAGTACCTGAGCATCAAGGCAGCGTCGCTAGTGGAATCCTCTACAATCAAGACTGAAAGTAATGCATCCATACTTACCTCAGCATTGTGGGGGCGCTTCGTTAATGACCAGCCAATACATTCCCAGTTGCTTAATTACCTCGGCAAATTGATGAAAATCAACTGGTTTCCGAATGTAGCTATTGGTACCCAGATCGTAGCCAGTGGCAAGGTCTTGCTCTTCGTTTGAGGAGGTCAGTATCACTACAGGAATACGTCGGGTGAGGTTACTCGCACGAATCTGGCGTAGGACCTGCAATCCATCAACGCGTGGTAATTTAAGATCCAATAAAATTAACATGGGCAAATCACTCGTGTCACGAGCGCTATACGCACCCGTGCCGAACAGATAATCCAATGCGTCTTGCCCATCCTCGGCTACGACCAGTTCATTGCGGATAGCCGCTTTCTGAAAGGCGCGTTTGGTTAGTCCGATGTCGCTAGGATTATCTTCCACCAGTAATATCACTTTTGTTGTCATGATGATTCCTTTGTCTCTATGTCGAGAGATGTTGGTCTTACTGATAAAGGTATATTTGTTTGAGATAGCGTGAAATAAAATGTTGCGCCCTGATCTAGTTGAGCGTCGGCCCAAACCTTACCGCCGTGACGATGGACTATGCGTTGTACTGTCGCAAGGCCGATCCCGGTGCCCGGGAAGGAGCTGGCCCGATGCATTCGCTGGAATGCACCAAATAGCCTTTTTGCATGTGCCATATCGAAGCCAACGCCATTGTCACGTACGAAGTAGGTGCTAATGTCTAACTTAGATTCCGGATCTTCTACTCTTGTTGATCCAAACTCGATGCAGGCTAAGGGGCGCGGGCTGGTGAATTTGCAGGCATTGTCGAGCAGATTGGTCATGAGAATTTCTAGCAACCGGATGTCACCCTGCATTGTCATGCCCGGTTGAATGATAAATTTAATTTGTCGCTGGTTGTGGGTTTGTTTCAGTTCTTCGCTAAGCTTGTTGGCAAGCCCGCTAAGATCAACTACCTCACGCTTGATTTCGCTACGTGTTACACGTGCCAATTGCAGTAAGTCATCGATCAGTTGCCCCATATGCTGGGTTTCTTTACGAATTCGATCCACATATTCGTGCGCCGTTTCATCCAGTGTATTGCCATAATCCTCGATCAGTGCCAAACCCCAGCCGTCAATACCTCGCAGGGGCGAGCGCAGGTCATGCGATACTGAATAGCTAAAACTTTCAAGCTCTTTATTCGTTTCTTGCAGCAATGCCGACTTATCTTCCAGTGCCTTCCTGCTCTCGAGCAAACGTGCGGCCATCTGGTCGAATGCCCGAGATAAATCTCCGAGCTCATTATTAACTGAAAGCCTGGTACGAAAATTGAAATCGCCCTTGGCAAAAGCATCGGTGCCCAGTTTAAGTTTATTAATTGGTCCAAGTATCTGAGTCAAAGCAGTGACATAATTGACTAAGATAACCAGACCTATCAAGATGAGTAACAGTACTATCAGCCAGGTTGTACGACGCTGCGCTTCGATCGTCCTGGCGTTGGTAATTTGGGCTAAATGCGTTGCATCGGAGATGGAATCCTGAGAAATAATCATAAGACGCGTAACAAGTCTTTTTCTGACTTCATCAGACAGCATCCGTTCTCGTTCATTGCCAGCAGTTTGACTATCTAACTCCACCAACTCCTTAAATGTCTGCTGCATATACTGATGTTGCAGCCGAAGTTCTTGCATAATTAACTGCTCATTTTGCTGGTCGAAAATATTTTGAGTCAGATATTTAGTTAGCGAAGTATGTTTTTGCTGCCATTGCAGTTTGGCACGCTCAGGCTTGGAAATGATGTATTCGACCGCAACAAAGCGGAGTTCGTTGATACCTTTGGCTACAACATCCGTCGCATAATTACTGCGCGCATTAGCTTCATTCGCTTGCTGAATAGAATTGAATAAAGTTAACGCGATAATACTAAGCGCAATAGAGGAGACCAGAGTGCCGAGAGTGTGCTGGGTTCTAATTTGCATGGCGGGCTAATGAATTATTTTGACTGCATCGGGTTGAATCGCGTTGAGCGCCCGTATGTCGATAGCAGTTAAAAAATTGGGCATCGACGTTTGATTGCTAAACTTATTCTGGACCGCCCATCGGGCCTGATCCTCCAGCATGATCAACAGGTTCTGGTCGAGTTGAACGACAAACCTATAGTTGGGGCCAACCGAGTTTAAAACAGCAGGATCGATTTTTATTGCCTTTGCTATTACTGCATGCGCTTCCAATGGATTGTCGTCGACAAATCGCTTGGCTTGAAGCAGTGCTTTTAAAACGCGCTGTATTTTCTCTTGATTGGCAGATACCCAGTCTGATCGACCTGCCAAATTATATTCAAGTACGAAACCGCCATCAGTACGGAATTCAATGCCGTTGGCGCCCATTGCTTGAGTGGCAGCGCTCAACCATGGTTCCCAGGTAGCAATGGCGTCAACTTTTCCACTTTGCAGCGCCGTTGCCATTTCTTCAGGTGAAATATCCTGGATATGTACCTGATCCAATAAAAGTCGATGTCGAGCCAACATCGTACTGAAAACATAATGACCGTCAGTCCGAGATGTTACTCCGACGATTTTTCCCTTGATGTCGGCCAAAGTCTCAATGCCGCGATCCCTGCGAGCAACAACGCCATAAGATTTTCCTGCTGTAAAAATGGTGGTTACGATAGAAATAAGCTGCCCATTCATCGTTGCGTACACGACAGGCATATTGGCAACAGTTCCAAGATCTGCATTTTTTTCGATTGTCGCTGCCAGCGCATCGCGACCGCTTGTATACGTTTGCAGAGTTACATCAAGACCTTCTTCGAGAAAATATCCTTTAGCTGCGGCTAAATAGACTAATCCTGAACCCGGATAAGTCGCGACAGCAAGAATAATTTTTTGTTTTGGAATTGGGGTGGGTATTAGCCAGGTAATAATTGGTTGCCAATAAAGAACTACGAATAAACCCGCAATCAGAGCGATCGCCGGAAGTAAGACTCTACTATTTTTTGCGGAATCCATACCCATGCCCCAAGATGATTGCTAATTGAGAATCATATTTTTGTCTGCATATTCACGCTAACGAATCCAAAAACATGAATAAATAAATTTATTCATAGAAACAGACTGCACTTAAGTAACTTAAATATAGAACAAAATATTTTTTTAACAATAGTTCTTATGCGTAAAACTTCATGATGTTCGTCCAGGGAAACAAAACTGCCCGACCATGGGAGTCGTAAGTCTTTTATCTAGGACTTACGCAAAAACCAAAACCTCGCACCATAGAGACACAGAAATACAGAGGTACAAGAAAAGACAAGAAAGAGAATTGGCTTCATGGTGTTTTGATATTCGAATGAACCCGCAAGCCGGGTGCGCCTGTTGGCACGAAATGTGTCTGAAAGCCGCATCCAGCATGCGGTTTTAATTTGAATTGTGGTAAGCAGTTGGTCGTTTTGCGTGAGTCCTATTATTTGCAAGTGTTGTGTTTTTGTTTATTATGATTATGGATCTTATTGCGCCCTGGTTATCATCGATATGCTCAAAACTGGATATCAGCGCAAGTCGCTTGTCCAAAACGAGTTCCGGATTTTCTCGGCGCCTAGTGCGGAACAACCGCGACTTTGCCGCGAAAGACGTAATATTGATGTAAGTTGTATCCGATCATCACCGGCAAGATGGTGCCTATGCCTAGCAGCATGAAGATCAATGTGGAACTGTCGGACGCCGCCTCTGCGATACTCAGCTTGCCCGGCACGAAATCGGGGAACAAGCTGACGGCCAGGCCGGCAAACGATGACAGGAACAGCAGGATGGTGGCGCGAAACGGACCGCGCACGCTGTTCACGCGGATGGCATATAGCACGTAAAGGAAGGCAAGGGCGGCGACGGCTGCCAAGGACAGCAGGATATTGAACACGCCCGGCTGCGCCCAGCGGTCATGCCCTATCGAACTGAATATCATGGTGCCGGCCGACAGCACGATAGCCGAGGCGACCGTCGTGAGCACGCTGGCAACCGAGTAACGGCGCGCGGCCTGTTCCAGCTGGCCGGTGGTTTTCTTGACCAGGTAGGTGGCGCCCAGCAAGGCATAGCCGGAGACAACGCCCAGCGCCGTGACGGCGGTGAAGACTGCGGGCAGCATGCCCGGCGCCAGGCCGGTAATGATCTTGCCTAGCACGATGCCTTGTGCCAGCGCGGCCAGCAGGCTGCCGAGGCCGAAGATGATATCCCAGATGCGCTTGTTGCCGGCGGCATGGCGAAACTCAATCGAGGCACCGCGCAGGATCAGGCTGGCGATCAGCAGCATGATGGGAATGTACAGATCCTGCAGCAGCATGGCATAGGCCGCAGGGAAGGCACCGAACAGCGCGCCGCCGACCACGACCAGCCAGGTTTCGTTAGCGTCCCATACGTGGCTGATGGATTGGAACATCTGGTCGCGATCCGATTCCTTGCGGGTGATCAGGCTGAGGATGCCGACACCCAGGTCGAAGCCGTCAGTGACGACGTAAAACACCAGCATCAGGCCTGTCAGGCAGAACCAGGCGGTTGTGAGCATGTCGTGTGGTGAAGCGTTCATGATGATATCTTTCTCAGTGTGTGGCTTGTTAGTATGTTTATTGGCTCATTGCTCAGTGACTTGCTTGCGGTACAGGCATGCTCAGGTACGGCGATTGCGCCGGCGGCATGATGCTCAGATCCGGACCCTGCTTCAGCCATTTGCGGGCAAAGATGAAAAATGAGATGAACAGTGCGACATAAAACAAGGCGAACATTGCCATACTGCCGGCCACGGCATGCGCCGGTATGTTTGAAACGGCATCCTTGGTGCGCAGCAAACCGTACACGATCCAGGGCTGACGTCCCACTTCACGCACGATCCATCCGGCTTCGACTGCGATATACGGCAGCGGTATAGTCAGCACCCAGGCCAGCAGCAATTTGCGATTCGCCAGAAAGCCGTCCAGCCGTGCGCCGGTCTTGCGCCATGCATAGGCGGTCCAGAACGACAGCAGCACGAACCACATGCCTATCCCGGCCATCACGCGGAAAGCGTAATACAGCAGCGGCACCATCGGCGGCTGATCGGCGCGAGGGATGTCGGCCAGACCGGTGATTTTGCCGGTGGCGCTGTGCGTGGCGATCACGCTAAGCATGCCTGGCACTTCAATCGACCAGTCGTTTTCCTGCTTGTCCTGATTCGGCCATGCGAGCAGAGACCAGGCCGCACCTTTGCCAGGTGCATTGGTGTGCCAGTGTCCTTCGATTGCAGCGCCTTTCGCGGGCTGGGTCTCAAATACATCGACGCCGCTGGAATCGCCCAGCCAGACCTGCAGGGGCGCGACAAAAACCAGCGTGAGCAGCGCCAGCTTGAATGAGCGCATGAAAAATTCGGTATTGCGACGCTTGAGCAAATGATAGGCCGAGATACCGGCGATCACAAACAAGCCGGTTTCTACCGCGGCTACCCACATATGCCCGACCGCCCAAACCATGTCCGGATTGAAGATGGCAGCGAAATAGTCCGTGACGACGATCTTGCCATCCACCACGGCAACCCCGGCGGGGGTCTGCATCCACGAGTTGGCCACCATGATCCAGAACGAGGAAATGGTCGAGCCCAGCGCCACCATGCCGGTTGCGAACAGATGAGTACCTTTCGATACGCGCCCCCAGCCGAACATCATCACGCCGATGAAGCCTGCCTCTAGCATGAAGGCCATCGCGCCCTCAAACCCCAGGATATTGCCGATGAACTGACCGGCGCTGTGCGAAAAAGGCGCCCAGTTGGTGCCGAACTGGAACTCCATCGGAATTCCGCTGACCACGCCGACCGCAAAATTGAGCACCAGTAATTTTCCCCAGTAACGCGCCTGGCGGTAGTACATGGGATCGCTGGTGCGTACCCAGAGCCCCTCAACGATCAGTAGGAACAGCGACATGCTGATCGTCAGGATGGGCCATAGAATATGAAAGATAGCTGTCATCGCGAACTGGGCGCGCGACAGGTCGAGGACATCGAAACCGGACATGTTGTTCTCCCTTTAATTGGTAACGACAGATTTTTGCAGCAATACCGGGACCGACTTGAAGGTCGGCGTGCGCGATCCGTGCCCGACGCTGTCCAGCGGCACCAGCGGATTGGTTTCCGGATAATAGGCGCCCAGGCAGCCGCGCGGAATGTCATACTCAACCAGCAGGAAGCGGTCTGCGCGGCGCTCCACGCCATCATCCCAGACGCTGACCAGGTCAACCCATTCGCCGGCCGCGAAACCGAGCATCGCCAGATCTTCCTTGTTGATGAATACCACGCGGCGCTGCCCAAATACGCCGCGGTAGCGGTCGTCCATTGCATAGATCGTGGTGTTGTACTGGTCATGGGACCGGGTGGTCATCAGCACCATCAAACGTTCGCCGTATTTTTCACGGGCGCGATGGATAGGCGTATCGAGTTCCACCCCATTGATCAGGAACTGCGCCTTGCCGGATTCGGTTTTCCAGACCCGCTCGCGCGATGCAATCTCGAGGTGGAATCCGCCGGGCTTGGCGACCCGCGCATTGAAGTCGTAGAAATCGTCGAATACCATTTCGATGGCGTCGCGGATCTTGGAATAATCGCGCGCATAGCCCAGCCAATCGATGTACTTGCTTCCGAGCGTCCAGTGCGCCATGTTCGCAACGATAGCGGTCTCCGACATCAGGTTGGGCGAGGCAGGCTGGTTCATGCCGTAGGAGATGTGCACCATGCTCATGGAATCTTCCACGGTGACGCCTTGCGCCACGCCGTCCTGCGCGTCGATTTCGGTACGGCCCAATGTCGGCAGGATCAGCGCGTCACGGCCGTGCACCAGGTGGCTCCGGTTCAATTTGGTGGAAATGTTGACCGTCAGGTTACAGGAGCGCAGTGCATCCCAGGTGCGCGGAGTGTCCGGCGTAGCCATTGAGAAGTTGCCTCCCAGGCCGACAAATACCTTCACGCGCTTGTCCAGCATGGCTTCTATCGTCGCTACTGCATCGTAGCCGTGATGGCGCGGAGGTTCAAAGCCGAACACCTGTTTCATGCGGTCGAGGAAGGCTTCGGTCGGCTGTTCTTCAATGCCCATGGTCCGATCGCCCTGTACATTGGAATGGCCGCGCACGGGGCACAAACCGGCGCCGCGCCGACCTATGTTCCCGCGCATCATCATCAAATTCGACAGCATTTGAATCGTCGGCACCGAATTCTTGTGTTGGGTCAGGCCCATGCCCCAGGTGGCAATGACGGCTTTGCCGTTGACGTAGACCTTGGTAAGCGCTTCGATCTGTTCGCGCGGAACACCTGACTCTGCTATCAACAAGTCCCAGCTTTCATTGCGCAGATCTTCCGCAAAGGCGGAAAATCCTGAAGTATGCTCGTTGATGAAGTCGATATCGAGCACACGCTCGCTGTTGCCCGCCAGCGCCAGGTCATCCAGTTCTACTACTCTTTTCGCCATGGCTTTCAACAGCGCAAAGTCGCCACTCAATGTCGGGCAAACAAACATCGAGCTGATTTTGGTGCTGGAGCCGGTCAGCATTTCAATCGGATGCTGCGGGCTGGTGAAGCGTTCCAGGCCGCGCTCGCGCAACGGGTTGATGGAGACGATGGTAGCGCCCCGTTTTGCCGCCTCACGCAGTTCGCCCAGCATGCGAGGATGGTTCGTGGCCGGATTCTGGCCAAAAATCAGCAAAGTATCGGCGTGCTCAAAGTCGTCCAGCGTCACGGTGCCCTTGCCGATACCGACGGTGTGCGGCAATCCGCGGCTGGTCGCCTCGTGGCACAAATTCGAACAGTCAGGGAAATTGTTGGTGCCGAAGGCGCGCACAAACAACTGGTACATGAAGGCCGCTTCATTGCTGGCGCGGCCGGAAGTATAGAACGTCGCTTCGTTGGGGCTATCGAGTGCATTCAGGTGCCGCGCGATCAGCTCAAAGGCGCCGTCCCATGTAATGGGGCGATATTTATCGGTTTTTGCGTCGTATACCAGCGGGTCGGTCAGGCGGCCGTGCTGCTCAAGCTCATAGTCGGACTGCGTCATCAATTCGGCCACGGTATACTTGTCGAATAAATCAGGACGGGCGCGTTTACTGGTGGATTCGGCTGCTACGGCCTTGACCCCGTTCTCGCAGAACTCGAAGGTCGATGAATGTACGCGGTCAGGCCACGCGCAACCGGGGCAGTCGAAACCGTCAGGCTGGTTTTGCTCGAATAAGATGCGGTAGTTGCCTGCGCTGACTTTCTCTTTGAACAAATTAATCGCGACGTATTTCAACGCCCCCCAACCCGCCGCTGCATGGTGGTACGGTTCTATGCGCCCTTCGGATTTGGCTTTACTCATGATCTTCGCTCCTGTTCAGGTGGTGAATTCGTGAGACAAATGATAAGCGCCCGAAAGCAAGAGCAAGACACACAATCCCGGCGATAAAAAAGGAGCACAGTGCGCCGGCTGTCACTTCGCTTGATGTCACAATCTTTTCCTTGCTTCCAATAAAACTCAAAGGCGAACATGTTGCAAATATGTCCAGAGTGTCGAAGATGGATTGAAGGGCTCCGTAGCAGCCGAAGATGTATCTGTAACCCTGTACTGCGTGCTGGACTGTATCTCTTGCGCCCCTGTCAGCTTGTTACTATCGATTCAACCGAAAACTGATCCGAGGAGGCACCATATGCTTTGCGACGCGACTATTCAACACGCCGGCTTTCTAGAACATTCCATATTGCGCCACAGGGGAGAGCGGATCACGTCCGACTAAAGCAACAGCCCAATTGGAAAGAAGCACACGCCGGCTCGGTGTGCGGCATGCCCGGCATTTGGAGAAATCATGAAATTGCACGAAGATCAATCGGGGCAACAATCCCAGGTAGACCAGATCCTGGCAACAGTGCTGACTTTATTGTGGGAGGCGGCGTCTACTGCGCCGGACAAACCGTGGTCCCTGGCCAAGCTCAGTAAACGCTCAGGCTTGCTGATGAGCACATTGCTACGCTACCTGAACGCATTGACCAGCGCTGGCTTAGTCGCGGTGACAACGCAGGAAGACGGCACCGGCAACGTGGCGCTGACTTCTACCGGACGCGATCTTTGCGCTGCTTCGTTTTCTGTCGCTTTAGCCGACGGCACTCGTGCCGGGAAGTGAGCCTGGCGAAGCCGGTTTCGACCTGGTAAACGGTCCTTCCTTTAATAATCCGCAAGAAACTGAGTGGCGAAATGATTACGCAAGTAAGGGAGATATATTTTCTGTTTTCATGGCATTTTCCTCTCGGGAGTTCATTTCATTATTGGCCGCCAGTACGAACAGCCTCAACATTCGGGAGGGCACAGCTGTCCTTACCACGATGGGAGCAGGCAACACCGGGAGAGCCCGGCTCTGCTTGGCTTGTATATTGGACGAAGGTGTCTCTCCTGCAGAAGCTCATCAGCCTCATGCCTGCCTGTTGAGCAATCTCGATCGCGAGGGAAGTCGGCGCGGAAATGGTGGCGAGCATCGGGATATTCATCCGTGCCGCTTTTCGGACCAGCTCATAACTGGCCCTGCTGGACAGAAAAACAAAGCCCTGCCGCATGTCGATATCCTGCATGGCGAGGTAGCCGATCAGTTTGTCGAGCCCGTTATGCCGTCCGACATCTTCGAATACCTTAAGGATTGTTCCTTCCTTGTCACACCACGCGGCAGCATGAACGCCGCCTGTGGATTTCATGAGCACCTGATGACTGGGAAGTTCTTGCGTTACCCGTTCGATGACGGCAGCCCCGACGTGAAACAACGAGGGCGACGGGACGATCTTTTCCGGCACCAGATCCAGGAGTTCTATGCTTTCTATGCCGCATACACCGCAGCCGGTTCTCCCCGCAAGGGCGCGGCGTTTTCCTTTGAGCTTCAGGAACTCCGGCTGCGCAATGCTCAAGCGTACTTCGGCGCTGGTCCTGTGCATGACAACATCGAGATCATGGATGTCTGCTGCGCTTGCAACGATACCTTCCGTCAGGGAAAACCCGACTGCGAATTCTTCAAGATCCCGCGGCGTAGTCATCATCACGGCATGGGAAATTCCATTGTAAACAAGGGCGACAGGGAATTCCTCTGCGACCTCGTCGGCCTCCGGTGTCTGCGCATTACCATAATGACGAATGACAGGAAGCTCCACGTATCCTGTGCGTGCCGTATCTTCACTGAATAACATATGCTCACCTTTGAAATAAGCGAAAACGACTTCAGGTTTCTGATCGGGAAGAGGGTGGGCGCTTTGCTAATTCCCATCACGCTCTTTACCAAAGACCGTATCTCGACGTCGGCTGGCAGGTTTAGCCGCCGGTCACCGGCGGAAAAAAAGCGACTTCACAACCGTCCCTCAATCGAAATTCACCATCCTGCATCAGAAAATCGACAGAACTCCGCACAAGCCTTCCCCCGCATAGCGCCTGAAAGTGGTCTGTACTGAGTGCAGCGAGTTTTTTCTTTAGCGTATTGACCGTGACCTCATCTTCATCCAGATCCAATGTTTCCTCCGTATGCCCGACGGTCTCGCGGATGCTGGCGAAATATTTGATATGGATTTTCATACTGACTCCTCAGCAGACATAAAACTCGAATAAGATTGGATTACTGATAGCGTCACGGACGCCGGTTCGTCGTCATCCGCCAACTAGCGACATGCGTACTGTGCGGTATATCTTTTTGCTGCCCGTCGTCCGTTTTTCAATATGCAGTTCGGAATACCGGTCATCCCGTAGTTGCCAATGCCCTCGTATGACGCTCGCTATTTGTTCATGCGAAGCGGACGATTGAAGCAGGGACCGCAGGTCAATCGATTTCGTCGCAAACAGGCACATGAACAATTTTCCATCGGCAGAAACACGGGCCCGGGTGCAGGAACTGCAAAACGGCTCCGTCATGCTTGAAATAAAACCGATTTCACCTGCACCGTCCGCATACTTGAAGTTGCGGGATGTGTCATTCGCTTTTCCGATGCTGGGCAGTAGCGGAAACTCCTGCTCCACCAGGCGTCTGGCGCTGCCGGAACTCAACATGCTCTCCTTGTTCCAGAACTCTGCGCCGCCGACATCCATGAATTCGATGAATCTGACAATGACGCCGGTGTTTCTGAAATACCTGGCAAGAGGCACAATCTGGTTGTCATTGATTCCTTTTTGGATCACGGTATTGACTTTGATCGGCTGGAGCCCCACGGCTTGCGCTGCCTCAATACCGCCCAGTACCTTCTGCACGGGAAATCCGACGTCATTCATTTTCATGAAAATATCGTTATCCAGGCTGTCGAGGCTTACCGTTACCCGTTGCAGTCCGGCGTCTCTCAGTGATTGTGCTTTTGCAGCGAGCAAGGCACCATTCGTGGTCAATGCGATTTCCACGTTCTTTCCAGTGTGGGTGGTCAGCTTTGCTATGGTCTCAATAAATTTTTCAAGGCCTTTTCTCAACAACGGTTCGCCGCCGGTTATCCGAATTTTTTCCACCCCAAGCTGGACAAAGGCTTTTGCCAGCGTCAGCATCTGGTCGAAAGAGAGCCTGGACTCCGAATGCAGGAAGGAATAATCCTTGGTGTAAATCTCCTTCGGCATGCAATAGGTGCAGCGGAAATTGCATTGGTCAATGACCGACAAACGCAGATCCCTGACAGGCCGCTGAAGGAGATCCAGGCAGTCGGCGCCTGAAACATGATTGACCGTTGCGATGCTTGCCAAACTCGCGTCCTTATATCGGTTGTGCGTGGCTAAGAGTTCAGTGTGCATGTTGTCTCCAATATTCGCCGAATACGATTTTGTGACGCCGTGAAAGGGAAAAGCTATTTACGCCTAGCTTAGACTTCAATGCCGGCTCCGGGCGCATACAGTGTGTCTCCCAGCAGGGGAGTACAGTTCTGGTAAATGACGTTAAACTGCACTCCCATTTGATGTGAATGAGCTGCATCCAGGCTTAGGTCAATTGATAGTCCGAATCGACTACCATTTCCTCAGGAATGGCTTGCTCGCACAATTCCAGCAAAGAGCGTTCGATATTTCGGGTTATCGCGTCGAGAGCCAGATTATTCGGCGCTTTCCCGAACGGTTCCGAGATATCGCTGGCAATCGCTTCAAGGGCAATTAAGGTATAGGATACGAAAACCGATATAAAAGGTGTCGCTATCCCTATCGAGTCCACAAGGCCGAACGGTAGCAACACGCAATACGCGTACACGGTGCGGTGTAGCAAGACCCCGTAAGCAAGCGGTATGGGTGTCGACGCTATGCGTTCGCACCCCGCCACCATTGCACCAAGCTCGTTAAGCTGGGCGTCCATCATCCAGAGGCGGGTGTCCGATATGTGCCCCGCTTTTTGCATTTCGGCCAAGGTACTGCGCATGCCGTGCAGGATCGCCACTGGCTGGAAGTGCTTGCCGCTCAAGGACTTGGCATCTTCGGGAGGCAGATAGGAGGACAAGGGCCCCGACGAATCTGTTTTCCTCAACTGATGATTCAATGCATGCGCAAACGCAATCAAGCGACGTATAAACTGTAGCCTGTCGAATTCCGACGCATCGGCCGGCAGGTAGCAAATTACCTGGGACGCAAGGGAGCGCAAGGACACCACGATGTTTCCCCACATTTTGCGGGATTCCCAATAGCGGTCATAACTTGCGTTGTTCCTGAATGCGAGGAAGATGGTCAGCGCCACTCCGACCAGCGTGAACGGTATCGTATTGAGCGGTACCTTTTCCCCGAATACTTTTCCGTCCGTGCGCAAGGCCAGCAAGCCAACCAGGAACATGAATACGAGTTGAGGAACGATGGTTTGCAGCACCGAGCCCTTCCATACGAATAGCAATCGAAACCAGTTTTGTTGAGGGCGAACGATCATTTTGGGGCGCTTATATTAAATTGAATGAAATTGCCTAAATGTTGTTACTAATTGCATCGTGATGCATGCCTCTAGCATAGTTTGATGAATATGGAGTTCGCATATACAATGCGGCTAAAATAAAAAGAGTACAGTCGAGCCTGCCAGTTGAGCAATAAAACCTAAATCGCTGTGCCGCCATAAAATCTCAATCATCAATAAAATTGATATTGGCTGCGTGCGTACCTGTATCAATTCTGGTCGCGTGACTATCGGCAGGAACTGGCAATGAAGCTTTTCGAAAAACTTGTTAGCGAGATAGAAAGCCAGATACTAAGAGGGGTACTTCTGGAGGGGGAGAAAATTCCTTCCGTCCGGCAAATGAGCCAGCATCACCAACTCAGCATTACCACGGTCTTGCGCGCCTACCTGCTGCTGGAGAGTAAAGGGATCATTGAGAGCCGTCCGCAATCTGGCTACTTCGTCCGTACTAAGCCGGCGGGACTATTAACGAGAGAGTTACAGGTATCGCAGCCTATAGCGGTTTCATCCGAAGTTGATGTCAGCAGGCTGGTGCTGTCGACTTTGCGCTCCATACGGATTCACGACGCCGTTCCGCTGGGTTCTCCTTACCCGGATCCCTCTCTTTTTCCGCTGCAAAGGATCAACCAATATGCGACTGCGATTACGCGACGCTACCCTAATTGGACCATCATGGATGACCTTCCTCCCGGGCATCCCCAACTGATCAGGCAGATTGCACGCCGGTACATGGAAACCGGGCTGTCAGTCGATCCAAATGAAATTCTCATTACAGTGGGTGCCACCGAAGCGATCAATCTCTGTCTGCAGGCCGTTGCCAAGCCCGGAGATACGATCGCAGTCGAGTCGCCGACTTTTTATGCGATGCTGCACGCTATCGAAAGAATGGGCATGCGCGCTATCGAAGTAGCGACACATCCCCGGGAAGGAATAGACATTGGCGCCTTGGCGCAGATTATCCGGCACCAGCCCATCGCCGCCTGCATGGTCATGCCGAACTTTCAGAATCCGCTGGGCTTTCAAATGCCGGACCAAAAGAAGCGCGAACTGGTGGAGTTACTGGCGAAGCACGAAATTCCGGTCATCGAAAATAATGTCTACGACGAGTTGCACTTTGGCGAAATACACCCTGGCTCCCTGAAGGCATACGATACAAAAGGCCTGGTACTGCATTGTTCATCATTCTCGAAAAGCCTGACGGCAGCATACCGGATAGGTTGGACAATGCCGGGAAAATACCGCGATCAGGTCGAAAAGCTTAAGTTCCTCAATACGCTGACTACTTCTTCCATTCCCCAGATGGCGATTGCAGAGTATCTCAAGTATGACGGCTACGATCACCATCTCAGAAAGGTCCGCAAGGCGTACGAACAGCAGGCCAGCATCATGATATCCATGGTGAAAAGGTTCTTTCCGGTTGGGACAAAGACATCAATCCCCATGGGCGGATATGTATTATGGGTCGAGCTGCCGGAAGGAGTTGATTCCATGCGCTTATATCGTGATGCACTGGAAAGCAAGATCACGGTAGGGCCGGGGTATATGTTTTCTGTCACCAACGGCTACAAGAATTTCATCAGGCTAAATTACAGCTATGCCTGGACCCCAGAGATCGAGGCAGCCGTCATCACACTGGGAAAATTGATTTCAAGTTATTTATAGTCGGTTTCAATAAGACCTAGCGAATTTTGCCTTGTTGCGAGAAATGCATAATTCATGATTTTCGAATTTGAAGACATCAGCAGCTATAGCTGAAAAAGAACGCATGGTAATACAAATTTAATATTTAACATAATATAAATTATGCGTAAAACTATCTGGCGAAACGAATCATAAAAGATTTTGTTGCTTGCAAGCTATTTAATAATATCTATTGTCATAGGATATTTGATAATGAGTAGCTATCAAGGCATGTCCCCCAAAATTCCCGCAGGCTTTCTTACCCCACGTCACGCACACGGTCACGCGACGTTTATGACGACCCTTGATGACCTGACCGCCATGAGTCCGGCCAAGATTAAGGCGCTTTGCCTTTGGCTTGGTATTTGCGCCAAAACTATGAGCCGCTATATCTCCGGCGCTTCGCCCGTGCCACATGCTATTTGCTACGCGATGTTTTTTGAATCCCAATGGGGTCGCGATGCGATCAACGCCAAAGCCGTGAATGATCATGATGTGGTCGTTTTGCAGTTGCGTACATTTCAGGCGCGCTGTCGCGCCTTGGAAGCTGAGAATGCGCGATTGTCAAAGCAGATTCTTGATACCTCGCCAGCCGCTAATGCACCGACGTATCAATCCGGTGAACGCGTTATTAGCACCGGAAAAGATATTCATATCCGTTCTGAGACGGTTCACGATGATTTGCCGTTGCATGCTTTTTCTTCATTCAAGATTGCGCATTCACGGCACCGCAGATAAATAAAAAGCCTTCGTTATGAAGGCTTTTTATTTACTATTTCTTTTTCTCAAACCACCGCCAATACCCAAATGAGATTATTAACGCCGGTATCATCAGTGTTATCTCGAACGCATACTTACCAGACAAACCTAACACCATAACCAAACAAAACTCCAAAGCAAACATTGCGATATAGAGGACAACTATCATCATCAAATGATTCCACAGCCTATTCGTGATATAAAAAAATGCTTCTACACTATTCATATCCGACCTAGGCTTACCTTCTATTTTCTTATCCAGCCAATCATTCACACTTTGAATGCTGCGTTTAACGTCCATCGTATAAGCCCTCCGTTGATAGTCACATAGCGTTTTTATTTATCATTGGTTGACATCATACCCAAACTTTTTCATGCGTCCTCTCAAATCGCTTTTGATAAATCCGCTGCATTAATTTTCTATGGGCTTTTTTCAGTGTGGTTTTTTGTTGCTTTTCGAATTTCTCTCTGTAGATAATCCCGCCCGTGGTTACTTTTGCTTTTGCCCTGGACAGTACCGATACCGCTCCCGATTCTATTTGCTGCACCGCCATGCTGACGATCTGTTCTTGCATTTGTTCTTTGTCCACCAGCGTTGTAAAGGTCGTGCCTGCGGCAACGTTTACCAGCTTGCATATGTGTTTATCTACGTCCGATAAAATTGCATCTTTGCTTGTGATGTCGGTCAATGTAATGCCTGCCTTGCGCCCGAGTTCCCTTGACAGCACTTCTTTATTCAATTGTTCGCCGTCTGCAATTTGAATGTCATGTCTGCGCAGTGCTGCATAAATGTGTTTTTCAAAATTCAAGCTGATCACATCTTTTATCAAATCGAACAATTCGCTATAAGATACCTCCCGCTTGGAGCGTAAATTTTCACCGATATTTTCGGATACTTTGGCGGCTGACTGTGCAACGGCATCTTTTACATTTACTTTGATCATTGTCATGGTTTTAGTCTCCACTCTCTTTTGTGTTTGTCACGATATTTTTTTTGCCGTTGTCGGTTGCTGATGTCGTAATCACTGGTTCCCAGCGGCGGTTTTTCTTGCGGTATGTATTGCTCATACTTGCCGACTTTGGCGATCGCCGCTGCCTTTATTTTTGCGATGCCTGCGGCATTGATGGTGAATGGCATTTGATTTCCCTTTCTGATTTGTGTCGCAATTAGTCTTGCGATGACATCGACTTCCACGTCCCTAACCGTGACGCTATTCTGAATCAATCGCCTTTTCTATTTGCAGGGCGACGAACGCACGTAAATCACCGCGCAATTTTTCTTTGTCGCGCAGGCTACTAATCACGGGCGAGCCGAAGTTGTCATTGATGCGATCTAAGCCTAATTTTTCTAAATCTGATTTGATGGCGTCCTTGTCAAAGATGTTGGTAAAGCTCGTCCCGAATTTGAGATTGACGCCTCTTGTAATGGACTCTTCGCTGATGTTGCCGTCCTCATCTATCTCTATTTGGGGAGAATAGGGAAAACGGAAAAAATCGGGCGCTAAGCCCTGTTACCGATTCTTGAAGTCCGCAGCGGCCGATATTTTTCTCATCAACCTTCTTGCTCTTCCTTCAAATGTAATATCCGGTCCCGTAGATGTGCTCCCAGACCAACGAGGACACGAAACTGCAGCATACTGGCGTCGGGGAGCTGCCAGGACCGCGCGCAACCTGTGTCGCCCGCTCCAGAAACACCGCATGCCAAAGAACGATGGCGCCCGTCACCAGGTTTAAGCCGCGGTCGCACATATCACCTAAGCGATGAATCAAGACCGCTCTGGCAAGCGCATTGCGCGACTGCTTGCCAAGCGTATCAGACTGTAACTTTCTGCAATACCACCAAGTTTCTCGTATTAAAAAAATACAGATCCTCGATTTCTAACGGTAGCCGCTAATCGGGCAGTGCTTCAAACGATGCCGAGCATTTTTATCAGGAAAAAACTGATGACTGCCAACGCCAGCAGCGACAACACGACAACTGCGGCGACCCGGCAACCGGCCCGCATGACTGAGCGCGCATCGACGCCGAGTCCGAGTGCGGCCATCGACATAATGGTGAGGAAATTCGCCGTCACGTGCATCGGCGCAATTGCCGCCTCTGGAATGGCGCCGAACGAGCGCAAGGTCAGCAGTAGCAAAAAGCCGACGATGAACCACGGGACCATATGCGACAGCGCAGGACGACGACCACCTTCGCGCCGACCAATCAGCGACAGTACCAGCACGACTGGGCCCAGCATCAGCACCCGCACCAGTTTCACCAAGGTGCCGATGTGGACGCTGCTAAGCGATATCGATGAGGTCGCGGCCAGCACCTGGGGCACCGCGTAGACGGTCAGCCCGGCAAAGACACCGAACTGCGTTGGTGAAAACGACAACAGTGACACCATTAGCGGCAGCACCAGCACCACGACAACGCCAAGCACGGCAGTGAAGGCGATCGCCGCAGCGACGTCCTTTCCATCCGCATCGATAACCGGGGCCACCGCGGCAATGGCAGAGTTACCGCAAATCGAATTGCCGCAGGCAATCAAGATGGCCATCTTGCGCGGCAGACCAAAAGCACGGCCAAGGGCAAAGCTGAGCGCAATCGCGATGGCGACCACTGCCGCGATGCCGCTCATCAGACCGATGCCGTTTTCGAGCAGTGCACCGGCGCTGACCGAAGCGCCCAGCAGCACGACCGCGATTTCCAGCAATAATTTCGCACCGACTTGGATGCCGTCTTCGAAGCGAGTATCGAGCCGATGCACCGTCCGCACGGCGGTGCCTAGAAGAATGGCCAGCACCAGGCTTTCGAGCCATGCGTGGCCAAATAAAGCGCTTTCGATGCTTTCCATTGTGTAAGCTGCCGCAGTCACCACAGCGCAAAGTGCCAAGCCTGGCAGCGCGTTGCGAACGAGTTTTAGTGGTTGCTTGATCATTTGCCGCTCCTGATTCTCGAATTCAATAAAACGATTATCAAGTCGACAGATTGTTATGTCTATCTTATAATATCTGACAGATCGTTAAATGGAATCGAACAATCAGATGACGCTAGAACAATTGCGGATTTTTGTTGAAGTCGCGGAGCGACAACATTTGACCCAGGCCGCAGCGGTGTTGGCCCTTACCCCTTCAGCAGTAAGTGCTTCGATTAAAGTCCTGGAAGAACGCTTTGGCACGGCCCTATTTGTAGCGACCTGCATTTGAAACAGGCCCGACCAGCATTCCAGCCGATTCTCGGCCAGGAATAACTGCAGCTGATGCCCCCTTCAAACCAGCATTAGCTGTAAATGAACCTGCATTTATCCGCGCCAACCAGCATTCCATCGCCGCGAACCAGAATTATCTGCAACTGACCAGGATGTTCAACACGGCCTTGGTATCGGCCTCGATTTCAGCCAGCACGCCCAGCCAATGACCTATGACCCGCTTGACGCTCGATGCCGGCTGGGTGTCGCGCCAAACCGTCAGGATGCGCTGGTAGCCGACCAGATCGGCCCGCTGGACGCAATACGCGATCGTCATTTGGGTTGCCTCGATGTCGGTAAATGCTCCGGGGGTACTGCGGGCCTGCTCCTGTAGGCCAACCTGGGCGGCCGTGTCGCTCTGGATGCGCCGCAGATGCTCGATGATGAGCGGCAATCCGGTTGGATTCGGCCAGGCAAGGATTTCGATTTCCTCGGTCGTGCCGGTGCCGGTGGCGATCCTCAATACATCGTGGACGCCCGCTCCGATCAAGTCTGCCGTCGGGATGTTCGTATGCGTCCACGGAAACAGCTCCTGTTTCTGTGCCACCAGCATGCGCAGGTCCTGCTTGAATCCCTGTTCCAATCCCGGAGGTGGTGCGTCCCGATTGTCGGCCTCGACCATTTTCCAAATTCGCTCGATGTGGTCCTCCTGCTCAGCTTCAGGAAACAGACTGATATTCCAGGCAAGACAGCAGCTCATGGCAGCCTTCTTTCGCGCCTCCTGTTCTTCAACGAAGAGGACGTGCGGCAGCATGAAGGACGAAAAGCAGGATGCGACTGTAAATTGTTTGAATTTCATGAGCAGAATTAGATGGGCAGGCCAGCGGCAAGCATCCGGTCGCGCAGCTCCGCTGTGCGCGCCGGTTCCAGTTTGTTGTTGAACAGCGCGCGGATTTCCGCTGGCTTGGCGTCGAACTGTTCGACCATATCCTTCAGTCTGTACCCGTGGCGGGTCAGGGTCGGCTCCAGATCGTCAAGCTGGCGCGACAGCACAGTTTCCACCAGCGCGGCCGTGACAGGCTTCTCGCCGGTCTGGTAGCCCGCTTCCAGCGACAAGGTCAGGTGCAGTTGGACTTGCAGCGGCGTGCGCAGCTTGGTGGACAGGATATCGATTGCCTCGCTGTTCAGGATCGATTCTGGATCAGTGTTCGGAGCCGCGCTGGCGCCAAGCAGCCACAGGATGTACTCGCGCTGGCTGCCGGCGACGCCATCGAGCGTGAAGATATCGGTCCGGTAGCCGATTTCTTCCATGGTCGGGCGGCGCAGGTCGTTGCGCAGCTTCGGATGGCCGGCCAGGATCACCGACAACCGGCCGCCTGCGTCCTC
Source organism: Undibacterium sp. Jales W-56 (assembly GCF_025548535.1). Lineage (GTDB taxonomy): Bacteria > Pseudomonadota > Gammaproteobacteria > Burkholderiales > Burkholderiaceae_D > Undibacterium. The sequence continues at coordinate 26,577 of NZ_JAJLQW010000002.1, read as the reverse complement.
GACCACTTCCATCAGACGTTTGAGGCCGATGAGGGTGTGTCCGTTCAAGTCGTGCGCCTCGTCGACGAACAGTGCCACCGGCCGCTTCCCCTTTTTGACGATTTCCTGCAATTCGCGCTCGCGCTTTTCGCTCTGCTTGGGAATTTGCACCTGTTTGTCCTGCGTAAGGTCGTAGAAGAGCGTGGAGATCAAGGTGGCCAACTTGATGCTGTGCTTTTCCACGGACAGCGACTTAGCGACGGCAACGCGGTTCTCGTCTTTCAAAATCTGCTGAAGGCGGCGCAACGTGACTGTTTTGCCGCTGCCGACAACACCGCACAAGGCGATCAGCCGCCCCTCAAGGGTGGCCCCTTTGATGTCCTTGATCAGCTGCTTGTGGTGGTCAGTTTCGTAGTAGCCGGCCTGGCTCAGTGGTTGCGTCAGCCCGTAGTACTGCATCACTTCAACTCGCATGGTCCTCTCCAGTCTTCTTGTTTCGGAAATAATCTCGTATGCGCGCAAGCACGACGCTGCGCGTCAGCGTCTCGCTCAGTACCTGGTCGATGACGGCGCGATCTGCTGGCGACAGCTTGGCCAGCGGCTTGGCCAGCTCGCCCGCTATCGCCAGCTTGGCGGCGATGACGTTTGCAAAATGGAATTCGTGCGCCTCGGCGTCGAAGGGCTGGATTGGTAATTCGCCTGGTAGATTCAGCGGGGCCAAGTGCAGGTCCTTGCCGGCCAGCGCCTCGATGGGCAGCTTGAGCTGGTCGGCCAGGGTGCGTATACGGTCGGCGCGCGCGTCGGCCGCGCCGCGCTTGAAGGCGCGATAGCGGTTCAATGGAATCGGCCCGGCGACCGGGTAGTACGGGCCGGTGCGCACGCTTTCGTACTCCACGTACAGTTCGTTGTCGAACAGCCCCCACAGCAGCAACACATATTCACCGGCCATGTCCAGCTCGACTTCGTAGCTGGTACCCTCCACCGACACGCGCGCGTCCACGCCAACGCGGCGCCGCTCCGGCTCGCGGGCAAAGCGACAGTACTGCTCCCAGGCGCACATCTGCCGGATGCCGCCGCTCGGGAAATTGGCAAGCCAGTCCTCGATGCGCGAATGCTGCTCGGAGCGATGATCCTGGCGAATGTAACGCATCAGATAGCGCAACAGCCATTCGTTGGCCTGTTGCTCGGTCTCCGGCTTGTGGAAGTGGTACAGCGTCTCGTGGGCTTCCTTCACTGTGCGAAACGGCCGCTCGACCTTTCCCTTGGAGCGCGCTGTAACCCGCTCGCCGTCTTTGCCGGCCGGGATGTGTGTCATCCACTCGATACCAAGCGCGTGCATCACATTCTGGAATACGCGACTCTTGGCGACAGGGCCGTTGTCCAGGTAGATCATCAACGGCCGCCCCTGGAACGGATATTCGGGGTCCGCCTTCGCTGCCATCGCGTTGAACAGGAAGCGCAGCGCCGATTCGGCATCTTCGCCATAGACGCAGCGGTACTCCTGATAGGCCACACCGCTACGATCGTCCACGACGCTGTACAGCATCAGCGTCGGCTCGCCCTTTCCCGGTTCGATCCAGTCCGGCTTGTCGATCCGTTTGAGGTCGGACGGCGACATGTCGAACTGCCAGCAGTCGTTGCTGTGCTCGGCCTGGAAGCGCACGGCTGGCGGCTGCCGGCGCAGGCGCGGCTGGTCGAGGTGCCAAAGTGTGAGGTACTGGTTGACCGTGCTGCGCGTCAGCACCCCTTGCGGTGCGCGCACAAGTCCCTGTACCGTCTCGACGCCATATTCCTCCAGCAGCTCGATGGAGCGCTTCGTGGACAGGTGGCGGCCCTGCTTGTTGGTCGTGCGTAGCTTGAGGGCAGCGACCAGCTCGCAGTAGCGCTCCAGTTCCGATTTCGGCAGGACGCGCGGCTTGCCGTGATCGGTGCGGTGGACTACGCGCGGCTTCAGAAAGTCCTTCAGGGCGCGATACACCGACGTGGTGGACATGCCGTACAGCTCGGACATGGCGCGCACTTGGGCGGCACGCTCCGGACTTTTGTGAGGCAGACGGTCGAGCCGCTGCCGCAATTGCAGCAGCGATTCGGCCGGGATCTGCTTACGCCACCCGGCAGCCATCGCTCTCAGCCTTGTCTAGGTAGTTGTAGAGCGTGGATTTGGAAATCCCCATCATCTTGCAGATTTCCTCAACAGTGTGGTTGCGCTCCCGGTGCAATTTCACGGCGAGCGCGAGCTTGACAGGATCAAGGCGCCTCGGCCGACCGCCCATGCGGCCGCGCGCGCGCGCCGCGACCAGTCCGGCCTGCGTCCGTTCGCGGATCAGGTTGCGCTCGAACTCGGCCAGTGCGCCGAACAGGTGAAAGACCAGCTTGCCGCCGCTCGACGTGGTGTCGATGTTTTCTTGCAGGCTGCGCAGCCCGACCTTGGCTGATTCGAGCCGCTCGACCAGCTCGATCAGGTTCTTGAGCGACCGGCCCAGCCGATCCAACCGCCAGATGACTACGGTGTCGCCGGCGCGTAGCATGCTCATTAAGGTAACCAGCCCGGTGCGGTCCGCTCTGGCTCCGCTCACCATGTCCTCGAAGACACGCTCGCAACCGACCGCCTGCAACGCATCGCGCTGCAAGTCCAAGTTCTGGTCGTCGGTCGATACACGGGCGTAGCCGATCAGCATGGCGACTTGTCCAATAAATCACGAAAATTCAGTATAGCTGGACTTTGAATATTGGAAAGGGATTGTGGATTGTCGCTGTGCTTGAGCAAGCTGCCGCTTGTCATTTTCAGAAGACGACTGCACCAATTGTCAGGAGTCGATAACACTACATCGGCGAGAGCGAAAACTTCCCGGCTCAGTGCGAGCTAAGTCTGCCTGCGTACCTTCTCCACTGTGCAAATCCCTGCACTCTTCTGGAGAAGCATCATGTACCGCTATACCAAACTTTCCCTTCTGGCCGTCGCCATCGCTGCAACCGGCGCGGTCGCCTACGCCGCCAATGGCGGTATGGAAAACGACGCACTGGCAATCAGCAAGGCCAAGATTCCCCTCACACAGGCGGTCACCGTCGCCGAGCAGCACGCCAATGGCAAGGCGTCACGCGCCGAGTACGAGAACTCGAAGCAAGGCTGGGTCTACGACGTGGAAGTCGTCAGCGGGGCCAAGGTCTTCGATGTCCGGGTCGATGCCGACAAGGGCACGGTCATCTCGTCTGCCGAGGACAAGGCGGATCACGATGATGACCACGACAAGCGGGACTGACTCCCGACAGTATGGCCGGATCGTTTCCCTCGGAGGCGATCCGGCCCGGAGACCTCATGGAATCACTCAACCATACATTTTTTCTCTGGCTCAACGCACCGGAGCATCCCAGTGCTTTGGCTCTGACGTTGGCCACCTTCTTGGCCGAACAGCTCATCTGGGCGGTTCCACTCCTGATCGGCATCGGCTGGCTTCGCGGCGGCGAGCCTACCCGCAAGACGATGCTCGTTGCTAGCGCATCGGGATTGCTGGGCCTGCTCATCAACCAGATCATCGGCCTGGCTTGGTTGCATCCCCGACCTTTCATGATCGGCCTGGGTCACACCCTCATCCCTCATGTTGCCGATTCGTCTTTCCCAAGCGATCACCTGACGCTGTGGTGGGCGGTTGCCTTCAGCCTCGCGCTGCAACGAGGCCCACGAATTGCAGGCGTGACTTTGGCTTTGCTGGGCGTTCCCATTGCCTGGGCGCGCATCTACCTTGGAGTGCACTTCCCATTCGACATGCTCGGGGCCATCGCCGTTGCTGCAATCTGTGCCTGGCTGACGTTACGTGAAGCACACTGGTATCTATTGCCAAGTTATCAACTTGCCACCGGAATCCATCGGCGGCTTTTCAGCGGGTTGATCGCGCTTGGATGGGTGCGCGAGTGAGCCTATGGGCGGGCTAAGTCAGCATGTTCAAACTGCTGGCAAACCATTTCACCCCCGGCAGGAGAACACCATGAACAAATTGCCCACGAGCAGCACCACTGGCTGGCTCAATAAAGTCCCGGAAGTCGCGCTGTCGTTCTGGATCATCAAGATCATGTCCACCACGGTGGGCGAGACGGGAGCCGATTTCCTGGCGGTCAACGCAGGGTGGGGGCAAGGCGTGACTCGAACCGTCATGGCTGCCCTGTTGGCGGCCGCCTTGTTCATGCAGTTGCGCACCCGACGCTATACCCCTTGGATTTACTGGCTGACGGTGGTACTGGTCAGCGTGGTCGGCACCCAGATCACCGATCTGCTGACCGATGGCCTTGGCGTCAGCCTGTACATCAGCACCTCGGCGTTCGCCGTTGCGCTCGCCGCGATCTTCTTCGTCTGGTATCGGATCGAGCGCACCCTGTCCATTCACGACATTGTGACGCGCAGCCGGGAGCTGTTCTATTGGGCTGCCATCCTCTGCACGTTCGCGCTGGGCACGGCTGCTGGCGATTTGGCGACCGAGGCATTGGGCTTGGGCTTTACCTGGGGCGCGGTGGCGTTCGGTGTGCTGATTGGCATCACCTATACCGCCTGGCGCATGGGCGGCAACGCCGTTCTGACCTTCTGGATCGCCTACATATTGACCCGCCCCTTCGGGGCCGCACTCGGCGACTTGCTGACTCAGGCCAAGACCTATGGCGGCCTTGGCATGGGTGCCATGTGGACAAGCGCCTTGTTCCTCACGGTGATCGTCATGCTGGTGGCCGTCGCGCAGATCGGCATGAATGGACGCCGCTCGGCCCAGCTCGTCGAATAACCATCTTCGCTCTACACAAGGAGAAAAACATGCTCATAAAGCACTCAATCGCTCGCCCTGTTGCCGCCATTTCGGCCGCCGTGCTCGTGGTCCTCGCGGCTGGTTGTTCCAAATCTGCCGATCAGAACAACGCAAGCTCGGCATCAACTACACCGGCCCAGACTGTCTCGGCCTTGCAAGTCAAAACTGCATCCAAGCTGGGCGACCTGTCGGCCTTCCGCAGCATCGCCACCGATGTCGCCGCCATCGTTGACAAGGGCGATCTGCCTGCTGCCAAGTCACGCATCAAGGACTTGGAAGTCGCATGGGATTCGGCCGAAGCCGGACTCAAACCGCGCGCGGCAGATGACTGGCATCTGCTCGACAAGGCCATCGACAAGTCGCTTGCGACGCTTCGCGCAGACACGCCAAGCCAGGCTGACTGCAAGGCTGCGATGGATGCCCTGCTGAAAACCTTTAACACGCTCGAAGGAAAGTGAGCGCGCCCCATGAAAACATCCACTGAACACGCGCTGGCCAAGGTGCCCGAAGTCACGCTGGGCTTCTGGCTCATCAAGATTGCCGCCACGACGCTCGGTGAAACTGGCGGTGATGCGGTTTCGATGTCCATGAACCTGGGCTACCTGGTCGGTACAGCCATCTTCGCGGCGATCTTCCTGGCTGCCGTCGTCGCGCAGGTCAAGGCCAAAGGCTTCCATCCCTTCCTGTACTGGACAACCATCATCGCCACGACCACGGTCGGCACGACATTGGCCGATTTTGCGGATCGATCGCTGGGAATCGGGTACGCTGGAGGTTCGAGCTTGCTGCTGGCCTTGCTGCTCGGCTCGCTCTTCGTCTGGCATCGCACCCTCGGCTCCGTGTCGGTGAGCACGGTCAGCTCGCCCAAGGCAGAAGCCTTCTACTGGCTGACGATCATGTTCTCCCAAACGCTGGGCACCGCGTTAGGCGACTGGACAGCCGACACGGCGGGCTTGGGCTACACGGGTGCGGCCGTCGTGTTCGGCGGGCTGCTCGCGCTGGTCGTGGCAGCCTACTACTGGACGAGCGTGTCCCGCACGCTGCTGTTCTGGGCGGCGTTCATCCTGACTCGCCCGCTGGGTGCCGTGGTCGGGGATTTTCTGGACAAGCCACTGAGCGCGGGTGGTCTGGCGTTGAGCCGCTATTCGGCATCGGCCGCACTGTTGGCCTTCATGCTGACTGCGATCCTGCTGTTCAGGCAGAGAGCAGCCAGGACGGCACATTGAACAACGATTGAACGGAGGGGGAATGCGGGTATTGCTTGTCGAAGACGATCCCATGATCGGTGACGCGATCCAGGGCGCATTGAAGGATGCGTCCTACGCCGCCGACTGGGTGAAGGACGGGCAGACGGCGCTCACCACGCTGGGCTGCCAGCATTACGACCTGGTGCTACTCGACCTCGGTCTGCCCGGAAAGGATGGGCTGGAGGTGCTGGCCAGCATCCGAGCCAAGGACAACCCGGTTCCCCTGCTCATCATCACGGCTCGCGATGGTCTGGATGATCGCCTGCGCGGCCTGGATGGCGGGGCCGACGACTATGTGTCCAAGCCCTTTCAGATGGCGGAACTGCTGGCTCGGATGCGCGCCGTCCTGAGGCGCAAAGGTGGCACGGCAGCTCCCGTGCTCAGCAACGGCGTGGTGACGCTCGACCCGGCCACCAAAGAGGCTTGTGCCAATGATGGCCCCCAAGTGCAACTGTCCAACCGCGAGTTCTCGTTACTGCAAGCCTTGCTGGTTCGGCCTGGTGCCATCCTTTCGCGCAGCGAACTGGAGGATCGCATCTATGGCTGGGGGGAAGAAGTCGAAAGCAATGCCGTCGAATATCTGATCCACGCACTGCGGCGCAAGCTCGGTGGCGAGGTCATCAAGAACGTCAGGGGGGTCGGATGGATGGTCTCAAAAGGCGCTTGAACGAATCAGTTCAGCTCAAGCTGTCCTTCACCTTGTCGCTGGCCATCCTCGTGGTGGCCGTTGTGGCGGGCGTATTCTCGTTCCTGTCCGCCTTCGATGAAGCGCACGAACTACAGGACGATGTACTGCGCCAGGTGGCGCAGCTCATGGATCGCCAGCGCTTGTTGCCTGCCGTGCCAACCACCGATATCCGTCTCAAGGATGTCGATGAAGAGTCGCGCGTGATCGTCCAGCGCTTGGGTGAGGTCAGTCCCTCTACGGTAGGCGTGGATGCAGGAGGCGTGCTCCCGCTCCCGGCGACCTTGGCGGATGGATTGCACACGCTGGAAGTTGGTGGCGAGACGTTTCGCGTGCTGGTCAAGACCACGGCGAGCGGCGAACGCATTGCTGTGGCTCAGGAGTCCGGTTTCCGCAATGAAATTGCCCGCGACGGGGCACTGCGCACGGTGATGCCTTTCTTGATTCTCGTGCCGGTGCTGCTGTTGATCGTTGCTGACCTGGTGCGCAAGATGTTCCAGCCCATCGCGGCGCTGTCCAAGGAAATAGACCAGCGGGCAGAGCAGGAACTGCATCCCGTCGAAGACCGCCACCTTCCGGTCGAGGTACGTCCGTTTGCCGTGGCGATCAATCGCCTGCTCGCTCGTGTCAGCCAGTCGATGGAATCTCAGCGCCGCTTTGTGGCGGATGCCGCGCACGAGCTACGTTCGCCGCTGACAGCCATGTCGCTGCAAGCAGAACGGCTCGCGGAAGCGGAAATGTCCAGCGTGGCGCGCGAACGGCTGACGGTTTTGCGCCAAGGGATCGAGCGCGGCCGCAGCCTGCTCGATCAACTCTTGACCTTGGCCAAGGCACAGTCGGCCACCGACCTGCCGAAGTCGCCTGTATCTGTCCAGAGCATCTACCGCCGCGTGCTGGAAGACCTCATGCCGCTGGCCGAGGCCAAGCACATCGACATCGGTGTCGAAGGCGCGCTGGACGCCGAAGTGTGGGCAAGCGAGCTGGACATGATCGCTGTGGTCAAGAACCTAGTCGATAACGCCATCCGCTACACGCCAGAGGGAGGGCGTGTTGATCTTTCTGTGGGTGTTTCGGAAGGGAAGGTCGTACTACGTATTCAGGACAGTGGGCCTGGCATTCCGTTGGCTGAACGGGATCGAGTGTTTGATCCCTTCTACCGCACGCTGGGGAGCGAGCAGATCGGCTCGGGTCTGGGACTATCCATTGTCCAGACGATTGCCAATCGCATCGGTGCTGAAATCCGCCTCGACTTCTCAGATCAAGAGAAGCAAACTGGCTTAAATGTTGCCGTTATCGCTCCCATGCGGTAGCGGTTTGAGAAACGCGGAGGCAGGCTAAATGGTTAATTCGGCGGGGTGGTTTTATTGGGCTTTGCTGTCCGCTATCCTTGCGGCACTGACGGCTATTTTTGCCAAGGTTGGCATTCAGGGAGTTGATTCCGATCTGGCCACCTTGATCCGCACGGCCATCATCATCGTCGTCCTGTCGGCGTTTGTTGCCTACACGGGGAAATGGACCAACCCCTTGGAGTTATCACCCAAGACATGGCTTTTTCTCGGGCTGTCCGGCTTGGCGACAGGGGCATCGTGGGTCTGCTACTTCCGCGCACTCAAGATTGGCGATGCATCCAAGGTTGCGCCAGTGGATAAACTCAGTCTTGTCCTGGTGGCGGTATTTGCTTTCGCCTTTTTGGGCGAACGCCCGTCACTGAGGGAGTGGTCCGGCATTTCGATGGTCGCCGGAGGCGTTCTGTTATTGGCGTTCAAGTGATAACAGGTAGGACATACTGACTCAACCAGTCGTCACGATTCGTCTACAGTAACCGCTGTCCTGCCATCAAACTTGACTGAGCAGTTTCTCGCCATCAAGGCGCAACTCGCCCTTCGGCGAAATGTGCCGATACAAGGTCTGTCTTGTGATGCCCAGTTCCTGACATAGATCGCCGACCTTGGTTTCGGGCTGCCCCATAGCGGCCATCGCCAGCCGCAACTTGGCGGCAGTCATCTTGAAGGGCCGGCCGCCCTTCCTACCGCGCGCCCTCGCCGAAGCCAATCCTGCAATCGTGCGCTCGGTAATCAGTTCGCGCTCGAACTCGGCCAGCGCGGCGAAGATGCCGAAGACCAACTTGCCGGCGGCCGTCGTGGTGTCAATGGCTGCACCGTGCCCAGTCAACACTTTCAGACCGATGCCTCGCCCGGTCAGGTCATGCACGGTGTTGATGAGATGCCGCAGATCGCGCCCGAGCCGGTCAAGTTTCCACACCATCAACGTATCCCCCGGTCGTAGCGCCTTCAGGCAGCTCAACAGGCCGGGACGATCCTCGCGTTTGCCCGACGCTTGATCCTCGTAGAGATGGGCCGGATCGACGCCGGCAGCGATCAGTGCATCACGCTGCAAGTCGGTGGCCTGTGAGCCGTCTGCTTTCGATACCCGCATGTAGCCAATCAGCATCTTGCACCTGTCACATATACGTTCGATTATGTGACAGTGTGCACCGGAAAGTTCTGGTCGTCAAAATTTGTCACTTAACCCGTCATTCTGTCTAAGACATGCAAAGGGTCCATCAGCCTCGTAATGTGACAGAAATTCCGGGGGAATGCCTTCCTTTGCAAAGGTGGCGCGCAACTGTTCCAGGGAAGCGGGATCGCGCCGACCATAGGAAGCCAACGCGAACAGCGAGCGTGCCGTCTCGGGGTCGTGCCGGGCTTCAATGATCGCCTCACTGATAGCTTGGACCGCCCGTTGCCAGTGATTGACGGGTTCGGGCTTCGGCGGTTTCGCCGGCAGACCACTGGTGAACCCGGTTTGGGGCTCGGACCAGAACAGCTTTGCATGCTCGCCTGGCGGGCTGATATCCCTCACCTCGATCAAGCTGATTGCCGTTGCCGCCGCCTCCAGCATCTGCAACCGTATTGCCGGGTTCAGGGTTTCATACGGTCGCCACAGACTTTGCCCAGCACGCAGCGGATGCCCGCAGCCTTGCCAGACTTGGCGGAGATACCCCGCGTAGGTTCCGCACGCCGAAAGCGGGGTGTTCAGCTCATCGAGCAGCGTGCGTAGCAGTCGAAACCACAATCCAGCGTGGATGCGTCGGCACGGCAGTTCCACATGGCCGGTCGTCAGTGCCTGCCAGGTACGCCGGTCCATCACTGCAATCGCGTCGCTGGCGGTGCGCGACGCAGTGTCGGCGTTCTCCCAGCCGAGAAACCGCCCAGGCACGCCCCAATAGGATTCCAGCCAGCAGCCATGCAGCGGGCAGCTCAGCATCAGGGGCAGCTTCCATGCAAGCAGTACGGCTTGGTTTGCCGGGTCGTTCAGACAGAGAGGACAGGCGCGATGTATCGGCTGGCTGGGCAGCCAGGCACGCCAGCTCGTGATGGATCGCGTCCTACGGCGGAGTTTCGGCAGCAGCACCGAGAGCTGGAACGCATAGGTTTCCAATGCGTCTGGAATCTGATCATCAAGGCTGTCCAGTAGCCAAGGCACCCAGCCGGCGAAACTCATGCAACGCAGCCGGTCCGGCTCGATGCCGCTCCGCTGGGAGAGCATCGCCAACAGCGCCAGTGGTGGCGCGGTATCCAGGTCTTCAACCTGAGCGTGACCAAGATCGTGCTCCAGCAGCTCGGACACCTCCATGTGATAGCAAAGGGCCACGCGGTTGAGCCACGAAGACAAGGCTTCGCCTTCTCTGGGGGCCGGATGCAGTGGCCAGCGTGGCGCTGGCTTCACATCAGTTCCCGCTCGAATTGCCGCCGCCGCTCGCTGGGACCGGTGTAATCGGCCATGCTCAGCGTGCGATGGTTGATCGCTTCCTCGCCGCTCTCCACGGCGACGATGGCCGCCGCCATCAGCAAGTGCGCCAGTTCGCCGATGGTGCCCTCGCTGCGTGTGAGCAGGTAGCGGGCCATGTCCAGCGTGGCAATCGACGAGGGGCGCCGCAGTGGAAGCGAAGCGGCGAAACTGGCCAGCAGTGAGCAGCAATCGTGATTGGCCTCCCATACCGGCAGCATCATCGGCTCGAAGCGATTTTCCAACTGGTCATCGGAGCGGATGGCCAGGTAGGCGTCGCGCGTGCCGACCCCGACCAGTGGGATGCGCAGTTCATTGCCGAGGAAGCGCAGGAGATTGAGGAATTCCCGGCGATTGACGCTGTTACCGGCCAGGACGTTGTGCAACTCGTCGATCACCAGCATGCGCACGCCGACCTTGCGCAGCAGTGCCAGCGCCAGTTGTTCCATTTCTGGCAGCCGTGGGCGCGGTCGCAATGGCGCACCCATCGCCGCGAGCAGCGCGACGTAGAAGCGGATTACCGACGGTTCGGATGGCATCTGCACGACCAGTACCGGAATGTGCTCCTGGTCGGCGTCGGCTCTGGCCGGATGCGTGCGCCGGAACTTCTCGACGATCATCGACTTGCCGTTGTTGGTCGGGCCGACCAGCAGCAGGTTGGGCATGCGTTGCTTGTTTGGCCACGTATACAGGATTTCCAGCCGGTTCAGCGCCTCGACTGCTCGCGGATAGCCGATCCAGCGGTCGGCGCGAAGGCGATGGATGCGTTCGTCCGCCGGGAGACGGGCCAAGCCCTGGGCCGCCGGCAGCAGGTGGGACAAGTCGATGATGGGATATTCTTCCACGGCTACCACTCCTCAATCTGGTCGAACGGTTTGGCCGGCGGCTGGTTGTCTGCCTGCTGCCCATCCATGTCAGCGCCCGGTGGTGGCGTGGTTTTGACAGGCGTTGCCGTTGCCTTGAGATGCTGGCGTCGATCCGCGTCGCGCCGCGCCTTGCGCGTAGCCTTCTGCGCGGTGGTAACGATTTCGCGCATCTGGCCGATCATGCGGAACAACGCCGACTCATCCACCTGTTCGCGCCCTTGCTGCCGCAATTTCGCCAGCGCCTGTCGTTGTTCCCAGAGGGTGACAGCCGGGTGCGACAAGGTACGGTAGGGAATTTCCAGGTAGTGCTGCCCCTCTGGTTCCAGCACCCATATGCGGCTGATGTCGCGCGGGTCGCGCCGGATCAGGAACGCAGGCAAGCGGTCCCGCCGAGCTATCCACGGCTTGAGCGCATCGGCGTAGTAGTGGATGTGGTCGATGACGAAGCCGGTGCGGGTCAGCGTGCGGCGGATGATGGGCAGAAAATCGACCAGAAAAGCCGTAGCGCGAGTGATGACGGTTGGCACGCCGGTCCGCGTGATAGCTTCGGCCCAGCGCGCGGCCGGCGGTTGGAGCAGGCCGTTGTGCACGGAGCCGTGATAGGTGCCGACCGCCAATGTGAGCCAGCGCTCCAGCTCGCGCAGTGTCAGGGCGGCCATCTTCTCGGAGGCGTATTCCCCGCGCTGGTCAGGATTGGAGAAGGTCGTCCCCGGCAATTCGTCGTGGATCATCTGCATCGCCGTGCCGATGATCCGTTCCACGATACCGCCGTAGTGCGGCTGCCCGAGCGGGCGATAGTCCAACCGGATGCCATGCTGCTCGCAGCCACGGCGCAGCGCCTCGCTCTTGAACTCAGCCGCGTTGTCCAAGTAGAGCAGTCTGGGCTTGCCGCTCATCGGCCAATCCATCTCTACGTTCAACCCTTCCAACCAAGGGCGCTTGTCGCAGGCGGCATGCACCAAGCACAAGCCGACCGAGACGGCGGACGGGGCTTCCAGCGTAACGACCATGCCAACCACGCAGCGGGTGAATACGTCGATGGCGAGGGTCAGGTATGGACGGCCAATCGGTTGCCGGTCGCGCTCGTCCACCACGATCAGGTCGATGACTGTGTGGTCGATCTGCACCTGCTCCAGCGGCGCGGAGACGGGTGGCGGAACACCACCAACACCTTGCAGGTCGCGGGCGGCATCTTGTCCTTCCCGGCGGTGAGTGACCTCGCGCGGATCGAGGCCGGCGATCCGCAGAGCCACCGTGTTGCGCGCCGGCACCCGCAGCTTTTGCAGCTTGCACGCCCGCACAACTTCGCGGTGGAACGCCGCCAAGCTACGCTTCTGCTTGGTCAGGAAGCGCTTTTGCAGTAACTCGCGGATGATTCGTTCGACCGACTCCGGCAAGCGGCCTTTACCTTTGCCACCGCTCGACTGCCCAAGAGCCAAGTCAGTGACCAGCCCCGATCCTAGCCGGGCACGGCGGATCAGGACGTAGACCTGCCGCCGGGACAGCCCCAATGCCTGGGCTGCCGCGTCGGCCGCTTCATGCCCAACCGTCTCCGACTGCGCCAACGGCCCAATGATCTCCGCGCGACGACGCGCACGCTCCCATGCCTGTTCTGGCAGGGTGGCCACGCCGTGCTCGGTAATCGGTGCGGTATCGGTCGCCATGCTCATCTCGCTTTGGTGCACACGAGTATTGAGCATAGACGAGTTTCGTGCAGAGGAGTCCTGATATCTGGCTGTCAGGAGCCGTATGCACAAGAGGCTTCAAACCGCGCTGAATGGTGCAGTCGTCTTCTGAAAATGACACCGCTTGTCGGCCGCGCGCGGGAGTGCAACAAACCCTCGTTTATTGGAGGATACTGCCCCCTAGTGACCGTCTTGCATCAGCTTCTGAATGAAAAGCCACCAAGCCACTAATCATCGATCGGAGGATATGTGTTGGAATTTACCAAACTTCCAACCTTGTTCGCCGTAACGGGCCGAGATAGTCGCTCAGCGTCAACACTCAGCGTTCCTGAGCGCCTGCCGATTGATAATTGGCATACACTCTAGAGTGTGGTTGCGGACGCTCTTAGAAAACACCAGTCGAGTTCGCGAATTTTTGATACTAAAGAGGAAATGACATGAACAAATTTTTGACAATTTTGGCCGTCGCGCTTATTGGCGCGAGTGCCTCGGCTGTGGCCATGGACGACATGAAAATGGGAATGAAAATGGACATGAAAATGCTCGACGCCAATGGCGACGGCGCGATTTCGAAAGATGAGTTTATGAAGCACCACGAAATGATGTACGACAAGATGAAAAAAAATAAAAACGGGACAGTCGACTTAAAAGACATGTCGATGATGCCGTCTCACGATATGAACATGACGGGCAAGGGAAAATCGAAGGATGGCGCTAAGGCCATGGAAGGTATGGCCAAGTAACGGCTCTATTAGCTCAAGAGTGACAGAACTGTGGCCGGGTAAGCGTTCCTTGAGATTGCTTATCCGGCCATTTGTTTTTCGACTGCGATTCTGGCCATTTGATTTTCGACTATGATCGTTCTAAATTTCGACCTCGAAGATTAATAACCGCAGAGATGTAGCACGGCTAGCTTGTTCGAACCTGCTTAGAACCAGAGTCGCACGCCCGCGACGATCTGACGCTCGCTGCGTGCCGCGTTTTGCTGTCGCGCAAGGGTAGCGGTCTGCCCCAGTTTGCGTGCCCAGGTAATACCGATGTAAGGGGCGAACTCACGGCGGATTTCATATCGTAAACGTAGTCCCAAGCGTGCATCCGAAAAACCGGTGCCAATACCGCGCGCTAAGTCTGACTTGCCGTATGCATTGACTTCCACTTCCGGCGTGAGGATGGCGCGTTGGGTGATTCGCACCGTATATTCACCGCGGGCGCGGGCAGCCGTGCGTCCGGCAGCACCGACATAAACAGCTGCTTCAACGTTGAACCAATAGGGTGTAATCCCCTGCACACCCAGCACGGCCCACTGCCGACTGGGACCGCCGCCGAAATCATGCCGCACGCCCGTCTGCAGATCCCAGAACGCTGCAACTGCATGCGACCACAATACCTCTGCCCTGCCGCTAGACTGTCCCGCGGACCGTTCAGCCTCCGCCTTGAGCCACAGTTTGTTAAAGTCCGTCCCGATCCAGACTGATCCGTCCATATTCAAGCCACTGCTATCGAGCCCGTCGAACCCTTCCAAACGGTCCAACATAACCATCGAAAAGACCGCATTGTCGGACATCTCCATACCGTCCCCTGGAATTGCATATGTGCCATCCGGATTTCGCGGATATGGCCCGGTCTTTGCTGCATTCACCGGGTCCGCAATCGCAGCCGGAGGCATTCGCATTTTTCCGTGATCCATTGGCGGCATGGGCGGCATTGACTGCGCGAAGACCGCAAACGACGCCGATGCTGCGCACGCAAAAGTTAGGCGCCGAAGAGCACGTGCGGCCAGACCGCGCTCCGGAAGCATCGCCGCGTACGAACGAAATGAGTCGACTGTCTTCATGAAACCACCACCATGCGGAACATGCCCGCTTCCATGTGATAAAGAAGGTGGCAATGGAAGGCCCATTGCCCCGGTGCGTCGGCCGTAACCAGGAAACTAATTTTCTTGCTCGGCTGCACATTAACTGTATGTTTGCGTACTAGGAACTTGCCTTGCTCGTCCTCAATGTCGCTGAACATACCGTGCAAATGAATTGGATGGTTCATCATCGAATCGTTGATCAGGGTGATCCGCACGCGTTCCCCGTACCGAAAATGTACAGGGCCCACTTCGGAAAATTTTTTGCCATCAAACCCCCAGACGAAACGTTTCATGTTGCCGGTCAGGCGCATGACAATCTCGCGGCTTGGGGCTCGCTTGTCGAGCGGCCCGCCTACCGAGTGCAAATCAGAATACGTAAGTACCCTGCGTCCATTACCGCGCAGACGCGGACCAGGATCATTTAGCGCACTGGAGGGCGACATTGCACGGGAGTCCACGCTGGGTCCAGTGTCCATGACGGCCATACTCTTATCTCCTGCCATGTCCATACCCGGGCCGTTCTTCTTAGGCGCCATGTCCATGCCTCGTTTATCACTCTCCTTGGACATATTCATCTCGCCGGCATTTTTCCCAGATGACATATCCATTCCAGGCATTGAAGAGTGGCCGCTGTCAGGCATCGCCGCTTTGTTCGTCATTGAAGACATGTCGTGCGCTGCGTTCGGAGGCGAACCACTTTGCATCGGTTTCGTCGATGACATGTCCATACCTTGCATCGCACTGTGGTCTGGTGCGGGGAGCTGAGTTTTCGGTGGCGTGCCGCCCATGTCCATGTCGCCCATTCCCATGTCGACCATGGCGAGCCATGTCTTAGGATCCATCTCCGGGACCGGAGCAGCCATTCCTTTTCTTGGCGCCAGCGTGGCGCGCGTGTAACCTGTGCGGTCAATCGACTGCGCGAAAATTGTATAAGCATTCTCATCTGGAATATGGACGACCACGTCGTACGTTTCGGCGACTGAGATGCGGAACTCGTCGACTTCGACCGGCTCGACTTGTTGTCCATCTGCGGAAACGACGGTCATTTTCAAGCCGGGAATACGCACGTCAAAGATCGTCGTCGAAGAACCGTTAATTATGCGGAGACGCACCTTTTCTCCCGACTTTACAAGTGCGGTCCAGTTTGCGGCGGGTGGCGCACCGTTAGCGAGATAGGTGAACGTCGAACCCGATACATCGCCGAGGTCGGTCGGGTTCATCCGCATCTGGTTCCACATTTTTCGTTTCTCCAGCGCCTTGCCAAGACCCATCTGCGACACGTCGCGGAAGAACATCCCTGCAGTTGGCATCTGAAAATTAAAAAAGTCCGATTCCTGTTTCAGGCGGCGATACAAGAACTCCGGTTCGCTGTCAGTCCAGTCGCTTAAAAGCAATACATGATCGCGATCCGAACTGATCGGATCGGCATTGGCTGGATCGATTACGATCGCGCCGTACAGCCCAGTTTGCTCTTGGAATTTCGTATGGCTGTGATACCAGTAGGTACCATTTTGCTGCACCTTAAATCGATAAGTGAACGTTTCTCCGGGCGCAATTCCGGGAAAGCTAATGCCAGGCACCCCATCCATCTCAAATGGTAGTAAGAGGCCATGCCAGTGAATGGAGGTCGAAGTCTGTAACCGGTTAGTGACGCGAATTGTCACGACATCGCCTTCTCGCATCCGCAGGGTCGGCCCGGGGATCGTGCCATTGACCGATGTGGTTCGTCGCGTCGTCCCGGTAAAATTCATCGGCGTGTCCGAAATGACAAGATCAAATTCAGTCCCTCGCAGTACTTCAGATTGCATCGGGTGCGTCGCTGCCGATGCTGGCCCAGTACCGATAGCAAATGCCGTCGCCACACCTCCTACAGCAAGTCCTTGCACAAATCGGCGACGTGACCTCAGCAACATCCTCTGCTCTTCGACCTCAATGAATTTTCCCACATAACCTCCTTCAATTCGCTCAACAGCCTTCGCAAGCGCTAGGTTCCGAACTACACACTGCCGCGTACCCGTCTCACCTACAAGCCGAAACAGTCACTACAACACGTACTAGCCGCAAACTTGGCATCCTTGCCAAGCATACATCAGACAGCAATATTCCGTCGCGAAAAGGAACAATTCCGAACTTGATCGCCGCTCTCCAATTTAGCTGGCTAGCCCAAATCTTCCATAAGCGGGTGCCAACCAGGCGCGTATCATTCAGAAAGTAATGTATTCTTGACAGCGGAATACTTGCGCTTTATGGTTAGCATTTACAAGAGGTTCACATGACAGGTAGAAAGACAGAGATTCAACGACTGGAACGCTATGGCAACCCGGCAATTTTCTTTCATTGGGTTCTTGCGCTTCTAATCACCATTATGATCGCCTTAGGCTGGTACATGATGTCCGTCGAGGAAGAACCCGGGAGCGACTGGCTTTTCAAACTGCACATTTCGATTGGTATTACGGCAGCGGCATTGATCGCCATGCGGGTAATTTGGCGGCTCAAACATGCACCGACTGCATTACCGTCCTCGCTGCCAGTTTGGCAAGCGAGGGCTTCCCGCTACACACACAAACTGCTGTATTTGCTACTGATACTCATGCCTACGACCGGGTATCTCGGAGCCTCGTTCAGTGGTGATGCTGTGGAGTATTTTGGGGTGCCGACTCCCACGTGGGTGGCGAAAAGCGACTCGCTCAAGGAACAGTTTTTTACTATTCATTCTTGGATCGCCTGGGTTTTGGTCGCGGCAGTGGCGCTCCATGTCCTAGCAGCGCTTAAGCATTTGTGGGTCGACGAAGATGGCGTATTCCAACGCATGTGGCCCTACTAATGATACTAAGCCACTGCGCCGAATAGTGCGCCTACCCCTGCTGTTACCGCCATCGCCAAAGCGCTCCAGAACGTGACGCGAATGACGCCAGGCATGATCTGGGCACCTCCAGTACGCGCTGCCAATCCGCCAAGAATTGCCAGCGATAGCAGTGCGGTCAACGCGACAATCGGAATCAATAGCGCGGTAGGTGCGAGTACCGCAACCCCTAGTGGTAACGCGGCACCTACTGCGAAGCTGGCTGCCGAATAGATCGCTGCTTGCAGCGGCCTAGCAGTGGTAATTTCCGAAATGCCCAGTTCGTCCCTGGCATGGGCACCAATTGCGTCGTGCGCCATCAGTTGCTCAGCGACTCGCGCAGCAAGCGATTGCTCAAGTCCGCGTCGCACATAGATCGCCGTTAGTTCACGGTGTTCGCTATCGATGTCCGCCTCGAGCTCGGCATGCTCTTCAGCTAGAGCGGCCTTTTCAGTGTCGGCTTGCGAATACACCGACACGTATTCGCCCGTCGCCATTGACATCGCGCCGGCGACTAGACCGGCCACGCCGGTCAGCAGAATGCTTCCGTGCCCGGCGCTTGCCGAGGCGACTCCTAAAATAAGGCTCGCGGTAGACACGATTCCATCGTTTGCACCAAGCACTGCTGCGCGAAGCCAACCGATGGCTTCAATACGGTGCCGCTCATCATGTTGTCTTGGCATAGTTGCAGTATCGTCGAAATTAAGAAGATGTTTCTAGCTCGATGGCCCCAGGGTCTTTAATCTTATGCTATCTGGGCACTAAAAGCGACTAATCCCCAATGCCACCTCTAGCAGGGCGTTGAAAAAGGACTGCACTCCTTCGGATTTTGTCGCCCGAAATGCGTTTTTTTCGGGCTGGAAGCCGCATTCTGCCTAAAAACCGGTTTCTCGGCGCTTTCTAGACTGTTTTTTAGTACTTATCAGCACTTTCCGCCCACTCTGGACGGAGTTATCCCACCACCGCCGACAAGCGCCAGCCAAAGATGGTCGCCATGCGGGTCAGGTTGTAAGCTGCGAAGGTGAACGTGGTCTGCGCGCGCACCTTTGCCAGGCCGACGAAGCGCGCCTTGTGCCGGTCGCCAGTGTGGTGGTGGCGTCGACCACGAGGCCGTTACGGTTCTCCATCAGCGCGTGGCCCAGGTAGCACAGCCTGGACTTGTCGCCGTCGCCTTTTTTGTACAGCCGCGCGTCTGGATCGGTCGTCGATTGGTGTGTTTCATTGGAGCGTTTCTCTCCCTTGAAGTCGACTGTGGCGTTGCGCCCGTTGTCGCTCGGCGGCGGCCCGCTGCCATCCTTCTTGGTGAAGCTCTTGACCGAGGCCCCCGCTTCGATCATGGTGCCGTCGACGGTGAAATGTTCGTCCGAAATCAGGCTTTGCCATTCGGCTATGCGCAGCACCTGGGCAAAGAAGCGCTGCGTCATCGCCTCGCTGAACAAGCGCTCGCAGTTGGCACTGAAGGTCGAGTGGTTCCACACGGGCTCGTCGAGGTTCATGCCGACGAACCAGTGGTACAGCAGGTTGTATTCAATGTGCTGCACCAGTTGACGCTCGGAGCGGATCGAGAACAGCGTCTGGATCAAGCTGGCGCGCAGCAGGCGCTCAGGTGCGATGGAAGGACGCCCGCGTCGCGAATACAGTGTCTGGAAATCGTAGTTCATGTTGACCAAGATGGCGTCGACCAGCACCCGTAGCTTGCGCAGTGGATGCGCATCGGGGATGCGTTCCTCCAAAGTGCGGTAACTGTACAGCGAGTGCTGGGTGACGTCGGTCTTGCGCATGATGGCGGTCGAAGGTGGGGTTGATTAGACAACGTTTACCGGCTCGGGTCGGTTGACGGGCGCGGCGATTAAATCAACACCCTGCTAGACCAGTACTTTTTTACGAGCGGAGTATCCTACCGCCTAAACTGGACAGTGGCGTTCGGTAGCTGGTCCTCGGCTTTAACCACGATCAAATGCGTGAGCGCTAGCGACTGCGGTTAGTTGCAGCTAATGCTAGTTCGCGCGAATGAAATGCCGGTCTGCGCGGCTAAATGCAGGTTCATTTGCAGCTAATGCTGGTTTGAAGGGGCTGTCAGTTGCAGTTATTCCTGGCCGAGAGTCGGCTTGAATGCTGGCCGGGCCCCGTTTCAAATGCAGGTCACTACACCTATTCAATCGCGTCGGCCGAGGCCTCGAGATCAGCGAAGCGGGCCGCATTTTCCTGATAGAAGCACGCCGCACGATCGCCAGCGCGCGGGCCGCCGAACTGACATTGGCCGAGCTGGGGGGAATGAAACGTGGCACGCTCACGATTCATGCGAGTCAGACGATCGCCAGCTATTGGCTACCCGAGTTCCTCGTGCAATTTCGCCAAGCGCATCCGGCGATCGCACTGAGCGTGACCATCGATAACACCCACAATGTCGCCCAAGCAGTGGTTCAGGGGGGCGCTGACCTGGGCTTTGTCGAGGGCGCCATCGACGAGCCGACTCTATCGGTCGATGCCATTGCCTCCGACCAGATCGTCGCTGTGGTCGCACCGCACCATCCATGGGCTTCAGGGAGGAGGCTGCTGCACGCGGATCTTCTCGCGGCACAATGGATCTTGCGCGAAAAGGGGTCCGGCACGCGCTCAGCGCTCGAGTGCGCACTTCAGGCGATGCATGTCGACTTCGATGCACTGGATATCGCACTCACATTGCCGTCCAACGAAGCGGTTCGCTCCGCTGTGATGGCCGGCGAGTTCGCCACCGCCATGTCGCAACTGGTCGTCGCCTCGCATCTGCGGGCAGGCTTGCTGGCGAAAGCAAACATCGACTTGCCGGCGCGCGCGTTCTACATGTTGCGCCATCCCGAACGGTACAAGACAAAGGCATCTCTGGCACTGGAAGCGATGATCCGCCTCTCCCAAATAGCGCGCGACGAAACGCCTGCGAAAATTAATTTGAAATAGATGGAATAAATTCGCCGCAGATCCGTTCACCTCGATAACACCCGTTTTTGCGTCCGACTGACCCAACCAGAGAGAATTTCATGAAACAAGCCACCTTCGCCGCCATCCTCGCTATCGCTTCGATCGGCAGCGCTGTCGCCAGCCCGTCGAGCGATGCTGCGCAGATTCACTTCAGCGCCATTGGCGCGGGCGACACATCCATCATCATGCGTGGCTATGCCGACAACGCCCAGCTGACATGGGTCGGCGGGCCGCTCGACGGCATGTACGCCGGCGCCGATGCCATTCGCGCCACCTGGGAAAAGTTCGGCAAGGCTGTCGGGCCGGCGCGCGTGACCGTGCTTGCTCTGGAGGAATCGGCGAACCCAAAGGGTGCGACGATCGTCGCCAAGGTGCAGTTCGAGGGCAAGGCACAGGTCAATGTGCGCTATGTACTGACCTACCGCGATGGCAAGCTGGTCAACGAAACCTGGCAGATTGATCCGAAACTGACCGCTGCAGCGTATTGATCAATCGACCACTACCCCAGTGACAGCCATGCCCAATTCTCGCGACCAGTTGCTGGCCTGCATTCCCCGTCTGCGCCGCTATGCGCGGGCATTGGTCGGCGATCGGTCAGGCGCCGACGACCTGGTGCAGGACACGGTCGAGCGCGGATGGGCGAGATTGACGTCATGGGAGGGTGGTAGCGATATGCGCGCATGGTTGTTCAGCATCATGCACAACCTGCGTATCGACCAGGTGCGGCGGCCATCCGTGCTAACTGAAACGCTCAACGAGGAGACATCGATGGCAACGGCACTCGGGAGTCCTTCAAGCGGACTCGAACTGCGCGACATGGAAACGGCCTTGCGTGCTCTGCCAGAGGAACAGCGTGAAATCCTGCTGTTGGTGGCCTTGGAAGAAATGAGTTACGACGACGTCGCGCAAACGCTCAAGATTCCCATCGGTACGGTCATGTCGCGCCTGTCGCGCGCGCGTGAAAAAATGCGCGCGAATATGGAAGGGAGAGCGTACATCGCCCCCTTGAAGGTGGTCAAATGAATACCCTACCCATCACGGAAGCCGACTTGCACGCCTTCGTCGACGGCAAGCTGCCTGCCGCGCGCCGACTCGAAGTCGACGCCTATCTGGCGCAGCGCCCGGAAGAGGCGGAGCGGCTGCGCGCCTATACAGCGCAAAACGAAGAACTGCGCGCGCTGTTCAATCCCGTGCTCGACGAAGCGGTGCCGGAGCGCTTAAGCGCAGCGCGACCGCGCCAGTGGCAATGGCAGCGGCTGGTAGCCGGTCTTGCCATCGCCCTGTTCAGCGGCACGACAGGGTGGTTACTGCATGGCCAGCAGGCAGGCGAGATTCAATACGCCCAAGGTGATTCCATGCAAGCCAGGCCGGCGCTGTACGTTGCCGGCCTGGCCCATCAGGCCGCAATCGCCCACGTTGTCTATAGCCCGGATGTCAAGCGGCCGGTGGAAATCGGGGCTGACCAGGAAGAGCAACTGGTGGCGTGGCTGTCCAAACGCCTCGGCACCGCAATTCGGCCACCCCGGCTGGGCAAACTCGGCTACGAGCTGATCGGTGGTCGCCTGCTGCCTGGCGCCCAGGGCGCGGTGGCGCAGTTCATGTACCACGACGCGACCGGACAGCGCCTCACCTTGTACGTGTCGACCGATCAGGCGCACAACAAGGACACGGGTTTTCGCTTCGCACAGGAGGGACCGGTGAATGTGTTTTATTGGATCGACGGCAAATTCGGCTATGCGCTGTCGGCTGGAACTAACAAGGCCGAACTGGCGCGCGTTGCCACCGCCGTGTACGACCAACTGGAGAAACCGTCATGACCCTGATCAACCGGCCTTTGTATTATCGACGCTTGGGCACGTTCGCCGTTGCCGCCCTCATTGGCGCTAGTGCGCTCGGACAGGCCATGCCCCACCATCATGGCCAGTCGGCAGCGGCAAAGCCCCCCGTATTTATCGCCAGCACGGCCAAGCCGTTTGCCGCGCTGATGGACGATGCCATGGCCGTCATGGATGACGGCATGAAGCGCGCGCCAATGAATGGCGTTGCGGAACATGATTTCGTGACGATGATGATTCCGCACCATCAGGGCGCAATCGATATGGCGAAGGCGCTGCTGCTCACCACCAAGGATCCTGAATTGCGCAACGTCGCCCAAGGCATCATCACGGAACAGCAAAACGAAATCAAGATTATGCAGGCCTGGCTGCAGCGCTACCAATCGGTTCAGGAAAAAGTTGCTCCCACTTCGATCACCAAGAAAGAATAATCATGCAAATCCGTCACTTCGTTTTCTCGTTGACCCTCAGCAGCCTGCTCACCGCCTCCGCGTTTGCCGCTCCAGGCGCGCAAGACCGCGTCTACACCGCTGACCAGAATACCAATACCGTTTCGGTGATCAACCCTGCGACCAACAGGCTGCTCGGCCAAATCAAACTGGGCAACCAGCGCCCGGATGTGCTCTCGCCGCTGTACAAGGGCGAGATCAATGTGCATGGCCTGGGCTTTTCGCCCGACCACAAGACCCTGATTGCCATTTCAAACGGTTCCAATTCGGTAGCATTCATCGATACGGCGACCAACAAGGTCAAAGGCATCACCTACATCGGTCGGTCGCCGCATGAAGGCTTTTTTACAGCGGATGGACGCGAGGTATGGGCCGTGGTACGCGGTGAGAACTACATCTCGGTGATCGACCCGCTCACCTTCAAAGAGAAAAAGCGGATCGAAACGACCGTGGGCCCCGGCATGGTGCAGTTCCTTCCAAGCGGCAAACTGGCATTTGTCGTCTCCAGTTTCAACCCCGTGGTCGACGTGATCGACATGAAGTCGCACAAGGTCATCAAGCACATCAAGGTTGTCAGCCCGTTCTCGCCATTTCTGCAATTCACCCCTGACTTCAAGGAAATGTGGATGACGCACAAGGATGCCGGCAAAGTGACGCGCATCGATACTGCCAGCCTGGAAGTAAAGGGCGTTATCGACACCGGTTTCATCACTAACCACCTGGCCTTCGCCAAGACTGCGGCCGGCACCCGTGCGTACGTGACGATCGGCGGCGAGAATGTCGTCAAGGTGTACACCACCGACGCCATGCCAACGCTCGTCGCAACGATCCCGACCGGAGCACTGCCTCACGGCATCTGGACCTCCGACGACGGCACCCGTCTGTATGTGGGACTGGAAAACGGCGACGCTGTCGATGTCATCGACAGCGCGAGCAACAAGGTGATTGCGCGCGTACCGGTCGGCCAGGCGCCGCAGGCACTGGTGTATGTCTCGAACGCTGTGCCGCACGGCGACGGCATTACCAACCTGGTCCCCAGCGCCAACAGTGAGCCGATCAACATCGCCCTCAAACCCGCTGCCGGCGAGGCCAAGGGTTTTGTTGTGGCGCGCAACCTGGGCGTGGTGGACTCGCTGGAAGTCTCGCTGTTCAAGCTCAGGCCACAAACCGTTTATAGCGTGTACGTCACTGGCCAAGCTACACCTGTAGCCAGTTTCAAGACCAATCCCATGGGCATGGCAAACGGCACTGCGATCGGGCCAATGCGCGATGTGAGCAACAGTCTGAACTCCAAGGCTGTCACCGCGAGCCGCGTCCTGGTGATGGAAGGCGACGTTGCAGCCGATCCACAGAAGACCGTACTGAGCAGCGCGCCGTAAGCAAAATGCGATAAAACTGTGTCAGTATAGCACTGACCAATTTCACAACAATAACGGAGACCCGTATGGCGAAGACCTCGTTGGTATTGACCGCAGAGGCGTTGCGGCGCCGTTCCTTTCTGAGACAGGCTAGCACGCTCGGTGCCGCCACCGCTTTCGGCAGCCCGGTCTTAAGTGCGCTAGCGGCGGAAGCCGGCCATGTCACGCTGCCGTTTGAAAACGGCGAGCGCGAACTGGTCGCCTATCCCCAAAAGCGGCCACTGATTCTGCTTACCGCCCGTCCGCCCCAGCTGGAAACGCCGTTCAGTGTGTTCAACGAATCAGTGATCACGCCCAACGATGCGTTCTTCGTACGCTATCACTGGAGTGGCATACCCACCGCAGTTGATGCGCAAACCTACCGTCTCAAAGTCGGCGGCAATGTCAATACGCCGCTGGAGCTCTCGCTCGCCGACCTTAAGCAAATGGCTGACGCCACCGAACTGGTTGCCGTGAACCAGTGTTCCGGTAACAGCCGCGGCCACCTGTCGCCGCGCGCCAACGGCGGCCAGCTATCGAATGGTGCTATGGGCAACGCGCGCTGGACTGGCGTCCCGCTACGCAAGGTGCTGGAAAAGGCGGGCGTCAAGGCCGGGTCGGTACAGGTCTCGTTCAATGGCCTTGACACGCCGCCCGTCGGCGACGGACCCGATTTCATGAAGGCGCTCAATATCGACCATGCGCTCGACGGCGAAGTCATGCTTGCCTGGCAAATGAACGGTGCCGATCTGCCCATGTTGAATGGCTACCCACTGCGCCTGGTGGTGCCCGGCTACTACGGCACCTACTGGGTCAAGCATTTGTCCGACATTACCGTGACCGACAAGGTATTCGATGGGTTTTGGATGAGCACGGCCTATCGCATCCCGGACAATCAGTGCGCGTGTACCGAACCGGGAAAAGCGCCGACCAAGACCGTCCCGATCAACCGCCTCAACGTGCGCTCGTTCGTGACCAGCCTGACGGACGGCATGCACGTCAAGGTCGGGCGCCAGACTGTGGTGCGCGGGATTGCGTTCGACGGCGGCTACGGCGTGAATGAAGTGGCGTTTTCATCTGACGGCGGCAAGAATTGGCAAGCTGCACAACTGGGCAAGGACCTGGGGCGCTACTCTTTCCGAGAGTGGAGCGCGGCGTTCACGCCGAAACAAAAAGGAAACCACGAACTGCTGGTTCGAGCGGTCAACCGGATCGGTCAAGGCCAACCGGCGAGCGCCCTGTGGAATCCTGCCGGCTACATGCGCAATGTGGTCGAATCGACGCGCGTCGTCGCGGTATAAGGGGAACTAAATTGAAACATCCACTGATTTGCTCTCTGTTCACCATCAGCCTGATGCCTGCGGCCCCAGCTTTCGCCCTCGACATTCAGCTTCCGCCTGAAACTGCTGTCTTCAAACCCAGCCAGTTGCCGGGATATGCGCTGGCCCAGCGCAATTGCATGACATGTCACTCGGTCCATTACATCCAGTCGCAGCCCACGACATCACCGCGCGGCTACTGGGATGCCACGGTGAGAAAGATGAAGAAACCGTTCGGTGCGCAATTCTCAGACGCGGATATCCCGGACATGGTCGATTACCTGGTCAAGACCTACGGTGCCGAACGCAGTAACGCAGTGCCGATTGCGAACGCGGCGATAAAGCCAGCTGCAGTTGCACCGAAGGCCGGCGCCACCGCAGCAATCGATACGAAAGCGTTGCTTGCCGCAAATGCTTGCATGGGATGTCATTCGATCGACAAAAAGGTCGTCGGGCCGGCATTCAAGGAAGTGGTGGCAAAGTACAAGGGCAAGGCAGACGCGGTATCACTGGTGGCGAGGAATATTCGAGCGGGCGGCGCTGGCAAATGGGGGCCTGTACCGATGCCAGCTTTCTCCCAACTGAGCGAGGGCGAAGCGATGGCCTTGGCGCATTATGTCCTGGCGCAATGAATTTGATGCCATCCCCTTCCTGTAGACGCCTTTACTGAGCATGCCCGCCGGGGACGTGCTTCGCGCCATGCCGTCGCTCGCCCCGGCACAGCCGGGGGCCGGCCGGTGCTGCTTTTCAACAACGGGCAAGCGGGCGCTGAGACAAATCAGGCCGGTTTGACCCGCTTACGCAACAGACTGCCGGCCGCGTTATCCTCGAACCGGCTGGCCTCCTCAATGTAGCCATGGACCGTGCCGTCGTGGCGCCAGCCT
>NZ_JAJLQW010000019.1 GCF_025548535.1 Undibacterium sp. Jales W-56 | reverse complement strand
CCCGCCGCCGGAAGTCCAGGTGCAGCAACAAGTCGTCACCCCCAACACCATCTCCCAGACCTCCCAGGTCCGGCCAGAGAGCAACGTCTTACCGAAATCGGTCGCCCCGGCCGTAGTCGATGCCAAGCCCACCGGTCCCTCAGTCGTGCCCGGCGTGATCGACTTCAACGTCCCCGGCTGCAAACCGGAATACCCGCGCGCCTCCCTGCGCAATGAAGAAACCGGCACCGTCGTCCTGTCCGTCGTGATCGGCGCCGACGGCAACGTCAA
>NZ_JAJLQW010000018.1 GCF_025548535.1 Undibacterium sp. Jales W-56 | reverse complement strand
GTGACGTTGCCGTCGGCGCCGATCACGACTGACAGGACGACGGTGCCGGTTTCTTCATTGCGCAGGGAGGCACGCGGGTATTCCGGTTTGCAGCCGGGGACGTTGAAGTCGATCACGCCGGGCACGACCGAGGGACCGGTGGGCTTGGCATCGACTACGGCCGGGGCGACCGATTTCGGCAAGACGTTGCTCTCTGGCCGGACCTGGGAGGTCTGGGAGATGGTGTTGGGGGTGACGACTTGTTGCTGCACCTGGACTTCCGGCGGCGGA
>NZ_JAJLQW010000017.1 GCF_025548535.1 Undibacterium sp. Jales W-56 | reverse complement strand
TACGATTAACACCGCCCACGTCGAATACGAAACAGCCGGCCGCCACTACGCCCACGTCGACTGCCCAGGCCACGCCGATTATGTCAAAAACATGATCACCGGTGCCGCCCAGATGGACGGCGCGATCCTGGTCTGCTCCGCAGCAGACGGCCCAATGCCGCAAACTCGCGAACACATCCTGCTGGCGCGCCAGGTTGGCGTACCCTACATCATCGTGTTCCTGAACAAATGCGACATGGTTGACGACGCAGAGTTGCTGGAACTGGTCGAAATGGAAGTCCGCGAA
>NZ_JAJLQW010000016.1 GCF_025548535.1 Undibacterium sp. Jales W-56 | reverse complement strand
CACGATCAACACCGCCCACGTCGAATACGAAACAGCCGGTCGCCACTACGCCCACGTCGACTGCCCAGGCCACGCCGATTATGTCAAAAACATGATCACCGGCGCCGCCCAGATGGACGGCGCGATCCTGGTCTGCTCCGCAGCAGACGGCCCAATGCCACAAACCCGCGAACACATCCTGCTGGCGCGCCAGGTTGGCGTACCCTACATCATCGTGTTCCTGAACAAGTGCGACATGGTCGACGACGCAGAGTTGCTGGAACTGGTCGAAATGGAAGTCCGCGAG
>NZ_JAJLQW010000015.1 GCF_025548535.1 Undibacterium sp. Jales W-56 | reverse complement strand
TTACTCTCCAAATACGAATTCCCAGGCGACGACCTGCCCATCATCCAGGGTTCCGCCAAACTGGCGCTCGAAGGCGACAAAGGCCCATTGGGCGAAGAAGCCATCATGAAACTGGCTGACGCACTCGACTCCTACATCCCAACACCGGAACGTGCTGTTGACGGCGCCTTCCTGTTGCCAGTAGAAGACGTCTTCTCCATCTCCGGTCGCGGTACTGTTGTTACTGGCCGTATCGAACGCGGTATCGTCAAAGTCGGCGAAGAAATCGAAATCATCGGCATCAAAGACACAGTGAAAACAACTTGCACCGGCGTCGAAATGTTCCGCAAACTGCTGGACCAAGGTCAGGCAGGCGACAATGTCGGCGTCTTGCTGCGCGGCACCAAGCGCGAAGACATCCAGCGTGGTCAAGTGTTGGCAAAACCAGGTTCCATCAAGCCGCACAGCCACTTTACTGGCGAGATCTACGTCTTGTCCAAGGATGAAGGCGGTCGTCATACCCCATTCTTCAACAACTACCGTCCCCAGTTCTACTTCCGTACCACGGACGTAACGGGTTCGATCGAGTTGCCGAAGGACAAAGAAATGGTCATGCCAGGCGACAACGTCTCGATCACCGTCAAGCTGATCAACCCGATCGCGATGGAAGAAGGTCTGCGCTTCGCGATCCGCGAAGGTGGCCGTACGGTTGGTGCTGGCGTTGTGGCTAAAATCATCGAGTAA
>NZ_JAJLQW010000014.1 GCF_025548535.1 Undibacterium sp. Jales W-56 | reverse complement strand
CGTCGGCGCTGCACTCTGCCGTTACAGCTGTGGACGCCGTGCTCGCAGCCCAGCACCGCGCCGTCCTGGCCGCCGCCACGGCCGACAACACGCGCCGGGCGTACCGGTCCGCCGTAAACCACTACCTGGCGTGGGGCGGCGTGTTGCCGGCCGACGAGGCGGCGATCATCCGCTACCTGCTCACCTACGCGCCGACCCTCAATCCCCGCACCTTGGCGTTGCGCCTGACGGCACTGTCGCAGTGGCACGTCCACCAGGGCTTCCCCGATCCGGCGTCGACGCCGACCGTGCGCAAGACACTGACGGGGATCGCGCGCACGCACGGCCGCCCGAAGAAGAGGGCCAAGGCGCTGCCGATCGAGGACCTGGAACGCATCGTGGCGCAGCTGGTCAGCGCCCGCACGTTGAAGGCGACGCGCGACAACGCGCTTTTGCAGATCGGTTTTTTCGGCGGATTGCGGCGCAGCGAGCTAGTCGCCATCGAGGTCGGACATGTTGGCTGGACACCCGAGGGCATCGAGATCATGCTGCCGCGCTCGAAGACTGACCAACTGGGCGAAGGGATCATCAAGGCGATCCCGTACAGCGACGGCCCTTGCTGCCCGGCGACGGCGTTGCGCGCCTGGCTCGACGCCGCCGACATCGTGGCCGGACCGGTGTTTCGGTCTATCAGCAAGTGGGGGACGGTGGCCAGCGCCGCGCTAGGCGTGGGCAGCGTGAATACGATCCTGGAGGATTGCGCGACACTGGTCAAACTCGACTATGTGCTAGACCTGTCGAGTCACAGCCTGCGGCGCGGCATGGCCACCAGCGCGCACCGCGCCGGCGCCGACTTCCGCGACATCAAGAAGCAAGG
>NZ_JAJLQW010000013.1 GCF_025548535.1 Undibacterium sp. Jales W-56 | reverse complement strand
AAATGCACTTCCGGCTGATTCGGCGTGGTCGCCACGCCCAGCAAGCGCGCTTCCAGATCGGCATTGTTCTGGATCGCCACGCCGTTCCACAATACGGTGCCGTCGAAGTCGACGTCAATCGTGATGACTTCCGGCTTTTCCACATTGGCAGCCGGCGGGGCATTGACTGGCATGTTCAGGTTGACCGCGTGGTTCTGGATCGGGATGGTGATGATGAGCATGATGATCAAGACCAGCATGACGTCGATCAGCGGCGTCATGTTCATTTCGATCATGACCTCCGGTTCACCTGAGCTTCCTGAGCCTATTTGCATTCCCATTTGTATTCCTTTTAACTTGTTGCGCGTGCTGCCTGCGCTGACTAGCCCTTCGGCGGCGGTTCCGTGACGAAGGCGACCTTGGCAATCCCGGCTCGCTGTGCTGTCAGGATGACTTTGCCGACAAATTCGTAGCGGGTGTTCTGGTCACCGCGGATGTGCAGTTCCGGTTGCGGTACCTGGACTGCCACGACTTTGAGCTTGTCGAGCAGGAGGTCGGTACTGGCGACCGGGGCTTCGTTCCAGAACATGTCGCCGTCTTTGTTGATGGCGATGGTGATGTTTTCTGGTTTGGTTTTGTACGGCTGGTTGCTTTCCGAGGGAAGCTTGACCGGGACCGTGTGGGTGACGACGGGGATGGTGATCAAGAAGATGATCAGCAAGACCAACATGACGTCGACCAATGGGGTGGTGTTGATGGTGCTGTTGACTTCGTCTTCGCCGTCACCATCGTTGCCGATTGCCATTGCCATAGTGTGTTCTCTTTCAGATGTCACGAAGACGCTTTAAGACCACTCAACACAGGGACACCGAGTCACAGAGAACGGCAGGAGGAGGCTTTTTGTCCATCGTATGGAGCGCTCCTTGATGCTTTTCTCTGTGGCTTTTTCTCTGTGTCTCGGTGCCTCTGTGGTTAGGTGTCTTCGGGTGTTAAACGTTACCGCGCTACTTCGTGCTGTGAAGCTTAAGCTTTCTTGGACATCACGCCGGACAGGACGACAGAGTGCAGGTCGGCGCTGAAGGCGCGGACATTTTCCATGGCGCTCTTGTTGCGGCGTACCAGGAAGTTGTAGCCGAGTACTGCCGGTACTGCTACGGCCAGACCAATGGCGGTCATGATCAGCGCTTCACCGACCGGGCCGGCGACTTTGTCGATCGAGGCTTGACCGGCGATACCGATCGCAGTCAGGGCGTGGTAGATACCCCAGACGGTACCGAACAGGCCGACGAACGGGGCCGTGGAACCAACGGTTGCCAGGAAGGCCAGGCCGTCTTGCAGGCGGCTTTGGACTTTTTCAACGGCGCGCTGGATGGACATGGAGATCCAGGAGTTCAGGTCGATCTGTTCTAGCAGGGCGCCTTCGTGGTGGTCGCTGGCTTTGGTGGCGGATTCGGCGATGAAGCGGAATGGGCTGCCTTCTTTGAGGCTGGTGATGCCGGCGTTGACGGACGGGGCTTTCCAGAATTTGGCCTGGGCATCTTTGGCTTGGCCGGACAGTTTGATCTGGTCGACGATTTTGGTGATCAGGATGTACCAGCTGCCCATGGACATGATGAACATGATGATGAGGGTGCCTTTGGCGACGAAGTCACCGGTTTTCCAGAGGGCGTCGAGGCCGTAGGGGTTGTCGACTTTGTCTTTGACTTCAGCGGGGGCGGCGCCTTCGGCGGCCGGGGCGGCAGGCGCATCGGCTGGTGCTGCAGCTGCGGGGGCGGCAGTGGCGGCGGCGCTGGCGGATTCTTGGGCGATGGCGGCATGGGCGGTTAAGGCGATGACGGCGGCGGCCAGTAGGGCTTTCAGGCTGAATTTCATTTGTGTGCTTCCTTCGTAAATTTGAATTTCAAATACTGTTACTGTGGTTATGGCTGTTTTTGTTGCTGTTGTTCGGTGTTGCTATGACTTTGTGCTTGCTGTGTTCTTACT
>NZ_JAJLQW010000012.1 GCF_025548535.1 Undibacterium sp. Jales W-56 | reverse complement strand
GAGCTGGGGGCTTTGCGGGATAAGAGCCTGACGATGACCTACTTTCACACTGGTTGCAGCACTATCATTGGCGCGGAGTCGTTTCACGGTCCTGTTCGGGATGGGAAGGGGTGGTACCGACTTGCTATGGTCATCAGGCATAACTGGTTGATCTGCTGAGCCACGTTGTTCTGTGGTGGTCAACAAATCCAATTGGGAAGAAGCGTCGTAGAATGTGCGGTTTGATTCGCACTAATCAATGTTTTTTTCACTGCACACCAGACCATGGCGTGCAGTGGTGGTTGTGACTGCTGTCGAACTGCGCTGCTGTTTTCACAGGAGGCGCTTTTTCGCAAACACTTCACAATACTTGTCGTAGCCTATTACCTGCTAAGGTTATAGGGACAAGCCTTACGGGCAATTAGTACTGGTTAGCTTAATGCATTACTGCACTTCCACACCCAGCCTATCAACGTCCTGGTCTCGAACGACCCTTTAAAGAGCTCAAGGCTCTGGGATATCTCATCTTAAGGCGAGTTTCCCGCTTAGATGCTTTCAGCGGTTATCTCTTCCGAACATAGCTACCCGGCAATGCCACTGGCGTGACAACCGGTACACCAGAGGTTCGTCCACTCCGGTCCTCTCGTACTAGGAGCAGCCCCCTTCAAATATCCAACGCCCACGGCAGATAGGGACCAAACTGTCTCACGACGTTTTAAACCCAGCTCACGTACCACTTTAAATGGCGAACAGCCATACCCTTGGGACCGGCTACAGCCCCAGGATGTGATGAGCCGACATCGAGGTGCCAAACTCCCCCGTCGATATGAACTCTTGGGAGGAATCAGCCTGTTATCCCCAGAGTACCTTTTATCCGTTGAGCGATGGCCCTTCCATACAGAACCACCGGATCACTATGTCCTACTTTCGTACCTGCTCGACTTGTCAGTCTCGCAGTTAAGCACGCTTATGCCATTGCACTATTAGCACGATGTCCGACCGTACCTAGCGTACCTTCGAACTCCTCCGTTACACTTTGGGAGGAGACCGCCCCAGTCAAACTGCCTACCATGCACTGTCCCCGACCCGGATCACGGGCCAAGGTTAGAACCTCAAACAAACCAGGGTGGTATTTCAAGGTTGGCTCCACGAGAACTGGCGTCCCCGCTTCAAAGCCTCCCACCTATCCTACACAGATTGGTTCAAAGTCCAATGCAAAGCTACAGTAAAGGTTCATGGGGTCTTTCCGTCTAGCCGCGGGTAGATTGCATCATCACAAACATTTCAACTTCGCTGAGTCTCGGGAGGAGACAGTGTGGCCATCATTACTCCATTCGTGCAGGTCGGAACTTACCCGACAAGGAATTTCGCTACCTTAGGACCGTTATAGTTACGGCCGCCGTTTACTGGGACTTCAATCAAGAGCTTGCACCCCATCATTTAATCTTCCAGCACCGGGCAGGAGTCACACCCTATACGTCCACTTTCGTGTTTGCAGAGTGCTGTGTTTTTATTAAACAGTTGCAGCCACCAGTTTATTGCAACCCTTTCATCCTTCCCCCGCAGGGGGGTCAAACTACCAGGGCGTACCTTATCCCGAAGTTACGGTACCAATTTGCCGAGTTCCTTCTCCCGAGTTCTCTCAAGCGCCTTAGAATACTCATCTCGCCCACCTGTGTCGGTTTGCGGTACGGTCTCGTATGACTGAAGCTTAGAGGCTTTTCTTGGAACCACTTCCGATCGCTTCGTGAACAAGTTCACTCGTCTCAACCCCTTGAATTACGCACCCGGATTTGCCTAAGTGCCTTCTACAAGTCAAGAACAGGCTCTTCCAACCGCCTGACGACCTTCTGTGATCCGTCCCCCCATCGCATCATACGACGGTGCAGGAATATTAACCTGCTTCCCATCAGCTACGCATCTCTGCCTCGCCTTAGGGGCCGACTCACCCTGCTCCGATGAACGTTGAACAGGAAACCTTGGGCTTACGGCGTGGAGGCTTTTCACCCCCATTATCGCTACTCATGTCAGCATTCGCACTTCTGATACCTCCAGCATCCTTTACAAGACACCTTCGCAGGCTTACAGAACGCTCTCCTACCATATCCTTACGGATATCCGCAGCTTCGGTGTACAGCTTAGCCCCGTTACATCTTCCGCGCAGGACGACTCGATCAGTGAGCTATTACGCTTTCTTTAAAGGGTGGCTGCTTCTAAGCCAACCTCCTGACTGTTTTAGCCTTCCCACTTCGTTTTCCACTTAGCTGTACTTTGGGACCTTAGCTGGCGGTCTGGGTTGTTTCCCTCTTGACGCCGGACGTTAGCACCCGACGTCTGTCTCCCAAGCTCGCACTCATCGGTATTCGGAGTTTGCAATGGGTTGGTAAGTCGCGATGACCCCCTAGCCATAACAGTGCTCTACCCCCGATGGTGATACTTGAGGCACTACCTAAATAGTTTTCGGAGAGAACCAGCTATTTCCAAGTTTGTTTAGCCTTTCACCCCTACCCACAGCTCATCCCCTAATTTTTCAACATTAGTGGGTTCGGTCCTCCAGTGCGTGTTACCGCACCTTCAACCTGGCCATGAGTAGATCACTTGGTTTCGGGTCTACACCCAGCGACTAATTTCGCCCTATTCGGACTCGATTTCTCTACGGCTTCCCTATGCGGTTAACCTTGCCACTGAATGTAAGTCGCTGACCCATTATACAAAAGGTACGCAGTCACGGAACAAGTCCGCTCCTACTGTTTGTATGCACACGGTTTCAGGATCTATTTCACTCCCCTTCCGGGGTTCTTTTCGCCTTTCCCTCACGGTACTGGTTCACTATCGGTCGATATCGAGTATTTAGCCTTGGAGGATGGTCCCCCCATGTTCAGACAGGATTTCACGTGTCCCGCCCTACTTGTCGCAAGCTTAGTTCCACACCGATGATTTCGTATAAGGGGCTATCACCCTCTATGGCCGGACTTTCCATTCCGTTCTACTATCAAAAATGCTAGATCTTGCAGGCTGTTCCCATTTCGCTCGCCACTACTTTGGGAATCTCGGTTGATTTCTTTTCCTGTAGCTACTTAGATGTTTCAGTTCGCCACGTTCGCTTTGCAACCCTATGTATTCAGGTTGCAATGACCTTACGGCCGGGTTTCCCCATTCGGAAATCTGCGGATCAATGTGTGTTTGCTCACTCCCCGCAGCTTATCGCAAGCTACTACGTCCTTCATCGCCTGATATCGCCAAGGCATCCACCATGTGCACTTAGTCACTTGTCCCTATAACGTTAGCTCCTGCACACAAAAGTAAAAACCTACTTTTGTGTGGCTTTATTTCTTAAAAATGCCTGGCAGAGCCAGTTCATTTTTAATTGATAAAACCTACGCAAATTCAGCATTTGCTCTGTTCATCGTGCGCAAGACCGTTATAGTTCTTTACTACTATTGAGTATTACTTTAGCGTTTGCCGTATCTCAAGGAATTTGATTTTTCTAAAACTCTGCTTTGCAGCAGGGCTTTTCAAACTCTTTGTAATACTATGTTTGTTCGATACAATCACAACCCTTCCATAATTTCCATCAACGACTGTCGTCACTGACTTCTCTTTACAGAAATAATGTTGATTATTTCTACTTTACTTCTTCTCAATTGTTAAAGAACGGTAATACGATATTGCTCTGGTCTCTGTTGAAAGACCAAACCTAAATCGCTGGCCCCGGCACATCGCTGTGCGGGCTTGACTTAGGTTTGTACTTTGGACAAATCTTGGTGGAGGTTAACGGGATCGAACCGTTCACCCCCTGCTTGCAAAGCAGGTGCTCTACCAGATGAGCTAAACCCCCGAAATATTTCGTCAAAAGCAACACCCTACTTTTGACTAGTTTAGCCAGGTATCAATCACTGGCAGAGCCAGATGATTTCTACAACAAAACCAAACGTAAATTCTCGTTTTCTTACTACTGCCATGTCGCTTCAACCACCGCCACCATCATGTGGTGGGTCTGGTTGGGCTCGAACCAACGACCCCCGCGTTATCAACACGGTGCTCTAACCAACTGAGCTACAGACCCAGGTGCTTGCTTCGAGTCTTAGCGCTATCGCTACCGCTAAGTTACATAGCTTGTAATCCGTTTGACGGTTACTTACCTTGTTCTTTGGATTAACAGTCAATAAGTGTGGACACTTAACTTTCAGCGCAACTCTAGAAAGGAGGTGATCCAGCCGCACCTTCCGATACGGCTACCTTGTTACGACTTCACCCCAGTCACGAACCCTGCCGTGGTAAGCGCCCTCCTTGCGGTTAAGCTACCTACTTCTGGCAGAACCCGCTCCCATGGTGTGACGGGCGGTGTGTACAAGACCCGGGAACGTATTCACCGCGACATGCTGATCCGCGATTACTAGCGATTCCAACTTCATGTAGTCGAGTTGCAGACTACAATCCGGACTACGATACACTTTCTGGGATTAGCTCCCCCTCGCGGGTTGGCGGCCCTCTGTATGTACCATTGTATGACGTGTGAAGCCCTACCCATAAGGGCCATGAGGACTTGACGTCATCCCCACCTTCCTCCGGTTTGTCACCGGCAGTCTCATTAGAGTGCCCTTTCGTAGCAACTAATGACAAGGGTTGCGCTCGTTGCGGGACTTAACCCAACATCTCACGACACGAGCTGACGACAGCCATGCAGCACCTGTGTGCCAGTTCTCTTGCGAGCACTCCCATATCTCTACGGGATTCTGACCATGTCAAGGGTAGGTAAGGTTTTTCGCGTTGCATCGAATTAATCCACATCATCCACCGCTTGTGCGGGTCCCCGTCAATTCCTTTGAGTTTTAATCTTGCGACCGTACTCCCCAGGCGGTCTACTTCACGCGTTAGCTGCGTTACCAAGACAATTAAGTCCCGACAACTAGTAGACATCGTTTAGGGCGTGGACTACCAGGGTATCTAATCCTGTTTGCTCCCCACGCTTTCGTGCATGAGCGTCAGTGTTATCCCAGGGGGCTGCCTTCGCCATCGGTATTCCTCCACATATCTACGCATTTCACTGCTACACGTGGAATTCTACCCCCCTCTGACACACTCTAGCCATACAGTCTCAAATGCAGTTCCCAGGTTGAGCCCGGGGATTTCACATCTGACTTATATAACCGCCTGCGCACGCTTTACGCCCAGTAATTCCGATTAACGCTTGCACCCTACGTATTACCGCGGCTGCTGGCACGTAGTTAGCCGGTGCTTATTCTTCAGGTACCGTCATTAGTATTCCGTATTAGGAAACACCGTTTCTTCCCTGACAAAAGAGCTTTACAACCCGAAGGCCTTCTTCACTCACGCGGCATTGCTGGATCAGGCTTGCGCCCATTGTCCAAAATTCCCCACTGCTGCCTCCCGTAGGAGTCTGGACCGT
Source organism: Undibacterium sp. Jales W-56 (assembly GCF_025548535.1). GTDB lineage: Bacteria > Pseudomonadota > Gammaproteobacteria > Burkholderiales > Burkholderiaceae_D > Undibacterium. The sequence continues at coordinate 681 of NZ_JAJLQW010000012.1, read as the reverse complement.
GTCTCAGTTCCAGTGTGGCTGGTCGTCCTCTCAGACCAGCTACTGATCGTCGCCTTGGTGAGCCTTTACCTCACCAACTAGCTAATCAGATATCGGCCACTCCATGAGCATGAGGTCCGAAGATCCCCCACTTTCCACCTTAGTGCGTATGCGGTATTAGCGTAACTTTCGCTACGTTATCCCCCACTCTAGGGTATGTTCCGATATATTACTCACCCGTTCGCCACTCGTCAGCGGAGCAAGCTCCCTGTTACCGTTCGACTTGCATGTGTAAGGCATGCCGCCAGCGTTCAATCTGAGCCAGGATCAAACTCTTCAGTTTAATCTCTGTTTTGTGTTCATTGCTGAACTCTCATCTTGCGATGAGTGTCGCTCACTCAAAATAACTGACAGGCTATCTCTTGCGAGATATCCTATTTATTACTTCTTGCGAACATTTGATATTTTTTAAGTGTCACGGCCGAATAAATTCAGCCGCGGCGCTTTCTATCAAGTGCCCACATTTATTGACTGTTAATTGTTAAAGATCTTGTTTCTGTCTTGCTTAAAAACCCCGGGACTCTGACGAATCAACCGCGCTTTTTACTTCACTATTCCGACAAATCGTTTTGTTTGTCAGCAGCAAAGAAGCGAGATTATGCAGCAGTTCTTCTTCTTCGTCAATACCTTTTTTAGCCGCTT
>NZ_JAJLQW010000011.1 GCF_025548535.1 Undibacterium sp. Jales W-56 | reverse complement strand
TTGAAAAATCCATACCTACTTTCCTCCGAATACCACAACATATTGCTAACAGGCGTACTCATCTTATCAAATACTGACATGAGCAGCCATTAAAGGGGGGCACGCATAGTCTGTGTCGATATTTGCAGGAGCAAATACCGTGCCCAGCGTCAATCAACCAATCGCATTGCGCCAAAAAAATGAATTATATGGCGAAGCAACCGATTGCGTGCCCTTTCTTTCACTCAATTTTTTGTAAATGCAAAATAAATCCGCTCTTGAAAAGAATTTATTTCTACCCTCACCACGTGGTGGATACAGGTAAAGTCAGCGAACAACTTGACCGCATTTACATCTAAAGAATTATGTAAAAAAACCCGTTTTTTTACATAAGAAATGAAAATGAAAGCATCAAAAAATTTTTGATGGCGCATGGAACCATTTCTGAGCACGCCCTGTCAATACTCGCCATTTTACATTTCACAAAAAAACAACAGCCGGATTTTTAGCGTAAAAACCGGATAATTGACGTGCATTCATTTTGTGCTTTGCAGCAAATAAATAGTGCGTGGATATAACAATTCTTATCGAGCTTACTTTTATTTTGCGGCAGACCTAAGCGTCCAGAATAAAATTTTTTTTCATCTCCGAATCGCTGCGTATTCGGCAGAATATTATGCATCTCACATTATGCATTTTGGTGCACAACAATATTAATGCTGACATCTCCGCACATAGAAAGATGTCATTTTTTACATCTACAAAAATCCCGCTCGGTCTTGGTGCAAATAAATAAGAAAAATAAATTTTACTTTTGTGCCGTACAGTATTGACTTGCGTTATGGTTACGGCTTTTTTAGCCCCCCTATCTGCTTGGCCCCCTGTCTATATACAAAGCGCGTCAAACAGATGTAGAACAATAAAGAGGTGTTGCGTGATGTCGGGCCCATTTAAATTAAAACTCAGTGCGCTCGCTCTGCTCGTCATGGCGAGCATGACGGCAACGTCTCTGGCAGAAAATCCGGCAGATCCCAACAAAATCGTCAGACAGGCATTTGAAGGCGCTGATGATGGCTTCGATATGGCGAAAACTTCTAACCATTACTCGGGTTGGATAGTGAACGCCATTTTTGAGCCTTTACTCACTTACGATTATCTGGCGCGCCCGGCAAAACTGATTCCCAACACAATAGAGGCCATGCCCGAAGTGAGCGATGCCGGCAAAGTGTTTGTGTTCAAAATCAAACCAGGCATCTACTTCGCACCCGACGATGCATTCAAAAGCAAAAAACACGAACTCACTGCGCAAGACTATATATACACACTTAAACGCATACTCGATCCGGTTAACCGCTCTCCGCATGCGAGCTTCATCGACGGCAAAATTGTCGGCATGGCGGATGTCCAGGCAAAAGCCAAAAAAACCGGCAAATTTGACTACGACATGCCAGTCGCCGGCTTAAAAGCGCTGGATAAATACACGCTCAGAATCGAGCTGCAAGACACCGACTATAACTTCCTGTATGTCATGGCTTACTCTGCCTTCGGTGCAGTAGCCAAAGAAGTCATCGATACCTATGGCGAACAGACTGGATTGCATCCTGTCGGCACCGGCCCGTATATGATGGAAAAATATCTGCCGCGCAGCAAAATCTTCCTGAAAGCGAATCCCGAATATCGCGGCTACATCTGGGATTTCAAATCATCCGGTAGCGCCTGGGATGATGAGATCGTCAAAGTCATGAAGGGTAAAAAAATGCCGCAAGTCGGCAGGGTCGAAATCAGCATCATCGAAGAGGAGCAATCACGCTGGCTGGCCTTCCAGGATAAGCAAATCGATATCGACAAGCTGCCGCAGATCGCTGCACCGGCCGTATTAGATGGCGACAAGCTCAAGCCCTCGTTCATCGCGGAGGGAATCAAAATGGATAGAGTGGCCGACGCTGGTCTGACTTTCTCCATGTTTAATATGCGCGATCCTGTGGTCGGCGGTTATAGCAAAGAAAAAATCGCCTTGCGCCGCGCCATCGTGATGGCCTATAGCAATGCCGATGAAGTTGCGCAAATGCGCCTGGGGCAAGCGATACGGGCGGAAAGCATGATACCGCCCGGTGTGGTCGGATACGACCCCAAATACCGCAGCAGCATTCCTTACGACATCGGGCTGGCGAATAAACTGCTCGATCATTTCGGTTACAAGCGTGGTGCCGACGGTTATCGCACCCTGCCCGATGGCACGCCGCTGCTCATCAAAAAAACCATGGAAGCGCCGAATATCTATAAAGTGCAGGCAGAAATTTTTAAACGCGGCCTGGATCAACTGGGAATCCGTATCGATTTCCTGGTCAGTAACTTTGCAGATAACCTGGAAGCCGCCAGCGCCTGCCAGCTCGCGATGTGGAGCGGTGGCTGGATGGCTGACTATCCTGACGGCGAAAATTTCCTGCAATTGCTATATGGCCCGAAGGCCGGACAAGGCAATCATGCCTGCTACGAATCTCCGGCCTACGATGCTCTGTACAGAAAAGCGATCTCACTGCCGTCCGGTGAAGAGCGGAATAAAATTTACTCGCAGATGAGTCGCCAGATCGAGGCCGATACCCCGTGGGCATTGCATTCAACGCGCATCCGCAGCTGGCTGGTACGGCCCTGGATACAAGGTTACAAAAATCACCCGATTCTGCATGCGGACTGGCAATATCTCGATGTAGTCAAACATTGAGACCGGACACCAGCCCGCCAGATAAAATTTAAAACACTAAAACGCCAGGACCCAAAAGCATCTGCAGAAGCACTCAGCTCTGGCGTACATTTATTCATATAGTTAACCCGCATTTTTATTCAGGTCACTTTAACCAGGAGACCCACACGCAATGAAGTCACCCTCTATTCTGCACAAGCTATTCGGCTCACATCGACCTAAAGTCGCCAGACTGGCACTTGCCATCGTCACCAGCCTCACAGCCTTCCCGGTTTCTCATGCGACAGCAGCGACCAATCCGGCTGATCCGGACAAAGTATTGAAATGGGTATTCAACGTCGCCGAGACTGGCTTTGATCCGGGTGCGGCAAAAGATTTGTACTCGAACGGCGTCAACTACGTCATCTTTGAAACGCTGTATTCCTACGATTATCTGGCCAGCCCGGTCAAGCTGGTACCGCGTGTTGCGGAAAGCATGCCGGAGGTTTCTGCCGATGCGAAGACCTACACGATCAAAATAAAAAAAGGCATTTTCTTCACGCCGGATGAAGCTTTCAATGGAAGAAAACGGGAGCTGACTGCGGCTGATTACGTCTACACCTTGAAGCGCCTGATGGACCCGAAATTATCCTCGCCGCACTCCTGGTTAATCGCTGGAAAAATTATCGGCCTCGATGCCCTGGCAGCGCAAGCCAAAAAAACCAATAAGTTCGATTACGATAGCAAAGTCCCCGGCTTAGAAGTCGTTGATAAATACACCCTGCGCATCCATCTGAACGAACCGGACTTCAATCTCGGTCTGATCCTGGCGCACAATCCAACCGGTGCCGTCGCACGCGAAGTCATAGAAAAATATCAGGACATCCAGAGTCAGGTGATGTCCAATCCGGTCGGTACAGGCCCGTATATGCTGGTGCCGGATGAATGGGTGCGCGGCTCTAAAATTATCCTGGTAGCGAATCCCGATTATCGTGGCGATGTCTGGGATCACAAAGGCAGCAGCCCGGAAGATCAAAAGATCATGGCGGCCATGAAGGGCAAGCGCATGCCGCAAATTGGCCGCATCGAAATCAATGTGATGATCGAAGATCAATCGCGCTGGCTGGCTTTCCAGGGCGGTGAAGTCGATATTTTCGAACTAGAAGGACCGCTGGCACCGCAGGCGCTCGACAATGGCAAGCTCAAACCTGCATTGCAGAAAAAAGGCATCATGCTGTCACGCATTCCTGATCCTGAGCTGACCGTGTATTACTGGAATATGCAGGATCCGGTCTGGGGCGGCCTGAGCAAAGATAAAATCGCTTTGCGTCGCGCCGTCGCCATGGCGCATAACGTCACCGAAGAAATCAATATCGTCTATAACGGCAATGCCGTGCCGCTCGATTACCCTATTCCGCCAGGTGTGGTCGGTCATGATCCTAACTACCGGAACAGCATTCAATACAATCCAGCCGCGGCGAATATGTTGCTAGATAAATTTGGCTACAAAAAAGGCCCTGACGGTTTCCGCACCCAGCCTAACGGCAAGCCGCTGGAAATCCGCTACACCGCACGCACCGGCCCGATCGGCAAGCTGCAAACGGAAGTCTGGAAAAAAACCTACGACTCGATCGGCATACGCATGAAAGAAGATCTGGTGCAATTTTCCGAAATGCTGAAGGCAGAAAAAAACTGCCAGTTACAGACCCGCAATGCGCCGTGGATTGCCGATTATCCGGATGGCGACAACTTCATGCAATTATTCTACGGTCCGAATACCGGCTCAACTAATAACGGCTGCGTCAAGATTCCTGAATACGACGCGCTATATGTGCAGTCACAAAAGCTGCCGCCAGGTCCGGAACGCGATGCGCTCTATCACAAAATGGCGCGCATTATGGAAGTCAATACCGCACAACGAACCGGCTTTGCCCGCTATAGAAATATGCTGGTACAACCCCGGGTCATCGGCTATAAAAAGCATCCGATTATTTACGGCGAATGGATGTTTTTTGATGTTGAGAAAAGTAAGTAAGTCCCTAAGATTTTTACAGACTTTGATTTATCTCAACCAGATCGCGTAATTCACTAAGTTAGAAAGTATCCCATGACAGCCTATATCTTGCGCCGCTTATGGCAAATGGCACCCACCATGCTGGGTGTTATTTTGCTGGTGTTCTTTTTGTTTAACTGGGTAGGCGGCGATCCCGCTTACATCCTGGCCGGCAAAATGTCGAACGCTGAACAGATTGCGAATATCCGCACCCAGCTTGGCATTGACCAGCCCTACTACGTCCAGTTAGGTATTTTCATCAAACAAATCGTCACCTTCAATTTCGGGACCAGTTGGAGCACTGGTGAAGCAGTATCGTCGATTATCGGTACACGCCTTGGACCGTCATTAACGGTATTGGTGCCGTTAACCATCATCGAAACCCTGATCGCCATTGCGCTCGCGCTGGCGATTGCTTTCCGCCGCGGCAGCCTGACCGATCGCGGCGTCATGATTGCCTGCACCTTCGGCATGTCCATCAGTATCCTGGTCTACATCATCGTCGGACAATATTTCTTCGCCTATAAATTGGGCTTGTTTCCGGTCCAGGGCTGGGGCAACGGCTTTGCCGAAAATCTGTTCAAGTATTCCGCCCTGCCTATCCTGATTGCGCTGGCAGTCGGCGTCGCGCCTAACCTGCGCCTGTTCCGCACGTTTGTGCTGGACGAAGTCAATCAAGATTATGTCCGCACCGCACGCGCCAAAGGCGTCTCTGAGGCGCGCGTGAAATGGGTGCATGTGCTGCGCAACGCATCGATCCCGATCATCACGCATGTGATGTCGAATCTGCCTGCCCTGCTGATCGGTGCGTTCCTGATTGAGCGCTTTTTCTCGATCCCGGGTATCGGCCGTGAAGTGATTCTGGCGGTGGAGCGCAGCGACTTTCCGGTCATCAAAGCAATCACCGTGTATGTTGCGGCGGCAACGATGTTCTTTAATCTGTTGACCGACCTGTTGTATCAAGCGGTTGATCCACGAGTTCAGTTGAAATAAGGTTTCCCATGTCAACGTTACACACCAATCAAACTGCCTCGCCTGGATTATGGGCATTAGCGTGGCGCCGCCTGCGCGCCGACAAAATTGCGATGTCGGCGATGTCCGTGGTCATCGCCTTTTTAGTGGTCCTGAGCTTGTCAGCCAGTGGCTTGATCGCCGCCGACTGGGAGCAGGAAATCGGCGCCAGCTATGCACCGCCTCATTTCATTGGCGCGGATTCGTCCGGCGCTGCCGCCAAAGTGGCGGAAGAACCGGTGCCCGAAAATCCGCTCGACCCTTTAGCCGATGTGATTCGCGAATTGCGCAAAGCGCCGGCGAGCCAGCAAGCCATCATTACCAACGAGTATGGCGTACCAGATCCGCTCGCCAAAGAAATGAGCGAAATCTATACCGAGCTTGCCAAGGTAGGTAAGGCGACGGTTGCCGCGAAGTTGGATACCCTGCCTTTTGGTGCCGACAAGTGGGGACATGACATCATCAAAAAGACCATCAAGGGTGCAGAAACCTCGATCATCGTTGGCCTGGTCGCCGCCTTCCTGGCAACTTTACTCGGTACGCTGTTTGGTGCGCTGGCCGGCTATTTCGGCAATCGCGTCGATGATTTCTTTAACTGGTTTTACAGTATTTTCACCTCGATTCCCTACCTGCTATTGATCCTGTCGGTCGCCGCTGTATTGCAGCAAAAAGGCGTGACCACGATTATTCTGATTCTGGCTTTTACCGGCTGGACCGGCCCATTCCGCCTGATCCGGGCGGAATACATGAAGCATAAAAATCGCGAATACGTCTGGGCCGCCGATGCGATCGGCGCCTCCGACTTCCGCAAAATGTTCATTCATATTTTTCCAAATGTCAGCCATGTCGCTTTAGTGCAGGTGTCAATCCTGGTGGTCGGTTTTATCAAGTCGGAAGTCATTTTGAGCTTCCTCGGTTTTGGCGTGCCAGTCGGCGTGGTGTCCTGGGGCAGCATGTTGAATGAAGCGCAGAACGAACTCATTCTGGGTAAATGGTGGCAGTTAGTGGCAGCGACTGCGGGCATGGCCGTGTTAGTTACCGCCTTCTCCCTGTTCACCGATGCCTTGCGCGATGCGCTCGACCCTAAGCTCAAATAAGGACAGTCCATGAGCCAAGAATCATTATTAAAAGTGGAAAACCTGCGCGTCTCTTTCCGCATCAATAAAAAAGACAGTGTCGAAACCGTCAAAGGGATTTCCTTTGAGATTCCGCGCAATTCCACCGTGGCCCTGGTCGGCGAATCCGGCAGTGGCAAGTCGGTCAGTTCGCTGGCCATCATGGGCTTGCTGCCGCCCGACACATCGAGCATTGCGAAAGACAGCAAGATCACTTTTGAAGGTCGCAGTCTGCTCGACCTGAGCCTGGCCGAGCGCCGCCAGTTATGCGGCAAAGATATCTCGATGATTTTCCAAGAACCGATGACCTCGCTGAATCCGGTATTCACGGTCGGCTTCCAGATCGGCGAAGTGTTGCAACTGCATATGGGCATGAATGCGAAACAGGCGCGTGCCAGAGCGATCGCTTTACTAGAAGAAGTCGGCATCCCCGACCCGGCCAGCAAAATCGATGCCTACCCTAGCCAGATGTCCGGCGGTCAGCAACAGCGTGTGATGATCGCGATGGCGATTGCCTGCGAGCCGAAATTATTGATCGCCGACGAACCGACCACGGCGCTCGACGTCACGATACAAAAACAAATTATTGACTTGATCGAGGCCCTGCGCGCCAAGCACAAGATGTCCGTGCTGTTCATCACGCATGATCTGGCGCTGGTCGGCGAGATTGCCGATCAGGTCATCGTGATGCGCAATGGCGAAGTACGTGAAGCGGGCGACGTGCAACAAATCTTTGAACAACCGAAGGATACTTATACCCAGGCTTTACTGCATTGCCGCCCTACGCTGGATTCTCGCCCGTGGCGTTTGCCTGTGATTGCCGATTTCATGCATCATCAAGGCGCGCCCCTTGAGTACAAAGAACGCCCGCGCGGACTCAAAGGCAATGAAGACATCGTGCTCGATGTACGTAATCTGGGTAAGAGTTTTTACAGCCGCGAAGGCTTCTTCGGCAAAAAAGAATTTAAGGCGGTCGAAGGCGTGTCTTTCAAACTGGCACGCGGCAAGACTTTAGGCGTCGTCGGCGAATCCGGCTCTGGTAAAACCACCGTGGGCCTGACCCTGATGCGCTTGCATCAGGCGACTTCGGGCGAAGCCATTTTTGACGGCAAGGATATTTTGTCCATGTCGAACAAAGACTTCATGCAGTACAAGCGTCGCATCCAGATCATTTTCCAGAATCCGTATGCGTCGCTGAATCCGCGCTTTACGATAGGCCAGATTCTGATGGAGCCGATGCAGATTCATCAGATCGGGGCGAATGACAGCGAACGCTCGCAAATGGCGTATACCCTGCTGGAAAAAGTCGGCTTGCCAGCGGTAGCCTTCCATCGTTATCCGCATGAATTCTCCGGCGGGCAGCGCCAGCGTATCGCGATTGCACGCTGCCTGACCATGAAGCCGGAAGTGCTGGTGTGCGATGAGTCGGTCTCGGCGCTGGACGTATCGGTGCAGGCGCAGGTCTTGAATCTGCTGCAAGACTTGCAGGAAGAATTCGGCCTGTCCTATATCTTCATCTCGCACGATCTGGCCGTCGTCAAATACATCGCGGATCAGGTGATGGTGATGAACAAAGGCAAAGTGGTTGAACTCGCCAATTCCGATGATCTGTATCTGAATCCGACGCAGGCTTACACCAAGACTTTGCTGAATGCGATTCCGCGTGGTTTGCATTCTTAACGATTAGCACGAGTTCGCTCCTTTTACCGGAAAAACGCATTAAAAGGAGCGAAATAAGCAGGCGTTTGCAATTTCCAGCCTGATATTACCGAGTGCGGCAGATGGAAATATTTGCCGACCGGGCGTCTAGCATCTACAATTCCGTGCGGCTGAGGGATTCCTCTCATTGGATACACGGAATAATCCGACGACGAACTGAAGTACATGAACTGAAGCACTTCAATTGAATTACCTCAATACAAGCACCACAAACCAATACCGCACTGTTCATGCGCCTTTCCAAGGCTTTTTGGCCCGTAAGCCGCATGGATATTGCGGTAGCATCTGGAGTTAATATGGGATTTCTGCAAGGCAAAAAGATTTTGATCACGGGTTTGTTATCAAACCGCTCCATCGCTTATGGCATTGCCAAGGCCTGCAAACGCGAAGGTGCCGAGCTTGCTTTCACTTATGTCGGCGAACGCTTTAAAGACAGGATTACCGAGTTCGCAGCAGAATTCGATAGCACACTGGTGTTTGACTGTGATGTTGGCAGCGATGAACAAATCAATGCGGTATTTGCGGATCTGGCCAAATCCTGGGACGGTCTCGACGGTCTGGTGCATGCCATCGGTTTCGCACCGCGCGAAGCGATTGCCGGCGACTTCCTCGACGGTCTGTCGCGCGAGTCCTTCAAGATTGCCCACGATATCTCCGCTTACAGTTTCCCGGCATTGGCGAAAGCGGCGTTGCCTATGCTGCGTCAGGATTCGGCATTGCTGACTTTGTCCTACCTCGGCGCCATAAAGGCGATTCCCAACTACAACACCATGGGCCTGGCCAAAGCGTCGCTGGAAGCCTCCGTGCGTTATCTGGCGGAATCGTTAGGTAAACGCGGCGTGCGTGTGAACGGCATCTCGGCCGGTCCGATCAAGACGCTGGCCGCCAGCGGCATCAAGGATTTCAGCAAGTTATTAGGCTTCGTTGCGACGAACGCGCCTTTGCGTCGTAATGTGACGATTGACGATGTCGGCAATACCGCTGCCTTCCTGCTGTCGAATTTATCCGCCGGTATCACAGGCGAGATTACCTATGTCGATGGCGGCTTCTCTCATGTCATGGGTATTACGCAAGACTGAAAATATTCACCTGAATTTTTAAAAAGCGCTCTGATGTATAGAGCGCTTTTTTTATCAGGACTTACGCAAAAACAGGAAAACTCTGCGATAAAAATTATTGCCTCGGCCTGCATGAGTAATTGATTCCGCAATCTGGGTGCGGCTTCCAGAGGCATTTCGTGCCAACAGGCGCACCCAGATTGCGGATTGGTTTTTTTAATGTTCAGGTATAACCCGTTCTCTTGCCTTTCCTCGGTGTCTCCGTGTCTCTGTGGTGAGATGTCTGGTTTTTTGCTTAAGTCCTAGTTATGCATAGAATCTGCCAGCTAAGCTGATGACTTGAAAATCAAAGGGCTGAATGCCTTGGTCGAAATCGAAATATGCGCGCCGATTTTCAGATCATCAACCTCATCTTGAGACGCAATAATTTCGACGATCTCCTGACCGACTAATAGGGACAAAATAAACACCACTTCTTCCCGCCGTATCGCCAGGACTTGAGCACGTAAATTCAACTGGCCCGCCAGTCTCTGTTGCAAAAATACCTGGGCTGGCGTGCCGGAGCGCACCACCCGCCCTTGCTGCAACACCTGTACTTTGTCGGCAAGTTTAAATACTTCACCGATATCATGACTGACCAGTATCGTCGTCAAGCCGAATTCCCGATGCAGGGTTTGCAGTTCATCCTGCAAACGCGAACGCATCGCCAGATCCAATGCCGACAATGGCTCATCGAGTAACAATAGCTGAGGTTTTCTGACGATCGCCCGCGCCAGCGCGACGCGTTGTTGCTGTCCACCGGATAGCTGTGCAGGCATTCGATCCTGCAAGGCGCTGAGTCCTGTCGCGCTCAGCAACTGATCCAGCCATGCCGTTTGTTGACTGTCCTTGCCGCTAAGCGCATACGCCAGATTGGCGCGCACGCTCATATTCGGGAACAAGGCATAATCCTGAAACACCAGGCCTATGCTGCGCTGCTGCGGCGCTAGCATGATTTTTTTTACTGAATCGAACCAGCATATGCCATCGACGACTATCCGTCCGCTGTCCGGCATCGTCAATCCTGCCAGCATCCTTAAGAGCGTGGTCTTGCCGGCACCGGACTCGCCAAACAAACCGAGTAACTCACCGCGTTGCACATTGATCTGCATATCCAGATGCATCGTACCGGATGCACTCAATAATTTTTTTTGCAGGTTCAGCTCTATCATGATCACCTAAAAGGTTTTCAGCATACGTTTATTGTTCAGGTATACCAGCAGCAAAATAGCAAAGCTGATGACGAATAAAATCATCGCGTAAAAATGCGCCGCTGCATAATGCAAGCTCTCGACTTCATCGTAAATCGCAATCGACGCCACTTTGGTAACGCCGGGAATATTCCCGCCCACCATCAGCACTACGCCAAACTCGCCTACCGTATGCGCAAAACTCAATACGATCCCGGATAACAAAGCGCTGCGACAATTCGGCAGCAAGACCCGGAACAAGGTAGTCAGATCGGACTTACCCAAAGTGCGCGAGGCTTCCAGCAGGGATACCGGCAAATGCTGCAAACCCGACTGCAAAGGATGCACCATGAATGGCAGACTGAAAATGACCGAACCGATCACCAGGCCGCTAAAGCTGAATACCAGCCGCAAGCCCAGGTACTGTTCCAGCCAGTGCCCAAATGCCTGTTGCGGACTGAAGGCAAGCAAAAGATAAAAACCCAAAACCGAAGGCGGCAATACCAGCGGCATGCTGACCAGCGTTTCCAGTACAGGCTTCAGGCGATTGCGGGTAAATGCCAGCCAATACGCCAGCGGTATGCCGATGCATAGCAAAATGAGCGTAGTCAGCGCCGCCAGCCTGAAGGTCAGCCATAGCGGTTGCAAGTCAGGGATCGCGACGCTCATACAGCGCCATCCTGAGCATCTGCCAACAAACTCATTTCATTCGATTTCACCAGACCTTCGACCTGATCGCCAACCGCGAGCTGCAGATTGCGTGCTGAGCGCGTCGTAATCACCGAGAACAGGGGCAGACCATCCATCTGCATCGCCACACGCGTCAATAATTGCCCATGTTCCAGAGCCGTAATGATCGATGGCATACGGTTGCGCAGGCTGATTTGACCGGATAAATTTTTCGCCAATGCGACTTCTGTTTCTTTGAATAAGAGGCAGACCGGTTGACCGCTTTTCCAGATATCGAGTTGATCGGCTGCCCCCATTAGGGTCGCCGTAAAACGATGCGCACCAACGGCGACATCGATAATCGCAACGCTGCCATAGGCTTCGATTGCAAGGATCTGCCCTGAGAATTTATTCATGGAAGCAAATAGCCATAACGCGCAAAAATCGCCCGTGCTTGAACGGAATAAATGAAGTCAAAAAATTGTTGCGCGACTTCAGGATGATGTTCCTTGCCATAATTAAGAATGAGGGCGCCTTGAGCAATCGGCTGATAACTCGCCACCGGAACATCGATCCATTTCCCCTGCCCTTTCATTTCGGGCGACAGCACCACCGACTTCGCAGTAAAACCAATGTCGGCAGCACGCGAGTGTATGTATTGATTGGTCTGCGCAATACTTTCGCCGAATACCAGCTTGGCTTGCAAGGCTGCCGCCAGTTTGTAATAGTGCAGGCTATTCATGGCCTCACGTCCATACGGTGCGGTGGTCGGATTGGCGATGGCAATTTTATCGATGGATTTGCTCATCAGCAGCGATTGCCAGTCACCTAAATCCACATCTTTCCGGGTCCACAGCACTAGTGCGCCATAGGCATACACTTTCGGTGGCGCTTTGCTAAAACCTTCTTTATGCAGCTTATCCGGGAACGCCATATCGGCTGAGAGGAAGACATCAAACGGTGCGCCATTCATGATCTGCGTCACGAACTTGCCGGATGAATTGAAACTGGCTTGTATCTCGTGTCCGGTCTCTTTCTTGAATTCTGCTTTCAGATCGTTAAATACATATTGAACATTCGCGGCCACAGCGACTGCGATCGTTTCTGCCTGCGCCGTGTGCGCCAGCACACTGGATAGCAGCAGAAAAATTAATGCCCGTATTTTCACTTTATTCCTTATTGACGATAAACTATGCATGGATGTTAACACTTCCCGAATTTTACAAACAAATTCTATGTCCGTCTTTTATGAATTCCCAACCGAATCTGAAGTAATGGTCCATCCACGAAAAACAGCGTCGCGGTTAGCAAAATTATTCGCCACATCCGTGCTGTGCTTTGGGCTGCTCTTGCATGCGGACGCAACCCGCGCAGCGGGTAATTGTGAAACAAGCTGGCCTGCATGGGATGTTTTCAAAAAGAATTTCATCAGCGAGGGGGGGCGCGTCATTGATGCCGGTACACCGCGCATGCAAAGCACCTCTGAAGGACAAGCGTATGCCTTGTTTTTTGCACTTATAGCCAACGACCGTAAAAATTTTGATCTTCTACTTAATTGGACTGAAGCAAATCTCGCTGAGGGAGATTTAACCGCACGTCTGCCGGCCTGGCTATGGGGTAAAAGAGATGACGGCAGTTGGGGAATCATCGATAAAAACCCCGCGTCAGATGCCGACCTGTGGCTTGCCTATACCCTAGGCGAAGCAGCCAATCTGTGGGCCGATCAGCGCTATGCCGCACTATCGACCTTAATCGCCAAACGCATCTTGCGCGAAGAAACTGCAACGCTCCCCAAACTTGGACTGACACTACTACCGGCACCTAGCGGCTTTACACCAAGCGCTACCAGTTGGAAACTCAATCCCAGCTACATGCCGATCCAGGTGCTGCGCTGGTTTGCAAATAATACCGATGATGATCGCTGGGAAAAATTAATTGCTTCATCGCTACACATCATCAAGCATTCGGCATCGAAAGGTTATAGTCCGGATTGGATTATTTTTGATGCCAGTAATGACAGAGCGGATTTCGTCCCAGACTTGCAAGGTGCAGAAAAAGGTGACGGCGGCTATAACGCAATTCGGGTGTATCTCTGGGCAGGCATGCTGTCCGAGCAAGAACGGCACCGTAAAGAATTACTCAACGCATTCAAGCCGATGGCAAACCTGATCGAGAACAAGGGCTATCCACCAGAATTCATCAACATCCGTACGGGTGAATTTAATCACCCCGCTTCCAGCGGATTTTCAGCAGCAGTTTTACCATTTCTCAAATCCTCGGGCGCACACAAAGCCTACAAGGAGCAAAATCTACGGATACAAGCCCAGCCTATCAAAATTGACGCCTATTACGACCAGGTTCTCGCCTTGTATGCGCAAGGCTGGCAGGATCAACTTTATCAATTTAATGGCAAAGGCAATGTCTTGCCCAAATGGAAAAAAGCTTGCCGCCAATAAGGACAGAAGCACAACGATTATTAACCTTCCGGACAGACGCAATCGGATTTGCTATAAATAGCTGCTTTTTCTCAAGAAATACTGTATCATCCCGTTTTTGCGCTGCAATATAATTTTGCAGCGACTAAAAGTACCTTGCAGCACCGCAAACCTTGCACATTTGTGATAACACAGATGATGCAATGTAAAAGCCCTCCCGCCCTGCATGTCCAGTAACACATCTTGGACATCATCCCGGCGCAAAGCTTTTTGTGCCGAAATTTCATCGTTTCCTTATTGGTATCCTTTGTTCATTTCGTTTGGTTGGCGTTGCTTTTTTACGCGTATTGCAATCGCATTTGCGTTTGCCTTGCGCTGATTTTTAACGAAAGATTAGAATGACTTTTGAAGCATTAGGCTTACACACGTCCGTTATCCGCGCCCTCACCGATGCTGGCTATACCAAGCCAACCGGTGTTCAAGAACAAGCTGTTCCTGCCGCGATCAGCGGCCGTGATTTATTAGTATCCTCACAGACAGGCTCAGGCAAAACTGCCGCCTTCATGCTGCCAGCCCTGCATAAATTTGCAAGTGCAGCAGAAACCGCATTAGAGTCACCAGGCAAAACCCCCAATCAAGCGCAACAATCGGCACGTGCTCGTGGCGATCGCCCACGCTTCGTTGCCGCAAAACCGAAAATGCTGGTGTTGACGCCAACACGCGAACTGGCTTTGCAAGTAACTACAGCTACAGACAAATATTGCGCATATATGCGTCGCGTCAAAGCGGTCTCCATTCTGGGCGGCATGCCTTATCCAAAACAAATGCAATTGTTGTCCCGCAATCCGGAAATTCTGGTAGCCACGCCTGGTCGTCTGATCGATCATATGGAATCCGGCAAGATCGATTTCTCCGAACTCGAAATTTTGGTGCTGGATGAAGCCGATCGCATGCTGGACATGGGTTTCATCGACGATATCGAAAAAATCGTCGCTGCCACTCCGGAGTCGCGTCAAACCATGTTGTTCTCCGCGACGCTGGATGGCGTTGTCGGCAATATGGCTCGCCGCATCACTAAAGACCCGATGATCATCCAGATCGCCGGCTCAGCGTCCAAGCACGAAAACATTCAACAGAAAGTCCATTTCGTGGATGATCTGTCGCACAAAAATCGTTTGCTGGACCATTTATTGCGCGACGAAACGGTTGATCAGGCGGTCATTTTCACGGCCACTAAGCGCGATGCAGATACGATTGCCGATCGTCTGAATATCGCTGGTTTTGCAGCGGCGGCTTTGCATGGCGACATGCATCAAGGTGCGCGTAACCGTACCCTGGATTCCCTGCGCCGCGGCCAAGTCCGCGTTCTGGTGGCGACTGACGTAGCGGCGCGTGGTATTGACGTTCCTGCGATTACCCATGTATTCAACTACGACTTGCCTAAGTTCCCGGAAGATTACGTTCACCGTATCGGTCGTACCGGTCGCGCCGGTCGCAATGGCGTTGCAGTTTCGCTGGTAAATCATGCAGAAGGCATCAACGTCAAGCGTATCGAGCGCTTTACCAAGCAATTGATTCCAGTCGAAATCATTGAAGGTTTTGAACCGAAGAAAACAGCCTCTCCGGCGCGTAGCGCAGCACGCAAGCCAAGCGGCTGGCGTCCAGGCGATAGCCGCAGCGCGAACACAGGCAACGGCGGCGGTTATCGCGGCAACAATGCAGCCAATGGTAATCGTAGCGAAGGCACTGGCTATGGCGCAAACAAGCCAGCGCAGCGTACTTTCAGCAAACCGGCCGGCAGTACCTCTGCGGCGCCACGCAAAGAAGGTAGCGGCGGCTACAAAGGTACCCGCTCCGGCGATACCGGTGCCCGTCGTTCTTTCGGCGACCGTTAATCGGCGTCAAGCGCTGGCAGTAGTTGCAAGCTAAATCAAAAGCGATCACGGTATGTGATCGCTTTTTTTATATTGGCTATCACAATAGAGACTTGTACACGGGCTAGCTATCTCGTTTACACTTAGCAAATCATGTGGCGGACTTCCCCACCTACCAATTGATTTCCCTTGCCTGGCCTTAAAATGACTTCTAATGCAACACCTGTTCGACTAACCTCTTTTTCTCACGGCGGTGGCTGCGGCTGCAAAATAGCGCCTGGCGTTTTGTCGGAGATTTTAAAAAAATCGACGGGCTTCCCGGTTCCTGCCGCCTTGATGGTCGGGATAGAAACAGCTGATGATGCCGCCGTATATAAACTCAATGAAGAACAGGCTCTGATCGCAACGACGGATTTTTTTATGCCTATTGTTGATGATCCGTTTGATTTTGGCCGCATCGCCGCCACTAATGCGATTTCAGATGTGTATGCCATGGGCGGCACGCCTATCATGGCGCTAGCTTTGGTCGGCATGCCTGTGAACCAATTACCGATCGACGTCATTGGCAAGGTTATTCAAGGCGGCGAGTCGATTTGCGCCGAAGCAGGCATACCCATCGCCGGCGGACACACCATAGATTCCGTTGAACCCATTTACGGCTTAGTAGTGCTTGGATTGGTACATCCATCCAAAGTAAAGCGCAACGCGGGCGCCAAAGTCGGCGATAAACTGATACTCGGCAAACCCTTGGGAGTCGGCATTTTATCTGCCGCGCTGAAAAAACAAGCCTTGGACGATGCCGGTTACGCCAGCATGATCAGCAATACGACCAAACTCAACCGCCCGGGAATCGCCTTATCGAACATGGAAGGTGTACATGCGCTGACCGATGTCACAGGTTTTGGCCTGCTTGGTCATCTACTCGAAGTATGCAGGGGCGCTGGCGTCGCAGCAAAATTAATGATGTCCGATATTCCTTTGCTTCCCGATGTAATGCAACTCGCGGAGGCGGGCTATATCACCGGCGCATCCGGAAGAAACTGGGCGGCATACGGGGCGGACGTGGTACTCGATCAGCACATCACAGCGACTCAGCAAGCCTTGCTCAGTGACCCGCAAACATCGGGCGGCCTGCTCGTCGCCTGCGCTGCCGAAGATGTCTCGGCGGTATTGGCCTTATTTCGGACGGGAGATTTCTTGGAAGCTGCCGTGATTGGGGAAATCATCGCCGGCTCACCAGTGGTACATGTTGATGTATAAGCTTATTTCGTCTTTACCATGAGTCGGAATACACTGTTCATCCGGATTATTCAAATTTACTTCATTCAATTTTACTGACTCACCATTTACTCAATTCAAGTACATCATGAATCAATTAGAACAACTCAAAAAATACACGACTGTCGTTGCCGACACTGGCGATTTCCAGGCAATGAAAGCCTATGCGCCTCAAGATGCCACCACCAATCCTTCGTTGATTCTGAAGGCAGTGCAAAAAACAGAATATCGCCCGCTGCTGGAGAAGGTCATTGCCGCCCATGCGGGCAAATCAATGGATGACATCATCGATCATTTACTGGTTGCATTTGGTTTAGAAATTTTGAATATCGTCCCGGGCCGTGTATCGACAGAAACAGATGCGCGCTTATCCTTCGACACCGCAGCGACGGTCGCCAAGGGCCGCAAGCTAATCGCCCTATATGAAGCCGCAGGCATTGCACGCGAGCGCATTCTGATCAAAATTGCGTCGACATGGGAAGGTATCCGTGCCGCCGAAATCCTCGAAAAAGAAGGCATCCGCTGCAATATGACTTTGCTGTTCTGCCTGCCGCAAGCCGTTGCCTGCGCAGAAGCCGGCGCGCAACTGATCTCGCCGTTTGTCGGCCGCATCTATGATTGGTATAAAAAGCAAACCGGGCAAGAGATTTTCGGCGCGGACGATCCGGGCGTCTTGTCAGTTAAAAAGATTTATACCTACTATCGCAAGTTTGGCTACAACACCGAGATCATGGGTGCCAGCTTCCGCAACACATCTCAAATTCTTGAATTAGCAGGCTGTGATTTGCTCACAATCAGCCCTGACCTGTTACAGAAACTCGCAGACACCACCAGCGCCATCTCCGCCAAACTCAATAAACAAGCGGCCCTGGCATCGGATATGCAAAAAATCAGCCTGGACGAAAAATCCTTCCGCCTCCAGTTGAATGAAGATGCCATGGCAACTGAAAAATTATCCGAAGGCATACGTTTGTTCTGTGCGGATACGGTGAAGCTGGAACAACTGATTGCTGGTTTGGGGTAGGCAAGCCTGGCGTGGATTAAATACAAAATAGAAAGGGACGATTAAGTCCCTTCTTTATTTTGCAGGAAATTTCTTATCCGTCCAATCTATCGAGAACCCAAGTAAAAGAATTTATCCGCATAAGCAATCGACATTCCGGGCATGTCGCTTTTTACAATACCGACTCTACGCCACGATTAGCCAATTGATCGGCGCGCTCATTCCCCGGATGTCCGGCATGTCCTTTCACCCACTTCCATTCGATCCGATGGGTCGATTGGGCCTGATCAAGCTGCTGCCATAAATCCACATTCTTGACCGGTGCTTTGGACGCAGTCTTCCAGCCCTTCGCTTTCCAGCCCTGTATCCATTCCGTAATTCCTTTTAAAACATACTGGCTATCGGAATGCAAAATAATATGGCAAGGGCGCTTGAGTACCGATAAAGCCTGAATCACCGCCATTAATTCCATGCGGTTATTGGTGGTATCTTTTTCACCGCCAAACAGTTCTTTTTTATTGTCGCCCGCAATCAATAATGCGCCCCAACCACCCACGCCGGGATTGCCTTTGCAGGCGCCGTCTGTAAAAATCTCGATCTTATCCATGGTTCTTATTGCGGTTGGCCACTGGCACGGCATTCCCGCGCGATGCACGTTTATGCTTCAAGGCCGGACCAATCAAATGCATTCCTTTAATTCGTTTAATTGCTTGTATGGTGTAAGTCGCCCCCAAATAGGGCCACCAGCGTGATCCGGCAGCTTCCATCAGGCTACTACGTTTTAACCATTTTTCAGTGCTAAACGGTAATGCATAGCAACCAAAATCCGTGTGATTCACTTCCATATTCAGTAGCTTGAGCCAATCCTTCATCCTTGGCACGCTGATGAAATCGCCTTCTTTCGGTAAAAAATAATTCTTGGCGAGACGCCCTGCTGCCTGCCGTGCGCCCCATAAGCTCGCGCGATTAAATCCGCAAATAATCACCCTGCCTTCCGGAATTAAGATCCGCTCTACTTCGCGCAAAATCTGATGCGGTTCTCCGGCAAATTCCAATATATGCGGCAGCACCACGAGATCAATACTATGCGAATCAAACGGCAACTCGCAAAAATCGTGGCACAGCACAATCGGCGGAATTTTAGCTGCATCAGATCCCTCAGACACCTTGTCAGTCGGTACCAGCAAGGTATTATTCGTGCGCCATTTATTTGGCATACGATTCGCTCTCAGTGCGTCAATCTGCGGCAAACCAATCTGCACCGCGTTAAAGCCGAAAATATCGACGGTGAGCCTGTCTAGCAGTGCCTGTTCCCATTCGAGAATATAGCTACCCGCTGGCTGATCCAACCATGCGCCGAGGTCTATAATGGGACTTTTCTCTGTATTCATCTCAACTCTATGATTAGTCCAATTAGTCCAGATTGCGTGCCAAATGGATTTTCCGCGCAACAGCAGGGAGATAAAAAAACTGTGCTCAGTATATTGACTGTACCCGCATTTGACGACAATTATCTGTGGCTCATACACGATGGAAGCAATGCAGTCGCGGTTGATCCGGGTGATGCCAATGCCATCATATCGGCATTAGATCAGCATCAATTACGCCTGTCGGCCATTTTACTCACGCATCATCATAACGACCATATCGGCGGTGTCCCGGCATTATTGCAACGCGACCAAGTGCCTGTATATGGCCCAGACAATGATGGTATTGCCGCAGTGACACACCCCGTACGTCAGCATCAGGAATTTACTTTACCAGATCTAGGATTATCCTTGAATGTACTGGCTGTGCCAGGCCATACCTCCGGTCATATTGCGTATTTCGCTCCAGAACAGCATTGGTTATTTTGCGGGGACACGCTATTTGCCGGTGGCTGCGGACGCTTATTTGAAGGTACGCCTGCGCAGATGCTGCATTCGCTGGACCAGTTGGCGACCTTGCCTGAGGATACTGCCGTGTATTGCGCCCATGAATATACGATGTCGAATTTACGCTTCGCCCGCGAAGTCGAGCCGGACAATGAGGCCTTGTTGAGGCGCATCAGTGCAGAGCAAGCAAAACGCGATCAAAGCATTCCCACGGTACCAAGTCAGATCGGATTGGAAAAACTCACCAATCCCTTTTTACGCGTCAGAGAGCCGGCGGTGATCAAGCGTCTGATCGACGCTGGAAAAATCTCTACCAATCAAGACGATGCCAGTAACTTTGGCGCCTTGCGCGAATGGAAAAACAATTATCGTTAAGACGGTTTGAACTGGTTAACGCAATGGCTTTACCTGCTATTACATTTTTCATCCAGCCAGCTTCGCGTCTTGGATCATCGAATTTGAACGCCTTAAAATGCATTTACAAAAAACTCAAACAACATCGCTGGCATTATTTTGCAAAGTCGTCGATAACTATGGGGATATCGGGATTTGCTGGCGTTTAGCCAAACAACTCGAGCAAGAACACGGTATCGCCGTGACTTTATGGGTAGATGACTTACTCAGTTTTCAACGGATTTGCCCAGAAATCGCGATCGACTGCGATACGCAAAAGATTGCCCATGTCACGGTCCGACACTGGCGCGACCAGGATGCTCAGTTTGCGGTCGATGAGATTGCAGACATCGTGATTGAGTTCTTCGCCTGCGATATTCCACCGGCTTATATCGGCGCAATGGCCGCGCGCACCCCGCGCCCAGTCTGGTTGAACCTCGAAGGCCTGACTGCTGAGGAATGGGTAGAGGGCTGTCATACCTTGCCATCGCCTCATCCGCGACTGTCTCTGACGAAGCATTTTTTCTTTCCGGGCTTCACCAATAAAACCGGCGGCTTGCTACTTGAAACTCGACTGGAACAGCAGCGTCAGGCATTTCAATCAGATCGTGCTGCCATCACCGATTTTCTTATGCAACTAGGTGTGACCGCATCCGAAATGGCATCGCTCAAAGTATCTTTGTTTTGTTACCCGCAAGCGCCGGTTTCGGATGTATTTGAGATATGGAAAAGTAGCGGCACAGCGATCACCTGCCTGGTGCCGGAAGGCGTGGCAAGCCATGCAGTTGAAACATTTCTTGGACGGGAAGCCATCGCCGGTGCGACCGCGACTCGCGCTGCATTGACCGTTCGCGTGCTTCCTTTTATGCCTCAGCCTGACTACGACAAACTATTGTGGGCATGCGATCTTAATTTTGTGCGGGGTGAAGATTCCTTCGTCCGCGCTCAATGGGCAGGCCGGCCATTCATCTGGCATATCTACCCACAAGACGAGAACTTACATCACGTCAAATTGAAAGCGTTTTTGCAGCGCTATGCATCAGAGCTTGCAAGCGTGCTTAGTTTTTCTTTAGCCTGGAACGGCGCGACTGAGCATGCGGTCGATTGGTTTGCGATATGGGCATCATTGCTAACAGATAGGCAAAAAATCACCGATCGATCGGCAGCTTGGCAAGCCGAATTACTCGCAAACGGGGATTTAAGCAGCAATTTACTGAAGTTTGCCGGCGCACTTCGGTAAGTACCCCTGAAAAATGAGGTAAAATACGCGGTTAATTTTTGACGTATTTTAAATACGATTATCTCATTCAATCGGACGTAGGCTTGCAAGGCTCACTACTCATGGTAGCCAGTAGGTGACAGATGATTTTTATGCAACCACCTTTTTACGTATATTCACTATGAAACCTGCAAAAGAAATTCGTGTTGGCAACATTATTATGGTCGATAGCAAGCCTATGATCGTTTTGCGTTCTGATGTCAATGGCTCCAGCCGCACGGGCTTCACCTACAAGTGGAAGATGAAGAATCTGCTGACCAACAGCCCGCAAGAAAACGTATTCCGCGGCGATGACAAATTCGACGTTGTTGTTCTCGACAAAAAACCTGTGACTTATTCTTACTTCGCTGATCCTTTGTTTGTGTTTATGGATGCTGACTACGAACAGTACGAAATCGAAGAAGAGAACCTGGGCGATGCGCTGCATTACCTGAAAGATGGCATGGAATGCGAAGCGATTTTTTATGATGGCAAAGCGATTTCCGTTGAATTGCCGACCACGATCGCGCGTCAGGTTATCTACTCTGAACCGGCAGTTAAAGGCAATACATCAGGTAATGTATTGAAAGAAGCGAAGATCGAAAACGCCATCGAAGCGCATTGCCACACAGTGCAAGTGCCATTATTCGTGAGCCAGGACGATGTGATTGAAATCGACACACGTACCAACGAATACAAACGCGTCGTACGTAACTGATACCCGTAGTACAAAAAGCTGCCGCTCCTGTGAATCAGGCCGGCAGCTTTTTTTCGCCCATCGATTCTGCAAATGCGCAACGGTCTCTGTCGCCAGAGGTAGTCCAACTCTCCGGCTAGCCGCCGGATTTGACGATCTTGACTTCGAATTTGTACGCCTCCGGCGCAATTGCATCGGGACTGCCCTTGGCTGGACTCACGCCGATCAAGGAAAAACGATAAGCGCCGTATACCGCCTCACCGGGCAAATTCATCGTCGGCGGTGCTGGCGTACCGATCACCAGCTTCTCTTCCGCTTTGCCAGTCATGCTCACCTTCAGGCTGGCAGTTGCCTGCCCTGCCCAGACGCAGCGCGCATTGACCGGGCAACGGCTATCCGTGATGTCGGTCACTTCGACTTTGAGCGCAGCTTCCTTCAAAGTCACTGGCTGACGGTAAGCCAGGGAAATCACTTGTGGCCCTTGGTCGCTCATGGCAGTTTTCTCCGGTGGTTTTGCAGCACATGCACTTACAGCTAGGCCAGACGCCAACATTACCGTCAAGGCCAGCATAGGAATTTGACGCCGAAGAGGACGTTGTTGAGAACATTGGGGAAAACGTTGCAGGGGGCGTTGAAATTCAGACTTTACAAAAACAGACATAAGATCTCCGCAGTCAATTAGATCAGGGCCGACTATGATCATCGGTAAGCTTGTCACATTAACATAATTTAAAAACGCATTGATGGCTAGCTTTTTCCAGCCCTGATTCTGTCTTATACCCTGACAGCATATAAGCAGACGCATTGATTCTTTTACTTTATGCCAGGCAGGACCTACTATCATCGTTTTTGCACGCGCCATGATGGCAAAAGCTATCATACTGCGCTCAAGCATCTTTAAGAGACGGAGCAACGCCATGCGTTTGTTGACGCGCAAACAATTCATCGCCCTGAGCACTGCCAGCCTGTTCATCCTCAGCTCAGCCTGGTCGACTGGCAGCGCAGCTGCTGACCTGCGTATCGGTCTGGCAGCCGATGTGACCTCATTCGATCCGCATTACATCAATAGCGGCCCGAATAATTCTTTCGCCTTCCATGTGTTCGATGCCCTGGTCAATGTCGATGCCAACGGCAACCTGGTACCCGGGCTGGCCACTTCATGGAAAGCCATTGATCCCTTGACCTGGGAATTCAAATTGCGGCGCGGCGTTAAATTCCATGACGGCTCGGAGCTGACCTCAGCTGACGTCATTTTCTCGCTGGACCGGCCTGCTACCTTGCTCAATAGTCCGGGGCCCTACACCAGCTATACCAAGCAAATCGTTGCAAAGCAAGCGGTCGATGCTTATACCCTCCGCTTAAAAACGGCGACACCTTACGGCCCTCTGCCGCTGGATGTGAATTCGATTTTCATCGTATCGAAAAAAATAGCGCAGCACGCCAGCACCGACGACTTCAATAGCGGCAAAGCCATGGTAGGCACGGGCCCTTTTAAATTCTCTAAAGCCAAACGCGGCGAGAGTATAGAGTTGATCCGCAATGACCAGTACTGGGGTGACAAACCTGCCTGGAATAAGGTGACTTTCCGCATATTGACCAGCGGTGCGCCGCGCATTGCCGCTCTGCTGGCCGGGGATGTCGATGCGATCGACGGCGTGCCTCCGGCTGACCTGCCAAAACTGAAAACCAATTCCAAGGTCAAGCTGGAACAAAAAATTTCATGGCGGACGATTTTCTGGCATCTTGACCAGCAGGCGCATGTATCGCCCTATATCATCGATAAAGCCGGCAAACCCTTGCCGAACAATCCTTTTCTTGACATCCGGGTACGCAAAGCCATCTCCAAAGCCATCAATCGCCAGGCATTGAGTGACCGCATCTTAGAAGGTCTGGCCGTGCCGGCATCGAATATCGTGGCACCCGGCATACTCGGTTATGACGACAGCCTGAAGATCGAAGCCTACGATCCTGAAGGCGCTAAAAAACTGCTCGCTGATGCGGGCTACCCGAATGGTTTTGCCTTGACGCTGCATGGACCGAATAATCGCTATATCAACGATGAGCAAGTGGTACAGACCGTGGCCCAGTTCCTAAGCAAAATCGGGATTCAAACCAAGGTTGAAACCTTACCGATGACGGTGTATTTACCGAAGGCCGCCAAAAGCGAGTTCAGCATGTCCTTACTCGGCTGGGGCACGCTGGCAGGCGACTTCGCTCTGCGCACCGTTGCCGGAACGGTCAATCCAGAGACAGGCTGGGGCAGCTGGAACTGGGGGAAATACAGCAATCCCGCTTTAGACGACCTGGTACGCAATTCGCTGGCCTCGGTCGACGATGCCAAGCGTCGCGACTTCGCAAAAAAAGCCATGGGCCTGGCGCTGCGCGACTATGCGGTGGTTCCCTTGCATCACCAATATGCGACGTGGGCGTTGCGAAAAGACCTCAAATATACCGCCAGAACCGACGAATTCACCTTCGCACAAGACTTCAGACCCGAATAATTGAAATTAAGTGTAAATAATTTACACCTTACTCCAAAGCAAGAGTATTTTAGGCGTAGTACCTTGTTTTTAGAGTCAGGATAGCAGGCGATGTGTCAGTTACTTGGGATGAATTGCAATAACCCCGCCGAGATCACCTTCTCGTTCGAAGGATTTTCGGCACGCGGCGGACTTACCGATGAGCATAAGGATGGCTGGGGCATTGCCTTTTATCATGGCTCCGGTTGCCGTTTATTCACGGATCACTTGTCTTCGATTACATCCCCTCTGGCGGAAATGATCAAGCGCAATCCCATCAAATCCTGCAATGTCATTGCGCATATACGCAAAGCGACGCAAGGCACTATCATTCTGGAAAACAATCATCCCTTCATGCGCGAGCTATGGGGACGCTATTGGATCTTCGCCCACAACGGCGACCTGAAAAACTTCCACCCCAAATTACAAGGCCTCTACCATCCGGTTGGTGAAACCGATAGTGAATTGGCCTTCTGTTATTTGATGGAAGGCTTGCGTATGCGCTTTCCCGATGCCAGCGCCAATGAGGTGCCGGCGCCGGATATTCTGTTCGATGCAATCACAGACATCACCCGGGAAATCGCATCGCACGGGGTCTTCAATTTCATGCTGTCAAACGGCGATGCGCTATTTGCCCATTGCTCGACCAACCTGCATTATGTGGTGCGCGAATACCCATTTTCGACCGCCGCCCTGATCGACTGCGACAAGAGCATCGATTTCAGTCAATTCAATCAACCGGACGACAAAATCGCTGTCATTGCCACCAAGCCCCTGACCTCAGATGAAGCATGGTCGGCGTTTCATCCTGGCGAATTGAAAATGTTTTTGGCGGGACATCCGATGAAGGATGCCTTGATTCCGGCACATGAAGTCATGGCAGAGCTGGTTTAGAAATTTCAAACACGTAGCATTCATGCGCTTCTCAAGCCAAAAACAAGCTGCGAGCCTGATGAACAGTGCGGATGTAATATAGGATCACCAGAACTAATTGAGGGTGTGTTGAAATTTATATCAACCGAGGACGCGAGGCCCTGATTGTAATGAAGCTGTCTGTGCGGCAGTGAACCCCCGTCATTTTCTTAATACGTCTGATTCTACTTTCTAAGCTGCCTGTGCGGCAGTGAACCGTAAGGTGTTTTCCATGAATTTACCGTAGAATTTCTAAGCTGCCTGTGCGGCAGTGAACCGCGACAAATAGCGCACGTAGTCGCATCAATATTTCTAAGCTGCCTGTGCGGCAGTGAACTCCAGAATCTGGTGCTTCTACGATTAATAAATTTTCTAAGCTGCCTGTGCGGCAGTGAACACAAAGCATTGGAAGCGACAAACCCACGGCAATTTCTAAGCTGCCTGTGCGGCAGTGAACGAGGATTATTGGGGCGTAAGGCAAATATCCAATTTCTAAGCTGCCTGTGCGGCAGTGAACTTTGAAGAAACTTTATCGCTTGAAAAATGATGTTTCTAAGCTGCCTGTGCGGCAGTGAACATCCGCACGTTACCGTTGCTGCGAATCGCAGATTTCTAAGCTGCCTGTGCGGCAGTGAACTTCTTCTGGCGACCGTACAGTGTGATCCGTAATTTCTAAGCTGCCTGTGCGGCAGTGAACCTTATCTCACGGCCACCACAGGATCATTCGTATTTCTAAGCTGCCTGTGCGGCAGTGAACGCCGGAACCCCCGATTATCCAGAGCCGGATATTTTCTAAGCTGCCTGTGCGGCAGTGAACTAAGTAAAGGTTGCGCTAAATAATTTTATTTATTTCTAAGCTGCCTGTGCGGCAGTGAACCCTAATCAAGCGGTTTCAATGTACTTGGTATCTTTCTAAGCTGCCTGTGCGGCAGTGAACTTTTCCGCGCAAAACTTCCAGCTTACCTTTGTTTTCTAAGCTGCCTGTGCGGCAGTGAACATGGGTTTCCAGAATTATAGTAAAGCGCCCTATTTCTAAGCTGCCTGTGCGGCAGTGAACCGCATCAGTCTGCGCATTCACCACACGACTGATTTCTAAGCTGCCTGTGCGGCAGTGAACATGGAAGCCGCAAGCCAATAGATGTAAAGGTATTTCTAAGCTGCCTGTGCGGCAGTGAACTCGATATTCACAACCCGCGCAATGGTCTGCCATTTCTAAGCTGCCTGTGCGGCAGTGAACGCGATACCAACATCTGGCGATTTGATGGGCAATTTCTAAGCTGCCTGTGCGGCAGTGAACTAACGCTAACCTGGCAAGTAAAGCTCTATCGTTTTCTAAGCTGCCTGTGCGGCAGTGAACGACCTTGGAGCGGACTTGTTGACGTGGTTTCTTTTCTAAGCTGCCTGTGCGGCAGTGAACATTGCCCCGCTGATCGGCTAAGCCTTCGGCAGTTTCTAAGCTGCCTGTGCGGCAGTGAACCGGCTCGCAGGTCTGGATTAATCCTCTGTATTTTTCTAAGCTGCCTGTGCGGCAGTGAACTTATTGATGCATGTGAATTTCTTGCAGAGTTATTTCTAAGCTGCCTGTGCGGCAGTGAACGAACAGTGGCTGTAGTTTCGGCTGAATTTATTTTTCTAAGCTGCCTGTGCGGCAGTGAACTGATAAGTCGCGAACCGTCCCAGCATGCGCAGTTTCTAAGCTGCCTGTGCGGCAGTGAACATCGCAGCGCTGTACTTGACCATACGCGCCAGTTTCTAAGCTGCCTGTGCGGCAGTGAACGTCTCGCCATACTTGACTGTTGTGCCATTTACTTTCTAAGCTGCCTGTGCGGCAGTGAACTCACCATTTCAAAATCGGGTCCGCGCCCCTCTTTTCTAAGCTGCCTGTGCGGCAGTGAACGCTTTGTTTTGCCCATCACGCTATTTGCGACATTTCTAAGCTGCCTGTGCGGCAGTGAACTTATCATAGCCGAGATGAGCGCTTCACACCTATTTCTAAGCTGCCTGTGCGGCAGTGAAC
>NZ_JAJLQW010000010.1 GCF_025548535.1 Undibacterium sp. Jales W-56 | reverse complement strand
CTGGGTGTGCATCGTTATTTTCGGCGCCGTTGTCGGCGGGTTCGGGGGTGGCCATGGCTGTGTTGCTCGCGGTCGGGCTTGTAGGGGTCGCCTCAGAAAACGGAAAATAAAGCACGCTAAGCCGGTTGCAGCGGTCGTAGCGGCCTGAATTTGCCCGCGCCGATCTTGGCGCTGCTGCGCCAGAGGTAATCTCCGGTCAGGTTGATGTGCTCCCAGCCCAGTGGCGACAGGTACTGCAACAGCGCCTCATCGACGGCGTGGCCGTTGCCACGCAAGGCATGCGCTGCGCGCTCCAGGTAGACCGTGTTCCACAACACGACAGCCGCCGTCACCAAGTTGAGGCCGCTGGCACGGTAGCGCTGCTGCTCAAAGCTGCGGTCACGGATTTCGCCCAGCCGGTTGAAGAACACCGCCCTGGCCAGCGCGTTGCGGGCTTCGCCCTTGTTCAGCCCGGCATGGACGCGGCGGCGCAGCTCGACGCTTTGCAGCCAGTCCAAGATGAACAGCGTGCGCTCGATGCGCCCCAGCTCGCGCAAGGCTACGGCCAAGCCATTCTGGCGCGGATAGCTGCCGAGCTTGCGCAACATCAGCGAGGCCGTCACCGTGCCCTGTTTGATCGAGGTGGCCAGCCGCAGGATTTCATCCCAATGGGCGCGGACATGCTTGATGTTGAGCGTGCCACCAATCATCGGCTTGAGGGCATCATAGGTGGTTTCGCCCTTGGGAATGTAGAGCTTGGTGTCGCCCAGGTCGCGGATGCGCGGCGCGAAACGGAAGCCCAACAGGTGCATCAAGGCGAAGACGTGATCGGTGAAGCCCGCCGTGTCTGTGTAGTGTTCCTCGATGCGCAGGTCGGACTCGTGGTACAGCAGACCATCGAGCACGTAGGTCGAGTCGCGCACGCCGACATTGACCACCTTAGTATGAAACGGCGCGTACTGGTCGGAGATGTGGGTGTAGAACGTCCGCCCTGGGCTGCTGCCATATTTTGGATTGATGTGTCCGGTGCTCTCGGCCTTGCTCCCTGTTCGGAAGTTCTGGCCGTCCGACGATGACGTAGTGCCATCGCCCCAATGCCCGGCGAACGGGTGCCGGAACTGGGCGTTCACCAGTTCGGCCAGCGCCGCCCCGTAGGTTTCGTCACGGGTATGCCAGGCTTGCAGCCAGGCGAGCTTGGCGTAGGTCGTTCCGGGGCAGGACTCGGCCATTTTCGTCAGCCCCAGGTTGATCGCGTCGGCCAGGATCGTGGTCAGCAACAGGTTCTTGTCCTTGGCCAGATCGCCCGATTTCAGGTGCGTGAAGTGGCGGGTGAAGCCCGTCCATTCATCGACTTCAAGCAGCAATTCTGTGATCTTGACGTGCGGCAGGATCATGGCCGTCTGGTCGATCAACGCTTGCGCAGTGTCCGGCACCGCCGCATCGAGCGGCGTGATTTTCAGGCCCGACTCTGTGAGGATGGCGTCCGGCAGATCGTTCGCCGCCGCCATGCGGTTGACCGTGGCGAGCTGCGCTTCCAGCAGCTCCAAGCGCTCGCTCAGGTACTGGTCGCAGTCGGTGGCCACGGCCAGCGGTAATTCACTGGACTGCTTGAGGCTGGCGAACTTCGCGGGCGGCACCAGGTAGTCCTCGAAGTCCTTGAACTGGCGCGAACCCTGCACCCAGATGTCGCCCGAGCGCAGGGAGTTCTTGAGTTCCGACAGGGCGCACAGTTCGTAGTAGCGCCGGTCGATTCCGGTGTCGGTCATTACCAGCTTCTGCCAGCGCGGCTTGATGAAGCCGGTCGGCGCATCGGCGGGCACCTTGCGGGCGTTGTCGGTGTTCATACCGCGCAGCACCTCAATGGCGTCGAGAACGTCCTTGGCAGCGGGCGCGGCCCGCAGCTTGAGCACGTCGAGGAATTCCGGCGCGTAGCGGCGCAAGGTGGAGTAACTCTCGCCGATGCGGTGCAGGAAATCGAAGTCATCGGGCTGCGCGAGCTTTTGCGCCTCGGTGACGCTCACAGCGAACGCATCCCAAGACATGACGGCCTCGATGGCGGCGAATGGGTCGCCGCCCGATTGTTTGGCGTCGATCAGCGCCTGGCCGATGCGCCCGTACAGGCGCACCTTGGCGTTGATGGCTTTGCCCGATGCCTGGAACTGCTGCTGATGCTTGTTCTTGGCGGCGTTGAACAGCTTGCCCAGGATGCGGTCGTGCAGGTCGATAATTTCGTCGGTGACGGTGGCCATGCCCTCAATGGCCACCGTCACCAAAGTAGCGTAGCGCCGCTGAGGCTCGAACTTGGCCAAGTCGGCGGGTGTCATCTGGCCGCCCTCGCGGGCGATCTTGAGCAGCCGGTTTTGATGAACCAGCCGCTCGATGCCGGTAGGCAGATCGAGCGCCTGCCAGGCTTTGAGGCGTTCGATGTGTTCCAGCATGTGGCGCGAGTTCGGTTTGACGGGCGACTGGCGCAACCAGGCCAGCCAGGTCGTCTTGCCGTTGTCTCGGCGTTTCAGCAGATCGTCGAGGCGGCGGCGATGCCCGGTCGTCAGCGGCTCGTACAGGGCTTCGTGGATGCGCCGGTTGGCGCGGGTGATGGCCTCGGCACTGGCACGCTCGATGGCGTTGAGTGCGGGCAAGATGATCGACTGCTGCCGCAAATGTTCGATCAAGGCATCGGCCAGTACGATGCCCTTGTCGGTCTGCATGGCCAGACCCGTCAATGTGTGAACGGCCTGCCGGTAGTGACTCATGGTGAACGGCTGGAAGCCGAACACAGTTTGCAGCTCGACGAGATGTTCGCGCCGAGTCTGTTCCCGCCGCTGCCCGTAATCGTTCCAGCTTTCAACACCGACCTTGAGCTGGTCGGCGACCAGTTTCAGCAAGGGCGGGAACGGCGGCTGATCGACGCCAAGGACAATGCCCGGAAAGCGGAGGTAGCATAGCTGCACCGCGAAGCCCAGCCGATTCGCAGGCCCGCGCCGCTGCCGGATGATCGAAAGGTCACTATCACTGAGTGAGTAATGCCGGATTAAATCGTCCTTGGTGTTCGGCAACGCCAGCAGGCTATCCCGCTCGGTGGCGGACAGAATGGAACGACGTGGCATGCTAATGATCCGTTCTCAAGTATTGATACAGGGTCTCCCGACTGACGCCAAACTCGCGGGCCAGCTTCGCCTTCTGCTCACCAGCGTTCGCGCGCTGACGCAGTTCGGCCGCACGCTCTGGCGATAGCGCTTTCTTGCGGCCCCGGTAGGCACCGCGCTGCTTGGCGAGCGCGATGCCCTCACGCTGCCTTTCGCGGATCAGGGCGCGCTCGAATTCGGCGAATGCACCCATCACGGACAGCATCAGATTCGCCATCGGCGAGTCCTCGCCGGTGAAGGTCAGGCATTCCTTGACGAACTCGATGCGTACGCCGCGCTTGGTGAGCATTTGCACCAGACGGCGCAAGTCATCGAGGTTGCGCGCCAGGCGATCCATGCTGTGCACCACCACGGTATCGCCTTCGCGCACGAAGGTCAGCAGCGTGTCGAGCCGCGGGCGCCGCGTATCTTTGCCCGAAGCCTTGTCGGTGAACACCTTGTCCACCTGGCTCTGTTCTAGCTGGCGTTCTGGGTTTTGGTCGAAGCTACTGACCCGCACGTACCCGATGCGTTGACCTTTCATGTGCGTCTCCTGCGCTAATGTGTCAAGAAAGAATCTATGAGCCTTTATTGAGTGTGTCAATAAAGGCTCAATAGGACTACATCCTGACGCATGTCGGACGCAATGCCTGACGCCTAGTTAGGGTATAGGTCAACTGGACAACGTGAACAGGCCAACGGCTTGGCGCACGATTTCCTTGTGCTTTCAGCTCGCTGCTGGCAACTTAACGGCCAGCACGTCGATTTTTTCGATGACGGGCGCATGAGCCAGCAGTTCAGACGCTTGTGCCATCAGTGCAGCGGCGATCGGCCCGGCCAGATGCGCGTCACGGCCCGCCTCGTCGGCGAAGGCGTCGAAGATGCCAAACGTCGACGGCGTGATCTTGAGCGCGAACCAGAGCGTGGTACCGGCCTCCCGCATGGCCAGCGGCAGTGCGCTCTTGAGAAATGCTTCGACGGCGGCTTCCTTGCCGGGTTTTGCGACCAGTGTGGCGCGAATAGCAAGCTTGACCATGATGTGTGTTCCTTGAGAGTTGTTGATGGAGGAACAAATCTTAGGCTCGAGCGGTAGCGGAGTATAGTGGCGGAATCGCCATTAATGATATATTATCCGCCATGCTCATCTATGTATTTGCCCTCAATGGGGTATTCGATATTGGCCTTGCGTCGCTGCTGGACGTCATCGGTACCGCCAACGAGTTGGGGCAGCGCGAGCAGTCTTCGTTGCAGCTAGACATGCGCCTAGTGGGAGTGCGCCAAGAGGTGCACACGGCGCAGGGGTTGAGCGTTCCCGTCACGCGGGTGACGGCCTTGCCCAGGCCCGATGTCGTGCTGCTCCCCGCACTGGGCAGCAAAATGCCGCAGCCTTTGTTAGCGGCGTTGACGCGTCCCGACGTCATCGAGGCTGGCACCTGGCTGCGGCAATGGGCCGCAGCAGGCGTGCATATTGGAGCCGCCTGCACCAGCACCTTCGTGCTGGCCGAAACCGGGCTGCTCGACGGACAAAGCGCGACCACATCCTGGTGGCTATCAGCGCTGTTTCATCAGCGCTATCCGCTGGTGGCGCTCGACGAATCACGGATGCTGGTTAATTCGCCCGGTTTCACCACGGCAGGCGCGGCGCTGGCCCATCTCGATCTGGGGCTGGGCGTGG
Organism: Undibacterium sp. Jales W-56; assembly: GCF_025548535.1. GTDB lineage: Bacteria > Pseudomonadota > Gammaproteobacteria > Burkholderiales > Burkholderiaceae_D > Undibacterium. The sequence continues at coordinate 57,430 of NZ_JAJLQW010000010.1, read as the reverse complement.
TGCGTGGCCAGAGCCCAACGTTGGCCGCGCTATGCGCGCGCTACCTGCTAATCGAGCCGCGCGCGTCGCAAGCAGTGTTCATGATTGCCGATCAGGTAGCGCATGCCGACCCGATCGTCGAGCGCTTCGAACAGTGGGCCAGAGAGCGACTGGCCCTGGGCTTTTCGATGAGCGATGCCGCCCGCTCCGTGGGCAGCAGCGAACGGACGCTGGGACGGCGCCTGCAGGCCGTGCTGGGCAAGTCGCCGTTGACGTATTTCCAAGACTTGCGCGTGGAGCGCGCGGTGCACTTATTGCAGACGACCGAGGAAAGTATCGAGCGCATCGCCGGCTTGGTCGGCTATTCCGACGGCACGACCTTGCGCACCTTGTTGCGTCGCAAACTAGGTCGCGGCGTGCGTGCGCTGCGCGAGCGACATGGCTAAATAGCGCAGCTAAGCACAAAGCACGTCACGGCCCAGCGCAAATCCGGCTTAACGTGCTTTATTTTCCGTTTTCTGAGACGACCCCACCCACGCGGATGTTTTTCAACACCTTGCGCTGCGTCAGGTCAATCAGGTGAACGACATTGGCCACCTCGGATGTCACATAGGCCTGCTTCCCGTCTGGTGTCACAAAAACACCTTCGGGTTCACCACCCGTGGCCACATCAAACAACTTGGCTTTGGTCTGCAGGTCGTAGGCGGCGACCGTGTTCTCATCTTCAATGGAGACGTAGGCTGTCTTGCCGTCGGGGCTGAGGCCAAACATTTCAGGGCTATCGCCCAAGGGCACGGTACCCGTCATCTTGCCGCTGGCCGTATCCACCAGGCCAAGCTGGTTGCTGTCGCCACACACCACGTAGATCTGGCTGCCGTTGCTGTTGAACTTCATGTCGCGCGGGCGCTGACACACCTCTATGGCCGACTTTGACGCACCCTGGGTGTCAAAAACATATATCTTGTTGTCTTTTTCACTCGACACATAGACCCGGTCGGCAGGCGCTTGCGCCATGGCCAACTGAGCCCCCAAGGCCAAAATGCCCAGCGCCCAAGGGCGCAACAGGGAGCGCGTGTTGCGTGGCGAAACTGTCTTGGTGCGCCGCAGTGTTTGGAAAGTCATCGGTCAATCTCCTGTCGTTATGAATTGAATTGAGCTACTAGCTTGCTCGGCAAGCAACAAAGCAAAAACAATGCCGAATTTTCAGGCTCGAAATTTGCTTTATCTTGCTTTTTTGACATGCCACCCGTCAAAACATTGCATGGCCGACATCCTATGACCCACACAACGCAACCCCAACTGCTCCCCGACCTGCACGAACCGGTCAACCGTCGCGACTGGTTACGCTGGAGTTTAAGCACCGGAGCGGCTGGCGTGTTGGGGGCCAGCGTGGGGCTCACACCCCGCCATGCAAAGGCACAAACTGCCGCCACCTGGCCGCAGCGTCCCCTGCAACTCATCGTGCCCTGGCCTGCTGGCGGCGCCACCGATCTGACTTTGCGTTTGCTCTGCGAAGAAGTGGAGCCGCTGCTGGGCCAACGCGTGATCGTGGCCAACCGCCCGGGTGCCGCCGGCAGCCTGGTCGCCCCGGCCTTGAAAGCGGCCGAACCCGATGGCTACACGATTGGCCAAGTGCCCCTCACGGTCTACCGCCACGCGCTCATGAACCGCGTGACCTGGGACCCGGTGCAAGACCTGGCGCCCATCGTGCAGGTATCAGGCGTGACATTTGGATTGCTGGTGCCCGCAGCCAGCCCCTGGAAAAGCCTGGCCGACCTGCTGAACTGGGCCCGCCAGCACCCGGGCGAGCTGCTCATGGGCTCCACTGGCGTGGGCACGACCGCTCATCTGGCCATGGAAGAAATCTTGCTGGAACACAACATCAAGTATGTGCACGTGCCCTACAAAGGCACTGCCGACCAAATGCTGGCCGTTGCGGCCGAACAACTCATGGCGGGCGTGAACTCTACCGGCTTTGCCCCCTGGATCGACCAGGGCAAGATGCGCCTGCTGGCCATCTTCAGTGCCGAACGCAGCCCGCGCTGGCCCCAAGTGCCCACCCTGCGCGAACTCGGCTACCCGCGCTCGGTTTACACCTCGCCCTGGGGCCTGGCCGCACCCCGTGGCACGCCAGACGCCATCATCAAGAAGCTGCATGATGCCTTTCACAAAGCCATGCTCAGCGAACGCCACAAAGCGGCACTGGCCCGCTACGATCAGTCCCTGGACTACCTGGACACCCATGCCTACCAGCTCGCCATTGTGCAAACCGTGGAGCGTGAAAAAGCGCTGCTGCGGCGCATGAAACTGCTGGCCGCCCCCGCCAACTGAACGCCGAACGCAATGACCGACACCCTGTTGAACGCCGAAAACCTGCACAAATCGTATGGCAAGACCCACGCCCTGCAAGGCGTCAGCCTGCAATTGCGGGCGGGCGAAATGGTGGCGCTGCTGGGCCCTAACGGCGCCGGCAAGTCAACCCTGCTGCAACTGCTGACCGGCCTGTTCAGCCCAGACCAGGGCCGCATCGAGGTGCTGGGGCACGACCTGCGGCAACACGCCAGCCGCGCGCTGGCCGGGCTGGGGGTGGTGTTTCAGCAAAGCGCGCTGGACCTGGACCTGAGCGTGCGCGCCAACCTGCTGTTCCACACTGATTTGCACGGTTTGCCGCGTGCCGTGGCGCGTGAGCGCATTCAGGACGGTCTGGCCTTGATGGGTTTGACCGAACAAATCGATGCCGTCACCCGCGGGCTGTCTGGTGGTACGCGACGCAAGGTGGAGCTGGTGCGTGCCCTGCTGCACCAGCCCCGCGTGCTGCTGATGGACGAAGCCACCGTGGGACTGGACCCCGCCTCCCGGCAACAGCTGTTGACCGCCGTGCGCAGCCTCACAGCCCAACGGCAAGTCGGCGTGCTGTGGGCCACGCACCTGATTGAAGAAATCAAGGTGGCCGACCGGCTACTGCTGTTGCACCGCGGTGCCGTGCGCTTTGACGGCAGCATTGACACGTTCATGGCGCAGGCCGACGGCGATGACCTGCATGAAGAAGTGCTCAAACAACTCAAAGGCTGAGTGACCGACGGGGCAAGCACCGCGCCCACAAAGCAAAACCCCGACAGCGCTTGGCTGGCCGGGGTTTTTAACGCGCTTGAAGCGCTATGGGGTGTCAAAACGTCCTGTTTAGAAGGGTTATGTATACCTAAGTTTGTAAACTTCTAAATTTCCCCAGCAACAATGGGGCTTTTCTCAATAGGGAGAGCACTGAGAAAAAGTTTATGTAAACAAATGCCGACCGACCAACGAGGTTGTTTACAGTCCTCCACGAACCCGTGAAGCGTATAGGCTTGAATGGACAGGCAGGAACTATACAACTGGCAGATCAAGCTTGACACCGAAGTGCCCCGCATCCGCAGGTGAACGGTGCCACCCGCCGACTATCATTGCATCACACTTACAGACGATCTGCGCATGGCCCAATTGTTTTAATTGCTTTCGATAAAGGCGCGCATTCTGTCGCGACAGATACCCTACTCTCTGTCCTTCAATAGTCACTCGAACGGCTCGATTGTCATGCGGATTGGAATCCTCCAAGTAAAGGATGGCCTCTGTCACATACTCGGCGCCGTCCTCTGAGCGACCGCCACTGATGGCACCGCATGCACTCCTCCACAATGGCCCTGGTGGTGTGCCAGTCATCTGAGGCCGCATTCCAGCGAATTATCTCGTCGGGTGTGGTGTACGCCTCCCACACCCGTTCAATCGGGGCTCGTACGTTCGTCTCGACGGTGAGTTGCATAGCGGCTCTCTCCAGTTTGGTGGCAGCGGGTTGTTCACTGCCATTTGCGGGGGTGAACAGCAGATATTATCGTGCAAAGGCCTATTGTGACGTAGGCAGAAAGCGACACGGGCGGCGCTTGCCAGGCGCTGCGACCATCCTTCTGTGTTGCATTCCGCGTCCCGCTGTCATGCCTATGTCATACCGACGATCTACCATCCTTTCATGATCGATCTGTAGATCAAAGTTACTTATTGATTACATGATCGAATCAGCATGCCGGAAGGAGCCGCAGTTTGCCCTCCCGATTATTCGTTGGAAGACCTTGGAGCATCACCATGTTTGCAGAGCAGCAACGCGAATATCTCGACAAGGGATATACGAAGATTGAAAGCTTTTTCTCCGCGGAGGAAGTAGCGAAGATTCTTGAAGACGTCAAGCAAATTGAATTGGGAGCTATTGGCGTAGCTTCGGACAATGAGACTTACCAGTTCGAAAAGAAGAATGGCGAGACGACGAAGCTACTGCGTCGCGTCGAGAATCCTCACCTTTATTTCGATGCAATAGATTCTTTGGTCAGGTCGGAAAAAATCGTCGATTTGCTTCGGCATTTCCTGGGCGAAAACATCCGTTTGCACAATAGCAAAATCAACTTCAAGCCGCCATCAGGCGCGCCAGTCCAGTGGCATCAGGACTGGGCATTCTATCCCCACACAAACGATGATTTTCTTACTCTCGGAATTTTCCTCGACGAGACAAGTGAGAAAAATGGCGCGATGGCATGCTTGCCAGGCTCCCACAAAGGAAAAGTGTACGACCACCGGAACGTCGAGACGGGCGAGTTTTGCCACGCGATCTCTCGCTCCAACTGGGACGAAGCGCTCGACCCGACAGAAGGGGAGTTACTGACGGGACCCGTAGGAACTGTCACGTTGCATCACGTCCGGACCCTTCATGGTTCAGGCCCAAACCACTCAACGATCAGGCGGCGTTTTCTGCTCATCGGCTATGCCGCGGCTGATGCCTGGCCACTTCTGGGCTGTGGCAACTATGGGGATTATGAAAGCCTCATGGTCTCTGGCCGATCCACCGTATTCCCGCGCATGGTGGAACTCCCTTTGACTGTCCCGTATCCGTTGTCGATGTACGGTGATCGCATCTTTGAAAGTCAACGAGCTTTGACTCAAAAGTACTACTGAAGTCTTTAACTCACTGAGGTCATAATGCAAGTTTTTACTCTGTTTTCGAAATTCAAGAAGGCGTTAACGCGCGCCATTCTTGCCTTTATCGCCACAATCATAGTGTGCACACCCGCGCAGGCAGCTGAGGTTGTCAATGGTAAACTTCACCTGCGTTTTGCAATTGCGCCGATGCGTCCAACGCCTAGCCAGACCATCAAAGAGTTTGAGCCGATATTCAAGTATCTCGCCGACCAGCTCGGCGCGACCTATGAAATCGTCTCCCCGGAAAGCTGGGCGGCAATATCTGTGGCAATGACAAATGGCCATGTCGATGTGGGCTGGCTCGGACCCTGGGGCTATGTCTTGTCGAATAAAAAGGCCGGCACCGAAGTGCTTGCAATGGCCAAGTACCGCGGGAAGCCGTTCTACAAAGCCCTCATTGTCGGTCGCGCCGATCTGCCGATCAAAAAATGGCCCGAGGACGCGAAGGGTTTGAAGCTGTCACTCGGTGATCAGGGCAACACTTCTGGCTGGCTCATCCCGATGGCGTACTTCAAGAGCATCGGCATCGACCCTGCGAGCTATTTTGAATATCGTGAAGGTGCCTCGTTTGGCCAGAACGAATCACAGATTCAGCACGGACTGATCGACCTCGGATCCGATATGGATCGGGGCCGGAACGGGATGATCGAAGCGGGTCAAATCGATCCTTCGAAGTCCAAGATCGTGTGGGAATCCAGCAAGCTGCCGAACGACGCGATATCCGTGCCGAAGGATTTTGATCCTGCTCTGAAAGCGCGCATCACGGAAATACTGACGTCCTTGTCCGAAGAGAAAGCACAGTCGCTGATGGGCTCGGGCTATAACGGCTTCGTGAAGGCAAAGCACAGCGATTACAAGGTAATCGAAGACGCCGGCCGCATCCTGGGAAAACTATAAAGCACGAGGGGTCCGTTCTTGGATGAGGGCAGCGGACGACAAGGTGGACTGACGCACGCCAGCTCCTTGTCTCCGCTGCACGAACATACGGGCGCGCATCGCGATACCACAGAGGATGAACCAATGAATCAGCGAATCGAAGAAGTCATGCTGGCTAATGTCAAGAGGGACGTAGCCAGGAGAAAGCGGCATTTTGCAACGTCGGTCGTAGTACTCAGTTTGCTGGCAGTGGCCTGGTACGTGTGTCAGATAGAATTCCAGAAGCTAGGCGCCGGTTTACCGAGACTATGGTCATTCGTCGTGCAGATGTTTCCACCCGACCTGAGCGACCTGGACGTCATTCTAAAAGGGGCTGGCGAGACGCTCGCCATGGCGACGATTGGCACGATATTCGCCACAATCATGGCATTTCCGCTGGCACTCATGGCTGCGCGTAATACCTGTCCGAACAAGTGGACCTATCGGGTATCCCGCGCCATCCTGAACGCCAGCCGCGGCACGGAGACATTTGTCTATGCACTTGTATTTGTAGCAGCAGTGGGCTTCGGTCCGTTCTCCGGCGTACTGGCCATTACTTTCCACATGGTAGGGGCAATCGGCAAAATGTTTGCTGAAGCCATCGAGCCCGTTGACCAAGGGCCATTGGATGCGCTCGCCTTGACCGGTGCCAGCAGGGCAAAGATTATCCGCTACGGTCTGATCCCGGATGTTATGCCGCACCTGATCGCGAGCGTTCTATACATTTGGGAATTCAGTGTCAGAACGTCCACAGTACTGGGCATCGTAGGCGCAGGTGGAATTGGGCAGACCCTGAAAGATACTGTGGACTTGTTGGAATTCAACAAGATGATTACGGTACTGGCGGTTGTATTGCTGATGGTGTCGGCAATCGATTTCATCAGTGACCGGCTCAGGTACTTGATATTGGACACAAAACGCGAGGGATTCGAAACTCTCCCTGCGAATAACTGATTGCTTCACGTATTACTGGAAGGGCGGTTCGCAATGAAAGATGTAGCGTTGCAGTTAAAGAATGTCGGTAAGTCATACGGCAATAAAGTTGTCCTGGAATCGATTGACTTCGAAGTACGTCACGGCTCAATGGTTGCCTTGCTCGGCACAAGCGGGGCAGGGAAGTCGACGCTTTTCCGATGTCTCACTGGCCTTGAGCCGATTGACTCCGGTTCTATCGTGGCGCTCGGAGAATCCATACATGAACTGTCTCCGGCGCGTCTGCGGGCAGTACGTGGCCAGATCGGGTTCGTGTTCCAACAACTGCACCTGGTGAAAAGGTTCTCAGCACTCGAGAATGTATTGGGTGCGCGTCTGGCAGAGATGCCCATTTGGCGCGTCACATTGAAAAGCTTCAGCCGGGCTGACAAAGTGCTCGCGTTCGAATGTCTGGACCGGGTCGGCATGCTCGATTATGCAAACACGCCTACGCAACTGCTGTCAGGCGGTCAGCAACAGCGTATTGCGATAGCGCGAGCCTTGGCGCAGAAGCCCAAGATTATTATTGCGGACGAACCCGTCTCCAGCCTCGATCCGCTGACGGCGCGCTCGGTTCTGCAAACGCTGAAAGCCGCGGCTACAGATCTTAATGTCGCGGTCCTGTGCAGCCTGCACCAGGTAGACCTGGCACTTGAAGTGTCTGATCGAGTCGTGGGATTGCGGGATGGGCGAATCAGTTTGAATATGGCTAACCAACCTAATGATCAAGGCATGATGCAAAAGATACGATCCATTTATCAGCAGCGTGCCGTACACAGCGACAGAGACGAGCCGTTGCAGCGGCATGTCGCGTAGTTCGTTCCTCAGAGGTCCCATGAAACCAAGAATCGTAACAACGCATCGAATCCACCCTGACACGCTGGCCCTCCTTGAGACCGCCGCTGAAGTAATTTCCAATCAGTCCGATTCAACCATGTCGCGGGAAGAGGTACTGTTGCGCACCAATGATGCGGACGGGATGATGGTGTTTATGCCGGATAGCATAGATGCGGATTTTCTATCCGCGTGCCCCAATCTGAAGGTCATCGGCGCCGCGCTTAAAGGATATGACAACTTTGATGTCGAGGCATGTACCCGCCATGGGATTTGGTTTACGATTGTTCCTGATTTGCTTACGAGTCCCACAGCTGAACTAACGATTGGCCTGTTGCTGAGCATCACACGGAATATGCTGCAAGGTGATAATTACATTCGATCACGCCAGTTCAATGGTTGGACCCCGCGGTTTTATGGCACAGGTTTGACGGGTAAAACCGCCGGCATCATTGGGACGGGAGCGGTCGGGCGGGCGGTCGCAAAGCGGCTGGCCGCCTTCGATATGCAAATTCAGTACACGGATCCGCAGCCTTTGCCGCAAGAGTCGGAAAGGGCATGGAATGCGAGCAGAACATCGCTGGACCAGCTATTGGCGACAAGCGATTTCATCATTCCCATGCTGCCGATGTCGTCAGATACCCACCACACCATAAATGCTCGGGCATTAGACCGCATGAAGCCCGGTGCGTACCTCGTCAATGCCTGTCGCGGCTCCATCGTAGATGAGCGGGCCGTGGTGCATGCGCTTCGGACGGGGCATCTGGGCGGTTACGCCGCAGACGTCTTCGAGATGGAGGAATGGGCGCGTCCCGACAGGCCGCATTCTATTCCTGACGAATTGCTTGATCCTGCTTTACCCACATTCTTTACGCCTCACCTGGGTTCGGCGGTCAAATCGGTACGGATGGAAATCGAGCGTGAAGCCGCCCTCAGTATCCTCGAAGCGTTGCAAGGGCGCATTCCACGCGGAGCGGTCAACCATGTTGGAGCGGGGAGATGACTGAGTGATTAATCTCGATCACGTTGAGAGTTTTCTGGCCGTAGTCGCAGCCGGGGGCTTCCGCGACGCCGCAAAACAACTCGACATTTCGCAGTCGACGGTGACGCAGCATATCAAGAAGCTTGAAGAGTCGCTTAAGATGGAAGTGATCGTGCGAAGCAATGCCGGTTGCAGCTTGACAGCCGAGGGTGAAACTTTTTTGCCGTATGCGCAACAGCTCGTCAACCTGGCGTGTAAAGCCGGAACTCTATTTGAAAAGAAAGATGAAATCACGATTGGTGCGAGTTCTAACACGGGCATATACTTGCTTCAGCCATATATAAAAGAGTTTGAAGAGCGAACGCCATTGTCAAACGCATTTGAAATTTGAGCCACTTCGCGCGGTATTGCGCAAAGTAAATCTGAACCAATGATTATTTGGCTGTGGACGGGAAGTGTCCGGCCTTGCGTTGCTGTTTGAGTCGGTAGCTGTCTCCTTTTATTTGGACGATATGTGAGTGATGCAAGATGCGATCAAGCATGGCTGCCGTCAGCGTGGTGTTGCCCCCAAACGTCTGATCCCATTGCGTAAATGGCAGGTTGCTGGTCAGTATCATGGATCCTCCTTTTTCATAGCGCTTGGCAACGATCTGGAAGAAGTGGCTTGCCTGGTCGCCGGTCAACGGCAAGTATCCGATTTCATCGACGATGAGCAAGCGCGGCCCCAACACGTTATGGCGCAGCACGGCGTTATAGCGTTCTTGACGCATGGCAGCCTCCAGTTGCAACATCAGATCTGCTGCGGTGATGAACTTCGTTTTTATGCCCGCTTGGGTTGCGGCGTATCCCAAGGCGATGGCGACATGGGTTTTACCGACGCCAGACGGCCCTAGCAGGATGACGTTCTCTCCCCGATCGATAAACCGCAGGCTTGCCAGTTCATCGAGCTGCTTCTTAGGCGCACCCACGGCAAAGCTGTAATCGTACTGATCCAGGGTCTTGATAGCCGGAAATCCAGCCATACGCACCAGTGTCTGGCGAGAACGTACTTGGCGGGTGTCGCGCTCAAGAGGGTCGGCAGGGATTCATGTAAAAAACCGCAGAAACGAACCTAACCTTATGATTATATTGGAATAATGGTGACTTCGAAATCCAGCGGACCGATCTTCCGGCGGAAGTCGAGTGTGTAGTCTCCAAATCGGTTGATATGGGCCGTGCGGAACGGCGCAAGGCCGCCCAATATCTCCGGCGTGATCTCGGTGCCTTCGTCGCGAAGCTCTCGCAGTACACGTGTCATGCCCACCACGTTGTGCAGGATGATCATGTTGGCCACGAGGTGGTTGTACTTGATGACCTTGCGCTGCTCGTGCCGGATGTTTTCGGCAATGATCCCCTCTCCCCCGAAAAACGACCAGCCGGCAAAGCCGTTGAATTGTTCGCTCTTGTTGGTTTCGGCGTGGATCACCTTGCGCAGTCCGACGTCCCCGATGTAGCTCAGCAGAAACATGGTCCGGATCACTTTGCCGAGTTCGACGAAGGCGAAGTACAGCTTGTTCTTGCGGCTGTAAGTGCCAAGTCGGCGCAGGATGGCCGATGGCGTGATCTTTCCCGTCTTGATAGACACAGCCACCCGCAGCATCGCCGGCAGATGCAGTTCAATCAACTGCCAGTCGATCACGTCGCTGAACAGCGTATTGATGTTCTGGTACACGGTGCCCGCCTGCGGGCGATGGAATTTCAGGTCCTGGATGCCTCGGATGCGCGGCATGAGCTGGATGCCAAGCAAGTGAGCCAGCGCAAAAACCGGGTAGCTCTGTGCCTGCGTGTCACCGTGGATCGTGTCGGGCCGAATGTCGGACTCGTTGCTCATCAGCCCATCCAGGATGTGGATCCCCTCATAGGTGCCACAAGAAATGAAGTGACTGAACAGTGCGATGAACTTGTCGGAGACATGGTAGTAGCCGATGCCGCCGTAGCCGCCATAGCGGATGTGGTGCTCGGACAGTAGGTTCTGCTCGTACAGGTTCCACTTGGTGCCATCGGCCGATGCGTGTTTGCCGGTGCCCCAGTAACCGGGCAGTTCGAACTTGTTGTAGGCGTTAATCACCTTGACGATGGCCTTGTCCAGAAGGTCTTCGCTGACGTATTTCAGGTTCAGCCAGGAAATCTGACGCCGACTCAGACCTTTGATCGATTTGGCGGTCTGAACGGGTCCCAGGTTGCAGCCATAGCAGAACAAGGTCGTGATCACGCGCATGCGCAAGTCCTCAAGGCGACTGTCGGTCCCCGCCAGCGGACGAAACAGCTTGTGAAGGTCCAGCCACCGCTCGGTGTCGATCATCACGTCCACAATGCTGGCCGCCTCCATCCGCTCGGTGATCATGCCGTCGATGCGCGCGGCGGCCTCGACAATGTCTGAGCGAGGCGGTTTTCTGAGGATCAGGCGTCCATCGACGATTTCAGCATGGGCGTTTTCTGGAAATCCGGCATCGATTTCCATGGCTCGCAGCGCCATGGACGATTTCAGCTTCGACACGAAGGCGCCGGGCTCCGTCTCGATGCCCGTGACCTGCCCATAGTCGCCCAGCTCGCGTTCAAAGGTTTCGTCATCGACCAACTGCTCGCGGTAGTCGTCGTAGCGCTCCCCGAACTTGATGAAGAGGTCTCCGGACTTCAGATCGTCCTTGACGGCGTGCATGACGGCCAGCTCAAAATACCGGCGGCGGACGGACTCCGCGCGGCCCTTGCCTGCCGGTTTGACCAGCACAAGCTTTCTCCACTGGGCCGACATCCAGCGCAAATCCGTGTCTTCACTCAGGCCCAGCATGTCCAGCGGTACGGTGTCGGCACGGTTGTCGCGCAGTTTGGAGAGGGCTTCCATCAGCCGCTCCACCACCAGGTCCTCGCTGCTGGCCTTGGGCGACGCGATGTCGATGCAGTTGAGCAGCTGCGCTCGCACCATCTTGTACGGCTGCAGCAGGAACGGCAGGTGGTTGCGCCCGGCATAGGCCAGATGCTGTTCGCATTCGTTCAGCAGCTCGTCCACTTCGGCCACCAGGGTCGTGCTGATGGCTTCGACGCGTTGGGTGTCGGTCCCAACCAACTGGTAGGCACCCAGGATGTCCTTGAGCTGCCCGACCAGCATGTCGGTCTTGTGGACGCGCTCCTGCTGGAAGGACAACAGTTTCTGCCGGGCATTGTTCTCCAGGTTCTGCATGAGACGGATGAACAGGTCGGCAGCGTCGTCCAGCGATTGGGCATGCTGCGCCCGAATGAAGATCACCACCAGCGCATAGCGCTTTTGTGGCTTGAGTTCAGCCATCTCAGTGGCATTGAGCGCGCGCGCCAGCAGCCGGAACTGCTTGAGCTTGGGCACGGGCACGTCGGGCTTGGGAAGTTGCTCCACCAGGTGCTGCAGACGCCGGATGTGCTGGATGTAGGTCCGTGTTTCTTTGTTGGTGGGCCGCTTGGGCTCGCGCTTGAGCATTTGCCAGGGTGACGCCGACTCGCCCGTGGCCGTCTTGAGCAAGCCATCGATCAATGTCTTCGTCTGTGACGTCAGTTGCCCAGCGATGGCGGAGAAATGCTGGTTGTTGCTCTTTTCCCGGGCACGAAACGCCATCCGATCCAGCGTCGAGAAGGCGGGCAATTCGCAGCGATGGTGGACCAACTCCTCCAGCATCACGTTGATGATGTCGGCCACGGCGTGTTTCGTCTCGGCCGCGGTGTCCGCCACAACGCCCAGCCAGGCGTACCCCGCCGGGTTGAGTGGTTTGACGTTCAGATAGCGACGCAATGCTGTGAAGACCACCATGCGCGAGCCCGAGGCCTCAAAGCGCTTGAGGTCCGCCAGCGCTGGCGCCCGCGGAACACCCGCGTGCTGTGCAACGTGTTCCCTGATCACCTGCGGCACATCGGACAGTGTCAGAAAATACCCCAGGCGCTGGAAAACCTTCAGGTGAATGAGGGCGGCCACGCGAGGTAAAGGCCGTTTGCCGACTCCCGCCACCAGCGCCCGTTCCGCCTCGGTGGGTGTGAAGAGTTCTGCCAGCTCCCTCTCAGTGGGGTCGGGCTTCAGATGGGGATAGGCCGTCTCATGAAGCGTAGTCATTCGTGAGGCCTCCCCCGCTGGTGCGTCGTGCCATCCGCCGTCATCATCCCAGCCCTTCAGTCCCAATACGAGTCGGTGGCCGGCTCGTGAAACGCAGCCTCCAGCAGGCACTGGTTGTCCTCGGCGATGCGGTACATGTCATCGAGCAAAGCGGCAATCGCCTCTTCCAGTGAATCCCTGGATTCGTAGGGCACTGTCAGTTCGTACTGTGTGCCCTCGGTATTCAAGCGCTGCATGGCGTAGCGCTCGAAGCAGGTCTGCTCGATCAGCCGCCGGCCTCTCGTCAGCCCGCGCGATTGTGGGCTGAACCGGGCCAGCAACACTGTGACGCGCAGGATTGCCGATGGTGTTGCGAGCTCAGGCAGACGGGGCCTCTGGGCCTGTTCCTTGGTTTGCTCGGCCGGCGCGTGCATCGAAGGCGGTGGTGACCGATCCGCTCGATCTGCTGGGGCCAGTGTTGCGAGACCCGCCTCAAACCGGGCCTGAAGTGCGCTGCCGGAGGCATCCAGATAACGCATGGCCGATTTGACATCCTTCCAGCCCACGTACTCCATGAGTTCCTTGATGTCCCAACCGCTGGCGCGAGCCCAACCGGCAAATCCGCGACGCAGGGAGTGGTGCTGTATGCCTCGGAAGCGGCGACCCCGGCCTCAGCCAAAAGGCTGCGCAACAATGGGATCAGGCTGTTGGCATGCAGCCCTTCTTGACCGATTCGCCCCCAGCGGTCGATCTTGCGAAACACCGGGCCTTGGGTCAGGCCGACCAGACTGACCCATGCCGTGAAAGCCGTCACAGGACACAGGCGGGACAGCGCCGGACATTTGTATACGCGGCCCAGCATCTGCCGATCGCCCTTGCTGCGGCTCAGGTAGCACGACAGCCCTTCGCCAGGCGAGACTTCCACGTTCTCCACCCGCAGGTTGACCAACTCGTCCGATCGAAATCCCCGCCAGAAACCCAGCAGCAGCAAACTGCGGTTGCGGGTGTGGCGAAGCAGCGCCAATCGGTCATCGCTGCGTTCTGCGTTGCCGATGGCCACCCCCAGCCATTGATCGATCTGCTGGACGACATCGATTTCAAGGGGGCGTGCCCGCTTTTCTGCAACCGAGTGAATGGAGCGAATGCCTTTGAGAACCTGGCGCACCAAGGGTGCCTTGGTCGGGTCTGCAAAACCATGGTCGATGTGCCAGCGCGAGAGCGCGGCGAGCCGCTGACGGAGGGTGCTGATCGCCAGCGTGGCCGCGTGGTCAGCCAGGTAACGGGAGGTTGCATCAGCGGTCGTTGGCAGCAAGCCTTTCCACTCCACCTCGAAATGGCGAATGGCTGCGGCATAGCTTCGACGCGTGTTGTCACGCTCGGCGGCCTCGACGTATCGGGAAATTTGGGACATATCGGAAGTCGCTTTTACTTCACCGGCAGGTCGCGAGCCGGGTTGGAATGCTGGTGTGCGATGGTTGGTATTGTGTCGCTCACCTCATGGCAAGCACCCCCAAACCACTCGTGATGATCACGACCCCCATGATTCTCTTTTGCCATCCGACTTTGTCATTGAACAAAAAAATGGAGAGAACTGCAGCGAGCACGATACCGGCGTTGGTGTACGACACGACCTCCGCCGCAGGCAACTGGCGCATGGCGTGGATAACCAAGGCGTAGGCGAGACCGATACAGGTTCCGCCAAGAGCCAGCGACGCGAGATCAATGCGCTGTGCCGGCACCCAACTGCGGGTGTGCCGATGCATGCGCAAGGTCATGCTGATCCAGGATGCCAGGTAGCCGACGGACAGAAAACCCACGAGCCCCATGAAGCTTGGGATGTGTTCGGTGGCCGCCTTGTCACTCAGGGAATAAACGCTTGTCGCCAACATGGCCAGCATGGCCCATCGGAATGCTCGTCGATCCGACCCCTGTTGAGCACTCGATGCCATGACGAGCAAGCCCAGCACGCTGATGCCAATGCCCAGCCAGGCAATGGGCGGGAGATTTTGACCGAAGAACAGCGTGCCCCAGATCGCAATGAAAAGAGGTGAACTGCGCACCAGAGGATAGACCAGTGCGACCGGTGCGTGCTCGTAGGCCCTGGCCAGACCGGAGAAATAAACCACATTGGCTAAATGAGCCCAACCCCTCGAAAAGGTAAAACGAGCGGATTTTCCCCCTGAAACAGAGGATTTGAGGCCAAAACTTATACCGGTATCAGGCCCATTGCCTTCGGTCACGACAGTCAGCTTTGGGTTGCCCAATTCAGGCCTGTCAGAAGCCATTCGTGGCGGCCTTTAACGTGCCCATAGCGGTAGTAGAGAATTTTGATCTGCCTAGCAGATTGCCGTCATTGGCATCATGGTGACCCCGTATTTCTCTAGAAACGGGTGATTGACTGCTGAATACGTTTCAACCGTTTTGCACACCAATCCGAAATTGGAGTGTCCACGCCTGCTCAAGGTAACACAGTATTCAGACAGTTGGGCGGTATCAATGCGCTCCATCGGCTTACAGTTCCAACGCGCTTTTTTGTATGGGGAAATTTGCTAGACCCCAAGACATGCCGATGCTACAGACAAGCCTTTCAACCTCAACCGGAGGTTGGAACGCGGTGATTCCTCCATCAGCCCATTCCGCGAGTCTCACATCAAGAACCAATTTATTGATTCTGCATCGTCACGAAGGTGTCACATAGGCTGGTTATTGTCTCGGTACACAAACATGTCTAGATAACCACACATGAGTCTTTACGCAGTCAGCCGGGATAACGGTGAATCGCTTTATATCCAGATCGCCCGTCAGCTTGAACAGGAAGTCGCCACTGGCTATGGACCTGGCGATTGCCTACCAGCTGAAGGCTTGCTTGCGGTTCGATTTGGCGTCAACCGCCACACTCTGCGCCGGGCGATTGACGAGTTGGTCGAAGCGGGACTGCTGGAGCGTCGTCACGGTCGCGGCGTATTTGTGTTGGATAGCCAGATCGACTACCAGATTGGCACCGGCACACGTTTTACAGAAAATCTCGCCGCCCTCGGCATGCAATCGGAGAACCGCATTCTGTGCCTCCAGACATTGGCCGCAACCGAGCGTGTCGCACAACGCCTGGCGCTCAACTTAGGTGACCGAGTGTTTTGGATTGAAACTTTGCGCACCGCATCTGACCGGCAACTGTGTGTGATTTCGCACTTTATTCCGGTGAACAGATTTCCTGATCTGGATACGCGCTATAGCGGTGAGTCACTTCACCAATTCCTTGCAGCCAACTATGGCTGCAAGTTAAAACGAACTGAAAGCCTGGTGACAGCGGTGCTCCCGCAAGGAGATGACGCGAAGTTGCTGGGTATGCCGCAGAACCGACCGGTGCTGCGCGTAAAGAGTGTCAACGTAGACGAGCGGGATGGAACCCCAGTCGAATACGCCATTACCCGGTTTCGCGCCGACCGGATCCAACTGCGAATCAACCCTTGACCTAGCCGTCTGACAACCTCGTTTTTCTACCTTACAGGAGCCTTTTTAATGTACCCGAAACAATTTGCCCGTCGCGCCCTTTTGGCGCTTGGCCTGAGCGCCGTCACACTCGCATCCTTGAGTGTGAACGCACAAACCCAACACGACGGCAGTGCTGCCAAGCCGTTACGCGTCGTGCTGGTACCTGCTGATGGTGGCACCGAAGATGGCACCAAAAAAGACTTTGAACCCATTTTCTCGGCCATTGGCAAGTCTACTGGACTGGTGTTTGACATCAAAGTCGGCCAGAGTTATGCCACCGTTGTCGAGGCCATGTGCAGCGGCGCTGCCGACATTGCCTGGTACGGTCCAGCCAGCTACTTGCAGGCCAAAGGCCGTGGTTGCGCCGAGTTGTTGGCGCTTGCAGTGCGCCATGGTGAGTCTGTGTATTACTCCGGAATCTTCGCCCGCAACGATGCCGGTATCAACAGCATCAGCGACCTGAAGGGCAAGAAGATTGCGCTGGGTGATGTCAACTCCACCTCAAGCTTCAACGTGCCCGTCGCCATGATGCTGGCCGCAGGCGTCAGCCCGGCACGCGATGCGAGCAGTATCAATATGGCAGGTAGCCATGCCAACGTACTCAAGGCGTTGGCCGAAGGCCTGGTTGATGCTGGCGGTGCTTCATTTGACTCCTTCGAGAAAGCAGTCAACGCCAAGGCCATCGACCCGGCGAAAGTCAAGGTCGTGGTCAAGAGCGCACCCATTCCGTATCCGCCGATTGCCGTTCACCCCAAGGTGTCCGATGCCATCAAGGCCAAGCTGCGCGATGCCTTCAACAACGTAGACAAATTGCCCGGCATCACCAAAGACCAGATTCGTGGCTACGGCGGTGGCAAGGTTGACGGTTACACCGCCAAGGTCAGCGAGCAGGACATGGCTAACGCTGGCAAGATGTTTGATCTGGTCACCGACCAGGTCAAGACCGACATCATGAAAAAAGCTAGCACGCGCTAAGCCCCGTTTTCACAACTTGACTGTGCGGGGTTACGGCCCCGCATGGTTCTCAACCGGAGAACGGTCATGATCCGATTCAAAGCTCTTTCTAAAACTTGGCCTGACGGCACCCAGGCGGTCACCAATGTGTCGCTGGATATCCCGCACGGCCAGTTCTGCGTCATTCTGGGCCCCTCGGGCGCTGGCAAATCGACGCTGTTGCGCGCCGTCAATGGTTTGATGAAGCCCACGCACGGTAGCGTCAGTATTGATGGTGTGGAATTGTCTGCGTCCAGCGAACGGGCCCTGCGCCAGCGCGTGGCCATGATTCATCAGCACTTCAACCTGACCAACCGCATGAGTGTGGCCGGTAATGTGTTGGCGGGCCTGTTGCCGGTGGTGCCCACGGTGCGTGCGCTGCTGGGCTGGTTCCGGCCTGAGCACCGGGCCAAAGCCTGCCAATTGCTGAACGGTGTGGGCCTGAGCCCCGCCCATTTGCAACGCCGCGCGGGCGACCTGTCTGGCGGACAACAACAACGCGTAGGTATTGCCCGCGCCTTCATGCTTGACCCCGAAGTGGTGTTGGCGGACGAGCCCGTGGCCAGCCTGGATCCCAAAATTTCACGAGACATCCTCACACTGATCCGCGATGCAGCCCGTGAGCGTGGTACGACCGTGCTGTGCAGCCTGCACCAGATTGACCTGGCGCGCGAGTTTGGCGACCGCATCGTTGGCATGCGCGACGGCCAGGTGGTGTTTGACGGCACGCCCGCCGAATTTACGGATGAGCGTGTACGGGCTCTCTACCACGGTGCGCAATGGGAAGACCAGCCAACGCAGGTGACTGACGAATCGTCCAACACCGCGCACACACACCCAGTCATGGAGCCGGCCCTGGCCTGAGAACCCCATATGAACATGAAACCGATACCCGTGCCTGCAGCGGGCACTGCGCTGCATTGGCAGCTGGACGCACCCTACACCGCGCGCCATGTGCTCATCGTTCTGGCCTTGCTGGTCGTCATTCTCTTCACCGGCCACCGCACTGAAATGGACAAGATGGTGGTCATGAGCGCACAGGCTGTGGGCAACCTGGTGGGCGTGGTGGATGACTCCCAGGTGGTGCGCGGGCTGTCTCGCGTTGGCCAATCCATGTGGCCCCCGGTTGCGGGTGAAAAGGAAGAAGTGGCCCGCTTGCCCAATCTGGACAAGAATCATTTGCCCTGGTTTTCCTACATTGAAGTGCAGGAGCGCACCGAACAGCGACTCAACCCGCAAACGCTTCAAATGGAAACAGAGACCGAGCGGCTTGAGTACCTTGTCCAGCCCGTGGGGTACCTCTGGACAGTGTTCATCAAGATGATCGAGACCTTTGAAATAGCGATTTGGGGTACCTTGCTGTCGATCCTGGTCTCTGCCCCGTTGGCCTACTATGCGGCGCGTAACTACAGCCCAAACGGAACGACCTACACCCTGGCGCGCGGCACCATCAGCCTGTTGCGCTCGGCACCCGAGCTAATCGTGGCGCTGTTTTTGGTGCTGGCCTATGGCTTTGGCCCCATTGCGGGGGTGTTGGCGCTAGGTTTGCATGCCGCAGGTTTTCTGGGCAAGTTTTACGCCGAGGACATCGAGAATGCCGACAAAAAACCCCAGGAAGCACTCGAAGCCATTGGCGCGGGCAAGCTCAAAACGTTGTGGTACGGCGTCATTCCTCAGGTCATGCCGCAGTACATCGCGTACTCCATGTACATCCTGGACCGAAACCTGCGCATGGCAACGGTCATTGGCCTGGTGGGAGCGGGCGGCATCGGGCAGGAGCTCAAAGGCCGCTTTGACATGTTTCAGTACGGGCATGTCGCCACTATCTTGCTGGCCATCTTCATTGCGGTGTTCTTGCTGGACCAGTTTTCGGCCCGGCTGCGCGCCAAGTTGATCTGAGGGCTGCCCATGTCTATCACGACCCAACTCCCGACACCTTGTTGTCTAGATGTCTCTATAAATTTAATAAAACAAGGAGCCCCTGTATGAGGCCTTCCCCGCCACCACTTGATGTGACGTATGCACGCGCCCAATGGCCCCGGCTATTCTTGGCTTGCCCTGCTGAGTCTGTGCGTGCGCTGGCCCGCAGCCTGTGCGAACAGCACCAGGTGCAAGACATCCAGTTGCCTCAATCCGGCCTGGCCTTGCTCAAACTGCGCGACAGCGCCCAAGGCGATGCCTATTACCCCGGGGAGGTGCCACTGGCCATTGCGCACGTTCGCGTGACCAGCTCTGACGGTGCCTGCGTTGAAGGTGCCGCGCAATTGCTGGATGACCGTACCAGCCTGGCACGCGCCATTGCCGTGCTGGATGCCGTATTGGCAGCGCAACTGTCTGGTCATGCAGAAGCGCAGGCTTTGCTGACAACCGGCGCAGCACTTCTGGCCGAACAAACTGCGCAGCGGCGCGCCTTGATGGCCAGCACGCGGGTTGACTTTGCGCTGCTGGGCACCACCGAGGAGGAAAACGATGATGAATGAACGCATGAGTGCAGACCTTCAGGCCTGGAGCGCACCCCGCCAACAAACCGTATTTCGCCAGTTGCTAAGCGCCTTCAGCTTCCCTGGTCGTATTGAAACTCTGACCGAAGGTGACGCCTTGACGCAAACCCTGGCCACGCTGGTCGACCGGGAGGCCACGCTGGCTGACCCGCAAAACCTTCTGAATGACTTGACACGCCAACGCCTGCAAGCCCGTATGACCGGGCCCGAGCGTGCGCAATTCATTGTGGCTGCTGGCGGCTTGCCCCCGATCTTCGAGCCGACCCTGGGCACGCTGGAGTCACCTGAACAGGGTGCAACGATTTTGCTGAAAGTGGCATTCCTTGGCAAAGGCGCGTGCTGGCAACTCACCGGCCCCGGCATCGCCACCACCCAAACACTGGCCATCGCCGGTCTGGATCCGGCCTGGCTGGTGCGCCGCCAAGCCTGGAACGAAGGTTTCCCGCTGGGTGTGGACCTGATTCTGATGGATGAAACCCGCGTCGTCGCATTACCCAGAACCACCTTAGCCATTGGCAGCACCGCAGCAATCGCATCACAAGGAGAAACAGCATGGGTTATGTAGCCATCAAGGGTGGCGGTCGGGCCATTGAAGGCTCGCACGCAGCTGCAGAAGCCTTGCGCACCGCCGAGGGCGATGCCGGATCGCCACTGACTTTGTCGACCATCGAGCACCAGTTGCGCCTGCTGACCTCGCGCGTGGTGTCCGAGGGCGGCTTGTACCACCCGCGTCTGGCAGCACTCGCCATCAAGCAAATGCAAGGTGACACGCTGGAAGCGGCGTTTGCCCTGCGCGCTTACCGTTCCACCAAGCCACGGCTGCTGGAGATGCCGGTGCAAGACACCTCCAACATGCGGCTGATCCGGCGCATCTCGTCAGCCTTCAAGGATATCCCTGGTGGTCAGATGCTGGGTGCCACTTACGATTACGCGCTGCGTCTGATGCGCATGGATCTGGCCGATGAGTCCCCACAGGCATTTCGCGATGTGGCCAAGCGCTTTCGGCAAGCGCAGCCCGAGACGGATTTGCCCGACACCTTTCCCAAGGTGCTTGATGCCCTGCGCGCCGATGGCTTGCTACCACCGCTGGCAAGCCGCAGTGTGGAAGCTTTTGACATCACGCGCGAGCCGCTGGTGTTCCCGGTGCCGCGCTCGGCGGCGCTCGCCACCATGGCACGGGCTGAAACCGGTTCACTGCTGGCCATTGCGTACTCCAACATGCGCGGCTATGGCGACGTGCATCCCACCATTGCCGAACTGCGCGTAGGCTACCTGCCGGTGATGCTGCCGCACCCGGTAACGGGTGAGTTGATCGAGGCCGGTGAGGTCTTGATGACCGAATGCGAAGTGGTCGCCATGTACGAGGGCGGCGATAACGACGGCCCGCCGGTGTTCACCCTGGGCTATGGCGCGTGTTTCGGACACAACGAGGTCAAAGCCATTGCGATGGCGATTCTCGACCGCGCGCTGCAAAAAGGCATGCGCGACGGCCCCAGCAACCCCTCGGAAGACCCCGAGTTTGTGCTGTTGCATGTGGATGGCGTGGACTCAATGGGTTTCGCCAGCCACTACAAGATGCCGCACTACGTGACCTTCCAATCTGACATGGACCGCCTGCGCACGACACAAAGCAAGGCCACGCCAACCACAAACACGTCGTTGAAAGGAATCAAGGCATGAACCCCGGTTATGAATTGCCACAAGATGAAGCGGCCTACAGCTTCGGTTTTCTGGATGAATACGCCAAGCGCGAGGTGCGTCGTTGCATTCTCAAGGCCATCAGCATCCCCGGTTACCAAACGCCTTACGCCTCGCGCGAGATGCCCATGGGGCGCGGCTTTGGTACGGGTGGCCTGCAAGTGACCTTGTCGCTGATTGGCCCGGATGACGCCCTGAAGGTGATTGACCAGGGCTCAGACGATTCGGTCAACGCGGTCAGCCTGCGCCAGTTTGTGGAGCTCACTTGCCCCGGCATCGACACCACCGAGTCCACACAGCAAGCCACGCTGATTCAGTCGCGCCACCGCATTCCAGAAACACCATTAACAGAAGCCCAAGTGCTGGTGCTGCAAGTGCCGTACCCTGATCCATTGGTGCTGGTCGAACCTTCAGAAGCCCGGCGCAAGGTGATGCATGGTGAGGGCGATTACTCGCGGCTGTTGACCAAGCTGTACGAGGACCTCGTGCATTTCGATGAGATCACCATCTCACACCGTTACCCCACACGCATCAACGGCCACTATGTGATCGACCCCAGCCCGATCCCGCGCTATGACGTGCCACTACTGCACCAGTCCAAAGCACTGGTGTTATTGGGGGCCGGGCGCGAAAAGAAAATCTACGCCGTGCCGCCCTACACCAAGGCCGAGCCACTGGTGTTTGACGATGTTCCGTTTCGCACCGAAGACTTCACCGATACGAAGGGCCAGCGCCACACCTGTGCGCGCTGTGGTGCTGCGGACTCGTTTTTGGACGAGATCATCCCGTCAGAGGAAGCCAGCGGTGCGCAAAAGACCTGGCAATGCTCTGATTCTGATTACTGCAATCAGCAACTGGCCCAGCGCAAGCGGCTCACTGCGGAGGAAAACGCATGAAGAAAATTCTTGAAGTCCGTGGCCTGTCCAAAATCTACGGTCGCGGCTGCCCACAGTGTTTTGAGTCCACCGGCCCCGAGTTGGATACCAACATCTGTCCCCACTGCGGCTCGGTAGTGGCAGCACACAACGTGAGCCTGGACCTGCACGAAGGCGAGATTCTCGGCATCATGGGCGAATCAGGCAGTGGAAAATCCACCGTGGTCAAAAACTTGTTTTTTGACGAAGCCCCCACGGCTGGCGAAGCCTTGTTTTTCGACACTGCGCAGGGTGGACAGCAATGGGACATGTTTGCCCTCAACGCTGCCCGCCAGCGCTGGCTGCGCAACCACCGCTTTGGCATGGTGTACCAAAACCCGCATCTGGGTCTGAACTTCAACGTGTCGGCCGGCGGCAACATTGCCGAGCGTTTGCTCATGAGTGACATCAGCCACTACGGCGACATCCGCGAGCGGGCCCGGCAGTTGCTGGCACGCACCGAGGTGCTGATTGACCGCATGGACGAATCACCCAAAAAGTTCTCTGGCGGTATGCAGCAACGCGTGCAAATTGCCAAGGCGCTGGCAACAAGGCCACCGCTGCTCTACCTTGACGAAGTGACCACTGGCCTGGACTTGTCAGTACAGGCACGCATTCTGGATTTGATTCTTGAAATCCAGCAAGAGCTGCGCACCGCCATGATCGTCGTCACCCACGACCTGGGTGTGATCCGTTTGCTGGCCGGGCGAACCCTGGTCATGAAGTATGGGCGCGTGATTGAGTCAGGCCTGACCGATCAAATTCTGGAAGACCCGCAGCACGCTTACACCCAGCGGCTGGTCGCCTCAGCCTTGTAAGGAACACTGTGATGCAACCTATTCTTGAAATCGACGGCTTGAGCAAACACTTCCAATTGCACGAGCAAAACAAGCTGATTCCCTCCTGCGCCAACGTTCATCTGCAGGTTTACACCGGGCAATTGACCGCTTTGATTGGCCCCACAGGCGCTGGCAAGTCGTCGGTGCTGAAGTGCGTTTACCGCACCTACTTGCCCTCGGGCGGGCGCATGGTTTACCGGGATGCAGAAGGCCACCGCACCGACCTGGCACAAGCCAGTGAGCATCGCATGCTGGAACTTCGCCAGCGCGACATCGGCTTTGTCACCCAGTTTTTGCACTGCCTGCCACGGCGCAGCGCGCTGGACGTGGTGTGTGAGCCTCTGGTGGCGCAAGGTGTAGAGCGGGAAGCGGCCCGCGCGCGCGCCAGTGAACTGCTGGGCCTGCTGAATGTGCCCGAGCGCCTGTGGGGCGTGCCACCTGCCACCTTTTCTGGCGGCGAAAAACAGCGCGTCAACCTGGCGCGGGGTCTGATTGCGCGGCCCCGGCTGCTGCTGCTGGACGAACCCACGGCCAGCTTGGACCCGACGACCACCGAGCGCGTCATCGGGCTGATCAACAGCATCAAGGCCGAAGGCGTGGCCATGCTCGCCATTTTTCACCACCCTGATCTAGTGCAGCGCCTGGCTGACCGCGTGGTGGAACTCACACCGCCGGTGGCGGTATCTGACATTCTGGAGACCTGTGCATCATGAGCCGTTTACTTTTGACCCACGCCCGTGTCGTTTTTGCCGACGAGGTGCGTGACGATGTAGCCATCCTGATCGACAACGGCATCATTGCGGCACTCGACCCCGAAACGGTGGGCAACACCCGCACCCTGGACCTAGCCGGACACTTGTTGATCCCCGGCATGATTGACCTGCACTGTGATGCGCTGGAAAAGGAAGTTGAACCCCGCCCAGGCGTTCATTTTCCGCTGGACTTTGCCTGTGCACAAGCCGACAAGCGCAATGCCATGGCGGGCATCACCACGGTGTTTCACGCATTGTCTTTTGCCAACCATGAACTCGGCGTGCGCAACAACGGTTTTGCCGCCGAGATTGCACGCGCAGTCCATGCCTGGCAGGCCCACGCGCTGGTGGACAACCGGGTGCATGTGCGTTACGAGGTCACGGACGACACCGCGCCACCGGTGTTGTCAGAGCTTTTGAGGCACGGCCATGCACACCTGCTGTCCTTCATGGACCACAGCCCCGGGCAAGGCCAATTTCAGGACGTGGCAGCTTATCGCGCCTACCTTGCGCGCACGTACAAAACATCTGATACCGAGTTTGAGACCCTGCTGGCCGGTAAACAGGCCGCAGCCGCTGGCGCCATGGCACGCATGTCCGCGCTGGCGGTCGTTGCACGCGCGCATGGCGTATCGATTGCTAGTCATGATGACGACAGTGCCGAAAAGGTCGATGCACTGGCAAGTCTGGGTGCCGTGATCTCCGAATTTCCAACGAACCTGGCAGCCGCCCAGGCCGCGCGTAGCCGTGGCATGGCAACGCTTTTTGGTGCCCCCAACATCCTGCGTGGCAAATCACAGTCGGGCAACATGCGCGCGCTGGACGCGGTGCTCGAAGGTGTGGTCGATTGCCTGTGCGGCGACTACTCGGCGGCTGCCTTACTGCCGTCGGTGTTGAAATTGCCAGAACTGGCTGGCATTGGTCTGGCGGATGCCATCAGCCTGGTGACGCGCAACCCGGCGCGTGCTGCAGGATTCACGGACCGGGGCGAAATCGTCGTTGGCAAACGAGCCGATCTGGTGGCCGTCAAATACCTGGGCGGCTTGCCACAGGCCGATCGGGTGTGGGTGGCTGGGGTGGCTGCGTTGTCAGCACATTTTGATCATGTGTGAAGGTGCGGCAATGACTGCACGTCTGATCTATGTCGTCGGTGCCTCGGGCAGTGGCAAGGACAGTTTGATGAGCTATGCGAGAAGTCGTCTGGCTAATGAAAGCCAGGTGGTGTTTGCCCACCGCTACATCACCCGCTCTGCCGACGCAGGTGGGGAAAACCATGTGGCCTTGACGCAAGAGGAGTTCGACTCCCGGCGCAGGGCGGGTTTGATGGCCATGCATTGGGAGAGCCATGGCCACGCCTATGGCCTCGGGATTGAGGTCAACCAATGGCTGGCCAAAGGCATCACTGTGGTGGTGAATGGGTCGCGGGAATATCTTGAGACGGCGGCACAGCGCTATCCAGAGCTTGTGCCGGTGTGGGTTGAGGTATCGCCCGAGGTGCGGCGTGCGCGATTGCAAGCGCGTGGCCGCGAGGGTGCAGAAGAGATCGAGAAGCGCCTGGCGCGTGCGCCAAAAAATCAGGTTTTGGGTCGCCGTGGCGAGCTGATCCGCAACGATGGCGAACTCCGCTTGGCCGGTGACACGCTGGTGAACTTGATTCGCCATGGCAGTGGCAGCGAGGCAGTTTCGTGCGCGTAACTTTCTTAGGCACTGGTGCTGCCGGTGGTGTGCCATTGTTTGGTTGCGGCTGTGTGGCCTGCGAGCGTGCCCGATTGGGGCCAGCGTTTGTACGCCGACCTTGCTCGGCACTGATTGAGTCAGGTAACACGCGCATCTTGCTGGATGCCGGATTGACGGATCTTCATGAACGGTTTGCCCCAGGTGATTTGGATGCCATTGTGCTGACGCATTTTCACCCCGACCATGTGCAGGGCCTGTTTCATCTGCGCTGGGGTGTCGGTGCGCGCCTTGCCGTTTACGGGCCACCCGACTCGGAGGGTTGCGCCGACCTGTACAAACACCCTGGTGTATTGGAATTCCATGCATTAGCCAAGTTTGAGCCGCTAAGCATTGGGGCATTGACACTGACACCAGTGCCCCTGATTCACTCTAAAGTGACATTTGGCTACGCTATCGAATCCTCTAGCGGTAGCCGCTTTGCCTACCTGACCGATACGCTGGGCCTGCCGCCCCATACTGAAACCTTTCTGACCGACTGGCGTCCACACGGCCTGGCCCTCGATTGCAGCTACCCGCCACGGGATGGCCCCAAAAATCACAACGACTGGACCACGGCTGCTGGGGTCATCGACAAGGTCAAGCCCCAGCGTGCCTGGCTCACACACATCAGCCACACGCTGGATGCCTGGTTGCTGGAAACCGGCGCGTCATCGCCTCGCGCTGCCATCGCCATGGATGGTGATCGAGTTGACCTGCAAGCAGGTTTGGATCGTCCGAGTTCCTGATGGACAACAGCGCAGCGCTTGCCTTGGTGACCTCGGTCATCATGCACGTGACCTGGAATTTGATTGCTCGGCACCAGGCGCGGGAAGCTTACCCCTTGTGGTGGGTCCTGCTGGCCCACCTGGTGTTATTAGGGCCGTGGGGACTGTATTCACTTTTCACCGAGGTGCAGTGGACGCCCACCCTGGTGAAATGGGTCGTGATTTCTGCGAGCGCCAACGTGGTTTATTTCATGGGTTTGCGCCGCGCCTACGACTATGCGCCTGTGGCCTTCGTTTACCCGCTGGTGCGCAGTTCCCCTATCTTGATCGCTTTGTGGAGCATGCTGTTCCTGGGCGAGACGATGGGCGGTTTTGCCTGGACAGGACTTTTCGTTAGCGTTCTTGGGTTGCTTGTTCTGGCACGCGTGGGCGGCAATGCACACGATATCCGGGCCTTGCCATGGGCAATGGCGGCGATGTTCGCGACCAGCATCTACTCACTGACAGATCGGGCCGCCACCGCTCACATTCCAGGCTTTGGCGGGTTGGTAGGATTCATCACCATCGGCTATTTTGCATCCTGGCTGGCGCTGACGATTGATCTGCGTCGAACCACCGGGGGATGGCGACCCCAGGCCCGAATCAGCATGCCCGTGACTGTTGTCGGGGGACTGTGCATTGGCCTGGCCTATGCGCTGGTTATTCACGCCATGCGTTCGATGCCAGCCGCCATCGTCGTTGCGTTTACAAATGCAGGAATTGTTCTGGCGAGCCTGGCATCCATCTTTGTTTTCAAGGAAAGGGCCGCTTGGAAAGCAAGGGCATCAGCAGCCTTTATCATTTGCGCAGGTCTGCTGATGCTTTCATTCAGAAACTGATGCAGGTTACGTGTTTAGGTGGCCCAATTGTTGACGCTGGTCGAAAATTGACCCACTTTGAAGGCTTCTGCTGATCGAAAACTGACCCAGGTGTTCTACTTGTCCTGCCCAATTTTTGGGCGGGAGACAACAGAGGATGATCACCATGGAAATGCTTGGGAAGATTCGACGGCTGTACCTGCGCGACAAGTTGTCGCTGCATGAAATTGCGAAGCGCACCGGTCTGTCGCGCAACACGGTACGCAAATGGCTGCGTACATCAGAGGAGGTCGCGGCGCCGGCGTACCGGCGCGAAGCGGGGCCTGGCAAGTTGACGCCGTTTCACAGCGCGCTGGAATTGGCGCTCAAGGCCGACGCCCACCGCATCAAGCAGAACCGCCGCACCGCCAAGGACTTGTTCGCCGAAATCAAGGCCAGCGGCTACACCGGCGCCTACTGCCAGGTCACCGCCTACATCCGGGGCTGGCGCGAGACGGAAGGCAAGGCCCCGCATGCTTTCGTTCCGCTCAGCTTCGAGCAGGGTGAGGCCTTCCAGTTCGACTGGAGCGAGGAAGGTCTGGTCATCGGCGGGATCTACCGGCGCATGCAGGTCTCGCACATGAAGCTGTGCGCCAGCCGCGCGTTCTGGCTGGTGGCCTATCCCAGTCAGGGACACGAGATGCTATTCGATGCCCACACCCGCTCTTTCGCGGCGCTCGGCGGGGTCCCCCGCCGAGGTATCTACGACAACATGAAGACCGCCGTGGACAAGGTCCAGAAGAGAAAAGGCCGTATCGTCAACGCGCGCTTTTCCGTCATGTGCGCGCACTACCTGTTCGATCCCGATTTCTGCAACGTCGCGTCAGGCTGGGAGAAAGGTGTGGTCGAGAAGAACGTGCAGGACAGCCGGCGCCGCATCTGGATCGACGCCCAGGCACGCCAGTTCGGTTCCTTCGCCGAACTCAATGCATGGCTGGGAGAGCGCTGCCGGGCTCTGTGGGGGCAACTGCGCCATCCCGACCATCCCGCCTTCAGCGTGGCCGATATGCTGGAGCAGGAACAGACGCAGATGATGCCCATGCCGACGCCGTTCGACGGCTACGTGGAAAAGCCGGCGCGCGTGTCGTCGACCTGCCTGGTCACGGTGCAGCGCAACCGCTATTCGGTGCCCTGCGAGCTGGCCGGCAAGATGGTCAGCACGCGGCTGTACCCGACGCGGGTGTGCGTGGTGGCCGGAGACGCGATCGTTGCAGATCACGAACGCATCGTCGACCGCAAGCAGGTGCGCTACGACTGGCAGCACTACATCCCGCTGCTCGAACGCAAGCCGGGCGCGCTGCGCAACGGCGCCCCGTTCGCCGACATGCCAGCGCCGCTCCAGCGCCTCAAGCAGGGACTGATGCGCCACGCCGGCGGCGACAGGGTCATGGCGCAGGTGCTGGCGGCGGTCCCCACGGCGGGCTTGTCCGCGGTGCTGGTGGCGGTGGAGCTGGTGATCGAATCCGGCGTGCTCAGCGCCGAACATGTCGAGAACGTGCTGGCGCGGCTCAACGCCCCGCCAGAACCCGAGCGCGTGGAGACCAGCCTGGAACTGAGCGAGGCGCCGCTGGCCAACACCGGCCGCTACGACAGCCTGCGCGATGCCGCCAACGGCGCGCTGGAGGTGGACCATGCATGATGTGACCGCCGAACTCAAAGAGCTGCGCCTGCACGGCATGGCCAGCGCATGGACCGATCTGCTGGCCCAAGGCGAAAACGCCGTCTCGTCGTCCAAGTGGCTGATCGAGCACCTGCTGCGCGCCGAGCACACCGACCGCGCCATGCGTTCCGTAAGCCACCAGATGAGCGCGGCCAAGTTCCCTGCGCACCGCGACTTGGCCGGCTTCGACTTCGAGGCGAGCAAGGTGGACCAGGCGTTGGTGCGACGGTTGGCCACGCTCGCCTTCACCGACACGGCGCAGAACGCCGTGTTCATCGGTGGCCCCGGCACAGGCAAGACGCATCTGGCGACGGCCATCGCAGTGGCGGGTATAGCGGCGATGGGCAAGCGGGTGCGCTTCTACTCGACGGTCGACCTGGTCAACGCCCTGGAGCGGGAAAAACGGGAAGGCAAGGCCGGGCGGATCGCCCAGTCGCTGCTGCGCATTGACCTCGTTATTTTGGACGAGCTGGGCTACCTTCCGTTCAGCCAGGCCGGCGGTGCGCTGCTGTTCCACCTGCTCTCCAAACTGTACGAGCACACCAGCGTGGCCATCACCACCAACCTCAGTTTCGCGGAATGGTCGGCCGTGTTCGGCGACGCCAAGATGACCACGGCGCTACTGGACCGGCTGACGCACCATTGCCATATTGTCGAGACGGGCAATGACTCCTACCGCTTCCAGCACAGCAGCATGGCGGCTAAAGGGAGAATCAAGGAGCGTGAGCAGAAGCGCAAGGCCGGCAAGGCCGATCCGCAGGCCGAACCGTTCTGATATGCCACAACAGAATTTAAGTAGATAAATCGTTTATATCGTTAATCTAACATCTGCAACCCCAAGGGGGATTCGCTACGGGCTGCGCCCTACGCGAATCCCCCTTGTTATTTGGTACACTTATCCACAGCCGCTGCTTCAAACGCGGCACCCCGCACCTGGGTCAAAATTCAATCAGCAGGGTGGGTCAGTTTTCAATCAGCGCCAACACCCGATCACCAATCGCACGTTCGACCAACTGCAACTGCAGCGTCATTGCCGTAAGCGGCGAGCGCAGTTCGTGTGCGGCATCGGCAATAAAGGCGCGTTGCGCAATCAGCGCATTGTCAAACCGATACATCAGACCATTAATTGCTTTTACAACTGGACGCAGATCAGGTGGCATATCCTCTTCCACAACAGGGACAAGTGCATCTGCAGACTTACCTGCCATGGTCTGAGCGAGCCGCTCTAAGGGCTTCAGGGCGTGTTCTACTACGACTAGGATCATTACAGCCAGAACGAACGCCAGAACTAGAAGCGGTGCGCCGGCACGCAGCGCCATGCGCACGGCTAGCAGGTCTCGCACAGCGACCGCTTGTGCTACTTGCACGTAACGAGCATTCCGGGTTTTCCCATAGATACGCCATTCCTGGCCGCGCAGGCTTACTGTCAAAAACCCATCGAGCACGTAGCGAGGCATTAGCTGCTGGCTAACTGAAAGCCGTAATGGTTGTCCGGCTTGATCCCACGCCTGTAGTGTGTACTCTTCTTCAGGATCCTCAGGAGCGCGTGATCCGGTGCCTGGCAAAAATTCATCGGGCAGCGCCAGCGCCAGTTGGCGTAGTTGGAGATCAGCTAGTTCATTGACTTCATGAAG
This sequence comes from Undibacterium sp. Jales W-56, assembly GCF_025548535.1. Taxonomy (GTDB): domain Bacteria; phylum Pseudomonadota; class Gammaproteobacteria; order Burkholderiales; family Burkholderiaceae_D; genus Undibacterium. Next base: position 26,840 of record NZ_JAJLQW010000010.1, on the reverse strand, counting down.
TAGCGATTGATAAAGAAAATATGCTGACGCTAGAATACATATCAGAGCCGTCCCTAAGAGTCCTAGCAGTAGTTGTTGGCGTATAGTTTTCATCATTGCATCCAAAATTGCTCAACTCGCCATACTACAGTGTGCTGGCTGAGCGCAACTTCAGCCAGCTATTCAGCTTGTGTTGGAATCATGCCTGACGCCACAGTCATTCGCAGACTTTTATCGTGCTATCAGAACCCTATGTTCGATGATGACTTTCGAAGAAGATCGACCTGCGCTTGGGCCAAGGTCGTGGTTTCACCGAGTTCAGAACCAGATGCGATAAAAAACTCGATCCTTGTCCATGAGCATGTGCTTGAACCCAGCAAGCACATGCAGGACGATCAGGCCTATTAGGATAAAGGCCAAGATTGAATGCACGGCAAAAAACTGTTCCGCAATATCATGACTGGGAGCCGTCCATGAGGGGAGTTTTATTCCAAAGAGGGCGACACCTCGCTTGGTATAAGACGCCCCTATCAATCCGATAGCGGGCATTGCCAGCATGCAGCCATAAAGCAACCACTGCGTAAAGCTCGCCACTTTCCTCTGCCACACTGGAACTGTGTCCGGTAGCGGCTCAGGCTTGTGTGAGAGTCGCCAAATGAGGCGAAATAGAACCAGTATCAGGAGCAACAGACCAAAGGATTTGTGTTGATCAAAATACCAGCCGCTACCGGGATCATCTTCGATTGACATCATGTACCAGCCTACGCATAGCAGTCCGATGATCAGAAATGCAGAAATCCAATGTAACCAAATCGCTGGTTGTCGATATTTCCAGCCGTGATCGGATACTGGGCCATAGTTAGTGTGTTTCTCCATGTCGTTTCCTTGGTTGACTTTATTACTTACAAATATCTATGTCGCTCAGGCTGTCACCGCCGTATTGGCCGCTGGCCTCCATTTCGATTGCCCGAACTTAACCAACTCGAACCATGCGATGCTCAACGCAGCAACAAGCAAACATTTGAACAGCAGCACAGGACCAGGAAGCGAAAATGCGAACAGATCTCGTATCACGCCCAGACTCAGCACCAAAAACAACAGAAGTACAGTGCATAGGCTGATCCAGGAAAACGGACTATTCAGAGTTTCCTTCCGTATCCAGGACGGCAGCGACCAGCTGCGATTTGTATATATGAGCCCCAGGTTTGACATCACGAGTGTGAAGAATGTCGTAGTGCGTGCGATGTCGTCGGATTTACCGGACCATTTGACCTGCAGATAAAAACAGACCAACATGGCCAATAAGCCACCGCCCTGCAGTAGACCGCGTATCAATATCTCGCGGTCAAACAAATGCATATCAGGTTTGCGTGGTTTGCGCTTCATGGCGTCCGCTTCTAATGGTTCCGCCTCGAACACGACTGAGCAGGCTGGGTCTATCACTAGTTGCAAAAAGAGGATGTGCACCGGCATCAACAGCATGGGCCAGCCAAACAGCACCGGCAGTATCGATAAGCCAACGATGGGGACGTGCACTGCGACGATAAATACGATTGCCTTGCGCAGATTGGCAAACAGGCGGCGGCCGTGCTTGACAGCTGATAATAGCGAAGAGAAGTCGTCCTTGAGCAGAACCAAGGCAGCGGCTTCCCGCGCGACGTCGGTGCCTCGCGCGCCCATTGCGACGCCAATGCTAGCCGCCTTCAGCGCGGGCGCGTCATTGACGCCGTCGCCGGTCATCGCAACAATATCGCCACGGCTACGAAAGGCTTGCACAAGGCGTAGCTTCTGCTCAGGCGCAATCCGACAAAAGACATCTGTGTCTTGAAGACGATTCAGCAGCGCCGTATCGTCCAGTGACGCTAGGTCAATACCGGATAATATGCCCACCGGTGGTTTGCCGATCCCCGCCTGCTCCGCGATTGCCAACGCCGTTGCTGGATGATCACCTGTGATCATCACAACGCGTATACCTGCCGCTTGGCATTGCGCCACAGCCTCTGGAACCTCCGGCCGAACCGGGTCTTGCAGTGCGACGAGGCCCAAGAACACAAATTCAAAGACATGCTGGTTGTCAGGCAGAGGCATTGCTGGAAAGGTTGCGCGGGCGACGCCGATCACGCGTAATCCCTTATTCGCCATCGCTGTCACTTGTGCGAATATCGTGGCAGCCCGGCCCGGTTCAATGTGGCAAAGATCTACAATAGCCTCAGGCGCACCCTTGGCCGCAACCAGATATTCAGACCGGTCCGTTGATTGCCAAACCCGAGACATGGCCAGCATTTTCCGCGAGAGCGGATAGTCATCAATCAAAACCCAATCGGAATGTAGATGTTCAGTGCTGGCAAGCAGATGGACGCCTGCCTTCCCTATAGCCGACTCCATCGGATCGAACGCTTGTCGATGACTTGCCAGTACCGCATATTCGAGCAAACTGTGCAGTTCGTCTTGTAAAGCGGGAGCGGCCGGGGCTTTGCCGTCGTAGAAAGACTTCTCCGACCAAAGCTGGACAACTTCCATGCAATTGGCGGTGAGGGTGCCGGTCTTGTCAACACACAGCACGGTGGTTGCCCCGAGCAATTCAATAGCGGGTATGCTGCGCGCCAGAATTTTTTCTCGTCCCAGGCGCCATGCGCCCAGCGCTAAGAACAACGTTAGAATAACAGGCAACTCTTCAGGCAAGATAGCCATAGCCAGCGTGATTCCGGCAAGTAACCCATGCAACCAATCTCCGCGCAGCCACCAATAGATCAGACCAAGGCCAGCAGCGAGGCCCAATCCCCCTATGGCTACCGTCTTGACCACACCCCGCGTCTCCAGTTGAATCGGCGTCAGCTCTCCACCTAAAGCAGCAAGCGAGGCACCAATGCGACCCAGCGCGCTGTTCGGCCCTGTGGCGATCACTAAGCCGCTCGCTGTTCCTTGCGTAATAAGAGTCCCTGAATATACCTGGTTGTCTTTTTCAACAGTAATATCGGCTTTGCCATGCTTCATTACCGGAACAGACTCTCCAGTGAGCATGGATTCATCCACGGTCAAATTCGATGCGTTGAGCAGGTCAATATCGGCGGGTACGCGATCGCCCTCGGCGAGCAGAACCAGATCGCCAACCACCAGTTCCCTACCGGGGACGCGCTTCTGCTGACCGTCCCGGATAATCAATGCACGTGGGCACGATAGGTCACGCAAAGCGTTCAGTGAGCGCTCCGTGCGTCGTTGCTGAAAAAAAGTGATGCCGATGACGATGCAAACAAAACCAAGGAGCATGAGCGCTTCGTTCCGGTCGCCGAGTACCAGATAGATGGCGCCGCACGCTACGAGCAGCAGGAACATCGGCTCTGAAATCACATCCAGCAGCAAACGCCCTGCACTCAAAGGACGAGAAGTGGAAAGCTCATTGGGACCATTTGTACGCAGTTTTTCTGTAGCTTCGGCTGCTGTCAGACCCTCACTCTTTTCTGGCGTCGACATGGTATCCATCCTATCCAAGCGCGGTTTGTCGCACTAGATTTTCATGGTCCAAGTCCGGCCGCTTCCACGGATCAACGTGCGTCATTAGATTGAGTACACGGTGGCGCTCCAGCACGCGGCGCCTGGCATCGACGGCAATATCGTGGCCGGCTTCCACCGTCAGCGTCGCCTCGACTTCCAGATGCGCGTCAGCGATGATCATGTCGCCCATCTTCCGGGTGCGCAAATCATGCACGCCACTGACTCCAGGCGTCTCCAGTAATGTTGCTCGAATTGCGCTAATCTCCATCTCGTCAATCGCGCGATCCATCAAGTCGTGAAGGGCATCCCAAGCAAATCCCCAGCCCATCCTCAGTATCATGATGCCAACGATTAGCGCCGCAATGGGGTCAAGTATTGGAAATCCTGCCAAGTTGCCGATGATGCCGACGCCGACGACAAACGAAGACGCAGCATCTGAACGCGCGTGCCATGCATTGGCAATGAGCATGCTTGATTTGATGCGCTTGGCGATCCCAAGCATGTAACGAAAAAGCAGCTCTTTGGCGCAAAGCGCAATCACCGCCATCCACAACGCAATACTTTGTACCTTCGCAATGGTCTCCGGTGCCTCAAGTTTCAGAACTGCGGTCCAGACCATGCCAATACCAACCACAAGCAGCAATAACCCCAGGACCAACGACGCCGCATTTTCGAATCGTTGATGTCCATATGGATGATCGTCATCCGCGTCCTTCTTGCTGTGGTGACTGGCAAAAAGTACTACGAAATCAGCAACTAGATCGGATAAGGAGTGTATGCCGTCTGCCACCAAGCCCTGTGATTTAGCCAACAGACCGATACCGATTTGGGCGACACTCAAGCAAATGTTCACGCTTACGCTGACCCAGGTGCTGCGCGATGCGGCGGCGGCTCGTTCAACTGACGAATGTGAGGAAATTTCGTTCTCGTCTTGGAATTCAAGTGGATTCATATGGGCAGGCAAAGGGGGAGCGCATTAGCTAGCGAATATCACTATCTTAAGTGACAACGTGATACTAAGCGAGCGTGGGTGCTCCGAATCATAGTCGCAATGATTCGCGTTTCCGGGAACCAAGCGATTGAGAACATGCGGTAGCTTCTCCTTACTCCATATAGCGTATCGCGGAACCAGCATGCAATTGCAAGTCAAGTTTTTTTGAAGATTGCCGTTAAAGGAGAAGCAGTTCTTGAAAGCTAATTCTCATCGGAGAGCAAAATGACCTCAGCAATTGGTAGTTCGACAAAGGCAGCCTACACCCCCCCCGGTCCAGGCTAGTGCGCAACCGGCGATAGTTCGCGGCAAGGACAGTGACGGTGACAACGATGGAAGTAAAGTTGCTGAAATTGAAAAGCCAAAAGCTTCGTCAGGTCCCGTTGGAACAATAATTGATACGACCGCCTGAGTGATTTGGGCGATCGCTTTGAACGAGGATCCGGAGCTCACAATTCCATTTTTTGGACGGTTACGGGTGTACTGAGTTCTGTCTAATCGGGTTTTCGTTTAAGACTGCGGCACCCGGAGGTTCCGACATAATGCACATCCTTTTTTGCGAGCCTACAGTTTATTTTTCAGCAAAACATCGTCCATACAAGGGTACAGCACCGAGAGAGCTTATTCGCACTATTTTGAAATTGCGTGGTAGTCGTGCGGGAACCATTGACGGCCATTATCACTATGCGCCTCAATCGATCGCCCACATAGCATGCGCGTCAAGCTGCACCCTTGCGCTGGCGGCGACGGCCGCGATCCGTGCCAACTGGGAAGCCAATGATGCCTCAAGAGCCAAGCGGCGGCTAAGCAAGGCTTCGGCCAAAGTATATTCGTTCGCCCTATAGCCCAGTTCCATCAAGTGCGCCTGATTGGCGCTCTGCTGCTCGACTGCGCGCAGGCTGGTCCAGACCTGATAGTTGTATTCTTGTTCGGTCACTGCCCGTTGCGCGGCAAGCGCTACCTTGGTCTTGACTTGGGCCACCCTTTCGTTCGCCATCTGTGCCCTAATGTACGCAGCAGAGCTCTCGGCGTTGCGTGCGCCGCCCGGCAAGGCAATTGACACGCTGATGCCGATGGTGCGTTCTTGACCTGCGCGTTCGCGGCCAGCACGCAGCGCAATCGTCGGGTCTGGCATACGCTCGCTAGCGGCACGTTTTGCTTTCAATCCGTACCATTGGGCCTCCACCTGTGCCAATTCAAGCTCATGGTTGTCATCCAGGATTCGAGTGAGCTGATCTGGCCGCCGTAACTGCATGGGGCGCGGATCGGGGACCTGGGCCAATTGCGGAGTCGGAATACCGGGATAGGTGGTGGACAACGAGGTGAGCGCTTGGTAGACCTGTTGCTCTGCCTGCTCAATCAACGCAGCGGCCCGTCTTAATTCGGTATCGGCTTGCATCAATTCAAGACGAGCTCCGTCCCCGGCCTTCACGCGTAGTTCGGCGATCGATCTGAGCTGCTTGATCAACGTGTGCTGTTCCTTTAGTTGGTCGAGCGTGGCCTGCACCTTCAGCGCATCGAACCATTCCTGCATCAGCGACCGGCCGGCTTCATGCCAGGCGTCGGCCCGCTGTGCCAGTGCCAGCGCCAGCCCTTTTTCGCCTAGCGCTCGATCCTGCCCGGCTTTGCCAAACCAGCGTATGCTCCTTTCGAGCATCAGTTCCTGCTCACGATAGCGGTCCCCTTCGAGCACGCTGCGCTGGCTTATGCCACCCCGTACCGTCCACTCCCCTGGACCGGCGGCCAGTTTTGTTTGCTCGGCGCCAGCCAGCTCATTGTTGAGGGCGCCGATACGCAGTTGCGGTAATTGGGACAGCAAGCGCCTGACGGTTTGCTCCGGAGGCAATCCAAATAACTGCTCGCTGGCGAGCGGCAAGGCCGGGCCGCTAGCCCAGGCATCGGCACTTACTAGCGCCGCCAAGGCCAGTGCCAGTCTGGCAAGGTGGAATTTCATGCGAGCCTCCCACATGCGGTTAATGGACCGAGCCAATACGTCACCTCGGGGCTCGGAATCTCGCAAGCCAAGGCCTCGAGCAACAGCAAAAGATGATCGCCAACACCTGCGACCAGAACCAGCTTTCGGCCGCTGCGCCCCTGCACCAATTCCATCGGCGACTGCAGCACGGCGCCTTGCCCCATTCCCTGCGCCGCGAGCACGGAAAATCCCGTAGCCCAGAGCGGGTGCAACAATAGAAAGTCGAGTACATCCTCTTCCAGACCGACTGGAATGGCCAGCGTGAGCAAGCTGTCGTTGGAGATATTTTTTAGCATGATTGGTCTGCTTGAAAAATTGCCACCCGCTTGACACCGAAGCGCCGGAAGAGCATGGGCAAAAGTATTAATGTCAACAGGGTCGCGCTGAGCAGCCCCCCGATCACCACGATCGCCAACGGCTTCTGAATTTCGGAGCCGGGGCCGGTGGCCAGCAGCAGAGGGACGAGGCCCAGGCCGGTAATGCAGGCGGTCATCATCACCGGTCGGAAGCGCCGCAGCGCGCCCTGGCTTACCACCTCCGGCAGAGCCATGCCGCGCGCCACCAGTTGGTTGAAGCAGGTAATCATCACCAGACCATTGAGGACAGCGATGCCCATCAAGGCGATAAAGCCGACCGACGCGGGCACCGACAGATACTCGCCAGTGATCGCGAGCGCTACCACGCCGCCTATCAATGCAAACGGAATATTGACGAATACCAGCAGCGCCTGCCGTATGCTGTGCAGCGTGCTAAACAGCAGCAGGAAAATCAACGCCAGCGCCACCGGCACGACCAACGCCAATCTTGCTGCGGCGCGCTGCTGATTTTCAAACTGCCCGCCCCAGCTCAGGCGATATCCGCCGGGAAGTTTGATTTTGCTGGCGACGGCGCGCTTCGCTTCGTCGACAAATCCCACCAGATCTCGGCCTCGGACATTTGCGCGCACGACGGCCAGGCGACTGCTATTCTCACGCTCGACTTTGACGGGACCGTCCACGTGGCGCAGCGTCGCCAGCTGGCTCAGCGGTACCGACTCGCCGTCTGCGAGCGGCAGGCGCAATTGCCCGAATAATTCGGATGACAGTTGAAGTTGCTCACTTCCGCGTATCAGCAAGGGCAGGCGCTTGCCGCCCTCGATCACGACGCCGGCCACGCGTCCTTCGATGAGCGTGCGCAGATCCGCCTGCACCTGCTCGGAACTCAGAGCCAGCCGGCCGGCGGCAACCCGGTCGATGTCGACCTGTAGATACTGCACGCCTTCATTCTTCACGGTCAGTACATCCTCACTGCCTGGTATCGCCTGCACCACGTTGACAATTTGCGCAGCCAGCGTGCCAAGCGCCTTGGCATCGGGTCCATACACTTTGATCGCGAGATCGCCGCGTACGCCCGAAAGCATTTCCGAGGTGCGCATTTCAATGGGCTGAGTGAAGCTGATGTTGACACCAGGGAAGTCTGCCGTCGCCTTGCGCAAGGCGTTGATCAAGTCTTCCTTGTACTGACTTCGCCACTCCGGGCGCGGCTTGAGCACCAGGAACGTGTCGGTCTCGTTCAAGCCCATTGGGTCCAGGCCGAGCTCATCCGATCCGAGCCTCGCAACGATGCGTCGCACCTCCGGTACTTGCGCAAGGATGCTGCGTTGTATCGCCATGTCGAGACGTGCGGATTCGATCAGATTCACGGATGGCAGCTTTTCGATTTGCATAATAATGTCGCCCTCGTCGAGCACCGGCATGAACGATTTCCCGACAACCGTGAATAGGCCGATTGCGATGAGCAAGGCAGCGACGGCGCCGCCGGTCACCAGGCGCTCGTGCCGCAGCGCTCGACTCAGCAAGGCCTGGTAGCCCGCCTCCATGCGCTGCACCAAACGCGGTGGTGGACCATGGTGTGCCTTGAGCACCAGCGAGGACAGCACCGGAATCACCGTCAACGACAGCAGCAGCGATGCCGCCAAAGCGAAGATGATGGTCAGCGCGACTGGCGCGAATAATTTTCCCTCCAGCCCTTGCAGCGTCAGAAGGGGCAGGAAGACGATCATGATCACCACCATACCCGCCGTCACTGGCACCGCAACTTCCCGCACCGCGCGGTAGATCACATGCAGACGCGACATGCCTGGCTGGGCTTTGCTGCTGTGAGCCTCAATGTTTTCCACCACCACCACCGCTGCGTCGACCAGCATGCCGATGGCGATGGCCAAGCCGCCGAGCGACATCAGGTTTGCGCTGAGTCCGTACTGGCGCATCAGCAGGAAGGTGCCAAGTGCCGACAACGGCAAAATGCAGGCCACCACGAGGGCCGCGCGTAGGTTGCCGAGAAAGATATACAGCAACAGCACCACCAGCAAGGTCGCTTCCAGCAAAGCTTTGGTGACTGTCTTGACTGCCCGCTCGACCAGATTGCCCCGATCGTAAAAGGTGCTGATAGTGGTGCCGGCCGGAAGCGAGCGGCCAATCTCGACGAGTCTGGCCCTTACCTGATCAACGACGGTTTGGGCGTTGGCGCCGCGTACCGCTAGCACCAGCGCTTCGACCGCTTCGCCTTTTCCGTTCTGCGTGACGGCGCCATAGCTTGTCAGTTGGCCGATTCGCACGGTTGCGACCTGGCCCACCGTAATGGCGACGTCGCCGCGCTTGACGATCGCGATGGCGCCGACATCGGCAAGCGTTCGGATACTCGAGTCGCTGCGGATGAGCAGAGATTCTTCGTTGCTGCCGAGCCGACCTGCGCCATCACTCCGGTTATTGGCCTCTAGCGCTTGCTGTAACTGCGCCAGCGAAATGCGCCGTGCCGCCAGCGCAGCCAGATCGGGCACTACTTCAAAGCTCTTGACCTGACCACCTAGCGAATTCACATCGGCGACGCCGGCGATGTTGCGCAACTGGGGACGGATCGTCCATTCCAGCAACGTGCGCTTTTCCATCAACGACAACGGCCCTTCGATGGTGAACATGAAGATTTCCCCTAAAGGGGTGGTGATCGGCGCCAGCCCACCGCTTACCGACGGCGGCAAGTCCTTGAGTGCCGAGGCGAGGCGTTCGCTAACCTGCTGTCGCGCCCAATAGACGTCGGTGCCATCGTCGAAGTCCAACGTAATGTCGGCGATCGCATATTTGGATTGCGAGCGAAGAATGGCCTGGCGCGGTATGCCTAACAATTCCTGCTCAATCGGCGCGACGATGCGGGCTTCGACTTCTTCCGGCGTCATGCCCGGCGCCTTGAGTATCAACTTGACCTGCGTGCTGGAGACATCCGGGAAGGCGTCGATGGATAGCTCGCCCGCGGCCTTGATGCCGGCCGCTATCATCAACACCGCCAACACCAGCACCAGAAGGCGCTGTGCCAGGGATAGCGCGATTAATCGGCCCAGCATCACTGACTCCCTTTAGCCGCAGGTGCGCCGGTGGGCTCACCGAACCCTGCCCATGCGCCCTTGAGTGCCACCAATCCGCGCACGGCCACTTGCGCTCCTGAGGCGATCGCTCCGCTTACCCAAAGCTGATCACCGGCAACCGCTCCACTGATCACCGGAACGGCCTGGAAGCCGCTGGCGTTACGTACAAACACATAGTTGGCCGATCCGCGACGCACCATCGCTACGGCTGGCACGAGCAGAGCGTCGCTTCCTCGCGGTGGCGTTAGCAACCGCGCCTCCACGAATGCATTTGTCTTAAGACAGGCCTTCGGTTCGACCTGGCGTGCGCGTACCTGCGCTGTCTGATTGGCGCCGTTTATTTGCGGCGAGATCGCAATCACCCGTAGCTGCCCGCACTGGGCGACGTCGAGCAACGCCCCCACCGCCAGCATCGGCAGCTGCTTGGCTGACGCCTGCAATTCCACCCACAGCGGGCCATCGCGGCTTATCTTTGCCACCGCCATGCCAGCCTCCAGCTGCTGCCCGATGGTGACCGGCAGCTCAAGCAATGTCCCCGCGCTATGCGCGCGCACGATGAGCAGCGGGGTCGGTTGACCGCCAGTTGATAAGGCCTTGATGGCTGACGCATTCAAACCGCCTGCATGCAGCGTCTGGGCGCGCTGATCGCACGCGAGTCTGACCAGATGCGCTGCGGCACGGCTTTCCTCCACCCGCGCACGGGAGATGATCCCATCCGCAAACAGGCTTTCATCACGCAACAACTTATCGGCCGCCAAGTGGGACTGCGTCGACAGCTGAACGTATTCGCGTTGCGTCTCCATCCATGCGGGACTGAACAATGTGACCAGTGCCGTTCCTGTCTGCACACGCTGCAGCGAACTAGTATGCACCTGCTGCACCACCCCGTTGGCGGCAGCGGCGGCGAGGATGAGCGAATCGGCTGGCGTGACCACCGTTCCCGATAGGACGACGGCATTGCCCACGGCCGTGGCGGCGGTGGCCGGCGCGGCTACGGCCGGCGCTGTCACTATGCCGGCCCGGCTGATCTGCTTTGCATTCATGGGCAACTGTTCAATGCCGTCGGCGCCGAAAGTGCTCGCTGGTCCGATGAGCAGGAAAGGCAAGAGCAGAGTGCGGAGCAGGGGCACCAGGGTGGTGTGTGGCTGGAACATCATGAAATAATTTCCTCGGAGGGGATCGGTGGGTATGATGGTGGTGATCAGATATTAAGAAGTTCTTAACAACTGCCGCCTACCATGAGGCGCAGATAAACGACGAATCCGACCCATGCGCATATTGCTCACTGAAGATGACCCTCAACTGGGGCGTGCCACCCAGATCGGGTTGGAACAGGCAGGCTACGCCGTCGACTGGGTCCAGTCGGCCGAACATGCGCACACGGCAGTGCGGCTGCATGACTATGGCTGCATCCTGCTGGACCTGGGTTTGCCGGGACAGGACGGCATGCAAGCGTTGAGCGCCTTGCGCAACGCCGGTTATGGCGGTGCCATCCTGATCGTGACCGCCCGCGACAAGATTCCCGAGCGCATTGCCGGCCTGGATGGCGGCGCGGATGATTTCGTCGTCAAGCCGTTTGACCTGGATGAGCTGGCAGCCCGGATCCGCAGCGCGTCGCGGCGGGCCGCCGGTCGGCTGCGTGAAGAGCTGGTCCACGGCGATCTGGTGCTCGACATCGCCGCACGCCAGGCGACCCAAGCGGGAAAGAATGTCGCGTTGACCAGCCGGGAATTCCGCATCCTGCAGATGATGCTGGAGAACTGCGGCAGGGTACTGAGCCGTGAACAGCTGGAGCATAACCTCTATAGCTGGGGCGAGGAGGTGGAAAGCAATGCGGTACAGGTCCATATCCACCACCTGCGCAAGAAGCTGGGTCGCGGGCTGATACGCACGGTCCACGCGGTTGGCTACTGCATCGACAAGCCGACACATGGGGTGGACATATGAGTACTGAAACCGTACCGCGCTGGTCGTTACGGCGATTGCTGCTCGGTGTGCTGCTGGCGTTGACACTGGCATTGTGGGGCGGCAGCGCGTTCATTGTCTACATCGAGGCGCAGCGGGAGAGCCAGGAACTATTCGACCAGTCGCTGGCAGAAACGGCTCACCTGCTGTTGTCTCTGGCCGAAAACGAGGCGACGGAGCATGGCACCGCGCTGGCGACCAACCTCAGGATAACGGAGCGCCCGGACTATCATCGTTACCTGCTGTTTCAGATCCGCGATGCACAGCAACGCCTGCTGTACAAAAACGGCGGCGCGCCCTCCAGAGCGTTTTCGCAGCGCGCCCCGGATGGGTTTTCCTGGGTGCAAATCGAAGAGCATCGCAGCCGCCTTTATTCCAGCTGGAACGCCGACCGCACGCTACAAATCCAGGTCGCCGAGCCGAGCAGCCATCGCGAGGAGATCAGCAGCAGATTCTTCTACAAGGTCACTGGATTTGGCGTTGTGCTGGCGATGCTGGCCGGGTTGGCGATCTGGTGGTGCATCGACCGGGTGTTTCGGGTGTTGCAGGTGTCAGCCAACGAAGTCGGCGCGCGCACCCCCAATGACCTGGCGGACGTCCCGTTGCGGGGGGCGCCGAGCGAGGTGTTTCCACTGCTGCTGGCGATTAATCGACTCTTTGGCCGAGTCAGGCAAAGCATGGAATACGAACAGCGCTTCACAGGGGACGCCGCACACGAACTACGTACGCCGCTGGCCGCCATCAAGACCAACCTGCAGGTCATGCAGCGGGCGCGCAGCGTTGAAGAACGAGAAGAGTTCATCGCTGGCCTGAACGCCAGCGTCGACCGCGCCGGCCGGCTGGTCGATCAATTGCTGACGCTGGCACAGCTCGATCCGCAAGGCTGCCATGGAGTGGCGTTGGAGGAAGCCGACCTGGCAACGTTGTTGACCGAGGAGCAATCATATTGGCAGAGCCTGGCGGTCGGCCATCACTTGCGTGTGGACATTGCGCATGCCCCATGCCGGATCGAACGTGAAAGCCTGCGTATGTTGTTGCGCAACCTGGTGGACAACGCTGTACGCTACACCCCCGTGCCTGGCCGCATTGTGGTCAGTTGCGGTCAATCGGAAGGACGCAGTTACCTGCGGGTGGCGGACTCGGGGCCAGGCATAGCTCCACAGATGCAAGGCCGGGTCTTCGAACGGTTCTTCCGCCTCGCCGGGGCGAAAGTGCCGGGCAGCGGGCTGGGCCTGTCCATTGTGCGCAGGATCATCGACATGCACGGGGCCGAGATACGACTCGGCACAGGAATAGATCATAGTGGGCTTGGCGTTACCGTCAGCTTTCCTGTGTTAGCAAAGCGGGACGAATAGCGCTTGCGCAGGTAGGCGTACGGCCTCGCCACTTATTTGCCGCTCATATAGCAACAAAGCACTTGGGGAAATTTGATATGTATCAAATTTTTTTGCGAATCGCGGTTCTACAATCGACCTAGTTCACTTACATCAAAGCCTGTCCTGATGATATAAGGCCGATCTCAACCAAGGAGCCAGCGATGACAATGTTTCACATGCTCGCTGCGCTTGCTGCCCTTGGCGCCAGTTGCACGGCGCTGGCGGATAACGATTGCACCGATCCCATCGCAGATTGGAAACCACGTGAAGTGTTGCGCCATCAGGTCGAGTTGCGCGGTTGGACTGTTCAACGCATCAAGGTTGACGACGGTTGTTATGAGGTGCGAGGTACCGATCGGCTAGGCAATAAAGTGAAGGCGAAGTATGGACCAGCGACGTTGCGCATCCGCAGCCTTGAGATCGAATTCGGCGAACACGGCGATGCCTCCGACTACCTGTCCCCGGCGCGACCATCCGCTGAACAAATCAGGGAGCCCAGCCCGCATACTCAAGGAAATAAGCAATGAAAAAAATTCTTACCGGGGCCTGGCTGGCTGGCACATTGGCGCTCCCCTCAATGGCACAGGCGCGTCCAGTCGTGCTAACCACCCAACTGCAAAATTACAACGGCAGCGGTGCCTATTTGGCATTCTATATCACAGACGCCGCAGGCATTTACAAAAAAACCTTATGGGTTGCCGGTAAGAAGTCGAAATATTATAAGCACTTGAGTGCCTGGGCGCGGGGCAGCGGGCTTGACGCGCGTACATACGATGGCATTAGCGGCGCGAGCGTCGGTAACGGTAAATCGCTGAAGGTCACGGTTGAACTGGCCGATGCGCTGATTGATGCGGGCTATGAAATCCGCGTTGACAGCGCGGTGGAAGACGGCCGCGATCATTCTGCCGATGTGCGCGCGCCGCTGACCAAGGCAGGTGCTGGCAAACCTGTCCAGGGGCGCGGCTATATCAAAGCCTTCAGTTACGACATGTAAGGCACTGCATGTTGCGTCGGCTACACTCCATGCTTGGCCTGTTCTGCGGTGTTCTGGCTATATTGCTGGGGTTGACCGGCGCACTGTTGTCGCTCTATCCGGCGCTGGACCGGCTTGGCACCACCGTGCCGAGCGGCGTCAGCGTGGCCGAGATGGCCAGTCGCGTCGTACGCCAATACCCAGGCGTCGAACAGATCCAGCGCACGCCTTCCGGAACATTGATCGTTTACTACAGCACGGTCGCCGGCGCCAGCGTGGTCCGCGTCGATCCGGCGAGCGGCGCGGCGACCGCCTATGCGCCGTCGGCGCTTTTTCGCTGGATCAAGCAACTACATCGCTCCATGCTACTCGGGGCGAATAGGGAAAACGGAAAAAATCGGGCGCTAAGCCCTGTTACCGATTCTTGAAGTCCCGCAGCGGCCGATATTTTCCCTCGTCGACCTTCCTGCTCTGGCGCCAGACGTAATCTCCTGTCAGATTGATGTGCTCCCAGCCTAACGGCGAGAGGAATTGCAGCATGCCGTCATCGGCCAGTTTGCCGGACTCGCGCAGCGCTTCGGTTGCCCGCTCCAGGTACACCGTATTCCACAGCACGATTGCGGCGGTCACGAGATTCAGGCCGCTGGCGCGGTACCGCTGCTGCTCGAATGTCCGGTCGCGGATCTCACCCAACCGATGAATGAAGACCGCCCTGGCCAGTGCGTTGCGCGCCTCTCCCTTGTTCAGGCCTGCATGCACGCGCCGGCGTAGCTCGACGTTCTGGAGCCAGTCCAAGATGAACAGCGTGCGCTCGATCCGCCCCAGCTCGCGTAGCGCGATCGCCAGGCCGTTCTGGCGAGGGTAGCTGCCCAGCTTGCGCAGCATGAGCGATGCGGTGACTGTGCCGTGCTTGATCGAGGCGGCCAGGCGGAGCACGTCGTCCCAGTGTGCGCGTAGATGCTTGATGTTTAGACTACCGCCAATCATTGAGCGCAAGGCCGGGTGATCGCCCACCTTGCCCGGCACGTACAGCTTGGTGTCACCTAGATCGCGGATTCGCGGCGCGAAGCGGAAGCCCAGGAGGTGCATCAGTGCGAACACATGGTCGGTGAAACCGGCGGTATCCGTATAGTGCTCCTCAATGCGCAGGTCTGATTCATGGTACAGCAGACCGTCGAGCACATAGGTCGAGTCGCGCACGCCGACGTTGACAACCCTGGTGCTGAACGGCGCGTACTGGTCGGAAATGTGGGTGTAGAACAGCTTGCCGGGTTCGGCGCCGTACTTGGGGTTGATGTGGCCCGTGCTCTCGGCCCGGCCGCCCGCGCGGAAGCGTTGGCCGTCCGACGACGACGTTGTGCCATCCCCCCAGTGCACGGCGAAGGCGTGCTTGAACTGGGCGTTGACCAGTTCAGCCAGGCCGGCCGAATAAGTTTCGTCCCGGATGTGCCAAGCCTGCAACCAGGAGAGTTTCGCATAAGTGGCGCCAGGACTCGATTCCGCCATTTTGGTCAGGCCGAGGTTGATGGCGTCGGCCAGAATCGCGGACATGAGGAACGTCCTGTCGTTGGCCTGCTCCCCGCTCTTGAGGTGAACGAAGTGGCGCGTGAATCCGGTCCAATCGTCCACGTCCATCAGCAGTTCGGTGATCTTGATCCGGGGAAGCATGCCGCTGGCGAAGTCGATCAACGCTTGGGCCTCGTCCGGCACCACGGCATCCTGCGGGCTGATCCTCAGTCCAGTCTCAGTAATAATCGCATCGGGCAGTTCGTTCGTCAGTGCAAGCCGGTTGACGGTGGCCAACTGCTGTTCGAGCAGCAGCAAGCGGTCTTGTAAGTACTGGTCGCAGTCCTGGTTGACGGCGATCGGCAACTCGCGAGCCGTTTTCATGGCTCCGAATCTTTCCGTAGGCAGCAGGTATTCCTCAAAGTCGCGGAACTGGCGCGAGCCCTGCACCCAGATGTCGCCTGATCGAAGCGAATTCTTCAGTTCCGACAAGACGCAAATCTCGTAGAAGCGACGGTCAAGCCCGTCGTCGGTGATGACAAGCGGTTTCCAGCGTGCCTTCACGAACGCGATTGGCGCGTCGTCCGGTACCTTGCTCGCCCCGGTCATGTTCATCTCGCGAAGGACGTCGATCGCATCGAGCACCGCTTGCGCGGCCGGCGCGGCTTTCAGCCTGATCACGTCCAGAAACTCGGGCGTATAACGCCTCAGGGTGCTGTACTGCTCTCCCACCAAATGCAGGTGGTCAAAGGTCTCGGGCTGGGCCAGCTCCGCGGCCTCGGTCACGCTTTGGGTGAAGTCGGTCCACGGCAGCACGGCCTCGATCGCGGCATACGGGTCCATCCCGGATTCCTTTGCCTCGACAAGCGCGCGGCCGATTCGACTGTACAGGCGAACCTTGTCGTTGATGGCCTTGCCCTGCTTCTGGAAGTCCTGCTGATGCTTGTTCTTGGCCGCGCTGAACAGCCTGATCATAATTCGGTCGTGGAGGTCGACCAGTTCGTCCGTCACGGTGGCCATGCCCTCGATAGCCAGTGCAGCCAATGTCGCATAGCGGCGCTCATCCTCGAATTTCGCCAGGTCACGCGGCGTCATCTGCGCACCCTCGCGCGCCATTTTCAGTAGCCGATTCTGGTGGATCTCGCGGCCAAGCCCCTCAGGTAGTGCCAGCGACTGAAATACCTTGAGCCGTTCGATATGTTCGCGCATGTAGCGGGAATTCGGCTTGAGCGGCGACTGGCGCAACCATACCAGCCAAGTAATGCTCATGTCGGGCGCGACGTTGAGCAGGTTGTCCAGGGAGCGCTTGTGGTGCCGCTCCAGGGGGTCGAGCAACGCGCGATAGATACGCCGGTTGGCCCGCGTCACGGCCTCGGCACAGGCCCGCTCGATGACGGTCAACGCAGGTAGGATAATCCGCTTTTGGCGCAGCGTTTCAAGGGAGTGAGCGCCGAGCACCATTGCCTTGTCCGTCTGCACCGCGAGGTCGGCCAGGCTGTGCACTAGCTTGCGGTAGTCCGGCAGCCCGAACACCGACAGGCCCAGGTAGGCGCGCAGCTCGTGCAGGTGTTCATTGCGCGTCTTTTCCCGCTCTGCGTATTCAGGCCAGGCCTCGGCGTCGCTGCGCACCTGCTTGGCGATCCAGTGGAGCACCGGGTCGGGCAGCGCGGTGTCGCTTGCCAGCGCATAGCCAGGGTAGCGCAGCAAACACATCTGCACCGCGAAGCCGAGGCGGTTGGCAGCACCACGGCGTTGCCGGATCAACGCCAAGTCGGCGTCCGTAAAACTGTATTGCTGAATCAGGTCATCCTGACTTCGAGGCAGAATCAGTAAACTGGCGCGTTCGGTTTCAGAAAGTAGTGAGCGGCGTGGCATTCAATTCAGTGGAATGGCAGATTATTTTTTGGCCCTTGTGCGCCGTCGCTTTCGCCCTCCTGGAAGTGGGTCAAACTGACGGTGTCGTTTTGACTGGAGCTTGCTGTCAGATTTGGCATTCCTGTTTAAGCAGAAAACTGGCGAATTCCGCAGCGGGCGGGACGTGATGTGGCTCGGTCTGCCTTCGAATAATGAAAATTTCTTTCTTCGGCGGATCATTTTCGAGCGCGATTGCTTTCAATCTGCCCTCGCGACTTTCCAGTTCCACAGCCGACGCCATGACCAGAGAAATGCCTAGCCCTGCTTGTACGGCACGCTTAACCGCTTCGGTGCTACCTAATTGAATCGACACGCCAATGGACTGAGCATTGTTGCCAAAATACTGTTGCAGAACTCTGTTGGTACCGGTGCCTGATTCCCCGCCCAACAGTCGTTCGCCGATCAACCATTCGCGTGGAATACTCTGCCTGTCGGCCCAGCGGTGATCGTTCGGCACGATTAATACCAGCTCCTCATGGCGCCAAAATTGCGCGACATAGCCAGGGCGGTTGTCCCACCACTCCATGACCGCCACGTCTATTTCAAGACGCTCCAGCTTGTCGGCGATGTCAGGGTTCTTGCCGATTACGATTTTCATCTCGCGAGAGCTTGATTCCTGATACATCTTTAAATGCGGTTGAAGCAGATAGATCCCGGCATTGGAACTTGCGCCGATCACAATGGCGTTCTTGCGGAACAAGGCCTGGGCACGCTCGCTAAGTTGAATCAAATGTTCTGCAAAAGGCAGAAACTCCCTTCCTTGTAAGGTCAGAATGCAACCGTCATTCTTTCGCTCAATCAGGCTGGCGTTCAGCGACTGTTCCAAGCGCTTGATATGTTGCGTTACAGCCGGTTGGGAAAGCCCGGTTTTCTTAGCGGCTTCCCGAAATCCACTACACGATGCAACCGCAAGAAACGTCGCGACACATCCCAGGTCTAGCATCCTGCAGTCACCAAAGTAGGCTCAACCGGATTGTTGATGGCGCCAACAGGTCTCTGCCCGGAGAGTGCCTGAACAATATTCAGCGCCGCTTGTCGCTCGATCTCCAGGCGTACTTCCTTTACCGCCGAGCCTAAATGGGGTGTAAATAAAGTCTGCGCTTGATTAACGAGCAGCGATTGCGGGATGCCTGCTGGCCGGTCGGCGCGGCGCCATTCTTCCATTTCATATACATCGGCGGCGTAGCCTGATAAATGGCCGGCTTTTAATGCGGTACTCACGGCTTGTTCATCGACCACGGAGCCGCGGCATGCATTGATCAGGTAAGCGCCGCGTTTCATCCTGGCGATCGAATCGTCATTGATCAAATGAAAGGTCTCCGGCGTCATCGGCAGCATGGGAACCACGAAATCGCTTTCCTGCAGAAGCGCATCCAGACTGACTCGCTCCAATCCCCAGGCTTGCTCCCGTGCAGAATCGAGCGCAACGCTGTCGCAATACACCAGTCGCATATCAAAACCAGCCAAGCGCTTGGCGATTGCTGTTCCGACCGCGCCCATTCCAATAATGCCAAGCGTTTGGCCAGTCAATCCTGCGCCGTACAATTCCGGGCGCCAGCCTTGAAATTGCCCAGTGCGAATGCGGCGATCGCCTTCAAGCATGTGGCGCGTTAGACCCAGCAGCAATCCGATGGTCAATTCAGCCGTTGGAATCGTCAACAGATCCGGCACGATGGAAAACCAGATGCCGCGCCTCGTGCAGGCTTCCACATCGAAGTTGTCGTAACCCTTCAGGGCTGCCCCAACCATCCTTAGCTTCGGGCAAGCATTCAAAAAATCCTCATCGATGCTATCTGGCATGAACACCATGATGGCGGCGGCGTTTTTTGCTCGGCTCAGCACTTCCTCGCGCGACAAGGTGTCGCGCGTATTGTTGGGAATGACTTCCGCAACGCTTTCCAGTAATTCGAGGATTTCCGGATGTACCCAGTGGGTGACGACTACTTGTGGTTTCATGATTGTTGCAGGTCCTTCCTTATTTGAATTTGTGACGCAAGCGCGAGCTGAGTGCATCAACCAATGTCACCATCGCGAGAATCACCAGCAGGATTGCCGACACTTCCTGGTATAGCATGATGCGCAGCGAGCCCATCAGCTCGAAGCCAATTCCGCCAGCGCCCACCATACCCATCACGGTCGAAGCACGGAAGTTATACTCCCACCGGTAGATCGCGGTATCAGCCATCTGCGGCAACACCTGTGGAAGCACGCCGTGCAGAATGACTTGCAGTCGGCTACCGCCGGCCGCGCGCGCGGCTTCAATCGGCCCTTCGTCGGCATGTTCAATCGCTTCGGCGAAGAACTTGCCGACCATGCCGATCGAGTGCAAGCCGAGTGCCAGCACCCCAGGCAAGGCGCCGAAACCGACGGCGGCAACGAATAGAATGCCCATGATCAGTTCCGGCACCGAACGCAATGCATTGAGTACGATGCGGGCCGCTTGGTACACCAATGGGTGAGGGCTGGTATTGCGTGCGGCCAGGATCGCCAAGGGCAGCGAAAACGCGACGGCTAGCGCAGTCCCGGCAATGCTCATGGCCAGTGTGTCCACCAATGGCTTGATCCAGTTTCGCCATTCAGTGAAGTTCGGCGGCATTGTTTCACCCATGAGCGTCGCAATCGCCGGCAAGCCGTCAGCCAGCTTGCGATAGTCAAGCAGCCCTACGTAGCTTGCGGCAATCAGAGCAATGGCAAGGACAGCGGTCAACTGCAAGGCGCCCCGCCACCATTGGCGCCGGTCAGCTTCAAGCATCTTGTCGTATTCGGCACCGGTGGCACCATTCATCACATTCGATGTCGTCATCATGATTCCCTGTCGCGCAATCGATCACATCTTTGAAAAGTCTAGCTTCAAGATTTTACCCATGTCGCGAATGACGTCGTAATCCTTGTCGGTCACGGAAGTGAAGCCTTCAGCCTTGAAATTCTTCAGCACTTCCGGATCCTTCAGGTCGACGAAAGCTTGCCGGATCTTTTGCTTGAGCTCGGGCTTGAGATTGGAGCGCATGGTCCACGGAAATTGCGGGTAGCCCTTGCTGTAACCCAGCACCTTGACCTTGGACGCGTCGATCAGCTTCCGGTCATTCATGTAGACCCAGATGTCTTCCGACAGGCCCCCGACATCGGCGTTGCCGTTGGCGACGTTTATGGCGACCGCGTCATGGGTGCCGACGAAGTGGGCGGAATAGTCGCGGTCAACCCTCGCACCCGCGTCGGCCAGCACTGTCTTCGGGATCAGATGGCTCGACGTGGAAACGCGATCACCGAAGGCCACTTTCTTGCCCTTGATGTCCTTGTACGAATTGACGCCGGAATTGACATTGGCGATCAAAACTGAACGATACGTCGCTTTGCCACCTTTGACCATTGCTGCGAACGGCTCAATGTCGCTCTTGCTCTTGGCTAGAACGTAGGACAGCGGACCGAAATACGCCATGTCCAGGCGACCGAATCGCATCGCTTCAATCATCGACGAATAGTCTGTGGTCACGACCAGCTCGATCTTCTTGCCGAGCGCTTTTTCGAGGTACTCCTTGAGCGGCTTGTTGCGCTTGATGAGTTCGGAGGCATTCTCGTCGGGCAGCAGTGCGACCTTAAGGGTGTCAGGATCCGGATCGGCAGCGAGGGCGACATTGCCAAACAGGGTCAAGGCGGCGATGCCTATGACGGCGAACAGTTTTTTCATGCTGGTTCCTTTGCAGTGGCAAGTTGTACGAAAGTGGCTTTGGGTTCAATGGGCTTAGCTTGATGGTCCGGTGCTTCGGACGGCGCTGTCTTTTGCTCGTACAGCGCGGCAGCCTGGACTGGCGTCAAGGCATCCGGTGTGGAATCGAAGACGACATGTCCATGCGACAGGCCGATGATGCGGTCAGCGTATTCGCAGGCCAGATCTACCTGGTGCAGACTGACGACGATGGTGATTCCATCCTCGTGGCAAAAACGTTTGAGTTGGGCCAGCACCTGACGCGACGAAGCCGGGTCGAGGCTCGCTACCGGTTCGTCCGCCAACATCAGACGGGGTTGTTGCGCGAGCGCCCGGGCGATTCCGACGCGCTGCTGCTGGCCGCCGCTTAGGCAATCGACGCGTTCGAGCGCCTTGTGCAATAGACCGACGCGCTCTAGACATTCGAGCGCAATACGGCGTTCCCCGTACGGCAACGGAAACATTGTGCGCCAGGCCGGGTGGTAACCGATGCGGCCCAGCAGTACGTTGGCCAGCACGCTCTGGCGTGCGATCAATTGGTGCTGCTGAAAGATCATGCCTGTGCGCTTGCGATGTTCATGGACACGCCCGGCATGGTCCAACTCTCCCACGCCATCAACCGTAATGTGGCCTGCGCTGGGACGTGCGAGCAAGTTCAGGCTGCGCAACAGGGTGGATTTGCCAGCACCAGAAGCGCCAAGCAATACCGTGAATTGCCCAGGTACGAACGCCAGTGTTGTCGAATGCAAGGCTGTGAAGCTGCCGTACTGTACCGATACTTTGTGAAGTTGGATCATGGCCTCTCCGATCAATAAGGTAATCAATATGGAATATTGATTCGCAAATCAAATATGAGGCCATCGTAGCTAGGGATTGTTACTCAGGCGTGACAACTTGATGAAATTTTGATGTCAATGGGCCGGGTTTGATCCTGATTTCGGCTTCGCTCGCATGGAGGAAATTACTGTTGTGAAGGAGACGCCCGTCATCAAATCGTTCGTCCAGAAATTGCTCCAGCCGTTGATAATCAGATTCTCCTGAGTTTGGCGCGGTAGCAGCAAACCGGCACGTTGGGTTCCAGAAGGTAATTAAAGGCGTGGCATTCGATTCAGTGTCCCGCTTGCCAAGTCATTTATTGCTCGTTGTTCGGCTTTTTTCTGCGACTGAAGCGTTAATATCGCATACGGACTATAACGACCATACCCGAGAGGAACGTGATTGCTGCGACTAACCATACCGCGCTGACCACGCCGTACAGGTCGGCCACAACGCCCGCCAGCAAGGCCCCGATGGCATAGCCTAGATCGCGCCAGAAACGGTAGACGCCGACGGTCGAAGCGCGCCAGGCCGGGTTGACTACGTCGCCGATGGCCGCCAGTAGCGTCGGATAGACCATGGCAGTCCCGATTCCCAGGAGAATCGCGCCTGTCGCATACCATCCGAACGAGGACCGGAAGGCGATTATGGCAATGCCGGCTGCCTGAACCCACATCCCCGCCACGATCAATCCCTTACGACCAATACGATCCGACAGCGCGCCGGTGAAGAGTTGGCATACTCCCCATACGGTCGGGTAGATCGCGGCAAGCGTGCCGATTTGGGTGAGGGTCATGCCGGCGCCGGCGAACACAAAGGGGAACAACCCCCATGCCATGCCATCGTTGAGATTATTCACAAGTCCGGCCTGACTAATCGACGACAAGTTGGGGTCACGTACGCTGGTCTGCCAGAAAATCGCGCGCTGCGGCGGCACGATGGCCGCGCCGCGCGTGGCGGTCATTGCGGCTTCCATTTGCGCGTGGCCGCGCGTCTCGCGCACAACCAAAACCGATAGCAGCAAGCCGATCACTGCAAACGCCACGCCAAGGTAGAACGGCTGCGGTCGCAAGCCATAATTGGTTGCAATCCAGCCGGTCGCCAGCGCCGCTGCGCCGACGGCGAAATAGCCCGCGAATTCATTGATGCCCATCGCCGTGCCCCGATTTTTGGGACCGGCAAGATCGATCTTCATGATTACCGTGGTCGACCAGGTCAGCCCTTGGCTCACGCCCAGAAAAACGTTGGCCAGCAAAATCCAGTTCCATGACGGCGCCCACATCAGCAAAAAGGGGACCGGCGTGGCGATCAGCCAGCCAATCACTAGCACTACCTTGCGTCCGTAGGCGTCGGAAAAGCGGCCGGCAAAATAATTAGTGATGGCCTTGGCAACACCGAAGACAACAATGAAAGCCAGAATCGCCGTGTGGGCGACCAGCTTGAATTCCTGTTCGGCAATGGCGGGCAAGATGCTGCGCTCCATCCCGACCATGGCGCCAACAAATGCATTGACGACAACAAGCAAGCTAAATTGGCGCCAGTTCGCGCGCAGTCCAAGTTGTAGGCCAGTGGGGGTGGCCGGGGAATGTGCCGCCGGTGGCATAGCCCGTTCCTTGCTCATGCAACCTCAACTTGGCCGAGATTGGCGGCGACAAGCCTTTCCATCTCAGCGGGGCGCGGTAGGATCGTGGTCGTGAGGGCCGTTATAAATGCCGCCTTCTCCAGGGATAGCAAAGAATTCCAGCGCTTTTCGAAACCGATCGTCGACGACGGCTTTCCAGAGATATCCGCGCCGCATGCGCTTCCAGCTTGGTGCCCTGGAAAAACTTCCAGCTCATCCGGCAAGTTCAGCAGCCGGCCTTGCAGGCTGTCCCACAGCTGGGCCGCCATTTCTTGTTCGCGTCCCGCGAGGTCCGGTCGGCCGACCGAACCGACGAACAATGTGTCACCAGTCAGAATGAACCATGGCGCTTCTGCGCGCCGGCGGTCCGAGACCAGCAGGCAAATGCTATCTTCTGTGTGACCCGGCGTATGTATGACCTGAATGCGAGTATTGCCGGCATCTATGGTCTGCTTGTCGGTCACCGGGGTGAACGGGAAGGCGGCCTTGCCGATATTGCTTTCGTGTAGCGAGTAAGCCGCGCCGCTAAGTTCGGCAAGCGTTCGGCCGCCGGACAGGTGGTCGGCATGGATATGTGAATCAAACACATAGGAAATCTCAACACCCAGCATGCGTGCCTGGTCCATATACCAGGCTTCGTCGCCGGCCAGCACGTCGAGTGCGATTCCCTTGCCTTGCCCGCCGCAACCGAAGAAGTACGAGATCGATGCATCGTCATTTGTTCTTTGCTTGAAAAACATTGCAGCCTCCTAAAATACGAAAACCTTGTCCGCCCATTCGGACCAGTCCGCCAGTTGCTCAAGCGTGCCGCGATATGTCCCTTCGATCAGGTCACTGTCCTGTAGCGCGCGTGAATCCATGCAGCCACCGCATACGCCGATGTTGTCTTGGTTGGTGGCGCTAATCCGCCCCAGTATTGTTTGCAGATTGGGCTGCCCTTCCGTCACCTTCTGACCGCTTTTTGCGGTGCCAACCGCGTCGCCCATCAGATAGATGCGCACCGTATTGTGTTCACGCTTGGCCAGTGCTGCGGCCAGCCGTAAGCCGTTGTGGGTCAGCTCGCTGCCGTATGGCGCGGCGTTCAGAATGAACAGTGCCTGCATGGGAATTTGCCTCTTAAAGTAAAATAACCAACAATCTAACGATCATTGGAATATAATGGATCTTTGTTTTTCCTGCAAGACTAAATTGCCGGTGGCCTTGACCTGAGACTACGAAATGCTGACACTCCTCCTATGACAACGAATAGAACCATCAAGGACGCCCTGTACGAGCAAGTAGCACGTATCGCCAAGGCATCGGCCAGCCCGAAGCGGCTGGAGCTGATTGAATTGCTGGGGCAGTCCCCCAAGACCGTTGAGGCCTTGGCGCTGGAAGCGGGCATTAGTGCGAAGCTGGTCAGCGCGCACTTGAAAGAATTGAAGTCCGCGCGCCTTGTCGAGGCTGAACGCCAGGGGAAGTACATCATTTACCGGCTGGCCAGCGCAGAGGTGGGCCAGCTATGGGTGACACTCCGGGTTCTGGCCGAGGACCGGCTGTTCGAATTGCAGGACGCTCTGCGCCAGCTCTCTGCTGCCACCCATGAGTGGGTCGGCAATAGTCGCGAAGAACTGCTGAACAAGGCGAAATCCGGGGAAGTGATCGTGATCGACGTACGTCCGGGAGAGGAATACGCGGTTGGCCACGTGCCGTTTGCACGTTCGATGCCACTGGCCGAGTTGAAGAACCGTCTGGCCGAATTGCCAAAGGACAGGCCCGTGATCGCATATTGTCGCGGTCCGTTCTGCTTGATGTCGTCCGATGCAGTCAGGCTGCTCCGCGACCAAGGCATCGACGCGCTACAGATGCGAGAGGGCGTTGTTGAGTGGAATAGTTGATGCTATTTCGCTGCATCCAGATTGCTGTTTTTATCGGTAAGTAGCCTTACGTTTTACGCCCGCGGGCCTTGGGTACAGATACCATCGCCTTCGCTTTCAACAGCACATTCTCGCCCTCCAGCTCAGCCAGGCGCGCCTCCAGCCGCGCATTTGCTTGCTGGGAGTGGTCCAGGCGCTCCTCGGCCATTTCCATCTCGAACTGCCTGCTACTTGCCATTTCGCGCGCGGCATTCACTGCCTCCGTCCCTTCGTACAGCTTCCGGGCCTGCTCTCTGGCTGCATCTAGCTGTTCGGCCAAGGTATGCTCAAGATGGACCTTCTCGCTGCGCAGCACGGCCAGCGCCTCGCGGCTGTCCTGGAGGTAGGTGCGCAGCGTGCCCGCCTCCTGCTCGGTACGGGCAATGCGCGCCTCATACGCGCTCTTGTCTTCCTGGCGCTGGGTCGCGCTCGCATCCTGGAAGTGCTCGAACTGCCGCCGGGCCTGAGCCAGCTGGTCCGCCAGCGATCTGATCTCCGCCGCGCGATCGGCCAAGCGTTGGGCCTGCCCGTCTTTTTCGGATTCGAGGGCGACGATTGCCACGGCGTCTTTTTGCCGTGCCACCTGCTCGCGCGCGAGCATTGCCTTCACGTTTGCCAGTTCGTCCGCAAGCGCTTCGCGCTCGGCGCCAAGTTTCCGCCCTTCGGCGTACAGCGCCTCTAACACGCGCGCGGCCTCTTGCGCCGCCTGCTGATGCTCGGCGCGCAGTTGCTCGACCTGGGCTTTCGCACCCTCCTGCACGCGCTCGTACACCCCCTGGACGGCCTCCAGCAGATCGGCCGGCAGGCCGGCGCCGGCAGCTGCGACCTCGCCCCCATGTTGCGCCTTCCATTGCTTGAGCATGGGCGCGATGGTGCTTTTGCTGCCGGTGCCGCCTATGGCCTCACGCACGGTGTCGACGGTGGGGTTCTTGCCCGCGGCTGCCAGCTGGGCGGCCGCCTTCGCGACATGAGAGTACAGGACACCGGCTCTGGCCATGATCGATCCTTAAATAAGATAACGTGCTATGTAATACGTAATAGTATCTTAAATTACAGTTAAAGCTGATCAATGAAGGATGCACATTTAGTGCCGATAATCGAGCTTATCGCCAGCCATGCCCGGCCGCAGCGTGCTATCTTGCCGTAACCCCCGTTACAAGCCCGACCGCGAGCGACACAGCCATGGCCACCCCCGAACCCGCCGACAACGGCGCCGAAATCCACGATGCGCACCCAA
>NZ_JAJLQW010000001.1 GCF_025548535.1 Undibacterium sp. Jales W-56 | reverse complement strand
GCCTGCATTTCTCTTCCTGCCCCCGCCGCTTCTTGCGGCCCTCTCGGACCGCTTCCGCTGCGGGAGCCGAACTATAGCAAAGTCTCCCTCTTCATGACAAGTCTTTTCAGAACATATTTTATAAATTATTTCTAATTTATTCAACATTGCAAAAGCATCCAATAAAAACAAAGCAAACATTCGACTGCAAAAAATTTAAGAATATTCTATAATTTCAGTAATTCCTGAAAATTCAACAATCCAAAAAACCAAAACCACTCCATGGATACCCTAAGTCCTTTAATGCAAAGATTTATTCTTCACTTCGGCGAGATGGGAAGTCGCTGGGGTATTAATCGCACAGTTGGTCAGATCTATGCCTTGC
Organism: Undibacterium sp. Jales W-56; assembly: GCF_025548535.1. Classification (GTDB taxonomy): domain Bacteria; phylum Pseudomonadota; class Gammaproteobacteria; order Burkholderiales; family Burkholderiaceae_D; genus Undibacterium. The sequence continues at coordinate 1,304,207 of NZ_JAJLQW010000001.1, read as the reverse complement.
TATACGTGACAGGCAAACCTTTAAATGCAGATGAAATCGCAGAGCACCTGTCCTTCTCTCGCTCAAATGTAAGCATGGGATTGAAGGAATTGCAGTCCTGGCGTTTAGTGAAATTGCTGCACCGCCCAGGCGACCGCCGTGAATACTTTGAACCACCTAAAGATATCTGGGATATTTTTAAAGCATTATTAGAAGAACGTCGCCGCAGGGAAATCGAACCAACACTCTCAATGCTGCGCGATGCGCTGCTGGAAAACCCCACCACAGACGAAGACCGCGCAGCACAAAAACGTTTGCAGGAAATGTATGATCTGATTGAACTGTCCACTTCTTGGTTTGAAGAGGTACAACGCCTTTCGCCCGATACGCTCTCCTCTTTAATGAAGATGGGGTCAAAGATCAAATTACTGCTGGATGTGCGTGATAAGTTTCGTTTTGGAGAAAAGTCAGAAGATACCTCAACCACGGAAACCAGTAGCAACACATAAAACAAGAGCGAACTCATGCGACATCCAACGAGATTAGTCTGGCGCCAGCTAAGCAAGTTACCACTTGGTGTAGAAATCAGTCTGGCACTGCTGATCAAAATTGTCGTTCTCTATTGTTTATGGAGTGCGTTCTTCGCAGCACCAAAAACGAAACACATGCGCCTGCCGACTCAGTCAGTAGAACAGCATCTACTGACCAATTCCGACACGACTAATTCCACGTCTACCGCAGCAAATACGCTACAGACCTCCAGCCCGGCATTACCCATAGAAACTCCCAAATCTGACAAGGACAGCAAAAATGGTTCCCATTGAAGAAGTCGTCAATTTGTCGCGACTGCAATTTGCAGCGACTGCGATGTATCACTTTTTATTTGTACCGCTAACATTAGGACTTGCCTGGATTTTAGTCATCATGGAATCGGTCTATGTCATGACCGGACGCGAAATCTACAAAGACATGACCAAATTCTGGGGCAAGCTGTTTGGCATTAACTTCGCGATGGGTGTCACTACCGGCATCACGCTGGAGTTCCAATTCGGTACTAACTGGTCGTATTACGCCCATTACGTCGGCGACATTTTCGGCACGCCCCTGGCGATTGAAGGCATGATGGCCTTCTTTTTGGAATCTACTTTTGTTGGCTTGTTCTTCTTCGGCTGGGCCCGCCTGTCCAAAGTACAGCATCTTGGCGTGACCTTTTTAGTCGCACTCGGCTCCAGCTTGTCTGCATTGTGGATTTTGATTGCGAACGGATGGATGAATAATCCGGTCGGAGCAGAATTCAACCCCGAGACGATGCGCATGGAGTTGACCAGTATTGCTGAGGTCATTCTGAATCCTGTTGCACAGGTCAAATTCGTCCACACCGTAGCAGCAGGTTATGTCGCTGCGTCGATGTTCGTACTCGGCGTTTCTTCTTACTACTTACTTAAAGCAAGGGACACCGCATTTGCCCTGCGTTCTTTTGCCATCGCCGCCGCCTTTGGACTCGCGTCTACTTTATCCGTGATTGTCTTAGGTGATGAATCTGGCTATACCGCGGGTGAAGTGAATAAAGTCAAATTAGCCGTCATAGAAGCTGAATGGGAAACTGAACCTGCGCCGGCTGCGATTACCGCTTTCGGTCTGCCAAACGACCAAACCGAGCACACTGATTACGCGGTCAAGATTCCTTACGTTTTAGGACTAATCGGCACCCGCTCAACCGATAAAAAAATCACCGGCATCAAAGACCTGAAACGCACACATGAAGCCCGTATCCGTAGCGGCATGAAAGCCTATGCGGCCCTGGCAAGATTAAAGTCCGGCGATAAATCGGCAGAAGCATATGCCGAATTTGACCGCCTGAAAATGGATCTCGGTTATGGCCTGCTATTAAAAAAATACACGAACAACGTCATCGATGCGACGGAAGCGCAAATCAAACTCGCCGTGAATGACACCATACCTAAAGTTGCGCCGATGTTTTGGGGATTCCGCCTGATGGTGGGATTAGGCTTGTTATTCCTGTTTATTTTTAGCACGGCATTTTATTTCCTGATCCGCAAGCGCCTTGCGCCGCAGCGATGGTTATTAAAGCTGGCGCTGTTCAGCATTCCGCTACCTTGGGTGGCTATTGAAACGGGCTGGATGGTCGCAGAATATGGCCGTCAGCCATGGACCATCTCCGGCGTATTGCCAACGCACTTATCTGCGTCGACTCTGCAACCATCCGATTTGTATTTCAGCCTGGCTGGCTTTATCGGCTTCTATACCCTGCTGTTAGTTATCGAGTTAATTTTGATGTTCAAGTATGCACGTCTGGGACCGAGTAGCTTGCATACCGGACGCTATCACTTTGAGCAAAGTCGTCCAACATCCGCACTAGCCAACGATTAAGGAATCATCATGTTCGATTATGTCACCCTGAAATTTATCTGGTGGTGCTTTGTCGGTGTTCTGCTGATCGGCTTTGCCTTGACTGATGGCTTCGACTTTGGCGTAGGCATGCTCCTGCCTTTCGTGGGAAAAACCGATATCGAACGACGCATCATGCTGAACTCGATCGGACCGACCTGGGAAGGCAATCAAACCTGGTTTATCACTGCCGGCGGTGCATTATTCGCTGCCTGGCCACTGGTTTACGCGGCAGCGTTTTCCGGTTTTTATATTGCCTTGATGCTGTTATTGTTTGCCCTGTTTTTTCGACCGGTAGGATTTGATTATCGCAGCAAGCTGGCGGATACGCGCTGGCGCTCTGCCTGGGACTGGGGATTATTTGTCGGCGGCTTTGTACCGCCACTGATCTTCGGCATCGCCTTTGGCAATTTGCTGTTAGGCGTACCGTTCCATTATGACGAGACGATGCGACTGGAATATGTCGGCGGCTTCTTCGGCCTGCTAAATCCGTTCGGGTTGCTTGCCGGCTGCATCAGCGTTGCGATGCTATTGATGCACGGTGCCGCTTTTTTGCAAGTTAAAACGACGGGCGAGCTTGCACAACGTGCCCGTAAAGCAGCTAAAGTTGCCGCCCTACTTACTATCGTTTTATTTGCAGGCGCTGGCGTCTGGATCGCGATGGGCATCGATGGCTTTCGGATTATCAGCATGCCGGACATCGATTCCAGCTTTATGCCGGTTGCTAAAACCGTGGAACGACTACGCGGCGCCTGGCTGGACAATTATGGACGCTGGCCAGTTCTTTGGCTGCTGCCGGGTATGGCCATGGTCGCGGCGGCACTTTGCTGCGTGTTTAGCGGACTGCAAAAGTCGCTGGCAGCATTTGTCTGTAGCGGCGTCAGTGTCATGACAATTATCCTGACTGCGGGTGCCTCTTTATTCCCGTTTGTGATGCCCTCCTCACTGGACCCCAATAGCAGCCTGACCGCCTGGGATGCGGTCGCCAGCCATAAGAGCCTGGGCATCATGTTCTGGGTCGTAGTGATTTTTTTACCGATCATCATTTTGTACACTGGTTGGGTATACCGCATCATGCGCGGCAAAATCGACGCACAGCACATACAAGATAACGAGCATAGCGCTTACTAAATAACAATCAGAGGACATCTTATGTGGTATTTCAACTGGATATTAGGAATCGGTCTGGCACTCGCCTTTGGCATTATCAATGTAATGTGGTTGGAGGCGAATTATGCGTTCGGCGAACGTGATGAGGAGCAGACGCGTGAGCGCTTTCAGGAAGCGAAAGACAAGGAACGCAATAAATCCCATTGAGCTGTCACCCTGATCGCACGACAGCTCAGACAAGATGTGATAAAAGACTGGCGGCGCGCGGCAATTCAAGTCGTGCGTATTTTTCGCTTATCAACGCTAATGTATGAATCCAGAAAATCGTAAATTTTTATCCGAGACCATGCTACATAAACGTGGCATACGGATCAATCTGCAATTGCCCCTGATTGAATCCGACGAAGAGGTCACGTTGCGCGACAAAACGCTGGTATTTCAGCGACTTATCGCTTTATGGGCGGTGACTGGCGCCGCTTTGTCAGGTGATGCAAGCTATTTCCGTCGCTACTTAGCCGCCAATCAAATGACGGATTATCTATCGGGCAAAGAAAAACATTTCCTGCTGTCCGATCCATTGACGGAAAAGGATCGTGCGTATTTTTCGCTGCAAAAAGAGCGCCTGTTTTTTCTTGCATGGTGCGCCGGTATCCAACCGGAGATCGAACTAAGCTTGCATGAATCCGATGTGAGTAAGCTGCTGCGCTATTTTCCGCAAGGGATGGAAGACGCCAGCGTCCTCAGGCAAGCGATACAATTAAGATCCAAATCAGTGATTTTAGATTGGGCCGATCTGCTATACCGCGTCCATTGGGCGGTGCGGCATGCCAATCTGATCGGCAAAACGACTGTCGGCAATATTCGCTGCGACGTCATCCCCGAATGGCACCATGCAGTGAATTGGATCACGCAGTACAACGAAGAAGATAATTGGGATCTGGTCGAAACCGATACTTGAGTCAAAAAAAGAAGTGATTGCTATGAACGAGAAAGCCCTGGAAGCCATCGTGGCACGCCAAAAGCCCGGTGCCAAATTTGTCGTCTCAGCCGAAATGCTGGGAATGAGCGTGCCCGACTTTGATCTGCAGGCAAAACGCTGGATGGAAGAAGATGGACCCGGCTTTACCACGACCGGCGTCCCATTTCGCAGAGTGATTGACGGTCAGTTTTTAATTCAAAGACTGACGCTGTTAAAAGATGCTTGAATTATCGCTGCCAGCACAAATAATCGATTTCGAAAAAACTACACCCGCACTGCCGGCGCGCTATCAATATCGATCAAAGAATCGCGGCCTTTATCGGTAATGGCGAAGCCGCCTTCCGGCAACTCAGCAATATGTCCTTTTTTCCCCAAAAAAGTCGCGACATCCTTGGGCAGCGGCGCGTGAGCATCTTGCGCCACCAGACGCAAACCTTCGATGCATTTTTTGACGAATAAAGTTTGTAAGCCCTTTTCTGTCATTTCAAACGTACCGTCTTTGTGGTGCTTGATAAATTTCAAGCCATTCAGTCGCTTGGAATTTCTGCCGATACAGGCGTTCGGGGTATCGCCTTTGCGCAATTTGCTGATTAGCTCCAGCGCGTTAAATTCATCGATGGTCAGATTGTCATTCATACTATTTCCTTATTGATTCTTGATCTTGCAAACGACCTGAGGCGAAACGCGTGAGGTCTGACGAGCATTAATATTATTGCGTCAGTGTTCCGTTAGCCCAATGACGTGTATTTCTTGGCGCTGCCATAAGCCAGGCCAACCGGATAGCGCTCTTCATTTCTACGAATTTTTTCTTCCGCGGCGGCAATCAAATCGATATTGTTTTGCTCGGCAATCAGCAGCAAGTAGTGCAATACATCGGCACATTCATCACGCAGGTCCTGCTGAAATTGCATATTGGATTGCAATACGGCAATTTCCTCATCCGTTTTCCATTGCATCAGTTCAAGCAATTCAGCAGTCTCAAGATGCAGCGAAATGATTAAATTTTTGAGGCTATGAAATTGCGTCCAGTCGCGCTTATCTCTGAATTCTGTCAACAATTTGCTCAGGGACTGCAAGTCAGACATGTTTTATGCAAAAAAAATGAGAAAGAATGCCGCATTGTAATCGATAGACCGTGATTTACCTGTGTTCTGGCATCGCTGGCACCATGAAAGCCTGCATGAAGTTGATTTTGATGAATTTCAGTTAATTTTAACGAAATACCGTATTGAATTCGGTGTTTCGTGGTTTTTATCAACTTTGCTCGCTTTATTTTCATTTACCTCAATTAATTTGAAAGAAATTGATTAGAATTTGCAACGTCGGGCGAACTCGTAGCGGCAATGATGGTCTATCTCGTGCGACCTGTCGTGCTGCGCCTTGCCGTACTCGCGATATCGCCAATGATTAATCTGGCCATAACAACAAGCATTACACCACCTGGGAGATTTTTAGTGAAAGCACAAGTTCTAAGCGCTATCGCGCTCATGTTTGCCGGCGCTACCAGCGCCTATGCTGCAGAACCGGTCAAAGCGACTGCGTCCGCTTCAGCCGTCCTACTATCCGGTATTGACATCAAACACAATGACGTCCACGTGCGTGCGCAGGACGATTTCTATCGCCATGTGAACGGCACCTGGCTGACTAAAGCAGAAATTCCTGGCGATAAATCTTCCGTCGGCGCCTTCATGGACTTGCGCGAAGCCGTTATACCGCGCCTGCACAGCATCATCGAAGGCTTGGCCAAGCAAAAACCTCAAGCAGGCTCGGAAGCGCAAAAGATCAGCGATCTGTATGCAAGCTTCATGGATACCAAACAGATCGAATCCCTGGGCCTGAAGCCGCTGGACGCTGACTTTGCTAAAGTCGCCGCGCTGTCCGACAAAAAACAAATCCCTGCCTTCATCGCCTGGCTGAATAAAATCAGTGTCAATGCACCGATCGATATTTCGGTCCATCAGGACAATAAAGATTCGACCAGATATGTGCTGGACATTGGTCAATCGGGCCTGGGCTTGCCGGATCGCGATTACTACCTGAACGACGGCGACGCCAAACTGAAAGACGCGCGCGCCAAATACCTCAAACACATAGAAACCATGCTCGATCTGGCAGGCGATAAAGCTGCGGCCAAAAATGCGGCAGATATTCTCGCGCTGGAAACTGAACTGGCAAAAATCCAGTGGAGCAAAGTCGAGCTGCGTGACCCGATCAAAGCTTACAACAAGCTTGAGATCGGCAAACTCGATGCGCTGACACCGGGCTACGACTGGACCGGCTACCTGAACACACTGGGCGTACAGGGCAAGATCAACTACCTGATCGTGGGCCAGCCAAGTTATCTGACCGGCTTCAATACCGTCATCGCCAACACCTCACTCGACACCTGGAAAGCGTATTTCAAATGGCAGTTACTGAGCTCAGCCGCCAGCCAGTTGCCAAAAGCCTTTGCTGATGAGAACTTCGCATTCAAGAGCACTACCTTGATGGGCGTACCCAAGCAAGAGGAACGCTGGAAACGCGGTGTGCGCCTGGCGGATGCTGGCATCGGTGAAAGTCTGGGCAAACTGTATGTGGAAAAGTACTTCCCGGCCGGCCATAAAGCCAAGATGGAAAAACTGGTCGGCAATTTGCTCCTTGCCTACAAACAAAGTATCGATACCCTCGATTGGATGAGTCCGGAAACCAAGAAGGAAGCGCAGGCGAAACTGGCGACTTTCATGCCCAAGATCGGCTATCCGAACAAATGGCGCGATTACTCGGCGCTGCAAATCGTCAAAGGCGATGCAGTGGCGAACTTGCGCAATACACGCTCGTTTGCTTCCCAGTTTGAATTGAATAAGCTCGGCCAGCCAATCGACCGCGAAGAATGGGGCATGACGCCGCAAACCGTCAATGCCTATTACAACCCGGAGATGAATGAAATCGTGTTCCCAGCTGCGATCTTGCAACCACCGTTCTTCGATGCGAAAGCGGACGACGCCGTCAATTATGGCGGTATCGGTGCCGTGATCGGCCATGAAATCAGCCACGGCTTTGATGATCAAGGTGCGCAATACGACGGCTTGGGCAATTTACGCGACTGGTGGACCAAAGAAGATCACGAGAAGTTTGCGGCAAAAACGGCAAAGCTGGTCAAACAGTACAGCAGCTTCAGTCCGCTTCCCGGCTATTTCGTGAATGGCGAGTTGACCCTGGGCGAAAATATCGCGGACAACTCCGGCCTGGCCATCGCTTATAAAGCCTACCAACTGTCGCTGGGCGGCAAACCTGCGCCCGTGATTGCCGGTCTGACTGGCGACCAACGCTTCTTCATGGGCTTTGCTCAGGTATGGCGCGGCAAAATGCGGGAAGCCTCAATGATCGTGCGTTTGAAAACCGATCCGCATTCTCCCGGCGAAATCCGCGCCAACGGCACATTGCGCAATATGGGCGAATACTACAAAGCCTATAACCTGAAAGAAGGCGACAAGATGTATTTGCCACCGGCAGAACGTGTCTCGATCTGGTAATCAGCCATTGAAGTAGCACTGGCAAAAAGGGCGCCTCATATTGAAGCGCCCTTTTTTTTTCATCCTCTGGACTATTTATACTCCCCTGTTTTTCCATTAAAAACACTCCATTCCCGCTTTATTACATGGCGCCCTTTAAAAATACTAGGTAGGAGTATATTAAATAACTATGAACTCTGTGCCTTCGACAACGCCAGATTTTTAAAGAAATCCTGCACCACCGTGAGTTCTCTGGTACGGGTAAACGCAGGCAGGCTTTGCCAGATCCGTTTGCCATACGGCTTGGAAATCAGGCGCGGATCGCACAGCATCAATACGCCTTTATCCGTCTCGTCGCGAATCAAACGGCCAGCGCCCTGCTTCAGATTAATGATCGCTTCCGGCAACTGATGATGCACGAAGCCATTCAAGCCTTTTTTCTCCATCGCCTCAATCCTTGCTGCCAGCACAGGATCATCGGGCGGTGAAAACGGCAGCTTATCAATCACCACCAAAGACAGCGCATCACCGCGCACATCCACGCCTTCCCAAAAACTCTGGCTACCGATCAGCACGCCATTGCCTGCGGCACGGAAGCGATCCAGCAATTCATTGCGTCCGGCATCGCCTTGTACAAACAAGGGAAAAGCCAAATGACGTTTTTCAAATTCTTCCCGCAACCGTTCGGCGCAGTGCTTGACTGCCTTGATCGTGGTGCACAGCATAAAGGTGCGGCCGCCCGCTGCCTCAATCACCGGCAAGGCAGCATCGACTACCGCGTCGGTATATTCGCGTGAATTCGGTTGCGGCATACCCTCCGGCACATATAAGATGCCCTGCTCCGCATAATTGAACGGGCTAGGCCAAGTCCTGGCAGGCTCATCCCACAAACCCATTTGCGAGACAAAATGCGCGAAATCATTTTTGACCGCCATCGTCGCCGAAGTAAAAATCCAGGTACGCGGCACGCCTTCACGCTGCTTATTGAAGATAGGGGCAATCGACAGCGGTGTCCTGTGCAATTGCAGGGACGTTGAAAACGCCTCAACCCACAATACATAATCGGCCTTGGCTACGGAGCCCGCCTTCGTATTGGGTTCCGGCTCTTTCCAGTCACCGATCCTGGTTTGCAAGTCGATCGCCCGCACCCGACATTGCTCAATGGTTTCGGCACGTTCCGCCTGCTTCTCCAGAACGGCGACCAGCTCATCCATCGCGTCTTTGAGTTTATCGAGCGCCGGAAAAAATTCACTCGACGGCGCAATTTGCGACAATGAAAGGCGCACCACGTCCTGCGGAAATGCCAGCCGTAAATCCCGCGCGGCACGCTCGACCGGCGCGACCAGTTTCGCCCACTCAGCACCGTCACGCGCATGCGACAAGCCTTCTGCCAGCACATCGCGGCACAATTCCAATAGTTGCGAGGTAGAGACGGTTTCGCCGAAAAATAGCGTGGCGGTATCCGGCAACTGATGTGCTTCATCAAAGATCACGGTATTCGCCGAAGGCAGCAATTCTGCAATGCCGGTATCCTTCAGCGCCACATCAGCAAAAAACAAATGATGATTGACCACCACCACATCGGCCTGTTGCGCTTCTTTACGCGCCTTCATGACAAAACAATCCTGATAGTACTGGCACTCCGATCCCATGCAGGTGTCTTTGGTCGAGGTCACCAGGTTCCAGACCGAAGCGCTCTCCGGCACCCGCGCCAGCTCGGCTTTATCGCCGCTGCTGGTGGTTTTCATAAAACGGGAAATGTCGCGCAAGTAACCGACATCTTCACGCGAAGTCAGGCGGCCGTTTTGCAAAGTCCGCTCTAAATGAAAGTGGCATAGATAGTTGGCACGGCCTTTCAGCAAGGCCACCGAGACCGGCGCCTTCAAAACTTTTTTGATGGTCGGAATATCGCGCAAGAACAATTGATCCTGCAAATTCTTGGTGCCGGTAGAAATGATCACCTTGCCGCCCCACAGCAAAGCAGGTGTCAGGTAGGCATAGGTTTTACCGGTACCGGTACCGGCCTCTGCCAATAAGGTTTTTTGGCCGGAAATCGCCTCAGCAATCGCTTTTGCCATTTCGGTTTGCGCCTGACGGGGACGGTATCCGTTAATCGAGGCACTTAATGCGCCGCTCAAGCCGAAAATATGGTCAACTTCGTCATCGTGAACGCCTTTGGCGCCCGGTACTAGTGTGGATTCAGTCAAAATAAGTGAGATCAATCAGCAATGTGTAACAAATTAAAACAGATCGTCGGCTTAAGCCGGCACGTCTGGCATCATTTGCATTTTGAGTAGAGTAATATGGTCTTTTAATTGCAATTTACGCTTTTTCAGGCGACGTAACTGCAATTCATCATGATTTGGGTCTCTCACCAGGGTTTCGATCACGACGTCAAGATCGCGATGTTCGACTTCCAGCTCGATAATGCGTTGTTGTATTTGTTCTGGATGGTTCATAGTCGTCTGGTTGCGAGTAAAATGAAATTTAATTTGAACAACAGTTTTTGCGACAGACCTTTTACAGGATATCCGTTAGTTTAATCTACCAAGACGTATGAGCCAATATAAGATCGAAGCCGGCACCGGACAACACATTGGTGACAGGAAAGAACAACAAGACAGGGTCGCCCTGTTTGCGGCTCCGCACGCCCCCGGCTTTATGATGGCAGTGATCGCCGACGGCATGGGCGGCAAAAGCGGCGGCGCACTGGCAGCAGAACAGGTTGTGCGTACCGCCAAATTATTATTTGATGACTTCTACCCGACCAGCGATGTGAAAAAGCTGCTCGAACATATCGTCGACGAAGCCCACACGGTCATTAAACTCAGCGGCGCTTCTACTGAAAAAGAACCGCATAGTACCTTTGTCGCCTTAGTCATCACACCGAACAAAGAAGCCATCTGGGCTTGGGCCGGTGATTCGCGCCTGTATCGTTTCAGCGGTCCGAACTTCGCTGAACGCACTAAAGATCATTCTTATGTAGAGCGCCTGGTCGATGAAGGAAAAATCACCGCCGAAGAAGCCAAGACGCATCGCATGTCGAATATCCTGATCAATGTACTAGGCTCCAGCACCACGCCACCTTATATCACCTACGGCGAACGCAGTGAATTGAGAATTGGCGACTCGTTTTTGCTTTGCACCGATGGCCTTTGGCATTATTTTACCGATGCAGAATTGTCTGCGGCAGTCGCTGCGAATACGCCACGTCAAGCCTCGGAATTATTGATCAGAAAAGCCAGGGAACGCGCCGAAGCGCATGGCGACAATTGCACCTTCGCGATCGTCAAACTGGTAGAGCCGCCCAAGGAAGTAAAAAACTACGTCGCCCAGAAAATGCGCCGCGCAGTATAAAACATTTGTCGCCATCGACATGCCATGAAAACGGCGTCTTTAAAATAAAGACGCCGTTTTTTTATCCTATATCGTCATACGTCTTGCTCTTGCGGTAGCATAGAATTTATTTTTTTGAACGCTCAGCCATTAAGATTTGATTCGCTTTCCGGTCCGCATTGATTTGCTGCATGGCCGGGCGCTCTGACATCATTTTCACATAATCGCGAGTCGGCAAATCAGCCAAAAAGTCACGTCCGTAAATCGCTTTAGTCGCCATCGACACCAACGGAAAATGCACAACCGCGACGCAATCGGCCATCGTCAATTCAGCGCCGGCAACAAAGGGGGCGAACTTCAACATCGGCGTCAGGGCTTTGATATTTCTGGTCAATTGTTTCTCAACGCGGATTTTCACTTCATCGCTGACTTTGCCGCCGAAAAAAGCTTCTGCATAAAGTTCACGCGCAACCAATTCCAGATGCAACTCCAGAAACACGATCAACTCACGAATTTTCGCTGCGGCAAAAGGATCGGCTGGCAACAAAGGATGCGCCGGATACGCGCGCTCCAGATAATCGATGATGGCTTGCGACTCGCACAGAGCCCCTTGCTCGGTCTCGATATAAGGCACCTTACCCAAGGGTGAGCTGGCCAGCAAACCCGGGGAACGATCGGCCCACACTAATACTTCCTCAAATGGAATCTGCTTTTCCAGCAGCGCCAGTTTGACTTTATTGTGGTAATTGCTGACGGCAAAGCCGCATAATTTAATCATTTTTGGTTCCCTTTTTTCTATTGGTTGTATCAAGCGCATTACTTGTTGCGCATGGCATTACTGGACATGACTGACGTTACTCAATACGGCGATATCAGGTCATAGTTTTTTATGAAAATCAATCGTTTCAAAATCAATTAAATGAGGATCGAACTGGATGATCGACTCGCTTATATCTGGCTCGGCCTGATGCACATCTTGCGCATTCGTCCAGCCATTACCCGCAACACTGACCAAAGTCGTATTGCGTTCCAGTTCATTCGCTATGGCGATCAATAACAAAATATCGCGGTACACCGGCAAATCAAAGCCAAGGCGCGTGCCTTCGCGATCATCAGTCAGCAAGCTTTGCAGAAAAACCAAGGCATCGTCACTATTCCACACACCACAAATTCGCTCCACCAAATGCGGAAAATCTTCTAACTGGCGGCTCACAATACTGGCGTGGTCGACATCAAATTCCGGAATATTGGCATTGAAAAATAAGATAAAACGCTCGCGTAAAGCATCGTATTTAACACGGTCATTGGTGGCATGGTACAAGTCCAGCAAGTACAACCAAGGCACGGGGGAATCCGGATGCTCGACCAGGCTTTGTGGCTCCAGAATTTCAATAGCGCGCTGCGGATCGTTGACCGACATCCAGAATTCAGCTTCTTGCGTGACATCGGAAATCTCTTCAACCTTGACCGAACTGCCTCTGGTAGAGAAGAAGTTAAATGTACTGCTATTACTCTCTTCCAGAGTCGGCGTGCGTGGCCTGCTACCCTTTGACTGAGTAGCGTACTCCTGATCGGCAATATCGGATCTGCTGGCGTTCGACATTGAAATCTGGTCACCGGCAGACATAGACTGGCTGTCTTCGAATGTTTGAAAATGTCCGCCAGCGGACTGCTCATACGAGGCTTGTACGCTATTGACGATATCTTCGATATTTTTTCTGGCTTCGCTATTTTTTCTTACTTGATTATTTTTTTCTGTATGCTGCGCCGACCACGAGCTTTCAATGCGTTGATGCATGCGACTAATATAGACCAGCAATGTTGCGATGATCAGCAATCCCGTCAAAACAAATGCCGAGAGACCGATGATCCAGTTCCTCGAAAAACTATTTTCCTTCAGTTCGTCCAAGGCGATTCTATCGATCCGACTTTGTTTTTTGAGCTGGGCAGCCTGCATTTGCAGGCTTTGTAATTCTTCTTGATTAGCTTTTAACTCTGTTGTGGGCTGATCACTGCCATCACCACGCAGCAAGGCTGCCAAATGCGTCTGCGCTACACGAAGTTCCGCCATATTGCTTGCACTCCGGATTTCAGCGCCCATCGTCAGGCTATCACTCATGCGCAAGCCCTGCGGCAAGACCATGGTCTCGTCCGAGAGTTTTAAAACGTCTTTATGCTCGATCTGGATTTTTTTGTTGGGCTTTGGCTTATCCTGGAATTTTGATGGGACCAGCTTTTCTGAAAACGCCGCCTCTCCGGTGAATTCTGGGTTAGGCGCAGGTGCTTTGGCTTTTTTAGAACTTTTTTTTACCCCGATGACAGCCGGATCTCTGACGGCAGGCTGCCCCTGCCCCGATAGCGCTGACGCAGGAGGTACTTGAGTTGCCTGAGCTGTTTGCGCTGTTGGAATAAGCGGCAGGGAAACAGCACGCTCTATTTGATTCAACTGTGGCGGGTCCAACAAGAGCATGTACTCGCGATGCAATTGGCTTTCGCAAGCGACATCAATAGTGACTTTAACCGCCGGCTCAGGCAGACCCTGACGGGTGGTGATGTAGATCGTTTTCGATCCGCGGGTCTGCATCAACACCAAATTGCCGGTCGCCAGAAAACCGCCCTCGGGAGTTTCAATCTTGGCTTTAATGCAAATCTGATTGACATCGATTGCATCATTGCCAAGCAAAGCTATGGAGGCTTTTAAGGGTTGGCCCAATCCTGATTGCAAACGGATGTCGCCAAGTCCCAAGGCGTACGCAGGAAGCGCTGCAACAAACATCTGTGCAACGAAAAAAAACAGCGTTAAAGAAGATCGACATGCGCGATAAAAAATAATCGTTTCCTCAAAAAACTTTGTAAGAATAACTTTCGCAAGTCGCAATAAGGCAATTAAAACAAATCAAAAGATACGTAACTTATTAGTCATAATCTTACTTGCTTTATAACAAAGGCAGAAGCAATTGCCTTCAAAAAATACTCTTAAGTACTTAAATTTCAACTTATTTATCAATTGACACAACAATCCATTTCCAGAAAGAAATCATTTCAGAGCCCCCCTGGACAAACTGTCTCGAGATACCATAAATCACGACACCATGTGATTGATGTCTGACTATTTAACCGGACGTGCCTGCAATATTTTCTTTGCAATTCCGCGCAGTATATTCACTTCTTCAGTTTCTAGTTGAGCTCGAGAAAACAGGCGCTTCAATCTCGGCATCAATTTTTTAGGATGATCAGGGTCGAGAAAATCGATCGCGATCAAGGCCTGCTCCAGATGCGCGTACATTCCCTCAATATCATTGGCTGACGCAGCATCGCCCTGAAAACCGATATCAGTCGATGGTAGTTTGTCTCCGAGTTCCGCTAGCCGGCATTCGTACGCCAGCAACTGCACCGCCTGCGCCAGATTCAGCGAGGAATAATCAGGATTGGCCGGAATATTGATCAAGGCATTGCAATTCACCACGATCTCATTCGGCAAACCGAAACGCTCATTACCAAAAACCAGCGCAATCGATGCCATGTTTGGCGCACTATTGGATGCGTTACCTGGCTGAGCAGCACGCTGTGCCAGCTCACGCGGCGTACAAATCGGTGGCGAGTATTCACGCAAGCGGGCGCTGACCGCCGCCACTAACTGACAACCCTCCAGCGCAGCATCGATAGAATCGACGATCCTGGCCGATTCCAGCACATCGAGCGCACCGCTGGCGAAAGCAATTGCATCCGGATTGCTCAAGGCATCGGGAAAACGCGGATTTACTAAGACCAGTTCAGAAAAGCCCATGGTTTTCATCGCCCTGGCCACTGCGCCGATATTGCCAGGATGGCTAGTTTCTACTAAAACAAAGCGCAGGCGTTTGAAAAGAGATGTGTCAGTTTGGGTCAAGTTCATTTAAAATAGCGCGATTACGCGTTTATCCATGGCATGTTGATTGTGCCGCGATGGGACGCGACGCTCTTTAATTCATTTTTGTGCGACATCTTTTTTTGCTGATATCGATGCCGATGTCAGCATCGACAATGCCGCCATTTTAACGGAAACCCTTATGCACCCAATGCTCAATACGGCGATCAAAGCCGCTCGTCGTGGCGCGACTATCATTAGCCGCGCATCTTTCGATCTCGATCGCGTCCAGGTCACAGAAAAACAATACAATGATTTTGTGACGGAAGTCGATCGCGCTGCCGAAGCCGCGATCATTGAGGTGCTGACCACTGCCTATCCGGATCATGCGATCCTGGCAGAAGAGTCCGGGGCTTCCGCCAATCTGCACGACGAGAACGAGAACGTCTGGATCATCGATCCGCTCGACGGCACCACCAATTTTATCCACGGCTTTCCACAATACTGTGTCTCCATCGCCCTGCAACAGCGCGGCGTGATTACGCAAGCCGTAGTCTATGATCCTACCCGCAATGAAATGTTCACGGCCAGCAAAGGCGCCGGTGCTTTCCTGAACGATAAACGTATCCGTGTGACTCGTTGCGACAAAATCGCTGACGCCCTGATCGGTACTGGTTTCCCGGCCCGTGATTTATCCAGCCTGGACGAGTACATGGAAATGTTCAAAATCATGACCACCAAATGCCAGGGCTTGAGAAGACCGGGTGCAGCCGCTCTGGATCTGGCCTATGTTGCCGTGGGTCGCCTCGACGGATTCTTTGAAAAAGGTCTGGCGCCTTGGGACATCGCGGCAGGCTCACTGCTGATCACCGAAGCTGGCGGTATTGTGGGCAATTTCTCCGGCGATGGCAATTACCTGCACAAAGGCGATGTCTTGGCAGGTACGCCAAAAGTGTTCGCACAAATGGTCGGCGCACTGCAAGCTTTTGCCGACAAATAAATCTGTTTTCGATTTTCATCAAATCGATGAAAATCATATTGTAATGTACTGCATCACCCGTCTGAGCAATTCAAGCAGGATAGGGAGTATCCTCAAAAATACACCTTATCCCGCAATGTTTTATTAGGCCTTTAAATAATACTCTACCCGGGTATTTAACATGCAATGAAGAAAAAATCGGCGCTGCATGGTCATCAAGTAGAAGTTAAGTAGAAATAAATTATGTCATTTTCAGAACTCGGTTTGTCCGAAAATATTGTTCGCGCTGTAACCGAGCAAGGTTATACCACCCCTACCCCGATTCAAAAACAGGCAATCCCGGCGGTCATCAGTGGCGGCGACTTGCTGGCTGGCGCACAAACCGGCACGGGCAAAACCGCAGGCTTTACGCTGCCGATTTTGCAGCGTTTATCGACTTCAGCGATCACACCGAAAAATAAAACCGACCGCCGCCCCATCCGTACCCTGGTTCTGACGCCGACGCGCGAACTGGCGGCACAGGTGGAAGAAAGCGTCAGCACTTACGGCAAATACACGAACCTGAACTCCGGCGTGATTTTTGGCGGCGTCGGCATCAACCCGCAAATCAAGTTGCTCAAAAACGGCGTCGATATTCTGGTCGCCACACCGGGCCGCCTGCTCGATCATCATCAGCAAGGCACCATCGATTTGCGCAATATCGAAATCCTGGTGCTCGATGAAGCCGATCGCATGCTGGATATGGGCTTCATTCACGACATCAAAAAAGTGCTGGCGATTTTGCCGCCGAAACGTCAGAACCTGTTGTTCTCGGCAACTTTTTCCGATGAGATCAAAACGCTGGCGGATCGCCTACTGAATAATCCCGCAATGATCGAAGTAGCCCGGCGCAATTCGACGGTCGAAGTGATTGCGCAAAAAGTGCATCCGGTCGATCGCGATAAAAAACATCCCCTGCTCGCCCACCTGATCAAGACGCATCAATGGAATCAGGTGCTGGTCTTTACCCGCACCAAGCATGGCGCCAACAAACTGGTAGAGCAACTCGCCAAAGACGGCATCAATGGCATGGCAATTCATGGCAATAAGAGCCAGTCAGCTCGCACCAAGGCCTTGAGCGAATTTAAAGACGGCAGCCTGACCGTATTGGTTGCGACCGACATCGCTGCGCGTGGTATCGATATCGATCAATTGCCGCATGTCGTCAACTACGACCTGCCGAATGTGCCGGAAGATTATGTGCATCGTATCGGTCGTACCGGCCGTGCCGGCGCCACGGGTGAAGCAGTATCCCTGGTCTGCGTCGATGAATTCAAGCTGCTTGCCGACATCGAAAAACTGATCAAGCGCCAATTGCCGCAAGAGATCATCGATGGCTTTATTCCCGATCCGCATGCCAAAGCGCAACCGATCCAGTTGCGTAGCTTCCAGGGGCAGCCACGTGGCAATAGCGGCGGTGGAAATAACGGCGGCAATCGTCCACGCCAGAACGCGCCGGCACGCAGCGGCAATGTCTCAACAGCATCGCAAGGAAAGCCCGCACAACGCAGCGGCGATGCGCGTCATCCATCACGCCCGGTCGTCAAGCAATCGACACCGCGTCGTTCGGGCGGACGCGGCGGCGCATAAACCAGGTTTTCAGTGTTGCGGGGTCCTCAGGTAGCAACTACTTCGGCATCGCCCTGTCGATGATGCTTTTCACATCAATATGCCGCGGCAACGCGCCATATTGATGATGCCCCTGACTCGCCAACCTCGACTGACAAAACGCATCCGCCACAAACGCCGGGGCTGACTTCAATAATTGCGTTGCCTGCAAAGCCAGCGCCATCCTGTCCACCAGATCGCGGGCACGATACTCGAGTTCAGCGACATCCTGCATATCGCTTGTCAACTGAGCGACATAATGATCAAAAGCCGCGTGTCGGCCTTTAGCGCTATCCAATTCTGCAAAATACGCAGGCAACACCTCCGGTGTCTTGGCAATCGCGCGCAAGACATCGAGACACTGGACGTTCCCGCTACCTTCCCAGATCGCATTGATCGGCGCTTCGCGATACAGGCGCGGCATCACCGTATCCTCCATCACGCCGCTGCCGCCGATACATTCCATCGCCTCATACGCATGTTGCGGGGTGCGCTTGCATATCCAGTATTTGCCAATCGCCGTACCCAGGCGCAGCAGCAATTCTTCTGAAGCCTGAGCCCGGTTGTCGATCGCGCGTGCCATACGCATCGTCAATGCCAGAGCCGCTTCCGACTCCAGCGCCAGATCGGCGAGCACGTTCTGCATCAACGGCTGTTCGGTCAATAAAGTACCGAAGGTTTTACGTTGACTGCAATGATACAAGGCCTGATTCAGCGCGGCGCGCATACCTGCCGATGAACCTACCATGCAATCAAAGCGTGTCATCGCCACCATCTCGATAATGGTCGCAATACCGCGCCCTTCTTTGCCCACCATCCACGCCAGTGCGCCGCGCAATTCGGTTTCGCTTGAGGCATTCGAGACATTGCCCATCTTCTTTTTCAGGCGCTGTATCTGCAAGGGATTCTTGCTGCCGTCAGGTCGCCAGCGCGGCAACAAGAAACACGACAAACCGCCGGGGGCCTGCGCTAACACCAGAAAGGCGTCGCTCATCGGGGCCGAGACAAAATATTTATGCCCCACCAACTCATAAGCCTGACCAGCACCGCCAGTATCGACAGGCACAGCGCGCGTGGTGTTAGCCCGCACATCGGAGCCGCCCTGCTTCTCCGTCATCGCCATGCCGATGGTCAGTCCTTTTTTCTGCGCCGCCGGAATATTCCTGGGATCGTATTCCAGCGACATAATTTTCGGCAACCACTGCGCCGCCAGATCCGGTTGTGCCTGCAGACATGGGATCGCCGCAAAAGTCATCGTAATGGGACAGCCATGTCCCGCTTCGACTTGCGACTGCATGTAAAAACGCGCAGCGCGGGCCACATGCGCGCCTGCTTGCGGATGCCGCCAGGGCGACGCATGCAAACCTTCGCTGATCGCCTTCTGCATCAGCGCGTGGTAAGCAGGATGAAAGCGCACCAGATCAATCCGGTGACCGTGATGATCATGGGTATCGAATTCCGGCAAATGTTTATTCGCAAGCTGGCCCAAAGCCAGATAATCCGCCTTACCAAGCTCAGCGCCAAAACGTTCCAAGTCATCGCAAGCCCACGCTGCGCCTTCACGTTTAATCGCTTCCTGCAAAGCGATATCCGTGCTGAACAAATTGTAGTCAAACAGGTCTTGCGGCTGATTGATGACTTTGTGCGTCACTGCGCCATACGGATCAAATTCATTCATGATGTCCCATTCATTTTATTTCAACAAATGCCCGATTTCTGCGGCATTCAAACCGGCCGCGCTCAAGATCTCGGCGCTATGTTCGCCGCGCTTCGGCACCTTGCCGGGGATAGCATTTGGCGCTCCGGAAAACCGCGGCGCAGGTGCGGCCTGCAGCACGCCGTCGCACGCCGCATAGATGCCGCGCGCTGCGATATGGGGATGGGCCATCGACTCGGCTGGCGTCAGCACCGGCGCAAAGCACGCATCGCTTCCTTCCAGTAAATCGATCCAATGCTGACGAGGCCGGCTCGCAAAAATTTCTGCCAGGCGGATGCGTAATTGCGGCCAGCGCCGCTTATCATAAGGATGCTGAAATTCTACTGCCTCGCCAAGCCCGAGTTTCGCCATCAGCAAAGCATAAAACTGCGGCTCCAGCGCACCTATCGTGATGTAGCCACCATCCGCACAAGCGTAACTGCCATACCAGTGCGGCCCGTCCAGCAAACCCTGACCGCGCTCAAATGGCTGATGTCCGGCCGCATGCAAGGACAGCAGCAGATTCATCATATTCGCACTGCCATCGACGATCGCCGCATCGACGACCTGACCACATCCGGTGCTGCGGGCACTTAATATTCCTGCCAGCACCCCCATCGCCAGATACAGCGCACCGCCGCCGAGATCGCCGATCAGCGTAGGCGGCGCCAAAGGCGGCGTGCCGGCGGCACCGCCATACCAGAGCGCGCCGGATAAGGCGATATAGTTGAGATCATGTCCAGCCGATTGCGCCAGCGGACCATCTTGCCCCCAACCGGTCATCCTTCCGTATACCAGCTTGGGATTGATCTCGAGACACACTTCTGGTCCCAAGCCGAGACGCTCCATGACACCGGGTCGCATGCCCTCGATCAAGGCATCGGCGCTCGCGATCAGTTGCATCAGCGCCTGCACTGCCTGTGGCTCTTTCAGATCGAGCGCCAGCGAGCGTTTGCCTCGATTCACGATGGCCTTCTGCGCAAGATCAAGCGGGTCGCCGGCTTTCACCGTTTTACGCTCGACCAGAATGACGTCGGCCCCCATATCCGCCAGCAGCATCCCGCAAAACGGCGCAGGTCCGATACCCGCAATCTCGATCACCCGCACACCGGAAAGCACCGTCATCGCTAGTCCTCAATAAAAATCCGAGCTGATTTAAATGTTAACAGGCCCGAGTCCTATGAACGCACATCAAATGACCGCATTCACAAAATAGCGTGCTTCCGTTTTCAATCCGGTATCGATATCGGTAATCAAGCCTTCATACACGCTCGACAAAGTGTTCACTGCAGCTTTTTCAGAGGCCCGATTTTTTGCACGCAACATCGCATTGCTGAGCATAAACAATTGCTGCATTGCCGGACTTGCAACCGCCCCGCCGGGGATTTTGTATCCTTTCCTATCCCAGGGCTGTTGCACTATGCTGGCCTGCACCAGCTTGCTGAGCAGCCATAAGCGCGCTTCATTTGCCTCGGCACCTGCTGGCACCAGCGCGTCTACCAGATTCAAGGCCAATGCCTCTGCGGCATGTAATTTTTTATTTTCCAATAGCATGGATAAGGCATTTTGTATCCCGATCAGGCGAGGCAAGCGCTGCGTCCCGCCCAGTCCGGGCATGCGACCTGAGCCGATTTCAGACATGCAAAACTCAGCAACCGCGATATCCGCAGCAACCCGATGATGCGCGACCATAGCGAGCTCCAAAGATAATCCGGCAGCACCGAGCGACAGCGCAATTGCAAGCGGTTTGCCGCAATTCTCCAATTTGCGCAGTGAGCGATGGCGCTCTTCAGTCTTCGCAAATAAGACCGCGGCCTTACCCAAGGCTGCATTATTTGCAGCCGTATTATTTGAAGCTGCGTTATTCGAAGCGGCAAATTTCACCTCATCGGTAACGAAATCTCCCGTTGATGCAAGCAGCAAAATACCTTGCACGCTTTCGTCATTCACCGCCTGTTCCAGCACCTGCATCACATCATGCAAAGCTACCGGCTGTGTCAGGCTCAAGGTCGCCACGCCTTGCGCATCGAGTGTATATCTCACCGTCATCTCTTCACACCCGTTCAATAATCGTTGCGATACCCATCCCGGCACCGACACATAAAGTTGCCAGCCCGGTCGAAAGATCGCGTCGCTCGAGTTCATCCAGCAAACAGCCAAGTATCATCGCGCCCGTGGCACCGAGCGGATGTCCCATCGCAATCGCGCCGCCATTCACGTTCATCTTGTCGTGCGGCACCGACATCACCTCCATGAAGCGCAATACGACAGCGGCAAATGCTTCATTAAGTTCAAACAGATCGATATCCGCGGTCTTCATACCAGCGCGCTTTAAGGCTTTTTCTGCGGCATAACTCGGGCCGGTCAGCATGATCGAAGGCTCTGAGCCGATCGTGGCAAATGCCCGGATACGCGCTCTGGGCTTCATTCCTGTGCGCTGACCTATGGTACGGTTGCCGATCAATACCGCCGCCGCGCCATCGACAATACCGGAGCTATTTCCTGCATGATGGACGTGCTGTATCTTGTCTAACTCAGGATAGCGCTGGCGTATCACGCCATCAAAACCAAGTTGTTCGCCCATATCGACAAACGATGGACGCAAAGCCGCAAGCGACTCCAGCGTAGTTTCAGGTCGTATGGTTTCATCCTTATTCAGGACGATCAGGCCATTGATATCCCTGACCGGCACAATCGATTGGTCGAACCGCCCTGCCTGCGCTGCGATTGAGGCACGGCGATGACTTTCGACGGCATAGGCATCGACATTGGTCCGTGAATAAGCGGACTGCGTGGCGATGGCATCAGCCGAGATGCCTTGAGGCACAAAGTAATTTTTAATCGCAGAGCGCGGATCGACCGGCCAGGCACCACCATCCGCGCCCATGGCGACACGCGACATGGCCTCGACTCCGCCGCCTATCGATAATTCGCTTTGCCCCGACATCACTTGCGCAGCAGCCATATTCACCGCCTCCAGGCCAGACGCGCAGAAGCGATTGATCTGCACACCCGATACGCTCTCATGATAATCCGCCGCGAGTACGGCGAGACGGGCAATACACGCCCCCTGCTCACCTATCGGAGTAACACAGCCGAGCACCACATCGTCGATCAAGGCAGTGTCGAGATGATGACGCTGCCGTAATGCGCGCAGAGTCGTTGCGGCTAATTCGAGCGGCGTTACGCCATGCAGGGAACCGTCTTTCTTCCCCTTGCCGCGCGGCGTACGGACTGCGTCATAAATAAAAGCTTCCATATTGATTCCGGTCACAATGTACGGCTGATTAATTCTTTCATGATTTCATTGGTGCCGCCATAGATACGCTGCACTCTGGCATCAGCCCAGGCGCGGGCAATCGGATACTCATGCATGTAGCCGTAGCCGCCATGCAGTTGCACGCATTGATCCATGACTTTAAATTGCATTTCGGTTGCCCAGTATTTGGCCATCGAAGCCGTCTCGGCATCGAGCTTATTCGCGAGCTTTAATTCGATGCAACGGTCAATGAATACTTGCCCTACCGCGATTTCGGTTTTCATTTCGGCCAGCTTATGCGACACCGTTTGGAAATCGATCACCGAACGTCCAAAAGCTTGACGATCGCGGGTGTACTGTATCGTCCAGTCCAACGCCGCCTGGGCAGCGGCAACGCCCGTCAAGGCGATTTGCAAGCGTTCCCACGGTAGCTCTTGCATCAGGCAGGCAAAACCGCGTCCCTCTTCACCCAGCAGATTCTGCGCCGGCACCCGCACCTGATCGAAGAACAGCTCCGACGTATCTTGCGCGCTCATCCCCATTTTGTGCAAGCGCTTACCTTTGGTAAAGCCCGGCATCGTGGTATCGACCACGAACAAGCTGATTCCTTTGGAGCCGGCGTCAGGATCAGTCCTCGCCACCACAATCACCAGATCGCAATGCCAGCCATTCGTGATGAAGGTTTTCGATCCGTTCAGGATGTAATGTTCGCCGTCTTTGACCGCACTGGTTTTGATGCCCTGCAGATCCGAGCCGGCCCCCGGCTCCGTCATCGCAATCGCACCTATCATCTCGCCCGTTGCCAGCCTGGGCAGGTAAGTCGATTTCAGATACTCGCTGCCCTGATGCAGGATATACGGCGCGACGATTTCTGAATGCAGGCCAAAGCCCGGCCCTGTGGCGCCGATCCGGAACTGCTCTTCCATCAGAATCACGCTAAACAGAATATCGACGCCGGAACCGCCATATTGCTCAGGCATGCTGGGACACAAAAATCCTGCGGCGCCTGCCTTTGACCATAAGTCGCGGTCGACATAGCCTTGTTCATCCCAGCGCGCATGATGCGGCGCGACCTCGGCCTCCATAAAACGTCTGACAGTGTCGCGAAATAGCTGGTGGTCGTCGCCGAATAGCGTACGTGGAATCATGCTTTGCTCCCGAAGCAAGTTAATAGGCAGGACTAGAAATGATCACCTGTTTGTTTTTATTTTTGTGGTTACCTGACTTTATTGAGTCTATAGGTCAATTGACCCATTTGTCAATGAATGCAATAATCCGGCGACTTACCTGAGCATCCCCAACAGAAGAGCCAAAGGAAAACGTCCGGATGATCTCCAGCCGCGCCAGTACGCTACACAACAAAGAATCCGAAACCACCGGCAAGGGGTATGAGCGCGCCCGCGCAATTCTGGAAGCGACGCGCACGATTTTTGCGAATGATGGCTATGCAGGTTTATCGATGCGGGCCGTGGCAAGCAAGGTTGGCGTGAATCTATCGACGGTGCAGCACTACTACCCGAGTAAAGATATTCTGATCGAGGCTTTGCTATCGCAAACGCTGCAGGATTATCAAGCCGCTGTCGATCTGTACGTACCCTCCGGCAGCCAGGCGAACAGCCTCGATCAGCATCAATTTGAGGCGCTGATTGATCATTTTCTGGATGACCTCAGTACACCAGAATCGAGCGGCATGCTGTCAGAGTTATGGGCGCTGGCGTACCGGCATGCATTCGCCGCCGACATCCTCGATCAGATGCTGACGCGTTCGCGCAAAGTATTTCGCAATCTGATCCGCAACCGGATGCCGGAGCTGGCGCCCGAACAATGTGAGTTGCGCGGCGCACTGATGGTTGCGCAACTTCAGGGGCTTACTCTATATCTGGCGACATCGCGACCGCAGCACAAAGAGTTGGCAGGCTTAAAAACGGCTGCACGTGCGGCGATTGTCCATCTGGCAGTCGCACCGGAAATCAATCCGAAAAAATAGCAGACGTCCCTTCCCATATCGCTGCATGATCTATGTCCCATAGACCGCGATATTCGTCTATGATAATGTGCCGACCTCGTTTGCTTCTCTCTTGAATTTATCCGGCACCGGATTGAGCTAAAAATCGGGCTAACGATGAAGTCAGACACGGCACTACGCAGCACCACGCCAATACCGAATCCAGAATAATTAAGGTTTTATGAAAGCAGCAGAAAACAGCCACACCCCAATGATGCAGCAATATCTGCGCATCAAGGCCGATCATCCGGACACGCTGGTGTTTTACAGGATGGGGGATTTTTATGAACTGTTTTTTGAGGACGCGGAAAAAGTCACGCGCCTGCTCGGCATTACCCTGACCCAGCGCGGCACATCGAATGGTGCGCCGATCAAGATGGCGGGCGTGCCTTTCCATTCATTGGAACCTTACCTGGCGAAACTGGTGAAGCTCGGTGAATCCGCTGCGATTTGCGAGCAAATCGGCGATCCTGCGACCAGCAAAGGTCCGGTAGAACGCAAGGTCATGCGCGTGATCACGCCGGGCACGCTGACCGACACCGATCTGTTACCCGAAAAATCCGAACGTCCTTTGCTGGCACTATGCCTGCTGCAACAACGCAAGAGCGTGACCGCAGGGTTGGCATGGCTATCCTTAGCCAGCGGCGCACTCAAGCTGATGGAATTCAGCAGCGACGAGAAAGCTTTGCCGCAAAGACTGCAACAAGAGTTAGAACGCATCTCGCCAGCGGAGGTTCTCGTTTCTGCAGGCAGCTTATTGCTGGCACCTTTTCAAGCCAGTTTACCGGGAAAATTTTCCGAAGTACCCGATTGGCATTTCGATTTGCAGCAAGGTCAAAAATCGCTGCAGGATCAATTATCGACTGCCTCGCTGACAGGCTTTGGCGCAGAAAACCTGACGGCGGCGATAGGCGCTTCCGGCGCTTTATTGCGCTACGCCGAGGCAACCCAGGGGCGCGGACTCAAGCATATCAACACACTGACGGTTGAAAACGAAAATGAATTCATCGGCCTCGATACGGCGACGCGTCGCAATCTGGAACTGACCGAAACTTTACGCGGACAAGAATCGCCGACGCTATTTTCCCTGCTCGATCATTGCCGCACATCGATGGGGTCGCGCCTGCTGCGTCACTGGCTGCATCATGCCCGCCGCGATCAGTCGGTTGCGCGCTCGCGCCACGATGCGATCAAGGCCTTGATCCAGGGCGATTCTACGGCGGGACTCTCCACCAACTTGACCTCAGTACCGGATATCGAGCGGATTACTACACGGATCGCGCTGCAATCGGCGCGCCCGCGCGATCTGGCCGGCTTGCGCGATGGCTTACAGCATCTGCCGTCTGTACGTTCGTATGTGGCGATGTGTATCGCCGACAACCATACCAATCTGCTGACGAACATATTAGCCGATCTGGCGACACCGACGGAATGCCTTGACTTGCTGGAACGCAGTCTGATGCTGCAACCCGCCACCATGGTGCGCGACGGCGGTGTCATCGCGACCGGCTTTGATGCCGAACTCGATGAATTGCGCGCACTATCGGAAAACGCCGGGCAATTTTTAATCGATCTGGAAACCTCAGAACGCATCCGCACTGGCATCGCGAATTTGCGCGTCGAGTACAACAAGGTGCATGGTTTCTACATTGAAGTGACGCACGGCCAGACCGATAAAGTACCGGACAATTATCGGCGTCGCCAGACGCTGAAAAACGCTGAACGCTACATTACGCCGGAACTCAAAGCGTTTGAAGACAAGGCGCTATCAGCGCAGGAACGCGCCCTGGTCCGTGAAAAAATCTTGTATGAAAAACTCCTGCAAGATCTGCTGCCCCACATCACGACCTTGCAAGCGATAGCCCATGCAGTCGCGCAACTCGATACGCTAGTTAGCTTAGCCAATCATGCAACCAAAAATAACTGGTGCGCGCCGGAACTGCTGGACGAACCTGTGCTGCAAATCACCCAGGGCCGTCATCCGGTGGTGGAAAATCAGATTGAGCGCTTTATCGCCAATGATTGCCAGCTCTCCAGCGAGCGCAAACTGCTGCTGATCACCGGCCCGAACATGGGCGGTAAATCAACCTTTATGCGTCAGGTTGCCCTGATCACCTTATTGGCTTACGTGGGTAGCTACGTCCCGGCAACGCAGGCAATGATAGGTCCGATTGACCGCATCTTTACGCGTATCGGCGCAGCCGACGATCTGGCTGGCGGTCGCTCGACCTTCATGGTCGAGATGACCGAATCCGCTGCGATCCTGAACGGCGCGACGGAAAATTCCCTGGTCCTGATGGATGAAGTCGGCCGCGGCACTTCGACCTTCGACGGTCTGGCGCTGGCCTGGGCGATCGCGCGGCATTTGATCCTGGCATCGAAAAGCTACACCCTGTTTGCCACGCATTACTTTGAATTGACGCAGTTACCCGAGATTCATTCAACCGCAGAAAACGTGCACCTATCGGCCATCGAGCACAAAGAGAATATCGTATTCCTGCATGCCGTCCAGGCCGGTCCGGCATCGCAAAGTTACGGCCTGCAAGTCGCACAACTTGCCGGCATTCCGCAAGGAGTCATTCGCGCTGCCCGCAAGCATTTGGCAGAACTCGAGGCACATTCTTTACAGGCATCGCCGCAATTTGATTTATTCAGCGCGAATGTAGCGACGGAGAGTGCCGCGGAAATGGAATTCAGCAGCGCTGCTGAACCGCAGCACGAATTAGTCGATGCGATCAGTGAACTCGACCCGGATGCCATGACCCCACGAGAAGCCTTAGAGGCTTTGTATGCACTTAAGCAGCGTTTAAAAACAAACCCTTGATACGCAATAGCTCGCCCGCTTTTACTCAAAACACTGGAATATAAATTCCCAATAAAAAACCGCAAAGATCATCTTTGCGGTTTTTTTCAAACTAGGCCTCGTCGAGCTTGCGATATTACCGCCTTAGCTCAAGATGCGCTGTCTTCTCATGATTAATGAATCGGATGGCTACGATATTCGTTACCGGCGTCATCTTCATCGTCTTCTTCGTGATGATGACCATGCGCGCCATGGACGTGACCGTGCTCGATTTCCTCATCGCTTGCAACGCGTACATCGACCACGCTCAAATCGAAGCGCAATGCCATGCCTGCCAATGGATGATTGCCATCCAAAACGACTTTGTCGTCCGTGATATCTGTTACTGTAAAAATCAGTGCATCGTCTTCATCTTCGCCATCTTGCATGCCTTCAAACTGCATACCGACTTCCAGCGGGTTAGGCAGGCGATTGCGTGGCTCTACTTTCACCAGCTCTGCGTCGTATTCACCAAACGCATCATCCGGTTCTACCTGCAAAATCGTTTTGTAACCAACGTCTTTACCGTCCAGGGCTTCTTCAATCTTAGGCAAAGTGTTTTCATAGCCACCGTGCAAATACACCATAGGCTGTTGACCCTCTTCGATCAGATTGTCTTGCGCATCCGACAGTTTATAGTTAACAGTAACAACTGTATTTTTGACAATCTTCATGATATTCCTTAAAAATAATGTGCAGACGAATTATACCCGTCTGGCTAGTTGAGTACGCCACGCCTATAATGCCGACATGAAAAATTTATCTACAAAACTGCCTCTCTTGGGCAACCTCACCGCCGATCAGTTCCTGAATGAATATTGGCACAAGAAACCCCTGCTGATACGCCAGGCGATTCCCGGCTTTAATGCGCCGATCGATAAAGACATGCTGTTCGACATGGCAGCACAGGAGAATGTCGAGTCTCGTCTGATCTGTTTTTTCAATCAGCACTGGGAAATGAGCAACGGCCCTTTTCAGCAATTGCCTGTCAAAGAAAAAAAAGACTGGACGCTATTGGTACAAGGTGTGAATTTGCACAACCCGGTTGCCGATGAACTGTTGCGCCAATTTAATTTCATTGCCGATACCCGCCTTGACGATCTGATGATCAGTTATGCAAGCGATGGCGGCGGCGTGGGGCCGCATTTCGATTCTTATGACGTGTTCCTGCTCCAGGCGCATGGCCAGCGCCGCTGGAAAATCAGTGCGCAAAAAGATTTGTCATTGATCGAAGGCATGCCTCTCAAAATCTTACGCAACTTCAAAGCCGAGCAAGAGTTTGTGCTTGAACCAGGGGATATGCTGTACCTACCGCCGCAATATGCCCACGACGGCGCGGCAATAGGCGAATGCATGACATACTCGATCGGCTTTCGCGCCCCGTCTTATCAGGAACTGGGCGAATCCTTTTTGCAATTCATGTCCGACTCGATCGACCTGCCCGGTCGCTATGCCGATCCTGAACTCAAAGCGACTTTGCGTCCGGCAGAAATTAGTAGTGCGATGGTCGACACGATCGCCCAACAACTGGCAAAAATCCGCTTCACCGAAGAGGACATCACGATTTTTATTGGTGAATATCTGAGCACGCCAAAATCCAGCGTATTTTTTAATTCGCCGGCAAAACCGTTGACGCCCAAGCGCTTTACTCAAGCCGCGCAAAAAAACGGGGTGTCGCTATCGCTTAAAACCCAAATGCTCTACAAGGGTAAGCATGTGTTCGTGAATGGAGAATCCTTCGCTATTGGCAAAGAAGATAAAGTCAGTTTATTGAAGCTGGCAAATCAAAGGCGTCTAGAAGGCGCGGAGGTTGCGCAAGTTTCGGACGATGTCATGGAAGCTTTATGTCTTTGGTATGAAGACGGATGGCTGACATTAAATTCGTAAAATCAGACTTATCAAAAATTACCTAAATTGCATGATTTTTTCAAAAAGATACTGTAATTTAACTAATGAATGAGTCTTGCCAATAAAAAATTGTTTTTGTTAATAAATATTGCGCAAAATCCGTATAAAAATGACTCTTTCCCTATTCCATTAATGGAAAAATCATTATAATTCTGGGTTAGGAAACTTTCGTAGGGGTCGACTTGCCTGTTTGGGTAATAAACCCTCGAATAAACCTATAGAGCGATAATTACCGGTAATTATTCATCGCAAAATTCTGATCTTATTTTTTTGATCTATTTATTGAAAGTACAAACATGAAAAAATCACTCTTGCTCGTTTCCCTGTTGGCAGTTGTTTTGGCAGCTTGCGGTAAAAAAGAAGAAGCAGCTCCTGCAGCACCAGCAGCTTCTATGGCAGCTTCCGCTCCAGCAGCAGCTTCCGCTCCAGCTGAAGCACCAGCAGCCGCACCAGCTCCAGCAGCTGACGCAGCACCAGCATCTGGCGCAGCGCCAGCAGCATCTGCTCCAGCAGCAGCTTCTGCACCTGCTTCCAAGTAATTTTTTTATTGCTTGAAAAAACCGACTTTCGAGTCGGTTTTTTTTCGCCTATTGCTTTTAATTGCATTTATCGCAAGCTGAATAACAATAAGAATTTTTACAATAAATCCGCACATAGCCTGCAAATCAACGGACAAAAAAAATGCGACTCATCGAGTCGCATTTTTTAATAAAGTACCTTATTTCAATTGCTCATTCAGCAACTGCAAGATTTTATCCGCAGTTGGCGAGACTTCGATTTTTCCATCAGTTCCGTAGATGCTGACGTGACTGACTTCACCTTTGCCTGAAACGAGGATCCGATATTTTTGCGCATTCTTGGCGTCGTTAGAACCAAACGAAAATAATTTAGAGAAGAAACCGTCGCTGGCGCCTTTGGTCTTGGCATCGATATCCTGATCGATGTAACGAACATAGTAGAGGCCTTGAGAGCGGTCACGATCTTCCACCGTAAAGCCGATACGATCCAAGGCCAGGCCTACACGGCGCCATGAACGGTCAAATCCCTCATCGGTCTCAACGTACGATGCATTTCCTGTCTTCAGCAGTTTAGAGCGAATTTTAAGCTGCGTTGGCGATGCAACAGCGGATTTCGCCTGCTCCGCATCAGCGCCCAAACGCACCATCAGGCGGGACAAAAACTCCGCTTCCAGACCGCTGTCGTTGGCACGCGGCGTCCAGACCGTACTATCTTTTTGCGAACCAATCAGCACTTCTTGGGCACCACGGTGACTGATAAAAATCTCCACACCGCCGTCCGCAGTACGTTCCAGGCGGGTACGGAATTTATCGCGCTCACCAGTGGAATACAGGGAATCGATGACTCTACCCAAAGTATTGCGAATAATGTCTTGCGGAATTTTGGCGCGGTTTTCTGCCCAATCTGTCTCCATCACACCGGCTTCCTGAGATTCGGTGTTGATCAGGAACCCCAATTCTTGCCAGAAATCTTTAATTTGCGGCCATAACACTTCAGGCGTCTGATTGACCAGCAGCCAGCGCTGCGAACCGTCGCGCTCAATACGCATGGACTTTACTTGCAAAGGAGCAATCGTCGCAGCGCCAGAAGCAGCCGCCGTATTCCCTTTTTGCAAGTTGTAACTCGACGCAGTAGCGCTGCCTTGATTATTGTTCGGTACTGAAAAACGATTATCGCGGCGGATTTGCGTCAGATCAGGCGGAACTTCCAGAGAAACTGTATTAGCTTTGCTCGCACTTTTATAGTCGATCTTATTTGGCTCAAGGATATTACCAATTGAAGTACAAGCACTTAAGCTGATTACACCAGCCAGTGCTAATGCACTGATGATCCCATTTTTAGCAACAAAGCTTTTTGCCATGTGAAAGTCCCTACGATTTGTAATCAATTAAATGTACATAAAACATAGACGGAAAGCTATCCCCGCCCAAGCGACGCTATTGTAATACACCTGACTCGCGTAAAGCAGCACGAACCACATCATGATATTGCGCTGACATAGGCACCAGAGGCAACCGGATACCGTTGGGTATCAAGCCCATCTCTTGCATTGCCCATTTCACCGGCAAAGGATTTGGCTCGATAAACAATTTATTGTGTAAAGGCAGCATGCGATTATTGATCGCAATCGCTGCCGCGGTATCGCCACGCATGGCAGCGACGCACAGCTCATGCATGGCGCGGGGAGCCACGTTCGCCGTTACTGAGATATTACCCTTGCCACCGCAGAACATCAGCGCCATTGCAGTAGGGTCGTCGCCCGAGTACACCGCAAATGAAGACGGTGCCAGACGAATTAAATCGGCATCACGTGCGATATTGCCGGAAGCCTCTTTCACGCCAATGATGCCGGGCACCTGTGCCAGGCGCAGCATCGTTTCGTTACTCATATCGGCAACAGTGCGGCCAGGCACGTTATACAGGATGACAGGGATATCAACCGATTCAGCAATTTTCCTGAAGTGCTGATACATGCCTTCTTGGGTAGGACGATTGTAATAAGGCACCACTTGCAAAGACGCATCAGCGCCAATTTCTTTGGCGAACTTGGTCAATGCAATCGCTTCTGCGGTCGAATTTCCGCCGGAACCGGCAATGATAGGAATCCGTTTATTCGTGTGCTCAACAGCGACGCGAATCAGTTCACAATGCTCTTCGACAGAAACCGTAGGCGATTCGCCCGTAGTGCCGACGATCACGATACCGTCAGTACCTTCGGCAATATGCCAATCAATTAATTTGCGCAGACATGGCAGGTCGAGACTGCCGTCGGCGTGCATGGGGGTCACAATTGCAACCAGACTACCCTGTATCGTTGTCATGTTAGTGCGTGAAAAAGTAAAACCTTGATTGTAGCGGATAGGGCATCACTATGGGCAGGAATCGTTTGAAAATGGCTTTAAATCCTATTCAAAGAATAAGAGGCCTGGTCCGTCGCCGCTCTGGATGTGGAGCGCAGGCAAATTCTCTGCACCATTGCCGGATACGGAGTCTCAACATAACCATGTTCATAAGCAAGCACCTGATTTTGTTGATCGACGTCTATGTCAGACATAAATTCCTGTAAAAGTTCACCTGATCGCAATAAAAAATGGGGATTGCGTGGCCGGCCAAAGGCAGCATTGCCTTCGGCAAAAGTCTCGTAAATCAATACGCCATTATTTGACAAGGCCGTTTTCAAGTGCGGAAAAAGCGGTCTGTGCAGATAATTCGTGACAATCACGCCTGCAAAATGATGCCGGTCAAATGGCCAGATTTCGACGCCGGGCTGATGCTCCGCCTCCAAATCGAGTTGAAAAGTCCGTGCGCCAATTGCCGCAAGAGGTTGCAGCAAAATATCTTCTTTATCCACCGCGCAGACTTCGTATCCGTGATCCAGCAGCAATCGGGTGTGCCTGCCACCGCCGCAAGCCAGATCCAATACAGGGCCAGCATTTTTGGGGATCAATGAAACAAAGCGGCGCACCCAATTTGAGGCCTCAGAATCGCTCTTTGGCGAGGTTAACATGGGCATATCTGCATCCATTAAGCTAATAGAAGCCGGATTGGCGACATCAGCAGATGCAGCAGCATTTCAGCCAACCACATCACTGGCACCATCCAGAACTGCAACACATGCAGCATAACCAGAGCCATTACAATAAAAAAACCATATTGCTCAATTTGAGCAAATTTATACGCCAATTTGTACGGCAATAGGCTCACCAGAATGCGTCCGCCATCCAAAGGAGGGATGGGAAAAAGATTAAATGCGAACATCACCAGATTCGTGAGAATGCCCGCGTTGGCCATACGGATAAAAAAATCTTCATTTACGCCGGAAACTTGCAAAAAGATTGCCAATATCATCCACAAACATGCCATGACAAAATTAGCCGCAGGCCCTGCCAAGGCGACCCAGGCCATATCCTGTTTGGGTTTTCGCAAATTGGCAAAATTCACGGGAACCGGTTTAGCGTAACCGAATAAAAATGCCCCTCCCGTTGCAACATACAAAACTGCGGGAATGATAATGGTGCCAAAAGGATCGATATGACTAATCGGATTGAGGGTCATCCGTCCCTGGCTATACGCCGTCGTGTCGCCAAAAAATTTAGCCGCAAAAGCATGCGCCGCTTCATGCAAAGTAATCGCAAAAATCACTGGCAACGCATACACAGCCACGGTTTGTATTAATTCATTCATGTCGGTTTCTTATAATTGAAATATTCAAAGGGAAGATAGAAAGATATTTACAGTCCGAACAGACTGGCATCACCCCTGCCCTGCCTTATCAGCACAGGTGCATCATCCGTCATGTCGATCACGGTGGTAGGAATCAGGCTACAAGCGCCGCCGTCAATAATCAGATCGACTTGTTTTTCCAATTTTTGGCGAATGATTTCGGGATCGGTCAAAGGTTCGTCTTCATTCGGCAAAATGAGGGTCGTACCAAGCAAAGCCTGTCCCAACTCTTCCAGCAAGGCATGCGTAATACGATTCTCGGGAACCCGCAAACCGATGGTCTTGCGTGAAGGGTGACTCAGGCGACGCGGCACTTCTTTGGTCGCTTCCAGAATCACGGTAAAAGCACCGGGAGTGGCTGCTTTGAGCATGCGGTATTGACGGTTATCGACTTTCGCATACAAGGCGATTTCCGATAAATCGCGGCATAGCAAAGTCAAATGATGTTTCTCATCGACCGCACGAATACGACGCAAACGGGTGACCGCATCTTTATCGTCGAGATGGCACACCAGCGCGTAGCAAGAATCCGTTGGCAAAGCCACGATACCGCCCTGGTGAATAATCTGGGCAGCTTGTTTGATCAACCTCAATTGCGGGTTATCAGGATGCAGTTGAAAAAATTGGCTCATAAAAAAATAGCGATAAAAGTAGAAAGGCGGTAGCGGGAAATCCCTGCTACCGCCATTGTGCCGTTGTGGTTACAGCACGTTTATTTTAAATTCTGTAAGGCAGCAATACGTTGCTCCATCGGCGGATGCGTTGAAAACAAGGCGCTCCACCCGGCTTTGTCGCTGATGCCCGCGGCAGCCATGGACTTGGGTAATTCACCTGGTTGCAATCCTCCCAAGCGGGCTAATGCATGAATCATCGGCTGCTGATTGCCCAGCAATTTAGCGGATCCGGCATCGGCGCGGAATTCACGCTGACGCGAGAACCAGGCGACGATCACTGAGGCAGCAATGCCAAACACCATCTCACACACGAATACCGTAATCATGTAGCCGAAACCCGGCCTGTCATCGTCACTATTACGGAATACCGCTTTATCAATCGCATAGCCGACAACCCGCGCCAGGAACACCACGAAGGTATTCACCACACCCTGAATCAAGGCCATCGTTACCATATCGCCGTTCGCAATGTGGCTAACCTCATGGCCCAATACAGCCTCGACCTCTTCTTTGGTCATACTTTCCAGCAAGCCGGTAGATACCGCAACCAGTGCAGAATTCTTGAATGCACCGGTGGCAAACGCATTCGCCTCACCGTCATACACTGCCACCTCGGGCATGCCGATACCGGCGCGCTCAGCCAAGGCCTTGACGGTATTTACCAACCACAATTCAGTCGATGAAGACGGCGCTTCAATCACGCGCGCACCGGTCGACCACTTAGCCATCGGCTTGCTGATCAACAAGGAGAAAATCGCACCCGTAAAACCGACCACCAGGGAGAACACCATCAGGGTTCCCATGTTCAAGCCGTTCGCGGTCAGGTAGCGATTGACGCCCAGCATCGACAAGACCACGGACATCACCAGCATCACAGCCAGATTGGTCGCCAAAAATAGCACTATACGTTTCATTCGGACATCCCTAAAAAGTTAGACCCGCCGCATAAATTGGGCGGAATAAGGAAATTTCAAGATGGTTTACATCCACTTCGACCAGACTGGCGTGAGTGTAGACGAAAGTGGCGGTAACTGGCCCAAATCTACCACCGCATCGTCGGGACCATGAAAATCCGAGCCGCGCGACCCTAAAAAACCGTAGCGGCTGGCAATTTTTGTGTATTCCTCATATTGATCCACGGTATGACTACCCGTAACGACCTCGATGGCTGAACCGCCATACGATTTAAACTCGGTAAAGAAGGCATCAAACGCGATCGGGCTAAGATCGTAGCGACCGGGATGCGCGACTACCGCTTCACCGCCCGCCCCCTGTATCCACTTAACCGCCTCAGCCAAAGTCGCCCAACGGTGCGGTACATAGCCGGGTTTGTCTTCGACCAAATACCGCTTGAACACCTCATTCACATTTTCACAAACGCCGATTTCAACCAGGTAGCGCGCAAAATGCGAACGTGAAATAAGGTCGGGATTGCCCACATAGGTCAACGCGCCCTGGAAGGCATCAGGAATGCCGATCTTTGCCAGGCCTGCGGCAATGTCATGGGCGCGACGCTCGCGGCCTGAGCGCGTTTCTGCCAGACCGCGCACCAGGTTTTCATTCGTCTCGTCGATATTCAGACCGACGATATGGATCGTTTTGCCCGCCCAGGTAATCGATATCTCGACACCTGTGACATAGTCCAGCCCCAGATCCAGCGCGGCTGAACGCGCCTGTGCAATGCCGCGAATTTCATCGTGATCGGTCAAAGCCCAGACATCAACACCATTTGCTTTGGCGCGAGCGGCGACGTCGGCGGGTGCCAGGACGCCATCTGAAATAGTGGAATGACAATGAAGATCGACATTAGGTAATTCGGTGGACATGATTATGCTTGCCAGAGTACGGATAACTTGATTGTACTCCGTCAAATCAGACCGTGCTGCACTGCACACTCAACAATCGCGCTGATGCAAAATCACTTGTGTATAGCAAGTTACATCTTAATTTCAAAGCGCAGAGACCAGGTAGTATAAGTTTTGGCAACACTGCTCTCCATATGATTAATGCCGCCGGTTGTTACGATACTGGAGTTCAGATAATCATTTGCCGATACATTACCGGCAGACAGGCGCAATTGCGTAACCGGGTTAATTTTCCATAAGCCATACAAATCGAGCTGGCGTTTAATCCCGGTGCTATTGATTTGCGTCTCGCTGGTTTGAATCTCGTAAGCTGGCGTCCAGTTGATATTACCGCCAAAGGTCAACGGCAACCTGGCCATACGATAGTCGAGTCCAAAGTTCGCGGTCTGCCTGGGCTGCTGATCGAGCCGATTATTCGGGCCCGGAATGTCATCGACACTGGACCAGAAGCGGCTGTAATTACTGCGCAAGTCAATCGCCGGCCCTTCCGGGAAAAATTCCTGCCATTGGAACTTGGCCTCCAGCTCAACACCCTTGGTGGTCGCATGGCCGATATTCACCGGCGACGATACCCAGCGTGGCCCTGTCAGCGTATTGACCAGCAAGGTACGGCGACGTATCAGGTCATCAATATCGCGCGCAAAAACATTCACGCTCATGATTCCGGCACGGCTCAGGTAATGCTCGAACGCGATATCCACGCCTTTGGATAATTCCGGCTTCAGATTCGGATTGCCGGTGCGGTCCGGTCTGGTCGGACTGTTGATCGGCGAGATCGACGGCAAGGCAATCAAGTCATTCAAACCCGGCGCACGATAGGCATTGGTCAAGCTCACGCGCACCTGGTCTTTGCTTGCCCCCGGGAGACGCCAGACGCCATGCAATACCGGACTCCAGACGCTGCTGATATTGTTGACCGCATTACTCAGGCTGGTGCTGCCGGTGCGAATACCTTCCCAGCGTAAACCCACATAAGCAGATAGTTGCGCATTAATGTCGAACTCATCTTGCACGAATACGGCAATCCGACGTGTGCTGGCATGAATATTGTCGCCGGACTCGGCAAACTGCGGATGTCCCTGACTATCGACCGAAGTGCGAACCTGCTCACGGCGGCTGGTTTCCAGATCCCAGCCCGCTGCCAATGTATGCTTGTCACCCCAAGGCTGGGTGTATTTACCACCGGTATTGATACTGCTGTCCCGCGTATCGTTGACATCGCTAATCGCAGTTAGCACGGCGCCATTGTTAGCGTAGTCGGTGCGCAGCGAGGAGCCGTTGATTTTTCCGACGCCGCCGCCAAATTTGATATTCAGTTTGGCGTTATCCTCAAACTTGTGTTGCCAGGTACCGAAGCCACGCAAAAAAGAATTCTCTGAAGTACTGGCAGTGTTCGCCATCGCATATTCGGCAGGATGATTAGGATCTGCCAGAGTTTGCCCGAGCACGCTCGAGGTGTTGGAATCACTACGCGAATTCATCAGAAAAGGCTGCAACATCAGGGTATCGCCATTCTCAAACCGATAATTCATTCTGGGAGCCAGATGGATGCCGCGAGTGCGACGATTGGTTTCGTCGTTCTGAGTCTGCATCAGGCTTGGCTGGCCTTGAGGATTTTTCTCTAAAGTCGTCGTCAGATTCTCATCATGCTGGCGATTTTGAAAAATAGAAGCACTCAAGGCATACGACAGGCTACCGATCTGAGCCGGATAAGTGATCGATAAATTGGGAGCAGAACGGCCCTGTTCCAGACTTTCCGAGAATTTTATTTCAGTATCTTTTTGTTTGTAATCTTCCCGCAGAACGATGTTGATGGTGCCCGCAATCGCCTGCGTGCTGTACTCGGCAACTGGGCCGCGGATAATTTCAATCCGCTCTACCTGATCAGGCGATAGCGAATCCATAGAGAAGCCGCGCGGCGGCCTCTCGCCATTCAACAAAATCTGGGTATAGCCACTGCCCATGCCACGCATGCGGATATCGCCGCCGCGCCCAGGACGTCCGCCTATCGTCACGCCAGGCAAGCGTTTCAGCACTTCCCCCAAAGTCGAGTCGCCGTTGCGATCGAGTTCCTCGCGACCAAAAATTATTTTTGCGGCAGTGGACAGACGTCGTTCATCCAAATCAGATTGACGGCTTCCGGTGATCGTGACCTTTTGCGTGGATTCCTGATTGATTCCAGGAGCAGCGGCTTTGACTGTCGGGTCGCTTTTTTTGGCGTCTGCTTTTTTTTCTGGCGCTACCGTTTTTGCCGGGCTGGCTTCTTGCGTTTTCTCATCTGGAGGATTGACGGACTCCGTTTGCGCCGACACAAGCACAGGCGTAGCAACACCGGCAGAAAAAACACTCGCTAAGCCGAGCTGCATCAGCTTTAAAGAGAAAGCGACAGGGGTATTTAGGGACATGATAAAGGCGTGTTGAATTTTTTGATTACTGCACAATCGCAACAATGCAGCTCGTTCGAAACTGCCGGAGAGGTAGCAATATTGTATTTTCAAACACAGATGACAAGCCAGCGATTCACCCCGCTGTTTTGTATGATATTGAAACAGCCCGGGTCCAGGCTGTTACTTAAAGATACGTTGTTAGGACTGACGCAAAACGGCAAGCTGCTTACCCCAATGAACATTGAACCCGCATGCTGGATGCGGCTTTCCACGGCATTTCGTGCCAACAGGCGCATTCAGCTTGCGGGTTCATTTGAATATCAAATGCTTTGTACCCAGTCCCTCTCTTGCCTTTTCTCTGTGTCTCCGTGTCTCGGTGGTAAGAGGTTTTGGTTTTTGCGTAAGTCCTGGCTGTAAGGAAACCTTGATGCCGGAATCGGTTCTCTCTTAAATATTATTTTGCTGCTTGCGAAAGCGCCATAAGGCCAAGCTTACGAACAAGAGGCAGAACGCCAGCTGCACGCCGATTGCTGGCAGTGCCGCATCCAGTCCCAAGCCGCGCCAGGTCATCGCATCGAAGCCATCGACCGCCCAGCGAGTAGGTATGATCAAAGTCAGATTTTGCAACCATTGCGGAAATAAGAAAGATGGCATCCAGGCACCGCCCAGCATCACCATAATCAGGGTCGCAAAAACGGAAATGCCGCGCGCTGCCTCAGGTGTTTTTCCGAATGCGGCAATCAACAAACCGAAACTTGCCGTCATCAAAGAAAAGCTCAAGGCTAAGCCGATGAATCCGACAAAACTGCCTGCAATTTTGACTTTAAAAATCACCGCAGCAACCGCAAAAATAACGCCTGTCAATACAAAGGCAATCAGGGCGCAAGATAAGGCACGCGCAATTAACAGCGTATTCAAACCGACAGGCGCCGCCAGCAAACGGTTCCACAAACCTAATCGCCTTGCCAGCAAAATACTGATCCCGGCATCAATCGCCATGAATAAAATAAATTGCACCGTCATTCCTGCAAAGGAATGCGCATAGCCGTTGTAATGCGCAGTGACCGGATCGCCGGCGACCATAGCCTGATCCCTGGTCACAAAGGGTACGGACAATCCTCCCTGCGGCGTACGCTCTTTTGCTGAACTCGCAGAGGCGGCCGCGGCGGCGCTACTCTTCTCCAGGCTTGCGTTTTGAAATTTCTTCAAACTGCCTAAAAAATCTTTCAATTCAGGCTGCGCCGCAACTCGCTCTGGATGTGCGTCAAAGTCACGGATGCTTTTGTCTACCATTTCCAAACCGGCTTTGCCGCCAAACATTTCTGCACTCACGTTTTGCATCACATATTGCGTGAGTATCCCCTTCACCATCGCCAGCACTGCTGATTGCGACGGATCATAATAAATCGGCAGTTCAGGTTTAGTTCCTCCGCCAAACAAGGCGGCACCCGCGGCTTCGCCAAAACCGGCCGGGATCACGACTGCAACATTGAGCTTACCTTTGCGAACCTGCTCCTGCGCTTGCTCTAAGGCTAGCTCGGATATCTCCAGACTTGATTCGCTTTTCAAGCCATCGGCTATTTTTTGACTAATCTGATGTTGGTCCTGCAATACTAAAGCGACCGGAATTTTTGAGGTTTCCTTATCGCCGGAACCGCCAGTCACAAAACCAAAAAATCCGCCGAGAATAATAGGCATCATCAAGGTCAACAACATGGCGCGACGATCAGAAAAAAACAGGATCAAATCCTTACGAATCAGGGCAATAAGTGCAGTCATGATGATTCTTTCAAAACATGTAATTGTGAGTATACCCAGGGCGATTAATCGCGCAGACTACGGCCTGTCAAGGTTAAGAAAATATCTTCCAATTTGGTTTTCGCCGTAGAGAAATGCTGCAGCGTATACCCACGGGCATGCACCCAGTCGAGCACCGGCAAAGCAAAGCTGGCATCGAGTAAGGCAATATCGACATGCGTGCCCGTACTTTGTACTTGAGTGACGCCGGCTTGCTGTCCTAATATCGTCACTGTCTCCGACGACAAGTTGCGATCCAGATCCAGTTGCAATGCGGCCTGTGCAGGCAAGCGCCGGTACAAGGCTTGCGGACTTTCATCCGCGATGACTTTGCCATGATCGATAATCACAATATGATCGGCCAGACGCTCGACTTCTTCCATGTAATGGCTGGTATAAATTAAAGCCCTGCCCTGCTGCTTGAGAATCTCTAAACTGTCAAAAATCGCATTCCGGCTTTGTGGATCGACGCCGACCGTCGGCTCATCGAGTATCAATAATTGCGGATCGTGCAGCAGTGCGGCTGCAATATTTAAACGGCGTTTCATGCCGCCGGAAAAAGTCGCAGGCTTATCCGCAGCTCTGTCGCGCAAATTCACCAAGTCCAGCACCGCATCGCAGCGGGTTTTGAGCGCACTGCCCGTCAGACCGTATAAAGCGCCGAATAATTTGAGATTTTCCAGGGCGGATAAGTCGTCGTACAGCGCCAGATCCTGCGGCACCAAACCGATCTTATGCTTGACCGAATTATTTCCCTCGCCGACCAATTGTCCATCGACCCGGACTTCGCCCTGATCCTGGCGCAGCAAACCGCAGATCATGCCGACGGTAGTCGATTTACCTGCGCCGTTAGGCCCGAGCAAACCCAAAGTCTGCCCATGCATGAGAGAGAATGAAACCGCGTCAACTACTTTATGCTGACCGAAAGACTTGCTGAGATTTTTTACGTCTAATAGTAAGGAGGTCATGGTGTCTGCCTGTTAACAAAACAGGAGGACTATACCTGATAGCCGGGATTTTTGGTCATTTTGATATGAGTATTAAAAATCAGTTTCGTGAAATCATCTTGCTTTCAGATTTCAGCTTTAGAACGTGTTGAAATATACCGACAAATCAATTGCGCATTACGAACGCCATCAGAACTGTTAAGATCGCGACCTGATTTCACTCTTTTTCTATCATGAAACGTCTGCCCCTTATCCTGTTGCTGGCAACGCTATGCTTGAATCCGGCTCTTGCCGCAAATAATCCTTGCGCTGGAGCCAGCGCCAGCCAGCCCTGCCAGCCTGCTTCAGATCAAAATCCGACACCGAATTCGACTCCCGCATTCATGGTATCCATACAGGATCCGGTTGCCGCAGCATCCTTAGCCGCCGAAGCGGCAGCCAATGCAGCGAAAGAACCGCGTCAAAGCAGCGTACGCGACAATATCTATTTCAATGCCATATTCTGGATACTCGCGCTGCTGGCGCCGCTGGGCGCTTGCATCATGATCGTATTGAATTTGCTTGAATATCGCATTAATCGCGAAGATCAAGTCAAGGATTAAGCGGCGAAAGCGCCTGTAAACCGAATGGCGAATATCTAACACCGCTCTCTTTCGCAAAATAAAAAGCCCGGTACCAAAGAAGGTCCCGGGCTTTTTGCATGCTGCTGTAAAAGACTAATCCCCGCGTTCCGCCAGATTCAGGTTCAATTGGGAGCGCATCATGTCCTCGGTATCAGGACGCGGATTGTTTCTTGCCGTTTCTAAACGATCCAGATACGCGGCAGAAACATCGCCGGTGATGTAATGTCCGTCAAAACAAGAGGCCTCAATATTGCGCAGCAATGGATTGACGTCAGAGATAGAACGCTTCATCGCTGCGACATCCTGATACACCAAGGCATCTGCGGTAATTTCGCGACAGACTTCTTCTTCGCTGCGACCATAGGCAATCAATTCGCTACGGGTAGGCATGTCGATGCCGTACACGTTAGGAAATTGCACTGGCGGTGCAGCCGAGGCAAAAATCACGCGCTTGGCGCCGGACTCTCGCGCCATCTGGACAATCTCACGGCTGGTGGTGCCGCGCACGATAGAATCATCGACCAACAAGACGCTCTTGCCCGCGAATTCCTGCTTGATCGCATTCAGTTTTTGACGCACCGATTTTCTGCGGATTGCCTGGCCCGGCATCATGAAAGTACGGCCGATATAGCGGTTCTTGATAAAGCCTTCGCGATAATCGAGATTCAGTTTCATCGCGAGTTCCATCGCAGATGGGCGGGATGAATCGGGGATAGGCATGACGACATCAATTTCGCCGTCACGGAACTGATGCCGGACTTTGTCAGCCAAATACTCACCCATTTTCAGGCGGGTCAGGTACACCGAGGCCCCATCGATAATCGAATCCGGGCGTGCCAGATAGACATACTCAAAGGCACAAGGGTTCAGCGTCGGATTCTCGGCGCACTGTTCGTTATACATCTTGCCGTCGAGATCGATAAAGATCGCTTCGCCTGGCTCTACGTCGCGCAAAAATTTGAAGCCCAAGCCTTCCAAGGCCACCGACTCACTGGCGATCATGTATTCGACGCCGCTTTCCGTATGCGACAGGCCGATACATAAAGGACGGATACCGAACGGATCGCGGAATGCCAGCAAAC
This sequence comes from Undibacterium sp. Jales W-56, assembly GCF_025548535.1. GTDB lineage: Bacteria > Pseudomonadota > Gammaproteobacteria > Burkholderiales > Burkholderiaceae_D > Undibacterium. The sequence goes on along the minus strand of NZ_JAJLQW010000001.1, from coordinate 1,261,103 downwards.
CATAACCGGCGATTTGCGCTACTACGGCGTAAGAGCCGCGCACCCGGCGATGCAGCATCGAGACTGCGCGGAACATCGATTGTGGATCAAGCGAGTAGCCGCTGGTGACTTCCTGGATTTGATGCGCGAGAATATTCAGCAACACTTCAGAATCGGAATCGGTATTCAGATGCCGCATGTCATTTTTGAACAACTCGATTTTCAATTCATCGGCATTGGTCAGATTACCGTTATGCGCCAATACGATACCGAACGGGGCATTGACATAGAATGGTTGCGCTTCTTCTTCACTGGTAGAACCGGCAGTCGGATAACGTACCTGACCGATACCGATGTTACCTGGTAAAGAACGCATATTACGGGTACGAAACACATCCCGTACCAGACCGTTCGCCTTATGCATGGCAAATTTATTGCCATGACCCGTTGCAATACCTGCTGCGTCCTGACCGCGATGCTGGAGCAACAGCAAGGCGTCATACAACAGTTGATTGACGGGATTATTTGAAACTACGCCAACGATGCCACACATGGTGGACTCCTAAAAAAACAAATTAAAAACGATTCAGAAATGGACGTGCCGCGTAATCGACGCAGGCAAAAACGGCATGATGGTTTGCGCAGAGGTCACAACGACCGGGCTCAATAAGGCATCTTTCCAGAACGCCTGCTGCGGAATGGCCGTCATGCCACAAATCATCACAGCAGCGAGCACCAGGATGCATCCGCGCGCCAGTCCAAACAAACCGCCCAATCCCCTGTCTGCCAATTTCAATCCGCTGGCTTTCAGCACGGCGTCAACCGCCATCATCAATAAGGACATTAGCAAACGTACGCCAATAAACAAGGCTAAAAATGCTACGATCAAACGCAACATTTGTCCCGGAAACAAATCCGGCAGATAGCCTGCCAGCGTCGAGCTGAATGCATTGGCCACCACAAAGGCGACGATCCAGCTAACCAGCGACAACATTTCTTTGATCAATCCGCGCATCGTGCTGATCACGATGGAGCAAATCAGGATAAACAGCACCAGATAATCAAATAGCGTCACAAGCGCATCCCGTTGCAGTCAATATGGGGTTCATCAGTTAGGAATCAACTTCGGACTCAGGCCTAGCTTGACCAGCTTGGCAGTCGTCTTGTCCGCTTCTTCCCTGGAGTCAAATGGACCGACGCGAATGCGCGTCACCGACTTGTCGCCGGCAGGCGTGGTCGCGACTTTCTGGGTATAAGATTTGATACCGGCAGCTTTCAGCTTGTCCTGGACTTCGTTGATTTTTTCCTGGGTGGCAAACGCACCTGCCTGGACCACATAAGCATGCTCTTTGGCCGGCATCTCTGCTTTGGCAACAGGTTTGACGCTCTTGCCTTCCAATATCGCTAAGGCGCGTGCCGCGTCCTCATCTTGTTCATTGGGTTTGGCCGTGGTTTTTGCAGATGCTTTGGTATCGGTTTTCGATTCAGGCCTGGCGTCATTTTTCGCAGACTTGATATCGGTTTTTGCTTCGACCTTGGGTGCGGTCTTGGTGTCAGCCTGTACTTTTGGTTCAGGCTTGAGTTCCAGAGTTTTTTCTGATTTTGCTTCTACTTTTGCTTCTGCCTTGGTCGCGGCTTTGTTTTCCGTCAGTCCGGCAAGCGGCAAAGTAGCTGTATTTTTACTGCTGGCAGGCAGCTGTGACGGCTCGATGATTTCTTCCGGCAATTCTGCCCGTTTATTCGCTTTTTTTGACATGACCGCCTGCTCTGCTGCTGGCGGTTTATCTTTGGATGGTATTTGAATCGCGATGTCATCGGCCAAAGGTTTTGGCTCTGAATCTAGCAGTAAAGGCAAACCGATGACTGCTGCGAGCACCAGGGCAACTGCGCCGATCAGGCGACGGCGAGCGCGTTTTTTTTCCGGCAATACCGGATCTGCTAGTTTATTTTTACGTGCATTTTCAGCACGTTTGCTACTGCCACGCGTCGGCTTGGTCTCATCTTCAGTGCGAGCACGGAATTCGCCATCATCCCGATCGTGTGATGCATCTTGCTTTTGTTTAAACAACGAGAACAAGCCCATGTGCAAGCTTCTTTGGTTAGTGAGTGGTACGTTGACGGGCTTTCATCACACCGGCTACCGTGAGAAAAGATCCGAAGACCGCTATTCTATCATTTTCGCCCGCTTTACCGAGTGCGTGGCGATAAGCCGCCTCGGGATTTTCAAAACATTCAATACTATGTTCGGGATCTTGCAGCACGCCGGCCGCAATCAGCCTGGTTTTAATGTGTTCGGCGCTGGCAGCCCGCGGCAAAGGCAAATCCGTCACACACCAATGGTCAATCTTGCCTTTGATCTGGGCGATCACGCCATCGATATCCTTGTCCAGCATCGAACCGAACACCGCGTAGGTATAGGCATGAAAGCCCATATTGTCGAAATTTTGCGATAAGGTCGCTGCGGCATGCGGGTTGTGCGCAACATCCAGCACGACGGTCGGACGTCCCGGCATGACCTGGAAGCGCCCCGGCAAATCGACCATACCAAGACCGTTGCGCACTTCCTGCGCGCCGACCGGCAAACGCTGGCGCAAAGCCTCCAGGGCCGCCAGTACCGCAGAGGCGTTCAGCAATTGATTCGCACCGCGCAGACTCGGATAGCCGAGCGAATTCCGGCGCTGCTCACGACCGGCAAAATTCCATTGCTGTTTGTCGCCGGAATAATTGAAATCGCGCCCGAACAACCAAAGGTCCGCACCGATCTTATTGGCATGTTCGATCAGGCTTTGCGGCGGTACCGGATCGCCGCAGATGGCGGTTCTGCCAGCGCGGAAAATACCGGCTTTTTCGAAGCCGATTTTTTCCCGGGTATCGCCGAGATAATCGACGTGATCGATATCCACGCTGGTGACGATCGCGACATCGGCATCAATCACATTCACCGCATCGAGCCGGCCACCCAGCCCGACTTCCAGGATCACTACGTCGAGCCGGGCATCCGCCAGCAATTTGCAAATCGCCAGCGTGGTAAATTCAAAATAGCTTAATGAAATCTCTTTGCCGCTCTGACTCTGAATGCGCGCTTTCTCGACCTCGGCAAACACCTCGACCAAGACTTGATCCTTGACCGATTCGCCATTGATACGGGCCCGCTCATTGAAATCTAAAAAATGCGGCTTGCTGTACAGACCGACACGATAACCGGCCTGCAGCAGGATCGCTTCCAGCATGGCGCAGGTAGAGCCTTTGCCATTGGTGCCGCCGACCACAATCACGGGACACGCATAACGAATATCCAGGCGTTCTTTGACTGCAGCGACACGCTCCAGCCCCATATCGATTTCTTTGGAGTGGCGCGTTTCTAACAGCGCGAGCCAGTCGTTCAGGCTAGTAGGAGTAGTTTGCATAAGATAAAAAAAGCCCGAAGGACAATGTCTCGGGCTTCTCTTTAGTAATGAAGATAATTAAGCAACAGCTTCAGCAGATTGATTTTGCAAGAGAGCCAATAAACGAGCGATTTCTTCACGCATTTTACGACGGTCTACGATCATGTCGATGGCGCCTTTTTGCAGCAAGAACTCAGAGCGCTGGAAGCCTTCCGGCAATTTCTCGCGGACGGTATTTTCGATCACACGCGGACCGGCAAAGCCGATCAGCGCCTTTGGTTCAGCCATCACCACATCGCCCAGGAAGGCGAAAGAAGCCGACACGCCGCCGGTGGTAGGATCAGTCAGCACGGAAATAAAGGGCAATTTCTTTTCCGACAGTTTAGTCAGCATCGCGGTGGTTTTTGCCATCTGCATCAGGGACAACAAACCTTCTTGCATACGCGCGCCGCCACTGGCCGTGATGCAAATGAACGGGACTTTTTGGTCTATCGCCGCTTGCGCGCCGCGTACAAAACGCTCGCCCAAGACAGACCCCATCGTACCGGCCATGAATTCGAATGCGAAGCAGGATACGACCACCGGCACCGACATGATGGAGCCGCCCATGACGACCATGGAATCGGTCTCGCCGGTTGCTTCGAGAGCGTCTTTCAGACGGTCCGTGTATTTTTTGCTGTCTTTGAACTTCAGCGTATCGATAGGCAGGATTTCTTGTCCGATTTCATAGCGACCGCCGGCATCCAGCAAAGCATCCAGACGCTCACGCGCACTGATGCGCATGTGGTGGCTGCATTTAGGGCATACATGGATATTGGCTTCTAGATCGGAGCGGTAGAGAACCGCTTCACAGGACGGGCATTTGACCCATAGGCCTTCGGGGATGGACTTGCGATTTGCAGATTCTGAGCGCTGTATGCGCGGTGGTAGCAATTTTTCTAGCCAACTCATAATTTCTCCTGAATTCGGCTTGCGCGCAAATTGTGCACGCAAGCATCATGTTCTTCCTGACGGTCAAACAGGTTCGGAGCGTATTTTACTCGTCTAACGCCTGTCTGACACCAGAAATAAAGCTTTTTACAGCGGCCGCCGCATTTTCGCGGGGCGTGTTTTCCAGTTCCTGAATAATCCGAGAGCCTATCACAACGGCATCGGCCAGCCTCGAAATCGCCCGTGCCGTGGCCCCGTCGCGAATCCCGAAACCCACGCCCACAGGGACTTTCACGTGTTTTTTGATACGTGGAATCATTTCCGCCACTGTATCCAGATCCAGGCTGCCGGAACCGGTGACGCCTTTCAGCGACACATAATACACATAACCCGTAGCAATTTTACCAACTTGCGCAATGCGCTCATCGGTCGATGTCGGCGCCAGCAGGAAAATCGTATCCATACCCTGCTGGTGCATTTTGCTGGCGAATTCTTCGCATTCTTCAGGCGGGTAATCTACCACCAGGACCCCATCCACGCCCGCCCCGGAAGCTTGTTCAATGAAAGCATCCGTCCCCATGCGTTCGATAGGATTTGCATAACCCATCAGCACGACTGGCGTGGACTGATTGTCGGCACGAAATTCGTGGACGAATTGTAATACATCGCGCAGGCCGATACCATGCAGCAAAGCACGCTCGGAAGCCCGCTGGATTACCGGGCCATCCGCCATGGGATCGGAAAACGGTACGCCTAATTCAATAATATCGGCACCGCCCTCAACCAATGCATGCATCAGCGGCACCGTCAGCGCAGGCGCCGGATCACCGGCAGTGATGAAGGGGATCAGCCCTTTTTTATGGTTGGCTGCCAATGCAGCCAGCGTAGCTTGTATTCTTGACATAGTAATTCTTCGTTTGAATGGCGTAGTTTTGCTCAAAAAATATACTCCCACCATGTATATTTTCAATCACCAATAAATATATGCGGATAAAACCGTATTTTATTGCTTTAATAAGGGAGTATATGTAATTCAGACCTTACTCATCCGATATCAACGAATAATTGGAGCATCCTCGGAGAGTAAAGTCTGGGCCTTATTTAATAGAATTTCAAACCCGCTTTTTCAGCAACGGTGTGCATATCCTTATCGCCACGTCCCGATAGATTGACCAGAATTATTTGCTCTTTAGGCAAAGTCGCTGCGAGCTTGGCCGCATAAGCAAGTGCATGACTCGATTCCAGCGCCGGGATAATGCCCTCGATACGGCAGCAATCGTGAAAAGCCTTGAGCGCCTCATCATCGGTGATCGTCACATACTGGGCACGACCAGAATCTTTCAGCCATGCATGTTCAGGGCCGACGCCGGGATAATCCAGGCCCGCCGATACCGAATGCGTCTCGATCACCTGGCCATTCGCGTCTTGCAGCAGATAGGTACGGTTACCATGCAATACGCCAGGCGAACCGGCGGTCAGCGAAGCCGAGTGCCTGCCGGTTTCCATGCCCTCGCCCGCCGCCTCGACGCCAATCAATTGCGTCTGCTTGTGATCGATATACGGATAAAAAATCCCCATAGCATTCGAGCCGCCGCCGACGCAAGCCACCACCACATCAGGCTGACGCCCCGTCATTTCCGGCATCTGCCATAAACACTCCTCGCCGATCACGGATTGGAAATCGCGCACCATCATGGGATAAGGATGGGGGCCGGCAACGGTGCCGATGATATAAAACGTGTTATCCACATTGGCGACCCAGTCGCGCATGGCTTCGTTCAACGCATCTTTCAGAGTCTTGGAGCCAGAATCCACCGGCACCACGGTCGCACCGAGCAGCTTCATGCGATACACGTTTTGCGCCTGACGTTTGACGTCTTCCGAGCCCATGTAGACCACACATTCCAGGCCGAAACGCGCACAGATCGTCGCCGTGGCGACACCGTGCTGACCGGCACCGGTCTCAGCAATCACCCGCGGCTTACCCATGCGCCTGGCCAGCAAGGCCTGGCCAATAACATTATTGATTTTGTGCGCGCCGGTGTGATTAAGGTCTTCGCGCTTGAAATAAATTTGCGCGCCGCCCATGATTTCGGACCAGCGTTTGGCGTGATACACCGGTGAAGGACGACCGACGAAATGATGCAATTCATCGCGGAATTCAGCTAAAAATTCCGGGTCATTCTGATAGCGGGCGTAAGCATCTTTTAATTCATTGAGGGCGTGCGTCAAAGTTTCCGACACAAAAGTGCCGCCATACTGACCGAAATGGCCGCGCGCGTCCGGCAAGTTGTAATGCGCCGATTGATAGATGGCTTGCGATGGAACCGCTTGGCGTTGAATATGTTCTTCGAGCGGCTGAAGAACTGAATTAGTATCGTTCATGATAGTGCTTCCTGTGGCGAATTGAGGAGCAAAACATCATCGCATCAGAGTGCGGCTAGTCTTGCAAGTCTTCTGTGTCAGCCAAGTGTACGGCGTCAATAAAAGCACGCACCTTGACCTCATCCTTAATCCCTTTGCTTAACTCGACACCACTGCTGATATCGACCGCAAACGGACGAACCCGACGCACTGCGTCAGTCGCGTTTTGCACGCTCAAGCCACCACTTAAAACGACCCGAGGCGCGAGTTCTTTTGGGATGAGAGACCAATCAAAAACCTTTCCACTACCACCGTAAGCATCGACGAAGGTATCTAGCAATAATCCAGCAAACAGAGGGCTTGCTGCACGATATTCTGCTTCGTATTCTAGCAAATCGGCAGGGCTTGTGGTGGGCTTGACCCGAAAAGCTTTGATAAACGGCCGGTTCACGGCGCCGGCAAGCGCATGACATTGCGCTGCGGTCTCATCACCGTGGAATTGCAACAATTGCAGCGGCACCTGAGCGACCGTCGCCTGCAACTCCTCAGGCGTCGCATTCACAAACAAACCGACCGACATCACAAATGGTGAAATCTCTTTGACCAGATTTGCCGCAGATGCCGGCGTGACATAACGCGGACTCGGTGGATAAAACACGAAGCCCAATGCATCCGCACCCGCAGCGACAACACGCCGCACATCGTCCGCCTGCGTTAAGCCGCATATTTTTATTCTGGTTTTACACTTTTTATAAAACATCTTGATACTTTCGATGACAGAAACACCGCGATAGCTGAGATAATCAAATTTCTGAAGTACTCGCAAGTACTCGCTTTACTCACGAATATTACCCCATGCCTCTTGCCAACGAAAATTTGCCGGCCGCCCCACCGCTGAAGATCAGCCATTTATTCGGACTGGATATACGCGCCTGCACATTTGAGCAGGCGACCGCGCATTTGCTTGAGGTCGCAGGTCAGCGCAATCACGCCAGCCGCATCGTCGTCACGCCGAATGTCGATCACATCGTCAAACTCGATAGCGACCCGACGTTTAAAGCCCAATACGCCGAATCCGACTATATTTTTGCCGACGGCATGCCAATTATCTGGGCCAGCAAGATGGCAGCAACACCCTTGCCAGAGCGCGTCACCGGTGCCGATTTATTCGTCTCGCTCTGCCAAGGCGCAATACAAAGACAACTGTCAATTTTTGTGATCGGCGGACAACCGGGGCAGGAAGCCGCACTGCTGACGTCGTTTGCCCAAACCTATCCGGGTTTACAAGTCCGTATTTTTTGCCCGTCGATGCAATTCTCTGCAGAGAGTGACGAAGGCACCGAAGCCATGCGTCTGGTCCAGCAAGCGCAACCCAACATCATCTTTGTCTGCCTGGGCATGCCCAAGCAAGAACGCTGGTGCTTACGCTATCGCAAAGAATTTACCGAGAACAATGCACCACTACTGCTCTGCGTCGGCGCCGCAATGGAGTTCGCATTAGGACAAAAAAAACGCGCGCCGCTATGGATGCAAAAAATCGGCATGGAATGGCTCTGGCGCTTAGCCAGCGAACCCCGTCGTTTATGGCAACGTTACACGACACAGGGGGTGAAATTTATCGGCGTGCTTCAGCGTGAGCGACGGTGGCAGCGAGCGCAACGTCGGTCAAAATAAACCGGTTTTTCCACTCGATCGCTATCACTTCGCGGAAACAGGCATGAAGTTCGACTGGAGTCTAATTTTTGCCATCAGATGAATTGAAACATTAAAGCATCGCATTAGCGCTTAAAGCTTGTTTATGGGTAGATGCAGGGACTTGCCGCTCAGTTGCCCGCATCGTCAAAAACGCCTCTATTTCGGGCGCCCCCATTTCCACAGGATGACGCAATCCAGACCAGCGTATAAAGAAACGTATCCAATATACATAGACCTTTTCTATCGACAAGCTGCAATACTTATAACGCAAGCGTTCACGCACTTAGTCAAGTAAACGCGGTTTTACAGGGGTGATGTTTTTGTCCATTTGGTTATACTGTATGTTTATTCAGTACAACCAAACATAGCTCATGTACATGAGTATTTCAAGAGATGTAGAGCAAGCTTCTTTTTTTGTTCCGTCGGTTATAATTGCAAAATGAAAATTAAATCACGTTAGGCGTCAACAAACGACCGGCCATGCGTCCCGCCACACAACTGTGCCTCATCCGATCGAATCATCTTGAAGCCGCCATCGCTACCGCCTGAATACGTCAGCCACCTCGGCAGACAGAGTTTCGTGCTCACCGATGTGCTGGGCTCGGGCCTCTGTGGCAGCGTCTATTTGGCCGAGCAGCCGACCCTCAACCGCAAAGTTGCGGTCAAGTTCTTCGACAGTGCGTTCGTTCGGTCGGATCAGGCAATGCACAAGCGATTCATCCGCGAGGCAAAACTTCTTGCTCGCTTCCAGCATCCGAATATTCCTTACGTTCTCACAGAAGGCGTGGTCGATGCAGCGCACGGCAAAGCACCGTACTTCGTAATGGAGTATGTCAGCGGAAGAACCCTAGGCGACCTGCTGATAGAGAAGGGAAAGCTGGATCGAGGCATAGCAGTCGAAATTGCAGTTCAAATCCTAGATGCACTGAGCTACGCGCACATCAATCAAATTGTGCATCGAGATGTCAAGCCGACGAATGTCATGATCGACTCGCGCATGCGGTGCTTCCTGATCGATTTCTCTATCGGTGTGAGCTTTGATTCCCAACCCGGTGTCACACGGGCCACGACGCGTGGAGAGTTCCTTGGTTCGCCCCCGTATGCATCGCCCGAACAGATGCTTGATGCCGCAACTGTCGATGGGCGAAGCGACATCTACAGCGTTGGCGTGATGCTCGTCGAGTTGCTGACTGGGAAGCCGGAAACCGCGAACTTTGGAAAGACACTCGCCAGCCTACCGAGGGGTATGATCGACGCCGTAGAGAAGGCTTGCGCAAGCTCACCTGGCGACAGACACAGGACCGCAGATGACTTCATCCGCGCAATTGGCAATCGGAATCACACGGCCCCGCCCACCCTGTCGCCCGCACTCGCCATCTGCTCGAACGTAAAGTGCTCTGGGGCCAACTGGTCTTCTCGTGGCTACTACCGCGGCCCGCGAGTGATCCCTGATTCCACTGGCTCCTTTTGTACGAGTTGTGGCGGCTCTCTCGCCTATCTGTGCAAAAACTGCGGAGCGCCGATCTCTGAGACTCCATACTGCGGGAGTTGCGGGAGCGAGAACTTCAGAGTACCCGAGTGCAGGACCTGCGGATCTTGGTTGACCAAGGAGTTCATGGATTCACTTGGACAGTCGGGCTGCGCAAAGTGCAAGGACAAGAAGCCAGTCATTCGTCGAACCGCGCCACAGACAGCGCCGAGCACGGATGACGACATTCCGTTCTGAATGTCCACTCCATGCGATTGACGCCTAACCCTTCCTTCAAGCGGACCCGCCTACGGCGGTCCGCTTAAGTCAAACGTTAGGGCGCTGAAGTGAGAATCTCGTTTACCAAGCTCAACGGCAAACATGATCACATGACAGTCTGGCGCGGCGACGTGGCCGAGACGATTCAGTGCCCGAAGCAGCGGATCATTCCGCATGACATGGTCCACTTTGCCGTCGAGAGCACGCTGCACAAGCGGGGATTCCTGGCTCGCGTCGTCGCTGGCGAGGCGGCCGACTTTCAAATGGACGCTGAGCCGGAGAGTGACAGTGTTGAGCGGCTGGTCGAAGTGTTCCAAGGGGATGCGTGGTCAGGCGGTGACAGTAGGCCCGAAGACATGTTGGATCTGTATCGAGTCACGTGTCAGGCACGCGATTGCGAAGCGCTTCCGGTGTCCTGTCAGGACGTTGTCGCCGTTCGCGACTGCATCGCCAGCCTTGATGCACAGTGGCAGGCGCTTCCAGCTGGCCAATCCATGGAGCTCGAGCTGTGAGCCAGCAGCGGCAGCGCCCTAACAATTCGTTCAAGCCGACGCCGCTTCGTTTCGGCAAATAGCAAGCGTAGGGTGCGTTCCACGCACCGCATTGCATGAATACTCCTGGCATGTAATTTTATATGTCCAGACTTTACCTGAACAAGAAGGCACATTTATATCAATTGATAGAGGGAGTATGCATAATGACATGGATATTCTTAAGCGTGTATGCGCAAGTTTTGCGCCCAATGCGGTGCGTGGAACGCACCCTACTCCCTACATTCACGGTCCGGGAAGGCGGGGTTCTTGATAATGGAAAGGTTCTTGAGGTAATCAAACATGCCTACCCCACGCTCAAGTTCGCGCCCTCGGCGCGCCCGTTAACTCCACGTTAGGCATCATCTCTATCATGCCTCCAAGACCGCTTCAATTACGGCGACGCCGTTGGACCCTTGTTTTTTCGCTGCCATTTATTGTCTTCATGGTTCTGGTCGGCGCATATTCTATTTTCCTCATATTTACGGGAGATCGTTTCATAGCGCTGTTAGCGGGTTGCAGCGCATTCGTATCACTGTGCGTGGGAGGCACACTGGGAAAGTCCGCGCTTGACGCTTGGCGTGATGACGGGCCAGCAGTCGTCGTTGATGTGAACGGATTGAACGACTTGAGAGGCAAGACGGGCTTAATTCCCTGGCATGAAATCGCGACAGTCAGACTTGACGTTGATGAGGAGAGAATTTTAGTGAATGTCGGCAACGATGCCCTTCACAATCGCAGTCGGCTGATGAGTACAACGCGACGACTATTAACAGGAGCGGATTACACCGTTGCACTTGGGGGATTACGATATAACCACCGCGAACTCGAAAGGTCGTTAGCTGAGCATCATCAGCAAGGCAGAGTCCGTAGCGCTGGCGGAGCAACCCTGAACGATACCTAACCCACGCCTAGATATTGTGATTAATTTGGATTAATCTGAATCGCCAGCAAACGTAGAGTGTGTGGAACGCACCCGACTCCCTCGGCATATTTAATCCATTTAACTAAATAAACCCAACATCCACGCGACTTTCAAGAGATTCATAATGAATTGCCTGACTTTGTTTTGTCGGCTATCTTTGCAAAACACAAATTAAATCTTTAAGCTTCGCGAAAGCAGTCCGCCCCAACTTAACCGCATTTAGGAAACTCAAATGAAAAAAGTCACTGGTATCGGAGGCATCTTCTTCAATGCACAGAACCCTGTCGAACTGCGAGCCTGGTACAAGCAGCACCTGGGCATTGACGTCCAGGAGTGGGGAGGCACCGCTTTCACCTGGGCCGATGCAGCAGGCAATCCGACCAAGGGAACGACCGTGTGGTCCATCGGCGCCGCCGATGGCGGGCACTTCGCCCCAAGCAAATCGACCTTCATGGTCAACTATCGCGTCGAAGACTTGGACGCCGTGCTGCAGTCGCTGCGGGACGAAGGATGCAATGTCCTGGATAAGACGGACGACTCCGAGTATGGAAAGTTCGGTTGGGTCATGGATCCTGATGGGAATAAGGTCGAACTTTGGCAGCCCCCTGCGGGGCAGTGAGCGCCATGCCCTCATACCAAGCGACATCGAATAAATAAAAAACCGCACAATCTGCATCGTGCGGTTTTTCTTTGTGCGCCTGATCTAAAAGACGCTGCCTGACTTGAAGCCCGGCCAAAAATTGACTAAGCCTTAGGCGACTTTTTTGGCATCGAAGAACTGTTCATCTTCAGTCGAACCGTGCAACGCAGTAGTAGAAGACTGACCTTGCTGAATGACTTGGGTCACTGCATCGAAGTAACCTGTACCGACTTCACGCTGATGTTTGACGGCTGTAAAGCCTTTTTCTGCCGCAGCGAATTCTGCTTCTTGCAATTCAACGAAAGCCGACATCTGGTTACGTGCATAGCCGTGAGCCAGGTTGAACATGCCGTAGTTCAATGCATGGAAACCAGCCAAGGTGATGAACTGGAATTTGTAGCCCATTTTGCCCAATTCTTTTTGGAATTTGGCAATCGTTGCATCATCCAGGTTTTTCTTCCAGTTGAACGATGGCGAGCAATTGTAGGACAGCAATTTACCTGGGAACTTGGCATGGATTGCGTCAGCGAAGGCTTTTGCGAATTCCAGATCAGGCTTACCGGTTTCGCACCAGATCATGTCGGCGTATTCAGCATAAGCCAGGCCACGGGAGATCGCCTGCTGCAGACCTGGTTTAGTTTTGTAGAAACCTTCGACAGTGCGCTCGCCAGTCAGGAAAGGTTTGTCATTGTCATCCACATCGGATGTGATCAGATCAGCCGCTTCTGCATCGGTACGCGCCAGCAACACGGTTGGCGTGCCCATGACGTCGGCTGCCAGACGTGCTGCATTCAGCTTCTCAACAGCTTCACGGGTCGGCACCAACACCTTGCCGCCCATGTGGCCGCATTTTTTAACCGAAGCCAATTGATCTTCGAAGTGGACGCCCGATGCGCCGGCTTCGATCATGGCTTTCATCAATTCGAACGCGTTCAATACGCCGCCGAAACCGGCTTCTGCATCAGCCACGATCGGTGCGAAGAAGTCTGTGTCGCCTTTGCCTTCAGACCATTGGATTTGGTCGGCGCGGGTCAGGCAGTTGTTGATGCGCTTAACAACTAATGGCACTGAATTGGCTGGGTACAGCGATTGATCTGGATACATTTCGCCGGCAACGTTAGCATCGCCGGCAACTTGCCAACCGGACAAATAGATGGCTTTCAAGCCCGCTTTGACTTGTTGCATCGCCTGGTTACCGGTCAATGCGCCGAGTGCGTTGACGAATGGCTCGTTATTGACCAGATCCCACAACTTGATGGAACCGTTTTTCGCCAATGTGTGCTCAACCTTGATCGAGCCACGCAGATTGACGACGTCTGCTGCGGTGTAATTACGTTTGATACCTTTCCAGCGTGGATTGGTATCCCAGTCTTTTTGCAATTCAGCAATTTGTTGTTCGCGTGTCGTCATGGTTCTCTCCTGTGGGCAAAATAAATGAAACTGATAAAACTAATGAAAAGTGGAATCCGTTGAGAGAAATAATAGGATATTTTTTGCGAAGCAACAAGGTCTTATATAAGACATATAACAAATATTTAATTCATTAAAATCATATACTTAAATAGTATTTTTTGCGATATGAAATAATATTTCTCAGAATGAGAAATATTATTTGTGCAGACATTCAATATTTTTCCACATTATGAAAAATAAGTTTCACATCATAAAATTTGGCGCTTACCTAAATTTCGTAAAGAAAATTTAGTTTCAAGGTAAACAGTGATTTGCACAGCTTGCGCTCAAATTTTGTCTGGAGCCTTTTATTGAATCAATATTTGATTTTGGACGCTACGCCGCCTGAAAACCACGGATACGACCAAGGAAGATGGCTCGCGGCCAATTAAGTCTGCAGGCAGTCTGACGTCACTCTACTCAAACAGGACTAAAACTTAGTTGCCCACCAGTTCATACCAGGGCGACAAGCGGTTAGCCTGAGTAACGCCGATGGCGGTGTCGGATGAATCAAGCTGAATCTCAAAACCGTTTTTGTTCTGTTTGACCAGCGCGGCGGGTAAAGCAGCCTCGCGTCGCCCTGAACCGTCCAGCGGAAACACTTTGATATTCTTCAAATGAGTTGGGAAAAATACCGTAGCCGCAACGCGCTCCAGCCAAACTGGCGCTTGCGCATCGCGAGGCCCCGAAGGTTTATTGGAATTGGCATCCGGCTCCAAGGTCCACCAACCGCTACTACCCGGATAAGGAAGCAATTGCTTAGGTCGTTCCGGAACAGCATTCGGCTGGCTCCCCATAACACTGGCAGCGACCGTCAACAATATCCTCTTTGATTTTGCCAGAATCTGCCCGTCACGGCTGGTTGCCGTAAGCAAGGCAAAACCTCTGCTTCCCCGGCTGAATTTAATCGCAAGTCCCGAATCTGAAATCGCTGGATTCATTACATCAGCGCGACCGAATCCTGCCCACATCAGACTATATGGAGTTATCACGCGAAGCTGTCCCGGATCAGGCGCATATTGCAACCCGCCTCCCGGCACCTGCCACGTGCCACCATGCGCAAGCCCCTCTTGCGCAGACTCTCGTTTATCCGCCTGGGTTTTGAATGGCAGCCTGCCTTGCCCAAGATAATGCATACCGATCCGCGCCGAAAATGCGTCCCGTGGATTAAGTCCATAGCGACTCAGTAAATAAGCAGGATAGGCAGACTCATCGCGCATGGCGGCAATCATCTGCCTGGCATCTGCAGTGAGTGCAATCGTTTTTTTCTCAGTTAAGGGCCGCACCTGAAACAAGCGAAACATCGCCGCCGCAGTACCTGTGCTTGCATACTTGGCCCAATCACCGCTCAGGCCAAAACTATCGGGAACAGAATTCCAAGTATCGCCGTCAATGTACTGAAAGAGAAACAGGCCGTCCCAATCCTGTGCGCTGGCAAACGCGGTCATGACGGGTACAATCTCGGCCCCCTGACGATTCGGATATGCCTGATTAAACTCGCTCAACACAAAGGGTTTGTTCACATTGCGGAAATAAGCTCTTTGCAATAGCTGCGGCCAGGCTTCTTTCAAAGCGGAGCTATCGCGGATGCGCCAGTCGTTTCTATCCCATGCCTGATGCGGAAAATCATAATGATCAACGTAAAAATGCTCGTCGACATAATCCATCGCTTCCTGTGCATCTGCATTCATCACCCCGCCGTAATACATTTGGGTACCGGTCAAAGCCACCAGATTACCGACCTCCGCACGAATGGTGCGACGCAAATTTTCAAGATATTGCCTGTCTGATTCAGTTAAAAATAAGGTGAAGTCCAATACGCGCAAACCAGCACCCTGCACATGAGGCTCAAAGGAATGTCCGAATATCTCGGGCGACTCCAAACCTAATTTAGCGATGCCCTTGCGTGCGAGTTTACGTAATTTACCGGACCAGTCATAGGTGCCTTCCAGCACGCTGGACTCCGCCGATTTCACCAATAAGCCACCCTGCCT
This sequence comes from Undibacterium sp. Jales W-56, assembly GCF_025548535.1. Taxonomy (GTDB): domain Bacteria; phylum Pseudomonadota; class Gammaproteobacteria; order Burkholderiales; family Burkholderiaceae_D; genus Undibacterium. The sequence continues at coordinate 1,245,461 of NZ_JAJLQW010000001.1, read as the reverse complement.
GGGCAAATCGCAACTCCCCCACTGCTGGCACGCCGCTGCCATGCTGCCATAACGCTTGACGATCCAATGCTGCCACTGCAATTGCAGGAGGCGCTCGTATTCTCCCTTGATCGCATCGATATCACCGCGCTGCCATGCTCCCAGGAGAGAAGATTCGTTATTGATCTCTATCATTGCCAGGGCAGGATCATTATTCAACCCCAAGCGACGTAACAGTTCGCGGGCATATTCAAGCTGCAAAGCAATCATCCTGGGCTCAAACAAATGATAAGGATGACTGGCATATGGCATAGACTCATCCGGAGCCAGTGGCGTTACGCCATCGACTGCGGGACGGAAGCTGTAACCGACATGCAAATTCAGGTTGACGTAGATACCTTCGGCTCTCAAGGCGTCGATAAAGCTGCGCAAACGTAGCAGTGCCGTCGCATTAAAGCTGGGGAATGCGCCGCTGGTCAAAATACCTCTGGGCTTATCTTCGCTATCACTGAGTATGCTATCGAGATGATGCAACCTGACAGCGTTAAACCCGAGCTTGCGCAAACGCCTGGCAATCCGTGGCGCATCGGTTTCATTCGGAAAGTTTGCAGCGCTGCTGAGACTGATGCCAAAAAAACGAACCCTGGCATCGTCCGGCGTATTCGGCCTGCCATCGGCACCAACGCGATAAAAATGGGCGCCCTTGGTAAAAATCCTGTCTGCATCGGTCAGGCTGTGATTCAACCCGCTAAAATCTGGCGCGCCCGCTAACGCATCCTCATTGATAGAAAATGGATAGAAAGCTACTTCCGCCTGCGCCTGATCAGCACTACAAAAACCGAGCCCCAAGAACAGACTCAATGCCAAATGCCTGACATAACTGAACGGAGAGAGAGGCAAGCGGCGATAGAGAATAACCCAAAACATAATTTAAGGATTGAATGAGAGGCTCTTACAATAACGCAGAAAGACGCTTCCATGAACAGTGCAGCAGAAAATTAATCATCACCGACAACGAAGCGGTGCTTTCAAGGCACAATAGTGGATTACGATAAACAGGCAAATCAACGTAAGCCATGCAAGAACTCCCGGCCGCCAGCTACCAACAACAATATCCTCTGAACTGGATAGAAATTGCCGCCATCCGCTTGATGGTCGTCTGTTTCGTTTTATTTTCTTTACTGCCTTACGGCATATCCTGGGACTATCCCAGCACTTCAAATGCGAATATGGAAGGCTCACTGAATACTAAACTGGAATGGGGTAGCCTGTTTCTGATCTCTGCGATTTTGTTGATACGACATCTGCCGTTGACTTTGAGATACTTGCGCGTCATCAATCCCTTTTTACTGCTACTGATCCTGTGGTGTCTGGCATCCTCATTCTGGTCGCCTTTACCAGCCACCACCTTTAAAAAGGCGATGCAATTGCTAGGACTGGTCATGATCGCTCTGTCGATCCAATTATCGTCCCGTCCTCTGGATTTGTTTATCAACGATCTGAAGTACACCTTAACTGTAATTTTGATCGCCTCATTTTTTGTCGCTATTGCGATCCCCAGCATCGGTGTCGATGTGGAGCTTGGTCGCGCATGGCGCGGCATTTTGTCGCAAAAAAATGAATTAGGCCAGGCTGCCGCCTTCTGTATTTTGCTTTGGCAAGTCAGTGCCTTTGATGGCAGCACCTCAAGCCGCTCCATGCTACTGGCGATCCTGTTTAGTTTTTTTGTACTGATCATGTCAAAAAGCTCGACCAGTCTGGCGATTACCTTCTTGAGTTCAGGGCTTTTTCATCTATTGCGCAAGCCAAGGATAGCGTCAGCCTATTCAATGACACGAGCGAGCCTGACTATCGGCATAGTGATTTTGCTGATGGCGTTTGCGTTCTATATGTTTGAGTCCCGCCTGCCGACCTATTCCGAAATTAGCGCTCCCATAGCAGGTTTGTTTGGTAAAGGCTCGGATTTAACCGGACGCACCGATATCTGGCAATTAGTCGAACTGGAAATCGCACGTCACCAATGGATAGGCTTGGGTTATGGCGTTTTCTGGCTGGGACCGGGCAGCTTATCGCAATACGTGATTGATGCTTTGTTTTGGGTGCCGCTACAATCGCATAACGGTTATCTTGATATTCTGAATGAACAAGGATTAATCGGCCTGGGCCTGGCGATTCTGGTCCTGTGCAAACAATTGCAGCAATTATTCCTGATGAATTATGTGGATCGCTTACAAACAGCGTTTTGGGGAACCATCCTGATGATTGTTGTGGTGACGAATTTCACCGAGAGCAGCTTGTTTCGCGGCTTCGGATTTCAGAATGTATTTTTTATTTTTTCTTTAGTCACCGTCACCTCATCTCTGCAACGCTTAAAAGAAAACGCAACAGGCTCGATCAGCAGCTAATACTGCAAATAAAATCCGGGTACTTGTGTCTTCCGTTCCGCCAGGAATAATGCGCGTCAGGAAGCGCTGCCGTAAGCTTGGGACAGGCTACCGAACAGATAACTTAGCTTACCCGCCTGAGAAGCCAGAATACGCAGCCATTTGAACGACTGCAAGGGTTTAACAGCAAGCAATACGATCGCCAACACTGCCGCGACGAGCAACTGCATCGCGGCTCTGCTTGCCAGATAAGCCGCCCGGATAATGCGCGCCCCACCCTGCTGCATGGCGAGTTCTGTGCGCATAAATAATTGACCGGTGCGGTAAGAGCGTTGCAGCAGCCATTTTGCCTGCGCCCGTTCTAGCGGTATCCACTCATACACCGGCGCTTCATCGCACCACACCATACGGGCACCAGCGGCTTCGAGTTGACGGAACAAAATAGAATCCTCGCCGCCGGTCTTGCCGTAGGCGGCATCAAATGGACCGTTATGCGGTGGGCTGGCAGAGGCATCACATAAACGCATTAATGCGGTCCGGCGTACCAGTACATTACCGCTACGGGCATCGGTCTGCGTCACTGTCGTTCCCGTTACCAAACGACGGCGGTCAAAATAACCGCCTTGTTTTAGCCACTCTGCGACGCCGTCCGCATATTCAGCAAGAACCGGTGCAAAGACGACATCGGCAGTATGTTTCTGCTGGGTTTTTATAAGGCTGGAGAGCCATCCAGGTTCGGGGCGCTCATCGTCATCGATAAAGACGATCCACTCGCCCAGCGCCGCATGCACAGCGGCATTCCTGGCAAGCGAAATATTCGATTCAGCCAGCGCGACCGGCGTCAGGCGATCGCCAAATTGCGAGCGCGCCTCGGACAAGACCTGACTTGCCGATTGTGCGGGGTCGTTGTCAACCACCACGACCTGGATAGTCAGATGATCAGCCTCCTGCTGATGAATCGCATCTAATAAAACGCGCAGCAATACGGGCCGGCGAAATGTGCAAATACAGATGCTGATATCAAGCATATTTGCCACTAAGCGAAGAATCTAGTGCGTATTTTTTTCCACCAGCCCTGCCCAGGTTCCGCCGTTACCAGGTCATCTTCAGACTGGTTGTACACGGTGCCGAGTATCTTGACACCGGCAACCTGAAGATCCGTCATGGTTTGCTTGAGTAAATCAAGTTGCGTCTTGTCTTTTTTTGCCAGCACCAGTGCCGCACCCAGTTGATAGGCGACGATTTGTGCATCAGATGCCAGTGATGCCGCATGCGTATCAACGATAAAGGCATCGAATTGATCCCAACAAGTGGCGAGCACATTCTGGAGATTCGGTGTACGCACTATTTCGAGCGGATTGGGTGGTTTCGGACCTGCCGGCAGAATATGTAAATTCGGCATCAGTTTAATGATCGCGCTCTCGGCTGTGATACGGCCAGCCAGCACCGAAGACAAGCCATCCGGACGGTCCAGGCTAAAATAGCCCTCTTGCGCTGAATTCCGCAAGTCAGCATCGATCAACAAAGTTCGCCTGCCTAATTGAGAGAATGCGATGGCGAGACTGGCCGTCGTATAACTCTTTCCCTCGCCCTGGGCAGGACTAACAATCGCCACTTTAATTTTGTCTTGATGTTCAAATTTCAGCAAAAGCTCGCTACGCAGGCGGCGGATTTCTTCCGCCTCCAGGCAAAATGGGTAATGCAATATTTTGAGCGAGGCATGCGCCTTACCGGTCAGCAAATCTTTCGAGGCATAACCGAACTGCTCACCCAATGCCTGATCAAGCTGCATTTGCGTCAACAATCCCAAGGAGAGCGCCGCATCGCCAAACCGGAGATTTTTTTCTATTTGAGTACGGGCGATTTGCTCTATTTGCGCTTTAGTGAGCAAGCCCTTTTCAAGAAACAATTCGCCTAAACGACCAATTTTGGGTATCGCAACACCCTCGTCTTGTGCAGCCACTGCGGTCAAATGCTCTGACGGATATTTATCCATGAAAGCCTCTTAATTTATCGTTATTTTGTGACGTCACCGGTTGATCAAATAGTTTCTCTGCAAAACCGATTTTGGCTAACACGGGAACATCAAACTCTCTTACCAAGTCATCCACGCAGCGAACCTTGCGTTGCGATAATTCCAATAAAAATGCGACGCCGAATCCAAGCAGGACGCCGGCAATCAGGCCGAAAATTAAATTATTCCGCAAAAGCGGTTTGGACTGGCGCTCGGGCAATTCGGCCCACCGCATGACGGTGGCATTTGAAATCACGACATTACTCGTCATCAGTAGCTCATCAAATTTTTGGATGGCAGCGTTATAGATTTTCTGCACGCTGTCGAGCTGACGCTGATAGGAACTGATGACATCTCTATGTTGCTTGTTTTCCAATGTTCGTTTTTGATATCCGGCAAGATTTCCCTCTATGACTTTCTCTTCCTGTATAAACCGGTATTCATTCGATTTCAACGCATCCACTGCGGTAGCCGATTCTTTTTGCAGGCGTTCGTTCAAGGTCTTGATTTCCGCTTCGATCGCGATATAACGTGGATGCCTGGCCCCCAGGGAAGTCCTGGCATTCGCCAATTGCATCTCCAGCGTGCTGATACTCGCTTTCAAGCCGGATATATTGCCGATCCCGGCAATCTCAGGAATATCGGCGCCGCGATTGCCATTACGCATCAAGCGTTCAAGTAATTGTCGTTTCGTCTGCGCTTCGATTCTTGCCAGTTGGACATCGACCAGTTTGGCACTCAAATTACCCATTTGCTTGGAATCCAGATCCAGGCGCTCATCCGTATCGATAATCTGATGCTCTTGCTGATAAGTCGTCAGTTTTTTTTGCAGCTCATCCATCTGGCGACTCATGCTTTCTAGCTGGGCATTGTATTGATCGCGTCTGGCACGTGCCGGGGCATTCATCATTTCCAGCGACAAATCCATATACGATTTGACGACGGCATTCACAACGTCCTTGGCATGCTGAGGATCACCGGAGGCGTACTCGAGTTCAACGACCCGGCTACTTTTATGCGGCGTGACCTCTATATTTTTCACGATATCTTCCGCCAAGGCGCGCAAGCCGCGCTGCTGTCCGTATTTTTTGATATAACGCTGTCCTGTAGCGCTCTCTTCCAGTTTCAATAGGGCGATCACGCGTTCAGCAACCTGGACGCTCTTGATCACATCAAATTGGGTCTGCAGATAACTCTCATCCTGCATAGGGTGAAATTGACGTCCTCCGATAGGATCATTGATTCTGTAATCGATATAAAGGTCAGCAGATGCAATATAGGTTTTTGGTAAGAGCAGGCTGGCTATCGCCGCAACCGCGACCGCCAGTATCACAATGGCGGTAATGAGTCCGCGGCGGGCGCGCAGCATCGCGCCGACCTGGGCAAAAGAAAGTAATAAATCGCCGGGCAAATTTTGCTTCATGGTCCAGCCACTTTAAAACAGACGTTCATTGACGAATAGCACATCACCTGGCAGCACCTGATCGGTAATTTTTGCAGGAATTTCTTTTATTCCGCCATCTTCTGTTTTGCGATAGATCGTCATACGCCGGGTTGATCCCCGTTCGGTAACACCGCCGCCTATCGACAAGATGCGCATCACAGTCAAATCTTCTTCGATCGGGTAATTACCCGGCTTTCTGACTTCACCGTAAATATAAAAAGTCTTCTGCGCAGAGACAAATAAGACATCGTTTGGTAAAATTTTTTGGTTCAGCTTGTCTGGCGTCTGTTTGGTCTGCGGATCAATTCTCAAGGGAATATAGTCGATCGTTTCAGTGCCCGTTTGTCCTTGGCCTCGACGTATCACACTAACCCCCCTGTCAGCCCGGCCATTCAATCCACCAGCCAGGCTCAGTGCATCCAGCAGACTCAGCTGGCTAGGCAAGGGATAACGCCCAGGCCGTTGTACTTCACCTAATACAGAGAAAGTACGACTGAGCTGCTGCAATACTTTAATTACTACTTTCGGATTCCGTACATATTGTCCCTGCTCCAGTCTGCTGGCGAACAAGGCGGCAATTTCTGTTGCAGTTTTTCCTTTTGTGTCGATGACGCCAACCAAAGGCAAGGTAATCACGCCGCTCTCGCCGACAGTGACGTCGGCGGTCAGATCGGGCTGGCCGAATACCGTAACCAGCAGCTGATCGCCTTCGCCAATGACTTCGCGCGCGGAGATGGCGCCGTCGCTGACTTGCATTGACTCGGTCGCAATGGCTTTAGCTTTAGTTGCGTTCTCAGGTGAGATCTGCTCAGGGGATTTCAAGCTTAATGGGGAAGTAAGCTGCGCATGCGCAGGCAAACACAGACAGACAAGCAGCAAACAGGTTAATGTCTGGACTAATTGAAGGTAATTGATCTGGCGAAAAAGTGAAAAACTCATCTAAATGAATGCTCTGCAATGAAAGTACTCAATTCTATCTTGCAATAATAAAAGAAGATGCAAATTTTTGTCATGAAGGCAAGCTGAGCCACAAAGTAATATCAGCCCAGGCATGACACGATGCACCGGCAAATTTGATAACAATAATTAACTTTTGATTGATTGTTGATTCTATGCAAACTAAGTTAACATGAGAAAAACTTTCTCGTTTGCACAAAGAGATCCGACCGATCAGGTTTCATTCGAGAACACAAAGGTATCCGCATGGCGCATCCGCTAACACAATCCGAATTTACAATATCACCAGCAGCCATTCAAGTTCCCCATGCGCCGGACTACCCTGTACGCGTCGTGCCATTAGTCGTCATCGCGCCGGTTCGTGATGAGGCTGACCTGATCCAGCGCACATTGGACTCGATGGTAAAGCAAACGGTAAGACCTGTTGAATGGGTAATTGTAGACGATGGCTCACGCGACGCAACTGCGGAGATCGTCAAAACCTATGCCGAAAAATATAATTTCATCCGTCTAGTACAAAGACCCGATCGCGGCTTTCGCAAAGTCGGCGGCGGCGTAGTTGCCGCGTTCAAATATGGCGTCAGTCAGATACAGCACAGCGATTATCAATATATCGCCAAGCTGGACGGCGATATGTCGTTTGGCCCGCACTATCTTGAAATGATGTTCGGCAAGTTTGAGGAAAACAACAAGCTTGCGGCAGTGTCAGGAAAAGTGTATCGCGAAGAAGCAGGTCGAAAGATAGAAGAATTCATTATCGATGAGCATGTTGCAGGACAATTCAAACTCTATCGGCGTAATGCTTTTGAAGAAATTGGCGGCTTCGTTGAAGAAGTAATGTGGGATGGCATAGACGTTCATTCAGCACGAATGAAGGGCTGGTCAACCATGAGTTTTTATCATCCGGATGCCATACTGATGCATCATCGCCTGATGGGTTCATCAGATAAGAACGTATATCGCGGTCGCCTCCGATGGGGACGCGGTATCTGGTTCATGGGTTACCACCCGCTCTATGCACTGGCGTCGAGTGTTTTTCGTATGCGCGAAAAACCGTTTGTGATTGGCGGCATCCTGATTATGGCCGGCTATCTCGGTGCCGCGCTGAAAGGTGCGCCGCGTTACGACAATCTGGAATTTCGCCAGCATCTGCACCAATGGCAATTAGGACAAATTAAAGCCTTGTTCTTTAAAGGAAATCGATCTTGATCAAGACTGGGCAATTCATACTCTGGACTGCAAGCAAGGAACCGATTTTATGATGGGCCATGTTTCTCACGGTCGAGGCACACAACCATCGCAAATCGTGACAGCGCTGGTGGGAATCGCTTTTGGTCTCGCGGTAACAGTCACCTTAGTCGCCATCATTGATTATTACGGCAATACCGATCTCGATATATTCGGCTTACGTATATTTATTGCGGGACTGGCCAGCATCATCGCGTTTTCCAGTCACAGATTGCTCAACTCTCTGCAAGACCGTCGTTTTTTTTCACTCATTCCTACCCTGGCTATCCGCTGGTTAGTTGTCTTTACTTTGGTATTAATCAGTGCCTACGCCGACAAGAGCACCGAGCGCCTGTCTCGTGTGGTAATGCTGACCTGGCTGGTGATCACGCCGGCATCGTTGATGCTGACTGCTGCCAGCATCCGTTTGTTCGGCGCCCTTTTTTATTCCAACCCAGTGAGACGCCGTAAAGCGGTTTTAATCTGGTCTAATTCTGCGTGTGCGGATCTGGTTGAGTCATTGCGCAGAACGCCGTTAGCCGCCATTGATGTCGTCGGCTTTTTCGACAACCGCAACGACTCCAGGCCACCTAGCGGCCTCACCCGGTTAGGAGGGCTTGAAGACGTGACGGAATGGTTAGTTGACCCGAAAACGGGGCGCCTGACGGTGGACGTGGTTTTCATTGGTCTTAATACCGAAGAACCAGCGGAACTTGCTGAGATTATCGCTGTTCTGCAGGACAGCACAATATCAACTTATTTCGTCCCGGAATCACTGATCTTTGGCATGCCGGGAATACAACTCCGTGAAATGGCGGGCAAGCCGGTGCTGGCATCAACGGAAACACCGTTTATCGGTTTAGCAGCGCTACCAAAACGTATTTTAGATTTGATCGGCGCCAGTTTTGGTTTAATCCTGCTATCGCCTTTATTATTAACAATCGCCATCGGAGTAAAACTAAGTTCACCCGGTCCTATTTTCTTTAAACAAAAACGCTATGGTGTTGCGGGCAAACCGATCAACATCTACAAATTCCGCAGCATGAAAGACCACAACTCGGAAGGGCCGGTCATTCAGGCAACCCAGAGAGATCAGCGTGTCACCCGTTTTGGTCGTTTTATCCGGAGTACATCGATCGATGAATTGCCGCAGTTATTCAATGTACTGATCGGAAATATGAGCCTGGTTGGGCCAAGGCCGCATGCAGTTGAACATAACGAGCTGTACCGCAAGCTGGTACATGGCTATATGCTGCGGCACAAAATCAAGCCGGGCATCACAGGCTGGGCGCAAGTAAATGGCTTCCGCGGCGAAACCGAAACCCTGGAAAAAATGCAGCGCCGTGTTGATCTGGACTTGTATTACATCCAGCACTGGTCGGTGTGGCTGGACATCGTGATCCTGTGGCGAACGGTAGGCGTACTGTTTGGCGATAAAAACGCCTACTAGCTTACTAAATAAATGGACTTACGCAAAAACCGAAATCTCTCACCACAAAGACACGGAGACACAGAGGAAAGCAAAAGGAAAGGCTCAATGACGTATTGATGTTAAAACGAAGCCGCAAGCCGGGTGCGCCTGTTGGCACGAAATGCCTTTGAAAACCGCATCCAGTCAGCGGATTCAATGTGAACGCTGGTAAGCGGTTTACCGTTTTGCGTCAGTCCTGCTAAAGAAATTACACGTCGCGCTGATTCATCACGACAGAGCACAACTTATCTGGCAATCACTTGATTCATCTCTTGACGATTGCCAGAAAAATAGGATTGCCAGCTTTGATCCAACCCCGCCTCAATGACCATCTCAACCTGCATTGCCAGCGCACTATGAGCAATCGTCTTGAAAACAAATAGCCGGTAAACATGAGAGAGTTTGAATGACTCGGGATTCGCTACCATGATCCAGCGTTCTGCCCCTTCATTAAGTTTTTTCCACCAGGCCAATCGCGTCGTTTGCGGCAACTCGGAAGCAACCCGCGCTACCCAGCCCGCCTCCAGCATCTGCTGCAACAAACCATCAATCTCATCCAGTCCAAACCTTGTCTTGACCCGTATAGTCGCAACATCGACTGCCGCAACATCGCTGGTATTGCGCGCCTCATACAATACCCTGAGAATTTCCACGGCATCGATAAACGCACTGCCTGGCGCCGGGCTATGCCACCAACGCTCGTATTTAACGACGGGCAAAGCGGCTGCAATGACTGCGCCTATCAAGGTAATCAGCCATGACAAATAGATCCACACCAAGAAAATCGGTACCGCAGCCAGAGCGCCATACACCACGGTATAGGTCGGAAATTTAATCACGAATACCGCAAAAATACGCTTTGCAATCTCGAAAGCAAGCGCTGCGAATAAGCCGCCCCACGCCGCGTCGTGCCAATCTACCATCCGGTTCGGCACTGCCAGATATAACAAGGTAAAAGCAATGGTGGTAAAAAATACCGATATCAAAGTATAAAAAACACCGCCTATGAACGGCATAGTTCCTACCACGCCGCTGGTTGCGGTGAACAGATAAGACGTGACCGTGATCGAGACGCCAATCAACAAGGGGCCAAGCGTCACAATCGCCCAATACACCAGCACTCTTTGGGTTAAAGGCCTGGTACGCTTTACCTGCCAGATCTGGTTAAAGGATTTGTCGATCATCGCCATCGTGGTTACCGCCGTCACCATCAGGGCGACGCCACCGACAGCCGACAACCGCGTCGCTTTAGTGGTGAATTGCGTGAGGTAACCGAGTATCGTGCTGGAAATGTCTTTGGGCATCAGACTCTTAATAAAATACGCTTCCAGCGATGCCCTGAATGTATTAAACAAAGGGAAGGCGGTAAAAATCGCCAACGCAATCGTCAAGATCGGCACCAAAGCCAATACCGTTGTAAACGTTAAACTACCGGCTACCTGGGGTAAGCGCCCCTCACGCAAGCGTTGATTGGCAAACTGAAATAAGTTGCGAACCTGGTTCCAAGAAAATCTACGCATAAAATTCTTTGTTCCCACTTTACTCATCAATAAGGTCACAGTCTCAACACAATCACAACACAATAAAATCAAGAATCACATCAGCAGCACCGGAGATACCGGCTTCGATACCCGAGAAAAGCCAATCCGAAGATGGCTCCCACTGAAAAGCCCCATATAATAGCAAGCATGAACTCTCAACAACTAAGCATTCTCGTTTTATATTATTCACGCCACGGTAGCACCCGGAAAATAGCGGAATATATCGCCCAGGGCATAGAAAGCGTCCCTGGTTGCGATGCCCGCTTGCGCACCGTTCCTGCGGTGTCTGCTGTGACGCATGCAACCGAGCCGGACATCCCGGGCGACGGTGCACCCTATGTCGAATTATCCGACCTGGCCGAATGCGACGGACTGGCGCTCGGCTCCCCTACCCGCTTCGGCAATATGGCTGCCGCGATGAAATATTTTTGGGACGGCACGGCAACCCAATGGCTGTCCGGCACCTTAAGCGGCAAACCGGCTTGTGTATTCACTTCGACCGGCAGCATGCACGGCGGCCAGGAATCAACCCTGTTATCCATGATGTTGCCACTGCTCCATCATGGCATGCTGCTGCTCGGCATCCCGTATAGCCATCCGGAACTGATGCTGACCAGCACTGGCGGCAGTCCTTATGGAGCCAGTCATTGGGCTGGCATCGATGGCAAAACTGCGGTATCCGAAGACAGTAAAAAATTAGCCATTGCTCTGGGTCGACGCCTGGCAGAAACAGCAAAGAAATTGAAGGTCGAAGCGTGAATCCATCCAGACAATCTATTTATTACTACCTGACCTGCTTTAGTCTGATCGCATTGATTGTATTATTGATTTCATGGGAGACGCTGCTGGCGCCGTTAAGACCCGGTGGCTCATGGATGGTGCTGAAAGTGATCCCGATCTTGATACCATTGCGTGGCATTTTAAAAAAACAGATTTACACCATGCAATGGTCTTCCATGTTGATTCTGCTGTATTTTACAGAAGGCGTAGTCCGGGCATTCAGTGATAAAACATGGTTATCCAGCATGCTCGCGGGATTGGAAATAGCGCTTACCGTATTATTCTTTTTTGCCTGTGTTTTATATTTGAAACCGTATAAAAAAGCGGCAAGAGCAGCCGCTAAAGATCAACCCAAAGTAGAGTAAAGCCGATGAACCATTTCCTGAGCCTGTGCGAACAAGTCATTGGTAAAGAAAATATCATACTCAATGAGACTGAGGGACAGGCTTATGTCACCGATTGGCGCAAGCGCTTTAAAGGCAAAGCCTTAGCGATACTGCGGCCGGGAACAACGGAACAAGTCGCCCATCTGGTCAGGCTCTGCAATACTCACATGGTCACAATCGTGCCCCAAGGCGGCAACACCGGTCTGGTGTTAGGCAGCGTGCCGGACCAGAGCGGCAAACAGGTGGTCATGTCACTGACTCGCTTAAAGCGAATACGCCAGATTGATCCCATTAACAATACCCTGACAGTTGAAGCAGGCTGCCTGCTGGCAGAAGCACAAAATGCGGCCGGACAAATACAGCGTCTCTTTCCATTATCCCTGGCATCGGAAGGGAGTTGCACGATAGGCGGCAATCTCTCCACTAACGCCGGTGGCACCGGCGTACTGCAATATGGCAATGCCCGCGAATTGTGCCTGGGACTGGAAGTCGTCACTGCCAACGGTGACATTTGGGATGGCTTGCGCGGTCTCAGAAAAGATAATACCGGATACGATTTACGTGATCTATACATTGGCGCGGAAGGGACGCTTGGCATTATCACGGCCGCGGTCTTGAAACTATATCCGCAACCCAAAGCACAAGTCACCGCATTGGCCGCCGTCACATCACCGGATGCAGCACTGTCTTTGCTGGCACTCGCTCAGGCGCATGCCGGGGCAACACTGACTGCATTTGAATTGATGTCGGCCGTTTGTGTGGAACTGGTTCGCAAGCATTTCCCAGAGATAGCCGCACCGACGCTGACACCATCGCCGGAATATGTGTTGCTGGAGATATCCGATCATGAGTCCGAATCGCATGCAAATACTCTTTTAGAGAATCTGCTCAATAGCGCAATGGAATCCCATATTGTGACCGATGCAGTAGTCGCTACCTCATTGCAGCAATCAAAGGCGCTCTGGCATTTACGCGAACATATTTCTATGGCACAAGCGGCTGAAGGCAAGAATATCAAGCACGACGTATCTCTTCCGATTTCAGAAATTGCGCGCTTCGTAGAATCAACGAATGCCTTGCTTCAGGAGGCTTTTATCGGATGTCAGATGGTGATATTTGGTCACCTTGGCGATGGCAATTTACACTACAACGTGTCGCCGCCAAAGGATATGCCTGATAGCTCATTCATTCTGTACCAGGCAACAATCAATCAAATTGTGCATGATAATGTGCATCGGTTTGGTGGCTCGATTTCGGCAGAGCACGGCATAGGCATGCTCAAAAAAGAAGAATTGTTACGCTATAAATCACCATTAGAAATACAATTAATGCGTCATATTAAAGCGGCCCTAGATCCGCAAAACCTGATGAATCCCGGAAAAATTCTCTAACCAGAAAGAGTAAATTGCCATGCTGCCTGCTTTGCTGCAAAGAGTATTTTTTGCCTCGCTAGTCATCATTACCTTCATTAATACATCGCAAGCAGAAGCTTATAAATGCGACGTTAACGGCAGCATCAGTTATAGCCAGACTCCTTGTGTGGCAAACGCAAAACAGGCCATCATGGCTACGCATCAAGGCATCCCGCCTTACTCCGAGCAGAAGGCAAAGGAGATCGCTGCCCAGGAAAAATCTGAGGCAAATCGGCTTGCGCAATCACGGCACAAAACAGAAAATAAAAACGAAACAGAAATGAAAGCCATTGCTGCCCGCAATACAAAGAAAAAACAGCAATGCGATGAACAGCAATTGAAAATAAAGTGGGTAAAAGAGGATTTGGCGAACGCAAAACCTAAAGCCGAATCGCAAGCCCGTCAAAAAGTAAAAAGAGCCACCGAAAAGGCAGCTCTTGTGTGTGGAAGATAAGTTATCAAATCTTGAATTGAATTACTACTCAACTCAGAACTCCTCCCAATCGGTATCTGGTTTTTCGCTACGGCTTGATTTACCCGGACCCGGGTTGGCACTGGGTGCTGGCTTCGCTGCAATTTTCAATTTGCTTGCTTGAGATGATTTTTGTTGCGGTTTTTTTTCTGCACGTTTTGCGACAATCACAGGCGCTGCCATCGCCACATTCGATGTTTTGAAAATCCTGACCGTTTGCGCCAAAGCCTGGGCCTGCTCTTCCATGCTCTCTGCCGCTGCCGCTGCCTGTTCCACCAGCGCCGCATTTTGCTGGGTCATCTCGTCCATCTGGGTGATCGCCAGGTTGACTTGCTCAATCCCGGCGCTTTGTTCCTGACTGGCGGCGGTGATTTCGCTCATGATGTCGGCCACGTGCTGGACGCTGGTGACGATCTCGTCCATGGTCTTGCCGGCTTCATCGACCAGTTTGCCGCCCTGCTCTACCTTGTCCACAGAATCGTCGATCAGGGCTTTGATTTCTTTGGCGGCACTGGCGCTGCGCTGGGCGAGATTGCGCACTTCGGAGGCGACGACGGCAAAACCGCGTCCTTGCTCGCCGGCTCTGGCCGCTTCTACCGCGGCGTTGAGGGCGAGGATGTTGGTTTGGAAGGCGATGCTGTCGATCACGCTGATGATGTCGACAATCTTGCGCGAGCTGTCTTTGATCGAGCCCATGGTGCTGACGACTTGTCCTACTACGGTGCCGCCTTTGACTGCAACACTGGAGGCGGAGACCACCAGTTGGTTCGCTTGCCTGGCATTGTCGGCATTTTGACGGACCGTGCTGGTGAGTTCTTCCATCGAGCTGGCGGTCTCTTCCAGTGAGCTGGCCTGCGATTCCGTCCTGCTTGAGAGATCCGCGTTCCCTGAGGCGATCTCTTGCGAGGCCACTGTGATCGTTTCAGTTCCCTGCTTAATCTGCGAAACCGTATCGGTCAAATTAGTTTGCATCAACTTCAAAGACTGTAAAAGATCGCCGATTTCATCGCTGACATCGATATGAATATCATTCGTCAAATCGCCGCTGGCGATATTGTCGGCCACGCTGGCAGCACGTTTAATCGGCAAGGAAATGGTACGGGTAATATACCAGGCAGCAAAAATGCCGATGGCAAGGATGATGATACCGACCACAATCATCGTCGTCATCGAGACGCGATAATTGACCTGCGATTCGTCGTAGGTTAATTTCATCGCCTCCCTCTGCTGCTGTGCCAACTCGGTAAGTGCGATCATCCATTTTTCATGCGGCACTCCGAACTCAGTCTGCAACAATGATGCCGCGTCAAAATAATTCCCTTCAGCGACAAAGGATTTAATTTTGTTCACGAGCGACATCACAACTTGCTTTTGTTCAAAGGCTTTTGCCAGAGTCGATTTACCTTCCTGACCCTCTATGAGTTTTTTCGCGAGATCTTCAGATTTGCTGTAATTCTCGAGAATCTGAGCTAATTTTTTAGTCTCTCTTTCAGCCTCTGCCACATCGGTCGGCGCTGTCATTTTTCTCAGCACCAAAGAAAGCGCGCGACCTTGCTCCCGCATTTCAGTCGCAGCGCTCAGACTGGCAACTTTATTATTGAATATATAGTCCAGCGATCCGTGTTGCTGGCTTAAACGAAATATTCCCAAAGCCAATAAACCCAGCGCAAATAACAGTACCAAGCCAAAGCCAAGCGTCAGACGGGTGCCGATTCTGATGTTTGAGAGCAGTTTCATATAACCCTTTATGAAATATAGAATTTATTTGCCATGCCGATGGAGAATGCATTCTTGAAACCGATTGTTGTACTGGACGGTACTCTGGACGGCCATCTAAACCAGTGGCGCGTTTGAATAATTTGTCTCTTATTTGTTTCGTGAAGCACGATTTATTTATTACTCAATAGTATCACTGGAGAAATAAAATTTACCAGAACAGCATACTCGGCAGATTAAATTCTCAACCTGGGCAATTAATTCTTTTCCTACATTTACCATTAAATCAATATCAAATAGAAGGAAATGCGCTTAACTTAGTTTAGTTGGAGCCTTGATTATTTTAAACACCTTATAAAATTTTAGAAAAAAACTGACATAAAACACACACAAACAGTATCAAAATCGATGGAAATGGAATGAGAATAAAAATAAATTTGTTTAAAGACAGATTTTCCCCCATGACTTCCTACTCTCGCATATGCATGTTGCATTCGCTACTTGAGAATTTTCCAAGTAATTCCTCATATTAAAGCCTACAAAATTATGTCTCCAGTGTGACATTGATTGCGTCTGTTGTTATTTTTTTGATGTTCGAAGATGTCATTTCATAGTCATATTGCGTCGTTACCCTTCACGCCAGAAATTTAGATATTCGTCTGGTTACATTTCCAAATTCTTATTTCATGGCCGCTTCTTCTTGATAAGAAAAGCGATACATTTGCAAAAATTTTTTGAAGGAATCCTCTCGTGGCAACGCAATTTCGACTCACCCCTATTTGTTTGATTTTATTACAGGCTTTTGGCGTTTCTGCATATGCGCAAGAAACCCAGGATGATCAATCTAAGATTGTGATTTTTGGACGTGGTAAAACCCGCCAGGTACAAGACGTCACAAAGGCAGATTTACTTCAAACAGTTCCCGGCTCCAGTCCCCTCAAAACTTTAGATAAATTACCCGGCGTCTCTTTTCAATCGGCAGATCCTTTTGGCGCATATGAATGGTCGACACGTTTCAGCGTGCGCGGATTCAACCAAAACCAGATGGGATTTACATTAGATAACGTGCCGCTCGGAGATATGAGTTACGGCAATAATAATGGCTTGCACATCAGCCGGGCCATTTCATCTGAGAACATCGGTCGCGTCACTTTATCTCAGGGTGCCGGTGCGGTGGGAACGGCTTCGACCAGTAATCTGGGTGGAACAGTGCAATTTTTTTCATCGAACCCTACGGATGAAACAGGTTTTAGCGCAGCGCAAACAATAGGCAGCAACAGCACTTACAGAACTTTTGCACGAGTTGACACCGGATTGTTCGCAGGCGGCACCAAGGCCTACCTGAGCGTAACTCGTCAACGCGCTGAAAAATCAAAAGGTGTTGGCGCACAAGATCAAGATCAATTTAACTCCAAATTGGTCAATATTTTTGGTGAAAACAAATTTACCGCTTTCTTTAATTATTCCGACCGTCGCGAAACTGATTACCAGGACATGTCGATTGAAATGACAAATCGTCTTGGATACGACTGGGATAACTACGCTCCAGATTGGCAGCGCGCTGTTAATGCCGCAAAAGGCATTTATACAGGCAAAGTAAACAGTCTGGACGATGCATATTACTCAGCCAGCGGCCTGCGTAAAGACTACCTATTCGGTTCTACGCTAGAGAACAAACTAGGCAATTCAACTTATCTCAAAACAACTTATTATCACCACACCAATGAGGGACAAGGACATTGGTACACCCCTTATGTTGCATCAACCAATGGCATACCTATCGCAATCCGCACTACTGAATATTCCATCGGCCGCGATGGCATCATCGGCGACTTGACCTGGGATCTGAACAATCACTCGATCAATGCCGGCGTTTGGGCTGAACGTAGTCTGCATACGGTGACAAGAAATTTCTATGATGTGATTGATGGTCGAGATACGAATTATTTCCTGAAAAACCCGACTAGCACAGGCTTTAAACAAGACTTCACCACGACAACGACACAGTTGTATCTGCAAGATACTGTGTCTTTAATGTCGGATGACTTGAAATTGAATTTTGGATTTAAAACACCTAAAGTAACGATCAACGCCACCAGCTTAATTGGCACTCGGGCCTCAGGCCAGATCGTGGCATCAAAGACTTTATTACCGCAATTCGGACTGAATTATGCCTTGAACAAAAACGACGAAATATTCGCTAGTCTTTCCCAGAATATGCGCGCATTTCAGCCAGGTGTATCTGGTCCATTTTCACAATCACAAACTGCATTTAAACTAAGCTCTGCATCGATCAAGCCAGAAACATCGACCACCCTTGATCTTGGCTATCGTTTTAAGCATGATAGTTTCGTTGGATCTATCGCTGCATATTATGCAAAATTTGAGGATCGCCTGTTGTCCGTCGCTACTTGCGCAGGGATTGTTGGTTGTCCAAGTACATTTGTCAACGTCGGAAAAGTTGAGACTAACGGTATTGAAGCAGCAGCACTCTGGTCTCTGAATAAAGATTGGTCTTGGTTCAATTCTCTGACCTACAATAATTCTAAATATAAATCGAATTATTTAGATAATGGAAAAGTAGTTAACATCGAAGGCACGCAAGTTGTTGATTCTCCTAAGCTGATGTTGAAAACCGAGTTATCTTATGAGGCTGGGAACTGGTTCTCTAGAATCGGGGGCAAGTTCACGGATAAGCGCTTCTATAGCTATACAAATGATGCGCAGGTTCCATCCTATGTTTTGGCAAATTTGTCTGCTGGATATAAACAGAAATCATTCGCCGGTTTGAAAGATTTTTCTGTACAGGTCAATGTCGAAAATTTACTCAACAAACAGTACTTCAGCACTCTTGGTTCTAATGGATTTCCAAAATCGGATCCAACTGGCACGGAGCAAACTTTGCTTACAGGATCGCCGCGTCAGTTTTTTGTGACGGTCAGCGGTAAATTATAAAGTTAGTATCAATCTTAGATTAACAAACCGGAGCAAATTTGCTCCGGTTTGTTTTTAAATTTCCCAATCAAATAACTTTCTCCCGCCCTACTCCACCAGCCGCTTATTTCTTTTCGCTGAGGATGTAGAAACAGGCACTGTCATTAAAGTGTCATATCTTTGTGAAATGATGGCAGGTTAAATTATTGCCAATCGAGGGGAAATAAATGATATCGAAAATGAGATTAAGCGGAGGCCTAATCATCCTCATGTCCTCGTTAGTATGTCAACTAAGTCTAGCTTCGGAAAAATTACGCCTGCTGACATGGGCAGACTATGCGCCAAGAGAGATTACCGAACAATTTACCAAAGAAACTGGCATCACAGTTGAAGTAACCATCTCTAACAATGAAGAGATGATTTCAAAATTGCGCGCAACCGGTGGTGCCGGGTTCGACCTGGTGCAACCGAGCCAGGACAGGATTGTCGGTCCGTTATCAGAGTTCGGAATTTATAAACCGATTGATTTTAGCAAAATCAATACGGATCATTTTTTGCCAGAAATGCTCGAGTCAGCAAAGAAGGTCACTACGTTCAAAGGTAAATATTTTGGCGTTCCCTTTTTCTGGGGAACAGATGGACTTGTGGTAAATAGCAAAGCCAAAATTACCGACTATAGCGATTTATGCAAACCTGAATATTTAGGGAAAGTCGCTGTCAGGCTGAAGCGTCCCACCTTGATTGGAATCGCGTTTTCAATGGGACAAGATCCGTTCAAGGCGTACAACAATCCGAAACAGTACGAGCAGATCATGCAGACCGCAGGTGAAAAAATGATGTCCTGCAAAAAGAATTATAAATATTTTTGGGAAAGTAAAGATCAACTTCTCAACGATCTCCGTAGCGGCGAGCTGGTTGCAGCGCAAATGTGGGATAGCGGTGGCTGGAAATTAAATGCAGAAAATCCCCTCTTGCGTTTCGTTGCGCCTAAATCAGGCGCTCTCGGCTGGGTCGACAGTTATGCGCTGCCATCAAAAGGTAAAAATGATGCAGCCGCCTATGCCTGGATTAATTTCGTTTCACGCCCGGAGATTGCCGCCCGAATGGCAAAACTTGCCGGCAGTTTCACGGCAGTTAAAGGCGCCGAAAATTTTATGGATCCAAAAATGAAGTCACAGCTGAATGAGTCATTCTCACCTGAGGCTTTTAAAAATATCAAATGGTATCCATCCATTCCTCCTGGCCTGGAAGAAATTGACGGAAAAATTCTTGACCGGGTAAAGGCAAGCTTCTAAGTACCAGTGCTTGTTAACCGGTCCTGGATTTGCCTGATTTTTATTTTTAAATTAGCAGTTAAATCGCCCTATTAAGCTTACATGAGCAATACGTCAAACAAAGATATTGATCTAGCCATTCGTAATGTCACTAAACAATATACTTACCAAGGCAAAATATTCACTGCGGTAGATAAGGTTTCGCTAGAAGTTCCCAAGGGCGCATTTTGCTCTATTCTCGGCCCTTCCGGATGTGGCAAGACTACGCTGCTCCGCATGATTGCCGGTTTCATTGAGCCGGATCATGGTGATATTTTGATCGGCAATAAAAGTATGATGGATGTTGCTCCAAACAAGCGTCCGGTCAATATGATCTTCCAGCACCTTGCCTTATTCCCAATGATGACTGTTGGCGAAAACGTTGCGTACGGCCTAATGAGAAGAAACGAGAAGCGTTCGGACATTCTTCAAAAAGTCAAAAATATGCTTGGCAGAGTAGGTCTGCCTGGTGCTTCAGACAAACGCATAGATCAATTATCTGGCGGGCAAAAACAGCGGGTGGCGATTGCACGATCGTTGATTTTAGATCCTACATTGTTGTTGCTGGATGAGCCCTTAGGTGCCTTAGATCTGAAATTACGAGAGCATATGAAACTGGAGCTGAAGCAACTCCAGGCTGAAATCGGTACGACTTTTATTTATATTACCCATGATCAGTCGGAGGCCTTAGTCATGTCCGACTTCATTGGTGTCATGAACAAAGGGCGATTTGAGCAATTGGGCTCACCGCAGGATTTGTACTATCGCCCTAATTCAGCATTCGTCGCGAGTTTTGTTGGAAATAACAACGGTCTTTCTGGCTACACGTCGGAGAAAGTTGGCGATCAATATAAGATTGATGTCGGATCCGGCGTTTGCTTACGAGCGATATCAACATACAACTTAACCGTCAGGCAGCCAATTTCTGTTTTTTTACGTCCGGAACATATTGACATATCGAGAACAAAAGCATTCGCAAAAGATTATGCCAATCAGCTCTCAGGAAAAATTGCCGACATTTTATTTGATGGTGCAAACTCAACAATATTCGTTGATATTTCCGGAACCGGACTCTCTTTAAAAGTAGCCTTACCTCATACCGGGCTAGATATGTCACTTGTTCCTGGCGAACAAGTATTTCTAGGCATATCTGCTGAACATGTTCTGGCTTTTCCGGTATAGCAATCTGCATTTAAATGAACAATCAAAAAACATCTCCCCTACTCATCTGGCTTTTGTTAGTTCCCGCATTGATGTGGTTGTTCATGCTGATCATTTTTCCGCATATTGAAATGCTGACCCTGTCAATGCAGGAGCGAATTGCTCCTCAGGAATATCAATATGGGATAAAGCAATATGCGACATTTTTCAATGAGCCTTTATATTGGAGAACTTTTTTACGGACTGCATGTATGTCTGTCATCGCCACGTTGTTCACATTCATTCTGGCTTTTCCTGTTGCCTGGTATATCGCAAAAATTGCTAAAAATCGCTCAAAATTGTTTTTGATGACGATTGTCGTTTTACCGTTCTGGGTCAGTGAAATGGTCAGAACATTAGGCTGGATTATTCTACTTCGCAGCAATGGCGTAATCCCCCAGATTTTATATAAATTGGGCGTCACTGAGCAGCCTGTTGAACTTTTATACGCCGATGGAACGGTGCTACTCGGTTTGGTGTATTCATCGCTTTTATTTATGCTTGTACCTTTAATCAATGCACTGGAAACTTTAGACGACAGCCTGGTTGAAGCTGCCTATGATCTCGGTGGAAACCGTTTCAATATACTGCGTCAAATCGTGATTCCTCATGCAGCGCCGGGGATTGCTGCCGGCAGTATCATGGTATTCATGCTTACCTTAGGTAATTACCTGACACCGGTGCTGCTTGGCGGAAAAAATTCAATGTGGTTCACTGAACAAATTTATACACAGTTCATTACCCGCTTTAATTGGCCGCAAGGCGCCGCGCTTGCTTTTATCTTACTGAGTTTATCCAGTCTATTAGTCTGGATTGGGCTTAAGTTGAGTGGTCAGTCTTTTGATGACGTAATGAGGCGAGCATGATCCACAGCATTTCTCAATCTAATTGGCTTAAAAGAGGAAGGGCTAGCTATCTGGCTGTCTTTTTTATCTTTCTTTTTTTACCGTTGCTGGTCGTCGCACTCTTCGCCTTTAATAATGCGCCATACCCAATGCCGCCCTGGCAAGGATTTACCTGGGATTGGTTTTTTGGAGCAACTTATCAAAGTCGCGTTGGATTATTTTATGACGAGGAGATAAGAAATAGTTTGCTGAATAGCCTCAAGGTAGCTACGGGAGTAACATTTTTTAGCGTCATTGTGGGTACTGGCAATGCATTCTTGCTGGAGAGATGTCAATTTCGCGGCCAGAAAATTTTGTCGCAAATGATGCTTATTCCCTTGGTGATTCCCGGCGTCATCTTAGGGATTTCAATTCTCTCTTTTATGAGCAGATTGGCGCAATTTGCCGATGATACTTTTGGTTGGGAATTGGAATTTTTACGACCCGGATTATTTCTGGTGGCGGTTGGACAATTTTCCTATATCGTCTCAATTTCAAGTTTGACTATAAGCGCCCGATTGAAGCGACTCGATATCAGCCTGGAAGAGGCGGCAATGGACTTAGGCGCCAGTAAAATCGCCATATTTTCCACCATTACTTTACCTTACCTTCAACCTGCAATTATCGGCGCTATGATGATGGCGTTCTTACTCTCGTTTGAAAATTTCAATACGACTTATATGTTAGTCGGTAGCGATGCTCCATTAACTGTGCTGCTGTATGGTCGCATGAAGGAAGGTGCCACGCCGGTTGTCAATGCCGTCAGTTTAATGATGATGGTAATGTCGGGGGTCATTTCAATCGTTCTGTATTTAGGCCGGACCAAGGGTAAAGAATAAATTTTCTTCAAAAGCGTGCTGGCAATAAAGTCGGCACGCTTATGTATGCAAATCGACCCGCTATCGCCCAACACCAGCTTAGTGGCTTGAATTTCCAAGCTGAAGCAGCATTACGCCACAAACGATCAATAATATCCCTATGATTTTTGGCGGACTCATGCCCTCCTCAAACAAAAAAATACCGGCAATTGTAGTAAAAACAGTTCCGACACCTGACCAGACGGCATAAGTAATTCCTATTTCTAATCGACGCATTACTATCGACAATCCCCAAAAAGCACACCCATATCCAATGACGACAATGGAAGAAGGAAGCAACTTAGTAAATCCATTCGACAACCGCAAATGAACTGTCGCAATGACTTCACACACAATGGTGAGCATCAATAAGATCCAAGGATTTATATTATTCCCGATATGCATTGGATAGCCTTCTTTGAATAAAAATTGAGCGTCGATCACGCTTTAGGATGGAATGAATCTCTGATGAAATACAAAACGTTGGACCACTTTAAAACTTTGAAACGCCAAGCCAGATCAAAGTTTAATAGAAGATATGATGGTCTATGAAACAAACGACATTTGCTGCCTCTTGCTTGGGTAAATACGTGAAGACAGCACACCCGCCATTCTAAGGTAGATCAAGCAAGTCATACCATGGACGATGTAATGAATTACCTTAACCGAAGGTTGGCAAGAGCTACCCTGTGCATCATGTAATGAACCAAGAGGACTGCATGGCAACCTGGTATATAAGCGTACGTACCAAAACTGGCACGTTGTTGAGATCGCCAAACCGGTGTTTGAATCTGCGGAGGTAGGTGATCATGGGCTGATGAAAAACAGCCATCCCTCACATTTACGGACAGGACAATCTGTCTATCGGCATAGTAATGTTTGAGACTTGTTCGATCGTTTCTGATGCCATAAAAAATAAAAAAGTTCTCAGCATTGAATGTTGAGAACTTTTTTCAAATATTACCAAATTACACGCAACTATTAGTTGCGTAGTGCGTGCTTAACTTACATCGAACGACGACGAGTTGCTGCGAAACCCAATACACCTAAGCCTAACAATGCAATGGAAGCTGGTTCTGGAACCGCATTGCCAGGACCTGTGCCAGGAGGTACGCTAACGATACCAGTAAAGGTAAAGCTCTCTGGCCCAGTCATTGTATCAACGCAGCAATTAGTACCTGTAAAAATTGTGTGCACACCATTCCCTAAGACCAGTGGGTCTGTGAAAAACCAATCGCTATATTTACCACCGCCGTTACCAGGGTCGATAGCGTAGCCTGTCAAGGTACCGTTCGCCACCATCACATCACGGTCACTGTTGTTCAGGAAACCTGTCCATTGGAACGTCATAATGCCATCGATAGTGACGCCGCCATTTGCACTGTATGCGCTAGTCTGGTCGCCATGCCAATGTTCGCCCCAGATAGAAATAGTGCCATTACCATTGTCGTGCCAACCGACTGAAACCAAGTGCGCGTTAGCAGTGCCGATCATAGCAAACAGTCCCAGCCATACTGTCAAGATTACTTTTTTGAAGATAGTCATTTAATGCTCCCAGTTGATAAATTTATTATTAACAATAACTTTTCAATCCATCGAAACCGCTTATTTAATTGACGTTTCTCGACACACGAAAAGATTCCACACTCAACATAAAGCATTAAGTGTGCCAGTTAAATTTCAATAAATTTAATCTTTTAAATTCAAATACTTACACAAATTTAATTAAATTTATGACAATTTAAAAAATCTAGTGTAAAAAAACCCGACACTATATGAAGCCAATCGAAGATAAGGCCTCAATAAAATTTAATAGTTTTTTACATTTAACTTCTTCATTCAGAACGATCCAGCATTGTCCACATAAGGAGACGGAAAGTTGATGTGCCAAATGCCAGCTTAATTAATAAAAGTTAAGCAAAACGTCAAACTGCTGACAACAACGTACATTACACCCGCAGGCTGGATGCGGCTTTCAGAGGCATTTCGTGCCAACAGGCGTACCCAGCTTGCGGGTTCATTTAATATCAAACGCCATGGTGCAGTTCCTCTCTTGCCTTTTCTCTGTATCTTCGCGCCCATGTGGTGAGAGGTTTTGGTCATGGCGTAAATCCTAGTCAAGATATTTGTTTTATGGAAATTATTCTGACTATAATGTTTTTTCACTTCGATCAAGGAAAACACTATGGCGCGGTTCTTCAAATGGACTGGACGGGCACTACTCGTGCTGCTGCTCATCCTCGCAATCGGCTTGGTCCACGTCTGGTATTTCAAGCCGCTGAAAGCCGACTGGTTTTATGGCCGCGTGATGGCGCGCTTTGTCCTCGATCAGCCCGAGATGCTGTCGAGTATGCGCATACTGCCGGGCTGGCTGGATTTTTATAGCGATAAACTCAGCGATGCCTCGCCTGCTGCCGAGCAAAAAATGGCGGATATGGTGCACGACAATCTGACTACCTTGCATCGCTATCAGCGTGATGCACTGGATCGTGACGAACAATTGTCGTATGACACGATGGAGTATTTTTTACGGATGCAGGACGAAGGCGATCAATTTCGCTACCTGAATTTCCCTGTGAACCAGATGTTTGGCGTGCAATCGAGCTTGCCGAATTTCATGACCGATGTACATCAGATCAACTCGGTAGCCGACGCCAAAAATTACATCGCACGCCTGAATAAATTTCCGGCCAAATTTGATCAGGTACTCGAAGGCCTGAAAATCCGCGAAGATAAAAAAATTATTCCGCCACAATTTCTGGTCGAAAAAGTCTTGGTGCAAATGCAGGGCTTCATCGCCAAACCGGGCACGCAAAATCCCCTCTACACCAACTTTAAAGAAAAGCTCGACAAGCTGCCTGCGGATAAAATCGATACGACAACCCGCCAGACTCTATTAGCGCAAACCGATGCCAGCATCACGCAACAAGTCTATCCCGCCTATCAAAAACTGATTAACTACTTCAAAACGCAGCAGCCCAAGGCGCAAGGCAATTTTGGCGCATGGCATTTACCCGGCGGTGACGCGTATTACGCCTGGGCAGTCAAGATGCATACCACCACCGATATGACGCCACAGCAGGTGCATGATCTGGGACTAACCGAAGTCGCCCGCATCAGCACAGAAATGGACGCCATCTTAAAGAGTAAAGGTCTCAGCGAAGGTAGCGTCGGTGCCCGCGTGTTGCAGTTATCCGAAGATCCGGCGCAGTTATATCCGAATACGCCAGACGGTAAACAAGCGATGCTCAAAGGTTTTCAGATGATTCTGGATGAAGTCAACAAAGGACTCGATGCTGCCTTTGATATGCGCCCTAAACTCGGTGTCGAGGTCAGAGCCGTACCGGAATATTCCCAGGAAACCGCACCGGGGGCGTATTACAACGCGGGTTCATTCGACGGTTCCCGCCCCGGAATCTTTTACGCGAATATGCGCGATACCAAAGAGAATCCCAAGTTCACCATGCGCACCCTAGCCTATCACGAAGGCATCCCTGGTCACCATTTCCAGATCTCGATCGCGCAAGAGTTGCAGGACGTTCCCTTCTTCCGTCAGGTGTTGCCGTTCACCGCGTACGCCGAAGGTTGGGCGCTGTACGCAGAACGTCTCGCCTGGGAACTCGGGTTTGAAAAAGATCCTATGGATAATCTGGGCCGCTTGCGCGACGAAATGATGCGCGCCGTGCGCCTGGTGGTCGATAGCGGCATCCATTACAAGCATTGGACGCGCGAACAGGCGATCCAGTACATGACCGATAACACCGGGATGGCACTCACCGACGTCACCGCCGAAATCGAGCGCTATATGGTCGATCCCGGTCAGGCGCTGGCCTACAAAGTCGGCATGCTGAAAATCCTCGCTCTGCGTGAAAAAGCCAAACTCGCACTCGGCGATCAATTCGACCTGAAACAATTTCACAATGAAGTGCTGACCCACGGCGCCTTGCCGCTGGTGGTGTTGGAACGCGTGATTGATGATTGGATTGCGAAGCGGAAGAAGCCGTAAGTTTTACTTTAAATTGCTTGAATCGATAAAAATGAGGTGTGCTGATAAGCTGCCTCATTTTTTCATGGGAGAACATGCGTCACAGAAGACAACGCAAATATTTGCGCACTCATGCACATACTAGCGGGATGTATTTTTTTAAAGCCCAATTAAAACCTGCGGATAAACCCCTATTTATGCATATACTCCTAATAAATCAGATTTTTATCAAGGATGACTGCCCGGCAATCGACCGCGTTTGCCGCCATCTTGTTTCACCTCGCCCCATCCCCATATAGTCGCTTCCGATCATCTCGCCATTCGCCCGGCGACAGGCGAAAGCTGACACAATACTGCAACTTTCCACCACC
This sequence comes from Undibacterium sp. Jales W-56, assembly GCF_025548535.1. Taxonomy (GTDB): domain Bacteria; phylum Pseudomonadota; class Gammaproteobacteria; order Burkholderiales; family Burkholderiaceae_D; genus Undibacterium. The sequence goes on along the minus strand of NZ_JAJLQW010000001.1, from coordinate 1,218,134 downwards.
GCCACCACTTCCACCATTGAGCACCTATGACCCACCCTTCCAACACTGTTCCTGCATCTAAAAGCAGCCTTGCCACGCTCAAGGGTTTAATCCCGTTTTTACTGCCTTATCGTCGTCAGTTTTTTCTGGCCGGGATTGCGCTGATCATTGCGGCGAGTGCGACCTTGACGATTCCTTATGCGTTCCGGCAAATGATTGATCTGGGGTTCAGCAATACGGGGGCGAAGAGTATCAAGCATGTTGACCTGACCTTCCTGGCGTTGTTCGGCGTGGCTTGTGTGCTGGGTGTGGCGACGGCGGCGCGCTTTTATATGGTGTCCTGGCTGGGTGAACGGGTGACGGCGGATATTCGCAATGCGGTGTATTCGCATGTGGTGACGCAGAGTCCGGAGTTTTTTGAAACCACGCAAACGGGTGAGGTCTTGTCGCGCCTGACCACGGACACAACGCTGATCCAGTCGGTGGTTGGCACCAGTATCTCTATGGCATTGCGGAATATCCTGTTGTTCGCCGGCGGTCTGGTCATGTTGTTTGTGACAAGTCCCAAGCTGGCGTCGATCATCATCGTGACGCTGGCCGCGACGATCTTGCCTATCGTCTTGTTTGGCCGCAGGGTACGCAAGCTGTCGCGTGATTCGCAAGACCGGATCGCCGATGCGTCGGCAGTAGCGGGCGAAATTTTGAATGCGATGCCGACGGTGCAGGCATTCACGCATGAATACATTGAGGCACAGCGTTTTTCCAGTTCGGTAGAAAATGCCTTCGCGACCGCGATGCGCCGTATCCGTGCGCGCTCCCTGTTGACAATGCTGGCGATACTGCTGGTGTTTGGCGCGATTGTATTCGTGTTGTGGCTGGGTGCGCATTCGGTCATGGATGGCAGCATGAGCGGCGGCGAATTGGGGCAATTCATTTTGTATGCATCAATTGTGGCAGGCGCCGTGGGCGCCTTGTCCGAAGTGCTCGGTGAAGCGCAACGGGCGGCCGGTGCGACTGAACGTTTATTGGAATTGATGTCGCTGGAATCGCCGATACAATCGCCGGCGACAACACTGGCGCTGCCGGCACGTACAGCGAATGGCGCAGCATTGGCGCTGTCGGATGTGGTGTTTCACTACCCTTCGCGCCCTAATATGGCGTCGATCGGTCACATGTCGCTCGACATCGCCCCGGGGGAAACGGTGGCGGTGGTCGGCTCGTCGGGCGCAGGCAAGACGACCCTGTTCCAGTTGCTATTACGCTTTTACGATCCGCAACAAGGCTCAATCAAACTCGACGGTGTTGAATTGCGTCAACTCGATTTGCATGCGCTACGCAATGCAATTGGCATCGTGCCGCAAGATACCGTGATTTTCTCGGCCAATGCGCTGGAAAACATCCGCTACGGCAAAGCCAATGCGACCGATGCTGAGGTGATTGCCGCAGCCAAAATGGCGGCGGCGCATGAGTTCATTGAACGCCTGCCGGAAGGCTATCAGTCCTTCCTGGGCGAGCGCGGCGTGCGCCTGTCGGGCGGACAGCGCCAACGGATTGCGATTGCACGCGCCTTGCTAAAAAATCCGCCGCTGTTGCTGCTCGATGAAGCGACCAGCGCGCTCGATGCCGAATCCGAACGCCTGGTACAAGGCGCGCTGGAAGTCGCGATGAAAGGCCGCACCACATTGATTATCGCGCACCGGTTAGCGACCGTATTGCGTGCCGACCGCATTATCGTGATGGAGCACGGCCACATTGTCGAGACCGGCACACATACATCGCTGGTCGCGCAAGGCGGCATTTACGCCAAGCTCGCCTCACTGCAATTTAATACAATGCTCGAATAATTTTGCGCGATCCGTATGGCAAAATGGATCGCCTGCTTTTCTGGAATGACCGAAAAAACTCACCCCAAGGAAATCACGGCTCAGCCGGCGCACGTTTACTGATAGACGAGGCGACCGCCTGCAAAATATCCTCCGACAATTGCGGATCGTCAACCGCCCGCGCCAGCACCAAAGCGCCGACCATACTGGCAAAAGTTGCCAGGGCTTTTTCCTGCTTTGCTGTCTTTGATTTACCCGGCAAAATCTTGCTGAGAATGCCGACCAGCAAGCGCACGCCCTCGGTCACGGTACTGCGCACAGACGTATTTTGTCTCGCAATATCTGCGCCCAGTGCCGCAATAGCGCAACCGCGTCCGGGATGATCCCGATGTTTGGTCGTTAAATAAGACGCGGCGATGGTCTCCAGCGAATGTTCCGGATCTTGTTCCGCCAGCGTCTTCCAATGTTCCACGGAACGCTCCAGCGTACGTGCGCAGCTTTGTGCGACCAGGTCTTCTTTCGATGCAAAATGGCCGTAAAAACCGCCATGCGTGAGGCCAGCACTTTTCATTAGATCGGCGACACCGATGCCATCAAAACCTTTTTCCCGGAATAATTGCGCGGCGACATCCAGGATGCGTTCGCGGTTTTCTGCTGCCTGTTCTCTGCTGACTCTCATCGTAAGCCTCAATTAATTTGCCTATTACCCTTGACATTATAGATTATGATCGTAATATATTCAATTATGATGATCATCATTTATAAATTCCATTACCTGAACATCACACCGCAGCAAAGGCACAGTTGCCCTCACCCAATAATGAACATGGAGTAAAGAAATGACACCTGCACAATCGAATGACGATATCTCCCACCACTCGCTGGGCACGGCGCTGATTACCGGCGCCTCCTCCGGCATCGGTGCGACTTATGCCGACCGCCTGGCGCGCCGCGGTTATGACTTGATTCTGGTGGCACGCGACCAGGCTCGTCTTGAAGAATTGGCTGGCAAGCTGCGGGCCGAAACCGGCGTCCAGATCAGCGTCCTGCGCGCCGACCTGACTGATAAAGCCGATCTGGCACTGGTCGAGCACAAATTGACCAGCGACGCCAGCATCAACATGCTGGTGAACAACGCAGGCATCGCCGCCAACGGACCGCTGGCCGGCGCGAATCTCGATCAGATCGAAGGCATGATCAAACTGAATGTGCTGGCACTGACCCGACTGGCCAGCATCGCCTCTACCGAATTCGTCGCACGCCAGCAAGGCAAGCTGATCAATATCGCCTCGGTCGTGGCACTGGCTCCCGAGATGTTCAATGCAAGCTATAGTGCAACCAAGGCTTATGTACTCAGCCTGACACAAACTTTGCATAACGAGATCAGCAAATACGGCGTGCAGGTGCAGGCGGTTTTGCCCGGCATTACCCGCACCGAGATCTGGGAGCGCAGCGGTATTGACGCCGCCAACCTGCCCGCAGCAATGATCATGGAAGTGGCCGATCTGGTCGATGCCGCCTTGATTGGCCTTGATGACGGTGAGCTGATCACGATCCCGTCCCTGCCGGATACGGCAGACTGGCATGCTTTCGTCGCAGCGCGCGCCAAGTTTGGACCCAACCTGTCGCGGCAGCGCCCGGCCTCGCGTTATCAACGCAAAATTGTCGCCGCAAGCACGCTTTAGGCAATTCAAAAGCGTATAAAAATCGCTGAAAAACAGGACATGATCATGACAAGCGCTACTAACACAGCAGAAAATACCGACCGCCAAAGCATGGCAATCTGGCTGGTATTGCTGGCCGCCGCCGGGACTTTTTCACTCACGATGGGAACCCGGCAAACCATGGGATTATTTCTCAGCCCCCTCAATACGGCGACCGGACTGGGCATAGGCAGCATCAGTCTGGCGTTTGCTTTCGGCCAGCTCTGGTGGGGATTGACGCAGCCTTTTGCGGGAGCCATGGCGGATAAAATCGGTGCCGGTCGTGTGCTGCTGGCAGGTATTCTGCTGGTCGCGATCGGCACGTTTATCACGCCGATGATGAGCACGACAGCGGGTCTGATCTTCAGCATCGGCATCTTGTCGGCGGGCGGCGCGGGCATGGCCGGACCGGCCGTCTTGATGGCAACCGCAAACCGCATGATCCCCGCGCATCAACGCGGCATGGCAACGGGCATCATCAACGCCGGCGGCTCTTTCGGCCAGTTTTTAATGGCGCCGATTGCGGGTGCGCTGATGTTGAGCTATGGCTGGGGTAATGCGATGCAGGTGCTGGCGGCGATCGTCTTACTCGCGCTGCCTGCGGCATTCCTGCTGCGCGGCAACTCCGTACAAATGAACATGGCATCGGGTATTGCACCGGTATCGACCGCGGATGCGATACGCAACGCCTTGCGCAATCCCAGCTATCTGATGCTGAGTGCGGGATTCTTCGTATGCGGATTTCATGTCGCTTTCCTGGCAACGCATTTGCCCGGGGTGATTGCGTCTTGCGGCTTGCCGGCACAATTCGGCGCCTGGTCGCTGGCGATGCTGGGCCTGTTCAATATCGTCGGCAGCGTGAGCATGGGCTGGGCGGTCGGACGCTGGCGCATGAAATCACTGCTGTCCTTGCTGTATGCGACACGCGCACTGGCTGTCATCCTCTTTTTGCTGGCACCCAAAACCGGTACGGTGATGCTGATGTTCGCCGCCATCATGGGATTGACCTTCTTGTCCACCGTACCGCCGACGGCGGGACTGGTCGCCAAATTTTTCGGCCCGGCGAACATGGCAACCTTGTTCGGCATCGTGATGCTGACGCATCAGATCGGCGGCTTTCTCGGGGTCTGGCTGGGCGGCAAAGTAGTTGAAGCGACCGGCGATTACAATCTGATGTGGTACATCGATATCATGCTGGCAGTCGCTGCGGCCTTATTACATCTGCCGATCAAGGAAAAAATGCGGGCACCCGCAACGGCATGATCAGGCATCGTCCCTCTGATTGCAACAATTCAAATTGAAACCGCGGACGGGATGCGGCTTTCAGCGGCATTTCGGGCCAACAGGCGCGCCCGGCTTGCGGGTTCATTTGAATATCGAAACGCCATGGAGCCAGCTCCTCTCTTGCCTTTTCTCGGGGTCTCCTTTTCTCGGGTAGTGAGAGGGCTGGATTTTTGCGCGAGTTCCAACAAGTCAACGCGGTTCGCCTTAGTCTGTCAAAATGTCAGACTATTCAATGTTCTCCGCACCTGTGGCGGTAATTCAGCAATGTCCAATAATGCAACGATGACATCGACCATTCCAGTCACCGACATCTCCAATTTAAGCGTGGAAAATCAATTCGCTCAGCTACCGTCCGACTTCTACACTGTATTGCGCCCCACACCATTAGCTGCGCCCTACCTGGTCGGCGCAAGTAGCAAGGCGGCCGACGCAATAGGTCTGTCGGCAGACGCACTCAACACGGATTTATTTACCGAAATCTTTACCGGCAATCAACTCATCAGTGGCAGCACTCCGCTGGCAGCAGTCTATTCCGGTCATCAGTTCGGCGTCTGGGCAGGTCAGCTCGGCGATGGGCGGGCGATCTTGTTAGGCGATGTTGCCGCCCAAAATACCGCGGACTCGCCAAACGGCAGGATAGAAATTCAACTCAAGGGAGCGGGCATGACGCCCTATTCCCGCATGGGCGACGGTCGCGCGGTATTGCGCTCATCGATTCGCGAGTTTCTGTGCTCCGAAGCCATGGCTGGATTAGGCATCCCTACCTCACGCGCCCTGAGCGTGACTGGCTCCGATCACTATGTGATGCGTGAAACGCCGGAAACCGCCGCAGTCGTCACCCGTCTCGCACCAAGCTTTATACGCTTCGGCTCATTCGAGCACTGGTACTACAATAACGCACCGGAGCAATTGCAAGCACTGGCCGATTTTGTACTCGGCAATTATTATCCTGCACTGCTGGAACATGACAATCCCTACCAGGCCCTATTACAAGAAGTCACGCAGCGCACTGCCAAGCTCATGGCGCAATGGCAGGCGGTTGGCTTCATGCACGGCGTCATGAATACCGACAATATGTCGATACTTGGAATAACCCTCGATTACGGCCCTTTCGGTTTTATGGAAGCATTTAACGCCGGTCACATCTGCAACCACACCGACACCCAGGGCCGTTACTCCTACCGCATGCAGCCGAAAATCGGCCATTGGAATTGCCATGCCTTGGCTCAAGCCTTATTGCCATTGATCGGCACCGTCGAAGATACGCAAGCTGCGCTGTCAGCCTATCAACCGGCCTATCAACAAGCGTTCGATCTACTATTGCACCAAAAATTCGGCTTGCAACAGTTGACTGAACACCGCGAAGCCGACGGCAAATTATTCGACCAGTTTTTCGACCTGATGCAGCAGAACGGTGCCGATTTCACGCACAGCTTCCGCCATCTGAGCTATATCAATACCGCCAAATCGGCATTGGACGAAAAGCTCAGGGATGGTTTTATCGACCGGTCGGCGCTAGATTTATGGCTGGAACAATACCGTCAGCGCTTGCAGACCGAGCGCAGCGACGATCCGGCGCGCCAACGCGCCATGCAGAGTGTCAATCCTAAATATATACTGCGTAATTACCTCGCACAGATAGCGATAGAAAAAGCCCAGAAAAAAGATTTTTCTGAAGTCGCAAAGCTATTGCAGATTTTAGAAAACCCCTTTGATGAACAAGCAGAACATGACGATTATGCGGCCCTGCCACCGGACTGGGCACGCGAACTGGAAGTCAGTTGCTCGTCCTAAACCGTAGAAGGAAATACCATGTCAAAAGTCACTAAAACCGATAAGGAATGGCGCTCCATGCTCACAGACATGGAATATGAAGTTACCCGCCACGCAGCGACAGAACGGGCGTTCACCGGCAAATTCTGGGATCATCACGAAGCGGGCATTTATACCTGCGTGTGCTGCAACACGCCTTTATTCGAATCGGATGCCAAGTTTGATTCGGGCTGCGGCTGGCCAAGTTATTTCAAAGCACTCAATCCGGCGAATGTCTTAGAAAAAGTCGATCGCTCACACGGCATGACGCGCACCGAGATATTGTGTAATATCTGCGACGCCCACCTGGGTCATGTGTTTCCTGACGGCCCGCCACCGACAGGATTGCGTTATTGCATTAACTCCGCGTCCCTGAGATTTGCGCCTAAAACTTAGTTTTTAGCTCGTCAAATCCGTTTTGAAAAGTTGATATGAAATTTTTGTTCGATATTTTTCCAGTAATCCTGTTTTTCATTAGTTTTAAACTCGGGGAACGCAACCTGGAATTCGCCCAAAGCCTGGTAGATCAGTATCTGTCCGGTCTGATCTCTGGCGGCAAACCGACAGCCGATCTGGCACCTATCCTGTTGGCGACGGCAATCGCCATCATCGGTTCGGTTCTGCAATTTGGCTATCTCGTAATCCGTCGCAAAAAGATTGACGCATTGCTGTGGATTTCCTTCGTTGTGATTGTCGGCTTTGGCAGTGCCACCATTTATTTTCATAGTGAAACCTTTATTAAATGGAAGCCGACAGTAATCTACTGGTGCTACGCCGTCGCGTTTTTGTTTGCGCAATTCTTATTCAAGAAAAATTTACTCAGAGCAACAATGGGGACGCAAATCACGCTGCCTGACGATGTCTGGTCGAAATTAAGTCTAGCCTGGATCGCCTATTTTTTCGTGATGGGCATCGTGAACCTGTATGTCGCCTTCTCTTTCCCGACCACCACCTGGGTCAGCTTTAAACTGTATTCGATAGCGGCCTTACCGGTATTTATCGTCGTTCAAGGCTTGTTTTTGTCTAAATACATGGAAGAACCTACATGAACGATCGCCTGAACCGGATTGAAGCCCGATTACGGGAAACTTTACAGCCCCTTAGCTGTCAATTAAGCGACGACTCTGCAGCGCATCATGGCCACGCCGGAGCCGCCTCCGGCGCAGGTCATTTCAGTGTAAAAATAGTTTGTTACCAATTTGAGGGGCTAAATCGTATATCCCGGCATCGACTAGTGTATGATGCCGTTGGCGATATGATGCACACGGAAATTCATGCACTTGTAATTGTTGCGCTGGCTCCGTCAGAGATACCGACCTAACCACTTTGTTTTTACTTACTTTGTTATTTTAGGAACAGATAATGACTTTTAAACCTGCTCATTTGCTGGTAGTACTTCTCGCAACTGCCTTGCCTGCATTGGCTCAAAACCTCGCCGTTGTTAACGGTAAAGCCATCCCGTCCAGCCGCGTTGACGTCATGGTCAAACAATTGGCTGAACAGGGTCAAAAAGATACGCCAGAATTGCGCGCGATGGTCAAACAAGAATTGATCAACCGCGAAGTCTTGATGCAAGAAGCCGACAAAGCTGCTTTGGCCGCCAACGCTGACGTAAAAACGCAATTGGAAGTAGCACGTCAATCCATCCTGATCCGCGCATTGATGATCGATTTCGTCAAAAAGAATCCAGTAAGCGACGCAGAAGTCAAAGCTGAATACGACAAAGCGAAATCCCAAGCCGGCGACAAGGAATACCACGCCTACCATATCCTGGTAGAAAAAGAAGATGATGCCAAAGCGATCATCCTGAAATTGAAGGCCGGTGCTAAATTCGACGAATTGGCAAAACAATCCAAAGATCCAGGCTCGGCAGCTAAAGGCGGCGATCTGGATTGGGCATCACCAGCAAGCTATGTGGCACCATTCTCACAAGCCCTGGTTGCTTTGCAAAAAGGTCAATTCACTGAAACTCCGGTCAAGACAGAATTCGGCTACCATATTATCAAACTCGATGATGTACGCACAGCTAAATTCCCAACCATGGAAGAAGTGAAGCCACAGATCCTGAACAATCTGCAACAGCAAAAAGTTCAAGCTTACCAACAGTCTCTGTTGAAAAAAGCAAAGATCCAATAATCGATCCTGATTACGGTTTTACCCAATAAAAAAGACGCTACGGCGTCTTTTTTGTTTTGTCCTTCACATTTTCGTATTCAACCCGGATCCACTACGACCTGGCGAGTGGCGATACGAATCCAGCTTAAATACGCGAACATATCTGCACCGGCGTAATCTGGCATCCGATGAAAACCGGACAGGTCATTGTGGCGTACTGTCAGGTAGTTTTTATATATACTCCCATATAGTACTATTTCAATCGCTAGATAAATAATGCGGAAATACTACTATTATCCAATACAAACTGGGGAGTATATTTATTTACCGAATTTTACGAGAGGCAACATGACGTAAAAAATGCCACATCCGTGGCATTTTTTATGCAGAGCGCTAATAACTCAGTATCAGGCAACCCATTGACGTGCGTTACGGAACATGCGCATCCAAGGCGAATCTTCGCCCCAGCCTTCCGGGTGCCATGAGTGCAGTACAGAGCGGAATACCCGTTCCGCATGCGGCATCATGACCGTGAAGCGTCCGTCTGCATTGGTCACCGCGGTAATACCTTGCGGCGAACCATTCGGGTTATACGGATAGGCTTCGGTCGCAGCGCCAGCGTTATTTACGAAGCGCATTGCAACCTGAGCAGCATTGATATCGCCGGTGATCGAGAAGTCGGCAAAACCTTCGCCATGCGCGACCGCAATTGGCGTCTGCGTGCCCGCCATGCCCTGGAAGAAAATCGATGCCGACTCTTGTACTTCAACCATGGCGAAACGGCCTTCGAATTGCTCGGATTTGTTCTTGGTGAACTTCGGCCAGGCTTGGGCGCCGGGAATAATCGATTTCAGATTGCTCATCATCTGGCAGCCATTACAGATACCCAGACCAAATGTATCTTCACGATGGAAGAAATTCGAGAATTGTTCGGCCATCATTGCATTGAACAAAATCGTTTTCGCCCAACCCTCGCCAGCGCCGAGCACGTCGCCATACGAGAAACCGCCGACCGCAATCAGACCTTTAAAATCTGCCAGGCGGGCGCGACCGGCAATCAGGTCGCTCATGTGCACATCGACTGCGGTAAAGCCGGATTTGTGCATGACATAGGCGGTTTCGATATGCGAGTTCACGCCCTGCTCGCGCAAGATCGCCACCTTAGGACGCACACCCGTATTGATGAAAGGGGCGGCGACATCTTGCTGCGGATCGAAGCTGAGTTTGGGTGTGATGCCAGGATCGTTCAGGTCGAGAATGCGCGCGTACTCAGCGTCAGCGCAGGCAGGATTGTCGCGCAGGCGGGCGATTTGCCAGCTGGTTTTGCTCCACAACTGATGCAGCGTCGCGCGTGGCTGGCTGTAAATCTGTTTCGCATCGCGCGTAAATTCAATCAGATTGCCGGCATTCACTTTACCGATGATGTGACTGCAAGCACCGAGATTGTGCGCGCGCAGAACATCCATCACCGCAGTACGTTGCTCGGTGCGAACCTGGATCACGGCACCCAACTCTTCATTAAACAAGGCGCGCAAAGTCAGGTCGTTACGACGCTCGGCAACCTGCCCTGCCCAATTCTTGGCATCGCCCCAATCGGCAGCCTCATCCATGGTCAGGATATCGAGGTTGATGGACAGGCCGGTACGGCCAGCGAACGCCATCTCGCACAAGGTCGCATACAGACCGCCGTCAGAGCGGTCGTGATAGGCCAGCAGATGATTGTCGCGGTTCAATTGCTGAATCGCGGCGAAGAAGGCCTTCAAGTCCTCTGCGCTATCGACGTCCGGCGTCTGATCGCCGAGCTTTTGCATGACTTGCGCGAAGCAGGATGCACCCAGGCGATTTTTTCCGCGCCCCAGATCGATCAGGATCAGGCTGGTATCACCGGCATCCAGACGCAATTGCGGCGTCAGGGATTTACGCACATCGAATACCGGTGCGAATGCAGAAATAATCAATGAAACCGGCGAAGTGACGGATTTTGCCTCACCTTCATCTTGCCAGGTGGTGCGCATGGACAGGGAGTCTTTGCCGACCGGAATACTGATACCGAGCGCCGGACACAACTCCATGCCAATCGCTTTGACCGTATCGAATAATGCAGCGTCCTGACCAGGCTGACCGCAGGCGGCCATCCAGTTCGCCGACAACTTGATATCGGAAATATCCCTGATCGGCGCTGCCGCGATATTCGTAATCGACTCACCAATCGCCATACGGCCGGATGCCGCGGCATTGATCACGGCCAACGGTGTGCGCTCGCCCATGGACATTGCTTCACCGAGATAACCTTCGAGGCTCATGGTAGTGACAGCGCAATCGGCGACCGGCACTTGCCACGGGCCGACCATCTGGTCGCGCACCGAGGTCGCGCCGACAGTACGGTCACCGATGGTGATCAGGAAGGATTTATCGGCAACAGTCGGCAGACTCAGGATACGTTGTGCGACGTCTTGCAAATCCATGCCGGTCAAATCGATTGGCGGGAAGCTGTGCGTGACATGCTGAACATCTCTGTGCATTTTGGGCGGTTTACCCAACAGCACATTCATCGGCATATCGACCGGCGTATTGTCATGTTCAGGATCGATCACCTTGAGCTGCCGCTCTTCCGTTGCCGTACCAACGACCGCAAACGGGCAGCGCTCACGTTCGCAGAAATATTCGAACAAAGCCAGGCTATCCGGCGCAATACCCAGTACATAACGTTCTTGCGATTCATTACTCCAGATTTCTTTCGGCGCCATGCCGCTTTCTTCCAGATGCACCTTACGCAGATTAAAGATCGCGCCGCGCCTGGCATCATTCGTAATCTCCGGGAAGGCGTTCGACAAGCCGCCGGCACCGACGTCGTGGATAGACAAAATAGGATTGTCGTCACCCAATTGCCAGCACGAATTAATCACTTCCTGCGCGCGACGCTCCATTTCAGGATTGCCGCGCTGGACTGAATCAAAATCGAGATCAGCGGTGTTGGTGCCGGTCGCCATCGAGGATGCGGCGCTGCCGCCCATACCGATGCGCATCCCTGGGCCGCCCAGTTGTATCAGCAGACTGCCGACAGGCAGATCGTCTTTTTTGGTGTGCTTGTCCGAGATATTCCCGATACCGCCCGCGATCATGATGGGCTTGTGATAGCCGTACACGGTACCACCGACATTTTGTTCAAAAGTACGGAAATAGCCGCCCAGATTGGGACGGCCAAATTCATTGTTGAAGGCAGCGCCGCCCAATGGGCCGTCAATCATGATTTGCAAAGCAGAGGCGATACGATCCGGTTTGCCATAGACTTTATCCGAGGGCTGACTGGCAATCGTATCGCTGGCGTTTTCCCACGGCTGGACTGCACCCGGCAACATCAGATTGGATACGGTAAAGCCCGTCAAGCCGGCTTTCGGCTTTGCACCGCGGCCCGTCGCACCTTCGTCACGGATCTCGCCGCCGGCGCCAGTCGATGCCCCCGGGAATGGGGAAATCGCGGTCGGATGATTGTGCGTTTCCACCTTCATCAAGGTGTGCGTCAGTTCCTGGGTCGCCTGATAGACATTGCCATTAACTGCACCGTTTGGATAAAAGCGGCTGACGCTCGCGCCTTCCATAATCGAGGAGTTATCGCTGTAGGCAACGATAGTGCCTTTCGGTTGCAGCAAATGCGTATTCTTGATCATGCCGAACAAGGAAATATCCTGCACAACACCGTCAATGGTCCAATCGGCATTAAAGATCTTATGACGGCAGTGTTCGCTATTGGCCTGCGCAAACATCATCAATTCAACGTCAGTCGGATTGCGCCCCGCAGCGACGAAAGCATCGACCAGATAGTCGATCTCGTCATCGGACAAAGCCAGACCTAATTCCGTGTTCGCCTGCAATAATGCGCCTTTACCGCCACCCAACACATCGACCGAGGCCAAGGGTTTCGCGTCAAGTTCAGAGAACAAAGCGCTGGCTTCCTGCACGTCTGCCAGCACCATCTCTGTCATCCGATCGTGCAATAAGGCAGCGACTGCCTGACGCGATTCTTCCGCTAATTTCTTGGCACCGCCCAGCAAACCCGATTTGACTTGCACCGTATAACGGATACCGCGCTCAATCCGCTTGATATGTTGCATGCCGCAATTATGCGCAATATCGGTTGCCTTACTCGCCCAGGGAGAAATCGTACCGAAGCGTGGAATAACGACGAAGGTATCGCCCTCGTCCTTACCCGTAAAAGCATCGCCATAAGTCAACATAGCGTCGAGCCGGGCGGCATCCTCGCTTGATACAGTATCGGCGGCATCGACGAAATGGGTATAACGACCACTGACGCCGACGATATGCGGGTCAACAGCTTGCAGTTTGGATAACAGACCTTGGGTACGGAAAGCAGACAAGGCATTGGAGCCTGGCAATATCAACATGGCGAGAGAGTAGTTGAAGCAATGCGCCCGGAGTTCAGAAATGACAGCGGCGACATCACAGGTTGGATCAGAAAGCGAGATTATACCTTGATGCCTGCACACACTCCAGCCGGAAGCCCCATCATTGGCAATCAAAAGCAAAAACCGCTGATAAAGAGATTCGGCCCGGCCAAAACCGTTATCGAGTCCGGGTTTTGATCGATGACTTCGCCGGTAAATCAATTGACAAAAATACTCGCATTCGCAAAACGTCTGGCGACTTTCATTGTATTGGCATAGCTTTTTGTTTTAAACAGCGGAATATCACGATTCATCACAACAATGGCTAAGGGTTCAGCGGCTGTCATGGCGTCAAATTCCGAGGCGCTCAGGACGATATTGTTATTGTGCAGCTTGTTACCCCAGAATAAATCATTACTGCGACTCTCCACGATATACACGGGCCTTTTCAGATAAAACGTCAGCGAAGACTGATCTTCGAATACTTGAAACAACATGATTTTTTTACCGGCGTGCTCGTTCATCAAAGCATCCGCGATAGGACGGGTCGAGGTCGACTCATCCGATACGTGCAAGATATTCAGCAGAATAAATAGCGTCGCAATCGGCAGCAGCAAATAGCCGAGTATCCCAATTTTTGCTGTGCGCCAAGCCAGCCAGCTTGCCGCTGCCGCCAGTATGCTGAGGCAGATCAAGCCATAGCTGACAAATTGCTGGGCGCTAAGGCCCAATATTCGTATGCTTTGCAATTTCTCCTGAGGATGAGAAAAAACGAACCCGGTTAGCAGACAGAACAACACCGTCAACAACAGTCCCGGCAACATCCGCCCCCACCTGCCGCCATACTGTCTGTCTTCAAACAAGATCGCCAATTGAAAACTCGCCAGCGGCATGACCGCTACCAGATAATAATTCGCCTTCGCGCTTGAATTGGAAAAAAACAGGACGGGCATGATCCAGGCAAAACTCAAGAACCATTGCAAAGGCTTATGGATTTGATTCACCCGTTTTGCAAAAAAAATACCTGCCAACAAGAACGACCACGGGAACAAATAAATCACCATTCTTGGCAAGTAATACCACCAGGCGCCGGCGTAATAATCATGCGGCTCACGCTTACCTAAAAACCGCAAGACATGCTCATTAATAAAATAAAACCAGGCAAAAATCGGCTCGATCAGGCTGGCGACCACATGCCAGGGTAAGGCAATCAACAAAAATACGCCTATCGCTTTTTTATCAAAAAACTGCGACACGTTAGCAAGTAATTTCCTGACCGATGACGACTGCGTCATGACGAAACAGCCTGTTACTGCGCAAAACAAGACGCCGGCCACAAAACCTTTGGCAAGCACGGCCAAAGCCAGAAACGCATACGAATAACACAGTGCACGCCGCTCTTTCAATGTCACGAAAAAATAAGCCCACATCAGGGATGCCGTCAGCAAACACGTCAGCAGCATATCGAACATCAGGGTGCGCGACATCGCGGTCACGCCAAGACCGGAGACAAACATGAGGGCGGCAAGACGCGCGGTCTGGGTTCGTTGCAACTGCCCGCCAAACCAGAGTATCAACCCAACGCAAGATAAAGAAGATAAGGCAGGAACCAGTCTGGCGGCCCATTCAGACTCGCCAAATACCGCAAACGACAGGGCGGTAAGCCAATATAGCAACGGCGGCTTCTCCATGTATACCAGGCCGTTTAAATGCGGAATAATCCACTGCCGCCAATCGCCTGATTGCAGCATTTCCCGCGAAATTTCAGCGTAAAGACCTTCGTTGTTATCAAGAATGGCGTAGCTGCCGAGACCAGCCCCGACAAAAATGAGCGCAATGACCCACACCATCCAGAGAGGAATAAACAAAACAGACGCGTCTTGAATTGAGCGGAAATGTGGCGTTAATCGGGATTGCTGCATTAAGTTGCGGGCTAAGGCTAAGAATTCACAATAAAATAATGAAGCACGCTGCGCTTCGCCAATAAGTCAGAACGACATCGCTACGCTATGCAAATAAATCAAATACACTGTGCGATATCTTTTTTATTTATCAAGGTTCTCATTTTCGCATGAAGCGTCCCAATTCCAAATCAATAAACTCTCCCATCTTGCAATCGCGTCTTGCTTATGTAGAAGCAAGTCTGGAAGTGGCGAAACAGAGTCAGGCGATTTTTACCACACTCTACCCAGAATCGGCTATCGCCGCTGCGGTATATGCGGACAACATCCGTGCGCTAAAGATGCCTGCAGTGTCGCCGCTTGCCGGCTTGCCGATATCGATTAAAGACCTGCTGGATGTCGCAGGTGAGCCCACGCTGGCAGGATCCACGGTATTGAAAAGCGCGCCGCCGGCGACAGAAGATGCGCCGGTCGTCCGGCGACTCAGGCAAGCCGGCGCCGCCATCATCGGCAAAACCAATATGACGGAATTTGCCTATTCTGGCGTTGGAATTAATCCCCATTACGGTACGGCACCCAACCCTGCTGATACGACGACCGCCAGGATACCGGGCGGCTCGTCGTCTGGCGCTGCCGTATCGGTCGCTACAGGCTTATGTGTGGCGGCGATCGGTTCGGATACCGGAGGCTCAATCAGGATTCCAGCCGCATTGTGTGGCCTGACGGGTTTTAAACCTACGGCAAACAGAGTAGCAAGATCAGGCGCCATCCCGCTGTCATTTACCTTGGATACCATTTGCGCAATGGCGCATACCGTCGATGACTGTATCCTGATGGATCACCTTATTGCAGAACAGCCGATCAGGGTACCCGAATTAGCGCTCAAAGGTTTGCGCCTGGCGGTGCCGCAAACTCTGTTTTTAGACGACATGGACCGGCATGTATCCAGCGCATTTAGCAGAGCACTGTCTTACCTGTCTGCTGCTGGCGCGCACATTATAGAAACGCCGATGCAATTGCTGGCGGAGTATCGATCCATGGCGATGTTCTCAGCACCGGAAGCGTATGCATGGCACCGGCATCTGCTGGCTGAAAGATTTGCAGAATATGATCCACGAGTAGCGCAACGCATCCAGCTTGGCGCCAAGGTTTCCGCGGCTGATTACATCGATATGCACAAAGCGCGCACAGAATGGATCGCACACATGGAAATGGCGCTTGCGCCATACGATGCGATTTTGATGCCCACCGTACCTATCGTAGCGCCTGAAATTGCGCCATTAATCGCATCTGACGATGCCTTCTTTCAGGCAAATGGCCTGTTACTGAGGAATACGGCGTCCATCAATATTCTCGACGGCTGCGCAATCTCACTCCCCTGTCACGAACAAGGGAGCTTACCGGTCGGTTTGAGTATTGCTGGCGTGGCTGATGCGGACGCAAGGATACTGGCCATTGCCAGGGTCGTTGAAAATGCTTTATCGGCTTTGAAAGCCGCCTGAGCTGCATCCGAAGCTATTGCAGAACCAGTTTAATCGGATGCAAGTAAGTGCTGCATTGCGTATCAAAACGGCACAGAGAAGACAATGCCCGAGTATTTTTGCGATCGTCTTTAAAACTTTAATTAATATAACTGAACAATGACAATGCGGAAGTTTTTACAAAAGACTGCTGAGCCGCCTGTAAGGTCACTTGCTGTTGGTTCAGCTCAGTAATCGCTTTCGCATAATCCAGATCGGTAATCTCCGAGATAGCCTGCTTATATGCGACACCTATACTGTCGCCAGCACTGCTCAGCTCATCGATTTCTTTCAAACTCGTACCCAGGTTTGCTCTTGAGCTCAACACATTGGACAAAGACTTGTCCAGATTATTATTCGCCTGAGTCAAACCTGCGGTCAGGTCAAGTTTTGCGTTAGGCGTACTGGTAGGCACTTTCAGGATATTAATTAAATCTGTCAAAGTCTCAAAAATATCCTGATTGCCTGGCTGGATAGAGAACTTATCGCCCGCACCTGGCCCAGTAGGCGTATTGGTTAAGGTCGTCGTAATGCCATCAAAAGTAACCGACTGTGGACTAGTGTAAGCAGTGGATGGCACAACGGTTGTATTGGTTGTCCTGTTGATGACACTAAAATTAGCGCCGGTGGCGTCAAACACTACGTCGTAGTTATTACCGGTTAAGGCGCCCGCAGTAGCCGGATTAATTGCGGCAGTAGCGACTAATTTTCCCGTATTGGACGGATTGGCGACCACGTTAAACTGTCCATTCGACGTCCTGATATTCCCAAATATTGCAGGACCTATATCGCTAACGGCTAACTGTCTGGACGTGTTTACCTGCAAAAAACGCTGCCCTTGATCGCCAGTGTAGGTAGCACCGCCCGCAGTTTTTACATAGGGTGCACTGGTATTAGAAAATCCCGCAAACAAATAATTCCCGGTGCCATCTGTGGCGTTTGCCTGACTCAAAAGTTGATCTAAATTGCCTTGCAATTCCGTTGCGATATAACCCCGATCCAGATCTGACAAGGCGCCATTGCCCGCGTTAACGATTAAAGTCTTTACGTTTTGCAATGTCGTTGTCACGCTCTGTAACGCGGTCTCCGCCGAACTCAAACTGTTCTTGGCATTTTGACGATTGATTGCGTACTGATCATTAATCGCGTTTGACTGAGTAAGTACCAGCGCTCTGGCAGAACCGACCGGGTCATCCGATGGCGCCAGAATACGCGTTCCTGCAGCAATTTGTTGCTGGGTTTTATTCAAGCTCGAATGTAAATCGCTGATTCTGGCACCGCCAGTTTCATATATGGTACTCGTACTGATACGCATGATTTTTCCTTACTACTTAATGGACAACAGTACTTCAAACAATTGACCGGCAATCTGCATGAGCTTGCCGGCAGCCTGGTAAGCCTGCTGGTAGCGTAATAAGTTTGCCGCTTCCTCATCCAGGTTCACACCGGACTGAGACTGTTGTGCCTGCACAGATTGTGCTAATAACTTTGTTTCTGATGCGCCAGTCACTTCAAGTTCATGCGTTTTATTACCGACCAGGCTCACAAACTGCGCGTAAGCGCCTTGATAGCTCGTCGTATTGCCAGCCACTGTATTCGCTGTTTGTAAGGCGGCCAGAGATACGGCATTTCGGCTATCGCCAGAACCATTCGTATTTTGGGACACAGTAAATGCATCGCCATTTTGCGGCGTACCCGTTACGGTAAAACTGACACCACTAAAACTGATTGTGGCGCCGCTTGTATAGGCAACCGGGGTATTAACGACATAAGGTGCATATGAGGTAGTAACACCATTATTGGTCACCGTCACATTGGAGCCGGCAGGAAAACCCGTAAAAGCATTGGCTGAAAATGCCAGTTTCACCGGGATCGCCAGACTGGCCAGAGTGTAGGTGGAATCAACTGTACTTGGGCTAATCTTGCCATTCCCGGTATTCGTGCTGGGTGCGGCTGTAGTCGTTGGACCTGCCGCAGCTATTTTAGAGGTATCCGAAATCGCGACACTGAGACCGGCAGCCCCATTGACTGTCGGCTTAATTAAAAACTCGTCGCCCGCAGCAGGGACTGCAGCGGCAGGGGGCGGCGCCAGTTGGTAAGTAACGCCGTCAATCACCAATGGCAGGGTCGGAGATGTCTGCGTTTTACTGTCCGAAAGGCGGGTAATTTTATAATTCGTGCCATCAAACTGCAGACGATAATCGCTCGTCGTCAATGCGCTGGCGTTCGTGATGGTGGCGTTGATTCCTGCGGTACTGGTGTTGGAACTGCTTGGGGAGCTGACCGGCGCTGCAACATTAAAGAAATTGCCGCCTAATTGGCCGTTCAGGTCTTGTCCTAATTTATGCTGACTGTTAAAGGTTGTCGCCAAGGTCGTGGCAACGCGGCCAAGCGAATTTTGCGCAACATCCAAGGTAGTGCTTCTGAAGTCGAACAACCCGCCTAACTTACCTCCCGGGAGACTATTTTCAGATAACAGCACTGACTTGCCATTGGCAACATAGGCGACATCAAGCCGCGATGGATCTGTCAGCGAAGGCGACGCCGCCAGCGTATTCACATTGTCGCCGACGACCAAAGCCTGTCCGCTACCAATAAAAACATTAAATTTAGCACCTTGCTTGACTACCGAGACTTTTGTCAGTTTGCTTAACTCCGTTACCAATTGATCACGCTGATCCAGCAAATCGTTCGGGCCAGCGCCGCCGCTAGAGACACTTTGCGCTTTTTCGATGGTTTTATTTAACTCGGAAATTTGCGATGCATAACTATTAATGGTACCGACGGTTGTCTGGATTTCGCTATTCACGCCATTACGGATTTCATCGATCCGGTTTTGCAAACCCGCAAAGCGGGATACCAGTGCCTGAGCAGACGATAGAGTCGATTGTCTGGCGGCGGCTCCTGCCGAGCCGTTAGGGCTGGCGGCCAAGTTTTGGACGGATTTGAAAAAATCTTGCAAGGCCGGAGATACGCCGGCAGATGCGTCTGCTACCAGGTTATTAATTTGTGAGATCTGAGAAAGATAGGTACTCACCTGATTGCTGGTGGATTGGGAATTATTAACTTGCTGACCAAGAAATTCATTATAAACACGTGCTATTTGGTCAACTTTTGTTCCCTGCCCGACAAAATTATCGCCCTGACTTTGAGGGGCAGCAGCACTTTGAGACAATACCTGGCGGTTATAACCAACCGTGGAGGCATTCGCAATATTGTGTCCGGTCGTGGCAATACCCAGCTGCGCAGCCGCTAACGCGCTTTGTCCAATGCCGAGAATATTTGAACCCATGATTGATCCTGCTTAAGTATCGGTTGCTGCTCTATTGAGCGGTATCACTGTTGTTTTCGGAAAAATTCGGCAAAACTTTAATCAATGGTCATTTGATTAATTACGCAAAACGACAAGTTGTTTAAAACAATTCATATCGAAACCGCAGACTGGATGCGGCTTTCAGCGGCATTTCGTGCCAACAGGCGCACCCAGCTTGCGGGTTCATTAAATATCAAAACGTCATCTTCAGGTAGACAAAGTGTGATTGATTATTTTGAATAACTTATTCGCATACTGCGGATCGGTTGCATAACCGGCCTTTTGCAAACCATAGGCAAAACTAGTTGCATCCTTTGCATTGGCAATAACGTTCTCATAGCGTGGATTTTTCGTCAATAGTTTCGCATAATCTTTGAAGGCTTCGCTGTATGAATCATAGGCTTTGAATTTTTCCACCTTACGACAAGCAACGCCATTTACGTATTCGGTAGTCACGGCATCCACCGTTTTCCCCTTCCACTGACTGCCTGCTTTCATGCCAAACAGATTATGGCTAGGTGTGCCGTCTATAGATTTAATCTCTTTCTTACCCCAACCGCTTTCAAGCGCGGCCTGGCCCAACATGAATTTTGCCGGAATGCCGGTTTCGGCACTTGCCTGCTCCGCATGAGCGCTTAATTTTTGTTGGAACTCTCTGACATGGGTGGCGGTACTGCCGGATGTTTTTCCTTGTGGAACAACTTGCTGCCCCAGCTTCATGCCATCCAGATAGGATTCGATTCCGCGAATACTGCTGCTTGGACTCGGCATACCGGATTGAGTTACACCGTCTGCTTGCAGTAGCTGATTTACCTGATTGTTCGACAACTGCCTGACCAGGGCATCGGCTAAACCGACGCCCCGATTTGCCATATTTTGCGACAATTGCTGGTCGAGCATGGATGTGTACATCTTGCTTTGTTCATTATCGAAAGGACCGTCCTGCCCGCCGGCCTGGCGCATCGACTTCAGCATCATATTCATAAACAGTGCTTCAAATTGCTTGGCCGCCGCCTTCAGCGACTCGGGCGAATTATCTTTGGAGGATTGCTTAAGTCCATCCAGGCTCTTTGAGTCAAAAGCCAGCTTATCAGTGATATCGGTGCGTCCTATCATTGGGAATCCCTAGATGATTTCAAGCTCAGCGCGCATGGCGCCAGACGCTTTCATTGCCTGCAAAATAGCCAGCAGATCCTGCGGTGTCGCACCTATCGCATTGAGTGCTTTGACGACATCACTCAAATTCGTACCGGCTTTCAGGGTCACCAACTGCCCCGCATCCTTAGTAACGCTGATATCCGCTTTTTGCGTAATGACAGTCTGTCCGCCAGAAAGCGCGTTCGGTTGGCTGACGGAAGTGTCGTTATTGATCACGACGGATAAATTACCATGCGCGATGGCACAGGTATCCAGGGTCACAGCCTGATTCATGACGATGGATCCGGTTCTTGCATTCAAGATCACTTTTGCGGCGATTTGCGCCGGAGTGACTTCGATGCTTTCCAGATTACCCAAAAAAGCAACGCGCTGATCGCTGCCTAGCGGCGTGCGCACTTGTATGACACGACCATCCATTGCTGCCGCGGTCCCAGCACCAAACTTGTTGTTAATTGCATCTACCACTTTGGATGCGGTAGAAAAATCAGAGGTATTCAGTTCAAGGTGAATCACGCCGTCTTGTCCCAGCAAAGAGGCAACCGCCTTTTCAACGGTCGCACCGGAAGAAATTCTTCCTACACTCAGATGATTCACCTGCACTTTGCTTCCGCCAGCAGCAGCGCCGACTCCGCCGACCAGAACATTGCCCTGTGCCATCGCATAAATTTGATTATCGGCACCTTTGAGCGGGGTCATCAACAAGGTACCGCCGCGCAGGCTTTTAGCATTACCCATCGATGAGACCGTGATGTCGAGCGTCTGGCCAGGCTGGGCAAACGGTGGCAAGGAGGCGGTCACCATGACTGCCGCAACGTTTTTCAACTGCAAACTCGTACCTACCGGAATGCTGACACCGAGTTGTTGCAGCATGCTGATAATGCTTTGAACAGTGAACGGTGTCTGGGTAGTCTGGTCGCCACTGCCATCCAGACCGACGACTAAACCATAGCCCAATAATTGATTTTGACGCACGCCTTGAATACCTGCGATATCTTTGAGTCGCTCAGCCTGGCAAGTTTGCGCCGCAGTCAAACTCAACAGACACATGAACGTCAGGCAAAATTTGATCCAATGTAATTTCATGATGGTCTCACCTGCGGCTGATCATAAAGGGATAAAACTCAGGAAAAATCTGGTCAGCAATGAATTCACCTCGGCTTTATCGATTCTCGCTGTAGATCGATATTCAAACCGCGCGTCCGCAATCTGCGTTGAGGAAACCACGTTGGCCGCCGTGATCGTTGCAGGATTCACGACACCAGAGAAACGAACATATTCAGCACCTTTATCAAACGCCAGCTGTTTCTCGCCGCTCACCAGCAAATTACCGTTTGGCAGAACGTCAATGACCGTGACGGAAATGGTGCCAGTGAA
Source organism: Undibacterium sp. Jales W-56 (assembly GCF_025548535.1). Taxonomy (GTDB): domain Bacteria; phylum Pseudomonadota; class Gammaproteobacteria; order Burkholderiales; family Burkholderiaceae_D; genus Undibacterium. The sequence continues at coordinate 1,195,749 of NZ_JAJLQW010000001.1, read as the reverse complement.
GTTATTGCTGGCGGTTTGCGCGCCCGTTTCATCGTATTTATTTGCCGATGTCGATGACAAGGAGGCATTGCTCGTTACTGCCGATGACAGTCCTAGGAACGAAGGCACACCAAAACTTGTGCTGCCGCTTTTTTTAGCGGAACTCGCGACCGTTTTTCCGGCACTGGTTTTTTCGCTGATAGTGACCGTCAGGATATCGCCCAGTAATCTGGCTTTTTGATCCTCAAATAAAGGACGATAAGAGGCTGCCTGGTATATCGCGCCGTTCAATTCTTTTTGTGGTTTAGCAGAAATAGGTGTGGCCGTCATCGGCTGATGGACAATCGCTGGCGGCACAACACTACATCCAGTCGCCAGGAGCACACCAATAAACGACAAGAAAAAGCAAGGTTTCATAGCGAACTCACAGTTGCGTCAATTTTTGCAACATTTGATCCGAGGTAGTAATTGCCTTACTGTTGATCTCGTATGCACGCTGGGTCTGGATCATGTTGACAAGCTCTTCCGCCACATTCACATTCGACGTTTCTATAAACGCCTGGCTCAGCAAGCCTGCGCCATTCGTACCCGGTGTGTTGGTGCCGGGATTACCCGAGGCAGCGGTTTCGACGTACAAATTCTCTCCCATTGACATTAAACCGGCCGGGTTAATGAACGTTGCCAGTTGAATTGAGCCAACCTGTACCGGCACAACGGCGCCTGGCTGCGTCACCGAGACAGTCCCGTCGCGACCTACCGTAATGCTCTGTGCATTTGCCGGGATAGTGATCGCCGGTTGAATGACAAAACCACTCGATGTCACCATCTGGCCTTGACTATCGACTTGAAAAGAGCCATCTCTGGTATAGGCTGTTGATCCGTCCGGCAATAGAACCTGAAAAAAACCTTGTCCCTGAATTGCCAGATCCTTGCTATTACCGGTTTGTTGCAAATTACCTTGGGTGAAAATCCGCTCAGTCGCTACGGGACGAACGCCGACGCCGAGTTGCAAACCCGACGGCAATTGTGTTTGTTGAGAGCTTTGCGCACCTGGCTGGCGAATGGTTTGATACAGCAGATCTTCAAAGATCGCTCTGGAGCGTTTGAAACCTGTCGTACTGACGTTTGCCAGATTATTGGTAATTACATCCATCTGCGTCTGCTGCGCATCCAGGCCGGTCTTTGCTATCCATAGTGAACGTATCATGTCATTTCTCCCATTTCTACCTAATCTACCCAACGCGCAACTGGTACATCTATCTCTTTATTCATTCTGCAGCAATCGAACTCAACTCAATGTCAAGATCTGACTGGCTTTAGTCGCGTTACTCTCCGCGTTTTGCAGTAATTTCATATGCATATCGAATTGGCGCGCCAGAGAAATCATCGTGACCATCGACTCAACGACGTTCACGTTGCTTCCTTCGAGCATGCCGCCGGCCACGCCGACCGCCGGATCTGCATCAACTGCGCTGCCATCCTTGGTTTTAAACAGGCCGTCATCGCCGCGGACTAAATTATCTTCCGGCGGATTGGCAAGCTTCAGCCTGCCGATGACCTGCACAGCATTGGGTTTGGAACCGCTAGGAATTGTTGAAACGGTGCCGTCTTTGGCGATCGCAACGGAGACTTCCGGCGGAATCGTAATGATGCCGCCGTCGCCCACCACATTAAGGCCGCTCTGGGTTTGCAACACACCGTTTTCATTCAGCTTAAGACTACCATGACGGGTCAGCGCCTCACTCCCATCTGGCCGCTGCACGACCAGCCAGCCTTTACCCTGCACCGCCACATCCAGCTCGCGCCCGGTCATCTGCATGGCGCCTGTCGCGTAATCCGTACCGACGGTAGCATCCACCACAAAAGCCCGGGTCGGCAACCCTTCACTGATCACAGGCACGGCACGAAAGGAATCTAACTGCGCGCGAAATCCCGTCGTCGTGGCATTCGCCAGATTGTGCGTCGTGGTCGCCTGCTGCTCCATGATGTGCTTGGCGCCCGTCATCGCGGTATAGATCAGCCTATCCATTGCAGTCTCCTGTTAAAAAACACTGGATGCATACATGATTTCATCAGGCTTAACGCAGATTCACCAGGGTTTGCAAGACCTGATCCTGTGTTTTAATGGTTTGAGCATTGGCCTGATAGATACGCTGCGCCGTAATCATGTTGACCAGCTCACCAGTCAGATCCGTATTCGAATCCTCAACCGCAGATGAGGTCAACAAACCCTGTCCGCCAGAACCTGGCGTGCCGATCAATGCCGGACCAGAGGTAGAAGTTTCAGTCCATTGATTGCCGCCAAGCGATTGCAAGCCATTGGGATTGGTAAAATTCGCCAAAACAACCTGCCCGAGAACCGATGTTTTACCATTGGTATAACTACCGACAATGGTGCCGTCTTTTGAGGTGTTAAATTTGGATAGTTTGCCTGACGTGTAGCCGTCCTGCTTTAGCGAACTGACACTAAAGTCGGAACCGAATTGCGTACTGCCCGTCATATCTAATTTGACATTGAGCGGCGTAGAGATCGGCGTAATCGCGCCATTAGCAACAGGAATAGTCACTTTTAAAGCTTTTGGATCAATCGCGCTGAAAGCCGGCGTTGCCGCAACTAATTTACCCAGATTATCAAAACCCAATTTACCCAGAGGAACTGCGGCAGCAGGAGGAACATAACCGATAGGTACGCCATCACTAGTGGCAAAAACGTTCCATTCTGCCGTTGCCGGTGCCGTCGGCGGTGTTACGGCCGGATTAATTTTGACGAAGAAAGTCTGCAATACATGTGAATTACCCAAGCTATCATACACAGCCACTGAGGTCGACTGATTATAGGAAGTCGGATCCGTAGGTGAAAACGCGATCGGTACGGCACCGCCGGGAACGGTATTACGGGAATCCAGGTTCAATATCGCATTGATTGTTCCGGTTTGTGCGGGCGCGATATCTGTCGTATTGATATTGATCGCTGTCGCGGAACCAGTTGCCAATACGCCATTCGCATTTGCCACATAACCAGTTAATTGTGCGCCCTGCGCATTCACCATGTAGCCGTTTTTATCCAGCTGGAATTGGCCATTCCTGGTGTAGGTGATCGCACCGTTGGTGGACATCCTGAAAAATCCATTCCCGTTAATGGCAATATCAAGTGGATTATTGGTCGAGGTGATATTGCCCTGCGAAAATTGCTGTGCAATGTTAGCGACTCTGGTACCGATACCCACTTGCGCGCCACCAGCACCATTGAGCGAATTGGCAAAAACGTCGGCGAATTGCACTTGCGCTTGCTTAAAACCGACCGTACTTGCATTGGAAATATTATTACCAATCACATCCAATGATTTGGATGCCGCATTCAAGCCACTTAAACCTTGTTGAAAACCCATGATATTTCTCCTTTTACTGGAAATGAATTAGCTTGTTTGCGAGCTAGTAAATTTTTTTAACATCGGCCAGGCCGACATCGCCGACGTTTGCCACATTTAATTTGACACCCTGGGCACCTGACGTCACGCTTGAAACCATGCCAAAACTCAAAGCCGTCGCATCAATCGCCTTACCTCCGGTGGTAGCGCTGACCTCGATCTGATACTGACCATCGGGAGCCGCAGCGCCTTGATCGTTGGTACCGTCCCAAGTTAATGGATTAATTCCACTCCCCATCGATCCCAGGCTGAGTTTTTTAACGACTGAACCTGAAGCATCCTTAATCGTGACGTCGACCTTATCGGCACCTTGCGTCAACTCTACGCCATACAAGCCCTTACCTTGCGACAGGCCTAGCTTATTTCCTGCGGCGACAACGCCATGTCCTATCATGCTGGCAGCTTGCAGATTTTGAGAAGCCTGGAAATTAGCGTTCAGCGCAGTTACCGTAGCATTTAATTTATCGATACCTGTGACCGTCGACAGTTGCGCTAACTGACTTGTGATTTGCGCATTGTCCATGGGGTTCAAGGGATCCTGGTTTTTCATCTGCGTCACCAGCAAGGTCATAAAACGATCTTGCGCCTCTTGGGTAGTTGTCTTGGCAGTGGTCGAGCCGTTAATGGACGCGAGTAGCGTTGGATCGACGGTCTTTGTTTGTATGGCGGTCATTTCAATTTTCCTTTAGCATCTGGCGGCGATCATTGGCCCAGTGTGAGTGTTTTTAACAGCATGGTTTTGGCTGCGTTCATCGTTTCAACATTGGTCTGATAAGAACGGGATGCAGAAATCATATTCACCATTTCCTCAATCACATTCACGTTAGGCATGGCGACATACCCCTTTTCATCTGCCAATGGATGCTTGGGGTCGTACATCAGTTTAGGCGGATTATTGTCTTCCACCACCTCTTTTACCCGAACTGCGGTAGAAACCGAGTCGGCCACCGGCACTGCACTGAAAACCACTTGTTTTGCCTTATAAGGCTGACCATTTGAACTGGTAACACTATCGGCATTAGCCAGATTACTCGAAACGACATTGAGTCGTTGCGCTTGCGCGCTCATGGCAGAGCCGGCGACGTTAAAAATATTAAACAAAGACATGATGATTACCCCTGAATTGCAGCAAGCATGCCGCGTATCTGCATATTGAGAATGGTCAAACTCGCCTCATAGCGCAAAGAATTCTCAGCAAATTGATTCCGTTCGACATCCATGTCGACGGTGTTGCCATCGACATTCCCCTGCACCGTAGTCCTATACAGTGGCGCACCGCCGCCGGCAGCGCCCTGAGGATCAAGATGCTGAGGGGATGTTTTTGCGAGTTCGGACGAAGCCTGATTGGCATTCCTCTGCAAGACGTTGTTCATTGCAGTAGAAAAATCAATGTCACGCGCTTTATAATTAGGCGTATCTGCATTGGCAATATTCGATGCAATCATTTGTTGACGCTGCCCTCGAATCGACAGTGCCACCTCATGGAATCGCAAATAATCATCCACTTTGCTGCTCATCGCCCCTCCCTTACCTGCTTAGCAAAACTACCGACAACCAAAACGGTTTTTGATGCTTTGCATCTTATCCCCGCAAAAGCAAGAGCGATCATTTGAGAAGAACAGGAAAAAGCCGTCTATTCCCTGATTCGGGACTTCTGAAAACGACTACACTGCAGATACACGTTTTCAATAGAGTTCAAATGAAAAAGCTATTTGTTTTATTTTTGTCATGCCTGCTGACATCCGTTGCCTACGGGCAGTCGGAGGATCCGCAACGAATCCGACAGATAGCGGAAGAGTATTTGAAATTACAGACCGCAGGATTGACCGGTCAGCCGCAAATTACGGTGGGTGCAATTGATAACCGCCTCACCTTGGCTAGTTGTTCAAATCCGTTGGCATTCCTTCCTCCCGGGAGTAAACCCTGGGGGAAAATCACCGTGGGCGTGCGATGCACTGCTCCTACGTCTTGGATTGTGTATTTGTCAGCAAATATTCAGGTCACAGGCGACTACTACGTAACAGCCAGTAATCTTGCGCAAGGGCAGATCATTTCATCCAGTGATTTGACGAAATTAAATGGAGAATTGTCAAATTTACCATCCGGTTCGATTACCACCCCCAGTCAGGCAATCGGTAAGTCGTTAAATGTGTCAGTCGCATCCGGTACGGTAGTAAGAACCGATAATTTGAGGAATCCGATGGTCGTTCAGCAAGGGCAATCAGTCCGGGTTACCAGCACTGGCAAGGGATTTCAGGTGGCAACTGACGGACAGGCTTTAAATAATGCAAGTGAAGGACAAGTTGCCAAAGTAAAAATTTTATCGGGTCAGGTGGTCAGTGGCATAGCCAAAGCCGGTGGTGTTATTGAGATTACTTATTAACAATAAAATTTCTCAAAAGTACAATATTTCCGTAAATGAAGTTAAAGTTTAAATGATCGCAGCCGATATACATGATGTAGATGTATAGGAATCCCAACATAGAGGGTGATGCTGTGAAAATTAATGATGCACTAAAGAGCGCTTCTGGACTGCCAACCGGGCCGCAACAAGTCCGTACTGACCAACAGGCAGAAAAAGCAGAAGTCCCTTCTACTCCTTCTGCCAAGGTACAGATTTCATCTTTATCGACGCAATTGCAAGCTTTGCAGAACACGCAAGCGAGCAGTTCTGTATTTGAGGCAAAAAAAGTAGAAGAAATTAAGCTGGCCATCTCTGAAGGACGTTTTCAGGTGAATTCTGAAAAAGTCGCGGATGGCTTACTAGAAACCGTCAAAGATTTACTCAACGCAAGAAAACGATCATCATGAACCTTTCCAGCGCAAAACTGCCCCAATTAGATCAATGTCTTCAAAACGAACTTTCAGCAATGACGTCGTTATCTGAGATATTGAAACTGGAGCAAGCTGCGCTGATTGAAGGACATGTTAATGACTTAAATGAGCTTACCAAGCGTAAAGGCCAATCGATCGCGCAAGTCGCTGAATTAGAAAAAATCCGTAGTACACATCTGGAAGAAATGGGATTTTCAACTGGCCTGGCGGGCATTAATGCACTTCTGGTACAAGTACCATCCGCAACTATGATCGCGGATGCCTGGACTCAACTTCTGGCGGCCTCTGAAAAAGCGAAAGAAATCAACCGTACGAACGGCATTTTGATCAATCGCCAGTTAACGCGCAATCAAGGCGCGCTCAATATTCTTCAGCAAAACAATCCTGCAGGCGCAATGTACGGTCCCAATGGACAAGCCAAAATACAAAATATTACGGGTCGTGGCCTAGTTATTGGCTGAATTTGTATTTGTTTTTTTCTCAGTATTGGCTAATGGGACATCAATAGCAGCTTCCGGCAAAATCGCCAAAATGGTGACAGTGACGCGGCGGTTGCGCGCTCTCCCCTCCACTGTATCGTTCGATCCCACAGGCAATTTCGGACCTTGACCAATTGCCGTCATCCTGTTTTCATCTACACCGTTTTCGGTGAACAGGCGCACCACGGTACTTGCGCGAACTGCGGACAATTCCCAATTCGATGGAAAACTGGAATTCTTAATCGGCAGATTATCTGTATGCCCCTCAACCTGAATCGCATGAGTATCAGATTTCAAGACTGATGCAATGGCTTTCAGGGCCTGATAAGAATCCACATTCAACTTAGCTTCGCCCTGAGCAAACAAGACACTGGCATTGATTTCAATCGTGACGCCACGACTGGTTTGACTGACACGGACCTTCCCTTCACGCACCAAGGGCTCAAGCACGCTCAAAATATCTCGCGCCATACCCGTCATTTGCTCGCGCTCTTTACGTAGCGGTTCGAGATTCTTCGGTTTGATTAACCGGACAGGGTCAAGTTTGATGGTGGGTTCGACCTCGCTATTCGCTGAATGCACCACAAGTGCCCGGCCAAAAGCCCCTGTTAGCGAATTAGACAACACACGATATTTACCTTCATTCAGAGATGATATGGCGTACATCACGACAAAAAATGCAAACAATAAAGTGATAAAGTCGGCATACGACACCAGCCAACGATCATGATTGTCACTCTCCTCGTGATATTTTTTTCTTGCCATGACGGGCCTATTTTTTATGATTGGCAAGACGTTCTTCTACTACTCTAGGACTGTCACCCAAGGCAATGCTGTAAAAGATATCCGACAGCATTTCACGTCGTGTCACTTCGCGACTGATAATTTCCTTAAGCTTGTTGCTGACCGGCAGAAAAAACAAATTGGCCAAACCTACGCCATAGATAGTTGCGACAAAAGCGACGGCGATACCGCTACCTAACTTACTCGGATCGGACAGGTTCTCCATGACATGAATCAAGCCAAGAACAGCACCAAGTATGCCTATGGTTGGAGAATAGCCACCGGCAGCATCCCAAATTTTGACTGCCTGGCGTTGTTCGATCTCATATAAAGAAATATCCACATCCAGAATTTCTTTTAACCGGGTAGGATCTATCCCGTCGATGACGAGACGTAGTCCTTTGCTGATAAACGGATCTTTACTCGCCCCCATATACCGTTCCAGGCTGAGAAAACCCTCTCTACGAGCAACTACGCTCCAGATTAAGGCTTCCTGAATCGTTTTCTTGCTCGTATCAATCGGCATGGATACGATCCATTTCAGCATCTGGACGCCACGGATAAAGGTTGGCATTCTGCTTTGCAGTAAAACGGCGCCAATCGTACCGATCACAACAATCACGAATGCAGCGGGCTGCACCAGAGAGGAAAGACGTCCTCCCTCGAGTAGCTGGCCAGAGAACACGCCTGCAATAACCAATACAAGCCCAATTATGCTAGCCCAGTCCACGCTTTCTCCCTTAAAGATGCTCTTAGTCGAGCCACTGCCTGGCTATGTAATTGCGAAACGCGCGATTCGGAGACGCCCATAACCGCGCCGATTTCTTTTAAATTCAATTCCTGTTCGTAGTACAGCCCCATCAAGAGTTTCTCCCTCTCAGGAAGGCTGTCGATCGCAAAAATCACTGCATCACGAAAATCCCCATGCAATAAATCTTCTAAAGGATCACCGGACTGATCGGTACAGTAGTGATCAAGAAAATGCTCTTTGGTATCCGCATCGTGAAAGTCTTCGTAGTACACCAGCTGGTGACCACCACTTTCACTCAAGACATCCTGATACTCCGCCAAACTTAATTTCAATTGTTTGGCGACTTCCGTTTCCAACGGTGGCCTGCCGAGTTTTTGCTGAAGTGCGTTCATCGCCGTTTCGATCTTGCGCATATTCTGGCGCACCCCGCGCGGCAACCAATCACTGTTCCTCAACTCATCAAGCATTGCACCGCGTATGCGCTGGACTGCATAAGTCTCAAATTGAGCGCCGTGAGTGTCCTCGTAACGATTGACTGCATCCAGCAGGCCGATCATGCCTGCCTGAACAAGATCATCTACTTCCACACTGGGTGGCAAACGCGCTTTCAGTTGATAGGCAAGTCGTTTTACCAGAGGGGCATGCTCTGTGAGTAGAGAGTTTTTATCTGACTTTCCGCTGGCAGTGTACATAAATTCTTTTAAATTCCGATGCCAACACCCAGCTCAGGTAAGCCGCGCAATCCCAATGTTGAACAGGCAGTCATTGTCAACTGCTCTGCAAGTTTGGAAAAAGCAATTGACGCTCCGGCTAAAGGAAACGCATCAATTACCGCACGACCTAGATGAGCGGCTTTTTTCATATGATCGTCTTCGGGTATGTAACCCACAAAATGCAATGGCACAGCCAAATAGCGACTCGCTGCCTGGGCCATGTTGGCATACACCAGTCTCGCAGACTGTTCAGTTGCCCCAGAAACCAAAATACCGTAAGAGCGGCGACCAACCCGGCTATTGACTCGTTTGATTAAACCGTACGCATTTTTTATGGTTACAGGATTCGCCGAGACTTGTATTACCACATCAGACTCCTCAAACGACGCGAGAGGAAAAGCATCATTATGATCGATTTCACCATCCACGATCACCAAGTCAACAGCATTCGCTGCGACATCAAAAACCCGCGACAATTTCCTCGCATTTTCAGCCGGCAATCGCGTTGAATTGATTGCATATTTTGACAGCATGGAAACCGACAGGTTGGACGATATTATTTTAACCGCCTCTTTCATTGTACGCTGTTGTCGTGCGACATCCAACAGGGTACTCTCAGAATCTGAGTTCAGCCACGCACCGATACTGTTGCTGGATGAACGGGCATCGACCATCAGAATTCTTTGTCCTTGCCTGGCCAGCGACACACCGAGGTTCACCAGCATGCTGCTCTTTTCATCCTCTCGTAAGGCAGACAAAAACGTCAATACATGCGGCCTTGGCGCCTCTAACATACGGCGCAGCCCTTCTGCCTGATCGAAACTAGCCAAGAGACACCTCCCGCAAAGCACCTGGATTAATCGCATTTGCCATTGCTGCATTTGCCATCACCATCGGCAGCTCATCGTCTTGCAGACTGAAGGCAGAGGTCTCCCGTTTCAGTTTAAAAGCACGATCGACCAGATACTGCTTATTGGCAACATGAAGATCCTCGGGCACGCGCTGACCACTGGCGACGTAATAGATATTGAGCTTCTGGCGCACCGCGATATCCAGCACACCGCCTATCGTTGCAGCCTCATCGAGCTTGGTCAAGATGCAACCGGCCAGGTCGCCTTTACCTTGATAAGCGCGCACTACTTCGCTTAAGGTTTCGCCAGTGGAGGTGGCATTCAGGCACAAGAGTCGCTTCACATTGCTATCCGCTCCGGACAACATGGCAATCTGCTCTGCCACCATTTTGTCACGCTGGCTCACACCTACAGTATCGATCAGGACTGTGTGTTTATTCTTGAGTTCGGATAAAGCAATGCGCAAGTCGGATTCATCTTTGACCGAATGCACCATAACTCCCAGGATTTTTCCGTAAATACGTAATTGCTCATACCCGCCAATACGATAACCGTCTGTTGTAATCAGTGCCAGTTTAGCCGGGCCGTGGCGCATCACGCAACGCGCCGCCAATTTGGCCGTTGTGGTGGTTTTTCCTACACCGGTTGGCCCGATCAGGGCATACACGCCACCTTTTTCCAATATTTCGCTCTCGTTTGAAATCGTCGATAGGTTTTTATTGAGTATGGCTTTGATCCAATCCAAACTACTGACTAGATTGTCGGATTCTGGCATTTTCTCGATTAAAAAACGGGACAAACTGGCGCTAAATCCTGTCGCCAGCATTTCACGTAATATTTCGGCTTTTTTCGGCTGACGCTTTTGCGTATTAGTCCATGAAAGCTCTGCCAGTTGCGCCTCCAGCATGCCTCGCATTGAACGGATCTCATGCATCACCGCGGATATTTCGCCGGGACTTACCTGATGAGATGGCTCGTTATCAAAGCGCGGTACATTCATCGAAGCATAGTGCTGCGTTTCTTCTGATGGAAACCGAGGCGTGAATTTTGGCACATCCGGCACCATTATTTTTTCATGCTCAGGCGTCACAAGGGAACTGACGACCTCATCAGTCATCGCCAGTATCTCTACCCGACCGTCAACATTGCGATTCGATAAAATAACCGCATCGGAACCGAGTGCATCCCGGACTAAGCGAATCGCTTCACGCGATGTAGTTGCCGAAAATTTTCTGACGTTCATAATTGCCCTCCAACGAGGCTGGTAACTTTAATAGTTTTAGTTTCAGGTAGTTCTGCTTGCGATAAGACTTTCAGCTGAGGCAAAGTCCTTCTTAAAAAACGAGACAATAATGCTCTTAGAGGACCAGGCACCAATAACACTGGCGTCAAGCCCATTTGTTCCTGGTGCTGTGCAGCAGCTTCGGTTTGACTTGCCAAGGTGTCGGCTAAGCCAGGTTCAATCCCCGCGCCGTCAGCCCCATTGGTCTGCAAAGCCTGCATCAACAACCGTTCCAGGCGATTATCCAGCGTCATCACCGTCAGCTCATTGGTTGATGGGAATATCTGCTGAACGATGGCGCGTCCCAATGAAATCCGAACATAGGTCGTCAACTCATTGGCATCTTGTGTGTGCATCGCATGTTCTGACAAAGTTTCGATAATGGTTCGCATATCACGAATATGCACCCCTTCGATCAGCAGGTTTTGCAATACTTTTTGCAATATGGATAGCGGCAATAACTTAGGCACCAACTCCTCGACTAATTTCGGCGTTTCCTTAGCTAAGTGATCTATGAGCTGCTGCACTTCGTGACGACCAAGAAGTTCTGCCGCATGCGAAGTAATCAAGTGATTCAGATGGGTGGCAATCACCGTGCCGGCATCAACGACGGTATATCCCATGCCTTGGGCCTGCTCACGCATGGCAGCATCAATCCAGACGGCGGGTAATCCAAACGCCGGGTCGGTGGTTATAACGCCGGGTAAATTCCCAGTCACCATACCGGGATTAATTGCCAGGTATTGGCCTGGAAACGCCTCGCCGGTCCCTACCTCTACTCCTTTTAAAGCGATTTTGTAAGCCGATGGCTTTAACTCAAGATTGTCGCGGATATGGACGGGCGGTGAAAGGAACCCCACTTCCTGGGCGAATTTTTTGCGGATACCTTTGATGCGTCGCAACAGTTCACCGCCTTGACCTTTATCTACCAAGGGAATGAGGCGATAACCGACTTCCAATCCCAGAGTATCCACGGGCAAGATGTCTTGCCAGGTTGCCTCTTCCATTTCCGGCGTTGTTGCTTGTTGCGGTGCTTGCTCTTCAGGCGGAGCGACGATCTCGGATTTTTTCGTTAATACATATCCGCCACCAATTAATACTCCTGCGAGAAGAAGAAAAGCGACATGAGGCATGCCTGGAATGATGCCCATACCACCGACAATACCGCCAGTGATATACAGCACTTGAGGTTTAGCAAACAATTGCCCAATTAATTGTCCACCGATGTCTTGGTCACTGGCCACACGTGAGACAACGACACCAGCGGCGGTCGAGATAATCAACGAAGGAATTTGCGCGACCAAGCCGTCACCAATTGCCAGCAATGTATAGTTTTTAAGTGCGGTTGCGAAGTCCAGGTCATGTTGCACCATGCCGACGATTAAGCCACCCACAACGTTAATGATCGTTACCATGATGCCGGCCACAGCATCGCCGCGTACGTATTTAGAGGCACCATCCATGGCGCCGTAAAATTCTGCTTCCTGCGCGACTTCGGTGCGGCGGCGACGGGCTTCTTGTTCAGCGATCAGGCCGGCATTCAGATCCGCGTCAATCGCCATTTGCTTACCCGGCATCGCATCCAAGGCAAAGCGGGCACCGACCTCCGCGATACGGCCTGCGCCTTTGGTCACGACAGTGAAGTTGATGATGGTCAGAATGACGAAGACGACAATACCGACGGTGTAATTGCCACCGATCAAAAAATGTCCAAATGCTTCAATGACCTTGCCTGCAGCGTCAGGACCTGTATGTCCCTCCGTCAATACCACACGGGTAGAGGCGACGTTCAGTGATAAGCGCAGCATCGTACTAACCAATAGCACGGTTGGAAAAACCATAAAATCCAGCGGCTTGACTGTATAAAGACTCGTCAACAATACGATAATCGCCAGCGCTATATTGAAACTGAAAAATATATCCAAAACAAACGCAGGCAATGGCAAGACCATCATCGCCAGCATCATGATGATCAACACAGGCGCTGCAATCGCTTTATTGCTGAAGATACTCATCCAGGCTGGTAATTTCAGACTATTCATTAGTTGTTAGCTCCCGTTAAAGGAGACTGTGGTAGCAATTCGTTGTTTGGATCAAGTTCTGCAGGCACTTCAATTTCCGTGGGCAAAATCGGTTTTAATCCGCCATGCTGGCGGAAAGTTTTGAGTTGAAAAACATAGGCAAGCACTTCCGCCACGGCGGCATATAATTTTTCCGGAATCTCATCGCCCAATTCGGTGTGTTTATACAGGGCACGCGCTAATGGTGGCGCTTCCAGCAATGGGACATTATTTTCCCCCGCTATTTCACGAATCCTGGCAGCCACTGCATCGGCACCTTTGGCAACCACTCTCGGGGCCCCGCTACCACCATCGGCATATTTCAACGCAACGGCATAGTGAGTAGGATTCGTCACGACCACGTCGGCGGTCGGAATCTCTGCCATCATGCGACGACGCGCCATTTCTCTTTGTTGAGCTCGGATTTTTGCTTTGATTTGCGGATTACCGTTCGCCTCTTTAGATTCCTGAACCACTTCCTGATGCGTCATTTTCAGTTTATTTGCGTAGTGCCACATTTGATACGGCGCATCAATCGCGGCAATAAATACCAGAGCGCCGACAATCGATAAAAAGCAGGCTGCAAGCAAATTCCCCATGTGTGCACTGCCCTGGGCCAGCGGCTCAAGAATCAATCCAAAAATGGCGTTTTTCTGACTCATCACAACCATCAGAGCAACGCTGCCGACCAGAATCGTTTTGATAATCGCCTTGATGAGTTCAACCCCAGCGCGCGTGGAAATCATGTTTGCCAGACCTGACAAGGGATTCATGCGGGAGAAATTCGGCTGTAAGGCTTTGCCACTAAACAGCCAGCCTCCAATCAGCAACGGAGAAGCAACGGCAACCAGGACTAACAGACCAGCAATCGGAGCAAAAGCCACCACTACACCTGTCAATCCAACGGCGATACTAGAAAGCAGTAAATTAAAATCGAATGCCAGGCTGCGATCAATTGATAAGCCGTTCATTAACATGTGGTTTAATTGTCGAATTAAACCACCGCCAAACATCCAAAGCGCACTACCTGCCGCCAATAAGATGGTGCACGTTGACAATTCTCTGGAGCGCGGAACATCCCCCTCTTCCCTGGCTTGCTCGAGGCGCTTGGGTGAAGCCGGTTCGGTTCTTTCGAGATCGCTTTCTTCGGCCATCGCCGACTCCCATTCTTTTCTGAAATGTAGGGAAATTGCTCCCAATACATTTCTACAATTAGGATTATTCGCGAAATTAGGACAATGACATACGAGGAATAAGTGATGAATTACCCTCTATTTCATAGAACGCTATGTCAATTTTCTATATGGATATCAGCTATAAGAAGTACGGCAGGAAGGGAATTACCATTACATAGAAGGGGAACTAAAAAATTAGCTCCATCAGGGTGAAAAGAAACCTCCAAAAATAAAAATGCGCCAGATCGGCGCATTTTTTATGGATGATATGAGAACTTAAGCAGAGGCAATATTTTTAGCCCAGACCAAGGCAGATAAGTGCGCCGTATTCACCTCATTGGGCTTGATACGCAAAGATTCCGACAAGGAGCCCACCAGCATGCTATTGAGCTCACAGGCTTCAGCAAGTGCAAGATAAGGTCCATAAACACCACCTCGGGAGATTAACGCTTCTGTTACTGCTTCTGGCAATTGGATCGTTGACAGTACTTCATCCATAGAAATACCTAGTAAGCGATCTAATAGAGAAAACATACCGGCAACAAACAGATTCTCGGCCTCCGCTTTAGACATACAAGACTGCCCCAGAAGCTCGGCAAAACGTCCTCGAACGATTGCCGTCTCCAACAATACCGGGGAGTAGCCACTAGTACTTGCCGTTGCAAGTAAAAGTGACAACCAGCGATATAAAGGGCTATAGCCAAGAATTTGAACGGCATGTTTAAGAGATTGAACTTCAGTTCTCAAGCCGAAACCAGCCGAATTTATATAGCGTAATAACTTGTATGCCAAAGCGGCATCTCGTTTAACTACCGCTTCAAGTTGCTGAATATCGGCGTTCTTTCTAATCATTTCCATCAGTTGAAGAATCGTCGCCTGCGCAGTATTTAGCCCCTTCTTCTCTGCACTTGGCCTAGGTGTCAAATGTAATTTCCCAACAAATGAATCCAGACCTAAGGCGGAGCAAGCATCGAAATCCTGCCAGCTAAGAACATTTCTGGCAACCATGCGAACAGACGACTGCTTCAGTGCGGCATAGACCTTGGCTTGTGAAGCCAGATTAGCGGGATTTAACTGGACTTCTATGTGTGAAATTTGAGAGAAAAAAGATCTCTCAAGCGTGCTCAGGTCAGCACCACGCATACAAATACCATAACCCAATTGACGCAATTCTTTAATTGACTCTAGTGTTGCAGGATCTGTGAAGTCACGCTTTGACAGCACCAAGACTATATTTTTAGGTGGTAAAAGTTTCAGGCCTTCGGCCTTAAGAAGTTCTGGCACCGCATCCAAGAATAAGACGCTATCACCTAACAAAAAACCCGTTTCTTCATCATTCAGTTTCTCAGCAACAAATTCCGTCAAGGAATTCAGATCATCGACACTTAATTCTGCCGCCTGACTTGAATTTTGCCAGGACAATTGAAAACCAATGACACGCTGCTTGGGATCAAGCAAAGGCTCTCTAACAATGAAATTAGTTTCATTCATATGAGATAAGTAGTATTAATTTTATTAAGCGAAAGGAGTAATTAAAATCCAAGACTATCAAGCAAATCATCAACCTGGCCTTGATTTGCCACCACATCAACATTACCTTCGGGATTAATCTGAGGTCCATTCAACAGACCATCCGCAACTTCTCGTTTGACTTCATCAGGAGAATAGTCAATCAACAATTGCACGAGCTGTTGCTCCAGATTCTGTGCAATATCAGTCACTCTCTTGATCACTTGCCCGGTTAAATCCTGAAAATCCTGCGCCATCATGATATTCATCAGATGCGATTTGGTCTCTTTACTATTAATGTTGACTAGTTTTAAATAAGCGAGTGTCTCTTGTGCAGTCTGCTGATATTGCTCTAATGTCGTCGCGCTGGAGATCATCTGTTCTAAGTCAGTTGCAATTTTTTTTGCCCCATCGTCAAGAGACTCTTGCAGTGGAATTGCCTCATCAGTTGCGTTAAGTACGCGCTGTGCAGCCTGTTCAGACATTTTTGCGACGTAGTCGAGCCGATCCCGGACATCGGGAATATCCTCTGCAGCTCTTTCGAGCAACTTATCCAATCCCAGGCCACGTAAACTATCATGCAACAACCTAGTCATGTGACCCACTCTTGAAAGTAGTTCATCATGCTGATCATTGACGTTCGTACCATTAGTCATCGTAGCTCCTTGACAGGTTATTCTTTGCTACGCAGGCTTTCCTAATTTCTCAAAAATTTTGGAGAGTTTTTCGTCAAGAGTTGCGGCAGTGAATGGTTTGACCACGTAACCATTTGCTCCGGCTTGCGCAGCGGCGATAATATTTTCCTTCTTGGCTTCTGCGGTCACCATCAGTACAGGCATTTTCGCCAATGCAGGATCAGCACGAATATGCTGAAGCATTGTCAAGCCGTCCATATTTGGCATATTCCAGTCTGAAATTACAAAATCAAAATCGCCACTCTTCAATTTGGCCAGTCCCATGGCACCGTCCTCAGCTTCATCCACATTGGAATAGCCAAGTTCTTTCAGCAAATTTCTAACGATACGACGCATCGTTGAAAAATCATCTACAACTAAAAACTTCAGGTTCTGATCGGCCATGAATTACTCCATTGTTTCTTTAAAGATAGTTATTAACATTATCGGTCAGTTTAATACAAAGTGCTTCTAAAAATTAATAACAATTTTGACTTGTGCAATCTAAACACGTAAAGCACGACTGCCATGTAAAGCTAAATAATGCAACACCATTGAAGGCAGTTCATTTAAAGGGCCAATTTCATGCGCGGCCCCTACCGCAATCGCTTCACGCGGCATCCCAAATACTACACAAGTTGCTTCATCTTGGGCAAAATTGTGCGCACCAGCATTTTTCATTTCCAACATCCCGTTGGCACCATCTTTACCCATTCCCGTAAGAATCACTCCAACTGCATTTTTGCCAGCATATGTAGCGGCAGACCTGAACAACACATCAACCGAGGGGCGGTGTCTATTTACTGGCGGTCCATCATCCAGTTGAGTCACATAGTTTGCGCCGCTTCGGGCTAACAACAAATGAGAATGACCCGGCGCAATATAAGCATGTCCGGGCAAAACGCGCTCACCGCCAACAGCCTCGCTTACTGAAATCTTGCACAAACCGTCCAGCCGCTTCGCAAATGAACGGGTAAAACCTTCAGGCATATGTTGAGTAATTAAAATTCCCGGGCAATCTGAGGGCATTTGAACCAGGAAATTTTTAATTGCCTCGGTACCGCCTGTGGAAGCTCCCACGATGATTAACTTCTCGCTACTTGTCAGGGGATTCTTAACTAAAGGAAGCGATGTAATCCCTTTATCGCCATCACTTGCATGGATTGTCCTTGGCCGAATTCTGGCTTTTGACGCCGCACGAATTTTATCGGCGATCAGCTCTGTATATTCGAGCATCCCGCTTTGAATCGACAACTTAGGTTTAGTAACAAAATCAACTGCACCAAGTTCCAGGGCCCGCATCGTAATTTCAGATCCGCGCTCCGTTAAAGAAGATACCATGACGACTGGCATAGGCCGGAGACGCATCAATTTTTCTAAAAAATCCAGTCCATCCATCTTCGGCATCTCAACATCCAGTGTTAAAACATCTGGATTAGTTTGCTTAATCAGATCTCTGGCGACCAAAGGATCAGGGGCAACGCCAACAACCTCCATGTCTGGTTGGCTGCCGATGATTTCACTCATCACACTACGAATCAGTGCTGAGTCATCTACGATTAACACTTTAATTTTCATAAAATATTCCGCGTCAACGCTAGATTTTTTCAATAGATTTTAAAAAAGATCAATATCACCACCGACTGGTGCCGTCTTAAGACGGCTTGCATAGTCTTGCTCACGTTTGCGCAAGGTGTCATTGTGTTCAACTTTCAATTTCTTTACTAAGACTTTTCCAGTTTTTGGAAAAAAATATACTTTGCGAGGATAGATATCATTAAGGTCTTCGGCGATTACGCGCATTCTTTCAGCGCGAAGATAATCGAGTACAAATTTCGCATTACGCTCACCTACGTTGATCGCAGTGAATCCGCGCAAAACATTTCCGCCACCGAATACTTTGGCCTCCATATTCTCGCGTTTAGCTCCTGCTTTCAATAATTCATTAATTAAAATTTCCATTGCATAGGTGCCATAGCGCATGGATACCGATACGGGATTATCCGTATCCGCGCCGCCATCAGGAAGCATGAAATGATTCATACCACCAACTCCGGAAACCCGATCCCGGATACATGCCGACACACACGAACCAAGCACAGTAACAATCAACATATCCTTCCCAGTGAAATAGAATTCCCCAGGTAAAATTTTTGCGGCATCGCAATCAAATGTGCGATCGTAATAAATATTCGTCGCAAAATGCTCTTCACTTAATTGGCTCATGACTTAACCCTTGTTTGTATGATGCGAAACAGCCTTACGGCGCATATCATAGACACTCGCCAGCTCATAGACTGTTTTACCTCTTAATTTGAAGTCATCGGAAACATACAAAAAATTCTCAGAATGTCCGGCAAAAAGTAAGCCATCTGGCTTCATGAGCGGAACGAATTTTTTTAAAATTTTTCCCTGAGTTGATTTGTCAAAATAAATCATCACGTTGCGACAAAAAATCGCATCAAACTCACCATTGACAGACCAACTATCCGATAAAAGATTGAGTTGTTTAAATGTGATCAGATCCCGCAATTCTTGCCTTACTCTTACCAATCCATCTTGGGCGCCTTTTCCCTTAAGGAAAAATTTCTTCGCTCGCTCTGGCGACATCTTATCCAGTCGGTCTAGGTTATAAACTCCCCTAAATGCTGTTGCCAAAACATTAGTATCAATATCTGTTGCAATAATATGTGCCGGCGGCTTCAATGTTCCAAATGCTTCACATAAAGTCATAGCGATCGAATAAGGTTCTTCCCCCGTCGAACTTGCCGAGCACCAGACGTTGATAGGTTCTTTTCTCTTCTTAACATGTTCTGCCAGCAAGGGAAAATGATGCTCTTCCCGAAAGAATGACGTGAGATTGGTTGTCAGTGCATTGGTAAAGGCTTCCCATTCCGAGCCGGAAGACTCTTTTTCCAATAGGTCTAAATATACAGAAAACGAGTTAATACCTGTTGCACGCAGACGGCGAGCCAAGCGGCTGTAAACCATTTCCTGCTTACTGTCAGCCAAAGAAATTCCTGCCTTTTGATATATTAATCCTCTAACCCGGTCAAAGTCTTTTCCATTGAAATCAAATTCCTTTGTTGTTCCAGATTTGTTTTTTTCAGCAGATTTAGTCATTAATCTATCCTTAACATGCGGCCTATTTAACCAACCACCATTTTCTTACAGGATTGATTTCATCTATAAAATACGTCTGACATAATCAGTCAACCTAACTTCACCGCCAAACAACGAACATACATAGAATTCATACGATTGAATTAGTTGAAATCGTCATCAAACAATTTTGGGGGGACGTACAAGCCCACCCGAAACCGAATTACTTCAATCCGTTCAAAATTCATTCCATTCCTCATCTGCAGACTGAACATGTTGTTTGCTGGCTGGCGAAGGCGGCCTCTTTTTCGCCGTCAACTGCTTCGCAGCCATAGCACTCTTAGGTGCTGGATTTGCTGCCGTCTTTGTCGCTTTGACTGGTTTTATCGTTGCAAAATTATCGCTTGCTGCCAGCTTAAAGACGCTAACAGCTTGCGCCAAAGCCTGGGCCTGCTCTTCCATGCTCTCTGCCGCTGCCGCTGCCTGTTCCACCAGCGCCGCATTTTGCTGGGTCATCTCGTCCATCTGGGTGATCGCCAGGTTGACTTGCTCAATCCCGGCGCTTTGTTCCTGACTGGCGGCGGTGATTTCGCTCATGATGTCGGCCACGTGCTGGACGCTGGTGACGATCTCGTCCATGGTCTTGCCGGCTTCATCGACCAGTTTGCCGCCCTGCTCTACCTTGTCCACAGAATCGTCGATCAGGGCTTTGATTTCTTTGGCGGCACTGGCGCTGCGCTGGGCGAGATTGCGCACTTCGGAGGCGACGACGGCAAAACCGCGTCCTTGCTCGCCGGCTCTGGCCGCTTCTACCGCGGCGTTGAGGGCGAGGATGTTGGTTTGGAAGGCGATGCTGTCGATCACGCTGATGATGTCGACAATCTTGCGCGAGCTGTCTTTGATCGAGCCCATGGTGCTGACGACTTGTCCTACTACGGTGCCGCCTTTGACTGCAACACTGGAGGCGGAGACCACCAGTTGGTTCGCTTGCCTGGCATTGTCGGCATTTTGACGGACCGTGCTGGTGAGTTCTTCCATCGAGCTGGCGGTCTCTTCCAGTGAGCTGGCCTGCGATTCCGTCCTGCTTGAGAGATCCGCGTTCCCTGAGGCGATCTCTTGCGAGGCCACTGTGATCGTTTCAGTGCCAGAGCGAACCTGACCGACAGTTTTACCCAAGCTATCGTTCATATCTTTAAGCGCGTTTAACAAAGATGAAACCTCATCCTTACCGCTCACCGATACTTGTGCGGAAAGATCTCCGGCTGCCACCTGTTCCGCCACTGACACGGCATCACTCAAAGGTAAAGTAATACTCTTTGTAATAATCCAGGCCACAAAAACACCGATCACCAAGGCGCACATCAGGATCAGAAACAACCAAAAACTCAGTTTCGAGCTATTTGCAGCAGATGTTTCAAATTGAGCTTTTGAATCTGCTTCCTGGAGTTCAACCAATTTATTAATTTGTTGAATGGATTTGGTAGTTAAAGGATCAATGACAGTCGCAATAATTTTTGAAGCGCCTTCACCGTTAAAAGCGAGTGCCTGACCAACGGCATCTTTAAACGGTTTTTCTATTTCTTTGTCGGTTTTTACGAGTTCATCGAGTAATTTTTTTTCCTCTTCGTTTAAACCTAAGGAGGAAATTTTTGCTTTGGCGTCTTCGTATCGTTTACGCTGCAATTTAACTTTATTATCTTCTTTTTGCATTTCAGCGACATCTGATTGTATTCCTATGTTTCGCATAGAGATACCGCTCTCAAAAAGAGCGCTTTTCATGAGATTGGCCAGCGCCTGCTTTTGGCTGGCGTTATTTAATCCTTCAATTAAAGCATTTCTATTTTTTGCAGCTAATACATTGGCCAATACCAAGGTAAGGATCAATCCACCAATAATCAAACCAAAACCGAGACCCAACCGTGTACCAATTCGGAAGTTACGCAAATTCATAGCTTTCTCCTCCTTCAATTTTTATAATTTGTATCTACGGCTTTGGTAGTGAGAACGTATTCATGCAAACGAGTTTCAGTACTCTAGGCATGTTGATCTACAAGACCCATTTCAGGGCTGGACATCAATTTATCGATATCGACGAGAATCAACATTCGCTCATCAAGAGTGCCCAATCCAATTAAAAAATCTGAGCTAAACGTCGTTCCCATTTCTGGTGCCGGCCTAACCTGTTCTGGCAATAAAGTAGTAACGTCAGAAACACTGTCAACTACCATTCCCACAATTCGCCCACCTATATTCAGGATAATCACGACGGTGAACTGATCGTAAGTTGGCTCTCCCAAATTAAACTTGATTCGCATATCGACAACGGGAACGATAATGCCACGCAGGTTAATGACGCCCTTAAGAAATTCGGGCGCATTGGCGATTCGGGTGACAGCTTCATAGCCTCGAATTTCCTGAACCTTCAGGATATCAATTCCATATTCTTCGCTTCCCAATGTAAACGCCAAGAATTCATGCCCGGCAATATCAGAACCGGAGCTGTCGACCTTAGCATTATTTCCTTCAGATATTTGTGAAGACTGCACCATATAATTACCTCCTACCATTTTGTGTATAAATTTTTTACTATCGAGCGGAACGCAATAAAGCTGAGACATCAAGAATCAACGAAACACCTCCATCGCCTAAAATTGTGGCGCCTGAAATACCAGGTACCTTACGATAATTTGATTCTATATTTTTAACCACTACTTGCTGCTGCCCCACTAGATCATCAACAAACAATGCCGCTTTCTTCCCATCGACTTCGACAATCACGGTAATTCCATCTGAAGGTTTGGTGAACTTAGGTCGGATATCAAAGCATTCGTACAGTGGTATCAGCGGCAAATATTCATCTCTTACTTTAACTACCCGTCCTTTACCGTTAATTTCTTTTATATCCTGCGTGGTAGGTTGCAATGATTCAACAACGAAACCCAGAGGCAATATGTAAATTTCTTCACCAACCTTAATCGACATACCATCCAAAATGGCCAGTGTTAAAGGTAAAGAAATAGTAATCGTGGTGCCAAGTCCCTTTGCCGACCGGATGTCTACGACACCGCCCATTGCCGTAATATTTCGCTTTACAACATCCATGCCAACGCCGCGCCCAGACACATCCGTGACTGCTTCTGCCGTTGAAAATCCCGGTGCGAAAATTAAAAGCCAGACCTCACTATCAGACATTGAATCTGAAACAACCAGGCCATTTTGCTTAGCTTTTGCCAGTATTTTTTCACGATGAAGCCCACCGCCATCATCAGTTACTTCAATAATGATATTGCCACCTTGATGGGCCGCCGATAGCGACAATTTACCGGCTTCATGCTTGCCCGCCTGCAAGCGAGCGGCAGGCAGTTCAATGCCATGATCAATACTGTTTCGGACCAGATGGGTCAACGGATCGACTATTCGCTCAATCAACCCTTTATCCAATTCGGTGGAAGCACCATGGGTTACAAATTCGACCTTTTTACCTAACTTCGTCGCCAAATCCCTCACCATCCTAGGGAAACGCGAAAACACGTAATCCATCGGCATCATCCTGATAGACATAACTGCTTCTTGCAGGTCACGGGTATTTCTCGTTAAGTGGGATACGCTACTTAGCAAACGCTCATTTGCAATCGGGTCTAGTTCTTGGGTGCGCTGCTCTAACATGGCTTGCGTAATTACGAGTTCGCCAATTAAGTTAATAAGCTGATCAACTTTTTCGATCCCAACCCGGATAGTCGAGGCCTCTTGTGACGCATGAGATTTCTCTACTTCTTTTTTGATCGGATTTTTTACTTCGGTTTTGGAGGTAAGCAAATTAGTAGTAACATTTGGCTCAACGGGGTTAATCACCGTACTCCCTGAATCCGATGAAAACATGGATTCAATCGGCTCAAAAAAACCATATCCCAACTCATCTTCCGACTGAAAATTCGGTTGCGGCGTATTTGCACCTTGCAGGTCTTGCGTCGAAATCTGCAAGTCGTCCGGATTTAAAATAAATGAACATATCGCAATAATGTCGTCTTGTGTCTCGTTCGTTCTTAACACGAGTGTAGTCACATCATCTGCCGTCCCCTCTTTCGATATAGCACCTAACAAACCTAATTCAGAAATAATCGCTGATAAATCATTTGGCGTTAACGCTGGTAGTTTTATCTGGAAACAAGTGGTGTAGGTTTCGTTAGCCGAATTAGAATGTGGTCCGGACTTACCATCAAATGAGGCAACGGGTGCTTTAACAGGAATTACATCTTGCGATAAAGATTGCAACAGCATTCTTACGTCAGCAACAGCATCCTGATCAACCGGCGTGCCTAGTCGATGCCCATCCAATTGCATCTTCAAAATATCTTTGGCGATCAAAAATGCATCAACGTGCTCGGCAGTGAGTGCCATCTCTCCTTTGCGGATTTTGTCCAGAAGCGACTCCAGAATATGGGTCACCTCAGTCATATCATTTAATCCAAAAGTGGAAGCACCACCTTTGATCGAGTGTGCCGCACGAAAGATTGCATTAAGATCTTCAGGATCAGGAGATGAAATATCAACAGCCAGCAATACTTTCTCTTTTTCGGCTAAAAGCTCCTCCGCTTCGTCGAAAAAAACTTGGAAAAACTGACTCATGTCAATCGTCATTATCTTGCTCCGTGATGTACTCGAATTTATAGAATCTAATCAGAGGATAATTAACCGATCACTTTTTTTACTACTTCAGTCAACTTTTGAGGATCAAATGGCTTGACCAGCCAGCCATTTGCACCGGCAGCCCTGCCTTTTGCTTTCATCTCGTCGCTAGACTCCGTGGTCAGCATTAAAATTGGTACTCGCTGATAGGTCGCCAGCCCTCTTAAAGATTTGATCAGGGTTAAACCATCCATTCTTGGCATGTTCTGATCAGTTAAGACAAGATCAACTACTTGATTGCGAGCCTTTTCTAAACCATCTTGTCCATCTATCGCTTCAATTACCTGATATCCAGCTGCTTTTAAGCTAAAAGCGACCATTTGCCTCAACGAGCCAGAATCGTCCACCGCTAAAATTGTCTTGGTCATCATCACTCCGTTAAACTTATGAAAGTACATTAACCCGCTGACTTAAACGTCATCAAAATAATTCAATATCACCACTATCCAAATGCTTTTGATTGACTGCTTTTCTTAACAATCTCTTTAACTCTACGCTTTGTTTTTCTAGCCTTACGGTAATTTGCCTTAGTAGTACCGCTATTTCATCCGTCTCCCCGTCATGAGGTATGCCATCACCAACAATACCTAAGTTACTCAGCACTTCGCGTAAACCTGCACTACGTTGCACAGTCCGGGAGATTAGCTGGCTCGTCAGATCCTGAAATTGCAAGCTGGTGACTGCGGCATTGATATGTGATGCAATATCAGCTTTCAGCACCCTAAGCCGATCAATACTCGACACTGGTGCGGCACCAGTGGAAATGATTAAATCAATTTCTTCTTGCTGACTAGAAATGGCCGAATGAAGAGCCAAAAAACTGGAACCAAGTTTTTCTATCGCTTCCGCAAGCAATATAGTCGTCTGCACGAGATCAGTCTCAACCTCAAGCAAATGTTCTTTGCCATGATCAGACACACCAGATAGGAGTTCTTTAACTTCAGATCCCAGCATTTTCTTTTTTGACATCTTCAGTATCCAATTCTGAATTTACCCGACCTGTAGAGAAAAACGCCTATTTATTGACTTTGACCGAGACCTCGCCAGCATCGGTTTGATTATTGACCTCAATCGAACCACCATCTTGCGAAGCAGATTCCTCAGCTTTTTTATTCATCACAATAATACTAATACGGCGATTGATAGGATTGAGGGCATCGTTTTTATCAAATAAAACTGAAGACGATAAACCGACCACTCTAAGTACTTTTGCCTCGTCCATGCCGCCATAGATCAATTCGCGACGTGAGGCGTTAGCCCTGTCTGCAGACAATTCCCAATTACTGTATCCCTTTTCACCGCTGCCATATGGTGCTGCATCAGTATGGCCGGATAAACTAATTCTGTTTGGCACATCATTCAAAGCCTTGCCAATTTCATGCAAAATCACTTTTGTATAGGGCTGCAATTCCGCTTTAGCCGATGCGAACATAGGTCGATTTTGCTCATCAACCATCTGGATACGCAAACCTTCTGTTGTTATATCGAGCAAGAGCTGTTTTTTATATTGCTTTAGAGTAGCGTTAGACTCAATCGCAGCTTCGATTTTGCTTTTCAGCCCCTTTAATCTTTCTGCATCCGCTTTAGCTAACGCCGCCTCAGCAGCCTGAAGGTTATAGCTTTTTTTAGGTGCTTCGATATCCCCTTTTTTGATTTGACCATCGCGCAATGTAAGATCCCTACCGCCTCCGTTAATTACGCTGGAGCTATCGCCGCTGCCTTCGCCTCCCGCCATTGCCACCTTTAGAGGCGTTTGAAAATACTCTGCAATGCCCTGCAAACTACCTTTAGCCGTCGAGCCAAGTAACCACATTAATAAGAAAAACGCCATCATAGCGGTGACAAAATCAGCGTATGCAATTTTCCAGGCGCCACCGTGATGGCCGCCTGCGACTTTTTTGATTCGCTTGACGATAATTGGTCGTAATTCTTCATTCGCCATATTGCATACCTAATAAAATTATTTTATTTAGATTTGGATTGCTTTATATGCTCTTCCAGTTCAAGAAACGTAGGCCGTTCAGTTGAATAAAGTACTTTACGTCCAAACTCAATAGCAAGCGCAGGAGCATATCCATTTAGGCTCGCCAACAAGGTTACTTTGATACATTGAAAAGTTTTAGAAGACTCATCCAATTGCTGCTCCAGCAGAGTAGCTAACGGACCGACGAAGCCATACGCCAGCAAGATACCTAAAAAGGTACCTACCAGTGCATGGGCAATTAAAATACCTAATTCGGACGGCGGAATGCCTACAGATTCCATCGTATGAACTACCCCCATCACTGCGGCAACAATACCAAACGCCGGCAGGCCATCGCCTAGCTTCGCAATAAAATGGGCTGGCATGGCTCCTTCATGGTGATGCGTTTCCAGCTCATTATCCATAAGATTTTCAATTTGAAATGCGTCCATATTGCCAGACACCATCAAACGCAAATAGTCACCGATAAATTCCATCAAGTGATGATCCGAAACAATCAAAGGATATTTATTAAACAATGGACTTTCCTCAGGCCTCTCGATATCTCCTTCAATCGACATCAAACCCTCTTTGCGCACTTTTGTCAGGACATCGAACAGCATAGTCATGAGTTCCATGTAAAGCGCTTTCGTATACTTCGATCCCTTTAATACTCCTGGAAGTGCCTTGAGTGAAGCTTTTAAAGTTTTTCCATTATTACCGACCAAAGAAGCACCAACTGCAGCACCACCGATCATCAGCAATTCCAATGGCTGGAACAATACAGCGACATGGCCTCCGGACATAACAAATCCACCGAATACCGATCCCATCACGATAATATAGCCAACGATGACTAGCACGAGCGATACTCCTTTATAAAGAAATGCATGTCTACACTAAGGTTTGAGGATACAACACTTATCTACTGGAAACTTTGAATTGAACCGTATTAGCAACTCTTAAATATTGCCAGAGAAATACATTTCATGATTGTCATTATATGCGCCATATGTACAGAATTGGATCGCCGGAATCAGTATTTATGCATAAATCTGGCTCGACATCCGGGACAATAAATTCATAGCTCAAAAACAAAGATCCTGGACGCATTTCACTTGCAACTTTATTCCACAGTGCCGGCATAGCAGCAGGCGACAGATAGGCGAAAACCACATCAAAATCACCGAGGTTTATATTGTCATAATTTTTCAGGAAAAATCGGGCATTTGCAGGATGAAATTTTGACCTTATATAGCTAAGCAACCAAGGTAATGGTGCTATTTCAACCCCCCAAAAAACGCTGTCGCCTCTTCGCAAAGATAAATTCAATACCAACCCGCCAAGACCACTACCCAAGTCAACAAACTTCAAAGACTTATCAGGCAAAAAATCATGGATTAGCGAAGGCAAGGAAGCTCTTGAAGGATAATATGGAACTTGTGTTCGGAATGTACTCCAAAAAAGCAACGCCATAACAACAAAAACAGCCAAGTAATAATGGCGAGGCACATCCAACGTAAGAAGTAAAAAGGCAGCGATGGGAAAGAGAAATTGAATAATCCACCACCACCAATCCATTTTTCGCCGATAGGAAATACAGGCGGCAATCAAAGCATGCGCCACAAGAAAAAATAGCAGGGAAATTATTTTTGCAAAAACGAGGTAAGCAAACAAAATACCTACGCCGCAAATACAAAGAGAAAAGGCTTGAATTAGTAACGCCTCAACCGCCGGTGGAAACGTTAACCTATCCGCCAGATTATTTTGAGCCTCTGTTTTTTGTTCTAATTCTATGCTCAAAAGATCTCCGGGAAATTATCTACATCAGGCCACCATCGCCAGGGGAGAATCCAATTCCTTGGCTCGTTTTGTTTTTCCAGCCCGAGAAGGAACATGACATAAACCGCATGCATAATCATTATGCAAATCCAGCGTGTGCGCAACAAATTGTCCGCCACATTTACTGCATTTTGCAAATTTTAATATTTTTGCGTCAAAGAAACGAACCAAAGTCCAAGCGCGCGTCAACGACAATACGGATTCTTCGCCAGGAGCGACAAGCGCCTGCTCCAGATATAGACGGTATGCCTTAACCACAGCCTCGATGCCTTTGATCTCAGCATGATCATGTAAATATTTATGGATATTCATAAACAATGAAGAATGAATATTCGGCAGCCAGGTGATAAACCAATCAGTGGAGAATGGCAGCATGCCTTTAGGTGGGGAAACACCTTTTAACTCTTTATAGATTTTCAAAAGACGCTCTCTGGACAAATTAGTCTCAGACTCCAATAATTGCAGTCGAGCGCCAAGATTAACCAAATCAATCGCCAATTGGATTTCTTGCGCTTCGTTCACGACACTTTTGCTAACCATTGTACTCACCTCAATACTGGGATTTGTTACTGCTGATTAAATTAATGAATTTCTTCAACAGCTTGTCCAGCCATTAAAATGGCGGCATGAGAATGAGCCAAAGCGCGCTCTTTGTTATAGTTTGTCAGCATGCACAAAATGGCACTGTCTTCAAATCTAAATCGGGCGAGCATCATATTTGATCCCGCCAACTTCAAGATTTGTGCGTTATTCAACCCTTCGATCAGGTCGGCGATCTCTTTAGCTATCCCTAAGCGAAATATGGCAGTCGCCTTATCAGCACGTATCATCTGCTGAGCAAGCATTAAGTAACTCAGATTTGCATCGCGAATTTCAGCCATCATGTCATTCGGTGTCATTTTCACATCCCCCATCCTGTTATCCCGGCGCAGAGTTGATTGCCGTTGAGACACATTGTGGGACCAAGAAATTTACCGATGTATAGGTGGAACTAGGATTATTGAGTAATAAAAAACAGAGCAATCCTGTAGGAGTCTTTCCTACAAGATACATTTGACATCTTTTTAAAGAATTTTAAAAAGAAAATTGAATTATTCTAAAAGAAAGAGAAAAACTGAATAAGCAAATAAAAACAAAGACTTAGGTTGAAAAGTCAGCCTCTTATATTTTTCTCTTAAGACTTTAACGGCATGAAAAACCAAAACTTTAGGCTTATATGAAAAAATATTTAAATATTTATTTAATGATTTTTAACGTCAAAAAATTGGAAAACTTTAGAATTTTTTTTAAATAAATCGTGTTTTCACAACAAACCACTCATAAACATGAGAGATTTCGTTAAATAAATATTAATTTCGGGGAATGACTTCCTACAGACAATTGCTTAATGTGAATAGGGCACAGCGCTTTGAACTGTGCCCTCAACTGCGGATACTATTAAATTGATATTAGTTAAGATGCCAAATACTTTTACCGCGGATTTCTTTATCTAATCCGCTTAACAATGATTCGTGAGCCTCCAGATCCAAGGCTGTTGCATAGCACACAATAACTTCGCCAATTGGTGTATCAGGGATGATCTCTTCGACTATTTTTACCTCTACAGCCTCTTCAACTTCAATAGCAAAACTATTTTGCCCACGAGACATGGCCAAAAAAACATCTGCCAGCAACTCCGCGTCAAGTAAAGCCCCATGTAATTTTCGATGTGAATTTGAGATTTCATATCGGTCGCACAGCGCATCCAAGGAATTTCGCTTACCGGGATGCAGTTCTTTAGCCTGCACCAAAGTATCTGTAACACTTTCTACGCAATCAGAAAACGCTGGCAACCCCAAGCGAGCAAATTCGGCATTCAGGAATCCTACGTCAAACGGAGCGTTATGGATAACGACTTCTGCACCTTTAATATATTCACAGAATTCATCGGCAATTTCAGCGAATTTAGGCTTGTCGCTTAAAAACTCCGTGGTCAATCCATGGACTGCCAGCGCCCCTTCTTCAGAATCGCGTTCCGGATTGATATAGCGATGGAAATTATTACCGGTTAATTTACGATTAATCATTTCCACACAACCAATTTCAATAACGCGATCACCTGCTCTAGCGTTCAAGCCGGTTGTTTCTGTATCTAATACTATTTGTCGTTTCATATAATTGGCTACTTCTTGTCGAAATTATGGAAATATTGAGCTATTGAATAACGAATTCCCAGCGTAAGCTGATGAATTGGCCTGGCGAATCGCCAAGAAATCTTGCATCCACCCCAATGCCTGCCGCGAACAATAGTTTGCCCTCATGAGAAATAAACGGTAATCGATCTCTATCCCAAAATGGAATTTCCAAGCTTTGATAATGGCTTTTGATATCACGGCTTGGGCGATTGAGCGCCAGCTTTAAACGCTCACCGCCCTGACGTGCATGTATCGTCAGAATGTGTGCTTGTAACCAGTCTGCAGAAATGCCTGCATCGGCGTCCTCAAAGTGAAGCGTCCCACCAAAGTCAGAGAACTCGATTGACGATTCCCCACTCCATTTAAATTGCAGCGGCGGCACATCTGCAATTTTTATCGCATCCCTTGATGTTGCATAGATTTTGTTTTTATACCGATGTATTCCCAAGCTCTCGTGATAAACACTGATCCTTGCATCGGCGCGCCCTTCAAAAAGTTGATGACGCAGCTCGGCTAAGCGCGCTGTAGTTGGCATCCGGGAACCTTTCTCTGCCAGCCAAAAACGCAGCAAATTATCGATACGATCATTTCCCAGCTCAACTACGCGCGAAATATCCAATGCATTCTCTATCTTGCATGCATCAAGATCTTGTTTTGCAATATTCATCAACAGTCTATTGGTCGATTGGGCATGCGTGGCACTTCTGGATAGCCGCTCAGCATAACCAGGCGCAATGGAGGACAAGATAGGCATGATTTGATGGCGCAGCGCATTCCTGACATACCGGACATCGACATTGGACTCATCCTCCACATAGGCAATCGCATTGGCAGCAGCATACTCGACCATTGTCTGCCGAGGGTTACCCAACAACGGTCTGGCCATCAATAGCGTGTCATTGCACAATAGTTTCGGCGCCCGGTTAAATAAATCCATGCCAGACAATCCGGCAACGCCTGAGCCACGCAATAGTTGAAGTAATACAGTCTCCGCCTGATCATCTTGATGATGTGCCGTCAGCATCAATGGCAATTTATATTCTGCGCACAAAACTCCGAGACTCTTATACCTCGCCTCTCTGGCTGAGGCTTCCACTCCATCCTTATTTGTATTTTCAAGAACTACTTTTTTACCCACAAAAGTCGCTCCAATCGATGCGCATTTTTGCGAGCAATGGATAAGCCAGTCATCTGCATTCGGACTTAATCCATGATGAATGTGAAAAGCAAAAAGAGGAATATTTTGACTCTGACAAAATGTTTTTGCCAGATCGAGCAACACGGAAGAATCTAATCCGCCGCTGTATGCGACAGCCAAACCTGTATCGTTTAGATTGATATCATTTATTTGCAGTATCTGCTCAAGCGTACGTCGAAAATGATCAATCAACGTACGCTCATTGTTAACTACCGTCATTCTGACAGTTTTGTTTCCTTGAACTTACCATAACTCATCAGCTTTTCATGGCGTGCTGTAAGCAAATCCTTTGTTTTCAATCCCTGAAACTGGCGCAAGGTATCAGCTAAAGCCCGCTTCACCAGAGCACACATCTGCTTAGGATCACGATGCGCACCACCTAAAGGCTCATTAATAATTTTATCAATCAGACCCATGGCTTTCAAGCGATGCGCCGTTAACCCAAGCGCTTCGGCCGCATCAGAGGCACGATCCGAGGTTTTCCACAATATGGATGCACAACCCTCAGGAGAAATCACGGAATAAGTTGCGTATTGCAACATCAAAACGGCATCGCCAACCGCCAGCGCCAGCGCGCCGCCCGAACCGCCTTCACCGATGATGGTGGTAATCAAAGGTACTTTCAATTCCGCCATGACGTACAAATTATGCCCGATCGCCTCGGACTGTCCGCGCTCTTCAGCATCAATACCTGGCCACGCACCGGTAGTGTCAATAAAGGTAAATACCGGAATATTAAATTTCTCAGCCAGCTTCATCAGACGCATGGCTTTACGATACCCCTCAGGCTTAGGCATACCAAAATTACGCATTGCACGTTCTTTGGTATCACGTCCCTTTTGATGTCCCATGACCATACAGGCCTGACCGTTAAAACGCGCCAAGCCGCCAACGATCGACTGGTCGTCGGCAAAGCTACGGTCGCCATGTAATTCGTGAAAATCCGTAAAAATCTGATTCACATAGTCCATCGTATAAGGACGCTGTGGATGACGTGAAATTTGCGAAACCTGCCATGGAGTCAGTTTTGCATAGACATCTTTGGTCAACATCTGACTCTTTTTTGAGAGTCTGTCGATTTCCTCAGAAATATCTACGGCAGAATCGTCTTGCACAAAGCGCAATTCTTCGATTTTTGTTTCAAGTTCTGCAATAGATTGCTCAAACCCCAGGAATGTCGTTTTAGTCATTGTGCCTCCTACTATTTCAAGCTACGTTGAAAATAAGCTTTACTTAAAATTACGATTCAGTAACGGGATCCAGGCTACGCCATAGATACCAGGTCGCTACTGTACACCACGGCCCCCAGTTCGCGGCAACCTCTCTTGCATCGCTACGGGAAACCGGTTCACCTGAAAAATAATTACTGCTAATGCCTTTGAGCAAACCAGGATCATCTAAAGGCAAAATATTCGGACGGAGCAGATTAAATATCAAAAACATCTCTGCTGTCCAGCGTCCTATCCCTCGAATTTGTATCAACTCCGAAATAACGTCTTCATCTGCCATCTCCGCCCAATTATCAACATGAACTCTTTTTTCTTTAAAGTGCTCTGCTAAGTCTAGAATATATTCCGTTTTACGCTTGGATAAACCGCAAGCTAATAGTTTCTCGTTTCCTGCTTTTAAAACCTGTGCATAAGTGCATTTTGGACAAAGTTCGAGAAAACGCTGCCACAGCGCATCCGCCGACTTCACTGAAATCTGCTGGGCAACAATCGAGCGCGTCAAGGTTGTGAAGGGATCATCACGTCCGACTAAATACAAATCGCCGAACTGAGGAATCAGCTTGCGCATAATTCTATCGCGCTTCATCAACTCAATCTTGGCACTCTCCCAATACTCTGGAACTTGTGGCAATGTTTTTACTGGATTCACTGGCTTATCGGAGCTACTCATACCCTGCGCCACTCAGTCAATCCGCCAGCCTTGTCCTCAAGAACAATGCCCTCGCCAAGCAATTCGTTACGGATACGATCGGACTCCGCAAAATTTTTGGCCTTTTTGGCTTCGATACGTGCATCTATCCTGGCTTGAATATGCTTTAGCTCATCGACATCAGATAATTGCGGTGACGCATGTAAATAATCATTTGGCAAACGCTGCAATAAACCTATGGTGCCGGCCAAAGCCTTTAATTGGCGAGCTGACTGAGGTGACCTGGTCTTGTTCAGATCGTTTGCAAGGTCAAACAAAACCGAAATAGCGATAGGCGTATTGAAGTCGTCAAACATCGCTTCTGCGAAGCGTTTCGCATAGTCATCTTCATAATCCAGCGGCAGCTCGTCGCTGACCGTTTCTTTCAACGCCGTATATAAGCGGGATAACGCAGCTTTCGCATCATCTAAATGCGCATCAGAATAATTTAAGGGGCTGCGATAGTGTGCCCGGAGAATGAAAAAACGCACAACTTCAGGATCGTATCTTTTCAGCACATCGCGTATCGTGAAAAAATTGCCTAGGGATTTAGACATTTTTTCATTATCCAGACGCACGAAGCCGTTATGCATCCAATAATTCACAAAAGTATGTTGATGCGCGCCTTCGGATTGAGCGATCTCATTTTCGTGATGCGGAAATTGCAAATCTTGCCCGCCACCATGAATATCAAAATGCCGCCCCAACAATTCGCTCGCCATTGCGGAACATTCAATATGCCAGCCAGGTCGGCCCGTGCCCCATGGGGACTCCCATTTTACTTCGGCTGGCTCTGCGTCTTTGGCTGATTTCCACAGGACAAAATCCAAAGGATCACGCTTACCAGTATTGATATCAATACGTTCACCGGCGCGCAAATCGTCCAAAGACTTGCCGGATAATTTCCCATAACCCACAAAATCGCGCACAGAATAATTCACATCGCCGTCGGTCGCCTGGTATGCCAAACCATTGTTCTCCAATCGGGCAATCAATTGCAACATCTGCGGAATATATTGTGTCGCTCTCGGTGCATGATCCGGTGCCTGTACGCCCAAAGCCTGCGCATCCTCATTCATGTAGTCAATGAAACGATTGGTTAGCTGGGAGATAGTCTCGCCATTTTCCACTGCCCGTTTAATGATTTTGTCATCAATATCAGTAATATTACGGACGTAGGTCACATCAAAACCAGAACTTCTCAACCAGCGCTGCACCATATCAAATACCACCATGACGCGCGCATGCCCAAGGTGGCAGTAGTCATACACCGTCATCCCGCAGACATACATGCGGATCTTGCCAGGCTCAATTGGAACAAAAATTTGTTTTTCGCGGGTCAGGGAGTTATATATTTTTTGCTTAGTCATGAGCTGCGTGTGAATTGTTTTTTGTGATTTTTGTTCGAATGTGCGCCAACTGATTCAATTTCAAACTATCTGTAGCTGACAGTTGACGTCAAAGCGTGCCAAAAACCCATTTTGTGCGCATCTTTGTTAAGATGTCGCTTTATATTCAGTATAACATTGCTGAACCAATGTTCCCCAGTTCCCCAATGAAACCAAGTCCATTTACTATGCGCCACCTTGCTCAAAGTGTTTTTGCATTATCCAGTCTGTCTCTTGCACTCATGTCACTCCCCTCTTTTGCAGACGACTCATCCGATATCGCAAAGCTTTTTCGTGCAGGACAAACGGCTGAAGCACTGCAAAAAGTAGATGCCATCTTGGCGCAACGCCCAAAAGATGCGCAATTACGTTTTTTAAAGGGATTGATACTGACGGAACAAAATAAATCGACTGAGGCAATTACCGTATTCTCAAAATTAACCGACGATTACCCTGAACTGCCTGAGCCGTATAACAATCTGGCCGTGCTGTATGCCTCCAGCGCTCAATACGATAAAGCGCGCGCTGCCCTGGAAATGGCGATACGCACTAATCCAACTTACGGTACCGCCCACGAAAATCTGGGCGATGTATACGCAAAATTAGCTAGCCAGTCGTATGACAAAGCATTGCAACTCGACTCAGGCAACTCCGGCGCCAAACTCAAACTGACTTTAGTGAAAAACCTGATAGGCAATACGACAGGTGGGACTAATCCAAAAACTGCCGTCAGCTCCGCCACTGTCGCTGCAGCAAGTCCAGCCAAAACCGCAGCCGCCAAAGTAGAACCAGAATCAAGCAAACAAGAAAAAGCTGAAGCAAAAATTGCCAGCAAACCTACCGTTGCCCCAGTCAATAGCGATCAGGATGAGGTTCTTAAAGCCGTCGAAAATTGGGCTAAAGCCTGGAGCGGCAAAGATACCGGCACCTATTTAGCGCACTATGCAAAAGACTTTGAAACTCCCAAAGGGGAATCGCGCAAAGCCTGGGCGGACGAGCGTCGCGCACGTATTGAAGGTAAAGGTCACATCAGCGTCAAAATCGAATCCCCAAAAGTGTCTGTGGACGGCAATAACGCTACAGTCAAGTTCCGACAAATCTATAGCTCGGACCAATTGACAGCGAATAGCCGCAAATCCTTATCCATGGTCAAGCAAGACGGCAAATGGCTGATCAAGCAGGAGCGCGCGGGTAACTGATGTATCGCTCTGTCCTGTTTTTGCCTTCCCTGTCCTTAAGATGCGGGAAATACCTTATTGCCGTTTTTTTATCGCTGATACCGATTGCACTCATGAGTGCGCCTACGCTATCGCATGCCAAGTCACGGGTCGAAAAATCCATTACACCAGAAGCAAGCCAGCATCTTCCCAATCCAGATTTTCTGTTACTTGAAGTCTATAAAAGCCTGGCTGCAAATAAGCTGCAACAAGCCCAATTAAAAGCCGATGAGTTGGTCGAAGCCTACCCGAATTTTCAGCTAGGCCACCTGATCCGTGGCGACCTGCTTCTGATGCACACCAAGCAAGTTAACAGCTTCGGCGGCAACTCTAATGCATCGCCAGAAAAACTCAAGGATTTGCGAGACGAAGCCTACGCACGACTAAAATCAATCCGCGAAAAACCGGACCCAGATCTTATTCCACGCAATATTTTGCAACTGCGCGACGATCAAAAACAAATCTTGATCATGGATGCCAAAAAATCGCGCTTATATCTTTATGAAAACAATGCCGGACAACCTAAATTTGTAACTGATTTTTACGTCAGTCAGGGCAAATTCGGCATCAATAAAAATAAAGAAGGTGATCAAAAAACGCCGGTAGGCGTGTACTACATCACCAGCCGTCTGGCCGGATCAAAACTTCCCGATTTTTATGGTCCGGGTGCGCTGCCGATTAATTATCCGAATGAGTGGGATAAAATCAATGGCAGAAGCGGTTCCGGCATCTGGTTGCATGGCGTACCCTCAGAAAACTTCAGTCGTCCGCCACTGGCCTCTGACGGTTGCGTGGTCCTGACCAACCCCGATTTCCTGAGAATTGCCGCCATGATCGACATCGGGAAAACCCCGGTCATCATCAGCGAGCAAGTCGAATTTTCCAACTTCACAAAATGGAATGCAGATAAGCAATCGGCGAGTAAAATGCTGGAAGACTGGCGTACTGACCTGGAAAGTCAAAACCCGAATCGCCTGCTGAATAATTATTCAAGGAACTTTAAGACTATTCAGGGCGACAATCTGAATGTCTGGTTTCCCAAGCAGCAACAGGCGATGGAAGGCCTGCATAATCTGTCGATCAAGCTAAAAGAAGTTACGCAGTTTCGCTATCCTGGAAAAGATGAAATGATCGTCAGCACCTTTACCCAGGAAACGACGGCAAGCAAGAGTAAAACCAGTGTCCGAAAGCGGCAATATTGGATCAAGGAAGCGGCAAAATGGAGAATCATCTATGAAGCACAAGTTTGATATTTCGAGGAAAACTATGTCACTAAACCGTCGTCACATTGTTACTCTTTTCGCCAGCACCGCATTGCTGCTTAGCACTACTATCGCATGGGCAGAAGCGTTGCCTAAGGTCGCGCTAAAAACCAGCCTGGGCGAAATCGTCCTTGAATTGCATCCAGAAGCTGCCCCTAAGACCGTCGAGAATTTCCTGCGCTACGTCAAAGCCGGGCATTACAACGGCACTATCTTCCACCGCGTGATCGATAACTTCATGATCCAGGGCGGCGGCTTTGATAAAAACATGAAAGAAAAATCGACCGGCAAGCCCATCGCATTAGAGGCCAAATACGCCCTGGAGCACGGTTTGAAAAACGATCTCGGCACCGTCGCCATGGCGCGCACCAACGATCCTAATTCTGCGACGGCGCAATTCTTCATCAATGTGAATGACAACGATTTTCTGAATCATCAGGTATTGCCTGAAGGCGACCCGGTGCAATATGAGCGCAGAGGCAATGTCGTTACCGCCCCGCGCACGCAAGCCTTGCTGGCCACCGCTGGCTACACCCCATTTGGCAAAGTCATCAAGGGTATGGATGTCGTCGAAAAGATCAAAGCGGTGGAAACCAGCGAATCGGGAATGATGCAAAATGTCCCGAATAAAGCGGTCATTATTGAATCTGCCAAGTTACTCAAATAATATACAATCACATCAATTTTCTTTACTTCTTCAAGGACTATCATGGCCGTTATTCTGACCACTAATCATGGCAATATCACAATCGAGCTCGATGCTGAAAAAGCCCCTAAAACCGTCGCCAACTTTATCGCCTATGTTGAAGCAGGCCACTACAATGGCACTATTTTTCATCGCGTGATTGACGGCTTCATGATCCAGGGCGGCGGTTTTGAGCCGGGCATGAAGCAAAAAGCGACCAACGCTCCGATTGAAAACGAAGCAAAAAATGGCTTGAAAAATCAACGCTACTCGATCGCCATGGCACGGACTGGCGATCCGCATTCAGCTTCTGCGCAATTTTTCATCAACACCACAAATAACAGCTTCCTCGACTACCCAGGCCAGGACGGCTGGGGCTACTGCGTTTTTGGCGCAGTAACAGAAGGCAAAGACATCGTCGATAAAATCAAATCGGTTAAAACAACACGTACTGGCATGTTCCAGGATGTTCCAGTTGAAAATGTCGTCATCGAAAAAGCTGAAGTCGTTTAATTCGATCATTGAAAAGAATGAATTAACAGTGACTGATCAACGCAAGCACGCGAAAGCGCAACCAGGGTTGGTTGCGCTTTTTGTTTCCGACATCCATTTACGCGCATCGCTACCCAAAACGGCGATGGCTTTTTTCGATTTCCTGAATCGCTATGGCAGCCAGGCCGAACAGCTCTTTCTATTGGGCGATCTGTTCGAATACTGGGCTGGCGACGATGCGATGGCGATGCCCTTTAACAGCGACATCGTTGCAGCTCTGCGCGCCGTCAGCGATGCCGGGACCCGGGTATATTGGATTGCCGGGAATCGCGATTTTTTGG
Organism: Undibacterium sp. Jales W-56; assembly: GCF_025548535.1. Classification (GTDB taxonomy): domain Bacteria; phylum Pseudomonadota; class Gammaproteobacteria; order Burkholderiales; family Burkholderiaceae_D; genus Undibacterium. The sequence continues at coordinate 1,156,963 of NZ_JAJLQW010000001.1, read as the reverse complement.
TTGGTGAGCAATTTGCCATGGCAACGGGCGCTACGCTGCTGCCTGATCCAAGCACGGTAGTCATCGCGAATCAAAAAATCGTGCTGGCACATGGCGATGAACAATGTACCGATGATGTCGCCTACATCGCCTTTCGTAATCAGGTGCGGCAACCGGCTTGGCGCAATCAGTTTCTCAGTATGCCTTTAGCAGAACGCAATGCGATGATTGAAGGCATGCGTCAGGACAGTAAAATTGAACAGCAAAGCAAAACCGCGGCGATCATGGATGTGAGTCCCGAGGCAATCAGCCAGCTGTTTTCAGATAGCGGCGCTGCTATTATGATCCACGGCCACACGCACCGACCGGCGATACACCAGCATGTACAAGGTACCCGTTATGTCTTGCCGGATTGGGAATGTGATATCGAGGCCGTGCATGGCGGCTGGCTGGGGCTATATGACGATGGCAGCTTTGTTCGTTTTGACGTGAATGGTATACCCCTCATCGCATAGCCTGATTTATGTCCATGGCAACCATATACTCTAAGCTAGTATATTTTCAAAAACCAATAGAATACTGCGGATGCAAGGTATATTTTCCATACAATATGGGGAGTATGCCTTGTTCGCTTAAAACATCAATCAACCAGGCTATTGATTTGTTCAGGGTTCAGTTTATCCGCCGATAGCTGGGTCTCGCATGCAATCCCGGCAGTCGCAATTGCCGCCGTCAATTTCTCTATCTGCTCTTGCTGTGACACCGCATGATCAATCAGTTTATGCAAAACTTTAGAAATCGGATCGTCGCCATTCGAGGTGACGCCATAGGCACTGAATAAATTCGCTGTTGCCTCAGTTTGCGCGTCGCTTTCTTTTTTGATGATATGTGCAGGATTTCCTACCGCAGTCGCGCCGGCTGGCACTGGCTTGACGACCACCGAATTCGAGCCGATCTTTGCGCCGGCGCCAATGGTAAAGCCGCCCAAAACTTTGGCGCCGGCACCGACGATGACGCCCTGCTCCAGCGTAGGATGGCGTTTTGCCCCTTTGGACAAAGACGTACCGCCCAGCGTCACGCCTTGATAAATCGTGCAGTCGTCGCCAATCTCCGCCGTCTCACCGACTACCACGCCAAAGCCATGATCGATAAAAACCCGGCGTCCTATCGTGGCGCCAGGATGAATTTCAATGCCGGTAACAATACGTGCCAGATGCGATATAAAGCGCCCTAGCCATTTCAATCCACGCTGCCAGCACCATTGCGCCCAACCATGCATCAAAATTGCATGGAAGCCCGGATAGCAGGTAATGACTTCCCAAGTGTTGCGGGCAGCAGGATCTCGTTGAATGATATTCGCAATATCTTCGCGTAAACGACTGAACATGGAGTAATAAGGAAAACTAAATAAGGAAGTGCATCTTAGCGCGTTCAGCAAAAATGTGCTGGCGATGAACAGTGAAGCCGGCGCCAAGATGACTGGGATAAAGCAAAGCGCGTTTAAGCGCGCGGCAAACGCTGTCTGCGCGCCTCATACAGACAAACGCCGGACGCCACAGAAACGTTCAGGCTTTCGACTGAGCCGAACATAGGAATACTGACCAGTTGATCGCAAGTCTCACGCGTCAAACGGCGCATGCCCTCGCCTTCCGAACCCATCACAATAGCGATGCCGCCTTTAAAATCCACATCGTAAATGGTCTGCTCTACATCGTCCGAAGTACCCACCAGGAAAATATCGCGCTCCTTCAACTCACGCAAGGTGCGCGCGAGGTTGGTCACGGTAATATAAGGCACCGTCTCGGCAGCGCCGCTGGCGACTTTGGCGGCAGTCGCATTTAAGCCTACCGCTCTATCTTTCGGTGCGATCACGGCATGTGCACCGACACCATCCGCTACCCGCAAACATGCACCGAGATTATGCGGATCGGTAATACCGTCGAGTATCAATAATAATGGCGGGCCTTCGATGGCATCCAGTAATTCATCGAGGTTACGCGCCAGCGATAATTCACCGGCTTTGGCCACCACGCCCTGATGACGACGGGTGCCGACGATGCTCGACAAACGCTGATCATCTGCCTGGATAATCCGTACGCCGGCTGATTTTGCTGCACTTAATAGATCTTTCATACGGCCGTCGACGCGTGAAGAGTCGACGTAAATTTCTTCCACCGACGAGGCCTCATGACGAATCCGGGAGGTGACGGCATGGAAACCAAAAATCATTTTATTTTTCATTGTTTACTTCACTATCTGAATATAACTTTCTGCAACTATCGTTTCTTTATCGTTTTTTCTTGCCAGATCGGGATACTGCCCGCGATGGACGCTCAGTCGTTTCCGGCTTGGCGCGACGTGCCTTGACCGGAACCGCTGTGGCTTTGACCGGAACTATTTTTGCATCTGATTTGGCAACAGTTTGCGGACTGGATTTGGCACCCGCTTTTTTCGACTTTGCACTTGCTTTGACGACGCCAGTTCCAGAAGCATTGCCGCCACGCCCGCCACTCAAATTCTGCTCACGTAATTCCTGACCAATATTGATTCTTGGGCCACTGGGTTGCACGATCGCCAGATCGATTTTGCGGGCATCCAAATCTACCCGGCTGACCTGGACTGTAACCCGGTCGGTCAATTGATAGCGCTTACCGGTGCGCTCTCCACGCAGTTCATGACGGGCATCGTCGAACTGGAAGTAATCTGCGCCGAGTTCTGTAATATGCACCAGACCTTCGATATAAATTTCATCAAGCTGCACAAAAATACCAAATTGCGTCACGCCTGAAATCGTGCCGGTGAATTCTTCCCCGAGTTTATTCCGGATGAAATAACACTTAAGCCATGCTTCGACATCGCGCGAGGCCTCGTCGGCTCTACGCTCATTGGCGGAGCAATGCACCCCCAGCGCATCCCAGATTGTCAGGTCTTGTTCCGACTTCGGTTTCTTACCCGCAGCCTTGTCCAGAATCTGCTGTTTGCGCGCGGCATTCGACACTGTCGTGTTCAGCAAGCTGGTATCGATACCTTTGGGTTCGTATTTCTTGCCTTGCAAAATCGCTTTAATCGCCCGATGCGTCAACAAATCGGGGTAGCGCCGTATCGGGCTGGTGAAATGCGCATAGGCATCGTAGGACAAGCCGAAGTGGCCAATATTATCGGGGCTGTAGACTGCTTGCTGCATAGAGCGCAGCAGCATGGTCTGCAACAGACTGGTATCGGGACGACCTTTAATCTTGGTCATCAACTCGGCATAATCGGAAGCGGACGGTTTGTCGCCGCCATTCAGATACAGACCGACCTGCTTCAGGAAATTGCGCACCTGCGTGAGTTTTTCCTTGGTCGGCCCCGCATGGATGCGATAGGTGCCAGGCTGTTTATGGACCTCCAGCAAATTCGCCGCACACACATTGGCGGCCAGCATGCATTCTTCGATCAGTTTATGCGCATCATTGCGGGTACGTGGCAGAATTTTTTCAATCTTGCCTGCCGCGTTACAAACGATATAGGTTTCTGTCGTTTCAAAATCAATCGCGCCGCGACGATGACGAGCTTTTAACAAAGCCTGGAAGCAGTCATACAAGTCCAGCAGATGCGGTACCAGCGACAGACGCTTATTGGCCTCCGGGCCTTTGGTGTTACCCAAAATAGCGGCAACTTCGGTGTAAGTAAAGCGCGCTGCAGAATGAATCACCGAGGGATAAAACTGATACGCAGTGACCTCGCCATCGAGCGAAATCACCATATCGCACACCAAAGTCAAACGATCGACGTCGGGATTCAGCGAGCACAGGCCGTTCGACAATTTCTCCGGCAACATGGGAATAACGCGGCGTGGGAAATACACCGAGGTGCTACGCAATAAAGCGTCGCCATCGAGCGCATCGTTCGGCTTCACATAATGGCTGACGTCCGCAATCGCGACGATCAGGCGATAGCCTTTGGTGCGACCGGCTTTAATGGTTTCGCAATAAACCGCGTCATCGAAATCGCGCGCGTCTTCGCCGTCGATCGTGACTAGAGGAATGTCACGTAAATCAACGCGATCCGTCAAATCGGCATCACGGATTTCCGAGGGTAGTTTGCTCGCTGCTTTTTTAGCCGCTTCGGAAAATTCATGCGGCACACCGAATTTTCTGACAGCGATTTCGATTTCCATGCCGGGATCATCGACATCGCCTAGCACTTCGACAATGCGACCGACTGCTTGCGCGTATTTGGTGGGCTGCTCGGTCAACTCCACACTGACGACCTGACCCGATTTTGCCTTGCCCGGCGAACCGGCGAGTAAGATATCCTGGCTAAACCGTTTATCTTCCGGGGCAACTATCCAGACGCCGTTTTCATTCAGCAAACGCCCGATAATGTGGGTATTGGCGCGCTCCAGGATTTCAATAATGCCGCCTTCCAGACGGCCGCGTCGATCCGTGCCAACCACGCGCGCCGTGACTCGATCGCCATGCAACACACGCTGCATCTCTCTTTCCGGCAAAAACAAGTCTTCGCTGCCGTCGTCCGGCGTTAAAAAACCGTAACCGTCACGGTGACTGCTGACACGACCGGAAATAAAATTATCTTGATTGGCAAGCGTGTAATTGCCGGACTTATCCTGCTTGACCTGACCATCTCTTTCCATCGCGTTCAATCGTCGCACCATGCCGTCAAGCTCCTCAGGTTTTACGCCTAGTTTGCCTGCAATCGTTTCCACTTTTTGCTTGGTGCTCGAAGTGCGCAGGATGCCGAGAATTTCCTCACGGCTGGGAATGGGATATGAATGTTTATTCAAAAGGTGAATTTCTTTTCTTTTTGTTGTTAAAAATTAAGTGCAGCAATTTCATCCCGCACTCCCCTCTAGTTTACCGGAGAGCAAGCTAATTACCTAACTTTACTGCGCCCCCGAACTCTGATGATGTTCGCCAGAGTTGACAATCCTCGCGAATGCTCTATAATCATGGTCTCCGTTGCCCACGTGGCGGAATTGGTAGACGCGCATGGTTCAGGTCCATGTGCCTTCGGGTGTGGGGGTTCGAGTCCCTCCGTGGGCACCACAGCATTGTAAGCCTCGTTGATTCGTCAACGAGGCTTTTTGCTATGTATTTTGCATTTGCCTCATAAAATTCTACGACATTATCCACTACCCGCTGCATCACGCTAGATTCTGGCTGGATAGGAAGTATTGGATACAGTATCGAATTTCCGCCATCACCAACCAGCGCGTTCCGATTCACAACGATATTCTATGCGATGAATGTGACGCCTTTACTGCACGCAATAAAGAGATTGCCATTCACGACTTTAAGCGACATAAAACAAGACGGCAACGTAATGACACAAACTGCCAGCCAGCACAAAAAGATGCCATACACCGTGACCATGTTTTACTTTATGGTCGGTTGCATAGAATCCTATGCCCAAGGTATATAGCAAACCACCTGCGGCAAGCCAGATAAACCCCGGCACACCCAATGCAGCAAGCAAAGGTTTTATACCGATAATCGCCAGCCATCCCATCATCATGTAAATAATGAGCGATGAAATACGCGCCCCTCTAGCGAACCATAGTTCCTGCACAACACCTATCAAGGCAAGCCCCCATACCACGCCGAAAAGCGACCAGCCCCAAGGGCCTCGCATGGTCACCAGGGTAAACGGCGTATAACTGCCGGCAATCAGTAAATAGATAGCGCAATGATCAAACTTGCGGAACACATCTTTCGCGACACCGCGCAGACTATGATAAAGCGTGGAAGCGAGATACAGGATGAGTAACGAAGCGATATAAATACTGAAACTGACGATCTTCCAGGGATCGCCGGATTTCGCCGCAAGGACTAGGAGTACCGAGCCGCCAATCACCGCCAAGGCAGCGCCTACTGTATGCGTAATGCTATTAAAACGTTCGCCGTAATGCATGCTGACATCGCCTTTTTTGATATCCCATCGTTGTCTCGAAATCAAACTCAACGACCAAACTGAAGTACTACAGTCTTATCTGGTGACGACGCGTCAAATCAAAAGCCTATTCACTATTTTTATCGCTGACAAACCGCATTCAATCACACTGATGCCGCCCTGCCAGACGTTCACACATAAAAAAACGGGAGCAAATTTCTTTACTCCCGTTGTGATCATTCTTTAGTTTCGCCCTTTTTTGACCATGCATTTAACTGGTGCGGACGGATACTATCGTACTCTTCAAACGGCTGATGTATCCATGGGTTCGTTGCTAAATAATCGAGATAAAAATCCGGCGCTACTGAGGAGCATGCCTTGTACCAGATCACCGCAGATTTTGCTTCTGTCACGCCAGGAAAATTTTCGCGCAAATGATGCAAGACCTTTTCCAGGGTAACGCCGGAATCGACTAAATCATCCACCACAAGTACGCGCCCCTGTAGCGTACCCTTGGTCGTTGAAATATATTTACCGATATCAAGCTGACCTTGAACCGTACCGGCATCCTCACGATAGGAACTGGTAGACAGTATCGCTAACGGCAGATCAAAAATGCGGGAAAAAATGTCGCCTGGACGCAAACCGCCGCGTGCCAGACACAAAATCTGATCGAACTTCCAGCCTGACTCATATACCTTCAAAGCCAACTGTTCGATAGAGCGATGATAGGCATCCCAAGAAACCCAAAGGTCTTTTTCTGTTGAAGCTGGCAACGTCATGTTACTTCCTCTAGCCTTATTTATTGTATGAACTATTTATAGAAATGGATGGCGCAATACGATCGTCTCTTCACGATCCGGGCCTGTAGAGACCATATCGACCGGCACACCGACCAAGGTCTCAATGCGTTTGATGTAGTTACGTGCATTCAATGGCAAAGCATCCATGCTCTTTGCTCCGACCGTCGTCTCTGTCCAGCCGGGCATTTCCTCGTACACTGGCACGCAACGGGCAGCCTCTTCGGCACCTACCGGGAAGATATCCACGGCCTTACCGTCCACTGTATAACCGGTACACAATTGCAAGGTCTCCAAACCATCCAGTACGTCGAGTTTGGTCAGGCACATGCCGGAAACACCGTTGATTTGTACCGAACGCTTCAGCAAAGCTGCATCAAACCAGCCGCAACGGCGGGCGCGCCCCGTGACCGTGCCAAATTCATGCCCGACACTGGCCAGATGCTTGCCGACGCCCTGATCTGTAGGCAATTCGGATGGAAATGGACCCGAGCCAACACGCGTCGTGTAAGCCTTAGTAATACCCAGAATATAGTGCAGCATATTTGGCCCGACACCCGAGCCGGCAGCGGCATTGCCAGCGACGCAGTTGCTCGATGTAACGAACGGATAAGTACCGTGATCCACGTCCAGCAAACTGCCTTGCGCACCTTCAAATAATAAACTTGCGCCGTTTTTATAGGCAGCATAAAGAGCGCTGGACACATCGGCCACCATAGGACGAATACGAGGGACATTTGCCAGAGCATCATCCAAGGTTTTTTGGAAATCGACGGCAGGTGCCTTCAGATAATTCGTCAACACGAAATTATGGTAATCGAGATTCTCTCTTAATTTTTCCGCGAAACGTTCTGCATTCAGCAAATCAGCGACGCGAATGGCACGACGCGCCACTTTATCTTCGTAAGCAGGGCCAATACCCTTGCCTGTCGTGCCGATCTTGCCGGCGCCGCGCGCTGCTTCGCGCGCCGCATCCAGTGCCGTGTGATAAGGCAAAATAATCGGGCAGGCTTCCGAGATTTTCAGTCGCGACGCCACTTCAACACCATTTGCCTGGAGCTTATCGATTTCACGCAGCAAATCGGGAACCGACAACACCACACCATTCCCGATATAACAAGCGGTACCTGCGCGCATGATTCCCGAAGGGATGAGTTGCAATGCCGTTTTTTGACCGCCAATCACCAAGGTGTGACCAGCATTGTGACCGCCCTGAAAACGCACCACGCCTTGCGCATGATCCGTCAACCAGTCAACGATTTTCCCTTTACCTTCGTCGCCCCATTGGGTACCGATAACGACGACGTTTTTTGCGATTTTATTTTGAGACATCACTTAACCTACGCTTTTAATAATCCATTGACTACCATCAAATGCGACTGCCCTATTGCAGTCAAATTCGTCCTGTTCGTTCTCGTGACCCGGCAAACTTTGAATAACTACTTCTCCACTTTGACGCAATTCACTAATTTTTTGACGCAGAGCAGGATCCTGGCTCCACGGTGCCAGAATCGCGTCTTTGCGTTCGGCAGAAGGCATCAAACGCGCCAGTTCCCGCAAATCCAGCGAGAAACCCGTCGCCGGGCGCGCACGGCCAAATGCTTCACCGACATGATCATAGCGCCCGCCGCGTGCCACCGCATTCGGCAGGCCAGGAACAAACGCATTGAACATCACACCGCTGTGATAATGATAGCCGCGCAAATCCGCTAAATCTATCGTTACTTTGGCATGACCGGCCAATTTCACCAGATAATCAAGCTCGTCTAAAGCAGTAGAGATACCCGCGAATGAAGGCAGCACCTGGCGCGCCCGCGCAATGACCGCTACATCGCCATACAACTTGGGTAATTCAAGTAATGCTTGCCTGACGACAGGATTAAAATCTTGGGAAATCTGCTCCAGAGCGGGCAAGTCTTTGGCTTCCAATAAAGCAAACAAACTTGATTCATGCTTTTTAGCCAGCGGATCGCTCTCCAGCAAAGACCTCAGTACACCTACGTGGCAAAGATCAAGCCTGACCTCGGAAATGTTAGCCAGAGCCAGAGATGCCAGCACCAATTCTTGAATTTCAGCATCCGCTTCCAAGCCCGCATGCCCATAAATTTCTGCACCGATCTGTATCGGTTCACGCGTTGCATGCAAACCGGATGGTCGCGTATGAAGAACACTTCCGGCGTAGCATAAGCGCGTAACAGATGCGCGATTCAACAAATGGGCATCTATGCGTGCCACCTGCGTTGTCATATCCGCTCTGACTCCCATGGTGCGGCCAGACAGCTGATCGACCAATTTGAAGGTGCGTAAATCCATGTCCTGCCCTGCGCCACTCAGCAAGGATTCTATGTATTCCAGCAGAGGCGGCATCACCATCTCATAACCGTAAAGCCGGAAATTATCCAGCAATACGCGGCGCAACTCCTCTATCTTGCGCGCCTCGGATGGCAAAACATCTGCGATATTTTCAGGTAAAAGCCAATTTGGCATGAGCTTGCAATCAAAAACAAAAACAACAAATAATCAAACTTTATACGTGACAAACGTAGGCTCGCTATTCTTGCAAATAGCGCAACCTACGTTGTGTGTTTAAAGCTACTTACTACTTAGATTTTCCAGCGCTAACCGCTGCACTCGCGCCTGGCGCTTTAAAATACTTGAAGAACTCGGAATTGGGGTCTACCACCATCACATCATTCTTTGTTTTAAAACTCGCGCGATAAGCCTCAAGGCTTCTGTAAAACTTATAAAATTCAGGATTCTGACCGAAAGCCTGCGCATAAATTTGAGAAGCTTCGGCATCGCCCGCGCCACGCATTTTTTCGGCTTCCTTATACGCTTCTGCCAGAATCACGATTCTCTGTTTATCCGCATCTGCTCTGATTTTTTCAGAGTCGGCAGAACCTGTAGAGCGCAATTCATTCGCGACCCGGGTACGCTCCGCCTTCATACGATCGTAAACAGAATTATTGATTTGCTCGACGTAATCAACACGCTTTAAACGCACATCGATAATTTCCACACCGATCTGCTTGGCTTCTTCTGTCACTTTTTTACGAATGGCTTCCATCACCTTGCCACGTTCACCGGAAATCACTTCACGCACAGTGCGCTTGGTAATTTCATCGTTTAAGGCGGCCTTCACAATTTGCGATAAGCGATCACGCGCCTTACCTTCATCTCCCTTGAAGCTGACGTAGTAAAGTTTAGGATCCGTAATGTGCCATTTAACATAGGCATCGACCAAAATATTTTTCTTTTCAGCCGTAATAAAACGGTCGGCATCAGGCGTATCTATAGTCAGAATACGCTTATCCAAATACAAAACATTCTGAAACGGCGGCGGCAATTTGAAATGCAGCCCCGGCTCGCTAATCACAGTCTTCACTTCGCCCAAGGCAAAAACAATCGCATAAGATTTTTGATCAACCACAAAAATCGTCGAATATGCAGCGATGATCACCAATAGAACCGTGAACAAAGAGGAAAATAATTTATTCATTATCGTACATCCCGATCACGAGAGTCGCGACTATCGCGGGCTCTGCCATCTTTGCCGTAACGCAATTCAACCGTGGGAATCTGCTCGGTTGTTGATTGCGTTGGCGCTGCCGGAGTCGTTGTGGTTGATGAGGGTGCTGGCTTAGCAGTAGAGGCTTCTGCGGTGGCAAGCAATTTATCCAAAGGAAGGTAAATCATGTTGTTGCCGCCTTTTGCGTCCATCATCACCTTGGTCGTGCTTGAGAAAATTTGTTGCATCGTCTCTAAATACATGCGGTCACGCGTCACCGCTGGCGCTTTCTGATATTCCGCCAATACTTGCTTAAACCGTGAGGCATTGCCTTCAGCAGTTGCAACGATTCTTGACTGATATGCCTCGGACTCTTGCAACATCCGGGATGCTTCGCCCCTGGCAATTGGAATCACCTGATTGGCATAAGCCTGCCCTTCATTTTTTTGACGCTCTCTATCCTGGCCCGCCTTTACCGCATCATCAAATGCCGCCTGTACTTGTTCAGGTGGCTGCACTCCTTGCATAGTCACATTCGCGACCTGCACGCCAGCCTGATAGCGCTCAAGAATTTGCTGCATTAAAGCGCCGACATCTTGAGCGACTTTTTCACGTCCTTCATACAAAACAAAATCCATTTTGCTTTTACCGACAATCTCACGAATAGCAGTTTCAGCAACCTGTTTGATCATTTCTTCCTGGTCGCGATTATTGAACAGCCAGTCAGCGGCGCTCTTCAATTTATATTGAACGGCAAATTGAATGTCGATGATATTTTCATCATCCGTCAGCATCAAAGCCTCTTTTGGCTGCTTGTTTTTTACGTTCGAGCGATAACCGACTTCAACGGTGCGGACTTGCGAGACATCCACAATCTCGTGCGATTGGATCGGATAAGGCCAGCGCCAGTTAAATCCTGACATCGTGGAGTGGCTATATTTGCCAAATGTAGTAATCACACCGGTCTGGCCTTCTTGAACAATAAAAAATCCACTGACCAGCCAGATGAACGCCAATACAGCGACGACAATGCCTACGCCCATTTTTGCACTGGCTGCATCCGGGGTAAATCCACCATTACCGCCGTCATTATTGCCGCCGTTTTTTTGACCAAACAAGCGATTGATGCGCTCATTAAAATCGCGCCAAAGCTGCTCCAGGTCGGGCGGACCTTCCGGCGGCTTTTTTCCGTTCTGGTTATTATTTTGAGAACCTCGTCCCCATTGGGGGTCGTTCAAAGACATAGTTAAACCAATTCTTTTTAGAAGTGAAACCAGCATTCTGTCGCTATCCAATGAAATAGTGAGTTGAACTACTAATAGGCCCAGGACTTAAGCAAAACGTGCATCGTCCAGTTCGGCGACTTGCGGTGTTTTAATTCTTTTTAAAGCATCCAGCTTTGCCAACTCTGCCACTGCCTGCCGCAATAAATCCATCCCTGCACCAGTTTGCGCACTCAGAAAAACCCGTTGGATTTTATCATACTCGCCCAACTCTAAATTCGGTTCCAGGCCAGCGAGATCGATCTTATTCCAAACCAGTAGTTGAGGAATATGATCTGCGCCGATTTCTTTCAGCACCTGATTCACCTGTTGAATCTGATCGAGCCGTACCGGGCTGCTGGCATCCACTACGTGTAGCAACAAGTCGGCGTGAATGGTTTCCTCCAGCGTTGCACGAAATGCAGCAACTAGCTGATGCGGCAATTCGCGAATAAATCCAACCGTGTCAGAGACGACAACATTACCGGCCTCACCCAGATACAGGCGGCGCGATGTGGTATCCAGAGTTGCAAACAACTGGTTCGCAGCATACGCTCCAGCTTTGGTCAGCGCATTAAATAAAGTGGATTTGCCTGCATTGGTATAGCCGACCAAGGAAACGGAAAAAGTATGGCTGCGTCCACGCGAACGGCGCTGCGTTTCGCGTTGCTTGTGCAACTTCTCCATTTTGGCCTTTAATGCCTTGACCCGCTCACCGAGCAGGCGGCGATCCGTCTCTAGCTGAGTTTCACCAGGTCCGCGCAAACCGATACCGCCTTTTTGCCGCTCAAGATGGGTCCAGCCACGTATCAACCGGGTAGCAAGATGCTGCAGCTGAGCCAGCTCAACTTGCACCTTACCCTCGTGACTGTGGGCGCGCTGCGCAAATATATCGAGAATTAAGCTGGTTCTGTCTATCACCCGGGTTTTCAGGTGACGCTCCAGATTTCTTTGTTGCGCTGGAGACAATGCATGATTAAAGATCACAAGATCAAGTTGCGCATCCAGAATCGCATCTGCGATTTCGTCCGCTTTACCGGAGCCCACGAACAAGGCAGCATCTGGGCTGGAACGCTTGCAAGTGATGGTTGTGATCGGCTCCGCTCCCGCAGATTGGGAGAGCAGAGAGAGTTCTTCTAAACTTGCGGCAAAATCGTCCTTACCGAAGTCCACGCCAATTAATGCGGCGCGCATAGAAAACAATAGTTTTTCAAAAATAACCGCCTGGAAGATTACTCGGCTTCAGCTTCGGTATTGATACTCACCGCACGAGCCGGAACAACGGTAGAAATGGCATGCTTATAGACCATTTGTGTCACGGTATTGCGTAACAATACGACATATTGATCAAATGATTCGATATGGCCTTGCAGTTTGATGCCATTGACCAGATAGATGGATACAGGAATGTGTTCTTTACGAAGCGCATTCAAGAACGGGTCTTGTAAAAGTTGCCCTTTATTACTCATAACAGCTCCAATATGTTGTTGTGATCAGGAGTTGGGGACACATTGCAAAAGTTCAAGAGTCCCAATAGTTGATTACCTTGTAACTGTAATCTATTTTCGAAGATGCTGCATCATGCAACTCGCAGCATCCCGGCGAATTTTATTTTTCGGATTTTGAGAACGGGTTTTTCCCTGAACGCATTTCTATTCGCAGTGGCGTCCCGGTCAGAGAAAAGGTTTCGCGAAAATGTTTTTCCAAATAACGTTTATATACGTCGCCAATTGAATCTAGGGCATTGCCATGAATCACAATAATAGGCGGGTTCTGACCGCCTTGATGCGCATAACGCAGCTTCGGACGAATCGATCCCTTACGTTTCGGCTGCTGATGCTCAACTGCCTCAATCAAAGCGCGCGTGAGTTTTGGGGTCGATAAATTCGCCATTGCCGCTGCATAGGCTGCATCAATCGACTTCATCAAAGGCGCAATACCTGTCGATTTCAACGCGGAGATGAAGTGAAATTTCGCAAAAGTCAGGAAATTCAGCTTACGCTCAATATCCAATTTGATCTCGTCACGTCTATCACTTTGCAAACCATCCCATTTGTTCACGCCAATCACCAATGCGCGCCCGGATTCAAGGATAAATCCGGCAATATGCGCATCCTGTTCCGAGATATCTTGCTGCGCATCGAGTAACAACAAAACGACATTCGCCTCGGAAACCGACTGCAAGGTTTTGACCACAGAAAATTTCTCTATCGCCTCAAACACTTTACCGCGACGACGAATACCTGCCGTATCAATCAACGTGTAATGTTTACCGTCGCGTTCAAAAGGAATTTCAATTGAGTCGCGGGTAGTACCCGGCATGTCAAATGCAATGACACGGTCTTCGCCCAGCAAGGTGTTGACCAGGGTTGATTTGCCGACGTTCGGGCGACCAACAATCGCAATCTTAATCCCTCTGACGGCATCGTCCGGCTCTTCCGGCTCTGGCGGACGCTGCGCAAAAGCGATATCCAAAGATTCATCGACGAGATCGAGTACACCATCGCCATGCGCCGCTGAAATGACGTAAGGATCGCCAAGTCCAAGCTCATAGAAATCGGCAGTGACCGAGCTGTACTTCATGCCCTCGGCCTTGTTGACGACCAACATGACGGAGCGGCCGGACTTGCGCAAAAAATCAGTAATGGTTTTATCATGCGGCGTCAATCCCTGACGGCCATCAACGATAAAAATAACGACATCGGCTTCAGCGACAGCTTGTTTCGTCTGCTTCGCCATCTCATGCATGATGCCTTCTTTGGCGACTGGTTCAAAACCACCCGTATCTATCACCAAAAATGGACGCTCACCCATACGACCTTCGCCATAATGCCGGTCTCTGGTTAAGCCAGGCAAGTCTGCTACCAATGCATCGCGAGAACGTGTAAGCCGATTGAACAGCGTGGATTTGCCGACGTTAGGTCGGCCTATAAGTGCAATAACCGGCTTCATTTTTAGTATTACTCGGTTGCCAACGCAACCACTGCCCCAGATTTGGTTTGAACAATCAGATTCGAGCCAGCGACAATCGGCGCTGCAAGAATAGGACTGCCATCGGTATTAATACGACCGATAAAAGAACCATCTTCTCTTGAGAGAAAATGGACAAAGCCAGAACCGTCACCGACAGCGACGGATCGACCAAAAGAAACCGGTGCCGATAAACGGCGATACGCCAATTTATCATTGCGCCAAGCACTTGTTCCGGTTGCCCGTGCATAAGCAGAAATTGCACCGGCATTATCTGCGGCAAAGACAAATCGCTCATCGACACTGACACCGACTTCGCTGGATAAGTTTTTTGCCCAGCGTGAAGCGCCTGTTGCAACATCATAGCAACCCACGCGTCCCTGATAGGCAACAACACAAACGTCTGCACCCGCTATGACTGGCGTACCGGACACATCAACGATACGCTCCAGCTCGGTTGCGCCCTTGGGATCTGCGGCAGCGACCTCCCAGCGCAAGCCTCCGTTATTCAACGAAAAGGAAGCTAATTTCCCGCCGGGTAAAGCAACAATCGCCGCGGGTTCAGCAATGGCGATTCCCGGAATAATACGTAGAGTTAAAATGGGCAATGGCCGCTCGACAGACCATTTCTTTACACCAGTTTCGATATCGTAGGCAGCGATTTTATTATCAATACTTCTGACGACTACCACATCTTTCGCCACTGCAGGTGAGGCCAGCACTTCACTTGATGCCTGTACTTTCCAGCGCAAATTTCCGTTTGTATCATAGGCAAAAAGCAGGCCTTTTTTCCCGGCGACGGCTACCGTCGTGGCACTTGCGCCGACACCTGCAGTTAAGCCTGTACCGGCATTGATACGCCATACCGGGCGCCCTGTCGCGCTCTCCAGTTTAACGACAGAGCCGTCAGCAGCGGCCGCATAGATATCAGAGCCAACCTGAACCGGGGTAAAGACATTGTTTCCGGCAGCGCCAACCGAACTGGACCACAAGGTTTTTACTGCCATGCTGGCTTTAAAATCTTGCAATACAGCTGGAATATTTTTTGTTTCTGTCTTGCTCGAAAATGGATTCAGCGAAGAACAACCCGCCAGTGCGAACAAAGTCAATGAAGCCAGCAATTTGCCAGAAAAACGCATGAACTACTCCTATTATTTGCTTGTGGAATTGCTTGCGGCACTACTATTGCCAGCCACTTTCGCTTCTGTACCACCAAGAGCATCAAGCTTCAATTGAATCAGCTGACGACCAGGATTTTTTTCTTTGAGTTTGTCCAATGCTGTTTGAAACGCAGCACGCGCCTCTGCCGTTTTATTTTGCGCCAGATAGATATCACCTTTTCTGTCCGCTACATCTCCGGCGAATTCTGCAGGAAAGTCACCTGACAAAAGCGATAAGCCTTCATCGTAGGCTTTTTCATCCAATGCCAGGCCGGCCAGCCGAATCCTGGCGATACTTTTGTATTCATCGACGCTACTATGCTCAACCACCCAGCGCAACTGTGCCTTAGCCGATTTAGCATCATTTGCATCGAAAGCACTTTTCGCCGCAGTCAATGCAGACATTGCTGCGTAAGGTGTTTTACCAAATTTGTCGATCAGGTCATTCGCTGCACGTTGCACCTTGGCGTTATCTTTGGCCTGAACTGCTTTTTGCATTTCATCGTACAACTGCGAGGCCTGATTGGATTGATTGCGCTGATAACTTGTCCATCCTGTCCATGCTGCATAGGCAGATAAGGCAATCACCAGCGACCAGGTAACCAGGTTACCGTATTGTTTCCACCATGCTTTGAGCGTGTCTAATTGCTCTTGTTCTTCGAGATCGTATGCCATGTTATCTAAGTCTAGTGATGAATGTGAATATGTGTCGGGTCGTCGCAGCAATGATCTGCCTCGCCGGCACCGGTAATTTGATCAACCAAATAATCAACTGCCGTGTCAAACGGCACACTGACCTGATTATTTTCCATATCGTCAGCGCGCATCGCCTTCACGATGACCGTGTGCGCTAGCGCCTCATCTTCACCGATGATGACGGCGTAAGCAGCACCGCTGCCGTCGGCTTTCTTCATTTGCGATTTAAAACTGCCCACTCCGCTCGCCG
Source organism: Undibacterium sp. Jales W-56 (assembly GCF_025548535.1). Lineage (GTDB taxonomy): Bacteria > Pseudomonadota > Gammaproteobacteria > Burkholderiales > Burkholderiaceae_D > Undibacterium. The sequence goes on along the minus strand of NZ_JAJLQW010000001.1, from coordinate 1,140,446 downwards.
TTGCGCAATGTAACACAACATCCAGGCCTGCATCGCGCAAACGCTCTCCCAAAACAAAAGATTGCGCCTGTGCAGCAGCACCTTGATGCACGAGATAAACATCGCATTGTGCCGGCGCGTGGGTTTCGCCGGATTCTTTCATCAGTTCCAGCAGACGCTCAATACCCATCGCAAAGCCGCATGCGGGTGTGGGCTTGCCGCCAAAAATACTGAATAAAGAATCGTATCGACCTCCGGCACAAACGGTACCCTGCGATCCGAGCTGATCGGTAACCCACTCAAAAACCGTACGATTGTAATAATCCATACCACGCACTAAACGGGTATTAATCGTGAAAGGAATACTGTTATCGCGCAATATTTTTTGCACGCCTTCAAAATGCGCCAGGGATTCGGCACCAAGATAATCAAGCAATTTGGGCGCCGCATTTACCATCACTTGCATCGCCGGGTTCTTGGTATCGAGAATACGCAGAGGATTACTGTGCAGGCGACGCAGTGCCTCGGCATCCAGCAATTCTCTGTTTTGTTCGAAATAGGCGATCAGAGCCGTACGATGAAGATTACGCTCCTGGGCATCGCCAATGGAATTAAGTTCAAGGCGTACATTTTGCAAGCCGAGATCATCCCAGAGGCGTTGGCACATCATGATCAGCTCGGCATCGATATCTGGGCCACTGAAACCCAAGGCCTCGGCACCGACCTGGTGAAATTGACGATAGCGTCCGCGTTGCGGTTTTTCATGACGGAACATCGGGCCGTTATACCAAAGACGCTTAGGTCCTTCGTAAGTCAGGTTATGCTCTAACGCGGCACGCACCACACCGGCCGTATTCTCGGGACGCAGGGTCAGCTTATCGCCGTTCATCGCATCTTCGAACGAATACATTTCTTTTTCAACGATATCCGTGACCTCGCCAAGTCCGCGCGCGAACAAGGCGGTTGGTTCGACGATAGGCGTACGTATTTGCTGGAAGCCGTAACTTTTCAAGACCGACTGCACCGTGTTTTCAAACAATTCCCATAATGGCGCATCCGTTGGCAAGAGATCATTCATCCCTTTTACGCCAACAATTTTTTCCAGTTTTTTATTCTCTGACATTCTTCATTGCCTAATTAATATTTTTAAAGCACAGCCTTGGGCGTGTAATTACTCTTCACGTAATCCAGCACAATCGCCTGAAATTCTTCTGAAATCCGCTCGCCACGTAAGGTCATCGCTTTGGCACCGTCGATAAACACCGGCGCTGCAGGCGATTCGCCAGTGCCGGGCAAGCTGATGCCGATATTCGCGTGCTTGGACTCGCCAGGACCATTGACGATACATCCCATGACGGCAACGTTCATGTTCTCAACGCCTGGATATTGTTTTTTCCAGACTGGCATCTGATCGCGCAAAAATGTTTGTATGCTATCGGCCAGCTCTTGAAAAACGGTCGATGTAGTGCGACCACAGCCTGGACATGCAATCACCATAGGCGTGAATTTGCGCAACCCCATCGTTTGCAAAATTTCCTGCCCGACAATCACTTCTTTACAGCGGTCACCACCTGGCTCAGGCGTGAGAGAAATCCGTATCGTATCGCCGATGCCTTCTTGCATCAGTACAGCCAAGGCAGCGGTCGAGGCGACGATGCCCTTACTCCCCATTCCCGCCTCGGTCAAACCGAGATGCAGCGGATAATCGCAGCGTTTGGCTAACTCGCGATAGACCGCGACAAGATCCTGTACGCCGGATACTTTGCAGGACAAAATAATTTTGTCGCCCGCCAAACCCAATTCTTCAGCGCGCTGCGCGTTCTCGATGGCCGAAGTAATCAATGCCTCATACATCACGGTTTGCGCACTCCAGGGTTCTGCCCGCAGCGCATTTTCATCCATGATGCGAGCAAGCAGTGCCTGATCCAGGCTACCCCAATTCACGCCGATACGAACTGGCTTGTCATAGAAACACGCCATTTCTATCATTTGTGCAAATTGGGTATCGCGCTTGGCGCCCTGCCCGACATTGCCTGGATTAATCCGGTATTTGGATAAGGCTCTGGCACAGTCAGGAAAATCTTTGAGCAGGGTATGGCCGTTGTAATGAAAATCACCGACCAATGGCACATCGATTTCCATCTTATCCAATTGCGCTCGTATCGCCGGTACAGCTGCCGCCGCTTCCGGATTATTCACGGTAATCCTGACCAGTTCCGAACCGGCTCTTGCAAGTTCTTTGACTTGAATCGCTGTCGCAATTACATCAGCAGTATCGGTGTTAGTCATTGACTGCACCACGACAGGTGCGGAACCGCCTATCGTGATTTCGCGTGCACCATATACAATTTTTGCCGCACGGCTGGCACGGCGGGACAAAGGGCCGGATGAAATTCCAGAAAAAGAGACTGTCATACTGTTTACTTCACATTCAAATTAATGACATTGCTTTCTTTAGTCGCAGCAATATTCAAAGATACGCCGCGCAATGTGCCGTCAACACCGGCAGCATTACCGATTTTGATTTGCAAAGCTTCTTTCACGTCGAAGCTCTCTTCGGTGCCCGCTTTTGCAAGATGCGATGTCACGACACTGCCATTTTCACGTTTGATCTGTATCCATGAATCCTGACGGAATTTAAATTTCATCAGATTCGCTGACTGCTCAAGCGCTGCAGGATTACTTACCGTCGGCGCAGGTGAAGTAACTTGACTGGCGACAGATGACACTAAAGGCGTCGCTTGCGCAACAGTTTGCGGGATTGTTTGCGCAGCCCCCGAGGTAAGCTCAGGAGTTTGCTTTGCGATTGCCACCTCTTTCTGCATCGGGTTGACAACTGGCTCCATCTTTTTGTCAGATGCAACCTGAACTGGCGAAACTGGCAACGCTGGCACTATTTCTGCTGACTCGACAACATTTGAGGCAGTTTGCTCAGGTGTTGATGCGACTTGATGAGCCAGAAATTTTTGTATCCATCCCGTGTGTTCGAGTTTTTGCACGGCAAAAAATCCTGCCGCCAATATCGCCAGCATGATGGCACCCCAAATGTATTTGCTATTGGTAGGATCCTGGCGTCCCATGAGAGGCAATTTCGACTCAAGGAAAGGTGTCGTCAATGCGGGGCGCAAATGAGGCACATCCGCCATCGCAGTCGATTCTTGCGGCAATTTAGCGAGAATCGGCTCGACGTCAATCTTGAGCAATTTGGCGTATGAGCGGATAAAGCCACGCACGATAACCATTTTTGGCAGGGCCTCGAACTGATTCGCTTCCAAAGCAATGATCTGCCGGCCGGACAATTTCAATTGATCGGCCACCTGCTGGACAGTCCACTCTTTTTGCAGTCTTGCTGCAGCCAGCATAGCGCCTGCAGTTTGCGGGACATAGCTATTTTTTGGCTCGGAATTTTCGGTAATCGCAGAGGTATTCAATTGCTCCACTGACAAATTCATACCTGCATCACTCATCAAAAGCCCCGCGCTGAAATAGTAGATATTCTTTGGAGTTCGGATGACGTCGACGCAATTGCGTCGCCAGGCCGCTAACTGCCGACTGGTCACCAAGTTTATTTTCTACTTTAATCGCAAGCCAGAGTACATCGGCCGCGTAAACCTCGTCCTTCAGAACGCGATTGACATAAAACTTCGCCTTCTCGTATTCGCCTCTATCGTAATACACCTTCGACAAATTGGCGTTGATCGTCAAACTGGCCGGATCCTCGCGAAAACCCATCAGGAAATATTTTTCAGCAGCAGCCAGATCCTTCAATCGCAAGCTGCACACGCCTGCGTTATTGAGTGCTTTGGCCGGCGTCGGATAGCTAGAATCCTTGATGGCTCTCTCAAAATACGGCATCGCCTGTTTCTCATGTCCGTTATTACACAAAAACCAACCGTAGTTATTCGCAATATCCGAGTTATTTGGCGCCAGCTTCAGGGCATGCTGAAAATTATCTTCCGCCAATTGCTTTTCGCCCATATCCATGAAAATCAAGGCTCGGACACTATAAGCGTCAACCAGATCAGGCTCTACCAACAACGCCTGGCGGATCTCGTCCAGCGCGACTTTTTGTTGGCCTTGCTGGTAGTAGCCAATCGCGAGTTGCATGCGAATCGCAGCGCGCTTTTGCAATTCAGCTTTTTCTACAGTAGGCGTCGATTCCTGCTGAGACCCCTCAAGCTTTTTGCTTGCACATGCGGACAAAATCAGCGCTAACAAAACGCCAGATAAAACACGGTAGTGCAAGCCAACAATTTTCACTGAGTGATCTCCACGATCTTGCCAAAATTTTTACCGAACTTGGTTTGATATTCCGCCATTTTTTGCATGCGCTCCTGCACACGCGTCCTGTCCTGCACTTCACCTGCCAACTGCCCGCACGCCGCATCGATATCGTCACCACGCGTTTTACGGACGGTCGTCACCAGCCCTGCATCCATCAATACCTGAGCGAATGCCTTGATGCGTGGATTTGCCGAACGCTTCAAACCGGATTCAGGAAACGGGTTAAATGGAATCAAATTAAATTTGCACGGCACATTTTTTACCAGCTGCACCAATTCACGTGCATGCTGATCCGTGTCATTGACACCATCCAGCATGCAATATTCAAACGTGATGAAATCGCGCGGCGCAAACTCAAGATAACGCTTGCATGCCGCCATCAACTCCTGCAAAGGATGCTTCTTATTCAGCGGAATCAGGCTATCGCGCAACGCATCGTTCGATGCATGCAGCGATACTGCCAAAGCGACCGCACATTCTTGCGACAACTTATCGATCATCGGCACCACGCCGCTAGTCGACAAAGTTACACGGCGACGCGACAAGCCATAAGCATTATCATCCAGCATCAGACGCAATGCAGTTACCGTCGGTTCAAAATTCAACAAAGGCTCACCCATGCCCATCATCACGACATTCGTGATCTGACGTTCACCTTTCGGGCCAGGCGGAATGCCCTTGGTTTCGCGCAGCAAAAATTCAGCCATCCACAACTGGCCAATAATTTCACCCACGCTTAAATTACGATTAAAACCCTGCTTACCCGTCGAGCAGAAACGGCAATTCACCGCGCAGCCTGCCTGGGTAGAAATACATAGAGTCCCGCGATTTTCTTCGGGGATAAAAACAGTTTCAACCGCATTGCCTTGTCCCACATCCAGCAACCACTTACGCGTACCATCAGTGGATGTATGGTCGCTGATAATGGCGGGAGCGGCGATAAAGGCACGCGTTGATAATTTTTCTCTCAGAGATTTTGCGAGATCGCTCATCTCTTCGAAATTGCTGGCGCCGAACTGGTGTATCCAGCGCTGCAATTGTTTGGCGCGAAACGGCTTCTCACCCAACTCGCCGCAATAAGCGACGAGTTGCGCAGGATCCAGATCCAACAAATTGGTGAGTGCCGTCATATGCATCTTCTTTCACGCCTTGCTTCTGCAACACTGCAAACGCAAGGCGACATTACAATAAAACGATTAACGCGAGTACACGTTCAAAGCTGGGAAGAAATAAGCAATTTCAACTGCAGCTGTTTCAACTGCGTCAGAACCGTGCACTGCATTTGCGTCGATGGACTCAGCGAAATCAGCGCGGATTGTGCCTTTTTCTGCCTTCTTCGGATCAGTTGCACCCATCAGGTCACGATTTTTCAAAATCGCGCCTTCGCCTTCCAGCACTTGCACAAAAACCGGACCAGAGATCATGAAATCAACCAGATCCTTGAAAAACGGGCGAGCCGCATGAACTGCGTAGAAGCCTTCTGCTTCAGCACGTGACAATTGTGTCAGGCGAGCAGCCACTACTTTCAAACCAGCGACTTCAAAGCGGCTGACAATTTGACCGATCACATTTTTTGCAACTGCGTCAGGCTTAATAATAGACAATGTACGTTCGATAGCCATCTAAAAAACTCCAATAAAATGAAAGGGTTAAGACAAAATTTCAAGAATTCATCTAACCTTAGATTTTATCACGAAACAGCAGTAGCTAGGTATTTGTCAATGAAAGCCATTACCATCGAGAATTATTTTCTTTATTGCCATGAATTGCAAGTCTTTCATGCAAAAGATCTCAGGCAGCAACGCACCGGAATCATGGAAATTCCTGGCAAACCTGGCAAGTGCAAAAAAACGAGCTGGATTTCAACCAGCTCATTTATCTAACTCATTCACCTAAATCAGGGAGTATGCCTAAAAATCAATCTAGGCGCGCAACTTAACGGCGGCATTTAAAATATACCCCTACCAGTATTGTATATCATGCGCCAATTACATCAAATCGAAAACCGCCATCGATTCCACATGCGAAGTATGCGGGAACATATTCACGACACCCGCAAAACTGAGCCGGTAACCCGCCTGCCCGACCAACATGCCGGCGTCGCGCGCCAGAGTGGACGGACTGCAGGATACGTAGACAATGCGTTTAGGCTTCAATTCCGGCGCCAGTTCCCCCAGATCGATTAAAGCCTGACACACAGCCATCGCACCATCGCGCGGCGGATCAACCAGGAACCGGTCAAATTTCCCCAAAGCGATGAAATCTTGCGCCGTAATGTCAAACAAATTTCGAGTGCTGAACGAAGTCGAATCTTGCAAACCGTTGGCCAATGCGTTTTCTTGCGCGCGCCCGGTCAAGGTATCACTTCCCTCGATACCGACCACTGTTCTCGCCATCGTGGCGATTGGCAAAGTGAAGTTACCCAATCCGCAAAACAAGTCGGCAATCCGTTCGTCAGGCTGCGCGTCGAGCATGCGCAAGGCGCGCTCGACCAGCACCCGGTTGATATGGTGATTGACCTGGGTAAAATCCGTTGGCTTGAACGGCATCTTGATGCCAAACTCCGGCAGCAGGTAATGCAATTCGCTTTGTTCAGGATAAAACGGCGTTGCGGTCTCCGGACCTTTGGTTTGCAGCCACCACTGCACTGCATATTGATCCGCAAATGCACGCAGCTTCATCTCGTCTTCTGCGCTCAGAGGTGCCAAAATACGTAACACCATGGCAGTCACACCCTCGCCAATTCCCAGTTCAATTTGCGGCAATTCATCGACGATGGACAAACTCGCGACCAAGCCACGTAGCGGCATTAACATGGCGGAGACATGCGGCGGCAGTATTTCGCAGGTTTCCATATTGGCGACGTAACGGGATTTTTTTTCATGAAAACCGACCAGCACTGTAGCTTTTTTCTTCACATTGCGTACCGACAAACGCGCGCGGTAACGATAACCCCAGGTCGGCCCGAAGATCGGACGCAGCATGGTATCGGCTTTGACCTTACCGAGATGCCATAAATTATCTTCCAGCACACGCTGCTTCATGGCGACCTGCGCGCTGGCATCCAGATGCTGCATAGAGCAGCCGCCACATAGACCGAAGTAAGCGCACTTAGGCTGCACCCTCTGCGAAGATTCGCGCACCAATTGCGTCATGGTGGCAGCTTCCCAACTGGCTTTCTTTTTAAAGGTTTGGAAACCCACTTCTTCGCCGGGTAAAGCCCCCTCCACAAAGACCACCTTACCGGGACTGCCATCTTCATTTTCAAGATGACCAACGCCGCGGGCGTCCATATCAAGGGAGCGGATATTAATTGTTTTCATAGTGAACAAGGCGTGACATCGTCGTCACGCCGGTTAGGAAATATTCAGAAAGCGGGATTATAAGAGAATCTGACCGGCCATCCGCAATTGATGCAGGGAATTTGCATCACGACCGGCGCTAGAGAGAAAACGAAACGAGACTACAGCAAGGCATCCCGACCTACGCCGCGCGATGCGAATGAGCGCTTCAGCTTAATCAATGCTTCTTGCTGAATCTGGCGCACACGCTCGCGTGTGATGCCCATTTCATCCGCCAGGGTTTCCAGGGTCGCAGGATCATCATTATCCAGACCGAAGCGGCGCACAATGACGATTCTTTGTTTGTCAGGCAATTTAGATAACCAGTCGCGTACCAGGATAGTCATTTCATGATGTTCAGCACGAATATCCGGCGTGTCTTCGCTATCGCCGGGCAGCATGTCCATCAGGCTTGACTGCGGATCATTATCCAGCGGCGTATCGAGAGAAGTTGCGTGCTCGGATAAGGCCAGAATATCCTGCACCTCATCGATCGGCCTGTCCACCAGATGCGCAATATCTTCCAGCGCAGCGTCACGACCGTCATGTTGCTGCGATTCGAGATGATATTTGGCGCGCAGAATTTGGTTCAGTTCACGAACCATGTGCACCGGCAAGCGGATCGTCCTCGCCTGATTCATGATAGCGCGCTCAATACTCTGGCGTATCCACCAGGTCGCATAGGTAGAAAACCGGAAACCGCGCTCCGGCTCAAACTTGTCAATCGCATGCATCAGGCCAAGATTGCCCTCCTCTATCATATCGAGCAGAGCAACGCCGCGGTTGATATAGTGTTTTGCGATAGAGACGACCAGACGTAAATTGTGCTCGATCATTTTTTGACGAGCCTCAAAATTACCCTGCTTCGCTAACGTTGCGTAATGCAGCTCTTCGGCAACTGCAAACAAGGGACGAGTGCCGATTTGATTCAGATAATGCTGCGTGGTGTCGGTCGACAGTTCAGCCGCCAATACCGTTTTTAATTCGTCAATCGGGGCGACGATTAAAGAAATAGGATTATCGTTTTGTCCGTCCTGACTATCTTGTACCTCCTCAGTCTCGTCCTCAGAAAAATCTGAAGGGACAGCCAACTGCTCGGTCGCCACATCAACGAGACGATCCTGATCGTCCTCTATTTCAGTCGATTGCAGTTGATGCTTGGAAGAAGTATTCGGCATAGTTGAGGTAATAAAACGACTTATCCTATTTTAATGACGCTAAGAAAACTCACCAAAAATTAAACGCATCGGCAATACGCTTGCTTTCTTTTGATTGCTACTGACGGGGTAAAAATTTTGAAGGATCGACCGGCTTGCCTTGTTGACGGATTTCAAAATGCAGCTTCACAGCATCGCTGTCGGAATTCCCCATCTCGGCAATTTTTTGACCTTTATTAATTGCCTGGCCTTCTTTCACCAAGATCGCTTTATTGTGCGCATAAGCCGAAAGCAAGGTGTTGGTATGCTTGATAATAACAAGGTTACCATAACCACGTATTCCACTCCCCGCATACATGACCTTACCGGCACCGGCTGCCAGCACATCTTGCCCTAATTTACCCGAGATATCCAAACCCTTGTTTTTAGCCTCGTCATAACCGGCAATCACCTTGCCATCTGCCGGCCACATCCAGTCCACCGATTCCGTCTCTGCCGGAGCTGGGGCAAGGTCGACTGGTTTTGGCGGAGTGGCAATCTCCGGCTTCGACACACTGGCAACAACTGGCGCAACAACCGTTGCATTCGGCGCATCTGACTTTTGCATCTCCGCTAAAGCCGCTTCGGAATAAGGACGCTTATCACCGCGCGGACCGGTTTTATTCGCGGATGGATTGAGCGACGACAAAGGCCGGACTTCAGCGCCTGGACTGCTGACAACCGCGCCTGTTTGCACACTGGCGCTGCCATCGGGAGGCGCTATGCGCAACACCTGATCGACTTTGATATCATTCGGGTTTTTAAGATTATTCCAGGTCACGATGTCGCTATAGCTTTGACCGTGATCCAATGCAATGCGAAATAAAGTATCGCCTTTTTTGACGATATAGATATTACGCGCATCTACAGGCTTGGCCGCAAGCCCTGTCTCAGACGCTGCCATATTTGACGGATTCTGCGTTCTGCCGTCGACACCGCGTTCGACCACCGGCGCATTATTTGGCGTAGTGCTACAAGCACTGATCAGAGCCAGCAAGATTGACGCCGTTACTAGTTTATATTTCTTCATACTCATTACGAATTCACTTGATTAAACATCTGCGCATCAACATCAGATGACGCCTTGGTGCAAAGGGACGAAATGACAGCGTTCCAATACCGAACTTTTCCATTCATTTTTCGCCGTACGTTGAATTAATTGCAGAACTTGGCTGGCGCCGCCAACAGGAGCGATCAAGCGTCCACCAATTGTCAGCTGTTCCAACAAGGCTTTTGGCACTTCCATACCTGCTGCAGCCATAATGATACCGTCAAACGGTGCAACCTGAGGCAATCCCAACATACCATCGCCGTAATGCAAGCGAATATTGGCAATCCGCATGGGCCGCAAATTATTTTTTGCCAGCTCATGCAAGGCTTTTATACGCTCAATAGAAAATACTTCCTTGGCCACCAGTGACAGGACGGCGGCCTGATAACCGCAGCCCGTACCGATTTCCAATACGCGATTTAAATTGCCTCCATCGCGCATAATTTCTGTCATGCGGGCAACGATATAAGGTTGCGAGATGGTTTGATGATGCCCGATTGGAAGCGCGGCATCGATGTATGCCTGGCTGGCCAATCCCGACTGCACAAACAAATGCCTTGGAATGGCTTCAAGTGCGGACAGCACCAGTTGATCTTTGACGCCTTGTTGCGCCACTCTTGCCACCATGGCGCGTCGCACAGCGTCAGATACTAATGGACTGCTAGGCTGATTCGGAGTGATTTTTTGCTGGGCAATTTTGGTTGGCGGCACCGCTTGGGCTGTCGTGAACTGCTTTTTTGTCGTTCCGTGCGTCAGCGCATTTTGCATCGCGGTTTGCTGGGTTGCCGTTTTAGGGGCATGCGTTGGCCGTACCGTTGCTTTGCCGGCCCGGTCCACTACTGACGACAAGCTGAGCGGGAAGCGTTTGCCGTCTTTGTTCATATCACACCGGCTCCGAATTCGCTTTGCAATTGGGCCAGTTGCCGGGTATTGGTTAAATCAATCTGCAGCGGCGTCAGCGATACATAGCCCTGCCCTGTCACATAAAAATCCGTGCCCTCACCGGCATCTTTGGCCATCCCCGGAGGCCCTATCCAATAGATCTCCCGCCCATGTGGATCAAACGCTTTAATTACCGGTTCGGAAGTATGACGTTTGCCCAATCTGGCGGCCTTGACGCCTTTAATCTCTGCGTAATCGAGATTAGGAATATTCACATTCAACAAAAACGGCTGGCTTAAAGTCGGGAAACCTCGCTCTATCATTTCGCGGGCCGTTCTCGCAGCAGCATCCAGGTGCGCCCAGCCTTTGTCCACTTGTGAAAAAGCGATGGCAGGAATGCCGAACAGATATCCCTCAGTTGCCGCAGCAACAGTACCCGAATACAGGGTATCGTCGCCCATGTTTTGTCCCTGATTAATACCGGACACGATTAAATCCGGCCTGGTCGGCATAATCGCCGTCAAGGCAATGTGCACGCAATCTGAAGGAGTACCATTGACGAAATAATAGCCGTTTGCCGCACGATAGGCAGACAGAGGTCGATCTAGCGTCAAAGCATTTGAACTACCGGATCGATTGCTGTCCGGTGCTACTACAGTAACCTCCGCAATTGCGGATAAAGCATCGGCCAGGGCAATGATGCCGGGCGCAAGGTAACCATCGTCATTACTGATCAGGATTTTCATGTCTGACATTTTAACCGATGCAACTTTGCAAAATCAGACAACCGGCTGTTTTTTGCGGCATAATCATAAAATCAAACGACCGTACTATTTTAATCAGGAGACAAAGACATGAAAGCGGTATTGTGCAAAGCCTGGGGATTACCCGACACCTTGGTAGTAGAAGATTTACCGGATCTGTTGCCTGGCGCAGGACAGGTCGTGATCGATGTCAAAGCAGCGGGGGTTAACTTTCCCGATGTGCTCATCATCCAGAATAAATATCAATTCAAGCCGGAATTGCCGTTCATCCCGGGTAGCGAACTCTCCGGCGTGGTGCGAGCCGTCGGTGAAGGCGTTAGCAAGATCAAGGTCGGCGACAAAGTGATTGCCTTCATCGGTCATGGCGCATTTGCCCAGCAAGTCGTGGCACCCGCTCAGGCGGTGATGCCAATGCCTCCCGGCATGGACTTTGACACCGCAGCGGCCATCACGCTGACCTATGGCACCTCGCACCATGCGGTGGTTGATCGCGCTCAATTGAAAGCGGGCGAAACCATGCTGGTGCTGGGTGCGGCGGGTGGCGTCGGTCTGGCGGCAATAGAAATTGGCAAGGCATTAGGAGCGCGTGTCATTGCCGCGGCCTCTTCGGATGAAAAACTCGCTATTTGCAAAGAGCATGGCGCTGATCTGACGATCAATTACAGCACCGAAGATTTGCGTGAGGCGATCAAAGCAGCCACTGATGGCAAAGGACCGGATGTAATTTACGACCCGGTTGGCGGCATTTATGCTGAGCCCGCATTCCGCTCCATCGCCTGGCGCGGTCGCTACCTGGTGATCGGATTCGCCAATGGAGAAATCCCTAAGCTGCCTTTAAATCTGACTTTGCTAAAAGGCGCATCGCTGGTCGGTGTGTTCTGGGGCGAATTTGCCAAGCGTGAGCCGAAAGCCAATATGGCGGCGATGGGCGAATTGATGGGCTGGTTAGCGCAAGGCAAAATCAAACCACATATCTCGGGCCGCTATTCGCTCAAAGATACGGCAATTGCCCTGAACGACATCGCGGCACGCAAAGTCACCGGAAAAGTCGTCATCCAGCCAGAAAAATAAATCCGCAAATTGCAAATTAATTCACCGCAGACAAAACACCCTCATCAGGCAATACGGTTCAGTGAAGTTTTTTTCTGATAACCCAATCGACCAATGTTAAGGAGCGTTTTAACGGCCCGCTCGCCTTGACGACTGGGCCGTTTTCATTCAGGAGTGCAGGCAGCCTTTGGCTAGCGCCTTGAAATAAGAATGGCAATTTGCCGCCCAACGGATGTACCGCAACGCTTTACCGATCAAGGGCTGGCAGATCGTCGAGAACTTCGCGGCTGGATTACCTCTCCTAAAATGCGAAGGCGATAACACCGGATCGAATATCTGCGCTTACAATGCCCCATCTTTGCTATGCAAAATAATTGATTCATGTGAAAGTACGGAAGCGGCTTTCAGACCATATTTTCTATGGATTTTTATACGGCCTTTCGTATGGTATAAAGTACCCTCCATCATTTGTTAACGCTAACATTTTTTTGCTTTTTATGACCAAAGCTCAGACCATCAGGGGACGCGCAAGCGGCAAAATCACGCTGGCCGAAGTAGCCGCCAAAGCGGGCGTTGCCAGCATGACCGCCTCGCGCGCCATTAATCAGCCTGACCTGGTTTCCGCTAGTCTGCGCCAGCGCGTGGAGCAGGCCGTGGCGGAATTGGGTTATGTGCCGAACCGGGCGGCGCGGGCGCTGGCATCGGCGCAATCGAATGTGATTGTGGTGTTAGTGCCATCCTTGTCGAATGCCGTGTTTACCGAAGTGCTGGCAGGCATTCAGGATGCGCTGGATGCCGACGATTATCAAATCCTGATCGGCAATACCCGTTATTCGGATGCCGAAGAAGAAAAATTACTGGGCATTTATCTGCAGTCGAATCCGGATGGCATCCTGCTATCAGGCATGTCGCATAGCCCGCGGGTAGAACAGATTCTGCAAGCTTCGCAGGTACCTATCGTATCCATGATGGATCTGGCGGAAAAAGGGAGTGCGTTTACAGTCGGTTTTTCACAGTCTCAGGCTGGCTACACCATGACCCGTTACCTGCTGGATAAAGGCCACTGCCGCATTGGCTTCATGGGCGCGCAGCTTGACGAGCGGACATTAAAACGTGCCGAAGGTTATCGCAAAGCGATGCGTGAAGCCGGTATGTATGACAGCAAACTCGAAGTCATGGTCGGCGACCCTTCGACTATTGCGCTCGGCGCGGAATTACTGGGGCGCATGCTGTCGGTGGTCCCTGATTGCGATGCGATTTTCTGCTGCAATGACGATCTGGCGCACGGTGCGATTTACCAATGCCAGCGGCGCGGAATCGCCGTTCCGGAGCAAATAGCGATTTGCGGCTTCAATGATTTACCGGCCTCCGCCTGGATGAAACCGTCCGTCACGACGATCAGCACGCCACGCTATCGGGTCGGCTTTGAAGCCGCAGCCTTATTACGCTCCATCATCCGCAAAGAAACAGTCGCTCAACCCCAGATCGATCTGGGATTCACCTTAATGGCTCGCGAAAGCGCCTAAAAAACCACATGCCGGAAACGCTGTCAGCCACCGAAGCTGAAGCACTTCTCCCGCCATCCGCTCCTGCGATAACGGGTATTTTTCATCTTTTTTATTTCACTTTCAGCTTATTTTCATAGCCTTTCCATGCTGCTTCGCAACATGGATTTTTCTTTACAAATCTGCCGCGATCATTAAACTCCGATCTTAATGTTAGCGCTATCATTTGAATGGCAACTTTTCCAGGAATATTCTTGTGAACTACCACCTTGATCAACAAGCCGCCGCATCCTTATCCTCCCTCCGCTGGGTAGTGATGGGGGTCTGCGGTTGCGGTAAGAGTGAAATCGGTCAGCGTCTGGCCAACGAACTCGCTATCCCTTTTATCGAAGGCGATAAATATCATCCGCCAGCCAACATTCTGAAAATGCAGGCCGCTATTCCGCTGACCGATATTGACCGGGCTGATTGGCTACAACAATTGAAGCAACAGCTTGCTGCTGCGCGGGCAAAAGGACAGGGGTTGGTACTGTCCTGCTCGGCATTGAAGCGCGCATACCGCGATCTGCTACGTGAAGCCGATCCTGCTCTGGTATTCGTACATTTGGATGGTGACCGTGAACTGATCACTGCCCGCATGCGTGCCCGCAACGATCACTTCATGCCTTTGTCGCTGCTCGATAGCCAGCTTGCAGATTTGCAAGCGCTGCAAGCCGACGAACAGAGCATTCGCCTGAATATTCAAAAAGAACCTGCTGTATTGATACAAGAAATTCTGAACTTATCGGCTACGCGCTGATGGTGGTCATTTCGTTTTACTGATGTCATCCCGATGCACCGTAGCACCCAACGCAGCTAATGCCCAACCAATACACAACCAATAACGATACCCTCAAGGAGACAAGCATGAAACCACCTCATTCACCAACAATTCCACGACGACGCTGGGGCATAGGCGCCTTGCTCGGCGTCGGCGTCCTGATCAATTACATTGATCGTATCGGCCTGTCCGTCGCTGCACCGCAAATCCAGGAATTATTCAAACTCAGCGCCATCGACATGGGATTGCTGTTCAGTGCATTCGCCTGGTCGTATGCCACATTGCAGATTCCGGTAGGCATGCTGCTGGACAAATTCGGCCCGACCCGCGTCGGTCGCTGGGGCGCTTTCTTATGGGGTGTGGCGTCCACCATTACGGCATTTTCCAGCGGTTTTGCGGGTATCTTTTTTGCGCGGGTTTTGCTCGGCATCGCGGAAGCGCCGGCATTTCCTGTCAGCTCGAAAGCGACCGGTTACTGGTTCCCGCGCAGGGAGCGCGGTCTGGCAACGGCAATTTTCGATGCCGCTGCTAAATTCTCCAATGTGATCGGTGTGCCGCTGGTGGCCGTGACCGTGGTGAGTTTCGGCTGGCGTTGGGGCTTCGGCCTGACTGCGGTGCTGAGCTTCTTGTATTTCATTGCATTCTGGATTTTTTACCGCGACCCGAGTGCCGACCCGCATTTATCCAAAGCGGAACTCGATTACATCCAGCAAGGCGGTGCAGCACCGGAGGGCAAGGCGGAAAGCGGCGCCATCGGCATGCTGGGTTATTTGCTGAAACAGACCAAGGTCTGGGGATTGACGATCGGCTTTGCAGCCTACGGTTATTCGTTTTACCTGTTCCTGACCTGGCTGCCCGGCTATCTGGTACAAACCATGCATATGAGCATTCTGAAATCGGCCGGCTATGCCGCGATTCCCTGGGTATTTGCAACGATAACCGATCTGTTTGTCGGCGGCTGGCTGATCGATCACCTGATCTCACGCGGCCATGATGAATCGAAGGTGCGCAAAACCGTACTGATCGTCGGCATGCTGTTCGGCCTGGCCGTGTTCGGTGCGACACAGACTGTCGATCCGGTGTGGGCGATTTTCTGGATTTCAATCGCACTCGGCGGCCTGGCTTCGGCCGCACCGGTAGGCTGGTCGCTGCCCTCCTTGATTGCACCTAAGGGCGGTGCCGGCACCATCGGCGGCATCATGAATTTCGTGAACAACCTGATGGGTGCAGCAGCGCCGATCGTCACCGGTTATATCGTCGGCGCCACCAATTCTTTCGCCAATGCGTTCTTTGTCGCAGGTGTGATTTTGTTGATCGGCATTATTTCCTTCGTTTTCGTACTCGGAAAAATCGAGGCTATTCCTGATCCTGTGATCAAGCACAAAAATTGATTTTTTTGTTTTACTGAGCTTATTCAAACCCTGGCAGCGTTGCGATTCAACGCTGCATTCCCATCACCATAAAAAAGTCCCGCCGGGATAAGGAATCCCTGCGCGCTTTTAATGTAAACAGAGAGACGAAATGAAAAAAAATCTAATCGCAATCGCAGGTCTTGCCAGCCTGGGCTTGTTCAGCCACATCGCTTCTGCCCAAAATGCCGTCACCGTATACGGCGTCATGGATCTCGGCATGTCGGTCGATCAGGGCGGCATCAATGGCGCTTCGACGCGGCTCACCAGCGGCATGGCAACCCAGAGCCGCTGGGGAGTTCGCGGTACGGAAGATCTGGGCCAGGGCAATTCCGCTTTCTTCGTGCTGGAGGGCGGCTTGCATGCCGATACCGGCGGATCGACTCAGAACGGCAATTTGTTCGGACGCACTTCGATCGTCGGCCTGAGCAATGCGCTCGGTACAATTTCTTTGGGCTTGCAGGATACGCCTTTCTTCACCACGTTGAATACGGTGGTGGACCCTTTGCGTAACGGCATTGCACGCTCCAACAATCTGATGGCTACCACCGGCTTCCGTGCCGGAAATTCGATTCTGCTCAGAAGCGCCAATTTCAACGGCTACAGCGCCGACCTGATGTATGCTGCAGGCGAAGTCGCCGGCGATATCAATGCCAGCCGGGCTATCGACGGCTCCTTTGGTTATAGCCAGGGACCATTGAATGTGCGGATGGCTTACCATGTCAAAAATAATGACACCGCCAACGTCAAAAACACCGATACCGCACGCAACTTTTTGATAGCTGCCAACTACGACTTTGGTTCAGCCAAAGTATATGCCGGTTACGGCGTCGATAAAGGCCCGAACAGCGCCGCGCTGAACAATAGCGCAGCCAGTTTCGGTGGTGCGGCTCCGACTGCATCCACCGACAGCACTGATCTGCTGCTGGGTGTTTCCGTTCCCTTCGGCGCTAATACTGTCGTAGCTACCTACGTCCGCAAAGACGACAAAACCGCGCTGAATCAGGATGCGCAACAATATGCGCTGGCCTATATGTATGCCTTCTCGAAACGCACCGATATCTACACTTCGTATGCCGTCATCCGCAATCATAACGGCGCAGCGTATACGGAAGGCAATAGCGAAGAACCAGGCCTGGGCAATAAACAATTCACGGTCGGCCTGCGTCACCGGTTCTGATAGCTCCGACCAAATTCAGCGCCGCCCGGAGCAATGAATCCCCCCGGAACAACCCAGCCACTGCGGCAATACCGTTCGGTTAAACTTTTTTGATGATCAGGGCACGCAAAACAAAATGCCGTTCAGGATTAATGAACGGCATTACTTCATTAGCGGTGTCTTGTGTTCAAGCGTCGTAATAAAAATGACGAGAATCAATTAGCCGGATATTGTCGCATCGCCCAGCCAATAACGATTAATGTCTTTCAATCCCCATTTAACTGCATCTTCACGGGCGGCAATCTTATCCTGCAATCCTGGCCTGGCCAGATCAATCAATTCCGGCATGATATATGCCATCGATTTGGTGGAGAAAAACACCCTTACTTTGGGTGACAACAAGGACTTCCCCACCTGCTGTTCAACTACCACGCCTAAGCGGCCAGACTCCAAACGCACCAAGGTTCCTACCGGGAATATACCGATGCTTCTGACGAAAGCCTGGAATACCGTTTCATCAAAATGTCCTTTGCTCCATTCCGCCATTTTCTTCACGGATTCAGCCGGACACCACCCTTGCTTATACGGACGATTCGAGGTGATAGCGTCGTAGACATCGCATACCGCCCCCATTTTGGCAAACAAACTGATCTGATCCCCTGTTAGCCGTTTTGGGTAACCGGAGCCATCGACCTTTTCATGATGATGCAAACAGACGTCGAGTGCCACTTCGCTCAGGCCTTTAACTTCCAGCAGCATCTTATAACCGGCGACCGGATGCTGCTTGACCAAAACGAATTCGGCATCGGTAAGCTTGCCGGGTTTATTCAGAATATCGGCAGATACCATCATCTTGCCGATATCATGCAATAACCCGGCCAAACCGGCTTCGCGGGTTTGCTCATCATTCAATCCCAGTTGCTTGGATAAAGCGATCATCAAAGCACATACGGCAATTGAATGCATATAGGTGTAATCGTCTTTGGTCTTCAATCTCGCCAATCCAATCAATGCGCCGGAATTACGCATGACGGATGTCGCGATTTCTTCAACCAGAGGCAAGGCATTCTCGACTTCAACCGCTTTACCCATGCGGGCTTCATTAAACATCGAGAAAACGGCTTGCTTGGATTTAGTGACTATCTGGGTTGCACGCCCTACTTCATCCGCCATCGAGACGCTGGCGATATCACTGAAGGGTGGTCGTACAGGCCTGACGGCAGCGACAGATTCCTGTGCCTCAACGATGGGACGGGATGGAAGCGGTGGATCTGGATCGGCTGGTACGAACACATCCAGGCCTTTGCTGGTATCGATCCAGGCTTCTTTTATTTTGGTGCTCAATACCTTACTTAGCAGGTTTTGGTCATCAATCATGAAAGACTTTTGCCAGAACGGCGTATCCATCCAGGAGCTGCATAATTCCTGTATATACATCCCGACCCGTAGCTGGTTTGTTTCAATTTTCTTTAGCATGTTTGATATTCATTGCCCAGACTATCTCTGATTACTCATTATCGTATCACCGATAAACCAGGATAGATGACGAATTTCAAGCTGGCCGATTATTCCATCTCCGGTTTCAGATAGACGCAACTGGGATTCATTTTATACGCTGACAAAATGAACAACATCCGAACGAAAATCAGTGCGAAAGAAAATCAAAATCATATATAAATCCATCAACTTGTACTGCTAGTCTTGAAGATTGCTGTGGCCGTTCTTTCAATATCGCTTTGCAGTAAGTGCAAAGGTTTAAAAAAGGATTGCATCTGCCTGTTGCAGATAAACGATAGGTTATACGGATGCTCCGCAATTTCCTGTAAAAATAAATCCGTGACCGGTATTTTTTTTAATTGCTCTGCAATCTTGCCCCACAAAACCAGGCGGACCATCGGCGCCCCCAACACTTCCTGCCGCTGGTTTAATGCCGTTAAAATACTTTGCAAAAATGGCTGCCAGGCTTTTGCATCATTCACGGGGGCAACATCAGAACGGAAAATCAGCGAGGCGTTCAGCAGAAGAAATCCTTGGCCCAATAAATTCTGCTGTAACTCCGGCAAAGTCTGAATCAAGCCGGAACCCCTTAATTTCGCTCGCTGCGCCACTACCGACATCGCCGCGATCGAAGTGTCGGCCTCAGTCAAATACCCCTCCGCGACTAACAGCATTTTTATAAAATTACGCAGGGAAGTCGCACGATTCACCTTCTTCGATAATCCGCCGTCGACCTCATGCGACCAGAGTTCTTTCACCGCGCCGTCCATGAAACAAAAGCCGGTCGCACTTTCAGCTCTGGGATAAGGTCCCTCACCTATCAATACATATCTGACCTGATCGACGGGCAGCGCAAATGCAGCGAATAGACGCCTAGATTCCGGGAGAAAATCGGTTTTTTCCAGTTGCAATAGATAAGCAGGATCGGCTTTATGCAGATCGGATAAGGCAGCGCGTAAAGCGGGGATCCATGATGGATCAACCAGCGTTAGGGCTTGTTCAATGTAAGCGGGGAATTGCAAAGAATAACCTAGCGTTGATTATCTGGAGTCGATGCGGGAGGAGTGACGACAGGCACGCCACCATTGATGGAGATGCCCGGATTCGGACCATTAAAGACTTGTTGATTATTTTGCGGAAATGCAACGGGATTCGGTGGCGGTACCACCGCATTATTGATTGCGGCCGACGGTGAGGCCATGATCGTCGTGGACGGCGGCAATTCGACTCGCTTGATAATACCGTTCTCGGAAATCAGAATATATTGCGCATGCACTTCTTGCAGCGTGATGCCTGCCGATAATTCCTGGTTGATGCCAACCGCTTGAGCAGGTTTGCCATTGGCACTGACAATCGCCACGCTATCATTCATACGCCTGGCGAGTATCACACCCTTTAATTGATAATTGCTGGCGGCCTGTGCGATCTGGCTGGCACCGAAGATATTTCCCCATTGACCGGCACCCGGTTCAAACGCCACGACCTGGGACGGCACCGCAACGGCGCGCGGTTTAGGTTTAAAGAGTTGAATACCCCAAAAACTGAGCGACATACAAACAACGATAAACATCAAAAAACTGACGATAAGAGGTACACGCTTCATTTCATTCCTTGTTAACTT
Organism: Undibacterium sp. Jales W-56; assembly: GCF_025548535.1. Taxonomy (GTDB): domain Bacteria; phylum Pseudomonadota; class Gammaproteobacteria; order Burkholderiales; family Burkholderiaceae_D; genus Undibacterium. The sequence continues at coordinate 1,119,888 of NZ_JAJLQW010000001.1, read as the reverse complement.
GCCACTTGCCGCAATACACGCACAGGGTCCGCGGCAATAGTTACGTCATCGGACTAATTGATTAATTTCAATAATAGGCATCAGCACAGCAAGCACGATCAGCAAGACCACCACGCCCATGGCCAGGATCAATGCAGGCTCCAGTAAGCCGGCAATGGTCAGCGCACGGCGCTCCAGGTCTTGCTCCTGCGCGTTCGAGGCCCGCTCTAACATCGCGGGCAATTCACCGGTGACTTCACCGGCCCGTATCATATGGATCAGCATCGGCGGAAAATGCTTATGCGCAGAGAGCGCCCGCGCTAAACCCACGCCCTCGCGAACACTGGCAGTCGCTTCTTCAACCTGAGCCTGCATCGCAACATTGGATAAAGTCTCGCGGCTGGTTTGCAAAGCACGCAGTATCGGTACGCCTGATCCTGTGGTAATTGCCAAGGTATTGGCAAAGCGCGCAGTATTCAAGCTGCGCTCAAACTTGCCGTAAAGCGGAGCGGTCAGTAGCCAGGTATGCCAGCGCATTTTGACCTCCGGGTTTTTGAGCGCGGTACGCCAGCCCCAAAATGCTAACGCCACTACCGCCGCAACATAGATGCCGTAACTACGTACAAAATCGGAAATTGCCAGCATCATGACAGTCAGCAAGGGAAGTTTCTGTTTGGTATTGGCAAACACAGAGACGATCTGCGGCACCACATAAGTCAGCAAAAATATCACAATCAAAAAAGCGACGACGGTCACGATCGCGGGGTAAGTGAATGCCAGTTTTACTTTTTGAACCAGCGAATTACGTCGTTCTATGTAATCTGCCAGGCGCGACAGCACGCGCGACAAATGGCCGATTTGTTCGCCCGAGGCAACCAGCGCGCAATAGATATCGGCAAAATCGTTCGGATGCTGTTTCAGGGCATCGGACAAAGCGGCGCCGGCCATGACCTCGGAACGGATCGAGCCGATCAGGTCGCGGATATAACTACGCTCGGCCTGCTCCAGCAAGGCCGAAAATGATTGTTCAAGCGGCAGCCCTGCTTCCAGCAAACTGGCGAGCTGGCGTGTGAACAAAGCCAGTTCGACACTCGATAAATGTTCGCCAAACAAGCTGCGGCGTTTTTTGCCTTCCGCATCTAATTGATTGGAGATCGCATCGACAGAGATCGGCAAAAATCCCTGGCTGCGCAAATCCGCCCGCGCAGCGCGCGCGCTATCGGCGTTCACCACGCCTTTTTTGCTGGCGCCGTCCTGGTCAACGGCTTCGTATCGGAATGCAGGCACGGTCGGTTATTCTTTCGTCACACGCAGTAATTCTTCAGGTGTCGTAATGCCGGCACTGAGCCAGCGCTCGCCGTCCTCACGCATGGTCCGCATGCCATCGCGTTGCGCAGCGATACGGATTTCTGCCTCGGCAGCTTGATGATGAATTTGAGCGCGAATCTCTTCCGTAGTGAGCAGCAATTCATATACACCCACCCGCCCCTGGTAACCGGTATGTCCGCAATGTTCACAACCTTCGGCATGCCAGACCTTGCCATCGAATCGCTTGCAATGCACGCATAATTTCCTTACCAATCTTTGTGCAATCACGCCAAGCAAAGACGAAGAAAGCAGGAAAGGCTCAATTCCCATATCCAGCAAACGTGTGACAGCGGCGGCAGAATCGTTGGTGTGCAGGGTAGCCAACACCAGGTGACCTGTCAGCGAAGCCTGGACTGCGATTTGCGCGGTTTCTAAATCCCGGATCTCACCGATCATAATGACGTCGGGATCTTGCCGCAAGATCGCACGCAAGGCTTTTGCAAACGTCATATCGATACGCGCATTGACCTGCGTCTGGCCGACACCGGCTAGCTCATATTCGATAGGATCTTCGACTGTCAGGATATTCGTGGTACCGGCATTGATACGCGATAAGGCGGCATACAGGGTGGTGGTCTTGCCCGAACCGGTTGGCCCTGTCACCAGCACGATGCCATGCGGCTGGGCGATCAATTTATCAAATTGCGGCAACACGTCATCGCTCATACCCAGCTTGCTTAAATCGAGACGGCCGGCCTCTTTATCGAGCAAACGCAATACCGCACGTTCGCCATGACCGGTTGGCAAAGTAGAGACGCGCACATCGACGGGCTTGCCACCGATACGCAAGGTGATACGGCCATCTTGCGGCAAGCGTTTTTCGGCGATGTCGAGTTGCGCCATGATTTTGATACGGGAAATCAATGAAGCATGAATGCCCTTTTTTGGGCGAACGACATCGCGTAAAGAACCATCAATCCGAAAACGCACGACAGAAATTTGCTCAAAAGGCTCGATATGGATATCCGAGGCACCGTCTCTTAAGGCCTGCGTCAGTAAGGCATTGATCATGCGAATCACTGGCGCGTCATCGGCCGACTCCAGCAAATCTTCGATCGCCGGCATATCCGACATCAGCTTTGCCAAATCAAGATCCGATTCAACTTCGCCCACCACATCAGCCGCATCGCCGCCGGAACCCGCATACGCCTTGGCGATCAAATCCAATAAATCCGTGTGCGGCATCACCTGCAATTTAATCCGGCCAAAGCGGCGGCCAACCTCAGCGATGGCAGCAGGCTTGGTCTCGGTTGAGACCGCGAGTTCTACCGACGCGCTTTCCTTGGTCAGATCACGACTTGCCAGCACCGAAAAATCACGCGCAAATGCGTAAGGCAGTAAGCGGTTCTCTAGCATGCTCTTATTTACTCTCTTTGCTATCGGTCTTAGATTTATCAACCGATCCGGCGGCGGGGGCCTTAAATAGTTTGCCTTTCTCTATCTCTGGCAGCAACGCAGTCGCATCGGCCTGCTTGGTCGGTGCAATTTGTGCACGCATATAATCGTAACGATCTAAAGAGACATTATTGCTTTGCTCCGCATTGCGGATGACGATCGGGCGGATAAAAATCATCAGGCTCGTTTTGCCGCGCGACTTGGTTTGATATTTGAATAAATTACCTAAAACCGGGATTTCGCTCAGCAAAGGAACGCCTTCATTGGAGTCGTCAGTGGTATCTTTCATCAAACCGCCGAGCGCGATGATTTGGCCGTCATCGACCAGCACATTCGACTCAATCACGCTTTTGTTGGTAATTAACCCGGACGTGTTCACGACCGTTTTATCTACATTGGATACCTCTTGGTAGATATTCATTTTTATCGTGCCGCCATCGGATATCTGCGGTTTAACCTTCAATAACAGACCGACGTCTTTGCGCTCAACCGTCGTAAAGGGATTGACACCGCTACCGCCAGTGGATCCTGTCGAGGCATATTGCCCGGTAATGAATGGAACGTTTTGCCCGACACTGATTTTGGCTTCTTCGTTATCCAGCGTAATCAATGTAGGAATCGATAAAACATTACCGTTGCCATTCGACTCTAGTGCATGTGCGAGCGCCCCCAACCCCAACTGGCCATTGACTTGTTTAAACAAGCCTAGTGTCAATCCGGCACCTGGGAGAACCGAGCCTTTACCGGCGATTAAAGACGCCAGGTTATTACCGGGCACCGCGGCCTGGAATGAAGTGCTGCCACCAACCCGGTAATCGCTGTTTTTATCGCCTGACAATCCTAGCCACTGGATACCGAACTCGTTTTCCTTATTGGCTTTGATTTCTACAATTAAAGCCTCGACATACACTTGCGCACGCCGGGCATCGAGTTGATCGATGACGCCGCGTAAATTGCGATACACAGCGTCGCTCGCGGTAATAATGAGCGTATTAGTAGCGGCATCAGCCTGAATAAAGCCACCCGCTCCGCCCGAGGATAAACTGCTGGCGCTATTACTGCCGCTGGCAGCGCTTGGCGTGTTTGAGGCCGATGAAGTCAGGCCGCCAGTAGCACCGGTATTCGCGCCCATTGCCGGAGAAGAATTGGAGGACAGCGTTGAGCCGGAACTGGTCGGCAAAGAACTGTCTTGCGTATAAATGGAGCGCAATGTTTGCGCTAATTTCACCGCCTCAGCATTTTTCAGGTAGACCACGTGGACATTGCCAGGCAAGGTCGTTGGCTGATCCAGTTTGGCGATCAAGGATTTCAGCAAATTACCGCGGGCACTTGAGGGCGCCTTGATCATGATGGAATTGGTGCGCGGATCGGCCAGCAAAACCGCACGTCCGCCATCGGCCGACGGGCCGGCAGTTTCTGTCAGCTTGGCTACCATCGCCGCCAGGTCGCTGGCAATCGCATGTTTGACCGGAATGACGTCGACATCGTTTGAGGCGGGAACATCGAGCGCATTGATGATCTTGGTCAGGCGTTTGATATTGTCGGCATAGTCGGTAATCACGACGGAGTTATTACCCGGATTGGCATTGATGGTGTTATTCGGCGAAATCAGTGGTCGCAGCACAGTCACAATATTGTTGGCGGATTCATAGTTCAGGCGATAGATCTGCGTCGCAACCTGGTCGCCCTTCAGCGATTCGGCCTGAATAGGACCCGCCTGTAATTTGGCATCGGACTCAGGTACGACTTTTGAATAACCGTCGCCCGTCACCACCGAATAACCTTGCAGGCGCAGGCTGGATGTCAACAGCTTGAAGGCCTGATCTTTGGTTAAGGGCTTTTCCGACACCAGATTAATCTGCCCTTTCACCCGCGGATCGATGATGAACGTCACACCGGTATAGTGGCCGATCGCCTTGACCACCGACTCAATATCGGCACCGACAAAATTCAGCGCGGCAGTATTTTGCCCGGGATCCTGCGCATACACAGGAAGAGAACCAGAACATAAAAGGGTTGCACTCAATAGAGCAACCAGGGGAAGTCGGCGTAAATTGACGCCATGTTGTACCGATACATTCATCGCAGATCTTGCTTTCAATGGATTTTTTCTCATTTGAACTCTAACGCTATAACATCCTTATCGCCATCCCTACGGCGCTGCCCAAGCAAATTCAACAAATTTGCCAACCTGTCTTCCTGCCCTTTTTCTGCCATTGCCTTGCCGGAAAATTGAAATCGTCCATCGCGCAAACCGCCAACGCCGCTCAACAACAAAGGCCCTTTGCCGGTATTCAGCGCCAGATCAGCGGACTGACCTTTCCAATCGAAGGTCAGCAAATAACTGCCGAGTGGTTTAATCGCCGACAAACGCGATGCCATCTCATTCATCTCAAGGCGCATAGCGCCGATAATGTCGAGCTTTGCGCCCTGCCGATTAAATTGCAGGCTGTTCCAGGACAAACGCAATTGTCCTGATGGCCCAATCGTATTCAAAGGTGCGCCCAACCCTTCTAAACGCTCGGGCGGAATCATTAAGCTGGCGCTACTGACGGTCCATTGCGAGAGATTACCCGAGAGCGTCACAGGCTGCGAAAGCGCTGCCTGATTCTCGACGCTCACATCCAGCTGCCCCAGCAATAAAAAAGGCGAAATACGCCAGGTAAACCGTCCTGGCAGCAAGGGCGTCAGCGCGGCGTTGCCGCTTGGGGCGCCGCCAATAAATGCAGAGCCACGCCAAAAGCTGCCTTGCGCATCTCCCAGACTAATGCGTCCCGAGGTCTGTTTTTCGACCAACAAAGCCATCCAGCTTGCCGGCAAAAACACCAGCACGGTCAATATCACGCTAAGAAAAGCGGCAAGAATCCAGATGAATTTCTTTATCTTCATCATCTCACAGGGTATTCTTTTGCTGCTTCATCGTGAGTACGGCACTGACCTGGCCGCTCTCAGCTAATGCCGTCAATTTCGATTCTTCCACGGTCAGCCTGCTCGATTTTTGCACCTCCAACAGCCACTCCATCAAGCTGGGATAAGCGGCAGCAGAGATCTGCAACCTGACAATATCATCCGACACCGACAAATTTTGCGCCTTTAAACCACGGCGCGATAAGGATAGTTCGACCATCTCGCGCGAGACGGCATCCACATTTTCCGCCATGACAGTACCCAATTGGGCGCTTTGTTTACTCAACACGTCCATCTCGGCAACTTGCTGCTTTAATTGCGGAATGGCTTTTTGCAGTTGTTTTTTCCCCGACCAGGCTGGATCAATTCCGACAAAATACAGCAACGCTGCGACGATACTGGCGACACCGAGCAAGAGCATACGACGCTCGCGCGTTTCCAGTTGTTGCACATAGGAAGAGATCGTATCCATCAACCCAACAGCTTTCATTTCGGGCTCCCTGAAACCGGTTTAATTTGCAAAATTCCATCCTTGAATGAGACCAGCATCAGCGCCTGTTCTTGCAAGGACGTTTTTAACTGATCAGCTGCATTAAAGGATCTGGTCCTGACGAATAAATTGCGCTCTCTGTACTCCAGACCTAACACGCTGGCTCCCGGAACATTCGGTGCAAGGCGATCCCACACCTGTGCGAACTGGGCCGCCAGGACTACGAAATCATCCGGTGACGATTGACCCGACAATTTTTTTGCGACACTGATTTTTTGCTGCATTTGCGCCAGCGGGTCAATAATCACAGACTCTTTGGGATAGGCTGAACGATAGGCTTGGGTCATAGAGGCAGTCAGTGCTTGCGCCTCGCGTTTTAATGACCACCATTCAATATTCAGGCCAATCATATTGATGAGTAAAGCCGCCAATCCCAAACCCAAAGGCCAACGCCAGGTACGCCAATCGACTGAAGACTGGTTGAGCGCGCTGATCCCGGCCAGCAAATCCGGCGTGTTTGCATCGAGTCCGGCGATACGGTGTTTCCAATTAAGCGCTTGCAGGGTAAGGCGTTGAGAGAGGCCGGCATCCTGCGTTAGCGCCTGTTGAAATGCTTCCTGCGCTTTGACATCCAGGTAGACGGTTACTTCTGACTCTGGCACGAATAGGCTAAGCGCTTGCAAAGACTCGAACACGCCGGCCGCCTGCTGCCCGGCATCCGTTGAAATCGTCTGATCCAGTCCCAGACCCAGTCCGATATATGAGCCGTCAAACCGGTGTGCCGCAAATTCTATGATCGCGTTTTCATGATCCAGCAGGACGCTGGTCGCACCGGCACGATATTCCATTGCCATCTGGGATGGATAGGCATGGACTTTTTTGGCCCCGAAGGCCAATAAAGTCCGGTTGACTGATTCCATCCAGGCTTTATCAACTGCGGCCACCGTACAAATTCCGTCAACAATGCTGACCGGTTGCAAAATCACCTCGGACGCTTCCGTAGATAATTGATCTTCCAGCAGATTGGGTAAGGACATGCGCAATTTTGACGCAGCCATCGGCGGTACCTTCGCCTGCAACAAACTCACGTCACCGGCCGCCAGCAACAGCACAACCTGCCGTACTTGCATCAAGGTCGGTTTTAGCTGGCTCAGCGTCTGGCAGCCTTGCTGCTCTATCGTGCCGTTGGCAGACAGCGCTGCGAACGGTCTGGGTGAATGAGTCCAGTCCGCTGTCGCCTGGGCAGTGACTTTTGAAGGTAACAATATGTACAGTGTACTTGCCATAATCTATTTTTCTATCTGCGCAATTCAGCTCGCGCATCATGATGGTCCAACTGCTAAAACTACCAGCGCTTTATCTACAATTCGCGTATCCAAATAATTTTCGTCACAGTTTCATTACGCTCTATCAGGGAATTAAAGTTTAAAAATGACCTACTTAACCTGATCTTGCCGGAGACAATAAAAAACTCGGTAAATACAGCAATCTCACCCTCTGCAAGATTCGCAAGTTTATCCGCAAATCTTTGCTTGAAATCAGATATATCTAGAAATTCAGCTCTATCCCGGCTGGCGACAATCGCTGCCGCATCCGACATCGACAGCGATGAAATGCATGCCGCCAACACTTCTGCCGATGCTGTATTGACATTCAATTTGGTGGTGCGCGGCAACACAACCACAAAATCCCTTAGCTTTGCCAGGATCTCCGCATTAAATCCGGTAACCGATAACAAATCATCGATCTGAGTAAAGCGCAAGAATTGTACTTCAGGAACGATGTCTGTCGATGTCTGATTGGCATTACTTGCGGTATTCGTTGTAACTGTTGGATTTGAGCCACCGCCTTCTGCTGAATTATTCGGACTCTTACCCGTATTGTTATTTGCCACCGATTTTTTTTTCGGCTGGGATGCTGCAATGACATCGGCAGTTGCGGAAGCTAAAGAACTCTCCAAATGAATGTTGTTTAACAACCGCTGAAACGCCAGCACGGCCTTAGGATTGACCACGCCGTCTGTCGCCAGATTATTCAAATTAAATCGTGCTTGCGCATCGCTGATCTGGCCAGACAAGGTCGCCTCGCTAGCCTCGGTATCGGCGCGACCATTTTCCACATATTCATCGAGCCGGGTTTCTGCCAGATTGGTGGCCCATGCCTCTTTCAGGTGATCTACTTTACGGCCACGCCCATCTTCCCGCAAAATCAGGCGCGCCCAGTCAAGCGCGCCACGCAGCACCCATTTTTTTTGCAATTGAAGCCGTTGGTTTTCGATAGAACGGACTTGTACCTGCTGTTGCCAGAACAGGCTGGCGACTATCGTAATGGCCAGTGTAGTCAACAATAAGGCAGTTACCACCGCCACACCGGCTTGTTTTTGGCGACTGTTTCTCACGCAGCCCCCAATAAAAATACCTTCAACATCGCATGCTCCCTGCCGCGCAATTGCAGAGACATTTCCAGACCGCTTTTGAGCGGTATCGGTTTGCCCGCGCCGCCAGTCGTGCCTGCGGTATTGCGAGAGCTGTCAATATCGGTCCCGGCAACCCGCCAGCCATTTTCATCTTTATTCCAGGTGCGCATCGCAATCGATGCGACCTCATTTTGCAGTACCACAACGGGCATGGCATCCGTTTCATTCAAGGCACTTTGCCAATCGGCATCCAGCTGTTTTAAATCCCGGGTCGCACTCGATTCACGTCGCGTCAGGACACCATCAAGCAAGCGATAAGCGACTACCTGCAAACGCAAAGGCTGATTATCGTCAAATACGGTGCGGATCAAAAACAAACTTTGCTGGGATGCACGGAGGCTCTCATGTGTCGCCAACAGATCGACTCCGGCCAGATGCGCGCAATCATTTTCAAGTTGGGCAAAACTGATTTGCGTACCGCGCGATTGCTCGAGTTCATTGGTCAATCCAATTCGCGCCCTGACGATGCTATCGAGTCCGCGCCAGCCAAGTACCGCGACGATCGCCAAAATGGTGATGGCGACCAATAATTCTATTAATGTGAAGCCCGATTGTTTTTTTTCAGAGCGCATTGGGCACCACTTGCGTCAACTTGACAATACGGCGTTCCGCATGGGCGGCATCAAAAACATATACCTCTACTCGGCGAAACAAGGGGTTAGGTGTGCTTAGCACATGCTCTTCGCAAACCAGATTCAATTCGCCTTGCGGACAGGGGAAAGAACGTTCGCCCAAAGCCGGCCATTCACTACTAAGCCGGATTTGCGCCAAACGGTTTTCAGCGGACCAGCTCGCCATCATCGATGCACGTAAATCATTACTGTTCTGGGTCAAACTGCCGATTGCCCGCAAGCTGGCGCCAAGCGCGGTGCCGACAATGACCAGCGCAACCAGCACCTCCAGCAAAGTGAATCCAGAGGATGGGTTAAAGTGCGTTGCTTTCACGGAATAGTGGCGTCTCATATCACTCCACCAGAAAATGGCCGATGCCATCTGCCCGTATGAATACCTGATCTTCACCGACACTCATACTTAAGACGAAGGGTTTATCGACTGGCTCCCGGCCAAAAATAATGCGCAAACCCGCATTATCAATATTCGCCGCAGGACTGATGGTGAGTTGCACCGGGTTCATGACAAATTCGCGTTCACGCAACATATCTACATCGCGTAGCGGTTCCCAGCTTAATTCATTACGAACCAGGAAGTGATATAGATTTTGATCGGCTTCAAAAGCGATCGGTCTGTTGCGCACGATCGCCTCTTCGCGCGCCAACTGGAGCAATACCGCAATTCTTTGCGCGTCGGTTTGCAGTCGCTGCCGGCTACTTTGCATGGCGTTGAACGACACCGCGCCCAGCATGATGCCTGCGATGACCAATACCACCAACAACTCAAGCAGCGTAAAGCCTGCGTCATTGCGCGAAGTAAAACCTGGAGAAGCTTGCACTACGATCCTTATTGATCCCAGGAACCGATGTCGGCATCGTTACCAGTGCCACCGAGCTGACCATCTGCCCCCAATGAGAAGATATCGACCTCTCCTTTGATGCCAGGTGACAGGTATTGATAAGGATTACCCCATGGGTCTTTTGGTAATTTATCGATGTAGCCACCGGTTTTCCAGCCATTTGCTGCCGGTCCGCTAGTCGGCTTGACGATCAAGGCTTGCAAGCCTTGCTCCGTCGTTGGATAACGCTGATTGTCCAGGCGATAGAGTTTCAGTGCCTGCATCAAGGTGGAAATATCTTGTTTTGCAGCAGCGATGCGGGCGTCGTCCGTGCGCCCCATCAATTTCGGCACAACCAATGCAGCCAAAATCCCCATGATCACCACAACCACCATGATCTCAATCAAGGTAAATCCACTGTTGACTAACTTTCGGAATCGGGTCGGTTGGCGATTTAAATTACTTTGGATATCAGAATAGTGGTTCATAGAGAGAAATAAATTATAAAGATCGTAAACTCAGCAAAACATGTCTAAAAATTGATGTGACTCAATTATCCGATGAGCAGAGGACACACTCACATCAATAAGCTATCCCACGAAAATGTCACCGAATACATTATGCAGCAAATCTGTTCACAGAAGTTAGCTAGCAATTTCAAAAGCTATAACCAAAAAATTTCGGTAATCAGATCGGATCACAACGCAAGCGATACTCAATGCCACTCAAAAAAAATCCCGCTCATGCAGAGCGGGATGACTTACCTGTTAAAGAAGTGAATATATGCGATTAGTATGTTGCTACAAGCGAAACGCCGCTGATTGTCGAATATGCGTTCAACAATAAATAATACGTTCCAGCCGTCGGAGTGCTCACCGTAATTGTCTCAGTAGTAGTTGCACCATCAGACTTCTTTAAATACGAAGTTGTAGTTGGCGCTGATCCTAATTTGACGTAAATATCTGCATCGCCAGTTCCGCCATAAGTTTTGAAAGTCACGCTTGGACGACCGGAAGGTACGGTAATCGTATAGACTTTACTAGCGCCAGCGGCCAATGCGATCCCGCTTACGACCACGCCATTTGTCAACGGAGTTGTGGTCGATGTTGTGGCGCATGACACGCCAACTGCCTTGAAAGCCGCAGTCACATCGGCAACTGTATAAGCACGATTCGCTGCTGCTTTTTCTACACCGCATGCACCTTGATTAAAGGTACTGCCTGCAGTCCAGTACAGTCGGTTCGCATCTGCCATGACTTCAAACGCTTTACGGGTATTCCAGCCAGTTGTAGTGGCCAGCAGATAGAAGGCTTTGTTATACACGCCGCTCGAATTATGCACATCCAGGCTGCTGGTATAGTTAGCGGCATTATCGATAGAACGGCCGTCTAACGGCGGGTTGTACATATAGCGCAAAGCGCCGCTTGCCTTAAAGATATCGACGCCGACCTTGAAATCATTGGTTCCTCTGACGTAATATTTGACCGCTTCACCCGCCATATCCGAGAACGCTTCGTTCATACCGCCGGACATGCCGGAGTAAGTCAGATTCGAGTTTTGTTCGGTGAAACCATGGCTGACTTCGTGACCGGTCACATCCAGCGATGTCAGTGGGTAGAATGTCGAGGCACCGTCGCCAAAGTTCATCGAAGTACCGTCCCAGAATGCATTTTCGTAGGCGGAACCGTAATGCACCTTCATCGTCAGTTTTTGGCTGATAGGACGCACGCCCAGATAAGTCTGGTACATGTTGAAGACCTGGTTGCCGAAATAGTGCGCATCATTCATCGGTGAATAAGCGCCATTGATTGTTTTGACCGTATTGCGCGGGCAAGTGAATGTGTGCAAGGTACCGCTGCCGGTCGTTGCGCTATTCATGTTATAGGTATCCACATTCGTGCTGCTCAGCTTACAGGTGGAACCGCTCACCAGCACATCCAGATAGCCGAAACCGGCGGTGGTGCCATATTCATATTGACCGGTTTTCGCGTTACCGCCAGGGCCTGTGCCACTCAACGCGTGAGTGATGCCTTCCCATTTTTGCAATACAGCACCGGTATTGGCATCAAGGATAAAATAAGGACGGCTCGGTTTGTTTGGATTCGATGTATCCAGAAACGAAGTGACATAAATTAACTTGGCCACTTTATTTGCATCAAGTTGTACATATAACTTGGATTGCTCATTTTCAGTGGTCTGCGCTCTGGCCTGTGTTTTTGCCAAGGCCAGGGCCTGCGCTGAAGAATACAAAGGTTTTGCATTTGGCAGATCGTTACCGATATTGCGCAGCATTGCACCCGACAATGCCGGCTGTGCGACGCCAGGTGTTACATGCTCGACAACTCCCTCGCCCCATACCGGAATTCCTTGATGAAATTGCTGATAGCGAGTGACGACTTTGCCATCGGCATAAGTGTGGCTGCGCAAAGCTTGCAAATCGGAGCTGCTCATACCCAGTACGTCGTGAACTCGTGCTTGTCCTGTTAAAGATTTCACGGTGCTCACGGTCGCCGCTGGCGCGACGAAACCATCCAGATCAACGCGATCGGCTGCCATCGCATTGCAAGCACCTGCGACCAGTATTGCCAGTAGGGTTGGACGTAATGCGTGTTTCATTTTCAAAACCTGTTCCATTTTCTCTCCATGTTCAAATTGCCGTAGGGATTGTGTCCCCTATGAGTATTAGCCAACGCGGTAAGCGTTGAAATATGTCAATCTAAAAAAAACAAGTAGACCAGAGTAAGGGCTTTTGATCTGTTCCCAGCAAATACGCTGAAAATTCCTGCTGAATGATGAATCAAGCACATAAGCATTCAAGCACTATTGCCCAAGTAGTTGAATTACAGTAAATCAGACATGGAGGGAGTTGCAAATAAGCTCGTTGTTTTTCAACAATGAGAAAAATGAGGCGGATAATTTTTTACCAGAGAAAATTTTGGCAAACACCCGAATATGTCAACCAATGTTAAATAATTGCCTATTTGAAAATACAAATAAATGTAATTACCTGCATTTTAGTAAATAGCATTTTTATATTTTTAAACAAATGATTTTTCTGAAATTTAATCAAAAACAAGATTGGCGACTATGTCAGTTGATCAGGTCACTTCGAATCATTAAAGCAATCCGCCAAATTTAACTATTTTCTAGCCGCAGGGGCAGGCTTCTGAGACGTTGTCCCGTGAGTAAAAACACCGCATTCGCAACCGCTGGTGCGATGGGCGGGGTGCCTGGTTCGCCGATTCCTTCCGGCGGTTCTGCACTGGCAATAATGACGGTTTGAATTTCCGGCGCTTCATTCATTCTGAGCACGGGATAATCATGGAAGTTGCTCTGTTCAACCTGACCGGCTTTAATCGTGACCTCGCCATACAATGCCGCGCTCAGGCCAAAGATAATTGCCGATTCGATTTGCTGCATGATGATATTGGGATTGACCGCAATACCGCAATCAACCGCACAAGTCACTTTATGCACTTGAATCTGCTGGTCTTTGATCGATACTTCAGCAACCTGCGCCACAATCGAGCCGAACGACTGATGCAAGGCCAGGCCATGCGCACGCCCTTCCGGTACCGGTCCTGCCTTGTTCGCAGCAGCGTCCAGCACCCTCAGATAGCGCGGATGCCGGCCTAATAAAGCACGCCGGAAATCAAGCGGACTCTTTCCCGCGGCATGCGCCAATTCATCGATAAAACTCTCTTTGAAGAAGGCATTATGGGAATGTCCGACAGAGCGCCAATATCCCAATGGCACCACCGTAGGAACGATCACATGCGCGATTTTTTGATTGGGGAATTCGTAAGGCATATCGAACTCGCCCTCCGCCGTGGTCTTATCCGGACCCGCGCCGGGCAGGCCAAACGTACGCTGCAACACTTGCTGCGTGACCGAACCTGACGCTGACTTATTATCATAAGCAGTCACCACGCCATTCACATCCACTGTGGCGTTAAAACGAGCCAGAGCAGCAGGACGATACATGTCATGCGTCATATCTTCTTCCCTGGTCCAGATTAACTGGACCGGCAAGCCCTTGGTTTGCAGCGCCACCGTCACCGCCTGCACCACCATATCCACCTCCAGCCGACGGCCGAAGCCGCCGCCGAGGTATGTCATATGCAGGGCTACCTTATCCGACGAGATATTGGCGATTTTGGCAGCCACATCGACCGCAATACTCGGAACTTGCGTTGAAACCCAGAGATCAAGCTTGCCGTCTTTAAATTGCGCGGTGCAATTGATCGGCTCCATCGTGGCATGCGCTAAAAACGGCGCACGATACTCCGCTTTGATGGTTTTCGCAGCAGAAGACAGGGAACTCAGATCGCCTTGCTGATGATAGGTAAAACCAGATTCGCTATCGAGTTTATTTCCTAATTCTTTGAAAATATCGGCGGAGGACAAACTCGTGTTAACCCCGGCATTCCATTCTATCGGCAGGGCAAGCAAGGCTTTTTTTGCGCTCCAGTAGTTTTTTCCAACCACGACGACGCCGGCGACCGGATTGGCAGGATTGGCGTTTTGCAAATCGATGATTTGAACCGCATCGCCCAGGGGCTTGATTGCATCCGTATTGATTTTTTTGACGCTGCCACCGATGGTCGGGCTCATTTTAATTGCCGCATACAACAGGCCGGGAGGACGTACATCAATGCCGAAGATAGCGCTGCCATTGACCTTCGCTGCAGAATCGGTACGCGATTGCGGCGTGCCGATGACGGTAAATTCTTTGGGTTCTTTTAAACGTATTTCACCCGGCGTCGCATTGGCCGCCTTGGCAGCCAACTCACCATAACCGGCACTTTTGCCCGAAGCATGGATGACTTTACCATCACGCGTTTTACATTGGTCGGCAGGTACGCCCCAATCCTGCGCGGCCGCTGCAAGCAACATCGCCCGGGCGGTAGCACCCGCCTCGCGCATGGGCACCCAGGAGTCTTTGACGCTGGACGACCCGCCAGTGACCTGAAGACCCAACTCGCGAGCAAATTTCGCCGTCATCCAGCGAGCGCCATTTTTTATGCTTCCAGTATCGTCGGGATGAAATGGCAAGCCATCGGCAAGCATGGCAACGTTGCCATAAATTTTGTCAATAGGCGCATGCATGGGCTTGACCATATGCAGTGGCACATCAAGCTCCTCGGCGATCAGCATTTGCAAAGCCGTATGAATTCCCTGCCCCATCTCGCTCTTGTGCATGGCAACAGTGACACTGCCATCCCTGGCAATCTTGATCCAGCCGTTCAAACTGACTTCATCGTTGACCACAGGCAAAGCGTGAGTGCTGCGCAGCCGTTGACGCGGCGGCGTAAATCCCCAGCCGACAACCAGCGCGCCCGCAACGCCGAGCCCCCCTAAAATAAAACGCCGACGCGATTTCTTTTTTGGTTCCGCTTTTGCCTCTGCTTGTGCTTCTGCCATAGCGATGTCTCCGTGATTGTGATTTTTTATTGATTCGTATGGCCTGCTTAGCCGGTCAGGTATTCCGGCGCGGATAGCCCTCGGACAAAATCCTCTGCCACACGAGCTCTTTCTGCTGCTGCGTCATAAACACCCATTCAGCCACTTCAGCCACCGTCCTGCCGCAGCCTCTGCAAACATCATCGAAGGTGGTTGAACACACCGCGACGCATGGCGTATCAGGGCGTTCTTTTTTTTCAGTCGTCATTTCAGCTATAACCTGTTTCAAAATAATGCGGGCGTGCCGGAAGCGGCCGATTACCGCAATAGTAACGCGATTTCTACAATTCGCTTGAATGGCTTTGGCAATTCACATACGATGCTTTACGGACACATCAACGACATCAAAGCGAACAAAAATATGACGCAAGATTTCATTCAATCCTTCATCCTGCTGACCCTGGTCACCGATCCTTTTGGCAATGTTCCGATTTTTGTCAGCGCACTTTCCCATGTTTCGCCTGAGCGACGCTGGCGTGTCGTGGTACGTGAATGTGCGATTGCTTTTGCGTTATTGCTGCTGTTTATGTTTTTTGGCAGGCATTTTTTGACGGCGATGCAATTGTCGGATGCCTCGCTGCGCATCGGCGGCGGTGTGATTTTATTCTTGATCGCGTTGCGTATGGTGTTCCCGCAAGAAGGGGGAATTTTTGGAGATGTCGAAGAGGATCACGAGCCTTTCATCGTACCGCTCGCCATTCCTGCACTGGCAGGTCCCTCGGCCTTGGCTACCGTACTCTTGTTTTCATCGAGCAGCAAATTAGATATAGCGGTGCATGTGGCCGCACTGACGTCAGTCGCGGTGGTATGGCTGGTGGTGTTATTAAGCGCCGAACGCATGCAGCGGGTACTGGGCAAACGCGTGATGACTGCGTTTGAGCGCCTGATGGGATTGATCCTGACTGCCGCATCGGTAGAGATGCTGCTCGCAGGCATTCGGGATTATCTGAAAACCCTATCCTGATCGGGATTAGCTTCTTATATCGGCAAGCAAGACGATCTCTGTCCCCGCCGATTGACTGATCAAATCCTGCGCAAACAATTTACTATTGAAAGTAAAGTAGCCCAGTAAAAACAGCACTAACGCGATAGCAAATTGTTTAAAAAATTGACGATTCATCCTATGCCTTTGCTTTGTTAAGTAGGGTTTATGCAAGACGGCAAGCTGCTTGCGACTGTTTACATTGAACCCGCAAGCTGGATGCGGCTTTCAGAGGCATTTCGCGCCAACAGCCGCACCCGGCTTGCGGATTCGTTTTGATATCCACATGCATGGAAGCAGTTCATCTTGCTTTTCTCCGTGTCTCGGTGGTGAGTGGCTTTGGTTGTTGCGTAAGTCCTATTAAATAATCTTGTCGTGTTCTAACTGATCTATCTCGGACTCTGTATAACCAAGCTGCCGCAATAGCTCCCGATTATGCTGGCCCAGCGTCGGCCCCAGCCAATTGGTTTGCCCAGGCGTCTCGGACATCTTCGGCGAGATTGCCGGCAATTTCACCGGCGTGCCGTCGGCAAATGCATGTTGCTCAAACATATTCCGCGCCAGAAACTGCGGGTCGCCCATCATGTCGCGGACAGAATAAATTTTCCCTACCGGCACATCGGCTTTTTGCAACATAGTGAGAGCGCCGTCTATCGTTTGTCGCTGACACCATGCACTGATTGCTGCATCGATTTCCGCAGTACGGGGTACCCGGCCATCATTGCGGGCCAGGCCAGGATCATTTGCCATATCGTCCCGCTCAATCGCTGTCATCAAGCGCTTGAAAATCGCATCGCCGTTGCCTGCAATGACGATATTCTCGCCATCGCCTGTCGTGTAAGTATTCGAGGGTACGATCCCCGGCAGAGCACCGCCTGTGCGTTCGCGCACCACACCGGCATGATCAAATTCCGGCACCAGTGATTCCATCAGATTGAAGACGGATTCATACAAGGCCACATCGACCATCTGCCCCTGCCCTGCAACGCAATCGGCACCTTGCTTGCCATTCCAGCGGCCACCGGTTGCATCGCGATGACGCAAGGCCATCATGCCGCCAATCACGCCGTGTAAAGCAGCGACCGAATCCCCTATCGAGATACCGACGCGCACAGGCGGGCGATCCGGATGACCGGAGACATAACGCAAGCCGCCCATGGATTCGCCAATCGCGCCAAAACCCGGCAAATCCCTCATCGGCCCAGTCTGACCGTATCCCGACAAACGCACCATGATGGTCGCCGGATTAATTGCTTTCAGGCTGTCGTAACCAAGCTGCCACTTTTCCAGCACGCCGGGCCGGTAGTTTTCGATAATAATGTCCGCATCGAGCGCCAGACGCCGCGCGATCGCCTGCGCCTGCGCTTGCTTCAGATTGAGCGTAAGACTTTTCTTGTTACGCGCCTGAACGCTCCACCATAATGAAGTACCGTCTTTCAGGACGCGCCATTGACGTAGCGGATCACCGCCGTCGGGCGACTCTATCTTGATCACTTCCGCACCGAATTCCGCCAGCATACGCGCGCAGAACGGACCGGCAATCAGCGTACCCAATTCCAATACTTTGATGCCTGCCAAGGGACCTGAAGATTTTTTCTCTGCGGACTCAGTCATAAGTTTAAGTAGTACGACGGTCTAACATAGCACGGGCAATCGTGCCGGCATCGACGTATTCAAGCTCGCCGCCAACCGGTACGCCGCGCGCCAGGCGGCTGGCTTTGAGGCCTCGCGCCTTCAGCATCTCACCGATGTAATGCGCAGTCGCCTCGCCTTCATTGGTGAAATTAGTGGCGAGCACCACCTCGCTCACCAGGCCGTCCGTTGCCCGGACGATCAGCTTCTCAAGATGAATATCTTTGGGGCCGACGCCATCCAGAGGCGACAAGCGTCCCATCAAAACAAAGTACAGGCCTTTATACATCATGGTCTGCTCTATCATCATCTGATCCGACGGCGTCTCCACCACGCACAGCAAGGAGGCGTCGCGCTCAGGGTCAAGACAGGTTTCGCACACGTCGTTTTCGGTAAAGGTATTGCACATCGCGCAGTGATGAATTTTTTCAACCGCCTGCATCAATGCCCGTCCCAATTGCGCCGCGCCATCGCGGTCGTGCTGCAGCAGATGGTAAGCCATGCGCTGCGCCGACTTCGGACCGACGCCGGGCAGGCGACGCAAGGCTTCTGCGAGGATTTCAAGACTGGTCTGGGGTTTCACGTAGGAGAAAGTGGCTGTAGGTTATGAGCGGGAAGGGAATACAAAATTTTGCGGCGGATCGGCGTCTTGCTTGTGCCGTTTGGGTGACTTGCGGTAGCGCAGAGAGCAAGCTCTCCGCAAGATTCAACGCATAAAATTACATCAGAATGGCATCTTGAAGCCAGGCGGCATTGGCATGCCGGCGGTCAATGCCGACATTTTTTCAGCCGAAGTCGCTTCTGCTTTACGCACTGCATCGTTGAATGCAGCAGCAACCAGATCTTCCAGCATGTCTTTGTCATCGCCCAGTAAGGACGGATCAATCGTGACGCGCTTGACATCGTTTTTGCAGGTCATGACCACTTTGACCAGGCCGGCGCCGGATTGGCCCTCGACTTCGACCAAGGCCAGTTGATCCTGGGCTTTTTTCATATTGTCTTGCATTGCTTGCGCTTGCTTCATCAAGCCTGCGAGTTGATTCTTCATCATGCTACTTCTCCTAAAACAATTTCAAAAATGTTGACAAATCTGTGTCTGGTGCAGTTATTTGCTGCAAGCCGGCCCAATCAGATCGGTTTGATACTGCCCGTCACGATTGTCGCGCCGAATTCTCGCATTAAACTCTGTATGAAGGAATCGCTTTGTATCGATTTTTCTGCCCGCTGCTGGCGCTCCGCACGCTCTGCCAGCGCCTGCGCATTCGCAGTCTGTTCAACCGCGCCGATTTTGGTTTCTACCTTGACCGGCTTTGCAAAACGCTCGACTAATGCCATCTCTAATTTCTCTACGCTGCCAGACGACAATAAAGTCTGCAAAGGCACGCGCAATTGAAACACGAAGGTATTGCCGTTGATCTGACATTGGATCAATTCACTTTGCTGCGCTAACTGTTGCGCTACCCCGCGCATAGGCAGGCTCGCCGCCAGATTCGGCCAATGGCCGTCCCAGTTCAATTCGGGGATCGGCATCAATTCAGCCGATCGCACCAGCTGTTCGGCAGGCCCGGCAGCTACCGTCGCCGACGCAGGCATGTCAGGTGCTAGCAAAGCCTCTGCCGATTTACCGGCGGCAGGAGTTTGCCGCGGCGCTACCGGGGCGCGGACCGCCAGGTCAGCCGGCGCAAAATCATCGTCAAATGGACCGGCATGGAACTGCGCTGGCGGCTCATCCGCCGTAGTTGCATAGCTTGCCGCCATCATGTCTTCATCCCAGGGAGGCGGCATGTCGTTCATCGCTGCAGCCGGACTCGCCGCTTTGACTTGAGCAAGCGGTGCTGCCGGTGCGGCGACTGACTGGGTTGCCGCCATCGATAGTGGCGCGGCCACAGTTGCCGGAACGGGAACAGCAGGCTGGGACGAAGCAGCCCTGGCTGCGGCTGCACGACTTCCTGCCGTTGATTTATTCAAGCCTGCGGCAGCCAATGCTGCTGCTCTTGCCGACATGGCGGGCACAGCAGGCGGTACCGGCGGGGCGGCTGGAGCTACGGGAATTACAGAAGGAGTTACATTAGCAATGGATTCCGGCGCAGGGGCTAAAGCAACTACCGATGCCACTACAGAAGATACTGGAGAAAGCGCGACCTGCACCGGTGAATCCGATGCGCCAGCAAAGCCTGCAGCAGTTTTCACTACCGGAGCAAACGCATCTGATGAAGCCTTGGTTACAGCTTGACTTACAGCAGACGCCTGAGCGATGGCTTGGCTCGATGGCTGAACAGAGGCAGACATCACCGGCGGCGCGGGACGCTGGGGTGCGCGACCTGCCGGAGCAGCGCCTGAACCACCAGCGCCAGAACCGCTTACCTCGCTATCCGATGGCCGGAACGCCAGCAAACGCAATAGAGTCATGCTAAAACCGGCATACTCATCCGGCGCCAGCGCCAGTTCATTACGGCCATGCACGGCGATCTGGTAAAACAATTGAATTTCTTCTTTGCCAAACAAAGTCGCCAGTCGCAATACATCCTCGCGCTCAGGAACATCGTCGGCGACCGCCTCAGGCACCATTTGCGCAATCGCAATCTGATGCAGCAAACTGCCTAAATCTTGTAACGCCGCTTTATAGGACAGGCTACGTGCCGCCATTTCATCGGCGACATCGAGTAATGCCTGACCGTCCTTGATTGCCAGGGCATCCAGCAAGCGTATCAAATACGATTGATCCAATGCGCCCAACATGCCTTGCACCGCTTCCAGCGTGACTTTGCCGGCGGCATAAGCGATCGATTGGTCAGTCAGCGACAAGGCGTCACGCATGGAACCATGCGCTCCTTGCGCCAGCAAGCGTAGCGCCGGTACTTCAAAGTCGATGTGTTCTTGTCCGAGGATATTTTCCAGATGCGAGACGATATGTCCGGGCGGCATCTGTTTCAAATTGAATTGCAGGCAGCGGGATAAGACAGTAACGGGAATTTTTTGCGGATCGGTGGTCGCCAGGATGAACTTGACATGCTCAGGCGGTTCTTCCAGGGTCTTCAACATCGAGTTGAAGGCATGGTTGGTCAGCATGTGCACCTCGTCGATCATGTAGACCTTGAAGCGCGCATTCGACGGTGCGTATACTGCCTGCTCCAGCAGGGACGCCATTTCATCGACGCCACGATTCGATGCGGCATCCATTTCGATATAGTCCACAAAACGTCCGGCATCAATCGCCGTACAGGCTTCACAGACACCGCAAGGATGGGCAGTGATGCCGCCATTGCCATCAACGCCCCGGCAATTAAAGGATTTGGCGAGAATACGCGAGAGCGTGGTTTTGCCGACTCCGCGAGTACCCGTGAACAGATACGCATGGTGCAGCCTTTGCTGCTCCAAAGCATGAGATAAGGCACGAACCACGTGCTCTTGCCCAACCAGCGTTTGAAAGCTTTTGGGGCGATATTTTCGGGCGAGAACTTGATATGACATGACGAGATTTTACCTTATTCCACTGACGCATCCTGTTTTGATTTTGGCACTTCAATTCATGTTGAGGGGAAATTATAAGTGCTGGAATCTGTCAGGCAGAATAAGATTTTGCTGTCAGGCGGGTTTTATCATCGAACATCCTCTTGCATACCCATGAACGACAATGATTTTTCCCCGATACCAATCTGGTTTAATTTTGTTGATTGACAGTAAAAACCTATATGACAGGTAAGCAATATTCAATTGGCAAAACTTGACCGACAAAGAAATAGGATACTCACCCCTCTTCCGGGCAAGCATCCCATCTCCCTATTTATTGAACACAAGATGACCTTGCTCAACATCGACCTGTATCACATCTTTCGGTCCGAACTTACCTTGCAGCAGCATCTTCGATAAAGGATTTTCTATCTCTTGCTGTATCGCCCGTTTCAATGGCCGCGCGCCATACACGGGATCGAAACCGGCCTCGGCGATTTTCTGCAAAGCAGCGTCGCTGACTTGCAAACCCATCTCCATCTGCACCAGACGTTGCTCAAGTTCATGCAACTGGATTCTCGCAATGGCGCCGATATTTTTTGCATCGAGTGCATGGAATACCACGATCTCATCAATCCGGTTAACGAACTCGGGCCGGAAATGTGCTTTCACTTCGCCCATCACGGCCATCTTGATGACGCTGGGGTCGCTATCCTCCATGGCCTGAATCTGGTGCGAGCCGAGATTCGAGGTCATGACTATCACCGTATTTTTAAAATCGACGGTACGCCCCTGTCCATCGGTCATGCGGCCATCGTCGAGCACTTGCAGCAAGACGTTAAACACATCGTGATGCGCTTTTTCGACCTCATCGAGCAAGATCACGCTGTAGGGTTTGCGACGCACGGCTTCGGTCAGATAACCGCCCTCTTCGTAGCCGACATAGCCCGGAGGCGCACCGATCAGGCGTGCGACAGAATGCTTCTCCATGAATTCACTCATATCGATGCGAATCAGGGATTCCTCGGTATCGAACATGAAGCCGGCAAGCGCCTTGCACAACTCGGTTTTACCGACCCCTGTCGGGCCGAGGAACAAGAACGATCCATACGGCCGACCCGGATCGCCCAGGCCGGCGCGGGAACGGCGGATCGCGTCCGAGACTGCGCCGATAGCCTCATCCTGCCCGACCACACGCTTATGTAATTCCTCTTCCATATGCAGGAGTTTCTCGCGTTCTCCCTGCATCATGCGCGAGACGGGAATACCCGTGGCCCGCGACACGATTTCAGCGATCTCTTCGGCGCCGACCTGGGTACGCAAGAGTTTCATCTTGCCCTGGTTATTGGTCTGGTTTGCATCTGCCTGTTTCAGTTGCGCTTCCAGTTCGGGCAAGCGACCGTACTGCAATTCGGACATGGTCTGCCAGTCGCCGCGACGTTTGGCATCCTCCATTTGCAGGCGGATCTTTTCTATCTCTTCCTTGATATGGGTACTGCCTTGGACAGTGGCTTTTTCGGATTTCCAGATTTCTTCCAGATCCGCATATTCACGCGATAATTTATTGATTTCGTCTTCGATCAGCACCAGGCGTTTTTTCGAGCCTTCGTCTTTTTCTTTCTTCACCGCTTCGCGCTCGATTTTCAACTGGATCAGGCGACGATCGAGCTTGTCCATGAGCTCGGGTTTGGAGTCAATTTCAATCTTGATTTTTGCCGCGGCTTCGTCAATCAGATCGATGGCCTTGTCAGGCAAAAAACGGTCTGTGATATAGCGGTGCGACAACTCCGCCGCAGCGATAATCGCCGGGTCGGTAATATCGACGCCATGATGAACTTCGTACTTTTCTTGCAGGCCGCGCAAAATCGCAATCGTCGCCTCGACACTAGGTTCGTCAACGATGATTTTCTGGAAGCGGCGTTCGAGCGCGGCATCCTTTTCTATGTATTTACGATACTCATCGAGCGTGGTCGCACCGACGCAATGCAGTTCGCCGCGCGCCAGTGCGGGCTTGAGCATATTGCCGGCATCCATCGCACCCTCGGCCTTGCCTGCGCCGACCATGGTGTGCAGCTCATCGATGAAGACGATGGTTTGTCCTTCGTCCAGCGCGATTTCTTTGAGCACCGCTTTGAGACGCTCTTCAAATTCGCCACGGAATTTAGCGCCGGCGAGCAAAGCCGCCATATCGAGCGACAACACGCGCTTGGACTTCAGGCTATCCGGCACTTCACCATTCACAATACGTTGCGCGAGCCCTTCGACAATCGCGGTTTTACCGACGCCCGGCTCACCGATCAGGACCGGATTATTTTTGCTGCGACGTTGCAATACCTGGATCGCGCGACGAATCTCATCATCGCGACCGATCACGGGATCGAGCTTGCCTAGACGGGCACGCTCGGTCAGGTCGAGCGTATATTTTTTGAGCGCTTCGCGCTGTCCCTCCGCCTCTTGCGAATTGACGTTAGCGCCGCCGCGCACCGCTGCAATGGCGGCTTCCAGCGACTTGCGTGACAAGCCATTCTCACGGGCTAACTTGCCGGCTTCGGATTTATCATCGGCCAGGGCGAGCAAGACCATTTCGCTGGCGAGGAATTCATCGCCACGTTTCTGGGCTTCCTTGTCTGCCAGGTTCAGCAAGCCCATGAGTTCGCGGCCAATCTGCACCTGGCCATCGTTTCCCGTGACTTTTGCCAGGCGATCCAATGCGCTCTTCAAGGCATTGCTCAGTGCCGGCACATTCACACCGGCCCGTTGCAATAAAGAGCGACTGCCGCCATCATCCTGATTAATCAGCGCCAGCAAGACATGCACCGGCTCTATGTATTGGTTATCATTGCCGACAGCCTGACTTTGCGCATCAGCCAGCGCTTCCTGTAATTTTGTCGTGAGTTTATCGAGTCGCATCGTTTTCTCCTGAGATTCCGGCGATCAGCTCGCGCAGAAGCAATTGGTCCAAATGGTTGATTACTAAGGAAGTTTGGGGCAGCAGAAGCAATTTCAAGCGTATAAAAAAAGAGCCGGCAAGAATAAAATCAACTTTGTTTGCGACAGATCAAAGAGTTTATGGAATTACATCAGATTCACGTACATTATCAGCCTGGACAAGATCGCTTGCTGGCGAAATTTTCATTTAACGACGCCGCGGCAGATCAGGCGCGTCAAGAGATTCGTTGCTTTTTGACGCGTCGGATTACCATGCGTCTGTGGCCCGCAATGCTGGAATCCATGAGTAAGCAAGTGGCGATCAATCAACCCGCGTCGGCGATGTTCAGCAAAGATATTGTGCAGATGGAACATCAATCTTCAGTTGTCCTGCTAGAACAAAATGGCGGTTTCAGCACGCCCTATCAAGAGCAAGTCCAGACCTGGCCGCTGGGTGAAACACCGTTATTGCTGGAGACGATACAGATCCATGTGCAACAGGATCAGCCTATCCAATTTGAATTCGTGCCGCTGACGGACACTGGCTTTAGCATCAATCTGACGCCGGTGGTTCTGCACGCGTTTTGCAAATTGCTGCAAACCGCGGTGACCGAAGCGGATTGGGGGTTTGAATTGGAAATGCCGGTAACAGATCAGAATGCGCTACCGGCGCATCGATTGAATTGAGCGGAGGCGATATTGGATCCAGTTGATAAAGGTCCCACCTAATCAAAACGTGCATATATATTCGGTGCGTGGAACGCACCCCACGCTTGCTGAATTACTTAGCCCGCCAGTACGCAGGCAATCGCTATGAAAATTGCTGGGTGGTTTTAAAATCTTCGGTCGCCTTCACCAGCATACTGCTAATACCCGGCTCCATCGCGGAATGACCAGCATCGCCGATGACATGGTAAGCGGCTTCCGGCCAGGCCTGATGCAGGCGATAGGCCGACCTTGGCGGGCAGATCACATCGTAGCGTCCATGCACGATCACTGCGGGCAAATGACGGATCCTGCCTATCTGCCGGATCAACTGATCCTCTTCCATGAAGGCGCCATGCCGCATGTAATGCGCCTCTAATCGACCGATCCCCAGACTCACTGCATCCGATTCAAAGTCTTCGATGGCTTGCGGCTGAGGCACCAGGAACAGGCAGGAACCCTCATAGCGGCTCCAGTTCCGCGCCGCTTCCATGTAAATCGCCGGATCATCGCAAAACAGGCGTTTTACATACGCCTTCAATAAATCACCGCGCTCTTCACCAGGAATCGCTTCGGCAAAACGCTGATGCACCTCAGGATAAAAATTTCCCATGCCGTTCACGAACCAGTCAACCTCGGCCCTGGTGCACAAGAAAATACCGCGCAAAATAAAACCCAGACAACGCTCGGGGTGCGCTTCGCCATACGCCAGCGCCAGGGTCGAACCCCAGGAGCCGCCGAATACCAGCCATGCGGGAATACCCAGCATTGTGCGGATTTTTTCGATGTCGTCGATCAGGAGCTGGGTCGTATTATTGCGATACTCGCCCAGCGGAGTCGATTTGCCTGCGCCGCGCTGATCGAACAAGACGATGCGATAGTGGGCCGGGTCAAAGAAGCGACGATGGGAAGGCGAGGTGCCGCCACCGGGTCCGCCGTGCAAGAACAGGACGGGCTGTCCATCGGGATTGCCGCATTCCTCCCAATACAGGGTATGCAACTCATCGACCTTCAAGGTGCCGGTCTGGTAAGGTTCAATCGCTGGAAATAAAGTGAAATTCGACATAATTACCTGAAATTTGAGTTCTTACTTCAGCATACGCCTGAATACATACTGGGTAAGAGTATTAAAAATTAACTAGGATATGGTTGCGGATACACGCCTATTTTTGCACATACTCCCCATTAACTCTATTTTTCATGCAGCAGACAAGGCACGCCAGGTCGCAAACCCAGCGAAGCAAAAAATAATCGAGCCGATCAGATGCAAGCCGCTATGCGCCACTGCCCACCCATAATCGCCGCGCTGCAACAAGCTCATCGCTTCGGCAGAAAAGGTCGAAAACGTGGTCAAGCCACCGAGGAAACCCGTCACCAGCAGCAAGCGCCACTCCTGTGACACATGCGGATGTGCCGAAAAAAACGCGACGCAGATACCGATCAGATAGCCGCCGCCGAGATTGGCAATCAGCGTACCGACCGGCACGTGTAAAAACACGGTGTTGAGCGAGACGCCCAGCGCCCAGCGCAGCCAAGCACCGAGCGCAGCGCCTGCCCCCACCGCCAGAAAACCCCATCCATTCATGCAGACTCCTTGCCGGAATTAGTCAAACTCACCGCACGCTCATTTCTCACTGCTGCCCCATTTATGCAAAGCCTGGTCATCCGCGTCGCGCGCATCGACCCAGCGCGCACCTTGCGGGGTTTGTTCTTTTTTCCAAAACGGCGCCTGCGTTTTCAGATAATCCATGATGAACTCGCAGGCCGCAAATGCTTCGCCGCGATGCGCAGAAGCCACCGCGACCAACACGATCTGCTCCAGCGGTTGCAATACACCCACCCGGTGGATCACCAGCGTATCGAGCAATTGCCAGCGCTGTCCTGCCTGCTGCACAATGTCTTCCAGGGATTTTTCTGTCATGCCCGGATAATGCTCAAGCTCCATCGCCTGCACATCGAGACCGTCATTCAGGTCACGCACGAGACCGACAAAACTCACCAGCGCACCGATCGCCGGTTTGCCTGCACGCAGTTTCGCCAGCTCGGCGCTGACATCAAAATCTTCAGTTTGGACAAAAACAGCCATCGTGCTTATCCGCCCGTGACAGGTGGGAAAAACGCGACTTCGCCACCCTCATCAATCAAGGTCGCCGCGTCGGTCATCTGCTGGTTATAGGCCATGCGCAAAGCACGTCCCTCGGCCAAGGCCTCCGCCCAGACATCGCCACGGGCGATCAGCCAGCGGCGCACATCACCGACGGTGTGAACGCTATCGGGCAAGGTCACCAGTTCTTCGGAGGTGGCGAGTTTCTCGCGGATACTGGCAAAAAAACGTAATTGAATTTTCATATACAGAATGCAAAATAACTGCAACAGGTCAAGACATCAGACTCGTAAACGGAATAAAGCGCACCGGGTCACCCGGCGCGATCACCTGCCCCGGCGCCACGTCTATCATGCCATCGCCCCAAACGGTTGAGGTCAGCACCGCCGAACTCTGATTCGCGAACAGGTCAAGGCCGCCATCGGGATTGATTTTGACACGCAAAAATTCATTGCGCCGATCGGGTTTAGTCCAGGCAAAATCAGCCCGCATCACATACGCTTGCGGCTGCACATCCGGCACCCCCTGCAGCGCCAGGATGAAAGGTCGCACGAACAGCAAAAAGGTCACGAAACTGGAGACAGGATTACCCGGCAAGCCGAGGAAGAATGCCGACTTGCCGCCATCGTCGTGGCTGCCCGCGACATAGACTTCGCCAAACGCCAGCGGCTTGCCGGGCTTGACCGCGATCTGCCACATATTCAAACGCCCTTCGGCTTCGACCGCAGGCTTGATGTGATCTTCTTCACCGACCGATACGCCGCCGGAAGTAATGATCAGGTCATGCTCCTGTGCCGCCAGACGCAGGGTATCGCGCGTGGCCTGCAACTGATCCGGTACGATACCGTAGTCGCTAATCTCGCAACCCATGTTTTCCAGCAAACCAGTCAAGGTAAAGCGGTTCGAATTATAGATTGCACCCGGCTTTAAAGGCTCGCCCGGCATCGTTAATTCATCGCCGGTAAAAAACACCGCGACTCTCAGCTTGCGCAAGACCGGCAGTTGCGCCAGCCCCACCGATGCCGCCAGTCCTAATTCTTGCGCACGCAAACGGGTACCGGCAGTCAGGATAGTCGCTCCGGCACGGATATCCTCCCCCTGGCGACGGATCCATTCACCGGCTACCGGCGCATGCGATACGGTCACCATATCGCCCTCGACAAGGCATTGCTCCTGCATCACGACCGCATCGGCACCGGCGGGTATCATCGCCCCGGTAAATATGCGTGCTGCAGTACCCGGCGCCAAAGGATCGGCCATGTGTCCGGCCGGCACCCGTTGCGACACCCGCAAACGCGCATGCCCGCTGACGCAATCGGCGGCGCGCACGGCATAGCCGTCCATCTGCGTATTATCCATAGGCGGCACGTGCAATTGCGATTGCTGCGCCTGTGCCAGCACACGGCCATGCGCCGCCAGGGTCGGCACCTGCTGCGTCCCGCTAATCGGTTTTGCAGCGTTTAATAAAAAATCGAGTGCCTCGGCAACACTCAACATCGGTTTTTTAGTCGTCATAAAGAATCTGTAAGCGGCCCGTCAACTTTGAACAGGCAAGGTAGTCGATGGATGTTCGATGAACTAGATTGTATAACGATCACGCTATTTCTAGGCTAGGGCAGGTTAATCACGCCGCGCCCTATCTCCCGCACCTTGCCACCGACCTTGATCTGGCGCTCTGCGCTGATGTCGAGATACAACTGGCAGGCCCGCTGCACTTGCTCACCCTGAGAGATCGCCAAACTCGCCGGCAAATCCCGTCCATCAGCGATCCACCAGCCGCCCAGATTGGCGCAGGCGGAACCGGTGCCGGGATCCTCATTGACACCGCCGCCCGGCTTGACGAAAAAGTAGCGCGAGATCAGCCGCATGCGTCCGGCACTGGCTTGCGCCACCTCATCGAACGCAAACAGATAGGCGACCCTGCGGCCCAGGCTATTCGGCGGCCACTGCATCAGCTGCGAACCATCCGGCTGGGCGCGCCGCACGGCATCGACTGTTTTAAGCGCAATCAATAACTGATCCGTCCCGGTGTTGATCCACACAGGCTCACCCAATAAATCCTGTTCAGCCAAACCGAAAATACGGGCGACTTGCTGCCCCGATAGCTCGCAAGACAGAACTTGCGGCGCACCGTTAGCGAGTGCGGCAAATGTCCAGATATCTTGCGCCAACCGCACCGCAATCACGCCGGCCTTGCATTCCAGCGTCACGCTGTCCTGTGATTGACCGAAAAGCTCGCTGGCCACATGCGCCGCTCCCAAAGTCGGATGCCCGGCAAACGGCATTTCGGTAGCGCTGGTAAATATCCTCATGCGCGCCGTGGCTTTATCGGACGGCAGAATGAATACCGTTTCAGACAAATTGAATTGCAAAGCCAGCGCCTGCATTTCTGCATCACTCAAGCCTGCCGCCTGTTCAAACACGCATAAAGGATTGCCGCCGAAGGTGGTTTCAGCAAACACATTCAATAGCCGGTAGGAATAACTGCGCATGATCGATTAGCAGAGGGTGATGGAGGTGGCACTCATCATAGCCAAATTTTATATCGATCAAACAGTTCAAACGAAAAATAAGCCTGATATTTGCTACACCAAATCAATTGGCACAGCAAATAACAGGTTTAGCTGCACTCTTAGATGCATTAATTCCCAATTCAAACTACAGCAGCTGCCTCACCGACCTCGGGCGCGACCAACGCTGGCGTCGCCACCCGGCTGCGATTGACCGCACTGATCACGGCCTTGAACGAGGCCCGCACGATATTGCCATCCAAGGCAGCGCCGAACTGGGTCGCACCCTGATCAACGCGCAACTCGACGTAGCAAGCCGCCTGCGCATCGGCACCGGAGCTGATCGCATGTTCGTGATAATCCATGAGTTTGATATTCAATCCCAGCGCATTCACGAACGCATCAATCGGCCCGTTACCCTTACCGCGCAAGGTCGCAGGTTTTCCATGATGCGTAATATCGACTTCGATCTGCACTGACTCGGCCTGCGCCGTATCTTCGCTCATGCGATGACCGACATAAACATACGGTGCGAACTGGTCGAGATATTCACGTTTAAAAATCGCATAGATATCGCTGGAGACAATTTCCTTACCGCTGGCATCGGCCGCAACCTGCACCGCACGGCTGAACTCGATCTGCAAACGACGCGGCAGAGACAAACCGTAATCCTGTTCCAGCAAATACGCCATGCCGCCTTTGCCAGACTGGCTGTTCACGCGAATAACGGCATCGTAGCTGCGGCCGAGATCGGCCGGATCGATAGGCAAATACGGGACTTCCCACAGCCCATCCGGCTTTTGCTGGGCAAACCCTTTTTTGATCGCATCCTGATGCGAGCCGGAGAAGGCGGTGTACACCAGGTCGCCGACATAAGGGTGGCGCGGATGCACCGGCAACTGGTTACAGTCTTCGACACACTGACGCACCAGATCGATGTCGGAAAAATCCAGGCCGGGATGTACGCCCTGGGTATAGAGATTCAAGGCCAAGGTCACCAGATCGACATTGCCGGTGCGCTCGCCGTTGCCGAACAAACAGCCTTCGACCCGATCCGCACCGGCCATCACGGCCAGCTCGGCGGAGGCGACTGCCGTGCCGCGATCATTATGCGGATGCACGCTGATGATGATGGAATCGCGACGCGCCAGTTTGCGATGCATCCATTCGATCTGATCGGCATACACATTCGGCGTGCTCGATTCGACGGTCGACGGCAAGTTGAAAATCATTTTGTTATGCGGCGTCGGCTGCCAGACTTCGGACACCGCATCGCAGACGTTCTTGGAGAAATCGAGTTCGGTCAGACTGAAGGATTCTGGCGAATATTCAAAGCCCCATCTGGTCTCAGGATGTTGCGCGACTAGTTCTTTCACGAGCTTGGTACCGTTGACGGCAATCGCCTTAATCTCCTCACGCGACATGCCAAACACGATGCGGCGGAAGGCCGGTGCGATGGAATTATACAAATGGATAATCGCCTGTTTTGCACCGACCACCGATTCCACGGTGCGACGGATCAATTCATCGCGCGACTGGGTCAGCACGATGATCGTGACATCGTCGGGAATGCGGTTTTCATCGATCAGCTTGCGGACAAAATCAAAATCGGTTTGCGACGCCGACGGAAAACCGACTTCAATTTCTTTCAAACCGATCTGTACCAGCATCTCGAAGAATCGTAATTTTTTCTCAGGGCTCATCGGCTCGATCAAAGCCTGATTACCATCACGCAGATCGGTGCTCATCCAGATCGGCGGACGGGTAATCACTTTGTCTGGCCAGGTACGGTTGGTCAATTGCACGGGTGGAAAGGCGCGGTACTTCGCTGCTGGATTAGTCAACATCATGATGAGTCCTATTATGGTCAATGCGGGTCAATTTTGGTAAAGCGAGAATTTTGAATCGGGGAGAAACTGTTGTGGCACCAGGCTACCTGACGGCCACGGAACACTAGGCCAGGCAACCGGTCGGTAGTGGTAGTAGAGCTAGCGCACGCGCAAAGATCATCACAGCGATGACATCGCCGGAGATGAGCATTACGAGTAGGGACTTAAAGTGCATGTGCCAGCTTTCTACAACTTCGGACTATTTTGTTTGGATTTAGTGCCTGAGCACCGGAGATACAGCAACAGCGAGGGAGAATTACTGAACAGCGCGTAGTAGCGGCGCAGCTAGTAGCAACAGCGCTAGCAGAGTGCCGGCGCCGTGCGATAGAACTGGTAGGGATTGAGATTGTGCGGAATACATGCCACTAATGTAGGCGACGATGCGCCCGGCTGTCAATAGCAGACAGCAACAATGACGGAAATGACTTAGCGCCGCCGCTCTGGCGAAGTGGGGTTGCCAAGTAAGGTTGCTGATCGTTGCTCATGCCGGTTCATGGCAACAAACACAAATCTTATTGCCGTCAGGATCACGAAAATACGCACCGTAATAGTCGGCATGATACTCAGGCCGCAAGCCGGGAGCGCCTTCGCAAATACCGCCAGACACCAAAGCAACATGATAAGCACGCTCAACCGCAGCCCGGTCAGACGCTGACAAAGCGATCATCTGCCCATTGCCCGCCGCAGCAACTTCACCGTTAAAAGGTCGGCCAATCAATAAAAGCGGACGAGCAGCAAACGGAGACATCCAGCCCGCCCAAGGCTTGCCGGGATCGCAAAATTTCAATTGCAAACCCAGTACATCCATCAACGCGGAATAAAACGTAAGTGCTCGTGGAAAATCTGTGATGCCGATGAAGATGTGAGAGGACATGGTTTTAATTTCTTCACGGTTATTCGGGTAACGAGTCTCGTGCGAAATGCATTTGAAATTGATGCTGATTTAATAATTTGTATTTTACTGGTGTAACAATGATCATAAATACTTCAGGAAGCTTGGTCTGCGCATGCACCGCTTCAAGCACTGATCACGTATGCGTTGAATCAGCTGCATAGTGAAAACAATCTATCTAATTACGCAAGTACCTGACATGAATTTCGGTTTACGAGGAATGCGCAATGGTGAAACATATGCTATCAATTACATCACAATCGTGCTCTCGCTGTTAAACTGTATAAAATCAGAACATCAAATGAAGGTCTTACTGGATAAAGGTTTTCAACGATGTAGAGTTAATTTCAACTGATTTAACATTCTGTTAATTTACCATTTGCACATTAAAACAGGTTAGAACTTCCAAGGAGAATTCGATGCCAAGCCTTATGCAGTCCCAAGATTCAGAACGTCTTATCAAGGACCATGAGTACGTTCGCGAGGCAAATGCGCAAAAGGAGTGGCTCAATTGGGTCTTCGCCGTCACCACGATGGGTCTTGCTCTGACTTGTCTTCAATTTAAGTCGCCACAACGTCCTGCGCTCCTATGTTTGTTCATTATTGTTCCAATGTACTGTCACGCCTTCCAAAACATTCCTCCGTCGCTACGTGCTTTGAAGGATCTTAAACGCGAAACAAATGATCCGCGTGTTATTTCAGAATTAAACTATTTACAACACAAGTACCCTGTTTGGAGAGAAATTCCTCGCCACGTGGCATTCTTGACTGCCCCAGCGATCTTCTTCACCGTACTGGTCTTTGGCAATCTCCCACTATTATCTTGGTTCCAAAAGTAAATATGGTGCGCGGAGACGAACCCTAACCGAACAACCCGCTGGACAACTTAAGCGCTACGCACGCCAGCTGCAGGTTATCGTCTACGTTAAAAATACCAACCGAGAAAAACCGTTTTCACCTTACCTCCGCCGAAACCAACCAGCCAGCGATAATCTGTCGCGCGTCGCTGGCAATACCTCATGCAACATGCTCGCGGACAAAAATAGGATCATGCTGCTCGCTTCGGGCGCAATGTCCAGAGACTCTGACTCGTTCAGGTGCAAGCGCAATGCGCCGCCCTGCTCCGTCTGCCAGTCTTGATTCAGGTAAATGACGACCGATATCGTGCGACGGTCATCGTCTTGAAAGCGATCCCGATGTTGCGCGTAGAATGCGCCCGGCGCATAAAAAGCGAAATGGCTTTCGTAATCATCCAAGCCCAGGAACAAATCGCGGTTCAATCGCTGGCGCAACGACTCCATTAACAGCAGATATTGATCGCAGGCCAATGACTGTCCGGCAGTTAACCAACTGATCTGATCACTGCGGAATTGCGCTTCTGTTTTTGCTTGCGTTTGTACATGTGTGTCCGACTTTGCTACGCGCCCCGTCTTGGCAATGCGCAATAGCTTTTGATCGCTCAGTCCCCGACACTCTGCGGCCAATGCCAGGGTTAAATCCGTTCCGAGAAAAATTGCCTGGCGCGCCCAGCCGTGCTCAACGAGATGATTGATTAACTCGTCCGGCATGGTGGATGGCGAGTCATCGTGCTTGAGAGCGATGCTCACTTAATGGCTAACAGCATGGAATTATTTTTCTTTATAGAGATATCGGAAGCGCTCTGAAAGCAATCTGGCGGTGCGTGGCGATGCGAGTTATTTACTGTCCATCAGATTGGTCATGAATCGGTTTACCGATACACGCCAACCCCATAGTAACGTTGATAGCAAGCGGTTTATCCAATCATTTCAACAAATGTCCTAAAACGTCCGCATTTGGTCCCAGTGCGAACAGTTTTTTTCAAATGAGCGTGCTATTCTGGTCGCATCTTCAGCCCTTTATTCAGGAAAAATCATGCTGCAACTGCGCCCGAATTGTGAACACTGCGATTGCGATCTGCCACCGGATTCTCAGGATGCACGCATCTGCAGCTTTGAATGCACGTTTTGCGCAAGCTGTACTGAGCAGGTATACCGTGGCATTTGCCCGAATTGCGGAGGCAATCTGGTGGCACGACCGATTCGGCCTGCGAATAAACTGGCAAACTTTCCGGCCTCGCAAGAGCGGGTACACCGGCGCAAAACCTGATTCATGATTTTGTTGTAAGCTGATTCAAGTCTTTGCCCTGCGACCATCAATGCCATCTTGCTTATTACTCACATCGATTACTTATTTCATTTCCCATGTCTAAAAACGTCCTTAGTACCCGTCATTTATTGACTGCATTGATTGTTGTGTTTTTATGGGGGATGAATTTTGTCGTGATTAAAATTGGTTTGAAAGGGATTCCGCCATTTTTAATGGGCGCATTGCGTTTTATCCTGGTGGCTTTTCCGGCGATCTTGTTTTTGCCGCGCCCTAAGGTGCCATTCAAATTACTGGCTGCGTATGCGTTGACCATCAGTCTCGGACAATTTGCTTTTTTGTTTTCCGCCATGGCGGTCGGTATGCCGGCAGGTTTGGCATCGCTGGTATTACAGGCACAGGCATTCTTTACGGTGGGTCTGTCGGCGCTGGTATTCGGCGACAAACTGCGTCCCAGCAATCTGATCGGGATGTTGGTCGCCAGTGCCGGCCTGATACTTCTGGGCAGCGCGAGTATGGCCAATTCGGCGAGTCAGGTGACTTTATTAGGATTTGTATTGACGATCTGTGCCGCCTTCTCTTGGGCGAGCGGTAATGTGATCAATAAAAAGATTGGTCCGACTGCGGTACTAAGCCTGGTGTCCTGGAGCGCCTTGATTCCCATCATTCCTTTCTTATTGCTGTCGCTTGTTTTCGAGGGCGGCGAGGTGATCGTGCATAGCCTGAGCAATATGAGCTTATCTTCTGCGCTGACGATTGTTTATCTGGCAGTGGCGGCGACCTTGATTGGCTACACTTTATGGGGGCGCTTATTGTCTAGCCTGCCGACGCATATGGTGGCGCCCCTGACCCTGATGGTGCCCGTCATTGGCCTGACCGCTGCCTGGATTTTGCTGGGTGAGGCATTGCGGCCTTTGCAAATCATGGGTGCCTTGATCGTGATGTGCGGCTTGCTGATTAATGTGTTTGGTGCGCGTTTGCTGGACCGTGTCCGCGTCTTATTTGCGACCTGATGATGCGTAAGCAGATGGTGTATTTTTTGCTGTTGCCAGATACGTTACTGATCGATCTGGCGGGTCCTGCAGATGCCTTTTTATTCGCGAACCGTTATCAGCAAGAGATGCGATTTGAGTTGAGATTCATCAGTCCCCTGGAACAAATCATTTGTTCGACGGGACTGCAATTGAGTCCTTTGCTGCCTTTGCCCAGGCAAGTCGAAGCAGACGCGATTATTGTCTTGCCCGGTTTGGTCGGCATGGATTTCCCCTATCAGGAAGAGCATGAGCAAATTTGCATACGCTGGCTGCGTCAGCATGTCAAAACGACGAACCGGCTGGTATGCATCTGCTCAGGAGCGTTGCTGGCGGCGCATGCCGGATTATTGGCGGGTCATGCAGCGACTACCCATCACGATCATTGCCGGGAGCTGGCGCAGATCGACAGCTCTATCCGCGTTGAAGAAAATCGTCTCTACGTCCAGCATGACAATATCAGTACCAGTGCGGGCGTCACCGCGGGAATTGATCTGGCACTGCAACTCATCAGTGAGTTAGCCGGTCCGCTGGCAGCCACCGCGGTGGCGCGCAATATGGTGGTGTATATGCGGCGCGCCGGATCGGATCCGCAACTATCGCCGTGGCTAATGCATCGCAATCATATTCATCCCATCGTGCATAAAGTGCAGGAGGCGATTATCCAGCAACCTGACTATGCATGGAGCCTGCCGTTGCTGGCGACCATCGCCTGCACCAGCACCCGCCATCTGACTCGCTTGTTCAAATCGCATGCGCAGATTTCTGTGCAAGATTACATCAGCAGCCTGCGTCTGTCGCTTGCCAGCAAGTTGCTGACGCAAACCAACTGGCCGATAGAACAGGTCGCGCAGGCAGCGGGCTTCGGCTCCGCCAGACAATTCCGCCGCGTCTGGCGCACGGCTTACGCAGAGCCGCCGGGCGAACATCGCTAAAAAATCTGGCGAACTGAAATCCCCATATCCGCATAAAAATGGACTTGATCCGGACCGGTCTTGCGTTATGATGAGAAAAAATTTACCGGTACTCCGTCATGACCCAAATTTGCCCCAATTGCAGCTACATCCGCAAAGCGTCTGACAACGGCCCTGCCTGGCAATGTCCTGCATGTCAGGTCGTCTATACCAAAGCGGGCGATACCGGCAGCCCTACTTTATTCAAGCCGGTAACCAGCGCAAATAGTGGGGCCAGTGCGGACAGGGATAATTCAGCGCTCTGGAAATGGCTGCTTATTGCGTTCCTGATCAGTGCTGCACTATGGCAGCTCAAACCCATACACAGATTCGCTGGCAAACACAATGCGCACGCTCAGCAAGTGGGCGATAGCAACCAAGCCATGCAACAGCCGGTGGTGATTTTATACGGCACGACCTGGTGCGGTTATTGCGCTGCCGCCCGTGAATTCTTTAAAGCGAATGACATTGCCTATACCGATCTGGATACGGAAAAAACCACAGAGGGTTATGAAGGGCATAAAAAACTAGGCGGTGGCGGCGTCCCTTTAATCGTCATCGATGGCGAAGTCATGCATGGGTATAGCGAGGCCGGCTTGCGCCAGGCGCTGGCGCCGTGGATTAAAAGCTAGAGCAATGCAATTGACGGAACGCGAATGAAAAACCTGCCAGCATGATAGCGGGCAGGCGCTACTGCTAAGCCTTAGGCAACGTCACGCCTTGCTGTCCCTGGTACTTGCCGCCGCGATCTTTGTAAGAGGTTTCGCAAATCTCGTCGCTCTCGAAGAACAAGACCTGGGCGCAGCCCTCGCCTGCATAAATTTTTGCTGGCAGCGGCGTCGTGTTGGAAAATTCCAAAGTCACGTAACCTTCCCATTCAGGCTCGAACGGCGTCACGTTCACAATGATGCCGCAACGGGCATAGGTCGATTTACCCAGGCAGATGGTCAGTACACTGCGTGGAATGCGGAAGTATTCCACGGTCCTGGCCAGGGCAAATGAATTGGGCGGAATGATGCACACATCGCCTTTAAAATCCACGAAGGATTTTTCATCAAAATTCTTGGGATCGACGATCGTGCTGTTGATATTCGTAAAAATCTTGAATTCATCGGCACAGCGGATGTCGTAACCGTACGACGAGGTCCCGTAGCTGACGATTTTCTCTTCGCCGCGGGTACGAACCTGGCCCGGTTCGAAAGGCTCGATCATGGCGTGCTCTTGCGCCATGCGGCGTATCCATTTGTCTGCTTTGATGCTCATATTCTCTACCTTAGTGAAGGGCGTCTTCCTCGCTGGATCAGAAAAACCGCCTTGTTGCATTTTCGGTGAGATTTTACGCGAATTTGCGTTGAAAAATTCGGTTTTTAGCAGAAGTTTTAAATTCCGATGACAACACGAGCTACCCGGCTCACACCCCGCAAACAGGTGCTGCCGGTAATTGCAATGCGACTTTTTTCGCATGTTCGACCTGTACTTCAAGCGGCAAATGAATATTATTTTTCACCGCGGTCAGCTCGGCGAGGATAGAGATCGCGATCTCGGCAGGCGTTTTGCTGCCGATATACAAACCGATCGGGCCGTGGAGTTTGGCCAGTTCGGCATCTGTCACAGCGAATTCCTTAAGACGCTCGCGGCGTTTGGCGTTGTTCGATCTGGAGCCGATGGCGCCGACATAAAACGCCTCCGATTTGAGCGCTTCCATCAAAGCGAGATCGTCTAATTTGGGATCATGGGTCAGCGCGACGACGGCGCTGCGGCTGTCTAATCGCATCTCGATCACCAGATCGTCCGGCATCGCATGCACGACTTGCACGCCGTCGACTTGCCAACCGGCCCGGTATTCCTCGCGCGGATCGCAGACGGTGACGTGATAATCCATCCCGACCGCGATGCTCGCCAAAAAGCGCGATAATTGCCCGGCCCCGATGATCAGCAAGCGCCAGCGCGGACCGTGGATGGTGGTGAGTGCGGTAGTGGAAATCTGCAGGCTCATGCCGGAACTGGCCTGATCGAGCCGCACTTCGCCGGTGCGCAAATCGAGCCGGCGGGCCAGCAATTGATGTTGGCCCAGACGCTGCAGTAATTCTGCGATACGGCTATGTGCCGATATAGGTTCGAGCGCCAGTTGCAGGGTGCCGCCGCAGGGCAGGCCAAAGCGATGCGCTTCGTCGGCGGTGATGCCGT
This sequence comes from Undibacterium sp. Jales W-56, assembly GCF_025548535.1. Lineage (GTDB taxonomy): Bacteria > Pseudomonadota > Gammaproteobacteria > Burkholderiales > Burkholderiaceae_D > Undibacterium. The sequence continues at coordinate 1,080,973 of NZ_JAJLQW010000001.1, read as the reverse complement.
AGGTGACGATTTCAGGCAGGGTTCTTTGTATGCCTTCGTTCCTGACCCGCTCGATCAAATCGTCTTCGATACAGCCGCCGGAAACCGATCCCACCACTTGTCCATCTTCGCAAATGACCAGCATCGCCCCTTCCGGACGCGGGCTGGATCCCCAGGTTTTGATGACCGTCACCAGTTGGCATTTCAACCCGGCTTGCGTCCAGCGATCACATGCTTTGAGTACTTCTAAATCGATGCTATCCATGATGACTCAGCTAGATACCGCAGTATTGAAGCGGCTTGCAGGTCAAAAATGCTCTGCAAGCCGCATGAATACTGCGTGGTTATTGATGACAACTTCTAAAAATACCGGCGCAGGGATGACGACTTTACGTTGACGGTTTAACTGAACGGCATTAGGCCCACTGACACCTATTTGCAACAATTCTCCTTGCGTTGCCTGCTTAATCGCAAGGAGAATTTTTACCAAAGCATCACGCCCTGGCGATTTTTTCCGGCGTCAGCGGCAAGCTGCGCACACGCTTGCCCGTGGCCGCAAACAAGGCGTTCGCTACCGCCGGCCCGATCAAGGCGGTGGCAGGTTCGCCGATGCCGCCCGGTTTTTCCTTGCTTTGCACCAGCGTGACATTGATCTTCGGCATCTCATTCATGCGCAAGATCGGGTAGTTATGGAAATTGGTTTGCTGAACGCGACCATCCACCAGCGTCACCTCGCCATACAAAGCCGCCGTCAAACCGAAGGCGATGCTCGATTGAATCTGCGCTTCGACCGTATCCGGATTGACCATGTGCCCAAGATCCGCAACCACGGTGACTTTATGCACTTTGATCTCATGCGCTTTATTGACCGAGATCTCGGCGATTTGTGCCATGTAGGTGTCGTAGCCTTCCATCAACGCGATGCCCTGTTTGTGCCCGGCTGGCAAAGGTTTGCCCCAGCCTGCCTTGGCCGCCGCCTGCTTCAGGACATTCGCAAAACGCGGCTGCTTGTCCAGTAGCGACATGCGATAGGTGTAAGGATCCTTGCCCGCCGCCTTGGCCATTTCATCGACAAAGCTCTCATTCGGGAAAGCATTCAAAGCATGGCTGACTGAACGCCAGTAACCGACCCGCAAACCTGCATCGTGGATGACCATATCCTGCGTCATATTCGGAATATCGTAGGGTACGACTGAGGCTTCCGCCATGAAAGGATCAAGCGTATCTTTCGGCAAGCCGAAGGCACGCTGGGTTATTGATTGCGAGGTCAGTTCAAACTTCAGGCCGACTGGTTTACCGCTCGCATCCAATCCTGCCGACAGGCGATTCAGCGCCATAGGGCGATAAAAATCATGGGTCGTGTCATCTTCGCGAGTCCACAATAATTTGACCGGCTTACCGACCGCCTTGGAAATTTGTGCGGCCTGCACGATAAAATCCAGCTCCAGGCGACGACCAAAACCTCCGCCGAGGAAGGTGGTTTTCAGGGTGATGTCTTCAGGCTTAATTCCCAGCGCGGCAGCGACCGCGCCTTGTGCGCCCTGCTGGAATTGCGTCGGCCCGATCAGCAGGCATTTACCGTCTTTAAAATCGGCGGTAAAGTTCATCGGCTCCAGCGTCGCATGCGCCAGCAACGGCGAGCTGTATTCGGCCTGCAGCGTTTTTGCGGCACCCTTGATCGCGGCATCGACATCGCCGCCGGTCTTCTTGATATTGATCTTTTTGCCGCTCGCTGAGGCAGCCCGGATGCCTTCCATCATAGTGGCATTATTGATCTTGGCGACGCTACCTTCATCCCACTGCACGATCAGGGTTTCACGGGCCTTTTTGGCTCGCCAGTAGCTGTTCGCGACAACCGCAACACCGTCAGGAATTTGTACCACGTCAATCACGCCAGGCATGCTGCGCGCTTTGGTCGCGTCGACACTTTTCACGGTGCCGCCAATCACCGGGCATTGTTCGAGCGACGCATACACCATGCCCGGCAAGGTCACATCAATACCGTATTGGGTTTTGCCATTGACTTTGTTCGGGGTATCGAGACGCCTGGTCGCTTTGCCGATGATCTTAAAGTCTTTGGGGTCTTTCAACACCACGTCTTTAGGTACCGGTAATTTCGCCGCTGCCGCTGCTAGTTCGCCATAGCTGGCCTGCTTGCCATCAGGACCGTTGACCATGCCGTTGGCGGTCGTCAATTTACTGGCATCAACACCCCATTTTTGCGCTGCGGCAGATACCAGCATCATCCTGACCTGGGCACCGCCGATACGCAGCTTTTCCCAGGCATCGCGCACCGATGTGGAGCCGCCGGTGATCTGTGCGCCCAGCAAAGCATTCACGTACACCGCATCCGGCGGCGCAATATCGACCTTGATTTTTTTCAGATCGACATCGAGTTCTTCGGCGATCAACATCGGCATCGATGTATAGACCCCCTGCCCCATCTCGGAACGGGCCGAGATCAAAGTAATCGTATTGTCGTCGGCAATATGCACCCAGGCATTCGGCGTATATACGGTGCCGGCCGCTTGCGCTTCGCTGACCCCGACTGCAGCAGGCAAGCTGATACCCATCATCAGGCCGCCGCCAGCCAGTGCGGAAGTTTTAAGAAAATCGCGTCTTGTCGTTGTCATGGCGCGCTCCTTAAGCTGTCTTACGCATTTCGGCTGCGGCAGACTTGATCGCAGCGCGAATACGGTTGTAGGTGCCACAGCGGCAGATGTTGCCGCTCATGGCGTTGTCGATATCGGTATCGCTAGGATTTTTGTTCGAGGCGAGCAAGGCGGCGGCACTCATCAACTGACCCGACTGGCAATAACCGCATTGCGGTACATCATGCGCAATCCAGGCCTTTTGCAATACATGGGTATTGTCCGCAGACAGCGACTCCACCGTAGCGACTTTTTTGCCGGCAACCGAAGACACAGGGGTCTGACAAGAACGTATCGGCACGCCATCGAGATGCACGGTACAAGCGCCGCACAAGGCAGCACCGCAGCCGAATTTAGTTCCCGTCAGACCGAGTTCATCGCGAATCACCCACAGTAGCGGCGTGTCCACTTCGGAACTGGACGATACTGACTTGCCATTGATATTGAAACCGATACCCATCTTTGTCTCCCTGATTTGTTTTGTGTCAACTTGACCCGTTTTAGTACGGCACATCTACTGCGAATACACGCATTTACAACAATACCCAATGAAAACCGGATTCTTCCCGTCGTCGCTACTTCTTGTACGACGGGAAAAACAATTGCTGCCCATCGACTTTAAATTCGGCAATTTTCTTTTGTCCCTCAGCCGAGGTCATCCACTCAATCAGCGCATTCGCACCACGAAAATTGATGTCCTTGTATTTGGCTGGATTGACCGCGATGATGCCGTAGGGGTTGAACATTTTGGGGTCGCCTTCCACCAATACTGCCAGGCCGGTTTTCGCTTTATACGCACCGTAAGTCGCCCGGTCCGTCAGCGTGTAAGCTTGTAATTGCGCTGCCATCGTCAATACCTCGCCCATACCCAGACCTGCGGAGACATAGGCGCTGCCGGCGGGCTTAGTACCCGCTTCTTTCCAATACGCCTGCTCCATCTGGTCGGTGCCGGAATTATCTCCCCGGGAAATAAATTTTGCTTTGGCCGTCGTGATTTTGCGCAAGGCCGCCACCACATCGCGACTGGCTTTGACGCCTGCCGGATCCTCGACCGGTCCGACAATGATGAAATCGTTATACATCACATCGCGCCGATTCACCCCGTGCCCGTCGGCTATAAATTTATCCTCCGCCGCCCGCGCATGCACCAGCGTCACATCGACATCACCGTTTTTCGCCAGCTCCAGGGCTTTTCCCGTTCCGACCGAAATCACCTGGACTTTAGTATGTGACCTGCTTTCGAACTCCGGCAATATTGCCTTAAGCAAACCCGAATTCTCGGTACTGGTCGTTGTCGAAAGTCGCACTACCTCTTGCGCGCTGACCGACAAACAAACCTGCATCAGGGAAAAAAGTAGTGCCGGGGCCAGACGTGTTTTCAACATAGAAGTTTTCGGTAAAAAGTAAAGGAGGAAAAACAAGATTTTCATTCTCGCATGTTTTGCTGTCGCCTGATTTTGTTAAGGACAGTGCAAGTCATTAAACGCATTCTGCATTCTGACACCGGCATGCCGCTGCCGCTAACGAAAAATCTTCATCTATTTTCCCGGTTCATTACCCTCTTCGAGCAAGGTAAATCTCGGTGTCATGACGCCATTCAAGTCAATTTTCTCAAAAAACACTTCGCGATTACGGGTCCAGACACTGCCGTTTTGCGCACGATAGACCACCACTGGCGTCAGGTCAGCCTCGTGGATGGCCTCGCAAATGAATTCATAAATCCCGCCTTTGTAATGGCGATAGCGTTGTGACTGATGATTTTTAGTGCCAGATGATGGATGCCTGATCTCGATCCCGGCCGGACTGCTTACCGGTTTGGTTGTGAGTTTTTTTAAGTAAGCAGGTACCTTGGCTGCTGTCAGCTTATTGATTTCCTGCAGCAAGCGCGGATCGACTTGCAGGATATCGTAATCCTTGCGCAATTTCTCGGCGATGCGCAGCAATAAATGCGCGGACACTTCCGCATCCGCTTCTGCCCGGTGCGCCGCGCCATGAAAGCGAATGCCCAGACTCGACGCCAGTCGTCCCAGCGAATAACTGCTCAAACCTGGAAACATCCTGCGCGACAATTTGACGGAACAGACCACGCCGTCGTAACTGGGCCACAAACCCAGGCGATCGCTCTCTGCCTGCAAAAATTTTTCATCGAAGCTGGCATTGTGGGCGGCCAAAGTATCGTTGCCGATGAATTCGACCAGCTCCGGGATCACTTCCGACGCGGGCGGTGCCTTATTCAGCATCGCTTGTGTGATGCCGGTTAATTCAGTAATGAACGGCGAAATCCGGATATGACAATTGACCAGCGACACATAGCGATCGACGATCTGGTTGCCTACAATGCGTAAGGCCGCGACCTCGGTGACGCGCCCACCTTGCTCGGGACTCATGCCGGACGTCTCAAAGTCAAGCATGACTATCGGTTTTTCAAACATCTTTTTTACCTGTTTTACCTATTCTTGGGGAACTAATTTTTTGCTCTGCACTCCATCTTTCGGGATAAAAATCTGTGTAAGATGCATAAGCTGATTCACTCATTGTAAACCGTGTGATGAGCGGCGTGATTCTGAGAGTTTTAAAACACCTCATTCTGCCGCCGGTGCCATTGCAGTATCTCAAAATTCCTTGATAAAGATAGTCCATCAGGCGTCAGGCAATCGCCTGATGAGTATGTGCATTACATTCACGCGATGTACTGCAATAAAAAAATGATAAAAACTTTGCTAGACAAATTAAATCTCCATCCGAAAGATCTGCTGCGCGACCTAGTCTATCGTCGCTTGTGGACATCGATCCTGATCAGTTCGTTCGGTGCGCAGGTCACGATGCTGGCCTTGCCGCTGACCGCGGCCGTGCTGATGCATGCGAGTCCGACGCAAATGGGCGTGCTGACTTTCATGGAAACCCTGCCCTTTGTGCTACTGTCCCTGCCTTCAGGCGTATGGCTGGACCGGGTGCGTAAATTGCCGGTGTATTTTGTTGGCGAGACCTTGCTGGCGATCGCTGTTGCCAGCGTGCCTTTGGTCTGGTGGCTGGGGTCGCTGACGATGTTCTGGCTGTATATGGTCGGCTTTGTGATCGGCGCGGTCAACACGACTGCGGGAACTGCCGCGCAAATCGTGCTGACCCAGATCGTCCCGAGAGAACGCCTGATTGAGGCGCATGCAAAAAATGCCCTGGCGACCTCGGGCGCAGAAGTCGCCGGTCCGGCCGCAGCCGGCGGCCTGATCAACCTGATGGGTGCGCCGCTGGCGCTATTGACGGACGCGTTGCTATTGCTGAGTTCCGCCGGTATTTTGCGCGGCATTGAGATCAAGGAAGTGCGTCCGGTCAGAGAAGACGCGCATTTCTGGCGCGATCTGAAGGCAGGCATCAGCTTTGTCTCGAATAAACGCCTGCTCATCGTCCTGGCATTGACGGTCGGCGGCTGGCAGCTTTGCTACAACGCGGCGTTGGTCGTGCAAATCCTGTTTGCCACGCGCCTGCTGGGTTTATCCGAACAGGCGGTTGGCCTGAGTTATATGGGCATGGGCATCGGCACTGTGATCGCGAGTATTTATGGCAATCGCATCAGCCGCGACATCGGACCCGGGCCTTGCATGGTACTGGGGATCGCGATCTGTGCGGTGGGCTGGTCTTTGCTGGCGATTGCGCCCTTGAATCATTGGGGCATCGCCGCCTTCGCGTTTATGCTGATTTGTTTTTCGATCGGCGGCGTGCTGATTTTTATTAATTTCCTGGCCTTGCGTCAGGCCGTGACGCCTGAACCCATGCTGGGACGCATGACGTCCACCATGCGCTGGCTGATTTTGCTACCCGCTGGTCCCGGTGCCCTGATCGGCGGCTGGATGGGCGAGCATCTCGGCTTGCGCTACTCGCTGGGCTTTGCCGGTCTTGGCGCGCTGCTGCTTACCCTCATTGCCTGGCGCAATCCCATCATTCGCGGCATCACAGTGTTGCCAAATTTAAACAGGCAAGAAGTTTAAATCCCGGTCTATGCCCTGTAAGCCGCTACGCCCTTGCGCAGCGCGAGCAATTCACCGCATAATGCCCGATTAGCAAATAGTCTATGGCAATAAGCAAACAGACTGTTACTGACTACTCATGCCTGCGGCACACAATGCCTGCCAGCTTACTTTTGACTAAACACAAGGTACAACAAATGCCAAAAGAATTGTCATCAACCGCTTTGAAGCCCGCATTCAAGCCCTACATCCCCGCTTCGGCCAAGCTTCCTGAATTGAGTGTTCGTGCCCTGCTGATGGGCGTCATCCTCGGCATGATCTTCGGTGCTTCATCGCTGTATCTGGTTTTAAAAGTAGGTCTGACCGTCAGTGCCTCGATCCCGGTAGCCGTGATTGCGATCACCCTGTTCCGCCTGACTCAAAAGCTGGGCGGTAAAGATTCCACGATTCTTGAAAATAATATTACCCAGACCGCCGGCTCTGCCGGTGAGTCGATTGCGTTTGGTCTCGGCGTCACGATGCCGGCGATACTGATCCTGGGTTTTGACCTGGAAATCTGGCGCGTCATGCTGGTTGGCGTACTCGGTGGTTTGCTGGGCATTTTGCTGATGATTCCTATGCGTCGCGCGCTGATCGTCGAGCAACACGGCATCCTGAAATATCCGGAAGGCACGGCCTGCGCTGAAGTCCTGAAAGCGGCTGCCGACCAAAGCTCGCGTGAAGCCGCCGGCGAAGCCAACAATCCGAACGCCCATGCAGAAGCCGCGAACCGCGCAAAAATTATTTTCGGCGGCTTTGCCGTCGGCCTGGTCTACAAAATCGTCAACGTCGCTCTGCGCGGCTGGAAAGATACGCCGGAAGCCACCTTCGGCGCGCCGCTCAAGGCAGGTTCGATCGGCGCCGAGATTTCTCCAGAGCTGTTGGGTGTCGGCTACGTCATCGGCCCACGTATCGCAGCGACCATGGCTGCCGGCGGCGTGATGTCTTACCTGTTGCTGATTCCGATGATCAAATTCTTCGGCGATGCGCTGAGCGTGCCGGTTAGTCCGGGCACCAAACTCATCAGCGAAATGAGTCCTGGCAATATCCGCAGTGCCTATATCCTGTACATCGGCGCCGGCGCAGTGGCGGCTGGCGGACTGATCAGCCTGTTGCGCGCCATGCCAACCATCTGGCGCAGCCTGACTGCGGGCTTATCCGGCATGCGCAACACCGCAAACACGGTGCAATCGACATTGCGTACCGACAATGATATCCCGATGAAATGGGTCATCATCGGCGCACTGACCATCATCGCGATCATCACCGCAGCGACGCCCTTGCACATGAACTTCCTCGGTGCGCTGCTGATTCTGGTATTCGGCTTCCTGTTCGCCACAGTATCGTCCCGCCTGACCGGTGAAATCGGTTCATCCTCGAATCCTATCTCCGGCATGACCGTCGCGACCCTGCTGTTCACTTGCCTGATTTTCCTGATCATGGGCTGGACCGGCGGTCAATACTACGTTACCGCTTTATCGGTCGGTGCGATCGTCTGTATCGCTTCGAGTAACGCCGGTTCTACGTCACAAGACTTGAAAACCGGCTATCTGGTCGGCGCGACGCCGCGCCTGCAGCAGTTCGCGATTCTGGCTGGCGCGCTGACCTCGGCCTTGATCCTCGGCCCTATCCTGCTGAAGCTGAACGAGAGCGCAACCACCTTCGTGCCAGCCGCTCAAGTCGCACCCAACCTGACCACCGACGCCAACAAGCTCAGCAGCACCATGCAACTGAGCGGCCCGCAGGCGGATACCGACAAAGCCACGTATAAAGTCTGGCAGAAGAGCGACACCGTCGGCGGTCCTGCCGGCAAATACCTGGTCGATCAAAGCGGCAAAGTCATGTACATGGTCGACCCGGGCATCAACGGTACTTATACCGACCTGCCGGACGGCACCAAGGTCAAGAAATTCGATGCGCCAAAAGCCGTACTGATGTCCTACATCATCAAGGGCATCCTGGATCAGCAATTGCCGTGGACCCTGGTCATCTTCGGCGTGATGATTGCAGTCATACTGGAAATGGCGGGCATCCCATCGCTTGCCTTTGCGGTCGGCGTGTATCTGCCGCTGTCCTCATCAGCACCGCTGTTCATCGGCGGCATGATTCGCTGGCTGGTCGATCGCCGCAATAACAAACTCGACCACAACAAGAACATGACAGAAGAAGAAAAACAGGCGGCGGGCGACAGCAGCGCCGGCGTCTTGCTGTCATCCGGTTATATTGCAGGTGGCGCACTGGCCGGTATCGTGATCGCATTCAGCGCAGGTATTCTGACGAATTTCGATAAATCGGTGAATGATTGGGCGGTAGCGCATAATCCCTTCTTCGAAGGCATTAACGCGAATGCCTTGTCGATGATCCCGTATGCACTGATCGTGTTGCTGCTGTACTTTGTAGCACGCGAAAAGAAACCTGTTGAATAAACTGGATTACTGGATCTACAGACCTAGCCAGTTAGGCAAATAAGCAGTGATTGGATCAAAGGAGCTTAAACGTTGACTGCGTTTAAGCTCTTTTTGTTTGTTTTGGCATCAGCTTTATCAGTGCAACTTACAAGAAAATCTCCATGGACAAGAGCAAAGCCCTCCCAATACCTGTCTTAGTGACCGGATTCGACCCATTCGAGGATCAGGCCATCAATCCATCCTGGGAAGTCGCCAAGGCGCTGGACGGCTGGCAATACGGTGACGCTACCGTCGTGGCGCGCCAACTGCCCTGCGTATTTCACGAGGCCATCAACAGCCTGCAGCAAGCGATGGATGACATCAAGCCCTCGCTCATCATTTGCCTTGGACAAGCTGGCGGCAGAACGGATATCTCGCTGGAACGAATAGCGATTAATCTGGATGACGCCCGAATTCCGGATAACGCGGATCAGCAGCCGATTGACCAGGCTATCATTGCAAAAGCACCTGCCGCTTATTTTTCCAGCCTGCCGATCAAGGCCATCGTCCGTCAGATCAGCGGCGCAGGCATTGCGGCAGCCGTCTCCAACACCGCAGGCACCTTTGTCTGCAACCATGTTTTTTTCGGATTGATGCATATCATCGCGCAGAAAAATCGCAACGCCAGAACACGGCCACCGGTACGCGGCGGCTTCGTTCACCTTCCTTACCTGCCCGAACAGGTTTCTGCTTACCCGGGCACACCCAGCATACCCTTAGACGCCATGATCAAAGGCATACAGACCGCAATCCAAACTGCAATCGACGTCAAGACCGATATCGTAGAAACCGGCGGCCAACTCCACTAACTACCGGCCAATCACGAGGCGTATTCTCAGCCGAAACCCGGCTGAAAAAGGGTTGGCACAGTAAAAATGGTATGATGTAGGGTTATTTACCAGTGGTGATTTGTGGTGTCCTGCGGGACACATCGACATTCACCCACCCAACACGAGATTGCATGAAAGATTACTATTTTGTTCTTGGGATCGCGAGCACCGCGACACTAGCCGAGGTAAAAAAAGCTTTCCGTCAAAAGGCAGCTGAGTTCCATCCGGACCGCAACAACTCTGCCCTGGCGCCACAAAAATTCCACGATTGCAAAGAAGCCTACGACGTTTTATCCGATGAAGCAGCGCGTGCCGCTTACGATGAAAACCGTCGCCGTAATTTGCTCGACGATCCGCTGGAGACCGCCAGCGAGATCTGGAAAAATTATTTATCAGGAGTATTGCAGTGAAACTTTCCCAGTATTTTCAAGAACTCCAGTCGGTGTACGACTCAGAACTGGAAGATTTAACCAGCGACTCCGAAGGCAAGGATATCTTGCGGCATCGTCTGAAAGAAAAACGCGAACAAGTACCGTTTTTGCTGTCGATGATGAAAAGCAATCCCGAAATGGTTGCCGTCGCTTTTCACGACGCATTCAAATATCTGAATCCTTTAAAAATTGAATTGCTGCTCTCCAGGCCATTGAACCAACTGACGCCGTGGCCCGAGCTGTCCAAGCATCTGCGGCTGGAGCCGTGGGCCGAGAGCTTGAGCAAAATTGTGCTGCAACATGCCGACGGCGAACAATTCATGGTGATCGCTGCCGCACTCGAATATCTGAATAAAAGTAAACTGTCACGCGCCAACAGCCCCTCAGTGGCGGACGACGATCAGGATGAAGAGTCCGGGCAGGAAGACGATGGCGTACATGATGTGCACGGTGTGCGCAACGATATGGACGACGGCGACAGCGAAGATGGCTACGACCTCGAAGAAGCTGGCGCAGACTTTTTAGCAGAACAAGGTTTTGACCGTAAGGATTAAGCAAGATGGAAAATACAAAAATGCACTACCCGGCACTGATTGAAGCACAAAACCTGGTCAAAGTCGGCGACATCGTCGGCGCCGAATCGGCACTGGCCACACTGGCAGAAACCGAGGGTGACAAAGCCCTGGTCGCGGCGCTGGATGAATTCCCCGCCAAAGATTTACTCGCGATTATCCGCGAATACGATGCATCGAAAGAATCGCTGGTGAACCTGCTGGTGACGCCGGAACAATTCGCCCAGGCAGTCGTGCTGGAGCGTCGCTATGGCGACCAGACGCATGAGCAATTGCGCAGCATGGTCAACTCCGTGATCTTTCGCGAAGGTGGCGATCCGGCAGAATTCCTGTATGAGATTGCCGAGGTCGACGGCGGCTACGATGCGCTGGTCGATTACCTGTACGACCGGGTGGAAATGGTCGAGCATTTTTATCGCTATGCGACATTCGACCTGTTCCACTACGGCGACGATGCCAGGGTGCAGGCGATTGATGATGACCTGATGAATCTCAGCCGCGACGAAGAACCGCGCGGCGCCTCGTCCGACATGGCGAATCTGGTCGATCACGACTGGATGGAAGTCACCTATCTGCTGCGCTACGAACTGCCTGAAATTTTCCGTGAAGTGATGATGAAGCTGCGCGCCCGTTACAAAGCCAGCCTGCAATCCGCCGCGGCCGAATTGGCGGAAGACGATGAAGAAGATGAGCACGACAAGCCGAATAATGACGATGGCGACGACAAGGATGATGAAGAGTCTGCGCTGTAATGAAGCCAGCCTGCCAATGTTGACCCCACAGAATCCTATGTCAGACAGCTCATTCCAAGTCGCCACCTTAGACAATCGCCCTTTTTTTGAAAGTGCACTGCGCTACGGCGTGCAACAAGGCATCATCACGCCCGCCAAAATCAGCGCAATCGAAAATGAAGCACCCAAAGGCATGGTGCAAATCGCCGAAGCCTTTGGCAGTAAATACCTGCGGCCAGAAATCGATATGGCGCAAAAACGCATCGTCAATCTGGTCAGTCTGTATCTCAGGCAAAGCACCCAAGGCGATCTCGGCCTGGCCGCAAAAATGATCAGCGACAATACCTTTTTGACACTGTCACGCGGCGGCTCCGGCTTGCTCAAAGCCTTGTTCTCCCTGCCTGAATACGCTTTGCTCGGCAGGGAAGAAAAAGGCCGTGTCGAAGATTTTCTGGATATCTGGTCACGCAAAGAAGGCGACACCGATTACCTGAAGGTACTCGCCCAACGCCAGGCCAATGCGATTGAAATTGCGGCGGCATACTGGTTCGGCGAACAATTAGACGTCTCGCGCTCCTCGCTGCAAGAGCAAGATGCCGATGCCGGCTCAGTAATCCGCACCGCCATGCTGCTACGCATCTTGGGAAAATCCGACGAAACTTTAGTCAATCAAGTTGAGTTCGCCAAACTGGTCGATGCCGTGCGTAAAAAAGGCAAGGTCACTAAACGGAGCAAGAATACTCTCGATGCAATACCAGCCGATTATCAAGCGATTGCCGAGCGGATTGCGCAAGAAATTCATGCACATGATTTACCTAAAATCCTGAATCCGGATCTGCCCCTGGATACCGTGGTATTTGAACTCAAGGATCGCTATTTCATCCGCGATTACGAGATGGAAGACAGCGCCGAATACGATGCGCTGGTTTCTAAAGAATGGACCAAACTGACCAAAGGCAAGACCGACGTCTACGCCCTGCTTACCCTGTTTTTCTGCATCGCTGCAGGCGCCACACCGAAGACCGTGATCACCGAAGCCAACGCCAAAACCCTGGTCAAAAAAATCCGCAAAGACGGCTTCCACCCGGAACTCGCCATCGCGTTCATCAACAGCGCCGCTCCGCATGAAAAGCAGGAAAGCCTGTTAGAAGAATGGGACGATTTCGTACAAGAAGCCGACGCCTACCTGCTCGACGACTGGGACAACACCTTCAGCGGTGCGCTACGCTTTCTGGACAAGCATTGCGATATCGAGAAGCCGAAGAAATAAATTGATTTTTGGATTATCAAATTACATTCCGCAATATCTATGCGGCTTTCAGAGGTTTTTTGGCCTGCAAGCCGCATAAACACTGCGAAATCTATTTCAATTTTTAACATTCAGCGTCAGCACATTATCACTGCCGCCCGCGCCAAAGACCAGTTCCTTGACATGCGATAACTGATCGCGGACTTGGGCAGCTTTTTCGAACTCTAGATTTTTGGCATGGTCGAGCATGAGTTTTTCGAGGCGCTTGATTTCGCGGCTGATTTGTTTTTCGCTCATGACTTCGTAGCGCGCATGTTCTTGCGCTATTTCCAGTTCTTGCCTGGCTTCTTGCGGATTGTAGACGCCGTCGATCAATTCTTTGATGTGTTTTTTGATGCCGACCGGCGTGATGTTATTCGCCAGGTTGAACGCAACCTGCTTGGTGCGGCGGCGTTCTGTTTCGTCGATGGCGCGCCGCATCGAGTCGGTGATTTTATCGCCGTACAGTATCGCCATGCCGTTCAGGTTACGGGCGGAGCGGCCGATGGTCTGGATCAGGCTGCGTTCTGAACGCAAGAAGCCTTCTTTATCGGCATCCAGGATCGCCACCAGCGAGACTTCTGGAATATCCAGACCTTCGCGCAGCAAGTTAATGCCAACCAGTACATCGAAGGTACCGAGACGTAAATCGCGGATGATCTCAACCCGCTCTACCGTGTCGATATCGCTGTGCAGATAACGGACTTTGATACCGTTATCGCTCAAAAATTCGGTCAGTTGTTCCGACATGCGTTTGGTCAGCGTCGTGACCAAAACACGTTCATTTTTGCTGACGCGCAGCGTGATCTCGTTCATCAGATCATCGACCTGGGTCAAGGCGGGGCGCACTTCTATCATGGGATCGACCAAGCCGGTTGGCCGCACGACCTGTTCGACGACTTGATCCGCGTGCTGCTTTTCGTATTCAGCCGGCGTGGCGGATACGAAGACGGTCTGGCGCATCTTGCTCTCGAATTCGGCAAACTTGAGCGGGCGGTTGTCCAGTGCCGATGGCAGGCGGAAGCCGTAATCGACCAGATTGGTTTTACGCGCCCTGTCGCCGTTGTACATGCCGTTTAATTGTCCGGTCAGCACATGCGATTCGTCCAAAAACATCAGCGCATCGGCGGGCAGATAATCGACCAGCGTCGGCGGCGGATCGCCGGGCTTGGCACCGCTCAGATGGCGCGAATAATTTTCAATTCCTTTGGTAAAACCGATCTCCGCCATCATTTCCAGATCGAAGCGGGTGCGCTGCTCGATACGCTGCTCTTCGATCAGCTTATTTTCTTTACGGAAGAACTCAAGCCGCTCCCGCAGCTCTTCTTTAATCGTCTCGACCGCCCGCAATACGGTCTCACGTGGGGTCACGTAATGCGAACCGGGGTATACCGTGAAGCGAGGGATTTTTTGTTTCACACGACCGGTGAGCGGATCGAACAATTGCAGGTTGTCGATTTCATCATCGAACATGTCGACCCGCACCGCGAGCTCGGCATGTTCTGCCGGGAAGATGTCGATGGTGTCGCCGCGCACGCGGAAAGTGCCGCGGCCAAAGTCGATTTCATTACGCGTGTATTGCATCTGGATCAGGCGTGCAATGACCTCGCGCTGGCTGATCTTGTCCTTGGCGCGCAGGGTCAGGATCATCTTGTGATATTCGTTCGGGTTACCGATACCGTAAATCGCCGACACCGTCGCCACGATGACGACATCGCGCCGCTCCATCAATGATTTGGTGCAGGACAGACGCATCTGCTCGATATGCTCATTGATGGCGGAATCTTTCTCGATAAACAGATCGCGCTGCGGCACGTAAGCCTCCGGCTGGTAGTAATCGTAGTAACTGACAAAATACTCCACTGCATTACGCGGAAAGAATTCGCGGAATTCGCTATACAGTTGCGCCGCCAGGGTTTTATTCGGCGCAAAAATGATCGCTGGACGGCCGCTGCGCGCAATCACATTGGCCATCGTGTAGGTCTTACCAGACCCTGTCACGCCGAGCAGGGTCTGGAAAAACAAACCGTCATCGATGCCTTCAACCAGCTTGGCAATCGCAGTCGGCTGGTCGCCCGCAGGCGGAAATGGTTGATATAACTGAAACGGCGATTCTGGAAAACTCACAAACTTCGCCTCATCCAGAATACCGGCGTTGCTATTATTTTCAGCAGAAATTGTCGATGCTACAGCCATGAGTCGCTTACCTTTGTTAGAATGGATAGTTGAAATTTCAGGCATGACCAGATTGTTACCAATTGGCATTATTCCAACCTCACTGTCAGAAAATTGACGGCTAATTTTTCATATTATCACGATGAACGCTCCTGTTTCTTCCTCCCTGTTCTCCGCCATCGAAATGGCCCCACGCGACCCGATATTAGGCATCACCGAAGGCTTTAATGCGGACAAAAATCCGGCAAAAGTGAATCTCGGCGTTGGCGTCTACTACGATGACAACGGCAAAGTACCGCTGCTGGAGTGCGTCAAAAAAGCAGAAGCGATTCTGATGGAAAAATTTGCCCCGCGCACTTATTTGCCGATCGAAGGTCTGGCCGCATACGATAAAGCCGTGCAAGAACTGGTATTCGGCGCAGATAGCGCGGTTGTCGTAGAAAAACGTGCTCTCACGGCGCAAGCCATCGGCGGCACCGGCGCATTGAAACTCGGCGCGGATTTCCTGAAACGCTTCGCACCGGACGCACAGGTTTGGATCAGCGATCCTAGCTGGGAAAACCATCGCGCCCTGTTTGAATCGGCAGGCTTCGTGGTCAATGCCTATCCTTACTACGACGCGGTCACTAAAGGCGTTAATTTTGACGGCATGCTAGGCGCACTCACAACCATGGCAGAAGGCTCTATCGTGTTGTTACACGCTTGCTGCCACAATCCGACTGGCGCCGATCTGAACGATGCGCAATGGACGCAAGTGATTGAGGTAGTCACCCAGCGCAAGCTGATACCGTTCCTGGATATGGCTTACCAGGGTTTTGGCGATGGCATTGAATCCGATGGCAAAGTGGTACGTCGCTTTGCTGAAGCCGGTGGTGCGCTATTTGTCTCCAACTCTTTCTCCAAATCCTTCTCTTTGTACGGCGAACGCGTCGGTGCGCTGAGCATCGCAGCCTCGAGTGCAGAAGAAGCTGCGCGCATCATGTCGCAATTGAAGCGCGTCATCCGTACCAACTACTCGAATCCGCCAATCCACGGCGGCCAAGTGGTGGCCACAGTTCTGGCAACGCCGGAACTGCGTCAATTGTGGGAAGAAGAGCTGGCAGGCATGCGCGTGCGCATCCGTGAAATGCGCACGGCATTTGTTGCGAAACTCAAAGCAAAAGCACCTGCTCACAATTTTGACTTTGTGACGCAACAGCGCGGCATGTTCTCTTATTCTGGCCTGACCAAAGAGCAAGTAGAAAAACTGCGCGACAATAATTCCATCTACGCGGTTGACACTGGCCGCATCTGCGTCGCCGCGCTCAACAACCGCAATATTGATGCGGTGATCGACGCGATTGCCAAGGTACTCTGAGTTGTCATTGCTCAAAATATGAAAACGGAACACGGCTCCGTTTTCATATTTGCTGCGGGCTGAACAGGCATTTGCCAATAGAAAAATTTTGACAGCTCAGGTAAAAGCGCATATAATCTTTGTCTCTGTTCCCTGATAGCTCAGTCGGTAGAGCGACGGACTGTTAATCCGCAGGTCCCTGGTTCGAGTCCAGGTCGGGGAGCCACAGAATTCAAAGTACCCGCAGTATAAGTAAAAAGTTTAACGAAGATCATCATTTCTTCTATTCCCTGATAGCTCAGTTGGTAGAGCGACGGACTGTTAATCCGCAGGTCCCTGGTTCGAGTCCAGGTCGGGGAGCCAAGATATAAAGGCCTGATTAAATTTTAATCAGGCCTTTTTCTTTGTGTCGGCAGATCAGCCCAGCAAGTCCTTTAAGCGTCTGACATCCGACAAAAAGATCGCAATACAGGTGCTTGCTCTTGTTGCCGGTACCTCAAATCACTCAGCGCTTATCAGTCCGGCTTCACGAATCGCAAAGTAAAGCGGTCGCTTTCTCCTATCGCTGCATATTTTTCTCTATCCTTTGCCCCCTCGGCATAAGTCGGCGGCAAAGTCCAGACGCCTTTTGGATAGTCGCGGGTATCTTTAGGATTGGCGTTGATTTCACTTTTTGCCAGCAATGTAAATCCAGCCTGCTGCGCCAGGCTAATCACATAATCTTCCGGCAAATAACCTGAGTCTATAAGCTGCATATCCAGGTTTTTACCTGCTTTGGCGCGATGATCGATGACGCCCAACACACCGCCCGGTTTGAGGACATCAAATATGGCTTTGAACATGTTCGCCTCACTGTGGCCGGCAACCCAATTGTGAACATTACGGAAGGTCAGCACAAAGTCGGCGGAGTTTGCGGCTCCCAGCTGCGGTGCAGCAGGATCGAAGTTGATAACCTGCACTTTGCTATAGCGTTCTGGATCGGCTGCAAATTTCTTTTCCTGCGCAGCTTTAATCTTATTGTAATAAGCGATAGCTCCCGTTGATGCCTTGTTGCTACTTGCATTCGCAGCGATATACTGGCCGCGCTCTTTTAACAATGGAGCGAGAATTTCAGCATACCAGGCTGCACCGCCCGGCGTAATTTCGATAACTCGCGCATCGGCTCTTACGCCGAAAAATTCCAGCGTTTGCTTAGGATGACGAAATTGATCGCGGGCTCGGTTCTCGTCGGAACGCCAGCTTCCGCTGATTGCTTTTTCCAAGGGCTGGTCTGTTTCAGCCGCCATCAGACTGGAAGTTTGAACGGCGGCAAATAACATCCAACCGAGCGCGATAAGTCGGCCTAGTTTTTGTGGTGACTGGGATTTCATTGTATTCATTGATTCGCTCCAAATTCTTATTGACGGCGCTTGTGCGCATTTCTTCAAATAATTGTTTCGATTCAAAAAAATTAATTTTGACGAAATGCATCATACGACAAATTTGGTAGTCGCATCATTGTCCTGGCGATGTAACCAGGATCCAGGCTTGCCGTCGATGAAATTGGAACGCCTTGCGTACACTCGCGATGTCCTAGTGAACAGCCAAAGAACCTTAAGACTAATAAATCAGGCAAACAATAACGAAAGCCCGATAAAAAAACAGGCGACGATTGCATCATCAATCATCGCCTGTTGATCATGTTGAAGTAATGCTTTCAACAATATAAATTGAGCAGACTAATCAGCGTTAACGTTTCAGCAAATTCAATACGGCATGCAATTCATTGCGAATCTGCAAAAGATTGATCGGTGCTGCCTCTACATCAGCAATTTCATCATTGATTGCTGCATGCATGTTCAGTTTGTTGCGTGCGCCATTAATCGTGAATCCCTGCTCGTACAACAGCTCGCGAATGCGGCGTATCAGCAAGACTTCATGATGCTGATAATAACGACGATTGCCGCGTCGTTTTACTGGCTTCAGTTGAGTGAACTCTTGTTCCCAATAGCGCAGCACATGCGGTTTGACACCGCATAATTCGCTCACTTCGCCAATCGTGAAGTAACGCTTCGCAGGAATCGGCGGCAACACAAACGCGTCTAACTTGATTTCACTCATAAGGAAATTCAGGCAGCATGTGCAAGAGGTTGATTACCTACGGAGTCGACCATGCCTTTGAGCTTCTGGCTGGCATGGAAAGTCACGACACGACGTGCGGTAATAGGAATTTCTTCACCCGTTTTTGGATTACGTCCGGGGCGCTGAGGTTTGTCACGCAACTGGAAATTACCGAAACCGGACAACTTGACCGCCTCGCCTCTTTCCAGTGCATCGCGTATTTCGTCAAAGAAGGTTTCCACCATATCTTTGGCTTCACGTTTGTTCAAACCGACTTGTTCAAACAGGAGCTCTGCCAACTCTGCCTTCGTCAAAGTCGGCAATTCCTTTTCCGCTTGCGAGCGCGCCTTGGCTTCTCGCATCGCCCGATTCAAATCTGCATCGAGAACCGATTGCAGTTCTGCGGAAGTCAGTTCATTCATTATGTTTTTATCCTACCTACTGAAATTCAACCCGATCATTTTAAGCATCTATGCAAAATATGATCGTAATAATTTTTATTAATTCAACTGAGTTGCGCCGGATTGTTAACGTAACTTAGCAGAAAATTTAGCCGTTGCCGCTGCCAAAAAAGCCGCCATTGCTGCTTCGACTTTATCGTCTTGCAACGTACTTTGAGTATCTTGCAAGCTAAAGCGGAAAGCAAGACTTTTTTCATCGGATTCCAAGCCCTTGCCACGATATTCATCAAATAAAACAACGGCTTGCAAGATTTTACATGTTTCGTTATTAGCTGCTTCGTGATGGAATACATCAAGCAAATCTTGTGCCGCAACCGCCTGTTTTACTTGCAGGGCCATATCGCGAGTCACCATCTGGAATTTTGAAATTTCCTTATGAACGGGTAATTGAATTGCTTGCAAAGCCTGGGTATTAATTTCAAACACAACCGGCGCCAGAGGCAAATCATATTTTTGCTGCAAGCGAGGATGCAACTCACCGATCATACCGACGAATTGACCTTCACATTCTATGCTTGCCGAACGCCCCGGATGCAATGCCACGTGTTCAGCCTTAGAAAAACGCAATACTTTCGGCGCAAACAAGGCTTCCAGATCCGCTTTGACGTCGAAAAAATCAACATTGCGCGTCGCTTGACCCCATTGCTCATCTGCGACCGGGCCATAGGCCAATGCGGCAATACGCTTCGGCTGATCGTAGCCGGCGACGGTTAATGGGCCGTCAGGAATACTCGTATCGCGCAGGTAGACTGCACCAATTTCAAAAATACGAATGCGATTGATTTTACGATTCAGGTTGTAACGCGCATTAGCCACCAGACTACCGATCAGACCTGAGCGCATGACACTCATTTGACTGGCAATCGGATTCAATAGTTTAACCGGCGCATCGTTGCCGGCAAAATCTTTTTCCCATGCGGCCTCGACAAAGCTGTAATTGACGACTTCCTGATAATCGAGGTCGGCAATTTGACGGCGTAGCGTGAACAAAGAGCGATGATTCTCCGGCGCGATCAGCATGGCGTTTGCAGCAACTGGCGGCAAGGCCGGAATATTCTCAAAGCCGTACACGCGTGCGACCTCTTCGATCAAATCTTCTTCAATCTCTATATCAAAACGATAGCTTGGCGGCGTCACCAAAAATTCACCGGGGACCTGGGTAAAAGCCAATCCCAGGCGAGTAAAAATATCAGCGATTTGCGGATCATCCAGCGCGACACCAATGATTTTGACAGCACGCGCAGTACGCAAGCGCACTGCAGGACGTTGCGGCAAATTCACGGTCTGATCATCCACCGGACCAACCTTCACTTGCGCAGAACCACCGCAAATCTCGACGATCAATGCGGTGATGCGCTCGATATGCTCAACAGTAGTTGCATAATCAACGCCGCGCTCAAAACGATGTGCGGCATCGGTAGAAAAATTGTATTTACGAGCCCGGCCTTGTATCGATTGCGGCCACCAGAACGCCGCTTCAAGATAAATATTTTGCGTATCCAGGTTGACTGCGGTTGAGTCGCCGCCCATGATGCCGGCCAGAGACTCAATTTCTTTGTCATCTGCAATCACGCCAACCCACGGATCGATACTGACGGTATTGCCATTCAAGAGTTTTAGCGACTCCCCTGCTTTACCCCAACGCACATCCAGTCCGCCGTGAATTTTATCAAGATCAAATACATGCGTCGGACGTCCCAACTCCAGCATCACATAATTGGAAATATCAACCAATGCGGAAATCGGGCGCTGGCCGCTGCGCTCCAGACGCTGTTTCATCCATTCTGGCGTCGCCGCTTTCGCATTCACACCGCGGATGACGCGCCCGCTGAAGCGACCGCATAAATCCGGTGCAGAAATTTTTACCGGCAAGATTTCTTGCAAAGTGACCGCGACAGGATGAATTTGCGGGACGACTAAAGGTGTCCCAGTCAGCGCAGAAACTTCACGAGCCACACCCAGTACGGACAAACAATCGGCTTTGTTCGGCGTCAGCTTGATGGTAAATTTAAGATCATTCAGTTGATAATAATCGCGGAAATTCTGGCCGACCGGCGCGTCCGCCGGCAAATCCAACAGGCCGCCGTGATCTTCCGATAATTTCAATTCACGCGCGGAACACAGCATGCCTTGCGATTCGACGCCACGCAATTTACCGACCTTGATTTCAAATGGCTTACCATCTGCACCCGGCGGCAAGACGGCTCCGGCCATAGCGCAGGGCACCTTCATGCCGACGCGAACATTCGGCGCACCGCACACGATATTCAACAGAGTGCCGGTACCGACATCGACCTGGCATACATTCAGGCGGTCAGCATCTGGATGCTTGGCGATTTCGCGAATCTCGGCGACAACCACATTGCTAAAAGGTGGCGCGACCGCTTCCACTTCTTCGACTTCCAATCCTGACATTGTCAGTAAATGGGACAATTCATCCGAAGACATCTTCGGATCAACCATGGTGCGTAACCAGTTTTCAGAAAATTGCATAATTCAGCCGTGTAGAAATTCGACGATGAGTACGATTAACGTACCGTAAATGTGATCCATCAGATGCAAGGCACAATGCGCTGCATGCAACAGCGATTAGTTAAACTGCTTTAAGAATCTCAGATCGCCTTCGTAAAACAGACGCAGATCATTGATCCCGTAGCGCAACATCGCCAGGCGCTCTAAACCCGAGCCGAAAGCGAAGCCTATGTATTTTTCAGGATCCAATCCCATGTTTCTGATCACCGTTGGATGCACCTGGCCGGAACCCGATACTTCCAGCCAGCGCCCTTTCAATGGACCGCTGCCAAAGGCGATATCGATCTCTGCGGAAGGCTCTGTGAACGGGAAATAAGAAGGACGGAAGCGTACTTGCAGATCATCAGTCTCAAAGAACGCTTTGACGAAATTCAGATAGACGCCTTTTAAGTCGGCAAAGCTGATGTTCTCATCGATCCATAAACCTTCGACCTGATGAAACATAGGAGAATGGGTCGCGTCGCTGTCGACGCGATAAGTACGTCCGGGCGCAATCACTTTAATCGGCGGCTGGTTCATGCGTGCGTAACGCACTTGCATCGGACTGGTATGCGTGCGCAGCAGCAATGGTTTGCCGGCGCTGTCATTCCCATCGATATAAAACGTGTCCTGCATGGAGCGCGCAGGATGATTTTCCGGGCTGTTCAGCGCCGTGAAATTAGTCCAGTCGTTTTCGATTTCAGGGCCATCTGCGACATCGAAACCGATCGAGCGGAAAATTTCTTCCACTCTTTGCCAGGTGCGCATCACAGGATGAATGCCGCCGATGCCACGACCACGGCCAGGCAGGCTGACATCAATGGCCTCAGCGTTCAGGCGAGACTGCATTTGCGCATTCGACAAAGCGTCGCGACGCTCTGTCAGCAAAGATTCTATTTGTTCTTTTACGGCATTAATAATCGCGCCTTGTGCTTTACGCTCATCCGGCGCCAACTTGCCCAGACTTTTCATTTGCTCTGTAATCTGGCCGGTTTTTCCAAGATAAAGTGCCTTGGCATTTTCCAGTGCAGCAGCGTCATGAGCGGCAGCGAAATCTGCGCGCGCTTGAATTACAAGATGATCTAAGGGGTTCATGCGATTATTCCCGAAGGGGAAGCTGAAATTTGACTACTGAAAATAAAACGGGGCACAGGATTCAACCTCTGCCCCGCTCATATTGCGGCATTGCCCAGCCGGAATCCAGCGAGCAAACCGCACCTAACAATTACGCTGCCAGGTTGGCCTTAACTTGATTAACAATCGCAGCGAATGCCGGTTTGTCAGTCACTGCCATATCGGCCAGGACTTTACGATCCAGTTCGATAGAGGCTTTTTTCAGACCATTCATGAACACGCTGTAGGTCAGGCCGTGTTGACGACTAGCTGCATTGATACGCGTGATCCACAAAGCGCGGAATACACGTTTCTTGTTACGACGATCACGGTATGCATATTGACCGGCACGCATAACTGCTTGCTTGGCAATACGGTATACCTTGCTACGGCGACCACGATAGCCTTTGGCTAAATCGAGAACTTTCTTATGACGGGCACGAGCTGTAACCCCACGTTTTACTCTAGGCATAGTAACTCCTTAAATAGTGAGTAGAGGTTAAGCTGTTGGCATCATGCGCATGACGGATGTGACGTCTGCTGCATTAACGTTCGTGATACCGCGCAATTGGCGTTTGTTCTTGGTTGTTTTCTTAGTCAAGATATGACGTTTGAAAGCGTGACCACATTTAACAGTTCCACCTGGGCGAACGCGAAAGCGCTTCTTGGCAGAGCTTTTTGTTTTCATTTTAGGCATAAAACACCTGTCTGTTTAGGACAGTTCCTTTTTAACATGATTGTAGGTGGCAACGATTACGATGCACTTGGATGCCTACTCTCACTTGTTGGAGCATGGAATCGAGTCCATACTCATCGCAAAAATCACCGTCTTACATCAGTGATCTTCACAAATCTTATTTCTTTTTCTTCGGTGCCAGAATCATGATCATCTGACGACCTTCCATCTTGGGAAACTGCTCAACCTGGCCGTAAGGTTCCAAGTCCAGCTTCAAGCGCTCCAGCATGCGCATGCCGATTTCCTGATGCGCCATTTCACGACCGCGGAAGCGCAAAGTGATTTTAGTCTTGTCGCCATCGTCCAGGAACTTGGTCAGATTACGCAACTTAATGTTGTAATCGCCATCATCGGTACCAGGACGGAATTTGACTTCCTTGACCAGAATGACCTTTTGCTTCAGTTTGGCTTCGTGCGCCTTCTTTTGCTCTTGGTACTTGAATTTGCCGTAGTCCATCAGACGGCAAACTGGTGGTTGCGCAGTTGGCGCAATCTCCACTAAATCAACATTGGCCTCTTCCGCTAAACGAAAGGCTTCAACTAGTTTAACGATGCCTAATGGCTCGTTTTCAACGCCGGATAAGCGCACTTCTGGCGCTGTAATTTCACCGTTGATGCGATGTGACTTGTCAGTAGCTATTGCAGTTTCCTTCAAAAATTAAATAAATTGGCTGTGCTTTGTCGCTGGTCTATCTGGTTAAGCCTTCGTAGCGATGTCGTTTTTCAGACGTTCTAAGAAAGCATCTTGGGTCATTACACCCAGGTCCAGATTGCCACGCGTACGCACAGCCACGGTGTTTGCATCCCGCTCCTTATCACCGATGACGATGATATAAGGTAGCTTCTGCATTGAATGCTCGCGTATTTTATAGGTTATTTTCTCATTACGCAAATCGGTGTGCACTCTAAACCCTTGTTTCTTCAGGTTTTCTGCAACGGATTTCGCATATTCAGCCTGTGATTCGGAGATATTCAAAACAGAAACCTGCACTGGCGCCAACCATACCGGCATCGCACCGGCATGATTTTCTATCAACATTCCGATAAAACGCTCCAGCGAACCGACAATCGCACGGTGCAGCATCACCGGCACTTTGCGACTATTGTCGTCGGCGACATATTCCGCATCAAGGCGACCCGGCATGAAGAAGTCGACCTGCATAGTCCCGACCTGCCAAGGACGACCGAGGCTATCCTTGAGATGGTACTCGACCTTCGGACCGTAGAACGCACCTTCGCCGGGCAATTCTTCCCATTCGCTGACGCCGCAGGCACGCAAGCCCGCACGCAGAGTTTCCTCAGCCCTGTCCCAGACTTCATCGCTGCCGATACGGTTTTCCGGACGCAAAGCCAGCTTGATCGCAATATTGGTAAAGCCGAAATCCGCATACACTTTCATCGCCTGCGGATGGAAACCCATCACCTCGGACTGAATTTGCTCTTCAGTACAGAAAATATGGCCATCGTCCTGGGTAAAGCCGCGTACCCGCATAATGCCGTGCAAAGCACCGGAAGGCTCATTGCGGTGGCATTGACCAAATTCGCCGAAACGCAGCGGCAGATCGCGGTAACTCTTCATGCCAGAATTGAAAATCTGCACATGACCCGGACAATTCATAGGCTTTAACGCATATGAACGGTTTTCCGATTCGGTGATAAACATATTGTCTTTATAGTTATCCCAGTGCCCGGTCTTACCCCAAAGGCTGCTGTCGAGAATCTGCGGCCCCTTGACTTCCTGATAACCGCAATCCTGGTACACCTTGCGCATGTATTGCTCGACCTGCTGCCATATGGTCCAGCCCTTCGCATGCCAAAATACCAGGCCCGGCGCCTCGTCCTGGAAATGGAACAAATCCAATGCCTTGCCCAGTTTGCGATGATCGCGCTTTTCCGCTTCTTCCAGCATGTGCAGATAGGCTTCCTGATCTTCCTTTTTCGCGAATGCGGTGCCGTACACGCGTTGCAGCATCTCGTTTTTCGAATCACCGCGCCAGTAAGCGCCGGCCAGCTTCATCAGCTTGAATATTTTCAATTTGCCAGTCGAAGGCACATGCGGGCCGCGGCACAGATCGGTGAAATTGCCTTCGGTGTAAAGCGACACATCCTGATCCGCTGGAATCGATGCAATGATTTCCGCTTTATAGGCTTCGCCGATCGACTTAAAGTAAGCCACCGCCTCATCGCGCGGCAATACCTTGCGAATGACTGGCTCATCTTTCTTTGCCAATTCCTGCATTTTCTTTTCTATCGCAACCAGATCATCGGGCGTGAATGGACGCTTATAAGAAAAGTCATAGTAAAAGCCGTTGTCGATCACCGGACCGATCGTCACCTGGGCATCCGGGAACAGTTCTTTCACCGCATAGGCCAGCAAATGCGCAGTCGAATGGCGAATGACTTCCAGGCCATCCGGGTCTTTATCTGTCACGATAGACAGATCGACGTCAGTGGAAATCAAAAACGAGGTATCCACCAATTTGCCGTCCACCTTGCCTGCCAATGCCGCTTTCGCCAGACCGGCACCGATACTGGCAGCCACCTGCGCTACAGTGACAGGGGCGTCGAATTGACGCTGAGAACCATCGGGAAGTCGAACTGAAACCATTTTAAGTCTCCATGCCGGCAATGTTTGCCGAATACCTACAATGTTCAAAAAGAAATATCAGAAAATGCGGACGAAAAAAAACGCGGGCTAGCCGCGTTTTTTTCAAAAATTACAAACGAAAAAGACCCTCGACTAACGTCGCTCACAAATTGCTGTGCTCGTAGTTCGCGGTGTCATAACCATGATGCCTTTCTCGCTCTTATCTATGTAGCAACGCTGCACGTTGCATGATAAAAATTCTGGTGGGCGGTGCAGAATTCGAATCTGCGACCCCTTGGATGTCGACCAAGTATTCTAACCAGCTGAACTAACCGCCCGAAGAGCCGAGACTATAGCAAACCAAGGCGAAAACGTAAACACCTTTTCTGTATTTTTATTTATTTTCCAAGATTCTTGCGATGCAACACTCGCCGGAATTTCCCAACGTCCCTGAATCTACTGGGGGCTTTCACCACCTTGTCGCTTATCACGATTACACTGGCGATAGTTATCGCATTCAAACTCCCCTTACCTCATGCACTCAAAAACATCCCCGCAAAAAAGCGATCATCTACACGCCCATCGTCGTGGCGATGCACAGCATCAGCATTTTTTTGAAAATCGCAGCCAAAAAATCCTCGCATGGGCACTCGGTCTGACCTTGAGCTTCGCCTTCGTTGAAGTCGGCTTCGGCTTCTGGTCAAATTCATTGGCACTGATCTCCGATGCCGGTCATATGGTGACGGACGCAGCGGCATTGGGACTGGCATTGCTTGCGCAAATGATCGCCAAACGCCCGCCGACCGCAAAGAATTCGTTCGGCTTTGGCCGCGCAGAAGCCTTGGCGGCATTCGTCAACGGCCTGGTCATGCTGGCGGTCGTCGGATGGATCGTATTTGAAGCGGCACAAAGGCTGTCACACCCAGAACCTGTGCAAGGCGGCGCGGTCATGTTGGTGGCGAGCATTGGCCTTGCCATCAATATCGTCGTTGCCTGGATACTGTCCCACGACAAAGAAAGTGTAAATACCAAAGCCGCTTTAGTCCACGTGATGGGCGATTTGCTCGGCTCAGTTGCCGCAATTGTTTCCGGCGCGGTCATCTACTATGTCGGCTGGATGCAAATCGACCCAATTTTGTCGATTTTCGTTTCTTTACTGATTCTGAAATCCACCTTCGGCGTATTGGGAGAGTCTTATCACTTTTTGATGGAAGGTGTGCCACAGCATATCGATTATCTGCAAATCGGCGACGATCTGGAAGCTGTGTCGGGCGTGCTTTCTGTCCACGATCTGCATGTCTGGGAAATGTCGCCCGGCTATCCTGCCTTGATCGGTCATCTGGAAATTGACGATCTGAGCGCATGGCCGCGCATACTCGAAAGCGTCAAGACGATGCTGCTAGACAAGCATAAGATTGACCACATCACCTTACAAGCCGAAGTTCCGGGCATGGCCGAAGACGACGCTGCCGGCGATTATAGCTAGGTCTGCAAGGCCTTTCATCGCACGGTCGGTTTCAGATGGTTAAATGGCTTACAGCGATTTAGTCCAGGAAAACCCGCCAATATTGATGCGCCTTCCGGCAACCTTTCTTGCCGGAAGGCGCATCAATATTGCGTAATCCATTTAGCTGGTTGCAGGGTGGATAAATGATTGACCGACATCAGCACGCGAAATTGGCCTGCGATGGCGTATCAATTCCTGCGCACCTCAATCACACCATGAACTTCCCGGATGACGTTCAAGGCTTTTTGCAATTGCGCTGTGCCGCCTATCTCCGCGGTAAATGACATACGGGCCTGCGATTTTGCACTTTGCGTGTTGACGCCGATCACATTGATTTTTTCACGGGAAAAAACCTCGGAAATATCCCGCAACAAGCCCTGCCGGTCTTGTGCCAGCACAAAAATATCGACAGGATAGACCGTTTCTTTGCCATGCTCGCCCCAAGTCGTCTGGATCACGCGCTCGGGCGCCTTGTTGCGCATTTCCGCAAAATTCTTGCAGTTAAGCCGGTGTATGGAAACACCTTTGCCGCGCGTTACAAAGCCGACGATTTCATCGGGCGGCGCCGGCTTGCAGCAGCGCGCCAGCTGGGTCAGCAGCCCTTCGGTGCCGACCACCAGCACACCGGACTTGGCGCCCTGCGTGACACTCGATGCCCGGCTCTTGTTGGTGATGCTGACTTGGTCCGGATCAACGACTTCGACATTCTCACGCAGCACATTCTCGATCTGACGCAGGCTGAATTCGTCTTTGCCGACAGACAGGAATAATTCATCGACGCTGGCAAAACCCAGCTTGCGCGCCAGGTCCTCAAGATTGACTGCAGTCTTCCCTTCGCGCTGCAAGGTTTTCTCGACCAAGGCACGGCCATTCGACAGGGTCTCTTGTTGATCAATGACATTGAACCAGGCGCGAATCTTACTGCGCGTCCTGGTGCTTGCCGAGTACTCGGGATTGAGCCAGTCACGCGACGGTCCGGCCTGTGGCGAGCCGACTTTGAGCGTAATAATCTCAATCGTCTGACCGTTTTTGAGTGGCGTATTCAAAGGCACCATGACGTTATCAACCCGCGCGCCGCGGCAACGATGGCCGACATCGGTGTGCAGATGATATGCAAAATCAACCGGGGTTGAATTGCTCGGCAATTCGATCACGCGCGCCTGCGGCGTCAGGACGTAAATCCTGTCGTCCAGGCTGGCGGCTTTAATCTTCTCTACCCATTCGCGCTGCAACTCTTCTTGCCCGACTACGACATCGGCGACCTCCGTTTTCCAGGCCAGCAATTGCCTTAACCAGGCAATTTTTTCATCGTATTCCTGAGCAGAAAAATTCGATCCGCCAGACTCTTTATAACGCCAGTGCGCGGCCACGCCGTATTCGGCAAACTGGTGCATCTCGCGTGTACGTATCTGCACTTCGAGTGGCCTGCCGTCTTCCACGATGACTACGGTGTGCAAAGACTTGTAGCCGTTCGGTTTGGGGCGGGAAATATAGTCGTCAAATTCTTTGGGAATCGGCGTCCAGGCATTATGCACAATACCCAAAACCGTGTAGCAATCGCGAATATCATCGACCACTACGCGAAAAGCGCGCACATCGTAAAGCTCGTCAAAATTGACATCCTTGCCGCGCATTTTTTTCCAGATGCTGTAGATATGCTTCGGTCTGCCAGATACTTCGGCCTTGACGCCGGCGGCTTTCAATTCTGCATTGAGACGGGCGATGGCAGAGACGACGAAGCTCTCACGCTCCAGTCGTTTTTCTTCCAGCATCTTGGCGATGCGTTTATATTGTTCAGGCTCCAGGAAACGGAACGATAAATCTTCTAATTCCCACTTTAATTGCCAGACACCCAAGCGATTCGCCAGCGGCGCATACAAGTCCATGGTTTCGCTGGCATATTGCTGAGCCGCGCCGTCATCGCGTTTGCAGTCGGCGAAATAGCGCAGGGTGGTGACACGCGAAGCCAGCCGCACCAGAACCACACGCATATCGGTTGCCATTGCCAATACCATCTTGCGCAAGGTTTCCATCTGCGTGGCGGCCTTTTCAGCGGCGTCCTTGCCGCGGCCGATCTCATGCTGCGTCAGGGCCGCTTCGCGCAAACGCATCAGGCGCCGGATGCCCGTGACCAGATCCGCGATTTCTTTGCCAAACCGGGATTCAATCTGCTCTGCAGCAACCGGGCTCAGTTCTGGCAATTCAAATAGCAAACCGGCGATCCGGGTATCAACATCGGTACGCAACATCGCCAGGATCGCAACCACACCCTGCACGAATTGCAAGGCGTTTTGCTCGGTGATGACCTGGCGATGCGCATACAGCGGCGTCACGAATTCGAGCGCAGCCATGACGCGACTGGACTCGCTTTCGGACAAACCTTCGAGTAATTGAGATTGCGAACTTGTCGCTGATATCGAGACCATCTGCTTAACTCTGTGCGGCGGTGACAACCACTTCAATCAGCCATGCGGGATCAGCCAATGCAGCCTGCACTGTCGCCCGCGGCGGCGCATTACCTGCTGCAACCCAGGCGTCCCATGCCTGATTCATGCCGCCAATCAGCTTGATATCCGACAAAAAAATCTGGCACATTAAAATCCGCGACTTATCGCTACCGGCTTCTGCCAATAAACGATCCACATGTCCTAACACTTCCGTGGTCTGACCGACGATATCTTGCGTGGCATCTTCAGGAATTTGTCCTGCGAGATAAATCACTTTGTTAAAAATAGCCGTCTCGGACAAGCGCTGCCCGACATGAAAACGTTGTAAGCTCATTGCATTCCTGATGACAGAAAAATTGGTTTATAACAATACGGCGACCGGTTGAGATAGCTGCTTATGAAAGTAAAAATTCTCTGGCGATAGCGATTTGCTCTGGTTGCACGAAGGTCGGGGCATGTCCTACTCCCGGCAACTCCACTACCTTGGCATGCGGCCCGCGCTGCTGCATTTCCAGCGCCGTTTCTGCACTCAACAAATCCGATTCTGCGCCCCTGATGACCAGCGTCTGGCATTTAATCGCATCATAAGTTGCCCACAGCGCAGTCTGTCCCGCCAGCGCCATTTCCGGTGTGGTCGCCTTGATCGGTATCGACAAATTCAAGTCATAATGACGTATCCACTGCCCCTCATGATTCTGGCGCAACACGTCGGTTGCCAGCTTATGCCACTGCGCCTCAGTGTGCGGACCAAATGAGGCCGACACCATGCGGATATAGGCGGCACCTTCCTCAAAACTGGCGAAGCGCATGTCTTGCGCAATGTAGTCGGCAATGCGCGCAATCGCCGCGGGGTTGAGTACAGGTCCGACATCATTCAGAATTAATTTTCTGATCGGGTTATCTGCCAGCGCCGCCATACCCATGCCGATCAGCCCGCCCATCGACGTGCCGAACCAATCGACCGTCTCAACATCAAGACGCGCCAGCAAAGTCACCATATCGCTGACATATTGCGGTATTTGATAGAACTGCGGATTACGCAACCAGTCTGATTGGCCGCGTCCGACAATATCCGGGCAAATAACCCGGTAGCTGTCCGCCATGACAGCAGCCAGCGCATCAAAATCATCGGCAACCCGGGTAACGCCATGCACGCACAACAACACACGGGGATTGCGAGGATCGCCCCATTCTTTATACGACACTCGATGCAGTCCAGCGGGAGACAGGCATTGTACTGACTTGCGTTGGACGGACATGAAGAACACCTTTCAGATTGGAGAGCCGCAGCCTCAGAAGAAACAGCGAAGTTCTAATGGCATTATCTACCATCGATTCGAATCACCATTTTAATGGGGCTTGCGCTTAAAACGGTGACTACAACTAAACGCCAGGATTGACGCAAAATAAACCTGCCTTGCTATGCAAGCGACACACTGCATCCTTATTTTCTAAATCCTGTAACCGTCATTTTAAACATATACAAGGTGCCGCAATACAAAACATTCAATCGTAGAATATCGGCGACGGCCAAATTGCAGAATACACGCGCCTGAGATGACTGTAAGGATTTGAACCAGCAAGATCGAAATAACTTTGAATTTCGTTCTTGACGAACTATATTAATAATTCATCATCAGTTTGCCGTCAATATCCCATGAGGCTCCCATGCGCGCTTACCTGCAATTTCTTGCACTATCATCCTTGTTCAGTTTATTTGTTGCAGCCCCCGTGTTAGCAGCAGGGAAAATGAAGCCCGGCTTGTGGGAAATGACCATGCAATCGGATGCAATGAAAAGCTTACCCCCGATCCCGCCCGAGCAATTGGAGAAAATGAAGCAGATGGGCATCAAAATACCGATGATGCAAAACGGCGGCATGACCCATCAGGTTTGCATCACCAAGGAAATGGCAGAACGCGACCACCCAAGCATGGGGCCAAAAGAAGAGGCCGCTTGCCAGCCTAAAAACATGCAACATAATGGCGGCAGCTGGTCCATGGATCTGGTCTGCGACAGTCCGGACATGAAAGGCACGGGCACCGTCAAAGGCATGTACAACAGCGACGGCGCCATGCAATCGACCTATGACTTTAAAGGCGTGTCGCACGGCAAACCTGTCAGCCAACACATGGAAACCAAGGGAAAATGGCTGTCTGCAGATTGTGGCGATATCAAACCAGTCGGTGATATGGCGAAGAAAAAGCAGTAAAAAAACCTTATTTTATAAAAATCGGGGGAGTATTTTATTTAAGCACCAGAATCCGCATATAACGCAATGGGAAATTTGAAATTTATCAATATACAATACCCAGTATATTTAATTACCTCGATAACATTTCACACTATGGAACTTACCTAAATAAAGAAAAACGCTCGCCGCAACAATGCAGAGTGCGCAAAGAAAATTTCTCCTGCTGCGCTTACCCTGCGTCCCTGGGGGTGATTTCTTGTTCTTTGCATCAGTCCAAATAAAAACGCCAGCACATGTCGTTGGCGTTTTTATTCAACTCAGAATGACTTCAAATCAATCAGACAAAAGCGCTGACATCCAATGCCGCTTCGGTTTTAGCCGTGATTTCCGTGGTTGTGACGCCAGGAGCCAGTTCGACTAATTTCAGTCCGGTTGGCGTAACATCGATCACACCCAGATCAGTGATGATGCGGTTCACGACGCCTACGCCGGTTAATGGCAGATTGCAGGACTTCAGTATCTTGTGCGCATCGCCTTTAGCGACATGCTCCATCAATACCACCACATGACCGACACCGGCGACCAGATCCATCGCGCCGCCCATCCCTTTCACCATCTTGCCGGGGATCATCCAGTTCGCCAGATCGCCTTTTTCGCTGACTTGCATTGCCCCCAAAATAGCCAGATTGATTTTACCTCCGCGTATCATCGCAAATGAATCCGCCGAACTGAAGATCGACGATCCGGGCAGCGTCGTCACGGTCTGCTTACCTGCATTGATCATGTCCGGATCGACTTCTGCTTCAGTCGGAAACGGGCCGATACCCAGCAAGCCGTTTTCAGATTGCAGCCAGACTTCCATTCCTTGCGGTACATGGTTGGCCACCATAGTCGGCAAGCCAATGCCGAGATTCACGTAGAACCCGTCCTGCAATTCTTTTGCTGCGCGCGCAGCCATCTCATCACGATTCCAAGCCATGTTGTTCTCCTTATTCTGCTGGGCGAACAGTGCGCTGTTCTATGCGTTTTTCAGGCGTTGCATTGACAACGATACGATGGACAAAGATACCCGGGGTGTGGACATCATCAGGATCGATTTCTCCCGTTTCAACCAGCACTTCGACTTCCACCACGGTAATCTTACCCGCCATGGCGACGTTAGGATTGAAGTTGCGGGCGGTTTTGCGATATACCAGATTGCCGGACTTGTCTGCCTTGTAGGCTTTGACCAATGACACGTCAGAAACTAGCGAACGCTCCATCACATATTGATGTCCATCGAATTCGCGGATTTCCTTGCCGTCGGCAACGATCGTACCGACGCCGGTCTTGGTGAAAAATGCCGGAATGCCAGCGCCGCCAGCGCGTAATTTTTCAGCCAGAGTGCCTTGCGGAGTGAATTCCAATTGCAATTCGCCAGCCAGGTATTGACGTTCAAACTCTTTATTTTCGCCGACATAGGAGGCGATCATCTTTTTGATCTGGCGGGTCGTCAACAACTGACCCAGGCCAAAGCCATCTACACCGGCATTATTCGAAATTGCCGTCAGATTCTGAACCCCGGAATCGCGCAAGGCGGCGATCAGCGCCTCGGGAATACCGCACAGTCCAAAACCACCTACTGCAATGGTTTGGCCGTCTTTGACGATATCTGCCAGGGCCGAGGCAGCGTCAGGATAAACCTTATTCATTTTGTCCCTTTTTTGATGATGAAAACGTCTCGTCGCACGGATTCCGGTTCTGCGGAAATTTTTTATGCTTTTTTCATGCGCATCTCTTATGATACGCACAGCATAAGATGCTACCCTATGCTGCGCAATACCGTAAAAATACCTGATTTTTATTTAATTTTTTGAGCTTACAACACCACAGACGAGATCAGATAACTCACTATGAATGTAGCGCAGGCCATCAATTTTGAAACTATTTTTCAGCAAGCACCGGTCGGTATGTGCGTCTCCCAAAATCGCATTATCCGCGCTTGTAACGATGATCTGGCCAACATGTTTGGCTATCAAAAAGAAGCCTTGCTCGGTCAATCGTTTCTGGTGCTCTACCCGACTCCCGATGAATTCGAACGAACCGGCACCCGCATCACGCCGATCATGAATACCAAGGGCTACTATTCGGATGAACGTATCATGATGCGTGCCAACCGGGAGCTGTTCTGGTGTCATGTCTCCGGCCGCGGCCTGCATAAGGAAGATGCGCACGCTGCAGGCATCTGGACCTTCGAAGATCTCAGCTCCAAGCGTTCGGTAACTGCCGAATTGACGCCACGCGAAAGAGAGATCGCCGCCTTGCTGGTCGAGGGTAAAACCAGCAAACTGATTGCACGTCAAATTGGCCTAAGCCCGAGAACGGTAGAAATGCACAGAGCCAAACTGATGCGCAAATTTACGGCAGCGACCTCCAGCGAACTGGTACACAAGCTATTGCGCATCGTCAATTGAAGCGTCGGCGCTCACCTGTGGCTGATTGGGTTAGCTTAGTTGCCTTTCAAACTAACTTACACCGTCCTCAAACGACGCTGCGGTTTGGCGGCCGATTTCAGCTCAGTCAATTTCTGTTTAATTGCATCCGGTAACGCCGTGGATTTCTGCGTCTGTGCATCAACCCACACGACTTTTGCCCCGCCTTCAGCGTATAAAGCATAGCCGTCGCCGACACTGCGCATTTCCTGGATCGTCTCAAAGCTACTGCGGCCCGCATCACCGATATAGGTGCAGACTTCGACCTGGTCGGGGTATTTCAGCGGACGCTTGAAGGTGCAGTGCGCATTCACGATCACCGGACCGTTGCCCTTTTCATCGGGTAAGCAGCCCAGCATCGTCAGCCACTCTATCCGCGCCTGTTCCATATAGCGAAAGTACACTGTGTTGTTGACATGTCCCATGGCATCCATGTCGCCCCAGCGGATCGGGATGGTGACGGTATAAACCAGCTTTTTGTCAGGCACTTTCTGGTCGATCATTGCGCGCTCATTCCATCGTCTGCCGTAACTATCGCTCCATTCAGGAAGCGTGATTCTTCTGCGGCCAGCAACAGCAGCAAACCGTCGAGATCTTCCGGCATACCGACACGCTTTCGCGGCAGCAGGTCGATCAGTTTTTGCCCTTGCTCGCTGCTAAAATGATCTTGATTGATTTCTGTAGAAATATAGCCGGGGCAAATCGCATTTACATTGATGCCGAACTTGCCCCACTCGACCGCCATCGATTTCGTCATATGCACGACTGCCGCTTTACTGACACAGTAAATGCCAATTTGCGGCAGCACACGCAAACCGGCAACCGAGGCGATATTGATGATGCGGTGTTGTTTTTTTGGATCGCCTTTATAACGCGCGATCATCCGTTTCGCCGCTTCCTGCGCAACGAAAAAAGCACCGCGCTGATTGGTATCCATCACATAGGCGTAATCTTCCGGCGTCACGTCGATCAGGCGTTGTGTGGTCGATACGCCTGAATTATTAATCAGGATATCGATCGGCCCCGCCTCGGTTTCAGCATGCGCAATAGCGGATTTGATGCTCGCATAATCTGTCACGTCCAGCGCCACGACGTGCGCGGCACCGCCGTCAGCTTCAATCTCGGCACGCAATTCTTTTAAACGATCGATGCGACGCGATGCCAACACGACCTGGGCGCCTGCCTGTGCGAGAATTTTGGCAAATCGAGCGCCAAGACCGCTGGAAGCGCCTGTGATTAATGCGATTTTTCCCTCGAAATTAACTTCAATACCCATTTGATTCTCCAGATGTAAATGCGGCCGACATGCCGGCCAAAAACTGTAATCAGAATCCTGCTGAAAGCTTGAGTAAGCCTACCACTCTAAATGTGCCGCTATGATGACATAGTCACTATGCTTGTGTTTTATAAATTCCCGATTTCACGAGTATTTTTCTCATGCTGACGAGAGAAAACGCATGAAAATGCTGCATCTTGTGAAGTGCTCTGCGATAATTCACCCAGAATAAAAGCAGGTATCACATAATTTTTAGAACAGATGCTCAGCTTGCAGAATAAAGTCACAGCATATACCATGCTGACAACAAATAAGCACGTTCGTTCGTAAATCTTCTGAAAGCGATAATTACCATGACACAAAGCCTAGTAGAGCAATACGGTCCGCGCGATGCGATGGAATATGACGTCGTGATCGTCGGTGGCGGTCCTGCCGGCCTGTCCGCTGCGATCAAGCTGAAACAACTCGCTGCAGAAAAAGGCAATGAAGTGTCGGTCTGCGTACTCGAAAAAGGCGGCGAACCCGGTGCCCATATTTTGTCGGGCGCAGTAATGGATCCCAAAGCCTTGAGCGAACTGTTCCCGAACTGGAAAGAAATGGGCGCGCCGCTGAATACCGAAGTCACCGAAGATAGAGTGCTGGTCCTGACCGAGAAAAAGGCGTTTAAAACACCGAACTGGATGCTGCCGGCCTGTTTCGAGAATCACGGCAATTACATCGT
Source organism: Undibacterium sp. Jales W-56 (assembly GCF_025548535.1). Taxonomy (GTDB): domain Bacteria; phylum Pseudomonadota; class Gammaproteobacteria; order Burkholderiales; family Burkholderiaceae_D; genus Undibacterium. Next base: position 1,044,409 of record NZ_JAJLQW010000001.1, on the reverse strand, counting down.
CTCGTTGGCAAATGTGACACGCTGGCTCGGGCAGCAGGCGGAAGCCTTGGGGGTTGAGGTGTTCCCCGGCTTCGCCGCAGCGGAAGTGCTGTACAACGATGATGGCTCGGTCAAAGGAGTCGCAACAGGCAATATGGGCGTGGATCGCCATGGTGCAGCGTCTCCGGCCTTCCAGTTAGGCATGGAATTGCATGCCAAGTACACCTTGTTTGCCGAGGGCGCGCGCGGTCATCTGGGTAAACAGGTGATGGAAAAATACGACTTGAATAAGGGTAAAGATCCGCAGTCTTACGGTATCGGCATCAAAGAATTATGGGAAATCGATCCTAAGCAGCACCAACCGGGTCTGGTGGTGCACACGACGGGTTGGCCGTTGATGGATCAGTACAGCGGCTCTTTCCTGTATCACCTGGAAAACAATCAGGTAGCGGTCGGCTATGTGGTCGGCCTGGCCTATGAAAATCCGTATCTGTCGCCGTATGAAGAATTTCAGCGTTTTAAAACACATCCGGCAATCCGCGGCTTCTTTGAAGGTGGCAAGCGCATTTCCTACGGCGCGCGTGCGATTACCGCTGGCGGCCTGCAATCTCTGCCTAAGCTGACTTTCCCGGGCGGTGCTTTGATCGGTTGTGATGCTGGCTTCCTGAACATGAGCCGTATCAAGGGTAGCCACGCAGCGATCAAGACCGGCATGCTGGCAGCGATAGCCGCCTTTGATGCACTCGGAGCACAGCGTCAGCATGATGAGCTGACCTCGTATGCGACGGCATTTGAACAGTCCTGGCTGCATGAAGAGCTGTACACGGCACGCAATGTGAAGCCTTTGCTGAAAAAAGGGACTTACGGGTCGCCCTTGGTGTGGCTGGATCAGGTACTGTTGCGAGGCAAGGCGCCATGGACTTTGCATCATTCGAAAGCCGATCATGAATGCCTGCGCCCAGCCTCGGAATTTGAGCCGATTGTGTACCCTAAACCGGATGGCAAGCTGACGTTCGACCGTTTGTCTTCGGTGTTTATTTCGAATACGAATCATGCGGAAGATCAGCCGATTCATTTGACCTTGAAAAATGCGGACGTTCCGGTCGGCATCAATCTGGCTAAGTATGCCGGACCGGAATCGCGCTATTGCCCGGCAGGGGTGTATGAATTCGTCAAGACAGCGGAAGGTGCCGATCGTTTGCAAATCAATGCGCAAAACTGTGTGCATTGCAAAACCTGCGACATCAAAGATCCTACCCAAAACATCGTCTGGGTTACACCTGAGGGTGGTGGCGGTCCTAACTACCCGAGCATGTAATTGCCATAAAAAATGCCGCGTTGATCGCGGCATTTTTTATCTCTTTAAAACGGGTTCACCAATTTTCCGCAATGACTTTTTCCAACCAAAAACTGCCGATCACGGTTTTCACATCCGTGATTTTGCCGGTTTTCACCCACTCCAACAACTCGGGAATCGTTGCAGTGAAAATTTCCAGAAATTCCTCTTCATCCAATTGCGCTTCTCCGGCAATCAATCCTTTTGCCAGGAAAATATCCAGATGTTCATCAGAATACGCAATCGCATTATGAATCGTGCACAGGTAACGCCAATCCGTCGCAGTGTAGCCGGTCTCTTCAAACAACTCGCGCTTGGCGCAGACCAAAGCATCCTCATCCGGATCAATTTTACCGGCAGGGAATTCAATGAAGACTTGATTCAGCGGATAGCGGAACTGGCGTTCCATCAGAACAGTGTCATCGTCAAACAAAGGCAAAATGACGACCGCACCGGGATGTTTAATGTATTCGCGGGTGACTTGCTTCGAATCCGGCAAGCGGACAATATCTTTTTCGATTTTAAGAAAACTACCTGAATATACCTGTTCGCCGCTGACTTTTATTTCAGCAAGATGAGGATTGGCCTGCGGGTCTAAAATCAGCTTACCCATGCTGTTTTCTCAGATAGCGATACACGAAACCGGGGAAAGCCAGCACGATAAATAAACACGAAGTGATCGCGTAAAATTCCCAGGTCTGGGGAAAGCGATTGCCTGCATTGGATTCCAGCAGATTGGCGACAAGACCCAGTAAAAAGTATAAGACGGCAAGCTCAAGCAAGCGCATCCAGAAAGGTTTTACAAGCCAGCCAAACAGCGGAACAACGGTGAGCAGGCGCTCGTTGAAAAACGGCAAGTTGGCTGCCGCTATCGCGAGGATAATCACCAGCCAGGCAGAGGCGGAAACTTCCACTTACTCAATTTCCGAAAAAGACATCAGGACGCTAAGGTCTTGATGATCGCATTGGTGCAGGCAGACATCAATGAACCGGGCATCAAACCCATTACCAACACAGCGATACCATTAATGCTGAGCACAATACGCATATCGGTGCTGGCAACAATCGCATGCTGATCTGCGGGCTGATCAAAGTACATCAACTTCACTACACGGATGTAGTAGAACGCGCCAATCAATGAAAACAGAACCGCGGCAACAGCAAGCCATACCTGCCCCGTCGCCAGCACCGCTTTCAACACGGAGAGTTTGGCATAAAAGCCCATCATGGGCGGAATACCTGCCAATGAGAACATCAACAACAACATCACCAGCGCAAACCATGGACTGCGTTTATTTAAGCCTTTTAAATCGTCGAGATTTTCAGCTTCAAAACCGGATCGTGCCAGCAACATGATCACGCCGAAAGTACCCAAGGTCGTCAGTACGTAAGTAATACTGTAGAACATAGAGGCGCTGTACGCCTCCGCAGCGAAGCCCGTATTGTTGCCAGCGACACCGGACAACAAGCCCAGCAACATGAATCCCATCTGTGAGATAGTCGAGTAAGCGAGCATGCGCTTCAGGTTAGTCTGGGCGATCGCAGTAATATTGCCGATCGCCATCGACATGACCGCCAATACGACCAGCATTTGCTGCCAGTCTATGGCTTGCGGGAACAGGCCTTCGATCAACAAACGGAAACAGATTGCAAACGCAGCCAGTTTCGGTGCGCCACCTAGCAACAGTGTAACGGCCGTAGGAGAGCCTTGATAGACGTCGGGTACCCACATGTGAAAAGGTACTACACCTAATTTAAAGGCTAGACCAGCGACCAGGAATACGATGCCGAATACCAGAATCTGTTTATTCGCCAAAGGAGATGCCGCCGCTTTCGCTACCTCGGCCAGCTCCAATGAACCCGTTGCGCCATACAGCATGGAAATACCGTACAACAGGAAACCGGATGCCAAGGCACCCAGGATGAAATACTTCATCGCTGCTTCAGTTGACACCGTGTGGTCTCTGCGCAAAGCAACCAGGGCGTAAAGGGACAAAGACATCAATTCCAGACCAAGGTAAATCACCAGGAAGTTATTCCCTGAAATCATCACCATCTGACCAAGTAAAGAGAACAAGGCAAGTACGTAAAATTCACCGCCTAATTTGTCGTTCGTCATACCACGATCAGATGCGTATTGACGACCGTAGATCAGTGTCAAACCGACAGCGATGTAGGAAAACAACTTAAGTAAATTAGACATCGGGTCGGACACAAACATCTTATTACTCAGATAAACCGAAACATCTCCATCTAAATTGTTGACCGTCAGCACGCCACATACTGCCAGAGCCAAAATACTCAAGGCGTATGTCACGTTACGTTGATCGTCTGCCAAGAACATGTCGATCAACAAAATCACGCAGATCGCCAGGAGCAAAAAAATTTCAGGATAAAGTGGTATCAGGTTCATATAGTTTCGTTTGTACTAAGTACTAGCATCGATCTGTGTTTGCGCGACCTCTCTGCCTGGCCGCCCGCAATTCAGTCTTTTATTTTTTTCAAGCTTATTGTCAAACTCATCGTCAAACTTAATCAGGGCGCAATCTTTGTTGCCGCAACATGCTTCAATAAATCAGCAACCGACACTTGCATTGCATCGGTGAACGGCGCTGGATACAGTCCCATCCCGATCACTGCAATTGCTAAAATTCCCAGCATGAAAAATTCACGCTTATTGATGTCGGTCAATTGTGCAACATGTTCATGCACAATCGCGCCAAACACCACGCGTTTAACCATCCAAAGAGAGTAAGCCGCACCGAAGATCAACGCAGTTGCAGCCAGCATACCAATCCAGAAATTAAATCGAACGGCGCCGAGAATCACCATAAACTCACCGACGAAGCCAGAGGTCGCCGGCAAGCCGCAGTTGGCCATCGAGAACAGGACGAATAAAGCGGCAAACTTAGGCATGGTGTTGACAACGCCGCCGTAATCAACGATCTGACGGGAATGCACGCGGTCATACAAGACACCGATACACAAGAACATCGCGCCAGAAATAAAACCGTGAGAAATCATCTGGACGATGGCACCCTGCACCGACATGTCGTTAAACATGAAGAAACCCAGCGTCACGAAACCCATGTGGGCAATCGAGGAATACGCTACCAGTTTCTTCATATCGGCCTGCACCAATGCTACCAGGCCGATATAGATCACAGCGATCAAAGACAGACTAATAATGAAACTGGACAAGTAATGACTCGCGTCTGGAGTGATAGGCAAAGAGAATCGCAAGAAACCGTAAGCACCCAATTTCAGCATGATCGCAGCCAACACCACCGAACCGCCTGTTGGCGCTTCTACGTGGGCGTCAGGCAACCATGTATGGACTGGCCACATTGGCACTTTGACCGCAAACGCCATCAGGAACGCCAGGAAAATCATAATCTGCGTCGATAACGGCAGCGGCAACTGATGCCAGGCAAAAATATCGAAACTATTACCCGCTTTGAAATACAGGTAAATAATCGCCACCAGGGTCAATAAAGAACCCATTAAGGTATAGAGGAAAAATTTGAATGCGGCATAAACGCGATTCGGGCCGCCCCAGACACCCACGATGATGAACATCGGTATCAAAGTCGCTTCAAAGAATACATAGAACAACAAACCATCGGTTGCACAGAACACGCCTATCATCAAGCCTGACAAAATCAGGAAGGCACCCATATATTGCGCGACTTGTTTTTCAATGACTTCCCAGGCCGCAATCACCACAATCACCGTAATGAACGCCGTCAATGGTATTAACCACAATGAGATACCATCGACACCCAAAGCATAAAACACATTGAAACGCTCTATCCACGTACTCTTTTCAACGAACTGCATGCCATGCGCTGCATTATCGAAACGCTGAATTAAGGGAATGGTCACCAGCAGGCTGGCAATCGAGCCAATTAATGAAACGCCGCGTGTCAAGCCAGGATTGCTATCGCGCCCAAATGCCAGCACAAAGAGTCCGAAGGCGATAGGACACCAGATTGCGAGACTGAGTAAGTAAGAAGTTGACTGCATCATGAGTTCTTTTTTTATGAATTGCTTATTTAGCTAACGGGAACATGAAAGGAAACATGAAGTAAGACAAGAAGCCTAACACCCCAAGAATCATCACAAACGCATAGTGATACAGATAACCGGTCTGTAACAAGCGAACTCCCCTAGACAACCATCCAACCAGTTTGGCACTGCCATTCACGATCAGGCCGTCAATCAATCCTTTATCGCCAATATTCCACAAGCCGCCGCCCAATAAACGCGCGCCGCCGGCAAAGACGATTTCATTGAATCTGTCCATGTAATATTTATTGTCGAGCAAAGTGTAAATAGCTCCGACATTCTTCTTGATCGCTGTCGGCCACTCCGGCTTGAGCATGTAGAACACATAAGAAGTCACCACGCCGCCCAGCGCCAACCAGAACGGAGGCGACGTGAAAGCATGCAGCGCCATCGCGAGCGGGCCGTGGAATTCGTGCGTCAGCTCTTCCATCGCGTGATGCGCTTCGTCGACAAAAATCACGCCCTTGAAGAAATCGCCAAACAGCATAGGCTCGATCGCGAAGAAACCGATGATCACCGAAGGAATCGCTAGCAGTACCAGCGGCAGCGTCACCACCCACGGAGACTCGTGCGGTTTTTGTCCAGGCGCCAGGCCGTGATGACCGTGATCGTCTTCTTCCTCGTCATGGTGGTCGTGATGCGCATGCGCATGGCCGAAATTCTCTTTACCGTGGAATACCAGGAAGTACATACGGAACGAGTAGAAGGCGGTCACAAACACACCGACCAGCACGGCAAATTGTGCAAAGCCTGCGCCTGCCAAGTGAGATGCCTGTACCGCTTCGATAATGCTGTCTTTTGAATAGAAACCTGAGAAGAACGGCGTACCGATCAAGGCCAGAGAGCCCAATAAAGAAGTGATCCAGGTAATCGGCATGTATTTACGCAAGCCGCCCATATTGCGGATGTCCTGGTCGTGATGCATGCCGATGATCACCGAGCCGGCCGCCAGGAACAGCAGCGCTTTAAAGAACGCATGGGTCATCAGATGGAATACCGCGACCGAGTAGGCCGATGCACCCAGCGCGACGGTCATGTAGCCGAGCTGCGACAAGGTCGAGTAAGCGACAACCCGTTTGATATCGTTCTGTATGATGCCAAGGAAACCCATGAACAGCGCAGTGATAGCGCCGATCACCAGAATGAACGACAGCGCGGTATCCGACAATTCGAACAATGGCGACATGCGCGACACCATGAAAATACCTGCAGTCACCATGGTTGCCGCATGAATCAAGGCAGAAATCGGCGTAGGGCCTTCCATCGAATCGGGCAACCACACATGCAAAGGAAATTGGGCCGATTTACCCATCGCGCCGATAAACAGGCAAATACAAGCAACCGTAATCAGCATCCAGTCGGTACCTGGCAATAAAATTTTGGTCAATTCTTCTCTCTTGGCAAATACTTCCGCATAGTCCATCGAGCCTGCATAAGCCAGCAATAAGCCGATACCTAAGATGAAGCCAAAATCACCGACGCGATTAACCAAAAAGGCTTTCATGTTCGCGTAAATCGCAGTTGGTTTGGTATACCAAAAACCGATCAGCAAATAAGACACCAGGCCCACCGCTTCCCAGCCGAAGAATAATTGCAGGAAGTTGTTGCTCATGACCAGCATCAGCATCGAGAACGTAAATAAAGAAATGTATGAGAAGAAGCGGTTATAACCTTCATCTTCTTGCATATAACCGATTGTGTAGATATGTACCATCAAGGATACAAAAGTCACTACACACATCATCATCGCGGTCAAACTATCGACCAAGAAACCAACTTCCAATTTCAGGCCAGCGACTTGCATCCACTGATACAAAGTAGCGTTATAAGTCGCCCCCTCCATCACCGCAGACAACGTCATGCACGAGATAATGAAGGCAACCAGCACGCCTAAAATTGTTGCCGTATGAGAGACCTTGCGGCCAACCAGATTGCCAAAAAATTTCGTACCTAGCAGCCCCGCAATGACGGAGCCTGCCAGAGGTGCCAGTGGTACAGCCAGTAGTAAATGTGGGTTAAGTTGCCCCGCCATGATGACCCTTTGTTAGCTTATTACTTTTTTTAAATCGCCAGAGAACTGCACTTCAATTGCTACAGACAAGATAGCAACCGCTAAAACTCATTATCCCTTGAGTGCATCCAGATCTTCTACGTCGATGGTATCCATATTCCGGAACATCACCACCAAAATGGCGAGACCGATCGCAGACTCTGCAGCAGCCACGGTCAAGATAAAGAACACAAAAATCTGCCCTGCTGCATCGCCAAGGTAATGCGAGAATGCGATGAAATTCATATTGACAGCCAACAGCATCAGCTCGATGGCCATCAACAGCACAATAATATTTTTACGGTTCAGAAAAATACCGACGATGGAGATCGCAAACAGAATCGCGCCCAGAATCAGGTAATGTGTCAGTGTTAAAGTCATTTAAACCTCTGTCTGTTCTGCTGTTCCGCCCAAGCCGGCACGATCGCGGGCACGTTCAGAATCGGCAACCATACTGACCATACGAACACGGTCATTACGTTTAACTTTGACTGCCTCAGCAGGATCGAAATACTTACTGTCTTTGCGACGGCGTAAAGTCAACGCGACTGCAGCCACAATCGCCAGCAACAGAATTGCTGCCGCGACTTCAAATGCAAACATGTAATGAGTAAAGATTTCTATACCCAATGATTTGGTATCGCCAATCTTGTCTGATGCGGCAGGGATATGATTCACAGGGCGTAAAAAACCGCGCCACAACACTGCCGACATCTCCAGAACAATCAGCACGCCGACACTGGCAGCAAGTGGGAAATGACTCCAGAAGCCTTGGCGCAACTTATCCATGTCAATGTCTAGCATCATCACCACAAACAGGAATAACACCATGACGGCGCCCACATACACCAGCACCAGCACAATCGCCAGAAACTCCGCCTTCAACAACAACCAGATACCGGCAGCAGTGAAGAAAGCGAGCACCAAAAACAACGCCGCATGTACAGGGCTGCGTGCGGTAATAACTTGAGTCGCCGCGAAGATCAAAATCGCAGCAAACACATAAAATAAAGCAGTGGTAAATTCCATAGCGAGCTAAATCCTGGTTATCTCTGATTAACGATAAACCGCATCAGCGGCGCGGGCTGCAGCGATTTCTGTTTCGTAGCGATCGCCTACTGCCAATAGCATTTCTTTAGTGAAATACAAATCACCGCGCTTTTCACCGTGATATTCCAGCACGTGAGTTTCTACAATCGAATCCACCGGACATGATTCTTCGCAAAAACCGCAAAAAATACATTTGGTTAAATCGATATCGTAACGGGTCGTGCGACGTGAACCATCCTCACGCTGCTCAGATTCAATCGTGATCGCCATCGCAGGACACACCGCTTCGCATAATTTACATGCGATACAGCGCTCCTCGCCATTCGGATAACGACGCAATGCGTGCAAGCCGCGGAAACGTGGTGATTGCGGTGTTTTTTCTTCTGGGAATTGCACGGTGATTTTGCGTGCGAACATATAGCGACCGGTCAGCGCCAGTCCCTTGAGTAATTCGCGCAGCATCAGGCTGCCAAAAAAATCCTTAATTGCTTCCATTTTTTTAGCCTCTTACTTCCAAATATTCCAGGAGGTTTGCATCCATGCTGCCACGATGACCAGGTACACCAAAGTCAGCGGAATAAATACTTTCCAGCCCAAGCGCATAATCTGATCGTAGCGATAACGCGGGAAAGATGCGCGCGCCCAGATAAACATCGAGACCACGACAAAAGTCTTCAATCCCAGCCAGATCCAGCCCGGCACCCAGTTGAATACGATGGAATCAATCGGTGCAGCCCAGCCGCCCAGGAACATCAGGGACGCCATCGCAGAGATCAAAATCATGTTCGCATATTCAGCCAGGAAAAACATCGCGAATGACATACCGGAATATTCCACCATGTGCCCCGCAACAATTTCTGACTCGCCTTCAACCACGTCGAATGGGTGGCGATTGGTTTCCGCAATACCTGAGATCACATAGACCACGAATACCGGCAATAAAGGCAACCAGTTCCATGAAAAAACATTGAGCCCGTAGCTGGCGGCAAAACCGTGAGTTTGACTATTCACGATATCTGTCAAATTCAGGCTACCGGATACCATCAGCACGATTACTAATACAAAACCCATCGCAATTTCATATGAGACCATTTGCGCCGAGGCACGCATCGCACCGAGGAAAGCATATTTTGAGTTGGATGCCCAACCCGCGATGATGATCCCATACACTTCCATAGAAGTAATCGCCATGACCAGCAATAAACCGGCATTCACATTGGCCAACACAGTCTCGGGGCCAAATGGAATCACAGACCAGGCCGCCAGTGCCGGCATGATGGTCATGATGGGCGCCAGAATAAACAAGACTTTGTTTGCTTTGGCAGGAATGATAATTTCCTTCAACAGCAATTTCAGCGCATCGGCGATTGGCTGTAACAAGCCGGCAGGACCGACACGATTAGGGCCTAGACGGATATGCATCCAGCCTATCATCTTGCGTTCCCACAAAGTCAGGTAGGCAACGCAACCCATGACCGGCAAAGTGATGCAGACAATCTTAGCGAGCGTCCATACCAGCGGCCACAAAGCGCCCAGATATTGCTGGCCATATGTTTGAATAGTGGGTAACAAATTCATTACGCACGCTCCACAGTGATGGCACCGAACATCGCGCCTAATGACTTAGTCGACAAATGACCGGCAGCAAGACGCACCACGTTGTCCGGCAAACTCTTGCCCAAAGTCGCGGGCAATACTGCCGAGCCCTGGCCCTGCGTGACTTTGACGTAATCACCTTCTTGCAAACTTAGCTTTGCAAATTGTGCCGCACTCAGGTGAACCTCGGGCGTTTTCGCATCTCTTGTTTTTTGCAAAGATTCAGATCTCCTGACGATAGCATCGGTGCTGTAAATCGACACATCAGCAACACGCTCCAGGCCCTGAACAACAGTTGCATTCGCCACAACGGGAACTGTCATACTGATGTTATTGAGACGCGCCGATACTGTCGTCGCATCCCTACCCAATACTGCATCACGGATCGCTTCGGATGTTTCAAATTCAAAATCCGGCAGTTCCAGCAGATTACCTAACACGCGCAATACTTTCCATGCAGGACGAGTATCCCCCAACGGTTTCACTACGCCATGGAAACTTTGTACCCGACCTTCGCAACTGACAAAAGTACCGGCTGTTTCAGTGAAAGGCGAAACTGGCAGCAAGACATCGGCGTAATCCAGGCCATGCTTGTACGCCGACAGCGATACAACCATTTCCGCCTGATCCAATGCCGCCCTTGCCTGTTGCGGATTGGCGCAATCAAATTCAGGCTCTGCATGCAACAGCACGTAAGCTTTTTTGGCTTGCGCAAACAAGTTTTGCGCGTTCGCTGTGTTGGCAGGAACTGCGCCAGCCAAGTAGCCGCCAACCGTGTTAGCGGCTTCAGTCAGGTAACCGAAACCGGCTCCTGCATTCTGGGCTATCCATTGCGCCAGAGCGTGCAATTTGGCGGCATCAGGATGCTGAGCAGCAGCGTTACCCAAGAATACGCCGGCGTCGCCCTTCAAGATGCTATCGGCGATGGATGTGGCTTTTTCAGATGCCTGAACTTGTTCAAGTCCGGCAGGCTTAACGATTTCTTTTTTAACTGCAATCGCGGCTGCGACTTCAGCCAGGAAATTCAACCAGGCCGACGGAGCGACCACGGCATTATTCGCCAACTTGATCAGCAACTCATCATCGGTCGCGTGCAGTACATTCAGCTTAGCGCCCATCTTTACGGACTGACGCAAACGCGCAGCCAGCAAAGGGTGATCCTTGCGCAAGAAAGAACCAATGACAAAAATATTTTTCAATTGCGCGAAATCAACAATCGACATGCCTAACCACGGCATTACTTTGGCATCCAAAGAGAAGTCCGATTGACGCAAACGGAAATCGACATTATCAGAGCCCAGGCCACGAACCACGCGTTGCAGCAAACTGAGTTCTTCCAAGGTCGAGCTTGGCGTAGCCGCTGCGGCAATCGCGGCAGCGCCATGTTCATGCTTGATATTACGCAGGCCGTGCGCGACATATTCCAGCGCAGTTTGCCAGTCGGTTTCTTGCCATTGACCACCTTGCTTGATCATCGGCTTGGTCAGGCGCTCTTCGCTATTCAAACCTTCATAGGCGAAGCGATCCTTATCGGAAATCCAGCACTCGTTGACTGCCTCGTTTTCCAAAGGCACGACACGCATGACTTTGTTGTTCTTCACTTGAACAATCAAATTGGAACCCAGGCCATCATGTGCACTGACCGATTTACGGCGTGACAATTCCCAGGTACGTGCGGAATAACGGAACGGTTTAGACGTCAATGCGCCAACCGGGCAAAGATCGATCATATTACCGGACAGTTCGGAATCGACGGTCTTGCCAACGAAGGAGGTGATCTCGGCATGCTCCCCGCGCCCCAGCATTCCCAGCTCCATCACGCCGGCAATTTCCTGGCCGAAACGAACGCAGCGCGTACAGTGAATGCAGCGGCTCATTTCTTCCATAGAAATAAGTGGGCCGACATTTTTGTGGAACACCACACGCTTTTCTTCTTCGTAGCGCGAACTGCTGCCACCATAACCGACAGCCAAATCCTGCAACTGGCATTCGCCGCCCTGATCGCAGATAGGACAATCGAGCGGGTGATTGATCAGCAAGAATTCCATCACGCCTTTTTGTGCCTTGACCGCTTTTTCGCTATTCGAGCGTACGATCATGCCGGCTGTCACAGGCGTGGCGCAAGCGGGCAAAGGCTTAGGCGCCTTTTCCACTTCGACCAGACACATGCGGCAATTCGCCGCGATGGACAATTTTTTGTGATAGCAAAAATGAGGGATGTAGGTGCCAAGTTTATTGGCAGCATCCATTACCATGCTGCCTTCTTGCACTTCGACTTTTTTGCCGTCTATTTCGATTTCAACCATGGTTTACTCTGAAGTACGCTACCTGAGCTGGCTTAAATGTAAGCGGGAACCAAGCAATGTTTATGCTCGATGTGATATTCAAATTCTTCGCGGAAATTCTTGATGAAAGCACGCACCGGCATCGCCGCGGCATCACCCAAGGCGCAAATCGTGCGGCCCTGAATATTGTCCGCAATCGAATTCAGCAAGTCGAGATCATCCGCCCTGCCCTGTCCGTGTTCGATACGGTGCACCATGCGATATAACCAGCCCGTACCTTCGCGACATGGAGTGCATTGACCGCAGGATTCTTCAAAATAAAAGTAGGACAGGCGCAGCAGGGACTTGACCATGCAACGTGTTTCATCCATCACGATGACCGCACCGGAACCCAGCATCGAACCGGCTTTGGCGATCGAGTCGTAATCCATATCGGTTGCCATCATGACGTCACCGGTCAATACCGGCATCGAAGAACCGCCAGGAATGACTGCCTTGATTTTCTTGCCGTCGCGCATGCCGCCAGCCAATTCCAGCAAGGTCGCAAACGGCGTACCAAGAGGAACTTCGTAGTTACCCGGTTTGGCTACGTCACCTGACATTGAGAAAATTTTGGTGCCGCCATTATTCGGCTTGCCCAGAGCAGCATATTTTTCACCGCCCATCGCAAACACAAACGGCACTGCAGCAAACGTCTCTGTGTTATTGATCGTGGTTGGCTTGCCGTACAGACCGAAGCTGGCAGGGAAAGGCGGCTTGAAGCGCGGCTGTCCTTTTTTGCCTTCCAAAGATTCAAGCAAGGCGGTTTCTTCGCCGCAGATGTAAGCGCCATAGCCGTGGAACGCATGCAACTGGAATGAAAAATCGGAACCGTGAATCTTGTCGCCCAACATACCGGCGGCGCGCGCTTCTTCAATCGCTTCTTCAAAGCGGTCATAGTCCGCGAAAATTTCTCCGTGGATGTAGTTATAACCGACTGTAATGCCCATTGCATAGGCACCGATCGCCATGCCCTCAATCAAGGCATGCGGGTTATAGCGAATGATGTCGCGATCTTTAAAGGTACCAGGTTCGCCTTCATCGGTATTGCAGACCAGGTATTTTTGACCGGGGTACTGACGCGGCATGAAGCTCCACTTCAAGCCGGTCGGAAAACCGGCACCGCCGCGACCACGCAAAGATGACGCTTTCAACTCAGCAATGACCTGCTCAGGCGGAATTTTTTCGTCGAGAATGCGCTTTAAAGATTGATAGCCACCACGTGCCACGTAGTCTTGCAGGTGCCAGTTTTTGCCGTCAAGGCCGGCAAGAATTAAAGGATTTATATGGCGATTATGCAGACTCGTCATTATTTGCCCGCCTCTGTGAGTTCTGTTACCAGCGAGTCGATTTTGTCATTCGACATAAAGCTGCACATGCGCTTGTTATTCACCAGCATCACCGGGGCATCACCGCAAGCTCCCATGCATTCGCCTTCAACCAGGGTAAACAAACCGTCAGGACTGGTATCTTTATAATCAAGGCCTAATTTTGCTTTCAGATGATGTGCCGCGCGCTCACCGCCAGACAAGGCGCAAGGCAAATTAGTGCAAACCGAAATTTTGAACTTACCAACTGGCTTGGTGTTGTACATATTGTAGAAAGTCGCAACTTCCTGTACCGCGACCGCTGGCATACCGATGTAATCAGCCAAAGTCTGCATCACTTCCGGCGATACCCAACCGGTTTCATCCTGCGCAATCGCCAGCGCAGCCATCACGGCGGACTGGCGCTGATCGGCCGGGAACTTTGCCAGTTCACGATCAATTTTTTTAAATGCCTGCTCTGATAACACCATAGCTTTTGCCTCTATTGTTGACGCGCCTTGATTAAACAATCTAGCGGTCAATCTCACCAAACACAATATCTTGCGTACCGATAATCGTCACCGCATCGGCAATCATGTGACCTTTTGCCATTTCATCCAAACCCTGCAAATGGGCGAATCCGGGCGCGCGAATTTTCAGACGATAAGGCTTGTTCGCGCCATCGGATATCAGGTAAATACCGAACTCCCCTTTAGGATGCTCAACCGCGGCATACGCTTCGCCGGCAGGCACATGGAAACCCTCGGTAAACAATTTGAAGTGATGGATCAACTCTTCCATATTCGACTTCATGTTTACGCGTGAAGGCGGTGCGACTTTATGATTCGTCGTGATCACCGGACCAGCATTGTTACGCAACCATTCCACGCATTGCTTGATAATACGATTCGATTGACGCATCTCTTCGACACGCACCAGATAACGATCATAACTATCGCCGTTGACGCCGACGGGGATATCGAAATCCAGCAAATCGTAAACTTCGTAAGGTTGTTTTTTACGCAGGTCCCATTCAATGCCGGAACCGCGCAACATTGGGCCGGTAAAACCCATCGCCTTAGCACGCTCGGGAGAAACCACGCCAATACCAACCAGACGTTGCTTCCAGATACGATTATCCGTCAACAAAGTCTCGTATTCGTCCACATAGGTTGGAAAACGATTCGTGAAGTCTTCGATGAAATCGAGCAGAGAACCCTGGCGATTTTCATTCAAGGCACGCATTGCCTTATCGTTCTTCAGTTGCGAAGTCGTAAACTTCGGCATTTGTTCTGGCAAATCGCGATACACGCCACCCGGACGATAGTAAGCAGCATGCAAGCGCGCACCGGAGACCGCTTCATAGCAGTCCATCAAATCTTCGCGCTCGCGGAAGGCATACAAAAACACCGCCATCGCACCGACGTCCAGTGCATGCGCGCCTATCCACAGCAAATGATTCAGGATACGGGTGATCTCGTCGAACATCACACGAATATATTGCGCACGCAAGGGCACTTCCAGATCGAGCATTTTTTCGATCGCCATGACGTAGGCGTGCTCGTTGGCCATCATCGACACATAATCGAGCCGATCCATGTAGGGAACCGATTGCAGGAAAGTTTTTTGTTCTGCCAATTTTTCAGTTGCACGATGCAATAAGCCAATGTGCGGATCGGCACGCTGAATCACTTCACCGTCCAGCTCCAGCACCAGACGCAAAACGCCATGCGCCGCAGGATGCTGAGGGCCAAAGTTCAATGTGTAATTTTTAATTTCAGCCATTATTTCACTCCGTAATGCTCTTCACGAATGATACGCGGTACATTCTCACGCGGATCTATCGTTACCGGCTGATACACCACGCGCTTTTGCTCAGGGTCATAGCGCATCTCGACATAGCCAGAGACAGGGAAATCTTTACGGAAGGGATGACCGATGAAACCATAGTCAGTCAAAATACGGCGCAAATCATTGTGTCCGTCAAATAAAATACCGAAGAAGTCAAAAGCTTCGCGCTCATACCAATTCGCCGCGTTCCAGATATCAATCACTGAAGGCAAGATCGGCATGTCGTCATCTGCCGCAAAGACCCTGACACGCAAACGCCAGTTATGCTGAATCGACAGCAAGTGCGACACCGCCGCAAAGCGAGCGCCATCCCAGATACCGTCGCCGTAAGTCGAGTAATCCACGCCACACAAATCTATCAACTCTTCAAAGGAAGTAGAAGGATGGTCACGCAGATCGCGCATTGCCTGCAAATACACTGCCGGCGCGACCACAATGGTCAACTCGCCCAAGGCCACAGTGGATTGCAACAATCGATCACCCAAGACCTCTTTTACCGCTACCTCGAGGATTTCTAATTTTGTAGTCATAGTGTAAGTGCTGCCCTAAATTCGCTTGGACTGAACAGATCAGCGCGCAATCGTATTGGTACGTTTGATCTTGTTTTGCAACTGTATGATGCCGTACAGCAGCGCCTCTGCAGTCGGCGGACAACCAGGCACATAAATATCGACGGGCACAATACGATCACAGCCGCGCACCACAGAATACGAGTAGTGATAGTAACCACCGCCGTTGGCGCAAGAACCCATAGAAATAACCCAGCGCGGCTCTGCCATCTGGTCGTACACCTTGCGCAAAGCAGGCGCCATTTTGTTGCACAGAGTCCCGGCGACTATCATCACATCGGACTGACGCGGCGATGGACGAAACACCACACCGAAACGATCCAGATCGTAACGAGAAGCACCGGCATGCATCATCTCTACCGCGCAACAGGCGAGGCCAAATGTCATTGGCCACATCGAACCTGTACGGGTCCAGTTAATCAGCTTATCGGCTGTCGTCGTAACGAAACCTTCGCTCAATACACCTTCAATTGCCATAATCGCTTACTCCCAATCCAGGGCGCCCTTTTTCCAGATGTACCAAAAACCGATCGCAAATTCCAGGATAAAACCCAGCATGATCAAAAAACCCGACCAACCCAGGTCGCGCATCGCTACGCCCCACGGAAAAAAGAAAGCCGTTTCAAGATCAAACAGAATAAACAGGATCGCGACGAGGTAATAACGCACATCAAATTTCATACGCGCATCTTCGAAGGCTTCAAAGCCGCATTCGTATGGAGATGTCTTTTGACTGTCCGGCTTAAATGGGGCAAGAATGCGCCCCAGGATCTGCGGCACTACACCAACCGCAATACCCACCAGAATGAAGAGAAGAACAGGGAAATAATTTTCGAGGTTCACGTTAGGCTACCTGTATTTGAACGCCACATTGAAGTGATTCACTCTAAAAGCGAGGAAAGCATTACCATCACTTTCCCGACCAGATCAGCAAAGAAAACTGACCGTATTTTTTGGTGCCGACGACGAGACTCGAACTCGTACAGCTTTCGCCACTACCCCCTCAAGATAGCGTGTCTACCAATTTCACCACGTCGGCTTAAGCCCAGCATTCTACTATGTCTGGCGCGATTGTTCAACGCACAATTGCAGGCATTCAATGTTTTTTGCAGAGCAAAACCGTTTTACTTAGGAATTTGATTAGCCTGGCCAGCCGCACTCGCAGGAGCAGCGGCAGAACTGGCGGAAACCGCCGCTGCCGACGCTGATGCCGGCACCACTTTCGCTGCCGCCGGCAAATTATCCAGCACGCCGCCAGTGCTGGTGCGATTGCCGCCTATGAATGCCAGGGCCAGGGTCGCGCCAAAAAACACTGCCGCAGCAAGGCCGGTTGATTTGGATAAAAAATTGGACGAACCGGTCGCGCCGAACAAACTGCCGGAGGCACCGGAACCGAATGAGGCGCCCATGTCCGCACCTTTACCATGCTGCAAAAGGACAAGGCCAATAATTGCCAGCGCAGACAAGACCTGAATAACCACGACCACCGTAAACAAAGTATGCATTCAAAACACCTAGATTAAATAATTTTAAAACCGAATATAAACCGGCAAGACTACCGATTCATCACTACCTGCAAAGCACCTGCAATCAAGCTGCGCGAACAATTGCCAGAAAATCCGCCGCCTTCAAGGCCGCGCCACCGATCAAACCGCCATCGATATCAGGCATCGCCAATAATTCTTGCGCATTATCGGGCTTCATACTGCCGCCATACAAAATCCGCACATTCGCGGCCGACGTCACATTTTTCAAAGCCAACTGCTGACGCAATACGGCATGCACTTCTTGCGCCATCTGCGGCGTTGCCGTCTTGCCAGTCCCTATCGCCCAGACCGGCTCATACGCCACCACCAGATCAGCCAGCGCATCGGCCTCAATTACATCCAACACGGCTTGCAATTGCGCGCGCACCACGGCATTGGTTAGCCCCGACTCCCGCTGCTCCAGGGTCTCACCCACGCAGACGATAGGCTTCAATCCCGACGCGAGCGCCCGCAAAGTTTTTTGCGCTACCAGCTCATTCAACTCCCCATGATAAGCACGGCGTTCCGAATGGCCGATAATCACGTAAGAACAGGAACAATCTGCCAGCATGGCGGCAGACACTTCACCGGTATAGGCCCCGGAAATATGCACAGAAACATCCTGCGCACCCCAGGCAATATCACTATCCGACAATAAGTCTGCACACTGCATCAGGTACGGCGCAGGCGCACAAACCAGCACCTCGCAAGCCACATCAGAACCAAGACCGGCCCGCAAATCCGACAACAGCGCTTCATTTGAAGCAAAACTGCCATTCATTTTCCAGTTACCAGCAATCAATTTACGTCGCATAGCAGCCCAAAAATTTAATAAACCGTCTATTGTAGCCCTTCTCTGCACAAGGGGCAAACCTGCACAGAGACAAACAACGGTGTCCGAATAAAATCTTCAGGCAAACTGCATTTTTCAGGCGTTGATGCAGTGGTGCGGAAAATCATTCCGACAGATACTACTCACCAGTATTTTTTCAAACCGCTTGATAATTTTGCCGACTACGGCCATTTCACATGAAAAATAGGGGAGTATCGTATTTTTCTCAATGGGACGCATCAAATGTCCGAAACTTGCAGCATAATTTTTCCGACGTGCGAACTGCTTTCCATCAGAGCATGTGCCCGTGCCGCATCAGCCAGAGGAAAAACCTGATAAATCACAGGCTTAATTTGACCAGATTCCAGTAAAGGCCAGATTTTTTCCCGCAAATTCCTTGCAATGGCGCCTTTGAACTCAACAGAACGTGGCCGCAAAGTGGCCCCGCTGATGCTTAAGCGGCGCCGCAACACCTGCGCCAGATCCACTTCCGCTTTAGCGCCGCCGAGCAAGGCGATAATCGCCAGCCGCCCATCATCGGCAAGGCAATTAATCTCACGCGGAATGTAATCTCCCGCCACCATATCCAGAATCACATCCACGCCACGACCTGCAGTCAACGACTTCACTATCTCGACGAAATCTTCGGTGCGATAGTTAATCGCCTTCTCGGCCCCAAGCCGTTCTGTCGCCCTGCACTTGTCGTCGGAACCTGCCGTGGCGAATACTCGATGCCCCAATGCAACCGCCATTTGTATGGCTGTCACGCCAATGCCGGAGGTGCCGCCCTGCACCAGCAAGCTCTCACCGACGCTGAGTCGCGCACGATCAAACACATTGCTCCACACCGTAAAATAGGTTTCAGGCAAAGAGGCCGCTTCAAGCGCACTCAGCCCAACAGGCATCGGCAAGCACTGCAAAGCCGGGGCGACGCAGTATTCCGCATAGCCGCCGCCCTGCACCAGAGCGCACACCTTATCGCCCTTAACAAAACCTGATCCCTGCAAATCGCCACCCACAATTTCACCCGCCACCTCCAGGCCGGGCAAATCGGAAGCCCCGGCAGGCACCGGATAATGCCCAAGGCGCTGCAGCACATCGGGGCGATTGACGCCTGCCGCCTGCACACGGATCAGGACCTCACCCGCCTCCGCCTGCGGAACAGGTCTTTCACATAATTGCAATACTTCCGGCTTGCCATATTGAGTGATTTCAATTGCGCGCATTGCTACTCCATTTGCAGGGAAAATGCTTATTGTATGCCGATAAAAAAAGCCTGCGTTTTCACACAGGCTTTTGGGCAGTCAAACGGATTTGACTATATTTACTTACTGTTGTTGCTGTTGCTGAGGCTGTTCACCTTCAGCGACTGCCGCCTTCATGGATAACTTGAAGCGACC
The DNA here is from genome assembly GCF_025548535.1 of Undibacterium sp. Jales W-56. Taxonomy (GTDB): domain Bacteria; phylum Pseudomonadota; class Gammaproteobacteria; order Burkholderiales; family Burkholderiaceae_D; genus Undibacterium. Next base: position 1,024,521 of record NZ_JAJLQW010000001.1, on the reverse strand, counting down.
GCGGTCGTCGGTCTCCAGCACTTTAACGCGCACTTGCTGACCTTCCTTGAGGTAATCAGCAACCGCATTCACGCGCTCATTGGCGATCTGGCTGATATGCAGCAAGCCATCTTTACCCGGCATGATCTGCACGATCGCACCGAAGTCCAGCAACTTCAGCACAGTGCCGTCATAGACTTTGCCGACTTCAACTTCAGCCGTCAGTTCTTCGATACGACGCTTGGCTTCCTGACCGGCTGCCGCATCGACAGAAGCGATAGTGACTACGCCTTCATCGCTGATATCGATCTGCGTCCCTGTCTCTTCAGTCAAGGCACGAATCACTGCGCCGCCCTTGCCGATCACATCACGGATTTTTTCCGGATTGATTTTAACGGTGATCAGGCGTGGTGCGAAGTCGGACAATTCGGCTTTGCCATGCGGCACGGCTTCTTGCATTTTGGCGAGGATATGCACACGGCCTTCTTTTGCTTGCGCCAAAGCGACTTGCATGATTTCCTTGGTGATGCCCTGGATTTTGATGTCCATTTGCAGCGCTGTAATACCTTCGGCAGTACCCGCCACTTTGAAGTCCATATCGCCGAGGTGATCTTCATCGCCCAGGATATCGGTCAAGACCGCAAATTTATTGCCGTCTTTGATCAGGCCCATCGCGATACCGGCAACATGCGCCTTCATCGGCACACCGGCATCCAGCAGAGCCAGGCAGCCGCCGCAAACCGACGCCATGGAAGAAGATCCGTTGGACTCGGTAATTTCAGACACCAGACGTACCGAGTAGCTGAAATCTTCCGGCGATGGCAATGCCGCTTGCAGAGCACGCTTGGCCAGACGGCCATGACCGATTTCACGACGCTTAGGCGTACCAACGCGACCTGTTTCGCCGGTAGCGAACGGAGGCATGTTGTAATGCAGCATGAAACGATCGGAATACTCGCCCATCAAGGCATCGATTTTTTGCTCGTCGCGTGCCGTACCCAAAGTGGCGATGACCAAAGCCTGCGTCTCGCCACGGGTGAACAAGGCAGTGCCGTGAGTACGCGGCAACACGCCGGTACGGATCGAGATAGGACGCACAGTGCGCGTGTCGCGGCCATCGATACGCGGCTCGCCTTCGAGGATTTGGGAGCGCACGATTTTTGCTTCCAGATCGAACAGGATATTGCCGACTTCAGACGAATCCGGAGCGGATTCGCCTTTAGCGGCAGCCTGCTCAGCCAAAGCCGCATTGACTGCAGTCGTAGCGTCTTTCAACAATTGCGTACGCGCTTGCTTTTCTTTTGTTTGATAGGCAGTGCGCAACAATGGCTGCGCCACTGCAGTCACCGCAGCGATCAGCGCTTCGTTCTTAGCGGCTGGCGCCCATTCGACTTCAGGTTTTCCACCGTCACGCACTAATTCGTGGATGGCATCAATCACTGCCTTCATTTGCTCGTGACCGTAGACAACCGCGCCCAGCATGACTTCTTCGGACAACTGTTGCGCTTCGGACTCGACCATCAGGACAGCTTGCTCAGTACCGGCAACCACCAGATCCATCGCCGATGTTTTTAATTGCGTGGCTGTCGGGTTCAAAATGTACTGGCCATCGATATAACCAACGCGGGCCGCACCTACCGGGCCGCTGAATGGAATACCGGAAACGCAGATCGCAGCAGACGCGCCGATCATGGCGGCAATATCCGGATCGATTTCAGGATTGACGGACAAGACGTGCACGATGACTTGCACTTCGTTCAGATAGCCCTCTGGAAACAAAGGGCGGATAGGTCGATCGATCAAACGGGAAGTCAGCGTTTCTTTTTCAGACGGACGCCCTTCACGCTTGAAAAAACCGCCAGGGATACGACCGGCAGCATACGTTTTTTCGAGGTAATCCACCGTCAATGGGAAGAAATCCTGACCTGGCTTGGCATCTTTTTTTGCAACTACCGTCGCCAACACAACGGTATCTTCAATCGATACCATGACCGCACCAGATGCTTGACGAGCGATCTCGCCTGTTTCCAGCGTCACTTGATGTTGACCGTACTGGAAGGTTTTCGTAACTTTATTAAACACAATGTGTCCTTTCTATTTTGCCGACAGATTTTCAGGCGCTGTCGTTCACCTCACCGCGAGCGAATCGTTCATTCGCTTTACTACCACCAACAACTACCAAAAATAATCTTGAAAAATAAGCGCTGATCAGCCCTACAAACAACAAAAAGCCTGCGACAGCGAACTGAGGCAGGCTTTCTGCTACAACACTTTTGCTATGTAATAAATATATAGCAATGAATTACTTACGCAAGCCGAGTTTTTCAATCAGTGAACGATAACGGTTCAAATCTTTGCCCTTCAGGTAGGACAACAGGCTCTTACGACGGTTAACCATCATGATCAAACCACGACGTGAGTGGTGATCTTTAGCGTGCGCCTTGAAGTGACCGTTCAAGTCATTGATACGTGCAGTCAACAAAGCAACTTGCACTTCCGGGGAGCCGGTGTCGTTCAAACCACGGGCATTGTCCGCAACGATGGCGGCTTTAGTACTTTTTTCGAAAGTCATGATTTTCCTTAACATGCGATGCAAAGAGAACAAACCCTTAACATCGTGACAACAATAATCTCACCAAAATGGCAAGACGCGTGACTATAGCATAGATTTATCCATCGACCAAGTCACGCTTAACGACAAAACCCCATCGCTTAAATCTGCGGGTTCAGCTTTTCTACCTTGGAATGCAGTTTGTTTAACGCGGATAAATAGGCTTTTGCAGAAGCGACCACAATATCCGGATCGGCCCCCACGCCATTGACAATACGCCCAGCCTTGGACAGGCGCATGGTCACCTCGCCTTGCGATTGTGTGCCTGTAGTAATCGCATTCACCGAAAACAGCAGCAACTCCGAGCCGCTCTGGGTTTTCGATTCAATCGCATTGACAATGGCATCAACCGGACCATTGCCATGACCGTCACAGGTGACTTCCTTGGAATCGATCGCAAATACGATTTTTGCCGCCGGCCGTTCGCCGGTTTCGGAATGCTGCGCCAGCGAGACGAAACGATAATATTCATTGTCATGGGAATGCTCTTCGTCTGATACGAGCGCCATGATGTCTTCGTCAAAAATTTCAGACTTACGGTCGGCCAATTCTTTAAAACGAGTAAATGCTGCGTTGATATCCGCTTCCGATTCGAGTTTGATGCCCAGCTCTTCGAGACGCTGTTTAAACGCGTTACGACCGGACAATTTACCCAGAACTATCTTGTTGGCGCTCCAGCCCACATCCTCAGCACGCATGATTTCATAGGTATCACGCGCCTTTAAGATGCCGTCCTGATGAATGCCGGAAGCATGCGCAAACGCATTCGCCCCGACCACTGCCTTATTCGGCTGCACCGCGAAACCGGTGATTTGCGATACCAGCTTGGACGTCGCCACGATCTGCGTCGTATCGATACCGAAATCCAGGTTGAAATGATCGCGACGGGTTTTCACTGCCATCACGATCTCTTCGAGAGCCGTATTGCCGGCGCGCTCACCCAAGCCATTGATGGTGCATTCGACTTGACGGGCGCCGCCTATCATCACGCCGGCAAGCGAATTCGCCACCGCCATACCGAGATCGTTATGGCAATGGACTGACCAGATTGCCTTATCCGAATTAGGAATACGCTCGCGCAAAGATTTCAGCATATTGCCGTACAAACCAGGTACGCCGTAGCCGACCGTGTCGGCAAAATTGATGGTGGTCGCCCCTTCGCTGATCACCGCTTCGATGACGCGGCATAAGAAATCCATATCCGAGCGGCTGCCATCTTCCGGGCTAAATTCCACATCATCGGTAAACTGGCGCGCAAAACGCACGGCTTGTTTCGCCTGCTCAAACACCTGGTCCGGCGTCATACGCAGCTTCTTCTCCATGTGCAAGGGCGAGGTCGCAATGAAGGTATGAATCCGCTTTCTTTGCGCTGCCTTCAAAGCTTCCGCCGCACGAGAAATATCCCTATCGTTTGCGCGCGACAAGGAACAGATAATCGGCTCCCTGACCGCTGCAGAAATTGCCTGGATTGCTTCAAAATCCCCTTGCGATGCGGCCGCAAAACCGGCCTCAATCACATCTACCCTAAGGCGCTCCAATTGTCTTGCAATACGGACTTTTTCATCCTTGGTCATGGAAGCGCCGGGAGACTGTTCTCCATCACGCAAAGTAGTGTCAAATATGATCAGCTTATCGCTCATGATCTGCTCCTGATTTTTTTGAATTGAATTGCCGGATGTCGGTACTGCAAACGCTTTTGGTCTACCCTTGCGATGCGCATGGGTAAGAGCTACGCAAATTGTAAGTTGGGAGTGTGAATGCGCTATGGTGTCAGCGCACCAGTCATCACGCTGGCAAATCTGATGGATCCGCGAGAGATAACATTGCTAAAAATTTGAGCAGTAAATACATGCGGACGACTATAAGCGCGATTGCTTGAAAGTGCAAGATTTTGTGGCCGTCATTCTGTAAAAAAATACCTGCTTTTCGCTCTACGGGAATTAAAAAAGCTGTGCCGTATTTCTACCGCACAGCTTTGATTTTCATACGAGTCTGATTTACTTCTCTTCGTGAGTTTCAACAGTCGTTTGTACCAGACTCACCGGACGGCCTTTACGCCAGCGCCACAGCAGCACCACATAACCCGACAAGCCATACAGCACAAACAGGCCAAACAGTACTTTAGGCGGATCGCTGACCACGGCAACATAGGCCAGCACGATCAAAAACGGCGCAATAAATGGCACGGAGCGGCGCAAATTCACATCCTTGAAACTATAAAAAGGGACGTTGGTCACCATCGTCAAACCGGCAAACAAGGTAATACTCCAGGCGCTCCAGCTCAGATCGCTGCCCTTAAAATTCAAGTCCGTCATCAACAGCACAAAGCCAGCCACCAATGCCGCCGCTGCCGGACTAGGCAAACCTTGGAAATAACGCTTATCGACGACCGCAATATTTGTGTTAAAACGCGCCAGGCGCAATGCCGCACCGGCGCAATAGACGAATGCCGCCAGCCAGCCCAGCTTACCCATGCCCCTGAGCGACCATTCATACGCCACCAGAGCTGGCGCTGCGCCGAAAGAAATCATGTCCGACAAACTATCGTACTGGGCGCCAAATTCACTTTGGGTATTCGTCATCCTGGCCACGCGACCATCGAGACTATCCAGCACCATGGCGGCAAAAATAGCGAATGCCGATTGATCAAAACGCTGATTCATTGCCATCACAATGGCATAGAAGCCACAGAACAAAGCCGCCGTAGTAAAGGCGTTTGGCAGGAGATAAATGCCGCGCCGTCTCTTGACCGGATAGGGCTGCTCGGCAGCGCCAGATTCAGCTTGTTGATTTTTGCGTGCGCCACGTGGGAAAAGCTTAAAACTGCCTTTGGGCTTACGTCGGTTAAAAGAGGACATGCGTTAATCGATAAAATAAAAGTAAGCTGAAAGTATAACCGCGATTAGATGGCAATTAAATCCATTTTGCTCACGAAAAAAGCCAGATGCGCCTGAAGTGCAAGATGTCCAAAGACATCAATCGTTTACCAAATTCACGCTTTTTGATGTGAAACAGGAATAAAAAGACATAAAAAAAGTCGTCCAAGCGGACGACTTTTGGCTTCAAACTGGGTGTGATTGCCAGCATGCGCCGGTATGATGCCCGGCGATCTTGGCAATTAATTTTTAGATTGATCGACCAATTTGTTTTTAGCAATCCATGGCATCATGGCACGCAATTTCGCGCCGACTTCTTCAATCTGATGCTCAGCAGTCAAACGACGACGGGAAATCAAAGTCGGCGCACCTGCCTTGTTTTCCAGGATGAAGCTCTTCGCGTATTCGCCAGTCTGAATATCTTTCAGGCATTGACGCATCGCTTCTTTAGTCGTGGAGGTAACGACTTTCGGGCCTGTCACATATTCGCCGTATTCGGCGTTGTTGGAGATCGAGTAGTTCATGTTGGCGATACCGCCTTCATAGATCAGATCGACGATCAATTTCAATTCGTGCAGACATTCGAAATACGCCATTTCCGGCGCGTAGCCCGCTTCGACCAAGGTCTCGAAACCGGCTTTGATCAACTCGACCGCACCACCGCACAACACGGCTTGCTCGCCGAACAAGTCGGTTTCGGTTTCTTCGCGGAAGTTGGTTTCGATGATACCGGCACGGCCGCCGCCGTTTGCCATCGCATAGGACAAGGCGATGTCGCGGGCCGAGCCGGATTTATCCTGGTATACGGCGATCAGATGCGGTACGCCGCCACCCTGGGAGTAAGTGCCGCGTACGGTGTGGCCTGGTGCCTTCGGCGCGATCATGATGACGTCCAGATCGGCACGCGGTACGACTTGACCATAATGGACGTTGAAGCCGTGGGCGAACGCCAGCACTGCGCCCTGCTTTGCATGAGGCGCCACGTTTTCAGCATAAACCTGGGCGATGTTTTCATCTGGCAGCAAGATCATGATGACGTCGGCCGCTTTAACCGCGTCATTGACTTCAGCAACATTCAAACCTGCATTTTTTGCCTTGTCCCATGAGGCGCCGCCTTTGCGCAAAGCGACGGTGACTTTGCAACCGGAGTCGTTCAGGTTTTGTGCGTGTGCGTGACCTTGCGAACCGTAACCGATGATCGCTACGTTTTTGCCTTTGATGAGGGACAAGTCGCAATCTTTATCGTAGAAAACTTTCATTTTGTATCCTTAATGATTTAATTTATTTCAGTTATTTAAAACAGCATCCGCACTATTCATGCGCCTTGTGGCACGTTTTCGCCCGGAGAAGCCCGTCGATATTGCGTATTACTTTGTTTGCTGATGCCTTAGACTTTCAAAATTCGCTCGCCACGGCCGATACCCGAACCACCGGTACGGACCGTTTCCAAAATCGCCGTACGGTCGATGGAATCGATAAAGGCATCCAGCTTACCCTTATTCCCGGTCAATTCGATGGTATAGGTTTTTTCGGTGACATCGATGATGCGACCACGGAAAATATCGGCAGTGCGCTTCATCTCTTCACGTTCTTTACCTACTGCCCTGACCTTGATCAACATGAGTTCGCGCTCAATGTGCGCGCCCTCGGTCAGGTCGACGACTTTAACTACTTCGATCAGGCGATTCAGATGCTTGGTGATTTGCTCGATGATGTCGTCCGAGCCTGAAGTCACGATGGTCATGCGAGACAAGGTCGCATCTTCGGTCGGCGCCACCGTCAGGGTTTCGATGTTGTAGCCGCGCGCAGAGAATAAACCGACGACCCGAGACAAGGCGCCGGCTTCGTTTTCCAGCAGAACAGAAATGATATGTCTCATGTTACAGATCCTCCGAACCGAGCAGCATTTCAGTCAGACCGGCGCCCGCCTTGACCATAGGCCAGACGTTTTCGGTTTGATCCGTAATGAAGTTCATAAATACCAGACGATCTTTCATGCCGAATGCATCTTTGAGTGCGCCATCGATATCTGCCGGATTTTCAATCTTCATACCGACGTGACCATAGGACTCCACCAGCTTGGTAAAATCGGGCAAGGAATCCATATACGACTCGGAGTAACGTGATCCGTAATCAATTTGCTGCCACTGCCGGACCATGCCGAGAAAACGGTTGTTCAACAAAATAATTTTCGGCGTCAAATGATATTGCTTGCAGGTCGCGAGTTCCTGAATACACATTTGTATGGAAGCTTCGCCGGTGATGCAGGCCACGGTCGCGCCGGGGTTCGCCATCTGCACTCCCATCGCATAAGGCAAGCCAACGCCCATGGTGCCCAGGCCGCCGGAATTGATCCAGCGGCGCGGTTTGTCAAAACCGTAGTATTGCGCCGCCCACATCTGATGCTGACCGACGTCGGACGTGATGAAGGCGTCGCCCTTGGTGATTTCCCAGACTTTTTGTACAACCGATTGCGGCTTGATAATTTCAGTCGAGGCGGGAAATTTCAAGCATTCACGCTTGCGCCACTCATTGATCTGCTTCCACCAGTCTGCCAGCGCTTTCGGATTCGACTTGATCTCTACCGTGCCGAGTTGCGACAAAAATTCTTGCAACACGTCTTTGACATTGCCGACGATAGGAATATCGACTTTAACGCGCTTGGAAATCGACGACGGATCGATATCGATATGAATGATCTTGCGCGGATGAGAGGCGAAATGTTTGGGGTTACCGATCACGCGATCATCAAAACGCGCACCGATCGCGATCAGCACATCGCAGTGTTGCATCGCCATGTTGGCTTCGTAAGTGCCGTGCATGCCAGGCATGCCGACAAATTTTTCATCCGAAGCCGGAAAAGCACCCAAGCCCATCAAGGTATTGGTGCACGGGAAACCGAGTTGGTTGACCAGCTTGTTTAACTCCGGTGCCGCATTGGCCAGTATCACGCCGCCGCCGGTATAAATCATCGGACGTTCGGCTTGCAGCAAGAGCTGCACTGCCTTGCGAATCTGGCCGGAGTGACCCTTATCCACTGGCTTGTAAGAGCGCATTTCTACTTCTTTTGGATAGAAATAGGTGGTCTTGTGCATGCTGATATCTTTGGGGATATCCACCAGCACAGGACCGGGACGACCAGTCGTAGCGATAAAGAACGCCTTCTTGATGGTCGTCGCTAAATCTCGGACATCCTTCACCAAAAAATTATGCTTGACGCAAGGACGCGTAATACCGACGGTATCGCATTCCTGGAAAGCATCCTGGCCGATTGCATGACTTGGGACCTGGCCGGAAATGATCACCATCGGGATCGAATCCATGTAGGCAGTCGCCAGGCCGGTTACCGCATTGGTAACGCCAGGGCCGGATGTCACTAAAGCGACACCGACTTTTTGTGAAGAACGGGAATAAGCATCGGCCGCATGAATCGCTGCCTGCTCGTGGCGAACAAGGATATGTTGAAACTTATCCTGATTAAAAATTGCGTCGTAGATATAGAGTACGGCACCGCCCGGATATCCGAACACATGCTCAACACCCTCTTCGGCCAGGCATTTGACTAATATCTCTGCGCCGGTTATTTCTGCATTCGTTTCTGAACTCATTTACGTTTCCTTTCAAGGTCCATAGGAGATTGATCGGATGTTCTTTCCTGTCGAATTTGCGCGGCTAGGCTTGAAGCTGACATTCCTTTTTGTACGGTCACGCCACCCTTGGTACATCCGTTGGATATATTTCCAGATGAGGCTTATAGCACTCGTTCAGTCAGTGTTTAGGCTTTACTGCGACAACTTCTCACGCTTGTGGCATGGGTCAGAACAAACAGCTTCATTAGAGCACCTGTTGAGGACGACATTGTGGGCCGGTTCGAACAGGTATTGATTGCCTCGAGATCGTGAGGCGGACTGATACGGTACTGCGTCGCACCATTTTGGTCAAGACAAATTCCATATTTTTGCGCATAAATTACTTGCAAATCAGTAATTTCCCACAAAATAACAGGACATGGAAAAGGTTTTTTGCTAGCATGGGCGCACTTTTAAAGAGAAAAACCGCACTATTTCACGGCATTTTCCCAAATTAAGACCAGATTGCCACAGGAATTTCCTTTGTCATAGCACCACCTTATCAAAGTTATCTATCATTACTGCCAAGAAATGGCCACAGACAAAGAATTATCGAATTTTCTTGAAGGCGTAGAGCGTCGCGCCTACAAACACGCAGTGTATACGGTGCGTAATGAAGAATCCGCACTGGACATTGTACAAGAGTCCATGATCAAGCTTGCCGAAAAATACGGCGACAAACCCGCGGCAGAGCTGCCTCTTTTATTTCAACGCATTCTGCAAAATACGATACTTGATTTTTTCCGCAGGGAGAAAGTAAGGAATACCTGGGTCAGCCTGTTTTCGAGCATCACGCCCAATAATAATCAAGATGATGACAATTTTGACTTGCTAGAAAGCTACGCTTCTGAAGAAGGAACCGAGGCATCCGAGTCCAGTGCTGATAAAATAGAGCGTGAGCAAGTTCTCAACATAATTGATGGCGAGATACAAAAACTTCCAGCACGTCAACGAGAAGCCTTCCTCATGCGTTATTGGGAAGACATGGATGTAGCAGAAACGGCAGCCGCAATGGGTTGCTCGGAAGGCAGTGTCAAAACGCACTGTTCGCGTGCAACACACGCGCTGGCAGCATCACTCAAGGCAAAAGGAATTACATTATGAACTACTCTAGAGAAGCCCGAGATCTGGATTTTGCCTACAAGGTAAGGCATGCATTAAATGAATCGGCTGAGCGACTCCCGGCACCGACTTTAGATCGGCTCGCCAGTGCACGAAAGATTGCCATGTCGCGCAAAAAGCAATCTTCCCCGACTGCGGCATTGGCTTTTAACGGAATTTTGGCAGGCAATCACGGATTTTCATTCGGCGGCCCTAGCTCATGGCTAGGCAAACTCGGTGTTGCTTTGCCGATGCTGGTACTGATTCTCGGCTTGATAGGCATTTACGAGTACGAACAACAACGTCGCATCAGTGATCTGGCTGATATTGATGTGGCTGTACTGGCAGATGAATTACCGCCAGATGCTTATCTGGATACGGGCTTCAGCGCGTATTTGAACAAAGCGGAGGAGTAGCAGTGTATTTTTCCGCTGTATTCGCTTCAAATAAATTGCCACTATGCGTCTTTTTATTAGCCATATTGTCACCGCTAGCTCTTGCTGGCGGTACTGCTATTACGAGTACTCCGCCTGCGACCGCGAATAAAACGCTTGCAGCGCCGGCAGTGGCAAATAGCAAGCCGAGCTGGCAAGAGCTGAGCACCGAACAAAAAATAGCGCTTGCGCCGCTCGCTCCGGAATGGAGCAAGATGGGTGAAGTCCGCAAGAAAAAATGGCTGGAAATCGCCAATAAATATGCGCTCATGAAGCCGGACGAACAGGCAAGAGTACAAGAACGTATGCGCGCCTGGGTCAAATTATCGCCAGAACAGCGTATGGAAGCGCGCGAGAATTTCGCTCGCACAGCACAAATCAAACCCGAACAAAAGTCAGCTCAATGGCAGCAATATCAGCAATTGAGTGATGAGCAAAAGAAGCAATTGGCTTCTGAAGCAAGCAGAAAAAAAAATGTCACCAACCTGCCATCTGAAGCGCAAAGAAAAGCACCCGCCTTAGCGCCGATCAAAGGCATTCAGAAACCCGCACCTATTGCCTTGCCACCCGCAACCGAGCGTCCTGCGCCAGTTGTACAAGCTGCCAGTCAAGCTGTTGCAACTCCGGTGATAAGCGCCCCCGCCTCTCAAGCCGTGGCGAAATAAAACGTGGTACAAGCTCAATTTACCGCTGCGACTGCGGCTCCCGCACTGCGTCGCCGCATGATCTGCATGGTGTATGAGGCCATGCTGCTGTTTGGCGTAGTCTTCGTAGCTGGAATGATATTCGATGTATGGACCCAGAGCCGCCACGCCCTGACTTTGCGGCATGCCCGCGAAGCCTGGCTATTTTTTGTGCTGGGTGCCTATTTTGTGTTCTTCTGGTCCAGAAGCGGTCAGACTCTGGCGATGAAAACCTGGAGTATCAAAGTAATCGACGACGAGCGGCCCAAGTTGCCGGTTATTAAGGCAATCGTACGCTATTGCCTGGCATGGATGTGGTTTTTACCGGGTTTGGCTATCGCCTATCAATTCGAACTGAAAGCCTGGTTCGCGGTTGCTGCCGTCACGGCAAATGTGGTTTTGTGGGCATTGACGACGAGACTGGATAAAGATGGTCAATTCTTACACGACAAGCTTGCGAAAACCCGTTTAGTCCACGTCGAAGTCAAATTAAGCACAGACACCAGGCAGGCCGACTAGTCCCGATAGAGAAATCCGACGCATTTTTTTGTGCTTTGCCGGTTCAATGTTATTCTATTAAAAAATAATTTTAGAGAGTCGGCATGCAACACAAAGCTCCTCGTCGCACCAGGGAACGCATCCTGGATTTATCGTTGCGCTTGTTCAATGAATTTGGCGAGCCCAATATCACTACCACGGTCATTGCTGAAGAGATGAATATCTCTCCGGGCAACCTGTACTATCACTTCCGCAATAAGGACGATATTGTCAATTCCATCTTCGTACAATTCGAGGAAGAAATTAACAAAAAACTCGCCTTTCCCGAGGGACGCAAAGCCAATATCCAGGATATCTGGACCTATCTGCACCTGACGTTTGAACTGGTCTGGCGTTATCGTTTTTTCTACCGCGATTTGAATGACCTGCTTTCCAGAAACCGTAAGCTGGAACTCAATTTCAAGCAGATTCTGACCCACAAAATTAAGGTCGCCACCGAGCTTTGCTATGGTTTGCGCGCCGACGGCGAATTCGAGGCTGGCGATATAGAAATTGACGCTCTCGCCACCAATATGGTGGTAGTTGCAACCTACTGGCTGTCTTATGAATACGTCCGTAATCCCCGCAAATACACCGAATTGCAGACCATGTCAGAGTCGCTGGCGCGCGGTTGTTATCAGGTCATCGTTTTGATCAGCCCGTATCTGCGAGGCGAAACCAAAAACGTGTTTGAAAAACTGTCGCAAGAATACCTGAAGAAAATTAATGCCTAGGCAGATCAATTCTCTCTGCGTCTATTGTGGCTCTTCCATTGGGTTCTCAGACGCTTACGCAGACGGCGCCAGAAAATTAGCCTCGGCAATGGCGGCTCGCAGGATTGCTATGGTATACGGCGGCGGCAATGTCGGATTGATGGGCGTCATTGCGGATGAGGTTCTGCGCCTCGGCGGCCATGTTACCGGCGTGATTCCTAAAGCCTTGATGGACAAGGAAGTCGGTCACACAGGTTTGAGCAAGCTGTACATCGTCAACAATATGCATGAGCGTAAAGCGCTGATGGCTGAACTATCCGATGGCTTTATCGCTATGCCTGGCGGGATAGGCACGCTGGAGGAATTGTTTGAGATGTTCACCTGGTCGCAATTAGGCTTCCATGAAAAACCGCTGGGTCTGCTCAACATCAATGGCTTCTATGACAGCCTGCTGCAATTTCTGCAGCACACAGTGAATGCCCGTTTTTTAAAGCAAGAACATCTCGCGCTGCTGCACAATGCATCTGATCCGGTCAACTTGCTGGATGCATTACAACAGGCGCGCCCTCCGCATCTACCCAAGTGGATCAACAAAGACGATCTTTGATTTACCAGGGACGAATCGGCCCTTATTCCATAGCAACCATCAAAATCCACCTCATTACAGGGTAAAATGCGCTTTTGATTGTTCATTTACCTGCTGATCGCGCCATCATGAAGTTTTCCAAACAATTTTCACTGTACGAATCCGAAGCCACGCAATTCATCAACAGCCTGAAGCAGGCGAATCCGGCTTTAGAGCAAAGCCAGCGTGACGGCCGCGCCCTGCTGTGGGACAAAGCGCCAACGGATCTGGAAACGCAACAGCGCAGCAAAGAATCCCGCGTCGAGCAACAAGCTTACGTCTATCAGAACAAGGGCTAAGCCCGCCACGCTGTGACAGCAAGCGCCACCCTACCTGCAACAGACCTGCCTCTGCTAGGCAACAACGACAGTACACCTGATGTCGTTGATGGTCTGGCGTTTGCCAAATTGTATGGCGAACCGCTGTTCAAGCTACCCAACGATCTGTACATCCCGCCTGATGCGCTTGAGATTTTTCTGGAAGCCTTCGAAGGACCGCTGGATTTATTGCTGTATCTGATACGCAAACAAAATTTCAATATTCTCGATATTCCGATGGCGCAAGTCACCCTGCAATATCTGGAATACGTAGAACAAATCCGTAAGCACAACCTGGAATTAGCCGCAGAATATCTGCTCATGGCAGCCATGCTGATCGAGATCAAATCGCGCATGCTGCTGCCAAGCACCAAGAGGCAGGAAGGCGAGGAAGCAGAAGATCCGCGGGCGGAACTGGTGCGTCGCCTGCTGGAATACGAACAAATGAAATTAGCCGCTTATGACCTGAATGCAGTACCGCAACTGGGTCGCGATTTTTTGCATGCGCAAGTATTTATCGAACAAAATACCGTACTGCACTGGCCGCATGTTGAAGTGGCCGATCTGCAAGCCGCCTGGGCGGATGTATTGAAACGTGCGACGCTGGTTGCGCATCACAAAATCAGCCGTGAAGAACTCTCCGTGCGCGAACATATGTCGGGCATCTTGCGCAAACTCCAGTCGGCTAAATTTATCGAGTTTTCAGAATTATTCGACCCATCAAAAGGCGCGCCGGTATTGGTCGTCAACTTTATTGCCCTGCTTGAATTAGCCAAAGAAACCTTGATCGAAATCACGCAAGCCGAAGCGTTTGCCCCGATTTATGTTCGCCTTTCCTACTCACCTGCGTAATCGGCGCAGAGTAGCGATCAGGACATATCACAACCAACATCACATCTTCATCATCCTATGAAAATCATCTCCTCCATTGAAGAATTGCGCGATCAGCTACGCGGTCAATTACGCACCGCATTCGTTCCAACGATGGGTAATTTGCACGAAGGTCATTTATCCTTAATGCGCCTGGCAAAAAAACACGGCGACCCGGTAGTGGCATCGATTTTTGTGAATCGTTTGCAATTCGGCCCCAATGAAGATTTCGACAAATATCCACGTACCTTCCAGGCCGACGTCGAGAAACTCGAAAAAGAAGGCGTGTATGTCTTATTTGCGCCGACTGAAAAAGATCTGTATCCAGAACCGCAAGAATACCGTGTGCGTCCGCCGGACGATTTGGGCAATATTCTTGAGGGTGAATTCCGTCCCGGCTTTTTCACCGGAGTGACGACGGTCGTCCTGAAACTGTTCTCTTGCGTACAACCACGTGTCGCCGTGTTCGGCAAAAAAGATTATCAGCAATTGATGATCGTCCGTAACATGGCAAAACAATTTGCCCTGCCAACTGAAATTATCGCTGCCGAAACCTGGCGCGCCGAAGATGGTCTGGCACTGTCCTCTCGCAATGGCTATTTGTCGGAGACTGAGCGCGCCGAAGCGCCGGTCCTGTATCAAACCCTGAATGAAGTCGCGCAAGAAATTCGCGCAGGTCATCTGGATATTTTTGAGCTGGAAAAACAAGCCATGGCAAAACTTGCGCAGCGCCATTGGAAACCTGATTACATATCGGTACGCAAACGTGCCGATTTGCAACCGCCATCCGCCGGTGACATCGCTCAAAAAGCCGAGCTGGTAGTGGTCGCCGCTGCCAAACTAGGCAATACACGTTTAATCGACAATCTGGAAGTTTGATGTTCCCCGGAAACCGGATATTCAGCGCGGCGACTGCATGTGTATTTGCACTTAGCGCGCAGCTCAGCCATGCTACGGTGACGGTGACCGATGATGCGCAACATACAATCACTCTCAGCCGGCCTGCGCAACGCATCATCAGCCTGGCTCCGCATGCGACAGAACTGTTGTTTGAAGCGGGTGCCGGTAATTTACTGGTCGGAGTCAGCGACTACAGCGACTATCCGGAAGCCGCAAAAAAAATCGCTTCAATAGGCAATGTATTCGCACTGGATCTGGAGCGCATCATTGCACTGAAACCGGATCTGATCGTGATCTGGGGCACTGGCAATGGTAAAGTGCTCGCCAACAAGATACGCGACACCAAAATCGCGGTATTTGAAAGCGAGCCGCATACTTACGACGATATCGCCAGTTCGATAGAGCGCCTGGCAATCCTGACGGGGAATACTGAAACCGGCAAACTCGCGGCTGAAAAATTCAAGGCTCGCTTAGAAAAACTACGCCAGACCTACCGGCTCGCAGACAAACAAAAACCGCTCAACGTGTTTTATCAGATCGCCCGCAAACCCTTGATGACACTCAATGATCAGCACATGGTGTCAGCGGCGATACGGTTATGCGGCGGGCAAAATATTTTTGGCGCGCTCAAAGAAATCAGTCCTACCGTGACCGCCGAAGCTGTGCTGGTGGCTAATCCCGATGCGATCATTACCGGCAGCAGCGATCAGCAAGATGCGTTCGCGGATTGGCGTCAGTTCGGCAATATGGCGGCGGTTAAAAAAGACAATTTATTTACCGTCAAAGGCGACTGGCTGAACCGTTCGGGACCACGCATTCTTGATGGTACTGAAATGCTATGCAAACATCTGGCGACTGCACGGACAAAATAATCCGGAATCAATTGCATCAACAACGATCTGCTCAACAATCAACTCCAGTCGCGTGGATCGACCTGGTAATACGCTCTGAACTGTTCAAACAAAGCCGTATGCCGGCGTGCCATCGCCCATGGTTTTTCAAAGAACGTCTCGGTGACCACGGCAAAGAATTCGGCCGGATTGGTCGCACCGTAAGGATCGATCACAGTATCCTCGCCCAACGCTACGGCTTGCTGTAAGGCCGCAAATTCTTCGGACAAAATAGCCGACCATCGCTGGTATCTTGCCTTGCTACCCAAGGCTGGAGCGCCATTGGTCACCCCGGTTTCGCTATCTAACTGATGGGCAAATTCATGCAGCACCACGTCATGTCCTTCGGCCTGTTCGCCACCGCGGCGCTGTACATGATCCCATGCCACAACGACCCGTCCGTCACTCCAAGACTCGCCCGATAAACTTTGATGCGCATGCGTGACGACGCCCCCCATGCCGGTTTCGATACGCGGCACGATAAATGGGCTGGGGTATACCAGTATGGTTTTTAACGCCGGATACACTGCCGTGACACGATTCAACAGCAACATGCAGGCCCTGCCCGCTATCGTGACTTTGATCTCATCCGACATCTGCAAGCCATCGCAGGCGATGAATTTTTTCTGATGTAAAAACTGCTTGATCAAACGCTTCAATTGCAATTGCAGGTCAGCGGGCATGCGCGAATAGACCGGAATATTTTTACGCAATATTTTGTTGTAATGCGAAGGAAATGGCTGCTGCACTGCGCGTTTCAATAAATACGCAGGCAAAAATATCGCCAACATAATGGCGCAGGCAAGCGCCAGCAGGAAGAGGATTAAAGGTAAGGCGTTCATCGTACACTACCAGGCAAGAAAGCAACGGAATGGGTCAGGCAATTGCAATTCATCAACATGTTATTTCCTCTCTATCCCGCTCTATTGACTTCCAAGTTGGGGCAAAGCAGGTAAACGCAAGAGCATTCCGCGGTTTTGAACTATCTCATTACGCACACGCTGAATTGCTGCGATAATGCTAAATCCTTGATGCCAAAGCAATTATCCGGAAAATCGGATACTGCGACGTTGACAAAATAGTTTTCGGCATCGCCATCTCCTCTTTTGATCGTTCACTCATGCGCAAAGGCATACTCTTAGCGGCATCCGCTTATATTGTGTGGGGTTTATTTCCGGTTTATTTCAAAGCCTTGCACGGCGTTCCCGCTTTGGAGATACTGCTGCACCGGATGCTATGGTCTTTAGTATTTTTGGTGATCGTGCTGGCTATCCGCAAGCAATGGGCGTGGCTCGGTAATTTATTGAATCAACCGAAACTGATTGCAGGCTTTGCCGCGAGTGCCTTACTTCTCTCGGTGAACTGGCTGATCTACATCTGGGCAATCAATAACGACCGGGTGGTCGATGCCAGTCTCGGTTATTTCATGACGCCGCTGGTGAATGTATTGCTCGGCTTTGTGCTGTTGCGGGAACGGCTGCGTGTCGGTCAATGGATCGCCGTCGCACTTGCGGCCTGCGGTGTCATCTGGCTGACGGTGCAAGCCGGGCATCCGCCTGTCATTGGCCTGTCGCTGGCGATCAGTTTCGGTATTTATGGTTTGCTGCGTAAAACCGCCGCTCTGGGTGCGTTGGAAGGGTTGTCGCTGGAAACTTTTATTTTGTTTCCATTCGCCTTTACCTACCTCAGCTACCTCACGATGCAAGGACATAACGCGTTTCTCAGCGGCACCGCGACGACCCAATCCCTACTGTTGGCAGCAGGACCGATTACGGCGATTCCCCTGCTCATGTTCGCAGCCGGTGCGCGCCGCATACCGATGGCGACCCTGGGACTATTGCAGTACATCGCCCCATCTATCCAGCTGGTGCTCGGCGTATACCTGTATCACGAGCCATTTAGCGGCGACCGGCTAATTGGTTTCATCGCGATCTGGACTGCGCTGGTAGTGTATTCGATAGAGGGCTTGCGTCATACCTTCAAGCGCCAGACGGCTTGACAAGTCCGTCGCTTAAATCATTTATGACCAAAAAGATCCGTGCCAGGGTGCTTGAGCCAGTCCGGTTTCAGCCTGCATCCGGCTTTGTAGTAGAATACGGCTCTCGCTAGGGGTCCTGCCTGACGAATATCGTTGCCCGATATCGTCTTCTGCAGGTGAGAAATACCCTTGAACCTGATCTGGATAATGCCAGCGTAGGGAAGCGCAAAGTCTCCTCCCGTCTCTTTGTTTGCTCCTGCGTTGACTTCGCAAAAAAGAGCACACTATGCCAACCACAACTCCGTCCTCCCTGCGCACGAGCATGCGCACTACGCTGCGTCTGACTGCTATTGCTGCGGCAATTGCACAGGCTTGCGCACTCACATCTTCGGCCTATGCGCAAAGCGACGACCAAGCGCTGCCGGAAGTCATCATCAGCGCCAACAAACAGCTCAAGGAAAAACCCATTACCAATAGCGTCGCCGGCTTTGTCGATGCGCCATTACAAGACACGCCGGTCTCGATGACTGTTTTTTCTCGACAACAAATGCAAGACTTGCGCATCCGCAGCAGTACCGACGCGATGAAATTCGATGCGAGTGTCAATGATGCCTACAACGCAGTTGGCTATGCAGAGCAGTTTTCGATCCGCGGCTTTGCACTGGACAACACCAGCAGCTACCGCAAAGACGGACTGGCGATTCCTGGCGATGCCTCGATTCCATTGGAAAACAAAGAACGGATCGAAATCCTCAAAGGCTTGGCCGGCTTTCAGGCTGGTTTCGCCACACCGGGCGGCATTATCAATTATGTGCTCAAGCGCCCCACTGCGGCGCCGTTACGCTCGCTCAGCATAGAAACCAGCGAACGCGGTACCTTGTACGGCACAGCCGATCTCGGCGGTCAATCGGATGACAGGCAGTTTGGCTATCGCATCAATGCGGCGGCTGAAAAAATCCGCTCCTATGTCAAAGGCGCCGACGGTGAGCGTCAGTTTGCCTCGGCTGCATTCGACTGGCACATGACGCCGCAGGCCCTGCTCCAGCTCGATCTCGATTACCAACGTAAATCACAACTCACCGTCCCGGGCTATCAACTGTTTAACGGCACCGATTTGCCACGCGGGATTAATCCCGACATCATGCTCAATGACCAGCCCTGGGCAAAACCGGTATTCACCCGTAGCAGCAATATCGGCCTGCGCTTTGAATACCGGTTCAGCGACAACTGGCGCGCAAGTTTTTCCGCCAACCGACATGAATTTAAGCGGGATGATTACACCGCTTTCCCTTACGGCTGCACTGCTGCCAACCTGTATCCCGGCTATTGCGCCAATGGCGATTACGATGTGTATGACTATCAGAGCGTGAATGAATCCAAATCCCCGGTTGCGACGCAGGCGATCTTGAGCGGCAAATGGTTGGCTGGTGCTTTCCGGCACAATCTAGCGATAGGATTTTCAAGTTTCCAACGACGCGATCGCTTTGGCGATTATGTGTACGACTATGTGGGTGGCAGCAATGTGTTCCGCCCTGCCGTGGTGCCGCCATCGGGCAATGTGACGGGGCCGGTTCTGCTGCGCAGGACCGATAAGGAATGGTCCGTGTTCGCACAAGACATCATCGACCTGAGCGATGCATGGAAACTGCATGCGGGTCTGCGTCATGTCGCGATCCGGCGCCAGCAAATCGACAGCCCGGGTTACGACCGCAGCTACCAGTTGCCGAGCCTGGCACTGGTATTCAAGCCGCAATCAAATATCAGCATCTATGCTTCTTTCAGCGAAGGTCTGGAACACGGCGGCATCGCACCTATCGGTACCGGCAATGTCAACCAGGTGCTCAATCCCGCCAAATCCAGGCAAGTTGAAATCGGCGTCAAAGCCGATCTGAACCGTGACGTCAGTATCAGCGCTGCCGCGTTCCGCATCAAGAAACCGCTGGAATATACGAATACCGCGAATGTGTATGTCAGCAACGGTTCCGCGATACACAATGGGCTTGAATTGACAGTGCAAGGACGCGTCACTCCCGCACTGTCATTAGGCGGGAGCTTGACTGCGCTCGACGCGCGTCAATCGGGTACCGGCATCGCCGGTCTCGACGATAAGCGCGTGACCAATGTGCCCGCGCGGAAATCCGTTATCTATCTCGATTATGCCATCGCCGGTCTGCCAGGCCTGAGCCTCAACGGTAGCTGGAATTACGCTGGAGATAAAGCATTTCAGCCTGATAACAGCGTGATGGTACCGGGCTACAGCGTATTCAACCTCGGTACCCGTTACCACACCAGGCTGGCGGGCGTTGCGACTACCCTGCGCGTTAACATCGACAACGTGAGCGATAAATTCTACTGGCGCGATGTCACGCAATCACTGGGCGGCTACCTGTTTCCCGGTGCGCCAAGAGTATTTAAGGTCTCTGCGCAATTTGATTTCTGATCGCGCCAAAGAAAACGGGATGCCTTCAGCGCATCCCGTTTTTATTACCGCAACACTTATATACCGTCAGGACTTACGCAAAACGACCAGCCGCTTACCACCATCCACATTGAAACCGCATGCTGGATGCGGCTTTCAGCGACATTTCGTGCCAACAGGCGCATCCAGCTTGCGGGTTCATTTGAATATCAAAACGTCAGTGAGAGGTTTTTGTTTTTGCATAAGCCCTGACCATTTGCCAACGCATCTATACGCTACTGGATGGGAAGAAAAACATCGATAATCGCTTCCTGCTCAGGGACGTCAGGAAAGAACTTGACACGCTGCGCATAGACAGGAAAATCCCTTAGCTCCTCACCGCTCTGCGGCAGCCATTCCGAGTAAATGAATTGCATCGTCTGCGCAAGATTGTCATCCGATCCGACATGTCGCAATACGGCGCAGCGCCCGCCGGGAATCATCTTATTCACAATCCCAAACTCATTTTCTTCTGCAATCTCGTGCTGCACTGAGGCACACAGATCCAGACGATAATCATCAGGCACCGCCTCATGCGGATTCGAATAAAAAATATTGAAAGTCGCACTCACGGCCGGTGACAAACGCTGTTGCTTGCGCCATTCAATGAACCGACGTATCGATAGGCTGATGCGATCCGGCGCGCCACGATGCTCTAATACAGCGACCCTGATCGGTTCGACATGGACGACTTTGACGCTTTCTAAAGTATGTTCCGGTTTCATGTGTGTGATCCTTATATGGTGAACAGCCTGATAGGTTTGATACCAGGAAGTCCACAGCGGATCCTCTTTAAACGCAGAAGGCGATTGTCCCAGCATCTTCCTGAAAGCACGCGAGAACGCTTCCGGCCCTTCATATCCGCTAGCCATTGCGAGGTCGATGATACGGCCATGATCCCGGAATGCCAGCGTATAAGTCGCGCGTTTTAAGCGGACCAGCTGCACATATTTATGCACACTGATACCGAACATCTCTGAGAACTGTCGGTGAAAATGATATTTCGAAAATGCGGCAACAGCACTCAATTGCTCAACACTTAATTCTTCATCCAAATGTTGATCGATGTAGTCAAACACATCACGAAAACGTGACAGGTATCTTTTTTCAGCAGCAGTGGTCATTCATATTTACTCCTTGGCGAGGAGGAGAATAAGGTTTAACGACTGAGAAAACCTGACCAAACTTGCTGAGTTTTAAACCAAGCTGAGCTTGCAACTCATTCAGGATAACGGTACTCGTCATGCGTGTTCAATCCTGTGAGATTATTTATGCCAGCAAAAACGACAAGGCAAAATCCACCTGCTCCACCCGCTCCTGCAAGCTGCCGCTGACCATCAGGAACGGTATTTCCCGCTCATCCAGCAAATCCAGCAAGTCCTCATGTATCTGCTGACGCACGGCAGGCGATTCGCGTTGCAAGCCGTCTGGCGTCCACGGGAAATCCGGCGCGGTCACGACGATAAAGTCGTAGCGATGCTGTTTTTCAAGTATCTCAAGTTCGGCATCAACCCTACCGAAATAATGGCGGCTGTACAGCGCCGTCATCAATGGCGACGTATCGCAAAACAGCCAGCCCTTCGACTCTGGGAGCAATGCCAGCTCGCGCTCCACCTGGGTACGGGCAATCAGGATTTGCTCCGCTTCTGTCGGCACCCGCTGATGGGTATCGACAAACTCACGCAGGTACTCCGGCACCCAGACGCTTTGATAACGCTGCGCCAGCGCTTCAGCCAGCAAGGATTTGCCCGAAGATTCCGCGCCGAGAATCGCCAGGCGATGCGCTGATGAGGATGATGCAGGTGAGGATAAATCAGGCATTGTTTTTACTCCAGGCACGTAATCCCATGATCGCCATCGCAACAAAAATGGCATACAGAATAGCCGTCAGCATCAGTCCCTTGTACACATACAAACCGACATACAAGACATCCACCATAATCCAGACCTGCCAGTTTTCCCATTTTTTACGGGAGAGTAAAAGCTGCCCCAATAAACTGCCTGCCGTCAGGAATCCATCGGCATAAGCGACATCGGTATCGGTATAGTTTTTTAAGAAAAATGAGAGTAGTACAAAAGCCAGCAACCACGCGCCCGCAGACCAGATGCGCTGCCGGCTGGATAATCTGGAGACATGCAAAACCTGGTGACCGGCACCGCCTCGCAGCCATTGTGCCCAGCCCCAGATCGAGACCAATACAAACACCGCCTGCAAACTCATATCGCCATATAACCTGGCGTCGAAAAATACCACGCCATACAAAAGCGACGACACAATAGAAAATAGCCATGCCCAATGGATTTGACGGATATTCAAGGCGACAGTCAACACCGATAAGACGAAAGAGATCAACTCTAATGCGCTTGTGCTAAAGCCAAGCAAGGGGATGGGATCATTCATTGCGGATCAGTTGAACATTCAGTCGATAACAAGACCTGCATTATCACTGATCGCCACCGCTCTGTCACAAGCGCAATGACCGGCGTTTTGACCGATGGCGCATATCCGCTGCCGATTAGCTTTTTGAGAGAAGACGGGCAGATTTTTCAGCTAGACTCAGTTTTTGCTGATGGGCATCCAGCTTGATCAAGCCTTGTTTAAGGCAAGTACGATAGGCATCAAGACCGGTTTTAGCATGCTCTTTCATACATTCGTATTCTAATGTGCGTTTTTGCTGCGCATTCAAATGCCTGCTCAAGTCCTGCGTCAGTTTGTCAATAGGATCTGTCGTCGACGCTTGCAATTGAGTTTGTACGCAAAGATGAAATGCCTGCGGATTTTTAGGATTTTCAGTCGCAATGCATGAAAGACCGAGTACCGTTTTTTCAGATTCACTCAAAGCATTGCCACGCGACGGCAAGCTGACTCTGGCGACATTGCCCGACTTTGACGCCGGTAAGATGGGGGCGGATATAGGCGCAACAGCTTGCGACAGCTGCTCGCTTTGATTTTGCTGATCCAGCCATTGGCCCAGCAATAGCGCGCCGACGACTAGAACACTTAGCGAGATTGCCGCACCTGCCCATACCATTTTCCGCCTGAACCATCGGGCGATATCTGATCCGGATACTATCGCCTCCACAGCGTTGCCAGTGCCGCCCATGTCAGCAATTTGCTGATCTGCGTCGAGATGGTACGCGGTAGTCGCCAGCGCGATGTCTTGAATTTTTCCTACGTTTTTTCTGTCGGTCTCGCGACAGACGGATTGGACTAATTCTTTCAGTTGAGCTAATGAGATGTCGAAATACGCCAGCTCGTTCCGCCCGCAACGACAGTCTTTCAGCTCTTGTAGCAAACGCTCTAAAGCTCGCCCGCAATCATTGGTAGTTATCTCGAAGATACATTCAAATTTCCCGGGAACGCTATTGTCCGGGTCACGATTGAACTCCAGAACTTTGGCCCAGCCGGAGCTCCTGGTCGCGCCAAGCTTAAACAAGTTATCGCGCAAGGCACTGTTTTGCAAAACGTAAATGCTCCCCGGCACACCATAGTTGTATCGGGGATCAAGATATTGCCGTCTGGACGATGTAGACATAATTCCTCGCGCGGGTTGTGCGGACATGCATACCCATAGTCAGAATAGTCTAGAAGATAGGAACGCTGTTCAATGCGCGGAATAGATGGCTCTAACGCGATCAGTTTGCAATTTTGAGAATTAACGCAGATCGCCGGTGTCCTGCCAAACTGCTCTGAAAATCGCTGAAACCCAGTGCTGGCAAAGGTTTCCAGGCGATTTTATCTGGTGCCGGTTGGAGACTGAATGTTCCATTAGCAGGACTTGCGCAAAACGAAAAACTGCTTACCTCAACTCATATTGAACCCGCAGGCTGGATGCGACTTTCAGAGGCATTTCGTGCCAGCAGGCGCAGCCGGATTGCGGTTTCGTTTTTTGCGTAAATCTTAATTAGCTTGAAATTTCCATTAATCAGGCACAATCGCTGTTACCTCAATCTCGACCCTGGCGCGATCTTCGATCAGCCCGGCCACCTGCACCGCCGTCATGGTAGGAAAATGACGCCCGATAATATCGCGATACGCTTCCCCGATTTCCTTGTAGGCTGCGATGTATTCTTTCTTATCCAGTACATACCAGGTCATGCGCACGATATGTTTCGGCTCGGCCTGTGCCTCAGCCAGCACATCGACAATATTGTTTAATGCCTGTTTCACCTGCCCCGCAAAGTCATCGGTATGAAACCGTCCCTGGCCATCCCAACCTATCATGCCGCTCACGCATACAGTGCGCCCCCGGGCGACGATGCCATTGGAGTAACCGCGCGGGCGAACCCAGTCTGGCGGCTGTAGAAATTCCATGTGAATCCTTTCGTGGTGAATACTTTGCGTATCAGTCAATCAGTCAGTTTGAGATTGCCGACGCCGCAGCATGCTGTTTCAATAGTTCACGGGCGATGATCAATTGCTGTACTTCCGTCGCGCCTTCATAAATGCGCAAGGCGCGTATTTCGCGATACAGACGTTCTACCGGCATCTCGCTGACCACGCCCAACCCGCCAAACATTTGCACTGCCGCATCAATGACTTGTTGCGCTGTTTCGGTGGCGCTCAGCTTTGCCATGGCCGCTTCCTTCGTTACATTCCGCCCCTGGTCGCGCTGCCAGGCGGCACGATAGGTAAGCAAGGCCGCGCTATCTATGCCGGTTGCCATTTGTGCCAATTTGGCTTGCGTCAATTGAAAATCTGCCAGTGTCTGGCCGAACATCTTGCGTGTCGTAGCGCGTTGCAGGGCCTCATCCATGGCGCGCCGGGCAAAGCCCAGCGATGCCGCAGCAACCGAGGTGCGAAAGACATCCAGGGTTGCCATCGCGACTTTAAAACCTTGCCCCGCCGCGCCCAGACGCTGATGAACGGGGACGCGGCAATTGCTAAAGCGCAGCTTTGCCAGCGGGTGCGGTGCAATGACATCAATACGCTCTGCAATCGCCAGACCCGGATTATCTGCATCTACTATCAATGCGCTGATGCCGCGTGCGCCGGGAGCCTCTCCGCTACGTGCGAATACGACATAAAAATCGGCGATCCCGCCATTGGAAATCCAGGTTTTTTCGCCATTCAATACATAGTGATCGCCCTCCAGACTGGCAGCGCATTGCAGCGCTGCCACGTCGGAACCGGCATCCGGCTCCGACAAGGCAAAAGCGGCAATCGCCTCACCATGTGCAACCCGTGTCAGGTAATGGTTTTTTTGCGATTCAGTACCAAACAAACTAATCGCGCCAGAACCAAGACCCTGCATGGCAAAAGCGAAGTCGGCCAGTCCAGAATGACGGGCCAGGGTTTCGCGTATCAGGCAAATGGCGCGGGTATCGATCACTTCGTCCACGGCGCCATAATTCACGCCACCAATCGCATGCTTCAGCCAGCCGGCGGCCCCCAGTTGGCGCACTAACTGACGGCATGCATGGTCCACATCCAGCGGATGATCTTGCGCGAGTTGCTCAGACGCCCATTGATCCAGGGCGAACTGTAAAATCCGGTGCTTTTCGTCAAAAAACGGCCATTCCAGATAATTCTTATCAGACATCTTAGTCCCCCTCAAATTCCGGATTCTGTTTTGCCACGAAAGCGTGGTAAGCACGATGAAAATCGTTCGTCATCATGCAAATGGCCTGTGCTTGCGCTTCCGCTTCTAGCGCCTGCTCGATGCTCATATTCCATTCCTGCTGCAGCATTTTTTTGGTCATGCCATGCGCAAACGTCGGCCCTTTAGCCAGGTGCTGCGCATGGTGCTGGGCATCATCCAATAGTGCTTCCGGCGAACTGAGGCGATTAAAGAAACCCCAGCGTTCGCCTTCCTCACCGCTCATCGATCGACCGCTGTAGAGCAATTCAGACGCCCGTCCCTGTCCAATCAGACGCGGCAATATGGCGCAAGCGCCCATATCGCAACCGGCCAGGCCAACCCGGGTGAACAGGAATGCGGTCTTGCTGCGTGCCGTGCCTATCCGTATATCTGACGCCAGAGCCAAAATAGCACCGGCACCCGCACAGATCCCATCCACGGCCGCCACAATCGGTTGCGGACAAGCGCGCATCGCCTTCACCAGATCGCCGGTCATGCGGGTAAAGCTCAGCAGGCCCGGCATATCCAGCTTAGTCAGCGGACCGATGATTTCGTGTACATCGCCGCCAGAACAAAAATTCTCGCCGGCGCCGGCAATCACCACCGCCTTCACATCGTCGGCATCCGTCATGGCGCGAAACAAGTCGCGCAACTCGGCGTAAGAGTCGAAGGTCAGGGGATTCTTGCGTTCCGGGCGGTTCAAGACGATGGTAGCAACGCCAGAGTTCAGGCCGAACTGAAAATGGCGTGCGGTATAAGCGGATAAATGATGACGATTGCCAGGCAAATCGTGTGGCTGTCCCGATAGGTATTTCATGGCTTACTCCTGTTCTTCACCAGACTGATGCAGATGTGCTTTAACCTGCGACAGTAATTCAAAAAATTGTTTCTTTTCTTCCGGCTGCAAACCGGAAAACAACTCGGCGATCCATGCCTCATGAACCACCGCCATGCGCTTGAAAACGCGCCGTCCCGCTGCTGTCAACTTGACACTGTAAGCGCGCCGGTCTTTGCTATCGGCGACACGGACCACCAGCTTCTCCTGCTCCAGCTGATCCGTAATCCCGGTAATATTGCCGCCCGTGACCATCATGCGCTTGGACAGTTCACCCATGCGCAATCCATCCGGATGGCGCTCAAGTTGCGCCATCAGATCAAAACGCGGCAACGTCACATCAAACTCTTGCCGGAGCCGGGTACGTATCTCCGCTTCTATCATGACGGTACACGACAACATCCGCAGCCATAGCTTCAATGACTGATGATGATCTTGCGTCAACCTGGTTTCCAGGTCATAGACCTGGGGAAGATCATTTTTCATGAAGCGCCTGACTGCAGAATTGATCGATGCCAGGCGAACCGATAGAGCCCATCAAGGTCATCCATTTACATCACCTCCCCACCCGCAACAGCAATCGCCTGCCCATTCATCGCCGCGGCGGCCGGTTGGCATAGCCATGCAACGCTATGCGCCACTTCATCCGGCTGGACAAAGCGTTTTTGCGGATTGCCCGCGGCCAGATCGGTACGCGCCTGTTCATCGGTGCGGCCGGTCTTGGCGACGATATTGGCAACGGCATCAGCCACCATATCGGTCTCGGTATAACCGGGACAAACGGCGTTGACGGTGACTCCTTTGCTAGCCACCTCCAGCGCCAGTGCGCGCGTCATGCCAAGCACGCCATGCTTGGCCGCACAGTAGGCAGCGACATACGCATAGCCTGTCAACGCTGCCGTGCTGGCGACATTCACAATACGGCCCCATCCGACCTCGAGCATGGCAGGCAAGACTTGCTGAGTGCAATGGAAAGCGCCGCTTAAATTGACCGCCATCATTTGCTGCCACATGTCTGCGCTGGTCTTCAGAAAAGGCGCGGATACTGCCTGTCCCGCATTGTTGATCAGAATATCGACGCGCCCCTTGCGCACAATGGCATGTTCAAACGCTTGCTGCACCGAATGCAGGTCGGTCACATCCATCAGCACATAACTGACGCTGCCCTTGCCATGCAAATACCGCATGGCGTCTTGCAAGGTGTGTTCATTGCGCCCGCTGATGGTGACTGCGGCCCCCTGCTCCAGCAAAGTGCTGGCGATGGCAAGGCCGATACCTTTGCCGCCGCCGGTTACCAGGGCATGTTTGCCTGCCAGAGTGGTTTTATCTTCCCTTGTTTGCGTATTCATCTCAGCCTTCCAGTAATTTGGCGGCGACTTGTTGTGGCGTCAGTCCACCATTCGCCGCAGCCATTTGTTTTTCACGTTCCAGGTTACGTTCCAACTGCATCTTGGCCGCCGTATATTGTTTCGGCCAGGGCATATCCAGGTAACCGAGTTTAGCGGTTTCATTCAAGGTCCATGCCGGATTGGCCAAGTGCGGGCGAGCGATAGCGCACAGATCTGCGCGTCCGGCGGCGATGATGCTATTGGCGTGATCGGCTTCATAAATCGCACCAACCGCGATGGTTGCAATCTGCGCTTCATTGCGGATGCGATCTGCAAACGGTGTCTGGAACATACGGCCATACACCGGTTTTTCTTGCTTGCTGACTTGCCCCGACGAGCAGTCGATCATGTCAGCGCCCGCCTTCTTGAACAACGCTGCAATCTGCACCGCATCGTCCGGTGTAATGCCCCCTTCGACCCAGTCATGGGCAGAAATCCTGACACTGATCGGTTTATTTTCGGGCCAGATCGCACGGACAGCGGCAAATACCCGCAAAGGAAAACGGCAGCGATTTTCCAGCGAGCCGCCGAATTCATCGGTCCGGTGATTGGTCAACGGCGAGATGAAGCTCGATAACAGATACCCGTGCGCGCAATGCAGTTCCAGCCAATCAAATCCTGCTTTATCCGCTTCTTGCGTCGCCCGGACGAAATCGGCGGTAACCCTGTTCATGTCCGTCAGCGTGGCGGCACGGGCGATTTGCGACACGCCCGCTACATACTGCTGCTCCGATGCGGATATCAGTGGCCAGTTGCCACTCTCCAGGGGTTGGTCAATGCCATCCCAGGCACGTCGGGTTGAGCCCTTTGCACCGGCATGTCCAAGTTGCACCGCGATCTTGGCGTCGGTGTTGTGGTGCACGAAATTGACGATACGCTTCCAGGCCTGAGTGTGTTCGGGTTGATAGAGGCCGGGACAGGCAGGTGTGATGCGGGCATCCGCAGAGACGCAGGTCATTTCTGCGAAGACCAATCCGGCACCGCCCATTGCCCGGCTGCCCAGATGCACCAGATGGTAGTCGCCGGCGACACCGTCTGCCGCAGAATATTGCGCCATAGGCGATACCACGATCCGGTTTTTCAAAGTGACGCCGCGGACCCGAAACGGCGTCAGCATAGGCGGCATAGGCGGACTGCCGTCAGGCAGTGACAGCGTCTCGCCGATTTGAGAAAACGCATGCTGCGCCGTCCAGCGTTCATACGCCTGTACATAGCCGGCATCGCGGACACGCAAGTTCTCATGCGATAAGCGCTGGCTACGCGTCAGCATCGAATAGGCGAATTGCGGCACCTGCATGGCGGTATAGCGCTGTACGTTTTCAAACCATTCCATCGAATTGCGGGCCGCGCTTTGTATTTTCAGCACTTCAATCGCACGCACTTGCTGATAGGCTTCCAGCACGGCAGCCATGCCTTGCGCACCGTGCAACTGAAAGCTGTTCGCCAGTTCTATCGCATCTTCCAACGCCAGCTTGGTACCGGAGCCGATGGAGAAATGCGCGGTATGCGCCGCATCCCCCATCAAGACGACCGGCACCGGCTTCGACTGCAAGGTATTCCAATGCACCCAATGCTTGCAAATAATGCGGGGGAACTTAATCCAGCTGGCAGAACCGCGCAGATGGCTGGCATTGCTCATCAAGGCACATCCATCCAGATATTTTGCGAACAGTTTTTCGCAAAAAGTAATCGCCTCCGGCTGACTCATCTGATCCAGTCCTGCCTTCAACCAGACTTCTTCCGGTGTTTCAATAATAAACGTCGAGGTATCGCCGTCATATTGATAGGCATGCGCCTGGAACCAGCCGAACTCGGTTTCTTCAAACGCAAAAGTAAAGGCCGGAAACAATTTTTTGGTGCCCAGCCAAATGAAGCGACATTTGCGGTTGTCGATGTCGGGCTGGTAGCTGTCGGCATAGCGTGTACGCACCAGGCTATTCAGGCCATCGCTGGCAATCACCAGATCGGCCTGATAATCCAGCGCTAATTGCCGGTCATCCTGCACATGGGTCTCAAACACCAATTGCACGCCGAGTTGCTCGCAGCGTTCTTGCAAAATATTGAGCAGGCGCTTACGCCCGATGCCGCAAAATCCATGACCGCCAGAGCGTACAACCTGCCCCTTGAAGTGCACGTCGATGTCATCCCAATGATTAAAGGATTGCAAGATGAAACGCGCCGTTTGCTCATCGGCGTTCACTAAATTACCCAGGGTCTGATCCGAAAAAACGACACCCCAGCCAAACGTATCGTAAGGACGGTTACGCTCAATTACCGTGACCTGGTGCGCGGGGTTTTGCTTTTTCATCAGCAGACTGAAATACAAACCAGCCGGACCGCCGCCTATGCAAAGTATGTTCATTATTTATCCAGAAATAGTCTTATTCCGTTTGGCCGAAGTCTTTTCAGATTGTTCAGATTGCCGGCTGACGCAGTTTGTAACGCTGTAACTTGCCGGTTTCGGTACGCGGTAAGGAAGAGCGGAATTCGATCGCGCGCGGGTATTTGTAAGGAGCGATGCCCGCTTTAACAAAATTCTGCAATTCCTTGATCAATGGATCGGATGGCGCGATGCCTGCTTTCAAGACCACAAACGCTTTCACGATCTGACCCCGCTCCTCATCTGGCAAACCGACTACGGCACATTCAGCAACCGCGGTATGCTTGAGCAAAATCTCTTCTACCTCAGGGCCGGCAATGTTGTAGCCGGCGGAAATGATCATGTCATCGGTACGGGCGCGATACCAGAAATAACCTTCGCTATCCATTTCATAAGCATCGCCAGTCAAGTTCCAGCCCTGCATCACATAATTGGCCTGCCGTGAGTCGGCCAGATAGCGACATCCGGTCGGTCCCTTGACCGCCAGACGGCCGACTACCCCGGGCCCGGCGAGCTTCCCCTGCTCATCGAGTACGCAGGCCTGATAGCCGGGCACCACCTTACCGGTGGCGCCGGCTCGCGCCTCCTTGCCGGCGGCGGAAATAAAGATGTGCAGCATCTCGGTTGCGCCTATGCCATCGATCATTTCCAGGCCGCTCGCTTTTTTCCAGAGTTCACGGGTTGACGCGGGTAAGGCTTCCCCTGCCGACACCGTCTTCTGCAAATGTGAGAGATCGAAACTCGATGCCAGTGTTGCCATCTGACGATAAAAAGTCGGTGCCGTAAAACAAATCGTGGCTTTGAAATCCGCCGCCGCTTTCAGCAAAGTCTCTGGCGTCAGTTTTTCCAGCAGCACCGTGGTAGCGCCGACCCGCATAGGAAACAATAAAAGCCCTCCGAGTCCAAAGGTAAACGCCAGCGGCGGTGTGCCGATAAAAATATCACTGCTGGCAGATGCCAGGACAGAACGCGGAAAACAGTCGCAAATTGCCAGTACGTCGCGGTGAAAATGCATGGTGCCTTTCGGCATGCCGGTGGTACCGGAGGTAAAGCTAATCAGGCAGACGTCTTCCGCCGAGGTATCGACAGGCGCAAATTCATTGGGTTGTAGCGCCATTCTGGCTTCCAGGTCCCGCGCAGACTGCGTCTGGGCATTGAAATAAACGATTTGCTGCAGGACATGGGATGTCTCTTGCGCCAGGGCCATTTCTTCCCGCAAAGCGTATGAACACAGAGCCGCAGTGACTTGCGCCTTGTCGATGATGGTGGACAGCTCTTTGGCGCGCAATAAAGGCATGGTCGGCACTGCGATGCATCCAGCCTTCAATACCGCCAGCGTACAAGCCGCCATCATGGGATGATTGGCAGCACGCAGCAAAACCCGGTTACCCGGCACCAGCCCCATGTCTCTGATCAGAACGTTGGCGATGCGGTTGACCGTTTCCAGCAAAAAAGAATAGCTCCAGCTAGCCTGATAAGTCAGGATCACCGGTTTATCGCCGTAGCCCGCAGCGACCATTTTATCCAGCAACTCTTCCACACAATTTAATCGTGCCGGATATTGCAGCTCGGGCAAAGTAAAGATCAATTCCGGCCATAGCTCCCGCGCCGGCAAATTATCCTGTGCAAACTTGTCGATGTGAGCGCTATCAACATGGGCGCTGTCAACATGGGTATTCACGATCATTTTTTCTCCAAACGCATTCGTCGAAAAATCTACACTGACACTTTTAAATTGCCGCCTCTTAAAAAATACTTTAAACCTAAACTATTCATAGGTAAAGTAATTTATTGATGATATTACTACTCTGCTACGACCTGCACTCTGATAGATATTCCATCTGCATTTCAAACGGCGCTTGCCGTCCTGATTGCGCTTTATCCAACCAATTTTTCTGGATACGACAGCCTGTAAGCAGTGTCAATAAAGACCGCCTTACCCTGAGTCGTGCTACGCATCGTTTCGGCCAAGATCAAGTCATGCCTTTTTGTTGACAGACAATCGAAAAAATCAAGCTTGCCAAGCAAACGTCCTCGCTGACGCCTCAAAAAATGATCGGCGACATCCAGCAAATAATTTACCCTTACCTCTCCAGGATAAATAAGGTAATCAGCATGGAAACCAAGAAAGGAAATTGCCACTGCGGCGCGGTCGAATTTGAAGTCGATCTGGCAAACGGACTGGAAAATCTGCGCCGCTGCAACTGCTCGCTATGCCGGCGCAAGGGATCGATTATCGCCAGTGTCCCGATAGCAGGTTTGCGTGTGGTCAAAGGCGCTGACATGCTGACGCTGTATCAATGGAATACCAACACAGCAAAACATTATTTTTGTAAAGTCTGTGGCATCTACACACATCATCAGCGCCGTAGCAATCCCACGCAATTTGGTTTTAATGTGGCGTGTATTGAGGGAGTCGATCCATTTCAGCTGACCGGCATTGCAGTGGGCGACGGCGCATCCCAAACCCTGCTTTGACCGATATTTTTTTAAGAAAATCAGAATCTGTTAACATTTAAATCGCCATGAAAAAAATACTGTCGCCGGAAGCAGTCGTTCAACAACAGCTGGATGCTTATAACGCACGGGATCTGGAAGCATGGTTAGAAACCTATGCCGATGAGGCGCAGCAGTATGAGTATCCAGCTAAATTAGTCGCCAACGGCAAGGCGGAAATCCGTGAGCGTAGCAGAATCCGTTTTCAAGAACCGAACCTGCATGCAAGATTAATCCAGCGCAGCGTGATGGAGAATTTAGTGATCGACCATGAAGAAGTAACCCGCACTTTCCCTGAAGGAACAGGTACTATCCGGCTGGTCGCGATCTATCAGGTCGCGGATGGCAAAATCCAGTCGGGCTCTTTTATGTTTGGTGCAAAGAGTTTAGATAAAGCCTGATTTTCTATCTGCGTAGAAGAAACGGACTCCAGACACTGGAACGATTATGCACGCTGTCGTAGGTATTGCCTTCGCTGCGCGTATCCAATCCTTCCCAACGCATAGCTCTTACAAAGAAACACTGGGGGACAGAGAGCAAGCGAAGAATTTCCGCAATCTTTTCTGTGAATCTTTATATCTCTCTATTTTTTGTGTCCCTGTGTTGAGAATTTTTTAAAATTCCTGCAAAGCCGCCAGCAAAGGAAGACAGGCATCCGCCACGCGATCAATGCTTTGTTCACGCAAAGCCGCCAGATCTACTTTGACTTCCGTCTTCAGCCCTGCCCACGCCAGCAAGGCGGCGCAAGCCTCGGGATGGTCAAACAAGCCGTGCAGATACGAGCCCAGTATCCGGTCATCCGGCGAGCGGCTGCCTTCCAGCTCCTTACTTTCATTCTCGAGCTGAAAGACCGCTTGGGTCTGGTTGCTCGCATAGGTAATGCCCATATGAATTTCGTAGCCGCTGACCTTGGCAGCCTGGTCAGCCGCGCCGAACAAACAGCGTCCGCTCACTTGCTGCAGACGTTTATCCTGCGTCAGTTCGGTCGTGATATCCAATAAACCCAGCCCCTCCGAGTCACCCGGCGCGCCCTCGACGCCATGTGGGTCGCTGATTACATGGCCCAGCATCTGATAACCGCCGCAAATACCGATAATTTTGCCGCCGTAGCGCAGGTGTTTTTCCAACACGGGTTGCCATCCCTGTTCCAGCAAAAAAGCCAGATCGGCGCGCGTGTTTTTGCTGCCGGGCAGGATGATCAGATCTGCCGCAGG
This sequence comes from Undibacterium sp. Jales W-56, assembly GCF_025548535.1. Taxonomy (GTDB): domain Bacteria; phylum Pseudomonadota; class Gammaproteobacteria; order Burkholderiales; family Burkholderiaceae_D; genus Undibacterium. The sequence continues at coordinate 990,025 of NZ_JAJLQW010000001.1, read as the reverse complement.
AATCGCCCGGCCCGGCCCGATGAATTGCAAATCGACTTCAGGATGCGCGCGTAAGGCATCGAAATCCGTATGGTTGGAAATACGCGGAATCGCCGGCACGATGATGCGGAATTTGCCTGCGCCGGACTGGCTAGCTTGAATCGCATCTTCTGCGTCGAGCATCAGTCCATGCAGATACGGCAGTACCGCCAGCACCGGCTTGCCGGTTTTTTCTTCCAGCCACCTGAGCCCAGGCTCCAGCAGACTGATATCGCCGCGAAAGCGGTTGATGACAAAGCCGACGATACGCTGTTGCTCGGATGCCGACAGACAAGCGAGCGTACCGAGGAAGTGCGCAAATACACCGCCGCGATCGATATCGGCGACCAGAATCACAGGGCAATCCACGGCTTCGGCAAAGCCCATATTCGCGATATCGCACTCGCGCAAATTGACCTCGGCCGGACTGCCTGCACCTTCGACGATGATGCAATCGTATTGCTGTTGCAGGCGCGCATACGATTCCAGCACGGCTTGCATGGCGACGCTTTTGTATTGATCGTAGTCGCGCGCATTCATGTCGGCGCGCACCTTGCCGTGGATGATGATCTGCGCACCGGTATCCGATGAAGGTTTCAGCAATACCGGATTCATATCGGTGTGCGCCGGCAAACCCGCAGCGATCGCTTGCAAGGCCTGAGCGCGTCCGATCTCGCCACCGTCGATGGTCACGGCACTATTCAGCGCCATGTTCTGCGGCTTCATCGGCACGACCGCGACGCCCTGCCTTTTGAGCAGCCGGCACAGTGCGGCAACGACGGTACTTTTACCCGCATCCGAGGTCGTCCCCTGAACCATTAAGGTGGTGATTTTCATAGCAAGTTTTTTGACAAAAAAAATATACTGGGATTAGTATAAATAAGAACCGCAATAATATAAGGCGCAACAAGGATAAAATTTATAAAAATAGGGGGAGTATATCAATTAGAGTCAATAAAAACAGACGCAGAATGCGCCGCGAAAGCAAATTCGGCACGTTGTTCTTTACACCCCTGCGGCGAGTGTTTTGTATCTCGCCTAATTTCTGACGCTCGTCAAAACGATCACATCATCTGCCTTGCCATGCGCTGATAACTGATGCAACTGCGTGATGCAACTGCGGCAGGCCATGCAGAATTGCCGATGGTCCCGGCGATAAGATATCCGCCGATTTAATCTCGACGACCAAAGCATTTTGGCAGGCGGGAATCTGCTGCCAGCCCTCGCGTTCCAGCACACTCTCTGGCCTGAATTTTTTACCGCACCACGATCCTATGATGATGTCCGGTGCGCGCCGTACGACTTCAGCAGGGTCGGCGATGATGCGTTGTCTGGCGCTGTGATGTTGCGCCAACTCGCTAAAAACATCTTCGCCACCGGCAATATGGATCAGCTCTGAAACCCAGCCGATGCCGGACATCAGGGGCTCATTCCATTCTTCAAAATAAACTTTGGGTCTGCGCGTCCATTGTGTTGCCTGTTGTTGAATGCGATCGATCTGCGCCTGCAATGTCGCGATCAATTGAGTACCTTGCTCTTGCTTATCGACCAGTCTGGCGAGTACGGCAATCATGCGCAGAATGCCAGCGACGGTGTACTGGTTAAAGACATGCACTTCGATACCGGCGGCGATCAGTTCGCGACAGATTTCAGCTTGCATATTCGAATAAGCGATCACCAGATCCGGTTGCACTGCCAGGATGCGATCTATCTTGGCGGAAGAAAATCCGCTGATTTTTGTTTTCTCTTCTCTCGCCCGGGCTGGTCGTGTGGTGTAGCCAGAGATGCCGACGATGCGGTCGTCTGCGCCTAAGGCGTATAAGGTTTCTACCGCTTCGGTCGAGAGGCAGGCAATGCGCCGATACAGGCTCATGGACGGGTACCGCGCTTGCTTCTGGCTTGATCCAGCGCTTCGCACACGGCTTTGGCACCGTCGATAATGCGCGGCCCGGCCCGGTTTAACTGGTCGCCGTCAAGCACGAACAGATTATTATTTTTTACCGCCAGCAGATTGCCGATGCTCTTCCATTGTTCTATACCGCTGATGGCCTGGGTCTTGCTGTCGCCGGTCAAAATGACTTCGGGATTTTCCTGTATCACGGATTCCAGTCCAACCACCGGCGCTAGAGGCGACAAACGCCCGAAGATATTTTCGCCGCCACAGACACGGATCGCATCGCTGACGATACTTTTATCGTTCAAGGTATAAATCGGCTTGCCCCAGACCTGATAAAAAGTCCTGACTGTCGGCTTGTTTTGATACCGTGTAGTGAGTTGATGGAGTTGCTGACGAAACTCATCGGCGGCGATTTGCGCCGGCTTCTCCGTTCCAAACAACTGACCAAGTTTCAGCAAAGTCGCCGGGATATCGTCGAGTTTATGCGGTTCGCTGAAATAATACGGGATGCCGGATTTACGCAAAGGTTCAAGTTGACGCTCGAACGCACCATGCATCCAGACCACCAGCAGATCGGGTTTCATGGCGATGATACGTTCTATATCTAACTGGCGATTATCGCCGACCCGCGGAATCGTCTTGGCTGCGGCGGGATAATCGCTGTACTCGACCGTGCCGATCAGCTGGTCACCGGCACCGGCGGCGAATACCAGCTCAGTCACGTGCGGCGACAAGCTGATGATGCGCTGTGCCGGACGCGCCAGTGTAATGGCATTACCCAGATCGTCAGTCACGCTGATTGCCGCCTGGCTTGGCGCGGCGAAGATCAACGACAAGCATGTCGATATGGCCGGGATTGCTAAATGAGCGAGACGTAATGTGGTCATCGATGGCCTAAAGAAATTGAATTGAAAATACAAAAAACCTATTGATCCGATAATTAAACTATTTATGCATTCAATGCCACTCTCACTTCGCCACTCCTGCGAAGGCAGGAGTACCGCTGACAGCATGCAGGAACAGCGCGTTTTTGCCGATCATGCTATTTTCTGCCGTACTCCGCACACGTCATCCTGTCGTGCGAAGGACGCAAGAAAAATTTTCAATCAAGTCATTTTAAACAACGGACTTCAGATACAAAGGCAAGCCCGCCGCGACCCAGGCCACTTGTTCGCATTGCGCTGCAACGGCCTGGTTCAATCGCCCCGCCTCATCGACAAACCAGCGCGAAATCGCCCCCTGCGGGACGATGCCCATACCGACTTCGTTGGAGACCATCACCAGGTCGCCACGACACGATGTCAGCGCTTGCAAAAACAGGTCGCGCTGCTCGGCGAACATCGCAGGCGGCGTAATATTGCCGATTTCGGGCATCTCAATGTGCTCGGAAAACAGCAGATTCGACAGCCACAAGGTCAGGCAATCGATCAGGATCAGATTGTCCGGCGTGCTGTATTGCTCAATGGTGTCCGCCAAAGACAATGGTTGCTCAAGCGTCAGCCATTCTGCGGGACGCTGGGTCCGGTGATGCGCGATCCTGCTCTGCATCTCTGCATCATTCGGCTGCGCCGTCGCGAGATAGATCACCGGTTTGCCTGAAGCGCTTGCCAGACGCTCGGCATAGGCACTTTTACCGGAGCGGGCGCCGCCGAACACCAGGGTGCGCGTCATCTAGTTTCTCCTGAAAACAGCCCGGCAACCGCCAGCGGATTAGATGGAAAATACGCATGAAAATACGAAGCGTGCAAATTACCATCGCGGTAAATTGCTTCGCCCTGCTCCGGGTTTGCGCTCGGCGGCGCATGTTTGCGTGCATGGCTATACGGCGTTAAGCTCGTCTCGAAACGCGAATAATGAAAAGTATGTCCGCGCAATTCGCCGGCACTGCCGGACCAGGCTTGCGCACCCAACGCCGCCAGGCGTTTTTGCATCACCACCCGGCCAGGCAAGAGCCCCGCCATCGTCCATGTGCGTTCTTGCTGATCGACCAGCTTATCGGTCAATACCATCATGCCGCCGCATTCCGCCAGGATAGGCAGACCGCGCGCATGCGCGGCGCGTATCGACGCTTGCCATTGCTGCGCCTGACTCAGCACCCCGGCATGCAGTTCAGGATAGCCTCCGGGCAAATACACGGCATCGGCCCCGGCTGGCACTGGCTGATCGGCCAATGGCGAGAAGAATTCGATCTTCGCGCCAAGCGCCTGCAAACACAATACATTCGCGGGATAGATGAATGCAAACGCCGCATCACGGGCAATCGCAATGGTTTTTCCCTGCAATAAGGCTGGTGTTTTTTCGTGCGCTGTTTCCGCCATATGCCCGCATTCGAATTGCGTCAGCGGCAAGGCATTCCAGGCATCCAGGTCTAGCGCCAGCTGATCCGACTGAAGGTCCAGCATTTGCTCTAGCTGCGCGACCTCGTCGGGCAACACCAGACCTAAATGCCGCTCTGGCAAACCCTGCTCCTGGCGCGGCAAACTCGCCAGCAACGGGATAGGATTCACTGGCACTTTGTGCATCGCATCGGCCACCATCTGTGCGTGACCCGGCGAGGCAATCCGGTTCGCGATAACGCCTGCCATGCGTACCGGACCGAAATCGCGCAAGCCCATCACGATGGCCCCCACAGTCTGCGCCATGGCAGAGGCATCGACGACCGCCAACACCGGTACGCCAAAAGCTTGCGCCAGATCGGCCGAGGAGGGATTGCCGTCATACAAACCCATCACGCCTTCGATCAAAATCACGTCGGCCTCCGCCGCGGCTTGCGCCAGCAGTGCGCGCGACGCCTCTAATCCGACCATCCACAAGTCCAGCGACAGCACCGGCACACCGCTGGCGCGTTCCAGCATCATGGGATCGATAAAATCAGGGCCGGTTTTAAACACCCGCACCCGCTGTCCTAGCTTGCGCAACTTGCGCGCCAGCGCGGCTGTCACGGTGGTCTTGCCCTGACCGGAAGCAATCGCGGAAATCAGGACGACGCGGGCGGACGATGTGCTCATTACCACTCGATCCCGGCTTGCGCCACGATGCCGTCGTTAAACGCATGCTTGACGACCTGCATCTCCGTCACGGTATCGGCGATCTCGATCAACTCCGGCAAAGCACCGCGCCCGGTAATGATCACATGCTGCATCTCGGGCCGCGCATCCAGATCCGCGATCACTTGCTGCACGTCGAGGTAGTGATATTTGAGCGCGATATTCAACTCATCGAGCAAGACCATGCCGATCTTGGGATCGCTTAAAAATTCCTTGGCCTTTTGCCAGGCGAGCCGGGCTTTTTCAATATCGCGTTCGCGGTTCTGGGTTTCCCAGGTGTAGCCCTCGCCCATCGCATGAAAGCTGACTTCATCGGGGAAGCGGCGCAGAAAAATCTCTTCACCGGTGGACATCGCACCTTTAATAAATTGCACGACGCCGACCTGCATACCATGCCCCATTGCACGCATCACCATGCCAAAACCGCTGGAGCTTTTGCCCTTGCCATTACCGCCGTTGATCACGACCACGCCGGTCTTGCGCTGTGCGGCTTCGATCTTCTGATCCATCAGTTCTTTTTTACGCTGCATGCGGCGCTGATGGCGCATGTTGATATGGTCTTCGTTGAGCTTATCAGTAACCTTAATGTCGATCGGTGTATTCACGGTTTAGTGTCCTGGTAAAAAGAGTGTATGCTCGCCGTGCCGTATCAGTTCTAAAGGATGACCTAGGCAAAGACCAAGTTTGTCCGCTGTCATGACCTGCTCAACCGGACCTGCCTGCCAGCGGCCATCCCCCATCAGGAGTAAAGCGTGGGTAGCGATGCGGTGCGCCAGATTAAGGTCGTGACTAACCATGACGACGGCCTTGTTTTGCTCGCGGCATAAACGGGAAAACAGTTGCATCACGCTGACCTGATGCGCGAGATCGAGCGCATTGGCTGGCTCGTCCAGCAACATCAAAGCAGCGTCCTGCGCCAGCAAAGCGGCAATCGCCACGCGCTGACGCTCACCGCCAGACAGGCTGCGCACATCGCGCTCCGCCATCTCGGCGACATCCAGCTCCTGTAAAGCCGCATGCGCCAATTCCAGGTCATCCGGCGACTCCCAATAATGCGCATCATGATAAGGATGGCGCGCGCTCAATACGGTTTCAATGGCGCGATAGCCGAAGGCATCGACTCTGCCCTGCGGCAAAAAAGAACGCTCCCGCGCCAGCGCGCTGAGCGGCCATTGCTGGAGTTTCTTATTCCTGATCACGACAGTGCCACGCTCGACCGGGCGCATACCCGCCAAGGTGCGCAGCAGTGTGCTTTTGCCCGCGCCGTTGCGGCCAATGACGCACCAGCACTCGCCGCTCTTGACTTGCCATTGCAAGGCATCGAGCAGCACGCGCTTGCCGGCTGACAAACTCAGATCGCTGGTAGTCAGCAAAACCTGCGTAGCTGTGTTCATCAGCGCCCCTGCTTTCTCAACTGATGTAATTGCAGCAGGAATAACGGCACACCGATCATCGCGGTGATCACACCGACCGGCAATTGCTGCGGCGCGACCGCAGTCCGCGCCAGCGTATCGGCCAACACCAAAAAACTACCGCCGGCCAGCGTCGCTACAGGAATCAGCAAACGATGATCCGGCCCCCAGGCAAAGCGGCAGGCATGCGGAATAATCAGTCCGACAAAACCGATACTGCCGGCACTGCTGACCGCACTCGCCGTCAATAGAGCCGAACAGATAAACAAGGTTTGCCGCAATCGACCGATATTCACGCCCAGACTCAGCGCATTATCTGCATGCATGGCGGCGACATTGATCGATCGTGCCATGCGCAATGCCAGCACTAGTATGACACTCCATATAATCCACGGCAGCACACGTGAATCTGCATTCGATAAATCGCCGATCATCCAGAACACCATGCCGCGCAAACGACTGTCAGGCGCAACCGACAGCATCAGCGTAATCAGGGCGCCACAGCCGGACGCGACAATCACGCCCGTCAATAATAAAAGCGGCGCACTGCCGTCCGAGCTGCCGCTACCGCGCAAATCGCGATAAGCCAAAGCAAATAACAAGGCAGCGACGGCAATCGCACCGCCAAACGCGGCCAGATCCACCAGCCAACCCATGCCGACAAACAAGATAGCGGCAAGAGCGCCGACCGAGGCACCGCCGGAGACACCGAGTACATACGGGTCGGCCAAAGGATTGCGCAACAGGGCCTGCATCAGCACCCCGGCCAGTGCCAGCGTCGCGCCGGTCACAAAACCCAATAAAGCACGACCGAGACGCAACTCCAGCAAAGTCGCCGCCAGCGTCGATGGCTTGCCCTGCAAAAGCTCCAGCAAGCCGTTCAACAATTCAGCGAGAGAAAGCGACACGGAACCAGTCACGCAGGCAATCGCAATACTGCCGAGTGAAATCAGGATCAAAATAAAAATGATACGCGAGGCGCGCCAGGAGCGATGCCTGCTCGCCGTCGCAGGCGCGGTGATACTGGAGCCTGAAGAAGTAGCTAAAGTCACGATCCGCCTTATGGAAGAAATCGACAGAGACAATCTGTCAGAACACCTGGTTTAATTCGTAAGAAAGAAACGATAAAAACGCCAGCAGGAATAAATAATCGCGCGGCTAACTCCTTCTCCCGCTCACGGGAGAAGGCTGGAATGAGGGTGTAGGTAATTACCGGGCATAAATTCACACCAAGACCCTCAAAAAATTCAAATCAAAAGCGATTTCACAAGCTTAAGCGCTCACCAAATTCGCACGCCAGCATCGTTTGCATGCACCCTCACCCCTGGCCCTTCTCCCGCATGCGGGACAGGGGAATAAGGCTACATCCTCTGATAACTGAGGGATAACGCCAACTTATTTAAAACCGTAATTCACCCCAACGAAGACATTAGAACCGATCGTCGTATAGCCTTTTGCGAGTTCATAATCTTTGTTCAGCGCATTATTCCAGCGCCCGATCACCGACCAGTTCGCTGCCACATCATAGGTCGCATACAGATTCAATAAGCTATAACCACCTAATCGTTGGGTATTTTGCATATCGTCAAACCGATCGCCGGAGAACACGGCTTCTACGCCGAGCTTGGTTTTAGCCAAGCTATATTCGGCAGCCAGACTACCGTGTTGCGTACTACGACGTGCCAGACGCAAGCCGGTAGTGTCATCTTTCGGATCCTGAATATCCAGAGAACCGCGCAAGCTCAGATCGCCCAGACGAGTGGAACCGCCGAGCGTCAAACCGGACAACGTGGCTTTGTTGACGTTATAAGCGCAACCGTATGGATGGCTGGACTTTTCTACCGGACATAGATTGGCATAGACCAGCAAATCTCTTGCCTTATTGGAGTAATACACTGCACTGAACTGGCTGACGCCGTCTTCGTAATAAATACCGATTTCGGTATTCTTGGCTTGCTCCGGTTTATTGGTGGAGATGCCGTAGTATGGGTAATACAGCTCATTGAACGTCGGCGCACGGAAGCTGGTGCCGTAGCTGGCATTGACCCGCAAGGCATTACTCAGGCGATAGCCGTATGCCACGCTACCGGTCACTTTGGAGCCATATTGCGAGCTGTCGTCATAACGCGCACTGGCGCTGACCAGATGGGCATCTTGCTTGAATACATAGGAGCCGGCTAAAGAATTGGTAGTGCGGTTGCCGCTCACTTCTTGAGTGCTCGCCTGCACTTTTTCTTTACGGTGTTCATAGACCAGTTGCAGCACATCTTTGCCAAAGCTGATGTCATTCTGCCAGTTCAGGCTAGTCTGCCTGGTGTCGAATTGACTTGGGCCAAATGAGGCATCGGTAAAACCCTTATCCGCCGTTTCAGCAATTTGCACGGTGCTGAGCCAGTTACTGGCCAAACGGTTTTTCGTGAAGATCGCGAGGGTTTCCAACTTTTGGATATTGCGATCATCGTAGCCGGGACCCGCGTCGAATTGCGCATTCAGGCGGCTTTGCAGGAAGCTGATGCCGAGGTCGTGTCCCGTGGCGACTTCATAACCGAGGCGACCGCTGACGCTGTCCAGCGTGTAGCCGTCTTTATCTGGGTTGTAGTAATACCGACCGGCACTGGGGCGGGTCGCGGAGAAACCATCCTCCTCTTCATGGCCGACATTCAGCGCGAAGCTGACATTACCTGCTGTCGCGCCGCTAATGCCGGCACCGGCCTTACGCAAGCCATAACTACCCAGGCCGACAGTAGCGGTAGGCGTGATGACTGCGCTGCCTTTTTTGGTAAAAATCTGCACTACGCCACCCATCGCATCAGCACCATACAAGCTGCTGAGCGGGCCGTAGACGATTTCGATACGCTCGATCTGGGACAACGGGATCGCCGACCAGGTAGCGCCACCTAAAGTTGATGAACCAATGCGGATACCATCGACCAACACCACGTTTTGCGCATTGGCACCGCCGCGAATAAAGACAGATGAGATAGTGCCTGGACCGCCGTTGCGGGCAATCTCGATACCGCGTTGCTGTTGCAACAAATCGACGATGGAGGCGGCGCCGGACTTGGCAATTTCTGCAGCGGTAATGACGACGTTGTCTGCCAGCACATCTTTGGCAGCCTGCACTTGACGACCCGCGGTAATTACCACATTCGTGGAGGTATCAAAGTTTTGGGTACTCTGGGCGAACGCAGAAACAGAAGGAAAAATAGCAGCCACAGCAACGCTGATGGCGAGCGGTTTGAATGAAGAAGTCATGATCACAATGAAAAAGGGCAAGCAGCCAACGTCCCCGCAGGCTGCATGAACACAAAGTGCCACCACAACTTATTCCACACAAACACATCAATCACATCGCTAACTTGTGCAAGGCACGGATAACGCCGGAACTGACCGCCAATGAAAATATCCCCTGAGGGTGTCGGTAGCACTTCACTTATTCTGGCCGGTATCCGGGCTGACAAGCTTCACCTTCCGACCTTCCCATGCCGGAGCATAGTGGTATTTGCAGAAGGCTGCCGTAAAGTAAGGTCTTTGCAGACCGCGTCTCTACAGCGCTTGTTCACCGTTGCGGGGGCAGCACACGCTTGCGAAATGGCATCATTTCACATTATGTTTCCCGTTTAACCGCGGACATGAGCATGTCCGCGAGCACCAAAACCCCGCCATTCTAAGGCCAGAGCCGCTTGGCGGCAAGCGCAACCGCTTGATTAGCTTGATTGAAACTGACTTAGCGGATGCGCCGTGGATGGTGAAATCTCAGGCGGCATGATCGGCTTTGCCCGCTCTGGAGATCCAGGCATCGATTAAATTCTGATGCAAATCCGAGAGTTCATTGAATTTCACACCGATCCGGTAATCATCTTCTGCGAGTATGCAATGCTGAACCAAGGCTTTGCATGCGACCTTGAAGTGCTGGGAAACAGGGTCGGCAATCCCCGGCACTTCCATCATGATCCGGTATTCGTGATTGACTTCCAGGCTATGCGGACAGTGCATTAATATGCCGCCGCTGGACAGGTTGACGATTTTGGCGGCAACCAGGCTACCATCGCCGAGTTTGACGGCCGCACGCCAGATGACTTGGGTGCGCGGGCTTTTCCTTAGCTCTATCATAGGCATGCCTTCTCAATGATGCTGCGCCGCTGAAATTACCTCTCCGACAATAATAACATTGCCATATTTATAATTGCAACTGTCTGCATTCACCAAAATCAATCGCCTGGCGATCCGCCACTACCCTGCGCGCCAGCGCTTCCGGGCTGATCCCGGCTTGATAGGCCAGCATCAGACGCATGGAACCTGCATGGCTGACAACGATGACATCCTTTTTTTCGGCTTGCCACAGACGAAAAATCTCTTGCAGAAAATCGATCAGCCGACTAGCCATATCGATCAGGTTTTCGGCGCCGCCGGGGCGATATGCGCTGACATCGTTGGCCCAGGCATCGATCTCGGCGCGCGGGATCCGGTCCCAATGCTGCAATTCCCATCGACCGAAATTCATTTCCATCAAGCGCGCATCGCATTCTGCCGGCACTTGCAGATCGGATGCCAGATGCGCCGCAAGCAGGGTGCAGCGTTGTAAAGGGCTGGAGTAAATTTTCGCGCTGGCGGGCAAGATGGCGCGTAATGATGGCAACACTAATTGGCATTGCATCTCACTGCTCGCCACATCGGATTGTCCATAACAAATGCCGGATGCGATGTCCGGCTTGGGATGACGGATCAGATAGAGCTGCATAGTCCGATGTAAAACGCGACTTCGGACAACTGCTGCACCGCGCCCAGACAATCGCCGGTGTAGCCGCCTATCCTGCGCACAAACATCCGTGCCAGCCACCAGCTTGCGAGGATCAGCAGAATCGCAGCGAAAATCGTATTGTTCAGCGGCACGAACTGCCAGTACAACAGTAGCGCAACTGGCAGCAATACCGTCGATCCGGCGATCAGGAATTCCGCGCCCGACATATGCTGCGCCAAAGGTTTGGCCTTGCCTTCGAGTCGCGCATAATCCAAGGCATAGATCAAGCTGCAAGCGGCCAAGCGCGACAGCGGATGCGCCAGCAATAAGGCCGGGATCACGTACTGCGCAGGCATGCTCGCCAGCACAGTCAGCTTGCCCAACAGCATCAGGCAAATCCCGATCGCACCGTAGGCACCGATGCGCGAATCCTTCATGATCTCCAGCACCCGTTCCGGCGTCATGCCGCCGCCAAAACCATCGCAGACATCGGCGAAACCATCTTCATGAAACGCACCGGTGAGCCAGATGCCTGCCGCGGTCGACAAAATCACCGCCACCGCTTGCGGCAACAGCAGATGCGTTATGCCGAAGACCGCTGCCGTCAGCAGGGCGACGACCCAGCCGACTGCCGGGAAATAACGCGATGCCTGATGCAACCACGCCGCCTCAAATCCCACCCAGGATGGAATGGGAATACGCGTAAAAAATTGCAGCGCGATAAAAAACAGCCGGATTTGGTGCATAGGTGTACGAAGGGTTATCGAAAGAAATACAGCAGCAAGCAATGACGCATCAAGACTTCTCACTCACTTGCGCCGACTCGAAAGTCGCCATCTGATTCATAAAGTTCACTGCGGCCTGCAACAACGGATACACCAGCGCAGCCCCGGTTCCTTCGCCCAGCCGCAAATCCAATTGCAATACAGGACGTGCGTCCAGGGCCGCCAGCATCCTGGCATGACCGCTCTCATCCGAGCGATGCGCAAAGATGCAATAGTCGAGAATCGCCGGCTGTAATTTTGCTGCGACCAGCAAGGCGCTGGTCACGATAAAGCCATCGATCAGCAATACCATGCGCCGCTCAGCCGCAGCCAGCATGGCGCCCACCATGGTCGCTATTTCAAAACCGCCGAAACATGCCAATATCGCTAAAGGATCGCTTACTGTCGCATGCAATTTCACCGCGTCTTCAATCACTTTTTGCTTACGCTTGACGCCAGCCGCATCCAGACCGGTGCCGGCACCGACGCACTCTGCAACGGCAATGCCCGTCAGCTTATGCATCAGGGCGGCGGCGGCAGTCGTATTGCCTATTCCCATTTCGCCAAAGCCAAGTACATTGCCAGGTAAGGCTGCGACCAGGTCTTTACCGTTCTGCAGGGCGGCCTGACACTGTTCGGCCGACATCCCCGCTTCCTGCGCAAAATTGCGTGTACTACCCGCGATTTTGCGATCCAGCAAACCATCGCGCACGCCAAAATCATGATTAACGCCGGCATCGACAATATGCAGCGCCAGTCCATTCTGGCGGGCAAAGACATTGATCGCGGCCCCTTCGGCCAAAAAGTTTTCTACCATTTGCCAGGTCACGTCTTGCGGATACGCGGATATACCCTCGGCGACCACGCCATGGTCACCGGCAAACACCATAATCGCCGGCTGGTGCAGCGCGGGCTGGGTGGTTTGCTGGATCAAGCCGATTTGTCTGGCAAGCTGCTCCAGCCAGCCGAGACTGCCCAGCGGCTTGGTTTTATTGTTGATGCGGGCGGTCAGCGCACCCGATAAAGCGTCGTCATGAGTAGCGATGATAGAAATTGTTGAAGTCATTGTGGTGAGCTTAATTATGGTGGTTTTAATGATGGAGATCTTAATGCGAATAAAAATTCAGCAGTCATTCAGAATCGCTGAGCCATTACGAGGAATGCAAACCTAACGGCGCATAACAGCGATAGGACTTACGCAAAACGACAAGCTGCTTACCACAGCGTACATTGAACCCGCAGGCTGGATGCGGCTTTCGGAGGCATTTCGTGCCAACAGGCGCATCCAGCTTGCGGGTTCATTTGCATATCAAACTCCATGCTGCCAGTCCCTCTCTTGCCTTTTCTCTGTGTCTCTGTGGTGAGAAGGTTTGGTTTTTGCGTAAATCCTAAGCTAATACCAGCTATACAAGGCCGGCAATCTGCGCTAGTAGTAAAACCGGTTAAACAGAATCACACCCCAGGTTCCAAGCGAAATCAGCAAAGTCAGCAAGACCGCAGCACTGCCGAAGTCTTTCGCATTTTTTGACAGAGTATGTCGCTCCAGCGAGACCCTGTCGACGACCGCCTCGATCGCCGAGTTAATCAACTCAACCACCAGGATCAGCAACAGACTGGCAATCATCATCAGTTTCTCAAAAGACGAAACCGGTAACGCCAATGCCACCGCCATGCCGATCACGACTAAAATCAATTCTTGCCGAAAGGCGTGTTCATTTTTCCAAGCTGATTTAAAACCATCAATCGAATAAAAAAAAGCAGAAAAAATACGCTTGACACCGCTCTTGCTTTTAAACTCGCTGACGGCTTGTTCCTGATCGTTCATGAGTGCTTCCTGAAATAAAAAACTTTAGTATTGGATGGTCATGCGATCCAACAATCATCCCTAGCTACGACAGCAAACTAGCTGGTGCCGCAGATTTTAACAGCACCGTATCGCAAATATGCGACTTAGATCATTTCTGCGACCGGCTCGCTGATAAACTCCGTTCTCAGGTAGTCGCACAAAGCATCTGATTTAATTCAAGCACGACTCGCCTTCCTGACTTCATTTATCCATTCGTCATTCGCCAAATAATGAAAACAATCGCTCTGTGCTTTTTTTGCCTGTGTCTATGGATCGATGCTCATGCCGAAGTGACAGAGCATCTCGACTACATCAACTATCCGGCGAATGCCGATCCGCAGCTTTCGCTAAAAGCCATTTTGAACAGCGCTTCACCGATTCGGGAAAACGGCAGAGTTTTTCATGGCTTCACCAAATGGTGGGTGAAGTGGCATTTCTGGTGGCAACAAGCGCCGGATGGCCGATGCAAGATGCGCAAGGTCAAAGTTGACCTGTCAGGAACGATCACGCTGCCAAGATTGGTCGGCAATATATCTGACGCGCAGAAAATGCAATTTGAGCAGTTCGCCGCGGCGTTAAAAACGCATGAGCTTGGTCACTACAACAATGGCAAACAGGCGGCCTATGCAGTGGAGCAAGCGATACTCAGTTTACCTGGCATGGACGACTGTCAAAAACTCGAATCACAGGCGAATAATCTGGGCATGCAAATCCTCAAGGACTACAACCTGAAGGATGCCCAATACGATACGACCACCCATCATGGCAAAACGCAAGGCGCCTGGCTTAACTGAGCGCAACAAGTACGGCCAGCCAAGACAACTGCAGGGCTAATTACGCCATTAAATTCCAGCATCGTGAGCAATTCAGCTCGATTTCTGACGCCAACAAGCTGACGCGCTTTTCACATTGTGGTATAAAGCATCTATTGCAATGCACCAACCATCATATGAAAAACGACACCACGAATTCCGAAAAAACCTCGATACAGGTAATCGAACGACTGGTATCCCTACTGGATGCCCTGTCGCGCTATCAGGATCCCGTCAGCCTGAAAGAACTCGCCATCGTGACGGGCCTGCATCCGTCGACCGCGCACCGCATTCTGAATGATCTGGTCACGACCCGCTTCGTCGATCGCGCCGAGGCGGGCTCCTACCGCCTGGGCATGCGCTTGCTGGAGTTAGGCAATATTGTCAAAAGTCGCCTGAATGTACGCGAAGCCGCGCTCGAATTCATGCGCACCCTGCACCGCCAGACGCACCAGACCATTAACCTGTCGGTACGTCAGGGCGATGAGATCGTATATATCGACCGCGCTTTTTCGGAGCGCTCCGGCATGCAAGTCGTGCGCGCCATCGGTGGTCGCGCCCCTTTGCACCTGACCTCGACGGGCAAATTATTTCTATCGCTCGACGAGCCGAAAGCGATCCGTGCGTATGCGACCCGCACCGGTTTGGCTGGTCACAATAAAAACTCGATCACCGATTTACACAAGCTGGAAAAAGAACTTGCCGAGGTCCGCGAACACGGCTTTGCACGCGACAACGAAGAACTGGAACTCGGTGTGCGTTGCATGGCGGCCGGCATACGCGACGACAGCGGCAAGATGATTGCGGGCTTGTCGATTTCAGCACCCGCCGATCGTTTGCAAGAAGAATGGCTGGAGGATCTGATCTCCACCGCCGAGCAGATTTCTGAAACGCTGGGCTACGTTCCGTCCTGAATTATAAAATGCTGCAGCAGCGATTTGGTAATATTCAGCGGCGAGTCAGACGTATCACGAACCGGCTGCTGCCATTGTCGGTGCGCTCGCAGCGTGCCTCTCCGCCATGATGCCTGGCGATCTGCTGCACTAATGCCAGCCCCAGGCCAACACCCGTATTGGTCACGATATGCGGGCTGCGAAAAAACGGTTCAAATACGCGCTCCAGATGCTCGGCAGCGACACCGGGGCCATGATCGCTAACGACCAGTTCCGCGCCTTGCTCGCCGCCACGTAATTCGACTAAAGTCGGCGGCTTCCCGTATCGCTTAGCGTTTTCCAACAGATTCCTGATTAAACGCCGCAACAAGCGTGACTGCCCTTGCAAGATGACGGGAACGCCGCCAAGCTCGACATCGTCGTAGCGCGTGCATTCCTCGGCCACCAGCGCCAGCAGATCGACCTCTTCGAGCGCACCGAGTCCGACCGGCGCCTCCAGCCGGCTAGCCAGCAATATCTCGTCTAGCAAAGCATCGAGTTCAGCGATATCCTGCTCAAGTTCAGCACGTCGCCTGGGTTCGGCACTTTCTTTCATCAAGGTCACCGTCAAACGGATGCGGGTCAACGGGGTACGCAATTCGTGCGAGGCATTGGACAGCAGCGATTTATGCGCCACTACCAAGGATTCGATTTTTTCAGCCGCACGGTTGAAAGCATGTGCGAGTTGTGCAACCTCGTCGCGCCCCTCGACTGCGACGCGTGTCTGCAAGTCGCCCTCACCCAGCGATTCGACCGCCATCTGCAAGCGTTCCAGGCGTAGGGTCAGACGCCGGATAAACGGATAAGCACCGACACTGACGATGAGAGCCAGTCCGCCGAATACCAACGACCACACATGATCAGGCACGCCTCCGATTCTATGACGCAATCCAGTACCGATAACGGTATATACCGCCATGCACGCGAGTAACGTCAGATAAAAACTCAGGTAAAGCCGTGATCTCATTCCTGCACCTTTGCAAATACATAGCCTGCGCCGCGCACCGTGATGATACGCCGGGGTCGTTTCGGGTCATCTTCAATGGCGAAGCGGATACGCGAGATGTGAACATCAATCGAGCGGTCGAAGGCTTCCAACTTTTCACCTTTGACGCGATCCAGCAAGAAATCGCGGGTCAGGACCCGACCGGCATTTTCGGCCAAGACCTGCAACAGATCGAACTGATAAGAAGTGAGCGGCTGAACATCGCCATCTTTCTTCAAGCAACGTGTATCCGGATCGATTTCCAGGCGACCGAAACGCAAGCTGCGGTCCGGCGAGTAGGAAATATTCGACACACCCTGTCCATCAGACGCATCAGGCATATCGATTATTCGCCGTTGTCGCCGCAGAATGGCAGACAGTCGAGCCAGCAATTCACGCGGCTCGAAAGGTTTGGGCAGATAATCGTCGGCACCGAGTTCCAGTCCAACAATGCGGTCTGTAGCATCGCCGCGTGCAGTCAACATCAATAGCGGCACCTCGCTATGACGGCGCAGGCGGCGACAGACTTCCAGTCCATCCAGATCCGGCAGCATCAGATCGAGTACCACCAGATCGAAGCGTTCTTGCGCCAGACGCGCCAACGCTTCCGCACCGGTACCGGCGATACAAGTGCGGAAATGCGCTTCGCCCAAATACTCGCTGAGCATTTGGGCCAGACGGACATCGTCTTCGACCAGCAGAACGAGTGGATTCATCTCAAGAATCCGCTCATCCGTATCACATGGTCGCGCTCAACCATGACTGCCGTGATGATTGGCGGTCAATCCGCCGAAACGCTGGCGCTGCGCCGGGGTCAGCAATTTCGTCAGCTCGACCATCAACTGCGTGACGCGACGAGAACCCAGCTCTGCCATTGATACCTGTTCGCGACGCAAGCCCTCAATCGCCTGTTCATCTATTTTTTCCTGCGTCAACAACATCAACATCTTGCTATTCCTCTCTTGATAAGCTTGTTGCAAGGCGCTCAGCTCGGCACTCGCCTGCGTAACTTTTTCCATTGTCTGCGCTTTTTGCTGCTCACTCAAGCCCGCTATGACATCGATATGCGCCGGCAAACCGGTTAAACGTGCAGCGAGTGAGGCCGGACTGCTGACGCCCATGAGCATTACACCATGCTCCTCGTGCCCGCCGGCATGCTGATCATGCATATTGCCCGCGTAGACCTTCAGCCCGACTACGCCAGCCATCAGCAAGGCGAATACACCGGCCGCCGACCAGCTTGCGAACCAGCGTTTATTTATGGAGGAATTGCGCATCGTTGTTCTCCTGAAAAAGTAAGGGGAAAGTCCCGTTACGCAGTGTCGGAGAATCCGGTCAAGTCCGTGTGTAGCTTGAGTAAAGATTTGTAAAGCAGGATCGATTGCCTAGCTGACTTTTTTTGAATGATTTGTGAAGAGATTCGGAAAACAGTCGCAAACAAAAAAGGCATGAAATTAAATTCACGCCTCGGTTTGTTTAAGTCTTTGCCGCAATTCGTTCTAATCGTGGCAGATAAAAGTTATCGCCATCGAGTGAGTAAAGCAAGCGACTGACGCGTCCGGTGATCAGCTCGCGTTTGACAAAGCCGATGTAGCGTGAATCCTTGCTGTTATCGCGGTTGTCACCCAACATCAGATATTGTCCTTCGGGCACCTTGACCGGGCCGAATGAGCGCATGGCCTGGCGTTCTGGCATGACGATGATGCCATGCTGTTTGCTCCCTACGGTTTCCTGATACACAAGTTGTTTGCCCTGGTATTCGCGGGTCGGGGTCAGATGATTGGCGGAATGATCGAATGCCTCTTGATAAGCTGACGGCACGCCGTTGATCACCAGTTGCTCATCATGCATTTCGACCACATCACCGGGCACTGCGATCAAGCGCTTTACCAGGCGGGTACCGTCTTCCGGCGAACTGAAGGTCACGATATCGCCACGTACAGGATCCGCCACATGCGACAAAATCACATCGGTAAACGGCAGTTTGACATCATACGCAAGCCGGTTGCAGATCACCCTGTCGCCCTCGACCAGGGTCGGATACATCGAGCTAGACGGCACCAGGTAAAAATCCGCCAGGGCGCTGCGCACCAACACCATCCCGAACATAAACAGGATGAAACCCTTATTCTCAGCAATCAATTTCTTAGGACTAAACATAATGACACTCTCCAAACACGGTTAGCTGAAACGCCATCGTAATACTTTGTCAGATTTGGTGCGATTCCCGGATAATTCAAGGAAGCCTGAATAGGACAGACAAAGCAATAGACAAAAAAATACCCCGAAAGTTCGGGGTATTTTTAATCGCTGGAAAAAACCCGATTATTTCGCGTTCATCAATGCCACGGTCGTATCCAGCATACGGTTCGAGAAACCCCATTCGTTATCGTACCAGCTCGACACTTTAACCAAGCGGCCGCCGTTGACTTTGGTCAGTGTTTCATCGTAAGTCGAGGAGGCTGGATTATGGTTGAAGTCAACCGAGACCAACGGCGCTGTGTTGTAATCCAGAATGCCTTTCAAAGCGCCTTCTGACGCGGTCTTCAACACCTTGTTGATTTCTTCGACTGTCGTGTCGCGGGACGCTATAAAAGTCAGATCGACAACCGACACGTTGATCGTCGGCACGCGCATTGCGTAGCCATCGAGTTTGCCGTTCAGTTCTGGCAAGACCAGGCCAACCGCCGCTGCTGCGCCGGTTTTAGTCGGGATCATGCTCATGGTGGCGGAGCGTGCGCGACGCAAGTCTTCGTGCATCACGTCAGTCAATACCTGGTCGTTGGTGTAGGCATGGATGGTGGTCATCAAACCGCTTTCGATACCGATTGCATCGTTCAGCGGCTTTGCCAATGGTGCCAGGCAGTTAGTGGTGCAGGAGGCGTTGGAGATCACTGTGTCTGTGGATTTCAGGACATTGTGGTTCACGCCATAGACGATGGTTGCATCAACATCTTTACCGCCCGGTGCGGAGATGATGACTTTTTTCGCGCCGCCGGCCAAGTGAGCAGAAGCTTTTTCTTTGGTCGTGAAGAAGCCTGTGCATTCCAGAACGACGTCGACATTCAGTTCACCCCAAGGAATATTCGCCGGATTGCGTTCTGCGAATACTTTGATCTTGTCGCCATTGACGATCATGCTGTCGCCTTCAACCGATACTGTGCCCGGGAATTTGCCGTGGGCGGTATCGTAGCGTGTCAGATGGGCGTTGGATTCTGCATTGCCGAGATCGTTAATCGCAACGATCTGGATGTCGTTTTTGAATTTGCCACCTTCGTAGTGGGCACGCAGAATGTTGCGGCCGATACGGCCATAGCCGTTGATTGCGACGCGAATCGTCATGGTTTTATCTCCAATAAAAACAGTGAAAAATCTTTTTAAATCTTTGTAAATCTTAGGGCTTACTACTAAAAAATTAATGCAAAGTCGGAGCTGCCTCTGCTGTACTCAGGTGCAACTGCGTCAGTTCATTCAAATCAGGCCAGCCGTAAGCGACTTCTTGCAACTCCAGCTCATCCCAGATGAAATCCTGTTCGACTAAAAATTGTCCGCCAAAATTTTCATAAAACTGTCGGGCGGCCTTATTGCCGGTCAGTACCCAGACCAGCATATTGCTGGCGCCCATTGCTTGCAAAGTACGCGCTACTTTTTGCAACATACGCTGGCCGATGCCTGAATTCTGAAATGCCGTGCGCAGGTAAATTGCCGTCAACTCGGCGTGCATGCCCTGTTTTTCTTCCTTCAGCAGCATGCCGGAGGCGAAGCCAATAATCTCGTTATCCGCAATCGCGACAAACACGCAAATTGCGTCATTACCGGCACTAAGCACTTTCTCCCAGATTGCGGTACTGTCATCGAGTTTCATCTCATCCAGGTAATCGTCCGGCATGATGCCGCGATACGTCGCACGCCAGCTCTCGATGCGTACCGCAGCAATCGCCTGCGCATCGGCAACCGTGGCGCGACGCAGGCTGATTTCTTTCATGATATTTGCTGCGCTCATGCCAGCGTCGCTTTCACTTTGGCCACCACGTTATCCACAGTGAAGCCAAAATGTTTGAACAGCACGCCGGCCGGTGCGGATTCGCCGAAAGTATCGAGCCCGACAACGGCACCTTCCAGGCCCACATATTTGTACCAGAAACCGGTCACGCCAGCCTCAATCGCGATGCGTGGCAAGCCTTTGCCCAAGACACTCGCTTTATACGCTGCATCCTGACGATCGAACACATCGGTCGATGGCATCGAGACTACGCGTACCGCGATGCCCTGCTCTGCCAAGGCTGCGGCGGACTTCACCGCGAGTTCAATTTCAGAACCGGTGGCGATCAATACCGCCTTCGCATTTGCCGCATCTTGCAAAACATAGCCGCCGCGTGAGATATCCGCGATCTGTTGGGCGCTACGCTCCTGGTAAGGCAGGTTCTGACGCGAGAAAATCAGGGTTGACGGACCGTCGTTGCGCTTGACCGCAAATGCCCAGGCCGCCGCAGATTCAACGGTATCGCATGGACGCCAGTTATCCAGATTCGGGATCAGGCGCAGGCTGGACACGTGCTCTACCGATTGGTGGGTAGGACCGTCTTCGCCGAGACCGATGGAGTCATGCGTAAACACGAACAGCGTGCGGATCTTCATCAGCGCTGCCATGCGGATCGCATTGCGGCTGTAGTCGGAGAAGGTCAGGAAAGTCGCGCCGAACGGGATGTAGCCGCCATGCAAAGCGATGCCGTTCATGATTGCGCTCATGCCGAATTCACGTACACCGTAGTTGATGTGGTTGCCGGCCTGGTTGGCGCGCACTGCGACGCATTCCTTCCAGTTGGTCAGATTGGAACCGGTCAAATCCGCCGAACCGCCGAGGAATTCTGGCAAGCTCGGGGCAAAGGCCTGAATCGCATTCTGGCTGGCTTTCCGGGTGGCGATATTTTCTTTTTTCTCTACGCAAGCCGCGATAGCGTTTGCTACGACTTCATCAAAATTCGCCGGCAAAGCGCCTTTCATGCGGCGTGTCAGCTCAGCGGCTTTTGCCGGATATTGCGCGGCGTAAGTAGCAAACTGGTCATTCCATTCGGCTTCGGCTTTGGCACCATCGGCCTTGGCATCCCAGGCTGCATACACGTCGGCAGGAATGTCGAAGGGAGCGTAGTCCCAGCCGATGTGCGCACGAACTGCGGCAATTTCTTTATCGCCGAGCGCAGCGCCATGCACATTGTGGGTGCCTTCCATGTTCGGCGAACCTTTACCGATCACGGTTTTGCAGCAGATCAGGGTTGGCTTGCTCGATGTTTTGGCTGACTCAATCGCCTTGGATACCGCGGCGGCGTCATGGCCGTCAACTGCAGGAATTACATTCCAGCCATAGGCTTCAAAACGTTTAGGCGTGTCGTCAGTGAACCAGCCTTCGACATGACCATCAATCGAGATACCATTATCATCCCAGAAGGCGATCAGCTTGTTCAGCTGCAGTGTGCCGGCCAGCGAACAGGCTTCATGCGAAATACCTTCCATCAGACAGCCATCACCCATGAACACGTAAGTGTGGTGATCCACTACATTCAGACCGCCCTGGTTGAATTCGGCAGCCAGTAATTTTTCCGCCAAAGCCATACCGACCGCATTCGTGATGCCCTGGCCCAGCGGCCCCGTGGTGGTCTCTACGCCGGGGGTAACATGCACTTCAGGATGGCCGGCAGTTTTGGAATGCATCTGGCGGAAATTGCGAATCTCCTCCATAGGCAAATCATAGCCGCTCAGATGCAGCAGAGAATAATGCAGCATCGAGCCGTGGCCGTTGGACAGCACAAAGCGGTCGCGGTTAATCCATTGCGGATTCGCCGGATTGTGGCGGTAATGGCCTTTCCACAAAGCCACGGCAATATCGGCCATCCCCATGGGAGCACCCGGGTGACCGGAATTGGCTTTTTGAACGGCATCCATGGACAAGGCGCGGATCGCATTGGCCATTTTGGTGATTGTTGCTGGCTGGAGGGAAGAAGTCATAGCGTCTGTTTGGGCTGATGTAGTCTGAGAAAAACTGGTCGGTGAAGCAAGGCAGTAACGATTAAATATCAATCAAGTTCTGCAAAGTCCGTTATTTTACCAGAGCGTGACACGAGAACTACTGATCGCGGCTGCGGAGGCGCAAAACTTTGCGTGTTTCAAGCGTACAAGCAAGCTATATCGCGTGATTTCAATCATTAGCAGGGAATTCCCCATGGAATTGGCAGATTTAATTGCTATCTGCCAGACCATCCGCCAATTCAAGGCGATATTATTGCAATAATTTTAATAATTTTTAAGCAAATCTTTGCAAAATTGGCAATTGCGCGTATTGAATATAGCTTGCCTGTCCTATGGATCACCCCGGGATCACCCCGTCACGCATTCGCTACGAGTGCGCCGCGCCCTTGCTGTCTATATAATCCGTTAATCAAAGTAGTTCTGCGGCCGTGCTAACTACGCTTCAATCTTTCCTGCAGACACGATATGCCACGCTTTTATTGCCCTCTTCCGCTCGCCATTGGCGCTTCGATTGACCTGCCAGCCGAAGTCGCGCATCACGTCTTTGTATTGCGGCTTGCGGTACATGAGAATATTTGCGTGTTCAATGGCGAAGGCGGCAGCTATATTGCAACGCTGACCACGGTCGGCAAGAAAAATGTCACGGCAGACGTCAAAGTGTTTTTGCCGGAAGAATGTGAACTGCCGTATGCCCTGACCCTGGCGCAAGCGCTGCCGGAAGCGTCCAAGATGGATTGGATTATTGAAAAAGCGATTGAACTGGGCGTCACGACAATACAGCCGCTCTCGGCCCAGCGTTGCGTCGTCAGGCTATCCGCTGAACGGGCAGAAAAAAAACTCGCGCACTGGCAAGGCATCATCACTGCCGCCGCCGAGCAATGCGGGCGCAATCGCCTGGCCCACTTATCGCCCATCATGGATTTGCCGAAATGGCTGGCGCTGCAAGACATCCACAAACGCATCTTGCTGTCCCCCAGAGCAGAACAATCGCTCGCCGATTGGGCGCGCCATCATCCGGCGCAATCGGTCAGCCTGATGATCGGTCCCGAGGGCGGTTTTTCTGAGGATGAGGAGATGCTGGCGATCAGACAAGGCGTGCTGACTTTAGGCATGGGGCCGCGCATCTTGCGTACAGAGACTGCGGGTCTGGCGGCGATCGCCGCTTTAAATGCCGCGTGGGGCGGAATGTAAAAAAACGCATATTGACCGGCATGGATCAGATTATTCTCTCCGCCTCAGAATAGTTGGACCTGTCAATCCGCGTGAAAACGAACCCGCAAGCTGGGCGCGCCTATTGGCACGAAATGTCTCTGAAAGCCGCACCCAGCCTGCGGGTTCAATGTGGGAAATGCCTAAAAACACTTTCATCAAGATGCAGCGCCAGGCACAAAACGGTGCAATACGTCGGTATTGCCAGGCTTTAAGATTTTGTACAAAACGACGCGATGCGCTTGAGTACGGGGTTTTTTAGAAGTTACCTGCGAATGAGTGTAAGCAGCTTGCCGTTTTGGGTAAATCCACTTCATAAAAAATTCATAATCTCATTGATCTTTTAGTATTAATATTGCTGTCATTAAGCTTGTAATGTGATTCATCCACCACCTCAGAAAGGGATCGTATGGGACTTCTTGACGCAGCATTAGGCATGTTGGGCGGCAACGCGGATCAGAGCAATGATCCTAAAGCCAAATTGATACAGGCAGCGCTGGCGATGCTGACCAATAATCAATCGGGAGGCTCCGGCGCAACCGGAGGTCTGACTGGCTTGATCAATTCATTTCAAAACGCAGGCTTGGGCGACATCGTCAATTCCTGGATCGGCAACGGACACAATCTACCGATTTCCGCGGAACAAATTCAAAGCGCACTCGGTGACGGGCAATTGGCGCACTTGGCCGCCGCAGCAGGCCTGTCGCAGGATGGTGCGGCGGGGCACCTGGCAGAAATGTTGCCAGGCCTGGTCGACAAACTCACGCCGCAGGGCGCAGTATCTGAATCAGGCTCCGGCGATCTGGGCAGTATTTTGCAGCAAGTATCGGGGGCCTTCCTGAACAAAAAATAAGTCGACGCGATGCCGATTGTGAGTCGCACCGGCCGGTAGCGGCTCACCATCTGGCATCGATTTTCCAGCACCTTGCAATATTTATACTGGGTAGGAGTAATGGTGATTTCATACCTTAATCCGCAATGATTACCTCGTGATTTAAAAATACTCCCCCTAAATATTATTGATCCGATTCACGATCTGATCAAACTTCTGGACTGCGCAGCACCGCATCACAAATACCTCGCGTAATGTATAGGGGCTGTCAACAAACTCAGTTAAACTCTGCTGCTTTATTGCAATTGAGCTGGCCATGAGTGAATCCCCTGTAATTAGCTGGACTGAAAACGATCAGACTCATAGCGCCCGCTGGCATTCCGAAAGCGGTTCGCCCGCACCAAAACGGGTGCAGATCGCCGATGACCGCATGACCGCCGAATCCGCCTATCGCCTGGCTTGCGAAGGCACAGGATTGCTGTGGCGCGGCGACTTTCAGAATGCCCGCCAGCTCCTGCAGGCGCTGGCACGCCGCATCGATAAAAAACCCGCCAAATCTCGCAAAACAGATAAAACACCTGTGACGCTGACCGAGGCATTTCATCTGCACCGTCAAGCCCAATCGCAACGCGCCCGCGTGCTGGCGATGCTGCTGATCCCTTTCAACGCCGATTACAGCATTCCTTTACGGCGCGCTCCCGATGTGGGTCTGGCATGCACCGAAGTCTATGGCGCAACAGCTGAAAACAGCACTGCATTCGTCGCCTCTCTCAGAGAATTATTAGGTCTGGTAGGCGCCCATGAATGGCGTAGAAATGGCGTAGAAATTCCTGCCTTGGGCCAGCGTATCCATCCGTATTACGGCGTGTTCTCGCCGGTGCGCGGCGAATACCTCGATCTGCTGGCCAAAGCGCCGCTACCGGGCCAGCAACTCGCCTTCGATATCGGCACAGGGACTGGCGTAATCTCGGCCATCCTCGCGCAACGCGGCGTCCAGCGCATCATCGCCACCGACCAGGATGAGCGTGCACTGAGTTGCGCGCGCGACAATCTGCAACGTCTAGGCATGGCCGGTCAGGTCGAGGTCATCAAGGCCAATTTATTTCCGCCAGGCCGCGCAGCGCTGATCGTCTGCAATCCGCCGTGGCTACCGGCCAGGCCGAATTCACCGATAGAACATGCGATCTACGATCAGGACAGCAGCATGCTGCGCGGATTTTTATCCGGCGTCGCGGCGCATCTGGAGCCCGGGGGCGAAGCCTGGCTGATCATGTCCGACCTGGCAGAACATCTGGGCCTGCGCAGTTCGGCCGAGCTCTGGTCATGGATTGAGGCAGGCGGATTGGAAGTCATCGGCAAAATGGATATCAAGCCGCGTCATGGCAAAGCGACTGATGTCAGCGATCCTTTGCATGCCGCGCGTTCTGCTGAAATTACTTCGTTATGGCGTTTAAAAATCAAAGTCGCAAAGTAAGGTAAAGTAAAGGCACCTGAAGTGCGGCGGCGATAAGAATCGGCTTGCGCAATGCACTTGAGTTCCTTCTGGCAAATACTTACCGGTGTCAAGATGCGACGCGATGCACTCACTCTGCTAAAACTCGGCATGGCGACTTGGATGATCGCCTTCAGTTTGCCCGGCGCCGGCGCCGCCGACCGCTATCTGATCGACCCCGAGCACACTTTTACTGTCTTTGAATACAGCCATTGGGGACTATCCCTGCAACGCGGACGCTTCGATAAAAACAGCGGGGTGATTGAACTGGATGTGCCGAATAAAACCGGCTCGGTACAACTCGACATCGATGCCAGTTCCGTCAGCACAGGCAGCGCCTTGTTTGACAATAGTCTGCGTTCGGCCAGTTTTTTCGATACGGCCCAGTTCCCGACGATTGGATTCAAATCGACCGCCTTGCGCTTCGACGATAATGCCAAACTGACCGGCATCGATGGCGACCTCACCATCAAGGGCATCACCCATCCGGCAAAATTTGAAATCACCCAATTCAATTGCCGCTTCATGATTCTGTATCTGAGATCCGCCTGCGGCGCGAACGGCTATACCAAAATCCTGCGCAGCGACTTCAATGTCGGTCGCTATGTGCCCTTTGTCAGCGATGAGGTGACGCTATATTTCAGCGTCGAAGCGATTAAAGAGTAAGCTTCGTTGCAAATCCGTCCAGGTTTTCCTGCAAAAAGCCTCGGCCTGCTCGCATATTCAACCATAGCAGGGCATTTGCACCTGCGGCGAGGTGATGCGGCATACGACTGGCAATAAAGATGCCGTTGCATCGGATTTGACGTCGGACCATGTTATGTGGCCGCATCATCATTAGTTTTAAGCCGTTTTTTGCGCATCTTGCTGAGTATTCGGTGCTGAAAGCCCTTGTTTCCTCCGCCTTAAGCCAAAACCACCTTAGAAAGCATTTATAATCGAAGGTTTTTGCAGCAGTTTTCCTCAAACAATATGAAGGTATTTCGCGGACTCCCCAACGCTGCCTCCCGTGCGCCCTGCGCGCTGGCGATAGGCAACTTTGACGGCGTGCATCTTGGGCATCAGGTTCTGTTGTCCCATTTGCGTGCAGCCGCTACACGCCTGAATGTCGAGGCGGCGGTCATGACCTTTGAACCGCATCCGCGCGCATTCTTCGCGCAACGCTCCGGCGACCTCAGCAAAGCGCCAACGCGTATTGCCAATCTGCGCGACAACATGGCGTCGCTGACCGAGGCCGGGATTGACCGGGTGATTGTTGAACATTTCAATGCGCATTTCGCTGCCTTATCACCGCAAGACTTTATCGAGAAAATCCTGGTGCAAGGGTTGCATGTCAAATGGCTGATGGTCGGCGAAGATTTCCGTTACGGCGCAAAACGTGCCGGCGATATCGAGATGCTGATGGCAGCCAGCAAACTGCATGGCTTTGTCGTCGAGACGCTAGCAGCAGTACAACACAAAGGTCAGCGCATCTCGTCCTCGGCCGTGCGTGCTGCACTGGCTGCGGGTAATTTTGTCGAATCCGAACATCTGCTCGGCCGTCCTTACCGCATCTCCGGTCATGTCGTGCATGGCCAGAAACTGGGGCGCACGATCGGCTTTCCTACCCTGAATTTACGCATCGCGCACCACCGCCCTGCACTGCAAGGCATCTTTATCGTGCAGGTGCATGGCCTGGCTGACCAGCCCTTGCCTGCGGTCGCCAGTCTGGGGGTACGCCCAACCGTGGATGACAGCGGCCGCGTGCTGCTGGAGACGCATGTGTTTGACTACAGCGGCAATGCCTACGGCAAAGTCATTCAGGTAGAGTTTTTACAAAAGCTGCGCGACGAAGAAAAATACATCGATCTGCCGACCCTGACCGAAGCCATTGAACGCGATGCCGAACAGGCCAGGGCGTATTTCCGCAATCGCGCCACCGGCGCCATCTCGGCTACGGACCGAATTTGAAGATCGCGCATTGAAATTCAATTCCAAATGCATTGCGTAGCCTTCACGAAACATACAGAAAATATCCTACTTAAAGAAAATCATGTCCAACGAAAAGTCAGCAAAAATCGCCAGCAAGTATCCAATCAATATGACTGAAACGCCTTTCCCGATGCGCGGCGATCTCGCCAAGCGCGAGCCGCAATGGGTCAAGCAATGGCAAGATAAAAAAATCTATCAGCGCATCCGCAAGGCTTCCGCGGATCGCCCCAAATTCATCCTGCATGACGGCCCGCCGTATGCCAACGGCGATATCCACATCGGGCATGCCGTCAACAAGATCCTGAAAGACATGATCGTCAAAGCCCGCAACATGGCAGGTTTCGACGCGCAATACGTACCGGGCTGGGATTGCCACGGCATGCCAATCGAAATCCAGATCGAAAAACTGCATGGCAAAAACCTGCCCGTCGCCGAAGTGCAAGCCAAGGCACGCGCCTATGCGAACGAGCAGATCGAACGCCAGAAGGCTGACTTTATCCGCCTGGGTGTCTTGGGCGAATGGGACAATCCGTATAAAACCATGGCGTTCGGCAACGAAGCCGATGAAATCCGTGCGCTCGGCAAGTTGCTGGAAAAAGGCTATGTGTACCGCGGCCTGAAACCGGTCAACTGGTGTTTCGATTGCGGCTCGGCGCTGGCCGAAGCGGAAGTCGAATACGAAAACAAACGCGATCCATCGATCGACGTCGGCTTCCCGTTTGCCGAACAAGACAAGATCGCTGCGGCCTTCAAACTCGCCAAACTGCCGGTCGACCAAGGCTTTTGCGTGATCTGGACCACGACCCCGTGGACCATCCCGTCTAACCAGGCATTGAACATGCATCCGGAAATCACTTACGCACTGGTCGAGACCGTGCGCGATGGCGAACCTTTGCTGTTAATCCTGGCACAAGATCTGGTGGAAGCATCGCTGAGCAACTACGGACTCGAAGGTAAAGTCATTGCAACCTGTCTCGGTGCCGATTTATCCGAAGTCAAATTCAAGCACCCATTGGCGCAACTCGATGCGGGCTACGACCGGTTTTCCCCTGTCTACATGGGCGAATACGTCAGCACCGATACCGGTACCGGCATCGTGCACTCGGCACCGGCTTACGGCATCGAGGATTTCCAGTCCTGCAAAGCACACGGCATGAAGGATGATGCCATCATCGCGCCGGTCATGGGCGATGGCAAGTTTGCATCCTCACTGCCTTTCTTCGCTGGCATGACGATCTGGGAAGCCTCCAAACCCATCTGCGACAAACTCAAAGAAGCCGGCGCCCTGTTCTCGCTGAAAATGTTCGATCACAGCTACATGCATTGCTGGCGCCATAAAACGCCGATCATCTACCGCGCGACATCGCAATGGTTTGCGAGCATGGACAACACCCCGAAAGATGGCGGCAATAGCCTGCGTCAGACCGCATTGAAAGCGATTGACGAAACCGCATTCTTCCCGGCATGGGGCAAAGCGCGCTTGCACGGCATGATTGAAAATCGCCCTGACTGGACGCTGTCACGCCAGCGTCAATGGGGCGTGCCGATGGCATTCTTCCTGCACAAAGAAACCGGGCAACTGCATCCGCGCACAACCGAGCTGCTGGAACAAATCGCCCAGCGTGTCGAGCAGGAAGGGATAGAAGCCTGGCAAAAAATCGAAGTCGCCGATTTACTTGGCGACGAAGCCCCTATGTACGTGAAAAATCGCGACACCCTGGACGTCTGGTTCGATTCCGGCACGACGCATTACACGGTCTTGCGCGGCTCGCATAAACAGCAATCGCACTTCCCCGCCGACCTGTACCTCGAAGGCTCGGATCAGCATCGCGGCTGGTTCCATTCGTCCTTGCTGACGGCATCGATGCTGGATGGCCGCGCGCCTTACAAAGCCTTGCTGACGCACGGTTTTGTGGTCGATGGCGAAGGCAAGAAGATGTCCAAGTCCAAAGGCAACGTAGTCGCTCCGCAAAAAATCTCGGATACCTTGGGTGCCGATATCCTGCGCTTGTGGGTCGCGGCAACCGATTACTCAGGCGAACTGTCGATCTCCGACGAGATCCTGAAACGGGTGACGGAATCGTATCGTCGCATCCGCAATACCTTACGCTTCCTGTTGGCGAATGCCTCGGATTTCAATCCGGCGACTGATGCCGTAGCGCTGGACCAGATGCTGGAAATCGACCGCTATGCGATCGCGAATATGGCGGCTCTGCAAGCCGATATCCTCGCGCATTATGAACAGTTTGAATTCCACCCGGTAATCGCCAAGCTGCAATCCTTCTGCTCGGAAGATCTCGGTGGTTTTTACCTCGATATCCTGAAAGACCGTTTGTACACCAGCGGCACGACATCCGCAGCACGTCGCTCCGCACAGACGGCGATC
Source organism: Undibacterium sp. Jales W-56 (assembly GCF_025548535.1). Taxonomy (GTDB): domain Bacteria; phylum Pseudomonadota; class Gammaproteobacteria; order Burkholderiales; family Burkholderiaceae_D; genus Undibacterium. The sequence continues at coordinate 959,657 of NZ_JAJLQW010000001.1, read as the reverse complement.
TGGCATATCACGCAAAGTTTGCTGCGCTTGATGGCGCCGACATTGTCCTTCACGGCAGAAGAAGCCTGGGCAAATTTTGCAAGTAAAGAAGCGTATGCGGACAGCGACGAGACCATTTTCACGCAAACCTATTACGCCTTGCCGGACATCGACAATGCCAATGCCTTGATGGAGAAATACACTGCGCTGCGTGCGATCCGTACAGACGTGACCAAGCAACTGGAAGAGGTCCGTGTCGCTGGCGGCATCGGTGCATCTTTGCAAGCCGAAGTCACAATGAAAGCCAGCGGCGCCAAATTTACTTTGCTGCAAAGCTTTGCCGATGATCTGCGCTTCGTCCTGATCACTTCAGCCGCGACAGTGGAACAGGTAGCGACGGAAGCCGAAGAAGCAGTGGTCGTCACGCCATCTGCCCACCAAAAATGCGAACGCTGCTGGCACTATCGCGCCGATGTCGGTGCGCATGCTGAGCACGCAGGCTTATGCAGTCGTTGCGTCAGCAATTTGTTCGGCGCGGGCGAGGCCCGCAAATTTGCGTAATACTGTTCGGATCCCGTGCTTTTAGCTCCCTCTTCCGCCAGCGGAAGAGGCTTGGGGTTGAGGCGAGAGAGATTACCGTACTGAATCGATATTCATCTCGTTGACCGAAATAATTTACTTCTCATACTATGGCCACCAAAAAACGTAATTCGTTTTCTACCGTCTCTCAGTCCTCCGGCAATTCGCTAGTGCCGTGGCTGGGCTTGGCGAGCATTATCATTTTGCTCGATCAGCTCAGCAAAATTACGATTGCCAAATTATTTACGCTAGGTGAATCGCTGCCGCTCACCTCATTCTTTAATCTGGTGCTCGCGTATAACAAAGGGGCTGCCTTCAGTTTTTTATCGTCTGAATCCGGCTGGCAGCGTTATCTGTTCACCGCAATCGGCGTGATCGCAGCGCTATTCATCACTTATCTGCTGAAGCAACATGCGGGGCAGCGTTTATTTTGCTGGGCACTCTCGTTGATCATGGGCGGCGCGCTGGGCAATGTGATTGACCGTCTGATGTATGGCCACGTGATCGATTTTCTCGACTTTCACTACAAGGAAATTTATCACTTCCCGGCCTTTAATATTGCGGATAGCGCGATCTGTATCGGTGCGGCATTGTTCATTCTCGATGAATTGCGTCGCGTTAAAAAATAAGGAGTAATCATGCGACTTGCTGGCAAAAAAATCGTACTCGGCTTAACCGGCGGTATCGCCTGTTACAAGGTCGCAGAACTGACGCGCGGCCTCACTAAAGCAGGCGCATCGGTACAAGTCGTCATGACACCCAGCGCAATGCAATTCATTACGCCAGTGACCATGCAAGCCTTGTCTGGCAATACGGTATACACCGACCAGTGGGATGCCCGCATCCATAACAATATGCCGCATATCGACCTGACCCGCGATGCCGACGCGATTGTGATAGCCCCTTGCAGCACGGATTTCATCGCCAAGCTGGCGCACGGCGCTTGCGACGACCTGCTGTCAACTCTGTGCATGGCGCGCCCACACCATGTGCCGCTGCTGATCGCTCCCGCAATGAATGTGGAAATGTGGCTCAATCCGGCCACCCAACGCAATGTCGCGCAAGTCAAAGCGGACGGCATACAAGTACTGGGCCCTGCTGCGGGCGAACAAGCCTGCGGCGAAGTCGGCATGGGCCGCATGCTGGAAGCGGATCAATTACTGACCGAGATCATCGCGTCTTTTCAGGCGAAAACCCTAACGGGAAAATCTGTCCTGATCACCGCCGGTCCGACGTTTGAACCCATCGATCCGGTACGCGGCCTCACCAATCTGTCGTCGGGAAAAATGGGTTATGCGATTGCGCAGGCTGCATGGGAAGCCGGTGCTGACGTGACCCTGATCTCAGGCCCGACGGCTTTAGATACGCCCTATGGCGTACGCAGAATCACCATACAGACGGCACAACAAATGCATGACAGCGTCATGGCAGAACTGGCAGCACGTCATCAGAGCGTATTCGTCGCAGTCGCCGCAGTCGCCGACTGGCGTGTCGCCAACGCGAGTCCGCAAAAAATTAAGAAGACCAGCGACAACGATACGCCGCAACTCCAGTTTGCGCAAAATCCCGATATTCTCGCCAGCGTCGCTGCGCTGACCAATGCCCCCTTCTGCGTCGGCTTTGCCGCAGAATCGGAAAATTTACTGGAATACGGTACAGCGAAACGGGCAAAGAAAAACGTGCCTCTGTTGGTCGGCAATATCGGTCACCATACCTTCGGCAAAGATGAGAATGAATTGATCTTGTTCGATGCAAAAGGTCACACCACCCTGCCGCGTGCGGATAAGCAAACCCTCGCCCATCGGCTGATACAAGAAATCTCCCGGCGTTTGTCAAAATAAATCCGCTCAGGCAATCAACGAATTAACTTAACTACTTCCAAGCCAATATACGCATGAAAAATATCGATCTGAAAATCCTCGACGTCCGCATGAAAGAGCAATTGCCGGCCTACGGCACGCCAGGCAGCGCGGGGCTCGATCTGCGCGCCTGCATCGATACGGCGATCACGATCAAACCGGGCGAGACTGTCTTGATTCCAACCGGTCTGGCAATCCATATCGGCGATCCAGCGTATGCCGCGATGATCCTGCCACGCAGCGGCATGGGTCACAAAAACGGTATCGTGCTGGGTAATCTGGTCGGCTTGATCGATTCCGACTACCAGGGCCAACTGATGGTCTCCACCTGGAATCGCGGCCAGAATGAATTCACCCTGCAGCCAATGGAAAGACTCGCGCAACTCATCATCGTTCCCGTTTTACAAGTCGGTTTCAATATTGTCGAAGAATTCAGTGACAGTGCACGTGGCGAAGGTGGATTTGGCAGTACCGGTAAACATTGAGTATCAGCTGCTGAATAGCCCTGACAATGATAGTCTTGCCGTGATCTCACAACATGGCCGTATCGACCTATGTGCCGCCACCGCAGAAGACCTGCCTCGTATCGAGAATATGATGCAGTTCTACAATTACGATTTTAGCGAATGGCATAAGATCGAATTAAGCGATACAGGTCTTTTTGAATTGCAACCAAAAGCAGCGTATTGGAGCAGAAACGGCGTCAAACCTTTTCTGATCAAAGTGAATGATGCCTTGGCTGGATTTGCCGTACTGGATGATGAACTTGTGGACAATGCCAGCGATTATAATCTCGGCTATTTCTTTATACTGCGAGGCTATCGCGGCAAAGGCATATCGCAGCTTGCGATTCAGCTATTACTCGAACGATTTCAAGGCCGCTGGGAAATTTATTGCCTCCGTCAAAACCTGGTAGCAGAAAAATTCTGGCGAAAAACACTGGCGAGCGTTCTTGGATATGCAGTTATATCTAGCGAGGTACGAATCCATGACGAGGATTGCCGCTTATTTAACTTCAGCTCAAAAAAAATAACTAAACATTATTGAATTTGCACAAAAATAAAGCCTCCGAATTCACACTCGGAGGCTTTATGCATTGTTGGCTGGCGCTGCAGCCTTTGCTACTTTCTCATCTTGCGGCTGCGGCCTGCAGATTCACGCAATATGGTGTAATTCCACTCATCATTGCACACACCGGATTCTGTCGTAACACTAACCCTGAACGTATCCTTCCCATCTTTGAGTCTTTGACCGGATGCAACATACTTCTTACTGACATCGTGTCGCTCATACACATCCACTTCGACCTGATTGCCTTCCATCGCATCCTGAGAGAGAACCGAATCAATTGTTTTGGATGTGTATTCCAGCACATAGGTTGGTAGCGTAAGTCCCCCCATATTTTTCTCCTGAGCACAAATAATTTCAATTGTTGCCACATCAAAACCGGGTCAATCTCACTCCAGACAGTACTGCTAATGATTACGCTATTCGACTTCTACCACTTCCTGAGATGCTGCCGGCGGGGTCGCGTCACCCTCTGAAAATTCCAGCTTGATCTGATCTTTATCATCCAGATCCACGACGACACGGCCACCGCTGACCAGCTTACCGAACAGCAGTTCGTCTGCCAGTGCTTTGCGTATCATGTCCTGGATCAGTCTGGCCATTGGCCGTGCGCCCATCAATGGATCAAAGCCTTTTTTGCCCAGGAATTTACGCAAATTATCGGTGAATGTCGCTTCAACTTTTTTCTCATGCAATTGTTCTTCCAACTGCATCAGGAATTTGTCGACGACGCGCAAGATAATCTCTTCATTCAAAGCGCGGAAGCTGATGATTGCATCCAGACGATTGCGGAATTCTGGAGTAAACATGCGTTTGATATCGGCCATTTCATCGCCAGCTTCTTTGCTGTCGTTGAAGCCGATAGAACGTTTCTGCAAGCTCTCCGCACCCGCATTGGTAGTCATGATGATGATGACATTGCGGAAGTCGGCTTTGCGGCCATTATTGTCCGTCAGCGTGCCATGATCCATGACTTGCAACAGGATGTTGAACACATCGGGATGCGCTTTTTCAATCTCATCCAGCAGCAAGACGGAATGCGGTTTTTTGTTGATCGCTTCCGTCAGCAAACCGCCCTGATCGAAACCGACGTAACCGGGCGGCGCACCGATCAGGCGACTGACCGCATGACGCTCCATGTATTCGGACATATCAAAGCGGATCAGCTCAATGCCGAGCGTGAACGCAAGCTGTTTGGCGACTTCTGTTTTACCGACGCCGGTAGGGCCGGAGAACAGGAAGGAGCCGATCGGCTTATCCGTTTTGCCCAAGCCAGCGCGTGCCATCTTGATGGCAGACGACAAGGCATCGATGGCAGGTTCCTGGCCGAACACCACGTTCTTCAGGTCGCGATCGATCGTTTGCAATTTGCTGCGATCGTCCTGATTGACCGTTTGCGGCGGGATACGGGCGATCTTGGCAATGATGTCTTCGATATCGGCTTTGCCTATGGTTTTCTTTTGCTTCGATTTTGGCAAAATGCGTTGCGCCGCACCTGCCTCATCGATCACGTCAATCGCCTTATCCGGCAAATGGCGATCATTGATAAAGCGTGCAGACAATTCTGCTGCAGTAGTCAATGCGGATGCCGAATATTTGACGTTATGATGCTCTTCGAACTTGGATTTGAGTCCGCGCAGAATTTGTACGGTTTGCTCAATGGTCGGCTCGTTTACGTCGATTTTTTGGAAACGGCGTGACAGCGCATGGTCTTTTTCAAAGACGCCGCGATACTCGGTGTAAGTCGTCGCACCGATGCATTTAAGCTGACCATTCGACAAAGCAGGTTTCAGTAAATTAGACGCATCCAGAGTACCGCCCGAAGCAGATCCGGCACCGATGATGGTATGAATTTCGTCGATGAACAGGATGCCGTTTGGCGTGTCCTTCAATTGTTTGAGCACACCTTTCAGGCGCAACTCAAAGTCGCCGCGATATTTGGTGCCCGCCAGCAGTGCGCCCATGTCGAGCGAGTACACCACGGCATTTTGCAGCACCTCAGGTACATCGCTCTGAGTAATGCGCCATGCCAGGCCTTCGGCAATCGCGGTCTTGCCGACACCGGCCTCACCGACCAGCAAAGGATTATTTTTGCGGCGACGGCACAGGATCTGGATCACACGCTCGACTTCGCTCTCGCGACCGATCAGAGGATCGATACGACCTTCAGCCGCAGCCTTGTTCAGGTTCTGGGTAAACTGATCGAGCGGATTTTCTTTTGGCTGACCTTCGGCCTGCACTTCTTCGCTGCCCTCTTGTGCTTTTTGCGGCTCAGCTTGCTGATCCTTGCGCACACCGTGGGAAATGAAGTTGACGACATCCAGACGAGTGACGCCCTGTTGATGCAGGTAATACACCGCATGCGAATCTTTTTCGCCAAAGATCGCGACCAGCACATTCGCGCCGGTCACTTCCTTCTTGCCATTTGACGCCGATTGCACATGCATGATGGCGCGCTGGATCACGCGCTGAAAACCCAGCGTAGGCTGCGTGTCCACCTCGCTCGTACCGGGTACGGTCGGCGTGTTATCGCTGATAAAGTTGCTGAGAGATTTGCGCAGATCTTCAATATTTACGGCGCAAGCCCGCATCACTTCGGCAGCGGAAGGATTGTCCAGCAAGGCAAGCAACAGGTGCTCCACCGTGATGAACTCATAACGAGCCTGCCTGGCCTCAACAAATGCCATATGCAGGCTGACTTCCAGTTCTTGCGCAATCATACTTCCTCCATCACACATTGCAGGGGGTGCCCTGCCTTACGAGCGTGCGTTAACACGAGTTCTACTTTGGTTAAAGCGATATCCTTCGAATACACTCCGCATATCCCTTTACCATCTCGATGTACCTTGAGCATGATCTGCATCGCGGTTTCGCGGTCTTTATTAAAGTACTCCTGAATGATGGCCACGACAAATTCCATTGGCGTGTAGTCGTCATTGAGCAGCGTCACCTGGTACATGGAGGGCGGCTTGAGCTTTTGCTCCTGCTTCTCCAATAAAGTACCGTTTCCTTGCTTGTTTCCCATACGTCTATTCTAGTACGTTGATCTGATCGAGAGTCAAATAATAAACGAATAAAAAGAGGCTTATTTGATCAATGAGAGATGAATAAGTCTGACTCTTCTCAGATGTTACGCGTTTTCAGTATTTTTCGCAGATGGTGCCTAAAATCAATTACTCAAGCCCGCCCCGCATCGTAATTCACTGCCCCGCATAAAAATTCACTTTTTTTGTGCAAACACTCAATATTCTGGTTCAAGGCACTCGCCTGCGAGCGGCATTGGTTAGCCTCAGCCGGAATACTACGGATTTCTGCACCTTTTTGCTGCCTGGCTGAACGCATTGGACGCTACCTGAGATTATTGTCATTAAATAAAAAAACAACAGTGTTTCATATAGCAACAAAATCTCTTGACTTTACTTTTTTTTCCGCCAAGAATGATATTTATTGACAAGACAAAGTAGTAATTAGTCAATAGAAGTGGGCAAGTTTAGGAGGAGGCGGCGTTACGCTAGGTTTCTTGCTTTTACGGCTCGTGTGATTAGTTTATATTTGAAAGATGCATTATGGCAACAGGTACCGTCAAGTGGTTCAATGATTCCAAAGGCTTCGGCTTTATCACTCCGGATGACGGCGGTGAGGATTTGTTCGCCCACTTTTCCGCAATCCAAATGAACGGCTTCAAGACCCTCAAAGAAGGTCAAAAAGTACAGTTCGAAGTCACGCAAGGCCCTAAAGGCAAGCAAGCTTCCAACATCCAGAATCCTTAATCTCACTGATTAAGTTTTGACAAAAAGCCCCGCTTCGGCGGGGCTTTTTTTGTGTTGTGAGGTACAAAACGCCGGTCAATTAAAATGTCAGCGTCTTGACACCCCCGGCAGTCCCCAGCAAGCAAACATTCGCACCCTGTTTTGCGAACAGTCCGACCGTCACCACGCCCACGATATTATTCATCGCCGCTTCCAGCGCGACCGGATCGGTGATTTGCAGACCGTGTACATCGATGATGATATTACCGTTATCGGTCAATAAGGGCTGACCGTCTTTTAAGCGCAGATGCGCTGCGCCGCCGAGCGCATTCAGTTTGCGCATGACGACCGCCTGCGCCATCGGGATCACTTCTATCGGCAAGGGGAATTTACCTAACAGATCGACCAGCTTCGATCCGTCGGCGATGCAGATGAACTTGTCGGCGACCGAGGCGACGATTTTTTCGCGAGTGAGTGCCGCGCCGCCGCCTTTGATCATCGCGCCTTGCGGTGTGATTTCGTCCGCGCCGTCGATATACACCGGCATGGCGCTCACCTCATTTAAATCGAAAACGCTGATGCCGTGACCGCGCAGCCGCGCTGCCGTGGCTTCCGAAGACGCGACCGCACCTTTGATCTTATGTTTGATCTTGGCCAGCTCGTCAATGAAGAAATTGGCGGTAGAGCCTGTGCCGACGCCGACAATGCTGTCTTCGACAACATACTGGATGGCGGCTTGGGCAACGGCTTGTTTGAGTTCGTCCTGAGTCATGATGCGCATTTCAAAAGTGAGGAAATGACAGCATTTTAACGGATCGCCTTCGCATCCTTACCATCAAAATGCATAAAATCTGGAACTTTCCAGATCACCAATTCACACCGCCAGCGGCGGCTCATCCATCAAGGCGACCTGCTCGCGCAGCTCCAGAATGCGGTCTTGCCAGTAGCGTTGCGTATTAAACCAGGGGAAGGCTTGTTTGAACGCCGGATCGTCCCAGCGTTGCGCCAGCCAGGCGGAATAATGCAGCATGCGCAAGCTGCGCAAGGCCTCGATCAAATGCAACTGGCGCGGCTGGAATTCGGCAAAATCCTCGTAGCCAAACAAGATATCGCTGAATTGCGCAGTCATGTCAGCGCGCGTGCCAGATAGCAGCAGCCATAGATCCTGAATAGCCGGCCCCATGCGGCTGTCATCAAAATCGACGAAATGCGGCCCGCCATCGGTCCACAACACATTCCCCAGATGGCAATCGCCATGCAAACGGATCATTGCCATCGTCCCGGCCCGCTCATAACTGCGCGCTATGCCGTCTAACACTAAATTCGTAATACTTTTGTAGGCAGCAACCAGATCTGCCGGGATGCAGTCATGCGCCAGCAGATAGGCACGCGGCTCATGACCAAAGCTATCGATATCGAGATTGGCACGATGCTGGTAGTTTTTTTGCGCTCCGGCGGCGTGGATACGACCGATAAAGCGCCCCAGCCATTCGCGCGTATCGGCCTGATCGAGTTCCGGCGCACGTCCGCCCTGTCTTGGAAATACCGCAAAGCGAAAGCCTGCATGGGTCGGCAAACTGCGTCCATCCGCCGACACCAAGGCGGGCACCACCGGAATCTCCAGCTCATGCAACTCAGCCACAAATGCATGCTCCTCAAGGATTGCTTCGTCCGTCCAGCGTTGCGGCCGGTAAAATTTAACGATCTGCGGCGGCCCGTCATCCATACCGAGTTGATACACCCGGTTTTCATAGCTATTCAGCGCCAGCAGACGGCCATCGCACTGGAATCCGGCCTCATGCATGGCATCCAGCACGCACTCGGGCGTCAATCCGGCAAATGCGTGCGAGCTCGCATCCGGCGCACTCTCTGATGCGCTGCCTGACGCACTATCGGTGCTGGCAGCGTTAAAATTAGGTGATGTCATAGGCCGCATTGTACGTTCAAACTCCCCACGAACGCGGGACAAAGCGCTACACTTCCGGTATTTCCACCTTCACGACTCTAGCCATGCATCTCGACGAACCTCTCAGCGATAAAGAATTTAACGAACTGGACAAATTTTTGATGTCCGACCGCGTAGGCGACGATGGCATGACCATGGACGCACTGCACGGCTACCTGACCGCGATTGCGATCGGGCCGGAGATGATCCCGATGACAGAGTGGCTGCCGCTGGTCTGGGGTCTGCCGGACCAGGCCGAACCGAAATTCAAAACGCCGAAAGAAATGGAGCGCATCACCACGCTGATCGCCCGTTTCATGAATGAAATCCAGATTACCTTTGAAGTCGCGCCGCAGGAATTTGAGCCGCTGTTCTGCGTCATGGAGCAAGACGGCAAAGAACTCATCGATGGCGAAACCTGGGCCTGGGGTTTCTGGGAAGGCATGCAATTACGCGATGAACAGTGGGAACCGATCTACGAATCGGCGATCGCTCCTTTGCTGCGCCCTATCTATTTGCTGGGCGCCGAGGAGATCGAAGAAGAAGAGATGAAGCTGGTCGACACGCCGGAAAAATGCCACCATCTTGCGATTGAACTGGAAGCCGCGATCCCCGAGATCCGCCGCTTCTGGGCACCGCTGCGTAAATCGGGTGTGGCCACCATTAAGCGCGACGCCCCGAAAGTGGGCCGCAACGATCCCTGCCCTTGCGGCAGCGGTAAAAAATACAAAGCCTGTTGCGGCGCTGAACCGACGATCCATTAGCCATAGCGCCATTAGCGCTTTCAGCCGACTCCGATTGCAAGGGTATTTGTCTGAAGATTCCCTCTAGCGATCTGCTTGGGGCCACATGGCGAGTATGTTATTTTGCTGCTTTCGATTCATCCAACAGGAGTAGCGTATGAGCCTGCAAGACCAGTTCACCCAAGCCTTAGCCGATTCAAAAAACCTGCCGGAGCGTCCTGACAATATGACGCTATTGAAAATCTACGCCCTGTTTAAACAAGGCAGCGCCGGCGATGCAACGGGTGATCGTCCGGGCATCACGGACTTCGTCGGTCGCGCCAAGTTCGATGCCTGGGCTGCGCTGACAGGCACGACGAAAGAGGCGGCAATGCAAGACTACGTGGATCTGATCAATGGTTTGAAAGACTAAGCCAGGGCCTTAGTTTCGATAGCCATACAACATCAATTTAGGGGGGAGTATTTTTCATTTTCGCCGCAGATATTGCGGAATATGCTATAAAAATGATGGTACTCCCACCCAGTATGATATTTTAACCCTTACTTTTCCACACGTCTTGGTTCAATAAATTCGGTGGCCGCTGTCCGCTCAGGGCCGCAATCAGATTCGCCGCGGCACATCCCGCCATCGCTCGTCTGGTCGCCTCCGAAGCACTTGCAATATGCGGCGTCAGCACGACATTGTTTAAACCTAAAAAATCGGGATGGAATTTCGGCTCGTTCTCGAACACATCCAGGCCCGCTGCGGCAATCGTCTTGGCCCGCAAAGCGGCAATCAGCGCCGCATCATCGACAATCCCGCCACGCGCCAGATTAACCAGGGTCGCGGTCGGCTTCATCGCTGCCAGTTCGGCAGCACCGATCGTGTGGTGTGAAGCCGTTGAATACGGTAGCACCAGAACCACATGATCGGCGCTGCGCAACAAGTCTTCCTTGCTCACATAACTGGCGTTATTTGCATACGCTTCCTGCTCAGCATTCAGGCGTGAACGATTGTGATAAATGACTCGCATATTGAACCCCATGGAGCGCCGTGCAATCGCCTGTCCGATGCGCCCCATGCCGATTACACCCAGGGTAGATCCGTGAATATCGGCGCCGAGAAAACCGTTATACGACCATTTGTGCCAATGACCGGCGCGCAACCAGTGCTCGGATTCGGTAATGCGGCGCGCGGTCGCCATCAATAAGGCCCAGCCGAAATCGGCCGTGGTTTCGTTCAACACATCCGGTGTATTACTCGCCATCACAGCATGGGCAGAGCAGGCAGCGACGTCGATATTGTCGTAACCGACCGCCATTTGCGCAATCATTTTCAGCTCAGGCAATTGCCGCAATAAGTCACTATTAAAACGCGCGCTGGCGGTCGTGAATACACCCTGCTTGCCTTGCAATTTCGCGGCCAATTCTTGCGGCGAAAAAATCACATCATCCTGATTCGATTCGACCTCAAAATGCTGTGCCAGCAATTGCAAAATCTCCGGGAACACAGCGCGGGTCACCAAAATAGCAGGTTTCATTTTTATCCTAAAAAAAAGGAGCGTCATCCATATCGACCAAAGCACAAAAATCAGCACCGGGTCAATTCACCAACAATTTATCTGATTTTTCCGTCTTAATATCCTTATCGTAGGATAGGCTTTTGCTTGGAGTGATGTCGGCAGAATCAGCGGAATTGACGGAATCGGCTCATATAGTAACTGCAAATTCCGCAGGATATTTTTGCATTTGGCGAGCATCAATTAATTTCATCCAAAAGCCTTATTCAAAAAATAAGAGGCTTTTATGCCTGGTAAACCAGATGGGAAGTAAATTCTTAAAAAAATCCTTAAATGCGCCGCCAAGTGGCAGCAGGCAAGCATCTCTGCATCGACTCAGACGGGACCCACTCCGACCGGCCACGCATTTGCTTATGCGTATTTTATCTAAGCCTGAATTGTGAGTTAGAGTAAATTGCCTTAAAATACAAGGCTTTGCAGCTATGGCTTTATATAGCTGTGCCTTAATCCTCCCGAATACTTAAAGAAGGACTGTTATGACCCACGTTGTGACCGAATCCTGCATCCGTTGCCGCTATACCGATTGCGTGGATGTATGCCCGGTGGACTGCTTCCGCGCAGGTCCCAATTTCCTGGTAATCGATCCAGATGAATGCATCGACTGCGCTGTCTGCGTCGCCGAATGTCCAGTCAATGCGATCTATGCCGAGGAAGATGTGCCAGCGGATCAACAACAGTTCATCAAAATCAATGCTGATCTGATCCGTAGCTGGCCATCGATTACCAAAACTACCAGCCCGCTGGCCGACGCCGATGACTGGAAAGATGTTAAAGACAAATTGCAATATCTGGAACGTTAATCGGTTGCTGCGGTAAGCCAGCAATAATGCACTTGCCGATTCACTTATTCTCGCCCGCAAGAAAATCAGGAAATACCACGTCGTATGGAAAACAATAAAACAAATCCAGCAAACCCAGTGATCGAGGCCGATGCCGTGATCGTTGGCGCTGGTCCGGTCGGTCTGTTCCAAGTATTTGAACTCGGCCTGCTGGAAATCAAAGCGCATGTCATCGACTCTCTCGCAGTCGTCGGCGGTCAATGTGTCGAGCTGTATCCGGACAAGCCTATCTACGACATTCCTGCGGTGCCGGTCTGCACCGGTCAGGAATTAACGGATAATTTGCTGAAACAGATCGAGCCGTTTGAACCGACTTTCCATCTGGGTCAAGAAGTGACTCTGGTCGCACGCCGTGAAGACGGCCGCTTTGATCTGGAAACATCGGCTGGAACGCGCTTCATCACCAAAACTATTTTCATCGCAGCAGGCGTTGGATCGTTCCAGCCGCGCACCTTGAAAGTTGAAGGCATCGACGCCTTCGAAAACAAGCAAGTGTTCTATCGCGTCAAAGATCCTACGCAGTTCCATGGCAAGAATCTGGTGATCTGCGGCGGCGGCGATTCTGCCCTGGATTGGGCCCTGAACCTGGTCGGCAAAGCTGAATCGATCGTCTTGCTGCACCGTCGCGACGATTTTCGTGCGGCACCGGCTTCGGTCGCCAAGATGAAGGAGCTATGCGAGAACTACGAGATGCAATTGACGATTGGTCAGGTCACCGGGATCGAAACCAAGGACGACCTGCTGTCCGAGATCAAAGTCACCGGCGCCGACGGCGTCACGCGTCGCATGCCGCTCGATAATTTACTGGTATTCTTCGGCCTGTCGCCAAAACTCGGCCCTATCGCCGACTGGGGCCTGGATATCGAACGCAAGCAATTGAAAGTCGTGAATACCGAAAAATTTGAGACCAATGTTCCCGGCATTTTTGCGGTCGGCGATATCAATACTTATCCAGGCAAGAAGAAACTGATTCTGTCCGGCTTCCACGAAGCGGCCCTGGCGGCGTTTGGTGCAGCACCATATATTTTCCCTGAAAAGAAAATCCACATGCAATACACCACGACCTCGCCGAAACTGCACAAGATCCTGGGCGTGGAAACACCCGTGTTCGACTAAGGTTTTTCGCTTGAACAAAAACCGCAGCCATGCTGCGGTTTTTTTATGTCTGCATGGATGTTTGAATGGATGTTTGAATATTTCTCATCACACAAGCAGGCAAAATCTGGCATGCTTTCGCGGCATTGGGATGAATCAGAACAGGCAATTCAATTCCTTGCCTTAAGACTAAAAATTTAACAGTAATTTACATGACAGCAACAAGGAATCGGCGCGCGTTGCGACAAATTTTTAAATCTGGTTTATGATGCATTGCAACAAGGTGGACTACTTTTTCTCCTCTTGAATTGATACACCTATCCGAAAGACACGATTATGCTTTATCAATTTCATGAACTGAACCGCGCTTTTTTAAACCCATTGACGCAATGGGCAGAGGCCTCCTCGAAACTCTTTACCAATCCTGTCTCCCCTCTGGCGCACTCGCCTTATGCGCAGCGTATCGCTGCCGGCTACGAGTTGCTATTCCGGCTCGGCAAAGATTATGAAAAACCAGAATTTGGCATTACCACCACCACCGTTGACAAGCAAACTGTAGAAGTTGTGCAAAGCACAGCCGTCATCAAGCCATTTTGTAAATTATTGCATTTCAAAAAGAATTTACCGGCAAAAGAACTGACCAAGCTGAAGCAGGCAACGGTCTTGATCGTCGCCCCGCTCTCCGGTCATCATTCAACTTTATTGCGCGACACAGTGCGTGGTATGCTGCCGCAGCACGATGTGTATATCACCGACTGGACCGATGCACGCATGGTACCGCTCAGCGAAGGCAGCTTCCATCTGCACGATTACATCTATTATGTGCAAGAGTTTATCCGCTTGCTGGGCCCGGATGTTCATGTGATCTCAGTCTGCCAGCCGACCGTACCTGTACTCGCGGCGATCTCGTTGATGGCGACAGCCAAAGATCCTAAATTGCCAAAAACCATGACCATGATGGGTGGCCCGATTGATCCGCGTAAATCGCCGACGCAGGTCAACAATCTGGCAACCGAGAAAAAATTCTCGTGGTTTGAAAATACCGTCATCTACAGCGTACCGGCGAACTATCCCGGCTATGGCCGCAAAGTCTATCCGGGCTTTTTACAGCACACGGGCTTCGTCGCGATGAACCCGGATCGCCATGCGCAAAGTCATTGGGATTTTTATCAGCACCTGGTACTCGGCGATGACGAATCGGCGGAACAACATCGCAAGTTCTACAATGAATACAATGCGGTTCTCGATATGCCGGCGGACTATTATCTCGAAACCATCAAGACCGTGTTCCAGGAATTTAATCTGCCCAAAGGCACATGGGAAGTCGAAGGCAAATTAGTGCGCCCGCAAGACATCAAAACGGTCGCGCTATTCACCGTCGAAGGCGAATTGGATGACATCTCCGGCCCAGGCCAGACTCAGGCAGCACATGATTTATGTAGCGGCATCCCGGCCAAGATGAAGCAGGATTTCGTCGCGCCAGGTTGCGGGCATTACGGGATTTTTTCAGGCCGTCGCTGGCGCGAAATTATCGCGCCGAAGATTGCCGAATTCATCAAAGAACATGCGTAATCTTTTGCATTAGTAATTTAAGTATCTACAAAAAAACCGCTTCGCAATAAGCGGTTTTTTATTTTTCGGATGAGGTTAAACCATCCGCAGCGTGATGATTTTCGTAGCGAATAATGAGTGCCGATACCCCTGTATTGGTTAAATGCATGACGGCCCCGACATCAATACCTCCCGGCAAACACGGCTTTCAAGGATAATAGGAGAATCTTCGCTTCCCATAGAAAAAGCCGTGTCAGCCCCCCTCGCCGATCAATTAGAAAACTTGCTGCCGCAAACCCAGTGCACTAAATGCGGCTACCCTGCCTGTCGCCCATACGCTGAGGCGATCGCCGAGGGTAAAGCCAGTTATAACCAATGCCCACCCGGTGGGCAGGAAGGCGTCAACCGTCTTGCGCAACTGCTTGGCAAGCCCAGCATTCCATTAAATATCAGTCATGGACATGAGCGCGTACGATCAGTCGCACTGATTGATGAAGCCTTCTGCATAGGATGCACGCTGTGCATTCAGGCATGTCCGGTCGATGCGATTCTCGGCGCAGCCAAGCAAATGCATACGGTATTGCCGTCGCTGTGCACAGGCTGCGATCTGTGCGTCGCACCCTGCCCGGTCGATTGCATCAGCATGGTCGAGGTGACGCCGGGCAAAACGGGCTGGGATGCCTGGACGCAAAGCCAGGCGGATCAGGCACGTCAGCGATTTCATGCGCGTGAGTTACGTCTAAAAAGAGAAAAGCAGGAAAACGACGATAGACTGGCCGCCAAAGCCGTGGCTAAACTCCAGGCTCTGGAGAGTGAAGCGACCTTAACGCCGGAAGAAATTGCTGCCAGAGATAGAAAAAAAGCCGTCATCGCCGCAGCGATAGAGCGCGCCCGCCTCAAAAAAATGGATGCCGATACGGATAAATAACCAGTCATGAACAAACTCAAACGCCACGAAATTTTCAGCCGCTTGCAAGCGCAAAATCCGCATCCGACCACCGAACTCGAATACAGCAGTCCATTTGAATTATTGATCGCCGTGCTGTTATCGGCGCAAGCTACCGACGTCTCCGTCAACAAGGCAACCCGCAAACTCTATCCCATCGCCAACACGCCGCAAAAAATCCTGGCGCTCGATGTCGATGGCTTGATTCCGTATATTCAGACGATAGGATTGTTCCGCACCAAAGCAAAGAACGTAATTGCCACATGCAAGATCCTGATTGAACAACATGGCGGCGAAGTGCCGAAGCAACGCGAGGCATTAGAAGCGCTACCGGGCGTCGGCAGGAAGACCGCCAACGTCGTCATGAACACCGCCTTTGGCGAACCAACAATTGCGGTCGACACGCACATCTTCCGGGTCGCCAATCGCACCGGTATCGCGCCAGGTAAAAACGTCGACATCGTCGAAGAAAAATTACTCCGGTTTGTCCCAGACGAATTCAAACTCGATGCCCATCATTGGCTGATCCTGCATGGCCGCTACACCTGCCTGGCGCGCACCCCCAAATGCTGGAACTGCATGATTGCCGATCTCTGCGAGTACAAACAAAAAACGCCCTTACCAAAGAGCGTTTAAATCACTAGCTACCTTAAGCACACTTACCAAAAACATCGATCAGACGATCTTGCACACCTCGTCAAAACTCAAACGCGGTGAGCGTGGGAATACTTTATCGGCATCGCCATAGCCGATATTGCAAATGAAGTTGACTTTCACTGCGGTACCGGCGAAGAAAGCTGCATTTACTTTATCAGCATCAAAGCCAGACATAGGACCGCAATCCAGGCCAATCGCCCTTGCAGCCAGCATCAGATAAGCGCCTTGCAGGGATGAGTTGCGAAAGGCGGTTGCGTCGATCAAGGGTTGATTGCCGGCGAACCAGGAACGTGCATCCGCATGCGGAAAAATTTTTGGCAATTGCTCATAAAATTCCATATCCATACCGATGATCGCGGTCACCGGCGCGGTCTTGGTTTTTTCGACATTGCCCGGCGACATGCAATCGAGCAACCTGGCTTTTTCTGCCGCGCCCTTGACAAAAATCACGCGGGCTGGCGAACAGTTTGCCGAGGTAGCTCCCCACTTCATCAGATCGTAAATCTGCTGCAATTGCGCATCACTGACAGGTTTGTCGTGCCAGACATTATGGGTACGTGCGGCGGTGAACAAAGTATTCAAATGTTCTTGAGTCAGCATGATGACATCTCCAGGTGGGGTTAAGCTGCGGATGATACCCGAAACCGCCAATTTGTTCATAAACGGCGATCCCGGCTCAGGCCGGCTATGGCTTGCGGACGACTGCTCGCAGAGGCGGGTACAATATGCACATTCCAGATTTTGATTTTCACCATGTTCACACCCAGCCAACACGATGTACGCCGCTTTTTTTGCGAAACTTACCGCAAATCGAATGCCAGAGAAATCCTGACACCCTTAGAAAGTATCGCCGCCGACTGGCTGAATCAACATCCCGAATACCACATGATTCTGGGCGATCTCGATGCCGCACTGGCCGCCGACTACCCTGTCGATCAGGGGCAAACCAACCCCTTCCTGCATTTATCGATGCACCTGACCATCAGCGAGCAGATCTCGGTCGACCAGCCGGCCGGTGTGCGTTTCGCCTTCCAGCGCTTGACGCATAAAACCAGTTCCGAGCATGAAGCTCATCACCAGATCATGGAATGTCTGGGTGAAATGATCTGGACCTCGCAGCGCACCGGTCTGCCGCCAGATGGCGCGGCATATATCGATGCCTTGAATCTACGCGCGCGCTGATCGGAACAATATAGCGAAGTTAAAAATAAAAAACCACGAATAAATCGTGGTTTTTTATTGCTGCCAAATTAACTTAAATCAACTTAATTCAAATTAACTCAACTCCATCGTCGTAACTGGGCAAACTGATTAAGTCAATTATTTGCGCATGACAATGCTGCCTGGCAGGCTGTTCAGGTAGGCAGCGATGTTCTCGATATCGGCATTCGACAAGGCTTTTGCCTGTGCGCCCATGATCGCATTGCCACGGCCGTTAGGCGCATCTACGCCGTGCTGGTAAGCCTTCAACGCATGCGCGATGTAATCTTTGTGCTGGCCAGCCAGTTTTGGGTAGCTAGGATCGATTGGGGAGTTGTAGTCTTTACCGTGGCAAGAGAAACAAGCGGCTTTTTCAGCAGCTGCTTTACCTGCTTCGATATTGCCGCCAGCGACTGCCGACAACGACACTGCCGACAATGTCGTCAACAATAAGGCCAGTAATGTGTGCTTTTTCATGATTGCTCCTGTTCTTATTTTTGTTGGCTTATTTCTGCTGGGAATAGTAAGCAGCCAGATCCGCGATATCCTGGTCAGACAAGCTGCCGGCAATACCGCGCATCGACGGGTGCTTGCGATCGCCTTTACGATAGGCTTGCAATGCGCTTTCTATGTACTTGGCAGACTGGCCGCCGATCATCGGCACCTGGAATACTTCAGGATAAGTTGCTTTGTAACCAGCGATGGCGTGACAACCGATACACATGGCGACTTTGTTTTCAGCGGCCTTGGCATTGCCAACCACATCTGCCGCAGCGGCAATCTGGGCAACGCTCACCAGGGCGAGAAGTGCGAACAATTTTTTCATAATAGCGGAGATAGAATTATCGAAAGGGCGGTTTGATCCAACACGATATTCTAGCTGATTACGATCAAATTTGCCTAAAATAGCTGTCATGCAAGACCTGAAGTCAGTCTTTTTTTATGTTTTAGCACAACAATCCCGCGTCAAACTCAGGGTTCGGCCATCAAAATAGCACAGCCGTTCACAAGATTTGGCGTTCTCGCTTATACTCAATCCCAGCTCAAGCTATAAAATTAAACGCAATCCCCCTATTCCACACACCTATCATCCCAACCACACCATGACACAAGCAACCCGCTTTGATGGCGCACAAAACTACGTCGCGACTGATGATCTGAAACTGGCAGTCAATGCCGCCCTCAAACTGCAACGTCCCCTGCTCATCAAAGGCGAACCCGGCACCGGCAAAACCATGCTGGCCGAAGAAGTCGCCGCCGCGCTGAATATGCCGCTGCTGCAATGGCATATCAAGTCCACCACCAAAGCGCAGCAAGGTTTGTACGAGTACGACGCCGTATCGCGCCTGCGCGATTCGCAGCTCGGCGATGAGCGCGTCAAAGATATCCACAACTACATCGTCAAAGGCGTGTTGTGGCAAGCCTTCACGACCAACGAGCCAGTGGTATTGCTGATTGATGAGATCGACAAGGCCGACATCGAATTCCCCAACGATCTGCTGCGCGAACTCGACCGCATGGAATTCTACGTCTATGAAACTCGCGAAATGGTGCGTGCCGTACATCGTCCGCTGGTCATCATCACCTCGAACAATGAAAAAGAATTGCCGGACGCCTTCCTGCGGCGCTGCTTCTTCCATTACATCAAGTTCCCGGAAAAAGACACGATGCAGCAGATCGTCGATGTGCATTTTCCCAAACTTAAGAGCGATCTGCTTGCTGCGGCACTACAGACATTCTACGAAGTCCGCGAAGTTAGCGGTCTCAAAAAGAAACCATCGACCTCCGAGCTGATCGACTGGCTCAAGCTCCTGCTGGCAGAAGATATCCCGGCCGAAGCCCTGCGCAGCAAAGACAATAAACTCACGGTACCGCCGCTACACGGCGCCCTGCTCAAGAATGAACAAGACGTGCATCTGTTCGAGCGTCTGGTGTTCATGTCGCGCACCAACCGCTGATGCGAATATGTCAGGTAAAAGTACGCAAATGAAAATACCGCTGATTCAGCGGTATTTTTTTTCGCCCTATGAATTTGTCGTCGACAACATGAATAAGTAATGCGCCCCACCAATTCAATCAACACCGTTAATAATCCCCTCTCCCGCACGCGGGAGAGGACTAGGGTGAGGGCAGCTCAAATAACCGGAATGTCAAATTCATCAGCATTTCACATCGATACATCAAGCGCCACATCATCAAGTTAAGCTTCAGCCAATCAACCGCACTCATCCCCAACCCTTCTCCCGCATACTGGTGAAAGGAGCAAGCAACGCTCATCGTCCCGACTATCGTCGCATCACCGTACCAAATAAAATTCATCCAAACCCGCCCAAGTCAAGATAAGCGTCCGCAGAATTCACAAGAAAAAATATTTTCAAAAAAAGTATCTTTTATGACAGGTTTTCAGACAAAATAATGCGGCACCCCGCGCGCTGCTCCATTGACGCGTATGACAAACCAGCAAACACAGCAGCCGGGCATATTCACTATCGCCACCACAACCAGACAAGCAGACGACAGCCATGAAAAAATCTCTTCAGCGTAGCATTCTCTCTCTCGCGATTGCCTTTACCCTGCCCGCCTTTGCCCATGCAGAGACCGAAGCCGATCGCTGGAATCTTAAAGACCTCTACGCCACCAGCGCCGATTGGGATAAAGACGCCGCCAAGCTCGATGCGCAACTCAAAGAATTCAATGCCTGCAAAGGCCAGATCGGCAGTTCAGTCAAACGTTTTAAATCCTGCATGGACCTCTATCAAGACCTGCAAAAACGTCTGGCGCGTCTCGCTAACTATGCGTCCTTCTCGCATGACCAGAACACCGGCGACAGCGCGGGTCTGGACATCAACCAGCGTGCCGAAATCCTGATGAGCAAGGTCGAAGAAGCCAGCTCGTTTTTACGTCCGGAGATTCTGCGCATCGGCGCGCCGAAGATCCAGGGCTTCCTGAAGCAAGATGCCTCGCTCAAGATCTACGCGCATCCGATGGACGACATCCTGCGCACTGCCAGCCATACGCTCGACAACAAAGGCGAAGACATCCTCGCCGCCTTTGGCCTGACCGCGAATGCCGCGCAAGCCGTGCATTCCACGCTGTCGAATTCCGACACCCAATGGCCGAAGATCACTATTGAAGGCAAAGAAGTCACGCTCGACCAATCCGCCTACACCAAGTACCGCACCAGCGGCGACCGTACCATGCGCAAGCAAGTGTTCGACCGCTACTGGGCCACCTGGAAATCGTATGAACAAACCTACGGCGTCACGTTTTACGAAATGCTGAAAAAGGATACGGTCTACGCCAAAGTCCGCAACTACCCGGACTCGCTGACCCAGGCGCTCGACGGCAACAAACTGCCGCGCGCCGTGTACGATACCCTGATCGAACAAACCCGCGCCAACCTGCCGACGCTGCATCGCTACTTCAAGTTGCGCAGCAAACTCATGGGCATCCCCGATCTGCACTACTACGACATCTACCCGCCGATGATCACCGCGCAGGATAAGGCTGCACTGAACTTCCCTATCGGCCAGGGCGTCGACCTGATGCTCGCCGCAGTCAAGCCGCTCGGTGACGATTATGTCAAAGCGCTGGGACAAGCCGTGACCGGGCGCTGGATGGACGTCTATCCACGTCCGAAAAAACGTTCCGGCGCCTACATGCAAGGCACTTCGTACGACGTGCACCCGTACATCCTGCTGAACCACAACGATGACTACGAATCCGTCTCCACCCTAGCGCACGAATGGGGTCACGGCATGCACTCGTATCTCGCGAATAAATCGCAGCCCTTCATCACCTCCGACTACCCGATCTTCACCGCAGAAATCGCCTCCACCACCAATCAGGTACTGCTGCAAGATCACATGCTCAAGATCGCCAAAACCGATGAAGAACGTCTCGCCTATCTAGGTTCAGAACTCGAAGGCATACGCGGCACCTTCTTCCGCCAAGCCATGTTCGCCGACTTCGAGCGCACCGTGCACGCCAAGGTCGATAAAGGCGAATCCCTGACCGGCGAAGCCCTGACCAAAATCTACGGCGACATTCTCAAGACCTACCACGGCGACGCACAAAACATCCTCAAGATCGACGACCAGTACGCAATCGAATGGGCCGCCATCCCGCATTTCTACAACCGCTTTTATGTCTTCCAATATGCCACCTCGATCGCCGCCGGCACCATGTTCGCCGACGACATCCTCAAAGGCAAACCCGGCGCACGCGACAACTACCTGAACATTCTTAAAGCAGGCGGCTCGCAATATCCGTATGAGCTAGTCAAAGCAGCAGGCGTCGACCTCGCCACGCCAACACCGTACAAAGCGATTGTGGCGCGCATGAATAGCATCATGGATCAGATTGAGGGGATTGTTGCAAGGAAAAGTAAAGTCAATTGAAATCAGAAATGCATAAGAGTCTCGCAAAATTTTAGTGAGACTTTTTAAATTAAATCCGTAGGGTGCGCCATGCGCACCATTTCATCTCTGTATCGCAAATTATTGCCGCCATACTTGCATCAACGGTGCGCATGGCGCACCTACGGAGTATTAGTTTGCACATCGATGATTAAAATTAAAAGGTTTTCCATGCGTCGTTTGTTTTCTCTTGTTGCATTATCTTGCGCTCTGCTCTCTACATTCGCCTTCGCCGACACTCCAACTCGGATACGCGTAAGCACGCCCGAAGATATCCAGGTGATTACGCAAGTGACGCAGGATTTTCAGGCGGCGATCCGGACTAAGAATCTGAAGCAACTGGCTGGTCTGATGCTGCATTCCAAGCTGATGTTTGAATCGCCGGCGTCGCCGGAGATGATCCGTTCTGTGCGGGAGAAATTTGATCCTAGTTTTGATGGTACGGGGTCAAGCAGTTATACGAATTTTGCGCAATTCGTTGCGAAGGACAAAGGCAATCTGGACGAACGCTTTAGCAATGTGCAGATTACCCAAGACGGGCACATCGCCTGGGTGGTCTTTGATTATGAATTTATGAAAGACAATCAGGTAGAGAACTACGGCGTAGAAACCTGGCAGATGATGAAAAACGCAGACAGCCAATGGAAGATCCTCAGCGTCGTCTGGTCGTCGCATCCGGTCGCACCGGTGAACAAGCCTGCGGCATCCGACAGCACTACGGAAAAAAAAATAGATTCTCCTGCATTAGCTGGTACAAGCCCTGCCATCGACATCATGTAGCCAGGCCATCGGATCGTCCTGTTGCCCAACCCCACAATTCTGCAGTTTGTCGCAATCCACTTGTTCATGATGTGCGCTGGCGATACAGTCGGCGCCATCAACCACAACCGATTCCGGACTTCATTCGAATCTGGAAAACACATCATGACGACGATACTACTCGCCCCGGCAGCGGCCGCTCCATTGGCGCAACGTATTTTGCACTTCCCATTGACCCGCATTTTATTGGCCGTGATTTGCTTCATGGTGCCGTTCTTATTAATCCAGGCCGGCTCGTCGACATTCTTTGATGAAAAAATATTCGTCAAGATTGGTCAGTTGGCCGGTGCCTTTGTCAGCTATGCGTGCTATGCGCTATATGTGCGTAAAGTGGAAAAGCGGGTGGTGAGCGAATTATCCTTGCATGGGATCATTAGCGAATGTAGCGCCGGCTTTGTGCTCGGCGGCGTGATGGTGTGCGCAACGGTAGGAGCGATTGCGCTGATGGGTGGCTTCCAGATCACTGCGAAGTCGCCGTGGAATGTGATCATGATCCCGCTGCTGACGCAGCTGACCATCGGCATGATAGAAGAGATGTTGCTGCGTGGCGTGTTCTTCCGCGTGGTGCAGCAATCCCTCGGTAGCTGGCTGGCCTTGCTGGTGTCTGCGCTGGTATTTGGTGCGATGCATCTAGTGAATGACAATATTACTGTCCTCGGCTTTGCGAGCATCACGGCAGCAGGACTGTTGCTGGCGGCGGCGTTCATGGTAACCGGCAGATTGTGGTTATGCGTGGCGATGCATGCGGCATGGAATTTTTTTCAGGATGGAATTTTCTCAGTTCCGGTGTCGGGACATCCGGCACGCATCGGCTTATACACCGGCAAAATGAGTGGACCGGACTGGCTGACTGGCGGCGTGTTCGGGATCGAAGGTTCTGCGATTGCGCTGGTGGTGGTAGTCGCCATGACCCTGGCTTTGTTGACGCTGGCAAAGCGCAATGGCCGGATTGTGCTGCCGTATTGGAAGCGGGCTGGTGACTGATGGGCCTGGCGCCGGTGATGCAGGCAGACTGTGTTCCGCAGATGCCCTCGCCAGTCGCGCAATCCCCATGCGGCTTACCAGCCTAACCGGCTTGTCAGCCGCATGTTTGCTGGTGTCTGGCGCGATCGCCTGTTGAGGCGATCACTGATTTGCTACTATTTTTGTATTGCTCTTACTTTCATTCCAACAGGAGGATATACATGAAGATCATAGGCTTAGCTGGTTTTATCCTGATGCTGACATCTCTCTGCGCGCATGCGCAAGCGCCGGCGGAAGCGACCAGCTACCAGAAGGTAAAGGAAGTCATCCGGGATCTGGAGCACATCGTTGCGCCAGGCGGCATACAAGAATCCTATAAAACCCGCATCGGCGGAATCGATCAGTGGCTGAATGTCCGGGGGCAGGATCAGTCCAATCCCGTCGTTCTGTTCGTGCACGGCGGACCTGCTTCTCCCCTGATGCCGACCATCTGGCAATTCCAGCGGCCGATAGAAGAATATTTCACCGTGGTGAACTGGGACCAGCGCGGCGCCGGCAAGACCTATGGCGAGGCCGATCCCAAGGCTATCAGCGACAGCATCCATATCGATCGTTATGTCGACGATGCAATCGAAGTCGCCGAGCACATCCGTAAGCGCTATCACAAGAATAAAATTATCCTGATGGGGCATAGCTGGGGCACCATCATCGGATTAAACGCCGCGCTGAAGCGTCCAGATCTGTTCTATGCCTACGTCGGCATCGGACAAGTCATCAGCACCCGGGAGAATGAACGCATCAGTTTTGAGTATGCGTTGCAGCAAGTCAAAGCGCACGACAATGCTGCGGCATTGAAGGAACTGGAATCGATCGCGCCCTACCCTGGCGACCAGCCTATCACTCGTGAGCGCATCATCGTCGCCAGGAAGTGGCCGCAATTTTATGGTGGCCTGAGCGCATTTCGCGAAACCTCAACTTATTTTTTCGATGCATCGCTGCTATCACCTGATTATGACGACGCCAATGTGCGCGCCATCGATGAAGGCAGCTTATTCACCTTGGGCAGGATACTTCCCGAATTCGTCAATGTCGATTTTACGAAGGTACGGAACTTCCCTATCCCGGTCGTGATGTTTATGGGACGTCATGACTACACGACCCCGACCGCGCCCACAGTTGCCTGGCTGGAGCAAGTCAAAGCGCCCGAAAAGCAGAGCGTCTGGTTTGAACACTCGGCGCATATGATCCCGTGGGAAGAACCCGGAAAAATGCTGGTCAGCATGTTGAAGTATGTGCGCCCTCTGGCGGCGAGTACCGATCAGGACAGTAAGTAGTTGCAGCAAGTTGAAGTCTGTTCAAGGTTCTGGCTGCCACAATTCATACACCAGGCGAATTTACTAAGTCATCTGCTGCATAGCCTCATTGCTGCGGATAAAAATTCGACCTACGCCAAGCCGCAATCCCCATGCGGCTTACTAGCCTAACCGGCCTGTATGCCGCATGGGAATTGCGGCTTGAGCCTGCCCTGTTAGCAAATTCCAGATACGGACTGGCTGCAAGGGCTGGGTTTATTCGCCGCGATAAGCTTTTTCCAGCTCGGCGATATTGATCTTGCTCATCGCCATCATCGCTTGCATGACGCGTGTAGACTTGGCCGTATCGGGATCATTCAGCATGGCGATCAGCGGGCGCGGTACGATTTGCCATGAGAGTCCGAACCGGTCTTTCAGCCAGCCGCATACACCCGCGCTACCGCCCTCCGACAGTTTGTTCCACAGCGTATCGACCTCATGCTGATTCTGGCAATCCACGCTGAGCGAAATTGCTTCGGTGAAGGGGAATTGCGGTCCGGCATTGAGGGCGATGAATTCCTGGCCTTCGAGTTCAAACCGCATGGTCAGCACTTTGCCCGCCAGTGCGGGCATGGCGTCGCCATAACGCGATATTTCGTGAATTTTGCCACTGCTAAAAATACTCAGGTAGTAGTTGACTGCGTCCTCGGCGTTGAAATTAAACCATAAACAGGGGGTGATTTTTTTCATGGATAGTTTTCGATAGTTGTCTGGTTCCGGGAAGTTGTGCTGTGTACCTGTCGCATCATGCGCATGACAATTAGCGGTTGACGAGAACCTCGAATCCGCCATAGATCATGCGTTTGCCATCGAAGGGCATGGGATTGACCGCGGGGTCAAAGCGCGGATCTTTCATGAGCTTTTGCCATGCGACATCGCGGACTTCTTTCGATGGCCAGATCATCCAAGAGAACACCACGGTCTCATCTGCTTTACATTGCACCGCCATCGGGAATGAGGTCAGCTTGCCGTCGGGGACATCGCTGCCCCAGGTCTCAACGACATTGAGGACACCGGCTTCTTTGAAGATCGATGCGTATCCCTCTGCATATTTTTTATAAGCGTCGCGATTGGCGGTGGGTACGGCAAGGACAAATCCATCTATGTAAGTCATGTTGTATCTCCTGAGTGGTGATGCTGATCACGAATGATTGAACGTTTTTACGATAGTACGAAAAAATTCGTCACGCTGTTGCTGCATTGGGAATAGGATCTTACGCCTTAATTGTCATTGCGTCATTGCGCCAACCGGCAAAAATAGCCTGTAATAAAGCGCACAACGACCCGGTATGTATGCATCTTGGCGGTGCAGGTACATGCAGGGTCAAATTCTCCGTGCGATCAGTTTTGCGAAGGAAAAATACCAGACAAGGCTATCGCACAATTGACCGTCAATGTCGGCGATCTGATATCAAAAGCCTGACCGCCGCCGGTGCTGCTGGTTTGCGTGCCTGCCATTGACACCACATTCAGAGGATCGGTGTACAGCGTGGTGCGGGCCTTGGCCGCCGGAACTTTGCCGGAGGGCGACACCGAGTTTGCATCGTTATTGCTGCCCAGCGGCGCGACCATATGCGTATGCGCAGGCATATTAGCAACATTCAGCGAGGCTGTTTCTGCACCGCTCGTTTGCCCCATCGCGTAGCTGCTCAAGCCCGGCCCCTGTCCCATGTCCACCAATGAACGGCTGCGCATATCAGGCAGTGCAAAATTGTTTGTGCCATTACCGCCGAATTGGGTACCGAGCAAAGCGAACAAGGCGGTGTTTTGTGAAATAGAAAGTAGCTGTCCATTCAGAGGTGCCCAGCCTTTGGGCGCAAAATTAAAAGCGAAGCAGCGAATTTCGCCAAGAAAAGGATCGACCTGGGCTGCCGCTGGCAGGCTGGTGAAAGAGAGCAACGCAAGCAGGCTGGCAGCGGCGCGACGGATAATATTAAGCATGATGAATCTCCGGTTTGTTCATACGATCATGAAAAATGTAATTCAATACTCGCAATCTTGATGCGGCTCACGGGCTGAAATGGGCTGGTAAGGCGCATGGATGCGAGGTATTTAATTCTGACTTGGAAAAATACCGAACAGAGAAATCGCGCAATTCGCGGTCAATGTCGGCGCTTGATTATTCAATGGCTGATTGCCGCCGGTTGCACTGGTGTTCGATGCCGCCATCGACACCAGATTGAGCGGATCCGTCGTCAATTTGCTCAGGTTTTTGGCTGCAGGCACTTTACCTGCGGGGCTGATCGCGCTGGCATCGTTATTGCTGCCTATCGGTGTCGCCAAATGCGTATGCGGCGGCAGGTTGCTAACGGCGAGCGTCGTGTTCTCTTGCCCGGACAACTGACCCATGGTGTAGTTGCTCAAACCCGCTCCGGTGCCCTGATGCACCATCATGCGGCCACGCATATCCGGCACTGCAAAGGTGCTGACGCCGTCACCGCCGTAGGTGGTACCGATCAGGGCAAATAAAGCGGTATTGTCAGCGATAGAGAGTAACTGTCCGTTCAGTAACGCCCAG
The DNA here is from genome assembly GCF_025548535.1 of Undibacterium sp. Jales W-56. Taxonomy (GTDB): domain Bacteria; phylum Pseudomonadota; class Gammaproteobacteria; order Burkholderiales; family Burkholderiaceae_D; genus Undibacterium. The sequence goes on along the minus strand of NZ_JAJLQW010000001.1, from coordinate 931,818 downwards.
CCGCTAGGCGGAAAATTAAATCCAAAGCAGCGGATTTCACCGATGAAAGGTGTCGCCGCCGCTGGCAGTGCGGCAATCATTGTCGATGCCAGCACAGTCATCCACAGGCAGAATCGCAGGCCAAGCGCTGACAGCGTTTTCATGATTGCTCTCCCGATCCGGCACCAGTAACGCGGCGCAGCAGTAAGCAGAGTCCGACTGCCAGCAATGCCAGACTGGCCGGTTCAGGCACCTGATTGGTCGTCCCTGCCGTCGCCACGACCAGATCGTCCAGTGAGATCGCCAATAGACGGGTACTCGATGGAGTCAGATCACTTAGAGTGACACTGCTGAATGTATCGCCGCTATTGCTACCGACCAGGCCGAGGAAATATGCAAAGCTGCCGGCGCCATCCGTCAGCAACGCCGGCCCCAGGTTAGAGACGCTGTCCGCGCCGCTGCTCAGGGTCACGTCACCGTCGCTGAGATCGGATCCGCCAATCACCCACAGTCCGAAACCACGCGCAGCGCCAGCGAAATTAATGGTCAGCGCATCGCCGGCTTCCAGCGCGCAATCGTTATTATTCAACCCCAGATAATTGCTGCCGGAAGTGGTCCAGAATAAGTTGCAGATTGCCGGCATCGCCAGAATATCAACGCTGCTCAGCGAGAATGTCAATCCGCCGGTACCGGTGCCGGTGCTGTAGGTGGTCCCGGCAGCGAGTGCATCAAAATTGACTGTGCTGCTACTTAGTCCCAGACCGGTCAGGCTGGTAGCGAATGCGCTGTCGCTGTGATAGCCGACGATGCTGGCCGACGCGCTATGTGTCATTGCCATGGCGAGCGTGCACAGCATCGCCAGCCCAGCCCGTATCCATCGATGTCCCTGACTTAGTTTCATTGCGTTCTCCCTTTATTTACCCAAACTGCATTGCACTACCTTGCTGTTGCTGATACCGCTGCCGCCTTCACTGCCAGCCGACCTTTGATAACTGACTTGCGGCAGCGCTGCCCGACCTTTATTTCCGGCACCGCTACGCAGTACCAGCGCCTCTGTGAGCGGCGTCGGCCCGGCGCTGAAACGCGTGAGTTGTATGCCAGCCCGGGCGCCGTTGCTGGCGCTCTCCAGATTGCGCACCGGCTGACCCGCCATGTTGTGCGCGACGATTTCCCATTTGATCGCGATGAGTTCGCCATCATGGGCAAAGCGGAATAGTTGATTCTCTGCATCGACCTGCAAAGAACAATCACGTCCCTGCGGTGTCATGCCGCGATAGGTGCCGGCAGCGCAATGCCAGCTCAGCGACGTCTGTGCAGGGTCTGTGCCGATGCTTTGCTGGAGTTGCTGGACGATTTGTTGCAGGCATTGATTGACGGCGGGCACGTCAGCCAACTCAACGATGTGTTCGGCAACGGCATCTTTCTTGATGGCACGACCGGCATCATCGCCGCCGCAGGCACTGAGTAATGCAAAAACTGCACCGACGATTAAACAGAGACGGGGAAAAATCATTCATGGCACCATGTTTTTCGGAATGTTGAAAAATTAGCATTAAACATGCCTGCCAGTAGATTTCCGGTTTGAGTCAGAAAAATACGAATAAAAACAAGCGCTTGGCGCGCAGGATGAACGATGGCGAGGTTTTTAAACAAACCTGTTTGAGCAAGATGTAAAAGTTGTCGACAAAATAGATAGCTGCTACTCACCGGCAAGAACCGGATTATTCCTGCTGTACAGCACATAAACCAGGCGCGAGTCATCTGCCAATTGCGCATAAGACTGCCTGGCGCTGCATCGGCGAAATCTTGCCTCCCCCCGTTGAGCTTTAGCTGGCGCTAGTCCGGTCACCTGCGGCAAAAGACGATTTGCCTGCCCAGCCCTGACTTGCTTTTCGCACCTGTTTCAGCCAAGATTGTTCGATGACAACGATATAGCTGCGATCAGTCGATGAGATGCATGCGTACACGGCTAAACACACAAGGTAAAAGATGAAACTACTCCGCTTATTTGCCTTGCTAAGCAGTATGCTGCTGATGTTCCGTGCGAATGCTGAGTTGATCATTCATGTTTCCCCGATTCCACCTTATGTGCTCGACGGTCCTCGTCGGGGAATTGCCTGCGACATTATCGAACAGGCTTTTGCAACGCAAAGCGTCAAGATCAAATTCGTCATTTCGAATAACAAACGGATGGAAATCGAAGTACAAAACGGTACTGCCGACGCTGGATTTGCCGGCATTCCTGCTGATAGCGAGCATGTCTATTTTTCGGATCCGGTGATTGAATTCGATAATATTGCGGTGACTTTAAGCAACCGGAATTTGCATCTGAACCGCATCATGGATCTGGCGAATAAACGGGTAATTGCTTTTCGCAATGCACAGCGTGTGCTGGGTCCGGAGTTTGCCAAAGCGGCCCAGGGCAATCCGCTTTACATTGAGGTCGGTGATCAACGCTCCCAATTGCCCATGCTGGAAGCGGGTCGCGGCGATGTCATCGTGATGGACAGACGGGCTTTTTTATATTTCGCCTATCTGCTTCACGGCAAAAAAACCGCATTAGAAGAATATACGGTCCATCCGATTTTTAAACCGTTGCCACGGACTATCGGTTTCAAGCAAATCGCTACGCGTGATCTGTTCAATAAGGGCTTAAAAACAATACGCGACAACGGGATTTATACAATAATAGTACGTAGCTATCTGAGCGACTGAGTCAAGCGCTGCAATATCCGCCAGATAAACAGATACCAGCTCATTCCAATAAATCAGATAGGGGAAGGTTTACTCTAAATCTTCAATCTGCAAACTTGACATCGGCAGTAAGTCGCGCCGTTATCACCGGACCAAAGCTACCTATATCCGGCAAAGTCGCATTGTGATGTGCACGGATTTGCGCCGCAGTCGCATGCGCCTTGTCATGCGTCGTATGCGCATCGGCAACGAGTATCACCGGGAAACCCAAAGCCGCCGCGCGTCGGGTCGTGGTATCGACACAGAACTCGGACGCATAGCCGCAGATCACCAGTTGCCCGGTTCCCCATTGCGCCAGCAGCGCGCCAAGTTCGGTGCGCAGAAAAGAATCCGGTGTGGTTTTACGCAGATGCACGTCGCCGTCTTTAGACATCAATCCGCGTTCCAGTTGCCAGCTGTCGGAACCATATTCCAGCACCCCGCTCTGCCGTTCATGATGGATGAACACCACCGGCACAGCGGCTTGCCGGGCGCGATCCGTAAGCACATTGATACGGGCGACAACCTCATCCGCCTCGAAAGGGCGCGGCTCATCGTCGAACAGGCCGCGTTGTACATCGATGACTAGCAGAGCAGTTTTCATATTCTGATTGGAGAAATGACTTTATGTCGGACTTCATTCACTAAAGCTTAACGCTGCATACTTTCCCACACCTTCTGCAATCGCTTGACCGACACTGGCATCGGCGTACGCAATTCCTGGGCGAACAAGGATACCCGCAACTCCTCCAGCAACCAGCGGAACTCGGTCAGTTTAGGATCAGCATCGTTGCCGGTTTTACGCGGTGCGCGTTGCCAGGGCTGGGCGACGCTATTCCATTCCGCCAGCAATTTCGCGTCGCGGGCCGGGTCGGCGCGTAGCTTCTCCAGGCGTACCGTAATCGCCTTGAGGTAGCGTGGAAAATGCGAGAGTTGGGTGAAATCGTTGTCAGCGATAAAACGCTTGCCTATCAGTTGCTGCAATTGCGTTTGTATATCGCGCTCGGCTGCCGCATGCGCCTTGATGCCTTGCAGTTTTTTCGGCAGACCATAATATTCCGCCAGAATCTGTGCGGCGAGCCGGGCGATTTCATTGGCCAGCAGATTCAGCCTGCCCTTGCCTTCTTCGCGACGTTTATTGAACTCGCCGGAATTCGTTGGCAGCGGATGCTGCAGGCAGGCGCGTTCCAATGCCGTCTGGATGATCTGATCGCGCAATTCCTCCTGCGAACCCAATGCCATGAATTGCATGCCCATTTGCTGTAAGCCCGGGATATTTTTCTCCAGGAATTTGACCTGTTCTTTCAACTGCAAAGCGAACAGGCGACGCATGCCGATACGATGTACGCGGGCGGCTTCATCGGGATCGTCGAAGACTTCGATATGGCAATGCGTCAACTTATCGACCAGCGCCGGATAGCCGATCAGGGTTTGTTTGCCTTGCTGGACTTCGAGCAATTCCGGCAGTTCGTCGAAGCTCCAGGCGGTCAGGTTCTCCTGGAATTTTGCCTGTTGCGCCGTGCCCGCTTTTGCCGTGGAACTGGTGGATGACGCAGGATTGCGGCCTGCGCCGGAATGACGATCCGCGCGATCGGCGCCGGCATTCTGGGTGGCTAGCGACTGCGCATTATTCTGCTTGCCCGATTCCAGCAAGGCCAGCTTTTCGGCAGAGGCAATCCGCTGAAAACTCTCCCTGGCTTGTCCGCCAAATTCGGCGCGCAGACTCGACAGGTTGCGTCCCATGTCGAGCTGGCGACCGTGTTCATCGACAACCTTGAAATTCATCGTCAGATGGATAGGCAGCGTTTCGAACTTGAAGTCGGTGGTCTTGCACAGCAAACCCGTCTGTTCACGGATATCGGCAATCACCGCATCCAGCAGATTGCCGCTACCGAACTCATTGCGCTCAGCAAAACCTGCGGCATAATCCGGCAGCGGCACGCAATGACGGCGGATTTTTTGCGGCAGCGACTTGATCAGCAGATGGACTTTTTCTTTCAGCATGCCGGGTACCAGCCACTCGCTACGCTCAGCCGAGACCTGATTCAGCGAGAACAGCGGCACGCTCAGGGTCACGCCGTCGCGCGCACTGCCCGGCTCGAAGTGATAACTGAGTTGCAGCGCAACGCCGCTGACTTGCATGGTTTTCGGGAACAGGTCGGTGGTGATGCCCGCCGCTTCGTGGCGCATCAATTCGTCTTTGTTCAGGTACAGCAGCTTAGGATGCGCCTTGACCGCTTCTTGATGCCATTGCTCCAGCAATACGGCGTTATAGACGTCTGCCGGGATGTGTTGATCGTAAAACGCCGCAATCAATTCATCATCGACCAATACGTCCAGGCGACGCGACTTGTGCTCCAGATTCTCGATCTCGCGCACCAGTTTTTGGTTGTGGGCAAAGAACGCCAGGCGGGTCTCCAGTTCGCCGCCGACCAGCGCATCGCGGATAAAAATCTCGCGTGCTTCGGCCGGATGGGTCAGGCCATACTGAATACGCCGCTGGCTGTAGACCACCAGGCCATACAATGTAGCCCGCTCAAATGCCGAGACTTGCCCGGTACGCTTTTCCCAACGCGGTTCGCCATACGATTTTTTGAGTAAATGGCCGCCGATTTTCTCCAGCCACTCGGGTTGCAGTTGAGCGATGCAACGACCGTATAAGCGCGTAGTATCGACCAACTCCGCTGCCATGATCCAGCGCCCAGCCTTCTTCACTAATGCCGATCCCGGCCAGATATAAAACTTGATGCCGCGGGCACCCAGGTAATGCGCTTCTTCATCGGATTTATACCCGATGTTGCCGAGCAAACCCGTCAGCAAGGCGGTGTGCAATTGCTCATAGGTGGCAGGCGCTTCGTTCATGCGCCAGCCCTGCTCTTTGACTATCGTCAGCAACTGGCTATGCACATCGCGCCATTCGCGCAGGCGCATTTGCGAGAGGAAATTCGCACGGCAATTATCTTGCAGCTGGCGATTGGTTTTTTTATGTTCAATCGCGTCTTCAAACCATTTCCAGATTTTCAGGTACGAGGTGAATTCGGATTTGTCATCGGCGAATTTTTTATGCGCGAGATCGGCGGCGGCCTGCGCCTCCATCGGACGATCGCGCGGGTCCTGCACCGACAAGGCAGCGGCGATGATCAGCACTTCACTCAAAGCCTGATTGTCGCGCGCTGCCAAAATCATGCGGCCGACACGCGGATCGAGCGGCAATTTGGCAAGCTGCCGACCAGTCGGCGTCAGATGATTGGCCTCATCCATCGCGCCCAGTTCTTGCAGCAATTGGTAACCATCGGCAATCGCCCGGCCGGGTGGCGGCTCGATAAACGGAAAGGTCTCTACATCGGTCAGATGCAAGGATTTCATGCGCAAGATAACGGCGGCCAGGGACGAGCGCAGGATTTCCGGCTCGGTAAATTTCGGTCGCTGAATGTAATCGCTTTCTTCATACAGGCGGATGCAAACACCCGCCGCCACGCGACCGCAACGACCTGCGCGCTGATTCGCAGCCGACTGGGCGACCGGCTCGATCTGCAATTGTTCAACCTTGTTGCGATAGCTGTAGCGCTTGACGCGTGCCAGCCCCGTATCGACCACGTAGCGGATACCCGGCACGGTCAGCGAAGTCTCGGCCACGTTGGTGGCCAACACGATGCGGCGGGCATTGCTGACTTTGAAGACGCGCTCCTGCTCCTGGGCGGATAAGCGCGCAAACAGCGGCAAAATCTCTACATGCTCAGGATGATGCTTGCGCAAGGCTTCGGCGGCATCGCGGATTTCGCGCTCGCCCGGCAAAAATACCAGCACATCGCCAGAACCGACGCGGCACAGTTCATCGACCGCATCGGTGATCGCCGTCATCAGATCGCGCTCTTTATCCTTTTCATCTTCCTGCACCGGACGGTAACGCACCTCAACCGGATACAGGCGACCGGATACTTCGATTACAGGCGCCGGCTTTGGGTCCGGGCCGCCGGGATTGGCAGAATCGTCGGCAAAATGATTGGCAAAACGTTGTGCATCAATGGTCGCGGACGTGATGATGATTTTAAGATCGCGGCGCTTGGGCAATAGCTGCTTGAGGTAACCGAGCAGAAAATCGATGTTCAGGCTGCGCTCATGCGCCTCATCGATGATGATGGTGTCGTATTGCCGAAGCAGCGGATCGGTCTGGGTCTCGGCCAGCAAGATACCGTCGGTCATCAGTTTGACGGACGCGCCCTTGGTCAGCGTATCGGTAAAGCGCACCTTGAAGCCGACGTGCTCGCCTAGCGGCGAATTCAGCTCTTGCGCAATCCGTTTGGCGGTCGATGAGGCGGCAATCCGGCGTGGCTGGGTATGGCCGATCAAGCCTTTCTGACCGCGCCCCAGCTCCAGACAAATCTTCGGCAATTGGGTGGTCTTGCCTGAACCGGTTTCGCCACAGACGATGATGACCTGGTGCTTTTGCAAGGCTTCGGCGATTTCGGCGCGCTTGCCCGAGACCGGCAATTCCTCGGGATAGCTAATGACTGGCGGCGGATTGCGGAACGGCAGCGCACGCTCTGGCGGGACATTTGCCCCAGCCTGAGCAGCTTTACTATCTGCTGCGGTCGCAGGCTTGGCGGGCTGGTCCGTCTTATTTTGGGGTGCAGTGGGCCTTACCGCAGAGGATTTTTCAGCCTCCCCTGCCTTGACTCGTTGCGCCTGACGCAGGCTATCACGCAATTGACGTAAATCAGTCGTGGCTTTTTGGGGAGAATTTTTGGATGAATTATTAGCAGACATAGCGGAGCGCATTATAATCTGCCCATGGAAAATCCTGTTCAATTCGTTCAATGGCTGCGCTCGGTCGCGCCTTACATTCATGCCTTCCGCGGCAAAACCTTTGTGGTAGCCTTTCCCGGCGAACTGGTCATGGCGGGTGCTTTGCCGGTGCTGGCGCAAGATCTGTCGCTGTTGCATGCCTTGGGCATCAAGATCGTGATCGTGCACGGCTCGCGCCCGCAGGTCGCAGAGCAACTGGCTTTACGCAATGTCGAAGGCAGTTTTCATAACGGTGTGCGCATCACGGATACCGCGGCGCTGGAATGTTCAAAGGAAGCGGCCGGTGAATTGCGTCTGGATATCGAGGCCGCATTCAGCCAGGGCTTGCCGAATACCCCGATGGCGCATTCGGCGATCCGGATTATTTCCGGTAATTTTGTGACGGCCAAGCCGATCGGCATTGTGAATGGCGTGGATTTTGGCCTGACCGGCATTGCGCGCAAGGTTGCATATGAAACGATTCATGCGATCTTGAGCGCCGGCAGTCTGGTTTTGCTCGGGCCGCTGGGTTTCTCGCCGACCGGCGAAGCCTTCAATCTGACCATGGAAGATGTGGCGGTTGCCGCGGCCACCTCATTGCGCGCGGACAAGCTGATTTTTATCAGTGAAACGCCCATGATGCTGGATCAGGACAATGATGAATTGCGCGAATTGTCCTCGGTGCAGGCCGAACAGGAGATCAGGGCCAACTATTTGCCGCTGGATTCGGCCTTCTACCTGGAGCACGCGATCAAGGCGTCGCGCGGCGGTGTGCCGAGGGTGCACATCGTGCCGTATCAGATGGATGGTTCGGCGCTGCTGGAGTTGTTCACGCATGATGGCGTCGGCACCATGGTCAGCCATGAAAATCTGGAAAGCCTGCGCGAAGCCACGATTGAAGACGTCGGCGGCATTATCAAACTGATCGAACCGCTGGAGGCCGATGGCACCCTGGTCAAGCGCGGTCGCGAACTGATCGAGCGCGAAATCAACTATTTCTCCGTCATTGAGCATGACGGCGTGATCTTCGGTTGCGCAGCACTGTACCCATTCCCGTTCGAAAAAATGGCTGAGATGGCCTGCCTGACCGTGAATCCCGAGGTGCAAAGCCAGGGCGATGGCGAGCGGATACTCAAGCATATGGAAAAACGCGCACGGCGGGCCGGATTCCATTCCCTGTTTGTCCTGACGACCCGCACCGAACACTGGTTCCTGAAACGCGGTTTCGTCAAGGCGTCAGTCGACGATTTGCCGAAAGACCGGCAAAAAATGTATAACTGGCAGCGTAAATCGCTGGTCTTGATTAAGCAGTTATAATCTGGGACGTTATTTCAAAGATTGATAGGAGTTTTACCATGGTCCGTACGGTCCACTGCATTAAGTTAGACAAAGAAGCTGAAGGTTTGGATTTTCCTCCGTATCCAGGTGAACTCGGCAAGAGAATTTACGAAAGCGTGTCCAAAGAAGCCTGGGCAGGCTGGCTCAAGCACCAGACCATGCTGGTCAACGAAAATCGCCTGAACCTGGCCGATACCCGTGCCCGTAAATACCTGGCCACGCAAATGGAAAAACATTTCTTTGGCGATGGCGCGGATGCGGCTTCCGGCTACGTGCCGCCGACGGAATAAATCGCATAAAAGAGTTATCTACAAAAAACGCAAGCCTCGTTCGTCACGAGGCTTTTTTATTAGTACTTAGGCAAAACGGAAAACGGCTTATCTCAACTTCTATTGAATCCGCAGGCTGGATGCGGCTTTCAGAGGCATTTCGTGCCAGCAGGCGCATTCTGATTGCGGGTTCGTTTTAATCTATCCTCCGTGTCTCGGCGGTGAGAGGTTTTGTTTTTTTGCGCAAGTCCTATTTATTTGAGATATCCATGATGCGCTCAGATTGTGCCAGCATTTCCATAAGAATCTGATACCTTAGCCACTATGAAGCTGCGCTATAAAATCATCCTGTTTGCGATCATTCCGCTACTTTTATCGTTTGCGGCGATCGCGCTTGCGGTGTTTTATCAGACGAACTTGCTGGCGCAGCAACAGCGCAATACGGTAGAGCAAGCTTATCTGGCGAGTAAAGAAACCGAGCTCAAGCATTATGTGAATCTCGGTGTGGCAGCGATTTCCAAGCTGTATAACGCGCAGCTACAAAATGCCGCAACACAAGAAGAAGCGAAAGCGATTTTAGCCAAACTCGATTTCGGCGATGACGGCTATTTCTATCTGTACGACATGCAGGGCAAAAACCTGATGCATCCGCGCCAAAGCGATCTGGTCGGTAAAGACCTGTGGAATTTGACCGATCCGGAAGGCAACTTCACCATTCGCAAATTGATCGCCAAAGCCAAGGAAGGCGGCGGCGCCGTGCGTTATCTATGGGAAAAACCTTCAACCCATAAGGTTGCGCCCAAACTGGGTTACGTGGTGGCACTGGAGCGCTGGGGCTGGGTGCTGGGTACCGGGATTTATCTCGATGACGTCGATAATGCACTGAATAAAATCGATGCGCAGAATACCAGGAACAGCCAGAGTACGATGTTCTGGATCACCAGTATCGCGGTCATCAGTGCCTTGTTGATTGCGGTTTCCGGTATGGCTTTAAATATCAGCGAATCACGCATAGCGGAAGCAAAGTTAAAGGCCTTGGCGCAAAGCGTGGTGCGCTCGCAGGAGGATGAGCGCGCCCGCCTGTCGCGCGATCTGCATGATGGCATCAGTCAGTTGCTGGTCTCGATTAAGCTGCAAATCGAATCAGGCATTGCAAAATTGGGATTGCCGAAAACCGACACGGAATCGGCACGCCTGTCCTTCACAAGAGCCACCTCGCAATTGAATGAAGCACTGGGGGAGGTAAGACGAATTTCGCATGATTTGCGGCCTGCGATGCTGGATGACCTGGGGCTGGCCGTAGCGTTTGAACATCTCGCAGAAGAATTCATGGAGGACAGCGGTTTGCCGGTACACCTGCAAATCCTCGGTGATATCAGCGGCCTGAGCGATACCAGCAATACCGTACTGTTCCGGATTGCGCAGGAAGCCTTGACCAATATCCACAAGCATGCGCGCAATGCCTCGCAAGTCGATATCGAATTATCGGGCGATCAGCGCATGGTCAATTTGATCATTGCCGATAATGGTGCCGGGTTCGACGTACCAGGTATCGCCAGCCATCCCAAGCATGGCATCGGCCTGAGCAATATGCGCGAACGCCTGGCGAGCGTGAATGGCCGGCTGGCAGTGCGCTCTGATGCCGGCGGGACTCAGGTGAGCGCCCAGATTCCAAGGAGTATGCAATGAACGTACCGCCAATAATCAGCACTAAACCGATCAATTTACTTCTAGTCGATGATCACCCGCTAGTCAGGGATGGGTTGAAAGCGCGTTTAGAAACCATCCCGCATTTTCATATCGCCGGCGAAGCGGGTAATGCGGAAGACGCTTTCAGCCTGGCGGCAAGCCTGAAGATCGATTTGATTTTGATGGACATCAATTTGGGCAATGTGAACGGCATCACCCTGACCTCGCGCTTTTCCAGGGAATATCCGGATATCGCGATCATCATGTTATCGATGCATGAAAAGGCGGAGTATGTATCCCAGGCCATGCAAGCCGGAGCGCGCGGCTATGTGCTGAAAGGTGCGCCTGCCGAAGAAATTATTACCGCCATAGAAAACGTCATGTCCGGCAAAAACTATTTCAGTTCAGGGCTGCAAAATCAGGCGACAGCAGCAAATCCTCTGCAATTGTTAACCCAAAGAGAGCAATGTATTTTAAAAAGTATTGCGACCGGCAAGTCGAACAAACACATTGCACGCGAACTGGGACTGAGCGTCAGGACGGTGGAAACGCATAGGCTCAATATCAAGCGTAAACTGAATATTGAAGGGCAGGCGGATTTGATCCGCTTTGCGTTGAACCAGACAATTTTGTGAAGTCGGCAAGCTTGGTTTTAAGCGAAAAAACCGCTTAAAACTTACGCAAAACGGAAAAACGCCTACCACAACTCATATTGAACCCGCAGGCTGGCTGCGGCTTTCAGAGGCATTTCGTGCCAGCAGGTGCAGCCAGCTTGCGGGTTCGTTTTAGGTAACTTCTAAAAACCCTTTAATATCAACATCCCATGGCGCTGCTTACTCTTGCTTTTCCTCTGTGTCTCCGAGTCTCCGCGATGAGAGATTTTGCTTTTTGCGTAAGCCCTACCGTTAAAAACACCGACCGACTTTAGCAACTCTGACGCAGACTAATACACCAATACCGATCAATAAAAAAAGCCGATTCGCTTACGCAGAACCGGCTTTTTTGCTAACCGAGCATCAACACTTGTCTTACATGTTTTCGATCATGACATCGCCGAAACCTGAGCAAGATACTTGAGTAGCGCCTTCCATCAGACGGGCGAAATCGTAAGTCACTTTCTTGACTGTAATCGCTTTTTCCGTCGCGCTGATCAGCAGATCAGCGGCTTCCAGCCAGCCCATGTGACGCAACATCATTTCAGCGGACAAGATCAAAGAACCTGGGTTCACATAATCTTTACCGGCGTACTTAGGGGCAGTACCGTGCGTGGCTTCGAACATCGCGATAGAGTCGGACAAGTTAGCACCCGGAGCGATACCGATACCGCCGACTTGCGCTGCCAGCGCGTCGGAGATGTAGTCGCCGTTCAGGTTCAGTGTCGCGATGACGCTGTACTCATTCGGACGCAACAGGATTTGCTGCAAGAAGGCATCAGCAATGGAATCTTTGACCGTAATTTCTTTACCGGTTTTTGGATTCTTGAATTTGCACCATGGGCCGCCATCGATCAGTTCTGCGCCGAATTCCTTTTGCGCCAGAGCGTATGCCCAGTCACGGAAGCCACCTTCGGTGTACTTCATGATGTTACCTTTGTGAACGATGGTCACGGATGGCTTGTCATTGTCGATCGCGTACTGAATCGCTTTACGCACCAGACGCTCAGTACCTTGACGGGACACCGGTTTCACACCGATACCGGATGTATCCGGGAAGCGGATTTTCTTGACGCCCATTTCATCTTGCAAGAACTTGATCAGTTTTTTAACCTGATCGGAGCCTTCTGCGAATTCGATACCGGCATAGATGTCTTCCGAGTTTTCACGGAAGATGACCATGTCCGTTTTTTCCGGCTCACGCACTGGCGATGGCACGCCTTTGAAATAACGCACTGGACGCAGGCAGACATACAGATCCAGCTCTTGACGCAAGGCCACGTTCAGGGAGCGAATACCGCCGCCAACTGGCGTCGTCAATGGGCCTTTGATGGAAACGACGTAGTCTTTCAGGACTTTCAGCGTTTCTTCCGGCAACCAGACGTCCGGGCCGTATACTTTGGTCGATTTTTCGCCGGCATAGATTTCCATCCAGCTGATTTTACGCTTGCCGCCGTACGCTTTAGCTACGGCTGCATCCACCACTTTGATCATAACCGGGCTGATATCAACGCCGGTACCATCGCCTTCGATAAAAGGGATGATAGGATTGTCTGGAACGTTCAATGAGAAATCGGCATTGACGGTAATTTGCTTACCTTCAGCGGGAACTTTAATATGTTGGTACATCTTTTTCTCCGTAGATTTGGGCGATTTAGCGGGTCGCACTTCGCTCATAACAAGTCTTGTCTCGTTCTTATTTAGCTAATAATCGGACGTTTTAACTGCCTTTATATTTACTCTTATATAAGACACAAGACTACCATTTCGTATTATGCACTAGTATTTTACTAGATGCCATCAGTTTACAGCGCCAGGATCAACACCTCCCAGACAACGCAGATTATCATAGCGTCATGAATTTGATATTACTCAATAAACCTTACAATGTGATGTGCCAATTTTCCGCACATCCTGACCGCCAGACCCTGGCCGATTATGTGGATGTGCCAGGCGTCTACCCTGCCGGCCGCCTGGATGCAGATAGCGAGGGCCTGGTGCTGCTGACGGATGACGGTAAGTTGCAGCATGCAATCAGCCATCCTGACCTGAAGCAGGCAAAAACTTACCTGGTGCAGGTTGAAGGCAAACCTGATCGCGCGGCTTTGGAAAAATTGCGCAATCCGCTGGATTTAGGTGACTTCATTACCAAACCATGCGAGGTGAAGCATATTTATGCGCCGGAATGGATCTGGGCTAGGAATCCACCGATACGGCACAGGGAAGATATCCCTACCAGTTGGCTATGCATCAGTCTGACCGAAGGGAAAAACCGGCAAGTCAGGCGCATGACAGCGGCAGCAGGCTTGCCTACGCTGCGGCTGATACGCAGCGCTATCGGGGGATTTTCATTAGAAAACTTCCCCCTAATGCCGGGCTCCTGGATCAAAGTAGATCCTAAGCACCTCAATCGGACTGGCTCATAAATCAATGATGAGCCCGATGAAAAAGCAGGTTCCCGAGCTTTTTTTGTTTCCAACATGTATCTGTCAATTAAGAATGAAATCCGTCGTAGTACACTGACGTTTTAAAATTATCGTATTGGGCTTTATATTTACCCGCCCCTGCAAACACGCCAACATCAAATTCATATACTGAAATTTTATGACTAATTCTTCTGTCCGCAAACTTACAGCTCTGGCTTTACTTTCTTTGACTTGCGCCTGCGCTACCGCCCAAACCAGGCTTCCCGTTAAACAATTGTCCATCGGCATTAATGTGATTCAAGCTGAAGTCGCCGCCACGGATGCGGATCGCCAGCAAGGCCTGATGAACAGGACGCGCATGGGTGCGAGCGAAGGCATGGTGTTTGATTTTGGCGCGCCAGCCGGTGTCTGCATGTGGATGAAGAACACCTTGATTCCGCTCTCGGTCGCCTTTATTGATGGCGAAGGAAAAATCGTGAACGTCGAGGATATGCAGCCGGAAACGACCGATTCGCATTGCGCCAAAAAAACTGTGCGCTATGCACTGGAAATGAATCTGGGATGGTTTAAACAGAAAAACGTCAAGCCCGGCACCAAAATCGAAGGGCTGCCGCTGCAATAAAAGTTTTTAGCTCATCGTTTTAGCTTATCGGTGACGGCCTCAACTCCGTCATCGACAAAGGTATTCCTCATCTGGAACAGCAAAAACAAAAACCGCAATACATGATTGCGGTTTTTTATTGACTGCTTTTGCATTGCCACCTTCGACGGTAGCAACAACAGACTTAAATAATTAAGCCAAAGCTTTCAAAGCGGAAGCCAAACGGCTCTTATGACGTGCTGCTTTGTTTTTGTGAATGATGTTTTTGTCAGCAATACGATCAATCGTTGAAACAGACGATTGGAAGATTGTTGCAGCAGCAGCTTTATCACCTGCTTCAATCGCTTTGCGAACAGCTTTGATTGCTGTACGCAGCGTTGAACGCTGGCTGGAGTTGTGTGCATTTTGTTTTACTGCTTGACGAGCACGCTTGCGTGCTTGTGCGGTATTTGCCATGAGATTTCCTAAACGTGGTCAAGAGCGACGGGTTCAAAGTGACCTCACAAGATTGCCACGCCGCATAATTCTGTACAGCTTTGCAGTATAACTGTTTTTTTTTCAGTTAGCAAGTATCGTATAAAACGATTATGTCACTATGCCAGAATCTATTCAAAACCTATTTCCGGACAGCAAAAATATCCGGGAATGGTTGTATTCATCATCATAATTGATCACTGTATCTGTTCTTGCCGGAAAAATATCGGGAAACTCAATAAATTATCGTCGTCACAAAGGAATATTTATGCAATGCAGTCCGTTTACGCTACAAGGTCAGCACGTCAGCCTGGAACCATTAACGCAACAACACCTGCCCGCGATCCAGGCTGCAGCAGCAGACGGCGAATTATGGAAACTCTTCTTTACCTCGGTACCGCATCCGGATAAAGCGCAGGACTGGCTGGATATGGCACTCGAACTGCAGCAGCAAACCAAGGCTATTCCTTTTGCCGTCAGGGAAAAAGCGAGCGGCCAGATCGTCGGCTCCACGCGTTACTGCAATATCGATCATAATAATAAGCGCCTGGAAATCGGCTATACCTGGTACGCCCGACGTGTGCAGCGTAGCGCAGTGAACACCGAATGCAAACTCTTGTTGCTGACCCAGGCATTCGAACACTTAGACTGTATCGCCGTGGAATTCCGCACCGACTGGTTCAATCATCGCTCGCAAGCGGCGATTGAACGTCTGGGAGCAAAGCGCGATGCCGTGTTGCGCAATCACATGATATTGCCCGATGGACGCGTCAGAGATACGGTGGTGTACAGCATCATCCAAAATGAGTGGCCAGGCGTAAAACAGAATTTGCAGTACATGCGCGACAAATACCAGACGACATAAATACGAAAAACAAGCTCATTTGCAGGAGTAACCCGTGCTGATCGATTTTTTTTATACGCTCAAGGATGCAAAAATCCCTGTCTCCATCAAGGAATTTTTAACGCTGCTTGAAGCCCTGGACAAAGGTTTGATCAGCATGGCCATGGACGACTTCTACTTCCTGTCGCGCACCATCATGGTCAAGGACGAGGCGCACTATGACAAGTTCGACAGAGCCTTTGGGCTCTACTTCAAAGGTATCGATACGATCTTTGAAAAGCATCCTGAAATTCCGCTGGAATGGCTGACCAAGCGCATGGAGCGCGAACTCAGTGATGAACAAAAAGCGGCGCTGGAAAAATTCGGTTACGACAAGCTGATGAACAGGTTGCAAGAACTACTGAAAGAACAGAAAGAGCGCCATGAAGGCGGCAGCAAATGGATAGGTACCGGCGGCACCTCTCCGTTCGGTAACGGCGGCCAAAATCCCGAAGGCATACGTATCGGCGGCAAAGGCGGTAACCGCACTGCGGTCAAAGTCTGGGAGGCGCGCAGCTTCCGCGATTACGATGATGAACGCGAACTCGGCACCCGCAATATCAAGATCGCACTGCGCCGCCTGCGAAAATTCGCCCGCCAAGGAGCAGAAGATGAATTGGCACTGGATGCCACGATCAAGGCCACGGCCAACAATGCCGGCTACCTCGATATCAAAATGCAGCCCGAGCGCAAGAACAATATCAAGGTCCTGATGCTGTTGGACGTCGGCGGCACCATGGACGATCACATTGCCCGTACCGAGGAATTATTTTCGGCCGCGAAAACCGAATTCAAGAACATGGAATTTTTTTACTTCCATAACTGCGTGTACGACTATTTATGGAAAAACAACCGCCGCCGCAATGCAGAAAAATTTCCGACCTGGGATGTGCTGCGCAAATACACGCCGGATACCAAGGTGATTTTCGTGGGCGACGCGACCATGAGTCCGTATGAGATTCTGCAGGCCGGCGGCTCGGTTGAATACAATAATGACGAAGCCGGGGCGCAATGGCTGCAACGCTTTACCTCGACCTTTCCCAAGTTCATCTGGCTGAATCCCGAACCGGAAGGCCTGTGGCAGTACCGCCAATCGGTATCGATCATCAAGCAATTGATGAACAACCGGATGTTCCCGGTTACCATAGAAGGCCTGGAGAGAGGTATGCGCTTATTGAGCAAATAAGCGCTTGCCAAAGCAGGTCAAGCTGAGGTGGGCTACGTGAGTTGCAGGAATTTTTTAATCGTCGATAAGACCAGCTTGCGTGACAAGGGCTTATTCAGGAAGCCATCGCAGTTCACGCTGAGCGCAAAATCCTGGTTATAAACGTAAGTCTTGTCGATCAAAAAGATGACGCTGGTTTTACGGCCCTGATTCTGCGCTTTGAGCAAGCGGCACAGGCCGTAAGGATCAATATCCGGCGTCGATGTATTGATCATGGTCAGCGCGTATTTGTACTCGGCATCCAGCGCCAGCGCATTCTCGGCGTCATTGGTCATCCCGACCGGCACACGATAGCGATCCATAATCGCCGCCACATAATCGCGGAAGCGCATATCTTTATCGATGATCAGAATCCCGCCCCTGGGAGGCGCGGAATTACGCATTTTTTGATACACCGAAGGATCGGTCAGATCAAGATCAAGCCGCTCGCGACGACGGCGCTCCGGCACGGCGACTTCGCCATATGCACTCAAGGTCGTCAGCAGCAACTGGCGTTCATCAACCAGTTCATCCAGCACATCGAATAATTTGCGCCAGCGAATCGGGCGCGGCATGACTGCATACGGCAAGCTCACCTTGGTCTTGCCAATCAACAGCACCGGTTGCGCGCTGCCGGGATTAATGTCGGACAGCGTCGCCAGGGCCTTGATATCTTCTGCATTCACAATGAACAGATCTGGGTCTTGCAGGCTGCCATCCTTCAGGCACAGGTAGCGATAGCCTTTCTCGCGCAGGACCGCAAGAACGCTGGAAAAAGTATCTTCTTCTTTGGGTAAAAATCCAATCAGTCGAATAGCGATCGTAGGAGATTTTTGTGACATCGTTTATCCATCAACACATTGCAGCTACAATAGCCGCAAATGAACAAGCAGGGGGAAGTCGCTTTACAGCAGCGCTCTTGCCTCTGTTGTTCAAAAAATTGATTGCCAGAATACAGTGAAATCTTGCAAACACCTGCAAATTTTGCGAAATAATACCTAATTTTCAACACAAGCCACAACTCCAACGTATTTATTGCATGGCCACCAAGAAAAACACCACAGCTTCCGACTATAGCGAATCATCCATCCGTGTCCTGAAAGGGCTGGAGCCGGTCAAGCAAAGACCGGGCATGTACACCCGCACCGAAAACCCTTTGCACATCATCCAGGAGGTCATCGACAATGCCTCGGATGAAGCGCTGGGCGGTCATTGCAAGAATATCGTTGTCACACTCAACGCTGACAACAGCGTGACGGTGGAAGACGATGGGCGCGGCATTCCGGTCGGCCTGCATCCTGAAGAGCAGGTGCCGACGGTGGAAATCGTCTTCACCCGCCTGCATGCGGGCGGCAAATTCGACAAGGGCAGCGGCGGCGCGTACGCGTTCTCGGGCGGTCTGCATGGCGTCGGCGTCTCGGTCACCAATGCGCTCTCGACGCGCCTGGAGATCACGGTCTGGCGCGAAGGCGGTTTGCATAAACTGACCTTCGCCAGTGGTGATGTGATCGAACCCTTGACCTCGGAAGCACTGGGGCGTGGCGACAAAAAGAGCGGGACCCGCGTCACAATCTGGCCGGACGCCAAATATTTTGACTCGCCGAACATTTCTCAAACTGAGCTGCAGCGCCTGTTGCGTTCCAAAGCCGTGTTGCTACCGGGCGTCAAGGTCACACTGATCAATACCAGGAGCGGCGACACGCAAACCTGGCAATACGACCAGGGCTTGCGCGGCTATCTGACCGAAGCCTTAACCCAATCCTCCCACGCCGAACCCTTGATCCCTTTATTTGAAGGCGAACAATTCGCCGGTAAAGACGCCGACGGTTTTGCCGAAGGCGAAGGCGCATCATGGGTCGTCGCATGGACCGAAGAAGGTGCGCCGGTGCGCGAATCGTATGTGAATCTGATCCCGACACCGGCCGGCGGTACGCATGAATCCGGTTTGCGCGAAGGCTTGTTCGGTGCGGTGAAGAGCTTCGCCGAGATGCACTCGCTGTTACCGAAAGGCGTGAAATTGCTGCCGGAAGACGTGTTTGCCCGCGTCTCGTTCGTACTGTCGGCCAAGGTGCTCGACCCGCAATTCCAGGGCCAGATCAAAGAACGGCTGAACTCGCGCGATGCGGTGCGTCTGGTGTCGTCGTTCACCAAACCGCCGCTGGAACTGTGGCTGAACTCGCATGTTGATCTCGGCAAAAAACTCGCCGAACTGGTCATCAAACAAGCGCAATCCCGCCTGCGTTCGGCGCAAAAAGTCGAGAAGAAAAAATCCTCCGGCGTGGCAGTATTGCCAGGCAAGCTGACCGACTGCGAATCGAACGACATCACCCGCAACGAACTGTTTCTGGTCGAGGGCGATTCTGCCGGCGGCTCTGCCAAGATGGGCCGCGATAAAGAGTTCCAGGCGATCCTGCCCTTGCGCGGCAAGGTGCTGAACTCCTGGGAATCCGAGCGCGATCGCCTGTTTGCGAATAACGAAATCCACGATATCGCGGTGGCGGTCGGCGTCGATCCGCACGGTCCGAACGACAATCCCGATCTGTCGAATCTGCGTTACGGCAAGATCTGCATCTTGTCCGATGCCGACGTGGATGGCTCTCATATCCAGGTCTTGTTGTTGACGCTGTTCTTCAAACATTTCCCTAAATTGATCGCACGCGGTCACGTCTGCATTGCGCGCCCTCCGCTATTCCGTGTCGATGCGCCAGCTCGCGGCAAAAAGCCGATCCAGAAGATGTACGCGCTGGATGCCGGCGAACTGGTCGCGATTGAAGACAAGCTGCGCAAAGACGGCGTCAAAGACGGTGCCTGGGCGATCTCGCGTTTTAAAGGCCTGGGTGAGATGAACGCAGAACAGTTGTGGGAAACCACCATGAACCCGGACACCCGCCGTCTTTTGCCGGTCTCTTTGGGCGAATTCGATCAAGCCTTTTCCGAAGCGCGTTTCAATATGCTGATGGGTAAAGGCGAAGCCGCTGCACGTCGCGCCTGGCTGGAAGAGCACGGCAATGAGGTAGAGGCTGATATTTGATGGGCTCCGGCAAATCCCATTGTCGGGCCCATAGCGGCGTATCGCGACGTTGTGCGCCTTGCTCTGCATCCCGATAATCGGATTTACGGAAACGCCATAAAAAAACCAAACCGCAATATCCATGCGCATTCCAGGACAAAAATATCTGGAAACCGGCATGAATACTGCGCAAACGAATTTAAGTAAAAACAGACACTATGAGCGAACAAGCAAATTTATTTGATCAGGCACCTGATGACGATAACGGTGGCAACGGCGGCGAGGCAGGAGAGACCCTGACGCTGGCGAGTTTCGCCGAGCGCGCCTATCTCGATTACGCGATCTCGGTAGTCAAGGGCCGCGCCTTGCCGGATGTCTGCGACGGCCAAAAACCGGTACAGCGCCGTATCCTGTTTTCGATGAATGAACTGGGTCTGAGTTCCGCCGCCAAGCCGCGTAAATCGGCGACCGTGGTCGGTGATGTGCTGGGTAAATTGCATCCGCATGGTGATCAATCCGTGTACGACGCGATGGTGCGGATGGCACAGGATTTCTCTTTGCGCTATCCGCTGATCGATGGCCAGGGCAATTTCGGTTCACGCGACGGCGACGGCGCTGCGGCGATGCGATATACCGAAGCGCGGCTGACGCCGATCTCGCGCTTGCTGCTCGATGAGATCGATCTCGGCACGGTCGATTTCCAGCCGAACTACGATGGTTCGTTTGAAGAACCCAGCCTGCTGCCGGGCCGCCTGCCTTTCGTCCTGCTGAACGGCGCATCCGGTATTGCGGTCGGCATGGCGACCGAAATACCTTCGCATAATCTGACCGAAGTTGCGAAAGCCGCGGTCGCGCTGATCCGCAACCCGGCCATGCAGCATGCCGAATTGATGAGCATGATCCCGGGGCCGGACTTCCCGGGCGGCGGACAGATCATCACGCCTGCGGCCGCGATTGCCGACATCTACGCCGCCGGTCGCGGCAGCATGAAGGTACGCGCCTGCTGGAAGATTGAAGAACTGGCGCGCGGTCAGTGGCAAGCCGTGATTACCGAATTGCCGCACGGTGTTTCTTCGCAAAAAATTCTCGAAGAAATCGAAGAAATCACCAATCCAAAAATCAAGCTGGGTAAAAAAACCCTGACGCCGGAGCAGGCTTCGCTGAAGCAAGTCGTGTTGTCCATGCTCGATGCGGTACGCGACGAATCCGGTCGCGAAGCCGCAGTGCGCCTGGTGCTGGAGCCGAAATCCAAAAATCAGGATCAGGCCGAGTTCATGCAGATGTTGCTGGCGCATACCTCGCTGGAAACTTCGACCTCGATCAATCTGGTCATGATCGGCGGCGATGGTCGCCCGCGTCAAAAAGGTCTGCTCGATATCCTGAAGGAATGGATCGGCTTCCGCTTTACCACGGTCACCCGCCGCACCCAATTCAAGCTGAAAAAGGTCGATGACCGCATCCATATTCTAGAAGGCCGCGAAGCGGTACTGCTGAATATCGACAAGGTGATCAAGATCATCCGCGAATCCGATGAACCGAAACCGGCCTTGATGGAGGCCTTCCGGCTGTCCGATATCCAGGCCGAAGATATTCTGGAAATTCGCTTGCGCCAGTTGGCCCGTTTGGAAGCCATCAAGATCCAGCAGCAGCTGGAAGAATTGCGTCTGGAAAAAACCAGTTTGCAAGATCTGCTCGACAATCCTGCATCGATGAAGAAATGCATCATCAAAGAAATCGAAGCCGATGCCAAACAATATGGCGACGCGCGCCGCACATTGATCGAAGAAGCGGCACGAGCCTCGATCGAACAGAAAGTCATCGATGAACCCGTCACTGTCGTCATCTCCGACAAAGGCTGGGTACGCGCCCGCACGGGTCACGGCCACGACAATGCTCAATTCACCTTCAAGGCCGGCGACAGTCTGTACAACACCTTTGAGTGCCGCACCGTCGACCAGTTGCTGATGTTCGGCTCTAATGGCCGCGTGTATTCCGTCCCAGTCGCCGCCCTGCCCGGCGCGCGCGGCGATGGCGTGCCGATTACGACCCTGATCGACCTGGCCAGCGGCAGCAAAATCCTGCATTACTTTGCCGGCACTGCCGAATCGACGCTCTTGCTGGCATCCAGCGCCGGCTATGGCTTCACCGCCAAGGCCGGTGATATGGTTGGCCGTATGAAAGCGGGTAAAGCCTTCATGACACTCGAAGAAGGCGACGAACCATTGCAACCGACGGTGGTGGCAGAAGACAGCAGCGCAATTGCCTGCTTGTCGGAAAAAGGACGCCTGCTGGTATTCGGCCTGACGGAAATCAAGCAACTCGCCAGCGGCGGTCGCGGCGTGATCCTGATGGAGCTTGAGGCCAAGGAAAAACTGCTGGCAGCGCAAGCCATCAGCCAGAAAGGCGTCAAAGTCTCAGGTACCGGACGCGCTACGAAGCCTCAGGAAGTGACATTAAGCGCGAACGCTCTGGGCATTCACATCGGCAAACGTGCGCGCAAAGGCAAGTTGCTGGAAGCGAAATTAAAACCGCTCACCATCGCTCGCGTCAGTTAAATGTATTAACTCACATTGAATCCGCAGGCTGGATGCGGCTTTCAGAGGCATTTTGTGTTGACAGGCGCATCCAGCTTGCGGATTCGTTTTGATATCGACATTCCATGGAGCAGGGTTACTCTTGCTTTTTCTCTGTGTCTCTGTGGTGAGAGGTTTTGGCTTTTGCGTCAGTCCCAATAAAAAACGAGTGCCGGTTTGAAGCGGCACTCGTTTTTTCCATCGATTAAATCAAAAAATCACGGACTGGCCAGCGCAATGCGGTTGCGCCCGCCTTGCTTGGCACGGTATAAAGCGGAATCTGCGATATCAAATAATTCGTCAGCATCGATAGTTTGCTCCAGATCTGCAACCCCGGCCGAAAAACTCACCGAAAACTCGCCTTGCTCCGCATGCTGTTCTATCTTGTTAAAAGCGACTCTGATTTGATCCAGCACTTTGCCGGCCACTTTAGCGGTAGTGCCGGGGAAAATAATGACGAATTCCTCGCCGCCATAACGACCGACAATATCGCTGCGGCGTAACCTTTGCTTAAGCAAACGCGATAAAGTGCGCAGCACCTGATCGCCCACCGGATGGCCATAAGTATCGTTGACGTTCTTAAAGAAATCCAGATCGAGTACCGCTAATGCCAGTGAGGTTTGATTTCTTCCGGCGATGGAAATCTCTGCGGCAAGCTCTTCTTTAATCGCAGTATGGTTGTACAGGCCAGTCAGTCCGTCACGCATGATCAGGGCACGCAAGGAACGATAGCGCTCCGCCCGGGTGGCGAGTGAGGAGACCAGGAATTGCGCCTCTATCGGCTTGGTGATAAAGTCGTCCGCCCCCGCCTTGACCGCCTCCAACTGCTTGGCCATGTCATTTTCACTGGATAGAAAGACGATAGGAATATCCAGATAAGAATTATCCTGACGTATCATCTTGGACAGCTCGACACCGCTACACAGCGGCATGTAGACATCGAGCAAAATCAATTCAGGCCGAAAATCCGTTAAGGTATTCAGCATGCGTGCAGGGTCATGCAAGGTCCTGACGCTCATCCCGGCATTACGCAATACCGCCCCGTAATATTCCGAGGTCACGACATCGTCATCGATGACCAGGATACGATAACTCTTCGGCTCTTCGCGCCCCACTACCGCGTCGATACGTTCGGTCAGAGCCACTATATCAACCGGCTTGGTGAAGTAGCCATCACCGCCTGCCCTGACTGCCTGCAAGCGATTTTCAAAACTGCTGGCATGTGACACAAAAATAGTCGGGATATGCAGGCGGGCATGTAACTTGATCCTGGCTATTTCATCGGCGCCTGCCATTTTTCCGTCAGGAGAACCGAATTCCATCACCACGATATCCGGGCGCCGCGTTGCGATCGCCACTGCCAGCGATTTAAGTTGGGTGATCAGTACCACTTCGTATCCAAAATGCTCAAGCTGGACTTTGATCGATTGCGTGGTTTCGTTATCATCATCGACCATGTAGACCAGCCGTGAGCTTGCATCTTCCTTTTGATTTTCTACTGATTCTTCGAGCAGGGTAGGGATAATTTTATTTGCCGCGCACAGGATCGCATCTTCAAAGTAAGCACGTAGTTCTTTGGCATACGCGTTCCTCTCTTTCTTGGTCCAGGTTTCACCAGTCAATATCGGTTTTAATTTTTTTTCAAATTCACGGGCATCTACACCAATTTCAGAAAACCCAAATGTTCCCGCTGATCCCGCCATCGTATGCAATGCACGATGCAAGGAAGTCAGTGCCTCCTGATCTTGCGGGTTAATTAAAAAACGCTCCAGCGCCACTTCCATTTCTTGAATTTTCGAAGGAAGTCTTTCGCGAAACAAATTTTCTAAAACCTGTAATTTCGCCTGCAAACCAGAGTTGTCCGATGACATTTAGCTTTCCTTGCTCCATAAGCTCAGCACTTGTCCGGACAATTCCATAGGATCAAACGGCTTGGCAATCACGCCAACCGCACCCAGTGACTTGTAATAATCGAGCTCAATGGATTGCACTTTTGCTGTCATAAAAATGACGGGGGTATCTTCAGTTACCGATAATTTACGTAATTCTGCCAAGGTCGTCGGACCATCCATATTGGGCATCATCACGTCCAGCAACAGCAAATCGGGGATAGCGCCGGCACGAATTGCCGCCAGGGCTTCGCTGCCTGAACTGCATTTAATCAATTCGAAACCTCCGACTACTTCCAGCGCTATCTGGGCAACGGTCTGAATGTCCGCATCGTCTTCAACATAAAGTATTTTATTCAGAGGTTTCTCACTCATCGCATATCCTTGCACACTTGCATTTCCTTGTATTGATGCTTGCCCATATTGCCATATTGAGCCACAAATTTGATACGGAGACAACTCCACAAAGGCGCTGGAGAATATCGAACCCTCTTTGCCATTTTCTTCAACTTGTAGCAACGATGCTTTACCGGCTTAATCTTGAAATAAACAAAAAAACAAGCTTACCAGAACTCGTGCAAATAAAGCGATTTAAGGCAAGTCAATCCTAGGTAACTCGAAGAAAAATTCGGTCCGTACCCCTGGATCGCTGACAAAGTCGATCTTTCCGTGATGCGCCTCAATAATTGTCTTACAAATGCTCAAGCCCAACCCTGTGCCACCTTTTTTGCGCGTATCGGAAGAATCTGCCTGAGCAAATTTCTGGAATATCTGTGCACGAAACGAGGCTGGCACTCCTGTGCCATGATCAAGAACAGATAAGCGGATAGCGGACTCAACTTCTTGAAGGTGCAAGGTCACAATGTTGCCTGGTCGTGAAAACTTACAGGCATTGGAAAGTAAATTAACCATAACCTGAATCACCCTGTCACTATCGACCAGCACCATTAATGGATAGTCGGGTACGAGCACTTCATAAGTCACCTGATAGGTATCGGCGTAAGAGCGCGTCGTGGCTACCGCCAGCGCTATCAGCTCTTGCATACTGTGGCTATGAAAATCGAATTTCATATTACCTGATTCAATTTTTTCGATATCGAGAATGTCATTAATCAGTCGGACCAGGCGCTCACAATTCGCGTTTGCGATCTCGAGTAACTCTTTTACCTTAGGTGGCAAATGCATCATTTTGCCCGAGGTTAGTAAGCCTAGCGATCCACGTATGGAAGTCAGCGGTGTGCGAAGTTCGTGCGATACGGTAGACACAAATTCGTTTTTCATTTTTTCTACCCGCTTTTGGGCTGTCAAATCATAAGCAATCCCGAGGAATCCGATGACGTTTTCTGCCTCATCAAACAAGGCAGAGATCGATAGCATTACCGGCAAACGGGAGCCATCTTTACGCAAGTAAGCCCATTCGTGCTCGTCATAACCACCTTTGCGCACTTTAGCGACAAAGGCATCAAATCCCGGCTCTACGACTTGCTGTAATTCCAGGCTGGATTGTTTTGATTTATTCAATATCTCCAGAGGGTCATGCAGAATAGCTGGCGTGTGCTTGCCTATCAATTCATTAGCTTGATAACCCAGCATGTTTTCCGAACCGGCGCTGAACAACTGTATGACGCCCGCAGTATCGGTTGCAATGATAGAAAAATTCGCAACATCCAAAACTGCTTTTTGAAAAGCGCTACTTTTGACCAATTGCCGGTTCAGCGATTTCAGTTGGTCTTGGCTGGCTCGCAAAGCTTGCTCATTGAGCCTGATCTCCGTGACGTCGGTTGCTACTATGCAAAGCCCATAAATTTGTCGGCTCTGGTCAAACAAGGGTGAACGCACGGTATGGAAATAGCGATCGCCATCGGGTAAGGAAAAGATAGCCTCCTTTACAGAGGACTGCCCGCTTTGCAACACTGCCAAGTCGTCGAACCTGGTGCGCTCCGCCAGATCCGCGGGATAAACCTCTTCCAGAGATTTCCCTGCAAAACTCTGATGCGATATCTGCAGCAGTTCTTCATAACGCCTGTTAACAAATAAAAAGCGACTATGCACATCCCTCACGGCAATCAATGAATCTGTGCTGTTCATGACGGATAACAGCAATTCCTCACTCTCGCGAAATTTTTTCTCAGAAAGCAGGCGCTCAGTAATATCCGTGCTGACGACACACACGCCATAAATCTCGCGATTCTTCCTGAACAAAGGAGTTCTGATGACCTGATAGGTATGTATACCGTCGCTTTGCTCAATAGTGGACTGTGACTGCAATGTCGCACCACTTGCAATGACCTGCCGGTCCGCATCATGGCTTGCCTGCGCAAATGTCGGTTCAAATAAATCAAAAGCAGTCTTACCTAGCAAGTCGGAACGCTGTCGTTGATGCACGGTTTCATATTCGCTATTGACGAACAGATAGCGTCCTTGCACATCCCGCACGGATAACGTAGAACGCATGCTTTCCATGATGGCTTGCAGTAAATCGAACTCATGATCCCGCTGGCGACGCAATTCGGCCAGATCGATGGCATTGAGTTCTGTTTCAACCAGGGCAGCCATGTCTTGCAACATCGCCTGATCGAGCAAGCTAAACTGGCGCGGCTGACGATCGATGACGCAAAGTGTACCGATGTTATAGCCACTGGGACCTTTTAAAGGCATTCCCGCATAAAACCGAATGCCCGGAGAACCTGTGACCAGTGGATTATCTGAGAATCGGATATCATGCAGAGCATTCTCAACTATGAATATCCGGTCTTGCAAAATCGCATGGCCGCAAAAAGAGATATCACGTCCCGTTTCTGTGGCATCCAGTCCCTGCCTGGATTTAAACCATTGCCGATAGGTGTCAATCAGGGAAATAAGTACGATAGGCGCTGAAAAATACCGCTGTGTAATTCTGGTCAGGCGATCAAAACGCTCTTCTGCCGGCGTATCCAATACACCAAGCATACGTAAGTCTGCTAGGCGGACTTTTTCATTCCATGGCAGACTAGCTTGTATCATAGTCCCTCTTCCGGCTGAAGCATTCTCTTCGATGTGTCGTTGAAGCATTGGCGCAGCAGTAAAGAATACGACCATCTTCTGAAGTGGCGGTATTTGCCACTTACGGCAACAGTATTTCGCCTATATTACTCCACGCCACTTACCAGTTGAAAATACTTATTAAATGACGCTTGCTTAGAGC
This sequence comes from Undibacterium sp. Jales W-56, assembly GCF_025548535.1. Taxonomy (GTDB): domain Bacteria; phylum Pseudomonadota; class Gammaproteobacteria; order Burkholderiales; family Burkholderiaceae_D; genus Undibacterium. The sequence continues at coordinate 904,128 of NZ_JAJLQW010000001.1, read as the reverse complement.
AAAAAAGCAATGCTATTTGATCAAAAAGTCTACCCGGCTTGGCAAGCCTTTATCTTTAATTCCGTCGGTATTCAGCTTGGGTGCAATCAAAAATAATCTGTCTTTGCTGACCCCCGCCTTTTGCTCCAGATAGTCTCTGACAATGTCTGCTCTATGCTGCGCCAATTCACGCAGGTGATCCGGTGTTACCGGTGTATTGCTGAGGATTAATCGCTCGACCTCTTCGGCTGGCAAAGTTTTGGCGAGTCCGAGTATATTACGCGGCTTGCTGAATTTCTCTGCTTTATAGACATCTTGCAAAAATGCTTTTTTATCGGCGTCGTCCGGAATGAGCTGTTCACCCGCAAGCTGAGGATTTTTCTTTTGCAGGCTGGCCAATTTGGCGATCTTGATTTTTTTATCTAGGCTGATATGGCGCAAGCCCTCGGCATCAGTAACAGGGTCGATTCTGCCCAGGATATCCATCCTCAAACTGCCGCGATTATTCAAAGCCTTGGCGAGTTTATCGAGTTTGCTGATGGCATCCGGTGTCAACGCAGTCATGCCGGGTGCGAATTCCACATAGGCGAGTTCTTCACCACCGCCGAACGCCGAACTGAGCAAAGAGAATGGTGCAGTCACCGCCTTGGTAATCAGATTGACCAGCACTTTCCAGATAATCCCACCGACGGAAAATTGCGGATCAGATAAAGATCCGGAAATCGGCAAATTGATATTCACCTTCCCATCGTTATCGCGCAACAGCGCCAACGCGAGCTGTACTGGAAGATGAGTCGCAGTCGGGCTGTCGATTTTTTCGCCGAAGGTCAATTGATCGAGACGTACTTCATTCTCGGCTTTCAATTGCTGGTTCTCGACACGATACGACACCTGCACCGACAGCTTTCCTTTATCAATCGCATAGCCCGCATATTTGGCGGCATAGGGCGTCAGGCGCGTCAGTTCCATGCCGCTCGCGCTGCCTTTAATATCCAGGAAAATCGGCGATGACAAGGGATTCAGCGAACCGGAGATGACTAATGGCGCATCGTTATCGATTTTCCCGGTGAGTTCTATGGTCGCCGCTTGCGGATCATCGGACGCGATGGCGCCGATGGTGCCGCTGACGCCGGTCAGGTTGGCGCTGTAATTCGGACGGATGAAGTTATCGGTGAAATTGATATTCCCGCCGCGCAGCGTGGTTTGCGCGATGCGGATGATCAGAGGATTCGCTGCCTGCGCTGAACCGACTGCGGGTTGGGTCGCCGGCGTGATCGCTGAAGCCGATGCAGTTATTGCCGTATCGCTGGCAGGCGCTGCGACTGTGCTTGCTATGCTGTTGATATCTTGAGTGACATCCTTAGTTGCGTCCTTAGTTACATCCTTAATTACGCTCTTAATTACATCGGCATTGGCGGCGGTCGCCGTGCCTGCTGCCGCTCCAGGCACTTCCGCCGTTTTGCTGACCATGATATTTTGCAGATTCAGCTTACCTTTGTCGGACAGCACCGCACGCACATAAAAATCGACCAGGTTTAATTTTTTCAACAGCACGGCAGGCTTCGCATTGCCCAGCTTAGCGCTGATACCATCCATATCGATGGTTTTCCAGGTCAGGAAATCTTCGTTATCGCTGCCTTCCAGCATGTGGAAGTCGCTGAGCCTGAGATTACCGTCATAGGCGATTTTCGGCGCTTGCCCTTTTTCATTCAATATACTCAGCTTACCTTTGGCGCTGGCATCGCCGCGACTCAAGCTCACATTCAATTGCTGCGCGAAATAAGGATAAAAAGCGGCGACAGATAAAGTCTGCGCATCCAATGCGACCGTGATGTTTTTCAAACCACTGCTAGCATCCGCACTCAGACTCAGTGTACCTTTGCGGTTCAGCACGCTCTTCAACTTCAGGCTAGCCGCTTGCGACAGATCGCTGCTGAGATTGCTGGCTTGTAAGTTAATGCTATCGATGTCCAGATGGACGCTAGGGTAGCGCGAATAATCGTCAAACCGTACATGGCTATCCGTCAGCGCAACATTCTGCACGCGCGCTTGCCAGGCTTGCGTAGCTGATGGATCCGGTACTGGCTTGCTTGCTGTTGCCGATTCCACTGCAACACTCGCCGGTGCAGGAGTGTTCATCGGCGCTGTCCTGTTATCTGCTACAGATACCTTGTGCTCCACCATGAATTTTTGCAGATTCCATTTTGCCGTCTGATCGCGCCGGATATCGGCTTTGATGCCATGCAGGTCAAGACTGGCCGCATTCACCCGCCTGCTTGCCGTATCGAGATTGAGCTTGCCCAAAGACAGCGACTTCAGCGCAATGCCGCCCTCGCCTTTGGTCTTTGCCTGCATGGAGAAATCCGCCAATTGCGCATTCAGATCGCTGATTTGCCATTGTCCATCCTGACTATGCAGATGCGATTGCACCGACAATTTGCCCGCCAGTGTCGCAGCCAATAGCGGATTCAGATAAGCCTGATAGGCTTCCAGCGGCAGCGTCGTCAGCGCCATCTGACCATCTGCCATGCCATGAGCGCTGCTGAATTCGCCTTCAAATGTTGCCTGTGCATCTTGCTCAGTGCGCAGATGAAGCAAGATACTGGCAGGCTTGGCTGCGGCATCGGTGCTGAATTGCCTGACCGTGAGCGCGATCTCTTTTAGATTGATGGTACTGACTGGCGATGAATGGACGGCATCGCTGAAATGCACTTGCCCTTTGTTGATTTGCAGGATATTCAATGTCAATGCCGGGGCAGATTTTTTGCCAGGTGCCGGCGCTGCTGTCTTGGCGACGACGGCAGCGGTCGATCCCGCTTTTTTATCGGCATCTGGCTTTGCTAATGTTAGCCAGTTCAACTGACCTTTTTTATCCAGGTCGAGCCAGACTTGCGGGGCCTCCATCTGTAACTGATCAACTGCCGCGACACCGGTCAAGAGATTGACTTGCTTGAGTTGCGCGCTGATTGCATCGCTTTGCAGCAAAGGGGCATCCGCGTGGTCGTTCACGGCAAGCTTATGCAATTGCAACTTGCCGGACAGGAGTATTTCTGAGCGCTGTTGTTTACGGCTAAATACCAAATCCAGCCTGGTGGAAAGTTTCGCGCTATGTATTTTCAGCGGCATTGGAATGGGGACGTAAGCCAAGTAATTGGGCACATCGAGTTGATCGATATCAATTGCCAGGGTCGTATCGAGACTATCGACAAAAGGTTTGCTGCGCGCTTTCAATTCAAAAGGTGTGCCGTTGATTTTGGCGGACAACATCGGCTGCACGAAGCTGTTCACTTCTGTCGGGAAGTTAGATAAAAATGGTAATGCAATTTGCAGCGCTTCTATCCTGGTTTGTTTCTTGACGACCTGATCGTCAAATGTGATGCTGCCGTTTTGCAATTGCACATTCGCCAGCGAAAAGCGCAAGGGAGCGCTGCTGCTCTTGGGTTGGGCTGCAATCTTGTCGATAATGTCCGAAAAATTATAACGGCCATAGTCTTCCGCGCTGGTGCGTGCCAGATGAACGTAAGGATCGCCCAATCGAATTTCATCAATGACCAGGGCTCGGTGCCAGGCAGAACTGAGCGAGAGGTTGAGTAATAGATTTTTGACAGAAACGGCGACAGTTTTTTGATCTGCCTCATACAAGGTGAGATGATCCGCCGTCATTGCCAGCGCGAAAGGTGAGAAATGCATCGCGCCAATCTCTAGCTTGCGTCCTAATTGTTGCTGCACTTGCTCGGTGGCGATACGTTTGACGTAAGACGGCAAAAATAACCAACTAAGCGAAGCGAGCAATATCAGGAGGCACGCCAGACTGATCAGGATTTTTCCGATGCGACTTTGCCAGCTTTTTTTCAAATGCGCTTGCAGGCTTGATGGCAAATTCGCTCTGGCAGATGTCGTCACGATAGGACCCTATTAAACTAAAGTGCCAGTTTAACCAAGCCGTGGCACTCCCGCAAATACAATACCCGTACAGGGATTGCCGCCGATCGCGTAAGCCAGGTCGCCAGGTCGGTCGATCGCCCATAAAGCGAAGTCGGCAGCCTTGCCTACTTCTAAAGTACCGATCTGATTTTGTAGTCCCAAGGCGCGTGCGGCATGCCTGGTGGTACCCGCCAGTGCTTCCAAGGGCGTCAGGCGAAATAAGGTGCATGCCATATTCATCGCCAGCAGCAAGGAGGTCATCGGCGAGGTACCGGGATTGCAATCCGTAGAGATCGCGATTGGCACCTGGGCTGCACGCAGGGCGGCAACCGGCGGCAATTTGCTTTCGCGCAAAAAGTAGAAAGCGCCCGGCAGCAATACCGCGACCGTGCCGTTCTGCGCCATCGCATTGATGCCGTCTTGCGACAGGTATTCCAGATGGTCGGCAGACAATCCACGGTAGCGTGCGGTGAGTGCGGCGCCGCCTTGATCTGAGAGCTGTTCGGCATGCAGCTTGACTGGCAAGCCATGACGCTGAGCAGCCTGAAATACTTTTTCGGTTTGCGTGGGTGAGAAGCCGATTTTTTCGCAAAAAGCATCGACCGCATCGACCAGGCCTTCGGCGACCAGGGCGGGCAGCATCTGTTCACACACCAGCTCAAGATAGTCGTCGGCGCGTCCTGTATACTCGGCCGGCAAGGCATGCGCACCGAGAAAAGTCGTTTGAACACGCAGCGCAAAATCATTGGCGAATTGACGCGCCACGCGCAGTATCTTGGCTTCCGTTTCCAGATCCAGACCGTAACCGGATTTAATTTCCAGTGTGGTCACGCCCTCCTTCAAGAGATTGCGCAGGCGCGGCAAACTCGCTTGCCTTAACTGAGCGGCGCTGGCTAGCCGGGTGGCGCGCACGGTGGACAGAATGCCGCCGCCCTGGCGTGCGATTTCTTCGTAAGCGACGCCGTTCAGGCGTGCTTCGAATTCATCGCTGCGATTGCCCGCATAGACGATATGCGTGTGGCAGTCGACCAGACCCGGCGTCAGCCAGCAGCCATGTCCGTCATGCGCGATCGCAGATTGATATTGATCGGGCAAATCCGCTTGCTTTCCCAGCCAGACGATCTTGCCATCGGCGGCTACGATGGCGGCATCACGGATCTCGCCATAGCCGTCTGCCATGGTGGCGAGGTGGACATTGATCCATACGTTCGTCATGGTTTAAGCACCTGCAAGGTTGAGAAAGCTGATGCGCATCAGGTAGAGCACGCTATCTTCATTGGCTTGCACCACCATGCGTACGCCTGCCCGCTCATGGTCTTCGTCGAGCAAGACTAAATCCGCTTCCCGCAAGTCGATTTCCCGGTTCAAGATGGCCTGGCCCTGCGCGCAATACAGCAGAATTTGCTGTGCATCCTGCGCCGTGACATAGTGCTCGCCTGCTTCCAGGCGTTGCATAAAATGCGTGCATACATCGCGTCGCGTCATCAGATTCAGATCCCGGACGGGATCGTCCAATAATTCCGCACGGATCGGTGTCTCGCCGGCAAAATAATACGGCATGCTATCGCGCGTCAACGTCACGCTAGACGGTGTATGAATACCGTCGCTATCCGCATGCAAGCTCATACCCGCGCCCGACAAAATCGCCAAACTTCTGTCGATCTGCGCAAAATGCGAAAACGCGCCATCGCTGCTGACCAGCGCGGTACTGACACGCCAGACAAAATGCTCCAGGCTCGCGCCTTCGGGGAAAACCGCTAACTCGGTCGTGCTGCCGCCGCCGTTTTTCCAGGGCATGGTTTTGTAGTCTTGCTGGCTCCATTTACGCATGATGACTGATTTGGTTTAGTTAAATTGTTCGGCTTATCGAAACACCGCTTGCACCACCGGGGACCGAGACTCAGGCGACAAACAAGAGCACGCGATCAAAGGCCAATCGATGTCTCTCATGTATTCCCTGTGCTCCTGCATCCCGGTAGTGAAATGCCTGGTTTTATCCGCTTGCCCTTACGCCAGATAAAGATGGCTATATAAATGCTGACATTGTGCACTCAATTCACCATCCAGCACCATCTGTTTCGCCGCCGCGATATCCGGCGCGAAGAAACGATCTTTATCGTAGAACGCGACTTTGCGGCGTAGCGCATGATGCACGGTCGCCAGGCTGGCGGAAGTCTCTAAAGGCTGATGAAAATCCACACCCTGCGCGGCAGCCAGTAATTCTATACCGACGATGGTGGCGGTATTGTGCGCCATTTCGTGCAGACGACGGCCAGCATAGGTCGCCATGCTGACGTGGTCTTCCTGATTGGCCGAGGTCGGGATGGTATCGACGCTGGCCGGATGCGCGTGGGACTTGTTTTCTGACGCCAGCGCCGCCGCTGTTACATGCGCAATCATGAAGCCCGAATTCAAACCAGAATTCGGCACCAGGAAAGGCGGCAAGCCGGACAGGCTTGCGTCGATCAGCAGAGCGATACGGCGCTCGGAAATCGAACCGATTTCGGCAATCGCCAAGGCCAGGGTATCGGCGGCAAATGCGACCGGTTCGGCATGGAAATTGCCTCCGGAAATAACTTCGCCGGTATCCAGAAATACCAGGGGATTATCGGTGACGGCATTCGCTTCGATCAACAAAGTGCGTGCTGCGTTGTTGATGATATCGAGGCAGGCGCCCATGACTTGCGGCTGGCAGCGCAGGCAGTAAGGATCTTGCACGCGCTCATCGTTAACCAGATGCGAACGGCGGATCTCGCTGCCGCTCAATAATTCGCGATAAATTTTTGCCGTTGCGATCTGGCCGGGCTGGCCGCGTACCGCATGGATGCGCGGATCGAACGGCGCATCGCTGCCCTTGGCCGCATCGACTGACAAGGCGCCGGTGATGGTTGCCGCTTCGAGCAGGCGCTCGGCCAGGAATAATCCGTTCAATGCCAGCGCGGTCGAGACTTGCGTGCCGTTGATCAGCGCCAGGCCTTCTTTGGCAGCGAGAACAACCGGCTTGATAGCGGCAGTTTCCAATGCTTGTCTGGCAGCGACCAGTTGACCATTGACGCGCACCTGGCCTTCGCCCATCAAGGCCAGGGTCATGTGGGACAAGGGCGCCAGATCGCCGGATGCGCCGACCGAACCTTTGACCGGAATCGCCGGCATGATGCCCGCGTTGTACAAGGCAATCATGCTATCGATCACGCTGGCACGGATACCCGAATAACCGCGTGCCAGGCTGGCGATTTTCATCACCAGGATCAGGCGCACGACATCGTCGGCGATCAATTCGCCGGAGCCGACCGAGTGTGACAGGATCAGGTTTTTTTGCAGCAGTTCCAGTTGTTCATCTGGAATGCGGGTCTTGGCGAGTTTGCCAAAACCGGTATTGATACCGTAAGCCGCATCTCCTTTTTTGACAATGCGATCTATCGTCGCGGACGAGGCATTAATCGCCTCATAAGCCGACGCGTCCAATGCCAGCGGCAAAGCCGTGCGCCAGATCGCACGCAAGTCGGACAGGCTCATTTGACCCGGGCGAATGATGAAAGTATTGATGTTCATGGTTGTCCTTTATGGCACTTCAACAAAGCATCCCGCAATATCCATGCGGCTTCTGGGCCATTTATGCTCCAAGAGGCCGATGGATAGTGCGGGTTGCATTTTTAATTATTTAAACTCAACTTTATCGTCCCCTCTCCCGCGTGCGGGAGAGGGAGTCTTCACTTGCTCACCCTCATCTACTTACTATTATTAATCATCGGCAAATTCAGTCCATTGCGTTCAGCACAGGCCACCGCTTGCGGATAACCGGCATCGGCATGGCGCATCACGCCCGAACCGCAATCGTTGACCAGCACGCGTGCCAGGCGTTTGGCCGCGGCCTCGCTACCGTCCGCCACGATCACCATGCCGGAATGCTGCGAGTAGCCCATACCGACGCCGCCGCCATGATGCAAGGATACCCAACTCGCACCGCCTGCGGTATTCAACAAGGCGTTCAGCAAAGGCCAGTCGGATACCGCATCGGTACCGTCCATCATCGATTCGGTCTCGCGATTCGGACTGGCGACGGAACCGGTATCGAGGTGGTCGCGACCAATCACGACCGGTGCCTTCAGTTCGCCGTTTTTGACCATCTCGTTAAATGCCAGGCCGGCGATGTGACGCTCGCCCAGGCCCAGCCAGCAGATACGCGCCGGTAGACCCTGGAAGGCAATCCGCTCACCGGCCATGTCCAGCCATTTATGCACGCCTTTGTTCTGCGGGAACAGTTCTTTAATCTTGGCATCGGTTTTACGAATGTCTTCCGGATCGCCGGATAAAGCGACCCAGCGGAACGGGCCTTTGCCATCGCAGAACAGCGGACGGATATACGCAGGAACAAAGCCGGGAAAATCGAAAGCGTTTTTAACGCCGCTATCAAACGCAACCTGACGGATGTTATTGCCATAATCCACGGTAGGAATACCCATCGCATGGAAATCCAGCATCGCCTGCACATGCACCGCGCAGCCCTGCGCCGCATCGGCAGTCAGCCTGGCATGCTGGCTGGCGTCCTGCTGTGCCGCCTTCCATTGCTCGACGCTCCAGCCTATCGGCAAATACCCATTGATCAGATCATGCGCCGAGGTTTGGTCGGTCACCAGATCGGGCTTCATGCCGCCGGCTTTGGCGCGTTTCACCAGCTCGGGCAATATCTCTGCGGCATTGCCGAGCAAGGCGATCGATACCGCCTCCTTACGCTCGCAATGATGCCTGATCAGCGCCAGGGCATCGTCCAGATCCTTGGCTTGCTTGTCGACGTAACGGGTACGCAGACGGAAGTCGATGCTTGATTGCTGACATTCGATATTCAGAGACACCGCACCGGCGAAACTCGCTGCCAGTGGCTGCGCGCCCCCCATGCCGCCCAGACCTGCGGTCAAAATCCAGCGTCCGCCCCAGTCGCCGCCGAAATGCTGACGCCCTGCTTCGGCGAAGGTTTCATAGGTGCCCTGCACGATACCCTGGGTACCGATGTAGATCCAGCTACCGGCCGTCATCTGGCCGTACATGAACAGACCCTGACGGTCGAGCTCATTGAAATGTTCCCAGTTGGCCCACTTCGGTACCAGATTGGAATTCGCGATCAGGACGCGCGGCGCATCTTCATGCGTTTTAAACACGCCGACCGGCTTGCCCGACTGGATCAGCAAAGTTTCGTCTTCGCCCAATTCTTTTAAGGACGCCAGGATCTGGTCGTAGCAAGCCCAGTTGCGTGCAGCACGGCCGATGCCGCCGTACACCACCAGGTGCTTGGGATTCTCGGCAACGGCCGGATCCAGATTGTTCTGAATCATGCGGTAGGCGGCTTCGGCTACCCAGGTTTTGCAAGTCTTTTCAGCGCCGCGTGGTGCATGGATTTCGCGGCTTGCATCCCAGCGTGGATCGTTATTCATCATTTTTCCCGTCTCCAGTCTCTATCCTAAGGTTTGATCTGATTTCATTCACTTAACATTCACATAAGCCAGCCGATGCCGGATCAATGGGATTAGTTTAAGTTGTATATACAACTTTTGCAAGAGGATTTTTGTATGAGACAATACGGCAAATTATTTCTTCAGGAATGACGTGTCCACACCAGCAAAAAATGCCCCGGTCTTCCAGCGGATCAAGGATTATTTACTCAGGGAAATCCAGTCCGGCACCTGGAAAGAAGGCGATGCCATCCCTTCCGAAGCCGCACTGGCAGAACAATTCAGCGTCTCGCGCATGACCGTCAATCGGGCTGTGCGCGAGTTGACCAGCGAACAAATCTTGACGCGCATCCAGGGCTCCGGCACTTATGTCGCACAACATAAATATCAGGCAACTTTAGTCGAGATCAAAAGCATTGCCGAGGAAGTCCGTGCACGCGGCCATACGCATCGCAGTGAACTCCATCAACTCGAAGCGGTCAAAGCGACTGACATACTGGCGCAACAATTCAAGGTGAAAATTGGTCACAGCTTGTTTCATTCGGTGATTGTGCATTTTGAGAATGAGGTCGCGATTCAGGTCGAAGATCGTTGGGTGAATTCCGCTATTGCACCGGATTATCTGGAACAGGATTTCGCCAGCATGACGCCGAATGAATACCTGATGGTGGTGGCGCCCCTGGAAAGCGTCAGCTACCGGATTGAAGCCTTGTTGCCGCCCAAGCATATTGGTGACATGTTACACATCACTTACAAGGAACCCTGCTTACTGTTACACCGCCAAACCCTGTCCAAAGGTAAAATCGCCACCATCGTCACCATGTGGCACCCTGGCCTGCGCTATCAGTTTGCCGGTAGTTTTTAATACGTTTTACCCCTATAGAAATACCGATCCAATGCGTTTTTTATTTTTACATCTTGCCTCGTCATCGCCACGCCGATCAATTTACCGGCTCAGTACCGTTGTTGCCGCTTTGGTGCTGACTGGCTGCGGCAGCTTTGGCGGCGGCCTGAGCAATAACAAAGCCCATTTAAAAGATGAAGAATTCGGTTCCGCCGACGTCTTCACCCATAGCTTCCCCGGTACAGAAAAAACCTCCTGCGAAGCCGCGCGCCGCGCTTTGCTGAGCCAGGGTTATGTCATCAGCGAATCAAAAGCCGCCTTCGTCAAGGGCCGCCGAAAATTCCAGCGCGACAGCGACATCCATGCCGAGATTGAATTCACGGTGGTCTGTGCGGCAGACAGCAAAGGCAGCAACAGCACCACCGTATTTGCCAATGCAGTACGCGACCGTTATTCACTCAAGAAAAGCACCAACTCCGCCAGCATCGGTGTCGGCGCGCTGGGATCGGTGTCCTTACCATTCGGCGCAAGCGACGATTCGCTGGTCAAAGTCGCGAGCGAAACGATACCCACCGGGGATTTTTACGGGAAGTTTTTTGAGCTGCTTGAACGCTACCTCGACGATTCTTCAGTCAATGGCGATGAAGAAGCGGAGAAAAAAGAAACGTCGACACCATCGGGCATGAAAAAATTGTCCGAGTCGAATCAGTAAAAGACACAATGCGCCGTGAAACAGCCAGGCGTTTTGTCGCGCAGTAGTGGATCGGCGTTATTTTTTACAGCAATCACGGGCAATTTGCCTGCCCATTTGCAGCGCATTTTCAAAATCTGCATCCGACATCTGCGCGCCAAACTTACGGCGCAACTGCACGTCCGACCATACCGTATTTCTTGCTTCTGCTTCAGCGACTTTGTAGCTGAGAGAAAGTTTGGCATCACGCGGTACCAGCTCACCGATATCGTAGCTCTGGGAAAGCAAGGCCAACGCAAATGGCTCACCTTGGCTAGCCGCGGACTTTAGTCCTGTGATGGCGTCATCTTTCCATTTTTGGACTATCGGATCGTCACGGTTTTCTTTCAGGTCAATGGGGCGACCATATGGTCCCTCCATAAAGTAATCGATTTGCGCATCGACTTTGCCTGAGCGCGCGGCAATGCCGAGGAAATGGAGCCGCTCCTGCACCTGCACGGGCGTCACGCCTTCACATAATTTGCTTAATTTTTTACGCTCATTTAAAAATTGATCACGATCGGCAACGCTATCGTATTCGGCGATGGCTTCATCATTATTGGCGCAGACAGACTCCGCCTGATAGACGTTATACGCGGCTTCTACGCTGCCTGCCCTGGCCAATCCGGTCCATTTAGAAATATAGTCAAATGCCGTAAGTCCGCCAAAATCGACCTGCCGTCCGTTACGGCCATAAATGGCAGCCGATTTCAGCTCATGCGATATTGTCTCGTCATTGCCCATCACCGGCTCCCCCAATCCAAACGGAGAAATTGATCCATACAACGCACGCGATGGCCTTGAGCCAGCATCCTGCATCTTGCCTGTAGTAGCCCGCAGTTTCGCCGAGGGATCTTCGGTCTCTCTGGATAACAGAAAGGCTCCCAGGCATAAGCCGATCGCAACAACCGCCAGTGAGTAACGAATAAATGAAGTCACAAATTAAACCGAACTTAGTGAGTTAAGGAAAAATAAAATAGATGAATGATGCTCTGAATATAATGTGATTTTTTGCAGCATCCATTTTCTATCCGCCTGATACCGATGCGTCCAGCATACCGGTATCAGGTTTGATCGAATCAAGCGCCAATCAATTCCACAAATAGCAATACGCCTGACTTGATTCTAAATTGCTGCCTTCAACTCCACCCACTACTTTTTTGACAAAACCATCAGGATGGGCACGGTCTGGCGTGACATTGCAATTATCATGAACCCAGTGAATACCATAGCCGCTTGAATACAATTGACCGCACATTTCCACTTTGTCGCCCAATTTAATCGCTGCAAGCGATTTTGGTATCGAGCTGGAATTTTTCACGTAATCGTTTGCATACACATTGTCCATCGCAACATCATAAATCTGGCCATCCTGATCGGTCTGGACCCGGATATGCGTATGCGAGAGACCAACTCCTTTGAGCGTCTGTGTCGCACGCGCAAATTTCGGACTACCCACTACGGTACCAGTGCGATAGCTGCCGGCTGCAGCATTGCAATCCGTTTTACCATCTGCCAGGGCAAAAGCTGCCTGACTCATCAGAACAAGGGAAATCAACAATTTTTTCAATTACATTCTCCTTAATGGTTCACTTGATTATTCAACATGAGTGGATCTAGGTTTTATTACATTAATAAACGACAAGCAGATGGTAAAAACGCGATGACCATCACCTACATTGCTCCAGGCTGCCAAACTTAATTGTTCTGTTTTAGCAAATACCTTCCGCGGCACATACATCTACATAGCTAGGAAAGTTTTCTGAGCAAACCAAAATATATTCTTTTTGGCAAGATGTCAGATTAACAGTTACTTATTACATAACAGTGAATTTTTATCTGGAAATATGCGTAAAAAACGACATATCTACCGAAATTGAAAGGAGATCGAATGTAAGCACCCGGCAATATCACCTTGAAGCGGATACTGAAACATAGATTATCGTGTCCATTTAATAGGTGGACACATGTACACGAAACAGAACGGAATGGTTGCGCCCAGTCAGTACCGGCGCCATAGCACTGAATTCAAAGCCCAGATAATCAAGACCTGCAAGCAACCTGGGGGGATCCATCGCAGCAACGACACTGCATTATGGGTTGCCCTTGGCAATGCATTCTGTTTCGGGCGCATGCACGCTGTGGCGTTTTTCGCGGTCTTGCCGTTGCTGTGCATGAATGTGTTTGGCGAAGCGCTCAGTCATTGCGGTTGCGCCTGGAGCTTACGCTCGATGTCGCGAATGACCCGCCCCAGGTATTGACCTCGTGAGTCTTACTATCGGTGATATGAATAACGCTGGGAATAGAGCCGCGTTGCCGTCCAACTAAACCGTGGGAAATTTAGTCAGATGAAGTCCCGACTACTACAGCTAATTGACTCACACATGGGAAAATATGTTCGCCAGCGCTTCTGTTATCCAAGCTAAATGAATAATGTCCCTTATCTCTTTATGCCAAGAAGTTCTTCGATATGAACCAATGATCCTTCGTCTTTGACGACGGCTCTCAGCCATTCATGCAGAGGCAAGTCCCCCCAATCTGCTGCTTTTTCTGCCAGATAAATGACTGGGCTATGAGGTTCCGTTCTACGGAAAAACTCTGCCACCAGACGGAGCTGAGCGAGAGCCTGCGTACGCGTTTGGATCGCGCCTGTGAGCGGTGTTGTCACTAACATCTTTTGATCATTATTTATAATAGGCGATGCCATTTCTGGCACTTCGACTGGATTATTATCTGTTTGCGCACCAACATCTCGCGCAAATGGCAAGATGAGACTGATAACGGCCTCAAGCGCGTCCTTGGATGCAGTGAACCCGGGGCCATCCACACCTAACCAGGCATCCACAGCCTGCTCTAGCTCGACCAATGCGCTAAGACAATGACGTGCATCCGCGAGCAGTCCCTGATAAAAAACTCTGGAAGATTTTTTACGCGCTGACTCTACATCCGCTAATTTGAGATGACCATGATGATGTCCGCCATCTTGGCTATCCGCATTTGTCGCATTTGTTCGGGCAAGCTCAAATTGAATTGTTGAATACCCTGTATCCTTACCTTCAGTAATCGGAATTTCACGAACTAATTGTACCGATCGTTTTAGCAACCAATGTAAATTTCCAATACGCTGTTCATACCCGTCTTCATCTGGTAAGGGATACAAGCCCTCCCAAAATTTATCGCATAGCCCAGCCAACAATAAATAGGCATCACCTAAACCGCGAAACTGATTTATTTTTGCGCTGGCTTCGGCCAGCCAAACAGCAAGGCGTAAATCTTTACTTTTAAATTGGATTAAATCCGAGCAACTTTTTATAACAAACTGCCAATCAGCCTCCTTTAATTCGGCCACCCACTCGCCCTGATCTAGAGAAGGATCATCAAAACGACGCGCTTGGGCAATCGCATCGAGTTCAGTTGAAAAAGACAAATCTTCTCCGCAAGGATCCGTTGGATTGATGGGCAAGAGAAGCTGGTCAACAGCAAACATAATTTTTCCTAAAATAGTGATGATGGATTTAAGCGGCGCATTAATTCTTGTCACGGATGATTAGCATATCCAGATCAGTCACATTATTTGTATTTCATCTGCCACTCTCGAGCCATCGCTTGGGCATGTTCAATCTGTTTTGGTGTCATCATCGATTCGGCTACTTTGCGATTTTTGATCGCATCTTTATCACCACTCGATGCTGCCAGATTGAACCACATGTGTGCCTGCTCTATGTCAGCAGTCACACCCTGGCCGTTTGCGTACACCCATCCCAAGTTAAATTGGGCCTCTGCATGCCCTTGCTCCGCCGCCTTCAGATACCACAGCAAAGCCTCTTTATCGTCTTTAGCCGCACCCTTCCCGTTGGCATACATGGAAGCCAGATTGTACTGGGCCATAGCAATACCTTGCTCCGCTGATTTTCGATACCAGACAAGGGCCAATTTATAGTCTTGAGCAACAATTTGGCCTGACTCATACATGGCACCAAGATTATATTGCGCGTTGGCCTGACCGCGATCCGCTGCCTGCTGAAACCATATCATCGCAGACTTATCGTCTTGCCTGACACCACGCCCCAACGCCAGCATGACGCCCAACCGATATTGAGCCTCTGGATGCGCTTGTTGAGCGGCCTTTTGATACCAACTCACCGCCGCATTGTAATCTTGCGGCACACCACGACCGTTTTCGTAAACCTGTCCGATATTGAACTGTGCACCGGCATTACCTTGATCCGCGGCCTTGCGATACCAGAGAATTGCCAGCTTAGCGTCCTTCGCAATACCGATACCGTTTTCATACATCGAGCCGAGTTGATATTGGGCGTTGGGCTCAGCCTGCTCTGCAGACTTGCGCATCCAGAGAATGGCCGTCTTTTCATCTTTGCTCACGGCCTTGCCATTCGCATACATCAATGCCAGCTTGTATTGCGCTTGCGCGTTACCGTGCATGGAGGCTTTGCGGTACCAGATCATCGCAGTCTTGGCATCTTGCGATACGACACGTCCGTCGTCATACAGACTGCCTAAATTCAATTGTGCTTTTGCATATTCCTGATCTGCTGCAGCCTTGTACCATGTCATAGCTAACTTGTAGTCTTGCGGCACACCCTGACCGTTTTCGTACATGAGACCGAGATGATATTGTGCCTCAGCGTCACCAGCATTTGCCAACTGCCTGAACTGGGCAAATGCAGCAGAAAATTGACTATTTCTATAATCAATTAAAGCCTCATTCACTCCGCTGAATGCCGGTATAGCCGGCATACCTAGTGCAAAAAAAACGGAGATATAAAACAATTTTATTAATTTTTTCTTCATCAGATCACTCATCGTTTGTCTCTGCATTTACTTGAATTTAAACGCTGCGATTCAAACAAAAAAAGCCGCCATAGCTTATTTCATGGTGTATTTAAACTGTCCCTGTTTTGTTGCGCTGACTTTAATTTTGCTAATCCCCACGCCCTCCGCCATTTTAGCCAAGACAGATTCAGCAATTTCTGGCAAAAGAGTTCCGTTCAAAATGTTATCTACATTGCGGGCGCCGGAATCAACCTCTGTGCAACGAGATAACACTGCCTCTACCATGGCGTCATCGTAGACAAAGGTCGCCTTATGGTTGACGGCGATGCGCTTCTGGATATGAGAGAGCTTCAACTCAATAATTTTAATAAGCACCTCATCTGGAATCGGATAATAAGGTACTACTTTTAACCGCCCCAGAAACGCGGGCTTAAATGCTTTCATCAATTGCGGACGGATTTGCTGCTCCAGCTCCGCAGATGAAGGCAACTCGTGAGCCTGTTTATTCAGGCAAGCTTGCATCATGAGACTGGATGCCACATTTGAGGTCAAAATAATGATGGTATTTTTAAAATCAACTTCACGCCCTTCTGCATCGTCCAGCACACCTTTATCAAATACCTGAAAAAATAATTCAAGAACATCGGGATGAGCTTTTTCAATTTCATCCAGCAAAACAACGCTATACGGATTACGACGTACTGCTTCGGTCAGTACGCCACCTTCGCCATACCCTACATAACCGGGAGGTGATCCTTTTAAACCAGAGACGCTGTGCGCTTCTTGATATTCACTCATGTTGATGGTGATGAGTTTGCGTTCACCGCCGTACAAAACATCAGCCAGTGCCAGCGCCGTTTCCGTTTTACCGATACCTGAAGGTCCGACAAATAAAAATACACCTTTTGGTTTATTCGGATCATCCAGATTTGCACGCGATGTCCGCACCCTTTGCGCAACCGCCTCAATCGCATGGGATTGACCAAGCACGCGCTCTTCCAGCAATGCTTTCAAGTTGAGCACTGTTTTTATTTCGTCCTTGACCATTTTCCCCAAGGGGATTCCGGTCCAGGCAGCGACAATTTCTGCGATAACATGCCCATCGACCTGCACCGGCACCATTGGGGTCTCGCCTTGCAATATTTTCAGATCTTCAATTTTTTTCTGGATATCGCTGGCGAACTCATATCCTTTAGTCGTTTTCTTAGTTGATTTGGCAGTTGATGCCAGGGAAGACAGTAACGGTGTTGGTAATTTTGAGCCGTCTGACAGTGAAGATGCTTCTAAAGCGGCGCGAGCCGTCTTAATTTGCTCCGTCAGCATTTTTTCTTTTTCCCATTGACCGGTATGTTGCTTGATTTCCGCGTGAGCGATTTCACTCACACTGCGTAATTCAAACAGCCGTTCCGCATGGTTCATACCACTGCTTTGCTCTCTTTCAAGCATCGCTATTTCGACATTCATCTGCTCCAGTTTTTTTGTGATCGCTTCCAGCACAGCTGGTGTTGCATTTTGACCCAAAGCTACTTTCGCGCAGGCTGTATCGAGCAGACTGATCGCCTTATCAGGTAATTGCCGGCCACTGATATAGCGATGCGACAAACGAACCGCTTCAGTGATCGCTTCATCATAGATACGCACGTTAAAATGCCTTTCCATCAGCGGTGCCATGCCGCGCAACATGGCGCATGCAACCGCCTCTGTAGGCTCTTCAACTTTAATCACCTGAAAACGACGTGCCAGCGCAGCGTCTTTTTCAAAATATTTTTTGTACTCGCTCCAAGTGGTAGCTGCGATCGTTCGCAGCTCCCCTCTTGCCAGTGCTGGCTTTAGCAGGTTGGCAGCATCATTTTGTCCTGCCTGACCGCCCGCGCCAATCATGGTGTGAGCTTCATCAATAAACAAAATAATCGCGTGTGAACTTTTTTTGACTTCATCAATCACATTTTTTAAGCGATTTTCAAACTCGCCTTTGACACTCGCACCGGCTTGCAACAGGCCCATGTCGAGCGTGTGAATCTCAACACCCTTTAAAATATCAGGCACATCATTCAATGCAACACGCAAAGCCAATCCTTCGACTACGGCAGTTTTTCCGACACCTGCCTCGCCAGTCAGAATAGGGTTGTTTTGACGTCGGCGCATCAGAATATCAATTGTCTGGCGAATTTCCATATCGCGTCCGATCACGGGATCCACCTTGCCATCGCGTGCGCGTTGCGTCAGATTCGTAGTGAACTGATCCAAAGCAGGTGTCTTCGATTGCGCTGCCTGACCGTTCATTTCGCTCACTGGATCTGAGCCATCCTGCTCCGTATCATCCCGTCCAATACCACCATCCTGAGATTCTTGCGAACCTTCTGTCAGTTTTTGAATGTGATGTTTTAAGTCATCCAATTTGAATTTAGCGAATAGCTTCGAACCGCGATAAGCAAGCTGTGCCAAATCAGGTTCAGTGAGTAGCGCAAGTAATAAGTGACTACTTCTGATCTGACTTATCTGATTAGCACGGTTATCCAGAGAGGCTAGAAGCCAGGCATGTTCAAATAATTTAGGTAAATGCGGAGAAAATACAGGTGTGCGCGTATTACCTGTTTTAAAGCGGCTGATTTCGCTACGAAGATCCGCATCCAGGCTCGCTGTGCTGATGCCTGACTTGCGTGCAATAAGAACGAAGTCACTATTTGTCTGTTCCAACAATGCCAAAAACAAATGTTCGATATCTACTTCATAGTGGCCTAGACCGACACAGAGACTGGCTGCACGGGTAGCCGCAACCCGCGAGGTTTCATTGAGTTTGCTAATCAGAGTTTTAAGATTAATGCTCATTCCTGCTTCTTCCTTGATCTAACATTTTTTATTAAAGCGCATGAATATCGTAGCGAACGTCGCAGCGATTATTCGATTCCGCTCCTGACAGCAAAAAGGTATCCCAGCCTAAACGACCACCGTCGCGCCGGGACGCCAAATTGATTCCACTGACTTCTTTGGTATTTAGTACCAATTGAATTTCATATTCGAGATAGCTACTGGTAAACATGGTCAACATTTTTTCCAGAGATTTTGCGGACTTTCCACCTGGTAAAAATGCATCAAAGTCTTTTTTCCTTAAAGGTCCAAGTGTCAAACGTAAACGCAGGTCACGCTGCCAGACTCGGGCGCCAACCAATGCAACAGAACCCAATACCGCATTGTTTTCCCCTAAGGCTGTTTGCTGATCTTGCGGTACGTCATACCATTGACCAACAAACTGATCCACCTGAATAGGTACGGCAAAGTACTCACTGACCACACCACGAATATAGGATGCCGAAGCAGGACGATGCCGCACCGCGGTAGAAAAATATCCGATTGATTCATCGAAAATACCATCAATATCGTTATCCAGACGCCCTTGTAAATTAGAGTGACCAGTACCTGCCAAGGAGAGCAATAAAGGTAAAAAGCGATCTTTTCCTTCAACTTCGAATTTGAACTCCAGGCGATATTTCCGCCATGCCTCATAAAAAAGAGTCAGTGCCCGATTTGAAAACGTATCAAGAAAGGCACGCGGACTATCATCCTTTTCATACAATAAATGGGCGGCAATCTGTTCTGTGTAATGGTTCGGCAAGGCACCATTACCCCCTAAAAATCCCATAAAGGCAGGTGTCAGACTGATGTGATCAAGTTCATCTTTCTGCAGTGCTTCTAATAACGCAAGGTCCGTTACCTCCAGCGTTTTAGGGTGTAACGATAGAGCTTCAATTTCACTTGCCGGGAAATTGAGGGAGATTGAATTTTTAAAACGTACATAGTCAGCAACAGCGCAATCGCTTGATGCGCCATTTTTTTTCAACCATAACTCAATTAATCTTACCGCCTGAAAAAACTGGAAACGATATGGCTCATCAAGTAAACGTTGAATTACACTAGGCTCAAATCGCCGCTTCGCGGTAAGCATCGCAACAATTCCTCCCCACTTCTTTTTGACACCATGACCAACTGTGTAAAGCTATTCGCATGCACATAGAGCCCCAGAAATCGATCAATTACGTCCGCAAAAATATGGATTCCGCTGCCTACAAAACCCTCTTCATCAATGGTCATGCGAACTTCAATACCGCGCACCAAACAGGCAAAAGGATTACCTGGCAGCCAAGCCTTAGCTGCCTTATGTTCAATGCTGACAATGCCACTAATCTGCCGTTGAGAAATTGCAGAGCAAGGCAGATCATATAAAGTTAACATTTCTTGAAATGCTTCCAAACCACCATTGCTC
Organism: Undibacterium sp. Jales W-56; assembly: GCF_025548535.1. Classification (GTDB taxonomy): domain Bacteria; phylum Pseudomonadota; class Gammaproteobacteria; order Burkholderiales; family Burkholderiaceae_D; genus Undibacterium. The sequence goes on along the minus strand of NZ_JAJLQW010000001.1, from coordinate 884,149 downwards.
AAAGAGAGATGATTCAGGGACAAATGAGAAATGAGACGCCAATGCGCACCGCGACCCCGTTCAAAAGAATAGGATTCAGATGGTTTACGTAAAAAACCAATTGATTGAATCGGCAAACCACCTTCTAAAAATAAATCGCCGCCTGGCAAGCCGTACGTCAGTGACGCAGGTAAATCACGGTTCGTACAGGTGAGCTCAATACTTAGTGTGTCCGTTTCAATCGCTGCAGGATCGAAATCGATATCAACGATGGATATTTCGGTTTCATAACCAGGACTTTTTAGTGCGACCATGTCATCCCGTCGCATCACCCAGTAATGGCCTTTTTTTTCTGCCCGTTCTCCATGTCGCAAAGAATAAAAAGGACGAAACTCTGTCACGGACTCACCTTGTGGCGTTTGTCGTACTAATTTCACTGAATCTATTGAATGCACTTCATACGCATAGGCGCGCCGAGAATCTGCAATTACCGGGTAGCGTTCGGTTGTCTGGGTCAAACGTATCGGTTCACCGTGCTGACTAAACAAATTAATCACAGGCGTACATCCAAGCACAACATGCTTAGTTGATAGCGTACTTAACATGCGCGCGATATTAGAGTCGCTTCTCAATCCAGTGAGAGCCAGATGCAAAGTAAATTCCTTGCAATTTTCAGGTAAGGCTGCCGTCAAGGAGAGTAAATCGATATCAAAAAAATTGAATTTTTCCGGACATGAAAAATACTCAGTTAATAAACGATATGCAGGATGAGAGCGCGACGAAAACGGGATCAAGGAGTCGTCTTCATGAAATCCAACTGCCTTGATTGGCAACGATTGCAAGCTAATCCAGGATAGCTGCCCCGGAACTTCAATATAGGCCTTCACACCACGCATAAATAGCGTATCCCTGAGCGCCGCACAAAATGAGGGCTCACCATCAATAAATGCGCGCAAGGAAGGAATTGCTAGTTTTTTCAAACTAATTTGTTGCGACAAAGCGTTGATAGTAATGCTGATTTTGGATGTGGCAGACGGAGGAAGAATGACTGAGTCAGGCACCGTTAAGATCGGATCAAATACGACTTTAGACAAAGCTATTGGCGCAACATGAACGTCGTAAGCAGTTCTAAATTTGCAGGCAACCCCCTTAACCTGGCCTGTTGTCAGCTGAGTTCCCCGAGGAATGACCGCCGGCACTGTCATCTGCCTTACTGCGTCACTATATTCTATGCGCGCAATGGAACATGAAGGAAAAGGTCGCAAATAATGCGGGTACAGAACTTCGAATAATGCTTCTGTGAACTCAGGATAATCGTCATCCAACCGTTTTGAAATACGAGAATTCAGCAGCGCAAATGACTGAATCATTCTCTCGATATGAGGATCCTCGCAAACCTCGCCAGCCATCAATAAACCGCCTGCGATCTTCGGGTAACGCTCAGAAAATTCGCGTGAATAGCGTCTTAAAAATCCGAGCTCACGCTCATAATAGGGAAGTAATTCGTCCAATTTAATCGCCTGTACGAGCCATGCGGCGCGTTTTACTAATCGAATAATGCAAGGTAGATGGTTGAAGCACCGCATCGAAACTAACGGGTTCACGCGCTAAATCAACCACCAGTAACGCCGATATCGCGAAATTAAGTCGATTAATCGATCCTTCACGAACCTCAAGCGATGCGCGTACATTCCTTAGACGGGGTTCATGGCGAGAAATAGCTTTTTCCAGACAACGGCAAATATAAGTACGGTCATCCGTACTCGCCAAGCTAAGTCCAGAAAAATCGTTCAATCCATAAGTGAGGATAGAATTATGGCATTCGGGGTAGCGCTTTAATAATGCCTCAGGCCAAACTGTTCGGGTATTTAACAGCGCCTCCAAATCTCTGGCGACAGTATCTTTCAGTTCTTCTATCGATAAGCGCAAAACAACACCGAGATTCTTATTTTCAGATGTTCCTACTCCCATCAAACGATCAAACAGACTCGGTGCAAAGCCATTCATTTTGTTCCATTCAGGTGTTGATTTTTCTCAATTTTGGTTCTGAATAACTGGATTGGTTTGAAAAATTTGTCTGCACTATGCAACCGTTATACATTTCTAATAATGCGGCTATATACTTACTCACACTTGATTTCTTTCACGACTGGTGAAGTGAATCTCGCATCGTATGCAACCGTACAAATTTTAATGTTGTCAGGTAATTCCCTTGCCAAAGTTGCCTTGGTCTCGCTATATATACAAGAAATCCAATAAGCTTTTTCTGACGGTTCAAAACGCCAGATTGCAATATCTTCCTTGTTCCTTTTTAATTCTTTTGAGGGAACCAGTATGAAACTCTGTGTTGGATCGCCATTCGAAAACATGACATTCACAAATCGATGTTTCTTATTTGTGCTGTATCCAGTCCAGCCTTCAGGTAGCTTACTTACTGTTTGTTCGACCTGTAATTCACTAGGGCAAGCGGGTACGGCATTAACTGCAAACGCCAGGTAAGATGGCGCAATAAGAACAAAAAATAGTATCGACTTAATCTGAGGCAAAAGCATTATTGTCCTATGCCTCATTTGATGACAGAGAATGCATCGCCATTGTTACTTGGATCGACATAATTACCATCCTTATCTTTTCCTTTGAACGATAATCTTCTCTTTTGTATAGTGCCGCTCTTTGCCCACTGATCGATTACCCATATTCCGAGTGCGTCTTGAGCGAGATACAATGCAGCATGATTGCCACTACCGTGGTTAGGATATTTTCCGTCAACGAAAGTAGCAATTGCAGTTCCCTTCTTCAACGAAAGATTTTTCCTGACTACGTCACCCTCTCTCCACAAGGATGCAGCAGGTGCCTTTGCAAACTCTTTAACCAAAGCCACGCATTGCTTACTTCCCAATGGGGGTTGACCTTCAAGGATTTCAGCCTCTTCAAAAATATATGGCATTAATTTTCCGTTCAATGACTAATTAATATTCAACAACGCAGTAAAACTCAGACCACATGAGCACAAATAAAAACTAGCCTTTTAACCCGATGTATTCTGTCGATTAGGTCGGCAAAATACATCGAAATTACTTTATTAATTACAAATACTTATGCTGTCTTGTTTGCTGACAAATCCCATCCGCCAGACGTATTGCCACCAGATCCGCCGCCAATTTTTTGTTGCGTGTATTTCCATTTGACTTTGGAATATTTCAGACCAACCAATTCAGTCAGAATATCGCCTTCAGTTACCATCGGAGATACGCTACCAATCAAGACATTTTCAATTTCAACTTCAAAATACTTGATACGCTGACCCTGTCCATCTGCACGCATGAACTCCAGCTTTGCTTTAGCAATGGTTTTTCCTGAGGAACAGTTTTGCAGTAATAATGGGCTTGCTAAATCTGCAATCTTTGAGATAACGATATCTTTATGTTCGCAACGCTCTGCAGTATGGCCACCGCCTGTAGAAGCAGTCGCTGATTTTGGCTGTAACACTTCCCATTGAACAGATTTGCACTCTATCCAATCTTTATGTGTATCGTCAGTAGATTCACCTTTGATACCATCAATTTGCAAGTAGACGTCGATTGCCATTATTCACCTTCCTGTGTAAAAAATTCAATATAAAATTAAGATTTGGTCGACTGCGGTAACTCCGCGACCAAACGGAGTGAAACGGATAACTCATCGAGTTGAAAATGTGGGCGCAAGAATGACACGGCGCGATAGACGCCAGGACGTCCTGGTATTTCGGATACTTGTACAGATGCCTCGCGCAATGGGAATTGCGCTTTTTGCTCCTGACTCGCATTATCATCAAGCAGTACATATTGTGTCAGCCAGCGATTCAGAAAATCTTCGACATTAGAGGCTGCAGCAAAACTGCCTATCTTGTCGCGCATCATGGCTTTCATGTAGTGCGCAATGCGTGACACCGCAAAAATATATTGCAACTGAGCTGACAATACAGCGTTGGCGTTAGCCGAATCGGTATTGTATTTTTTTGCTTTTTGTGCAGACTGCGCACCAAAAAAAGCCGCGTAATCTGTATTTTTGCAATGCACGAGAGAAATGAATCCCAAGTCGCTCAATTCTTTTTCCCGGCGGTCCGTAATCGCAATTTCAGTTGGACATTTCAATGCAACTTCGCCCTCGTCGGTTTTAAATGTATGAGTAGGCAAGCCCTCAACCAAGCCGCCGCCTTCAACACCACGAATTGCCGCACACCAGCCAAAATCCTCAAACGCTTTCGTCAACTTAGTACCGAAGGCATAGGCTGCGTTACACCATAAATATTTATGATGATCGGTACCATCGACATCCTCAATGAAATTAAAGCCCTCGACAGTAGCACCATCAACAGGATTGAAAGGTAAGCGACCAAGGAACCGAGGCAATGTCAGTCCAACATAACGTGAATCTTCAGATTCTCTGAAAGATTTCCATTTTGCATACTCAACCGTATCAAATACCTTTGACAAGTCACGCGGTTTACCCAGGTCGCTGTATGTTTCCAAGCCAAACAATTCAGGTGATGCAGAAGAAATAAAAGGAGCATGAGCGGCTGCAGCGATATGCGACATTTGCTCAACGAAATACATATCTTCCGGTTGACGCGTAATTTCGAAATCACCTAACAATGCACCGAATGGAGCGCCGCCAAATGTACCGAATTCTTCCTCGTAGACTTTTTTGAACATGGCACTTTGGTCAAATTCCAAAGCGCTCTGAAAATCTTTCACCAGATCGCGTTTTGTGGCATTAAGCAATTTGATTTTTAAGCTAGTACCTGTGGCCGTGTTCTTGACCAGATAATTTAGTCCTGTCCAGCTACTCTCTAATTTCTGAAATTCAGGCGCATGCATTACCGCACTCAATTGACGCGAAATCAATCGATCCAGTTCAGCGACTCTTGCGTCAATCGTCGCAGATAAATTATCAGAGACAACGACTGTACCTTGCATCACCTGATTGACCAGCTCAGAAATAATATCCTTCGCACGAGCATGCTCCACACTGGATTTTGCAACCTTACTTTGCTCAACAATCTGATCAAGCAATGCAAGCTCAGTAGCTCCTGGATTAGCAGACATTGTATTAAGTTGTGCTGACATGCTAGCTCCCCTGCTTTGTCGTTTGTTTGCTCAAACTAACCAACTTTTCGGTGTTGTTCAGGACATCATTTAAGATATCTTCGAGTTTGTCGTTTCCAGCTAATTTGTTACGCAAATCTGCCAGTTTGGTACGGGCTTCCAGTAATTTTTTTAATGGTTCGACTTGCTGAACGATAGATTCAGGACGAAAATCTTCCATAGATTTAAATTTCAAATCTACGGCGAACTGACCGCCCTCATCGCTAAGTTCGTTTGCCACGCGAAATGTCGCTCTGGGCTCCACACCCTTCATGACTTCATCAAAATTATCGCGATCCAGTGAAACGAATTTCCGGTCTTTTAAACGCTTCTGCTCAAGCTCCGAGTTGCCACCAAAATCACCTACAACGCCAAGAACGAAAGGTAATTCTTTATTCTCAATAGCATCACCGATCTCTACGTCATAAGTCATCTGCACTCTAGGTGGACGAACTTTTTGCAATCGCTTTTGAACACTTTCGTTTTTTGCCATGACAACTCCAAAAAAAAACTAAAAATTAGACTTAGAAAAACTAAGCCATCAACAATGAAATAACCGGGGAAAATTTATTTCAAAACACCAAACGGATTCGAGCTACCCTGATCTTTGTCACTCACTTTTCCGCCCCCCACATTAGAGGGTTTTGTGGTTGATGGACGTGGAGCCGAATTCGACGCAGACTTATTTTTTGCGGGAACCAGCAAATTTTCGCCCAGACTTTCGCGTAATAACTTGGCCAAATCTTGTGCTTCAGTTCGCAAACTTCCGGTTAAATTGTTCTGCTGACTCAAATCAGTTAATGCTTTAGTTGATAGACGCAAACCACTTACGGCAATAATGCTATTAGCCAATTTATCAACAGGATCACGCTGCAAAACTTCCTGTGCATTCATGACGGCTTCAGCGTAATTTGCCGTATCAAACTTCATTTGAGCCATTTGCGCCCAAGGCGCCTTATCGGTTGGAAAGGTGTTGGTAGCATTTTTTAAAATTGCCAATGCCTTGTCTTGCTGCCCGGCTGCAGATGCCAACTCCGCATCTGCCATCATGGTTTCTATTTTAACAATTGGTAGAGGTGCACCTGTTTTTACCGGATCCGTTACGCAAGCGCTCAAGATCGTCGATAGAATCAAACACGGAATAAGTCGAGATTTAATTACCATTGAGCAAAACTACTTTCAAAACAATATGATTCTATTAATTAAATTATCATTAAAGCAATTGATAGGATTATCATAACGACAAAATAATAAAACTACAATAATATTTTGGTTTCAAATTGATACTAATTCATGGAAATTGTAATAATTTTAAACAAATGCAAAAAAATACATTTTTCATGCTATTTAAATATCTAATTAAATATTTATTATTATTTTTTAATAACTTAACCATCTCTCATCCTATCCAATGAAATATGTCAGATTCATAAATACTGTCTACTTAGCTGGAACGGTAAGCCTTGCAGGATGCGCCGCAGTATCAACAGTTGGCTCTGTGGCAAATATTGCACTAGAAGCAACGGGGCTTAAAAAACCGGATGCGCCGGAAATACCGGATGCACAGCAGGCGCCGAGAAATATTGCTATCCGCTTGCATGCATCGGAAAATTTAAATGTAGACGCGAATGGACGTCCTCTAGCCTTAGTCACCCGGGTTTACAAGTTGCGGCAAGGTGCGGCGTTTCAGCAGATACCGTTCGATGTATTCCTGAACCCACAAAAAGAAAAAGAGTTGCTCGGTAATGATTTGCTAGAAGTAAAAGAAGTGATGCTTGTGCCCGGCCAACGCTATGAAATCGTTGAAAAGGTAACAAAAGAAGCTTATTTCATTGGGGTTGTTGCTTTATTTCGTTCTCCGGCACAACAACGTTGGAGGGCGACATTTGTCGCAAAAGAAGCTGAGGTATCCGGAATTACGATCGGACTTCATGCATGTGCCCTGTCTGTAGGAATAGGTTCTGCCATGCTGGATAAAGAGAATCCAGGCAAGCTGCTAGGGCCAGTGCGCTGCCAGTAAAATTGTAAAAATATTCACGTTAATCCATCATTTATATGCCAAAATATTAATAAATTTAAATTTGACTCATTTTAAGATTGTTCAAAGTCCATAATTTGGACTCAACATAAATCACAGCATCACCCTCTTCAATTATTTAGCACAACACATGACTTCAAAAATTTTATGGGGCGAAGGTTTATTTTTACGCCCGCAACATTTTCAACGGCAAGATCTGTATCACGAGAAACGATTGCATGAAGTCACTAGTGCCCTACACCCTTACGCTTGGGGCATCTCGGCAGTTCAATGGGATAGAGACGCTTTAGTGAATAACACGTTGCGAGCGACTGAGTTATCGTTGATATTTCAAGACGGAGAAATTGTCAGAGCTTCTCTGCAAGACGAACTTCCGCATGATATCGATCTCAGCGACATCCCGATGTCACAACAATCCATTATTTACTACGTAGCAATTCCTGTGATGAAGGGATTTGGCGGTAACTTTTCAGCCTCAGGACAAATCAGTAACAGCACCCGCTACAAACAATCAAATCAGGAAATACCCGACTTATTTACACACGCAGCAAATGCGGAGTTGTCATTCCTAAAAAAAACTTTAAGGCTCGTTTCAGAATTTGAAGCACGGGATTCCTATGTCAGTTTCCCTGCAGTTCAACTGCGTAGAGTATCCACTGGTGGTTTTGAAATTGATCCAAGCTTCGTCGCCCCCAGTTTATCCATCCGTAGTTCGCCAATGTTGTATTCGCAACTTCGTCGACTGATGGATGCGCTACAAGCAAAGGTCAATGCGTTATACGGTCACCACCGAGAGCCAAATAAGAACATTATAGAATTCAGATCAGGAGACATTTCCTCTTTTTGGCTTCTGCATACAGCGAGTTCTGCCTTCGCACAGTTGACACATTATTTTCACCATCCAGCTTTTCATCCGGAACGTCTGTACGAGCAATTACTTAGCTTAGCGGGCGCTTTAATGACGTATTCAAAAAATTATTCCCTATCCGATTTACCGCCGTACAACCATGCTGAACCTGGGCCTGGTTTTAGTAAATTGGATAAAATCATCCGGGAACTTTTAGACACTGTCATTTCAACAAAGTATTTTTCTATCGCGCTCTCTGAGATCAAACCTTCTTATCATCTTGGTTCACTGGACTCCGGCAAAATCGATGAAAAAACACAGTTCTATCTTACGGTCGCTGCAGATATGCCTGCTATAGAACTAGTCGATATTGTCCCTATGCGCTTTAAACTCGGTGCACCAGAGGATGTTGAAAAATTTGTACTTTCCGCAATGCCCGGCGTGAAACTGGTTCACTCGCCTCAAGTGCCGGCGGCGGTTCCAGTACGGCCAGACACCTATTATTTTTCTATCGAGAATAAAGGGGCGATGTACGAGCGCATGCTTCAGGCGCAGTCTATTTCAATTTATGTCCCGTCCGGGATTCGTGACCTCAAAATCGAACTGATCGCTATAACGTCTTAATTATCGCCATGAATATGAACGCAGCTCCCTCCTTGCTAAGTAATAACTCAACACGCTATGAAGGCTCAATCAATGACTCATCATCAGCTGCACACTCATTATTAGATTTAATGTACGACGGATTCTACGCATTATTCATGCTCAAGAATCGCTGCGCGCCTCAAGATGATGAGAGCTTTTTAAATAAAATGACCCAATTTCTTAGCGATTTTGATCGAAATGCAAAGAAGATGGGAGCGTCAGCTGATGACATCCATGCCGCAAAATATGCATTTTGTGCCGCAGTTGACGAGATTATTTTGCGCTCTCAGTTTGACATCCGGAGCGCATGGGAGCGACGTCCTCTGCAGTTAGCCATGTTTGGCGATCAATTGGCAGGAGAAAATTTCTTCCATCGACTAGAGGAATTAAGAGCAAAAGGCAGCCCCCACATACAAGCCTTAGAAGTATTCCATATGTGTTTATTGCTAGGGTTTGAAGGCAAATACATCATAGAAGGTACGGAAAAACTCAATTACTTGACCGCACGATTAGGGGATGAAATTGCTCATATGAAGGGTAAGAGCAATGGATTTTCCCCACACGCAGAACGCCCGGATCAAATAGTGAATAAATTACGCAATGAGACGCCACTTTGGGTAATCGCCTCTGTGTTCGCCTTGATAAGTATTTCTGCTTACGCAGCCTTACATTGGAAATTAACGAAATCAACACAGAACAATATTAACGCATATAACGATGTTGTTAAAATGACGCCACATGCAGCGAATCTGACAATTACATTACCTTAAAAATTGCCCCCCCCCAAAACAGCGCCTTTCAAAAAGGCTGCTGTTTTTTTGCATCTACTTATCGCGTCGATGATCAAGAAAATAGCTCTGCCATATTATTGTGCAACCCTAAATTCAATGCGACGATTGCGAGAACGGCCTTCTGATGTCTCATTGCTGGCGATGGGGCGATCAGAGCCCTGACCTGAGGTCGTGATCACATCTGCATTGATATTTTTGGTAAGCAGATATACCTTGACCGCATCCGCTCGGGCCTGACTCAACGACAGGTTCGATGCGCGTAGTCCTTGATTGTCCGTATGGCCTATTACCTCAATTTTGCGGTTACTGATTTTTTGTAACGCCAGTGCCATTTCGTCCAAAATAGCTTTGCCACCCGACGTCAGTGCAGCTTTTCCACTTTCAAATTCAATAATACGGTTTGCAAGAGTTGTGTCTAGAATATTTTGCTCTGAAGCGGAAACGCGCAATCCATTGTTCACCGTGTATGTCGGATTAAGATTGGTCGCGATATCACTGGCAATCTGCTGACGTTGCGCCTCATTTGCAACCTCGCCCCGAACGCTGACCGTATTACCATCGATCTTCAATTGCCCTCTACTAATCAACTTCAGATTAGGATTAATCAATTTTTGAACATAAGTATTCCAGTTGGCTGGTAATGCAACCTGCCCCACCGCAATCTGATCGACAACCCTGTCTGCGCCATAAAGCTCACGTAATTTTGCCAAGACACTGGCTTTACTTGCCTCATCTGGAACGGTGCCACTGGCCAAGACTTGCCCTGGGGCTGGAGACGCAACAGGCGGCGCCACATTTTGAGACCATACCAGTTTTGAAACAACCAATAAAACAAACAACATAATACGCATAGCGTTAAGCTCCAATAAAAGCTTCGCGGAACGAGTCGCGAGCGGATTTCAACGAAAGATGAGGCTGATTCAGATAGCTGGAGAGCTTTTGTATCTTGAAGTTAGCATGAATCTGTTCGTCTACCCATTGCACATTTTCGAACGGAATATGGTGAGATAGTCCGACCTGAGCATCCATGATCGCTTGCAGAGTGCGCGGTGAAGCGCCACTAAACCCAACTATCATCGATGGTTTTTGTTGGATCTGAGTAAAAAATACTGCCAATTCAAAGTCGACCTTTAACAAGAAAGGGGCAATCAAATTCATCCAAAACGATGCCGCCAAATAGCGATATATCGGGTCTGCAGGCAAGGGAATCACCAGACTCTTTTCCAGGCGGCTGGAGCCACTCGACATGACAGGCTCCAACAAAAAGCCTAAGGCCAGCATGACTTCCCGGACAGATCCTGTGAAACCCGTCTGTAACAACATAGCGTCAAGTGCACCAACCGTTTGCACATTTAAAAAATCCGTGAAAGCCGCCTCGTAAGCAGTGGGACTCAGCTCTAAATCAATGTTCGTTGCCGACAGTTTTTGCAATGAGCTTCCTGGATTTTCAGATACGAGAACATCACCGACAAGGGTCTGCATATTCTTCCAAAGACGAGCTAATACCAAAGGATGGCGCTGTACAAATTCCGATGGATCTTCAATCTCCATCGTACTCATCGCCATAAATGGAAATCTTCGTTGTGCCTCATCCGTACTGGCGACGATATGCCCGGCAATAGCGCGCTTGCGTCGTGGCCCAATAAAAGCAAAATGCATCGGCACCACGGTGTCATAGGTAATTTTCCAACGTGGATCTGAGCTCAATAACTCCATAGCTTGCGCTAACCAATCGTCGATGACTGAAATCAATGCCGGACTATCTGTCGCTTTGACAAAATCACCCCGGGTAGGTATTTTTCCGAAATAACTGATCGCCGTTTGAGTGGCATTCTTAGTCATCATTTGCCCCCTGCAACGGTCGCAGCGACACTAATGGAAGTGACTGTCGATGACACATTAGAAGGATTAGGGCTGCCGCTCATGGTCGGAGCACCGCCGACGATAGATTCAGGAAGTTTGACGCCACGAAATCCTTGTCCCTGCGGCGAATTAGATCCGGCGGCGGTTTGCGGACTGCTGATCGTCCTCAAATTAAGCGCGACTGTGATATTACTATTGGTCCAGGACAATTCAAATACCCCGCCATCCTTACGCTTACGGCTAGCCGTATTAATCATACGTTCCAAACCAAAACGCCCCGGTTGATTGAGCAGCTCAATAGTTTTCCCATCAAAAGTTACCGCGGTGATACGCGCTCCCGGCGTTCCTTGCGGGTTAGGCCAAATCATGTTCGTCCACTGAGCTGGCGTATTTCGATAACGCAATTGCTGCCCATCGATTTCAATCGTATATTCCAAGGTGCCCGGCACCGGTAAGGGCTGAATCTGGAATACTGTTTGCGCTTCTGCACCAGTTGCACTGGCAACGCCACCAGCACTCAACGGCGCTACCCAGCCGGGGAAACTAGTCACCACTTGTGGAATTAACGAAATCCCCATATTGGCCCATGTTTTCGGCGCCAAGGTATCGCCGCGTCTGACAATTAGCGCCCCCATTGAGGTATTGGCAAATTTGGCGATAGCCCCTTCCGGTCCAAAAATCTGGCCAATTTCTGAGTTACTGGCTTCAATTTTAGAGTCCGGCGTAAAAGGATATTTACCCGCCAAGGTTTTTTGGAATGGTTCATAAACCTGCGCTACCCAAGTTTTATTCACTTCCATTTCACTTGGTTTGACGATCACCGCAAAACTTTGTATTAAAGGTCTTACCAGCAATGGCCGAATCGCCGTCTTTTGTTCATCCGTCATACCGGTCAACATTTGCTCATCGACATATTTTAATGCTTCAGCTAATTCAGAATTCCCTCCCTCCAGGGTCTGCTGCATCAGTTGCTTAGCGCCTGGCCCTGTATCACCTTGATTTTTAAGCTGATTAAATCGACTACGCAACTTTGATAAAGCGTCCATGTAGCCACGCATTAATGATGCATCTTTCTCCTTGCCACCGACCAATCTGGCAACCCCGGAAAACTCACGGCCAACAGGTCCCATAGGTATTTCAGTTTTCGGTGCATTAATATCGAGGCTCACATTTACCGGGGTCGGATTTTGTCGAAGTATCGTCTCCTTAAACCAGCCGACGATACCTTTTTGCGCACGCGATAAACTGTCATTCAATAATGAAGGATTATCCCAAGATGTTTCCTGATAAATACTAGTCACAATCTTGTTAATAGGTGATGTTTGAGGATCTCCCAGGCGGTTCATCGCAACGACTGCGCTATCGAAGCTACTCAATTCGGCAACAGAAATACCTTGCACAAATTTCTTCCATTCCCTGGCATATTCTGTCTTGTACATCTCAACCAAAGACTTTTGAATTTGCTCCGGACTCCCCTCTAAAGTAAGATCGTCTTTCGATGCTGTTTTCAACACCCAATCAGCACTTTGTAATTCTTTATTTGCTGCATCTTTAAATGCCTCTTGTACAAAATTTTTCCATGCATCACGGGTAAATGTCCCGGGTACCGCATAGCTTCCTACCACTAATTCCTTATTTTCATCACCGACGATTTTTGCGACGGTAATAGCCGGGAATCTGGTAGAAGCACGGGCTTTCACGTCGGCATAAACGCGATCACGTGCCGGCAGACCTTTGACTACCCGGCGCAAGTTTTCTCGTGACTGATCAACCAAAGTCAGCTTATTCTCGATTTGAGGCCATGACGGATCACTCATTTGCGTAAGATAAAAATCAATCATGCGCTCCGCACTACGGATCATCTGTTCACGTGACATCGCACCACGATTACTCTCCAGCCAGACGCGCCAGAACCGGGTCAACTGGTCATTAAGATGACTCGACTCAGCACGGGTTTTGTCACCCAGCATCAGATAAGTTTTAAGCGCGTTATAGGCATCTTCCACGTTCGTTGGCGATGCATCTTTGAACTGCTGAGCCAGATTAGTATTATTTGCCGTGGCAACAGGTCCTGATTGGGCATTTGCGCTCGCCGTCACAGTTGTGCTGGCGGCACCAGAGATGACGGTTGAACTGGCGACGGCAGTCGTAGATACGCCTGCAAATTGCGGCGTTTTTGTCATTGGCTCTAATTTACCGGCGTTTGCGTTCATTTCAGCCAGAAACACCTCAAGATTTCCAGCTACAGGTTTCAACATCACCTCTTTCATGCCGGAAAAATATTCTTCACGTAATTTACGTTCAAGAATATCGCCCTGATATAAGCCCATACTAAGAGACCATGGTCGGTCGGTGCGATATTGATTTAATTGTTCGATACGGTCCTGCAAAATTTCCAAGGCCTCAAAACGGGACTGCAAATCAATCCGCTTTTCTTGAAGCTTTATCACCTTATCCAGATCTGCCTGGACATTGGCGACAAGTTGCCTGTTGCCTAGGTAAGACCAGCTCCAGGATCCAAGCAAGAGACCAACCAATATAGTCGCTGCAAAAAACGTGGTGTAACGGAGTTTTATTTTGTTACGGCTAGCGTACTGCGCAACCAGATCCTTATCCGCAAAAATCACTTTCCTGAATAAGTCCAATAAGAAAAATCCATGCTGAGAAGAAATCTCTGCTTTTGGCTGCGCCTTCATTTTCAAATCAAAGCGCTGGGCAATACGCTCCGATGACGCACTGACCGAAGCACCTTCTTGCAAGGCGCTCGTGAAATAAAATCCTCGAAAAATTGGTTTGAACTGGAATGGATTTTCCTCAAAAAGAGTCGCAATGAAGGCCCTTAGCGGATTTTTAATTGAAGCGAATTCAAGCGGAAAGGTAAATACACCGGGAGGCATACGATCCCCACGATTGAGTGACATACTTGCCAGACTCATTTCCTTCAGGCCGTCATATAACTCATCGAAGCGCTCATCAAAGAAATGAAGCATGTCTTGATTGCCGCTTTTGAGATTGTATGGAAGCGTTGCCCCCCATACCCGATCTCGCTCTGTGCGTTCACTGTCAAGAAAAAATTCACTAAAACCGGCAATCAAATCTGCTTTAGTAAAGACGACGTAAACGGGCGCAAATACTTCTAGTCTCTCTGTCAATTCCTGTACGCGCTGACGCAAATTTTTGGCCAGATTAATACCAAACTCAGGACGATTACCCGTCAGGTCAGTAATGCTGACGGCAATAATAATGCCGTTGATTGGCGCGCGTTTACGGTATTTCTTCAGTAAATCAAGAAAACCAAACCACTCTCCCCGATCTTCCTCATTCACAGAGTAACGACCGGCAGTATCGAGCACAATCCCATTGGTAGTGAAAAACCAATCGCAATTACGAGTACCGCCGACACCCTGTACGATTTTTCCGCTCTTGTCAGCGAATGGAAATTGCAAACCAGAATTGATAATCGCGGTACTTTTACCTGCGGCAGGGTTCCCGAGAATCATGTACCAAGGTAATTCATACAGAGCGGCTTCGCCAGAGACTAAACCTAATTTTGATGTTTTGATCGTGGTAATGGCATCGAGCATGCGCTTGCGGATCCAATCCACCTCAGTCTTATTTGCATCGATGCTCTTGCCTGGCTTATCTACCTGCTGCTCCAACATCTGACCGAATTGTTGCGAAGAACGCTTTTCTCGTCCCCGTAGCAAAAGCTGATATCCCAAATACGTCAGCAAAACCATGGAGAAAACAATTGCCGCCCACAGCATCGAGATTTGCAATAAGTCGGCAGATAAAAACAAAAATGCCGCAAGCGCTACAAAACCAATGACAACCAAAGTTCGTTTATCAGTTAAAAATTGCCAAATTCGATGCATGATGAAATAAGTAATAAAAAATTTAAATGAGATAATCGAAAATCAAGGTGACCAGGAATCAGTCAACTACACCTGACTGCATACAAGCGAAGCGCTGCATTTGAGATGGCATACCATCCGCAATACAAATGGCAATACGCATTTAAGAAATGTTTCAGCATATGTTTTGAAGCAATCACTTGTTTTTGATTAGGTTGGACGAGCGCAACTCAGTATGACCAAAATCCATCATCTTCCAACGTCCTCCCCAATGCAAACCAACTGACTCGGCAACTTCGCCATATAACTGATACCCGCGCATTGTCCATTCATCCTTCTCTGAAATGACTAATTTTCCGTTGCGTAAAAATGCACAATCGGCCGCGAGTCCATATTGATGGAAACTTTGAAAAGCACGCGCATTGGTCACATTGACTCCCATCGCTGCCAACATGTTTTGCCGCTCAGGACTGCGATAGCCCTCCAGGATAGCCATCTCGTAACCATGTTTTTCTTTCATGATCTTAAAAGTAAGCAATAGTCTTTGAGAAAAATCATTATCGAGCAGTTGCCAATTCCTGCTGGCACTGAACAGCATCGGCCTTACTTGCAACACCTCTTCTGTCGTAAATAACAGCGGAGGCAATGCGGCGGGAGGCGCCAACTGCTCCCCTTTCAACAGATCTGCAACCTGAGAATTTACTTGCCTCGTAGGGACATCAAAACCATCCAGCATGTTTTTATCGCTGGCTAGCCAGGCAATTAACGGCGGCAAGCAAACCGCAACCAAACAAATCGTCAATATCAACACATGTCGCGTTACAAACACTGAACACACTTCTAGCAGGCCGTTAAAGCTATTCCTGACCGACTCAAAACCACTCCCCGGCAAGCCTCTTACACTCTCAAGACGGCGCTCAATACGAGCACCAACATCCTGCAAAGTATGCACAACTGCCTCTCTACCTACTGGAAATAGCAATAACCAGGCGGCAAAACAAGCAAGTAAAAAATACAGGGCAACTAACAAAAAAAACACTCAAAACCCCAAAATAAAACGATGCATTCAATTAAAAATAATTATTTGTCATGCCTATTAATCAACCATTACAATAGAGTATAACTTATTATTATAGCAATCTGAATTTGAAATTTAATATTTAGTCAACGAATTAAGTCTTCTCTTTGCGAATATCGGCATCAGAAGGGCTGATTTGAAACATCGCTTTTATTCATCAAAAGTAATATTTTTATCGCTTGTTAGGAGTAGATTTTGTCAAGACCGGAAGAAAACCCGTTGGGTAAAAGCAAGCCAAGTTTATTATCTTCAGCAAATACGCCTACTTTAGATAACAACCGTATCCTCGCCAATCTTGAAGGCAACGGTAAGTCATCTGAGAACGCGCACCACATAACCAGCAAACGTTCAATTACGTTAAAAATAGCGCTTGGTACGTTGTTGCTTTTAGCGATGGCCGGGCTATGGGCCATGTACGAAAATGCGACCTCACCGGTACAGCGTCCAGCTGAGTTAGCGAAAAATGACCGCCATGCAGTGCCGACTGCCGCACCACGCCTCATCGCGCCAGACGATTCAGAAAAACAATCTTTATCTAAAACCGATCCTACCTCCCAAGCCGCAGCCATTGTGGATGAGCCAGATGCACAAGCGCATACAGCGCCGGGCAATACGGCGAATAACAATATGCAAGAAATACTCGCCGCAAAACCTGAACCAGATGCGTTAAAGAAAGCACTTGAGGCGAAACCGGCAGCATCATTCACTACCAACAACGTTGCAGTAGCGCATGCGACCGAATCAAGAAGAGCGACGAAACCGATTTCTACAGCAACCGACACTAAAACTGCGCACAATGCTCCCGCTAAATCTCAAGCCGATCCGGATGTGACATTACTCACGGCGTTAGTGGCTCACGCACATGCGATAAATCCTGCGGCTCCAGTGCCAGCAAAACAAACGCCGATGGCTGGTGCACAAACGCAGAATTTCAATGCCGCAAGCATGGCAGCAAGTAACAAGTTCAACCCTGTGGACAATAATCGCGCCATTGTCGAACGTGAAGAAAGTGATGTAACTGCAGACCTTCTGCAGCGATGCAAAAAACTGGGCTTAGTCGAAGGAGAGCTATGTAGATGGCGCATTTGCTCTGGAAGATGGAACTCAGACAGCGCATGTAAGTAATTGTAACGAAGACAATATAGTCAAATAATGTTGTGATAAAATAATTTTATATTGTCATTATTGCATTTTTACCAGACTAATCCTATCAATTCATCCTCGCGAATAGAGCTGTTCAATGCAGGTTAATTGGCTTATTTAAGCTTGTTGATGATCACCAAATTACATTGACTTTTAAGAAACATGCTTGAATTAGCGCTTTACAGATGGATCACCAGAACATGATTTTCTACAACAATGCCTGATTACGTCATCGGGAAAAATGCGCCGCGGATATCACCCGATCCTGGCTCGGGACAATGGTGCTCAGAAACACAAACGGCAAATTTTTTAGTCTACAAGCGTGCGCTGGAAATGGCGCTGGATACACACGCCGTTGACGTCACCATTGGTGTTGATGCCGTGAAACATATGCGTCATTACATGAATAACACTGGCAATGACTACCTATTGGACATGCCGGACTTACTCAAGAAGTCGTCGCAATTAAAGCAGAAATATGAGGGGGATTTAGCTTTGGCAAAAACCTTTGCAAGAAGTCTCGTCGATGGGGAATACGACATCACCTCACAAAAATTAGGTCATGGTTACTTCTACAAAGCACAAGATATCAATTTGTTTTTTGCGATCGGCGGTTATTCATTTTGGGGACAAGGCAAGGTCAATGTCAGTACACAAAAAGGCATCACTACTTATGTCCTGGATTATGAGTTCCATTTTTATGATCGATATAACTGGGATAGCGGCAAATCGGTAAGCATTGCAGGCATTCAAATTACCGACGCCTTTATGCAAAAGTTTCATCGGCAGTGCTATGCAAAAGAATTCGATGTACGCGGCCTTTTCAAACAAAAGATGATCTGGACAGAGAACAGAACAGCGGAGAAAAACAATGCTCCGGTAAACAAACCGCTCAGCAACCCTTTTGAGTCACTGATGAAGTAATGCTCGTATGAAAAAACTTTTATTGATCTTGCTCATAGCCGTGTGTGGTATCTCGCTGGTTGTTAACCTAAAGACACTCACCGTTGCCTCGCAATACTCGCATCTGATTGCGGTGAGTTGGGGTGATAGTAAATATGCGCCAGCCTTATATGGTGCCTATGTCTTTACCGAACCCAAAGATAATGCGCGGTTAGTACGAGCCACTATCTATATCGACAGGCCAAGTTTCTGGATCAGCGAACAGCATCAGACAATCGATCTTGGATTGGCAAAAGACGATGCTGAAGCGGTCGCCCGCTGGAGCAAAATCAATTGGTCGGATGAAGGTGTCCAGTTCGGCCACGACCAACACACGGTATTAATCAAACGGACAGACTTAGAGTCCCATCGATAAGCACAACGATAAATCCCTTGCGGCATCCATCGCCGCCCATTGCCGCATGACCTTATTTGCCCTTATTTAAATCCTATGAATCCATTCCTAGACCTTCTCAGCAACCGGCAAACCAATCGCTTGTTACGCTTGTCGTTTCCCAACCAGGATGGTCCCGACGATGCACAACTCTTGCCGCAGGTGTTGAATGCCAGCGAACATGTTTCTAAGGATTTTGATTTTTTAGTCGAGCTGATTTCCGACAATGCGGAGCTCGAATTAAAACAGCTCATCGGTAAAATGGTCACCATTGAACTGGTACGGGAAGACGGTACGCTGCGCTACTTCAATGGCTATGTGTTTCGTTTCAGCCTGGATCATGTGGACGGCAGTCTGGCGTATTACAAAATGCAGCTCTGCCCCTGGTTAGCCTATCTCAGCCAGCGACATGATAACTATCTGTTCCACGGCAAGTCTTTACAAGACCAGACCGAAGACATCTTCGCAGACTACCCGATCAGGGACAGTGAACTCAGGATTCAAGGCGCAGACCCCGTCATGACCGATGCCTGCCAGTTTGCCGAGAGCGATTACAACTATCTGCATCGGCGCTGGGAAGCCGCAGGCTGGCTCTATTGGTATGAGCATCGCGCCGATGGCCATACCTTGATCCTGGCCGACCAGAGTGATGTGCAGTGTCCGCCGATTGACGGCGAAGCGCATATGCCATGGCAGGCCGAAGGCGGCTCGCAGGAAGATGACGGCATCCATCGCTTTACCCCGGTGCGGACCTTGATGCCGACCCATTACGCGGCCAGTAGTTTCGACTTTAAACAGCCGCGCCCTCTGCTGGCCGATATCCCGACCACCACCCGGCAAGGGGATGTGCCCAGGCTGGAAGTCTATGAATATACCGGTGCCTACGGTTTTAAGAACCAGGCCGATGGAGAAGCCCGCATCAGTACCAGCATGGAAGCTTTAGAGGCCTGGTCGAAACGCTTTGAGGCCACCGCTAACGATCGTAGCGCTCAGCCGGGCCGGTGCTTTACGCTGACTGGCCATTTCGCTATCGGACAGACGGATCACGGTGCCAGTGGCGCCAGCGGTTCTGGTCATGCCAGCGATGCCGAGTTTTTGATTCTGGATGTGTTTCATTTTGCACAGAATAATTACCAGGCCACGCAGCACGGTGGTGGTGCTGCCGAATACCGCAATGTCTTTACCTGCCTGCGTAAAAAAATCCCCTGGCGTCCGGCCCGCGGCTACAACAGCCAGGACACCAGGATCTATGGCCTGCAAACCGCGTTGGTCACCGGCCCTGCCGGTGAAGAGATCCATACCGATGAATATGGCCGGGTGCGGGTGCAGTTCCATTGGGACCGGGTGGGCCAGTTCAATGAACAAAGTTCGGCCTGGATCCGGGTCGCCAGTGCCTGGGCCGGCAGCAGCTTTGGGATGACCTCGATTCCGCGCATCGGTACTGAAGTCATCGTGCAATTCCTGGACGGCAATCCGGACCGCCCTCTGATCACCGGTATGGTGCCTAATGCCGCTACCATGCCGGCCTGGAGCTTACCCGCCAACAAGACCCAGAGCGGGATCCTGTCGCGCTCTACCCCGGGCGGCAATTACGATACCGCTAATGCGATCCGCTTTGAAGACAAGAAAGGCGCGGAACAACTCTGGCTGCATGCCGAGAAAGACCAGCTCACCGAGGTCGAGCATGATGAGGATAAGTGGGTCGGCCATGACCGGCGCAAAACCATCGATCATGATGAGACTAGCCATATCAAGCATGACCGCACCGAGACGGTCGATCACAATGAAACCATCACCGTTCACAATAACCGCAGCGAACGCGTTGATCATGACGAGGCCATCAGTATTGGCGATAACCGGACTGAGGATGTGGGTAAGAATGAGACGATTCATATCGGACAGAATCGTAGTGAGACGGTGGGGGCGAGTGAGGATATCCATATCGGCAGCAACCGTAGTGTCAAAGTCGGCGGCAATAAATCGGAAACAGTCTCGATGATGAAGACCGAAACCATCGGCCTGGCCAAGATGCTGACGGTGGGCGGCGCTTACCAGACGACGGTGGGTGCGGCGATGAATACTACGGTGGCTCTGATGCAGGCTGAACAGGTGGGCTTGTCTAAAACGGTGAACGTAGGTCAAACAATTTCGTTTACTGCTGGCGAACAATTCAAAATCGCCGTTGGCAAATGCACATTCATTATGAATGCGGATGGTCGCATCGAAATTTCGGGCACCGAGATTCTTATTCGTGGTCAGAAAAAAGTTGAAGTACATGGAGATGATGTTGATACCAATCCAGTCTCCTGAAAAAGTAAATCAGCCTGAGCTGACGATACCTACCTTACTGTTTGAAAACCGGACTGATTATGCGGCATTACATTTCGATACCTTAGATCAACACCGATCGGCGTTTCACATCATCGTGACCAAGATTGCCTATCAGCTTAAGCTCTGCGACGCAAAAGGCTTTTCCACACTCGAGGAAATTGACAATCCCGCCGAATTGAATACAGAAGATCATTATTATGAAGATGATTTCACAAAAGGCGTCCAAGCAGAAAGTGACCTGGCACCTTATAAACCATTCTGCGACGTAATCGTCAACGCGCTTGCATACCCACCTAAGAAGAGTACCGCTAGTCGCTTTAGTGTTGGTATTCGTGTGGAAAAGCCAGATTTACCGGCACCGCTGCCAAAACGGCCAGCCCCGTTAAATCCTTTACAGAGTTTGTCCCCTGCGGTATTTGAAGAATGGCAAAAGGAACTTGCCGTAGCGAAGAATTCTCGCCTGCCTGGCGAGATATTGATAGATAAGACGCTCGAGGTTTGTGGTGAGCGCTGGTTCATTAAATGGGCGTGGCCGGTCCGATTGTGTATGTCCGTGATCCGGATCTGTACTTTAGGAATACTCGTATTCAATCCCTGGCGACTCACCCGCGCAAAAAAATGTGACGTTGTACCCGTTCGTTATAACCTTGCGCAAGGAGGAGAGTGTCGCATTGAGTTGATAGATAAAGCAGCAAAGCGCGTTGGTAAAAAGTATCGGCTAACAGATGAGCAAAGGTCCGCTCATCCTGATAAGGATAATGTACCGATCGCTCATGAAGCTTGCTTAACGAATCCACTCGGGCAAGGTTTCTTATTGAGATGGTTTCTTGAAGCGAAGAGGATTGCGCGTTTCCGTGCACCGCAGATTGACTATCCTAAACACGCGTTAACGTCCTATAAATTTTGGCAGCAAGCCAATGGAAAAAATACCCTGATCCCCGCTGGACTGGGCTTTTTAGGACGAGCGTGGACACCTCGTCGCGAGCTGGTCGGGCAGGTCAAAATGAAACCGGTTTGGTCGGAAGAAGAGTTCCCCGTTTTACCCGAAAATTTTGATTTCCGATATTGGAATGGAGCGCCAGCAGATCAGCAATGCACGCATCTATCAGCCGAAGAACGTTTTACGCTGACCAACCTTTCGCACCCAGACTCGGCACATTCTCAGACCGATGCTAATGGCAATACCTTATTGCAGTTTCGTCTGCCGCGTCAGTCATTTTTTGTTATGGCAATAGGAGCCGAGGGGCAGGTCGAAATTCATCCGTTGCTAATTGATACCGTCACTATTGATGTAGAAGCGGCGCGTGTAGATCTGGTATGGCGTCTCTGCCTGCCGGCAGACGGCAGTATCGATCAAGCAAGGTTAATGCACGCCAAAGATAGCGAACAATTAAAGCGTTTGCAGGAATTGCTAATCCTTGAAGCACAAGAACTGAACGTATCCAACGCGCCCCTCTCCTCTTAGTAAAATTTCTATACCATGGCTCACGAAACCGTCACCAAATCCAAACGATTTTACTGTGTTAGCTTATCGCCAGACATTTGTAAAACACCGATAGGAAATAGCACGCCGCCGATCCCCTACAACATCATCGGTGAATTCAGCGACGCGCAAGCCGTTTCACCAAATGTCAAAGCGCATAGCGAATTCGTGCTGCTACATAATCGGAGCTTTATACCCACTGTCAAAGGAGATCAGCAGGGTACCGTGGGCGGCATCAAAAGTGGCACCGTGGGCAAACGTGTAGAGACCAAAGAGGCCAGCTCTACCAAGGGGGCAAACGGCTCAAAAACTATACAGGAATCTCGCATTGTCTGGGCAAATGATAAAAATACCATCGCACGCATATTTGAACGTAAAGTGCAGGCGGCACGAACTCGACTTGAAACAATCGCTGATGAAACACGAGCGGAATTAAAAAACAGCGCACAACATTACAAAGACAATATATCGGCAGATCTTCACGCAGCGAGCGGCAAAGCCGTGGATACTGGTGGAAAAATCATGGCAGGCAGTGCGACGCTGGGTGTCGCCGGAGGTGCAGTCGCCTTGACGGGCGTCGGAGCACCTGTTGCCGCTGGCATGGAAGCGGTAGCAGCGACGGGCGGTACGATCGGAACTGGCGTGACTGCCGCCGGTGCAATCGGTGAAACAACAGCCACCGTACTCGATCAGGCATCGGATTACGTCCTCACCGGCAAAGTTCCGGACCTCGTCGTAGCTGCCACAGAAATGACCGTGAATCTAGTCGAGAATATCGTTTTAAAAAAAACACAAATTGGCTTCACTTTTTTGAAACGCTTCCTTGGAAAAAAAGCACAACCGGGCAAACCACCAACTCCCAAAAAACCGCCAGAGAAAAAAACCGATCATCACGGGAATGATAAGGACGGCAAAGACGGTGGCAAAACAAAGAAACCCAAAGAAGAGAAAGCCGATAAACCCTCAGATTGCTGCCCTAAAAATGCAGCGCCTGGTGGGAAGCCTAGCAAAAGCAGTCGCCCTGTACATTTTGGTACGGGTGAAGAGATTTTGTCGCAAACTGACTTTGTTATTGAGTCAGAAATACCCATCGTTTGGACACGTACCTATCGCTCAGGCGCAGAGGCAGAAGACTGGGGTCTCTTAGGTACGCGTTGGGCAACACCGTTTACGTCTAGCTTATCGGTATCGACGCAAGGCATTGTCTTTCATGAAGATACAGGACGTGCGCTGCGTTTGCCGCTAATAGTAGCAGGACAAGAACACGATAGTCGGTCAGAAGGCTTCACTTTACGGCGCGACAGCGACACGCAATTTACCCTCATCTGGCGCGATGGCAGCACCGATACGTTTATACTTGGCCTAGATAGTTGGTTACCGCACGGTTACGACGGTATCAATGCGATGCTAGTAGCGCGTGCGCCGTTGGCGACCAAGCGCTATTACCTCAGTCGTAGTGCTGCGCGCAACGGCAAAGGGATTAGTATAGAACGCTACCATGATGCCAAACCGGGAGAGGTCGTATTACGTCTGCGCAGTGATGCAGGCCACGTCGTTGAGGCGTTATGTGAGAACGATCTTGATACCCGCGAACCAGCCGTCAGCAGCACGCCAAATCTAACTGAACAAGTTGCGCAAGTCACACGAGTCCCCCGTATTGGTCGCATAGAAGAAGTACGAATAGACGGTTCACGTCTCTGCCACGTCACTTATCGCTATGAAGCAGAGTCTGCCCCTGCCCTAGATGAACCAACATCGGCATGCACAGCAGTGCAGACACCTGCACAGTCAGCCTTCGCCCAATTACCACGACGTACTAATCTCGTGGCGCAAACCAATCTTTTAGGTCAATCACGCAGCTACACCTACCAGCACCACCTACTGGTGCAATACACTAATTACAATGGTTTTACCCACAGTTTGGTATGGATCAGCCTTCGCGCCTTGCGCGAGCGGTGGGCTGGTAATCCGCTCAATGATGAACAACTCGCCCAACGTTTCCCGATCACCCTAGACAATAGTTATCAAGCACGTGCCATTGCTACCACGACGGCGGATGGCAAAGACCAGGTGCAAATTGCTTATCTCGATAACGATACCACGAGGGTGACCGAGGCCGATGGTGGCATACTCGAATACACCTTTAATTCAAAATGGTTAGCTACCGATGTGCGCCGCGTCTCAGCCACCAGTTCCCGCTCATTAGGTCGGCGTGAATGGGATGCCGACGGTATGCTGACCGCCGATATCGATGCACAAGGTAATGCCACCCGCTACAGCTATGACACCGCAGGCAATCTGATTACCGTCACCGATGCCCGCCGCCATCTCACCCGCATCGAGTACGACCAACACAACCAAGCGATTGCAGTAACCGATGCGCTCGGCCACACCACCCGCCGTCGCTTTGATGAAGCTGGGCGGATTGTAGAGAGCACCGATGCACTGGGCCACAGCACTAAATACCATTACGATCAACGAGGGCGTTTAGCTACTTTAACCGACGCCAATGGCGGCGCTAAGCAACTGACCTACGATGCCGCTGGCCGCCTTACCGCGTATAGCGACTGCTCCAACTACACTAGCCATTATCGATACGATACCTATGGCCGTTTAATTGGTAGCATTGATGCCTTAGGCAATATCAGTCACTATCACTATGATGCTTTAGGTCGCGTCACCAGCATCACCCATCCTGACAAGAGTACCGAAACTAACAGCTTCGATGCAGAAGGCAATCTCACCGCGCATACGGATTCTAAAGGGCAGATTACGCGCTACCGCTACAACGGTCATGGACTACCTATCGAGCGGATTGATCCCAAAGGCCAAACCCTAGAATACCGTTACGACCAAGCCCTGCGCTTAATCGAATTAATCAATAGCAATAATGAATCCTATCTGTTTAGTTACGATGCCGAAGGCAGGCTTATTAGCGAAACCGGCTTCGATGGCAAACTCACTAGCTACACTTACGACAGTACCGGGCAGCTCATCGCCAGCGATTGCAATGGTCAACATACTGATTATTTACGTGACAGCCTGGGTCTGTTGCAAGCGAAGAGCAACCTTGAAGGCAGTGTGCGCTACGCCTACGATGCACTGGGCAGACTCACTGCGGTGGTATCCAGCCAAGCGCAGCAACGCTTCATTTATGATGCGGTCGGCCAATTAATTGAAGAGCGCAGCACCTATAACCTGCTTGCCCCTCACCTACTCTTGACTCCGGCAGATTCGGCACAAGCTGAGACCGCGATATCAGGAACGGCCTTTACGCTGACGCATAGTTATGATCCATTGGGCAATCGCCTGCAAACTACGCTACCGAATGGACGCACAGTTGACACCCAGCGTTACGGCTCAGGTCATTGGCACGGCACTCTATGGCAAGGTAATGCGATCGTCGATCTGGAACGTGATCACCTGCACCGTGAGACAACAAGGCAACTCGGAAAAAGTAATGGCCAGAGTGGTTTAAGCAGCACGCGCACTTACGATCCGCAATCCCGCCTGAGCAGTATCACGCTGAAGCGCGGGCAACAAAGCCTGCGCGAACGTCAGTATACCTATGACCTCACTGGTAACCTGACGCAAATCACGGACACCCAACGTGGCAACACCCTGTATCGCTATGACCCATTGGGGCAGTTGCTATCCGCCGTGCAGCCTAGCTTATCCGAGAAGTTTGCCTTTGATCCGGCAGGTAACTTACTCGATACAGCATCGCTAGAACAAAACAATGCAACGGCGAATCCTCAATTCAATCCAAGTGATAACCTTAATACACACGCCGCGCAACTCACAGAACAACCCGCCCCTGGCGTCAGCAGAAAACCGCCACAACTCGCTAAGGTCACCCACAATCTGCTCAAAAACTATCTGGGCACTACCTACGAATACGACGTACAAGGCAATACTGTCGTCAAGCGTATGTGTGCCATTCCAAGTGCCAATCAAGCGGCCACGTTGGAGCTGGAATACGATGCAGAAAACCGTTTAATTTTAGCCACGCGCTCGTGGGACCAGACGAGGCAAATAGCGCACTACCATTACGACACCTTCGGTCGGCGTATTGCCAAGCAAGTGACAGAGCTCCCTCAAGATACCGAACAATCCAATAATGCTAATACAGCCGCAACCGCAGCTACGACTAGCACGACCTTCTTCGTGTGGGATGGTGATGTTTTAGTTCAGGAAATCGGGACGAATAAAACCATCACCTATCTGTACGAACCAGCGAGCTTTGTGCCGTTGGCGCGAATAGAATCCAACGACGATGTACATAGCTATAAGGTAGACACTACGCATCTGCGTCATGAAACTCAGTGGGATTTGCCGCTAGATAAACATGATCCGGCTGAGCACATCAAGGCCTTTCAATCGCATCAAGAACAAGAGAAAGAACAGCGTTATCAACTACAACGGCAACAGCGACTGGCACAGGCCAATGAAGATGCGATTAACGACCATATTTATTACTATCACTGCGATCATCTCGGTACGCCATTAGAACTCAGTGATACCGATGGCAAAATTGTCTGGTCAGCCCGCTATAAGGCATGGGGACGTATCCTGCGTTATGACGTCAAAGACGTCGCGCAACCGCTGCGGTTTCAGGGGCAGTATGAGGATGAAGAAACGGGACTGTATTACAATCGGCATCGATACTATGATCCTGATGCGGCGCGGTTTATTACGCAAGATCCGATTGGGTTGTTGGGTGGTGAGAATCTGTATGCTTATGCTCCTAATCCTACGGCGTGGATTGATCCGTTAGGACTAGCTAAAAGTAAAGGTGGTTGCGATCCTTGTTGCGGGAAGAACCCGGCGGCCACAGCGCGTTCATGGCAAGGTACAAAACCTTACGATGGAGTTGATTCATACTCAAATATGGTAGTAAAAAAGGGAACCGTTCTGTACACACTTTACCCGCATGGAAATGCACCAGGTAATTATTTGGTCAAAGGTTCAACCGTAATTGGTTCTGCATCAGCACGGGACTACAATGACGCTCTTCAAGTTGCTCACAAAGATAACTGGGACAGCCCAAACGCAAGAGATATGCGAACAAAAGTACATGCGTACGTATTAAATAAAGATACATGTATGGCTGTTGGTTCCACAGAAAAAAATCCCCATTTAGGATCAGGAGGGGGAGTTCAATATTTCATTGAGAATAGTGATAAAGGCAATTTGATCGATACTGGAAAAATTATTAGTTTTAAAAGGTAATTTATGAACATTAAATTTGATTTTTCCGATGGTAGTGTATTTATTGAGTCACAAAAAATTAATGTAGACAGCCTTGGAAAATCATCTTTCCCTGTATCTGAATCGAGATCAATTTCAAATTCTATGAAAGGAAATGAAAAGGAGTGGCATTTCAATCAGGCATTCACTACCTTGAGCACTACTGGATCACTTGTCGTCAGGGGTACACAAGAAAAAATCTCTTCTATTTGTTTTCTATTTGATGAGATAAATTTTTTTGAGAGCAGTATTTTGGAATCAAAAATCATTAAAAGATTCGAAAATAAATATGACATTAAGGTCATAAGTTCACATCCTAGTATTGCTGAAATTGGGTCCTTTTATTGGGGAAAAGCTTGGTTTTCGTATGATCCAAAACAAGGTGACATAAATCTGTGCATTACATATATTTAGCCATGTAGGGTGAGCACGGTGTGGTTCCCTCTCTAATTAGTTCACCAACACGTGAATATCAGGCAGCTGTTACCCGATCCTAGTTCGGGGCAATGGTGTTCAGAAACGCAACCGACAAATTTTTTTTACAGGCTCCGCATCTGACAAATCCGTTGCCACTCAAACCACTGCCCCCTATTTAAATCCTATGAATCCATTCCTAGACCTTCTCAGCAACCGGCAAACCAATCGCTTGTTACGCTTGTCGTTTCCCAACCAGGATGGTCCCGACGATGCACAACTCTTGCCGCAGGTGTTGAATGCCAGCGAACATGTTTCTAAGGATTTTGATTTTTTAGTCGAGCTGATTTCCGACAATGCGGAGCTCGAATTAAAACAGCTCATCGGTAAAATGGTCACCATTGAACTGGTACGGGAAGACGGTACGCTGCGCTACTTCAATGGCTATGTGTTTCGTTTCAGCCTGGATCATGTGGACGGCAGTCTGGCGTATTACAAAATGCAGCTCTGCCCCTGGTTAGCCTATCTCAGCCAGCGACATGATAACTATCTGTTCCACGGCAAGTCTTTACAAGACCAGACCGAAGACATCTTCGCAGACTACCCGATCAGGGACAGTGAACTCAGGATTCAAGGCGCAGACCCCGTCATGATCGATGCCTGCCAGTTTGCCGAGAGCGATTACAGCTATCTGCATCGGCGCGCCAAATCGAACGCTACGAATCTGAATGAAATGCAGTTGAAAAAACTAGCAAACATAGAAATACAAACCGCACAAGCGAAAGCCATTAGCCGATTGAAGGAAAAAGATATACGTAACGTGACCGAAAAAATATTCGATCGATTGAAACTAGATAGGGGAAATTTGAAAGAGCTTCTGCGGAAGCTTGTTGACACATGAATCCTTAACCCAACCGATTTAACATGCAGCCTTAACTGCACATTAATATCGACCGGGTGGATAAGCTGGCGTCCCCAAGGGGATTCGAACCCCTGTACTCACCGTGAAAGGGTGATGTCCTAGGCCTCTAGACGATGGGGACAGTGATCTGTCCGTGTTACTGACCTGTGTTTCTTTACTGCTTGATTCACTGTTTCGCAATCAAGCAAGACCGAGATTATATACTGCTTTTCGTATTATTGGCAAGTGCATTTCTTCACATTAACCAACTTGCTGCAACAACCGATTACTGGTGGAGGTGAGCGGAATCGAACCGCTGACCTCTTGCATGCCATGCAAGCGCTCTACCAACTGAGCTACACCCCCCAGAACAGAAACGAGATTATAGGGGCAAGGCCGTACTATGTAAAGCCCCTTTGATTTCCTTCTTTAATTTTCCTCTTTGAATTTTACCGGGCAACGGAACTCAAACGCTGAAGCACGACATCGCGACCGAATAACTCGACAACGGCATCGATCGACGGCGTTTGCAATTGACCGGTGAGCAGCAGGCGTAAAGGCATGGCGAGTTGCGGCATCTTCAAGGAAAACTGCGCCAGGGTTTCTTTCATCAATGCGGACAAGGCTGCTTTATTCCACTCAACTGTTTTACAGGCTGCTGCGTAATGCGCGAGTGCTGGCAAGACAGCGTCCGTGATGTGCTGCTGGCGCAGTTCTGCGTCGGCATTTGGCTGGCGATAGAACAGCATCGCTGCTTGTGCCAATTCATTCGTGGTGTTGGTGCGTTCTTTCATCAGACCAATGACCGCTGCCAGTTCAGGTGCATTGGCAAACTGGGCGCCGTCTTTTGCCATTTGCATGCGAACCAAGTCCGCCAGCCGGTGATTGTCAGCCGCCTTGATGTAATGATTATTGATCCAGGCAAGTTTTTCCGGATTGAATTGGGCTGGCGAACTGGATAAATGAGTCAGATCGAACCAGTTACACATCTGCTCCATCGAAAAAATCTCGTCGTCGCCATGACTCCAGCCCAGGCGTGCGAGGTAATTCAACATCGCCTCAGGCAAATAGCCTTTATCCAGATAATCCATGACACTGACTGCATCACGCCGCTTGGAGAGTTTTTGCCCATCGGTGCCGAGTATCATCGGTACGTGGCCGTAATGCGGCAAGCTCGCGCCTAATGCATTCAGGATATTGATTTGACGCGGCGTATTGTTCACATGGTCGTCACCGCGGATCACATGGGTAATTTGCATATCCCAATCATCGACCGCAACGCAAAAATTATACGTCGGCGTACCATCCGGCCTAGCGATCACCAGATCATCGAGTTCGCGGTTACCGATGGTGATTTGTCCTTTAACGACGTCCAGCCAACTGACCTCGCCATCCAAAGGATTTTTGAAACGGATCACTGGCTTGCGATCGGCCGGGATTGCTGGCAAGGTCTTGCCAGGCTCGGGACGCCAGGTGCCGTCGTAACGCGGCTTCTCGCCACTAGCGCGCTGACGCTCGCGCATCGCTTCGACTTCTTCCGGTGATGAGTAGCAATGGTAGGCAGTGCCCTCTGCCAGCATTTTTGCCAGCACTTCGCGATAGCGGTCCATTCTTTGCATCTGATAAAACGGACCTTCGTCGTGTTGTAAACCTAACCAGTTCATGCCATCCAAAATTGCCTGCACCGCCTCGGGCGTCGACCGCTCCAGATCGGTGTCTTCAATACGCAAGACAAAAACGCCACCAAAATGGCGGGCAAACGCCCAGCTGAATAAGGCAGTACGGGCACCGCCTACATGCAGATAGCCAGTTGGACTAGGTGCGAAACGGGTACGGACAGGCTGAGAGGATGCGGATGCGGTTGAGGTAGTTGACACAGGGGTACTCATTAGGTGATGCGTTTGCCATGCACAAAAAACTCATGGCAAAACGGTAAAAGTTAAAACCAGCATTTTACCGCCTTCGCTGCATGCTTGATACCGTCACGATGAAGGTAACTTCTAAAAACCCCATACGCGAGCGCATCGCGTCGTTTTGTCGCGAAATCTCAAAGCCCCGCATACGATGGTATGGCTGCACCTAGAGTGGGCAACTCTGCCTGGCGCTGCATCGCGATTAAAGGGGTTTTAGAAGTCCCCTGAATTGCGTCTGGCTAACGCCAGCCTTTGCTCAAACTTTGCTCAGGCTTTGACCAGTTGCGCCTCGTTGGCGGGCTCAGCAAAATCCAACTGAAACACCAGCCTTTGCGGATGGGTCAGCAATAAAAAATGTCGCCCGGTACAACGGGAAAACAAACTCATGCCGACTTGCTCGGCGACTCTGTGCCCCATTTCGGTAGTACCAGAGCGAGATAGCAGAATTGGGATGCCCATCTGTGCGCCCTTGATCACCATTTCAGAGGTCAGACGTCCGGTGGTATAAAACACCTTATCGCCGCCCGCCATGCCGTCCAGCCACATTTTTCCGGCGATTGCGTCAACCGCATTGTGACGTCCGACGTCCTCGACGAAATACAGCAAATCGCCCTGCGCGGAGAACAGCGCGCAACCATGCACAGAACCGGCTTTTTTATAAATCGACGGATGCACCCGTATGGTGTCGACAATCCGATATAAAGCCGACTGACTAAGCCTGGCATCGACGGGTAAATGGATCTGATCCACTTCATCCATCAGATCGCCGAACACCGTCCCCTGACCGCAACCGGTGGTGACCACGCGCTTGGCTGTGCGCTCTTCGATCTGCGCGATACCGTGATGGGAAGTCACTGCTGCTGCACCGACCTCCCAATCGACTTGCACCGAGGCCAGTTCATCAATCCTGCGCACCAGACGTTGATTGCGCAGATAACCGAGCACCAGGGCTTCCGGGTTGCCTCCCATGGTCATCAGCGTCACCAGCTCACGCTTATCGAGATACACCGTTAGTGGCCGTTCAGCTGGAATAGAGATGGTCGAAACACGGCCACGCTCATCCAGCACCTGAACTTCTTTGGTCAGCGCCACCTGCGATTGCGTTAGCTGCGGAAGAAGTGGCATAGCTTGCTTTTCAATGCGGAAGAATTTGCCTTAAAAGCATACTCCCTCCTGGTATTTTTCAATTACACAAGATACATGTGCGGACTGGGCAGATAATTTTGACTTTTAAAGGGAGTATATGAAATTATTTCTTAACGGCCGGTGCATTGGCAGGGATGCTCACTGCCGCATTCGAAGCGGCAGGGGTCGCCGCTGCCGCTGTCAGCGGCGATACATACGCACCCGGATCAGCGCAGGCTGGCGTGGCTACCGGCGGTTTTTCAGCAACTGCTTTGGTTTTCAAATAATGTGCAGCAGTGCGGTCCTGGGCTTTGCATAATTGAAATGCAGCGACTTTATCCGACCAAGCCGTTTTAGCTTTGGCTTCATCGGCTTTGGCTTTAGCCTCATCATTTAGCGCCGGTAATTTGGCAAAGCAAGCACCCGTCATCAGTGCCGCGCATAAGAAGACTAATTTTTTCATTGTTGACTCCGTCAAGCGTTCAAAGTCGAGGTGGCAGCATTCCCGGGCGCTGCAGTAGCGGCAGGTTCGCTGGTCCGTAGCCGTGGAATTTTTCCATTTTCTATGTCTGCATACCACAGATCATGGTGTTCTTTGGCCCAGGAATCATCGACATAACCGGTGCGCATTGCCTCATACGCGCCTTCCATACCCAGGGTGCCCAGGTAGATGTGACCAATCACCATTGCAGCAGCCAGCAAGGCCGCAACGATATGAATAACGCTGGCAAGTTGCATCACAGCGCGCGTGTATTCAAAATTCGGCACCAGCATGTCGAGCACAAAACCGGAGCCCGTCACGATCAAGCCAAAGAATACGACGACACCCCAGAATACGACCTTTTCGCCGGCATTGAAACGATGCGAACTCACATGTTCGCCGCTCAGCAAACCACCGAATTTCGCAAACCATTTGATATCAGTCACCGTAGGCAAGTTATCTTTGACGAATTTCACAAAGAACAAAATAATCGAAACGCTAAATACCGGACCGATGAAGTTGTGAATGTTCTTGCATAAAAAAGCCAGCCAGCCAAACAAGGTCAGGCCGAATACCGGCATCAGGACATGCTTGCCAAACAGCATGATCATGCCGGAAATCGCCAGCGACACAAAACTCAAGGCCATCGTCCAGTGCAGGGTTCTTTCACCCGGTGTGAAGCGCTCAATCAGCCGGCCGGTGCGCGGCTCCGACAACTTGACCTGACCACGGATCGAGTACACGCCAATCACCGCCGCCAAGGCTAACAGGATCAGCCAGCCGCCATATAAGGTCAAAGGTCCATTCCGGTACTGGCGCCAGGCTTCGCCCGCAGTCACTGCTTTTGTCTGACCTGGAAACTGGGTTTTTCCCTGTATCAGCACACCGGCTTCCAATGCCGGCAAACTCGAATAATTTTTTTGCCCGTCATTGACGATGCGAAAAGTCGGTGCCAGGTTGCCCGGCTGATCCTTGGTTCGCTCGGCCTGATTTTGCTTCAGGATATCGATCGATTCAATCCCGCCCAATTTATCAGGCAACGGCGCAATCGCTGCCGAAGCGGCTGCTGGCGCAGGATCCGGGACCGCTTGGTTTTGTGCGACTGCATCACTGGCAGGAGCTAAAAACAAACTACCGGCAACAATCGCTAATGAGGCAAATACCTGTTTCATGCCTGCTCCCTCAATTCGTTTTAGCGTACTCGTTCTGATTCTGGCCGCGCGCACGAATTTGCGCGTTCCAGCTAGTCTGGTCACCAGGCGTCCAGCCTTTTGCCACGAATTCGTTTTTGGCGCCGTGCCAAGGCTTCTCGGCATCTTTTTTATTGTTCGCCAGCGACTGATTGCGCTCACCGCAAGCACTCAGGCCAACCGCCAGCGCCGTCGCAACGACCAATGCAGATAAGGTTTTCATCACTTCACCTCAGTGACAGGCTCAGTTACAGGTTTTGCGTCTTGATGTGGGGTTTTGCCATAGGCTGTGCCCCAGCCGAATACCTCGCTGCCTTTACCGCGCTTGACTACCCGGGTGCGGAAAATATCGGCTATCACATCGCCATCGCCACCCAGCAAAGCCTTGGTGGAACACATCTCGGCGCACAACGGCAATTTGCCTTCGGACAGGCGGTTGCGGCCATACTTTTCAAATTCTTTTTCCGAGCCGTCTTCTTCCGGACCACCGGCGCAGAAAGTGCATTTATCCATCTTGCCGCGCAAACCGAAGGTGCCGTTCGATGGGAACTGCGGCGCGCCAAACGGACAGGCGTAAGAGCAATAACCGCAACCGATGCACACATCCTTGTTATGCAGGACCACGCCTTCGTCGGTACGATAAAAACAATCGACCGGACAAACCGCCATACATGGCGCATCGGAGCAATGCATGCAAGCAACCGACATCGATTTTTCTTGCCCGACGACGCCATCATTGACGGTGACGACCCGGCGACGGTTCACTCCCCAAGGCACTTCATGTTCGTTTTTACACGCTGTCACGCAGCCATTACACTCAATACAACGCTCTGCATCGCAGATAAATTTCATTCTAGCCATGTCGATTCCCCTATGAAATTACACTGCGATTTTTTCAATATTGCAGATGGTGGTCTTGGTTTCCTGCATCATCGTGACGGAGTCGTAACCGTAGGTGGTGGCGGTATTCACCGCCTCGCCACGCACGATAGGCATAGCCCCCTCAGGATAAAACTCTTTCATATCCTTACCTTGCCACCAGCCAGAGAAATGGAAAGGAATAAACGCGGTATCGACGCCCACCCGCGGTGTGACCATCGCCTTGACCTTGATACGCGCACCGGTCGGCGTGACCACATGAACATATTCACCGTCGCGGATACCGCGGTCGGTGGCCGCTTTCGGATTCATCTCGACGAAGTTCTCCTGTTGCAGCTCGGCCAGCCACGGATTCGAGCGGGTCTCTTCGCCGCCGCCCTCGTACTCAACCAGGCGACCGGAGGTCAGGATGATAGGGAATTTCTCGTACAATTTTGCTTCGACGTTTTTCTGCTGCACTGACTTATACAAAGTCGGCAAGCGCCAGAAGGCCTTCTTGTCATCGTGCGTAGGATATTTAGCCACCAGATCGGGACGGGTGCCGAATAAAGGCTCGCGATGCAGCGGCACCGGGTCAGGAAAATTCCATACCACGGCACGCGCCTTGGCGTTACCGAATGGATGGCAACCGTGCACCTTCATGACGACACGCTGGATGCCGCCGGACAAATCGGTCTTCCAGTTTTTACCTTCGGCAGCCTTTTGTTCGGCCTCAGTCAAATCGCTCCACCAGCCGAGTTTTTTCAACAGGATATGGTCGAATTCGGGATAGCCGGTCGTGATGTCGGCACCGAGTGAATGCGAGCCGTCTTCTGCCAGCAGACTCACGCCCTCTCGCTCGACACCGAAATTCGCGCGGAAGTTACCGCCGCCATCCATCACATGCTTGGAGGTGTCATACAAGTTCGGCGAACCGGGATGCTTGAGTTCCGGTGTGCCATAACATGGCCATGGCAAGCCGAAATAATCGCCGGTGATGTCATAGCCGGTGATCGGATCCTTGCCGCCTTTACACCTCAAAGTTTTTACGTCAAACATATGCATATTGCGCATGTGTGACTTCAGGCGTTCCGGTGACTGACCGGTGTAGCCTATGGTCCAGGCGCCGCGATTGATTTCTTGCAGCATCGATTCCGGTTCAGGCTCCATCATGCCGCCCTTGCCTTTGACCAGTTTTAACTTGGCGACCAGTTCTTTGGCGAAACCGAGTTTTTCTGCAAGCTGGTACATGATCATGTGATCGGTGCGCGACTCGAACAAAGGTTCGATGACTTTTTCGCGCCACTGGATGGAACGATTCGACGCAGTCACTGAACCGGATGTTTCAAACTGTGTGGCAGCGGGCAGCAAATACACTTCACGCTTGGGATTGAGCTCCTGACCGTCTGTTTTCATCGCGGCCATCGCCGCTGTCGCAGACGGGTAGGGATCGATCACGACCAGCAGGTCGAGCTTGTCAAACGCCTTTTTCATCTCCAGACCGCGGGTCTGCGAGTTCGGCGCGTGGCCCCAGAACACCATCGCTTTGACGTTGTTTTCCTGATCGATGAATTCATTTTTTTCGAGCACCGCATCGACCCAGCGCGACACGGTGGTGCCGGATTTTTCCATCATGGCCTGCGATGCGAACTGCTTTTTCACCCACTCGTAATCCACGCCCCAGACCGCGCACCAGTGCTTCCACGCACCGGCTGCCAGGCCGAAATAGCCGGGCAATGAATCGGGATTCGGGCCGACGTCGGTCGCTCCCTGCACATTGTCATGGCCACGGAAGATATTGGTGCCGCCGCCAGACTTGCCGACATTGCCGAGTACCAGTTGCAACAGGCATGAAGCGCGGACGATTGCATTACCGATCGTGTGCTGCGTTTGTCCCATGCACCAGACTACCGTGGATGGACGATTCTTTGCCATGGTCTCGGCGGCCTTATACACTTCAGCTTCTGGCACGCCACAGGCTTCTTCTACTTTTTCGGGCGTCCACTTCATGACTTCGTCTTTGACTTTTTCCATGCCATAGACCCGGTCGCTGATGTATTGCTTATCTTCCCAGCCATTCTTGAAGATGTGGTACATCATGCCGTATAAGAACGGGATATCCGAGCCGGAACGCAAACGAATGTATTGATCCGATTTCGCCGCGGTACGGGTATAACGTGGATCGACCACGATAACTTTGCAACCGTTTTCCTTGGCATGCAGCAAGTGCAGCATCGAGACCGGATGCGCCTCCGCCGCATTGGAGCCGATATACAAGGCCGCCTTGGAATTTTGCATATCGTTGTAGCTGTTCGTCATCGCACCATAACCCCAGGTATTGGCGACGCCGGCGACTGTGGTTGAGTGGCAGATACGGGCCTGATGATCGGTATTATTGGTGCCGTAAAACGAGACGAACTTACGCAACAAAGCCGCTTGTTCGTTATTATGTTTGGATGAGCCGACGAAGAACGTCGAGTCCGGGCCGGAATTCTTTTTGACTTCCAGCAACTTGGCGGAAATTTCATTCAGAGCCTGGTCCCAACTGATGCGCTGATACTTGCCATTGACCAGCTTCATCGGATATTTCAGGCGGTATTCGCCATGACCGTGCTCGCGCAGGGCCGCACCTTTGGCGCAATGGGCGCCGAGGTTGATCGGGGAATCGAATACCGGCTCCTGCCGCACCCAGACGCCGTTTTCCACTACCGCATCGACGGCGCAGCCGACTGAGCAATGGGTGCAGACGGTGCGGCGCACCTCGATCTTGCTGCCCTCGCCTTTTGCCGCATCGGAGGCTTTGGCTTTTTGGATCAAACCCAGCTGCGACGCTGCGATACCGGCGCCGACGCCGATGCCGGAACGTTTCAAAAATCCCCGCCTGTCCATCGTCGGCAATGCGCGCGACAAACTATCTGCAAGACTGGAGGAAAAACGATTTTGTGCACGCGATCCCGCGTCGCCCTTACGAGTCAGCAACATGGCTTCACTCCGCTATCAGATGGTGGTAGTACGATAATATTTTTTGATGTGCGTGGTCAGCCGGTAACCATCGCCTGCCGGTTCTGCAGCAGCATTCACGTCGGCAGAATGATGTTGAACCGTCGTTACGGTTTTGGTGGCGACCAGGGCGACGGCAGCACCGAGCCCCAAACCACCGAGCAAACTGCGACGCTTGATTTTCTGTTCCATACTTGCCTCTCTTCAAAGCACCCAACATCAGGAAGAGACCAATATCAAAAATTATGCCTGGGATGTACCGCTTGGACCGCTATGACTCAGGCACATCGAAAAGAACATACAAAAGACCCACTGTGTATGCGATTGATTTTTGTCTTGTCTCCAAATTTTTGTCAGCTTACCACGCAGCAATTACTTAAGACTTACCTTGAACCCATAATGACACGTAATAATACGCTTTTTAAGAATGAAATATTTTCACTATTCAAAACAAGCATATAGAAACCCGTATTCCACTATTTTGAGTTTATTGTATACAACTACGTCATATCAAAGGCCTGCATTTCCACTTCAAAAAATGCCCTGGCTAAATTAGCGGTCGCTGCATAAAAAACCGCTGACGGATGCGCCGTTACCGCATCGCACAATTCCAACACCCAGGCTTGCATATGTGCGCCGAAGAATTTTTTCTGGCTGGCAATATGCGCTTGTAGAATATCCTCCGAAGCTATCAGGTAGCGCATCACTTCACACAGCGAAGCAATGTGATCCTCGGTTTCCACCACGCTCTCGATTCTCTCCAAGCCCATTTGCGCCAGATCGGTACGTAATGCCGCCAAAGGTTTTTCCATCAGGAAGCCGCTGATGTAATACGAGCCGTACAACATCACTTCAGGCTTGCCCACGCCGATAAAAAGCTGTTCGTATTCCTCCCTGACCTGCTCGGCATTGGCAACGCGCGCGGTCTGCACCAGACCGCTCCAGGCCTGGCCTAGCACACCCTCGCCCTGAGTTTGCGCCGCAGACAAGGTGTTTAACAAGGATGCAGAAGGCGGGGCATAAAACAGGGTCGCCAGCAAACCGTATAAATCGGCTCTGGCAGTTTCTTCGCCCTGGTCGGCTGTTTCAAATTGGATCGATTGGCTGCTTGTCATTTTTATCGTTATAGTCAATGCGGGCGTTGTAGTTCACTGGTTTTCATCATATCGATGACGCGGCAATCCGAGCACATTTTTATCCTGTCGAGATGTCCTGAAAAAGCGCCGTGCGTCGCCAGCTTGGCCAACATATTCTCTATCATCTGCCCGGTAGCGAAAGGCTTCTGGCAGCGTATGCAATGGTAGGGCTGCGCTTCATTCAATACGGTCGCTTGTTTAGTCGACTCAAGCAAAGAGAGTCGCGGTATCAGTTGTATGGCGTTCTCAGGACAGGTTTGTTCGCACAATCCGCATTGCACGCAATTGCGTTCGATAAACCGGACTTGCGGCGAGTTTGCGTTATCCATCAAGGCCGACGATGGACAAGCGCCGACACAGGACATACACAAGGTACAGGCATCTTTATTGATCGTCACCGCGCCGTAGGGGGCACCCGCTGGCAGGGCAATCTGCTGCGGTTCGAGCGGTGCATTTTTTTGCAGGTGGTCGATCGCAAAATCGAGGGTCACGCGCTTGTCTTGCGCCACATTGTAGCTGGCCGCGCTTGCCGGTATCTGCACAGCAGAGGCTGATGGCAAGGCATGCAGGGCGGTCTCCAGCGAGGCTGCACTCCTTACGTCGATTAAATGAAAATGTTGTCCGCCATAGCCAAAGCCATTAAGTATGGCTTGAGCGATATCGATCTGTTGCTGCAATGCCTGGCGGTATTCCGGTGCCTCCTCATCCGTCAGCATGATCGCAACCGCGTTTGCGCCATAGGCAATCGCCGTAAGCCACAGATCGATACCCGTTGACGCTGTGTGATGCAAGGCCAGCGGCAACACCCGCGCTGGCAAACCGCGTCCGCCTGCTTTGGCATTTTGCCCGACCCGTTGCAATAAGGCGGCTCCCGCCTCTTTGCTATGCAACAGCAAGACAGCCGCTTTCCCACCCGCTTTGGCGTAAGTGCTTAGCATGGTTTTGATATGCAAACCCGTATCCGGTGCGCGCATATAGGTATAACTCATGGCGCCGGTCGGACATACCGTGGTGCAGGCACCGCAACCGGCGCACAGATTCGGATTCACCTGAATCTTGTCGCCTGCCGGCGTAATTGCCGCTGCCGAGCAAACATCGATACACGCACTGCACCCAGTCTTGCCACTGCGACTGTGCGCGCATAGCTTGTCTTTGTAGACGAAGAACTTGGGCTTTTCAAATTCGCCTATCATCTGCGTGAGTTGCAATGAGATGGCAAATTGTTTGTCCAGATCCTGACCTGGCGCAAAATAACCTTGCGGCAGTTGGTGCATCGTCAGCACAGGCTGGGCGGACAAATCTAAAATCAGGTCAAATTCTGCCTTACGATCGCGCGCCATGCGGTCAAAATCAATCGCACCAATGACGCCGCATGCCTTCACGCAATCGCGGTGCGATTTACATTTAGTCAGATCAATCTGATAATTGAAATCAATCGCGTTTTCTGGACATACTTCCACACAGGCATTGCATCGGGTACAGGTTTCCAGATCAATCGGATTCGATTGCTGCCAGTTGACTTTGAATTCCCCCAGCCAGCCTGCAATCCGGATATGCGTGCCGGAAAACACGGGGAAATTCCTCTCCGCCAGACGCTCATCGCTATTCTGCGTGTCGGTCAACAGGACGTTGACATCCATTTGACCCGCCAGCCTGCTGGCCCAGGGTAAAGCCTGCCCGGCGGTGCCGATGATCAACAGATTGCCATGCGATTGATAGCTGACGGTCGGCACCGGCTCCGGCACCGGCAAAGCTGCCACGGCCAATAGCGCCGCTATTTTTGGTATGGCCGATGCAGATTCCTTGCCCCAACCCGCCTGCTCGCGGATATTCACGAAGCGGATGGGAGCGACCGATTGTTGTGCCAGTTCAGAGAACAGCGCCCGCTCCTGCGTGCAGGCGACAACGACATCGTCGACGCCTTTGACGGCTTCCATATAGCTG
Organism: Undibacterium sp. Jales W-56; assembly: GCF_025548535.1. GTDB lineage: Bacteria > Pseudomonadota > Gammaproteobacteria > Burkholderiales > Burkholderiaceae_D > Undibacterium. Next base: position 843,423 of record NZ_JAJLQW010000001.1, on the reverse strand, counting down.
CCGACTTCACGGCGGCACAGCATATCGTGAACCTGGATTGACTGCGCGCCCAGCGCTCTCGCCAGGGCTTCACCCGACGTTGTATCGAGAGGCATCGTTTTATTGCAACTGCAGACTTTAAATTGCGTACTCATTCTGGATCCGGTGTCTCTTCTATCTTGATTTTATTTGGATTGACTGAGCCAGGTCCACTCAGGTCGTGGTCTGCGCTTACTGGAATAAGGTTATCCAGTAAGTCTGACGGTACCGGCAAAGCAAACTGTTGGCTATCCAGCTCATTTCCTATGGCTGTATTTAGCAAATTGTCTTCCTGGCTGGCCGCAGTGCTTGCGCCTGGTACCAGTACGAGTTGTTCTGAAGGATTGATCAGTTCCTGGAGTTTCTTTTGCAGATGTCCCAGCGGATCAAGCAAGGCTTTTCCATGCAACAACGCTTCCAGCATGCCTGGCGGCATCGGGTCCGGCGTGTGGTAGTCGTCGATATAGATATCCAGCCTGTCCATGATATTGAAATGCGGATTCGAAAATAGTTTCTTCATTGCCGAGCGCTTGACATCCTCATCGACACCTGAGCTCATATAGGCCGAAAAATCCGATTCATGATTCAGCTTTTCCACATCTTGCATGGTCGGCAGTGCGGCCGGTATTTTTTCGTTTTGCTGGCTAGCTGTCTGATTACTTATCGGACTTAAAGGTGCAGCAGCATCCCCGTCTGTCAGCGCATCTGCCGCCACAGATTTAGCCTTGGTCCAGCGGTTAAAAAAATCCTCGGCAGCCATTTAACTACGACCTCTGTTGAGTTCGGCACGCGCCATTTTATCGACACCAACACCGCCTTCAAAAGACGGATGCTTACGTTTTTTCTTCACTTCCGGTTCGTAATATTCCTGCGTGTACTCCGCTAGCCAGGATGCGATATCGCTTGCCACAGGCAAGGTGTCTACTTGCTCGCTGCCATCCATCCAACGCGCGGCCTCGTTATACGACAAGGTGATCGATTTGGGGATGGCAATTTCTTGCCCATCGAACTCTTCCAGTCGCCACATCACGAACCAGCAAGGCGCATCCGAGCTGAGATTCAAAAAATAACCGGGCGCTTCGTCGGCATACAATACGATCTCAAAACCGGCAAACAACCAGTGCATTTCTTGCTCGCTGGCGCGCAATTGCCTGGTTGATGGCCCCGGGACATCGGGCAAGACATCAAGCAGTTGCCATTGCAGCGACTGCCAGCGATTACTCAAGGTCTGGCGCTGCATCACGATGCTGACTTTAAACGGCAGGTGGCTTGTTTTATCCATGGTGCTAGTATTGCAGACTAAAGAAAGTTTCGTCCAGAGAATAAAAATCATCAATGCATCCTACTCCATTAACAACATCACCGCTGCCCATGCGTAATGGCGTCGCACCGAGTTATCTCTGGTTGCCGGAAGGTCAGTGGTCCGATTTATTGGATTTTTTAACCCGGCAATTTCCCGATGTGAGCGGGCAGCAATGGTTGTCGCGGATTGCGCGACGGGAGGTAGTCGATCAACATGGCGCGATATTGCAAGCGCATAGCGCGGTAAAACGCGGCATGTGTATTTTTTATTACCGCGAAATCGATGATGAAACGCCGATCCCTTTTTCCGAGGTCATCCTGTACCGCGACGATCACTTGCTGGTTGTCGATAAACCCCATTTTTTGCCGGTGACGCCTGGCGGACGATTTTTGCAAGAGACTTTGCTGGTGCGTTTAAAAAAACAAACCGGCAATCCGCACCTGACCCCCATACACAGATTAGACCGGGAAACTGCCGGGGTGATTTTATTTTCGCCAGCACCGTCAAGCCGGGGCGCTTATCAGGCTTTATTCCAGCAACGCAAAGTCGATAAAACCTATCATGCGCTGGCGCCGCATTTGCCGGATCAGATTTTTCCCTTGATTCATCGCAGTCGCCTCGAAGACGCGGAAAAATTCTTTGTCATGCAAGAAGTCGCGGGCGAGCCGAATTCCGAAACCAGGATCTGCGTCATTGAACATCGCGGCGCAAACGATTTATATGAATTAAAACCCGTGACCGGCAAGCGGCATCAATTGCGCGTGCATTTAGCCAGCCTGGGGGCGCCTATCGTGAACGATACCTTCTACCCGGTTGCCCTGCCTTGCAGAGGCGATGATTTCTCGGCGCCGCTGCAATTGCTGGCAAAATCTATCGCCTTCACAGACCCGATTAACGGAAAATATAGACAATTTAATAGCGCGCAATCCCTATAATTTTGAGGATTTTTGCCTGCCATCATGACAGGCAATGCCACGCAAGCACAGCGTCCAGGTATGACAAAGGTGTTGACAGCCCGGTTGCGGCGCGCTACTATATTGGTCTTCGGAGTGTGGCGCAGTCCGGTAGCGCACCTGGTTTGGGACCAGGGGGTCCAAGGTTCGAATCCTTGTACTCCGACCAAATTTTAAAAGACCGTCAGGTTTAATCATCCTACGGTCTTTTTTCAATTTATATGTACTTATAAGCACAGAGTCAGTTTTAAGATTCGTATGATGCAATGCGAATCGATGCAAGTTTCGGAGTGTGGCGCAGTCCGGTAGCGCACCTGGTTTGGGACCAGGGGGTCCAAGGTTCGAATCCTTGTACTCCGACCAATTTAGAAGGATCATCGAGTTTTACTTGATGATCCTTTTTTTGTTTTTCGGACGTATTTACCGCTTTCTTGTGAGCTTCCCTATGTTACGAACCACTCTCGTTGCGCTCGTCTTTTTCTTTCCCTGCCTGACATGCGCTGCCGGAAATGCCGATCCTTTATGGGAGCGCGCATTAAGCATCACGCATGCGGCACAAACGCTGATCGCGGGTGAAGTCGCCACCAATACCGAAGTATTCGATAAGCACAATCAAAGCCAGGAAGTGACGCATAAAAAAGTCCGCTTAAACGGCTGGAAAGACGGCCAAGCCATCTGGGAGGTAATCTGGCTGACAGAGGCGCAAAAAAGCGGCCTGGCCAATGTCAAGTTCCCTCTGAATATTGCGGAGCATCCCGACTACGCTCTGTTCAACGGCGAAGTTGAGCGCGCGGAAAAAATCGCGCTGGACAACAGGAACTGCATCGTTTTTCTGGTTAAGGGAAAACAGAAAAAATTATCGTTTAAAGCCAAAGTCCTGATTGAAGAAGCCAGTGGAAAACCGCTGAAAGTCGATTACGATCTGGAGGGTATTCCGATGGCAAAGAGCATGACTTATTCGATCAATTTTGCGGCGGACGAGCAAGGGCGCTGGCTGCCCAGCGATGCGATCATGAATGCGACGATTTCGGCGATTTTTACTCACTTCAACATCGTCAGCAAACAAAGCTTTAAGCAATGGACTCTCCGTCCAGTCGCGGCATCCTCAGGCGCTGCATCCTGATAAGCAGCGTGTTTAAAACCGCGCCAAAATCCTGAGTGCGTCGCCGATCTGCCTGACTTCATGAAACACCACTTGTCTCGCTTCGGCGATTTTTTTGAGTTCGGGAATATGGAAAAACCCGGCGCCATCGCCGAGTATTTTGGGCGACAGATAGACCAGTAATTCGTCCACGCAATGCTGCGCCAGCAAGGCGCCATTTAACGTGGCGCCTGCTTCGACATGTAATTCATTGATCTGTCTGCGGCCTAATTCCAGCAGCAAGGCAGGCAGATCGACCCTGGCTTGCGCATCAGGCAAATGCAGAATTTCTGCGCCCTTTGCAGCAAGTGCCTGCTGCCGGCTCAGGAAAGCCTGGTCTTTATCTTGGGCGCAGACCAGGATAGTGCTGCCGTCTTGCAGCAATTTTGCTTCGGGCGCGATACGTAAATGCGAATCGAGCACGACTTTCAAAGGTTGCCGGGGCGTCGCTACGGCACGCACATTCATTTGCGGATCATCAGCCAGCACCGTGCCGATACCGGTCAAAATCGCATCGGCACGGGCGCGCCATTGATGGCCGTCGTCGCGCGCATCGCTTGCCGTGATCCATTGGCTCTCGCCATTCGGCAAAGCGGTTCTGCCGTCCAAACTGGCCGCGACTTTCATGCGCACCCAGGGCATGCCGGTTTCCATGCGCTTGAAAAAGCCGATATTCATTTCCCGCGCCTGCTGCGCCAGCAAACCGGATTCGACGTGTATCCCGGCATCCCGCAGCATCGTCAAGCCGCGTCCTGCAACTTGCGGATTGGCATCTTGTACCGCCGCCACCACTCTGGCAATACCGGCATCGATCAATGCATTCGCACAGGGCGGCGTGCGGCCATGATGGCTGCAAGGCTCCAGCGTCACATAAGCTGTCGCACCGCGCACATCCCGGCCTTGCGCCGCAGCGTCGCGCAGCGCCTGCACCTCGGCATGCGCCTGGCCGACCGGCTGCGTCCAGCCACGGCCTATCACCTGTCCATCTTTGACGATGACGCAACCTACTTTGGGATTCGGCGATGTGGCGATGGTGGCGCGGGAAGCGAGCTCCAGCGCCATTTGCATGAAGGCGGTATCGATTTGAATGTCCATCCTGGCGCTCAACACATCAGGTATTCTGCACCGTGATGGTCGGGAATTTGCTGCTCATGTCTTTGGCTTTTTCCGCCACCTTGATCGCGAGTTTGCGGGCGATTTCCTTGTAAATCAACGCAATCTTGCCATCAGGATCGGCAACGACGGTGGGTTTGCCGGAATCTGCCTGCTCACGGATCGCCATCGTCAGCGGCAAGCCGCCGAGGAAATCAACGCCGTATTCCGCACACATTTTCTGCCCGCCGCCTTCGCCGAAGATCGACTCTGCATGACCGCAATTCGAGCAGATATGGGTACTCATGTTTTCCACAATACCGAGAATAGGAATGCCTACTTTTTCAAACATCTTCAGACCCTTGCGCGCATCGAGCAAGGCGATGTCCTGCGGCGTGGTGACGATCACCGCACCTGTCACCGGCACTTTTTGCGACAGGGTCAACTGCACATCGCCAGTCCCCGGCGGCATGTCGACGATCAGGTAATCGAGATCGCGCCAGTTGGTCTGTTCCAGCAATTGCTGCAAGGCCTGGGTCACGATAGGACCGCGCCATACCATAGGTTCATCCGGATCAATCATGAAACCGATACTCGATACTTGCAAACCGTGATTCTCAAGCGGCTCCATGGTTTTGCCATCGATGGTCTCGGGACGACCGGAAATCCCCATCATCATCGGCTGCGAAGGACCGTAGATATCGGCATCCAGAATCCCGACCGCAGCCCCTTCCGCCGCCAATGCCAATGCCAGATTCACCGCAGTCGTCGATTTGCCGACGCCGCCCTTGCCGGACGCGATGGCGATAATGTTTTTTACATTCGGCATCAGCTTCACGCCACGCTGCACTGCATGCGCGACGATCTTCACATATACATTGACGCTGACATTGCCGATGCCAGCGACGGTACGCACCGCCGCAATCACGCTTTTACGGATCAGGTCGATCTGGCTTTTTGCCGGATAAGCCAACTCCACGTCGAGCGTGACGTCTGCGCCATCGAGCTGGATATTTTTTGCGGATCTGGAAGAGATCAGGTCTTTATTGGTATTCGGGTCGATCACCAGGGATAAGGCGGTTTTGATATCTTCTACAGTAGCAGTCATGCAAATCTCCATTGAATTTTCGCCAGTCTAGCGCAAAACGCCGGGCAGAACCGGATAGCCCTGCAGTGCAACGGAGTTTTTTGCATGAGTTTTGTTTTCCTGGGATAAAACATTGCCGAAACGAAGCCGCAATATCCATGCGCCTTTCCAGACATAAATCAGCCGTAAGGCGCACCAGTATTGCGGATACTGTATTCAAAACTGAAATATCGCTGCAACTAAGCCTGGCTTGCACCGCTCAGGATTCCAACACCCTCGTCCTGCCGCTGCTTTCGCTGTTAAAATACACGCCCCTTGTTCGTTTAATTCAAAGACCGCCAACCATGACCCGCAAGCTGTTCGTTACCACTGCCCTTCCCTACGCCAATGCACCGTTCCACCTCGGCCACATCATGGAATACATCCAGGCTGACATCTGGGTCAGGCATCAGCGAATGTCGGGTAACGAAGTGCATTTCGTCGGCGCCGACGATGCGCACGGCGCACCGATCATGATTGCCGCAGAAAAAGCCGGTATCACGCCGCAAGAATTCGTGGCGCGCATTGCGGCCGGCCGCAAGCAATATCTCGATGGTTTCCACATCACTTTCGACAACTGGCATTCCACCGACGGCCCGGAAAACCATGCGCTGTCGCAAGACATCTATCGCAAGCTGAAAGCCGCCGGCTTTATCACCAGCAAAACGATCGAGCAGTTTTTCGACCCGGTCAAGAACATGTTCCTGCCGGACCGCTACATCAAGGGCGAATGCCCGAAGTGCGGCGCCAAGGATCAGTACGGCGATTCCTGCGAAGTCTGCAGCGCGGTATATGCCCCGACCGAAGTCAAGAATCCCTACTCGGTCTTGACCGGCGCGACGCCGGTGATGAAATCGTCCGAACATTTCTTCTTCAAATTGTCCGATCCCCAATGCGTAGCCTTCCTGCGTGAATGGGCGCTCAAAGACCACCGCCTGCAATCCGAAGTCGCGAACAAATGCAAAGAATGGCTGGAAGGCGACGGCGGCCTGGGCGACTGGGATATCAGCCGCGACGCGCCTTACTTCGGTATCGAGATCCCCGATCAGCCCGGCAAATACTTCTACGTCTGGCTGGATGCGCCGGTCGGCTATCTGGCGTCGCTGAAAAATTACTTCGGCAAAATCGGCCGTGACTTCGACGCTTTCATGGCCGACACTAGCACCGAACAGATTCATTTCATCGGCAAAGACATTACCTATTTCCACACGCTGTTCTGGCCCGCCATGCTGAAATTCTCGGGCTACAAAACGCCGGACAATGTGTATGCGCACGGCTTCGTGACCGTCTCCGGCGAGAAGATGTCGAAGTCGCGCGGCACCGGCATTTCGCCGCTGCGCTATCTGGAAATCGGCATGAACCCGGAATGGCTGCGCTATTACTTCGCGGCCAAGCTCAATGCCAAGGTCGAAGACCTGGATATGAATCCCGATGATTTCGTAGCGCGCGTAAATGCCGACCTGATCGGCAAATACGTGAACATCGCCAGCCGCGCCGCTGGGTTTATCACCAAGCGTTTTGACGGCGCGATCGTGACCGACTGGGCAACGGCGGACGATGCTTTCATCAATAATCTGCGCAAGGTAGCGCCGGACATTCAGGCTTATTACGAAACGCGCGACTTTGGCAAAGCCCTGCGCGCCATCATGGATCAGGCCGACATCATCAACGCCTATGTCGATGCGAATAAGCCTTGGGAACTCGCGAAACAGGCTGAGAATGATGCGAAATTACAGGAAGTCTGCAGCCGCCTGCTGGAAGCGTTCCGCATCCTGACGATTTTCCTGAAGCCGGTATTGCCGCAACTCGCAGCGCAAGTCGAGGCGCAATTGCAGATCGCGCCTTTGCAATGGTCGGATGTCGCAACACCATTGCCGCATCGGCATAAAGTGCTGCCGTATGCGCACCTGATGCAGCGTGTCGACATCAAGATTTTCGATCAGTTGTTCGATGCGCCGACTGAAGTCGCTGCTGCGCCATCGGCGCCGCCAACGGAAGGAGAAATTGTAAAAAACAGCATCGAAAGCATTGAAGAACTGGCTCCCGAAATCAAGATCGACGACTTTGCCAAAGTCGATCTGCGCATCGCCAAAATCGTCCATTGCGAACATGTCGATGGCTCGGATAAATTATTACGCCTGACGCTGGACGTCGGCGAAGGCCGCACCCGCAATGTGTTTTCCGGCATCAAATCGGCGTATCAGCCGGAACAGCTGATCGGTAAATTCACGGTCATGGTCGCCAATCTGGCGCCGCGCAAGATGAAGTTCGGCATGTCCGAAGGGATGGTGCTGGCGGCCTCTGCTGCCGATGAAAAAGCCAACCCGGGCCTGTACATTCTGGAAGCCTGGCCGGGTGCCGAGCCAGGGATGCGGGTACGCTAATCTGCCATGCAGATCGCGCTCAGAAAAGCGACGCTGGCAGATGCGCAACTGATTGCGCATCTGACCCGTTCTTGCTGGGCCGAAAAAGTCGCTGCCACATCGAGCGGGCATCATGAAGATAGCGAGCGCGTCACACGCGACCTGATACAGGGCGGCGGCTTTGTGTTGTCGGTTGACAAAGAGCCCGCCGGTTCGGTGCGCTGGCTGCCACTCGATGCTGGGAGCAATGTCTGGGAAATGCTGCGCATGGGCGTGCTACCGGCGTTTCGCGGTCACGCTCTTTCGCAATATCTGCTGGAAGCCGTGGTCCATGCCGCGCAAGCCGCGCATGTTGCCGAGCTGCGTCTGGGCGTGCGTCGCGATCAGCCGCGCTTGCTCGCTCTGTATGCGGCGCATCGCTTCGAAATCGCGCCTGAACTTGGATATTCGCACGCCAATCCGAATGAACCTGCACCGAATGTCATGCGTCGTTATTTACGGAATTAAGCCAAATCATTCGCCGTATTCGACCAAATACAAAACAAACTTGGAAGTTGCTCCAGCAGTGCGGAATTAAATATATCTACGATATACTGACGCTCTTGTTTCGCGTTTTTGTTTCGCCTTGGAATCAGGATTTATCCCTGCTAATTCCCGATTCACGGCAGTTTCGCACTTGTTTCGCTCTCACTTCACCCTAACCTCATCCATCATTGCGTCGCTCATATGAATAGTCCACTCAGCCCAGCCGCCGTCACGTCCCCTATCCCTGCCCGCCTGGTGCAACTGCGCGCCGCCATGCAGACCGCCGGTCTGGATGCCTACATCATTCCATCGGCGGATCCGCATCTGTCTGAATATTTGCCGGGACATTGGCAAGGACGTGAGCATTTTTCCGGTTTCACCGGCTCGGTCGGTACGCTGGTGGTCACTGCCGACTTCGCCGGTCTGTGGGTCGATAGCCGTTACTGGAGTCAGGCGGAGCAAGAACTGGCGCCGACCGGCATACAGATGATGAAAATCGCCTCGGCTGCGGCGACCTTGCATATCGACTGGCTCGCCAGCAATCTGCAGGCAGGTCAGACCGTCGGTGTGGATGGGGCGGTATTGGGCTTAGCGACGGCGCGCCTGCTCGGACAAGCCTTGCAAACCAAAGACATCCGGCTCGATACCGGCAAAGACCTGTTGCAAGGCATCTGGCCGGATCGTCCAGCCTTGCCGCAAGCCGCCATCTATGAGCACCTGGCACCGTATGCGGTGATCAGCCGTCAGGATAAACTCGCACTCGTGCGCGAACAGATGCGCGCTAAAGGCGCCGACTGGCACTTCGTTTCTACCGTCGATGACATCGCCTGGATCTTCAATCTGCGCGGTGCCGACGTCAGCTACAACCCGGTGTTTGTCGGCCATGCCCTGATCAGCCAGGACAGCGCCGCCCTGTTTGTATCCGAGGGCAAAGTCCCCGCCGCGCTGGTTGAGATCCTGGCGCAAGATGGCGTGTATCTGGCCGACTATGCAAAAGCTGCGGGCGCTCTTGCCGCATTGCCTGCGGGCAGTAGCTTATTGATCGATCCGCGTCGCATTACGTTCGGCTTCCGTCAGTCCGTGCCGGCCTCGGTCCAGGTCATTGAAGCAATCAATCCATCGGTATTCGCGAAATCCCGCAAGATGGCGCAAGAAGCGCAATTCGTGCGCGAAGCGATGGAACAAGACGGTGCAGCGCTGTGTGAATTCTTTAGCTGGCTGGAAGCATCCCTAGGCAAAGAACGCATCACCGAACTCACCATCGATGAGCAGATCACTGCCGCCCGCGCACGTCAGCCACATTTCGTCTCGGCCAGTTTTGGCACGATTGCCGGTTTCAACGGCAATGGCGCCATGCCGCACTATCACGCGTTGCCCGAATCGCATGCGGTCATCGAAGGCAATGGCCTGCTGCTGATCGACTCCGGCGGACAATATCTGAACGGGACCACCGACATCACCCGCGTGATGCCGATCGGTGTAGTCTCGGCCGAACAAAAACGCGACTTCACGCTGGTGCTGAAAGGCATGATCAATCTGTCGCGCGCGCAATTCCCCCGCGGGACTTTGTCGCCGATGCTGGATGCGCTGGCCCGTGCGCCGATCTGGGTCGAGGGCATCAACTACGGCCACGGTACCGGCCACGGCGTCGGTTATTTCCTGAACGTGCATGAAGGTCCGCAATCGATTTCCGGCGCGATGCCAGAAGCGCATACCGCGATGGAAGCCGGCATGATCACATCGAACGAACCGGGCATCTATCGTCCGGGCAAATGGGGCGTGCGTATCGAAAACCTGATGCTGAATATCGTCGGCCATCAAGGCGAATTTGGCGAATACCTTAAATTCGAAACCCTGACGCTGTGCCCGATTGATACGCGTTGCATCGATCTGTCGGTGATGCGTGAAGATGAGATCGACTGGCTCAATGACTACCATGCGATCGTGCTGCAACGCTTGTCGCCGCGCGTCAGCGGTGCGGCCAAAGCCTGGCTGGAGCAACGTACACAAGCGATCAGAAAATAATATTACCAATAGGTCTTACGCAAAAACCAAAACCTCTCACCACCGAGGCACAGGGACACAGGGAAAAGCAAGAGAAGTCGATCCCGTGACGTATTGATATTAAAACGAAGCCGCAAGCCGGGTGCGCCTGTTCGCACGGAATGCTGCTGAAAGCCGCATCCAGCCTGCGGCTTCAATGTGACTGGTGGAAAGCAGTTGGCCGTTTTGCGTAAGTCCCAACTAAGTATTGATAAGCTACCGTGAATATCATAGTGCCGTGCGCCGCTGTTCCTCAGCATCGCACGGCATGCGTTTTCTCCGCCGGCATTAGTTGTGTTCAGCCATCACATCATCCCAGAACCACAATAAATTTCGCGCCGCCCAAAGCCGACTCATCTACCACGATGCTACCGCCATGCAGCTGGATCGCCTTTTGCACGATAGCCAGCCCCAGACCGAAGCCGCCGGTCGCACGGTCACGGCTACGATCGATGCGATAAAACGCCTCAAAAATCCGGCTACGCTCGGCTGCAGGAATACCGGGTCCATTGTCCTCGACCACCATGCTTATTCTGTTGGCGCCGGATCGTTGCGCCGATAGCCGTACCACCCCATTGCCATACTTGATCGCATTGCTCAACAGATTACCCATCGCCCGCGCCAGCAAGCGGCGGTCGCCGTTCAGCTCCCCCAGATCATCGGCCAACTCCAACTGGATATCCTGGCCGGTCAATTGATGTTCCATCGCGTGCAGGCAATCTTGCAGCATGCCGTCCAGTGCGAATGGCTGACGCTTTAAGGCATGCTGCTGATCGAGCTTGGTCAGATCCAGCAATTCATTGACCAGCGCATTCAGTTCAAGAATATCCTCTTCCATTGCCGCAATGCGGGTCGCCTGCACTGCCTGCGGCGCCTTGCGCAATAATTCCAGGCCGAATTCCAGACGGGCGATCGGCGTGCGCAATTCATGCGAGACCGAATGCAATAAATTCTTATGCGTCTTCAGCAGCAGATCGATGCGGCTCGCCATCTGATTCATGCAATCCGCCAGCGGATGCAGGCTGGAACTGTCGCTGAGCCGGATGCGGGTGGTCAGATGCCCCTGGCCAAACTCGTCGGCGACTTTGGATAATTGTTGCAGGCCGCGCCAGTGCGAACGCGACCAGAAAGCGATAGGCAACAACAAAAACAATGCCACGATCGCATAGCGCAGCGCCTCCATCTTCAGCACGACGCCGACATCAATCGGCAAGTCGCTGGCATGAAGCACGTCGTCGGCACTGCCTGCGTATTTGCCGTCGGTGAGATCGACCCGGCGATAAAACGATTTGCCGGCGATATCCAGCACCACCGCGCCGCGTTGCAAGGCATTCCGCTGACTGGCATCCAGTGCGGCTTGCGCTTGCGGCAAAGGGATCAGGTCGATCTTGAGATTCGAGACTTCCCTGACCTTGTTCAGGCGCTGCAACCATTCATCCGCCGGGGCTTTGTCGATGTATTGTTCCAGCAGGAAAATCTGACCGGACACCTGGCGCAAAGCAATCTCTTCCAGCGGATCGCCAAACAGCCGGTTAATCGCAAAATACACGGCAAACGAGGCCAGCGTGATCGCCAGCATGACCAGCACGAAAAATCGCCAGAAAATCCGGTTCATGGCTTCATGCATCCTCGGTCATGCTCAAGCTGAGCATGATAGCCTTAAGCATGCTGCGATCATGTGGCAGCTTCCCAGGCGGAAGGGCTGAACAGATAACCCTCGCCCCATACCGTTTTGATGCGCGCCGCAGCGCTGTCGTCAAACTTCTGGCGCAGCCGCGAAATCGTGTTGTCGATGCTGCGATCCAGGCCGTCGAACTCTATCCCGCGCATGGCTTTCAGGATGTCATTGCGCGACAGCACAGTGCCGGCCGCTTCTGCCAGCAGCAGCAATAATTTGAACTCGGGGCTGGTCAGCAGCACAGCCTGCCCGCGCCAGTGCACGCTGCGGTCGGCCTTGACGATACGCAAGGCGCCGAACGCCAGTTCCTTGCCTGCTGGTGCCGCAGGTTCCGCCCGGCGACGCAACAAGGCGCGCAATCTCGCCAGCAAGACGCGCGGCTGTACCGGTTTATTGATGTAATCGTCGGCGCCCTGCTCCAGACCGGATACTTCATCAAAAGTATCTTCACGCGCCGTCAAAATCACCAGCGGCACCTGGCTGACATTGCGGATCTGCCGGCACACCAGCATGCCGTCCAGTCCGGGCAGCATCAGGTCCAGCACCACGATATCCGGCTGGCTTTGGTTAAATCGGGCCAGCGCCGTGTCGCCGCGCTCCACCACATCGACGGTGAATTCATACTCCTGCAAATACTCCACCACCAGCTGCGCGAGTTTCGCGTCATCTTCGACCAGCATCAATTTGTACATAAACGCCTCCAAGCTCCGCATTGTATAAGCGTCTGCGCCTGGATGTACAGGCAGAAAATCGACAAAACAACGTCGATACGCCGTCCGTACAAATTCATGACAATTCAGCGACGTTTCAAAGAAGATTTATTTTATTGCACAAACTATCATGCGCTGACTCTTCATTTTTCATCCACGCACAGGAGCATTGCCAATTGAAATCCGACCGCCTCATGAGCCTTAACCTCAGCCGCTATCTCAGCCACCATCTCAGCCTCAGCCTGCTGACCGTCATGACATTCCCTTTGTTACTCAGCGCCTGCGGGGGAAGCAGTTCCAGCGACGGTAAAACGCCGCTGCTCAGCATCAGCGGCACTGCCGCCACCGGCATGGCGATTGCCAACGCCGACATCAGCGCCAAATGCCGCAGCGGCACCGGTTCGGCTAAAACCGGCAGCGATGGCAGCTACCAGGTCAGCGTTCCCAACGGCACGCTGCCCTGCGTATTAGAAGTCACGAACCCAGCCGACGGCAAGAAACTCCACGCCATCAGCATCAACGGCAGCCTGGCGAATATCACGCCCTTAACCGAACTGTTATCAACGCGCCTGATGCGTGTCGACATGGCGACGGTGTTCAGCAGTTTTGATGCCGATGCCATCGCCAAAAGCGTGACCAGCGCCAGTATCAAGACCGCACAGGGCGACGTCACAACTGTATTAAAAGGGATTATCGATACCAGCACGCTGGCAGACTTCTACAGCACGCCGCTGAAACCTGCCACCAGCAGCAACCCAGGCGGCGGTGATGCGCAAGACAAATTGCTGGATAGCCTGAAAGCCAAGCTGACCGGCACCCAGTTCACCCAGACCCTGACCCTGCTGAGCAAAGCGGAAGCCATTGGTCAGCCGCTCGCCAATCCCGACGCCACGTTTGCGCCGACGCTGGAGATCCAGCCCGCCAATGTCCGGCTCGCGGTCGGCACTGCACAAAGTTTTAGCGCCGCCATCAATTATCCGAAAAATACCTACTACCTGCGCCAGCCGGTGAACTGGAAAGTGCTTGAAACCGATGGCGGCAGCATCGACCTCAACGGCCGGTATACCGCACCCGCCACCCCCGGCGTATATCATGTCAAACTGCAGCGTGACGACTTCCCTAACCTGAGCGTGCAAGCCACGGTCACGGTGGAAGCCAGCAGTAATTTCAATTTCATCCCGGAACTAAAAGTCCCGCAAAAAACCCTGACCCTCGCTGCCGGCGCACGCTATCATTTCAGCGCCTCGATCAACTATGCGCCACATGTGTTCTATCTGGTTGAGCCGATTGCCTGGAGCGTCGTGGAAGCCGACGGCGGCAGTTTCAACCTGCCTTCGCCGGCCGATTTTGCCCTGGGTGACATCGGCATGTATTACAGCGCGCCACTAAAGCCCGGCGTCTATCACGTCAAAGTACAGCGCACCGACTACCCGGATCTGAATGCCGTGATCGAGGTCACAGTACAGTAAGTCGCGACGACAGGCATTACAATGTCGATCCTGGATCGATCGGCACCCGCTTAACATCCTGCTATTCGCTGACTGAATGCCATTCTGATTGCCTGTAATGCCTGTGACGAACCGAGATACCTGATCCGCCATGAAAAAATTCTTGCTCATTGCCCTTACTGCCTTATCCGGCAATTCGTTTGCCCAGTCGCTGGCGGCGAACCTGATGCCGGATGGCAGCCGGGATGTTTTTGTCGGCCTGGCAATCGCCGCCGCACCGCATTACGAAGGCCGGCAAGAACGTAAAGTGAGCCTGATGCCTATCATGCAGATGCAATGGAGTAACGGGATTTTTATCGCCGATCCTTACACCGCAGGCATGCATTTATCAAACCGGCCGGACATCGAATTCGGCCCGCTCCTGCAATACCAGCCCAGCCGCAGCGCCAGCGCGGCCGAAAAAGCCGCCGGTGCCAGCGACATCGGTGCGGCGCTGAATGCCGGCGGATTTTTCAACTACTACCTGAACGATAAGCTCAGGCTGAATTCGAGTCTGCTCTATGCAAACGGTGGCGAGTTGTCAGCTAAGTTAGGCCTGCAAAAAATCTTCGGCCAAATCGCACCGCATCACACGCTCGCCGTATCCGGCGGCATCGTCTGGGCCAATCGCGACTACGCGGAAAAATATTTCGGCATCTTGCCATCGCTGGCAGTCAGCGACTCCGGTAATCCCGGGCTGTTACCAGTCGATAAAAACCGTAACGGCTACCGCCCGTCGGCTGGCATCAAAGACCTGCATCTGGGGGCCAACTGGAACTGGGAATTGAATCACCGCCTGCTGCTGAGCTCGGGCGTCTCCGCCGTCCATCTGACCAACAGCGCCGCCCACAGCCCCTTGGTCGAGCAACGCAATTACCTGACTATCCATAGCGGTTTAGCTTATCGTTTCTGACGCCAGTCCATGACCATCCAAGCCTCATTCCTGTTCATCGCCTTGCTGTCAACCAGCGGAACTGCCGCTGCGCAGAGCTCTGCTGCCGGCGCGGCAAACCGGCAGACGACCGAAGAACGCGAATGGATCAGCTATCGCAATACCTATCGCAGCATGATCTGGTTTGAAAAATACGGCAAGCCCAAGAATTTCATCCAGCAGCATTACCGGATTATTCCCAAAGACAAAAACGCCAGTGTGGAACAGCTGAAGCTGAGCCTGCACAGCCGTTCACTGCAGCTCGATCTGCCGCTGGACGCCTATGGCCGCGCCAATCTCCCCTTGATCAAAACCGCTTATGATGAAAATGCCGAACTCAGCTTAAACCGCAAACTGGACGCTTATTATCGGCAAGCCTGGATCTCCATCATCAGCCGCCCTGACGGCCTGTACGACGCCAGCGATTTGCGCACCGCCTGCAATCAGGCGCTCGACTACCTGCGCTACATCGGCGATGCCACCGTCGGCAATAAAAAATGCACGGGAATTAAATTCACTTACCTGCAAACTGCCGGGGACGCGGTACTCAAATTTAAAAGCACGGGGCAGTCATCGACCTGGGCAGAAGTCACCGACCAGCAAGGCGCAGCGATCAGCCGTGCCGGCAACTACCAATCCATCACCTACCAGTTCGCCGCCTGGTCGCCGCAAGGCCAGATCCTGACCAGCAGCGCAGCGCTGGCGATTGATCCGGTTTTTGAATAGCGCTGAGTGTGGCCAGTGTCGGCAGAGTAATCAATTCACAACAGAACCCGCACTATCCATGCGCCTCGTGGCGCGATATGCGCTGAAGAAGCGCATGGATAGTGCGGATTACATTTCGAAGCTCAGGTCGCCTGAGAAAAATTCAACTCAACACCGATCCCAGCCGGATCAGTTAAAAACAATTGCACTTGCTGCGTCTCCGGCACCGTATTCACGGTGTAGGAAATCCCGAACAACTCAAGCTGTGCTTTGGTCTGCACCAGATCCTGGCAAGTGAAGGCGATGTGATTCAGGTAGCCGGTCGTCGCTATCGTATTCGCATCGCTGACAGGCAAGGCGGTCGCCTCCGATAAGTGGATGATGCTGCTGTCACCCGCATACAGCCAGTAGCCCTGCGATTGAAATGCCGGGCGATGCCCCGTATGCAAACCCAATACGCTGCAATAGAAATCCCGCACGCGCTCCAGCAATTCGGACGGGGCCTTGATATTGATATGGTTGATCGCGCTAATCATGCTGTCTCGATTCCGGAATTGACGATAAAAAGAGGCTTAAGACTGACACAAAGATATACACAGGGGCAATCAATGCGCCCTCTGCAAACTGAGTACAAAGCTTACACCATCATGCGTATTCTGCGCATTGATGGTTCCGCCCATTTTTGCCATATAGGTCTTGGCCACAAACAAGCCCTGGCCGCGATTGCCATGCGCGCCGGAGTCTTGCTGATCAGAGACGCCGTATTCAAAAATCTTGTCCAGCATATCGGCCGGAATATGCGGGCCGGTATTATGGATCGCTATCGTGACGCCGGTTTCACTGGTCAGCAACGTGATGCTAATCGGACTCTCTGGCACGCGATAGCGATCCGCGTTGCGCAATACATGGGTCACCACATCCTCCAGTGAATAATCATCGGCCCTGACCATCACCGTCTCTGCGCCGCCGCTAAATTCGACGTTGGCAATCCCGACGCAAGGCGCATTGCCTGCGACGTTATGCAGGAAGGCGGTAATGTCGATACTGGTCACTTGCAGCTCAGTCGATTGAAACGCTTCGCTCGGCGAGGCGCTGCCATACAACACGCGTATCGCTTGCTGCATGCGGTGGATATAGCGGCTGCTCTGATCATCGGCTGCGCCATGCAGCGCCATCAGGGACTGCAAAGGCGACATGATCTCGTGGCCAACCGCATGCCACATTTGTTTCTCTTGCTCGGCACGTATGCCCTCGCGTTCTACATCTTCTTTAACTCGTCGCAGCAAGTCATGCAGGCAGCTCGCCAGCACGCCCAGTTCATCGTCCCCGCGCAAATCGCCCAGCTCGAATTGCTGCAAACCGCCGGTGCCTTTGACCGTTTTCGATAAAGACGCGGCGCGCTTGGTCAGCACGGTGATCTTACGGATAATGCTGATCTCCATCACCAGCCAGGTGAAAAATAGTGCCAACAGCATCGCGCCGACAAACCAGGATACGCGGGTCGCCACCACTGCCAGGCTTTTACTCACACTGCGCAGATCGCCTTTCAGCACGACTTCATAACTATCCAGCGCCGTGGTGATTTGGTCGCGGCTCTCCAGCGGCGTATCGTAGTCATCGACAGGCAAACGGCGAATCAGGCGCGCCAGCGCATTCCATGATTCATTCTCTTGCTCGACTTGCCCGCTCAGATTGACCAGCTCCTTGCCGCCGGACAGCTTGCGTATGCGCACGGTCTCGCCCGGCAATAATTGACTTTGCAAATCGTTTAAAGAAAATGGTGGGGTCGGAGTCCCTTTCTCACTATCGAACAAGGCCTCATTACCGTCCGGCGCCAGTACCGCGATCCGAACCTTGATCTGATCCAGATCCTCGGGCGGCCAGACCGGGCGTTTTTTCTCGAACAAGGCGTCTTGCCAGACCGCGATCGGCAGGCGCAGGGAATAGAACGAGGTCTTGCTGCAGTTGCTGTCCTGATCGTCGAGTTCGGCCTGGTTGCAATTGGCGTTTTGCCAGATCCAGCCGCGAAATTCTTTGACCGGTCGCGCATTCGGTTTATCGGCTTCGCCGCTCCAGAAACCGGTCAGGCGGCCGCGCAATCCTGCCGATTTTTTCCCGGCGTCCGCCATCTTTTCAAATGGGGCGATCCATTGATAAGTCTGCCCGCGCAAGCTGACGCTGACCTGCATCCTGTGCGCCTGCGCAAGCCTCTCATCGCCACGCAGATGCGCCACCAGATCGGCGCTATTGAAACTGCCTGCCGCATAGATGTAGCCACCGGCCCAGGGATTATTGCCGATTCCCAGGCAGAGCGAGCCGCTGCTGCCGTATTGCACCAGGCAACCGGACATCGCCACCGCCTGCTGTACCTTATTCTGGTCATCGAAATCGAGGGCTGAAAACGGCAGCAGTAAGGGATGCAAGCCCTCGCCACCCTTCTCCGCCGGCGGATTCAGCAACGCCAATTGCCCGGCCGGGTGGCGCAAGGTCGAGAGAATCTGTTCGCGGGTTTTGGCAAAACTATGCTGATAATTTTTGTAGCTGAGTTGCTTTTCCTGTTGCAGCACCGAGAGCGCCAGCGCCACCGTGGCGATCGCCAGCAGCAGGAATGCGGTGCGGAATAACAGCCGCAGGCGATACGGCGCGAGTGCAGAAAAAAGCGCTCTCATCACTTGCCGTCCACCCAGCGAAAGCCGCGCATAGGCACGTTCTCTATGCATTCAAACGCCGGATCAATCTCGCGGAAAGCATCGCGTATGGTACTCACATGCTTGCGGATATTGTCGCGATTGCGACCGCTCTTCACGACTTCATACAAATCATCATACGACACCACCTGACCGCGGCTCGCGAACAAGGCAGCCAGAATCCGCTGTGCCGTCAGCGGCAGATTAATCCGCTGGCCGCGCCAGATCGGACTGCGCTGGCGCAGCGGGTCCATCGCCAGCTCATCGATGGCTTCGACTTGTTTGCCATTGTCCTTATGCTGTTTGCGTTCCTTGACTGCGCGCAGAATTTCTAAAAAAGTGTCGATAAAATCGGCTTCTTCAAAGGTTGCTTTTTGCAGATAATCCCAGGCGTCCAGCGCCTTCATGATGCTGCGGTAAATCGTTGCCGGCATCGCCGACACCACCAGTACCGGCGTGGCCTGGCTCTTGTTGATGACATTGATGATGGCAACGCCGGCATGACGCTCCCGCCCCAGTTCGATATCCAGCACCACCAGGTCGTAGGTCGCGCGCGCCAGCGCCGCCTCGGCATCGTCACGGCTAAACCACTGATCGACCTGGATGCCGGGCTTCGCCGATTCTATCCAGGATTTGAGTTGATTGCTGGTCGGCAGATCGTCTTCGATTACGGCTACTTTTAGCATGTTGTGCTGCTCCTGCCTGGTTCTGATCTCTGATCACCGAAGTATCCACGCTTTCGGCGCAAAAGTCATATGGCTGGCTGTGAGTTTTTACTCACACGCTCTTCCGCCGCTTCCGCTGACGGAGCAAGCGCTCAGGAGCGATGAAGATACTGGCACGGCTGCCTCGTTGATTCTTCCGCTCGCTCAGTCGCATGATGTGTCTCAGGGAACAGCAGCGAATAGGCGCAGCGCCCGAACCAAAACTTCATAGGAGAATGCCATGTCTGACCGTATCAAAACCATCGTACAAGCCATCCGTTCCACATTATCCAAAAGCATATCCGGTATGCGCAATATTTCCGGCGGATTCGCGAATACAATGTCCGGCAGCGTTTCTGATGGCATCAAGACTCACGGCGGAAAAACTGTCAAACGCCTTGCAATTCTGGCCGTCATCGGCGCCGCGGGCTACGCAGTGGTGCAACATCCGCCTATCCAAAAAATAGAACGCGGTGACGTCGGTATCCGCATCAACCAACTGACCGGCGTCTCGGAAGAAATGCGTGCTGGTACCGTGATGGCGATCCCCGGCATCCATGAATTGCGCCGTTACTCCCTGCTCGATCAAACCTACCGTCCGGTGAAAAGCGCTAAAGCCAATGGCGAAGCGCCTTTCCAGTCGATAGAGGGTTTATCAATCGGAGTCGACCTGACGATACGTTATGGGCTCGATCCCGCTAAATTGACAGGCATGAGCAAAAACCTGCCGCAAGATATCAATGGCGAAATCGTCGAACCCGCAGTGCAAGGCGTGATCTACAAGGCCTTCACCCGCTACACCGTAAGGGAGATTTTTTCCAGCAAACGTCAGGAAATCCAGCAATTGATAGAAGCCGAACTCAAGCCCAAACTCGCCGCAGACGGCATCCTCCTGCGTAGCGTGATGATGGGTAAAGTGGATCTGCCAGCCGATTACAAAGTCGGCATGGAAAAACTCCTCGCAGAAGAATTAGAAAGCGAAAAAATGCGTTACACGCTGGAGCTGAAAGGTAAACAAGTGCAACAAACCGCGCTCGAAGCCGATGCAGAAAAAATCCGCCGTGAAAAAAATGCAGAAGCCGCCGCCAGCGAGCAGATCATCGCCGCCAAAGCACAGGAAGAAGCGATGAAACATGTGCTGCCATTCAAACAGAAGCAAATCGAACAAAGGCAATTTGAAGCCGAAGCGGAAAAAATCTCGCGCATCAAAACCTCAGAAGGCTCAGCCCAGGCTCGCATCATCGAAGCCGCTGGCGAAGCGGATTCACGCCGCAAACTGGCAGACGCCGAGGCCTATCGCCAGGACCTGGTCGGCAAAGTCGCCAGCGCCCAACTGGAACGCGATGGCGCGCTGTTAAGCAAGCACCCATTGCTGATCCAAAAAACCATGGCCGATAAATTGTCCGACAAGATTTCTGTGATCATCGCACCAACGCCAACAGATGGCAGCTTCATCGGCGCCGCTTTATTGGGTGCGGGAAAAAATCAGCAAGCCCAGTTACAGACGCAAACAGAGACACAAACAACTGCCACTGAAGAAAGCCAATAATCATGTTAGCTGCTGCCATCACCGTCCTTGCCATCGTGACCCAGGATCAAGCGCAATTGCGCGCCTCGCCCAAAGACAGCGCGCAACAGCAAGCTGTGCTCTGGCAAGGCGATAGCCTGGAAATTCGCGGAGAAAAACTCGACTACCTGCAAGTCTACGATCACCGCCGCGAGCGCGCCGGTTATATCAAGGCCAGTCAGGTCAGGATAGTCTCGACCAAACCCGACGATGCGCCGGAACTGTTGTCCGTCGTACGCTTCCTGCGCGACACGCCGGGGGCCGAAGCCCTGGGTATTGCCTACACCGCCGCCTTCCTGAAAGCCGCACCGGCCCAGGCGATCAATGCCGAAGCCTTCGATGCCCTGGGCGGCATGGCAGAACGCCTGGCGCGCCGCGCATCCAGCAAGACCGTCAATCCAGCGGTCAGACAAAGCGAGACGCAACTCTCCGCGCATCTGGAAGTTGCGGCCTATTACGGCGTCAACCTGAAAGGCATAGAACGTGACGGCCGCATCCAGCTCTGTTACGACGGCGAAGCCTTCCGTCGCGTGCTGGCGATGACTGCCAGTCAGACGCAAAAAGCCAAAGCCGCGCTGGCATTGACACGCCCCGACTGCATCGATCCGGCTACGCGGCCGAGCGAGCGCAGCAGCCTAGATCTGTGGCGCGCCGAGGTACTCGATCGGGTCGATATCAGCGAATTGCCCGAATATCAGAAAAACCGCATCCGCATGCGCCGTGCCGGCGTCTGGTCCAGCATTGCGTTTCAGCGTCAGCGCAAAGGCGAGAACAGCGTACCCGCAGCGAATCGTGCCTTGACCGAATTGGCCGGCGTGAATAAGAGCGAAATGAGCGACGAGGACCTGCTCAGTTATGCCGAGGCAGGCGTACGCACAGGCAGCATGCGCTGGGCCGCAGAACCGGCGCCGCTGCCCGCATCAGGCGACAGCAAAACCCTGCGCATTGTCACCACTCCGGGACAAGCCGGTGAAACCTGCGTCGCACTGCTAGACGCCAAGCACGACATTAAAACCCCGCTGGCACAGCGCTGTACCTATAGCCTGGTATGGAACGCCTCCGCCAGAAGCAATGCGCAACATACCGCACTGACCCTGGCAGTACAACCGATGGATAGCTGGCGCGAGATGTGGCTATTCCATCAAACGGGCAAAGACTGGGTCATCGATGTGATCCCGCCAGCCGCGGCGGAACCGGATTTGGGTTATGCAGAATTTGCCGGTTGGGTGCCGGGCACCACCAAGCTATTGATGGCAAGAGAAGCGCGTATTGACGGTCGCTATAAGCGCAGCTTCGAAGTAGTGAGCGGCGAGTCTTTACTGGTAGAGCGCTGGGCCGACAATCCAAGTTCTTTAAGCCTGTTCTATCGATGGCAAGATCCGGTGTGGAAAAAACAGACGATCAGTTTGCGGTGAGTCTAGGCGGGTTCAAGGTGAATTTTTTCCCGGCTGAATTCGTCAGCCATCTATCAGAAATCCCCTCTCCCGCTTGCGGGAGAAGGGATTTTAAAGCCCTTCTCAGCATCATTGGCTGTAATTTCAATCTTAACGCTTGGCTCTTTTTAACTCATCCATGCAAATCAGAGCAGTTCATCCGGTACCACCGCCACCGCCGGGAATTGTGCACAGAATTTACTGCCGACCTCGGGTATCGACTCAATCATCAGGCTCGCCTTGTGGCGCAATAAAACATGCTTGACAATCGCCAGTCCCAGGCCGGTGCCCTGGGTTTCGCGCGAGCGGCTTTTATCGACGCGATAGAAACGTTCTGTCAGTCGGGAAATATGTTCGGCGCTGATGCCTATGCCATTATCTTGCACGATGAATTTCGGACCCTGCGGCAGATTCTTCCAGATCAGTTTGATTTCGCCATGCTCTGGCGTGTAGCGAATCGCATTGGTTACCAGATTGGTCAGGGCGCTGCGTATTTCATCGGTGCTGCCGAGAATATTCGGGCCGTCGAATTCCAGCGTGACGGTGTGACGGCCGGCGGATAAGGCATGTGCCTCTTCAAGTATCTGCTCCAGCATGGCGCGCATGTCGATGCGGTCCGGGCGCATCGGATAGTCCATCGATTCCAGACGCGTCAGGGTCAGCATATCCTCGACCAGACGCTGCATGCGATCGCCCTGCTCTGCCATCAATTTCAGATGCGACAGGCGAGTCGAGGCATCGAGATCCGGCTGCAATGAAGCGATCTCTAAAAAGCCGTTGATCACGGTGAGCGGCGTACGCAATTCATGGGAAGCATTCGCGATAAAGTCGCGGCGCATCATGTCGATCCGTTCAGATTCGGTGACGTCATGGGTCACCAGAATCTGTCTGCGGTTTTCAAACGGGATAATGTGGACGATCAGCTTGCGTTCGCGGAACGATAAGGTCAGCGGCACGTCATAGCGACCAAGGATGATGTAATCCATGAACTCAGGACTGCGCACCAGATTGGTAATTCGCATACCCTTGTCTTGTTTCAGGCTCAGGCCGAGATGACTTTCTGCGGCGGGGTTGCACCATTCGAGAAACAGGACATCGTCCATGATCACGACGCCATCAGGTAACAAGGTCATGGCCTGGCGAAAGCGCGCCAGCCATTCGGCCAGCTCGGTCTGATTTTTCTCATCGCCGCGGCGCAGGCGATACAAGCGGGAAAACACTTCGGTCCAGGCGCCCCAGCCATCCGGCAAACGGGAAATATTCGGTTTATCCAGCCAGTCCGATAAGCGCAGCAGAAAAAATAACTGCACAACGATCAGAACGATCACGCCGATCACGGCAAGGATTAAACCGGGTATCGGACCCCATACGAAACCAGCCGCAGCGGACAGACCCAGCACCACCAGAATACGCACGGCGGCAGAGATCCAAAAAATTAAGTGAGGATGCATTGACTAGCCTAAGTAAACCCAAGAGAAAGATACTCTCCCCCTGTATATTTCAATCCACCAACAATAATGTGCGGATTGGGCTATTTTTTATTCATTACGGGGGGAGTATCTCAAAATTCCATGACAATAAAGCGAGATCCGGAGCAGCAGCTTAAAGGGGCGGATCTACTTCTCAGACAACATGTATCCGACGCTGCGCACCGTTTTAATCAGCGACTCCGCATTCTTCAATACTTTACGCAGACGCAGCACATGGACGTCTACTGTGCGTTCTTCGATCACGACATGGTCGCCCCAGACTTTATCGAGTAACTGGCTGCGCGAGAATACGCGCTCAGGATGCGCCATGAAGAATTTCAGCAGCTTGTATTCGGCATGACCGATATCGATTTTTTGCTCATCGATCTTGACCGTGCAACTGACCGGATCCAACACAACGGAACCGGCGGCCAAGGCGCTTTGCGCATGCTCAGGACTCTTGCGACGCAATAGCGCTTTGATGCGCGCCGTCAATTCCCTGGGCGAAAACGGCTTGGTCACATAATCGTCGGCACCATGATCGAGGCCGGCGATCTTGTCTTCTTCCATGCTTTTTGCGGTCAGCATGATCACCGGCACTTCGTTCAACTGACGGTCGCCACGGATCTTGGACAAGAGACGCAAACCGCTCTGGTCTGGCAGCATCCAGTCGAGCAGCACCAGTTGCGGCGTGCGGCGCTGAATGAATTCCCAGGCCTCTGCCGTGTTGTTCACCGCGTAGGTGTTCCATCCGCTGGCACGCAAAGTAAACGTCACCAGTTCGACGATTGCGGGTTCATCTTCAACGATGAGAATTGTAGTCTTGTCAGCAGCCATCATAGAATGAATTAGTTACTTTGCTCTTGTTTAGTCGCTACATAATCGGAGTGACGGATATCTTTACCCTCGACGATATAGATCGTGTGTTCTGCGATGTTTTTGGCATGATCGCCAATCCGCTCAATCGCCTTGGCGACCCATAAGGCATCCAGTGTCGAAGAAATCGTGGTCGGATCTTCCATCATGAAGGTAATCAGGTTACGCATGATGGAGCGAAAATCGTTATCGATCAGAGCATCCTGGGCAATCAGTTGTACCGCCTTGGCTTGATCCAGCCGCGCAAATGCATCGAGTGACTGATGCAACATGTCGCCGACACTCGCCGCCAGGACGCGCACCGCATCATAGCCATTGAAGAGCGCGACTTGCTTACGTGCCAGACTCGCATCGCGTGAAATGCGGGCAATCTTGGTCGACTCGTCGCCAATCCGCTCCAGATCGGTAATCACCTTGCCAGTCGCCATCACGGTACGCAAATCATTCGCGGCCGGCTGACGCTTGACGATCAGGTGGCTGCACATATCGTCGAGCATGACTTCCAGACGGTTAACTTCCAGGTCGGACTTAATCACTTGCTCGGCATGTTCGGCATTACCGGTGCGGAAGCACGAAATCGCATCATGGAAATGACTCTCCACCAAACCACCCATCAACAAGACTTTGGAACGAATCGTTTCCAGATCATTGTCATACTGTTTTGAAGAATGTTCGCCTGTCACGGTCTGCTCCTAAATGTGCAATTTTTTGCTTAATTATTCCGATTATTTTCGGTGTTATTGTCAAGTGCGATGTGCTTCTGGAAATTCAATTACCGGGATGCAGATCAAGGCACAAAGCGCAGCAATACGCCGGTATTGCGGGCATTTGTAACGCCGATATGCGCCCGGGAATTGGATTTACGGGAATACATGACTAGCCGAAACGACCCGTGATGTAGTCCTGCGTCTCTTTTTTCACAGGATTCATAAAAATCTGGTCGGTCTCACCAAATTCCACCAATTCGCCCAGATACATGTACGCCGTGAAGTCCGAGCAGCGCGCCGCCTGTTGCATATTGTGCGTGACGATTGCAATGGTGTAATCCTCTTTCAGCTCATGGATCAGTTCTTCGATCTTGACGGTTGAAATCGGATCCAGTGCAGAAGTCGGCTCATCCAGCAACAGCACATCGGGCTTGACTGAGACGCCACGGGCGATGCACAAACGCTGTTGCTGACCGCCGGACAAACTCAGGCCGCTCTTGTTCAGCTTGTCTTTGACCTCAGTCCACAGCGCAGCTTTTTTCAAAGACCATTCAACGCGTTCATCCATCTCACCTTTGGACAGATTCTCATACAGGCGCACACCGAACGCGATGTTGTCGTATACCGACATCGGGAACGGTGTCGGCTTCTGGAACACCATGCCGACTTTAGCGCGCAACAAGTTGATGTCTTGCTTCGTATCAAGAATATTTTTACCTGCGTACATGATCTTGCCTTCGGCACGCTGGCCTGGATACAGATCGTACATACGGTTCAGGGTGCGCAGCAGAGTCGATTTACCGCAACCGGACGGGCCGATAAAGGAAGTGACTTTTTTGTCGCGGATATTCAGGTTGATATCGCGCAGGCTGCGAGTCGCGCCATAGAAAAAATTCAAACCTGAAATTTCGATCGCCATTTTGCTATCTGTCATCGATGCTGCCGGCTCTGTCATGGTCATTGTCATTATGGTTTCCAAGGAATTAGTTCTGAACTTTTTGGTTGAACATGGTGCGTGACAATATATTCAGTCCCAACACACTAAAGGTAATCAGCAAAGCGCCGCCCCAGGCCAGCTCGCGCCAGTTGTCGTAGGGGCTCATGGCAAACTGGTAAATCACGACCGGTAAATTCGCCATCGGTTTATTCATATTGCCGTTATAAAACTGGTTGTTCAGCGCAGTGAACAACAAAGGCGCGGTCTCTCCGGAGATACGTGCCACCGCCAGCAAAATCCCGGTCACGACGCCCGCTTTGACCGCCCGCAGACGTATCAGCAATGCGACTTTCCAACGCGGTGCGCCGAGTGCAAAAGCCGCTTCACGCAAACTCGTCGGTACCAGACCCAGCATATTGTCGGTCGTACGAACCACCACCGGAATCGCGATTAAAGAGATGGACAGACTGCCGGCCCAGCCGGAAAAATGTTTCACGTTATACACATAGATCGCATACACGAACAAGCCAATCACGATCGATGGCGCGGATAACATGATGTCCGTCACGAAGCGAGTCACCCCGCCGAACCAGCTCTTGTCGCCGTATTCGGCGAGATAGATGCCCGCCAGGATACCGATAGGCGTGCTGATCAGGGTCGCAAAACCAACCATCATGAAACTACCGACAATCGCGTTCATCAAACCGCCGCCATCGCTACCGGGAGCCGGTGTAGTTTCCACAAACATCGCCAGACTGATCGCGGAGACGCCCTTGACCAATAAGGTGGCCAGAATCCACATCAGGAAAAACACACCCAGGGCCATCGCCAGCGAGGACAGGGCAATACCTATTTTGTGCATCAGGAGCCGACGCTTATAAACCGGATTATCCGGGGAAGAATTTAACGGCAAAAGCTTAGGCGCCATATAGTTATCGCTCATTTTGCACCTTCTTTTTTACTTAAGCCCAACAGCATCAACTTGGCAGCCGACAACACGACAAAGGTAATCACAAACAGAATCAGTCCGAGCAAGAACAGCGACGAGGTATGCAATACCGTCTCAGCCTCAGCGAATTCATTCGCCAATGTGGAGGCAATACTATTGCCCGCTGCGAACAGCGACCAGGATAATTTATGCGCATTACCGATCACAAAGGTAATCGCCATGGTCTCGCCCAAGGCGCGCCCCAGACCCAGCATGACGCCACCGACGACGCCGATCTTAGTGTAAGGCAACACGATTTTGCGCACCACTTCCCACTTAGTGCAGCCTAGCCCATACGCAGATTCTTTCAGCACCGGCGGGACCACTTCAAACACATCGCGCATCACCGACGAGATGAAAGGAATAATCATGATGGCCAGAATCACGCCCGCCGCCAGAATACCGATACCGATCATAGGGCCGGAGAACATCGCGCCGATCACCGGCAATTGACCCAAGGTCTTATGCAGTGCGGGTTGTATATATTCAGAGAACAAGGGAGCAAACACGAACAGGCCCCACATGCCGTAAATAATGCTTGGCACACCGGCCAGCAATTCAATCGCGGTCCCGAGCGGACGCTTCAGCCAAGGCGGGCAGATTTCCGTCAAAAACAAAGCGATACCGAAGCTGACCGGAAAAGCGATCAGCAGCGCGATCACCGAAGTCGCCAGGGTGCCGACAATTGCGATCAAACCGCCGTATTTATCATTCACCGGGTCCCACTCAATGGTCGTGATGAACGCCGGGCCAAATTCCTGCATCGCAGGCCAGGCGCGGATAATCAGGGAGATGATGATACCGACCAGCACCATCAACACAAATAAAGCGAAGCTAAATGTCAGCTTGTGGAATAAAAAATCTTGCCATTGCTGGCGTCGCATGACTGCCACCATATTGATCTCTGCCGGTTGCGCCGGAATCGTATCCTGCGAATGATTCTGGAGAGTGCCAGGACTGGCGGGAGAAGTGGGCGTGGACATGGCGATCGAAGGTTGTTGTATCTGCATGGAACACAATTCCAATTTATTAGAGGACTTCTGGAACTATGGACAAAGTGGACACCGCTCTCGACTGCGGCATCCACTTTGCTTTGCACGACTTATATGAGGTTACTAATTACATTGCTTGCATTGCTGCATCAAACAAAAAGGCAATTGATTACCAGACGGCTTTGCCGGCAGCATCTTTAATTTTTGCTTTCCAGCCGTCTTCGATCAATTTCACTACTGGCGGAGGCAAAGAAACATATTCCAATTCGGTTGCCATTGCGCCGCCGTTTTTAAATGCCCAGTCAAAGAACTTCAATACTTCTTTACCTTTTTCAGCATCTGCCTGCGCCTTGTGCATCAGGATGAACGATGCGCCAGTGATAGGCCAGGTAACTTTGCCCGGCTGGTTCGTCAGCACCAGGTACATGCCTGGTGCTTTTGACCAGTCCGCGCCTGCTGCCGCAGCTTTGAAATTCTCATCATCTGGCTCAGCAAATTGACCATCCGCGTTTTTCAACAAGGTGTAAGTCATTTTGTTACGCTTGACGTAAGCATACTCAACATAGCCGATTGAATTCTTGATACGTTGTACGTTGGCGGCAACGCCTTCGTTACCTTTGCCGCCCAAGCCGACCGGCCATTTGACTGCGGTGCTGGCGCCAACCACGGTCTTGAATTCAGGGTTAACTTTAGACAGGTAGTCGGACCACAAGAAAGTCGTGCCGGAACCGTCAGAGCGATGTACTACGGTGATTTCTTCTGCTGGCAATTTCAGACCCGGGTTGATGGCGGCGATTTCCGGCGCATTCCATTTCGTGATTTTACCCATGTAGATAGCGGCCAATACATCGCCGGTCATTTTCATCTTGCCTGGCGCGATGCCTTCCAGATTCACCACCGGTACTACGCCACCGATGATCGCCGGGAATTGCGTCAAGCCTTCTGCTTCCAACTCTTCTGCCTTCAAAGGCATATCGGATGCACCGAAATCGACTGTCTTTGCTTTAATCTGCTTGATACCGCCACCGGAACCGATAGACTGATAGTTGAGACCGTTACCCGTTGCTTTTTTATAAGCTTCTGCCCATTTGGCATAAATAGGATAAGGGAAAGTTGCACCTGCGCCTGTCATATCGGCGGCTTGAACTGCTGAAACTGATGCTGTCGCAGTAACAAATGCGATCATCAAAGATGTAAAGAGTCGATTAAGTTGCATATTCACCTCAGGGTTAGATAACACGTAGCTACCTGAAAGCCAGTCTAAAATTACTGCGACTGATCCAGACTGCTGGTTTATAACTAATTTATTACGAATCGAACTGTACGAGTCAAATATGACAGGATTATGACGCACATTAATATTTGATGAAATATCTAAATAATATGTCATTAATTGTCATAAAATTGTCATATTGCTTCTTTACAATCTCAATTTACTAATATGACGGTCTTTGTGACACGCGAGCAAACATGCAAGATCAGAAAGCCCCCAACCCGCCCGTGGAATCAGTGGCAACGCCCGCCGAACCGACTGAGCAAGACATCACCGTTAAGCCGGCGATTCCTATGACGCCTCACACGGAACTGCCGCGATCAGCGATTTTCCTGGACCGCGAGATGTCACAAATCGCTTTTAACTGGCGGGTGCTGGCGCAAGCGGAAGACAAAACGATTCCTTTGATGGAGCGTTTGCGTTACTTGTGTATCGTCGGCAGCAATCTCGATGAATTCTTTGAAGTCCGGGTAGCCAGCCTGCTGGCGCAGAACACCGTCGATGGCGAACTGGCGCAACATCCCGCCTTCGTCGCCATGATGGACAGGATTAATAAAGAATGTCATGAACTCGCCAAGCGTCAATATGAAGTCCTGAACCAGGAAATTCTGCCGCAACTGGCACGCAAGCGCATCCACCTGTTACGTCACACCGATAGAAATGAAGCGCAAAGAGCCTGGGTCA
This sequence comes from Undibacterium sp. Jales W-56, assembly GCF_025548535.1. Lineage (GTDB taxonomy): Bacteria > Pseudomonadota > Gammaproteobacteria > Burkholderiales > Burkholderiaceae_D > Undibacterium. The sequence continues at coordinate 813,031 of NZ_JAJLQW010000001.1, read as the reverse complement.
AAACCTATTTTGAGCGTGAAGTCAAACCGCTGCTGACCCCAATCGGTCTCGACCCCGCCCATCCTTTCCCCCAGGTTGTTAACAAGAGTCTTAACTTCATTGTATCGCTGGCAGGCAAAGACGCCTTCGGCCGCGGTACCGCGATTGCGATCGTCAAAGCACCGCGCGTCCTGCCCCGTGTGATCAAGCTGCCGGATGAGTTATCGGATAAAGGCTTATCGTTCTGCCTGCTGTCCTCGGTGATCCACGCCCACATCGGCGACCTGTTTAATGGGCGGGAAGTGCTCGCCTACTCGCAATTTCGGGTGACCCGCGACAGCGATCTGTGGGTCGATGAGGAAGAGGTGAAAAATCTGCGGCATGCCTTGCAAGGAGAATTGCAGACCCGCCAGTTCGGCGCTGCAGTGCGCCTGGAAGTCGCCAAGAACTGCCCCGACGATCTTGCGCATTTTTTACTGTCGCAGTTTTCACTCGATCAGGACCGGCTGTATCCGGTCGATGGCCCGGTGAATATGGTGCGCCTGTCTGAGCTGGTCGATCACGTCAAGCAGCCTAACCTGCGTTTCCCGCCGTTCTCTGCCAAGATCAATGCCAAGTACACGCACGCCGATATCTTCACCCTGCTCGGCAAGCAAGATATTTTATTGCACCATCCTTTCCAGCCGTTCCAGACGGTAATCGATTTCATCCGCTCGGCGTCGCTCGATCCTGCGGTCGTGGCGATCAAGCAGACAATTTATCGCACCGGCATGAACTCAGATCTGATGGAGTCGCTGATCACCGCGGCACGCCAAGGCAAGGAAGTCACCGTCGTGGTCGAGCTGATGGCGCGCTTTGATGAAGAAGCGAATATCAACTGGGCCGATCGTCTGCAACGCGCCGGTGCGCAAGTCGTGTACGGTGTGGTCGGCTTAAAGACCCATGCCAAATTAGCGCTGGTGATCCGTCGTGAAGAAGGCGGCTTATTGCGCCATTACGCGCATCTGGGCACCGGCAACTACCATCCCTCGACCACCAAGTTCTATACCGACTTCGGCCTGCTGACCGCCCATCCTGCGCTGGCGGCCGAGGTCAATGAAGTCTTCATCCATCTGACCGGGCTGAATAAGCCGAAGAAGCTCGAATACCTGTGGCTCGCCCCATTCGCCCTGCAACCGCAGATCATCAAGGCGATCCGTAACGAAGCCAAGATCGCCCGCTCCGGCAGACCGGGACGCATCATTGCCAAGATGAATGCCCTGCTCGACGAGACCGTGATCCGCGCCCTGTATGCGGCCTCAGCCGATGGCGTCAAAATCGACCTGATCGTGCGCGGCGCATGCGCCCTGCGTCCTGGCGTGCCGGGCTTGTCGGAAAATATCAAGGTGCGCTCCATCATCGGACGTTTTCTGGAACACAGCCGCATCTATTATTTCCGCAATGACCTCGAACATAATGTGTATCTCGCCAGCGCCGACTGGATGAGCCGCAACCTGTTCCGCCGTATCGAAGTCGCTTTTCCGGTATTAGATAAATCCCTGAAAAAACGCGTGATCACCGAGGGTCTCGATCCCTATCTGAAAGACAATGTCAACGCCTGGACCCTGGACAGCGAGGGCGATTACCATCGCAAAAAAGCCCGCAACAAGCAGACCTCCCTCTGCGCCCAGCAAAGCCTGATGCAGCGCCTGGGCTCCTTATCAGAGACGGACGGCGACTAAGATGGACCTGATCCTGTGGCGACACGCAGAAGCAGAACTGGCCGCCCCCGGCATGCCGGACAGCGCCCGCAAGCTGACGGGCAAAGGGATCAAGCAAGCGAATAAAATGGCTTACTGGCTAGACAGCAATCTGCCGGAGACTTGCCGCATCCTGGTCAGCCCCACGGTCAGAACCCGCGAAACCATGGCGGCGCTCGACCGCAAGTTCAAAGTCATCTACGAAATCGGCCCCGAAGCCGATGCCGACGCCCTGCTGCTGGCCGCCAACTGGCCCAACAGCCGCGAGCCGGTACTCATCGTTGGCCACCAGCCCACCCTGGGCCAGGTCGCCGCCCGCCTGATCGCGCCGACACAACATGACTGCTCGGTACGCAAAGGCAATGTCTGGTGGATCAGCCAGAAGCAGCGTTCCAAAGAAGACAGCGCAGCAGGTGTACAAACCTACCTGAAAGCGATCATGGCGCCGGATTTGGTGGTGAAGTAATTGGCTTTGTGGCGACGCTGCTGCGCCGTCTACCTTTAAATATCAAACATGTAGGATTGGTACGACTTGCAGGTATTATTAAAATAGCATACGTAATCAGTAGGTACGCCATGCGCAACATCGCAGCTCCAGATGAATTACCTGTCGTCAAAACATCCGACAGCGGTGCGCATGGCGCACTTTACTTTGATGGTCAATGATGATGGCAGTTGATGTAGGAATAAGGATCGACTATGCACTTCCAGAGCATTCCCGTTTTACGCATCTTCGATGAAGAAAAAGCGAAGCAATTCTATGTCGATTTTCTCGGCATGAGTATCGATTGGGAGCATCGGTTTGAGGAAAATTTCCCCATCTATATGCAGCTATCGAGAGACAATTTAGTATTTCACCTGAGCGAACATTCCGGCGACTGCACACCGGGCAGCAAGGTATTCGTCAATACGCCGGACATCGACGGACTGTACAAAGAATTGTCAGAAAAAACGTATAAATACAATAAGCCCGGCATTGAAATCGCAGCGTGGGGCGATAGAACCATGACCTTGACGGATCCGTTTTCCAATAAGATTCTGTTCAATGAAGTTAAGGTGAGCAGCTAAGCATTCATCGACTAAATTGAAGGAAGCTTCGTAATGAACGATTTTTTGATGGAAAGAAACTGGTACGCAGTATCACCAGATGGTGTCGGCGCTGAACTGAACTTGTGTATTGCGGCACCGCTAAAGAATCATATTGACTGGTGCTGCGCCGTATCGCTTGGCGTACTCGACACACATCCATCGACGATTTATGGAATTGATAGCTGGCACGCTGTACAAATGGCGATTTTATTTATTACGCGCAGAGTGACGCATTTTTCTGATGCTGGCTGGTTATTTTATTGGGACAAAGACGGTGAGCGGGTTATGCCATCTGCTCTGATTGACTCGGGATTACGTCAATTCACTTAATCCGATTTTTATCGTATTGACAGATACCCCGCACTATCCATGCGCCTTTGCGAGCATTTTCGGCTTGACAGGCGCATAAAATATAGCGGATCAGGCATTCACCAATTCTGGCTCCTGCGCCAATACCGGATGATTGACCTGCATGATGTCGTGCCAGCTGACCAGGCGCAATTCGCCGCTAGGCTCTTCTACCAGCGCCGACAAGCTCTCTACCCAGTCGCCATCGTTACAGTACAAGACACCGTCGATATCGCGGATTTCCGGTTTGTGGATGTGGCCGCAAATCACGCCGTCGAGGTCGCGTTTACGTGCCTCATCGGCCAGGGCGTTTTCAAAAGAACTGATGTAGCTGACGGCATTCTTGACCTTGAGCTTCAGGTATTGCGAGAGCGACCAATACGGCAGGCCGGCGCGGGCGCGCCAGTTGTTGAAGACCTGATTGAATTTCAGGATCACGGTGTACAGGCTGTCGCCAACGTAGGCCAGCCATTTGGCGCAGGCGATCACACCATCGAAGCGATCACCGTGCAGCACTAGCATGCGCTTGCCTTGCGCGGTCACATGGACCAGTTCGTCCCTGACCTTAATGCCGCCAAAATCGAGGTCGATGAATTGACGGATCGACTCATCGTGATTGCCGGGAACGAAGATGACATTAGTTCCCTTCTTGGCTTTTTTCAACACGGTTTGCACCACGTTGTTGTGGGTCTGATCCCAGTACCAGCGACGCTTGAGCTGCCAGCCGTCGATGATGTCGCCGACCAGATACAGCGTCTCTGATTCGGTCGCTTGTAAAAATTCGAGCAAACGTGCAGCCTGGCAACCGGTGGTTCCTAAATGCAGATCAGATATCCAGATGCTACGGAAACGTATGACATCTTTTTTACTGGTTTTAAACAACTTCTGATTCAGGAAATGGTCGCCAGGCTTCATTTTGCTAACTCCTCAGTACCGTAGTGCTTGGCATAGCGATCGTCGAGATTCGACAAGGGCAACATCACGAACAAGTCGGCGCAATGAAAATCAGGATCCCATGCCGGTTCGCCGCAAACCCAGGCACCCGCCCGCAGATAGCCTTTGAGCAACGGTGGAATACGGGCTTCATGGCTGGCATCCATTTCCTCATACGGAAACGGCAACAGCGGCGTGACGCGATATTCCAGAGGAGAGAAATCGGCCTCTTTAAAATTGCGATAAATCGCGGCGGCATTATGCCCTCCGTCGGTCAGGCTGATGCTCGCGCAGCCGATCAGGTGTGAGCAGCGCTCACGGCGCATATACGCCGCCAGGCCAGCCCATAGCAGCATGATGACAGCACCGCTGCGATAGTCGGGGTGGATGCAGGCGCGCCCGGCTTCGGCGATGCTGCCGCGGATATTATGCAGGCGGGATAAATCGAATTCTGTTTCGGAATAATAGCGACCGATGTGACGGGCGGCATTCGGGCCAAGAATGCGGTAAGTGCCGACGACTTTGAGGGTCTTGGTGTCGCGCACGATCAGGTGATCGCAGTGTTCATCAAATTCATCTTTGTCGAGGCCATCAGGATTACTGAGTGCCGATAAACCCATCGCTTCGATAAAAACCTTGTAGCGCAGACGTTGTACTTCTTTGACTTCTTTGGCGGTGCTCGCCAGACTCAGGCTGAGTTTAGAAAAACTGGGATTGGCATCCGCAGGTATCGTGAGTAATCTCATGCATCGTCCTTTTTGTGTTTAGCATTTTGACGGACGAAGATTAAATCAGGATTACTTCAACAAGATGACAGTTTGATGTCGGTTTTATGACAAGCAAAAATACAACAGGCCCGCTTGATGGGCGGGCCTGTTGTAACGGTGAAACATCGCAGAAAAGCTTATTTATCCTTCTTAGGACGCCCGGCCTTCAATGGTGCAAGCGCGTTGATCAGGGTCTTCAGCTCGACGACATTGGCCTTGTTCAACAAAACCAGGCCGATACGCAATAATTGGCTTTTCTTCACTTCGACGCCAGCGCTCAAACAGGCTTTCTTCACCCTACTGAGTACTTCGTATTCCGACTCTGGCATGGTGAAGCTGTCACGTACCAGTTTTTCTTTTTTGATCTTGTCCTTGACCGGTGCAGCTGCCACAGCTTTAGCAACGGCTGGTTTTGCCGGGCTGGCCTTAACTGCGACTTTTGCCACAGGTTTAGCCTTGGCAGCAGATTTTTTAACGATCGGCTTTGCGGCTGGCTTAGTTATTGATTTAACGGCAGGACTGGCGGCAAGTTTGGCAGCCGTTGCAATTTTTTTGGCAGGAACTACCGCAGTCTTGCCAACAGTCTTAGGAATAGGTTTAACAGCAGAATTAGTCGTCATCGCGACTTTTTTACTCGGGACAGTAGCCATAAACACCTCCATGAATTAAATATACAAATAATATAAACTATTTATCCTAAATTTACAAATTTGAAATTTTTCTTAATATATAAACAAATTAATCCATTTTAATGACCTGAACATGACAGATAGATTCACTATGCAGTCATAAATTTGAGCGATAATGCGTGCCGAATCCGTTATTTGCATCATTACCGCCATCTCAAACTCATGAAATCCTTTCGTCATTTAGTACCTGCACTCTGTATCTCCCTTACCTTCTCCCTACCCAGCCTCGCAGCAGCTTTAAACGGCGCGGGTTCCTCCGCAGCAGCGCCCTTGTATAACATCTGGTCACAAGCTTATGTGAAGAAATCGGGAGAAGCGCTGGATTACAAACCGGTCGGTTCTTCCGGCGGCATTAAGCAGATCAAAGCCAGGGAAGTCGATTTTGGCGCCAGCGACGTTGCAATGAATCCGGCAGATTTAAAAAAAGAACAATTGATTCAATTCCCGTCTGCGATTTCGGGCGTGGTGCCGATTATTAATGTACCGGGTATAAGATCCGGCGAATTAAAACTCACCGGCGAACTGCTCGCCGCAATTTTTTCGCGAAAAATCACGATGTGGAACGATGCAGCGATTACCTCGCTCAATCCCAACGTGAGTTTGCCTTCGAAAAACATTGAAGTCATCGTGCGCCAGGATGGCTCAGGCACCACCTATAACTATACCGATTACCTGAGTAAAATCAGCCCGGACTGGAAAGCTGCTTACAGCAAAAACTTCACTATCGCATGGCACAAGGACTTGACGCAGATTAAGGGAAGTAGCGGGATTGTGGCCGCGCTCAAGAAAACCCCGTATGCAATCAGCTATATCGATTACAACTACGTGTTGCAAGACAAGTTAAGCGCGGTTCAACTGAAAAACCGCGATGGAAAATTCTTGTCGGCGTCCGCAGAAAGCTTCGCGGCCGCCTTAAACGCCAGCCAATGGAAAACCAAGGCAAGCTTTGATGAAATGCTGACGGATAAATCCGGGCCGAATGTCTGGCCGATCACGATGGGCACTTTTGTAATCGTCCCGCAAGCATCTGCGACACCGGAAAAAACCATTGCCGTCTTAAAATTCTTTGCCTGGGGATTTTTGAACGGCGATCATCTGGTAAATAACGTGGATCTGGTGCGACTGCCTGATGCGATTCAGGCACGGGTGTACAAAGAGATGACCACCGTCACCGATAAGAGCGGCAAACCCTTGCAGTGGTCATTGCAGCAGTAGTTCAAGCCAGGCGGTTTTTCTATCGCCTAGACGGACTTATCCGCAACCGGCTGTAGTTTTACAAAACCGACTGCACACGCTGCGCAAATCAGCAATACGCCTGCCAGGCGGATCACGTTTTCAGGATTGCCGCCCAGCCAGCTCTGGTAATACAGCGGCAAAGTAAAAATCTGGATGATCATGGGGATCACGATAAACATATTGAAAATTCCCATGTACACGCCGGTGCGCTCCGCCGGTATGCTCCCCGCCAGCATCACATACGGATTACCCATGATGCTGGCCCATGCCATGCCGACACCTATCATCGGAATAAACAGCAAGGCCGGCGTGTGAATCCCCGGAATACTCAACATTCCCAAGCCCGCTATCGTCAGGCAAGCTGCGTGCGTGATCTTGGGACCATAGCGACGGGTGAATGGCACTAAAGCAAAAGCAGCGATAAAAGCGATGAAGTTATAAAACGCGCCGATCTGCCCATTCAGCAAGCCGGCTTCACGAAAGCCTTGCGAGGTCGGATCATTGGTCGCGAAGATCGTGCGGCCGAGTGACAGCATGATGTACTGCCAGTAGCAAAACATCGCATACCATTGGAATAATTTAACCAGCGCTAACTGACGCATGGTCGGCGGCATTTCCCTGATCGCCAGCACGACTTCCGCCAGGGTTGCGCGCCAGCCGCTGGGCTTGCCCTGCAATACGTTTATTTCGTTGGGACTCAATGGAATCTCAGGCGAGGTTTTAAGCGTCCACAAAATCGAGGCTATCGAAAATACGGCCCCGATCAGGAATGCCGCGATCACAATATGCGGAATGTGGTTGCCGTTCACCGCATCCCTGTTCATTCCCAGCAATACCAATACCGACGGGGTCAGGTAAGCGAGCGTCTGTCCAAGTCCGGTAAAGGCGCTCTGGGTCAGGAAACCGATCGAATGCTGGCTCTTATCGAGCTTGTCGCTGACAAAGGCGCGATACGGCTCCATCGTCACATTATTCGCCGCATCAAGTATCCACAATAAGCTCGCCGCCATCCACAAAGTCGGGCTGAATGGCATCAATAACAGGCCCAGACTGCACAGGATTGCACCGACTAAAAAATACGGCGTACGTCGTCCCCAGCGCGTTACGGTACGATCACTCATCGCACCAATCAGGGGTTGCACGATCAGGCCCGTCACCGGCCCCGCCAGCCAGAGGTACGGCAGACTGGCCTCATCTGCACCGAGATAGGTATAAATCGGACTCATGCTGCTTTGCTGCAGACCAAAACTGAACTGGATACCGAAGAAGCCAAAGTTCATATTCAGAATCTGCCAGAACGACAATCTCGGCTTGCGCGTCAGGCTATTGCGATGACGCTCATGACTGCTTGCTTGACTCATGCTGTGGCCCCCTTGCTGGCAATTTCAGTAGTCCATCTGGTTTGCCACTGCTGATAAAACATCGCATCACCCGCTACTGCACCACGCACGCCGCAAATAGCCGCCGCAAACTGATGGGCGCGCTGCAAAGTCAGCGCCAAGGCCCAGCCCTGCTGCAAACCGAGCAGAAAAATCGCCGAAAATGCATCGCCACCGCCGACGGTATCGACGACCTCTGTCGATATCTGCACTCCGTCATTGCTGGCGTATTCGCCATCCCGATCAAAATACGCATAGCCCCGCGCCCCCAGCGTAACAAGGATTGCGCGTAACTTGAACATGGTCATCAAAGCCGACATATCGCCTTGCCACGATCTGGCATCGGCCTTGGTGTCGAGACAGGTCTGGCCTGCATCCCCGAGATAAATGTTGACCAAAGTCAGCAATTCTTCTTCATTGATTTTGAGTATGTCCGCCGCATGCAAAGAACGATCGATCGTGCTCATGCTGACTTGCATCGCGCGCAAATTCAAATCCAGATATTTCAATGCACGGGTCTGTTCGAGTAATGCATACAAGGCGCTTCTGGAAGCCGCCATGCGCTGCGCCAGCGTTCCAAAATAGAAGAAACCCGCATCATGATCGGGACAAAGATTTTCCCGGACGGTCACCGCAGTGTCTGCATCGATATAGTCGTAGGCCTGCTCAGGCATTATCTCAAAATGATGACTCGCCTTATTCCCGTCGTCATCTTGCCTGACCTCGACCCGGCCGGTGGGATGCTGCATATCCGTTTGCATACCGTCTTGCTGCAAGCAGAAGCGTTGCATATCGCGTAGGATCAGGCACGCATTGGCGTCGCTTCCGATCCGCGAAATCATCAGGGGATTTGCGCCAAAATAGCCGAGCGTACGCGCCACGTTAAAAGCTGCGCCGCCCACCACTTGCTGATCAGGGAAATCATCGATCAGGGCTTCGCCAAAAATGACGATAGGTTTCATTTTCCGATTCACGCTATGACTCCGCTTGGGATTGGATGCTGCGGTTGGTTGGTCGATTGAATCACTTTTGTCAGCCAGACCTGCGACCAGGGTGGCAGGATCAGCGTATCAGAATAGATTGTTTGATCCAATTGATTGCACCAGCTAATGCGAGTCGTCTGCAAACCGGCTTGCGTCAGGCCGGCAGATAAATTCAGCGCGCTTGTTTGAGCCGAAAAATTCGCGATATAGACCAGTGCGTCATCTTGTCCGCCCCTGATAAACGCGAGTATTTCTGCCGGCATGCCCGCCAATAAGCGACGCGGCTGATGTGCCGCTAATTGCGGCAATGAGCGACGCTGCTGAAGCAGATGACTTAAGCTGTGCAACATGGATCCCGCGTTGCTGTTCAAGTGATGCGCGCTGGCTGCCATATCCGCATTCCATAACGGCCGGTGCAACCAGCGGCTGTCATATTCATGCCCCGCCTGCTGGCGATAATCATCATCATTCATTTGGGCAAACTCGTCGCCCATATAAATTAAAGGCATGCCCCCAAAGCACATGCTCAGACCATACAGCAACGACATGCGGCGCAGCGCATATTCCTGTTCCAAGGGAGTCTTGGCGGCGCTCAATCCTGCCAGCGCGGATGCCATGCCTACCGTGCCATGCACTGCAGCCGGATCGCTGGCCTGGAAGCTGGCGCCGCGCGCAAAACTGCCCTCCTCACCGGCGAAAAATCTGGCAACATGCGCTAAGCGCTGTTGCACATCTTGCGCCCCTGAGCTCGCTTCCGGGCGCAGCACATTCCAGCCTATGTCGTCATGACAGCGCACATAGGTCAGCCAGCTTGCCTGCTCCGGCAATTCCGGCGTTGCCTGCATGACTTGACGTATCAAGTCGGTATTTTGCTCGGCAAGCGCAACCCAGCTCGCTGCCATCAGGCTGCTGTGATAAGCAAGATGGCACTCTTTGACCAACGGCTGCTGGCTACCCAGGTAAGCGGGCAATTCGGCGGTAGGGACAATCGCTTCCGCCTTTAGCAGTACGCCCGGTGCAGCAATCTCGACGATACAGCGCAGCGCTTGCAATATCCAGTGCGCCTCAGGCTGATTCATGCAATTGGTGGCTTCGCGCTTCCATAAAAAAGCGGTGGAATCGAGACGGAATACTTCGACGCCGCGGTTCGCCAGTTGCAGCAAGGCTGCCGTGATATCGGCAAACACCGCAGGGTTGGTGTAATTCAAATCCCATTGATACGGATAAAACGTGGTCCAGACCCACTGCTGCATCTCATCGATGAAACTGAAATTACCCGGTGCAACCTGAGGAAAAACCTGTCCCAAAGTGGCTTCAAAAATCGCCGGCTGGGTACGATCCGGATAATGATAAAAATAATCGCGATAGCCAGGATGACCGCTCTTAGCCGCCAGAGCCCAGGGATGATCATCGGCTACATGATTCAGAATAAAATCGGCACACAGGCTGATGCCCGCAGAGCGTAGCTGTGCGGCAAGCTCTTGCAGATCCGCCATGCTACCAAGCTGCGGTTCTATCGCATCAAAATCCGAGACGGCAAAACCGCCATCGTTCTCACCTTGCCTGGCCTTCAGAAAAGGCAGCAGGTGCAGATAGGTGACGCCCAATTTTTTCAGATGAGGAATGCGATCCGCCACGCCGCACAAGTTTCCCGCAAAGCGATCGACATAGGCGCAGTAACCCAGCATATGCTGGGTGGAAAACCATTCTTTATTCTCGCTACGCTGCTGATCGAGCTTACGTAAGTCCGCCGGACGCCGTGCCATCATGCGCCCCGTTACCCGCAATAGCTGATCCATCCATTCTATAAAACCAGCGTCTTCGGCAAACTTATGTCCATACAGGGCGCGTAATTTCTCCAGCAATATCGGCGCCTGTTTTTGGAAACGCAAAGTAATTAAAATGTGCTGATCCGAAGGCAGTTGCGCTACCAGAGACTGAAGAAGACGATCAAAAATAGCGGGCGAACTCATGAAAAGAACCAGACTTTAAAAACATGCACAGAAAAGAAAATGGCTCTCGTCCCAAAGGAGGAAACGTGACGAGAGCCCAAGGACCGCTGGAGTAGCAGGAAAATCAGAAACTGTATTTCAGGCTCGCGCGCAGGGTGCGTCCGTTGATCGAGCGGGCAGCGTGTCCATCGCCTTCGACCTCGGTATAACCGATCGTATTCAACAGGTTATTCGCACTCAAAGATACTTGTACGCGCTCGGTCAGTTGATAATTCACAAAGGCATTCAAGACATTAAAGCCCGGCAAGGTCAAGGTATTGCCATCGTCGCCGAATGACTTGGTGGTACCGATCAGACTTGCGCCAAAAACGGCATCACCCAAGGTGTAAGTCGGTGCGATCTGGTACACCAGTTTGGCCTGACGACGCGGTGTTTTACCGATTACCGCAGTATCGTTCGCGCCGACAATGCTCGCATTGGTGTAGGTCAGGCCACCTGTCATGCGGAAAGCATCGATGCGATAACTGGCCTCGATCTCTACGCCTTTTGCATCATAGGTATTGGCCGTGAATTTCTGTGTGGTTGCTTCGAAATTCGACTCGGCGGTTTTGGCCTGGAACAAGGTCACGAAGCTGCTGAAGTCGCCGGTTTTCCATTTCACACCTGCTTCCGTTTGCTTTACGATGTTGGTACTGATCGGCGTAGTGCCGTCAAGCGGATTGCCAAACATGATGCGGTCGGCATTAAAAGCGATGCCTTCACTGATCCGTGCGAACAAAGCCAGATCGCGGGTCAGACGATAATTGGCACCGACAGAATACGAAGTGTGATTCACGCCGTAATTGATGTATTTGACATTGGCCGGGCGATACAGTTGATTGACCGCCTGGTTATACGTGCCGGTCGCATCTTGCCGGTCGTAGCGCAAGCTGCCGTCGAGATTCCAGTTGCCACTCTCCCAGCCTAGATTCGCATAGGTCGCATTGGTCTTGTATTGCGCATCGATACTGCGATTGCAGCATCCGCCAAACACATCTGTACCCTGCGCAAGAAGGCCCTGCGTCCCGGGAACGGTCTTGCTGGAATTAAGCAAGGCAGGTTTATCGCCATTGGCTTGCATCAGATACTGATTGAAATTCCAGGTCACCCCCAGGTTTTGCAAGGATGAATACAAGCCTGCTGTTGCGGCTAATTTTGCGCTTCCAAAATTAAACACTTTAGATAACTTGACGTCATTCACAGTACTTCCCAAGTCGTCAAACGAGGTATTGAATACCGTGGCGGTAAATGCTGCGCCTGTATAAGCCTTACCGGTATTTGGACCGGTGGCGTAAGTCATGCCGGTTGAGCTGTTGCCATTATCTGCCGGGAAGATAGAAATGAAGCGCCCGGTATTGGTCGATTTACGGAATTTTTCATCGAGTGTCCAGCCGTCGCCGAGCTTCAGCGACGCCTCTGCACCGAATGCATTATTCACGACATGCAAGCCATCGTTAACATTGGTCGAGATCTTGTTATTGTTTTTATCCAGCACAATATCGCGGGTCCAATAGGGTGAATAAAAACTTGCCTTACGCGGATCGATGCCTGGCAATTCGGTAATCGCACCGTTCACGGTTTTGACTGGCACCGGCATATTCATCGGTGACTTGTCGTCCAGATGCTTGAAGCTCAGGCGCACATGGCCATTCTCCAGTTCATGGGTGATATTCGCGCGAATCTGACCGCCCTCTTCGGCGGTCACACCGGCGGGGCGTGAGCTATCGCCATTGCGGTAAAAGCCGCCGATAAAGAAACGGGTTTTATCCGAGATCGGCGCGCCGTAGTCAAAGTCATAGCGGGTCTGATTGAAATCCAACCCCTTGCTGATACCGATGCTACCGCCTTTTTCACTACCGTTTTTACTCAAAAAATTAATGATGCCGCCCGGTGAATTGGTTGCCATGGTCGAGGCCGTCCCACCGCGCACCACTTCCAGATGGCTCAAGCCGCTATCGGCACGCAAGTACATATCCGGTGTGACAAACGCGATATCGCCGAATTGCAGTAACGGCAAACCATCCTCCTGAAATTGCACATAGCGCGCACCGCCAGCAGAAATAGGCACGCCGCGCACCGTCAAATTCGCATTACCCTCGCCGCCGGATGACTCGGCGCGGATACCGGGCACAGCACGCAAAATTTCAGCCGCATTGGTCGGTGCCGATTGCGCAATCTGGTCTGCATCAAGGGTACTGATGGAAACGCTGGCCTTCATCTTGGAGGTACCTAGCGGTGTGCCGGTGACGATCACTGAATTCAGGTTCAGGGAGTTTTTTTCCTTATCCTGACTGGTCGCAGCTTCTTGCGCCCAGGCAGCACTCATTTGAAAAATTGCCATTGATACGACGCTGGCCATGCGTGTCATTTTGATGCGTTGCGATGTCATTACAGTCTCCGTATTAATCATTATGTCCAAGACAAATAATCCTTGTCCCGGCGGTGTATGCACCCTTTTACTGATTGCCGGCACGTTAGCGATACAAGGTGTGCAAATCAGTGGCAAAAGACTTTCGGCAATCTTCGCCTGATTCTTTGATCGGTCGACGGCCAACTTTGAGCTAGATCTTTTGCGGTGCAGGTGTGATGAATTATCGTGCAAAATATTTTCTTTTGCAATCGATTGCAATAACGCAGTGCAGCAAACATCAAATATGGTGCAAATAAGCAATTTTTAAGCTGATTGTGTTTATTGAACGCAGGCTCTGCCGAGCCACCCGCTTACGCCATGACAGAGCAAACCAATAGGATCAAGAAACTGAGGATAAGATCAGCATTTATAGCGAAAACAAGGCTGCTGAGTCCCGTCTAAACCATGCAACAAATAAAAAATGCAAAGCGCAGAATGCTGCGATGCAGGATAAATAAATCCGGCAAATTCATCTTGAATTTCTTATCTGAATTGAAAAAAATAATATATTTTGCAAACGATTGCATTTTGCAAGAAAAATTCAACGGCAACCCGTCCAGCCTATTCTGAATAGCTGCTGGAACGCCGTATCAGTTCGGTCGCCAATAAACGGGGACTAGCGGTACGCTGATCCGCCAACACCAGTAAAGCTTCGACCAGGGCTTGCCCCGCCAGAGCAATCGGTTGACGTACCGTCGTCAAAGGCGGGTGGAAGTAACGCGCTAATTCAATATCATCGTACCCAACCACGGCGACATCGTCTGGCGCCTTCAGGCCTTTTTCTCTCAGGGTATTGATCGCTGTCATCGCCAATAAATCGCTGCAAGCGAACAAGGCATCAAATGCGATGCCCCGGCGATATAATTCTTCGACAGCCAGACGGCCGCCTTCTTCTATGAATGAGGCCGGGATCACGAGTCCCTCATCTAAGGCAATCGCATGCTTGGCGAGCGCCTTGCCATATCCCTCATAACGATGAGCGACTTCGGGCAACTGCGTATCACCAAAAAAAGCAACCCGCCTTCGGCCGGATTGAAGCAAATGCTCGGTCGCTAAAAAACCTCCCATGACATTATCGCTACCGACTGTCACATATAATTGCTGCGGCAATTGCGCGCCCCAGACCACGATAGGGACGCGGCGTGCAGCGAGCTGATTCAACTGATCATGATGGCGCCACTGACCAATCAGGATCACGCCGAGCACACGACCGGTATCATAAATTTGCGCTGCAGAATCGAGGCGCTCGGCATCGACGCGCGATAACAACATATCGAAACCGCGGTCGGTCAAGGCGTCCGCAAGACTGCCTAACATACTGAGAAAAAACGGATCCGATAAATGTTGCCGGGTCGCCGAATCGTACGGAACCACCACCGCGACCGTGCGGTTTTGCTTCAAACGTAAATTCTGCGCACCGATATTGATGGTGTAATTCAGCGAACGCGCCAATTCTTCGATCCGCTTGCGCGTCTCATCATTCACTAGCGAACTACCGCTAAGCGCTCTCGATACCGTCGAAGTAGATACGCCCGCCAGACGGGCAATATCCGCCATTTGCAGACGGCGTTGCTCAGCAGTGCTGGAGTCCGAGGTCAATTTTTTGGTTCCGGTTTGGTGGTCATCGTCATTGTATATAAACAGCCAGCGCTGCCATTTTTCACGCCACATGAAGTCAAGCGGACTGACAGTCGGCTTGACTTCATGGGTTATGATGGACTGGATTATAAAACTGATTTCCGCAAAAAAACGATGCGGTCTCTATATATCAATTTATAGGGGACTTACGCAAGACAGTCAGCTGCTTATCACCGTTCACATTAAACCCGCAGGCTGGATGCGGCTTTCAGAGGCATTTCGTGCCAGCAGGCGCAGCCAGATTGCGGGTTCGTCTTTAATATCAACATTTCATGACGCTGTTTACTCTTGCGTTTCCTCTGTGTCGCCATGTCTCGGTGGGGAGAGGTTTTGTTTTTTGCGTGTCCTGTCTATAGCAAGACCAGAAAAACCGTTCGCCACGGAAGCGCGGAGGGTGCAGAAGATTTTTGCCTTACTCCGTATCCTTGACGTCTTCATCTTATTTCTCAGTCTGATCCAGCAATCCCTGCTTGCGAATAAATTCAATGATCTGAGGCACGCCATCGCCGCTGCGCAGATTGGTAAAGATAAACGGCCGATCGCCGCGCATCTTTTTGGCGTCATGTGCCATGACATCGAGATTCGCGCCGACATACGGTGCCAGATCGGTTTTATTGATGATCAGCAGGTCCGAACGGGTAATGCCGGGACCGCCCTTGCGCGGGATTTTTTCGCCACCGGCCACATCGATCACATAAATCGTCAGATCCGATAATTCGGGACTGAAAGTCGCCGCCAGATTATCGCCGCCTGATTCCACCAGAATCAGATCAAGGTCGGGAAATTCGGCGCTCATGCGGGCAATCGCTTCCAGATTGATCGAGGCATCTTCGCGGATCGCGGTATGCGGACAACCTCCCGTCTCGACGCCCATCAGGCGCTCGGCGGGCAAGGCGTCGGCGCGCAACAGGATTTCCATATCTTCTTTGGTGTAGATGTCATTCGTGATGACGGCCATATCGTAATGATCGCGCATGGCCTTGCACAGCATTTCACACAGTGCCGTTTTGCCGGAACCAACCGGGCCGCCGATGCCGACGCGCAAAGGGTTCGAAGTGGTCGCTACTGATGTTGTTGTCATAAATAGTGGATGAAATAGTTAGAAGCAATTTAAACCATATTGAAGATCGTTTTTGAGATCTTCTTCAGGACCGATACAACCGGCTGTACTGCACTTCGTGCTGCATCGACAGCAGCGACAGTCCAGGCGACCAGTTGGATAATTCTTCGTCAGGCAAAGTTTGCGCGACACGAGCAGCCGCCTCTAGTTCAGGACGCAGCGAGAGCAACAGTCGCTGACCGGCTACCTGCCCCAAAGGCACCGACTTCACACACACCAATACCTGATTTTCCGCCCAGGAAAACAGCATCGCCAAGACGCAGGCATCAGACGGGATATCCAGAGCGACAGAGGCAAACGCGATTGCGGTTGGCAGGGGCACTTCCGTCTGGCTCTGCAACATAGCCAGCAATTCATGATCTGCAATTTTTAAATCGATCGCCAGTTTCGATAACGAGTAACCCATTTGTATGGTCTCTGCACGGAACTCCGCCGTGTCGCGCGCAGCGATAAAGCGTTCGGTCCAGAGACTAACGGCATCCATGTCGCGTTCGGCAAATGCGTTTAACAAACGCCAGAGTATCGGCGCCTCGAACTGCGCCACCACATGATGTAGCGCATCGACGATCCAGCTGCGTGCCGATGCCTCATCCTTGACCAGACCATTCTCTATCGCGGCCTCAAGTCCTTGCGAATAACTATAGGCACCGATAGGCAATGAGGGGCTGGCGAGCTGAAATAAATGCAGAAGCGAAGCGGATTGCATACAGGTTTAAGAAGTCTTATCCGTAGTGACTTGGGCTGGCCGATGGATCTTCTGACGCAAAGGCACCGGCGCTAACAAGTTATGGTGATCGTCGCCATGATGATGGTGACCGCCGCCGTACGCGCCGGACTCTGGCTCAAACGCGGCGAACTCTTCGATCACGTTGGCCCCCAAACCCTCCAGCATTTCTTTCAATACGGGGTCTTTACGAATCCGCAAAAAACCGATGCCCGCCTCGTCGCCGACTTGCGCTTGCGTGTGACGATTTCCCAGATGAAAAGCGCAGCGCAACAAGGCATGAGGCGTCTTGCATTCAACGCGGTAAGTCGCTTCTTTGGCCGCCAGCACTTTAACCACCTGAATCTCGCCAGCATCCGTCACCCCTTGCAGCAAGTCGCCATGACGCAAGACCGTACCGCGCACGGTGAATACCGCCACCTCTTCGCCGGAACTCAGGGTTGCACGTTGACGGCTTTTTTCACGCCGTTCATAGGGTAAAACCAGTTCGCCGACAATGTTGCCGGCTTGATCTACTTTGGTATTCAGGGTCAGCATGGTTTTTTTAAATGAGTTTTTAAAATACGTTTTTTATTAAAACAAAAAATAGCGTTGCGCCATCGGCAGGATTTTGGCCGGTTCGCACACCAGTAATTCACCATTCGCACGCACTTCATAGGTTTCAGAATCGACCTCCATCCTCGGTGTCGCAGCATTGTGAATCATGTCGGCCTTGCGCAAGTGTCGCATGTTTTTTACCGCGATCAGCGGCTTGTTCAATTGCAGTTGCGCGCCGATACCGGCATCCAAGGCCGCCTGCGAGACAAAGGTCACCGACGTTTTTAAAGCGCCGCCATAGGCACCGAACATCATGCGGGTATGCACCGGCTGCGGTGTCGGGATCGACGCATTCGGGTCCCCCATCTGCGCCGCCGCGATCATGCCGCTCTTTAAAATCATCGTGGGCTTGACACCGAAAAACGCCGGCTTCCACAGCACGATGTCGGCGATCTTGCCGACCTCCAGCGAACCCACCACGTGCGAGATGCCGTGGGTAATCGCCGGATTGATGGTGTATTTGGCTATATAGCGCTTGACGCGGAAATTATCGTTGCGGGCATTATCTTCCGCCAGGGAACCGCGCTGGGTCTTCATCTTGTGCGCAGTCTGCCAGGTGCGCATGATGACTTCGCCGACCCGCCCCATCGCTTGCGAATCGGATGACATCATGCTGATCGCACCGATGTCATGCAAAATATCTTCGGCGGCAATCGTTTCGCGCCGTATCCGCGATTCGGCAAAGGCGATGTCTTCGGCAATCGCCGGATCGAGATGATGGCAGACCATCAGCATATCCAGATGTTCATCGAGGGTATTCACGGTATAGGGTCGGGTCGGATTGGTCGACGACGGCAAGACATTGGCTTGCCCGACGGCCGCAATAATGTCCGGCGCATGGCCGCCGCCCGCGCCTTCGGTATGGAAGGTGTGGATAGTGCGATCCTTGAACGCGGCCAAAGTGTGTTCCAGAAATCCCGCTTCATTCAAGGTATCGGAATGAATCGCGACCTGCACATCCATGCGGTCCGCTACCGCCAGGCAGTTGTCGATGGCGGCTGGCGTGGTACCCCAGTCTTCATGCAGCTTGAGGCCGATGGCACCGGCCAGGATTTGTTCTTCCAGCGGTACCGGCAGGCTGACATTGCCTTTGCCGAGGAAACCCAGATTCATCGGGAAGGCGTCGGCCGCCGATAACATCGAATGCAAATGCCAGGGGCCCGGTGTGCAGGTAGTGGCAGCAGTGCCGGTCGCCGGACCGGTGCCGCCGCCCAGCATGGTCGTCACACCGCTCATCAGGGCTTCTTCTATCTGCTGCGGGCAAATGAAATGGATGTGCGAATCGATGCCGCCTGCAGTCACGATCATGCCTTCGCCGGCAATGATCTCAGTGGCACCGCCGATGCACATCGTGACATCCGGCTGGATATCCGGATTACCGGCCTTGCCGATGGCAGCGATCTTGCCGCCTTTCAGGCCGATATCGGCTTTCACGATGCCCCAATGATCGAGGATCACCGCATTGGTAATCACGGTGTCCATCACGTCCCGGTAATTGCGCTGCGACTGGCCCATGCCGTCGCGAATCACTTTGCCGCCGCCGAATTTGACCTCTTCGCCATAGGTGGCAAAGTCTTTTTCGATTTCAATAAACAGTTCGGTATCGGCCAGACGAATCCGGTCGCCGGTGGTCGGGCCGAACATTTCGGCATACGCATGGCGTGAGATCTTGCTCATTTGGTCTCCTTATTTTTATCGACACGGAGTTCCGCTTGAGGCTGAGTCAGTGCGCCCATGACCTTGGCGTTGAAGCCATACACCCGGCGATCACCGGCCAGCGCCACCAGTTCTACGGTACGTTTCTGGCCCGGTTCAAAGCGCACCGCGGTACCCGCTGCGATATTCAGGCGCATACCGTAAGCACTGTCGCGCTCGAATTCCAATGCAGGATTGGTTTCAAAAAAATGAAAATGGGACCCGACCTGTATCGGTCTGTCACCGCTATTCGCCACCACCACGGAGGCAGTCGCGCGACCGGCATTGAGTTCAATATCGCCCGCCTCTATCAGCATTTCGCCTGGAATCATTAGAGCACCTATGGGATAGGATGATGAACGGTAACCAGCTTGGTCCCGTCCGGGAAAGTCGCTTCTACCTGGATGTCCGGGATCATCTCGGCAATGCCGTCCATGACATCGGCGCGTGTCAAAATCCTGGTGCCGTCCGACATCAGCTCGGCCACGGTTTTGCCGTCGCGCGCGCCCTCCATGATGGCAGCCGTGATCAGGGCGACCGCTTCCGGGTAATTCAGTTTCAAGCCACGCGCTTTGCGTCGTTCAGCGAGTAAGGCCGCGGTGAAAATCAGCAGCTTGTCTTTTTCTCTTGGCGTTAATTCCATGTTTGTTCCTTGTATCTTCTGCAAATTTTTTTGCTTCGTTCTTTTCCCCTCTCCCGCATGCGGGAGAGGGGTATAAAATCGCTAATCCCATCAAAAATTTAGTTATTTATTTAACTTCCACATTACACATTCGCGTCAGCGATAACAAATACTAGGTATTCCAGATCCGCGGCACCACGCCTTCACGCCACAGCAATTCAGGGCGCACAATTTGCCACATGAGCGTCAACCATTGCCGTGCCATTTCGCTCGAATTTCCCATATACCTGGCCACGATCACGGTTTTCATTTGGGTCACGCCAACCGCATGCGGGTTCCCCGTTAAGGCGATCGCTGCTTCCCGCAATTGCTGGATCAGCGATACAGGTAATTGCTTGCCGACTGCGATCAGGCTGGCGCAAACCGTATTGCCCGCTAATGCCAGCGGGCTATGCATGGCGGATGAGCCGCCCACAATACTGCCTTGCTCAAACCAGAGCAATTGACCTTCGCGGCGAATTTCGCTGGTCTGCGTGATTTTCCCGGTGTGAAAAGATTCGCCAGAGGCAGTGCGCCCGAAGCACAGGATATCAGCGCCGATATAAGTCGCACCCTTGCCCAGGTTGATCTTGTTCTGCAAGCGCACCTGGGCCGCATCGAAAAAAATCGTCTCCTGCGGCAGCCATTCCAGCGACGCCTGCGCCGCCACATCAAGCTCGATCAATTGATGCGAGATGTGGCCATTGGCCTTGTACCACTTGGCTGCACCCGGGGTGGTGAGGAAGGCATGCGCGCCTGGCGCGAGCTTGCTTGTGATGTGCAATTCATCGCCACCGACCACGCCGCCGGGCGGATGCACCACGATTGCATGACAAATCGACGGGCCTTCCGGATACAGCGGTTTTTGCACCCGCAACGGGCCAAAATGGCTGCGCTCAAGCAGCCGCGTGGTGCCGGCGTCATCGGCAAAACCCAGCGTCAGTCTGGCCTGACAAGCGGCTTTGACGGCAGGCTCAGCAGGAACGCAAAGTATAAATGGGTCAACAATCTGATTCATGCTGAAACTATACCGCCAAGTGCTGCTTCACGTCCTCACTATCCATCTGATCGGCACTGCCAGCCGCCACGACTTCGCCGCGCGACAGGATGATGAACTGGTCCGCCAGAGCACGGGCAAAGTCGAAATACTGTTCGCACAAGAGAATCGCCATATCGCCGCGTGCGCGCAACAGACGAATCACCCGCTCGATGTCCTTGATAATCGACGGCTGAATCCCCTCGGTCGGCTCGTCGAAAATGATCAGCTTGGGTTCCGCCAGCAAGGCGCGTGCAATCGCAAGTTGCTGTTGCTGGCCACCCGAGAGATCGCCGCCACGACGATGCAGCATTTCCTTTAACACGGGGAACAGCGCAAGCACTTCCTCATTAATCACGGACGCCTTGCGACCTGACTTGACTGCCATGCCCATCAACATATTTTCTTCTACGGTCAGCCTGGCAAAGATCTCGCGGCCTTGCGGCACATAGGCAATCCCGGCGGCGGCGCGCTCATGCGGCTTGAGCCTGGTGATATCACGACCTTCCAAAATGACTTTGCCACTGGCGACCGGCAACACACCCATCAGGCATTTCAACAAGGTCGTCTTGCCGACGCCATTACGGCCTAGCAATGTCAGGCACTGTCCTTTTTCCAGCGACAGCGAGACGCCGCGCAAGGTATGGGACGAGCCGTAATATTGATTGATGTGGTCAACCTGTAGCATAAAAATCCTCTATTTATCGACTCATCCGCAATACCGCTGCGGCTGCTGGAAGCATTTCGTGCCGGGAAGCGCATGGATAGTGCGGGTTCAATGTCGCAAGGGGCGTATGGCGCACCCTGCCGCTACACCGATACGGCATCTCAGCGCCCCAGATACACTTCAATCACCCGCTCATCTGCCTGCACCTGTTGCATCGTGCCTTCTGCCAGCACCGAGCCTTCATGCAATACCGTGACTTTGCCTTCGCGGGCGATTTCGGTGACGAAAGCCATGTCATGCTCGACCACCACGATCGAATGCTTGCCGCGCAGCTCGTTCAATAATTCGGCGGTGCGCACGGTTTCGGCATCGGACATCCCAGCCACCGGCTCATCGAGCAAAATCAATTGCGGCTCTTGCATCAGCAACATACCGATTTCCAGCCATTGCTTTTGTCCGTGCGAGAGCAAACCTGCGAGCCGGTGTTCGCTGCCATGCAGGCGTATCAATCGCAGGATGTCGTCGATCTTGTCCCTCTGCTCGCTGTCGAGTTTGAAGAACAAAGTCGGCCGGACACGCTTGTTCATCTTCATCGCCAGCTCCAGGTTTTCAAACACCGTATGCTGCTCGAACACGGTCGGGCGCTGGAACTTGCGACCGATGCCCGCATGCGCAATCTGGTACTCAGCCATCTTGCTGAGATCCATGGACTGACCGAAAAACACGGTGCCGGAAGTCGGGCGCGTCTTACCGGTGATTACATCCATCATGGTGGTTTTTCCGGCGCCGTTGGGGCCAATGATGCAACGCAGCTCACCGATAGAAATATCCAGATTCAGGTAATTCAAGGCTTTGAAACCATCGAACGACACCACGACATCTTCCAGGTACAGGATCGCGCCATGCGTGGTATCGACGCCTTCCGGCTTGATACGCGAAAACGAGGCTTGCGGCTCATCGCCTTGCACCAGATCGATCAGGATACCGACGGCTTTGTCATGCACGATATCGCTCATGCTGCCTCCTGTTTCGCATCAGAAATGCCAGATCCATCTGATGCATCGGATTTCAGTTTGCGCTTGAACTGATCCAGCAAGCCCAAGATACCTTGCGGCATCAATAGCGTGACCAGGATGAATAGCAGGCCGAGCGCAAACAGCCAGAGATCAGGGAAAGCCGCAGTGAACCAACTCTTCAAACCGTTCACGGAGAAAGCGCCGATGATGGGACCGAGCAAAGAACCGCGTCCGCCGACCGCGGCCCAGATCACCATCTCGATCGAATTGCCGGGCGACATTTCAGACGGATTGATGATGCCGACTTGCGGAACGTATAGCGCACCGGCGATCCCGCACAGGATCGCGGATAAAGTCCAGACAAACAGTTTGAACCAAAGCGGGTTGTAACCGATAAACATGAGGCGCGATTCCGCATCGCGCACCGCCTGCAGCACACGTCCCAATTTGGAGGTCACGATCCAGCGACACAGCAGCAGCGCGCCGAGCAGCAATCCCAGCGTCACCAGATACAGCGCCGCCTTGGTTGCCGGTGCCGTGATTGAATACCCCAGAATGCGTTTGAAATCAGTAAAGCCGTTGTTGCCGCCGAAGCCGGTGTTATTCCGGAAAAACATCAGCATGAAGGCAAAAGTCATGGCCTGCGTAATGATGGAAAAATATACGCCTTTGATACGTGAACGGAAAGCGAAATAGCCGAACACGAAGGCCAGCACGCCCGGCACCAGCACCACCAGCGCCATGCAATACCAGAAGTTGTCGGTCATGGCCCAGTACCAGGGGTAGGATTTCCAGTCGAGAAAGACCATGAAGTCCGGCAAATTGCTTTGATACACGCCGTCGCGCCCGATCGCGCGCATCAGGTACATGCCGTGCGCGTAACCGCCCAACGCGAAAAACACGCCGTGCCCGAGCGACAGGATGCCGGTGTAACCCCACACCAGGTCGAGCGCTAATGCAGCCAGGGCATAGCACATGAATTTAGCAACCAGGCCGACCGCATAGCTGGAGATATGCAGCGCATGTCCCGCCGGAAAATTCAAATTCAGGATGGGCAGCAAAGCCAGAATGACGGTGCAAATGATGATGCCGGACCAGGCAGGGCGAGAGAATAAAGAAGAGTTCATTCTGCACTCCGCCCCTTCATTGCGAACAGGCCTTGCGGTCGTTTCTGGATAAAGATGATGATGAAAACCAGGATCGTGATTTTTGCCATGACCGCACCGGCGACCGGCTCAAGGAATTTATTCACCTCGCCCAGGCCGAGCGCGGCGATCACGGTGCCGATCAATTGCCCGACACCGCCGAGCACCACCACCATGAAAGAATCGACGATGTAATTCTGACCCAGATCGGGGCCAACATTGCCCAGCTGCGACAGCGCCACGCCACCCAGACCGGCGATACCGGAACCCAGTCCGAAAGTCATCATATCGATCTTGCCGGTGGAGACGCCGACGCAATCGGCCATGCGGCGATTCTGCGTGACGGCACGGACAAACAAACCGAGCCGGGTTTTATTCAGGATCAGCCAGACCGCCAGCACCACCAACAAGGCAAAGAAGATAATCGCGATCCGGTTATACGATAGCACCAGCGAGCCCAGCACCGTCACACCGCCCGACATCCAGCCGGGATTTGCCACCTCGACGTTCTGCGCACCGAAGATCGTGCGCACCGCTTGCATCAGCATCAGGCTGATGCCCCAGGTGGCGAGCAGGGTTTCCAGCGGCCTGCCGTATAGCCAGCGGATCACGGTGCGCTCCAGTGCAATGCCGACTGCCCCCGCCACAATAAAGGCCGCAGGCAAAGCGACAATCAGATACGCATCGATCGCACCCGGCAGAAAATGCCGGAACGCCAATTGGCAGACATAAGTCGTGTACGCACCGATCATCATCAGCTCACCATGCGCCATATTGATGATGCCCATCAAGCCGAAGGTGATTGCCAGACCCAGCGCGGTCAATAACAAGACGCTGCCGAGCGAGGCGCCATAAAACAGATTGCCGACGAACTCTGTTCTGACGATGCGGCTGTTCAGCGCATTCATGGTGTTCGCTGCTTCGATACGGATACTTTCGTCAGGCTCGATCGGCTTACCGTCGGGACCGATATCCAGCATTTTTTGCAATGCAGGTTTGATATTCGCATTGGTACTGTCTTGCAGGGCAATCACTGCGGCTTTACGAATTGCCGGATCGGTCGCTTGCAGATTGGCGGTGGCGGCGACGAGTTGCAGTAAAGATCTGATCTCGGGATCGGCTTCCTTCGCCAGTGCCCTTGTGATCAGTGGCGCTTGTTCCGGACTCGCACTCTTTTGCAATTCCAGCACCGCGGCCAGACGCAGGGAGCGATCCTGAGAAAACAGTTTTAAACCGGACAGCGCATCGTCGACCACCGCACGCAGGCGGTTATTCACCGTGATGCCGTCTATGCCATCGGGCAAAGGCGTGGTTTTATCATTCGCCAGATTGGTAGCCTTGTCCTGGTCGACGATATAGATTTGTCCGTCTGGGGTCGCATACAGCGCATCATTTTTAAGTGCGGTCAGGATCTTCAATGCCTCTTGATTCGCCATTCCCGCGATCTGGTTGACGGCAGCGATCCTGGCATCGGGATCGTCACCGGCAAGAGGTTTCAATACAGCAGGATCCATCGCGGCGCAGGCGATTACCGTGTGCAGGCAGAGCACTCCAGGCAAGATTATTTTTTTGAATTGCAACATAAATAGCGACATAAATAGTGGTATAGACGCAGGTTTCTTGGCTGAGAAATTATTCAAAAAAATGAACCCTCGGGATGACGTAAAAAAGATAAAAATCCTATCCTTCTCAACACAATGCCGGGGTTGGCGATGATTCCTTCCCCGGCATTGAAATAACTAGGTTACTAAGGTCACTCTATGGCGACGAAAACTCGCTACCGCAACAATCACAGACAGGTCGCCTATCGTCCATCTGATTGACTTCATGCGTCAGGCGATTACATCTTTTGCTTGGCCTCGTTACCAGGAATGTAAGGGCTCCAGGGTTGGGCGCGGATCGGGCCTTTGGTTTTCCATACCACGCTGAACTGGCCGTCACCTTTGATCTCACCGATCATGACGGGCTTGTGTAAATGATGATTGGTTTTATCCATGGTCAACTCAAAACCGGACGGGGCCTTGAAGGTCTGGCCGCCCATCGCTGCGATGACTTTATCGGTATCGGTTGACTTGGCTTTTTCCACCGCCTGCTTCCACATATGGATGCCGACGTAAGTTGCTTCCATCGGATCATTGGTCACGACCGTGCCGGCGTTCGGCAGTTTCTTGGCGACGGCATAGTCTTTCCATTGTTTGATGAAAGCGGTGTTCACCGGGTTTTTCACGGACTGGAAATAATTCCAGGCAGCGAGGTGACCGAGCAGGGGTTTGGTATCCACGCCGCGCAATTCTTCTTCACCGACGGAGAAAGCCACTACCGGCACGTCGGTCGCTTTCAGTCCTGCATTACCCAGTTCTTTGTAGAACGGCACGTTGGAGTCGCCATTGATGGTGGAGATCACGGCTGTCTTGCCGCCCGCGGAGAATTTCTTGATATTCGCAACAATCGTTTGATAATCGGAATGACCGAACGGTGTGTACACTTCGTCGATGTCGCTATCCTTGACGCCTTTGCTGTGCAGGAAAGCGCGCAGGATCTTGTTGGTGGTGCGCGGATACACGTAATCGGTACCCAGCAAGACGAAGCGCTTGGCGCCGCCGCCCTCTTTCGACATCAGATATTCGGTCGCCGGAATCGCTTGCTGATTCGGTGCGGCACCGGTGTAGAACACATTTTTTTCCAGCTCTTCGCCTTCGTATTGCACCGGATAGAACAGCAGGCTATTCAATTCCTTAAATACCGGCAACACCGACTTGCGCGATACCGAGGTCCAGCAACCAAACACGACTGAGACTTTATCCTGCGAAATCAGCTGACGCGCTTTTTCTGCGAACAGCGGCCAGTTCGATGCGGGATCCACGATCACCGGCTCCAGCTTTTTACCCATCACGCCGCCATTCGCATTGATCTCATCGATCGTCATAAGGGCGACGTCTTTCAGCGAGGTTTCGGAAATCGCCATCGTTCCTGACAGCGAATGGAGAATGCCGACCTTGATGGTGTCGGCGGCATACGCATGCGGCAACCAAGCCGCAGCAGCCAGGGTGAAAGCGCCAACTGCAGTCGATTTTAATAGGGTGCGACGAGACATTTGTTGCTCCTAAACGTGAGTGTGGACAAGGGAAATGCAGAATGCGGAGTGCGCATCAGGAGCTTTAGCAGATTACGTGCCAGATGGATATCGCCTGCACGATCCCGGATGCCGCAAGAACGCGGCATGCCTGTGCATTAAATTTGTGCGAACGGAGAGGAAATGCTTGATGACGCTTTATGTTGGTGCGATTTCAACCGATTAGCTGATCGCGACGATGCAGGGTATAAATAAATTTGCCGCCGATAAATAAACAAGCTCTTGGTAAGAATTGTCAACCCGGGGTTCAGGACAAAGCGCGCAGTATTAATCCCAGTTCGGCCTTGGTCTCTGCCATCAGAATCTGGCATTTTTCGAAATCGAGTTGTAGATTTTCGAGGGCTGTTGGCAAAGCTTGCCAATTAATTTCATCCAGAGAAGCCGCCACAAAATGACCGTCCAAAAAATCCGCCGTTGCCACTACATCGGTTAAACCCGGGCGATTGGTATGCGGCAATTGACTGGTACGGTGATCCATGACTGCGGCGAGGATATCCTCATCGATATCCCAATTCTCCAGAATGGCGACGCCAATCTCCGCATGCCATTGATCAATCACTTCCCACAAGGCCGTATTCGATACGAATAGACCTTGATAATGGCGCGCTCTGTTCAGGATGTAAAACTTCCCCACATCATGCAGCAGACCCGCCAGCATGGCTTTGTCGGGACTCGAATTGCTCAGGTGCCTGGCAATCACATACGACAGAGCAGCAACGCGCAGGCTGCGGGTCCACAAACCATCAAGCTGCCTGGACAAAGGTTCGTCGGCCTTATGATCGGCCAGTTGTTTCATGCCGACCGAGATCGCGATATTGCGTATCGTCGTGAATCCCAATAACAAGGTTGCAGCCCGCAAATCGACTATTTTTTTACTGGAGTGGTTGTACATGGCCGAATTACTCATGCGCAGGATTTGCGCCGACAAAACCGGCTCTGTACTGATGATACGAACAACGGTATCAGTGGACATGTCCGGATGGCTCAACGCCCGCCGGATTTTCATCGTTGCGTTCAAAGAAGTCGGAAAAATCAATTCTTTTGACGACAATTCTGCAGTTAAACCTTCAATGAACTCAAACTCGCTGTTTTTTTCTGTTCTGGTCATGAGTAGGCATCTGAGAGATTGGATGTGATGATTACATTAGCATAATTCTTTTTTTAAAAATGAGTAAATATACAATTATTCACAATAAAAATACGTTCACGCTGTTCCGTCAAACTATTGTTATTCCCTATGCACAGGTCATTTCCAAGCCTGAAAGAGTTCCATTTTTGCGTTAAATTTTGACGGGCCAATGACGCATAACATAGTTAACCGCTGATTCGTCGCTGATTCGCATATCCATCATTAAAGTTTATGGTTTATCTTGCAATAACAATTCAGTCAGCAAAACTGCCTGGATTTTGTCAGTACCCATCGCTTGATTGAGTTCATTTTTCAAATCTCGCTGCATGATGGTCAAACCTTCCGGGCTGCGCAACTCATCTGCATTGGCTTTGGCGATTGCGATCTGGAATAGCTCATGCAGCGTTTTTTTATTTTCTTTCAACCAATCCTGATCTTCCTGCGCCACTTGTATTGTCACCTGAATTCGTGTGACCTGTCCGTCCACATTGACCACCGCCTGCGGTAACGCCAGGTAACTCAAGTCTGCCGTATTGGAGGACTCCTGCTGAATATAGGCATACACAGCGATCGATAAAATCGTAAAAAAAATCAAAGTGACGCTGGCCGCATATTGTGAAAAATTGTCTTTCTTCTTAGCCGCCACGACTCTCGCTGGTTTTTTTGGCGTGTAAACGAAAGCAGCAGGTTTTTCTTTAGATGGCCCGGCTACTCTGGCAGACGGCCGTGGCGGCGGGACGAACGGCGGCTCTTCTTTGTCAATCTCAGTTGATTCAGATGCTATGGAGGCAAGATCAAAACCCCACTCATCCAGACTATCATCCGTGATCACGGACGTATTTGGAGAAGACTCCCCCACCCCCTCGAAATCCAACTTCGATGTGAGTAGTTTCTTTGGTTTATCTGTCACAGGCATGAGCTAAGCATTCCTAAAAATGAGCATTGAATGCGGTAGGGAGCATTGTAATCAGGTCGCATACATTTTCCAAGGGGAAATATTAAGCTGGATTTCCGCTTTGCCTGATGACTTGATAATGAGGGTTTATTTGTTAACAGTCCCTGATGCAGCAAAGCTTCGTTACAAACTCAGCGTACGCAATCACCGATGATTCGTTATCATGGCGTCTTTTAAAAATAATGCGCAATTACAAAGAGTTAGCGAACTACAGATGTCTTCCCAAAGCAGAAACCTCCGCATCGACAATATCAAAGCCGTTTTGATCTTTCTGGTCGTGTTCGGACATTTAATTGAACTCCATATCACCGGGGATCATTTCCTGCGTTCAGTCTGGATTTTTATCTATTCTTTTCATATGCCTATGTTTGCGCTGGTATCCGGGATGCTGTCAAAAGCCTCTTTAGATGACAGGCAGAGCAATCAACTGGTCAAAAACATTGTCATCCCATTATTTGTATTTGAAGTCTTGTATGAAAGCATAGAGCTGCTGTTAAAAGGCAGCCTGAGCGTATATAGCGCTTTGTTCGCGCCGTATTGGATGCTGTGGTATTTAATGAGCTTGTTGTGCTGGCGTCTGATGCTGCCGATTTTTGCCCGGCTTCAGTTTCCTGTTGTGATGGCGCTGGGGGTGTCGCTGGTCGCTAGTTATTCCGAGAGTAGCGGTTATTTTTTAAGTATTGCGCGCACCCTGACTTTCTTCCCGTTCTTTTTGCTCGGCTGGAAATTCGGCCCGACCATATTTGACCGCACTAAAAAACGCCTGCTGCTCATCAGCCTGCCTGTGGTGGCGATTGCCATTATCGCGTCGTTCTTACTCAAAAGCGATTTTGATTATCGATGGCTTTACGGTAGTTACTCGCTCAGCCGTTTAGGCATGGCGAACCTGACTGGAACGCTATATCAGATAGCGCAATATGTGCTCTCAGGCGTCATCGGTTTAGCCTGCCTGCATTTGCTGTCGCGCAAAAATTGGGGATTGGCGCAGATCGGTCAGCGTTCTATCTATGTCTTCTTATGGCATGGACTGGCGTTGATCGTGTTACAGGAAACTGGCGTGCTGAAAGCGATTTTCACTTTAGATAAAGCCCTGACCAGTCTCGCTGCGTTCTCTGTCAGCGCCTTGATTGTCTGGCTTGCTGCGCACCCCTGGTGCGAGGCGCTGACGCAGCGACTGCTGTTAAAGCCGATGTCGTGGTTATTGATCAAGCAATTTGATGGCAGCAAGATCAAGCCATCCAAAGAAGTGACAACAGACACTAAAGCCGCGCCTGCAGAGCCTTAGCCGATCAGGCCTTAGTAGCGCAAAACCGATATAAAAAAACCTTGCTCGAACATGAGCTGCCCTTACAATGATGAAAATCAACATGTAATTGGAGATGTCATGCACCATTATCAGGCCAGCATCAAATGGCAACGCGGCGAGCAAGTGTTCACCGATAATAAGTATAGCCGGGCGCATGACTGGCAATTCGATGGCGGCCTGGTGGTACCGGCCTCATCCTCACCTTTATCCGTTCCCCTGCCTTTATCTGTCGCGGAAAATGTCGATCCCGAAGAAGCCTTGGTCGCGGCGGCGTCAAGTTGCCATATGCTGTTCTTTTTATGGTTAGCCGGTAAAAAGGGGTTTATCGTTGATGAGTATCTCGATCATGCGGTCGGACTCATGGATAAAAATGAACACGGCAAATTAGCAATCACTAAAATCACTTTACGTCCGCTAGTCATTTTCTCCGGCGACAGGCAGGCAACCAGCGAAGAACTGGCCGCCCTGCATCATCAGGCGCATGAAGAATGCTATATCGCCAATTCTCTGCGGGCTGACATTGTGATCGAACCTGCCTGATCTGCGAAATAGATGGGTCGCCAGAAATCAGCGCCGCTGGCGATCAGCGCTCTATCCAGGCCAAGATATCCTGCCATTGAGCGACATCTTTTTCGACGCGCGAAGGGGCCACATCCCATAAAGTAGCGCCGTGAGCCGCCAGTTGTATGTAATTTTGCGTGTCCCGCAGATAGGCCAGTACCGGCAAACCCAGTTGACCGACATAGTGCGCCAGTTGATCGGCAGCACGGCTGCGCGCATTGACACGCATTCCCAGTACGGCCAGCTGGTAGCGCCGGTCATGCTTATTGAGCGTCTTGATAAATTCTTCGGTGGCAAGAATATCGAAGATAGATGGCTGCAGGGGAATCACGACTTTGTCGGCTATTTTCAATACCGCATCAAGTTTTTTTCTGCTCAGTCCGGCAGGCGTATCGAGCACAATATGGGTGGTGCCTTTGGGCGGTTTGGCAATGTGCCCATCTTCAATCTCCCAGGCGCTGATGGCGGGCAAGTTGGCGGGTCGCAAGGACAGCCAGTTGCGTGACGATTGCTGGATATCGGTATCTCCCAGCATCACCTTATGTCCTTTATGGGCAAGATAGCCTGCCAGATTCGTCGCAAACGTACTTTTACCGACGCCGCCCTTGGGATTGACCACTGCGATAACCGACATACCGACTCCTTTAGAAAACCTACATAGGAACTAATAATGCCATTTGCTGCTGCGTGAGGTAGCACCACTCACCTTCTTCCAAGCCTAACGAATCCAGCGTCAATTGTCCAACTGCCGTTCTTTGCAATGCAGCACAATGATTGCCTGCCGCGGCGAGCATACGCTTGACCTGATGATATTTGCCCTGCTCCAGCACGATTTCAATCTGCCGATCCGAGATTGGGCGGCATGTCTGCGCTGCCAGCGGGGCAGGCTCATCATGCAACTGTACACCGGACAATAATTTTTTCACTAACTCTTCGGTCACCGGCTCGGCAGTGGTGGCGACGTAGACTTTAGGAATATGTCGTTTTGGCGAAGACTGCGCATGGATAAAAGGTCCATCGTCGGACATCAGCAACATTCCCGTGGTGTCATGATCCAAGCGGCCAACCGGCTGCACATCGCGCCAGGAAAATTGCTCGGGCAACAGCGTCAACACACCGGGATGATGACTAGGCTTGCGGGAACATTCAAAATTCGCCGGTTTATTCAGGACGATATAAATATGTTCGCGATATTCCCACTCCTCCTCGAAGATAGAAAAACGCAAACCCGCGGTTTCGACCGTCGTTTTATAGCTGGACATCACCTCACCGGCAATGCTCAGCTCACCATCATCAATCAATTCACGACAATATTTTCGTGTGCCAAATCCTTGCGATTGCAAGAGACGATCTAAAGATATTTTGCTCATGGCGGGACTGTAACAGATGCCAGAAAAACTGCAAAATTTCCACGTGATGGTAATCAAACAGATATTTAAGGCGCAACTCTGGGTAAGCTCATGGTAAAAATCGTGCCTTTGTTGACGGCGCTTTCTACGGTGATGTTGCCGTCAAGCACGCCTGTAATCAGGTTATACACGATATTCAAGCCCAGGCCGCTGCCGCCCTGGCCTAATTTTGTCGTAAAAAATGGGTCAAATATGCGTCCTAAATTCGCCTCAGAAATGCCTTTGCCATTATCGGACAGCACAATTGTTAGCGTATCGGCTTCATCCACGGTTGCCGAAATACTGACCGTGCCACGCATATCGGCATCGAAAGCGTGGATAAACGCATTATTGATCAGATTGGTCAGCACTTGCCCCAAGGGACCGGGATAACTATCCATCACGATTTTGGGCGGGATATTGCACACCACTTCATGTCGCGTCTTGCGTATGGCCGGCCCCAATGTCAGGACATTTTCAGCCACAGTTTCAGCGAGTATAAACAAGCGACGGTTGGCGCTGGTCTGATCTACCGCGACTTGTTTAAAACTGACAATCAATTCAGATGCCTTACTTAAATTGCGCATCAAAATATCGGTACCCGCACGCGAGTTTTGCAAAAACTCATCCAGAGTCGAACGTCGCATCCCGTCCCGCATGGCTAGCAGAATTTCTTCCGTTTGCTGCTGAATGGTGCTGGCAACCGTCACACTGATACCGATGGGCGTATTCAATTCATGCGCCACACCGGCAACCAGTGAGCCTAAGGCTGCCATTTTTTCTGTGCGCAATAATTCATGCTGGGCACGTTGCAAATTTTCCAGCACGATGGTCAATTCGGTGTTGGCGACTTCCAGCTCATTAGTGCGCTCGGATACCCGGTTTTCCAGACTCGTATTCAGGCTAAGGATCTCAGATTCGTTATGCCGTTTTTCAGTGATGTCTTCCTGCACCAGCACCAGTAAAGATTCATCGCCCAGTTGCACCAGACGGCCGGAAATATTACATAACAGGATTTTTTCCTGGTGACCGCAATGCAGCCATGCCTCGTAGTCATGTATCTCACTGTGGCTCTCAATCCTCGACATCACAGTATCGAAATCATCCGGATTGCGCCATAAGGATCTTTGTTTTTCACAGCTATGCAAAATTTCATCATGGGTCCAGCCGAATTGCCTGACCCAGGCATCATTCACATCCACCATGACAAACAGATTCGCCTTGCGAAAGACGGTCATCGCAACTGGCGATGCATGAAAGATCGCGGTGAATTTTTCTTCCGTAAAGCGCAAGGCTGTTTCGGCACGCAAACGTTCGTTCAATTCAATTTGCAACACCTGATTCTTTTGTTCGCGCTCGGCAATCAGAGCACCGAGGTCGAGGCGCATTTTGTCCAGACTCTTGGATAAATTACCGATTTCATCGTCCCGGCGTCGTATCAAAGGTTGATCTAATTTACCTTGCGCCAGATTAGCTGTTGCTTGTTGCAATTCTTTAATCGGGTGCACGATTCTGCGTTCAAACAAGAGCAAAATAAAGCCGAAAGAAATCAATACCTGCGCCAGCAAGGCGCCAGTCATTTTCAGTAAATCTGCGATCAGATCGCTCTTTAAACGACCAGCGCTGAGCTCAACGGTAACTTTGCCGATACGTTTATTTGCCAGGCCGCTCAGACTCAGGAAACGCTCTTCACTAAATAATTCGCCGATGCGGCGTGATAGCACCTCGGCGTGTACAAATTGGTTTTGGGATTCGTCCTCGACAGTGACGCTGACGACTTCGGGATTGCGCATGACGGCTTGGACAAACTCGTTCGCGACTTCTTTATCAACATTCCATACAGGCACTGCCATTGCCCGGGCGAGCATATCGGCATATTGCGACATAGGGGTGAGTACCCGTAAATTCAGTTCGCGCTCATACCGATCCTGCACCAGAAACCTGCCCAGCACCAAGGCTGGCAACAGGATTCCCAGTGCAACACCTAAGATCAGAATTTGTCGAAGTGTAAGTTTACCCAATATCTTCTTATGTCACGCTATTTCGTTTGTTTACGCCAGACCTGGATATTACTTTCGATGAGCTTGTTCATGATATTTTGTTTATTCAGCTTGATGATGGCTTTCGCAATACGTCCGCGCATATCACCGGTATTACATGCCGATTTATGCGAAAACGTCAGGTATAAACTTTCATTGCTGATGGCTGGATTGACGGTTTTCAATCCAGTGATATTCAATTTGGCGGCATAGGCCAGACCCGGATCTTCCTCGTAAATCAGGTAGTCGGCACGCGATAAGCTCAGCATCTTCAAGGCTTGCTCCAGACCGGGAACCGTCGTGATTTTTAAGGACTCTTTGGCATAGCGATCGAATTCATCGCCAAAACTGTTATTAATCACGGTGACGCCGAGGCGGCGCTTCAAGTCACTCCATTTTTTATAAGGAAAAACAGCATTGTCTCTGGTCCAGATGACCGAACGCGTTTCACGAAATGCCGGATAAAAATAGTCCATGTAATCAAGACGAGGCTGTGTAAAAAATGCGCCTGCAATCAAATCGACACGGCCAAGTTTAGCCTCCTCCTGCACCCGTCCCCAAGGACCTGCATATTTCACCTCTATGCTGATGCCGATTTCTTTTGCGAGTAATTGCATCAGATCGGCATTGGCACCGATCAATTTATTCTCATCGTCGGGATCGCGCCACAGATAAGGCGGGTACTCAGGATTGCCGGTTGCAATCAGGGTTTTACATGCGTTTGTCTGAGGCTGGGCTTGACTCTGAATTTGAGCATAGGCGGAGCTGACTAACGATACACATACAACAAATGAAACCATGCCGCATATTTGCAAGGCAGATGCAAATCGTCTTTTCTTGATGGGATGCATTGTGCATTACCTCACAAATAGATGAAAAGCCTTGATCATGACCAAGGCACGAAACCGGCACGCGTGATCTTAGCAATAAAGATGTAGACAGGGAGAAACAACAACCGTCATGTTACAAAATAGCGACAAGACCGCACCATGCGCAATAGTACGTATATGGATAATACCTACCATGACGCAAGGCAGCGGGTACGATTCCTGATACGGTCGTGCTATTCGCTGGATATGACATTAGTCCGCCCATCCGCAATACTGCTTAAGCTGTTAGTGGCGAATAATGCTGCTGCCGGAATTTTTTACCCGATCGCCATTATTCAGCCCTGGATCATGATCGAAGCTAAAAGTATTTTTTTCACCGTTATCGTATTGCACAGTCACTTCCCATACCTTGCTCGACTTCGCCTTTTGCTCAATCTTACGACCTGCATAAGCACCGCCAGCGGCACCGGCGATCGTTGCCAGATCGCGACCACTGCCATTGCCAACCTGATTGCCGAGGATGGCACCGGCAACGCCGCCGGCGATCACGCCTAGTGCACTGCCTTCACCCTCTTTATCGTTGACGTTGACCGCAATCACTTTGCCGCAGCCGACGCAAGAATCAAGCTGTTTGGTTGAGACGGTGACTGCCTTGCTCGAAGTCGCTTTGGCGGCAGCGAGTGCGTTGTTATATTCCGTTTTGGCATCACGCAGACATTGCATTCTGGCGGCAGAAGTCGCTTCTTCTGCACAGAGTTTTTTGTCATCGGCATAGCGAGTGGAAGCATTTTTTGTGTCTATGGTGTACTGCTGTTTTGAGCTCAGCGTCTGAGCCTGAGCCCCGCTGGTGATTGCCATGGTGATTGCGACAAATAAGACAGATCGTTTCATCGGTGCACTCCAAAGTAAAAGATTAAAAGACAATTACTGGCTATATTACGGCAATGAAGCTAAACGGATTACCCATATGACAATAGTTGACAGTTTAGTCTATCGTCTGCGAATTACCAGACGAAAAAAAACGAATGCCCCGAGGGACATCCGTTTTTTTGAGAGTACCTGACTATGATTTCAGGATTTGGATTTAGCTTGGCGCCTCGTTTAAATCCTGGCCTGAATCAATTTACCGAGTTTTTCAATGCCTTCATTGATGCGTTCAGGCGACACCGTCACAAAGCTCAAGCGCAGAGTGTTGGTGGCAGGATTGTTCGCGTAGAACGGACCGCCGGGCACGAAGGCAACGTTTTGCGCAATGGCTTCGTCAAGTAATTGCTTGCTGTTGATATGCTCAGGCAAAGTCACCCAGATGAACATGCCGCCCTCCGGACGCGTCCATGTCACGCCTTCAGGGAAATGCCTGCTCATCGCAGTCAGCATCACATCGCATTGACTGGAGTAGAAACTACGTATCGTCGGGATATGCTCGCCGAGGAAACCATCTTTAATCACTTCGTAGACCACCATCTGGGTCAGCGTCGCGGTATGTAAATCGGCAGCTTGTTTGGCTTGCTCTAATTTACGGATCAGGGGGGCTGGGCCCACCACGTAACCGAGGCGGATGCCGGGTGTCAGGATTTTGGAGAACGAGCCCATGTAGATCACGCCGTTCGGATTCATGTTCAACATCTTGGGCAATGGCTCGCCGCTATAGCACAGGTCGCCATACGGATTGTCTTCAATCAGCGGAATCCCCATACGGGCGCAGGTCTCGACCAATTCCATGCGACGGTCGATCGATAAAGTGCGGCCAGTCGGATTCTGGAAATTCGGCAAGGCATACATCAAACGTACGCCATGACCTTTAGACGCCACAGACGCAGGAATCACACCATGCTCATCGGTATCGACGGATTCAAAATGCGGTCGATACACTGAGAACGCCTGCAAAGCGCCGAGGTAGCTTGGCGTCTCGACCAGAATTTTGCTGCCCTCATCGATCAACACTTTACCCAGCAAATCCAGACCCTGCTGCGAACCGGACACCATCAAAATCTGCTCCGGCAAAATCCTGGAATCCGCCGTCGATAAAGAATCGGCGATGAATTCACGCAAAGGCGCATAGCCGTCAGTCGGACCGTACTGCAATGCCGATTTTCCTTGCTGCGATAAAACCTTGTCGAACGCTGCACGCATGCGATCTACCGGAAAAGTCTCCGGCGATGGCAGGCCGCCTGCAAAAGAAATCACTTCAGGACGCATGGTCACTTTAAGAATTTCCCGGATCA
Source organism: Undibacterium sp. Jales W-56 (assembly GCF_025548535.1). Taxonomy (GTDB): domain Bacteria; phylum Pseudomonadota; class Gammaproteobacteria; order Burkholderiales; family Burkholderiaceae_D; genus Undibacterium. The sequence continues at coordinate 775,623 of NZ_JAJLQW010000001.1, read as the reverse complement.
CGGAGCTTTGCAATTGCTCTGCGCGTTCAGAAAATTTCCAGTCTATCGGGCTAGGGTTTTCAAGTTTCATGCGGGTCTCACTGAAGTGTTTTAAACGATTTTATAATTTTATGGCGGAATGTTTAGCCGTACTTTTTTAGATACTTTTTAGATGATTTTTTTGCTGAAGGCCTTAAGCAATCTCAGCGATCAATTCAATCTCAACGCAAGCACCCATAGGGATTTGCGCCACGCCAAAAGCCGAGCGCGCATGTTTGCCTTGCTCGCCAAAAATTTCGCCGAACAATTCGGATGCGCCATTGGTGACGAGATGCTGCTCGGTAAAGTCGCCAGTCGAATTCACCAGGCTCATGAGCTTGACAATGCGTTTCACGCGATTCAGGTCGCCACCGCAGGCCGCTTGCAAAGTCGCGATCAAATCAATCGCCACCGCGCGCGCCGCCGCCTTGCCTTCTTCAGTGCTGATGTTTTTACCTAATTGACCGACCCACACCTTGCCGTCTTTTTTCGCGATATGACCGGACAAAAACACGGTGTTGCCAGTTTGGGCATACATCACATAAGCGGCGGCTGGTACTGCGACTGACGGCAATTCAATATTCAACGCTTGAAGTTTTTCGTAAAAAGACATGATTTATTCCAAAAAGTAAGGTGGCGCACCTGGTAATCAAAGGCGACTGGATAAAGTTATCAGCATTACAAACACGATGCCTGGACAATCTCCTATTGTAAGCCCCTCACCACCCGATTAACACCCCCAATAAGTGCGAAAGCGCTTGATTTAATTTGGAGAGTGATGGGTTTTAAACAAGTTCACCGTTGAATCTTCATGCGACGGCCTATGCCCACTACCACGATGACGGCGAGAGCAAATGCGACATTGCTCATGGTTAAATTTTCGCCGACTAGCACCGCGGCACCGAGCAAGCTCAAAAATGGCTGGATTAATTGCACCTGCCCCACCCGGGCGATACCACCGATTGCCAGCCCCTTGTACCAAAAGAAAAAGCCGATAAACATCGAAAACAGCGACACATACGCAAACCCAAGCCAGGCCTGCGCCGACGCCTGTATACCGTAACGCCAGCCCAGCCATACTGTCACCGGCAACAGAACCGGCATCGACAATACCAGCGCCCAGCAAATGACCTGCTGCCCGCCCATAGTCTGCGACAAACGGCCGCCTTCGGCATAGCCCATGGCTGCCGCAATCACCGCAGCAAACAAGGCGAAGTCCGCCGCATGAAAACTCCCGCCGCCCTGCTGCAAGGCAAACGCCACCACCAGGCCGCTACCGGCCAGCGCCATGATCCAGAATCCCGGCGAGGGACGTTCATTAAAACGCATCGCCGCAAATAAAGCCGTCGCCAAAGGCAAAATACCCAGTACCACGGCACCATGCGAAGCCGGCACATAACGCATCGCAATCGACGAAAATACCGGAAAGCCGACCACCACACCCAGCGCGGTAATCAGCAAACCGCGCAACTGCTGGCGATCCGGCCAGTGCGCACGCATCTGCCATAACAACATCGCCGATAAAGTCGCTGCCACCACCGCCCTACCCAATGCCACGAACACCGGGTTCAGCTCTGCCACCGCCATCCGCGTGAATGGCAAAGTCAGACTAAAAATCGCAACACCGACCGCGCCCAGCCACATGCCGCGCGTCTCTAGTATTTTTTGCGTCGTCATTATTTTTGCCTCACTTTTTAAAGAGTGAGCATCCATACGGCGGTCAGCGCTAACGCCAGACCCATGCACAGATTAAAATTGCGCAAGCGATTACCGACCAACAGCCAGCTACGCAGACTCTGTCCCATCCACGCCCACGCCATGACGCTCAAGGCGCTGGGGACGATAAACCCCAGGCTCATCCACGACATGCGCGCCACAAAATCGGCATGACCAATCGCATAGGTCGAGGTCGCCGCGACCAGCATCATCCAGGCTTTAGGATTCACGATCTGGAACAAGGCCGCCTGTATCAGGCTCAGCGGCTTGATTGCATCCGACGACGATAATTGACGCGAGAAGCACAGCTTCCACGCCAGATACAACAGATAGGCATTGCCCGCCAGTTTCATGCCCCAGACCAAGGCCGGACTTGCTTGCAGGATCGCCATACCGCCCAGCCCGACGGCCCACATCAGCAATACAAAACCGATCGGGACACCCGCCACTTGCGGCAACGCCGCACGCAGGCCATGATTAACACCGGTCGTCGCGGCAATCGCGACATTCGGCCCCGGAGTGAATGAAGCGATCCAGGCAAACGTGGTAAAGGCAAGAATTTCAGCGAACTGCATAAGAGCTTTCCAATTGAATTAAAAATTAAATGCACATACCAGGGTTGTATGCCTTCTATTAAGGATAACAACCTCAATTCGTCGTCCTTGCGAAGGCAGGGATCCAGTGTCTTTCGCAACACGTCGCTGGATTCCAGCCTGCGCTGGAATGACAAACTTCTTGAGTCTGAGAGCCCGCTATAAAATTCCATACTAGGTGGTGTATTTTTTAAACCGGCAATATCAACATGCGGGATAATGCCTATTTATTGGCATACTCCCTATAAAATCTATACGGAGTCACGCAATACTTCGGCAAATACCTCATGATCCACATTGCCCCCACACAGCGGCACGCCGACTTTTAAACCGCGCAGCTTGTCTTTATCCCGCATCACCGCAGCCAGCGCTGCGGCACCTGCGCCCTCCGCCACATTGTGGGTCGTGATAAACAATAATTTCATTGCTGCCGCGACCTCGGCATCGGACACCGCCACGACCGCATCGACATACTCAAAAATAATCGCCAGCGACGCCTCATCCGGCACCCGGCAAGCCATGCCATCAGCCAGCAGCGTCGTCACTGGCGAAGCAAGCGATCGCCTTTGCTCGAACGAGAGTTTGTACGCCAAAGCATGGCTGGAAACCACACCGACTATCCGAGTTGCCAAGCCCAGAGCATTGCGTGCGGCGATCGCTGCGCAGATGCCGGAGCCTTGCCCGATCGGCACATACACCACATCGAGCGCAGGCTGCGCCCGAAACAATTCCAGCCACGACGTCGCCACACCACGGACCAGATCACGATGCAAGGATGGCACCATGTGCAGGCCGCGCTCTTCCGCCAGTACCATTGCGTATTCCCGGCTCTCCTGGAATTCATCGCCATACTCGATCAACTCGGCACCGAGCGCACGCATGGCGGCGTTTTTTTCCTTGCTGTTCCGGCGCGGCACCACGATGGTGGCCGGGATACCGTAACGACGCACCGCATATGCAATCGACTGGCCATGATTGCCACGGGTCGCCGCTATCACACCACGCACCTCAGGCGCACGCTGCAGCAATTCACGCATATACACCAGGCCACCACGGACTTTAAATGCCCCGGTCGGCATGTGATTCTCATGTTTGAGCCACACCTCGGCAGCGGTCGCTTCACATAGCAAAGGCCATGCGTATTGCGGCGTTGGCGGCAGCGCGGCATAGACGATTTCGGCGGCTGTTTCCAGTTCAGATAAATTGGGTAAGCTAAAATTCATTGGGTCTCCTGCAACCTGGGTTCTTGCGATTGGTCGTTTTTATATCGTCTGCATGGCGCTATATTTATGCTATCCTAAGCGCAAAAACCAATACAGTACCAGTACAATAAAAAAGATAATTTCCACACTGTTACGGCAATTTTCCCAATACAGTTCTTTTGAGGACAAGCTATGAACGGCAGCAGCATCATTTCGCGCGACTCCGGCGGCTCACTGGTTGAGCAGATTGTGCGCAATATCGCGACCCGCATCGACGACAAGCTGTTGCGCAACGGCGCGCGCATGCCGTCGATCCGCCAATTCGCCGATGAACAAGGGGTATCGCGCTTTACCGTGGTGGAGGCGTATGACCGGCTTGTCGCCAAAGGTTATCTGGAGTCGCGTCGCGGCTCCGGTTTTTTTGTGCGTGAGCGCGCTTCGATGCTGACGCAGAATGACAATGTGCCGCAAACCATCGCCGGTTCGCAGCAACTCGATGTGGTCTGGCTGGTACGGAATATGTTTCGTCAATTGCCGCCGCAAAAAATGCCGGGTTCCGGCGTGTTGCCGCATGATTGGCTCGACGGCGAACTGGTCGCCAATGGATTGCGTTCGATCAGCCGGCTGAACCAGAACCTGCTGCTGCATTACGGCACACCGCAAGGATTTTTGCCGCTACGCCAGCAATTGCAATTAAAACTCGCCGAACTCGAAATCGCCGCTGCGCCCGAACAAATCGTCATGACCACCGGCGTCACGCAGGCACTCGATCTGGTGGCGCGCGAATTCACGCGGCCAGGCGACACGATTTTTGTCGATGATCCCGCCTGGTTTTTGATGTTCGGTTCATTCGCCATCCTCGGCGCGAAAGTCATCGGCATTCCGCGTTTGCATGACGGTCCCGATGTGGTCAAACTCGCCGAACTCGCGGCCCTGCACAAGCCCAAGCTCTACATCATCAATTCCGTCATGCATAACCCGACCTCGACCTCGCTATCGGCGGCCAAGGCATTCCAGGTATTGAAGACCGCCGAAGAACACAATTTCATGGTGGTCGAGGACGACATCTACTGCGACATGCATCCAGGCACAGCGGTCCAGGCCGCCACGCGGATTGCCGCATTGGATCAATTGAACCGGGTGATTTATTTAGGGGGATTTTCAAAAACACTGGCCGCTAATTTGCGCGTCGGCTTTATCGCGACCTCGCATGAATTAGCGATACGCCTGTCGGACCGCAAAATGCTGTCGACCCTGACCACGACCGAAATCGGCGAACGCGTGGTGTATAAAATTTTGTCCGAAGGCCATTACCGCAAACACGTCGATCGCATCCGCGTCAAACTCGATTCAGTACGCGACGATGTCACCAAGCGCATCGAACATCTCGGGATGAAGGTCGATTACCGCACCCCTGCCGGCATGTTTTTATGGACGGATACCGGTTGCGATACCAATGCACTGACCGAAAAAGCGATGGAACAAGGCTACCTGCTGGCACCGGGCAGTTTGTTCTCGCCGAACCAGCTCCCTTCGACCAGGATGCGAATCAATATTGCAGCGATGTCGGATCCCGGCGTGTGGGAATTCCTACAAAAAGAAGTGGCTTAAGTTGGCGCTCATACGCCATCAAACCTCGCTACCAGCCACGCTGTCATACGCATGATCATTCGCAACACGCGCTTTCGCCAGGGACGCATCGGCTCTTTGCAACATACTTGACGCGGTATCGCCCTCCTGCATGGTTGCCACGCCCATGCTGACGCTGACGCGCAACTCTTTGCCTGAATACGCCACCGGCATCGCCAATACCGTTGCGCGGGTGCGTGCCGCGATGCGATCGGCGTCCTCAGCACCCGCCTCCGGCAACAAGATGCAAAACTCTTCATTGCCGTATCGCGCCAGACAATCATAGCTGCGGGTCGCCCGCTTCATGCGGCGCGTGACTTCAACCAGGACGATATCTCCCGCATGATGACCATAGGTATCGCTGATCTGCTTGAGCTGATCCAGGTCCAGCACCAGCACCGACAGGGACTTACCCAAACGCATATGGCGCTGCAATTCGGAATCGGAGATACGCATGAATTCGCGGCGATTCACGACCCCGGTGACCGGGTCGATATTCGACTGCCGCTCCATCTCTTGTTCGGCGCTCAGAATTTTACGGCGGTAGCGATGCAGGTACGCCGAGATGGCATGGCCGGAATACGCACCGGCCAACAACATCGATGCCACGCTGATGGTATAGGCCGACAAGGCGAGCTGCTGATATGCCAGCAAACACAAAGAGGCGACCACAAACGCAATCATCGGCGCGCGCAATGCACGCAAAGGCACGGGGATCGCAATAAAGTAAATCATCGCCAGCCAGGCATCGATCAGATAATGCCCAAAATATTCGCGCGGCAAACTCGCATTCCCTGCAAACTGCGTCAGCAATACCGGCACAATCCACAGCAGCATTTGTCGTTGCAGCCCATCTGCACTGGGTGTCGACGCAAGCCGCTTTAAAGTGAAGGTCGATAAGAGCACGACCAGCATCCGTAAAACCAGTAAAGCAAAAAACGCCGTCGTCAGTCCATGAAATAAATAATCGACATACACCAGCGGCAAACTCGCCCACAGCACGATTCTGACCACCTTGCGACATTGTCCCCGGTCCTGTTTCAGGTAATAACCACGATAGCCATCGTCGCTGACATCGGGATAACGCATTTGCATATTGCTCTCCCTTTTATTATCCGGACTTACGCACCAAGAAAACCTGCGGCAGCACAAAAATACCAGGAAAATCCCTTTTACTCTGCACTCATTGCATCTCTGCGCTGATTTTTCTTTTTTACGTAAGCCTTCGTTATTTTAAGTGATGCGGTTCTTTGATTATATGGTGCCAAACGCAGAGTGCAAACTAAGCTGCAGCGCATCTGTTCAAACATTTCCAAAAACAAACAATCCGACAACATCGACAGCTTCTGTGATAGATTCTCAGTCTAATCACACAGGATTTACCTCACAGTGACCAAGCATACCTCACAGACAAGCACCACATCGGCCAGCAGCCTCTCGCTGTCGCCGGTGTTCGCATGTGCCATCTCGTCTGTGTTGCCGCACTCTTCCTGTTGCCGCTGTTGATCCAGCTTCTTTAACGCAGCCTCGTCATCGCGGATGGCAATCGACATGTGCTGAGTTATTCAACTCACCGGCTTTATTCAGCTTCGTTCGTTTTCATTTTTTTAATTCCTACTCGCTATGCAACTTTATCTCTACGACAATTGGGAGCGCCGGCTTCGCCTGTTTACGCCTTTACGCCAGGATTGGATCGGCCTGTATTGCTGCGGACCGACCGTGTATGACTATGCGCACATCGGCAATCTGCGCACCTATTTGTTTGAGGATATCTTGCGCCGTACGCTGGAATTCAACGGTCATCAGGTACGCCATGTGATCAATATCACCGACGTCGGCCATCTGGTTTCGGACGCCGATGAGGGCGAGGACAAGATGGAGAAAGGCAGCCGCAAAGCCGGAGAATCCGCCTGGGATATCGCGGAAAAATTCACCGCCGCCTTCAAAGCCGATCTGCGCAGCCTGAACATGCTGCCGCCCGCCATCTGGTGCAAGGCAACGGATCATATTGCCGAGCAAATCGATTTCATCGCAACGATAGAGCAAAAAGGTTTTACCTACATCACCAGCGATGGCGTGTATTTCGACACATCCAGACAGGATGATTACGGCTATCTGGCACGCCTCAATCGCGACGGCATCGAAGCGGGTAAACGGGTTGAACTCGGCGAGAAAAAACAGGCCACCGATTTCGCCCTCTGGAAATTCAGCCCCACCAACGAACAGCGCCAGATGGAATGGGACAGCCCATGGGGTCGCGGCTTTCCCGGCTGGCATATCGAATGTTCGGCGATGTCGACAAAATATCTAGAGCCCTGGTTCGACATTCATTGCGGCGGCGAAGACCATATTGCGATTCACCACAGCAACGAGATCGCACAGAACCAGGCATGCCACGGCACCCGCCTCGCCAATTACTGGCTGCACGGTTATTTCCTGCAAATCGATGCAGACAAAATGTCGAAATCAAGCGGCGATTTTCTGCGCCTGCAAAGCCTGCTCGACCGGCAGATCGACCCGCTTGCGTATCGCCTGCTGTGCCTGTCTGCGCATTACCGCAGTCAGATGAATTTTAGCTGGGAAGCATTGGAGGCCGCGCAAACCGCCTTGGGCAGATTACGAGATACCTACTTCGCTTACCCGACGGGAGGGGAAGCCGATAGCGATTATATGATGCGCTTCCACGCCGCCATCAATCAGGACCTGAACCTGCCCAAAGCCCTGGCCCTGATGTGGGAGGTTTTAAAATCAAGCTTGCATGATGCCGATAAAAAAGCCACGCTCAATCAATTCGACCGCGTTCTTGGATTGGATTTACTCAACTGGCATCCTGCAAAAATAATCATTCCAGAAGAAGTACGTAACTTAGTCGAGCAGCGCCGCCTCAGCCGCCTCAACAAACACTGGATTGAATCCGACGCATTGCGCGTCGAGATTCAGCAACTTGGCTATGAGGTGGAAGACACGCCGGACGGTGTACGGATTAGTAAAAGATGATCAGATTCTGTGAACCATGATAATCGGGCAACAGTTGATGCTCTTAGATCATCAGTTCCGGCCGCTGAAATTGGTGAAACAGGCAAAACCAATATGAAGACATCATCTATTTAAACCCGAACTTGAATTGAGCGATGAATTGATCAATATACTGACCGATCCATGGCTTGTAATTTTCTGTAAAAAGAATAGACTTGGGAAAGATAAATTTAATTAAAATCACGTCAGGTTGATTTGTGGTGTTAGTTAAAAAAATATCAATTAGCATTTTATGAACTGCACGGGCAAACCTGTCGAAAGTCAGGGACGCAAAACTTCCGGTCTAAGGGTAGCGTTACTAACGTCACATTTACCTACGATAGCGGGGTCGCCAGTTGAACCCCTTCTGCCTTAGCACACGGCAGCAAGAGTTCTCTGGTTTTAACAGGAGAACTGATCATGGCCGTTAGCCCCATCCAATACGCTACCAACGGATATATCGACGTCTATAAGACGGTCGGTAATTTGCTGGCGTCACGCAATACCACTGCCCCGCAACTCAATACCCTCACCGCGAGCTACCAAGTCGCTATTTCAAGTTTAGGGAAAATTCAGGCATCGCTACAGTCTTTGCAGACAGCGGCGCAAGGCATTGCAGGAGGCTCATTAAATATTTTTACTGCGGTCAGCTCGGCGCCAAGCGTGCTTTCGGCTACTGCATCAAGCACGGCAAAAAGCGGCACTTACGCACTTAATGTGACGCAACTGGCGCAATCCCAGACCTTGACCAGTAGCGCTCAAACCAGTCAAACGGCAGCCATTGGCACAGGCGCGGCAACGGTCATCAAATTCGATTTCGGCACGACGGCGGGTACCGTGTTTACTGCCAATGCAGCTGCCCCTTCGAAAAGCATCACCATTGACGCCAGCAACAATTCCTTGCAGGGCATTGCTGCAGCGGTCAACAAAGCCAATATCGGCGTGACGGCAAAAGTGGCCTTTGATGGCGTTAACTATAAGCTCGCGTTTACTTCCGCAAGCGGAGCGTCCAATAGCTTGCGCATCAGTGCTACCGGGGATGCCGCGGTACAGGGTCTGGTGGCATACGATCCGGCTGGCGTCAAAAACCTGACGCAAACTGCGGCAGCCCAGGATGCCAGCCTGACAGTCAACGGTGTGGCGGTAACCAGTGCAAGCAATACCATCACGACCGCGATTAGTGGCGTGACCTTGAACCTGACTGCGATCGGCACAAGCAATCTGACGATCGCACCGGACGCCACCCAGATTGCCAAAACAGTGGGATCGTTCGTCAGCGCCTATAACGCGTTGCAGGCCGATCTGACTGCCTCATTAAAAGACGGTAGTGCTGCGCCCAACCGGAGTGTTATTCAGACCATACAAAATCAGCTGAGGACGCTGGTGGGGTCCAGCCCATCGGGTCTGGCTGCAGGTTCATCCTATACAGCGCTGTCACAAATCGGTGTGACAACTCAAAAAGACGGCACCCTTGGCATCGACGACACCAAACTGCGCGCTGCCATCAATGCCAATCCCGCAAATGTCACAGCGCTGTTGACGAATAGCGGTGCCGGCATTGCCGACCAGGTTGGTGCTCTCACCAAATCCTTACTGGCACCCACCAGCGCCTTGTCGGTGCGCAGCGCAGATCTTGGCCGGGCTGTTTCCGCCGTCGACGCCAGTCGCGTCACATTAACTTATTCACTCACCAGTCAGGCCAACTCCCTGATTTCCCAGTACACGCGACTCAGCTTGAATTTAAATTCTTTAGCCAGCACCAGCAGCTTGCTTAGTGCGACTTTGCCGCCAAGGTAAGTAAGCGCGAAATTGTTTTATCGCTTGAGTAGCAGAGTCCACGTTGTAATAGACAGGCTCTGGCGAACGTAAAAAAACCTCCGGGATGATCTCCGGAGGTTTTTTTGTTTGTCATGCTGCGTTATTTCGTGGCGACTGGTGCGTCGCAGCCATGCTCAAGTTCCGCTTCCTTGGCAATGAATTGCGTGGCATCCAGCACACCGGCCACTTCGAGAACTTTACCAACCACCACACAAGACAAGGTGCCGCGCTCAAACTGGGCCTTTGACAAGTCCACCTTGAGCGAGGCCGGAGCGCCAGCCAGCGATTGTTGCGAGTTGATATCCAGCTTCAACTCGGCAACGGCGCCGCTCACCGCAGTGACGCTGCCGCGAATATCGGCAAACTGGCCATTACCGTGCTCACCGCGTTCGTTCCTGGACAATGCACCGGCGACATCGATGATGGTTGCCGCCACCGTGGTGCCAGTGAGTTTTCCGTGGAACACGATCTTGTTGCCGACCTTGATATCGGCCAGGGTACCATGCGCAAATTTCGCTTTCGCCGCGTCGATCACGATGTTGGCGGCACCCGGCAAGAAGTTGGCATCGGTCACGCTGACCGTGATTTGCGTGCCGCTCACAGCGACTACCTTGCCTACGCCTTTGGCATGATTCGCCGGATTGTCGCGCGAGTCGTCCGTATTGTTGTTGGCGCCAGATTCGACTTGAACCAGGCGCGCATTGATTGTTGGAGCAGCAGTACCCGCTTCCAACACGCCGTGGGCTTCAATCCTGAATCCGACCGCAATGTCTTTCAAGGCGATTGGCTTTTCCGATTCTTCACCGATAATATCAGTCGCGGTACCGACGTTGATGCGCACATTGTTGCCCAAATGCTTGTCGTTGATGACCAGGCCCTTGTCGTCAATCGACGTCACGACGCCATGTGCTTCCGCCTGGTTGCGGTCAAAGTCGTGATTGTCGCCGCCTTTTTTGTTGCTCTTGAGCACGACTGGCGTGACCCGGTTAGTGACCGCGTCATAAGTAAATTTCGACAGGTCGAAGTCGAGTACCAACTGGGTGGTCGCACCGGTATCCAGATCGAGATCGACCGGCACTACGGTAGCGCTGCCATCGCCTTTAAATACCGCGTTGATGGTGGTTTTACCATCGAGCGATGTCAGTTGCACCTTATCGTCCAATGTCACCAGTGCCTTGGTGTAATTCCCTTTGGGTACGGTCACGGATGACATGAGTTGCGCCACCGATGCCAGCGATGACAGATTGTAGACGGCCGGCTGAGGGACTTTGAAGATGTTGGTCTTCGTACCGGCGGCATCAATCAGTGTGATGTCGAGAATACCGACCCAGACTTTGGCATAGTCTTTTGCCAGATCATCAGTAATAAAAGTGGATAAGCGTGGTGCCGTTGATGTTGCCGTAACAGCAGGAGTGCTACCGCCACTACCGCCGCCGCAAGCAACCAGGATGCAGGCGCTGAGCGTCGCCACTGCAAAAGGGAGTTTCAGATTTTTCATGCATGTCCTCGAATATCGTACGATGGTAAAAAGAATCAGGAACAGTGTTCCGAACATTTCATCCGGTCTTTAAATATTTCCATGTGGAAATGTAGCATGCGTTAAATCAAAGGGACGTGAATGAAACAAAAAATTACACCTCATGCTTGTATGCTAACGCCGGGTTCAATTTTTCTTTTTTTGAAAAAAGACAAGCATACTGACGCGACTACCTGGCATGAAGTGCGTCTTCATTCGATTAGCTCAGAATTCTGTTCGCACTGGAAGAACATGACCATCCAGCCGAACATTGCAGATTTAAATGACGTTATTTGGATATTCCATTTTTCATCAAAAATAGGGAGTATTTACACAAAATCAAGGCAATATAAGCGCGGAAACCATTATTTTTAACCATACTATCTATCAGTATATAAATTCAATCAGACTCAGATCTTGAAATATCCCAACTCAGCCACATAACAGGCAGGCAAAAATCTTTCCGCTTTTCACAATTCATAAAATAGTTTGAGGGAAATATGTCCGACCAAAAACAAACCCTGGGCTTTCAGGCCGAAGTCAAGCAACTGCTGCAGTTGATGATCCATTCGCTGTATTCCAACAAAGAAATTTTCTTGCGCGAATTGATTTCGAACGCCTCCGACGCTGCCGACAAACTGCGCTTTGAGGCGATCAATAACGATGCCTTGTTTGAAAACGACTCCGACCTGAAAATCAAAGTCAGCTTCGACAAAGCCGCCCGCACGATTACCATTGCCGACAACGGTATCGGCATGACGCGTGACGACACGATTGCGCATCTGGGCACCATTGCCAAATCGGGCACCAAAGAATTCTTCGGCAAACTCTCCGGCGATCAACAAAAAGATGCCGCCATGATCGGTCAGTTCGGCGTCGGCTTTTACTCCGGTTTTATCGTCGCCGACAAGATCACGGTCGAATCGCGTCGCGCCGGCACCGCCGCCGACACCGGCGTACGCTGGGAATCCGAAGGCGCTGGCGACTTCAGCGTAGAAGATATCAGCAAAGCCGATCGCGGCACTTCCATCACCTTGCACCTGCGCGAAGGTGAAGATGAATTCCTGTCATCGTGGAAATTGAAATCCGTGATCCGCACCTATTCTGACCACATCTCTTTGCCTATCCTGATGCAAAAAGAAGAGTGGGATGAAGAGAAAAAAGAACAGGTACTCAAGGACGAACTGGAAACCGTGAACCAGGCCAGCGCCTTGTGGGCCCGTAGCAAGAGCGAGATCACGCCTGAGCAATACGAAGAATTCTACAAACATATTTCGCACGATTACAGCGCCCCGCTGACCCACACGCACAACCGCGTCGAAGGACGCAGCGAATATACGCAATTGCTATACATCCCGGCACGTGCGCCATTCGACATGTGGGACCGCAACAAGCGCGGCGGCATCAAGCTGTACGTCAAACGCGTCTTCATCATGGACGATGCCGAGCAATTGATGCCGGTGTATCTGCGCTTCGTCAAAGGCGTAATCGATTCCAATGATTTGCCGCTCAACGTCTCGCGTGAAATCTTGCAGGAAAGCCGCGACATCAAGGCCATTCGCGAAGGCTCGACGAAGCGTGTCCTGGGCATGCTGGAAGAATTAGCGAATGCTGAAGGCGATGAGGATTCACAAGCCAAGAAAGATAAATACGCCAGCTTCTGGACCGAGTTTGGCCAGGTACTGAAAGAAGGTATAGGCGAAGATGCGGCGAATAAAGAACGCATCGCCAAGCTGTTGCGCTTTGCCTCCACCCACAACGACAGCGATCTGCAAAACGTCTCGTTCGAAGACTACCTGAGCCGCGTTAAAGAAGGTCAGGACAAGATCTACTACGTGACAGCCGAAAGCTATGCCGCAGCCAAGAATAGCCCACACCTCGAAATTTTCCGCAAAAAAGGCGTCGAAGTCTTGTTGCTGACCGATCGCGTCGATGAATGGATGCTGTCTTTCCTGAATGACTTTGAAGGCAAAGAGCTGGTCTCGGTGGCAAAAGGCGATCTGAACCTCGGTACACTGGAAGACGAAGCCGAGAAAAAGCAGCACGAAGAAACCGAAACCCAGTTCAAGGATCTGGTCGAGAAGATGAAAACCGCGCTGGTCGACAAAGCCAAGGATGTACGCGTGACTTTCCGCCTGACCGATTCTCCTGCCTGCCTGGTGGCGGATCAGAACGAGCTGTCCGGCAACCTGATGCGCATGCTGAAAGCCGCCGGTCAGGCTGCGCCAGAATCCAAGCCGATTCTGGAAGTCAATCCCGATCATCCTTTGGTGCAGCGTTTGAAGTATGAAGAGAAAAAATTCGACGATTGGGCGAATATCCTGTTCGATCAAGCGATGCTGGCAGAAGGCGGCGCATTGGCCGACCCAAGCAGTTTTGTGAAACGTCTCAATGAAATGTTATTGAATGTTGCCGCTTAAATGATGGCGCAACAACGCTGACACCGATAGCCAACCCACCGATGCGGTGGGTTGATTGTTTCCGGTGTGTCGTTTTATGTTACTCAGGCTGGATGAATTTGCTTAAGCCTCCCCCGCAAGGCCCGCAACACAGGTAATATCACCGCATCGCAACAAATCCCCTCATACCATCATGTCAAAACAAGAAACCGTCCTCATCCTCCAAGGCGGTGGCGCCTTAGGCGCCTATCAGGCAGGTGTCTATGAGCAATTGCATGCGCACGATTTCCAACTCGACTGGCTGATCGGCACCTCGATCGGGGCAATCAACTGCGCGCTGATCGCTGGCAACCCGCCCGAGACGCGGGTACAGCGACTGCAGGCATTCTGGCAAAGCCTGTCGCCGCCGGTCCAGCCGGATCAGGCCTGGTCGATCTTTTCGCCCTGGTTGCAGCAATGGGGCAGCGCCGCTGATGCCTGGAATAGCTGGAAAAATTCTTCGGAAACCTTAGGCACCTTGACCAATGGCGTACCGGGCTTTTTTAAACCGCGCGTCGGTGCCGGCTGGGATCTGAACGCCAAGGTGCCATTAAATCAAAATAGCTTTTACGATACCGGGCCGCTCAAAGAAACGCTGAAAAAATACATCGACTTTGATTACCTGAACCAAGGCCATATACGACTCAGCGTGTGTGCGGTCGAGATCAATAGCGGCCAGATCAAAACCTTCGACAGCAGCAAGCAACGCATTGGCCCAGAACACATCATGGCCAGCGGCGCCTTGCCGCCGGGTTTTCCGCCGGTCGCGATTGAAGGCAAGATGTATTGGGATGGCGGCATTTATTCCAACACACCGCTCGAAGTATTTTTGGAAGACACCGTAGAACGGGATGCCTTGTGCTTTATGGTAGATCTGTGGGATCCGACTGAGGCGGCGCCGCAGACCATGAACGCGGCAATGGCACGCTACAAGAGCATTCAATATGCGAGTCGCTCGAAAGAGCAGTTAGAAACACGTCAGCGTATTCAAAATCTGCAAAAAGCCATTCGCCACCTGACTGACCATTTATCCGTTGCCGAGCGTAAAAAACCGGAAGTACAGGAGCTCATCAAGATGGGCTGCGAGCACACCATCAATGTCGTGCACCTGATTATGAAGGCCTTGCCCGAGGATCAGTATTTTAAGGATATCGATTTCAGCAGCGAGACAATACAAAAACGCTGGCAAGCAGGTTTGCACGATGCGACGCGCGCACTGAAACATAAGGCGTGGCTGCAGCCTTTGCCTGCACATGCGGGCCTGGTGATTCATGAATTGGTGCAGGAGTAAAACGTCTGCAGTGCTCCTGGAGCCAGCGACTACATTGCAATATCCTTTTGCATAAATACACTGAACGGGTCATCCCGATAATCACCGAATGTGCCGCATACGGCATACCCAGCTTGCGTATACAGGCGGAGTGCCTGGCTATGACGCGGACCGGTTTCGAGCTTCACCGACCGGCAGCCAGCCTGGCGCGCGGCGGCTTCCAGCAAAGTGAGAATCTGCCTCGCCAATCCCTGGCCACGCTGATCCGGATGCACGTACATGCGCTTGATCTCGCCATACTCCGGAGTCAAGACCACGGCGCCGCAAGCGACCGCACGCTGTGCGGCATCTCTGGCCACCGCACATACGAGTTGCGACCCAGGAAGTGACGTCAGGTCGAGCGAATACACGCTCTCGGCCGGATACAAGCTATGCTGATAGGCGTCCAGTTCAGCAACCAAGGCGAGCACATCGGCCTGATCCGGCGATTCAAAATTAATGCTAGCCATTACGCGTCTTGATCAGATGGATTTGGCATAAATCGTGGTTGCGCATAGACCGCCCTGCGGCCACAAAGCATAGTCGGGAATGCGTCCGCACATCTGCCAGCCGAGGCGCTCGTACAAAGGCTCGGCACCGCCGCCTGTCGCCGTATCCAGCACCAATACGCTCTTGCCCGCGGCACGTGCCGCCTGTTCGGCAGCCAGCATCAGGGCCGCCCCCAGCCCATGCGCGCGGGCGCGACGATGGACCAGCAATTTGGAAATGTCGGCACGATGCGGTTGATTTTCCGGCTGACTCAGCACGGCTTGTACCGTGCCGACGATCACACCTGACGCCTCTCTGGCAACCAGCAAGATACGCTCCTTGCGCAGCACGCTGGCAGCAATGTCCTGCCAGAACGCCTCCGCCTTGGCAAGGGATAAGGGTTGCATAAAACTCACCGATGCGCCGCCATCCACGCAATCGATCAAGACATCGCACAGCGCCGCGATATCCGCATGCTCATTGAGTGCATGCAATTGCTGGATGGAATTTGTTGAGAACATTCGAGACTCCTGATGGGATGAAAACTGCACTACCGGTCAAGACATGCCGGCAGTTTTTTAAAGCGATGCCGTGTTAATTGCAACCACATAACGCACCGGCTGCTTGCTGGTATTTTGAAAAGTAATCGCGCTGTTCTCATCCATCGCCAGGCAATCTCCGGTTTCCAGACGATGATGCGCATCATTGACCATAATCTCTAAAGATCCTTGCAATACCCAGATTTGCTGATGTATCCCGACCTCACGCAAACCCGCTGCATAGGACACCCTGGCACCTGCGGGAAATTCCACTTCAACCAACTGTATCGATGAGCGAAAATGCGGCGGCGAGATATTCCGGCGACGATAGCCCGATTGCGGATCGGTCCATTGCAACTGCGCCTCGCGTCGCACCAGCGGATTCGCATCCGGTTGCGGCGCTTCAAAAAACGAGGCCAGCGTTACGCCCAGGCCAAACGATAACTTATCCAAAATCACCGCTGTCGGACTGCTCTCCCCCCGTTCAATCAAAGAGATCATCGAACGACTGACATTCGATTTCGTCGCCAGCGCATCCAGCGACATGCCCCGCTCCGCACGCAAACTGCTGAGGCGATTCGCGATGCGTTGATTGATGTCGGGCTGTGGGAGTGATTGAGCTATTTCTCTCATAATGGATTTATTTTCCAATTTATTGGATATCGTGTCAAATACTTTATTTCAGGACCGACACAAAGTAGAAAATTGCTTACCATCATTCATATCGACCCCGCAGACTGGATGCGGCTTTCCGAGGCATTTCGTGCCAGCAGGCGCACCCAGCTTGCGGGTTCGTTTTCACACTCCATGCAGCGAATGCCTTTTGCCCTTTTCTCTGCGTCTCCATGTCTCCGCTGGCGAGAGGTTTTGGCTTTTGCAGAAATTCTCTATTTTTTTAAAATCGCCAAAAAAATAAAATGCCAATCTCTCCGGCAACAGCGAGAAAAATATGTTCCACAAGAACATGTACCAACGATTGCTAAG
The DNA here is from genome assembly GCF_025548535.1 of Undibacterium sp. Jales W-56. Classification (GTDB taxonomy): domain Bacteria; phylum Pseudomonadota; class Gammaproteobacteria; order Burkholderiales; family Burkholderiaceae_D; genus Undibacterium. Next base: position 758,357 of record NZ_JAJLQW010000001.1, on the reverse strand, counting down.
GGCAGCGGCTCTTTATTCTTACTCAAACGTCAACATAATGAGTAAAATGAACCGGCATCCATTAACAGTCCAGCGTTGGAGTAAGGATTGCCCCTCAATTCCCTTCCCAGGAGAACGCATGTATATCCCACCCGATTTCGGCACGGTGACCCCGTATTTTTTCGTAGAGAACGCAGAGTCATTCGTGCGTTTTTTAATCCACGGTTTAGGCGGCATAGAACGCCTGCGTTCTATGCGAAGCGATGACAAGATTGCGAATGCGCAAATACTCATAGGCACAACTACCGTGATGGTCAGCGAATCCTCAGCGGCGTATCCGCCGATGCCAGGTTCGTTTTATCTGTACGTAGCCGATGCCGATCTGAGCATGCAAAGCGCGCTGGCCCATGGCGCAACCCTGGAGATGAAAGTGCAAGACATGCCGTATGGCGACCGGCAAGGCGGCGTCAGGGATGCCCACGGCAATATCTGGTGGATCTCTCAGCGCCTGGTTCATGCAGCGTATTCTGAATAATGAACGCTTGACTAGTCTTGGGATGCGCGATGGACATCGATGCGCACCGACGGGCAAAGATCAAAAATGGGGGGGGTAATCGGCGCGTGTTGGATTGGATGATGCGCATGGCGCACCCGGCGGTTGAGGCACGCTAGACTTGCTTCGGTTAAGATGCTTGCATTTTCCATCCCTAACCTGAGAAAAACATGATGAAAATTGATAAAGACACTGCTGTCACCCTGCGTTTTACCGTCACCGAGAGTAATGGCAAGGTGATTGAAAACGGCAAAACCCCGATCGCTTATTTACACGGCGGCTATGACAACCTGCTCCCCAAAATAGAAGAAGCGCTGCAAGATCAGGAAGCAGGCTTTAAAGCCACCCTGGACTTGGCGCCAGAAGACGCGTTCGGCGTGCGTGATGAAAGCTTGCTGCGCACGATTTCCAAGAAGGATTTCCCTCCTGGAGTCAAAGTAGGCGCCTCAATGCAAGGATATAACGATGCGGGCGAAGAACAAATTTACACCGTCCTCAAAATCAAGGGCGATCAAGTCATGCTTGACGGCAATCATCCGCTGGCGGGAAAATCCTTGCGTGTAGGCTTGCAGGTGTTAGGCGTGCGTGCAGCCACGGCTGAAGAAATTGCCCATGGTCACGTCCATGGCGACCACGGCCATCAGCACTAACATCACAGGGGCAGCATAAGAAGATGCCGCCACCTTAGCCTGCGGGTGCGCCGTGCGCACCGGTGGGTAAAGATCAAAGCGGGTAGTGATTGGCGTGTATTGGTCTGAATTAGTCTGAATATGGTGCGCATGGCGCACCCGCGATACGCAACTTAGGTTTGTTTAATAGTCGAAGAATGATGGCAAATATCTGCGCCAAAAAATTTGTGTCTTACGCGTTGTAAATCCCCGAAGTACCCGCAAACGCTTCAGGAGGCCGCTAAATTTGTCCAGTAGTTTGCGGCTTACATTCAATTCACGGCAATACCAAACAACTCCAATACACCAGATGACTCTTTCCGCTATCGAACGCTCCCCGCAACGCTACGCCCGTCTCGGCGGCATTTTGTATCTGGCGATCATCCTTCTCGGCATGTTTGGGGAAATATTCGTCCGGGGTACGCTCGTCGTTTCTGGCGATGCGACGGCTAGCGTCAATAGTATTTTGCCTGCGCAATTTCTGTGGCGCGCTGGCATTGCTGGCGACCTCATGATGCATGTATTTGATGTGCCGGTGATCGTGATCCTCTACTTTTTGCTCAGGCCGGTGAGTCAGAGTCTTGCGCTGTTTGCTAGCTGTATCAACCTGGTTCAGACCGCTGTCCTGGCGACGAATAAACTCAATCTGCTGGTGCCGCTATTCCTGATGGAGGACAGCGCTTACCTGAACGCGTTTTCACCCGAACAGCTGCATGCCTTGTCTTACCTGTCGATTAAAGCGCATGGGTATGGCTTCGGCATCGGGCTGATTTTCTTCGGCGTGGCCTGTCTCGCCCGCGGCTATCTGATTTTCAGGTCCGGGTATTTGCCAAAATTTTTGGGAGTTCTGATGCTGGCTGCGGGGTTCAGTTATCTGATCAATAGCTTTGCCTTGATTTTGGCACCGGCATTCGCGACTGCGATTTTCCCCGGCATCTTGATGCCTGCCTTTATCGGCGAACTATTTTTTTGCCTGTGGCTGATTTTTAAGGGGGTGAATCTCAAGCAATGGGAGTCGTCGCTGGCAATGTCACGGCATGCTGACGCTGCAGCGAACTAGCGATACCCGCACTTCAGTATAGCGCCAGCTACCTTGGCAATATTGGCGCAAACTCACCACAATTTTGCCAGCGGCAAAACGATGCCGGTAAATAGCGATAAATCCGGTGATGCCGTATTGAGTCCTTTTGCGACACCAAAATCGATCGTCATTTTATGGCTGGGACTGTAAGCCAGGGCAAGCAATAACTGCGATGTACTATCGGTGCCGCTGCGGCGGGTGCCGCTCAGTTCGGCAGTTGCGCTCCATTTTTCAGAAATCGGCGTAGAGAACGAGGCAGACAAACCTGTTTGCGTGCTCGATGTGTCAGGATCGGCGATGCCTAAATGGACAAAATTCAAATTGGCGTCCATGTGGACTTTACCGATATCCTGGCTGTAGATGCCGTTGATGCTGTAGTCGGCTTTGCCGCTGCCGATAGTGTCTTTGGCGGTGGGTACCTTGATACCGAATTCCAAACCCAGTGCGCGGCTGTCATCGATCAGGAATGCGCGCTTCAGCACTAGCGTCGTGTCGCCCAGGCCGCGTGCACGATTGCCGCTGTCGTCTCTGGCTGAGACCGCTGCTTCGCCGCCAATCAAAATACCCCACTGCGGATTGAATGCGAGTTTGAGCTGGTATGGCAGGCTATCGCGCCGCGAATCGCCTTGCTTGCTACTCAGCAAACCCATTTCCAGTTCTACCTGCCCTGCCAGCGGTAACTGCGCGGGGCTCGATACCGATGGGCGATACGGCGTAATCCCGCTATCGTCGTCGGCGATGGCCATCAGACTTACGCCGGCAAGGGAAATCGCGCTCATCCATTGAAGAAAAGACATAGTTACCTTCTGTTTGAAAATCAAAATTGAATCCGCAATCTGCATGCGCCTTACAGCCGTAAATCGGGCCAGCAGCCGCATGAAACCTGCGTAATGTACCCGAGTATAGTTTTACGGAGTTCTTTTTGAAAGCGCAACACCTCAAGACAATAAGCGAATCAAACTATCAGGATGCGTCGTCCAACCCAGCAATCCGGCCAAGCCCATATAGAAGCCAAAAGCTGTCGGCACCAGCGCCACCCAGTACAGCCATTTTTGATGCGTCAAGGCGGTCACTGCAAGCAATGAGATCGCAATCGCGATTAAGGCATCCGACAAATCAAACTGATCGTCTTTGAAATTGGCGGCATCGTAATCTTTTTGATCTTGCTCGGCTTGCGCTTTCAATTCCTGTTTTTTGCGTAACTGTTCTGCCGCGACTTTTTCATAATCGGCGGTGACGGCTTGGTACGCCGCCTTGTCTTCAGCGGATTTGGACAACGCGGCTAAACGCAATTGCGCGATCGTCGATCTGGCGACTTCTTCACGGATATTCCGTGCCTGATAAAACGCCCAGTGATCGAGCTTGTTGGCCTGCGCCTGCTGCATCGATTGCACGATATTGTCATCTTTGACTTTACAGATCCCCATGAAGGTCGCCAGGATCGCGACCGTGATCGCAACCAGCATATTCAAGCGCATCGCGGCACGATCCGAGGGTTTGGCTTCTTCGAGTTGATCGACGGTTTCTAGCGGATCAATATCCATGGTGCGGTGTGCCTTGATAAAATCCGGTTGGATTAAATGAAAAAAGACCTCGCAATTGACGAGGTCTGCAGAGGTTTTTATTCAGTCGATGGCGATCGATGATTAATGCGTCACCCGGGTGGTTCTGCCATTCGACAACAGCCGTACACGATCGCCGGCACGGAACAATTCATCCGCATCCTGGGTAATCGCTTTCATCTCACCGTTATCGAGTCGTACGGTAATTTCATAACCTTTGCGGTTATTCATATTGGCTTCAATACTTTGGCCTATCATGCCGCCAGCGACTGCGCCCAAAATACCGGCCGCCAAAGAGCCATTGCCATTGCCGATACTGGAACCTGCCGCAATGCCGCCCAGAGCCGCGCCCGCTGCCGTGCCGACGCCGCTTTGACCTTTATCGATCAGCACTTCACGCACGGATTCGACCACGCCCATGCGAACCGATTGTTCGTTCTGAACCTGGCTGGTGCGATAGACATTGCTGGAAGTCGGTGTAACGGCGCAGGCGCTCAATACAGCCGCAGCAGTAACGACAGTGAGAACAAGATTTTTTTTCACGATACTCTCCTTACAGGTATTTGGACTTATCATTGGACACGTCATGTCGCTAAACGTTCCGGATACGGGCAGATTGTCGCGCAGATCATTACGCGGAACTGTAACAAATTAATACGAAATTTTCAGCCTGCGATATAAAAATCCGAGCACGAACAAAGGGCCGATCAGCAAAAACCGCAAATCATCGAAGAAAGACGGTTTTTTACCTTCTATCTTATGGCCGATAAACTGGAATATCCACGCCACCACAAATACGCCTATCGACAACGGCAACACCCAAGTTGCTGGCAAAACATAAAGTAGGCCCAGCATCAGCGCCGCCATCAGGCTCATGCCGATCGCCAGCGGAACCGATAGGGACACATAATAAATCAGCGCCAGCAAAGCAGCACCAATCGCAAGCACAGGATGCAGCGCCCAGATCAGCCCCAATACCGTCCACATGATTGCAGGCACGCAGACAAAGTGGATATATTCATTGGTAGGATTGCGATGGCTTTCGGCGTATTTTTCCAATAGCTGATCAACCGTGCGGCTAGCAGCACGCTGCTCTGCCCCGGTATGATTGGTGGATTTGCTCATGGCTGGTCTCCTCTGTCTTAATGAACTGTTGTAATAAACTATTGTTATCTGATGATTCTAATCCACAAATTGTTCTTAACAAAACGAACGCTTTTATAAAAATGAAACTCTCTGCCGACTTACCCGGTTTGCTTCCCGTCATAGATGAACCGAAACACTCACCGATCTTGCTTGGATACGCAATTTGACAGCTCTGAGATAAAATTTCATCTTGTTATCTCTGTGCCTGTTACCTATCCGTATATCCATTTTTCGACCCCAGAAATGTTAAAAACAGGCTCGCACTCCTCGATTACTGTGCCACTTCAACGCATCAGGAACGAGGCCGTCGTTGACGGGCGGTTAACACCGGAATTCTCATGATGATGCGAAAACGAAGCTTCGATTCGGTTGTCGATGAACATGTTCGTTTGCTGGTATTGGGTAGTTTGCCCGGCGACGCATCGCTCGCGCAGAGTCAATATTACGGCCATAGGCAAAATCGATTTTGGCAATTGATGTCCGAGGTCATCGACGTTGATTTACCCTCATTGGACTATCCGGAGCGGCTCCAGGCCTTACTGAAAAACGGAGTCGGCTTATGGGATGTGATTGCCGAGGCCCGACGTGACGGCAGTCTTGATAGCAACATCCGAGACCAGGCCAATAACGATCTCGTCGGGCTATTATTCGATCTTCCCCGCCTGACCACCATCGCATTCAATGGCGGCACTGCTGCGCGGCTAGGATTAAAGACCTTGCAGGAGCACGCGAACCGTTATCGAATCATCAAACTACCATCGAGCAGTCCTGCCCACACACTGCCATACAGTGAAAAATTGAACGCCTGGCTGGCATTGAAAGAGTTCCGCCGAAACTGATCATTACCGGGAATAACACGGTGCCTCAGTAGTTACAGAGAAGAATGAGTGCAATATCCCCCGCCAGAATCTACGCCGACGACGCAATTAGTGTCACGCAACGATGCTGTTCTCACAAATGCGCGTACTAAAGCGCATATTCGCATAAAGGCAGCGTCGCCAGCCCATTGCACATTGCCAGAAAGAGAAAATTCTTTAGCAAGTGCGATTATCTGTTCTTGTTTTATGTCGATAAATTTTACATTTTTATAATTATTTCAATAGAATTTATATAAGCCATTGATAAATAAAGGGAAAATAAATGGAACGAATCGTGCTTATATAGTCAGGAGAGTACCTCATGACTTGTGAAGCTCCCATTTTTTAAGGAAACAATCATGAGATTCAGATCCGACAATCCAAAAAATATTCCTAGCATGCGTTCATTGCTAAGGTCGGGCCGGCTGGCATGGAGTTTGGCAGGAGCAATTTGCTGCGCTTCGCCAGCAATAGCAACGCCGATACTCGGCCCTGATTTAGCGAGCTTTGCTGTTCTGGGCGCCAGTGGGGTGACGAATGTCCCTGTCAGCATCATCGGCGGGAACCTGGGATCAGCACCAAACGCCTCGGTCGGCGGCGGGTACATTTTCACGTCGGGATCGCTACAAGCAAATACCGCTACGGCGCAGCAGGCGCAATTGGATCTTGACGCAGCGATCATTACGCTTTCTGCCTTTGGAGTCGGGACTACTGTTACAGGTGGGAATTTTGACGCTTGGCAAGCTCTTCATGGCGGCGTTTTTCTACCCGGAACTTATACGATTCCCGCAGCCCTCGTGAATCTGACGGGAAACCTTATTCTAGACGGAGGGGGAAACAATAATGCGGTGTGGGTCTTCCAGTTTCCGAGCACACTGATTACCTCGACCACATCAAACGTCTTGGTGCAAAATGTCGGCAACGGTGCGAATGTCGGAGTATATTGGAATGTCCACAGCGCGGCTACCATCAACGGAACGACTTTCGCCGGCAATGTCCTTGCGCACGACCTGATCAGCAGCGACGGTAATCTGACAATGAATTGCGGACGGCTCCTGTCAGCAACCACGCAGGTAACGCTTATTCAGGACAGTATTTCGATCACTGGTTGCAATGGAAGCAGCGGCGGTTTCGACCAAGGCGTAGACATCGGATCGGGAGGAACAGGCGGATCGAATGGTCATGTCGTACCCGAACCTAGCACGCTTGCAATACTGGGATTCGGACTCGCCTTACTTGGCGTTGTTCGTCGCCGGGTTTGAGATCCGCAGTAATTTCTTTCCGGCGGCGACAGTCATTTCGCTGAAGGCTAAATTGTCCGCACCGGCTTTTAAATTCGGCTAAATTTTCAACTCAAAAAAATGTCATTCCTGCCAAGGCAGGAATGACAAAACAATACTTTTGTTCTTTTTTGTTCTTAGCTGAAAAGCACCTGGCTCCCGGCCCGGTATTGGATGGACACTATCCTGATTGCTTACCAGATAATCACGCGTTTTTCCGGTGCCAGGTACATCTTGTCGCCTTCTTTCACGCCAAATGCCTCATAGAATCCAGGCTGATTGACCATCGTGCCATTGGCGCGGAATTGACCTGGTGAATGCGGATCTGTTTTGACTTGTACAATCTGCTGGGCATCGCGCATTTTGCTACGCCATACCTGGGCAAAGCCCATGTAAAAACGCTGATCGCCTGTCAGTCCATCGATGACCGGCGCTTCTTTACCGTTCAGCGATAATTTATAGGCTTTAAATGCGATGGCAACGCCTGAGTTGTCCGCAATATTCTCACCGAGCGTCAGTTGACCATTGACGTTATAGCCAGGTAGCGGGCTGTAGCTATTGTATTGAGCAACCAGCATGTCGGTCTTGGCCAAAAAGTTTTTACGGTCGTCCCTGGTCCACCAATCACGCAGATTACCGTCACCGTCTGACTGACTGCCTTTATCATCAAAGCCGTGGCTGATCTCATGGCCGATGACTGCGCCAATCGCGCCGTAATTAACGGCATCGTCGGCCCGCATGTTAAAGAATGGCGGCTGCAAAATTGATGCCGGGAAGACGATTTCATTCATGGTGGAGCTGTAATACGCATTCACCGTCTGTGGCGTCATGCCCCACTCTTCCCTGTCTATCGGCTTGCCAAGTTGATTGATGCGGCGGTTGTAGCTGAAGCTGCTGACACGCATGACGTTACCGACCAGATCGCCGGCAACGACGGTCAGTGCAGAATAATCGCGCCATTTATTCGGATAAGCAATTTTTGGCGTGAACTTAGCGAGTTTGGCTTGCGCTTCCTTTTTGGTTTCCGGACTCATCCAGTCCAGGGTATCGATGCTTTGCTTATACGCTGCCAGCAAATTTTTTACCAATTGCTCCATGCGTGCTTTACGCTCTGAAGGGAAATACTGCGCTACATATTGTTTACCTACAGCTTCGCCGAGCGCCCCTTCAACCGAGGCGACAGCGCGTTTCCAGCGCGGGCGCATTTCGGTGACACCGGTAATCGCGGTGCCATAAAACGCAAAATCCGCATCAACAAACTCGTGGGATAAATATTCTGAGTAGCTACGCAATAATTGCCATTCAAAATACGCTTTCCAGGTTGCCAGATCGGTTTTATCGAGTACCTGATTGAAGCCGGTGATATAGCTTGGCTGATTGACGATCACATAATCCACTTTGTTGGCGATGCCTGCCGAAGACAATGCGGTTTTCCAGTCATAGCCTGGCGCGATGCTATCGAGTTGCGTAATCGCCAGCTTGTTATAACGCTTGACCGGATCGCGGTTCTCTACCTTGGTCCACTGGACTTCGGCGATCGCTGTTTCCAATGCCAGGATCGCTTTGGCATGACTGGCAGCGTCTTTTTCACCGACCAGGCTGAGGATTTTTTCTATGTGTTTTTCGTATTTTGCGCGAATCTCTGCCAGTTTAACGTCATCTTTTTTCAGATAGTAATCGCGGTCAGGCAAGCCCAAGCCACCTTGGGTCACGTAGGCGGCGTATTTAGTCGATTCCCTGGCGTCTTGTCCGACATACATCGCATAAGGCGCCGCGACACCGATCTGGTTCATGTGTGCGATCAGGGCTGGGATGGCTTTTTTATCCTTGATTGCACGTATCGCTTGCAGCTCACCGGCTAAGGGCTTATAGCTCAGCGATTCCAGCTTTTTTTCATCCATGTAACTGCTATAAAAATCGCCGATCTTTTGTTCATCCGAGCCCGCTTTTTTCTTGCTGTCTTGCTGAGCGGCTTCAATCAAACCCTTGAGTTGCGGCAATGTGTCATCGCGTAATTTGGCAAACGCACCCCAGCTCGATTTGTCTGCAGGTATCTCGGTGGTTTTAAGCCATTTGCCATTCAAGTGCGTAAAGAAATCGTCTTGCGCACGGACTGCCGGCTCAATGTAACCGATATCGATCCCTGAGATCGGTCCGGTTTGTGTTGCTTTAGGGACGTCGGCAGCAGAGGCGAAACCGGCGAGCAAGCTTAAGGTCAGTGCACTTACAAGATGTCGTTTCACAGCATTGTCCTTTTTGGGGAAGAGTCAAAAAATCGGCGGGTAGCCAAAGCGAAATCTAGCATACGATAATATTCGTCACAAAAGGTTCCAATTACCCGGATTATTCCGATGCGGCTGTGCACCATCTCGCCATGAATTGCCACGGTTTCCAGAGAAGCACTATGGTGACATACGGGGTTTTTTTACAAAAGCGGCTGATGATAGCTAGCCTAAGCGACGATTTTTTTAACAGACCGGCGAAGAATTCACTATTTTTCCATCTGTACTGGGTAAAATGCAAAGATGCTGATCAAAAGAAAATCCATAGAAGCCGAAGCCAACCATCGCTCAGGCCCCAGAGCTGCAGCGACCGCCAAGGCTGCCCGCAAACCCAAGTTTGCCCCCATCACCCTGTCCGAACTCGACGGCGTACGTTATCTGCACTTTGGCACCGAGTGGGTACAGGGTGCGATGCGCATGCGCAAACCCGATTGGATAGAACTCGAATACGCGCAGCAAATGATGGCGTGGATGCTGTTCATCAACGAACCGCGCCATATTGTGCAGCTAGGCCTGGGAACCGGCGCGCTGACCAAGTTTTGTTATCGCCAGTTTGAGCACGTCAAAGTGACGGCGGTCGATCTGAATCCAGCGGTGATTGCGATTTGCGAGAGTATGTTCAAACTCCCGGCGAACGATGATCGACTGCAGGTGATCGAAATGGATGCCCTGGAGTTCGTCAATGATCCGGCCAATCTTGAGCGCTTCGATGTCTTGCAAGTCGATTTGTATGATGCAACAGCGCGCGGCCCGGTGCTCGACAGTGCTGAATTCTATGCGGCTTGCGCCGCCTGCCTGACACCGGATGGCGTGCTGACAGTGAATTTATTTGGCGACCATCCCAGCTATGCCAGGAATTTAAAAGCCCTGCGTTATGCATTCGGTCAGGTGCTGTGCCTGCCGCAAGTCCATGACGGCAATGTGGTGGCGATCGCATTGAAGACAACGGTCAAACCCGACTTCAGCGTTTTATCGCAGCGCGCCGACAGTATCAAAGCGCTGAGCAAGTTGCCAGCCAAATCCTGGGTCAAGGGTCTCCAGGCAGCCGCGGATCCTGCATGAATTTTTTTCTGAATTGAGCGATATGACTAAATCGGCACATCAAACTTTGAACATGCAGCAAATTTTCACCTGGCTGATGGCTGACGGCATCATCCTCAAGGAAAATGCAAAGGCTGAATTCAATAATGCGCAGGCGATTCTGCGGAACGGTCCGGCAGCCATGCATACGCTGACTGCATTGGCGCAAGTGAAGTTACACTCGGCGAAGCTACCGCATCAGCAATTAACCCTGGACTGGCTGACCGAGTGGACCGCGCATAAGGTCAAGCTCCCGTTTTACCGGATTGATCCTTTAAAAATTGATTTCACCCGGGTCTCGGATGTGATGTCATCGACCTATGCGACCCGCTTCAATATCCTGCCGGTAGAATCTACCCAGGATAGCGTGACGATTGCGACGACCGACCCGTTCAATACCGAATGGCAGGCTGAGATTGCCAAGATCACCCGTAAGGAAATCCGCCTGGTGCTGGCCAATCCGCTGGATATCTCGCAATACATCGCACAGTTTTTTTCATTGGCGAAATCAATCAAGGATGCAAAAAAAGCGAGCAATAACGATGCTGCCTTACGCAATAATTTTGAGCAGTTAGTTGAATTAGGCAAAGCCAACAAGCAAGTCGATGCGAATGATCAGCACATCATCAATATCGTTGACTGGTTATGGCAATTCGCGTTTGACCAACGTGCATCGGATATTCATCTGGAACCGAAACGCGAATTGGCCGTAATCCGTTTCCGGATCGACGGTGTCTTGCATCAGGTTTATCAAGTGCCGGCAACCGTCATGATCGCGATGACTGCGCGTATCAAGTTACTGGGCCGGATGGACGTGATTGAAAAACGTCGTCCGCAAGACGGCCGTATCAAAACGCGCACGGCGGATGGGCAGGAAGTTGAGTTGCGTCTCTCAACCTTGCCGACCGCTTTTGGCGAAAAAGTGGTGATGCGTATTTTCGACCCGGAAGTCGTCGTAAAAACCTTACCGGAACTCGGCTTCCCGCCGCTCGATGCGATGCGCTGGGATCAACTGACCGGTAAGCCGCATGGAATTATCCTGGTCACCGGACCAACCGGCTCGGGCAAAACCACCACGCTGTACACCACACTCAAGGCATTAGCGACCTCCGATGTCAATGTCTGCACGGTCGAAGATCCGATCGAAATGGTGGAACCTGCATTCAACCAAATGCAGGTGCAGACATCGATAGACCTGAATTTTGCCGATGGCGTGCGCGCCCTGATGCGGCAAGATCCCGACATCATCATGGTCGGTGAGATACGTGACCTGGAAACGGCCGAGATGGCAATTCAGGCCGCCCTGACTGGTCACCTGGTACTCTCTACTTTGCATACCAACGATGCGCCATCCGCGATTATGCGTCTGCTGGAACTGGGTGTGCCCTACTACCTGCTAGAAGCAACCATGATCGGCATTCTGGCGCAACGTCTGGTCAGGACTCTGTGCCGACATTGTAAATCTGCCGATGGCGACATGCCGGATGCCATATGGAAGAGCCTGACCGAAGAATGGGGTATTCCTAAACCTGCGACCGTTTATCGTCCGGTCGGCTGCCCCGAATGCCGCTTGACGGGCTATAAAGGCAGAACAGGTTTATATGAATTGCTGACGGTAACGCAATCGTTCAGTCAATTAATTCGCCCTGAATCGGATATCCATGCACTCAGAGCGCAGAGTATTTCCGACCAGATGAAGCCCTTGCGTATCGCCGGTGCATATAAAATCATCGAGGGACTGACTACCGCGGACGAGGTGCTCAAAGTAACCTCGTCGCTGGTGTAATCGTCGCTTGCTCCGCCTATTTCATGGATATCCGAACCGCTCAGGATCTTTAAGGACTCTTAATGCCCGCTTTAGCTCAGCGCATTCGCCATAGTTTCAAGTCAAATTTGATTGTTCAAGTACTGACCTTGGCTATTGCTTACGCCTTGCTGGGAAGATTGTCTTTACTGCTCGCAATACCTCCCGGTTATGCGATTGCCGTGTATCCGCCGGCGGGACTGGCATTAGGCATCGTATTGACGCAAGGCTACCGGCTGCTGCCCGGTGTGTTTCTAGGTTCCTTCCTGGTTAATTTTTCTATCGGATTAGAGAGTGGCAATCCATTCTATGTCTCTTGCATCGGATTACCCTTATTGCTGGCTAGCGGAGCCAGTCTGCAAGCGTATGCCAGTACCTATGTCATCCGCGCTAAACTCCGGAATAATCTGGCACTAGATATAGATCGCGATATCTTCCGTTTTTTTATCTGGGGCGGTTTAGCCGGCTGCCTGATCAGTTCCACTATTGGCATTTCTGCCCTGTATCACCTTGATGTGATCTCATCGGAGCAAATTCTCGGCAATTGGCTCACCTGGTGGACAGGCGACACTTTGGGCGAGCTCACCATTACCCCTATCGTACTGATCCTGCTGGCCAGGCCACGTAAAATCTGGCTCTCACGCCGTCACAGCGTGATGCTGCCCTTGGTGATTTGTTTATTGACTGTTTTTATCGCGTTTGTTTTTATTCGACAACGAGAAGAACAAAAACAGCACCTTGAGTTCCGCCTCGAAGCAGCGCGCCTGAGTCAGAGCTTGCAAAACAAACTTGATGTACATGCGGATACTGTCAAGAATATTGAGCGATTTTTTGCCGCATCCAAGAATGTGACGCGCACTGATTTCAATGTCTTTACTGAACATACCTTACAAACACATAAGGCGATTTCTGCTTTACTGTGGATTCCGAGAGTGGCACATGAAGATAGGCAAAGGTTTGAAGAAGCGGTATTGCAGGAAGGATTTATCCATTTCCAGATCACTGAAAAAAATCCTTCAGATGAATTCGTCAGAGCCAGGAATTACCAGGAATATTTTCCGGTTACCTTCATTGAGCCATTTGCCGGCACTTTACCCTATTTTGGTTATGACCTGGGCACCAGCCCCGTCAGCCGCAATGCCATCGAAGAAGCGCGCGATAGCGGCAGTATGGCAGCCACTAATCCGATCGCATTGATCAGTGAAAAAGACTCTCATTCGTCCGTTATGTTATTCGCCCCCATCTATGCACAAGGCAAGGCGCTGACAACCAGGGAAGATCGTGAGCGCGCATTTAAAGGTTCGGCCGTCAGTGTCGTCAGCATCAAAAACATGGTCGCCGACCTGCTCGCTCCTGAAGAAAAAAAACTCTTCCTGCTGAAGTTTTACGACCTCTCTTATCCTGGAGTGAATGGTATTTTTTACGACACGATTTCTGAAATCAATTTGAAATTCTTGTTCCAATCGACGATTGATTTCGGTGGCCGGCAATATGCGTTTCTGGCACAGCCATCACGTAATTATTGGGATAGTCATGTCTCCTGGATCACCTGGTCCACGATGATAGGCGGCTTGATGTTTTCCGGTTTGCTGGGTATTTATCTGCTGGTCGCAACAGCGCATACCTTTAATGTAGAAATACTGGTTGCGCAACGGACCAGCCAGTTGCATGACAGCGAAGAGCGTTTGAGTGCAATCCTGTCGAATGCCGCCGAAGGTATTGTGACTACGGATATGCGTGGATTTATTGCCTCGGCAAATCAATCGGCTGAGGCATTATTTGCCTACCCCCCTGGCACTCTGTTTGGTCGCAATATCAGGGACTTATTTCCTGACGCAACCTCGAACGCCTATCTGCAAAGTTATTTTTCTGATGAGTTTGTGCATCATGGTATACCTATACGCATCGAGGTCACTGGCAGAAAGCGCGGCAATATCGACTTCCCTCTTGAACTGGCTTTGGCCAAAGTAGAATTGGGGACGCAAAATTTATTGGTCCTGATTTTGCATGATCTGTCAGAGCAAAAACGCATAGAAAAACTGAAAAGTGAATTTGTCTCGACGGTGTCGCATGAATTGCGTACGCCATTGACATCGATCCGCGGCGCACTTGGTTTGCTCATGGGCGGGGTCAGCGGTACGCTACCGGAATCCATTAAAAAATTGATACAGATGGCGAACGATAATGCTTCACGCTTGACGCTGCTGATCAATGATTTATTGGATTTTGAAAAACTTGAATACGGCGGCATGCAATTTCAAATGGAGAGGATTCAATTGCATGATCTGGTCAAATCCATTGTCGATGCAAATCTCGGTTACGCCCAGAATTTTTCAATCAAGTTGTTGTTCGAGACAGAACAGGTCGCCGATATGCCGGTCAATGTCGATACACAACGCTTCACGCAAGTGCTGTCTAACTTGCTGTCCAACGCCATTAAATTTTCCCCTAAAAATGGCCAGGTCGCCGTGGAAATTACCCGTTTAAACGACTGGGTCAGAATTGAGGTGATTGATTACGGCATCGGCATTTCTACCGAATTCCAGAAAAATATTTTCCAGAAATTCAGTCAGGAAGACGCCAAGGCAGCGCGTAAATATGCAGGTACCGGACTAGGCTTAAGCCTGTCTAAATCCATGATAGAAAAAATGGGAGGGGAAATCGGTTTTACCAGCGTTGAAGGGCGCGGCTCCCGCTTCTACCTGGATTTGCCTTTGGCAAGCAGCTGATTTTTTGCTGCGCTCACACCGCTCTGCACGGTTGAATATATCAGACGCGCACCCAACTCCAATTTCATTCTGTGATTCAGCAAACGACGCGATTCCGACATGAATGTCAATAACATCGGAGATACTTGCTGAGCGAGTTCGTTGCGAGGCAAACGCGGCGGACGCGCTAAGTCAAAGGCATCCGCAACCAGATCAAAATATGCCGCCATCTTGATATCGCTGTCATCCACCGTATGATAGACGCGATTGACACAACCACGGAATAATGTCAGACGGATCAAATGCGCCAGATCGTCTGCGTGAATGTGATTGGTGTACACATCATCTGCCTCAAGCAAAGCGGGCGTCCCTTTAGCCAGGCGCTCCAGAGGCAGACGGTCCGCGGCATAAATGCCGGGCACGCGCAAAATACTGAGCCGGGACTGACTGCGTCTGGCCCACTGTCGCAAATGACTCTCCGCATCAACGCGACGCTGCGCTCTGGCGTTTTGCGGATGCAGCGGGCGAGTCTCATCGAAGACCGCTCCGCCGCAATCGCCATAGACGCCCGTCGTGCTGACATAAACAAGTACGCTCTTGTCAGGTAAAATGGCGGTCAAATTTCGGGTTCGCTGATCATATCTGCCGTCGGTACGCGGTGGTGCCAGATGGACAACATGCGACGCCAACCCTGCCAGACGCCTGAGTGTATGCGCTTGATCAAGATCGGCTGTAATCGGTACGGCGCCTGCGGCACGCAGTTCTGCCTGTCTGCTGGCCTGGCTGGTGACAGCAAATACGCGAAATTGCTCCCTTAGCAAAGGGAGCAGGCGCATGCCAACGTCTCCACAGCCGAGTATCAATAAACGGGGTTTGGCGAAGCGGATTTTGGCTTTTTTTTCCACAGTATTTTTCATCGTAATCATTTATTCGGGATAGTATGACTTTTCAAGTAACCGTTACTCCAAGTGGTCGTCAGTTTAGCTGCGATGAAGGTGAAACCGTTTTAGCTGCAGCCTTACGCTCAGGCATAGGTCTGCCTTATGGCTGTAAAAATGGCGCCTGCGGCTCGTGCAAGGGTAAAGTGATTGCTGGCAGTGTAACTCATGGAGTTCATCAGCAAAAAGCCTTGTCCGATGAAGAACAAGCGCAAGGCGGCGCCTTGTTTTGCTGCGCCCGACCGGACTCCGACATCAGCATTGAAGCACGCGAGATCATTGTAAGCGGCGATTACCCTTTGAAAAAAATGCCTAGCCGCGTCGCTAAACTAGAACAACTCTCTGACGATGTGATGCTCATCGCGCTGCAATTACCCGCGAATGAAAGACTGCAATACCGTGCGGGCCAGTACATCGAATTCATGCTGCGCGATGGTAAGCGTCGTAGCTACAGTATGGCAAATGCACCGCATCTGGACGAGCAAATTACTTTGCATGTGCGCCACATGCCGGGCGGTCTGTTCACCGATCAGGTATTCGGCACACTGAAAGAGCGCGACATCCTGCGTTTCGAAGGACCGCATGGTACTTTTTTCCTGCGCGAAGATTCTGAAAAACCAATGATCTTGCTAGCATCCGGCACTGGTTTTGCGCCGATCAAAGCCCTGGTTGAACACCTGATTTATGCTAAATCGACACGCCCGGTAACTTTGTACTGGGGCGGCCGTCGGCCGCAAGATTTGTATATGCATGCACTATGCCAGGAGTGGCTCACTACTCTGCCGAACCTGACCTACATACCTGTTGTATCGGATGCATTGCCTGAAGACGGCTGGACCGGCCGGACTGGCTTTGTGCATCAGGCCGTGATTGCCGATCATGCGGATTTGTCCGGCTATCAGGTGTATGCCTGTGGCGCACCGGTTGTTGTGGATTCTGCCAGACGTGATTTCGTCAAACTGTGCCAGTTGCCGGAAGACGAGTTCTATGCGGACTCATTCACTTCGGAAGCGGATCTGGCGGCTTAAATTTAGTCGTTTAATTCAATCGCTTAAAAAACTGAAAAAAATTTTGACGCATTGCAAAAAACGTCCTACTATCCGTTTTATGAAAAATTTTACTGACATGTCTTCACCGAATATCGCGCGACGTCGTAGCTCGCTCTGCGAGCCTGGGCAGATGTGTCAGTGAACGTGCGCGTCAGATAAAACCGCACAGCATATCTAAGCCACAGGCCTCACCTGTGGCTTTTTTATATCTGCTCATTTTATCCGATCTACTTTAGTCATAGTCCTTCACCCTTATCAGGAGTTTTGAAATGGAATTCAGTCAGTACAATGTCAATGCCCTCATGTACATCACACCAAGGCCGGACCTGGTTTTTACCGAAGGCAAAGGAATGTGGCTGACTGACCATAAAGGGAAGCGCTACCTCGATTATTTGCAAGGCTGGGCCGTGAATTGCCTGGGACATTCACCGCAATGCATACAAGACGCCCTGGTCGCCCAATCAAAAAAACTTATCAATCCCTCGCCCGCTTTTTACAATGCGCCGGCGATTGAGCTCGCCAGCCTGCTGACGGCCAATTCGTGTTTCGATCGCGTATTTTTTGCCAATAGCGGTGCAGAAGCCAATGAGGGCGCCATCAAACTCGCGCGTAAATGGGGGCAAAAAAATAAGCACGGCGCTTTCGAGATCATCACCTTCGATCACGGCTTTCACGGCCGCACCCTGGCAACCATGTCCGCCTCTGGCAAACCCGGCTGGGACACCATTTTTGCACCGCAAGTCACCGGCTTTCCCAAAGCCGACCTGAACGACATTGCATCAGTCGAAAAGCTAATCTCCGAAACAACCGTAGCGGTGATGCTGGAACCAGTCCAGGGTGAAGGCGGTGTCTTGCCGGCGAGCCGCGAATTCATGCAGGCTCTGCGCGCATTGACTAAAAAGCATAATGTGCTGCTGATCGTCGATGAAGTCCAATCTGGCATGGGACGTACCGGCGAATTATTCAGCTATCAATTATCCGGCATTGAACCCGACATCATGACGCTGGGCAAAGGCATAGGCGGCGGCGTACCGCTGGCAGCATTGCTCTGCCGTGAAGAAGTAGCATGCTTCGTACCGGGAGATCAGGGCGGCACCTACAACGGCAATCCGTTGATTACGGCGGTTGGGGTAGCAGTGCTCCAAGAATTGCTGGCACCGGGATTTTTGGCCTCCGTCCATCAAAAAGGCGATTACCTGAGTCAGCAACTACTCCAACTCTCTGAGCAATTCGGTCTGCAAGGCGAGCGCGGCGAAGGCTTATTGCGCGCGCTCAGACTCGGTAGCGACATCGGACCAAAAATCGTCGAAATCGCCCGTGATATGGAGCCCGTCGGTTTATTGCTGAACTCGCCGCGCCCCGACCTGTTGCGCTTCATGCCGGCATTAAACGTCAGCACCGAAGAAATCGATCAGATGATTGCAATGCTGGCGCAAGTGCTGACACAGCTGAAGAAATAAAGGCTTGTCTAATTTCCGTACTGCGTAATGCCTCAACATTACGCAGTGCTTCCCTCTCTTGTGCGACAAGAAAGACAGCGGCATGTACCTTCCTTCCCACTTTAAGCAAGATGACCCGGCACTGTTATTAGAGGTGATGCGTCGCTATAACTTCGTTAGCCTGATCTGCGACATTGACGGTAGTCCGTTTGCCAGCCATATCCCGGTGCTGGCGGAAGAACGCGATGGACACATCTTCATCGACGGTCACGTGGCGCGTGCCAATCCCCAATGGCAAGCGATGGAAACCGGCGTCAAGACTCTGGCGATTTTCCACGGTCCTCACACATATGTTTCACCTGGCTTATATCAACCCGGTAATCGGGTACCGACCTGGGATTACATCAGCGTCCATGCAAGCGGCGACGCAGTAGTGATGCATGAGGCGAGCGATAAATTATCCGTGCTGGCAAAACTGATCGCGCATCATGAACCGGATTTCCAGGCAAACCTGGATCAAATGCCCGATACTGCCAGAGACGGATTGTTAAAAGGCATCGTCGCCTTCCGCATCAAAGTCGACCGACTTGAAGGCAAGTTTAAACTCGGCCAGCATCGATTAGCTGACGATGTTCCGCATGCCAAGCAAAAGCGGTATCAGGCTGGCGACGATCATCAGCGCGATATCGCTGGGTGGATGCAACGTCTGGGGTATTGGGAATAATAAGTGCAGGCAAGTTCTTCGCTTCGCCAATGAATCTACCTGCTTATTACCTATTAACATCTATGGCTTCAAAACAAAATGCAAGACTGAGCGCGCCGGCATCAGGTAACTGAATTTATTCGCCTTGATGCCGCTGACGCCGGTCTGTGCTGTGATTGCGGTATTCGTGCCACTGACGCCCCATACTTGCGCGGAATTCAAGCTGACCGGATTAGTGACTTGAAAATTTGCTGCCAGTGCGCTGGCGAGCCGGTTGATCGCGATGATGTGCAGCGTGCCAGGATCGGCCTCACTCACTGCGGCATATACGGCAGCATTTGCATTGCTGCTGGAAATCGCCTGTACCGATATCTCGGGAAAGCTCGACATTCTGCCATCGTAGTTGCGGAAAATTTTAAAACCGGAGGTGATGAAGCCTTCCGCATCGCCGAAATAAGTCGCCAGATGCACGCCCTGCCTGCCAAACGTGCCCAAGGCATCGGCTTGTGCAATCGCACCGGTGATGTCATCTTTACCGCCAAAGTTATATTCGCTAATCGCCAGCTTGGTATCAGGATAAAAATCATTGATGGCCTGCTTGAGCTTGGTCACGATTTGCAAGCCGCGGCCATCGGTAAAACCGTTGCCGGGTCGGGTAATCCAGCTCGGCTCTACATAGCTGGCATCCCACAGACTGCGGACGGCCTGCACGCGGTCGTTGGCGTTATATGCTGCTTGCGGATAGTAGTGGAACGAGAACACATCCAGCAAGCGTTGATTCGCTTGTTGTGAGGCGGTTTTCATCGCCGACAGATAGGCATTCGCCATCGTCATGCCGTTGTAGCGATAACGGTCTCCAGTCGAGTTACTGACAAATGGCTCTACATTGTAATTAGCCCAGTCGGCAGGCTGGTGCGATTGCGTACCGTCCCAGACCGCCCACAAGCTGAACAACCCGAGATATCCGCTGAGCGCCGGGCCATACGTTTGTGCCGAGCGATCTATTCTTTTGATGGTGGAAGCGAGTGCAATATTTTTTTGTACGACATCGGCAACCGTGGTCAATGCAGGATATAAATTCGGATGAGTGCCGCTACCATTGTTGGGATCTGCCCAGTGATGCCAAAGGTCAGGTTCGTTATCCAGCTCATAGCCCTTGATGCCGCTTGCGGCTTGTGAATTACCATATTTCTGAATTAAAAAATTCAACTCTTCATCAACATAAACCACCTCATCCGAGAGTGCCGGCGTGGTCGATAAGCTACCGGAACTGGCTGGTTTGTCGTTGACGATTGTGAGCCAACGGGTCGTATCGATATTCGATGGTCCTGCTGTGCTTTGCCACAAATCGTATCCCTTGCAGGTACTTGGCGGAGTTAAGTTGACGATGTCCTTGGGAAGCTTGCCGGCAGCGGGGAGCTGTAATAAGGAATAGGTATTTAAAGCCAGCGATTGATCATGGAAGTTGACCAGCGCCGCACCGGGGGCATAATAGGCCAAACCAGCCGTGCCGGACGGATTGCCCGCGCCAGTGATCGCACTCACGGCTGCATTCGATGAATTACACCAGTCTTCACCGGAATTACTGACGCCGTTTTCCCAGTTATAACTGGTCATGGAATTACCGCCCAGACGCCGCGATACCAGGTTCAAACTTTGCAATGCCGCCTGCCCGCCCTGATTACTCCAGCCCGGCCGGTTGGTACCATCGGCATAAGCGTTGTAGCCGTAAATCAGAGGGCTGATTGGCTTGCGCTCCAGGCTAGTATTAATCGTAAAACTGATGCTTTGCGCATAAATGCTTGTTCCGCTCAGGCATAAGTTCAAAAGTACCAGAATTTTCATCACATTGTTGCATCTCATCGCATCCTCGGATCTATCTGAATTGCCTGTACATATTGCTATTTTTATTTCCATACGGAAACTTAAGATCGCAATTATGCGCCGAGATTCTTGATTTTAATTGCCCGGCATTAATTATTTTTCTTTACGGTGGATTTTTGCCGAACAACAAATCAAGGCAAGATAACTAATTTGTATTTACGTAGACCGGGCCGTGCTGTATCGCTATGGGGGGCGTCGTACCTGAGATCGAGGTAGCTAATCTGCCACAGGCAATTTTTACAAGACAAGATCAGCAATCGGAAATAGTCTTAAAATGCTATACAGACAATTGAAACCAGAAGAGATAGCACGTCTGAAATAGTTTATTCTCGGTATGTATATATAAATTCAGGAGGCGGCGATGCTAAAAAGAAGCGTACAACTGGCAGGCGTTCTGTTCCTTGCTTGTATTTTCTTTCTGGCCGTCCTTGTCGCCACCACTTGGGCGCCTGACCAGCCGGTCGCCAATTTGACGCAGAAATGGGCTCCGGCGCCTTCCACTTTCATTAATCTCCATGGCTTGAATGTACATCTTCGCGATCAAGGCCCCGCCTCAGATCCTTTGCCGATTGTGCTGATCCACGGGACCTCCTCCAGCCTGCACACGTGGGAAGCCTGGGTCGATGTGCTGAAGACCCAGCACCGCGTTATCACCATGGATTTACCGGGCTTTGGCTTAACGGGACCCAACGTGCAGGACGATTACAGCAACCAAGTATATGTGCACTTTATTCTCGATCTGATGGATAAGCTAAGCGTGCAGCGTTTTATCCTCGGCGGTAATTCGCTGGGCGGTGAAATCGCCTGGCAAGTAGCCGCCAGCGCACCGGAACGCGTGGCCAAATTAATATTGGTAGATGCGGCGGGCTATGCATTTACGCCAGAATCTATTCCATTGGGCTTCAGGATTGCGCGCACGCCGGTACTGAATAAATTAGTCGAATTGACTTTACCCAGAGACATGATGGAAAAAAGTATCCGCAATGTTTACGGCAATCCGGAGAAAGTCACACCGGAACTGGTCGACCGATACATCGCGACCACTCTGCGCGCAGGCAACAGGCATGCGCTGGTCAGGCGTTTTGGGCAATTAGATGGCGGTGCCAGTGCCGATAAAATTAAATCGTTGCACTTGCCTACTCTGATCCTCTGGGGAGGAAAAGACAAATTGATACCGGTCAAGTATGCGCAAGAATTCCATCGCGACATTCCTGACAGTCAGTTACAGATTTTTGATCAGCTAGGTCATGTACCGCAGGAAGAAGATGCCGCGCTTACTGTGAAGGTAGTGCAAGAATTCTTACGCTAGCCTGTTGCCAGAGAAACTGACTGCATTGCTGACAGCCCCGGTCCCTGCCCTATTTTGGTCACATCTGCGCTCAACAAATTTGAACTCAGATGTCTGAAGTATCTTCTGCAATCAGATGAATGCTTGACCGCTCATCGATTTGCACATCGGAACCAAGCGCCCATGTTTCCGAAAGGCGCTGGGTATCGTCAATTAAATCCTGGGTGGTACCGTCACTCACGAGTTCGCGGCTGTCCATCGATTTTTTGCCGGCATCAAAGCTCGCCATCATCAACAGCTTGTAACCCTCGATGACGTTCTGGGACACGCCTTCGCCGTTGAGATATTTCATTCCCAGATTAAATTGCGCGCTGGATAAACCCTGCTCTGCGGCCTTGGCATACCAAAACACCGCTTTCTTATCGTCGTGAGGTACACCATTGCCATTTGCGTACATGGTTCCCAAACGATATTGGGCATGTGGATTGCCTTGGTAGGCGGCTTTTTGGTAGGAGATCAGTGCCTGTTTCAAATCCTGTCTGACACCCTCACCCGCAGAATATAAAACGCCAAGATTCAGGTAGGCCACCGGGTAACCCTGGGCTGCGGCTTTTTGATACCAGTAAGCGGCTTTTTTTGAATCTTGAGGTAAGCCCAGCGCATTGCTGTACATTAAACCCAAGTTAGTCTGTGCACCGGCATGGCCTTTATCAGCCGCCTTGCGAAACCAGTCCAGGGCTTGCTGGTAATCTTGCGCAACGCCTCCCCCGTGGAAGTACATAACGCCAAGCTTGGTCTGCGCCAGAGCATCGCCCTTATCAGCTAGCTGGGTAAGCGCAATCAAATCGGGGGCAATAGATTTTTTCTCAGTCCCGGTCGTGTGCAGGCGATTAATCAGTCCGTCACCCAGAGCAGTAGTGAAGCTCGCAAAACCGACCAGGAATAATAGTCCTTTTTTGATACGTGTCATTGCCGTTTCCTCTACTACAAAGTCTGGACAACTTGAATCCGCACTATTCACTAAAAAAATTGAGCAATGAAACGGCGAACTAAGCACGCACTCAACAAACCACGGAGGGCAAGCAGTCAATATGCAAGCCGGCACAGATTTAAGTCAAGCGAGACTTCACAGTATCAAAAGGATGTAACACAACTATTTAGAATAAGTAACAATTTGTAGTCAAATTGTGAGCAATTCTATTTTGAAGAGAATGTTTTACGTCGCAACGCGCACTGTATTTCGGCCACCTTGCTTGGCCTCATACAGCATGGCATCCGCCCGCTGAAACCAGGATGACGCCGTTTCAGAGGGAGTTATTTTTGCCACCCCAATTGACACCGTGACAGGACAATCTGCACACAACGGGGATGATTCAACCTTGGCTCTAAGTTCTTCTGCCAGAACGCTAGCCGTTGATATGTCGGTTCCCACAGCAATGATGACAAACTCCTCGCCGCCATAGCGAAAAACACCATCCGTGGCACGTAATCTGGTTCGTATCAAATCACAAAGTTTTTTTAATACCTGATCGCCAACTGCATGCCCAAATTGATCGTTCACTTTTTTAAAATGATCAAGATCCAATAACAGCAGGCACGACTCAAGAGGCTTCTCCATTTCATCATCAGAAAACGCCTCTAAGGCCCGATCTAATGCACGTCGGTTGCCGGCTCCCGTAAGAAAATCATGCTCGGCCTGCAGATTCAATTCATGATGCTGAAGATTTGTCCGGTACGAAAAAATATACGAAAAAAGATTAATCAATACTAAAGTGACTACAACCGATGACAAATCGAGCAAATTCATTTGCCGATTCAAAATCCATACTATTGCGCTCAAAGAAAAGGTATTGATCAGCAATGCATGACTTGCTTTCAACATAAAGTAAGCCGCAATCATCGTGGGATATACCCAATAAACAATCGACGCTCCCTTGATAAAAACTGCAGCGAGCATGCCGATTGAATAAAAAATCGTCACGATCAAACTAGCTCGCTGGACCCGACCGGTACGCCAGACAAATAGGAAGATAGCGATCATCCCGGAGACGATCGTCAGATCGACTATCGCCAATGTCCAGTTGGCCTGGAAAAGACGAATAAGTCCAAATGGAAGAATACTGGGGATACTGAGCGCGCACAGCATCAAAAGGATGATTTCCTCTTTTGATCTGTTTCTTTTTTTGACAGAAAAATCAAAATTGTCTTTGTCGCTTGCACGAGTTCTTTGCATCACGCCAACCTGTCAAAAAGTGAATCTGGCAACTCCTGGCACAGGTGCACAATCAAACTATGATCCCGTTGCTTTGGAGTTTTTTGTCGCTTTGATTATGGATGAAATTGCCCAGAAATGCATTAATACATTAGTGTATGAAATCATGTGATGTGCCGATTTAGCAAATCAGGTAACAATAACTTACATTGCCGGATATTAATGTTGGCGAATAATAAAAAGTATAATGGCAGAATTCAATTTAAATCGATAACGTAAATTCCTAAACTTCTTAGCCTTTAATCAAATTCAGCTCAATTATTTTTACCTCCTTGAGTTAGGCTGCCAATCAACGGCATGCTATCAAACAACCCCTCCTTGCCACACTCACGACAGACAGCATGGAAATTTCGCACGGAAGCACGTCTTTATGTACGCAGTTAAAAAGATCTATCGCTTCTTACTCTTTTTATCGCTGATGCTAGTTGCGAGCTTAACTGCCGCCGCAACTATGCCTCTTTTAATTGCCGAATCAAGGGATGAAAACGGCGACATCGCACCGATACGCCCTGAAAACCAAAAATTGATTGACTACTTCGAGAGAGCTTTGGATCTACAGTTTGAGATACGTCGCTACCCTCTACCCCGTCTGGTGGAAAGTGTGAAAGCAGGAGAAGGGATAGGTTTTGGCCTGTCCAAGAGCCAAGAGCGGCTCAAAGTGATGCGTTTCTCGGAAGCGATATTTACCGATTTTGTATGGGTTGTTGCACGCAATGACTCGACATTAAAATTCAACACGTTACAAGACTTACAAGGTAAATCAGTCGGCATTGTCAGGGGTATTCGTTATGGAGAAAAAATCGACAGCATGCGCGGTAGTTTTTTTAAAGTGGAAGAAGACCAACCACAAACGAGCTCAAGACTGAAAAAATTACTCTCTGGCCGCATGGATGTCATGTTGTTCAATTCTCGTGCAGCTAATGCAAAAGAATTAGAAATCGAATTGAATCAGTATGTCAAAGATAAAAACCTCCGGACCTCATCGCAAATGAAATTCGCGATCAAAGTATTTTCCAAACCTTTTTTGGCGGACGATATTCACTTTACTGCGGGTTTACAAAGTGACCGCGATATCATTGAGAAGATTAATCTTGCCATCATCAAAGGGCGCAGATCAGGCGAACTACCGCAATTATTCAGGCAATAGGGTTAATTGTTGACTGTTTTAAATAAAAAAACCTGAAGCAACATCCGCTTCAGGTTTTTTTCTTATCGAACTCGCATTGCCGGTGACGGGATTTATTTCTTGCGCATCGGCGGCAAATCCGTACACACGCCTTTGTACACCTCTGCTGCCATACCAATAGATTCGCCCAGGGTCGGATGCGGATGGATAGTCTTACCGATATCCACCGCATCGGCCCCCATTTCGATTGCGAGGGCGATCTCACCTATCATGTCACCGGCATGGGTACCGACAATGCCGCCGCCGACGATGCGCTTAGTCTCTGCATCGAACAGCAGCTTGGTGAAGCCCTCGTCGCGGCCATTCGCCACTGCGCGGCCAGATGCCGCCCAAGGGAAATGCCCCTTCTCGAGCTTGATACCCTTGGCTTTGGCGTCGTCCTCGGTCATGCCTACCCATGCGACTTCGGGATCGGTGTAGGCTACCGACGGAATCACGGACGCATCGAAGTAGGCTTTTTCTCCGGCTGCGGCTTCGGCTGCGACATGCGCTTCATGCACGGCTTTATGCGCCAGCATGGGTTGGCCAACCAGATCGCCGATCGCAAAAATATGCGGCACATTGGTGCGCATTTGCTTATCGACATTGATGAAGCCGCGGTCCGTTACGGCGACGCCGGCTTTATCCGCCGCAATTTTCTTGCCGTTCGGGCTGCGGCCGACGGCGACCAGCACCAGATCGTAGACTTGCGGCGCAGGCGCGACTTCGCCTTCGACTGCGGAAGCGAAAGTCACTTTAATACCTTCCGGCAGCGCTTCTACACCGACGGTCTTGGTTTTCAACATGATATTGTCGAAGCGTTTTTCATTGTGCTTCTGCCAAACCTTGACCATGTCGCGATCAGCGCCCTGCATCAGGCCATCCAGCATTTCAACCACATCAATACGAGCGCCAAGAGTCGAATACACGGTCGCCATTTCCAGGCCGATGATGCCGCCGCCAATCACCAGCATGCGTTTCGGTATTTGACGCAATTCGAGCGCGCCGGTGCTATCGACAATGCGTGGGTCAGCCGGTACGAAAGGCAGGTTCACGACAGACGAGCCAGCCGCGATAATCGCCTGTTTGAACTGCACGGTTTTTTTGCTACCGTCAGCCGTCGTCACTTCAATATGGTAAGGACTGAGGAACTGGCCAACGCCCTGTACGACATTGACTTTGCGGGCTTTCGCCATGCCGGATAAGCCGGTCGTCATTTTTTTGATGACGCTTTCTTTATAGCCGCGCAGCTTGTCGATATCGATGGTCGGTTTTGCAAAACTGACGCCATGCGCGGCCATTGACGCAGTCTCGTCAATCACGGCAGCCACGTGCAACAATGCTTTGGATGGGATACAGCCGACGTTCAGGCAGACGCCACCGAGTGTCGAATATTTTTCGATCAAGACAGTGTTAAGACCAAGGTCGGCAGAACGGAAAGCTGCGGAATAACCGCCGGGACCGGCGCCCAATACCATCATGTCGCAGGTGATATCTACCTGACCGGTATAGCCGGAAGCGGCCGGCGCCGCTACTGCGGGCGCCGTTGCAGGTGCAACTGGTGCGCTGGATACAGCCGTAGCAGCCGCAACTGCGGCTTCAATCAATAGCAGTAGCGTGCCTTCAGCGACTTTGTCACCAACTTTGACTTTGACTTCTTTGACGACACCGGCATGGCTGGAGGGAATTTCCATGCTGGCTTTGTCGGATTCCACCGTGATCAAAGACTGATCGACCTTGATGGTGTCACCGACTTTCACCAGCAACTCAATCACTTCGACTTCCTTGAAATCGCCGATGTCGGGCACTTTAACCTCAACGACACCGACCACTGCCGGTGCGGCAACGGCAACTGCCGCGGATGCCGCCGGAGTTGTTGTCAGCGCTGGCGCCGCTGCTGCAACGGGCGTAACTGACGGTGCAGCTACCGGAGTCGCACTTGCACCTTCGGCTTCAATCACCAGCAACAAACTGCCTTCGGCGATTTTGTCGCCGAGTTTGACTTTCAGTTCTTTGATTACGCCGGCGTGACTCGACGGGATTTCCATGCTGGCTTTATCCGATTCGACGGTCACCAGGGATTGATCGACTTTGATGCTATCGCCGACTTTGACCAGCAATTCTATGACTTCGACTTCTTTGAAATCGCCGATATCGGGAACTTTAATTTCGATTGTACTCATCGTATTTTCTCCGCTCACAGCAAGGTTTTACGCAGATCGGCCAACACCTCGGCCAGATACGCTGTGAATTTCGCGGCCATCGCGCCGTCGATCACGCGGTGATCGTAGGACAGCGACAAGGGCAACATCAGGCGCGGCGCGAATTGCTTGCCGTCCCAGACCGGTTTGATCGCGGATTTGGACAAACCCAGAATAGCGACTTCCGGCGCATTGATAATCGGCGTGAACGCGGTGCCGCCGATACCGCCGAGCGAAGAAATCGTGAACGTGGCACCTTGCATGTCGGCCGGCTTCAGCTTGCCGTCACGCGCCTGTGCCGACAGCTCGCCCATTTCAAGCGCGATTTGCGATAGGGTTTTCTGATCGGCGTTTTTGACCACAGGCACCACCAGGCCATTCGGGGTATCTGCGGCGAAACCGATATTGTAGTACTGCTTCAGGATCAGGTTTTCACCAGCCGCATCGAGGGACGCATTAAAGGCTTTGAATTTCTTCAAGGCAGCCACACTGGCTTTGATCACAAACGCCAGCATCGTCAGCTTGACGCCGGATTTGACCAGGGCTTCGTTCGAGGATTTGCGGAACTCTTCGAGGTCGGTAATATCGGCTTCGTCGAATTGCGTGACATGCGGAATCATGACCCAGTTGCGGTGCAGATTCGGACCGCTGAGTTTTTTAATCCGCGACAACGGCAATAACTCTGTGGTACCGAATTTGCTGAAATCGAGTGACGGCCAAGGCAACAGGTCGAGTCCAGCGCCGCTGCCGTTTTTCGCCGCAGGCGTAGAGACGGCAGATACTGCCGTGCTGCCTGCCATGATGCCTTTGACGAAGTTTTGTACGTCTTCCTGGGTGATGCGGCCTTTCTGACCGGAACCTGCAACACGACTCAGATCGACGCCGAGCTCACGCGCGAATTTGCGTATCGATGGCGATGCATGGGCTTTGCCTACATTGGCAGTAGCAACGGGTGGCGCTGCCGTAACAGTGGTGGGAGCGGCGACAGGTGCTGACAGCGGTGCAGCGGCAATTGCGACCGGCGCTGCCACTGCTGCGGGTGCCGCTGGAACTGGAGCGGGTGCAGCGGCTGCGGCACTGGCTTCAACCAAGACCAGCAAAGAACCTTCAGCAACCTTATCGCCGACTTTGACTTTAATTGCGGTCACCACACCCGCATGACTGGATGGGATTTCCATGCTGGCCTTATCTGATTCGACCGTGATCAGGGATTGATCGACTTTGATGCTATCGCCGACTTTGACCATCAGCTCAATCACTTCGACTTCTTTGAAATCACCGATATCCGGTACTTTGACTTCAATTGCGCTCATAAATTAGCTCCGTTATTTCAGGTAGGGTGCGCCGTGCGCACCTTGATTTGGTGCGCACGGCGCACCCTACGTTTTCCTTACAACAGGGTGGTGTGCGTGGCGCACTCTACCTCATGCTGTTACACAGTCACCGGATTGGGTTTATCTGCATCGATACCGTATTTGGCGATTGCCTGCGCCACCACCGATGCTGATAAAGCGCCTTCATCCGCCAAGGTTTTGAGTGCAGCAATGACGACGAAATAACGGTTAACCTCAAAGAATTCACGCAGTTTGGCACGCGAATCGGAGCGGCCAAAACCGTCGGTACCCAGGACTTTATAGCTGCGGTCTTTAGGAATGAAAGCACGCACCTGTTCAGCAAAAGTACGCATGTAATCCGTTGAGACCACGATAGGGCCCGTGGTGTCTTTCAGGCATTGCGTGATGTAAGGTAGGCGCGCTTCCGCAGTCGGATGCAGCATATTCCAGCGCTCCGCATCCTGGCCGTCACGGGCCAGCAGAGTGAAGGATGGTGCGGACCAGACGTCGGCAGCGATGCCCCAGTCGCTCTGCAGCAACTCGGCAGCGGCAATCACTTCACGCAGGATGGTGCCGGAACCCATCAGCTGTACGCGATGCTTGGTCTTTTCTGCCGACTTCTGCAACAGGTACAGGCCTTTGATGATGCCGTCTTCCTGCCCGGCTTTCAGGCCAGGGTGGCTGTAGTTCTCGTTCATCAGGGTAATGTAATAGAACACATCCTCCTGGTTGGTGACCATGCGACGCAGGCCGTCGTGCATGATGACCGCGACTTCGTGCGCGAAAGTCGGATCGTAAGGCACGCAGTTCGGAATGGTCGAGGCCAGTACATGACTGTGACCGTCCTCATGCTGCAAACCTTCGCCGTTCAGCGTGGTGCGGCCTGCGGTGCCGCCCAGCAGGAAGCCACGGGCGCGCATGTCGCCGGCAGCCCAGGCCAGGTCGCCGATACGCTGCAGGCCGAACATCGAGTAATAGGTATAGAACGGGATCATCACGCGGTTATTCGTCGAGTACGAAGTCGCGGCGGCGATCCACGAACTCATGCCGCCCGCTTCATTGATGCCTTCCTGCAGGATCTGACCGGCCTTGTCTTCGCGGTAGTACATCACCTGATCCTTGTCGACCGGCTCGTACAGCTGGCCGACCTGGCTGAAAATACCGATCTGGCGGAACAGGCCTTCCATACCGAAAGTACGCGATTCATCGACCATGATAGGCACCACGCGCGGCCCGACGCTGGCGTCGCGCAGCAAAGCGGTCAGGATACGCACATAAGCAGCGGTCGTTGAAATCTCGCGGCCTTCGGCAGTTGGCTCCAGCATAGCCTGGAACGCGGTCAGTGGTGGAACCACCAATACTTCATCGGCTTTTTGACGACGCTGTGGCAGGTAGCCGCCGAGCGCTTTACGGCGTGCATGCAGGTATTGCATTTCCGGCGTATCGTCGGCTGGCTTATAGAACGGAATCGCAGGCAGGTCGGCATCGGCAATCGGTAACTGGAAACGATCGCGCATGGCCTTGATCGCCTCGTCGTCCAGCTTCTTGGTGTTGTGCGCCGTGTTGCGCGCTTCGCCGGATTTGCCGAAGCCGTAGCCTTTAATACTCTTCGCCAGAATCACGGTCGGCTGACCTTTGTTATCCTGTGCGACTTTAAAGGCGGCATAAATCTTGTGCGGATCATGACCGCCGCGGGTCAGACGCCAGATATCGTCATCCGACATTTTGCTGACCATTTCCAGCAATTTAGGATGCTTGCCGAAGAAATGGCTGCGCACATAGGCGCCGTCTTTGGCTTTGTAATTCTGGTATTCGCCGTCGACGGTTTCCATCATGACTTTTTGCAGAATGCCGTCCTTGTCTTTCGCCAGCAATTCATCCCAGCCTGCGCCCCAGATGACTTTGACCACGTTCCAGCCGGCACCGCGGAAATCGGATTCGAGTTCCTGGATGATCTTGCCGTTGCCGCGTACCGGACCGTCCAGACGTTGCAGATTGCAGTTAACCACGATCACCAGATTGTCGAGTTGCTCGCGACCTGCCATGCCGATCGCACCCATCGATTCCGGCTCGTCCATCTCGCCGTCACCGCAGAAAGCCCAGACTTTGCGCTTCTCGGTATCGGCGATGCCGCGTGCATGCAGGTACTTCAGGAAGCGTGCCTGATAGATCGCCATCAAGGGACCCAGGCCCATCGACACGGTAGGAAATTGCCAGAAATCCGGCATCAGTTTTGGGTGTGGATAAGACGACAGGCCCTTGCCATCGACTTCACGGCGGAAGTGCAACAACTGCTCTTCGGTCAAGCGACCTTCCAGAAAGGCGCGGGCATAAATACCAGGCGATGAGTGACCCTGGATGTACAGCAAATCGCCGCCATGATCTTCGGTCGGTGCGTGCCAGAAATGGTTGAAACCTATGCCCAGCATATTCGCCAGCGAGGCGAAGCTGGATAAGTGACCACCCAGATCGCCGTCCAGACGATTCGCCTTGACCACCATCGCCATCGCATTCCAGCGCATCATGGAACGCAGTTTTTCTTCGATTTCCAGATTCCCCGGGCAATGTTCGCCCATATCTGCCGGGATAGTATTCACATACGCGGTGTTGCTGGAAAACGGAATGTGGGCACCGCGACGGCGCGCCAGATCGACCATGCGCTCCATCAGGTAATGGGCACGTTCCGGCCCTTCGTTTTCGATCACCGATTCGAGCGCATCGAGCCACTCGCTGGTTTCCATCACATCGGGATCATTGACGGCTTGCGCCAGAACTTGGTCTATCTGGGGTGACATAACGCGGTCTCCTGTTAATGCGCTTTCTAAGTGAAGCGCGGTGGCGAATCGACAAATTAGTGCTTGTATTTACATCATATTAATTGCGTGCGAAAGCATTCTAACAGGACTTTTTAATTTTTCAAATAGCGATATACGATTTCATAATGCGATATTTTGTGTGCGGCGCAACATATCGACTTTAGACGACCGAATGCTTTGGTCGTGATTAGGCCGCTTGGTAGGCATAAGCAATTGGCCATAGGCCAGACCAATGCCGCCAACCGCACATCACGGATAAAAGAGGAAGAGAATGGTGGGAAATGCCGCCGCTCAGATGGTCATTTGAAAGCATCGTATTTGCGGCAACCAACGGCGCGCAAGCGAGGCTGTATGTGAATGGCGAAATAGCTGGTAGCGTCCGGACGACGATCAATGAATGTCGAGCAATTGCTTAAATGCGTATGCCAGATATTTTATTTCTACTTGCAATAAAAATTCGCGGTTCATGAGTGACGAAAGTCCCGGTACACCGGAAAATGAATGCCACCGGGATGCGACGCTTACTTCGCCTTCTTGGCTTTTAAGAATACCGGCCCCCAGATCGGATGGCCGATTTCGCTGGGCAATAAGTCAAAACTGGGATCGAGTTTCAGGGCGCGCTCGAATTGCTGGCGGCATAGTTGCGTCCTGGAAGTGACGCAATACGAGAATGCCATGGTTTTTAAGGCGTTTAACTGGATGGCCTTGTTATGCCCACTCCATATGTCGGTAGAGCCGCTCAGCTTCTTGATGGCGCCGTTGTAATCGCCGTCGTTATACAAACTCAGCCCCTCTTTTAATGCAATGGCATCGCCGTTGCTGGCAGGCGGCGGCACTGCTGCGGGTGATTCAGGCGGAGTTGCGACGGCTTGCGGTGCCGGTTTGACTTCCTTGGGTTTGACTGCCGGCTTTAATGGCGCCGTTATTTTTTGCAGGCTCTCGCACCCGGGCATGCTGATGGCAGCGACTGCGAGCAAACATATATGACTGAATTTATAAATGGTGTTCATGGGGATCAAGCTTATTTGTTAGCGAACTCATATTCAATACGGCCGACGGCATCTTTCTTGACGTCCACTTCTGTTACAAAATCCGGGAACCCCGGATTCGTCACCCTGATTTTATGCTTTCCCAAAGATAGATTTAACTGTTTTAAAGGCGGGCTCGCTCCCGCTTGCACGCCATCGACAAATACGGTGCCCCAGGGTTTGATGGCTAGCTTTATATTGACCTTGCGGAGCACCTTCTCTTCCGACGCCGGCGTAACCGCTTTATTCAGGTCGGTCAGCCGTGCCTGTGCCGCGTCGGCGAATTGGCCTTTGGGGTATTGCTGCAAAAACGCGGCGAGCGCTTTTGGCGTAACGTTCGGGGCGTTCTCTAATGTCGTCCAGGCTATTTGCTCCTCGCTCAGCTCTGGCGTACTGGCTGAGGCTGATTGCGCCTGGGGTGGCGTCACCGGATCGACTGGATCGGCTTTCGCCTGTACTGTTGGTTGCGGCTCTGGGATTGAGGGCGGCACAGGTGGGATCGCCTGCTCGGGACGCATGGCAAGATAAGTCCCAAGCCCGGCTAACAATAACACGCCCAGCGCTGCTGCCAGCTTGTGCGGCGTTCCGATACGGCTCTTGGTTGCCTGAACGTTGCGCGTATCGGCGGCGGCATCAAGATGGCTAAAATTAGCCTGTGCCACCTTGGTGTAGGGCGCATTTTTAATGCGGGCGATTCTTGCCACCTCGTCAGCGGGATCGTCAATACCGGAGCGGCCGGTCTGGAAATTGCGCGCAGTATCCAGCTCGGCGATCCCCAGGGACCGACGGAACGCCTCGACGCTCTGGGGCCGGTCTTGCGGCTGTATCGCCAGACTGCGATCAACTGCCATCCGAAACTGTTGGCTGAATCCCGATTCCGTCAGACCTTGCAGCGGCGCTAAAGAATCTTTCACGACACGGGCTACCGAGATCGGCGGCGACGCTTTGACAATCGTGAAATAAATAACCGCGGCCAGTGCATAGATGTCGGTCCAGGGCCCCTGCTCCATTTCGCAATCATCCGAATACTGCTCTACCGGCGCGTAACCCGGTTTTAAAATGACCGTGATGCCTTGCGTCATATCGCCGATGATCTGGCGTGCAGAACCGAAATCCAGCAGTACCGCGTCGCCGTTTTTTTGCACGATGATGTTATCCGGCGAGATATCCCTGTGCAGGATTTTGGCGCGATACAGTGTGTCCAGGGCTTCCAGAATTTGTTTGATAATCGATTTCAGCCAATCCTCTGTAACCACCTCGGGTCGGGTATTGACGATGTCTTTCAGCGTCTGGCCGTCGTAATAGCGCATGACCATGTAGGCGGTTTTGTTTTCTTCCCAAAATCGATAGACATGCACCAGGGATGGATGATCGAACTGGGCTAACAGACGTGCTTCGTTAATGAAGCTTTTTAAACCTGCAT
Source organism: Undibacterium sp. Jales W-56 (assembly GCF_025548535.1). Lineage (GTDB taxonomy): Bacteria > Pseudomonadota > Gammaproteobacteria > Burkholderiales > Burkholderiaceae_D > Undibacterium. The sequence goes on along the minus strand of NZ_JAJLQW010000001.1, from coordinate 723,817 downwards.
CGAAGGTTTTTTTGTGACGCTCGGCCCGCACTACCACACTGGCATCGGAGGTACGTCCCGCCAATGCCCCCGGCATATACTCTTTTATCGCGACAGTGCGTTGCAGGGAATGATCGAATGCCAGATAGACGATGCCAAAGCCGCCCTCACCCAGAACGCCGGTGATCTCAAAATCGTTGAGCCGCGTGCCAACGGCGAGACAATTCTCGCCAGGAGCGTGAGCTGACGCTGGGGTTGACATTGCATCGGCGAGTATTTTTTCTGTGTTCAAGGCTTATCCGAAAGATATAAACGTTTTACGGTAATCAGATTGTTCATGGATGGAGCTCAGCTTGTCATATTTGGCATCCTGTTTGCCGCCGTATCTGCCTCTTTTAAACATACGGCGAAAGCGGAAAAATTATCCCTGTCGATCTTGCTTGTACTGTTATTTTGCCCGGCAATGATCGCCATCTGGCTCAGCCACGCATCGGTGTTTGGTGCGCTAACCAGCGTTTGCTCCATCTCATCTTCATGCACCCATTCCCAAAAGCCGTCGCTACACATGAGAAACGCATCGCCTTCCTGCAAGGTGATCGCCTCCGTGGTGATTTCAGGGATACTATCCCCTTCAGCCCCTATGGCTGCAAATAATACGCTACGTTGCGGGTGCTGCCGCAACGTAGCGTACTCGGCATAGCCGGCGTCCACCATCCTCTGCGCCTGGCTGTGATCTTTGGAGATCGCGATAATTTTCCCGCGCCGGAACAGATAGATGCGCGTATCACCGAGATGCGCCCATAAAGCGCAGCGGTTGCTCCGATCAATCAGGAGCGTCGCCACGGTCGCACTCATCTGCTGTTGTTTGAGGTTGCCCGCTTTCTGCTGCGCGACTGTATGTATCGCCCAGTCCACATACGAGCGCAGCGCCCGTGCGCTGAATGAGGCCTCTTGTAAAAATTTTCCTATGATGCTGTCGACCACCAGGTTCGCGGCGAGCTCGCCGCCTTCATGACCGCCGGTGCCATCGGCCAGGACGAAGCACGCCAGATCGTCGGCAAGCGCACTGGCCAGTGCATCTTGATTGGTCTGTCTATCACCGATGCCGGTGATTTGAGCGATGTCCAGGTGCATTTTATGAATGATCGTGAGAGAGCTTAATCAGGAAGCCTGTACATCGTGCCTGACACGCTCAACTTCCTTTTCATACGCCGCCAGAAATTCTTTGCCGAACAGGGATTGAAATTCATCTTTTGATTCCAGTGAAATCGTGTTGAACACTTCAGAAAAATGATCCCACATTAATGCCTTGCGACGTGCCGGATTGATCGAGTCAAAAAAACCGGGCGCCCCGACGCGCTGCTCAAACCGGCTGGGCTGCAATTTATGGGTCAAGGCATCCATGGCAGCCTTCATTCCCGCTACGACGCCGAGCTGGTGCGCCTGCAAATCAAGGAAGGCATCTTCCATCGCCTCTTCCGGCGCCATAAAACCCGGCATTTTCTTGCGCAACATCTGCGTCAATACGGTGTCGCTATCCGGGAAAAATTTCAAAGGGTTATTTTTTCGCAAAACCACCATGGTGAGTTCTGCGTTCACTTCGCGCTTGACCAGGGCGCGCTGGGAAATCAGTCCCATGGTCCCCTTTACCGAAGTTGCCATCAGCTTGCCCAGGGTTTCCATCAGCTCGACCGTCAGGCCGGAAGACAGGTTCAAATCAGGAAGCCCTGCGCCTTTCAAAAATGCCTGCAGTAATTCGTCGGCATCGGCTGCCGACCTGGCGGCGTCGCCGGATCTTGTCATCGCCGCTGGCTCAGTGCTCCCGGCATGGAACGGGGCCGCAGCAACTCTTGCCTGCGCCGCCGGCGGCATGGATGAGGCGGCTACCGCTGGGGCAGATGAAGTAAGGGACTGGCCGTCACCTGCCTCGGGGCGCAGCAAAAACTGGGGCGGCTGGCTTGTCGATCTGGCGCCGGCGCTCGCCGCTGCCTGTTTCGGCAATGGCGCGCTGACGGCCGGGCGTGCGGCTATTTTCTGGCCGGAGATTGTGCTGAGCTTGTCCGCCTCGGTTGCCGCCGCCTGTGCCTGCACCTCGGCGGCATGGACGCTGATTCCATCGACGTCCTCTACGACACAGACGCTGAGCAGGTACAAGCCGATTTGAATCTGATCGCCGGCATGAATATCGTAGGCACGCTCGGCCTCAATTTCTTTGCCATTAAGCTGGATGGGATTGGCCAGGCTGAGATTAATGAGTTGATGACGCGTCCCGTCACTCCAGACTTTCGCCTGCGAGCGGGACACAAAGTGTTTGGGATCCGGTAACACGAAGAAATTGTCGTCGCTGCGTCCTATCGTCGCCTGATCCGCACCAAAAATAGCGGACAGCGGCTGCAGAGGATTTTCATCATTGTATGAAACGACGGCAATTTTAATCATAATTAATTATCCAAAAACGAGATGAGGAGGCCAGCAAACCGAAACAGGTCCGTCGCCATCCGGGATGACGGCGCGTGACCTGATCGCCATTGCCGCTTATTTATCTGTCTAATTTATCTGTCTATTTTTTCGATCAAAGCAGGACTGCAGGCCACTTATCGTGGCACTCAGGACGATTCCCGCATCTTGAAATCAATCCCAAAATACCACTCATATGAAACATTGCTTTAGAGTACCGCAGCTTACCTGATTCTCAGCAAATCAGCGACAGGCCCGATGCAAAGTCTGACGATTCAACGCTAGTTTTACGACAGTTTCTGCGACCGTTAGGCAGGTTCGACAAGCATTGCCGAACCTGCCTGCGCGATTACATCATAATGTATTGAGCAATAGCCTATGTCATGGTTGGTAATTTGGTGCTGGCAATTTAGTGTTTTATCACTATATTTTTAATATGGCCCGAAGAACCGGTTGCACTGAACTTCAAACAGTCCGCCGGGTCAGAACCAGGCTAAAAACCCAGGTATGATGCTATAGTCGGCATATTCATTAACAATATGCCATCTTTTTGTGAGGAGTTTAATGAGTGATCCAGTCTCAGGCGAACCGGTTCTGTTTGAAGCAACGGGGAGCTTTCAATATCAGGAACTGATCGAATCCCGCTTGGGGCAGCCAATCGCGCCTGAGTTATCGGTCGCAGACGCAGAGAGACTGGCCAAGTCTCCCGGAGCAAAACTGCTGGCCGCCAGAAATGCCCTAGGCTGGTCGGTCGAGCAAGTCGCCTCTCAGCTTAGACTGGCGCCGCGCCAGATCCGCTCGCTGGAAGCAGACGACTACGCTGGCTTGCCAGAACCTGCCGTCATCAAAGGTTTCGTGCGCGCTTATGCCAAATTGCTCAAACTCGATCCCGCTCCTGTCATTGCCTTGCTGACGGCCGATCTCAGTCAAACCGCAATGGATGCAGCGACGAGCCGCGACGCCAAATCAATGCGCACTGCCGCTAAACCGGACGATGCTAAAACCCGTGCCAAATCATTCAAACTCCTGCTGTCGGTAGCCGCAATAGGATTGCTGGCGCTCTTGTGGCTGGTCTTTAAGCCGCTAAAAGGCTGATGCCTGTCCGATCGATGTTGGCAACGCTTCCCATACTTCAAATTCACATAATCCCCTTATTTCCACATAAAAAACATCCTGATCCGCGCCATTTATAAGCGCATATAAAAATATACTCAGGTGTAGTATATTAAATGACGCAAAGGAAACTCTTTCTTATTCTGCGTCCCCTGCGGTTGTTTTGCCCGACTCCCATAGCTATATCAGCCTCGATCGTCGTCCCGCATCTGCGTCGCCACGGTGTAATGTTCCGCGCTACCCACCGCATAATTTATAATCTCGCCTTGATCTTCTTTTGCAAAGCCCACCATGACAGCCCACATCATCAGCGGAACCCAACTTTCACAACAAATTCGTACCGAAGTCACACAACGTGCCGCCGCCTTGACCGCCCAAGGCAAGCAACCCGGTCTGGCAGTGATTCTGGTCGGAGAAAATCCGGCCTCACAGGTGTATGTGCGCAACAAGGTCAAAGCTTGCGAAGATTGCGGGTTTTATTCGGTATTGGAAAAATACGACGCCGATTTGAGCGAAATCGCCCTGCTCGCGCATATCGACCGCCTCAACCGGGACAGCAAGATCAACGGCATCCTGGTGCAATTGCCGCTGCCGGCGCATATCGATGCGAATAAAGTGATCGAAGCCATCGCCGCCGACAAGGACGTCGATGGCTTCCATATCAGCAACGCCGGTTTGCTGATGACCGGACAGCCGCTGTTCCGCCCTTGCACGCCCTACGGCGTGATGAAAATGCTGGAATCCATCAACTATCCGGTGCGCGGCGCGAATGCCGTGGTGGTCGGTGCATCGAATATTGTCGGTAAGCCGCAGGCGATGTTGCTCTTGCAAGCGGGCGCTACCGTCACCATCTGCAATTCCAAGACCCGCGATCTCGGCGCGCACACCCGCAATGCCGACATCCTGGTCGTTGCCACCGGCAAACGCAATATCGTGACGGCCGACATGGTCAAACCCGGCGCCGTGGTACTCGACGTCGGCATGAACCGCGATGACGAAGGCAAATTGTGCGGCGACGTCGATTATGCGAACGTTAAAGAAGTGGCTGGCTATATCACGCCGGTACCGGGCGGCGTAGGCCCGATGACGATCACGATGCTGCTGGTCAACACGATAGAAGCTGCAGAACGCATTTAAATACATTAAGGCCAACAGATGACTCAACAAAATCCCCTGCTCGACTTCAGCGATTTACCGCAATTTGCCGCAATCAAACCCGAACACGTCGGTCCCGCCATCGCCAGCCTGCTGGAGCAGAGCCGTGCGGTGGTCGCCGCCCTGGAGGCGTCTGCCGCACAAGTCAGCTGGGAAAATTTTGTCGAGCCGCTGGAAAATGCCACCGAAAAACTCGGTCGCGCCTGGGGCATCGTCGCTCATTTAAATGCAGTCGTTGATACCCCTGAATTACGCGCCGCCTACAATGAGAATCAGCCATTGCTGACCGAGTTCTGGACATCCCTTGGACAGAACCTCGCCTTGTTCGACAAATACAAAGCGCTGCAAGCCAGCGCGGCATTCGCGCAATTCTCGCCGGCCAGAAAAACCATCGTCAACCATGCGATCCGTGATTTCCGCTTAGGCGGCGCAGAACTGCCGGACGACAAAAAAATCCGCTATGCCGAAATCCAGGAAAGACAAGCCGCCTTGTCCACCAGGTTCTCGGAAAACGTACTCGATGCGACCAATGATTACGGCCTGTTCATTGATAACATCGACGAATTACAAGGTTTGCCGGAAGACGTCTTGCAAGCAGCTAAATCCGCCGCAGAAAAAGACGGCAAGACAGGGTATAAATTTACTTTGCACTTTCCCTCGTATTTCCCGGTCTTGCAATATGCGGACAATCGCCAATTGCGGGAAACGATCTATCACGCGAATGCCACCAAGGCCTCCGAATTAGGCAGCAAACCTGAATGGGATAACACCGCCATCATTGCGGAATTGCTGGAGTTGCGTCAGGAAGAAGCGAGCTTGCTTGGCTACCATAATTTCGCGGAAGTATCGCTGGTGACCAAGATGGCCGAGACGCTGGCAGAAGTCAGTCGTTTCCTGCTCGATCTGGCCAGGCGCGCCCGTCCATTTGCCGAAAAAGATCTGGCTGAGCTGCGGGTATTTGCCAGAGAACAGCTGGGTATCGCCGATCTGCAAGCCTGGGATACCACGTATGCCTCCGAAAAATTACGCGAACAGCGTTACGCCTTTTCCGAACAGGAATTGAAACCGTATTTTGCCGAGCCGCAAGTGATTGCCGGTTTGTTTAATGTGATCCAGACCCTGTTCGCGGTTGAAATCAAACCGGACACGGCACCGGTCTGGCATCAGGACGTCAAGTTTTATCGCATAGAAAAAGACGGCAAACTGGTCGGCCAGTTTTATCTCGATCTGTACGCACGCAATGGCAAACGTGGCGGCGCCTGGATGGATGATGCACGCGGACGCCGGCGCACTGCGCACGGCATACAGACGCCCGTTGCCTATCTGACCTGCAACTTCAATGAGCCTGTGACGGTGGATGGCGTCACCAGGCCCGCCCTGTTCACCCATGATGATGTGATCACCTTATTCCATGAGTCTGGACATGGCTTGCATCACTTGCTGACCCAGGTTGATGAGTTAGCGGTGTCCGGCATCTCCGGCGTGGAATGGGATGCGGTCGAATTGCCGTCCCAATTTATGGAGAATTTTTGCTGGGAATGGGATGTCCTGCAAGGCATGACGGCGCATGCCGACACTGGTGCGCCCTTACCGCGCGAGCTATACGACAAAATGATCGCCGCCAGGAATTTCCAGTCCGGGATGCAAACTCTGCGCCAGGTCGAATTCTCCCTGTTCGACCTGCGCCTGCATGACGAAGTCGGCACCGGCAGCAAACGCGACGTGCAAGGCATTCTGGATACCGTGCGGCAGCAAGTTGCGGTATTTACACCGCCGGACTTCAACCGCGTTCAGCATTCGTTCGGCCATATTTTTGCCGGCGGCTATGCGGCAGGTTATTTCAGCTATAAATGGGCTGAAGTGTTGTCAGCCGATGCTTATGCTGCTTTTGAAGAGGCAAGCAAGGCAGAAGGCAGTACACTATCGCGTAGCGTAGGTCAAAAATTCCAGTCGGAAGTCTTAGAAGTCGGCGGCTCACGCCCCGCGCTGGAATCCTTCAAAGCCTTCCGTGGCCGCGAACCTACCGTGGATGCTTTATTGCGCCACCATGGCATGGCAGCTTGAATATTGGAGACTCATATGAATCATCACACCGCAAGTACCGCAGGTAGCACATTGAAAGCCGTTTTTTTGCTCGCCAGCCTGCTGATGGCAGCAAGTGTGCATGCCCAGATGTATAAATGGGTAGGCGCCGATGGCAAAGTCACTTATAGCGACGTGCCGCCGCCCTCATCGGTCAAACAGGTCCAGTCCAAATCTTATGGCAGCGACACTCCGGTGAGTAATCTGCCGCCCGAATTAGCCGCCGCAGCAGCTAAAAATCCGGTGACGTTATACACGACAACGAATTGCGCGCCTTGCAATGAAGGGCGTGCCTTTCTTAAAGGGAGCGGCATTCCTTTTGCAGAAAAAACCGTGAAGACCAAAGAAGATGCGGACAAGCTGAAACAAGTCAGCGGCGATACCCAACTGCCGCTACTCGTGATCAGCAATGCGAAATTCCGCGGCCTGGACACTGGCGAATGGCGTACCGCATTGACCAATGCCGGTTATCCTGAAACCGACCAGCTACCCAAGGACTATCGTTACTCGGCCGCAGAATCCGCCGCGCCGGCACCGGCCCCCGCTGCGAACAACGATGGTTCGGATGATAATGCCCTGGTAAAGAAAAAGCGTAAAGCACAGCCGCCGCCAGCCAGCGCCGAGTCCGGTTTCCGTTTTTAAGACCATTCAATCCGCTGAACAATTTGAACAATGCCATACCGCTTACCGCGCTTGCCTGGACATGACACCCAATGACCCGAATCGACTTTCATAGCAATGTTCCGGATAAACTCAATTACACCTGCCGCCTGATCCGCAAGGCCAGGGCGGCGCAGTGTAAGGTTGTGGTGTTTGACAGCAATAAAGCGCAGCTTGAAGCATTGAATAATGCGCTGTGGACGTTTTCGGAAGCGGATTTTTTACCCCATGTGATGGCGGGCAATCCGCTGGCGGAGCAGACGCCGATCATTCTCACTTATGACGATACGGCAGCATTACCGCATCATCAAATCTTAATTAACCTGACCGACATTTCACCCAGTCATTTTGATCAGTTTGAGCGCATGATAGAGATCATCTCGATGGATGACAGCGCCAGGCTCGCAGGTCGCGAACGCTATCGCTTTTATCAGCAGCAGGGACATACCTTGTCTCACACCACGGCCAAAACGACATAAGTTACTTTCCCCATGAGCAATCAAATCGATACCAGCATCCCCGTCCTGACCGAAATCATTCAACCCGGGCATGAATTTGACTTGCTCCATGTCGATCATGCCGACATTGGGGAACCAACGTCCGATCAGTCGCAACAAGCTGGCATCAGTGAGGACGAGTGGCAAAAACTCGAACAGACCTTGCGGGAAAATGTGTTGCGCCAGGTATTGGCGCGGGTCGATTTTGTCCTGGAACACCGGGTAAGAGATAGCCTGGCCGATGTATTGCAAACCGCAGTCGAAGGATTGGCGCTAGAGATCCGCGGCGGTTTGCATAAAACCATAGAAGAAGTCATTACCCGCGCTGTCACGCAAGAAATTGCCAAAGCAAAAATTTCAAAGTAATCATTTTCCTTCTAAATTTTTTGTTTTATAAACGTCGCACAAATAATTTCTTTCAAAAATAAAAATATAGCGCCAGTTATTGAACACATTAAAAATCAATAACTTTCTACAATCTCGCTATCGCACAATAGGAGATTATCCCCCATGAAGGTTATCGTTTTAGGCGCAGGCATTATCGGCACCACTTCCGCGTGGTTTTTAAAAAAAGAAGGCCATGACGTTACCGTCATCGAGCGCCAGCCCGGTGCCGCGCAAGAAACAAGTTTTGCCAACGGATGCCAGATCTCCGTCTCCCATGCCGAACCCTGGGCCAATCCTTCTGCGCCGCTGAAGGTCTTGAAATGGTTGGGCAAAGAAGATGCGCCGCTCTTATTTCGCCCTCGTGCCGACTGGCTGCAATGGATGTGGGGGCTGAGCTTCTTGCGTGAATGCACGCCCGCCCGCACCGCTGACAATATCCGCCAGATCGTGGCGATCTCCGAATACAGCCGTCAGACTTTACAAGCGGTACGTAAAGAGACCGGGATCGCCTACGATTGCCTGACCAAGGGTATCCTGCATTTTTATACCGAACAGAAAGAATTCGACGATTCCTTACCGGCCGCCAAATTAATGCGGGATCTCGGTTGCCCGCGCGATTCTATCAGCGCCGATGAAGTGGTCCGCATCGAGCCGGCACTGGCGCGCATCCGCGACAAAATCGTCGGCGGCGACTATACCGAAACCGATGAATCCGGCGACGTCTACAAATTCACCAGCGGCTTAGCCAGCAAAGCTGCCGAAGCCGGTGTCGATTTTCAATACAACACCAGTGTCACCCGTTTGCTGACCGAGGGTAGCGGCGCCAGCGCCAAAATAGTCGGGGTAGAAATCATCGATGCCTCAGGCCGCCATCAAGTTTTGCGTGCCGATGCTTTTGTCATGGCGATGGGCAGTTTCTCACAACCGCTGCTTAAACCGCTGGGCATCCACCTGATGATCTATCCGGGCAAAGGCTATTCTGCGACCTATCAGATTACTAATCCGGACGAAGCGCCGACGATATCGCTCACCGACGATGGCTACAAATTGGTGGTGTCGCGACTTGGCGACCGCTTACGTGTGGCGGGCACTTGCGAAATCAATGGCTATGGACGCGATTTAAACACGGCCCGCTGCGAAGCCATCACGCGTCGCACCCGTGAGCTGTTTCCCGACGCCTGCGATTATGAGAACCCGGTCTACTGGACCGGCCTGCGTCCTTTGACCCCTTCCAACGTGCCCTATATCGGTAAAACTAAATTCAGTAATCTGTACCTGAATACAGGCCACGGCACCCTGGGCTGGACCATGGGCGCCGGTTCCGGCCGCGCGATTGCGGACATTGTCTCGGGCCGCATGCCCGAGGTCGAATTCGCTTTCACTGGCATGACCAGGCGCAATCCTGGCGGCATATTACTGCCGGCCTGAATTGATGCAGCGATCACGTAATATGGATGCGGCTTGCAGCGGCTTTTCGGCTGCAAACCCGCATCAGATCAGCGGATTCATTTTTCATCTTACGTCACCCATGCCGATCAATCCCAACCCACCAAAATATCCGGATACATCAGACAATCAAGTGAATTCCGGATAATTGTCATCCGACTGCATAGCGCCTGCGTTAAGTACACAAGAGCCACCAACATACCTGCGCCACTGTTCCGGTGAATGCATTGAAGAATCAATTTATTTAGCAATTCGCACCGGCAATTCGCCCGCCTTTTCATCGAACACAATGCGCGTTGCAAATTTAGCGCGCTTCATAGGGAAACGAGAATGGAAATGACGGACATTGCCGGAACCGGAAATGACGCGCCGCACAAATTGGTAATAGGCATCCATGTCGATCACATGCACCACCAGAAAATAATCGTATTCGCCGGACACAAAATAGCATTGCATCACCTCGGCTTCCTTATTCATGCCTGCTTCAAATGTGTGCATGTGCTCGTCGGACTGGTTAATCAGCGACACCTCCAGAAAAGCCAGCATGCCATATCCCAGTGCGAACGGATCGACCATCGCGACTTCTGCACTAATCACGCCCGCTTCGCGCAATTCTTTGATGCGCCGCAAACAAGTCGGCTGCGAAATATGCAGCTTGTCGGCGAGTACCCTGGTGGGTATCTGGTTATCCTTTTGCAGCAAGTTCAAAAGCTTGCGATCCACCTTGTCAAGTGCTCGATATTGGGGCATATAAAAATCGTCGTATTTACCAAAAAAACAAACAAAATAGCTTTGCGAATTAAATTTTCTGTTGTACCTTCTGGCTATTCAGTTATCTGAATAAGTCAGCGATGCAGTAATGTTGTCCTACTTTTTTAAACCTTAGGAGTATGTTCATGTCGTTCAAAACTAAAATGATTCCACTGGCTGGCGCGATTGCTTTCGCATTTGCTGGTGCTGCGGCAGCCGAAGATCTGGTAGTAAAAATCGGTCACGTTGGTCCTATTTCCGGCGCGATTGCTCACTTAGGCAAAGACAATGAAAACGGCGCCAAGATGGCGATCGAAGAACTGAACGCCAAAGGCGTGATGATCGGCGGTAAAAAGGCAAAATTCGAACTACTGGCTGAAGATGACGGCGCAGATCCAAAGCAAGGTACAACCGTAGCACAGAAACTGGTCGATGCGAAAGTAAACGGCATCATCGGTCACTTGAACTCTGGTACTACGATCCCGGCTTCCAAAATCTACAACGACGCTGGCATTCCTCAAATTTCCCCATCTGCAACAAATCCAAAATACACGCAACAAGGCTACAAAGGCGCATTCCGCGTAGTAGCGAATGACGGCCAATTGGGCGGCACTCTGGGTCGCTATGCTGTGCAAATCAACAAAGCGAAAAAAGTCGCTGTGATCGATGACAAAACAGCGTATGGCGAAGGTGTTGCGGCTGAATTCATGAAGGGCGCAAAAGCCAAAGGTGCTGAAGTTGTCGTAACTGAGCATACAACAGACAAATCCACGGATTTCAGCGCGATCCTGACCACCATCAAAGCAAAAAATCCAGACGTGATTTTCTTCGGCGGTATGGATGCAGTTGCTGGTCCTATGCTGCGTCAGATGAAAGCACTGGGCATCACTGCTAAGTTCATGGGCGGCGACGGTATCTGCACGACCGACTTGGTCAAACTGGCTGGTGACGGCATTGGCGAAGGCCAGGTAGTTTGCGCGGAAGCAGGCGGTGTGTTGGAAGCACAGAAAAAAATCAGTGATGACTGGAAAGCTGCTTACAAGAAAAAATTCGGCTTAGAAGTTCAGATCTATGCACCGTATGTATACGATGCAGTCATGACGATGGCTGATGCAATGGTACAAGCGAAATCTGCTGAACCAGCCAAGTACTTGCCATTCCTGGCGAAGATCAAACACAAAGGTATCACTGGCGACATCGAATTTGATGCTAAAGGCGATATCAAAGACGGTACTCTGACTTTGTACACCTACAAAGGCGGCAAACGTGAGATCGTTCAGGTTGTGAAGTAATCACAGACAGGCTGGTTCGCCAGCCTTCTTCAAAAAGCGCGACAGTCTTTGACTTGTGGCGCTTTTTTATTTGTGTCTGCAATCAATTTTGTCACTCACCTCTGGATGTCGGCGGACATAAAAAAGCCCGACTTCTCGGGCTTCTGTGGTATTTGCAAAGATCCAGCGCATCAGGCTAAGCTGAACACGCCATGCTTACTTGGAGGCCAGGACCCATTTAACCAGAGTACGGGCTTCCGCTTCTGTGACTTGGGGATTGGCTGGCATTGGGATCGCGCCCCATGTGCCACTACCGCCGGCCATGACCTTTTTGACTAACTTGTCTTCTGCTGTCTTATCGCCGGCATATTTTTTCGCCACATCTTTATACGCAGGACCGACAACCTTAGTCGCAACAGCGTGACATGCCATACAGTTTTTTGCTTTCGCCAAATCCGCACTTGCCATTGCAGAACCAGATGCAGCAATGGCCAAAACCGCACTCATCAACAAAGAATATTTCATTGTTTTTTCTCCAGGTTAAATACAACACATCTCATTTTACTGCGTTTTGTTTCTTAAGAAGCAAACGATCTCAGTCAACATGCGGTTGACCATGGCGCGAATTACTTCTACTATTTATCGAAAGGAATTATTATGCCCATCATTATTGTTATCGCGCTGTTGTCCCTGCTTAAATTTCTGGAAGTCGGCTTCCTCGCAAATTTCTCCTGGTGGTGGATAGTCGGGCTCGCCTTTGCCGCCTTTCTATGGTTTGAATTTTTTGAACGCATGCTGGGTCTGGACAAGCGCAAAGACCATGCGCATTTTGAGAAAATCAAGAATGAGCGCGTCAAGCGTGCTTTTCAAAATAAGAAAAACAATAAACGTTGACCCTCTACGCATCGGCGTAGCAGCAATTATCGAGCTACTCTCCAGGCATTCCCGCACATAAGAGGGAATTTGTCTTGCTCTATACCTATAGCAAAATATATGATTCATCCATCATTCAGATGCGGTGAATATGAATCTCGAATTACGACAATTACGCTACTTCCTGGCAGTCGCCGATGAAATGCATTTTGGCCGGGCCGCTGCCAAGCTGCACATGACGCAGCCGCCGCTTTCGCAAGCCATACAGGCACTGGAGGCGACCTTGGGCGCAGCGCTATTCACCCGCAGCACGCGCAGTATCGCGCTGACGGCTGCCGGGCTTGCTTTATTGCCGGAAGCGAGACGTATCGTGTTGCAGACCCAGAATTTGCCACAACTGGTGCAACGCGCCGCGAATGGCACTAGCGGCCACTTGTCACTGGCCTTTGTCTCGATCGCTGACTACAGCGTGTTACCGCCTTATCTGCGTGAATTTCGCCATCATCATCCCGCAGTTGCGATTGAACTGCGGGAAGCGACCAGCGATGTTCAGTTTGCGGCATTGGAGCGTGGCGAAATTGATGCGGGTTTGATGATCCCACCGATACCGGATCACCTGGCGCACCTCCTGGATTATCAAAAAGTATTATCAGAGCCATTAATCCTGGCGATACCAGACTCCTTGAACCGACATAAAAAACCGGCTTCACTGCAAGACTACAAGCAACATCCATTGATCATTTTTCCGCGCAAAATTGCCCCGGCTTTGCATGATTTGATTCTTGGTTGCTTTCGTGAAGCAAGCCTTACCCCGGAAATCGGCCAGGAGGCCATACAAATGCAAACCATCATCGGACTGGTCTCGGCTGGCATGGGGATCGCGCTTGTGCCACAATCTGTCTCGAATTTAAAACGTCCCGGTGTCGCCTACCTGAATTTACCCGAAACAAGCGTCGCGGTTGAAATTGGTGTGGCCTGGCGCAAAGATAATGCGTCGCCGGTATTACGCGCGTTTTTGGACTTGTTACGAACGAAAGATAAACCATGTTGATACACCCGAACCCCGATCCGGTAGCCTTCACATTAGGCCCTTTGTCCGTGCATTGGTATGGACTGATGTACCTGGTCGCGTTTGTCCAGTTTGTCTTGCTGGGCCGCCTGCGCATACGCTTGCCTCATGTCGCCGCCATCGGATGGAAGAAAGAGGACATCGACGACATGTTGTTTTACGGCGTATTGGGCGTAATTCTCGGCGGCAGAATCGGGGAGTTCATTTTTTATCGCCCCGATGAATTATTCAGTAACCCGCTGGAAGTATTCATGGTTTGGCACGGCGGCATGTCTTTCCACGGCGGTTTTATTGGCGTCCTGATTGCGATGTTTTTGTGGTCGCGCCGCAGCGGCCGCCACCTGGCGGACGTGTATGACTTTATTGCGCCGCTGGTTCCGCTGGGTTATGCCGCAGGCCGTATCGGTAACTTTATCAATCATGAATTGCCCGGACGAATCGCCTCTGCCGACCTGCCTTGGGCCATGATGTGGCCAGGACTGGAGCATCCGGTCCATCCTTCGCCGATTTATCAGGCATTGGTTGATGGGGTCTTGCTGTTTATCGTTCTATGGTGGTTTGCCAGCAAGCCAAGGCCGCGCCTGGCAGTCGGGTCTATGTTCGTTCTGCTGTATGGCTGCACCCGCTTCTTTACTGAATATTTCAGAACACCCGACTACGAGCGTAGTGCATTTGGCGTGACGATTTCTGCCGGTCAAATGTTATCTGCGCCGATGATCATCGGTGGACTCGTGCTGTTGTGGATCGCGTATAAAAAACCCGGCATATTGGGCAAATAAATCGAGCATTGATTTTGCTGAGGGTGCAATCAGATCAGGCGAGTAAATCCTGGATGATTGTCCATTCGGCTTTGGTGACAGGGGTGATCGATAATCGGCTGCCTTTTTGCAATACGACCATATCAGCTAAAGCCTCGTTTTTTCGCAATTCAGCCAGACTGAGTAAACGTGTTTTTCGTTTCGCACGGATATCCACCATCATCCAGCGCGGCGTCTCGGGCGTTGCCTTGGGATCGTAATATTTGCTATCCAGGTCAAACTGGGTGTGATCCGGGTAAGGCGTGCTGACCACCTCGGCGATACCCGCAATACCGGGCTCAGCGCAACTTGAGTGATAAAACAAAACGCCATCCCCTATCTTCATCGCATCACGCATGAAATTACGCGCCTGATAATTACGCACGCCGAACCACGGGATAGTCTTTGCCTTGAGCGCGTCATCAATGCTGATCTCATCAGGTTCCGACTTCATGAGCCAATAAGCCATAAGCAATTCTCACCGATAAATTAATGTATCAACACGCGCTAGCATACGTTGCAGAACCATCGAAATCAACGCCATGAATGAAAAAAGCATCAGCAACTTTCGCTGCTGATGCTTAAGAATAAGTCCCCACCAATGCCGCTATGCCGGCATCCTGAACCTGGCGGTTCAAGTTGGCTACAGTCAGTTCAATTTCGGGTTCATCGGACTAGCGACGCTCACGCCCATCGAACAATTTCTACAGCCTATGCACATAAATGGTTCAAGGAATATATGGCATTGGCGAACACGGTAGGGAATTGAAGTTTACTCCTATCCGCGGCTTCGTACAGCTTTTTTTAGATTATTTTGATTGATTAAAGCAATACAAGCACGGTTCAAAATAGATTTTCTTGAGGGGTTAAAGCCTTATCCAGAACTTCGTGCATGTTATTAATTTTTTGCTTCACTTCCGCAATCGACAAACCCGACAAAGGACCTTCCGGCGACTTGGTCGATAACAGCTCAGCCGTTACGCCCAGTGCTGCCATCACGGCGATTCTGTCGTTGCCCTTGATCTTGCCTGCATCGCGGATCGCACACATTTTATCGTTGAGATAGGCAACCGCAGTCAGCAAGGCTTTGTCTTCACCTTCTTTGCAGCTCAATTTGTAAGCCTGCCCCATGATATTGACATCGAGTTGTATCACAGTATTTTCCTTCATGCGGCTTCCTTGTCTGAATCGTCTTCCGCCGGCAAATGCGCCAGCAAGGCGGTCACTCGAAGATGCGCCTCATCCATGCGTTGATGCATTTCACCGTTCTCTTCCGTCAGAGCGACGATATCACGCCGCAGCTCCGCATTTTCGCGACGCAAAAAATCCGTCAGCTCTGCCAGCCGTGCGACTTTTTCAGCAAGTAATTCAAATTCAGGATTCATCTCATCACTTTGGTTAGACCACACTCTAGTCGTTAAATTATAAATGGAAATCAGACCCTACAGCATTTCTATCAATTCGCCATCGCTTAAAATTAAAGCAGCCTTGATTCTTTTACTGCCCATCAGCCCTTGCAAGGCATCCGCATAGGTCTGCAACTGCGTCCTGTAGTCGCGACGCTCACTGCTCAGCAAGGCACGCTTATAGTCGAGTATCCAGACCTCATCTGCAAAAACCACGACCCGATCCAGGCGCAAAACCTGTTGTTGAAACAAAACATCCATCTCATTACGAGCGTACAAATAGCACCCTGGTTTGAAATATTTCTCCAGTCCGGGCCGGGCCAAAATCGACTGTGCCTGCTGCCGTATCGTCGTTGCAACACTGCCCGGACAAGGCAGCCATGCCGCAATCGATTCTGGCTCGGGTACGCGAATAGGCCAGGCCTGCACCTGATTCGTCAGTCGCTCCATTAAGGCGTGCAAGGCAATTCCCTCAAGCTGAGCGTCGGTCGCAGCAGGCATTACCTCGCCATCAGGCAATGCCAGATCCGGCGGATTAAACAGCGGCAAACTAAATTCGCCCTGCGTTTGCACCAGCAGCGTCTCGCATTGTTGCAGTGCTAGCTGCGTCACCTGACTCAGGCGCTCGTACCAACTGTCTTTGATGATGCCGGGAATACCTTCCTTGATTTCGCCAGAATTGATCTCTGACTCTGTACTTTGCCTGGTACTTTTAGCCGCACTCCTGGATCTCTTATCGCTGGCGATACCGCTGACGATCAGCAAGTTTTTTGCCCGGGTCGCAGCGACGTAGAGCAAATTCCAGTTTTCCTGTTCCGCCTGCTGCTCTTCTTGGGCAAACAAGGCATCCCGGGCAGCGCCGCGCTGATCCTTGCGTCCGAACGCAGAAAAATGCCGCGCCTCTCCTGGTTGCAAAGGCCATTGACACAAGATGCCGGTTTGGTCTTTCACTGGTTCGCTATGATTAGCATCGACCATGACTACCACGGACGCTTCAAGTCCCTTGGCGCTATGGATGGTCAGGATACGCACGGCATCTGCCGCGCCATCTACCGAAGATTCGTCGGGCGCATCATCTTCGCCGCCCTTTTGAAACACTGCCAGCGCCGCAATAAATTTCGGCAAACTGGGATAACGTCCCGCATCCATATTCAAAGCGAGTTCGATAAACGCATGGATATTTCCGAGGATCTGATATCGCTCGGCCGGATTCGCATATTGCGCATAGCGTGCCAGCAATTCGCCTTCATGCAAGATTTTATCCAACAGATCATGCACCGACAGATCATGCGCTGCCTGCATCCAGGTTTGCAGCAAGGGATAAGCGCGGACAAATATCGCCTGCTTAGCTTCCCCGCATAATGCCTGCAAGCGCTTCCACCATGATGCTTCCGAGCGTTGAGCCAGCACAATCAAGTCGTCATCGCTGGCTGAAAAAATCGGCGATTTAAGAATATGCGCCAGCGCACGATTGTCGCCCGGCGTCATTAAGAACTCCAGCAAGGCCAGCAAATCGGCAACCTCCAAAGCATCCAGCAAGCCGCCGCGGCGACTGGACACAAACGGGATTCCGGCTTCCCGCAAGGCATTTTCATACGACGACAAATGCGTGCGGCGCCGTACCAGCAACATCACCTCGGACCAGCGCAAACCAGCAATCTGTCGACGCGCTAGCAACAAGGCTTGCGCAATCTGCCGCCCTTCTTCCAACCGTCGACTGTCTTCATCCTCGATCAATGGCGTGGTGAACGGATTACGCAGGAGATGCGTCTGCTGACCGAATATCGCCAGACTATCGTCCTCATCAGATAATACCTTGATCAAAGGCAGTCGCCACACCTCACCATGCGCAGCCGAGGCGCTGGTTTGCGGTGCGTAGATCCGATTTTCGCGCATACTTTCATTCAATACGGAGACGATCTCCGGCGCATTCCGGCGGGTTTGATTGGTCCGTAACAGAGACGCGCCTTGCTGCGCCAAGAATTGGCGTGCAGCAGCGAACACGCGCGGTTCGGCACGACGGAAACGATAAATCGATTGCTTGGGATCGCCCACGATAAATACCGTGGGACGATCCGCATCGTCGCCATAAGCATCTAACCAGGCCTGTACGATGTTCCATTGCAGGGGATTGGTATCCTGAAATTCATCCAGCAAAATATGCTTGTAGCGCGCATCCAGCCGGCTATGCAGATAGGCTGCATAGTCTTCATTGCGGATCAGGCGGAATGCCTGCCATTCCAAATCGGCAAAATCAAACACGCGCTGATCTGACTTTAAGGATTGATAGTGCTCCAGATAGACGGCACCGACTTTGAACAGCGCCTCATTGATCGTCAGTACCGTTTTTTCGACGCTGCGTCGCTTCAATAATTTCAAGGTATCGGCGATGACGGTACATTCATCATCGAAACTCGCAACACTGTCCGGCCCCAACCATTTTTCAATCGCTGATAACAAATTCTTGGTTTTCAGATTCGAGCGATTTTTACCGTCCCTGTCAAAAAATTCATTGCACAGCGCATCAAAATTCTCAAGGCTGGCAGCGCCTGATAGCGCCGTTTCTATGGCATTTGCCCGTTTTTGATTGGTTGCCGTACCTTGTCCCAGACAGACGGCGATTGCACTGATGCGCTGACAAAACTCCTGGTCATCCCACAATGCTAAGCGAGGATCATGCTCTGCATCGGCACCGCATAATTCGCGTAACCATTCGAGCGGATTGCCATCCAACCCGTCCTGATTCGATGCCCACCATTCAGCCCGCTTATCGAGGAAAGCATCGAGCATCTTCTTGGTATTAAAGTCGCCTAATTCCTCATACAGCAACAGCAGTGCTGCGCGCGTGTCCTGATGCCCGGCGTCTTTCAGCGATTGCATTAATTGTGCATAGGCTTCTCTTTGCAAATCGGCGGTTGCCTCTAATAAACTAAAGCCATGCGGCACACCGGATGCCAGCGGCGCCAATTGTATCAAGCGTCCAAACCAGCTGTGAAAAGTATCCATCGCCAGCGATTGCGGGCTGGATAGAACCTTTTCATACAAGCGACGGGCGATCGGCAAATTCCGCATCACATCAGCCTGCGCAACGCCGCGCTCCAGCAGCAAACCGGTTGCCTGCGCTTCATCTGCCAGCGCCAGTTGGCGCAATAAATCGACCAGACGCTCACGCATTTCCTGCGCCGCTTTACGGGTGAATGTGATCGCGAGCAGTTCACCCGGTTCAGCACCGGCAAGCAGCAAACGCAGCATGCGCGCGACCAGCAGCCAGGTCTTGCCGCTACCGGCACAGGCTTCAACGACCACGGAAGATTGCGGCTGGCATGCAGCGGCCGTAAAACTCAGCGCATCGGCTGGCAAACCGTTAATTTCATACGCATGTGCGCTCTGCAAAGTCATCACCACGCTCCCTTGCGGCAGAGTCCGCGCATTTCGCAATACTGGCATACCGATTCTGTGCCTTGCGCAGGTAAAGCGGCATCTTGTCTGATGGCGTGCATATGGTCTTTAATCGCGACTTCCAGTAAATCGGTCCACTGCTTGAAATCCTGGCTGGCAGCCTCACCGATTTTGCCGCGCTCGAGTTCCAGTCCGACGTAGCTGGCGGCAACGATCTGCTGGTTCGCTAACAAACCGTAGAATGGTAATTGTTGATCCTCACCGTCCTTCAGGCGTTTGCTTAAAGAAGACAATGGTTTGGTTTTGTAATCGAGTACAGCGCGCTCGCCTTCGGCATTGATGTCTATCCGGTCGATGCGCCCACGCAGGGTCACGCTTTGTTGCTGACCACCGGCATTCCAGTCCAATGTATGCTCACGCCATTCTTCACCCAGCTCAAAGCGCCATCCATCGGCTTCGCGCTGGTCTGCCCATGCTACATACGATGGAATTACCTTCGCCCAGCGCACGCTATAACCAAGCGCAGCCGGACTGTGCTGCAAGATCTGGTTAAAACGCTCCGTCGAAATATCGCTGAGCAATTGCACCCTGTCACTCACTTCCTCGGTCGCAAGACGATCATGGTAGGTTTTTAAAATCGCATGCAGCCAGTCGCCGTAATCTCGCTTTTCCGGCATATCGGATAATTCATCAATCGCGTCCAACTTCAGCATGCGTCGCGCAAAAAATTGATAAGGGCACGCGATCAGGCTGCTGTAGCCGCTCGCCGACAAGGTAGCCGGTGCCAACATCGCCGCTGCGGGTTTTGGCTGCGGCACGCTAAGTGCATTCAAAGTCTGTAGCGGCAGCACGGGATGATGCGCGCCCAGTCTGGCCTGGCCTGTGCGCTCAAGCGCCAGATCCAGTTGCGCCAGCCAGGGACTGACGGGATTATGCTCACCTTGCAGTTGGCCTTGCCAGGACAAGACGATTTCAGGATTCGACAACAACAGTTCGGTGAAATCGCGCAACTGTTGCTGCTGTCTTTGTTCGCGGGTGATCAGGCCGCATTCGCGTCGCACCGCATTGGTAAAAAATAACACCTCCTGTGCCTGCGAAGGTAAATGCGCGGCATCCGCCCCGACCAGCAAGACCGCGTCAAAGCGACGCAACCGCGCACCGTTCAACGGCAGCATGAATACCCGTTTATCGTTCCTGCTGCTGATATAAGGTGCATTCTCCAATTGCAGATTGATGAAAGCGCGCCACTCGGAAAAAGAAAATGGCGCTGTCATATGCTGACAATCTTCGATCAAGGCCTGTAATAAGCTGACGATTTGCGAACCTGCGCTATCTGCCTGCAGATAGACGTGGACGCCGAGTTCAAACAGCATTTGCAGCGTACTCTTGCTCCACTCGGACAAATTTTTTCGTCCACTGAACTGGTTCGCCTGACGAGCCAGGATCGCAATCCATTGACGTGCATCCGGTTTGGATTCCAGCAAAGATAATATCGAGTCCCAACCGCCCAACACATTGGCGCGCCGCAGGCCCAGCTCAATTTGCATGACCAGATCGGACTTATCCAGCGCGGCATCGAGAGCAGCAGGCATCGGCAAATACGGTGACTTCAATAAATCGATTAACGCCATCGTATCCGCTTTGCTGGCCACGACTTCGAACCACGCCGCAATCGCTGCCGCCGCACGGGTAGTAGATAGCTTCCAGCCCGTTTCATCGGCGACCAGCACATTTGCGCGTTCCAGCAAGGCACGGATGCGACGGGCGACCGCCCTGTCCTGTGCGATGACGGCAATGCTTTGATGTCCTGCGACCAGCCAGTCCACGATGGTCTGCGCGCCCTGTTGCGCCTCATCTTCCAGCGAAGCCGCTTCGCATAAGCGGATATGCGACATCGCCGCCGACTCCAATAAAAACTGCTGCTGACCAGGACCAGTTTCATCGAATAAATTCGGCCAGGCCGCAGCGCAGATAGGCGGCACACTGACCGGGCGCCAATCCAGCAAAATCGTCATCAGTTTTTTCTTCTTTGCATACGCATCCAGAAAGGCCCGCTCCATCGCATCCGGTGCGGTCGGACTAATCCAGACCAGCGGCTCTTGCGCCTGCTGCGCGATGCGCATCCATTGCTGGTGTCCATGCACGATCGCATCGCGTTCATCGAGCTGGCTCTGCCAGATAGTCCAGACCAATTGCGCTTCTTCGGACAAGATTTTCTGGCTGGGCTGAGACAGTTGCGCCAACGCCGCATGCCAACGCTGCATGGTGCCCTCTTTATCCGATTGCACCGCAGGCAGCAAGGCTTGCGTCAACTCATCGGAAAGATTAAGCAAGGTTTGCGCTAAAGGCAGCAGATCGGTATTGCGCCGGGCGGTAAATAATTTTTTGAGCCAGGCATGTTGCCGCAACTCCGCATACAAGCCCATCAGGCGCTCGCTCGACGCGCTGATTTTGACCCTGTCTTGCGGCGGCAACATCTGTACCCAGGCGAACATGGTATTGATACGCGGCGGGATAAAGTTGCCGTGCAATTCCTGGCTCAGCGCTTTCAGAAATAGCTGGGCATGCTCGAACGTGGGAACCACTACCCGCAGCGCCGACAAATCGAGCGCGGAGGCCACGCCCCAATCCGGCGAACGCAATTCCTGCAAAAAAGCGGCGGCGGCCTGTTGCCAAAAGTTGCCAGATGCGGGAATCAATTGGTGGATGTTACGCATGAGACTGAGGCTGAGTGTGACGCATAGGGTTACGCAGTGGGTAAGGCATGAAGTTTCAGGAAGTTTGCCTGACGAACAAGCATTTTATGCGAGAGCCAACACAATTTGAGGGCCTGATGACACTTTTCTAAAAAATAGGTTATTATTTGACCCATAGTCTGCCACTAGACATCATCAAATCCAGCGCTGCATTATGCAACACCATTGATTTTGTGCAGATCGCCTCCAGATTAAAGCTGTGTTTAAAGTTGTTATATCGGAAGCGTTATCGTCGCGATGTAGATCAAATATCCTACAAATCGATTTCAGATTAAACTCCTGTGGCGCTGTAACCCCTTAATTTTTCCCTCGAATGAGGATTCCATGAGCGAAAACATCAAATATGTAAGCGATGCTTCCTTTGAAGCAGACGTATTGAATTCTGACAAACCAGTCCTGGTCGACTTCTGGGCTGAATGGTGTGGCCCTTGTAAAATGATTGCTCCGATTCTGGAAGAAGTGGCTAAAGAATACGACGGCAAGATCGTCATTGCGAAACTGGACGTCGATGCGAACCAGGCTATTCCGGCTAAATTCGGCATCCGTGGCATTCCTACCCTGATCCTGTTTAAAAACGGCGCGGCGGCAGCACAAAAAGTCGGCGCGCTGGCAAAAGGTCAACTTACCTCTTTTATTGATAGCAATATCTAATATATTCAAGGTAAAATACGGCGGATTAAGGACGGTACTTCGGTACCGTTCATCCAGCCGCAATAATTAGTCAGCTAAATAATTAAAATTTGACTCTGCCTATCAGCAGAAATCTCCAAAATACCATCCTGTAGTTCACCTCTGTTCACTCCCCCACCTACCTATCCCATCCCGGGACACTCAACATGCACTTATCAGAATTAAAGGCGTTACACGTCTCAGCCTTGCTAGAAATGGCCATTGGTCTAGACATTGACAACGCAGCACGGATGCGCAAACAAGAACTCATGTTCGCAATCCTGAAAAAACGCGCAAAATCCGGCGAACAAATTTTTGGCGATGGCGCCCTCGAAGTATTGCCGGACGGCTTTGGCTTCTTGCGCTCGCCCGATGCCAGTTACATGGCATCCACCGACGATATTTATATCTCGCCTTCGCAAATCCGTCGTTTCAACCTGCACACAGGTGACTCGATCGAAGGTGAAGTGCGTACACCCAAAGACGGCGAACGCTATTTCGCCCTGGTGAAAGTCGACAAGGTCAATGGCGAATCGCCAGAAGCCTCCAAGCACCGCATCCTGTTTGAAAATCTGACACCGCTGCACCCGAACAAGCCCTTGCAGCTTGAACGCGAGATGCGCGGCGAAGAAAACACCACCGGCCGCATCATCGACATGATTGCGCCTATCGGCAAAGGCCAGCGCGGCTTGTTAGTCGCCTCGCCGAAATCCGGCAAGTCCGTGATGCTGCAGCACATCGCCCATGCGATCACCACCAATCATCCCGATATCACGCTGATCGTCCTGCTGATCGACGAACGCCCTGAGGAAGTCACCGAAATGCAGCGTAGCGTACGCGGCGAAGTGGTCGCATCGACCTTCGACGAACCAGCCACGCGTCACGTACAGGTCGCCGAGATGGTCTTGGAAAAAGCCAAGCGCCTGGTCGAAATGAAAAAAGACGTGGTCATCCTGCTCGACTCGATCACCCGCCTGGCGCGCGCCTACAACACCGTGATCCCGGCCTCCGGCAAGGTGCTGACCGGCGGTGTCGACGCCAACGCGCTGCAGCGTCCGAAACGCTTCTTCGGCGCCGCGCGCAACATCGAAGAAGGCGGCTCGCTGACCATCATCGCCACGGCGCTGATCGAAACCGGCAGCCGTATGGATGATGTAATCTATGAAGAATTCAAAGGCACCGGCAACATGGAAGTCCACCTCGAACGACGCCTGGCCGAGAAGCGGACTTACCCGGCAATCAACCTGAACAAATCCGGCACCCGTCGCGAGGAGCTGTTGATCAAGCCAGATCAGCTGCAAAAAATCTGGATCCTGCGCAAGCTGTTGTATAGCATGGACGAAATCGAAGCGATGGAATTCATCCTCGACAAAATGAAGGCGACCAAAAACAACGCAGAGTTCTTCGAAATGATGCGTCGTGGCGGATAAAGCAGCGTCATTGCTGCAAGTGGGTCTTAATCGATAAGATGAATGAGTTAGATAAAGTTAATCTCTATCACCACCACTAGCCTGATGAGCCATCTTGACAGATGGCTCTTTTTATTTGTGTCGCAGCTTTATGCAGATGGTAAATGACGACATAGCTGCTCAAACCAGCCATCCTGCTCTGCCCGCTTGATCCACCAGTTCAGCGCTGCACCCGGCTCACCGCTGCGCCAGGCAAGATAAATCGTTTCCTCCGCCTTTGGTTCTTCGACTTGCTTCACAATCAAACGCCCTGCCTGGATCGCCTCACGGGCGCAAAACTCCGGCAAGAATCCAAAACCTATCCCCGCCAGTTGAAAATCCAATTTGGCGCGCATGGTTGGCACGGTAATCGCATCCTGACCAAATAACAAGCCGACCGTTCGCGCAGGTAACAAGTGCGCAGAATCCGCCACAGTGACTGCACGATACTGCTGAAAATCCGACTTGGTTAATATCGACGTTCGCTCAGCAAATGGATGATCTGGCGACACCGCAAACACAAACGGAATTTTGCCAATTGCTTTAGCAGAATAACCGCCACCCGACGGCCCCTCACCGGCAGCCCCCAGCAGGATATCCACACGACCGTCCAATAATGCCTCCCAGGTTCCGGACAACGCTTCTTGCACGATCCGCAGGCGCGTCTGATTTGCGACGCCACAGAATGCCAGGATGTCGTCCTTCAACACGATCGGAGAAAACAAAGAGTCCATGCCAATCGTCAATTCGGTTTCCCAGCCAGTTGCAACGCGCTGCACTCTGCGCTCCAGATCGCCGGCCGCCTTGAGCAAATACCGCCCTTCTTTCAGCAACTCTTTCCCCGCCAGAGTCAATGTGACTTTAGGCCCAAGTCGCTTAAACATCTGCACACCCAACTCCTCCTCCAGTTTGGCAACTGTATAGGAAATCGTCGATGGCACGCGAAACATCTCCTTGCCCGCAGCAGCGAACGAGCCTCGACGGTCAATCGCATCCATGATTTGCAAGGCATCCAGGCTGATTTTTAACATATGGCCCTCTTGTTACGAATTCGATCCATTATTATTTTTTGCACAAAAATTAATCATCGATTTTTTTGATCATATAAAGGCAAATTTTCCGTTTTTCATTTAAATAATACAACACTATACTGCAAGACATCGAAGAAATAGCAGTAATAAAAACGTTTCTTAACTTCGATTAAATCGACCATACAACTTAATCAAGGAACTATCATGTTAACTATTCGTAAAAGTGCTGATCGCGGCGATGCTAACCACGGCTGGTTAAAATCCAAACACTCATTCTCGTTTGCCGAGTATTTTGATGAACAACATATGGGGTTCGGTCCATTGCGCGTCATCAATGAAGATCGTGTTGAAGCAGGTCGTGGTTTTGGTACACATGGTCATCGTGATATGGAAATCATTTCATATGTCCTTGATGGCGAGCTCGCTCACAAAGACAGCATGGGTACTGGCTCGGTGATCCGTTATGGCGATGTGCAGCGCATGAGTGCCGGTAGCGGTGTGCGCCATAGTGAGTTCAACCACTCGTCATCGAACCCGGTTCATTTTTTACAAATCTGGATAGAACCGAACGTGAAAGGCCTCGCACCAAGCTATGAAGAAAAACATTTCGATACCGTATCGAAACAAGGTGCATTACGCTTAATCGCCTCACCCGACGGTCACGATAATTCCGTTTTAATTCATCAAAATGCCTCTATTTTTGCGGCGATTCTCAATGGCGATGAACAGGTCACGCAACCGCTGGCAGCGGGACGACTTGGTTATGTGTACGTAGCAAAAGGTCAGTTGCAGGTGAATGGTTTATTGCTGGAAACCGGTGACGCCTTAAAAATCAACGATGAGGTCGCCATCACATTGAGTCAGGCAATTCAGGCAGAAGTGCTGGTCTTTGATCTGCCAGTGCATTAAGACCCAACTCCGTCCTTCCCGTGAAGGTGAATCAAAGAAGGACGGCTTCTGATGCACTGATGAGACAACCAGAATCAACTCAAGAGTCATAATATGTCCAACGAATCTTGTATCCTGGCAGAGTATACGAAGACGCTTAGTTTGCCGGAGCTTGCCATCACCCATGCGCGGCAACAATCGCCAGAGCCTCATATCATCAGAATTCCGCAGAGCAATCATCATTCGGTGATCGTCCAGCTGGAAGAGTTTCGATCGCATAAATTATGGCGTGGCGAACAATTGGTCTATCACGGCAGTCATGCCAAAGGCAGTGTCGCGATCACGCACCTGCAAGATGACTGGCGCTGCCAACACCTCAGCAGCTACAACAATCTGCGCATCACCATTCCAGCGGATACGTTGGATCAGCTAACCGACGATGTGGGACAAAAACGCATACATCGGCTCGTAGAAATGCGCGGTTACGATGCCACTATCTATCATTTGGCACAGTTGTTTTTACCGATGTTGGAACAGCCGGATAGCCGCAATCAGTTATTAACCGACCATGTGACGCAAGCCTTTCTCAGCCATCTCGTACAAGGTTACGGAAATGGACGCCACGAAAAAACTCGAGGTGGCGGCTTGGCGCATTGGCAGGAACGTCGGGCAAAAGAATTTATGGCAGCACATCTGGCGCGTGGCATATCACTTGAAGAAGTGGCCCGTCATTGCGGCTTGTCTCGTGCCCATTTTTCGCGCGGATTTAAACAGAACACGGGCATCATGGCGCATGTGTGGCTGCACCATCTACGCATCGATAAAGCTAAGCACATGCTGGTTCAACCGGATTATTCACTTCCGGCGATTGCATTGGAATGTGGCTTTGCCGATCAAAGCCATTTAACCAGGGCGTTTAAAAAAGTAACAGGAACACCGCCGGGCGTATGGCGCAAGCTGCAATTCTAATGCGCTGAAAAAATACTGCTGATAGCCTTTAAGACTGCTTTTTTTCATCCGACGGTGCGGGCAAAAAAGCGAGCGTACGTCGCAACTCACCATGCGCAATCGCGACTTGCGGCGCATCATGCAGCATCGCCAGATAACGTTGACGAAAATCCGCGTCACTCGCCGTACGTGGGCCGATCAATTGCTCCAACGTCAAACGAAATGCCATGGCCGTCGCTGCATCGACAGGCGATTCATCATCAAGACGCTCATCCAGCTCCACCATCATGCCCGACAGCTTTTGCAGCCAGGCAAAATGCGGATGATTCGTCACCAGACTTAAATGCTCAAGCGGACTAGAAACCACACCATAATATTGGGTCTCCACTTCGATCATTAGCTTATGCAAGGCACGCAGCGCCTTCACAAGCTGAAGCAAATCTCCGCGCCAGTTACGATCTTCTGATGACGCCATACCCATCTCTTTCATAGTTTAGCGGCGTCGTTGGCAAGATACATTCAGCGATTATCACTGGATGTTTATTCTTCATTGAAAAATAGAGAAACACACATACTCCCCCTATTTTTTAAAAAATATGCCAAATTCCGCATTATTTATATCATCATTATTTATATACTCATCAGGAGTATAAGTAATTACTTAAATTCATTGCACACTTGGCCTGTCTGCTATCCAGCATCCGTAAGCACTCTGTTTTCCATCAGCGCCAATCCGGCAAGTATCAGAATCGGCAATAGCAGCGCCCAGAATCCCATCAGCAAATACGCATAAGCCGCCATGATCGCCCCAATGCCAAACGCCAGCACCGGCCAGATAAATTTGCCGCATCGCGCACGCGTCGCCGCATCTGCTGCACCTCGCGCAATATCCACTGCGTCGATTACAATTTGCGTGACATTTCCCGTCATCAGCGACGTCGGTGCCAGTTGCGGCATGAGTAGCCTGGCATTCGCGCTATGTACGCCCATCGCAATAGCACCAAGCATACCGGCACTAATCGCCAAAGGTGTCTGCACAGCGCCAATCGGTGATGCCAATAATCCCAACAGCATAAAGCCAACCAGAAAGGTCAACTGCAATAACATCGCAAGCTGCAAGACTGGTCGCTGACGCCGTCCCATCGCCGTGATAAACAGCCGTGCGACGACTACGCCACTAATAAACGCCGGGAATGCCAGAAATTTGATCAGCAATGAACCAGCACCTGCGGCGCGCGACATCTGACTCAAGCCTGCACCAATCAGCACAAAGTTACCAGTAACATGCGCAGTGAATAATCCAAACAACGCCACAAAACCCAGCGTATCAACATAGCCTGCTAAAAATCCCAGGCCAACGCCTTGTATTGTGTCTTTACTTGCTGGTGTCATGTTGACTCATCAATGTGAAATGAATGGATTTCTTACTGCAAATTTGCCCGGACCAGATAAAGCAATCGTAGCAAATGCAACTATCAATAACCAGCCAAATTGCCCTTGCTCGACGCTCCAGTCGGCATGGACTAGCAACATGGATACCAATAACAAAAATAAAAACGGCAAGCAAGCTAATCGAGTCCAAAGTCCCAGAATCACAAACAAGGGACACACGATCTCCGCGAACAAGGCGCATAACAAAGTCAGTGTTGCGCCAAGGTGCAAAGGATCATCGATATGTTGCAATTCCGCCTGCCAGTGCAGCAATTTAGGCAAGCCATGAACATACAAAACCAATATAGCGCCACTGATACGTAAAAAGAGCAAACCCAGATCAGGTGTTTGCAGAATTGTCGGCACTGTCAATTTCATCATGCGTTTTATGCGTATTCAATGAGGAATAAGATAGGAAATAAAAGTGCAGCGAACAATCAAAATGCAAAACAACTGCATCCCAGCGCACCCCAGAACCCACCGTGATCCGATATGGGCATAGAAGATCGCCGCGCAACATCATGCGCATGTCCATGTACGCCGCATGCACTGGCGCATTGGTGCGGCAAGGCAAACGCGCGGTAATGCCCGGACACTTGTTTAACGGGTGACCAGTCAGGCAGAACCGGAATCGCTGGCGGCGCATGTGAGGTAAACTCTGCGGCCGCATAGACAATCTGGCCACCAACCATCGTCAAGACCGACTCCAGGGATTTGATACTGTCTTCATCAATGCTGAAAAAATCAGCACTGAGCACAGCCAGATCGGCCAGCTGTCCGACAAAAATTCGCCCTTTTTTGCCTTGCTCGCTAGAGAACCAGGCGCTGCCGACGGTCCATAGTTCCAGCGCAGTCTCACGCGGCAGCACAGCGCTGTGATCATACAAACGCATCCCGCCCACGGTGCGCCCCGACACCAGCCAGTATAAGGCGGTCCATGGATTGTAACTTGCCACACGCGTCGCATCGGTGCCGCCGCCCACGGGAATGCCGGCCTCCAGCATGCGCGCAATTGGCGGTGTTTGTTTGGCAGCGTCCGATCCATAGCGATCGACAAAATACTCGCCCTGAAACGCCATCCGGTGCTGGATCGCGATGCCGCCGCCGAGTGCCCGAACGCGGTCGATATTGCGCAGGGAAATCGTCTCCGCATGATCAAACATCCAGTGCAAGCCATCAAAGGGAATGTCGCGATTTACCTTCTCAAATACATCCAGCATACGGCTGATCGACTCGTCATATGTCGCATGCAAACGGAAAGGCCAGCGTTGAAAAACCAGATGCCGGACCACGGCTTCCAGCTCGTCCTCCATCCCAGGTGCAAGATCAGGTCGTGGCTGTAAAAAATCTTCGAAGTCTGCCGCCGAGAAGACCAGCATTTCGCCCGCGCCGTTATGCCGGTAGAAGTCGTCACCCTGGCCCGGCGTGACCATCTCTGTCCATTTTTTAAAATCCTGCAACTCCTCGCCTTTTCTTTGTGTGAACAAATTATAGGCAATCCGTATCGTCAATTGTTTGTCACGCGCCAATTGATCAACCACCGCATAGTCATCAGGGAAATTTTGAAAACCGCCGCCAGCATCAATCGCACTAGTCACACCAAGCCGGTTTAATTCGCGCATAAACTGGCGCGTCGAATTGATTTGCAATTCGCGCGGCAGGGTCGGACCTTTGGCCAAGGTCGCATACAAAATCATTGCATTCGGTTTAGCAATCAGCAGACCGGTAGGATTGCCGGCAGCATCGCGCTGTATCTCACCACCGGGTGGATTGGGCGTGTCTTTGGTATAGCCTACCACGCGTAGCGCCGCTGCATTGAGCAGAGCCCTGTCATATAAATGCAGCACAAATACTGGCGTATCCGGCGCTGCTGCATTGATTTCCTCCAGCGTCGGCATGCGTCTTTCTGCGAACTGGAATTCAGTCCAGCCGCCAACCACACGTACCCATTGCGGATGCGGTGTGCGATCCGCCTGCTGCTTCAACATCCGCAATGCATCGGCTAATGAAGGCACGCCTTCCCAGCGTAATTCAAGATTGTAATTGAGACCGCCACGTATCAGGTGCAGGTGTGAATCATTCAGCCCAGGGATCACAGTCCTGCCTTGCAAATCAATGACCTGAGTCGCGCTGCCACGATAACGCATCACTTCATCAGCGTCACCCACGGCAACAAATTCCCCCCCTGCAATCGCCACGGCCTCTGCTTGCGGCTGGGCTTTATCGATCGTATGAAAACGGCCGTTCAATAAAATCAGATCAGCATCCATTGAGGTCTTCTCCTATCAACTCATCATCGCATGGCAAGACTAACTCAGTTTATCGCTTTTCCATTGCACTTGATCATCTGATGCAAGAGTCTCCGTCGCGGATGTCACACCGGTGATTTTGGGCAAACACTCCTGATGCAGCCAGGCCGCACTGATCGGCTCCTTATGCAGCAGCCGTTTGGCAAAAGGCACGACCTGCTCACCGACCAGCATCCCTAGCAAACCGAGTAAAGCAACAATCGGAGGTGCGGGCGACTTAACATTGAGCAAGGCATAAATAACCCCCACCAGGATACCCGTACTGACCGCGACGAGATAAATTTTCATGGCTGCACCTATCCAGTCACTTTCCGACTTTGCGGCATTTTATGAACCATGGTTTTAGCATATTCCACACCGACCGCATAAGCGCCGGAGTGCTCCTGCACAATATCAATCGTACCCTCATAGGTCTCTTTACGCGCCCAGTCTCTCTGCATTTCCAGCAAGAATTGTTGCCATGTCACAGGCACCGCACCTGCTTGTATCAGACGCTGCACAGAAAAATTATGTGCCGACACTGAAGTCCCGCCAGATGCATCTTCGACGAAATACACTTCATAGCCAGCCGCCATAGCTTCTAGCGCCGGAAAGTTCAGGCATACCTCGGTCCACAATGCAGCAATTACCAGTTTTTTACGGCCAATGCGTTTCACTTCGGCTTTCACATCCGCAGAGTCCCAGGTATTCATGCTGGTACGCTCATAGATTTTTTGATCTGGAAAAACATCCAATAATTCTGGCCAGATATAGCCAGAAAAACCTTCCGTCTCGACCGATGTCAGAATCGTCGGCACCTTGAATAATTTGGCGGCTTTCGCTAAACCGACGACATTATTCTTCAATAATTGACGATCAATATTCGATACGCCAAACGTCATTTGAGGCTGATGATCGATCAGAATCAGGGTGCAATTTTCCGGGGTAAGTAATTCATGCTTAGGATTTGACATTTCTGCTCCAAAATTGAAAGTTGATTGAGATCAAGAGGCGCGGATCAACGAATCCGTTCTCCGCATAACAATACCGGTGTGCCCTTGCAGTTTGCTGGCATCGAATAACGGCGTCTTGTCTGAACGTGCTTTTTTTGAAGATTTGTGCGGCAACATCCGTGCCTTGCAGGGCATGGAATATCGCAATCATTTTTTGCAAACAAAACAAACCAGCGCCAGCAACGGAAATGCGCCTCCAGCGACCGCGATCCACGGCCACCCACCGTTAGCATATACCAGACCAGCAATGCTAGAACCAATCGCACCACCGACAAAGATGCTGGTCATATAAATCGCATTCAGGCGACCTCGACTAGCCACATCCAGGGCATATATTTCGCGCTGCCCAAGCACCATATTCATCTGAACACAAAAATCTAGAAATATTCCTGTAGCGACCAGGCCTGGCACACCAATTGGCTGATGGACCAGATTGGGAAAAAAACTCAGCGTAGCAAAGCTCATCGCAAAAAAGCTGGCAATTCGGGTGTGCCCCGCATCGGCCAGGCGGCCGCTGATCGGTGCGGCCACTGCGCCAATTGCCCCGACTAAAGCGAATAAAGCGATTTGTGTTTGAGAGTAATGATAGTGGCGCGCCAACTCCAGCGGCACCGATGTCCAGAACAAACTAAATGAGGCAAACATCCCCGCCTGATATAAAGCCCGCTGACGCAATACTGGCATGGTATTGAACAAAGTAAGCAGCGAACGTAGCAGCCCGGCATACGTGGCTTTGTGGTCAGGCTGGCGTGTTGGGATGATCATCCAGAATAGCAGTGTCATTCCCGTCATCACCATTGCCGCCATCGCGAAAACGGCGCGCCATCCAAAGTGGTCCGCAATTAAACTAGACAGGGGTCTAGACAGCAAAATACCAAGCAATAGTCCGCCCATAATGCTGCCGACTGTACGTCCGCGCGTCGCTTCGGGAGCCAGATGCGCAGCAAGCGGAATCAAAATTTGGACAGATACTGAACTAAACCCAATGAATAAAGATACCGCTAAAAATACATTGACCTGATGCACCGTCGCCGCAGCGGTAAGACTACCGATAGATACGATAGCAGTAAACATCATCAGACGGCGACTCTCCACCAGATCAGTCAATGGCACCACGAAAAATAATCCCAATGCGTAACCGGTCTGGGTCAGCGAGACAATCAAACTGGCGACGGCTGACGACATGCCAATATCACTGGCAATCAATTCAATAATCGGTTGCGCATAATAAATGTTCGCCACAATGGCACCACAGCAAAAAGCAAAAAATATCACCATGCCACGCGAGAGGCCTGAGACAGATGCAGAGGCAAGCGCCTGTACTTGAGTCGTCATAGAAACACCTTTATTGAGTAAATTTTGACATTTCCATCATAACTATTGCAAAATAATCCGAGAATAGATTAAATTTGCAATTCAGCTTTGCAATCAACGCAAAGGTAAATAATGGACAAATTACATGCAATCCGGGCCTTTATCGAAGTGGCGAGTGCAGGCGGCTTCTCTAAAGCAGCACGCAACATGGGTCTGGCGACCTCCTCACTGACACGCCTGCTCGACGCACTGGAAGAGTCGCTGTGCACGGCACTCTTAACGAGAACGACACGCCAGGTCACACTGACTGATGCAGGAACTACCTACCTCGAACAAGTGAGCAAGATTCTTGCGGATTTAACGCAGGCTGACGAGAGTGTCGCGGATAATCGGAGTGAACCTATCGGCAACTTAAGAGTTTCTGTTCCCGTGACGTTTGGGCGATTACGCTTATCACCGTTCTTCGCGAATTTTTTACAAGCCTATCCGCGCATTACTCTTGATATTGTAGTGTCCGACGCCTATTGCGATCTCGCCAAAGATCATATTGACGTCGCCATACGGATAGGAGCGCCTGAGAATGATCCCAATCTTATTGTCAGACGATTTGCCATTAACCAGCGATTTGTCGTCGCCAGCAAAGACTACCTTAACCATATCGGTACACCAACTCATCCCCACGATTTAACATCGCACGAATGTGTCCGCTTCAATTACGGAAGCGGCAGGCAGTATTGGAATTTCCAAAAAAAGACCCGCAAAGTACAGGTAGAAATCAAAGGGCGCCTGCTCGCGAACAGCCTAGACACCTTGCACGAGGCAACCCGAAAAGGTGCCGGTGTCGCATTACTGCCTGAGTGGCTGGTATCAGATGAGATCAGCGCAGGGACAATCATCCGCTTATTTGAAGACTGGAAAATTTCTCCGCAAGCTGAAGAAGCCTATGTGTATGCGGCCTATCTGCAGAATCGTCGCTTCTCTCGAAAGACAAGTGTATTCATCGAACAAATTGAACATTATCTCAAAGAGAACGTCCGCAATGCCTGAACTTCCAATTCAGTAAAATCTGGAGTGAAATAAAATCTTATTCTTGAACAATATGAACGCTCGATCTTTTCCAACTTGCAGCAATACGTTCAGCAATTTCTATTCATTTGTCCACTGCTCATGATAGAGCAACAATTATCCAATCAGCAGCCAAGAGAGGAAACGAATCGTCACGTCCGTGTTTAGTGTACTCAAGCTTGAGCGAAATTGATCGGATAAGTTGGCCGTTACGCTCTTCATATTTCAACGGGTCTTAATTAACAATATATGGACATTTGGCGAACTTACTGGAGTTGTGTCTGGATTGCCGTGCCTTGCCGGATGGTTTTGGTGACTGGGGTTTTTTCGCAGATTTCGGCTAAACGACTGCGCTGCTCTGCTGACAGGTTTTGCCCAAAAGCGATGCTGCGTTCTATGGTTTCTACACCGTTGTCGTCACGGGAAAATCGGGCATCGACTTTGATGCTGCCGAGTTCCCAGCCCTTTTTGTCCGCGTACATGCGCAGCGTCAGCGAAGTGCAGGAAGCCAGTGCCGCCAGCAGCAATTCATAGGGTGCGGGGCCGGTATCTTGGCCGCCGTTATTTTTCGGTTCGTCGGATGTCAGGTGGTGTGTACGGGCACGTATCTCTTGTGCGTAACCGGAGATGTTGTGCAGGTGGACGCTTGCCATGTATTCTTCCCCATTCAGTTGATGTGTGTTTAGTCTGGTGCAGGTCGATGGTGGATTGTAGAAAGATTCGCTTACGCTCACAAGATTACTCATCTGCATCCACGGGATTTTGTTCTATCGTTAGCTGGTCATGTCCCAGCGGGAATGATCGCCGCCATTCAACATGCACGGCGCAAAAAAGAGGAGCGAAGCTGTCATGCAGATTCGCTCCTCATCTTTGTTCCTATTTTTTAAAACCACTTACTTTGCCGCGAGACTCTGCGGTTTAGCCCAGCCGCCGCCAACGGCTTTATAGATGCCGACCACAGCAGCCAGATGCGCACGCTGGGTGTCGATCAGACTAGATTCCGCCTGCAACAAATCACGTTGCGCGCTCAGCACTTCCAGATAGCCGCTATAGCCGTTCTTGTAGCGCAATTCGGCCAAACGCAATGAGTCTTTCAAGGCGATGACGCGGCGGTTGCCTGCGGCGTACACTTGCTCATTGGTGCTGGTGTTGATCAGTGCATCATGCACATCGCGGAACGCCCCTTGCACGCTTTGCACATATTGCGCCAGTGCCTGACTCTTGCGCGCTTCGGCACCGGACACAACCGCACCGATAGCACCCGCGCGGAATATGGGTTGCGCTAAATTGGCGCCGAGATTCCATAGCAAGGATGCCGGGTTAAACAAGTCCTGAAATACTTTGGATTCGTAACCATAACCCGTGGTCAGTTTCAGGCTCGGAAAATACTGCGCCTTGGCTTGACCGACATCGGTATTGGCCGCGACCAGACCCTGCTCGGCAGCGATGATGTCTGGTCGGCGATTCAGCAAATCGGAGGGCAGATCGGCAGGCACACTGAGTTGCCGGTAGATGCCGTCAATGCTGTTGCCGCGCGCGATATCCGGGTTGGCAATCGCCGCTGGCGAGCGACCGAGCAATACGGCAATCGCCGATTCGGTATTGGCCAACGCTTGTTTCGCTTGCGCCAGGGTGATCTCGGTGGCGGCAGCTTCTGCTTCTGCCTGATGCAAATCCAGCTCGCCGATCGAGCCGGCAGAAAAACGTTTTTGTTGCAAACGCAGATTTTCCTGGCGGGTTTTTAAAGCAGAATCCGCCAGTGCGACCTGGGCATCATAGGCACGCAAAGCGAAATAGTTTTGCGCGACATTCGAATACAAGGTGCTGATCACAATGCCGCGATTGGCTTCTTGCGCCAGCAATCTGGCACGCGCAGCCTCATCGGCACGACTCAGCTTGCCCCAGAAATCGAGTTCATACGAAGCACTTAAAGTCGCCTGAAAATCTTTGCCGATCAATGGCGAACCGGCCGGCACTTTGCCTGAATTCTGGCTAGTGCGCGATTTGGTGCCGACCAGGTTGGCATCGACAGCCGGATAGCGATTGGAGTTCGCTGCCGTTGCGGTCGCACGGGCTTCTTCAACTCGCCCTGCCGCCAATACCAGATCCTGATTATGCGCAGCGGCCTCATCCAATAAACTGTTCAGCACAGGATCCTGGAAAGATTTCCACCACGACAGCCATTCGACTGTCGCTGCGGATTTGGAGGCATTCGCCGCGGTATTCAGCGTGGCTGGCATATCGAATGCAGGTCGCTGATAATCCGGCCCGACCGCGCCGCAACCGGCCAGCAGCAAGCCGGCAGCGATCGCGGTGAATGCCAGTTTAGAGGTGGATTTATAGGTAGTCATCATTTATTCCTTCACTTCTGCAACTGGCGCATTGTGGAAAATATGCACAGGATGTTCGAAGTCTGCTTCGGTCGTTTTAAACCGCTTATCGTTAATCAGCTTAAAAAACAGCGGCACAAAGAAGATCGCCAGGAAAGTCGCTGCCAGCATGCCGCCCAGCACACCGGTACCGAGGGACATCCGTGCCGCAGCACCGGCCCCGTGCGAGAAAGCGAGTGGCATTACGCCCAGGATGAATGCCAGTGAAGTCATCAGAATCGGACGGAAACGCAAACGCGCGGCCTCCAATGCTGCCGCCACCGGCGCATAGCCTTCATGCACTTTCATCACTGCGAACTCCACAATCAGGATCGCATTC
Source organism: Undibacterium sp. Jales W-56 (assembly GCF_025548535.1). Taxonomy (GTDB): domain Bacteria; phylum Pseudomonadota; class Gammaproteobacteria; order Burkholderiales; family Burkholderiaceae_D; genus Undibacterium. The sequence goes on along the minus strand of NZ_JAJLQW010000001.1, from coordinate 686,916 downwards.
TTCGCCGACAATCCAAGCAAGGTCACCAGGCCGATCTGGAAGTACACGTCATTGTTGAAGTGACGCAGATAGACTGCCAGCAAGGCGCCGAAGATACCGAAAGGCATGGCCAGCAAAACCGAGAATGGCAGAGACCATTTTTCATATTGCGCAGCCAGGATCAGGAAAATCATCAGCACGCCTGCACCTAATGCCAGGCCAGCCGCGTTGCTACTGCGTTTTTCCTGGAATGAAGCACCACCCCAGTCATAACCCGTATCAGTCGGCAAGACATTTTTCGCGGCGCGTTCCATTGCGGCAATCGCCTGACCCGAGCTGTATCCCGGTTTCGCATCACCCAGCAATTTAATCGATGGCAAAGCATTAAAACGCTGCACGGAATCGGGGCCCGTAATGAAACGTATGGTGGTGAATGCACGCACCGGCACCATCACACCACTGGAGGAGCGGACATACATGCCGCCGATATCATCTGGCTTGGCGCGGAACTGCCCTTCTGCCTGCAATTGCACGGTGTAGATACGCCCATTTTTATTAAAGTCATTGACGTAATAGCTACCCATGGTCGCCGCCAGCGTATTGTAGATATCCGATAAGGCCACGCCCATAGAACGCGCTTTTTCATTGTCGACATCCACATACAATTGCGGTGAATTGGCTTGCCACAAGGTTTTTACGCCGGCCAGTTCAGGCTGTTTGTTGGCCTCCGCAATCAAGGCTGGCAGCAATTCTGCCAGGCGTTTGACGCCACCCTCACCTTTGTTTTGCAGATAAAACTCAAAGCCGCCGGTTTGCCCCAGGCCTTGAATCGCAGGTGGACTGAAGAACAGAGGTAAACCTTCTTTGATGTGGCCGGTTTTCATATACGCTTCACCCACCATTTGCTGTGCCGACTGATTGCGTTTTTCCCACGGCCTCAACGGAAAGAACATGGTCGCAGCAGACGACTTCAAGCCGCCGCCGCCAAGGAAATCAAGGCCGACCAGTGCAAAGGTGGTATCGATATTCTTGTTGGTTTTCATGGCGCTTTCCACTTGCCTGACCATCGCATCGGTACGATCCAGCGAAGAGCCTTCTGGCATGATGGCAGCGCCAAGGAAGTAGCCTTGATCTTCATCCGGCACCAAGCCGCCCGGCACTGTTTTCCACAGCAAACCAGTGACTACGACCATGCCGCCAAACAGCAGCACACCGAGTACAGCACGCTTCATGAAGAAGCTCACGCCATTGGTATAGCGTTTGGTCAAGCGCAGGAATGCCGCGTTGAACCACAAGAAGAATGGATGGTGATTTTCTGCCCCCGGTTTCAACAGGATGGCGCACAGTGCAGGCGTCAAAGTCAGAGCAACGATGCCGGATAAGACCACGGCAATAGAAATCGTGACCGAAAATTGACGATACAGTTCGCCAGCCAAACCGCCCAGGAAAGCAATTGGACCGAAAGCGGCGACCAGCACCATAACGATCGCAATCACCGGGCCAGTCACTTCATGCATCGCTTCAACCGCTGCATCTTTCGGCGTCATGCCTTCTTCATTAATCAGGCGCTCCACATTTTCCAGTACCACGATCGCATCATCGACTACGATACCGATTGCCAGCACCATGCCGAACAAGGTTAATGTGTTGATGCTATAGCCGAGCAAATGCAAGCCTGCCATGGTGCCGATCAGCGACACCGGAACAGCCAGTGTCGGAATGATGGTCGCACGCCAGCTTTGCAAGAACAGATAGACCACGATAAAGACCAGCACCATTGCCTCACCCAGCGTCTTTAGCACTTCGGCAATCGATTCCGTTACAAACGGCGTCGTGTCATACGGTGTGGTGTACTCCATGCCTTCTGGAAATTTTGCTTTCAGTTCCTGCAAGGTTGCTTCGACTGCTTTACGCGTATCCAGCGCATTGGCGCCGGTTTGCAAGAACACACCGATATTCGCGGATGGATGGCCATTGACCCGACCATACAGGTTGTAATCCTTGGAGCCCAGCTCTACTCTTGCCACGTCCTTGATGCGTACAGTCGCACCGCTCTTATCGGTCTTGACAATGATATTGGCAAACTCGGACGGCTCCAGCAATCGCCCTTTGGCGGTGACGGTCATCGTCAGTTCTTCGGTGTTATTCGGCGGCGCACCTACCTTGCCCGCAGCGTATTGGGCATTTTGCTCGGTAATCGCATTCGAAATATCGGCCACGGTAATGCCCAGTTGCGCCATACGATCGGGGCGCATCCAGATCCGCATCGCATAATCCTTGGCACCGAAAATCTGCACATTGGTGGTGCCAGGTACGCGCTTGATTGCATCCAATACGTTTTGCGTCGCATAGTTGGACAAATACAAAGCGTCGTAACGATTATCCGGAGAATACAAGGCCGCCACCACCAGGAAATTGGCCGAGCTCTTGGAGACCGTCACGCCCTGGCGGCGCACTTCTTGCGGCAATTTGGCATCGGCCTGACGCACCCGGTTGTTGACGTTCACCGCCGCAATATCGAGATTGGTGCCGACTTCAAAAGTCACATTGATCGATACCCGGCCGTCCGCAGATGAGGTCGAATCCATGTACAACATGTGTTCGACGCCATTGATCTGCTCTTCAATCGGTGCCGCTACTGTGCGCTCGACGACCTCGGCAGAAGCGCCCGGATACACCGCGGTGACATTGACTACCGGCGGAGAGATCTCCGGGTAGCGCGAAATTGGCAAGATCCGCAATGCGGCCAAGCCAGCCAGTACGATAATCAGCGACAGCACTGTCGCGAAAATCGGCCGGTTAATAAAAAATTTTGAAAACATGAATAGTCCTTGTGCCTCGTATTGCGTATTGTCAGGAGCTTCGTTGGGAGCTTAAGTAGCTTATTGGGCTTACTTACTCGCGGCAGGAGCGGCTTTGGCGCTGGCAGATTCAGCGGCTGGCTTGGCACCTGCAGACGCTGGCGGCAGCGCTGGTGCCGGCGTGACGGCAGCTTGCGCCGTCAACGCGACCGGTGTCACTGTCATGCCGGGATCATGCGCCTTGATGAAACCGTCGACCAGCACGCGGTCACCTGCCTGCAAGCCTTTGGTGACGATCCATTCGCCATTGCTCCAGCCGTCCAATTCAACCGGACGCGGTGCCAGTTTGTTATCCGGCGATACGGTGAAGACGATTTTGCCCATAGGACTATCGATCACCGCACGTTGTGGAATGGCGAGCGCCGCACTACGGGTCGCACCGTTCAGGATCACACGCACGAATTGGCCGGGACGCAAGTTGCCTTCAGGATTAGGAATCTGCGCGCGTGCATCAAAACCGCCATTGGCAGGATTCACCTTTTCGCTGGCGAAATTCATCTTGCCAGTGGTCGGATAAATGCTGCCGTCAGCCAGTTTCAACTTGATATCAAATGCCAGGCTACCGTTCGTCGCGCGCTTGCCCGGCAAGGCAATCTTGCCGCTTGTGACATCTTTGCTGAGCTTCAGATAATCGGCTTCGGTGACGCTGAAATTCACATAGATAGGATCGGTCTGCACTATCGTGGTCAGCAAACTATCGCTTGGCGTAACCAGGCTGCCGTTCGACTTATTCGCGATACCGGTGACACCGCCGATGGGTGCAACAACCTTGGTGTAGCCCAGATTCAATTTGGCTTCATTGACTTGCGCACGCGATTGCTTGTAGGTCGCCTCGGCTGTTTCCAGATTCGATTTCGCATCGTCGAATTCTTTTTGGCTGATCGCTTTTTCAGCCGCCAGCGGTGTTAGCCGAGCGAATTCACGCCTGGCCTGATTCAGCTTCGCCTCAGTCACGCCAGCGGCAGCTTCTGCCGAGGCTAACTGGGTCTGATAAGTGCCCGGATCGATCTGGAACAAGACAGAGCCGGCCTTCACACGAGAACCTTCTTCGTACACGCGCTTTTCCAGAATACCGGAAATTCTGGCGCGTACTTCGGTCTCGCGGGAGCCGGCGGTCTGGCCAACGTATTCAAAATCCATGGCCAGATTTCTTGGCTGGACCGTGACAACATTGACTTCTGGCGGCGGCATCCCGCCATGCGCTGCCGCATTGGCATCCTGCTTGCCGCAAGCAGATAGAGTCAGCAAAGGCAGGCTCAATGAGGCAATGAGCCAGAGACGGATGGAAGAATGAGAGACTGGATTGGCTGACATATGAGCGAATGATTCGAATGATTCAACAGAGATGGGGAACATTTTTTGGATCGCTTTAGAGAGGTCGGAATTAGGTGGGCTCATGAAATTTTCTCTTTCGATGGGGGTGCGATGTGCTATTATATACATTCACGAATGTTTGTAAATATGCAGAACAAAAAATATTATTGACCTCACAAGATAACAAAAAATACAAGGACAGGTGCAAGACATCTGCATCTGAGTAGCAGGAGAACGATTATGGCCAGAAAAACCAAAGAAGAAGCACAGGAAACCTATAGCGCGCTGCTCGACGCGGCTGAAAAAGTATTCGCCGAAAAAGGCGTGACCAGTACAACGCTTAATGATGTTGCCAATGCAGCGGGCATGACGCGCGGCGCTATTTACTGGCACTTTAAGGACAAAAGCGCCCTGTTTCAAGCCATGTGCGACCGCGCCTTCCTGCCAATGGAAGCGCTGCTCAATGAAATTGTCGCCACGCCAAGCAAAGATCCAATGGCAAGCATCAAGCAGCTATATTTACATTTTCTGAGGCAAGTCACCGGCGACGAACGGCAGCGCAAAGTCTTCGACATTATTTTTCACCGTTGCGAAAAAAACAGCGACCTGCTTTTTTTCGATGCCGAAGACGAAAAACGCATCGAATGCCTTCAAAAAGTCCAGGCTATCGTCATACAAGCTGTTGAACAGGGCAGCCTGCCTGCCAATACCGATACCTGGATCGTTATGCAAGCCATTCATGCCTACGCAATGGGTATCGTCCATGAATGGCTGGAAGATACATCAGCGTATTGCCTGATCCAGCATTCGGAAGCGATGATAGACATGTTCATGGCAGGATTGGCGGCCCGCCCTCCGCTGAAAACAATTGACTAGATACCTTCCCGACATTGCGTCAGAGCCTCTTCATCCTGGCAGTTTCCAGTCAAAACGAACTGCCAGCAATCGCATTGCCGAGGTCAGCACAATCCCTGAAAACACCGCAACACTCTCGGACATACCCAGCAAATTCAGGATCAGATAAGCCCAGCAACCTGCGAACGCACAGGTCGCATATAGCTGTCCGCGCCGGAATACCATGGGGATTTCATTGCAAATCATATCGCGCAGGACCCCGCCAAAGATGCCGGTGATGACACCCATCATGACGCAGACGAAAATCGGCATCTGCGCCTCTTGCGCCAGAGATGCCCCGACCACGCTGAACAAGCCCAGGCCAAGCGCATCGGCATACAGGATCATTTTTTCGGTGACCACGTGACGTAAATGCCTGAGGAATGGCGTAGCAATCAGCGCCATCACAAAGATCATCAAAGGATATTCCTGATGCTCAACCCAAAACAAAGGCCGTCTGTCCAGCAACAGATCGCGTAAGGTTCCGCCCCCGAATGCAGTGATGAAAGCCACGGTAAACACACCGACCACATCCATTTTCTTGCGCCGCGCTTCAATAAAGCCCGAACTGGCAAAAGCGATAATCCCAGCCACCTCGACTGCGTGAATCAGCGTGCTCATGCCTATATGTATTGATGCTGCCACCGTATCTCCTATCGTTCCCAGATTGCTGCAACTCGCACAGAATAGCGCAAACCCATGATTTTATTGTATAATCGCGGGCTGGCAATTCTGCCAAGAGTATATTTTTAAATCAGGCAAGTGATCGGCAATCGGGTCAAGAAGCAAGGCGACCGACGAAGTGGTGATTGGCTACCAAAACTTTTTGAGGCAAGCATGAAAGACGGCATCCACCCAAATTATCGTGAAGTTCTGTTCCACGATGTGTCCAATGATTTCAAATTCGTGACACGTTCTACTATCCAGACACGTGACAAAATGGAATTCGAAGGCAAAGAATACCCACTGGTAAAGATTGAGGTTTCTGCAGAATCCCATCCTTTCTACACTGGTAAACACAAAATTGTTGATACCGCTGGCCGCGTTGATAAATTCCGTAAAAAATTCGGCACTGTTGGTTCCAAAACTTCTGTTGCAAACTAAGATCGCTTTTAAAGTTTGCAAAGAATGTGTTGAACAAAAAAGGCAGCTTGAGCTGCCTTTTTTTATAAATGATCCGTCAAAGATTCATTTAACCTGATCTGCTAAAAAGATACAGAGTTTTACAGCAAGCTAAATTTGCAACAATCTACCGGCGTCAGCCAAGAATAGTATGAATGATTCATCCGGCACTGCACTACAATCTGGACTGCAATTCGCTTGACATCATTAAGATCGACTGCGATCTATTAAACCCTATTGTTTTTCGTCATAGCTCATTTTATAGAGACATATGAAGCCTGTACGCCTTCCTGCTGCCGCCACCATCGCCCTGCCACGCTGGGGCATCTTAGCGCTATGTCTGCTGTATATCCTGCCTGGCCTGATAGGTCGCGATCCATGGAAGGGCGACGACGCCGCCAGTTTTGGCATCATGTGGACGATGGCGCATGGCGGCCTGAACGATTGGCTATGGCCGCATATCGTCGGCCTGCCCATGCCGGAAGAAGGTCCGCTGGCATTCTGGCTGGGAGCAATTTGCATTAAATTATTTGGCTGGTTATTGGGCGACGCAATGGCGGCGCGGGTCGCCACCGGCATGTTCTTTATGCTGGGATCGGTGTCGGTCTGGTACACCACATATTTGCTCGGCCGCCGTACTGAGGCGCAACCGTTGAAGCTGGCATTTGGCGGGCAACCCGATGCCAAAGATTTTGGCCGTACCCTGGCAGATGGCGCTTTATTGATCTATCTCGGCTGCCTGGGCCTGTTAGTGCGCAGCCATGAAACCAGTGCCGAAGCCTTGCAGATTTCTCTCATCGCGTACGCCTTATACGGCTGCGCCAGATTACTCGACAGCAGCAACAAAACCAGCGCACTGAAGCTGGGACTAACCCTGGGCTTGCTGGTTCTGACACGCGGCTGGGTGTTGCCGGCCGCATTGAGTTTGTGCTTAATTGCATTGTGCTTTTATCGTCAGCAAATTCAATATCAATTGCTGCTCAAGCTGACATTCCCAGTTGCGCTGATTGTCGCAGGATCGTGGCTGCTCGCTATCGCCATGGTCAATCCCTTTGACAGCTCACCTTATCCTGCCTGGATGCTGTGGAACTCGCGCCAGATCGATTGGCCATCGGTATCGAGCATCACTTACTTCCTGAAATACGGCATCTGGTTCGCCTGGCCTGCATGGCCATTCGCGGCATGGGCAATTTATGCCTGGCGCAAGCAAGAAAAGGCCTTGCATATTTCTTTGCCCGTGACGTTCTTAGGCTGCTTTATCCTGCTGGCGCTGCTCAATCCGTTTTCAGAAGAAGGCATCCTGCTGCCGATCTTGCCGCCGCTCGCGATTCTGGCCGCCTTTGGCTTACCCACCATGAAGCGCAGCGCAATTAATGCCGTCGACTGGTTCGCCGTCATGGTGTTGACGGGCATTGCGGCTTTATTCTGGCTGTATTGGATTGCCCTGCAAACTGGCTGGCCAGCCAGTGCAGCAAAGGCCATGACACGCTGGGCACCGGGTTATGAAGCAAGCTTTAATCTCTTCACGTTCCTGATCGCCTTGATTGCGACTATCGCCTGGTTTGCCCTGGTGTATTGGCGCATTTCTCGTCAGCCATCGGTGCTTTGGCGCGCGGTGGTCTTGTCTAGCGGCGGCGTCATTCTATGCTGGTTGCTGCTGCTGACTTTGGCATTACCAATGATCAATCATCGCATCAGCTACGCCAAGCTGACCGAAGCATTGCAAGCAAAAATACCGCAGACGTATCAATGCATCGACAGTAATATCGGCCCTTCGCAGCGCGCCTCCTTTGCCTATTTCGGTCACCTGCATTTTGCCGGCTTTAATGAGCGCTCATGCGATGTGCTGCTTCTGCAATCGAGCCAAAGATTGCATCAAACCAGCGAAGTCGATACCAATACCTATCCAGGTAAATGGGAGCGGGTATGGGATGGCCATCGCGCTGCAGATAAAGATGAACTTTTTACTTTATATTTAAAAAAATAATCCTCAGCAAGGCAGTATTTTGAAGTCCATACTTAGGAATGGAAGTTCTCGCAGAAGATCTTGAGACAGAATTGCAATGCATCTCGCTTTAAAATATGAGCTGCGATTTATATCAGAAATGATGCCACGCTATCGTCTCAATTACGTAGTCAATTCAAAATCAATAGACTCACCACGAAACTGCAATACCGGTAAAAGAGAGGCGCAGTAACGCCAAACAGCTTAAGAAAATATGGCGGATTGCAGACGCACTATTGCAATCTTAAGTCACTTCTGTCATAATCTTCGCTTGCGTTGCCGAGATGGCGGAATAGGTAGACGCACGGGACTCAAAATCCCGCGCTGGAGACAGCGTGCCGGTTCGATTCCGGCTCTCGGCACCAATAACATTAAATGTTATTGGCAAATTAGAGAACCCTGTAAAGCTAATAAAATCAAAGCTTTACAGGGTTTTTTATTTATTAAATTCGAAAAAATTCCGATTAAAAACTTGCAATTCGGTTTGCCACAAAAAACCATAATTGACTCTTGGTCTTACCTTATCCTACCTCTTATTACCTCTCTTTTTGTGCCATTTTGTTCTGTACTTTTTTTACCTCACGTACCAGTCCTTGATTGCAACTTATTCGTCGCTGTCGATGGTTTTCTTTGCCGCAATCTTGATCAGCGTATTCACGATCTTTTCTCCCGGTAGACTTTGACCGGCATCAATCGCTGAAGACCCTCCCGTGTAGCATCGTGAGCACTTCATACCTATGCTATCTTGGCTGCATACGAATTACTCTGAATAGACGACTGATGCCAAAGAAGATACCCACGCTTCAAAACGAAGAAAAATCCTGGCTAGAAAAACTCGGTCCCGGCCTGATTACCGGCGCCGCTGACGACGATCCAAGTGGGATCGCTACATATTCGCAGGCCGGTGCGCAATTCGGCTTCAACATGTTGTGGACCGTATTATTCACCTATCCTTTAATGGTCGGTATCCAGGTGGTAAGCGCCAGAATCGGGAGGGTGAGCGGGCATGGTTTGGCCACCAACATTCGCCTGCACTTTCCGGGTTGGCTTTTGTACGGCGTAGTCGGACTGTTGCTGATCGCAAATACGATCAACATTGCAGCCGATGTATCTGCCATGGGTGAAGCACTTAAGTTGCTCATCGGCGGTCCGGCACAAGGCTACGCTGTGGCATTCGGCGTCTTGTCATTGCTGCTTCAAGTATTCATTCCCTATCGTCGCTATGTCCGCATCTTGAAATGGCTAACCTTGGCTCTGTTAGCCTATGTGGCAACGGTTTTTGTCGTTCAGATCCCCTGGCCGCAGGTCATCATGGGAGTATTGGCCCCGCAAATCTCCTGGAAGACGGAGTACATTACAACCGTTGTCGCTGTGTTCGGTACGACGATCAGTCCTTATCTTTTCTTCTGGCAAGCGTCACAAGAAGTCGAAGAACAGCTGGCGGATCCTCATGCTCAACCCTTGATTAAGGCTCCGGCTCAAGCGGCAGCCAATCTGCAGCGGATTAAAATTGATACCTATATCGGTATGGGTTTTTCGAACCTGGTGGCGTTCTTCATTATCTTGACCACGGCGGTGACGCTCAACTTACACGGGATTACCGAAATTCAGACTTCGGCGCAGGCTGCATCAGCATTACGTCCGATCGCTGGCGAGTTCGCTTTCCTGTTATTCAGTGCCGGAATCATTGGCACCGGCTTGCTCGCTATTCCGGTCCTGGCGGGGTCATCGGCCTATGCCATGGCAGGCGCATTCAAATGGAAAAACAGTCTTGAACGAACCCCAATGAGAGCAAAGCGCTTCTATGGAATCATCGCCGTTTCGACCTTAATCGGGATAGCTCTTGGCTTTAGCAAGATTGATCCAATCAAAGCCTTGTACTGGAGCGCTGTGATCAATGGGGTTATTTCTGTTCCTATTATGGTCGTGATGATGTTGATGGCGGTCAAGCCAGAAATTATGGGGCAGTTCGTCGTCACCACTAGACTGAAGGTGCTTGGATGGCTGGCGACGCTGATGATGGCGGCAGCCGTTTTTGCGATGCTGTGGACCTTATAAAACCCCGGTGACATTTTTTACTCGGGCACACTTTCAACTATCCGTTTTCTTCCAAAGCACCAATGCGAGAATGGTGCTTTTCTTTCATAGAACTTACGCAAAACGACACGTTGCTTACAACAAGGTACGTTGAACCCGCATACTGGATGCGGCTTTCCGAGGCATTTCGTGCCAACAGGCGCACTCAGCTTGCGGGTTCATGAATATCAAACGCTATGTATTCAGTCCCTTCTTGCCTGTTCTCTGTGTCTCCGTGTCTCTGTGGTGAGAGGTTTTGGTTTTTGCGTAAGTCCTATTTCAATCCAAAACACGATGTTTCAGTCCCTACCACCTCCTGCTAATACCTTTATCGTTTAGGAATTTCCAGTCCGCGCAGCACTGCTGATCGCGCGAGGAATTGGTGCAATACCCTGGTGACATGCGGATAATGCGCCATCTCCACCAAATCTCCTGCTTCATAAAATCCGATCAGATTCCTGATCCACGGGAAGGTGGCGATATCGGCGATGCTGTAACTATCACCCATGATCCAGTCTCGTCCGGCCAAGCGCTGATTTAAAACACTTAGCAAGCGTTTTGATTCGGCGACATAGCGATCACGCGGACGCTTGTCTGCATAATCCTTACCGGCAAATTTATGGAAAAATCCGAGTTGGCCGAACATAGGTCCGACACCGCCCATCTGGAACATCAGCCACTGTATGGTTTCATAGCGGACCGCCGCATCTGGCGGAATAAATTTTTGCGTCTTATCTGCCAGATAGAGCAAAATAGCGCCTGATTCAAACAACGCCAGCGGCTGACCGCCGGGACCGTCGGGATCGATGATGGCGGGAATTTTATTGTTTGGATTCAACGATAAAAACTCGGGGGAGAGCTGATCATTCGTATCGAAACTCACCAGATGCGCTTCGTAAGCAAGTCCCGTCTCTTCCAGCATAATCGATACCTTGACGCCATTCGGCGTAGGCAGTGAATACAGTTGCAAGCGATCGGGATGCATTGCAGGCCATTTTTTTGTGATGGGGAAATTTGCCAGGTCAGTCATGTTCTGTTCTTTCAAATGGATACGTGGATCAAGTGCTGAGAAATGAATCCTCAAAAAGGAGCCATCAACTGCGAACGCAAACCTACGATGCAATTTGTGCTCGCGCTAGCGTGCAGCAGTTTAAAATAATTCCCTGATCCTCGCCGGGCCCGCAAAATCCACGATGTAGATATAACCGATAAAGACAAGAACGGAGCTAACGTGTATAGAACTACTTTTAAAACGATGATGGCAACTCTGCTAGCACTTGCCGCATTAACCACGGCGGCAACAATCGCCTCTGCCGCATCGTCGACAACAACGGCACCGGCCACAGTGCGCCTTGACTATCTGCATACCGGCAATGCGAACGCCGAACAGTATGCGATTGAGCGGGTATTAATCGAACCTTTGCCCTGGCCCGGCAATTTATCGCGCACCATCGACGACAGTGATCGCGGTGTCAATAAGGTCGAGATACTGGATCAAAAAACCGGCGCCTTACTGTACTCACGAGGTTTCTCAACAATTTTCGGCGAGTGGAGCAGCACGGATGAAGCGAGCCGTGTACAACGCGCTTTTCAGGAATCCGTGCGCTTCCCCAAACCCGAAAAACCGGTGCGCGTACGCATCCTCAAGCGCGATGAAAAAAATAACTTCGTCGTGGCGTGGAGTATCGATATCGATACCGATGCACAAGATGTGATTCGCAAGCAAGGTCCCGCGCCCGCCAAAACCCTGCCGATCAGGGTCAATGGCCCATCGGATCAAAAAGTCGATCTGCTGATTCTAGGCGATGGCTACACGGCTGCCGAGATGGCGAAATTTGAGAACGATGCGCGCACCTTGTCGGATCATTTATTTCAGGTGTCGCCGTTCCGTGAACGTGCAACGGATTTCAACGTCTGGGCCATGGCAGTGCCGACCCAGGAATCCGGCGTCTCCCGTCCCTCCACAGGGATGTATCACGCATCGGCCCTGGGAACACGCTATGACATCTTTGGCAGCGAACGCTATGTGCTGACCACAGACAATCGCGCCTTGCGTGATATCGCACAATATGCGCCGTATGAGTTCATCGAAATTTTGGTCAATAACGACACCTATGGCGGCGGTGGTATCTTCGGTCAATTCAGTACCGCCGCAGCCGGCAATGACTGGGCAAAGTATTTATTCGTCCATGAATTCGGTCATCACTTCGCCGGGCTGGCCGATGAATATTACACCTCGCCGGTTGCCTACCAGCCCAGCGCAACACACCAGGAACCCTGGGAACCGAATGTCACCGCCTTGCAAGATCCGGCCCGACTCAAGTGGAAAAATAAAGTAAAGGCAGGCACCCCATTACCTAGTCCGTGGCCAAAAGAAATCTATGATGAGCATGCACGTGAATACCAGAAAAAGCGCACTGCCCTGCGAGCCGCGAACCGACCGGAATCCGAAATGAACGCGCTGTTTAAAGAAGACCTGCAATACAACAATGCCCTGTTTTCAAAAGCGCCGCATCAGCATGTAGTCGGTGCTTTTGAAGGCGCCAATTATGAATCCAAAGGCTATTATCGCCCTGAGATGCAATGCATCATGTTTGATCGCAGCGAGACTTTCTGCGGGGTATGCAGCGACGCCATCAGCACCATCATCGATTTGTATACCAGGCCGCTGGCTGCAGGCAAGTAGTACCTACGGAGCTAATCTGCAATAGCGATGCCTATGTGATTCCATCTGCAAAACCGGAAATGCATTACAATCGGGGCACTTAGTCTGACAACGCCCTTGCACTCTGTCGCAGAGATGCGTTCAACATTCACCTCTTGAAAATTCAAGAGGTTTTTTATTTTCAATACCTCCAGCCAGATATTCCATCAGGCGACTACCTATTTCAAAAAATTACCGAAAGTACCCGATGAGCAGCTTCGACGATCCATCTGATTTAATTGAAGATAGCGAACAAGATTCAGCTGAAAAAATTCAGGAACCCCGCTTGTGGCGGGACAAAGGCTGGACGGCACGCGTGATCAAGAATGACGACGATGAAGGCTGGGCGGTTGCCATGATCAAGGACGGCGAACCTGAACCGGCCCTGATTGGTCCGTGGACTATGGGGCGCGACAAAAAGAATCCCAAGCCCTTGGATGCGAATGCCTTTGGCACACTGGTAAAAACCGCGTCCGAAGTGATCCGCCGTCATGAGCAACAATTGCATGCGATTCTGCATAAGAGCCTGATGGTCAGCACGGCAACGGCAGACTATAAAATCAGCCTGGATATCGTGCCGGATGACGACGATCCTTACGCCATCTTATCGGCCCATGATGCTGACAGCAATGAGCTGGCCAAAGTACGGGTTGCCGCGAACTACAAACTCTCGATGGGCAATGCCAATGCATGGATAGAGAATGAATTCCGCAAACCCGACTGATCACTTTGTCTGACTAAAACGGATAAGAAGGCTTTGACCTCGGCGGCACCCATCTCTATGGGATGGCGTAGCCCATGGAAGCGGATGTACCATCGAATCCAGTAGACATAGGCTACTTCTGTACGTAAGCTATCGTGCTTATCACGAATACAATTTTTAACGCGGATTAGCAACTTTGCTTGTTTGGAACTTAGTTCGGAAGTGAGACGATCGGTGCCCATGGAAGCTGTCTGCCTTTCCTGTTTGTTTAATACTGTGTATTTGTACGGCATATTAAGGAAAGCGGCGCAGAGCAACGGTTACGAACGAACGACCTCGCCAGGTTAGGCGGAATTTTTTTCACCCTATTTGAAGTTATGCATCCTATGTTTAGTAAATTACTCGCTGCAGTTGGTCTTAATTTCGCTGCTGCTTCTGACTCAGTCGCGGGCACGCATTATTCGCCATACTCCAATGATGCGATCAATGTAATTTACAACTTACTTTTCTGCGACAATCCAGATGGGTTTAAAAGTAAGCCAAGTGAGCCCCCCACGCGTTGGCAATCAATTCTATTTTCTGCCCCTTCCGATTTCGGTGCTCTAGAAGCGTTAGCTTCCGACACTTCGGCAGAAGGACGTGTTCGATTTTTGGCTTTCTCGCGTCTTCGCGAGCAAGGAAAAATTGTTCAACCAAAGATTTTGCTTGGTGTGATTATTGAAGTACCACTCAAGGGTGGCCTCGATACACTCGCCGCATTTTCGGAAGGTGGTGTGCGCTATATTAATCAGTCTGGCAAACTCGTTGTCATTGAAAGTGTTGAAAGCTTTCTGCCGATGGTTAAGAAATTATTTTCTGTTTCAGCGCCGGTTGTGTCGCAGATAGGGCCGTGGGATAAGCCACGATTAGCTCCCCCAAAACAAGGAAATGTACGATTAACATTTTTGGTCTCGGACGGCCTCTATTTTGGTGAAGGGCCAATGTCCGCAATGCAGCGCGAAGCTATGGCGGGGCCGATCATTAATCATGCAACTGAGTTACTTCAGGCTGTTGTTGCCACAGGTTCGAAATGAAAATGCATAACACGACGCTCGATTCGGAAACTGCGCAAATAGGCATTTCGACCTTCGGTATTCTTTCAATCATATGCTCTTCGGTTGCAGTGCGTTGCACTCAGTCCCGATCAGCTTTGCGTTATATGTATGAATGAGCTGACGTAGTTCGATATTTCAAATATGGCTAGCGGAGGACTGACACTGGTTTTGGAATCCGTGCGCATTTATAACGGCGAACGACCGCATCAGTCTTTACAATACAAAACGCCCGATGAGATTCATCGGGCGTCTTTAGCTACTATCTGATCGGTGAATCGGCGCACCGACAGGTGTCAACCTAATTCAGGACGGGTCATTAATTTTCTGATAGCGGGCGCCCCCGAGACCTTTGCGTTAAAAATATCAACCTGACTGCCCGTTAAAGCTGACGAAGCTGACATACATTCAGCGACGGTGAACCACAAGAATCGGCCAATTTAAGCCGTTCCTGATCTGGCACACCATGTCAGGTCGGATTGCAAATTGTACAGTTTAGATCATATCGGCATCAGCATTCAGCGTCAGCCGCCTGCTTCCAGCGCAATAAACGCAGGCCATTAAACACCACGATCAGGCTCGCGCCCATGTCGGCAAATACCGCCATCCATAAGGTCGCGATGCCTGCACAGGCCAGTCCGAAGAACACCGCTTTAATCCCGAGTGCGATGACGATGTTCTGCCTCAGGATAGCCGCCGCCTGGCGACTCAGGCGGATGAATTGCGGTATCTTTCTCAGGTCGTCGTCCATCAGGGCGACATCGGCAGTCTCTAATGCGGTATCGCTGCCCGCTGCGCCCATCGCAAAACCGATATGCGCGCAGGCCAAGGCGGGCGCATCATTGATGCCGTCTCCCACCATGCCGACTGTCGTGTATTGGCTGATCTGCTGCTTCAGCGCTGCCAGCTTATCGTCTGGCAATAAACCGCCGCGCGCTTCATCGATCCCGACCAATTGCGCGATCGCATTGACCGTCATCTGGTTGTCCCCGCTCAGCATCACCGTATGGATGCCCATCTTGTGCAATTCGGCAATCGCCTGACGACTCGATGCGCGCACCGTATCGGCCACAGCGATGATCGCGATAGCGTTCACGCTGTGGCCGATCACGACCACGCTCTTGCCTTCAGCCTCCAATCGCTTTAACTGCTGCTCGATCTCTGGACTGCACAAACCGAGTTCTTCAAGCAAGCGATGATTGCCTAAGAAATGCAATTGCGTATTAACGCGGGCTTGGATACCACGACCGGGTAAGGCCTCGAAGTCAACCACCGCATCCGGTTCGGTATCCTGATCAAACTGCGGCGAATGTTGCTGGATATGTTGCTGGATATGTTGCTGAGTTTGTTGCTGCATATATTGCTGAGTATGCTGATAAATCGCCACGGAAACAGGATGATCCGACCGCTCTGACAGCAAAGCGGCAATGCGCAAAGCAGCGAACTCCTCCGTCGCTGCCAGCATAATCACATCGGTGACGACCGGTTTGCCCTGGGTAATCGTGCCGGTTTTATCCAGGGCGATGCTGCGCAATTCCCGTCCCTGCTCCAGATACATGCCGCCCTTGATCAGGATGCCTGCTTTTGCCGCAGCGGCCAGACCGCAGACCACAGTAACGGGCGTAGAAACCACCAAAGCACAGGGACAGGCAATCACCAGCAGCACCAGCGCTTTATACAGCCAGATCATCCACGGTAAACCCAACAGCAACGGCGGCACCACCGCAACCGCCAAGGCAATCGCAAACACGATGGGTGTGTAGTACGCAGCGAATTGATCGACAAAACGCTGGGTCGGCGCTTTACTCGCTTGCGCCTCTTCCACCGCTTTAATGATGCGCGCTATGGTGGAATCCGTTTGCAATGCGCTCACAAGATATTCAAACGAGCCGGTCTGGTTGATCGTACCGGCAAATACTTGATCGCCGACTCGCTTCGCAACAGGCATGCTTTCGCCCGTAATGGGGGCCTGATTGACTGAGGACTGCCCTTTGCTTAGTTCTCCATCCAGCGGAATCCGCTCACCGGGTGCAACGCGTATCGTTTGACCTACATGGATGCTGGCAGCGGCTTGCATCTGCCAGTTGCCATCGGCCTGCAACACGCTTGCCTGTTCGGGTGTCAATGCCATCAGACTGCGAATCGCATTGCGCGCGCGGTTGAGCGTCAAGGCTTCTATCATCTCTGCGAGGTTGAATAAGACCATCACCATCGCCGCCTCGGGCCACTGTCGCAGCAAGACCGCGCCAGTGACCGCAATCGCCATCAGGGCATTGATATTCAGGTTCCAGTTGATTAAAGCGATCCAGCCCTTTTTATACGTGCCCAAACCACTGATCACAATCGCCAGCAGCGCCAGCGACATCACCGGCCAGCCATGTTCATTGCCGCCGAACCAGGCAAGCAACTCCGCCGCAATCGCCGCTACGCCGGCGCTTGCGAGCAGCCACCATTTATGCGATGCAAGCGCTGTTGCCGGCCTGATTTCCTGCGATCCGCTGGCTGGCAGCAATACCGCATTCATCCCTATCGCGGCCAGGGCTGCGCTGATTTGCGGTAACTGGTCGGTGTGAACGATACTTAATTTACGCTGCAAGAGATTGAAATCGAGTTTGCCAATTCCAGGCATGCCGGCGAATTTACTGCGTATCAACGCCTCCTCGGTTGGACAGTCCATGTTGTCGATCAGGAAGCTGGTACGGCTGCTACCCGGTGGGATGCCCGCATGCGGCGACTCTGCCGCTGCCGTTCTATCCGACTTGGCTTGCGTTGCTGAATGCGCATGGGTATGCCCGTGATCGCAGCAAGTATGTTCGTGATGAGTAGGCATGATGGTCCTTAATAAGCGTATATTACGCATTAGAGACCCTGTAGCAGATATAGAGTCAAGCAAAAAGAAGGTAAGGGGAATGAGGTATGCCAAATGATCTGAAGATAGGCGAATTGGCCAAACGCACAGGCTGCCTGGTGGAAACCGTGCGTTACTACGAAAAAGAACAATTGCTGCCGCAGCCAGGCCGCTCCGACGGCAACTTCCGGCTGTATAACGAAACGCATGTCGAGCGCCTGCAATTTATCCGTAATTGCCGCTCGCTGGACATGACTCTGGATGAGATCCGGCACCTGCTAAAATTTAAAGACTTGCCGAATGAAAACTGCGCGCAGGTGAATGCCCTGCTCGATGAGCACATTCAGCACGTCGCCGCCCGTATCGCCGAATTGAGCAGCTTGCAAACGCAGTTACATGAATTGCGCAGCCTGTGTCAGACAGCACAGGCCAGCGCGGATTGCGGAATATTGCAGAATTTAGCGAGCGCCGAGGGTAGCGCTCCGGCGAATTTTGGCAGCCATAGCGGTGGATGCCATTAAATCCATCGGGCAAATGAATGGCTCGGATGATTGATTGCCTGCCTATGTCAATTGCCGGTCAGGTCATGGCGAATTTACTGCCGTCTTAAAGCGCGGCAATCAGTCCGCCAAAGCGGCTGTCAACACGACGATGGTTGCTGCGATTTGCGCCAGGATGATCAATGAAATCATGGTGTTTTTCCTTTATTAAATGAGAACAACGCCATCATAGGTGGATTTTTATTGTCATTCCAATCACATATATCGATACCAGTTATACGTTTCAAGAATGTCATCATAATTTCATATTTCTGACATTGATATTCTTAACCAGGACTTACGCAAAACGACAAGCTACTTACCACAATTCAGATTGAAACCGCAGGCTGGATGCGGCTTTCAGCGGCATTTCGTGCCAACAAGCGCACCCAGCTTGCGGGTTCATTTGAATATCGAAACGCCATGGCGTCTTTCCTCACTTGCCTTTTCTCTGTGTCTCCGTGTCTCTGTGGTGAGAGGTTTGGTTTTTGCATAAGTCCTAATTGATATTCTTAATTTCCAAAATAGGAATAAAAAAGCCTCAAACTCGCGTTTGAGGCTTTTTCCAGAATGCTGCCAATCGTCGATAAACCGTCGACCATCAGCGCTTTAACTGCGACAAATCCCGCACGGCACCGCGATCTGCCGAGGTCGTCAACGCGGCATAGGCTTGCAGCGCCTGCGATACGTAGCGATCGCGATTGACCGGCAGCCAGGCCGCCTCGCCTTTGGCTTCCATCGCGGCGCGGCGCTCTGCCAATGTGGCATCGCTGATGCGCAAATTGATGCTGCGCTGTGGGATGTCGATGTCGATCATGTCGCCCTCTTCCACCAGGCCAATCGCGCCGCCCTCTGCGGCTTCCGGCGAGGCATGGCCGATCACCAGACCCGATGAGCCGCCAGAGAAGCGACCGTCGGTGAACAGGGCGCATGCTTTGCCTAAGCCTTTGGATTTGATATACGAAGTCGGGTATAGCATCTCTTGCATGCCGGGACCGCCTTTGGGACCTTCGTAACGGATGATGACGACATCGCCTTCATGCACGGTGTCGCCCATGATCGCATCGACTGCGGCATCCTGGCTCTCGAACACCCGTGCCTTGCCGCTGAATTTGAGGATACTTTCGTCCACGCCCGCGGTCTTTACGATGCAGCCTTTTTCTGCCAGATTGCCGTACAACACGGCGAGGCCGCCATCTTGCGAATAGGCATGCGCTTTGTCGCGGATACAGCCGCTGCTGCGATCGGTATCGACTGCTTCAAACCGTTCAGATTGCGAGAAAGCCGTTTGCGTCGGCACACCGCCCGGCGCCGCGCGGAACAACTGATGCACCGCCGGATCCTGGGTACACATGATGTCGTTATTGGCAATCGCATCGCCCATGGTTTTACTGTGGATGGTCGGCAAGCTGGTATCCAGCAAACCGCCACGCGCCAGCTCACCGAGGATACTGATGATACCGCCGGCCCGGTGTACGTCTTCGATATGGTATTTGTCCGTCATTGGGGCGACCTTGCACAGGCAAGGCACTTTGCGCGAGATGCGGTCGATATCCGCCATGTCGAATGCCACCCCGGCTTCATGTGCGGCTGCCAGCAAATGCAGCACGGTATTGGTCGAGCCGCCCATCGATACATCGAGTGCCATGGCGTTCTCGAACGCAGCTTTGCTCGCGATACTGCGCGGCAAAACCGAGGCGTCATCATGCTCGTAATAACGTTTGGCGATATCGACAATCAGACGGCCGGCGCGTAAGAACAGTTCTTTACGATCAGAATGCGTCGCGAGTATCGTGCCGTTACCTGGCAAGGCCAGGCCCAGCGCCTCGGTCAGGCAGTTCATCGAATTGGCGGTGAACATGCCGGAACAAGAACCACAGGTCGGGCAAGCCGAGCGCTCGATCTCTGCCACATCGGCATCACTGACTGTGCTGTCGCCAGCCTTGATCATGGCATCGACCAGATCGAGCTTGATGATTTTTTGTGAGCCGTTGACGACTTTCAAGACCTTGCCCGCTTCCATCGGGCCGCCGGAGACAAACACCACCGGAATATTCACCCGCATCGCCGCCATCAACATGCCTGGGGTAATTTTGTCGCAATTCGAGATACACACCATGGCATCTGCGCAATGCGCATTCACCATGTATTCGACCGAATCGGCAATCAGGTCGCGTGATGGCAGCGAGTACAGCATACCGCCATGACCCATCGCAATCCCGTCATCTACCGCAATCGTATTGAATTCTTTAGCGACGCCGCCGGCGGCCTCGATCTCGCGCGCAACCAGTTGCCCCAGATCCTTCAAATGCACATGACCCGGCACGAATTGCGTGAAGGAATTCACCACCGCGATGATCGGTTTGTCGAAGTCGCCGTCCTTCATGCCAGTGGCGCGCCATAATGCGCGGGCGCCTGCCATATTGCGGCCATGCGTGGTAGTGCGGGAACGGTATTGCGGCATGATGTCTCTCCAGAGTAAATATGTTCTTAGAGTGCACCCGGATGATTTTGTTGTCAAATAGGGGTTTTACATGAAATTAGGTCGCATTAGATATAAATGGGATTTACGCAAACACCAAACCTCTCACCACCGAGACACGGAGACACAGAGAAAAGCAAGAGGACCGGTTCTATGAAATGAATATAAAAACGAACCCGCAAGCCGGGTGCGCCTGTTGGCACGAAATGTCTCTGAAAGCCGCATCCAGCCTGCGGGTTCAATGTGGACGGTGGTAAGCAGCTTGCCGTTTTGCGTAAGTCCCGATAAATAAAAATTTGTTTACCTCAGCAATTGAGGCTTGAATAATTTCCTGTATTCTTCAGTACATCCACGCTGTTTTACGCAATCCGATAGCTCTCCTGAAAGCCTTGCAATTTATGTCAACATCCGCCATTCCGCCAGCCCTGAACGTGTTTGGGCAACCGCTGGTGCCTTGCTCCTTCGATCCCCTGACCGGTTTTTTGCGTGATGGCTGCTGCAAAACCAATGAGCAAGATGTCGGCACGCACATCATTTGCGTCATCGTGACGGCGAGTTTTTTGATGTATAGCAAAAGCCGGGGTAACGATTTAATGACGCCGCGCCTGGAATGGAACTTCCCCGGCCTGCAACCCGGCGATCAATGGTGTCTGTGCGCGAACCGCTGGCTGGAAGCGATGGACGATGGCGTTGCGCCGCTGGTGGTCTTGGAAAGTACCAACATCAAGATGTTACAGTTGGTGGAACTGGAGATACTCGAGCAGTTTGACAGCAGGACCGGACACGATGAGTTGTCATCCAATCTTTGAGCAAGGCTTGGTCAAGATTCACTCCGGCTTCCGATCCTCCGACTCCATTCACCGTTATTGAAAACATACTGATCCCTATGGCTTTTTCGCTCGATAATTTATTAGTCGTTGGCATCTCTTCCCGCGCCTTGTTCGATCTGGAAGTCGAAGAACGTATTTTTCAGGACGATGGCTTGGCAGCCTACCGGCAGCACCAGCTGGATAATGAAAATACGATTCTCAAGCCCGGCGCCGGATTTGCGCTGGTCAAGGCCTTGCTGCATCTGAACACCCTGACGCCGCAGCACAGGCTGGTCGAAGTCGTGATCATGTCGCGCAATTCGTCCGAGACTTCCTTGCGCATTTTCAATTCGATCAAGCATTACGGCCTCGACATTTCCCGTGCGGCGCTGGTAGGCGGCGCCTCCTTGTCGCCGTATTTGCAGGCGTTCAATCTGAGTTTGTTTTTATCGCTACATGAAGACGATGTGCAGGCTGCGATCAATTCCGGCATGGCAGCCGCTTTGCTGTACGGCATCCCGGAGAATCCGCAGCAAGAGTTGGAGCAAATCCGGATTGCATTCGATGGCGATGCGGTGATTTTTTCAGATGAATCGGAACGGATTTATCAGGAACAAGGGATTGAAGCCTTCGAGCAGCATGAACGCGACAACGCCAGCAAGCCGCTGCCGGAAGGTCCGTTCGCCCGTCTGCTGGTGGCGCTGTCCTTCCTGCAAAATAATTTTAAAAGCGCCGATGGCAGAGCCTTTCCTTTGCGCACCGCACTGGTCACTGCGCGCTCATCGCCAGCGCACGAACGGGTGATCCGTACGCTGCGCGCATGGAATATCGCGATCGACGAAACCTTCTTCATGGGCGGCGTGCATAAGTCCGCCGTACTGGGCGCTTTCAAACCGCATATGTTCTTTGACGATCAGCACGGCCATTGCGAGCGCGCATCGAGTGTGGTGGCGACCGGACGGGTACCGATTAAACAGTGACTTAAGGAACCTCAAACGTCACTATAAACACACATACTCCCCATTAAATTTAACAAAACAAGCCTAAGCCGCATATGTAACTTGCGCGATAAAAATATACTGGGAAGGAGTATAAATAATACCCCTGCAATCCACGATAACTCCGCGTCCCGCAACAGAGCATCATCCATCAGGCCGACCGCCTCATAGGGAAGTAAAGCCTGACCTGTTTTTGCGCCGGCAGACAGGATGTTGCGAGCGCACAGCGGATTTACCGGCGATACCGAGCATCTGGATTAAACAATAATTGCCTTCCTGCGATTATTCGGCTTAAGATGATTCCAATATAAATAACTAGCTTGGGTTGGTTCACATCACCCCGATAAGGCATGCCGCCTGAGACTGCGCGCAACAAGCTTGAAGGAGCAATCAAAGAGACTCCGATTCTTTACCCGTATTACGAATTGCTACGAATTATTACGAGTTCATTTTCGTGTGGCAGAATAGCACCCCCGCTGGTGCACGTATTGCTCATGCACGCCGATACGGCGTCACTGTTTTGTTGCATGGATTGATGCAATTGTCAGTCGTATTGCTTCGTCAAATCCGTCATTTTTAATGAAAGAAGAAAATGAATTTTTTCCCTAATATGAAAATCGGTAAGCGGCTTAGCTTGGGTTTTGCCGTAATCTTATTATCGATGATCGCGCTGCTTGGTCTTAGCCTGATGCAGCTCTCTAAAGTAGCGGACACCACGGCGACAATTTTAAAAACACCGCTTACCAAAGAGCGGCTCGTTTCTGACTGGTATCGCGTCATTCAATCCGGCGTCAGGCGCACTACAGCGATTGCCAAGAGCTCAGACTCTAGCCTGAGCGCCTATTTTGCCAGCGATTCAGTCGCCTCCAGCAAACAGTCAACTGAGCTGCAAAAGAAAATTGAAGGATTGCTCACCAGCGACGAAGAGCGAAAAGTTTTTGACCAACTGACTGCGACCCGAAAAAATTATATCGCGGTGAGAGATGCCATCGCCAAAGCAAAGGCCGACAACAATACCGAGGAAGCGAATAAGATATTTGAAACTACCTACACTGCCGCAGCGACAAGTTATCTCGATTTATTACAGCAACTGCTAGATTTGCAACGAGCCAGCATCAATAAAATGGCCGACAGCATTCAAGAGATCAATACGCAAAGCCGCCTTCTTTTATTGTTTTTTGGCGGAGCACTATTTCTTCTGGGCTGGCTGATCGCATGGCGCCTGGCCATAGGTATTACACGACCGCTAAACCAGGCGGTCGATATTGCAGAAACCATCGCCGCCGGTGATTTGACGGCGCATATCGAGTCGAGTACCCGTGATGAAACAGGCCAGCTGCTTAACTCGCTCCAATCCATGAACAACAATTTGCTCAAAATAGTCAATCAGGTCCGGATGGGCACCGACACTATCGCCAATGCCTCTGAGGAAATTGCCAGCGGCAATCTGGACTTATCCAACCGTACCGAGCGGCAGGCCGGCTCACTGGAAGAAACCGCATCGACCATAGAAGAACTGACCGCCACTGTCAGGCATAACGCAGAAAGTGCCCGTCAGGCCAATCAATTAGCCGTATCGGCGTCCGAGATTGCCATCCAGGGCGGCGTGGTGGTCGACCAGGTGGTGGAGCGTATGGAATCGATTAACGAATCCTCGAAGAAGATCGTCGACATCATCAGCGTGATTGACGGCATCGCCTTCCAGACCAATATCCTGGCGCTCAATGCCGCAGTAGAGGCGGCGCGCGCCGGTGAGCAGGGCCGCGGCTTTGCCGTGGTGGCATCCGAGGTGCGCAATCTGGCGCAACGCAGCGCCAGCGCAGCTAAAGAGATTAAAACACTGATCGATGATTCGGTAGAAAAAGTCGACAACGGCAGCAAGCTGGTAGAGAAAGCCGGCGCCACGATGGTAGAAATTGTCGCCAGCGTGAAACGCGTGGTCACCATTGTCGGCGAGATCACTTTAGCGGGACAAGAGCAAAGCTCGGGAATCCAGCAAGTGAATGATGCGATTGTGCAGATGGATGAGGCCACGCAACAAAACGCAGCGCTGGTAGAACAAGCCGCCGCAGCAGCGCAGTCGATGCAGGATCAGGCCGCCAGCCTGGCGGAAGTGGTGCGGCAATTTAAGTTGAATGGCGCCCCTCAATTGCGCCGGGTTACTCGCTAGCCAAGCTTAAGAACAGCGCATCAAATGGCCTGACAGACGCGGCGGCAAATTCTGCGGGCGATTCAACCGCATGATGCGAATAAAAAAGCCGGATATCCTGTTCAGATATCCGGCTTTCTTCATCTGGCGATGACTTATTTCAATCGCGATAAATTTTTTCGTCGCCCGCTCAACTTCACGGCGCTTCGATCACCGCTGGGCGACCGCATCCACCACACATAAAGCCGTCATATTCACGATGCGACGCACCGTTGCCGACGGCGTCAGGATGTGTACCGGCTTTGCGCAACCGAGCAGGATAGGGCCGATCGCGACGTTGTTACCGGCGGTCGTTTTCAGCAAGTTGTAGGCAATATTCGCGGCATCGATGTTCGGCATGACCAGCAAATTCGCGTCGCCCTTCAAGGTCGTACCCGGCATCATCTTGGTACGGTAAGCACTGTCCAGAGCCGTGTCGCCATGCATCTCGCCATCGACTTCCAGATCCGGCGCATCGCGCTGAATAATCGCCAGTGCAGCACGCATTTTTTGCGCAGACTCGCTGTTGCTGGAACCGAAGTTCGAATGCGACAACAAGGCGGCGCGTGGCTTGACGCCAAAACGACGCATCTCTTCGGCGGCCAGTATCGTGATCTCGGCGATCTGTTCTGCACTCGGGTTTTCATTGACATGGGTATCGACCAGCACCAGCTGACGATCCGGCAAGACCAGCGCATTCATCGCGGCATATACATTTACACCGTCGCGTTTGCCGAGCACCTGATTGACGTAATTCAAATGCAGGCCCGTGGTGCCAAAAGTGCCGCAGATCATGCCGTCCGCATCACCTTTGTGGATCATCATGGCGCCGATCAAGGAGTGGCGGCGACGCATTTCTAGTTTGGCATATTGCTGGCTATTTCCCTTACGGCAGGTCATCTCATAATAGGTTTGCCAGTAGTCGCGGAAGCGCGGATCGAACTCAGGATTGATGACTTCGAAATCGATACCGGCTTTCAGGCGCAGGCCAAATTTTTCAATGCGCTGATCGAGTATATTCGGACGACCGACTAAAATCGGCTTTGCCAGTTTCTCATCGACCACCACTTGCACCGCACGCAGGACGCGCTCTTCTTCGCCCTCGGCATACACGATGCGCTTGCGTTCATCCGGTGCTTTTTTCGCGACCTGGAACAAGGGTTTCATGAAGGTGCCGCTATGGTAGACAAATTGCTGCAGCCTATCGACATAGGCTTGCATGTCCTTGATCGGACGCGCTGCCACACCGGATTCTTCGGCTGCCTTGGCCACCGCCGGTGCGATCTTGATCATCAGGCGCGGGTCGAACGGTTTTGGAATCAGGTATTCGGGACCGAAGCTCAGATTGGCGATCCCATACGCGGAGGCCACCACGTCGGACTGTTCGGCTTGCGCGAGTTCGGCAATCGCATAGACCACCGCGACTTCCATCTCACGTGTGATGGTGGTCGCGCCGCAGTCGAGTGCGCCGCGGAAAATATACGGGAAACACAGGACGTTGTTCACCTGGTTCGGGAAGTCGGAACGACCGGTCGCCATGATGGCATCGTCACGCACCGACTTGACTTCTTCCGGCAAGATTTCCGGAGTCGGATTGGCCAGCGCCAGGATCAAGGGCTTGTCGGCCATGGCTTTGACCATCTCTTTTTTCAGTACGCCGCCAGCCGACAAACCGAGGAAAATATCTGCGCCTTCGATGACTTCTTTCAGGCTGCGCGCTGAAGTTTCTTGCGCAAAACGCTCTTTGTCCGGATCCATCAGTTCGGCACGGCCTTTATAGACCACACCCGCCAGATCGGTGACGTAGATATTCGGAATCGGGAAGCCGAGATCGACCAGCAAATCCAGACAGGCAAGCGCGGCGGCGCCGGCGCCGGAGACCACCAGTTTGCAATTCTTGATGTCTTTGCCGATCACTTTAAGGCCATTGATAATCGCCGCACCGACAATGATCGCGGTACCGTGCTGATCGTCATGGAAGACCGGAATCTTCATGCGCTCACGCAATTGGCGCTCGATGTAGAAACATTCCGGCGCCTTGATGTCTTCCAGATTGATGCCGCCAAAGGTCGGCTCCAGCGAGGCGATGATATCCACCAGCTTGTCTGGATCAAGTTCATTGATTTCGATATCGAAAACATCGATGCCGGCGAATTTTTTGAACAGGACGCCCTTGCCTTCCATCACCGGCTTGGACGCCAGCGGGCCGATGTTACCGAGACCGAGTACCGCAGTACCGTTGGTGATCACGCCGACCAGATTGCCGCGGGCGGTATATTTGAATGCGTTGGCAGGGTCTGCCACGATTTCTTCGCAAGGAGATGCCACACCAGGAGAGTAAGCCAGAGCCAGATCGCGTTGATTCGTCAGTTGTTTGGTCGGTGTGACGCTGATTTTGCCGGGAGTCGGAAACTCGTGATACTCCAGTGCTGCCTGACGCAATTGTTGACGTAAAAGTTCTTTCTGATCTGCTGACGAATCCATACTCTGCGGCCTCTCTTTTTTATTTGCTTGCTTACTTAGTACTTACGAATGGTCTGTGATTCTAGCAGAGGGATCCCTCTAACTTTATACGTATTTGTACGACTCCTATGACTTTTAAACATAACTAAATTCAATTTTTTGTGGAAATTAGGCTGGATATAGTAATTTTCTATCGATACGGTGTAAACAATCAATTTCACCAAATTATTAATTATATCTATCATTTGTTTCAGATTGATAGCAAACAAAATTAATCAGCCGTATCCCTTAGATCACCATCAGGAGAGCCACCATGAGTAATACAGCCAACCCATCCGTTACCATCCAGAACCTCGAAGCTGCCTTTGCAGGCGAATCGATGGCGCACATCAAATATCGCTACTTCGCCAAACTGGCTCGTGCAGCAGGCGCAGAGGACGTCGCACTGGCGTTCGAAGCAACCGCAGAGCAAGAAGTCATGCATGCATTCGGCCACCTCGATTTGCTATACCCAAAAGCGCAAATGACACCGCAAAAAGCACTGGAAATCGCGATAGAAGGTGAGACCTACGAATATACGGAGATGTATCCAAAGTTCCGCCATCTGGCAATTGAAGAAGGCAATCATGCAGCAGTCGCTGAATATGATGAACAGATCGCCGAATCCAAAGAACATGCAGAACAGTTCAAACGCACTTTAGAAACTGCTGCAAAACGCTTTGCAGCCCTGGCTAAAGTCGAAGAGCGTCATGCGAATCACTACCGTGCCGTGCTGGCAGCATCCCAGACATAAATAGCTGTTTGATCGCCATTTAATTCAATTACAGAATCGAGAATCCCATGAAAACATATCAATGCATCGTTTGCGGTTTTATCTATGACGAATCCTTAGGCTTGCCGGAAGAAGGCATCGCCGCCGGCACGCGCTGGGACGATATTCCGGCAGATTGGGAATGCCCTGATTGCGGCGTTGCCAAAGCAGATTTCGATATGGTCGAAATTTAATTTACCACACCAGTCGATTTAAAAGAGCGCACTGCACTGCAGATAAAGGTAGTGCGGCTCAGCGCAGTACCCAATTAATTTTCACCGAATCAGGGTTTTAACATGTCTCCTATCGTCATCATCGGCAGCGGTCTGGCGGGCTATACCGTTGCCCGCGAGTTTCGCAAACTCGATAAAACGACAGCTTTGCTGATCATCACTGCAGACGATGGCGGTTTTTATTCGAAACCCATGCTGTCGAATGCATATGCTCAAAATAAACAGGCAAAAGACCTGATCAGTCAGACCGCAGAACAAATGGCGGCCCAGGTCAACGCGACCTTGTTGACAAAAACCAGGGTCGATCACATCGATACCGCGGCCGGCAAGATTGTGACGAATGCCGGCAGCTTTGAGTACAGCAAAGTCGTGATTGCGCTGGGCGCGCAAGCGATCCGCTTGCCGATTGCAGGCGATGCAGCGGCGCAGGTGTTATCGGTGAACAATATCGATGACTACGCGCTGTTCCGCGAAAAAATTATGGCAAAAGGTGGCACGGTACGCGTGGCTATCCTCGGTGCGGGTTTGATCGGTTGTGAATTCGCCGATGATCTGGCGGGTGCCGGACATGCCGTGACTTTGATCGACCCGCAGCCCTTGCCGCTGGCGGCGCTGGCACCGCAGGCAATCTCTGTCGGTTTGCAAGACGCATTACTCAAACGCGGCATCGCGCTGCAGCTCGGCACGACCGCCAGCAGCATCAACCGGCAATCCGCTAGCGATGCATTGCAAATCAATTTGGCGAATGGCTCGGTAATCCATGCGGATCTCGTGCTGTCTGCCGTAGGCTTGCGTCCCAAATTACGCATGGCAGAGGCATCTGGTCTGCGCACCGATCGCGGCATCCTGATCGATGCGTATGGCGAAACCAGCGCAACGCAGGTATATGCCTTGGGTGATTGCGCACAGTATCAAATCGCTGAGAACGTGCAGCAAGTGCTGCCCTACATCGCGCCGCTGATGACGGCGGCGCGTGCAATCGCTCGCAACCTGATGGGCGAACGTAGCGTCATCGATTTTAAACACGCGCCTGTGATCGTAAAAACACCGAGTTACCCGGTCGCCTTGATAGCGCCGTCAGCAAAAGACGCGGCTGCGGGACGCTGGGAAACCGAGCTTGGTGAAGGTGCTACGATCAGCCGTTTTTTTGATGCGAATAATCGCCTGTCGGGATTTGGCGTTGCGCCGCAAGACGCCAGACTACGCGCTCGCTTGCTGGCGGAGCTGGCGGGCGCATAAGGCTCGCCTTGAGTAACTCAGTTGATGGCAAGCCGTTGAGAAATCTGATCGCGCATCGCTTCCAGTATGACAGCCCGGGCGCGGTACTCACTGCGCTTGTTTGACGGGCGCGACGAGATCGGTTTTGTGATCGTCATGATGGGCAATAAATAATTCCCACATGCACGCTTGACGCCGCCGGCAGTCATCCACAACTGGTCGTATTCGGCTTTGACATTTTTGGCAAATTTATAGCGCCAAGCCTGGTAGATATGATTTTTCTGGGCGATGCATTCTATCGTTGTGCTTTGCAATTCTTGCGCAAGATAACGCAATGCTTCAACCAATAATAAGCGGGGTTGTATCCCATGCAGTTCTTTAGTGGATTCGCGGATCAGGTCACGGGACCCGCCATTGCTCGCTTGCACGCCTCCGACTTTAATCGCCAGATAATTTTGCTGATGATCGAAAGAAAAAGTCACACATTGCAACAGCGTATCGTCGATAAACAAGCCGAGACTCAAGCCCCCTTCTCTTTTATAAGACGCCCCTCTGAACAAACGTAGCTGGAATACCTCGTGATTTTTACCAGTCACGCTTGCCAGCTCTAACTTCTGTCCTAAAAGTACGCTGCGGTAATTGCCTCTGCCTAAAATAGTTTCAGCCAGCTTGAAGTGATTCATCAATAAAGACAGGCGATCACCGGATCGCATACGCCGGTCAAAAAATGGCCGATGGATAGAGTCCAGCAAACTTGGATCTGATGTGGCAATTTTTAAGAGGTTGTTATTGCGGACATAGCGAAACCACGCATAGCTATTGAGCGGATCGAACAGGGTTCTGAGCAAAAAAACGGCCTTCCCCTTGAAACTGCCAGCAGGGTCCGAGCATCGCAACTGAATCGCCCATGCCATCACATCGAAGAAAGAACAGCGACAGGACGCATATTCTTCTACGTGTAGCTGCCGACTTTCATCTGCAAAGCACAGTTCTTTCGAATTTGAAATAGTCACTTCCTGCCACCAATTGTCACGCAATGTGTAAGATTGTAACCTATTGTTTCAATGCTGCATTTGAAAAAGGCTTCGGTTTTAACCTTTCTTTGCACATATGCAGTCATTATTTGGTTATAAAAACAGCCCAGAACCAATGGCGCACAGTTGAAAATTGCCAATTCACTATCATTCCAAAGACAGAGTTTTATTGGCTGCCCTTCAGATCACCGGATGCCAGCCTCCATTGAATAAAAATGTTAATTACCACCGTCTCACACTGCTTATCACGGTCAATCAATGATTGTCGCTTGTTCTAATAAGTCAGCGCTGAGTACAATGCGGCATGCTCTCCGAATTCGACCTCATCCAACACTATTTCGTTACACCTCCCAGCGACGATCCGCGCATTCAGCTTGGGATCGGCGATGATTGCGCCTTGCTGCAGCCAAGTTCCGGGATGCAACTGGCGATTTCCAGCGACATGCTGGTGTCAGGCCGGCATTTTTTCCCCGATGCGGATCCCTACTTATTGGGACATAAGTGTTTAGCGGTGAATTTATCCGATCTCGCAGCGATGGGAGCCAAACCTGTGGCTTTTACCCTGGCGCTGGCATTACCCGAGGCAAATCCGGCCTGGCTGGCGCCTTTTTCGGCCGGCATGCTGGCATTGGCGAATGAACATCGCTGCGTCTTGATCGGCGGCGACACGACGAAAGGACCGCTGACGATCAGTATTACAATTTTTGGTGAAATTCCACCCGGCAAAGCATCGCGACGTGACGCCGCCCAAGTTGGCGACGATATCTGGATATCCGGCAATCTCGGTGATGCGCGGCTGGCACTGGCGCATTACTGGCATGAACTGCAATTAAGCGACGATGATTTTGCACTTGCCGCGATGCGTATGCATCAACCTGTACCGCGGATTGCGTTGGGACTCGCATTACAAGGAATTGCACATGCCGCCCTGGATATTTCCGACGGCTTGCTGGGTGATCTCGGACACATTTTAAAGCGCAGCGGTGCCGGTGCCAGCCTGCACGTGGATTTGCTGCCAGCCGGAATGGCGCTGCGTAATCAGCCGCGCGAAAAACAGCGTGAATTCACGCTCGCTGGCGGTGATGACTACGAACTCTGCTTCACCGCGCCGGCAGAACTCAGGGCGCAAGTAATGGCGGCATCCGCAGCAAGCGCCACGCCGGTCACCCGGGTCGGCACCATCGACCGCGAATTGGGCATCCGTTTGCTCGATTCAACGGGGCAATTATTGACTTTACCCCTGACTTCCTTTGATCACTTTCGCACCCCATGACGACATTAGAATCCGGTCAGACAGCCAAAATCAACAAACCTACAGCGCGTTTCATGCTGGCGCACCCGGCACATCTTATTGCGCAGGGATTCGGTAGCGGCTTGTCCCCGATCATGCCAGGTACTTCCGGAACCTTATTTGCGTGGCTCAGTTTTAGTGTCCTGAATACGCGCTGGCCGGAATTATTTACCCCCGCAGTCTGGGCCTGGATCATCGTATTAGGGTTCGCTATCGGCGTTTGGGCATGCGCTGTTACCGGAAAGCATATGGGGGTCGCGGATCATGGCAGCATGGTCTGGGATGAAATTATCGCGTTCTGGCTGGTACTGCTATTCATCATGCCTGCCGGCTTTTCTACCCAGTGCTGGGCTTTTTTCTGGTTCCGCGCATTTGATATGGTGAAGCCACCGCCGATTGGCTATTTTGATCGCCATTTGAAAGGCGGATTTGGCGTCATGTGGGACGATATACTGGCTGCGTTGTATACCCTTTTGCTATTTGCATTGTGGCGCGTTATATGAGCAGGCCTGCCAGATAACGGCAGCCAATCTTCTATGACACACAGTCGCAGTAAATTCTTGTTCAGCCGATCAAATAGCGTTCACAAAGTGGTAAAGTAATTCCGTAGCTGATTCCGATGCTTTATGAGTTACGCCCAACGGCTTGGCTCATCCGCCATTGGTATTCCGAAAAAACCACAGGAGACCATATCATGCTTGATGCCATTGAACTCGCGGCAGAAGTCGGCGCTGCCCTCAAATCCAAACGACTTTTGTTAACGATTGCAGAGTCCTGTACCGGCGGCGGCATATGTCAGGCGATTACCGAGATTGCCGGCTCATCAGAATGGTTTGACTGCGGCTTCATCACGTATTCCAATTCTTCAAAAAGTGAATTGCTCGACATCTCCGCAGCGCTGATTGCACAACACGGCGCAGTCAGCGAAGAAATCGCTGCGGCAATGGCCGAAGGCGCCATCGCAAATTCCGAAGCACATGTCTCGCTCGCCATCACAGGCATTGCAGGCCCAGGCGGCGCAGTCCCCGGCAAGCCGGTGGGCACGGTATGTTTTGCCTGGCAAGTCAATAATGTCACGCACACTGAAAGAAAAGTCTTTAGTGGTGACCGGCATGCAATCAGAGAACAAACCATCATACATGCGCTGGATCGTCTGCTTCGCTACGTGACGGAAGCCTGAATTTCCAAACAATAAAAAAGGAAGCAGTCTGCCTCCTTTTTTTATTGTCGCCTGAAACGATCAGCGATATTGATTAATCGCGTCCCTGGTCTCCAGTGCAACGCGTCGTGCGGCCTTGGCATAATCCTCTGACGCCAGCGGTTTGGCATACAAAATAGCTCGTGAGGAATTAATCATCATGCCCGTCGCTGACGCCGTTTTTCCCGCAGCGACTGTGGCGGCAATATCGCCGCCCTGTGCGCCAATCCCCGGCACCAATAGAGGCATCTCGCCAACGATCTGACGTACTTGCACCAACTCGGCTGGAAAAGTTGCGCCGACCACTAAGGCGCATTGTCCATTCGTATTCCATTTATCCGCAACCAGTTGCGCAACATGCTGATATAAGGGTTTGCCGTCCACATTCAAAAATTGCAAATCAGATCCACCTGCATTCGAAGTGCGGCACAGGACGATCGCGCCACGATCTTTCCACTCCATATATGGGGCAAGCGAATCAAAACCCATGTAGGGATTGACCGTGACCGCGTCGGCATCGTAACGTTCAAAAGCTTCGCGTGCATACTGTTCAGCGGTTGCACCGATATCGCCCCGCTTGGCATCCAGAATGACGGGAATCGCCGGATAAGTCGCCTTGATATAGCGACAGACCGCTTCTAGCTGATCTTCCGCGCGCAAGGCCGCAAAATACGCAATTTGCGGTTTAAATGAACATGCCAGATCAGCCGTCGCATCAATCATCGCCTTGCAAAAAATAAAAATTGCATCCGGCTGGCTGGCTAATTCTGCGGGGAAACGCGACACGTCCGGGTCAAGACCAACACACAGGAGAGAGTTATTTTTTTCCCATGCCGCAGCTAATTTTTCGATAAAAGTCACAATTGCCCTTCGGTGTTTTCTTTATGCTTATTTTTACAGCACTATAATGAATAGCGTGCCAGAGGATCGCATTATAACTTGCGGAAATAGGTCTTCATCTGAAAAACGACTTATGACTCAGCTAGGGCCTGTTTGATTATCCACCCCATAAAGTCGATAATTGATTGAAATCCCCGCTTACAATCAATTCGCATCCATTTGCATCAATTACTCGCCGTCAAAATGAAAAATACCGTTCCCGACCAGATAAATTTACTCGCGCTGGATAATCAGTTTTGTTTCGCACTGTATTCCGCCTCCCTGGCGATGACCAAAACCTATAAGCCGTTGCTGGATAAAATCGGCCTGACCTATCCGCAATATCTGGTCATGATGGTGTTGTGGGAGCACGATGGCATTCTGGTCAAAGATATTGGTGAAGCTTTATTCCTTGATTCCGGCACCTTGACCCCCCTTCTGAAGAGGATGGAAACAGCAGAATTGCTCACCCGAAATCGCGATACGCACGACGAAAGACAAGTCCGGATCAATTTAACCAGGCAAGGCAAGCTTTTGAGAAAAGCCGCCAAAGAAATTCCCCTGCAAATCATGTGCGCCAGCGGTCAGACCAAAGAAGCCCTGGTTAATTTAAAAAACCAGCTCTCTCAGGTGAGAAATGATTTAACGGAAAGCAACATATCTTAAAGGAGGATTATTTTTCAAATTTTCTCGCAATTTAGATTGCGCACAATTTAATTGTGTACTATTATATTTTTACCGGCAAACGCCGTCTTATCGAATTCGATTTTCAAGCTCGCTTTAACCCTACTTTGACGCAAGATAACCCAGGAGAATCACATGCAAGTTCTTTACACAGCAAACGCTACAGCAACCGGTGGCCGCGATGGTCGCGCCGCTTCCAATGACAATCAACTGTCGGTCAAACTGACTACGCCAAAAGAACTCGGCGGCGCAGGCGGTGAAGGCACCAATCCTGAACAAATGTTTGCCGCAGGCTACTCAGCCTGCTTCATTGGTGCGATGAAGTTCGTTGCAGCGGCAACAAAAACTGTCTTGCCAGCAGAAACCTCCGTCAATGGCCTGGTCGGCATCGGTCCAAATGGCAAAGGTGGATTTGGCCTGGAAGTCGCGTTGAATGTCTCGATACCAGGTATGGAACGCAGCGCAGCTGAAGCTCTGATCGCTAAAGCGCATGAAGTTTGCCCTTATTCGAATGCAACACGCGGCAATATTGAAGTGAAAATCGGATTGGTATAATCAAATCGACGCAGAGCACATGATCAAAAGCGCCCGGAAAATTAATTTTCCGGGCGCTTTTTCTTCGCTAACATGGTCACATACAAAAAATGCGCGCCTCCTAAGATCAAGGAGATTCGCGCATTTCTTAAGTCGATGAATGTTATTCAGTCAATGTCAAAACTACAGTTTTTTACCGTTAAACGCACCACCATATGTTGGTGCATTTACAAAATTCCATGTTCCTGAAACTACACCTGTTGAAGAGTCAATTTTTCCGGTGAATAGAGCCGACCCGGCAGAACCGCTGGTTGTCATTGAGACTGAACCGCCAGAGCCAACACTCCCTGTCACGTTGAACAGTAGCTTATCCGTGTTTGAATAGCCGCTTCCCGATATGACCCCAGTTGGTGAAATTGCTACGTTAAATGTACCGGTGTCGTAACCGCTATAAGTACCGGCATATGTACCCGCAAAGTTTTGGGTTGGTATCGTAGCTCCCCCGAAATTGAATCGACTCAAAGGAATAGAGACACCATTTGGCAAAATAAGAGTGGCAGTAGTTGGGCTGTTAAATGTCAGGCTGACTGATCCTGCATTTCCATTTACCACAGAAGCTGGTTTATACAATCCGGTAAGCGTTTGACCATTGCCGTATTGCTGCCATTTTCCCTGGTAATTGTATTGATTGACCATGGCAGTTGGACCAGATGCGTACCAAATTGGATTACCGCCACTATCGTACATATAGCCGGCCAAAAACATGGTGCCGTTTTGGATTTCGACAGAGAATCCTCGTCCGCCTTCAGAAGCATTCCACCACCAGCCTGTTTCGGGAGATCCGGCGGGAGATACCGAACTGGCACCAGATGGGACAATATCAAAACGCTCAATCGGAATAGTGCCGCCTGGCCAAGTCAAGGTTCCATGACTTGGATCCTTGAAATTCATACTGATAGTTCCGCTATTCATTGTCCCTGTCGTCGGATGGTAACTGCCGTCCAGAGTCTGCCCTCCGAGATAGGTGGTTAACTGCGCAGTGAAATTAGATCCATTCATCAAAGAGGGCCCTGCCGCATACCAAGTCGCACGCCCCGACTGATCATACAAATAGCCCGCCATGAACATGCTGCCATTTTGAACTTCGAGAGTAAAACCGCGTCCGCCCTCAGATGGATTCCACCACCAGCCACTTTGCGGCGTCACTGCATAGGAATTACCGGTAAGAGTAGAGAGCAGTAGCGATGAAAATAAAATTTTTGAAAAGAGCTTAAGTAGTTTGATCATCTTTGTTTTCTTCATATTGCTTTTTAAAAAAACAATATTTTATGTTATTTTTGATGATTAAAACTTTAACTAAATTTATTTTTTGATACTTTATTTGATTTGGCAGGCAAATTTGCTGCAAGCCCCGCTTAGAAGCTCAACATGCTTATCCGCTCAAGGCCTCTTTCGCCGCCTGCTCGGGCGTCAGTCCATCAAAAAACAAATCGGTGAACCAATCGATTTCTTCTTCGATATGTTCTTGTGCCTGTCGCAAAGTCGCACCACCTGCAACCAGGAATCCTTCGACTTCCGTACACCACGCAATCAGTGCAGCGGTGTCCGGATCGATCTCTTCATTTTTCTTTGCCATGTTTTCTCTCCGTTACCATACCTCGGTCTGGCTACCACGATGGCAGCCAGACGCATGGATCGCACTGTAACATGGGTAGCTATCTGCCTTGCAATTACCCGGATCAAGGCATTATACGAAGCCCAGATTGCGCGAACCCGGATTGAAATTTTTCAGGTTCGGCAACAGCGACAGCAGGTCGGTATCGGACGCCCCCAGCCATTTTCCCAGTGTTGCCGCATATTGATCGACCGACGTCGTCGGCAATAAACGCCCCTGCCCGACGTCATCCGGACCGTCGCTGGCCACTGCGGGCGGGGTGCCGTAGTAACGCTTACCATTGACCGCGCCACCCAACATGAAATGCATGCTGCCCCAGCCATGATCGGAGCCGTCATTGTTGCCGCTCAAGGTTCGTCCAAAGTCGGATGCGGTAAAGCTGGTGACATTATTTGCCACACCGAGTTCGACCGTTGCGTTATAAAACGCTGAAAGCGCGTCGGCGACACTTTTCAATAATCCGGGATGCTTGGTGAGTAGTCCGTCGTGGGTATCAAAGCCGCCCATCGATACAAAGAATACCTGGCGCTTGGCCCCCAATGCGCTGGCACTGGAAATCATTCTGGCCACCATTTTCAATTGATCGCCTAAATTATTATTTGCCGGGAAAACCGTATTGATTGTTGGTCCGCCGGCCAATGCCGTGGTAAGGATATTGTTCGCATCCATAGAGCGCCGCGTGACGCGGGTATATTCGTTTTCAAATAAGTTGCTACTAGTCTGGCTCATCAAAGTCTGCAATGCGCTGGACGATGCGGCAGAGCCGAACATAGGCTTGGCTGACGCACTCAATGGGACTGAACCCGTAGTCGATACCTGATACTGTACTGCGGTACTGCCGGACAAGTACACGGCATTACCGGATACGTTCACGCATGTGAAAGTGGTATTGCCATTTCCAGACTGAAACAAATCGCCCATACGTCCGCCCCAACCGGATACCGCTCCCTCCGGCGACGAGGATTGCCACACCGATTGCTGATCGTTATGCGAAAACAGCTTTGGCGGCAAAGGTACTGTTTTATTTTTATATTGCAGTTTGCTGGTCGGCTGTATCAAGGTCCCGACATTCAGCAATACGCCCATCTTGCCGGCATCAAAGATCGGCAGCAATGGCGCAAGTTCCGGTGCCAGCGCATACTGGCGACTAAATCCTGCCGCATCAACCGGCGCCACGGAGGGCGTCAATATGGTGGACGACAAGCTATCGTGGCTATACGAAAGCGTGGGACGTAATTGCTGATAAGCGGCATAGTTGCTGGAGTCATAGGGAACTAAGGTATTGCCGTAGTCATTACCACCGTACAGAAACACACAAACGATGGCTTTGTAATCGTTGGCGGTAGCAGCGGATGCCTCAGCCATCGCAGCCAAATTGAGCGCCCATGGGGTGGCAACGCCAGCCAAAGAAAGTGCCGACGCTTTTCTCAGGAATGCGCGGCGCGAAGCATCCATCTTGTTGATATTATTCATGATGCTTCCTTTATTTTTGAACGATAAATTCCGGGGCTGCCATGACCATCGTCAAGGCAGAAAAAATACGATTATTCCGCGCCGCGAGTGTGCCGCTCGGCATGCTGTTGATGGCATTGCGTATCAAGCCAACTGTCGTGCTACTGAGCTGGCTGGCGGCCAAAATCAAATTCAACTCATCGACCAGCGCCTGCGCATTATCTGCCAGCGATAACAAGCTGCTATAGTCGGCAGCCACATCGCCGATTCCGACACTGACGGCGCGCTGCATGAAATTGACATAGCCAATCACGGTCGATTCATTAGTGATTTGAAACTCCGGCGCGACCAATGAGGCATTCGCAATCACCGTATTTGGCGGCACATAACCCGGGCGAAAAAAATTGAATACCGAGGGTGAGCGCAAAGGACTTTGACCGAGGCGGGTACCAGGGTCAGATGTATTGCCTATGCCCCATGCGCCACTCGGCGAATTTGCATTGAACGCTCTTGCCCAAGCAGTGAATCGTAAAATCGGCTCGCGCAATTTTCCAAAATTCGGATCGCTAATCCGTGCATCGTCGCGCGCCTCGCTATCGAGCAAAATTGCCTTGATCACTGCTTTCAAATTGCCTTTAACGCCAGTGCCGTCATTGCCAAAGGTGCTGGCAACTCTTTGTATATAAGCAGGACTAGGATTGCTGCATACCAGACGCTGTATCAATTGCCGGCTGATAAAAGGCGCGACATTCGGATGTGAAAAAATGCCGTCGAGCGCCATCTTGAGACTATCCACCCCGTTGGTACCGGCCGGGATGGTCATGCCCAGGAAGGTTTTGGCACCGAGTTCATGGCGGCTAGGTATTTGCACCATGGGACGACGCAGAAAATCCGGCGTGGTCAGTTTCAAACTATCCAGATCAAAATCCCATCCGGTAAATACCCTGGCCAAACCGGTGATATCGTCCAGAGAATACGATTCGATCGCGACGCCATTGGCCAACTTATTGCTTCCATCGAGATTCAATTGCAGCAAGCCTATGCTGAACAACTGCATGACTTCACGTGCGTAATTTTCATCGGGTAGCGCGCCAGTGACCGGGTTGTATTTCACATTACCGCGAAAGGTCAGATATTGCCCCATAGGTGCACTGGTGGAAACCTGCTGCAGCAAAGTCCGATAATTGCCGAAGGCATTCGCCTCCAATAAATCCAGGTAAGCGGCGGCTGAAAACGCTCTCCAGCCACCGCCGATCAAGCCATCAATCGCAGCGACTGTAATTTCGGACAGGGCAAATGTAATGCGCTGTCGCAAGGTATCAGGTGAGGCAATCAATTTAAACCATGCGACAGCATCGAAGCCGGCTTCTGAGTTGCGGTTGATATCGGCGTTATAGCCGTTCGACACCAGCCAGTCAAAGCGACTGGTCGATGAAGGTAAGGCGAATTGTTCATTCAACCAGCCCTCGTAGCCGAGCTGCTGCACGCGCGCAATTTGCGCCCGGGTCGCCCCCATAGAAGCCTGCGCTAAAAAGCGTGAGGCTTGTGCAGACGAAATGCTGGCCAACGGCGGCGGACTTGGAGGACTGCTGACTGGCGGTGCTGGCAAACCTGGGTCAGTACCGCTAGCATTAGGCGCGGTTGACGCGACGCCGCCAGAACCGCCGCAAGCACTCAGCGCCAAACCCGACAGAACACTACTGGCAATAGTCGCGCTGGATAAACGCCCCTTGGCATCCTCATCAGCGTGTACTGCATTTGGCGGATCGGCTAATTCGCTCAAATTAGATCTGTCCAGCAAACTCGTGTTCTCTGACATGGCTTACCTCCATCGCGATGGGTTATTGTTTAAAAATTCTCTGTATTTGTCTGTGTCTGACAATTGGTTCTCACATGTTGAAACAATAGATAAATTGCGGCGGGATGCCTATCCACACTTTGTAAGTAGATGTCACGCGGATTCAAGTAAAAACGCCGGCATATCTACTCCCTCCCGCATCTGGCATTGCCCGGCAAAATATCGATGTCATCCTGAAGGCGTACGGAAATTGCTCAAACCTGCTTACCGAAGTCTTGATTTGTTACAAATTAACAGGATAAGTTTAAGGACTGTTTGAGTTCAAGGCCCGGCTATCTATATCTCGCCCTATCGCATTGCCAGGCAACGTCAGCAAAAAATTCCAAACTAGCTCAGAATAGCTGTCGATTCATCAACGACGCACCGTAGCTCAGCTAGCGTCACCTCAGCACGACTCCCTGACACCAACCGAATGGAGATGCAAGCATGACCTCTCTCAACATCAACAACAAAGTACATACTCTCGATACCGATCCGAATACGCCAGTCCTGTGGGCGTTACGTGATTCGCTGGGTTTGACTGGCACCAAGTTTGGCTGCGGCCAGGCCTTATGCGGCGCCTGTACCGTCCATGTGAATGGTCAGGCAACCCGTTCTTGCGTCACCCCGATTTCTGCGGTGGCAGGGCAAAAGATCACCACCATCGAAGCCATGGCCGGCGACAAGGTAGGAAAAGCAGTGCAAGACGCCTGGATCAAGCACGACGTTGCGCAATGCGGCTATTGTCAGAGCGGGCAAATCATGAGTGCCGCTGCATTGCTGAAATCGAACAAGAAACCGAGTGACGCCGATATCGATGCCGCAATGGCAGGCAATATCTGCCGTTGCGGAACCTATGTCCGTATCCGCGCTGCGATTCACGATGCCGCCAGCCACCTTGCCTGAACCAGGAGACCATCATGCATTTTGATATCCGCAATGAATTACCGAAACATCTGCAAGCTTTGTTCGAGCAAGAGACCGGCGCAAAAAATTCGATCGGCGCCCAGGCTGAATTGCCGCGCCGCCGTTTTTTAAAAGTCGCAACGATCGGCGGCTTTGCGCTTGGCGTCTATCCTCTGATCGGTAACGCTCAGAATACTCAGGACGCATCTGCCGCCAAATCCAGCGAACTGAAACCTACCCAGCAACCTTCCGCCTTTGTCCGGATTGATAAAGACGGCACAACCACGGTCACGATCAACCGGCTCGACTTTGGACAAGGTGTGCAGACTGGCTTGCCGCTGATCCTGGCAGAAGAACTCGACGCCGACTGGAGCAAAGTCAAGAGCGTGCACGGCGACAGCAATCCCGCGTATGTCGATCCGGTGTTTGGGATTCATCTGACCGGTGGCTCCAGTTCCATCAAAAATTCGTACACCCAATACCGCGAGTTAGGTGCGCGCACGCGCGCCATGCTGATCGCTGCGGCGGCCAAACAATGGGGTGTGGAAGCCAGCGCTCTGCAGACGCAAAATGGCGTAGTGATCGGCCCTGGCGGCAAGAAATTGACTTACGGCGAATTGGCAGAAGCCGCCATGAGCCAGCCGGTACCAGAAAAAATCCTACTCAAGGATCCCAAGAATTTCCGCCTGATCGGCAAGCCCACCGGCCGCCTCGATGCCAGGGCAAAGTCCACCGGTTCGCAGCAATACGGTATCGATACGCATCTGCCGGGCATGCTGACAGCGGTGGTTGCCCATCCTCCGGTTTTTGGCGGCAAGATCGCCAGTGTCGATGACAGCGCAGCCAAAGCCATTCGCGGAGTTAAAGCAGTCGTCCGCATTCCGGTCGATCGCGGCGGCGAGGGCATTGCAGTGATTGCCGATGGCTACTGGCCAGCCAAGCAGGGGCGCGATGCATTGAAAATTCAATGGGATAACGCGGCAGTCGATAAGGTGGATAGCGCGCAATTATTGGCGAATTACAAAGACCTGGCCAAGCAAACCGGCAAGCTGAAATACAACGACGACATGTCAAAACTAGCCGCCGCGCCGCATCAGATCGATGCCGAATTCGTCTTCCCGTTTTTAGCCCACACGCCGATGGAGCCGCTGAATTGCACGGTGGCGATCAATGGCGATAAAGCAGAACTGTGGGTAGGCACGCAAATGCCGGGGCTCGATGGTTTGGCGGCCTCAAAAACATTAGGCATTCCGCCGCAAAACGTCAAGATGAATACCCAGATGGCGGGTGGCGGATTCGGGCGCCGCGCAGTACCGACCAGCGATTTTGTGGTCGAAGCATGCACCGTTGCCAAAGCCGCCAAGACAGCCGGATTGACCGCACCAGTCCGCACATTATGGAGCCGTGAGGATGACGTCAAAGGCGGTTACTACCGCCCTATGCACGTGCATCGCGCGCACATCGGCTTCGATGACCAAGGCCGGATCGCAGGCTGGGATCATGTCGTCGTCGGGCAATCGATTCTGGCAGGCACCCCATTCGAAGCAATGATGGTCAAGGACGGGATTGATGCCACTGCGTTGGAAGGCATGAGGGAACCGTACGAAATCCCTATGCGCCTGTCGGTCCATCATCCCAAGGTCAATGTGCCGGTATTGTGGTGGCGCAGCGTCGGCTCTACCCATACCGCATTTGTGATGGAGACTTTGCTCGACGAGATCGCCACAACGACCAAGCAAGATCCGGTGGCGTATCGCCTGAGTCTGATGGGCGACCAGCATCCGCGTCATAAAGCCGCTTTGCAACTAGCGGTCGCACAATCTGGTTATGGCAAAAAAACTTTAGCCAAAGGTCACGCCTGGGGCGTCGCCGTGCACGAGTCTTTTCAATCCGTGGTCGCGTATGTGGTTGAAGCCTCGGTCAAAGATGGCGTACCGAAGCTGCATAGCGTGACAGCCGGCATCCACTGCAATCTGGCGGTCAATCCTAAGAGTATCGAAGCGCAAGTCCAGGGCGGCGCATTGA
Organism: Undibacterium sp. Jales W-56; assembly: GCF_025548535.1. Taxonomy (GTDB): domain Bacteria; phylum Pseudomonadota; class Gammaproteobacteria; order Burkholderiales; family Burkholderiaceae_D; genus Undibacterium. Next base: position 644,063 of record NZ_JAJLQW010000001.1, on the reverse strand, counting down.
TGGGCTTATCAATGTGCCTGCCGGGCGCTGCCATCACGTTGAAAGACGGCATGGTCGAGCAAAGCAATTTCGGCGATTTTGTCGTGCCGCGGATTACCGATATGCCGAAAATCAGCGTGCATATCGTACCAAGCGCCGATGCGCCTACCGGCATGGGTGAGCCGGGCTTACCGGCGTTAGCGCCGGCTTTTGCCAATGCGATTGCCAGAGTAACGGGACAACGCTTGCGTGAATTGCCGTTCAAACTGGCATAAAGCTGATAGGGATAAAAACTAGGAGAGGAAAGGCTTCATGGGGTGCTGATATTAAAACGAACCCGCAAGCTGGATGCGCCTGTTGGCACGAAATGCCTCGGAAAGTCGCATCCAGTATGCGGTTTCGATGTACATGGCGGTAAGCAGCTTGTCGTTCTGCGTCAGTCCTTATTTGTGCCGATACGTCCATAAAAAAATCCCGCTCTAAAAAGAGCGGGATTTTTTTCACACAGGAATTTCTACCAATACGCTGACTTAGTAAGTAGCCACTAAGGTAACGCCGCTGAATGAAGTGTAGGCATTCAGAAGCAAGTAGTAAGTTCCGGCTGCAGGTGCATTGACTGTAATGGTTTCAACCGTCGTTGCGCCGTCTGACTTCAGTGTATAGGAGCTAGTCGTTGGAGCGGAACCTAATCTTTCGTAGATGTCGCAATCGCCAGTTCCACCAGATGTCTTGAAGGTCAGAGTGGTACGACCCGCCGGTACATTGATAGTAAACAGCTTGCTAGCGCCGGCAGCCAATGAAAGGCCCGTGACTGGTACGCCGCTTGTCAAGACATTACCCGGTGTTCCGGTAGTGTAATTTGCCACCACCTGGAATCCGCTGGAAGCAGCGTAACCATTGATCAGCACGTAGTAAGTACCCGCCGTTGGATTGGCAAGAGAGATACTCTCGGCAGTAGTAGGACCGTCAGATTTTTGCAAGTAGGTCGTCGTTGTCGGTGCCGATCCCAATTGTACATAGAGATCCACATCGCCTGTGCCGCCAGACGTCTGGAAACTTGCGTTAGAAGCACCTGAAGGTACGGCAAACGTATACGTTTGCTGTGCGCCTGCGGCCAATGAAAGTCCAGTGACCGGTACGCCGTTAGACAGAGCTGTGGTGGTCGGTGGCGTAACGACACCGCAACCACCGTGAACGCCAACCGAATTAAACGCCGCAGTCACATCAGCAACCGCATAGCCACGATTCGCTGCTGCTTTTTCTACACCGCATGCACCTTGATCGAAGGTACTGTTTGCAGTCCAATATAAGCGGTTCGCATCAGCCATGACTTCAAACGCTTTGCGGGTATTCCAGCCAGTTGTAGTGGCCAGCAGATAGAAGGCTTTGTTAAACACACCGCTCGAATGATGCACATCCAGGCTGCTGGTATAGTTGGCGGCATTATCGATAGAACGGCCGTCTAACGGCGGGTTGTACATATAGCGCAAAGCACCGGCTGCTTTGAAAATATCGACGCCGACCTTGAAATCATTGGTGCCGCGGACATAGTACTCAACCGCTTCACCCGCCATATCCGAGAACGCTTCGTTCATACCGCCGGACATGCCGGAGTATGTCAGATTCGAGTTTTGTTCGGTGAAACCATGGCTGACTTCGTGACCGGTCACATCCAGCGATGTCAGTGGGTAGAATGTCGAGGCACCGTCGCCAAAGTTCATCGAGACACCATCCCAGAATGCATTTTCGTAGGCGGAACCGTAATGCACCTTCATCACCAGTTTTTGGCTGATAGGACGCACGCCCAGATAAGTCTGGTACATGTTGAAGACCTGGTTGCCGAAATAGTGCGCATCATTCATCGGTGAATAAGCGCCATTGATTGTTTTGACCGTATTGCGCGGGCAAGTGAATGTGTGCAAGGTACCGCTGCCGGTCGTTGCGCTATTCATGTTATAGGTATCCACATTCGTGCCGCTCAGTTGGCAGGTGGAACCGCTTACCAGCACATCCATATAGCCGAAACCGGCGGTGGTGCCATATTCATATTGACCGGTTTTCGCGTTACCGCCAGGGCCTGTGCCTGTCAGAGAATGAGTAAGACCTTCCCATTGCTTTAACACTGCGCCGGTGTTGGCGTCGATCACATAATGAGGACGGCTTGGTTTGGCCGGATTCGACGTATCCAGGAAAGAAACCACATAAATCAATTTGGCGACATTGTTTGCGCCAAGTTGGACATGCAGTTTAGCTTGTTCATTCTGGGTGGAATTGGCACGGGATTGTGTTTTCGCCAAAGTCAATGCCTGCGATGCCGAATATAAAGGACTGGCGCTTGGCAGATCATTCGTCACATTACGCAGCATCGCACCGGACAAAGTCGGCTGTGCAGCACCTGGCACGAGATGCTCAACAATAGCCTCGCCCCATACTGGTACGCCTTGGTGGAATTGCTGGTAACGCGTAACCACTTTGCCGTTGGCATAAGTGTGACTGCGCACCGCTTGTAATTCGCTGGCGCTCAAACCCAACAAACTATGGGTCGTCACCGCACCGCTTAACGTCTTGGCGGCTGAGATAGTCGCTGCAGAGGGGGTAACTTTATCCAGATCAACGCGTTCAGCAGCCATCGCATTGCACGCGCCTGCCACCATGATCGCCAACATTGTTGGACGTAAAATTTGTGTCAATTTCAAAGCTTGTTCCATATTCTCTCCATGTTCAAATTGCCGTAGGGATTGTGTCCCCTATGAGTATTAGCCAACGCGGTAAGCGTTGAATGATGTCAATCTAAAAAAAACAAGTAGACCAGAATGAAGGCTTTTAATCTGTATCCCAGCAAATACGCTGAAAATTCATGTTGAACCTATCAAATATGACGATCGCCTCAACAAGCTATTGCCCATATAGCTGACAGGCAGTTAATCAGACATTAAGAAGCTTGCAAATATACCTTGTTGTTAATTTGCAATATCAAAAGTGCAGTATTAATTTGATTACAGTAGAAAATTTTGATCAAGGCCCCTTTTTGTACAATTTACATAAATCAATTATTGATTTGGAAACACAAAAAAATGCTATTAAGTTGATATTTGTAAAATAAGTTGTTACTAAAAATATGAAACCATTTAAGTGCCAGCAGACCGGAAATTCCGTTTGGCTGCATTTTTTTGCAATTCGGCAATAACTTAGAATTAAATAGCTGAAATTCAAACTCAAATGTATTCCGCCATTGGCAATAAGCCTCTGATTATTAAAGTATTTTCAATAAATCGCTGGAATCAGTCTTGAAATAGGCGTCCCTCGCCCATATAATTAGCACTCGTTGTGAGAGAGTGCTAACAGCGCGTCACTCGCATAAGAATTTAGGTGTAGCGCCATTGGGCAGAGACTCAGGTCACAGCTTAATGGTGAGTATAGCTACACATTATTTTGTAAAACCATTGCTATTCATAGCTAATCAAAAGGAGTTTGTATGAACCTTCGTCCCCTGCATGATCGCATTATCGTCAAGCGTCTGGATCAAGAAACAAAAACTGCATCCGGCATCGTATTACCTGACGCAGCTGCTGAAAAACCAGATCAAGGTGAAGTACTGGCGGTTGGTAACGGCAAAGTACTGGAAAACGGCTCTGTACGCGCTTTAGAAGTCAAAGTGGGCGACCGCGTCCTGTTTGGCAAATATTCTGGTCAAGCAGTCAAAGTTGACGGTAACGAAGTTCTGGTGATGCGCGAAGAAGACGTCTTCGCGATCGTACAGAAGTAATCCCTACCCGCATCACAATCCCATTCAAGATTCTGGAGATTTAACATGGCAGCTAAACAAGTAATTTTCGGCGATGACGCACGCGCTAAAATCGTTAACGGTGTTAACGTATTGGCCAATGCAGTTAAAGTAACTTTAGGCCCTAAAGGTCGCAATGTAGTTTTGGAACGCTCCTACGGCGCGCCTACAGTGACTAAAGACGGTGTCTCAGTCGCTAAAGAAATTGAACTCAAAGATAAACTCGAAAACATGGGCGCTCAGCTCGTGAAAGAAGTCGCTTCCCGCACTTCTGACAACGCTGGCGACGGTACAACTACGGCAACCGTATTGGCACAAGCGATCGTTCGCGAAGGCTTCAAATATGTTGCCGCCGGTTTCAATCCAACCGATCTGAAACGCGGTATCGACAAAGCAGTGGTAGCGCTGGTTGCTGAAGTTAAAAACCTGGCACGTCCTACTACGACTAACAAAGAAATCGCTCAAGTTGGTTCTATCTCTGCAAACTCTGACCAAAACATTGGCGATATCATCGCTAAAGCCATGGACAAAGTCGGCAAAGAAGGTGTGATCACTGTTGAAGATGGCAAGTCACTGGATAACGAATTGGATATCGTAGAAGGTATGCAATTTGACCGTGGCTACCTGTCACCGTACTTCATCAACAACCCGGAAAAACAAGCCGTGATTTTGGAAAACCCGTTTGTCTTGCTGTACGACAAAAAAGTGTCCAACATCCGTGACCTGCTGCCGGTATTGGAACAAGTCGCTAAGTCTGGCCGTCCATTGCTGATCATCGCTGAAGATGTCGATGGCGAAGCACTGGCAACTCTGGTGGTCAACAACATCCGCGGCATCTTGAAAACTGCGGCTGTTAAAGCCCCAGGTTTTGGTGATCGTCGTAAAGCCATGCTGGAAGACATCGCGATTTTGACTGGCGGCCAAGTGATTGCTGAAGAAGTCGGCCTGACTTTGGAAAAAGCAACATTGGATCAATTAGGTCAAGCTAAGCGTATCGAAATCAGCAAAGAAAACACCATCATCATCGACGGTGCAGGTCCAGCTGTTGGTATCGAAGGCCGCGTAAAACAAATCCGCGCGCAAATCGAAGAAGCGACATCTGACTACGATAAAGAAAAATTGCAAGAACGCGTTGCCAAGTTGGCTGGCGGTGTTGCAGTGATCAAAGTCGGTGCAGCAACTGAAGTTGAAATGAAAGAAAAGAAAGCCCGCGTTGAAGATGCATTGCACGCGACTCGTGCAGCGGTTGAAGAAGGCGTTGTACCTGGCGGCGGCGTTGCATTGCTGCGCGCACGTGCTGCTGCCGGCGTGATCAAAGGCGACAATCCTGATCAAGATGCAGGTATCAAACTCGTCTTGAAAGCCATCGAAGCTCCATTGCGCGAAATCGTTGCCAATGCTGGCGGCGAACCAAGCGTCGTCATCAATGCCGTTGTCAACGGCACTGGCAACTACGGCTTCAATGCTGCCAACGACACTTATGGCGACATGATAGAAATGGGTATTCTCGATCCAGCTAAAGTAACGCGTTCAGCATTGCAAAATGCAGCATCGGTTGCTGGCCTGATCCTGACAACCGATGCATTGGTTGCAGAGTTGCCAGAAGACAAACCAGCCGGCGGCATGGGCGGTGGTCACGATATGGGCGGCATGGGTGGTATGGGCGGCATGATGTAATTCCGCGAGGATTACATGCTGTTCAGCGTTGCAATATAGCGCTGCTAAAAAGCCTCACAATTTTTTGTGAGGCTTTTTTATTGGTATCGTTGCTGTCCTGCGGCCACTTCTTCAGCGCTATTCAGTACGATTCAGCACAATTCAGCACGATCAACGCGGCGCAATTTTACGTCCGCCCATACCCGATACGCCTGTCGGATTGTTCACACATTGCCGTATTCATAGAGTAAGATTCTCAACGCAAATATGTCTCTTTTCAAGAGCACATACATAACCGGTCTGAATGCGGCGGAGCCAGTGACACCCGCACATCAACCTCTACTCAACGCTCACGTTCAAACGCAATTATGAAATCTCCTCTGACGCGCTGGTCTATTCTCGGTTACCTCCTCTTCTCCGCATTTTTAATCGTGATGGCCTGGCGTACGCATAGCGAGACCACGATGGCGATTGTGGCGAGTTCCGTATTGATGTTCGCCATGTGCTGGGTCAATGCGAGCCATTTACTGGGCGCAAAAACCGCGCTGAAATTTATGCTGATTGCGGTCAGCTTCGGCTGGTTTGCCGAACAGATGGGGTCATCGCATGGCTGGTTTTTTGGCAGCTATGTATATACCGATGTGCTCGGATGGCGACTCGTCGATGTACCTATGGTGATTCCTTTGATGTGGTTTGCGTTGACTTACTCCTGCTACGTGATCAGCAATCTGATCGTGTGGCGCACTCCGATCGACACCAGATCGAGCTACACCAATATCCTGTTTATGTCGTTTCTCGCCGCGATGCTGGTCACCGCTTTCGATCTCGGTGCGGATCCGTACATGGTGTACCAACTCAAAGCCTGGATCATGACGAAAACCGATGGCTGGTGGTTCGGCGAGACCATACAAGGTTTTTTTGGCTGGGTCTTTGTCTCACTGATGATCTTATTGAGCTTCCGGCTGTCTACGCAGGATCTTCAAATGCAAGTCGGGAATACCTATAGCAAACGCGATGCCTTGTTGCCGATGGGGCTGTATGCAAGTGCGATGGTATTCCAGTTGCTGGTCGGTTATCCGGTCGAAATCCGCAGCATGACGGTGTTCGTCATGGGCATCCCTTTGTTATGCGCCTGGGCGGCCTGGAGGCAGTGGAATATTCATGAAGTAAGTGTCGCGCCCATCAGTAAAATCACCGATGCACAACTCGATCAATCTCAATACCAGGCCGATCCTTTAGCCGATACAACGATAGCCGATATTGTCGGTCCCTGGGCAACACCGTCTGCCAACGCGACGACGCAAATCACCGCTCACGCGATGCAGTGGCGCAAAATCGGTATCGTGAATCGGCAATTTGAACAATGGCAAACCAATGCCAGCATCCAGCACTGGATGCCTGTCGATAGCAGTACGCCGCCTGAGATTACCGCTGCTTTACAAACTTACCTGACGACAGGAAAAACCCTGCCAGCCTGGGCCGATCTCGCCAAAATTCATCGGGCCGAGACCCTGTTTATTGATTACGGCATGCTGTCGTGCACCCTGCTGTTTTGCTCCAGCCTGCCCGAGTGTTATGTGATCCCCGATTTATCCGCGGTGTTGCATGTCGCCGGTCAATTGGAAAAACATACGGAATACAGAATACGCTCGACCGCGGCGATGATTTTCCCAGTCATGATGAAGGGTGGGTTGACCAACCCCGACGGCAGCGGCATTGCGCAAATTCTCAAAGTGCGGCTGATCCACGCGACGATCCGTAATTTGATCTTGCGCGGCAAACCTGAGGATCTTGTCTTCGCTTTAGGTGACGAGCAAAACGACAAAGATGCCGGCATCATTCCACCGCTGGCCGCGAACGCTCTGCCCGAAACCTCGAACGATATGTACCAGGCCTTGTTCGCACACGGCTGGCGCTTAGGTGAAGATGGCTTGCCATGCAATCAGGAAGAGCTCGCGTATACCCTGCTGACTTTCGGTTATGTATTCCTGCGTAGTCTGCGTCGCCTCGGTCTTGGTTTGTCGCAGGAGGATGAAATCGCCTACCTGCATACCTGGAATGTGGTTGGCCATATCCTGGGCATACAACGTGAATTGATGGCAGAGACTATGGAACAAGCGGAAGCCATGTTCGCGCAAATGCAAGCCCGTGGTCGCGCCGACCCCAGTGCGCCGGATCCGCGTCCCGGTCTGGGAATCGCCTTGATGAATACCATGGAAGCCGTGCTTCCTTTCCGCCTGATCAAACCTTTCCCGGTTCTGATGACACGTTATCTGTGCGGCTCTGCCACGGCACAAGACCTGGGCATCGATAGCCGCGTCGGCTTATTGTCCAAGCTGGTCTTCAGCACGCTGATGTTTCTCACCGCAGCGATTGATGGCACGGTGCGTCTGGTATTGCCGGAATTTTCTATCTCGCGCTTTATCACCCGCCTGTTCGGCACTCAGTTCATCAGCGATATCCTGATGGATCAGACACGCCCGCTGAAATTACCCGAGCATCTTTTAGCCAACGTGAATGCCATGATGTCCGGCTGGACATCGGATCCGAAAGCACCGGACTGGATGAACTCGCTTGAAACCAAAATTACGCATGCCATAGAAAAAAATTCTGCGCCAAATGAAGATTTTTCAGGTGTACAGAATTAATTCAGGCAACTACCGGTTTACAAATGATGGGCAAGCGATTGGAATAGTTAAATTGTATTAATTTATCGGCAAGTTTTGAAAAATACGCATAACTTCGTTCAAAATGACGCTTGACAGCAAAACCGCAGCGCCACGATACTATTCCTTTCGCTTCGTATCTCCGGATATGAAGACGATTCAATCGCTTCCATCATTACAGGTTTAGCATCCCCCATCTTGCAACTCATGAGAAGCCGACAACATCAAGGCACTCGTTCTTGGACAAATTTCGTCAGACACATTGCTGGCCGATATTTCCTACCTGGCTACTTCATCGTTTTTTTAATGAGCTGGATGACCGGCATCCAGGCGTTTGCCACAGAAATGGCAATGCCAGTTGCAGCAGGCGCGACACAAGCCGCATTGCAGCTGCGCGATGCGAATCCCGCAGTTGATGCCTGGTCAGCGGTCAGCATCATGCCCGATCCTGCTGGCAAGCTCAGCGTGGATGAGGTGATTGCCGATCAATCGCAATTCGTCCGGCCAAAAACTGCCGCAGATACCTTAGGCTTGCGCAGAGATGTCGTGTGGCTGCGCATTCCTCTGGCCGTTTCTTCAGCCAGCGACGGTCTTTGGGTACTCGATATCGATTATGCCGTCTTAAACAAAATCGACGTTTACCTGACGCAAAATAAGCAGCAAATACAACATAGCTTGCTCGGTAATATGCAAGCGTATTCCAAACGCCCGATCACCAGCCGCTCTCATGCGCTTGGACTCAAGCTCAAGCCGGATAGCGATTACACCTTATATCTGCGGGTCGAGACAGTCGGCGCCATGATTGTCCCCATCAGTTTAAGCAAACCCTCCAACTTTCATGCGCGCGCCCTGAATGAGCAGATGCTGCAAGGCATGATGACCGGCCTGGCTCTCTGCTTACTGATCTACAGTCTGGCGCAATGGCTGAGCCTGGGCGAATACCTGTTCCTTAAATATGCCGTGCTGTTGACTGGCAGCCTGATGTTTTCCTTATTGCAGTTTGGCGTGGGGGCGCAATACGTCTGGACGGAGAACGTCTGGATGGAATTGCATGCCGGCGGCCTGTCCGCACTGATCGCAGCATGCGGCTCGTTTCTCTTCATAGAACAGGCGCTGGCAGGGCGGGATCGCCATCGCTACTTTGGCATCATGATGAAGGGCGGTGCCTGCCTGACGATGGTATTTGCAGCACTGTATTCGTTCGACATGATCGATATCCATATTGTGACCGCCATCATCAGCACCCTGGGCATGACGCCGGTGCTGATGGGAATGCCGGGCGCTATTGCCAGAGCACGGCGCGGCGATACCGTCGGCGGATATTTCCTGAGCGCCTGGGTGGTCTATTTTGTCACCACCGCGATCCTGATCGGCGTCATTAAGGGCGGCATTCCTGCCAATTTCTGGACTTTACATTCATTCCAGTTCGGCGCTACCTTTGACATGCTGGTGTTCATGCGGGTCCTCGGGCTGCGCACCAAGGCATTGCATACCGCAGCGCAAGACGCTACCCGTGAACGCGATACCCTGCACTCGATGGCGCATACCGATCCTTTGACTGGCCTGCCGAATCGACGCGGCCTCAATACCAGCTTGAATACCATGCTGCCGAAGGCGTCTGCCGATAATATTCTGGCCGTGTACATGCTCGATCTCGACGGTTTCAAACAAGTAAACGACCAGTACGGTCATGACATCGGCGACGAATTACTGATCGCCGTGGCGCAGCGCTTGCAGGCTAATCTACGCAGTGCCGATCTGGTCTCGCGCCTGGGTGGCGATGAATTTGTCGTGATGTCGATGGGCGTGAATAACGTGCAGCAAGCGCATGAACTTGGTCATAAATTGCTCGATGCATTCAGCATGCCATTCAAATTGCGCGAACAAATTTGCAGCGTTGGCCTGACCATCGGCTATGCACTTGCTCCGCACGACGGGCACGACACCATCAGTCTGCTCAAGCGCGCCGACGCCGCCATGTACTCAGGTAAACAAAGCGGTAAACACTGCCTGCGCCGCGGTGAAGCGTCCGAAACTTTAGCCTGATCCGGCGAACTGGCTCTTGATATCGAATCCGCTGATTCCATGCGCCTTGCAGCACGAAAACGGCCTGCCAAGCGCATCAGTATTGACGTTCAGATTTTACGATGGGCCGCCTGTATCGCTTCCTGTTGTGCGATAAAGCGATCGAACGCGCTCAACAGCGCTTGATATTTTTCCCCGGAGTTTTCGTGCATCCTGTCTAGCTGCATCAATGCATAGCAAGTCGCTTCCAGGGTCGATAGCTGATCTGGCTTATGCGCCTTACGAATCCGGTAATGCGACGCACCGATGTCACGCAAGCTCACGCGCGGCAGACCTTGCAGCAAGCGATTTAGATACAACATCTTGCGACTTTTACGCCAGGTACCGTCGAGCACGATCAATCGTAACGAGCCAGGACGATCGGCTGCGACGCACTCCAGCGGCGGCGCTGACAGCAATCCCAGCAAGGCGTCTTGCGGCGTGTCCGGATAGAGCAAAATACTGCGCCTGCCATCGGCATGCAAACATGCTTCCAGCCATGTTTCATCGAATACTTCGCCGACATGCATCTGACTGCCCGGTAAACTCAAATGCAACAGCCGCGCACTTCCTTTGGCATGCTGTACTTCCAGCGGATGCTGCAACACCACTACCTCAATCTCGCTGGCAATCGGCGTCACCCATGGGCAAATGCAAACCGTCTGAGGTCGTAAACATTGTTCGCAGATATGGCGCTTGGCGGGCCTTGGCAAGTCGATGTCGGGATTTTGCATAGCTAACTGAGGTGCGCCAGATTGTTTTAAATTTTCTGCGGTTTTGGGATTCACTGCTTTTTCAGCAAGGCCCGCAAAGCCGGTTCCAAGGTGGGGTAGCTAAAAACAAAACCGTAACTTTGCAAGGCCTGCGGCGTCACCCTCTGCCCACCCAATAATAAAATCGCCATGTCGCCCATCGCTATTTTCAACAAGGCGGCGGGAGCAACCAGCCAGGCCGGTCTGCGCACTACCCTCGCCAGGGTTTGCGTGAACTCGGCATTTCTTACGGCGACCGGTGCCGTCATATTCAGCGCCCCCTGCACCTGAGTTTGCTCTAATAAAAACAGCAGTGCCGCGACATAATCATCGATATGTATCCAGCTCATCCACTGCTGTCCGTCGCCGAGACGCGCCCCCAGGCCGAGTTTAAAAGGCAGTAATAATTTGTGCAGCATACCGCCAGCGGCATCCAGTACGAGGCCGGTGCGCAAGAGCACGGTACGGATGCCGAGCGCATTGGCCTTGAGCGCTTGTTGCTCCCATTGCAGACATAACCGGGCGGCAAAATCGTGCCCCGCCGTCGCGGCCTCATCAATCCACTGGTCACCCGTATCGCCATACCAGCCAATCGCTGAACCACTCAAAAATACCTCCGGCTTGCTTGTTGCCGCCGCCATGCAAGCGACCAGATCGCGCGTCAAGCCGACCCGGCTATCGAGCAGGATTTGCTGTCGTCTGGCAGTCCAGCGTGCATCGACGATAGGCTCGCCGGCCAGATTAATCACCGCATCAAAACTTTTATCCGGCGTCCATTCCTGCAAAGATGCCAGAGGCTGCACTCTAGCACCGCACATACCTCGAACCATTGCAGGCCGTCGGCTCAGGACGCTTATTTCATGCCCTTTTGCGAGCAATGCCGCACACAGGTGCCGCCCGATCAAACCCGTACCACCCGTGATTAAAATTCGCATTTTGTTCGCCTGTTAAAATTGTTCCTTATCTTGCCACAACCGGATTTGTTTAGCATGCATCCCGACCCAGCCGCATTGCAATCGCTGCGATCACAACTCCAGGTCTATTTTGGTGCTACGCTGGAATTGATTGATTTTCTGGCGACGCCGCCGAAGGTACGGATCAAAGGGCGAGCCACTTTGTCGGCCGCACAAATAGCGGCCAGCCAACATCATGCACGACAACTGGCAGCAACAGGCAAACCAGACGATACGCATCTGATGGTGACTTCAGCAGCGCTCAATAGCAGTTGCTTAGAGGTCGAAGCAATCCAGTTTTCCGAAATTTGCAGCTTGCGATCGGAAGGCCGCAAGCCGGCGATCCTGAGCGCCAATGCGCTGCTGGTGTGCGAACAAACGCAAGAACTGATTTTGCTGCGGCGTTCCGGCACGGTGGCTACTCATCCGCATCACTGGCATGTGACTGGCGGCGCGATGCATCCACAACTCGATCGCTATCAAGGTGAATTGGATCTTCTGAAGACCATGCAAAGAGAAGTGCAGGAAGAAACGCAATTACGGATCGATTTAAGCGATCGCCCTTTGCTGTCATTGGTCAAAGAAAACACCACCGGCTTCATCCAATGCGCGGCGATTGGCGTCAATGTGAATCGTCAGTCACTCGAAGGAATGCAAAGCAACTGGGAAGGGCAAGCCGTGCGCATCGCATTCAAGGATCTGGCTGCATGCCTGCAAACGCCATTGTGGGTACCAAGCGGCAAAGCCCACGTACTCTGCTGGCTGGCATTACGGGCAATCAAGCAACGGCAAGGCGATGGGCCATTCGATGCGGGTCAAGTGTTAGGGCAGATTTTGCAGCGCTAATCTATTTGGCTATTGGCCCGAGTTGCTCCAGGATCGCATGGGCTGCCTTGATGCGGGCGGGGATCGGATAGTTCCTGTTGGCCAGCATCACGATACCGATCTTCTTGTCCGGCACGAATGCCACATAGGCGCCGAATCCGCCGGTGGAGCCGGTTTTATTGAACAGGGCCGGTCCGGGCGGCGTCGTTGCCCGCGTGATCCGCTTGGCGGGATTGGATTCCCAGATCATGGTTTCGGAGTTGCCAGCCAGCAGGCGCTCCAGGCTGGCCGGGTAGGGATATTGCTCCCATCCCAGCCCTTGCACCATTTCCCCGACCTTGCCGACCTCGAAGTAGCCTACATGGGTGCCATCGACCGCGCGCCGCATTGACTCATCCAGCCGGCCCGGCGCGATGTTCGCCTGCACGAAGCGGATCATGTCGGCAGCCGACGACCTGACCCCATAGGCTTGCGCGGCGAAGACGCCGGGGTTCATCCGTATCGCCTGGTTCGCCTGGTTGTATCCCCAGGCATAATTGGGCATCGCACTTTTTGGCACACGGATATAGCTGTGGTGCAAGCCGAGCTGGGGGAAAACCCGGGTTTCCATGGCGTCGGCAAAATCAGCCTTCAGGGCGAGCGCGGTGATATGCCCGAACAGGCCGATACTGGGATTGGAATATTCACGTTGGGCGCCGGGCGCGGCGTCCGGTTTCCATTGCCTGAAATAGCCAGTCATCCCCTTATCCGAGACCTCGTCGGGAAATTGCAGCGGCAGTCCGCCCGCGGTATAGGTGCCGAGATTGAGCAGGCTGGCCTGGTCGATCGCACTCCCCTTCAGTTGTGGCATATATTTACCGGGATGGTCGTCCAGCGACAGCTTGCCGAGCACCTGTGCATAAGAGCCCAGCGTTGCCGTGAAAGTCTTGCTAATGGAGCCGAGCTCGAACAGTGTCGCCTCGCTGACCGGCGTATTTTTTTCCCGCGAAGCGACTCCGTAGTTGAAGAAAAAAGCTTGGCCATCGACAGTCACGGCGACCGCCATGCCGGGCACGTCGTACTCTGCCATGAGAGGGTGAATCGCCGTGTCGACGATGGCGCGCATCTTCGCGGTATCGTCGGCAGCCCAACTGGTGAGGGGGAGGCAACAAGAACAAATGAGGGCGATTGCGATGCGGCGGTTGAGTTTTGGTCTGATGCTCAAAGTGATTTTTCCTTTTTTTGATCTGGATCAAGGTTCCTGCGGCGCGATAATGCGGCAATGGCTCGTCTACGATATAAACACTGTCAGCATGGGGAACTAAACCAGATCTGACACCGTCGGTAAGGCCAAGTCTGAGCCGGCATAGCTAATTGGTGACACTGGTCAATGAGCTCAACGTATCTCTTCAAGAATCCTTAAGGTATCGTCAAAATTCCAGACGCGCCGGATTTCTATGACGTCGTATTTCAAGGCAATATTGGCTGGGAACGCCGCATAGCGTGCGTTGACCCTGACGATACGACGCACCGCCTCATCCAGATCGGCACGGCCACTGGAGCGGTTGATGATGATGTCTTCGACGCTGCCATCGCTACGAATGATCACCGTCACAACCGGATCGCCGCGCGCCTTGTCTTTAGCTACTTGCGAATAATTCAGGTTGCCGTTGCGTTCAATTTTTTGGCGCCAGCTTTCGACATACATCCGTACCGGAAACTCTTTATCCTCGCTCCCCAGGAAACTGCGGCGACGGGATTTGCTCATGTCTTCGGTTGACCGGGGCACGGGTGGATTACCGCGCAACAAATCCAGTCCGCGCGCCTGATCTAATGCGCGGTTTGCCAGATCGCTGCTGAGCAGATTCTTCGGCAATACGATGCCTTTAGCGGCGTCCTTGTCATTGCCGGTACCTACCAGGCTATCGCCACTACGCTCACCGGCCCGGTCGCTGCTAGCGCTTCCCAACGGTGCCAGCGTTCTTGGTTCAAACTTCGCCTGTCCGGTGGAGGTTTGCGCTGGCTGGGCAGCTTGCGCCAAACGCTCACGCTCTTTTTGCGCCTGCACCTCGGCAAGCTGGCGCGCCTGCTGCTCCGCCTTTTGTCTGGCCGCAAGTTCTTCCGCTTGTTTCTCCAATTTTTGACGAGCCACGGCAATCGCCTGTTGCTGCGCGATCTCTTCCGCTTGTTTGCGTAGCTGCAATTCCAGCGCTTGTTTTTGCTTGCTTTCTTCTTCCTGGCGACGTGCCAGATCCAGACGCAAGCTTTCTTGCTGCTGCCGTTTTAGTTCTTCCGCCTGCTGCTTTTGCAAAGCCAGCGCGGCCTGCTCCGCCAGTTTTTCATTTTGCTTGCGCGTCAATTCTTCTGCTAATTGCCGGTTATCTTCTTCGAGTTTTTTTGTCGCGAGTTTTTGTTGCTGCTGTTGCGCTGGCACTTCAGCCAGCTGACGCATTTCTTCTTTCAGCTTTTTTTGCCGGGCAAGATCTTGTCGAATGAGCTCTGCTGGTTTTTTCTCATCCGCCAATTTGGCCAGACTGGCCGCCTCTGCCGCCTGTTGCAAAGCAGGATCGGGAGCTTCAGGTAAATCGGCGAGCTTGACTGGCTCGGGTAGTGGCTCGACTTTTGGTTTTACCTCCGGCTTAGCGGTGCTTTTTCTTTCCGGCTCTTCCGGGCTAGGTAAAGGCACGACAAAACTATCGTCCCTCATCTGATCCTGGGCAATAATGCGCGGCGGATTGTCAGGCAACTCTTCCGGCACCGCTTGCGTGGTGCCTGGACCTGGTGCCGGTGGCGTCGGCAATTGTGCTATTTTTTTAATTGCCGTTTTATTTTTGACAGTCACTGGCTTCAACGGTGCAGCAAGCGGTTGGGGAACCGCAGGCGCGACCAGTTGTATGGCGCCGACGGGTGCTGGCGTCGGTACCGTATTGGTCGGCGTCGCTGCAGGCATTGCCAATGGCGGAGCTGGCAAATCGGGCACGCTCGCCGATGCGGCTGGAGGTAAGGCATTTGCAATTTGTATGCTCAAGGGCGGCGTCGGTGCGCGGCGTTTTTCCCATGGCATTTCTATTCCCGGCAAACCCAATCCCGGGATGCCGAACTGCAAAGACAGTACAAAAGCGTGGATCAATAGCGATACCGTCACGCCGATCAACAGACGTTTTTTTACTAAATCAGGCATTGATGATTCGCGTTGGCGTGGTCCGAAATTCATGCAAAGTGATGGTATTTTTCGTAATTCAACATGCATTATCGCATGGCAAATTTTATGCGCGCTATCCGATCGCCAATCTGCAGGCATGTGCCTATTTTAAAGCCCATGATGCTTCGGCTATGCCGTTTCCATATGAAAAACTGCCGTAATCCGTCAAGACAAATCAAATTCAGTTGAGTATCCTTGTCGTATGAAAAAAATATTGATTATCGATTCCCATACCGGCGGCGAACCTACCCGTCTGATTGTCGACGGCGGCCCCGATCTCGGCGATGGTCCATTGACAGAACGGCTGGCGCGCTTTAAGGCGGAATTCGATCACTATCGCTCTGCGACAGTGTGCGAACCGCGAGGCTCCGATGTCATCGTCGGCGCGCTGGCCTGTGCGCCGCACGATAGCTCATGTGCAGTCGGCGTGATTTTTTTTAATAACGTCGGCTATCTCGGTATGTGCGGTCACGGCATGATAGGTTTTGTCGTGAGTCTTGCCTACCAAAACAAGATCGGTATCGGTCCGCATCGCATCGAAACCCCGGTCGGAATTGTGTCAGTCGAATTGCATGCCGATCATAGCGTGACTGTGCATAATGTGCCGGCGCGCCGTTACCGGCATGCGGTGACGCTGGAGGTCGACGGTATCGGTCGGGTGGTCGGGGATATTGCCTGGGGCGGCAACTGGTTCTTTTTAATTGCCGGGCACGGATTGCAACTCGATCCATCCAATATCGATACCCTCAGCGATTATTGCTGGCGCGTACGGCAGGCGCTTGAAGCACAAGGCATCGCGGGTGAACATGCTGCGCTAATTGATCACATCGAGTTATTTGCGCCGCCCGCTTCATCGCAAAACCACAGCAGGAATTTTGTCCTGTGCCCTGGCAAAGCCTATGACCGTTCACCCTGCGGGACCGGCACCAGTGCAAAATTAGCTTGCCTGGCAGCCGATGGCAAATTGGCGGAAGGCGACATCTGGCGCCAGGAAAGCATCATCGGCAGCGTGTTTGAAGCCTCGTATAAGCGCACAGGCAGCACGCTTCAGGCCGATGAAATCCGACCCAGCATACGCGGTCGCGCTTATGTGAATGCCGAGGCGACCTTACTCCTGGATGAAGCTGACCCGTTCGTCTGGGGAATCCGCTAAAACCTGCGGAGCGCGCATAGCCTTAGCAACAATGTTTAAGCCCGGCTCAGAACGACATTGCGATAATCGCTGGGCGTCATGCCCACGGTGGATTTAAACATTCTGGAGAAGGCGCTGTGATCCTGATAACCGCAGGCGGCGGAAATATCGGTGATGGTCTTGGTCGGATCGGCCAGCATCGATGAGGCCGCATCAAGCCGGATTTTGATAATCATCTGACGGGGTGTCAGCGCAAATATTTTGTGGAAATAACGCTCTATCTGCGCCACCGATAAGCCGGTCAACTGCGCCAGATCCGCCATCTGGATATTCTGGAAATAATGGCTGTGCAAGTGCCGTACCGCGGCGGCAATCTGATGATAAATCGGGTGGCGCTGGTCCGGCATCGCCAGATCGCGCGAGATGCCGGTCAAGCCGATGATCACATTATTCACGTCGCGCAAAGGCAGCTTCTTGGTCAGGCACCAGCCCGGATCCCGATTCGGATACAGATGCAGTTCCAGTTGATCGTTCAGCGCGGTATCGCCATTCAGCACCAGCTGATCCTGCTCATCGTAGTTGACCGCTAACGACGCGGGGAAAACCTGCGCTGCAGTCCGCCCTATCAATGCCGCTTTCTCTCTTTCGCCTATCCTGTTCACCAGAGTCTGATTCACCACCACGTAGCGCCCCGCCATGTCTTTGACGAAAAAAACCACATCCGGCATCGCATCAAATAGAGCTTCAGCAAAAAAGACGTCGGCAATTTCATTGGCAATTTGATGTCGCTTGGAATTAACGTCGGCGCTAGAGGCGATGGGCATGGAATCAATGAGCATGGATAGTAGCCGAAGCATTATTGAAAAAATAATTAATATTATTCATTTTACATGGAACAACTGCAACAAGATAAAAATTCAACAATATTTTAAATATCATGCAACACTTTAAATATATTGTAAATATATTTAAAGGATATTAGCATAGTCCATCGATTTTCATCTTCATCCAATGATTTACCTCGTCCCCTGAAATTTCAGAGCTAAGTAATCCACCACTCATATCAACCATCAAGGAAACAGCATGAACAACAGCAAATGGCGCGGCGTCTTCTCTGCAGTCACCACTAAATTTAAAGCCAACGAGGAGCTTGATCATGCCGAGATGGCAAAGCACTATGCCTTCCAGATCGACAGCGGCGTGCATGGACTGGTGACCTGCGGTTCGCTGGGGGAAGCCAGCACCTTGTCGTTTGATGAAAAATTGGAAGTAACCAAAATCGCTTTGGAGGTTGCGGACCAACGCGTCCCCGTTTTAGTCAATGTGTCCGAAACCCGCACCGCGAATGCCGTGCGCTTCGTCCGGCAAGCGGCCGACCTAGGTGTGCAGGGATTCATGGTGATGCCTTCAGTGCTGTATGCCGCCGATGCGCGCGAAGCCAAAGACAATCTGCGTACGATCGCCAAAGCGGCGCAACTACCGATCATGGTCTACAACAATCCCGTCACTTATAAAGTCGATCTGACGCCGGAAGATTTTCAGGATCTCGCGGATTGCGAATGGCTGGTCGCGATCAAAGAATCGACCGACAATATTCGCCGCATCACCGATCTGCGCAACGCAGTCGGCCATCGCTATCAATTATTCATGGGCGTGGATGATCTGTCGTTTGAAGGTCTGGCAGTCGGTGCGGACGGTTTGCTGGCGGGACTGGTGGTCGCGTTTCCCAAAGAAACTGTCGCGCTGTATAACTTGATGCAGGCAAAGCGTTACGATGAAGCGCTGACGCTGTATCAATGGTTTATGCCCTTATTACACCTCGATGTCTCGACCAAGCTGGTACAAAATCTGAAACTGGTTGAAGCACTCGCCGGTGTCGGCAATGAAAATGTCCGTCTGCCACGCCAGCCCTTAGTCGGCGCGGAGCGCGAACGGGTGACGGCCATCGTGCGCAAGGCTTTGGACCATCGACCCGATGTGTCTGCTTACCTCTGAGTCTGCTTGCCTTTGAGTCTGGTCAGCGCTGATTGATCGCAACATCATCCGGGGTTGGCGCAATGCCAATCTTGGATTAACAACCCGCAACCATACGAGAATTTAATAAAACACAAAATAACCAAGTAAAATTCGAAAAATTACCGATAAAATCCATACAAAATACAAAATACAGAATCCGGATGCCTGATGCTTGCCACTGCCCCTAAGCCCACACCGTCCATGCCGCTGACCTTTCCGGCACCCAAGCTGCGCGCTGCCGACATCGCCTACGATGCGATAGAAAGCATGATCGTTACTTTGCAACTCAAACCGGGCTCGCCGATCGTCGAAGCAGAATTAGTCGATATAACCGGCTTGGGCCGCACGCCTCTGCGCGAAGCACTGATGCGCATGTCATCCAACGGTCTGATCCAGCAATTGCCGCGCCGCGGCCTGATCGTCAGCGACATCGAGGCTGCCGAGCATATGACGCTGATCGAGACCCGCCGGGTGATTGAACGACTGATCGCCAGCAGTGCCGCCCGCCGGGCCACGCCCCAGCATCGCAGCGATATGGTGGAGTGCGCCAATCACATGATCATCGCCGCTAAATGCGCCGATCTGAACGCATACATGGCAGCCGACCAGGCCTTCGATCACGTCGTGCATGAAGCCTGCCGCAATCCGTCTGCGGTGGCAGCGGTGGTGCCGCTTGTGATTAAGTGTCGCCGCTTCTGGTATGCGTTTCAGCATGAAGGCGATATCGAGGAAGGAGCGCGTTGCCACCTGATGCTTGCCAAAGCAATTGCCAAGGGCAATGAAGAACAAGCGGTCAAGGCCGCAGAATCATTGATGGATTACCTGGAATCATTTGCGCGCAAAGTCATCAACGGCTGATGTCCGGCCAAGCACTGTTCAGCAAGCATCTCAGGCCATCGCCGTACAACTGGAAATTTACTGACGTGGCAGCGGGTCCAGCTCGCCCTGCTCACCTTGCGAGACATCGGTGGTTTTACCTTGGCCTAACAATACCGGCGGCACATAAGTCGCCAGCAGATGTTCGCGGCTGGCCGGCGTCTCCAGACTGATGCGTCCGAGCGCGCCGCTGCGATAATCGAGCAGCAAGGTATGTGCGGCTTTTTCCAGATCCCACTCGCCGCCCTTGAGTCGATACGCACGTTTTTTCGCTACGCCTTCGATCACGCTGACGCCATCGATGCCTTCAGTAGGGAAACCATAACGTGCAGTCAGGAACTTGGCATAATTCAGCAATAAACGCTCCGCCAGGAAGGTCGCCACTTCTTCTTCGATCAAGGCATTCACGCCGACCGCATGACTCGCCGCCAGCATCAGACCGTCGGTAGGATGCGCGATCTTCGGCCACAACATGCCCGGCGTATCCACCAGGATCATATTCTTGCCGAGATACAGGCGTTGCTGCACCTTGGTTACCGCAGGCTCATCGCCGACATTCGCCACACGTTTTTTCAGCAAGGCATTCATCAGCGTCGATTTACCGACGTTGGGAATCCCCATGATCATCATGCGCAAAGGCTTGGTCGGCACAGCGCGGTGCGGCGCCAGCGCCAGCGCCAGACCCGGCACCTTGGCGACGTCAGAGGGCTTCTTGCAGCTCAAGGCAACGGCATGCACACCCTTTTGGGCATTATAAAAATCCAGCCAGGCTTTGGTCGCATGCGGATCAGCCAGATCGCTTTTATTCAAAATCTTCAGGCAAGGACGCTGGCGAAAATTGCGCAGCTGCTCGACCATAGGATTGCAACTGGCTTGCGGAATACGCGCATCCAGCACTTCTATCACCAGATCGGTACTTTCCATGGTTTCTGCGGCTTTTTTGCGCGCAGCATTCATGTGGCCGGGGAACCATTGTATGGACATGCTTATTCTTCTTTTTGGTAAAACAAAGCGATATTGTACGGAAGTCTGCCGCCACTGCGCCGGAAGTTTCGGGATTAAGCCGATAAATATGCATTTTTAGGGGAGTATTGACTGATTTATTGCCGATTTCGCTTAATTTACAAGCGGTGAAAAATATACACCGCCCCAGTATATTCAGCTCTCAAAGAACCGGAATCAGCGGATATCGCGGCGTTTACCGGTGTCCGCCCCCGATTTGGAAAAATCGATGCGTGGAAGGCTTTAACGTAATGAGATCCGCCGTTCTTAGCGCGGCCGGGCTAAGGCTTGATCAACGCAACGATCACATTGGCAAAAATTTGATTGCAAGGGTCAGCAAAACAAGAGCGCTGATCATGAGATTTAATTACTTTTTGCTTTCGGCAGCTTCAAATTTTTTAATGCTCTCGACCACCTGATTCGCCAGTTCATTCGGCACCGCAATCGATAATTGATAGTGTTCAATCTCAAAACCTTTATCCGTTTTATGTACAACCCCGGACGCCTGGCAGATGCCCATCTGGGTGGCTAGCTGTTCATCGAACCAGAACCAGGCTTTATCGGCGGACATGCCGATGTTGCGTTTGACCGCTTTAAATGCCCAGGCGCTGGGTCGCTCGAAGGGGACTTTAGCCCAGGCCTTAAATTCATCACGGGTCCAGCGCTCGGTTTTATCGGTGCCGATATACACGCCGTTTTTAGCCAGCTTGTCGAAATACGCCAGGCGAGAATGGGCGGCATCGTCATGCCACTCATCGAGAAAAGCGTGCAAGGCGTTGACCTCGGCCGGCTGTGCGGCTTGAGATTGGCTCGCCCCAACCGCAGGCACCGGATCCGCCGCATGGACTGCGGCGGGTAAACATACTGAGGTAAACAAGATGCAAAGATAATTGAAAAATAGTTTGAGCATAATAGTGCCCTCATCGATTAAGTTAATAGGCCAGACGCAAAGCCCAGAAAATTCGTTTTATTCTGTGCCCTTTGCGTCTTGGCAGTTATTTTTTCTTTTTTGCGTAAGTTCTGATTAGATATACACTAACCAGTATCCAAGCTATAGGCTTTGGCAATCAGCCGCTTTGACAGGTCATCGCATGATCAACGCATGCCAGGATTGCCTGCTTTCAGCGTCGCCATTGACCATGACTATTCGTCGTTCAGTACAAAGGAATTTTGCATGAAAGGCCGTGTCCCTGCTCGCTTCGCACCGTTTTTATTCGGCGGCATCTTATCGATTATTATGGTATCGATCATTTCTGCCGTCGTACTGTTCGTGACTCAGGGGATGACGCCTGATTTTGCTACACGCTGGCTGAAAAGTTTTTTAAGTACCTGGCCTATCGCCTTCCCTACCGTGCTGGTAGTCGCTCCGCTGGTACGTAAATGCGTGGCTTATCTGACGGCAAGCAATTAGCGTTGTCTGCGCGGACAAGCCTGGAAACAGGCTGTCGCATGACTGTTTAGCGGGCATGTAATTGACTGATTCTTTGTTCTACATAAGCCTGCAATTCGGGACTGAGGCTATTGCTGGATTTGGCGCGTTGGAATGCATCCGTGGCGTCGCTGTTGCGTCCGTCCGCCTGCAGGGAAATCCCCAAACCCATCCACCATACGCCGCTCTGCGGATTCTTCTTCAGTGCGTTGACGTACAAATCTGCGGCTTCCTTATGATGTCCTTCGCGCTGCTGTAGCGCTGCCAGAAATGCCAGGTAGTCTGCGCGCTCTGCCGCATAACTCACGCTGCGCTGCAGGGTTTCAATCGCCGATGTAACACTGAGTTTCTCAACTTGCAAACGCGCCAGTATCATCGCCAGATTGACTTGACTCTTATCGAGCGCCAGGCCGCTTTGCAGCCAGCGTATCGCGTCTTCATGACGTTTGCTATCGATCAGTATGCTGATCAGCGATTGCCGCGCTGCTGCATGTTGCGGATCGAATTTAAGCACTTGCTCCAGACTGGCAATGGCATCGGCGTTGCGGCCCTGTTGCAGCAAACTTCTCGCTTGGCGGTATTCATTATCCGCCTGCTGTTGTGGCGTGGTTTCTTTAACGGTTTTAATCGCGGTGATAGTCGGCGCTGATGTTGGTGCCGGAGTCGCTGCCGGCACGGTGGATTGGGCATTCGATGACATTCCCGCAGCCGGATCGGGCATGGCTGCTGATGCGCTACGGCCTTCTGCAATGCCTGAAGTTCTGCCTGGCGCTTGCGAAGGTTGAAGCTCACTGCCACGCTCACGACCATGTGTATTTTTTTCCGCAATCGCCCAGCGTCCTATTGCATCCAGATCCGGGCTCATTTTTAAATGCAGCAATTGCGCGGATAAAGGCGGCAAGGCTTCGGCATTGAGCTGCTGCTCTACCTGGTTTAAGCGGGCTGATCCGGCCACTGCTTTGGCGCTGGCGTCGGCGGTCACTGCTGCTGCGGGCGGCTGTGATGCGGATAGCGCTGTTTTTTTTGGCGTTGCTGCAAGTGCCGCCGTCATGCCCTTGGTCGGTCGAATTGGTCGCCAGGCCAGCCAGAAAGCAACCCCAGCGGCTGCGACGATCAGACTTGCTAGCAGTATTTTGCGCGCCAGGCTGATACCCGCATCACGGCCAAACGGCTCATCAGGAATCGCTCTGACCGCTGCGGGACCGGTTTCAAGCGGGTTAATCGCGACGCCGCGCTTGTCCAGATCCTGCAACATTTGATTGATCAGACTCATTTGAGATATATCCAGACCGAAATAAAAGCGAGCGCCGCCAGACCCAGTGATAAGCGTGAGAACCAGTTGCGCACACTGGACAAACTGGTACTGCCAAGCGTGTCGTTAGCGGCCAGCAGAACCTGGCGTATACCGACCTGCGGTTTGCCTGCGCCAAAGCTCAGCATCAGCGCCTTGTGGGCGAGAATATTCAATAAGCGAGGAATACCGCCGCTGCTCAGGTACAGCATGCTCAGCGCGGCGCGGCTAAACAGGTTTTGCTGCTGGCAACCGGCAACAGCCAGGCGGTGTGCGATATAAACCTGTATCTCTTGCTTATTCAGCGGGCGCAGATGATAGTGAAAAGTAATGCGTTGCGCCAATTGACGGATCTCGTTACGAGCCAGCTTGACGTCCAGTTCCGGCTGCCCGAACAACACGATCTGCAGCAATTTTCGTTTTTCCGTTTCCAGATTACTCAGCAGGCGCAAGGCTTCCAGTGTGTCCAGAGGCAATGCCTGCGCTTCGTCTATGCATAGCAAGACACGCTTGCCTTGCCTGGCTAAATCGAGCAAGCGATGATTAATCGACTTGAGTAATTGGTGAGTATCCTGGTTAGCCGGCACTTCGAGTTCATCGGCCACAGCCCGCATCAGGCTGCTGGGATCAAGCAGCGGATTAGGGATATACGCGGTGACGAAATCCGGCCCCAGGGTCGTCATGAATTTACGGCATAACATTGTCTTGCCAGTACCGACTTCACCGGTAATCTTGATGAAGCCCTCGCCACTTTTTGCAGCAACCAGCAAGGTATTTAATGCGGCTTGAAAGCTGGCAAATAAAAAGAAGTAACTCGTGTCCGGTGTAATGCTAAACGGTATTTCACGCAAACCGAAGTGAGACTTGTACATAACTATCTTTTTTCTATCTGCCTATGTGGCGCCAGGCTCTGGATGCGATTCTGACTCTCCAGTATGTCTTGTTCCCAGGCGCCGTCGCCCTGCACTATAGTAGGCTTGATCAAGATCACCAGTTCGCGTTTTTGCACCACCTGATTCGTATTGCGGAACAAGGCGCCGACCAGAGGCGCGTCACCTGCCCCCGGAATCTGCGAGCGGTCATTGGTGCTGGCCTGGCGCATCAAACCGCCGATGGCGACTATCCGGCCATCCTGCCCGCGCACTACGCTGTCCGTCTCCGACACCGCGCTCGACGCCAAAGGCAGCGTCAGCGTCCCCGAGGTACCGAGATTTAAGGTTTTTTCTACCGTCGTGACATTGCTGACCGAGGGATGTACATGCAGAGTAATATTGCCGCTCTCATCAATCTGCGGCGTCACATCCAGCGCCACGCCGGAGAAGAATGGCTGCACTTCTACGCTCGAGGTCGGTGTAGTAGAACCGGTGGTCGTATTGCTCCCTGGTGTGGTCGTCACTTTGGTGACAAAAAATTCGTCTTTCCCGACTTTGAGCACGGCTTTTTGATTGTTCAATGTCGCGATACGCGGGCTGGACAAGACATGCACATTGCCTTGCGATTCTAAAAAGGACAGCAAGGCTGCAAAATTGCTGGTCTGGAAAGCCAGTCCAAACAAGGAACCGACGGCAGTACTGACTGCGCCCAGCGCCGAGCCGGCAGTCGCAGTGATGCCCGTATCTTTCGCGGAGATTGCGGTGGTACTAAGGCTAGTTCCGGGCGACACAAACCCCAAAGAAGCGCGGTTATTAGGGACTGCATTCAAAGACGCGAATGAGGCCCAGTTAATGCCCGACTGGAAGCGGTCATTCAGTTCGACTTCCAGTATCTTTGCCTCCAGGATGACCTGGCGATCTACCGAGAGTTGCGTCGCTTTCAGATACGCGCTGACATTACGCATCTCGTCCGACATCGCGCGAATCACGACCACACCGGATTGCGGACTGATCACCACCTGACGCCCTTCTTTGCCGGCACCGACGATCGTGTCCAGCGATAGTTTTAATTCTGTCCAAAAATCGCTGTTAGAAGTGGTCGTGATTTTGCTGGAATTAATCGACTGAGAGTTATTACTCTGGTTGTTCTGATTATTCTGGTTATTACCGGTACCACCCGCACTATTCCCAGTTTGTACCGAATCGGATACCGAGCCGGAGATGACACGGATATCCGATGTGCCTTTGCGACTCGATGCCAGATAACTGATCTGAAAAATCCTGGTCTGCAAGGTCAAGGGCTTGATATAAATCCGTGTCCCTTCGACCTTATATTCATAACCGTATAATTCCCTGATCGCATCCAGCGCCTCCATCAAACTGACATCTTTCAGGTTCGCAGAAATGGTGCCGGTGACATCGGGATGTACCAGCATGTTGTAGCGCGTCCCAGAGACGATGCCCATAAAAAACTGGTTAGCCGGAGCGTTGATGAAATTCAGATTAAAGCGTTCTTCCGTCGACTTCCCGACGGGAGGCAAATCGACTTTCAGTTCCGGCAGCAGCGATAAGGACACTGCTTCCGGCGCTGCCGGCTTGACTGGTACAGTCGCTGCCTTACGCATTTCTTCCCGTATCAAGTCATACGTCTCTTGCCGGGATGCAGGCGCGGCGCAACCCGCCAATCCCAACACGAGTGCCGGTAAGCCCGTAAGTAAAAGTGACGGTATGGTTTTGTTCATGCTTGTATGCCTTTAAGGTCACGCCGTATCATTTTTTTGCGTTGGTAGAAATATTACCGGAAGCGCGTTGGGGTTTTTTTTCAAAATCAGGAAATAATTTCAGTATCTGCAGCTCTTTGCCTCTGCGCAAAATCACTTCTGTATCCGTTATCTTGACCACAGTCTGATCCTCGAATTTTTCGTTTAGACCGAGTGTTTTACCGTTGATGATCGCGAGCCGGCGATGCGGTGCAATCAGCACGGTTTGCAATACCGGTCCGGCAGCGATCTCATTATTGGGACTCGATGGTAACAATAAGATGTCCGGCGGACGGGTAGGATCAGGAATAGGTTGCGCACTGGCCAGGATAGGAAAAGCCAGCAACGTCAAAGCCAACCAGCTCTTTGCTAAAGATCTGTTAACACACCTTGCCTGCGTCATAAATTGAGCCATTTTTTCTCCAGACTCAAAGTGAATAAGGTCAGCGTCATGCTGGCAGTCGGATAATGATCGACGTGGATCCTGGTCTTGCTCCAATACACCTGCTCCGGCATTTCCTCCAGTTCACGCATATACGACAGCATATCCAGATAATTACCCTGGACTACAATTTCAAATCCGTGCTTGTATATCGCTCCGCTCTCAAGATCGGTACTCGGCGGCGTCATCGCCGCCGTCGCTGTCGCGTTAGCAGGCACATTCCCACTACCATTCGCAGCAACATTGCCCGTCCCATTCAGGGCCGGTCTCAGGTTCGCATCCATCCCATCAGTGATGCTGGATACCGGCAAGGTTTTTAAGGATACGAGCTGCAATTTTTGATTGCGCTTCAAGATATTCTCTAACAGCGAAGTCATTTTTTCCGGTGCGATCAAGCCTTTTTGCAATAGCTGCATACGCTTTTCGATCTGCGCCAATTGCTGCTGCACAGCTTGTAATTTTTGTTTATTCTCTGCGTCCGGATCAATTTTTCCGATATTGATTTTTTGAACGATCTCGGACTGGATGGCAAGAATCTGTGCTTGCTCTTGCTTGATTTTTTCCGCCAGCGCTTTTTGTTTTAAGAATTGCGGATCAATAAAAAAAGTATTTGCGCCAAGTACGATCATCAACATCAAGACAAGCAATATAATGCCGCGCTCGCGCAAACTCAGTTTATCGATTTTGCCTGCCCAGCTAGACCATTGTTGCTGCAATTGCTTCATTTCGATTTGGCTCCCGATGCTTCTGCCCCATCCACCGCGCCGGTAGAGCGTAATGAGAATTCGATATACGAGGTCTGCGTTTTTGCCGTTTTTGCTATGTTTTCTATCAGCAGCGCAGTCGTTGTAACGCTCTCCTGCTTGCCAGTCTCATTGGCAGGCATTTGCATCTGCAGCGAGGAAAAACTTTTTCCCTGCAAACTATTTTCTTGCCTGAGCCGGTTCACATAGACAGGAAGCAATTCCGGCTTGAGCGCGCGCCCCTGCAATCCGATCTCGCTACCGGCGCCATCGATACTCAATCCGGTGAGCCAGACTCCGGTCGGGATCTGGCGTGCAAAAGCCAGCAGATAATTCGAATAACCGCTGGTGTTCCCAAAATCGCTTTTCTGCAGCAGCGTAAGAATTTTCTGCTTATTGTTAAGCTCTGTTTCCGCCTTCAGGATCACGCTTTCTAACTGCCTGTTTTTTTGCGGCTGTACGAGTTCTGCCCTCAATTTGCCGATCTGCGCTTCTGCATCGCGCAATTGTGCGTCGACCTGGTCTGCGTTCTTACTTAAATTGGCGGTTTGCCATAATAGATACGACATCAACAGCATCACTCCGCCAATTAACAATCCCGCAACCTGCAGCATCGTCACTGCCGAAAACACCATGTTTTGCTTCAGGAACTGAGGATTAAAAAGATTGATCTGCTGACTCATAACACCGTCTTTTCATGACGTAATGCCGCACCGATCGCCAGAAAAAAAGCTTGCTGATTCTCTTGTTGCGCTAATGCCGGTATTTTGGAGATATCAAGAATATCGGCGAGATCAAGTGTTTCTACCGCCATATAAATATTGGCGGCGAGATACGCCTGCAAATCTCTGGACACAGCCTCATCCAAGGGTGCCAGCACTAACTTGGACGTGGTGATAAAGGTGTGTTGCCGGTCGAAATTATCGAGTGAGCGCTGCAGCTCAAGCGCAACACGCTCGTAGACTGCACTCCTGGCTTCACTGTCTTTGGTCTGTAATTGCTGCAGGCTGACATCAATTCTGCGTGACAAATACAACTCGCCCGCATAACTGACGGTCAACAAACCTCCGCTATGATCAAACGACAATAAGGCGAGACCACGGCTCTCCGGCTCCAGCAGTACGGACACATTACGTTGCGCGAGGTCCGGAATATCGATGACTTTCAGTGCGATGCCTGCCGCCGCGAATACCGCCTGACGTTCTGCAATCAACTGATTGCGGGCGGCAACGGCATAGAGCGAATGTGCCCGCCCTTGCATTGCCTTGTCGGCAGGTACATCGAGGACGTCGATGGTGGCATCGTCAATGTGATAATCCAGCATATCTTTCAGACGCCAGCGCATGGCGCTTTTCAGCTCATCCGGCGGGACATTCGGCGACTCGACAGAAAATAATTGGAATTCGCCATGTGACAGCAACAGGCTGCATTGATAGTTTTGCGCGTTCACTTGTTTCTTTAGATTTTTGAGCGTCTCGGTCTGATTGATTGCATGAGGAATTGAGACCAGTATTTCCACTACCGGCTTGCCGCCGGAATGTCGTGTCACGTAGACGACACGCACACAATCGTGTTCCAGACTGATTGCCATCCATCCTGCATATTTCTTGTTTTTTGCAAAAAATCTCATCCACAGAACCCAAAGAATTGTTTTGCTTGAAGTTAAGTTAATAACGGACCGGTGTCAATCAATGATGCGCAAAAATGACGCACTAACGACGTTCTGCCGGTGTCGCTTAGTGATTTTCACGTAAATAGATGAATTCACTGGCGTTCTTGTAAATGCCGAAAGTTGCCCTTGCCTTTGGATTGTCCACACCGCTGCCCAGCCAATTGTATTTAAGCCAGGGTAAATTAGCCGTCGTCGCAGCGGGCCCCGATGCACCGACTGCAACACATCGGTTCCCGGTCGCAATGCTATCCAGATTCAAGGTCAAGTCGGTCCAGCCGAAATTGCCGCTACCGGGCGCACTCAATTTAGCACTCTGATTGGGTGGGACACCCGATACTGTTATCGCCGTCTCGCATGCGGCCAGTTGATTTTTGGTACTCGCTGCAAAATACGTAAAAGCAAAATCGCTGGCGGCAATACTGCTGCAGCTATCCAAGGCGTTAAGATTCCAGCCCGATGCCGCATTCCAGTATTCGAGACGCAATGGCACTGGCAGAGGTAATAATTCCGTGCCCGATGCATTCGATAATTTCAGGCGTCCATAGCGCATTTTGGTGTTGGCGATTTTGACGGCTTTGCAAGCGCCGGCGGCACTGCTGCTGGTGCCGGCCGGATCGGCTGTGCAGCCAGGATTGGTGGCGTCCATATCGCGATCCCAGAGGGGGATCGCATCGGTCGGATCAGTTACCCCCAGGCCGATAGACAGCGCATCGTACGGTCCATCGGGAGCAGCCAACCGGGAAAATTTATTCGCGACAAAAGAATAAGCCCCAGTGACCCAGGCTGGCGAAGGAACCGGCACTGCCAAGCGGCTTAGCGCAACCGGACTGGTGTTGTCTAACATCTGCGCAGTGATCGCCGCCCTGCCAAACAAATCCCGATAATTCGCAGTTTTCACATTATTGAAGTTGCGTGCCTCTACCGTAACCGCAAGATTAAAGGACTGATCCATATAAATGAATCCACCGGCAGCACAAAAGCCATTAAAAGTAGCGGGCTTCACCACCGAAAAGTGGTCGGGAATAAATCGTCCAAACGATTTCGTTGAAGTATTCCCGATCGAACAACCATAGCGACCGCTCGCATCGATCACGTCCGACAGATAGGCGTTGTTTGTGGTGGAGGTCACGCAGTCACAGGTATTGGTCGCGGCACAGTTAGCCGGTGTAAGGTCGACATTGGTGAAGCTATCGTCACGAAAACTGCCCGGGCCGGCATACAGATAACCGACTTCTGAGTAGCTCGCGTTATTGCTGACGCCAACAGCATTGGTGCCTATCACCAGATTGGTAGAGGTATTGGCGTTATACAGATTGCCGACTGCACCACCATTCTGTTGTGCGGCACTGGCTGGATCCTGCGCTGTAAGCCTGGAGGTATCCAGGACCAGATTGCCGGTATAAGTTGCCGGATTGGCGCTAGCGCCGAGAGTGAAAGGCACGCCGGCCTTAATGACAGTCGGATCGGTGGCGGAAGGTGGCGTAGCCAGAGCGGTCGTATTCAAAACAGGCGCTGAAGGCCGGACTGCAAAATCGTCCGACGAGCAACCATAGACGTTCTGGTTCAGATTCTGGTCATTTACCCTGCAGCGCAGTTTTTTATAAGATTGTGGAAGATTAAAGGGCATCGATAATGTCTTGCGTCCTTTATCGCTGGCAGCAAAAGTAATTGGCTGACTAGCCACAGGCGAACTGTAATCACCGCATTGTGCCTGCGGCACCGTATCATCAAAAAGCTCGACGTCGACATTAGAAGTCGCCGTATAGTTAATCGCCTGCGAGCCATCGGCAAGCAAGGCGACTACATCGAATTTAAAATTATTGCCTGCCAGTTTGGTGTAAAGCGGATTCCTGGCTGCCGGATTGAGTGTCAAATTATTATAGGGTAGCTGGATGGGAGTACCTGTTTCCATGCATTCAAAATTGGCGACGCAAGGCGTATTGCTGAAAACAATCGCACAACTATTTGAATTGGTATCGGTGGTATAGCACTTGATGCCATTTAAAGGGACCGAACTCAAACTGCCGACACCTAGCACATAGGCGCCGCCGGGTGCGGTCGCTTGTAAAACAACCGTTGCAGAGGGAGCGCCCGATCCAAGGGTAAACGTAGTGGGTGTTGCAGTAACCGCGGGCGACGCCGGCGTCGCGGTCAAGCTGCCGGTCAGCGTCCCCGTATTGACATAATCGCTCGCATTACAAGGTACGCCAGCGGTCTTGCAAGCGAGTACCGTGACATTCTCTGGACATAAGCTGCCGGCACTATTATGTTGAATTTCAAGATGATCGTAAGGAGGCACGGCAGGTGAGCCAATCACAAAGTCGTAACTGAAGGTATAGGTGCCCGGCGCGATAAAGTCATATTCGATACCTATCCCGGTATCCTGATAGGTGGTCGCAATCGTGTCGTTCATGGAAGCGTTCTGTAAGACTGAACAGGTATTACCGGTAAAAAAAGTACTCCACCCCGAGGCACAATAATGCGAGAACGACAGCCCGCTGCGTTCACGGAACGACTCCACTATGCTCACACCGTTGGGGATACTGGTACTCGAGGTACAGGTAGTCCCCGGAGGTGGATAAGTACCGACCACCAGCGAGGCGCCGCCTCCGCCATATTTAACGCCGCAACCATTATCGCTACCGCCTAAATAAGTGTCGAACACGTGGTAATAGCGAACAGGATTGGCGACGCTGACAGCGTATCCGAGCGGTATCACCAGCGTCACTTCGGCCGTCATGAAGTCCAAGGGCGTGGTGTACTTCCACACCACAGTTACCTGCGGTCCAGAGGTAATACCAAAATTTCCGGTCGCAGTTTGCTGCACACCAATTGAAGATGGATTGGCTGGAGTTGTTGCTGAAATGGAATAAGTGTTGAACATACCACCCGTCGGTGTAAATGCAGTTACGTTATGCCCAGGTCCATACACCTTGCCATTCGCCCGCAAAAAAATACCGTTATCCAGACTGGTGCTGGGAGGAACGGCGGTCGGATTGTATACCTGCCCGGTGTTATTGAGCCGCTTGACCTGGATATGCGTCGTGTCTTCGATGTAAAAATGCAAGCCGTTGCTGGCGCTGGTGCCGCCGGTATTATTAAATTCGATCGTTGCCGCCAATGCAGTAGTCGCTCCGGCACACGACAGCAGTAAGCTCATGGCGCACAGAATGAATCCATAAAAGATCCGCTTGATTTGACGATTCATTTCGACCCACTTTCAATTTCACTTTGCCATCAGCAATGACAAATTCGCGATACTGTTTGCTTCCATTTGAAATAACAGCATTTAATTTACATCAATTTCCAAATACGATTGCGCAATATACATGCGTCTTACAGACCATTTTCATGCTAACAGGCGCATGAATACTGCGTCTGCCTGTTGCATTATGTGTTGTGATACAGCCGCCGTTTCGCTGTACGGCCGTCAGCAAGCGCCCGAACCAGAATCGATGTACCCAGCCTTAACTTAACAACTCGCACCATTCGCTACTTTACGGCAGGTATTCACAGTTGCTGCTATTTGTCGCTCTACCGAATTCACTGCCGGCGCCGTTCCAAACGTCGCCGTCGAGGTGATCTGATAGACCGTGATCAGATTGCCGCCTTCCGGCAAGCTGGTGCTTTGGCACTGTACTTTGACGGTAAATTTATTCAGACCGCCGGCCAAAGTCGTGATGTTCGCCGGCGTCGCAGGACACGCATACTGAGTCGTAAATGATCCCGACGCGGGATTGGTATTTTCTGGATACATGATCTGATACGTACCCCATTCGATGCCCGCCTTGGCGGCCTGATAGGCTTTGCTGCCGAATAAATCCTGGGTCGAATTAGCCTGTTCCATGGTCGATAATGAGAGCATAAATGTGCCCAGGGCAGACAGGATGACCAGTAAAAAAATGGCGGCTACCAAAGAAAAACCCTGCGCGCAGAGCGCCTTCGCGGGCAAGGCCAGGCGATGCGGTTGCCGGGATATCGGTTTAGGGTACATTGCTGACATGGACATCATGATAAAGCGTGACGGTTTCATTGCTCTTGGTGATGCCCAGCCGTATCGAGACCAGACCTGTGCGCGATGTCACTCCAGAGGTAAAGGCAAAACTGCAGCTACTTACATTTTCGGCCAATACCGGGGTAGTAGCCGTCACAGTGGGGCAGACACTGACCGTTGGATTGATTCCATAGCCGGAAAACCGATATAAGCGGCCTTGACCATTACCCGCGGCATCGATGCCTGTGAGTTTACAGGCATAAAATACCGCTTGTTCGGTGCCGGAAATGACATGAAAGCGGCTGGCAGGCGAGGTAAAAGGAAATAACTTAGCCGGGGACAGCGTGATCTGGGTCGACGTCGCACTGCCAGCACTGGACGCGACCACGCCGGAGTTGTCGCTGTTGTACGCATCGGCACCAGGAATACCCAGGTTGTAAATGACCAGGCGATCGCCCGCAACCGGTGCTGCGCTTAGCGGACCAATGGTCTCGACAATGGAGGTAGCCACTGCGGTATCCACCACATTACCCGGCACATCGGCACGATAACGCCCGCCGGTTTTAGTCGGTAAAAATTCCAGGCAACTGGTATCGCTTGCCACGGTTCGGACACTATTCGGCAAGGCCAGATGCAGGTCGCGTGAAATCCGCCTGACCGAGGTATCGGCAATATCACTCAACTCGGTGCGTCGCGCCAGGTCAAAATAACCCTGTACCGGCTTTTGTATAAACACGGCGACCCCCGCCGCCAATATGCCGGTAATCGTCATGACGATGATCGCCTCGGCCAAGGTAAAACCTTTCTGGCGCGGGGAATTAAGCGAGTGACTAAGCCGGCGGCGATTTCTCATATCAAGGCACCGCCCTTGGCGCGTAACGCAAACGATAACCGGTCAGAAGTATGGTATTGGCAGCCGGATCCTTGACCGTCACATCGATCTGCAAGGCGTCATTGTTATTCGCTGCCGGCAGGCCAAATACCGCAGCGCCAACTTGTGAGATGAGGACTTTAGCGGTGTAGCCGGTGGTGCCGACTGCGTTACCGCTTATGTCGTAAATCGTGGTGGGTAAATCCAGGGTATGGTAATCCGCGACATTGTTCGCAATGCGAGGCGTACCGGCAGCATTACTGACTCTGGCGCTGGCCGGCAGTACGTCTTCCGAGTTCGCGGCACCGCCGGTACAGCCAGCAGTACTGGTTGCCGAACTGGCATTAGCATCGCTGGGCAGGCAGAACGTAAATGCCTGCAATTCAATTTCTTCCAACAGGGATTCGCCTATCGCAATAGCCTGTTTGCGCAACATCGGATCGGCACTGGCCTTGCTCGTCACATTCATCACGGACAAAATACCGGTCATGGCCAAACCGACGATCACGATAAACATAATCAGCTCGACCAGCGAGATTCCTTTTTGCCTGATAACAGCGCGGACACTAGTGGACATAACCGGTGTCGCTTTCTATTGTCATGGTTCTGGTACTGCCGTCTCCCGTTACCCCTAAAGTTAACGTGCTGGCAAAATTCGGCTTACCCAGTGCATTAAAGGAAAAAAGCGCAGACCCGGTAAAGCTGATGCCGCTCGGTGCCGACTGAATAAATTTTTTCTGGTCCGCCGGATTTAATACGGCGTCTGCCAGAACAGCATTCGCGCAAGTGACCGTCGAGATATACAACAAGCAAATATCTCCTGCAGCCGAATCTACCCGGACAAACACATCTTTACGCTGCGCAATCGCCACTTTTTGCGCATAGCGCACCATGCTTCGACTCTGGTCAAAAAAACCACGTGCATCAAAGGTTTTCTTATCGGTAAAACGGGGAATAAGCGTGACGGACAGAATACCGACCAACAGCAGTACCATGATCATCTCGATCAGGGTAAACCCCGCGGCAGTCATTGAAGTCCGAAATATGTTGGCTCGCATAATCAGGTCGCTTACCAAGTTGAATTGCATGAACCGGACGGTATACCTGAAAATCGGTCAAATAGGGCAGTATTTGGTTTTACGCCGCGTTTAGGCTGCGAATGGCATACCAGATATCGAAATGTGACTCAAACCTACGCAACGTCAAATCGATAGCAGGCATGAACTTCAAAAAATTCATGCCTGTATATCAATCATTGATTGCGATAAGAATCGTAAAATCAGGTGCCGGTAATTGCGTAGGAAAATGGTACGCCTGCATTGGTGCCATCACCATATACCGCATTACAGGTAGCAGGAGCACTTGTCGCTGCCGCAGTATCGGTAACGATATACAGTGATTTTGCCACCGTTGGCGTTGGTAAGGCGCCCACTATCAAAGTAACTGAAGGATTAAGTAAGCCTCCCGCATCAGAACACTTCGCCACTTTGACGCATACATTTGCTGTCACCGCAAAATTTTTCGCAGCACAACCGGCATAATTGATGCCCGCTGCCGCGCTGAGCGCCCCGCCGTATCCTGACGCGACAGAGGCGTTCGCATCGGTTCTGAGATCGACGAACTTAGGCAATGCGGTCGCAGCTAAAATACCGAGAATCACGATCACCATCACTAATTCAATAAGGGTAAAACCCGATTGTTGCTTATGCATTTTTATCTCCTTTAGATATATTTAAAAACTTGCCAAGAACATTGCATCAGCACGTCTCGATGATTCAATGGTTAACAATTTGCTGCGGTAACGCCTGCATTACTGTAGGTCGGCGCCGATCCGGCTGCTGCTGGTACCGTGTAAGTCACAGTGCAAGCAGAATGTGCCGCATCGGGCGTCACTGTAAATACAGTCGCAGATGTCGCTACCGGTACGTAATCAGGCAAGGCAACGCCAGCCGACGTTGTAAATCCTGCGGCATGTCCAATCGACGCCAGGTCGCTGGTCGGATAGCCGTTTGCCATGACTATGGTTGAGCCTTCCATCACCACCGAAGTACCGGCACCTAATTGTTGCGTTAATTGAATCGAGTGCGCCAACACGGCAGCCGCCTTGATAGTGCCCAAAGCGCCATTCATTTTTGCCATGCGTGCGTCGGTTTGCAGCGCAGCGAATCTCGGCAGCGCCAATGCCGCCAGAATGCTGACGATAGTAATGACGACGATCAGTTCTATCAATGTAAAGCCGTTCTGTCTTTGATACCTTGTGATGTTCATTTATGCTCCGACTCTTTCGTCTATCCATATTTTTGAGAAATAAGTAAAATTCTCAATCACTTATATTGAGATTAGCATTACCCCATCGCAATAGTAACAAACAAATGTAAAAGATTATTACCTGAAAATGCTTAAACAGCCGCACTGGTTGTCTTAGCATACAAATTACAACATATCTGCGTAAAAATCCGTCTTATCCGCTATTAAACGAGTACTCCGTTTGCTTATCTCGCGTCCTAGCGTTTAAGCGCGACCTTACCCAAATCCCAGATCGGCAAGAAAATCCCCAAGGCCAGAATCAGTACCAGCACGCCGAGACCCACAATCAGAATTGGCTCGATATTGGCCGACAAAGTTTTCAATTCGTACTCGACGTCATGCTCATACATGCTGGCAATCTCGTCCATCAAGTCGTCGATCTCGCCAGTCTCTTCACCTACCGCGATCATCTGCAAGACCACGGGCGTAAATACGCCGGCCGCTGCCGCCGTTCGCAAAATACTCTCGCCGCGTTCGACCCCATCGCGCATTTGTTCAATACGCATCGCGATATAATGGTTATCGACCGTTTGTGCCACAACATTAAGGGCTTGCACAATAGGCACCCCACTTTTGCTGGATAAGGCGAAGCTGCGTGCAAAGCGGGCCAAGGTCCCTTTCAAGATAATTCTGCCGACAATCGGGATTCTTAATTTAAATTTATCCCATTGATACCGACCGCCCGGACTTGCTACAAACATCCTGAAAGCAAATATGGCAACGATAGCTGTCGCCAGTAACATGACCCAATACTGCACCATGAAATTGGACACCCCAAGCAAGATCCTGGTCATAAAGGGGAGCTCGGCGTTAAATCCGGCAAATACTTTAGCGAAAGCAGGTATCACGAAAATGTTGATGACGATCATCGCAAGCACCATCGCGATCATGACGAACATCGGGTAGCGCAGCGCCGACTTGACGCGCTCCGACATTTCTCTTTCAAACTCCAGATGCGCATATAGGCGGATAAAAATATCTTCAAGCTGCCCGGTCATTTCGCCGACCCGCACCATACTAATATAGAACGATGAAAATACCCCGGGGTGACGCCGCATGGCCGCGGATAACTCACGTCCGCCATCCAGCGCCTCGCGTAAATCCTGAATCACCCGGGCGAAGGCCTTGTTGATGGCGGATTCCTGCAAACCGGCCAGACCTCGCATGATAGGCACACCGGATTTCAACAGCGTGTATAGCTGGCGACTAAAAAGCTGGACATCGATGGAGAGTATTTTCGGTTCGGTGATTTTGCTCCACCAACCCGTCTGTTCGCCTCGGACAGGCTGACTCGTGACACTGATTTGTATCGGCGTCACGCCGGTATTAAATAATTGACTCGCCACCGCACCGCTGTCGGCACTCTCCAGCACGCCCTCAACTAACTCACCGCGGCTATTCCTGGCTTTATAGGCAAAAAACGGCATGCTATTCCTCTAGTTGATTGCTTATTCGCATCGCTTCGGCGATCGAGGTTTTGCCGGTGATTGCCAGTTCGACCGCATGCTTTCTCAGAGTCTGCCCCCCCATCTGCTGCTGCCCGACTTTGATAAAACTGGCAGGATCGCCGTGATTCGCTGCATCGGCCACCGCTTGCGTCACCTCCAGCAATTCATAAACGCCAACCCTGCCCCGATAGCCGGTACCGTTGCAGTGACTGCAACCACGACCTTTTTGAAAAGTATGAATATCCACGCTATCGGCAAGTTCCTGTTTCAGCCACTGTCTCTCGGTAGGATTGGGGGACTCAGGCTGGCTGCAACTTTCACAAATTACCCTGACCAGCCTTTGCGCCAGCACTGCCTGCAAAGAACTGCCCACCATGAAGCGAGGCACTCCCATATCCATCAAACGGATAGGCGTACTGACTGCATCGTTTGTATGCAAAGTAGATAACACCAGGTGGCCGGTCATCGCTGCCCGCATGCCGATTTGCGCGGTTTCCTGATCGCGCATTTCGCCCACCAGCAACACATCAGGATCTTGCCGCAAACTCGCGCGCAATACCCGCGCAAAGCTCAAATCAATCTTGTCGTTAACCTGCACCTGATTAATGCCCGGCAGGCGGTATTCAACCGGATCCTCTACCGTAATCAGCTTACGGCCTTCGGTATTTAACTCAGACAAGGCGCCGTATAAAGTGGTGGTTTTACCGCTGCCGGTGGGCCCGGTGACCAGCACCAATCCATTCGGTCGCTGGATGATCGAGCGAAAGCGTGCCAGCATCGGTTTGGGCATGCCGATGCGTTCGAGATTCAGTGTGCCGCCACTTTGATTCAGCAGGCGCATGACGACGGATTCGCCATATTGCGTCGGCATGGTAGAGATACGGACGTCAATCTGCTGCTGTCTGACTTTGATAACGAAGCGGCCATCCTGAGGTATGCGCTTTTCTGAGATATCCATATCGGACATCAATTTCAAACGCAGGGCTACGGAAGGTGCAATCTTGATATCGGTTTCGGTTTGCAAATGTAAAACACCGTCGATACGAAAACGTATTTGCAAACGTTTTTCTTGTGGTTCTATGTGAATATCTGAGGCCCGTATCTGAGTTGCATCATCGAATACCGACTGCAATAGTTTTACAACCGGCGCGTCCTCCATGCCAGGCGTGGCGCTCAGCATGCCAAAATCGATATGCGTATCGCCTAGCTCTTGCTCCAGCTCGCGGGCCAGACCAGAGATTTCATCGGTGCGACGATATACCTGGTCAATCGTCGACAATAATTCTGTTTCGTTGATCACCGCCAGCACTATAGGCGTTTTGACGATACGCGTGATCTCGTCATAAGCGAACAGATCGGTGGGATCCGCCATCCCTATCAGGATGGCATTGCCCTGATGCTCAAGTGCCAGCGCACGGAAGCGGCGTGCCTGAATTTCGGGCAGCAGTTTAACGATACCTGGGCTAAGATTGTATTGCTTAAGATTGATATATTGAATATTCAGTTGCCTGGCGAGAGCGCCTGAAATTTGCGCTTCTGTGACAAATCCGTTTTCTACAAAAACTTTACCGAGTTTCCTGCCGCTACGTTTTTGCTCGGCCAGTGCTATTTGAAGCTGTTCTTCCGACATCAACTTTTGTTGCAGCAAGATCTCCCCTAACCGGACTTTTTCTGGTCTTGCCATTCGTCTTCCTTTCAAGGGGTTTCGTTGCGGGAGAAATGCGCCCTACTCTACACAAGCCGGGGGATGCTTGCAAAGTCTTTCGCCACAAAATGTCGCGAGAATCACATCCAGACCTCAACTCAATCCAATTCAGCCAATACCTTGAGATGTGCAACGACACTGCGACCAAGTGCCGACAAGTTGTAACCGCCTTCCAGACAGCTGACGATCCGGCCTTGCGAATACTGCTTCGCAATACCCATGATCTGCCGCGTGATCCAGCTGTAATCGGCTTCGACCAAGCCCATCTGTCCCATATCATCTTCTTTGTGCGCATCAAATCCGGCAGAGATAAAAATCATTTCCGGTTGATGCTGATGGAGTGCCGGCAGCCAGCGTTCAGTAATCGCCTGACGCACCACGTCACCATAACTGTGCGCCGGAATCGGCAGATTGATCATATTGACGGCGGGATGGCCGGTGCCGGTATAGGGATAAAAAGGATGCTGAAAAAAACTGACCATGAGCACGCGCGGATCGTCACGAAAGGCTTCTTCGGTACCGTTGCCGTGATGGACATCAAAATCGACGATGGCGACGCGTTTGAGCCCATGTACTTCGATCGCATGTTTGGCGGCAACCGCAACGTTGTTGAACATGCAAAACCCCATGGCCTCACGCGGCGTCGCATGATGCCCGGGCGGGCGGATCGAGCAAAAAGCGTTTTCCAATTCACCGGCAATGACAGCATCGGTCGCGGCAATCGCCGCCCCTGCTGCACGCAAGGCAGCGCGCCATGTGTAGGCGTTGAGCATGGTGTCCGCATCGAGCGGGAAATGCGGATGCTCGGAATCGATGGCCGGACAGTTTTCCCGGATCCGGTAAATGGCATCGTCGGTATGCACCCGGGCCAGGTCTTTTTCATCGGCTGCCGGTGCTTCACGAAATTCCAGCAGGCTATCGATACGACTCGCAATCAGCTGATCCTCGATGGCTTGCAGGCGCTCGGGGGATTCGGGATGCCATGAACCCATCTCATGGCGCTTGCAGTCGGCGTGGGTATAGAACGCAGTAGTCATTGATTTGTTGTCGTTATAGGATTGGCGGCGATATTCCGGCGAACGCTAGCTCAGCGTCAGGTAAATTGCGCGCCTCCTAAGTAAATTAGTGCATCTCCGCATACAAGTGTCACCCTATTTAGCGCTTTTTGCAAATCGCTATTGATGACATCGCTTATTCATGCCAGCGATGATGCTGCGTCAATACAGAATGACTTGATTCGGTTTACACTAGGGCCTGCTAACATTCTTCGACCGACCCAACAGGGCATCCCATGTTTTCTAAAGTTCACGCCGTTGCAAAACAAGTCAATCAAGTCATCATTGGTAAAGACCAACAGATACGCCAGGCGCTGGTTTGCCTGCTGGCAGGCGGTCATTTGCTGATAGAGGACGTACCCGGCGTAGGCAAAACCACGCTGGCACATGCACTGGCGATTTCCCTTGGCCTGCAATTTAATCGCCTGCAATTTACCAGCGACCTGCTGCCTGCAGATATCGTCGGCATCTCCGTGTTCGATCGTGAAAAGAGCCAGTTTATCTTCCATCCCGGCCCGATCTTCACCCAGGTGCTGCTGGCAGACGAAATCAATCGTGCAACACCTAAAACGCAATCGGCCTTATTGGAAGCAATGGAAGAACGTCAGGCCAGTGTCGAAGGGAAAACCCGCCCGCTCCCATCACCTTTCTTTGTAATTGCGACCCAGAATCCCACGCATCAGGTCGGCACTTTCGCCCTGCCGGAATCGCAGCTTGACCGTTTCCTGATGTGCCTGTCGCTCGGTTACCCGGATGCAGCCGCAGAGCGCGCTTTGCTGATGGGTGAAGACCGCCGGATTTTGCTGCAAAATTTACCGGCCGTGATGCGCGCGGATGAACTGGTCGAAGCACAAAAATTATTACGCCATATTCATACCTCGCCGTCCCTGATCGACTACGTCCAGTCGCTGGCGCATGCAACGCGTCAAGGCGATATTTTTGCGGACGGCATGAGTCCGAGGGCGGCGATTGCCTTATTGCAGGCGGCCCGCGCCTGGGCGGCATTGGAAGGACGCGATCATGTGATCCCGGAAGATATACAAGCAGTATTGATACCGGTAATAGCGCATCGTTTGCGCCCACT
This sequence comes from Undibacterium sp. Jales W-56, assembly GCF_025548535.1. Classification (GTDB taxonomy): domain Bacteria; phylum Pseudomonadota; class Gammaproteobacteria; order Burkholderiales; family Burkholderiaceae_D; genus Undibacterium. The sequence continues at coordinate 602,504 of NZ_JAJLQW010000001.1, read as the reverse complement.
CAAATCGGTGAATGGAAAAACCAATGCGAGCAGTGATTTGTTGCAGCAATTAATGCTGCGCGTTGCGGTTTAAGGGTCTGCCTTTGGCGCATCACCATCAATTAATCTGAGCATGCTAGCTCCTATGTTGACCTCATTGTTGACCTCACTGCGCGAGCGCTTCCGGCGACTGGTATTTCTTGAGCACAAACCAGAAAGCGGCGAAGTGCTGCTCAGGCAGCGCCGGGTGTTTACTTTGCCGAGCAAAGCTGGCTGGATGTTTGTCTTGCTGATGATGGTCTTATTCGTCGCCTCGACCAATTACAATCTGAGCCTGGGCTTTGCTCTAACCTTTGTACTGACCGCATGCGGCATGATCAACGCGTATTTTGCTTTCTTAAATCTCGCTTACCTGCATTTGTCGGCAGGCAGCGCGCAGCCTGTGTTTGCAGGTGAGGATGCGCAATTTGTTTTGCACCTGATCAACCGGCGCAAACGCGATCGCTATGCAATCTGGATAGGCTTTTCCTATCAAGGCGGGACGGATCACGCCGTAGATATCGCGAGCCAGAACCGCACTACCGTGACGCTCAGTTCACCAACCACAAACCGCGGTTACATGCCGATTCCGCGGGTCCGCTTACAAACCTGGTTTCCACTCGGTTTATTGCGCGCCTGGAGTACCTGGTTGCCTGACGCGCAGGTTTTGGTGTATCCGCGGCCTGAACTGAATGCGCCGCCGCTGCCGCAACAAGGGGTAGATAAAAACGATGGCCAGGGTCATGCCGGTGATGAGGATTTTTCAGGTGTACGCGCCTATCAGACTGGCGACGCAATGAAACATCTGGCCTGGAAGCAAATTGCCAGGCTCGATCCGGAATCCGGCGGTCAATTGGTCACGAAACAGTTTTCCGGCGGTTCCGCCAGCGATGTGATACTGGACTTTGCCAGCTTGCCTAGCTTCATGGAGCTGGAACTAAAACTCGCCAGAATGACGAGCTGGGTGCTGGAAGCGGATGCCAGCGCTATCCCGTACGGATTTCGGCTAGGCGACATTGACTATCCGGTCGCAACCGGACAAGCGCATCGACTCGATTGTCTGCGCGCGCTGGCATTGCATGACATCACCGGCAAGCAGCTGCCATGAGTCAATCCATCAACAACTCAATGAGCAAAAAAGGGATCGCTTCCGTGCACACCAGTTGGCATAAGCTACCGCTGGCGCGTGACAAGGCCGATACCTTGCTCCTGATGCTTGCCTGCTTGCTGGTACTGGTGCCGCATACGCTGTATGCCGCATGGTGGGTGTCGGCAAGCTGCCTCGGCTTATTCGTCTGGCGCGCCTGGGTAACGCTGACGGGACGCCGCCTGCCGCCATCCTGGGTATTGGCACCTATCGCCAGCTTGATGATGTGCGGCGTGTTCTGGCAATTTCGCACCTTCCTCGGTAAAGAAGTTGGCGTCACCATGCTCATGCTGCTCCTGGCTTCCAAGCTTTTAGAGATGCATGCCAAACGCGACCTGTTTGTGGTGATTTACCTGGGATACTTTCTGCTTCTGACCCATTTTTTTGATGCGCAGACGATCGGCACGGCGGCAATGTCCCTGTGTACTTTGGCGATATTGCTGACTGCGCAGTTGTCGTTCCACTATACGGGTATCGTCCCGTCTTTATGGCAAAGACTGAAATTGGGGCTCGCCATTTTGGGACTCGCCATTCCTTTGACTTTGATCGCTTTCTATCTGGTGCCCAGAATACAAGGCCCATTATGGAAACTCCCGGGTGACGCCCAAAGCGGACATACCGGTTTGTCGGATTCGATGGCACCGGGGAATATCAGCAAATTAGCCTTATCTGAGGATATCGCCTTCAGAGTGAAATTCCCGGATCTCGCCGCGTTCAAGGCGCCGCCTAAAAATTTGTTGTATTGGCGGGGTATCGTATTAACGCATTTTGACGGCAGGAACTGGACGCATGAAGATGTCCAGATAAGCACGAAGGAAGTATCATCCGCTAAAAATAATATCGAATTCTCTGACAAGCCAATTCGCCAGCAAATCATTATGGAGCCGAACGGTCAGCGCTGGCTGATGGCGCTGGATATGCCAGCAAATCCGGCCAGTCTGGCGGAATTCAATAGCAGTCTCAATCACCTGAAAGAATTGACTGCCTCGCAGGCCGTTCACAGTCGCCTGCGTTATGAGCTTAACTCCTATCCCCGCTACCGGTGGCAAGCTGAATCTGGTCTGGCTGACTTATTGCCTGAGGTCGAGTTGCCAGCCGCTTACAACCCTCAAACGCTGGCATTCGCCGCGGAATTGAGACAGCGTTTTCAAGATGATGAAAGTGTGATCCGTGCTGTACTCAATTATTTTCGCAACGAGAAATTCGTTTATACATTAGACCCCCCTTTATTGGGGCGCAATAGCGTCGATGATTTCCTCTTCAAATCGCGCGAGGGATTTTGTGAACATTATGCAAGCGCATTTGTGGTCTTAATGCGCGCCATCGATATTCCAGCCAGGGTCGTCACGGGGTATCAAGGTGGCGATATGAATACGATTGATGGCTATCTGGAAGTCAGGCAATCGGATGCTCATGCCTGGACTGAAGTATGGCTGAAGGGGAAAGGATGGATCAGAGTGGACCCGACTGCGGCCGTTGCACCGAATAGAGTGATGTTAAATCTGGACAATTCACTCTCTCGCAAAGGCTTCATTGGAACCCTCGGCAGCGCACTTGGCAATACCTCGTTGCTGACAGGGTTACGCATGCAGTGGGATGCTGTCAACAATTCCTGGAATCAATGGGTACTCAACTATAACCAGGCCAAACAACTCGATTTTATGCGCTCTCTCGGTCTGGGAGATTTAGACTGGTACACAATGACGATGTTATTTTTTTCCATCAGTGCGCTGATGATGGCGCTGTATGCTTTACCATTAATGCGCTATCGCCCTCAGTTGTCGCCACTGGATAACGTCTATGTATCGTTATGCAAAAAACTGGCCGCCAGGGGTTGGCCAAAGGCGGCGCATGAGGGGCCGCAGGCTTATTTGCTCAGACTTAAAAACCTACTGCCGGAAAATCACTATACGACAGTCAACACTTTTTTGAATTTATATACTGCCGCAAAATACGGCAAAGCCGAACTACCACCCTCGGCTATCCTGATTGCCCGTCTGAAAACCTTACTCAAGCAATATCGCTGAACAATTGATCTCCATGCCTAAATCACCTGCACCAGTTCACTCCCTTACGAAACAATTCGGCCTCATTGCAGCACTCATCACCGCCTGTTGCGCCACACCCGATGGCATGGCTGCGATAAAAAAACAAGATGCGAAACCGACTGCGGCAATAATAAAAAAATTACCGCAAAAGCAGAATGAAAATACTGAATTCGCGCATTTTGCCCAATGGAAAGAAGTCGCTGATTTTATCGACATGATGGCGGCAAAACACGGATTTGATAAAACCGAACTGGCTAGCACCTTTGACCAGGTTCATTATGTTGAATCGGCAATTCAGCTCATGAAACCCGCCCCAGCCGGCAAGCCCAAAAATTGGAAAGTCTATCGCTCGCGCTTTGTCGACGCGTATCGCATCAATGCTGGCATCGCGTTTTGGGATAAATATGCCGATGTATTGACTCGTGCCGAAAATCAATATGGCGTTCCAGCAGAAATCATTGTTGGCCTGATTGGCGTAGAGACGGTGTTCGGCCGGAATACCGGTAACTTCCGTGTCATGGATGCACTGACGACCTTGGCTTTTGCCTATCCGGATACGCCAACGCGCACAGCCCGTATGGAATTTTTCCGGGGTGAATTGGAAAACATGTTATTGCTGGCGCGCGAGTCAAATCTTGATCCTTTCCTGTTCAAAGGATCCTACGCCGGCGCCATCGGCTGGTCACAATTCATGCCTAGCAGCATCAGAAAATTTGCGGTCGATTTTGATGGCGATGGGCAAATCGATCTGCTGGCTTCGCCAACGGATGCCATCGGTAGCGTGGCGCATTATCTGGCGATGCATGGCTGGAAAAAAAATGTACCTACGGCATTTCCCGCGACGCTGATGATTAATCCGGAAAATGAACAAGAACTCAGTAAACTAACCGGCATCTTAGGGCAGGGATTACGGGCAAGCTACCACCTCGATGAACTTCGGACTGTCGCAACGACTGCCAGTCCCGATGCGCCGGACAATCTGTTATATGGCTTGGTTGATTTGCAAAATGGAAATGAGCCGACGGAATATTGGCTGGCAACTGAGAATTTTTTTGCCATTACACAATATAACCGTAGCTACTTTTATGCGATGTCGGTCATTGATTTGGGTAAGGTCATTGCTGCTGCGCGTACCAAATAAGATAAAAGCAAGCTGAAAATCATCGAAAAGTTGTCATACAGAATTTTCTACGCCGATATGATATTTTTTCCGATTAATATTGCTAAGTAGTATGTTTTAAACTACATTAATATTATCTAATGATGCATTTATGTAATCAAAAGGCAATGTGTCAAGAGATTTAACAATGTTTTGCTATTCTTCTGGCAAGAAAAATCTATTTTAAAGATACAATATTACCGTTTGATTAATCTTTTATTGAGGCAATATTCTTTTGTGTCAATAAACTAAACAGTGAGGTAATTATGGCAAATCTGACACAGCTTGAATCCGATGAAATCGACTATGATCCAAATAATTTATTGGACACATTGATTAAACAATTGCACTTGAAAAATGATGCCGCTTTGTCCAGGGCCTTGGAGGTAGCTCCACCAGTTATCAGTAAAATTCGTCATCGTCGTCTGCCGGTAGGCGCATCCCTGCTGATTCGCATGCATGAAATCAGCGATGTCAGCATTAAAGATTTACGTGAATTGATGGGCGATCGTCGTGCGAAATTCCGTATCAGCGACAAACAATTCAAACCAAAAGAAGCTGCAGCGAATAGCTAAGAAATTTCCGGCAACGATGTTGTCGTCATGCATTAAATTGATTGAGAATGCCGTCAATGTATCTGAGTACATTGACGGCATTTTTGTATCCGTAAGCAATGGCTGAATTAATACTCAAAGTAATGATATTAAGCAAGGCCATTACTTATCATGCTGGAAATACGCCCGTTGATAAGTAGCGATCACCGCGATCACAGACAATAAATACAATCGTCGCATTCTCAACCGTATGGGCTATTCGCAATGCCACTTCGCAGGCGCCTGCTGCTGAGATGCCGCAGAAAATACCTTCCTCCGCAGCCATGCGACGCGCCATGTGTTCAGCGTCTGACTGGCTCACCGACTCCTCCTGATCGACTCTAGACTTGTCATAGATTTTTGGCAAATAGGCTTCTGGCCACTTCCTGATGCCTGGAATCTGCGAGCCTTCTTCCGGTTGCGCACCGATGATGCGGATGGCTGGATTTTGTTCTTTCAAATAGGCCGAAACCCCCATAATCGTGCCGGTTGTTCCCATCGCACTCACAAAATGCGTAATTTGTCCGTCGGTATCGCGCCAGATTTCCGGACCTGTCGTTTCATAATGGGCAAGCGGATTGTCAGGATTGGCGAATTGGTCAAGAATGACGCCCTTGCCTTCTTTTTGCATTTGCTCAGCCAGATCGCGGGCGTATTCCATGCCCCCTGTTTTCGGGGTCAAAACAATTTGCGCGCCATAGGCCGCCATGCTTTGGCGGCGCTCTATACTCAAATTTTCCGGCATCAACAACACCATCTTATAACCACGCATGGCGGCTGCCATCGCCAGGGCAATTCCGGTATTGCCGCTGGTTGCCTCGATCAGCGTGTCGCCAGGCTTGATGCGGCCGCGCAACTCAGCGTGTTTGATCATCGAGAGTGCAGGTCTGTCTTTCACAGAGCCGGCGGGATTATTACCTTCCAGTTTGCCCAAGATAATATTGTTGCGACGTTTGATCTCCTCACCAGGAATTCGTTGCAACATCACAAGAGGCGTATTTCCTATCGTATCTTCTATGGTCAAATAAGGCATGATGGTTAGTGTCCAATTTAAAACATCATTTTAAACGCTGTAGCGCCTTACTGCTTGACCCGACATGAAGGTAAGAGTTAATCATGCTGACAAATAAAAACCTCCCAGGTTTTGATCACCTGGGAGGTTTTTTTAATTTCAATTCCCTGCTCTATTAAACCCGATAAAACTTATTTTGAGGCAGATGCTTTGGCGGAAGATTTACTTGCGGAAGCGGATGCGGCGGATGCTGGGGCAGCGGCAGGAACCGCTGCCGGAGCGCTGGCGGCTTTTTCGGCCTTGTCAGCTTTAGCAGGCTTTGCCGCTTTTTCTGCGGGTTTAGCTTCTGCACCTGCTTTAGCCTGACCGTTGACGGTTAAACCTGCGGCAGACAGTTTGACGGCGCTCTTCTCGCCTATGCCTTTAACGCGTTTTTCAAAATCAGCCCAATCCTTGAAATTACCGCCCTTAGTACGTTCCTCGATAATCGCTTTTGATTTTACTGGCCCGATACCCTTGATACCGTCTAATGCGGCCTGATCGCCCTTATTCACGTCCACATCGGCGAAAGCGAACCCCATCGTGACAATCATAGCGGCGATAGCTAAAAGAAATTTCTTGAACATGTAAGCACTCCCAATTAAGTTGAATTGAACTGCGTTCATTGATGACGCTGTCGAATTAATTTGTAAATCAGACCGAAATACTGCCTCGCTCCATGTCAATTAACGACCTGTACACCCACAGGTTGACAGCAATAACAATATTAACAGGAAACCAATTTGATTAACTAAGTGGACTATGCCTTGGCAAACAATTCTTCTTTGGATACGGTGGCGGTACCCAGCTTGCCGACTACGATACCGCCAGCGCGATTGGCGAGCATGACGGCGTCATTCATATGCATACCGGATGCCAGACTAGCGGCCATCGTCGCAATCACGGTATCGCCTGCACCGGACACGTCATACACTTCTCTTGCCATGGCTGGTACACGAATGACCTCATTTTCCGTGTACAGACTCATGCCCTCTTCCGAGCGCGTTAATAACAAGGCTTGCAAATCTAATTTTTGACGCAAGGCTTGCGCTTTTTCGGTCAGCTCAGCCTCATTACGCCATTCCCCGATGACCTGGCGCAACTCTGATTTGTTCGGCGTCAGCACGGTCGCTCCGGCGTAGCGTGAAAAATCACTGCCTTTGGGATCAACTAATATGGGCTTACCTGCCGCCTTGGCGGCCGCAATCATCGCGACGACATTGACTAAGCTACCTTTTGCATAATCGGACAGGACGATTAAATCGTAATCTGGGATTAATACATTGAAACGCGATAACTTATCTTGCAGCACTTGCTCGGTCGGTTTCTCCTCAAAATCGACGCGCAGCAACTGTTGTTGCCGCCCGATAACACGTAATTTGATAATCGTGGAAATGGCAGTATCACGGCTCAGGTAGCTATTAATGCCTGATTCTCTCAGTAAATATTCAACGCTATTACCGGCCTCATCATCGCCGATCACGCCCAGCAAACCTGCGTGTAAACCCAGGGCTGCCGCATTACGTGCGACGTTCGCGGCACCGCCCAGTCGCTCTTCGCGCTTTTCTACACGCACGATCGGCACCGGTGCTTCCGGCGAAATACGATTCACCTCGCCGAACCAATAGCGATCCAGCATGACGTCGCCGGCGACCAGAATACGTTTTGATTCGAGCATAGAAATCATGTGCGTGTCAGAACTGAGCGGCCAATGCCGTGATATTCAATACCGATTTCTGTCATCACGGCAGGTTCAAATAAATTGCGACCGTCAAAAATCACCGGCTGATTCAGGAGTGATTTCACCTTATCAAAATCAGGACTGCGGAATGCCTTCCACTCGGTGACAATTGCCAGCGCATCGGCCTGGTTCAAGGCATCCATAGAGTTGCTGGCGAAACGTATTTTTTCCAGCAAGGCAGGATTGTCTGCAAAATCCAGGGCAAATACCCGCTTCGCTTCCGGCATCGAGACCGGGTCGTAGACCGCGACGGTGGCGCCTTTGCGTAACAGTTCGCCCAGCAGCGCACGCGATGACGCTGCACGCATATCGTCGGTATTCGGTTTAAACGCCAGGCCCCAGATTGCAAAATGCTTGCCGCTCAGATCCTCGCCAAACCGCTTGACGATTTTTTTACCGAGCACGAGTTTTTGCTGTTCATTGACGGCTTCTACTGCCTGCAATACCAATAAATCCAGGCCGTAGTCCTGTGCAGTACGTTCTAGTGCCTGCACATCTTTCGGGAAACAAGAGCCGCCGTAGCCACAACCTGCATACAAAAAGCTATGGCCGATGCGCGGATCAGAACCAATACCGTGCCTTACTGCTTCAATGTCTGCACCAACGTGATCAGCCAGATTCGCCAGCTCATTCATAAATGAAATGCGGGTCGCCAGCATCGCGTTCGCCGCATATTTAGTAAATTCCGCCGAGCGCACATCCATCCAGAAAGTGCGTTCATGATTGCGATTGAACGGCGCATACAATTTTTTCATTTGCGAATGTGCGATCTTGCCTTGCGGCGTATCGTCGCAACCGATCACGATCCGATCGGGTCGCATGAAGTCCTCGACCGCGGCACCTTCTTTCAAGAATTCAGGATTCGACACGACCGAAAATTGGCCATCCGAACCACGCGTAGCCAATTCCGTTTTTACCGCAGCAGAAACTTTGTCAGCGGTACCAACCGGCACAGTGGATTTATCGACGATGACTTTAAATCCTGTCATGTATTTGCCGATATTACGCGCAGCGGCCAACACGTATTGCAAATCGGCCGAGCCATCTTCGTCGGGCGGCGTGCCGACCGCGATGAACTGCACATCACCATGTGCAACACTGGCTGCCACATCGGTAGAAAACTGTATGCGTCCGGCGGCACGATTGCGCGCGACCAATTCTTCCAGACCTGGTTCATGAATGGGAATACCGCCGTTATTCAGGATATCGATTTTACGTTGATCAACGTCAAGGCAAAATACATCGTTACCCAACTCGGCCAGACAAGCACCGGTTACCAATCCTACATAGCCTGTGCCAATAATGGTAATTTTCATGTTGTGATCACAATCCTTTGATAATTTTTACGTTATTTTTTATGCGAACGAAAACTCAATTCATCACATTTAATTCTTCTGTACGGCGCGGAGGATAAGTTTCCCAGCGGCTGCAACCAGGACATTGCCAATAAAATTGACGCGCCTTAAAACCGCAATGCGAGCATTGGTAGCGAGCGAGTTTTTGGGCGTACCCATGCACAAGGTTTTTCACCAGTGACAGTTCAGGGCGGACTTCCGGCGGCGCCACCATCAGGCGTGCATCGAGCAATTTATCGAGGCCTAACAATGTCGGCGTGCGACGCAATTCATCACTGACCAGTTGATTCGCGGCGTCTACCGTATCAAGCTCCAGAGTGGCTTTAAACACGACCTCCAGCAAATCGATGGACGATGCTTCTGCCAGATAGCCCTTGAGTAAATTCAAACCTTCCTGCGGACGCTCCAGCTTACGGTAACCGTCCATCAGACGTTGCGCGACGAGCGCCACATGCGGCACACTCTGCTGCTCAACCCGGCGCCATGCCAGCAAGGCTTTTTCGATTTCACCATTGGCGAGATGAACGTCGCCCATCAGGATCGCAGCACGCACATTATGGCGATCAGCCGCCAGGGCTTTTTCCAACATCGCCAGGGCGGCATCAGGATGGGTGTGTACCAACTCGTCCTGCGCCATTTCGCAATAGAATTGCGCGATCTCTTTTTGTCGGCCACCTGCACCCGATTCTTGCAAGGCGTAAGCCGCTTCAATCGCTCTGGCCCACTCTTTTTCGCGTTGATAAATTTCCAGCAAAGCGCGTCGCGCCTGATTTGCATATGGTCCGGCAACCAGTTGATTGAAGGTTTCTTCAGCGCGATCGAGCAAGCCTGCTTTCAGATAATCCTGGCCGAGTTCAAACATCGCCTGGGTTTGCTGATCCAGTGGCAAATCAGGACGCGACAACAAGTTTTGATGCACGCGAATCGCTCGCTCGGTTTCGCCGCGACGGCGAAACAAATTACCGAGCGCGAAATGCAGGTCGACCGTTTCAGGATCAAGTTTGACGATTTCGATGAAGGCATCGATCGCCTTGTCATGCTGATCATTCAGGAGAAAATTCAGTCCTTTGAAATAGCCACGTGGCAGGCTGCGCGATTCGGAAATCAGTTGACGGATATCGACGCGGGCAGCAATCCAGCCCAGAGAAAAAAACAAAGGGATGCCCAGCAACCACCAAATATCAAATTCCATTTTTTATTTTCGCTTGTATGGTGATCAGATATTTCGAACGCCATCAGGCTGCGGCGCTTCTGTGCTGGCGCGTTGCGCGGCGAGTTTTTCTTTTTCGATTTCTGCGATGGTTTTTTTGTGCTTGGAAATATCGCGTTTATGGCGAAACACCATCGGTACCATCGCAAGAATTCCGAGAATGGCGCCGCCACTAAAAAAAGCCAAAAGCCAAATGATTAACGGGGCTTCTTGCTGATACCCAAAAAAATAATGCAAGGTGACGTATTCAACATTCTTGATCGTAAAACTGATAAAAATGAAAAAGACGATGGTCCAAAGAATTTTCGAAACGATTTTCATAACAGTATCCTCTTTGCTCTTATGGCGTTTTCGACACCGTATCACAAGTAGCCAATGTGCAGCGGATTGGCGTCGATTGACGTCAATCTACAATTGATAGCCAATGCGAAATTGTACGTGAAAAAAAACGGTATATCGGTCAAGCCGATATACCGTTTTCATTTTTTTGCATACTTTTTAAGAGTCAGGCCGCCGAACCGACGACTAAGCTAATCGTCTTGTATCGGTTGCCCTACCATCGCATCCACACGCTCACGCAATTCTTTGCCGGGCTTGAAATGAGGCACCCGCTTTTCGGGCACCATCACTTTGTCGCCCGATTTAGGATTGCGCCCTATCCGTGGAGGCCGGCTATTTAAGGCGAAGCTGCCAAAACCCCTGATTTCAATGCGGTGCGCTGTTGCCAGCGCATCCGACATCGCATCGAGTATGGTTTTGACCGCGACATCCACATCCTTCGCTACCAGTTGCGGATATCGCTCAGCCAGGCGAGCAATCAACTCAGACTTTGTCATCTAAAACTCGGCGCCTAAATTGATGCTTAGTTTTTGTTGTCGAGCTTAGCTTTCAACAATGCGCCCAGGCTGGTAGTGCCGGAAGCTGCATTGGAGTCAGTCGTCATTTTTTGCATGGCTTCTTGTGTTTCAGCGCTATCTTTTGCTTTGATAGACAACTGGATACCACGCGCCTTGCGGTCGATGTTCAATACCAGGGCTTCAACGCTGTCGCCGACTTTCAGGTGAGTACCGGCATCTTCCACGCGGTCGCGGGAGATTTCGGATGCACGCAGATAGCCTTCAACGTCGTCTGCCAGCTGGATTACTGCGCCTTTAGCTTCAACCGACTTGACTGTACCAACGACGATTGCGCCCTTATCGTTCATTGCGCAATAGTTGTTGAATGGATCGCCTTCGAGTTGCTTAACGCCCAGGGAAACACGCTCACGCTCAACGTCGATCGCCAACACGATGGCTTCCAGTTCGTCACCTTTCTTGAAGCGGCGAACTGCTTCTTCGCCAGTTTCGTTCCAGGACAAATCGGACAAATGTACCAGGCCGTCGATGTTGCCGGACAAGCCGATGAACACGCCGAAGTCGGTGATCGATTTGATCGCGCCACGGACTTTATCGCCCTTCTTGTGGTTGATCGCAAAATCATCCCAAGGATTGGCTTTGCACTGTTTCATGCCCAGGCTGATACGACGACGTTCTTCGTCGATTTCCAGAACCATGACTTCAACTTCGTCGCCCAATTGAACAACTTTGTTCGGTGCCACGTTTTTGTTAGTCCAATCCATTTCGGACACGTGAACCAGGCCTTCGATACCTTGCTCGACTTCAACGAATGCGCCGTAGTCGGTCAGGTTAGTGACTTTACCGAACAGACGTGTGTTGGCTGGATAACGACGGGACAAACCTGTCCATGGGTCGTCGCCCAATTGTTTTACGCCCAGGGACACACGGTTCTTCTCTTGGTCGAACTTCAATACTTTGGCAGTGATTTCCTGACCGACTGTCAACACCTCGGAAGGGTGACGTACACGACGCCATGCCAGGTCGGTGATGTGCAACAGACCATCGATGCCGCCCAGATCCACGAACGCGCCGTAGTCGGTGATGTTCTTGACGATACCGGTCACCACTGTACCTTCTTTCAGGGTTTCCATCAGTTTCTGACGCTCTTCGCCCATCGATGCTTCAACTACAGCACGGCGCGACAACACAACGTTGTTACGCTTGCGATCGAGCTTGATGACCTTGAACTCCATGGTCTTGCCTTCGTACGGCGTTGTATCCTTAACCGGGCGTGTATCGACCAAAGAACCTGGCAAGAAAGCGCGGATGCCGTTCGTCAGAACAGTCAGACCACCTTTGACTTTGCCATTGACGGTACCGATAACCATCTCGCCGGACTCCAGCGCTTTTTCCAGCGCGAGCCATGAGGCCAGACGTTTTGCTTTGTCGCGGGACAAAATCGTGTCGCCGAAACCGTTTTCCAGCGAATCAATCGCTACGGAAACGAAATCGCCGATGTTAACTTCCAGTTCGCCCTGGTCGTTTTTGAATTCTTCAACAGGAATAAAGGCTTCAGATTTGAGGCCAGCGTTCACGATCACGAAGTTGTGGTCGATACGAACGACTTCAGCAGAGATTACTTCGCCGGAACGCATATCCTGGCGTGACAGGGATTCTTCGAATAAAGCGGCGAAGCTATCTGCACCGGTAGCAAAATCTTGGGACATAAAAACAGTAGACATAAGGTACTCGAGTTATCCAGAACACGGCAAAAACGCTGTGTACACTGGGTTAGGTTAAACAAACCCGCACTGACTTTGCATCAGCATGGGCACTTCAGCATTGATTTCCAGAAGACGGATACACCGGAAATCAATTGAATTTACAAACTAAATTTACCGGCTTGTCTTGCCAATTGCCTGGCTTGCCTTAGCGTATAAATCCAGCACGATTTGCACCGCCTGTTCGACCCCCATTGCTGAGGTATCGAGAATATACGCTCCCGGTGCGGGCTTGAGCGGCGCTGCAGTGCGGGCGCTATCTCTCGCATCACGTTCCGTCAAATCCTTTACCAAGTCTTCCATATTAGCAGAAAAACCCTTTTCAATCAATTGCTTATATCGTCTTGACGCACGCGCTTCAACACTTGCCGTAAGATAAATTTTTTGGGTCGCATCCGGGAAGATCACGGTGCCCATATCGCGTCCATCCGCCACCAGTCCCGGGGCGTAGCGAAACGCCACCTGCAAATCGACCAAGGCTTTGCGCACCGCAGGCAATACCGCGATTTTAGACGCGGCAACGCCTATCGCTTCGGCTCTGACGGCATCGGTCACATCTTGCTCATCAAGCAAGACATGGCCGTGCACAAAGCGGCAGGGCAAGACTCGCGCCAACTCCGCCAGGCTGGCTTCATCATCCAGGGCAATTTGCTGTTGCTGTGCTGATAAGGCGGTCAGGCGATACAGAGCGCCGGAATCGAGATAATGAAACCCCAATTGCTTGGCAACCCGATGCGCCACCGTTCCCTTGCCTGAAGCGGTAGGTCCATCTATCGTGATGACTGGCACGGTCGGCATACTCAAAACAATTCCTTGTGGTTAATTTTGGCAAACGCTTCAAAATAATCGGGGAAAGTTTTCGCCACGCATTTCGGATCATTGATGCGCATCGCCGCGCCGCGCCGCGCTGCGCCATCCAGGGTGGCGAGCGAGAAACACATCGCCATCCGGTGATCATCGTAAGTATCGATAGTAGCAGGCCGGATCTCGGCGGGAGGCGTGACCGCCATATAATCCGCGCCCTCCTCGACGATCGCACCGAGCTTGCGCAATTCTGTTGCCATGGCGGCGATACGGTCGGTTTCCTTGACGCGCCAACTGCCGATATTACGCAAGGTCGTGGTGCCGTTCGCATACAAAGCGGCCACGGCAATCGTCATCGCCGCATCGGGAATGTGGTTGAAATCCATATCGATCGCTTGCAATACGCCATTCGATCTGGCTTCTATCCAATTGTCGCCGCGCGTGATGGTCGCGCCCATTTTTTCTAAAGCTTCGGCAAAACGCACGTCGCCCTGGATACTGTTCAAACCCACGCCTTCGACCCGCACCGGTCCGCCGGCAATCGCACCGGCCGCGAGGAAGTACGACGCCGACGAGGCGTCGCCTTCGACATGGATGGTCTGTGGCGAGACATAGCGCTGGCCGGTCGCGATCGTGAATGCCTGCCAGCCGTCGCGCTGCACCGTCACGCCAAAGCGCTGCATCAGGTTCAGCGTGATTTCGATATACGGTTTGGAGATCAGCTCGCCGATGACTTCGATGGTCACATCATGATCGCGCGCCATCAGCGGCGCTGCCATCAATAAGGCCGTCAAAAATTGACTCGAGACATTGCCCTTGACCTGTAAACGATGCGCATGAATGTGGCCGCGCCGGATATGCAGTGGCGGGAAACCGGGGTTGCCGGTGTACTCAATCTGCGCGCCGACGGCGTTTAAGGCATCGACCAGATCGCCGATCGGACGCTCATGCATGCGCGAGACGCCGTGCAGGGTGTAGTCGCCGCCGATCACCGCCAGCGCCGCGACCAGCGGACGGATCGCGGTGCCTGCATTACCCATGAATAAGTCGGCCTGATGTTGCGGCAACACGCCATCCACACCGGTCACGCTGTAGTTCTGCGTAGCACCTTCCTGAGTCCACTGCACCCCGAGCGTTTGCAGGGCATTCAACATGATCAGCGTGTCGTCAGACGCCAGCAACTCCAGGATCTGCGTCGTTCCTTGCGCCAGCGCTGCCAGCAGCAAGGTACGGTTGGAAATACTCTTGGAACCGGGTAGGCGCACCGTGCCTTGCGCCTGCATGACAGGATGCAGATCGAGATAATGCGGGTAGTGTTTGGCTTGTTGGCTCATGCGGGTGGCTTGTATTTGATAAAAATGGGTTTAAAACGTGATTCCATCATACCGGGGATATGGATACTCCCATCAGTATATTTTATAGTCCGCATATATCATACGGGATTAAGCAGGTTTCAAGAGTATTTAAGGGGGAGTATCAGCACTCCACTCACTATGCGTTCAGATTGGGACTCAACTTCAATCCCCGCCCTCTTTATTCTGCTTCTCGGCAGCTTCAATCGCCGTGATCCAGTTATGTCGCGCTGCCTGCGCATGACTATAAATCGATTCGATCCCGGCCGCATCGGCGTTCACCAGATGCGTGCGCAAGATCGCCAGCCGCGCCGTGTAGGAATCGAGTTCCCGCAGCATTGCGACACGATTCGCCAGCGTGATGTCGCGCCACATCTCGGGCGAGGAACCGGCAATCCGGGTGAAGTCGCGAAATCCGCTGGCCGCGTATTGAAATAATTTATCGGCATGCGGTTTGCGGGCGATGTCATCGACCAGCGCATACGCCAGCAAATGCGGTAAATGACTGACCGATGCAAACACCGCGTCATGTTCAGCCGGACTCAGATGGTGAATGATGGCACCGCATTGCTGCCACGCATACGCCACGCGCGCGACCGCCTCATCGGTATTCTCAGGCAAACGCGTGATCACGGCTTTTTTACCGACATATAAATCGACGATCGCGGCATCGGGGCCGTTTTGCTCTCGACCGGCAATCGGATGCGCGGGGACGAATTGCGCCAGCTTGTCGCCCAGCACCTGCTGTGCCGCGGCGACCACATCGGATTTGGTACTGCCGGCATCGGTGACGATGGTATCCGCCTGTAAATACGGCTGAATCGAAGACAAGATCGCTGCCGTCTGCGCGACAGGCGCGGCAATCAAGACCAGGTCCGCATCGCGCACCGCCGCTGCGGCAGAATCGGCGATCGCATCGATGATGCCGAGTTGCTGGGCGCGTTGCAGCGATGCCAGGCTGCGTCCGACGCCGACCACCTGCCCGACCGCACCGGCTTTTTTCAAGGCCAGCGCAAATGAGCCGCCAATCAGGCCGACACCGAATACCGCGACCCGTTTAAATCCGGCCTGATCCGGCTGCTGGGGTGCTGCCTGCTTCAACTTGTCTGCATTCGTCATCATGCAATGATCAGGCTGCCAGTATCTCTGTTAGGGCCGCGATAAAGGCGGCATTCTCTTCCGGCAAACCGATAGAGACGCGCAGGAATTGCGGCAAGCCATAGTTGCCAACCGGACGCACGATGATGCCGCGTTTCAGCAATTCCAGATTGATGCGGGCACCGGCGCTATCTTCGTTACCGACTTTGACCAGGACAAAGTTGCCGAAAGACGGCACGAACTCCAGTTTCAATGCTTTGAACGCATTCGTCAGCTGGATATAACCGTCGGCATTCAACCTGGCGCTTTTTTGCAAGAATTCGGTGTCGTTCAAAGCGGCAATCGCCGCAGCTTGCGCCATCGAATTGACGTTAAAAGGCTGACGCACGCGGTTCAGCAAATCGGTGATGCCAGGTTGCGCAATGCCGAAACCGATACGCAAACCCGCCAGGCCGTAAGCCTTGGACATCGTGCGCGACACCAGCAGATTCGGATATTGCCGGACCCAGGCGATCGAGTCGTATTGCAAGTCGGCAGCAAGGAATTCGTTATAGGCTTCGTCCAGCACCACAACCACATGCGCCGGCACTTTTTTCAGGAAAGCCTCAATCTCCGCCGCCGCCAAAAAGGTGCCGGTAGGATTGTTAGGATTGGCGATGAAAACCAGTTTGGTATCCGTCGCAATCGCTGCCGCCATTGCGACCAGGTCATGGCCGAAATCTTTGGCCGCCACCACAATCGCCCGCCCGCCGACGGCCTGCGTCGCCAGCGGATACACGGCAAACGAATACTGCGCAAATACCACCGACTGCCCCGGCTCGACCAACGAATGGGCTGCCAGTTCCAGTATGTCGTTACTGCCGTTGCCCAAGGTAATCCAGTCTTGCGGCACATTGTATTTGGCCATGATCGCGGCTTTTAAGTCAAAGCCATTCGCATCGGGATAACGTCCCAGATCGGCGGCCGCTTTCAGCATCGCTGTCTGCGCCGATTGCGGTACGCCGAGTGGATTTTCATTCGATGCGAGTTTGACGATTTTTGATTCGTCCAGACCAAATTCACGCGCCACTTCAGAGATGGGCTTGCCGCCTTGGTAAGGGGCAATTGCGCGCACATAATCAGGGCCAAATTGTATAGACATAGCTGCTCCAGAAATTGTCCAGCGCCAGGCTGGATTGACAAAACAAGTGATATTTTCAATTGCATCACGCAATACCGGTGCGGGTTTCAAGGCATTTTCAGCCTGAAAGGCGCATCCACCTTGCGGATAGCAAATTCAAGGTATTTTCAACGCATCTTCAATGGATTAAATCGTACAAGGATAGGAACCCAGGATTTTGAAGAAGGCCGCGTTGTCATTCAGATCCGCCATCGCTTTGGCGACTTTGTCATCCAGCACGTGACCTTCCACATCGACGTAAAAATAGTATTCCCAATTGCCGGTGCGCGCCGGACGCGATTCAAAGCGCGTCATCGACACCCCATGCTTGGACAAAGGCGCCAGCAAGTTATACACGGCACCGGCTTTATTCGGCACCGCCAGCACCAATGAAGTCTGATCCTTGCCGCTTGGCGTCGTATGCAGACGTCCGATCACGGCAAACCGCGTGCGGTTATGCGGATCGTCCTGAATATGCGCGCTGACCACGCCGAGCTGATATTGCTGGCCGGCGATTTCGCTGGCAATCGCGGCCATCGTCGCATCGCCGCTGGCCATGCGTGCGGCTTCGGCATTCGATGCCATCGCCTGTCGTTCGATATGCGGATAGTGCTGATTCAGCCAGGCCTGACATTGCGCCAAGGCTTGCGAGTGCGCGCAAATCCGCGTCACGCCATCCATATTGCCGCTCTGGGTCATCAGGCTATGCTGTACCGCAATCGCCAGTTCGCCGCTGATCGCCAGGCTGGTTTGCAATAGCAGATCGAGGGTACGGTTAATCGCGCCTTCGGTCGAATTTTCAATCGGCACCACGCCGAAATCGGCGGTACCTGCTTCAGTCGCGCGGAACACCTCATCAATCGAGACGCAAGGCAAAGCCTGGATCGCGTGACCGAATTGCTGATACACCGCCTGCTCGCTGAAGGTGCCGACCGGCCCCAAAAAAGCCACCACCACGCGCCGCTCCAGCGCACGGCAGGCCGACATGATTTCGCGGAAAATTAACTGGACATCCTGACTTGCCAGGGGACCGGGATTGCGTTCAGCCACACTGCGCAAGACTTGCGCTTCACGCTCAGGGCGAAACACCGGTGCGTTGGTCTCGGCCTTGACGTGACCGACGGCTTCGGCGACGCGGGCGCGCTCATTCAACAAAGCCAGGATTTGCGTATCGATGGCGTCGATTCTTTGACGCAGGGGGAGTAATTTATTGTCGCTCATAAGAAACCTAAAAACCGTTTAGCGAGTTTTTTGCAAACTCGCTGTTTAATCACACTCGCACCATTCCCGCTGGCCAGCGGCGATGGCAAATATGCTTGCCTCTCTCTTGCGACTTTTGGTCGTTGTCCTTAGCGCCACGGTTTCCAGGTGATGGTGAGTGCCATGCAAAGAAAGGGCTAAAGAGGAGAGGCTATCGGGTCGCTCGCAGCTCAGGCATGAGCGCGGGCAAATTCTTTCATAAAACCGACCAGAGCTTGCACGCCTTCGATCGGCATGGCGTTATAAATCGAGGCGCGCATGCCGCCGACCGATTTATGCCCTTTTAACTGCAACAAGCCATGCTGCTTGGCTTGCGCTACGAATTCGGCATTCAGGTTTTCGTCACACAGGAAGAACGGTACATTCATGCGTGAGCGGCAATCCCTGGCAACGCGATTGACGTAGAAATCGGAGGAGTCCAGATAGTCATACAGCAATTGTGCCTTGGCGATATTTTTCTGTTCCATCGCCGCCACACCGCCCTGGCGCTTCAGCCACTGGAACACCAGGCCGGCAATATAGATCGCATAAGTCGGCGGCGTGTTGTACATGGAATCATTGTCGGCAACGATTTTCCAGTTAAACGCCGACGGGCAAATCGGCAAGGCATGGCCAAGCAAATCTTCACGCACAATCACAATCGTCAAACCGGCAGGGCCGATATTCTTTTGCGCGCCGCCGAAAATCACGCCATAGCTGGCAACATCAATCACGCGCGACAAAATATGCGACGACATGTCCGCCACAATCGGCGCATCGTCCGTATCTGCGCTGACATCCGGCGCGAACTGGTATTCGACGCCATCAATGGTTTCGTTGGTACAGAGATGCACGTAGGCCGCGTCTTTCGACAATGTCCAGCTATCACGTGACGGTACCGCGGTATGCCCATTCGCTTCAGCGGAAGCCGCAATATTCACCTTGCCGTACTTCTGCGCTTCTTTGATCGACTTGGCGGTCCACGATCCGGTATGGATGAAATCCGCAGTTGCCGGTTGCGGTTTGCGTCCCATCAGATTCATCGGAACAATCGCGTTTTCACCTAAACCGCCGCCCTGCAGGAACAGAATTTTGTAATTGTCCGGCACCGCCAGCAGCTCGCGCAAATCGCTTTGCGCTGCGGCGATGATGGACATAAATTCCGGTCCGCGATGGCTCATTTCCATCACCGACATACCGCTGCCATGCCAGTCCAGCATTTCTGCTGCAGCCTGCTGTAAAACTTCTTTAGGCAATACGGCAGGTCCGGCAGAGAAATTGTAGATTGTGTTCATTTTCTTGATAGTAAGTTGGGATTTCTTGCCCACGGGTTCAAGTTTCTTATTTTGTCACGGGCAGCAATCCATGACCGCCAACTGGATTGGTTTCAAATCTTTCGCCAAATCCGACAATAAGCGGTCTACCTTTGATAAGCGCCTGCTGAACCGCAGGAAGACTTAAAGACGCTTTATGCAGTTCCGCGCTTTCCCAAACTTCTGTGACCCACAAGGCATCTAGATCTTTCGGATCGTTCGCGATAATGTAGCTGCGGCAACCAGGCATCGTGCGGGTTCCTTCCATCAAGATCGACGCAAGTAAATCACGTTGACCAGCTTGCACTTTTATTTTGCCGATTAAACCGTACATAGCTTTCTTTTCGCCCAAATAATTTTGACTCGGAGTTGACTGACACGCTGCCATCAACATCGTAGCGAACAGTGAAATGAAAACATGTCGTCTTAGGGTCATATTATGAATCCATCCATTGATCAAATACAGCTTACACCGCTCTACTCGCTACCCTCTTCCGCGGCATTCGCCTGACCGCTCTCAGCATCAAATTCAACGTCTTCCACGTCTGTCTCAACAATGCGCTGCAAGCCGGACAGCTTGGTGCCGTCTTCCACCGCGATCAGTGTGACGCCCTGGGTTGCACGGCCCATTTCACGGATCTCGGACACCCGGGTACGGATCAGTACGCCGCCGGTCGTGATCAGCATGATTTCGTCATTGGTATCGACCAGCGTGGCCGCCACCACTTTGCCGTTGCGCTCCGATGTCTGGATCGCGATCATGCCTTTGGTGCCGCGGCCGTGACGGGTATATTCGGTGATCGGGGTGCGCTTGCCGTAGCCGTTTTCGGTCGCCGTCAATACTGATTGCTGTTCGTTTTCAGCCACCAGCAGCGCGATCACTTGCTGACCTTCTTCCAGGTTCATACCGCGCACACCGCGTGCGGTGCGGCCCATAGGACGGACATCGTTTTCGTCGAAGCGCACCGCCTTGCCGGAGTCGGAGAACAGCATCACATCGTGCTTGCCATCGGTCAGCGCGGCGCCGATCAGGAAGTCGCCTTCATCCAGATCCACCGCGATAATGCCGGCCTTGCGTGGGTTGCTGAAATCGTTCAATGGCGTTTTCTTCACGGTACCGAGGCTGGTCGACATGAAGATGTAATGGTCTTCAGGGAAGCTGCGATTGTCGCCGGACAATGGCAGGATCACCGTGATTTTTTCACCGTCTTGCAGCGGGAACATATTCACAATCGGCTTGCCGCGCGAATTGCGCGAACCTTGCGGGACTTCCCAGACCTTCAGCCAGTACAGGCGGCCGCGGTTCGAGAAGCACAGGATGTAGTCATGCGTATTGGCGACGAATAGCTGTTCGATCCAGTCGTCATCTTTGGTCGCTGTCGCCTGCTTGCCGCGACCGCCGCGTTTTTGCGCACGGTATTCAGACAAAGGCTGCGACTTCATATAACCGGTGTGGGACAGCGTGACCACCATATCGACTGGCGTGATCAGGTCTTCGGTTTCCAGATCGGTCGCATTGTGCGTGATCTCGGAGCGGCGTACGTCTTTATTGCCTTCACCGTATTCGTTACGTGCGGCAGTCAATTCGTCGGTGATGATGACGGTGACGCGCTCCGGCTTGGACAGGATGTCGAGCAAATCGGCGATGACGGACATCACTTCCTTGTACTCGTTGACGATCTTGTCCTGTTCCAGACCGGTCAAACGTTGCAAGCGCATTTGCAAAATTTCCTGCGCCTGATCGTCGGACAGTTTGTACAAACCGTCCTTTTGAATACCGTAATGCTTAGGCAGATTTTCTGGGCGGAAGGCATCGATGCCGCCGGGATTATCCGCCGCAGTACGCGTCAACATCTCGCGCACCATGGAGCTGTCCCAGGCGCGATTCATCAATTCTTGCTTCGCCAGCGGCGGCGTCGGCGCGGCCTTGATGATGGCGATGAAATCGTCGATATTCGCCAACGCGACGGCCAGGCCTTCCAGCACATGGCCGCGCTCGCGTGCCTTGCGCAATTCAAACACGGTGCGGCGTGTCACCACTTCGCGACGATGCGACAGGAAACAATCGAGCATCTGCTTCAGGTTCAGCAGCTTGGGTTGACCATTCACCAGCGCCACCATGTTCATGCCGAAGGTGTCTTGCAATTGCGTTTGCTTGTACAGATTATTCAGGACGACTTCCGGTACTTCGCCGCGCTTGAGTTCGATGACCACACGCATGCCGGATTTATCGGATTCATCGCGGATGTCGGAAATACCGTCCAGTTTTTTGTCGCGCACCAGCTCGGCAATGCGTTCCAGCAGGGATTTTTTATTGACCTGATACGGCAGCTCATCAACGATGAGAGCGGTACGCGCATCCTTGCCGAATTCTTCAAAATGCGTTTTGGCGCGCATCACGACGCGACCGCGACCGGTGCGATAACCGTCGCGCACACCGGACACGCCATAGATGATGCCGCCGGTAGGAAAATCCGGCGCCGGAATGATTTCGATCAGTTCATCAATCGTGCAATCCTGATTACGCAAGACATGCAAAGCGCCGTTGATGATTTCGGTAATATTGTGCGGCGGGATATTGGTCGCCATACCGACCGCGATACCGGACGCGCCGTTGATCAGCAGATTCGGAATACGGGTCGGCAAGACCGACGGCTCTTTTTCCTTGCCGTCGTAGTTGGGCACGAAATCGACGGTTTCTTTTTCGATGTCGGCCAGGATTTCATTGGCGATCTTGTCCAGGCGGCACTCTGTATAACGCATCGCGGCGGCATTGTCGCCGTCGACCGAGCCGAAATTGCCCTGGCCGTCCACCAGGGTATAGCGCAGAGAAAAATCCTGCGCCATGCGCACCAGCGTATCGTAGATCGATGCATCCCCGTGCGGGTGGTACTTACCCATGACTTCACCGACCACGCGCGCGCATTTGACGAAGGGGCGGTTGTACACATTATTCATTTCGTGCATCGCGAACAAGACGCGTCTATGCACAGGCTTTAAGCCATCACGTACATCCGGCAAGGCACGTCCGACGATCACGCTCATGGCGTAATCGAGGTAGCTCTTGCGCATTTCTTCTTCAAGGGAAATCGGGAGTGTTTCTTTAGCGAATTGATCCATTGGCGGGCCGGCAATTTAGAGCTTGGTTAAATAACGATGCATTCAAAAACACCGGGCAAACTCTCAACAAAAAACAAGAGAAGTGCAAATTAGGCATTTTTAACGCTTAACTTCTGATTTTAACATGCCCGTCATACGATCAGCATCGTTTTTGAAGCTAGCTGTCATTCACCCAAGTGACGCCAAAATACCGCAGTTTCCGGACGACTTATATTGCATATCGCCTCATAAGCATCGTAAATACACAATCATCCATCTTTTGGAGATAAAAATGATGCGATCCATTTCCATTATGCGATTGGACCGGCAAAAATGTTTATATAAATGCAAATACAGCTATCGGCATTATAAATACGAAAAAGATCCCACAGATCATTTACCGCGACCTGAGGACCAGCCTGACCAGAGCAAACTCGCCGGATACATCACATCAACCCGATCACATCAACCCGGCGTGTTGCAATCTGAAGAACGAAGGCTAAATAAAGCGTTTCTGCCAGCGTTAATTGAGATAAGGCTTGCATACAAACAAGGCAGGTTGCTAAAACACGACAATTTTCACAAAATGTTACTTCATTAATTTAACAATCTTAGCTTGGTGATACATCCTGTGGCAAAATAGTAAGGTGTAACAACGCTAATTCAGTCATGGTATTTGATGATGAAATAGTATTGTCATCAAGCATGTGGTAGTATCCGGTTTTATGCAGTCAATTGCGCAGTTCATCTGCGGTAAGTAATCTCACCCCGAGAGGAGAAATATGAAAAATTTAGTAAAACTCGTTATCGCAGCTTCCTCAGTAGCCGCTTTTTCGGTCTCTGCACAAGATATGACAGATATCAAAGCAAGCACACCTAACAGCGCTTATGTACAAGATGGTCGTGGCGTCATCGTCCGCGATCCATTCGGCCTGTGCTGGCGTACTGGCTACTGGACACCGGCTGACGCGGTTCCAGGCTGTGACGCTCCGTTGGTCAAACCAGCTGCAGTTGTTGCAGAACCAGCACCGGTTGCTGCTCCTGCACCAGCTCCGAAGCCAGTTGCGCCACCAGCGCCAACATCTGAGAAAGTTACTTTCGCAGCTGATGCATTCTTTGATTTCGACAAAGCAGTGTTGAAGCCAGAAGCAAAAGTCAAATTGGATGACATGGCATCTAAACTGAAAGGTATCAACCTGGAAGTCGTCATCGCCGTCGGTCATACTGACTCTGTTGGCTCTGATGCTTACAACCAAAAATTGTCTGTAAAACGCGCCGAAGCTGTTAAAGCTTACCTGGTTAGCAAAGGTATCGAAGCGAACCGCGTCTACACTGAAGGCAAGGGCAAAAAACAACCAGTTGCTGATAACAAAACAGCCAATGGTCGCGCTCAAAACCGTCGCGTAGAAATCGAAGTAGTTGGTACACGTAACGTTAAATAATTTCCCCGCCTCTGGCGAGTGAATTATAAAAACCCCGCTGTTGCGGGGTTTTTTTATTGTGCCCAAGCCAAAGACCATTCATCAAGTTGGACTACAATACGACTTCATTCATTTCCGTTTTACTTCACGGTTCTAATCTATGTCCACTATTAACGTCGATCCAGCAGAAATTCAAAAATTCAGCGATTTAGCGCACCGCTGGTGGGACCCAAGCTCTGAATTCCGGCCTCTGCACGAAATCAACCCCTTGCGTTTGGAATGGATCAACGCTCGCATACCATTAGCGGGAAAGAAGGTAATCGATGTTGGCTGTGGCGGTGGGATCCTGGCTGAATCGATGGCCAAAAAAGGCGCTGAAGTCACCGGTATCGACCTGTCCGAAAAAGCACTTAAAGTTGCGGATTTACACGGACTGGAATCTGGCATCCGCGTGCGTTATGAAAAAATCGCGGCAGAAGACATGGCCGCCCGCGAAACGGAACAATTCGATGTCGTTACCTGCATGGAAATGCTGGAGCATGTTCCCAACCCCGCATCCGTGATCCAAGCATGCTATCGCATGGTCAAACCCGGTGGACATGTGTTTTTTTCCACTTTGAACCGCAATCTGAAATCCTATTTATTTGCCGTAATAGGCGCTGAGTACCTGCTGCAATTACTACCTAAAGGCACACATGATTATGCCAAGTTCATTACCCCCGCAGAACTATCTCAGGCAATCCGCAATGCCGGCCTGCAGGTCGAAGCATTGAAAGGCATGAGCTACAACCCGCTGACACAAATTTACTCGCTCAATCAAGATACCAGCGTAAATTACCTGGTTGCCTGCACCCGTCCCGTTTAAACCAGATTAGCTTCTTCCGCAGTACTCCTGCGGAAACCGAGAACCACTTCCTATGCAAACTCCCCGCGCTATTTTGTTTGATCTTGACGGCACGCTGGCCGATACGGCCCCCGACCTGGCCGCCGCAGTAAACTTAATGCGCAGTCAGCGTCAATTGTCTGAAGTTCCGTATCTTAGCCTGCGCCCTTTCGCCTCTGCCGGCGCAAGGGGATTGCTCGGCGCCGGCTTCGACATCAAACCCGACCACCCCGATTACGAAACGATGCGCGTCGAATTTCTGGCAAATTACGAGAGCGCAATTGCGGTCCACAGTCAACTTTTCGCAGACATCCCTGAACTGCTGCAAGGCATAGAGCAATTGCAACTGCCATGGGGCATCGTCACGAATAAAGCCATGCGCTTTACCACTCCCCTCCAACCTTTGCTCGGCTTGCAAAATGCCGCATGCAGTATTTCTGGCGATACAACGCCACATGCAAAACCACATCCGGCTCCATTATTAGAGGCCGCCAGGCAACTCAATGTGAATCCCGAGGATTGCTGGTACGTTGGTGACGACCTGCGCGACATTAAAGCAGGTCAAGCTGCGGGAATGTTCAGTATCGCAGCAGCCTGGGGCTATTGCGGCGCAACCGAGCCCACCCACTGGAAAGCCGATGCCATTCTGGATTCTCCTTTAGAGCTATTAGAGTTGATACGGGCAAAGCACAGTCAGCGAATCACCCCTTGAATTCATCAATTTTCACCACATCTGATAGTTACACGTTACAATGATGAACTGTTTTGGGGTCGACCTGGTTTCGACAGGGGTTGCAAAGCAGCGCAGGGCATACCGAGGCCTGACTACCTCGTAAATACAATCAGAACTATATAACTGCAAACGATAACTCGTACGCATTAGCAGCTTAATTGCTTGCTAACTCTACACCGTCTCTTCCCTAGGGCGGGCTGGCAACAGCAGTAGAGTCATTCATAGGGAATCGTCTTAAGTTGGGTTACTTAGCTTTAGACTAAATAATAGGTAACTCGTCCAGCCGCAGCGTGTGCGTCCGCGTCGTCTGGATTAAATTAAATGGCAGCACTAAGTATGTAGAACTGTCTGTAGAGTGCTTCTGGACGCGGGTTCGATTCCCGCCGACTCCACCATAAAAACTTGCAAAGACACCCTCTTTGCATTTCGATGAACCCCGCCAGACGCCACGTTTGGCGGGGTTTTTCACTTCTGCTTGCGGACTTGGCACCCGACCGCAACGCCGGTTTTTCGCCTTTCTCGCCCCTCTCTCACTCTCTTTTCTCTACTTCTTGCGAACGCGCAAAGCGCCAAGTCCGCAAGGTCACGTCCTTTAAAAACATGGACTTACGCGCAATCTGCCTGTCCATCTTTTTTTCAGCATCGCTCTGTCGTTGCGGACTTGAGAGAAAGAGAACCGTGTCAAATCTGCGCAACTGAGTCGGTTTTTCCCGCACCTTTGGGCCGGTCTGCCGCCTCCGCAACGCGTCGCCGCTGTTCCTCCCACGACAAAGGCGTGTCGACCGCGAGGTCGAACAGGGACACGTTTTCGGGCAAAGTCTCGTCCAAAATCGCAGCCACGATGTCCGGGGCCAACGTGGTCAGGTTGACCATTCGGCTGATGTAGCTGCGGTCGAGGTTTTCCTGCTTGGCGATCTCGGAGAGGTTGGTGACCTTGCCGCTCTCGATCTGGCGCAGCCAGCGGTGGCCACGCGCCAGCGCAATTTGCAAGGCCGTCGGCGCGGCCTCACCGGTCAGCGTTGTCGAAATGCCCTGTGGCACCACCACCTGCCGCCGTCCGCTGTAGCGCTTGATCCGGATCGGGATCGACACCGTCACGGCACCGTCGGCGGCGCGCAGCAACATTGGGTCGCCGGTGAATTCCAGTATGGTCGTTCTCATGCCAATGCCTCCTCTTTCAAATTGGCGCTACGGGGTCTGGCAGGATCGCGGATCACGTCCAGGGCAAGGTTCTCGACTCCATTGGGATGCAGCTTCACCTGCAACTCGTTCGGCGAGACGATGATCCGGTCGACCAGCAACTGGACGATGCGATATTGCTCCAAGGGGAAAAGCTGATCCCACACCAGATCGATGCGGTTCAGCGCCACGGCAACCTGCATCTCGTTCATGCCTGCCGTGGCCTTGTCTTTGAGTTTGCTGATCTCGCGCCAGACCTGCGTCACGACCTCGGGCGAGCGCAAGATGCCGCGCAATTGCGCCATCACGGCTTCCTCCACTTCTCCGGCCGGAAGCATCTTGACTCCGGACGTGCCGTGCCCCTCCTTGGCGTCGCGTGTTGACAGGTAGTAGCGGTACAGCCTGCCGCCGTTGCCCTTGGTGGCGTGCGGCGTCATCGCTCGACCGTCGAGCGTAAAGATCAATCCCTTGAGCAATGCCGGGCGCTCGGTTCGCGTCTGTCCCTTCTTGGCTCCGTTGGGTTTCGACGCCAGCGCTGCTTGTACCACCTCCCATTGCGCCTTGGTAATGATCGCCTCGTGCTCGCCCGGATAGCAAATGTCCTTGTGCCGAATCTCGCCGATGTAGACGGGGTTGTTGAGAATCTTGTAGAGCGCGCTTTTGTCGATCAGCTTGCCGACGCGGTCGTTACCCGACTGCGCCACCCATGATTTGGTGGTGACTCCTTCGTGCCGCAGTTGCTGGACAAACATCGTCGTCGAGCCGATGCGCGGGTAATCCGTGAACATGCGGCGCACGACCTCAGCCTCGGCATCGTTGATCACCAGTTTCCGATTGATGACGTCGTAGCCCAGCGACGGCACGCCGCCGACCCACTTACCCTTGCGTTTGCTGGCCGCGATCTTGTCGCGGATGCGCTCGCCAGTCACTTCCCGTTCAAACTGGGCGAACGACAGCAGCACGTTCAACATCAACCGTCCCATTGAGGTCGTGGTATTGAACTGCTGGGTGACCGACACGAACGACACCCCTTGGCGCTCGAACACTTCAACCATCTTCGAGAAGTCGGCAAGGCTGCGCGTCAGGCGGTCGATCTTGTAGACCACTACGATGTCGACCTTGCCTACCTCGATGTCCGCCATCAGACGCCTCAGGCCAGGGCGCTCCATGTTGCCGCCGGAAAAAGCTGGATCGTCATAATCGTCGGCCACCGGAATCCAGCCCTCGGCACGCTGACTGGCGATATAGGCATGGCCCGCGTCACGCTGCGCGTCGATGGAGTTGTATTCCTGATCCAAGCCTTCCTCACTGGATTTGCGGGTGTAGACCGCGCACCGCAGGCGTTTTTTGGTGCTGCCCTCGGGCGCGCTCATTTCGCACCTCCCTTCGCAGCTTTCTCCCGTAGACCAAAAAACGCGGGGCCAGACCAACGCGTGCCGGAAATTTCGTTCGAGATGGCAGTGAGGCTGCGATAGGGTTTGCCGTTGTATTCGAACTGGCCGTCAGGCATGGCGACTACCCGATGTACCGCGCCAGCGAATTCTCTGGTGAGCACCGTCCCCGGCACCAGCTTGACCAACTCACCCCGGCCCGCTTTGGTTTTTGGTTTGGTGCGTTCGAGCAACGCGTCGATGCGCACCTTGTTCCTCTCCAGCACGGCAGGCTCGC
Organism: Undibacterium sp. Jales W-56; assembly: GCF_025548535.1. Taxonomy (GTDB): domain Bacteria; phylum Pseudomonadota; class Gammaproteobacteria; order Burkholderiales; family Burkholderiaceae_D; genus Undibacterium. The sequence goes on along the minus strand of NZ_JAJLQW010000001.1, from coordinate 573,617 downwards.
GCTGCGCGAAGTCAATCTCCTGCATCCGATAGGCAATGCGCCGTTCCAGATACACGCGATTGTGGGTTGGCATCGGGGTGGCGAAAAGCTGCTGCCACAGCGATTTGATTTCTTCGAATGGTGTGTCAGGCAATCGGGCAATACGCCCGATGACACCTGATAGTGCTGTGGATGTGTTCATTCAAACTCCTTTCTGTTTGGCCAGCAACGCTTCTCGGACGGCGTTGCGGACTCGTGATGCGGGGTTTGTATGAACGCGCTGTGGCAGGGAAAAGCCAAGGTCTGCTTTTTCTCTTTCTTCTGGTGTGGGTTCGGGTGCCGTCCTCAAGCGAATCAGCCCGAGAGCCAGGATGGATGCGACTTCCGACCGTCGTTCCTCGACGGTCATTCGTGCTGGATCAATAACGTTTAGTGTGGTCATGGTGAGCGCTCCCTCGATATAAAAATGCTTGATGAGCATTCTGTTTTTTATGGGGTGGTCTGCTCCATCGCAATATTGACAAGCGTTGCGGACGCTTGCGGGCATTTGCCGAAAGCAAGAACCGGAGATGGACGCAAAACAGGCTCATGGTCACGCTGTTGGCGGCATTTCTCGTAGGGGCCGGTGCAGACACCTGCGCAGACGTGCTGGTCGAAGCGCTCATTCTTGCGCATCTAACTTAGCAACACATTCTTGCAAAATTCAATTCGCAAGGCTATACTTCCACTTTAGGAGGTGACGCCATGCTCGAAAAAATTTCACAAAAGCTAATCGGCTACCGCGTCAAAGCGGCGCGCGATGCGAAGGGCTGGACGCAGGATCAGCTCACGCAGGGTCTCGGCTTGAACGATCGGCAGTCGGTCTCAGACATCGAGAACGGCAAGCGCGCACTGAAACCGGAAGAACTTCTGGAACTGTCCGATCTACTGGATCGGGACATCGAATATTTCATCGACCCGTTCGCTGTGGCTGGCGAGGCGCAGTTCTCGTGGCGTGCCGCCCCGGAAGTGCCCGAGGACAGCCTCGACGGTTTCGAGCTGAAAGCTGGTCTATGGATCGGCCTGCTGCGCTGGTTGCGTGAGCAACAGAACAGTCAGACGAGCGTGCTCAAGCGTGCTTTGCGTTTGTCTGCGCAATCCTCGTTCGAAGACGCCCAGGAGCGCGCAGAAAGCTTGGCAGCCGAACTCGATCTTGGCGTCATTCCGGCAGAGTCCTTGATCGACAAGATCGAGCGCGAGCTCGACATCCCGGTGTTGTTCGTCGACACCGTGGAAGCTGAAGACGGAAAATCCATCTCTGGTGCGACCTGCCACCTCGAAGAAATGGGCGTCATCCTCATCAACCGCAACGAAACCGAGGCGCGTCGTTTCTACGATCTGGCGCACGAGCTTTTCCACGCGCTGACCTGGGATGTGATGAAGCCCGACCACCGCGAATCCAACTCCGTCGAAGAGCGCAACAAGAAGAAGCGCATCGAGCAACTGGCCGACAATTTTGCGGCCGCGCTGCTGATGCCGCGTGCGTCTCTCGACAAACTGATCGACCATGATCGGCAAGACGACATCGCACATCTCTGCGAAGTCGCCGCGCTGCTGCGCGTTTCGCCCGTGGCGCTCGCTTGGCGCTTGTTCAATTTGCAGCGCATCAGCAGCGATACCTGCCAGCGACTCAAACAAGAGAAACAACGGATATCCGTATCTGGCCCACCCAAAAGATTTTCAACTACCTTTGTGCGGATGCTGCACGAGGCGGTAGAAAACGGGCGGTTGTCGGCGCGCAAAGCCGCCAAAGCCATGGGTTTGGGATTGGGCGGTTTGACCGAGCTTTTTGCTCAGTACGACCTTGCAGCACCGTTCGAGCTGTGAGGTGCGTACCGTATGCAGAAAACGAACGCCGCAAGTGCCGCAAAAACCCGAGTCTTCGCTGACACCAATGTCATCCTCGAGGCATTCCGCACCAACTGCTGGACAGCGATCAGCAGCCACTTCGCCATCGAAACCGTCGAAAAGTGCGTCGAAGAAACGCTGACGGGCAACCCCGGTGATCCCCGCCATGTATCAGTTCCTCCGGCAGATCTAAACGCAGGTCTTTCCGGACGTCATCCAGTGACACGCAAGGAGCTTGCATCGCTGGTGCTCGCTCATCACTCATGCCGCACGCTCGACGACGGCGAACAACACCTACTGGCCTGGCTGCTTGCCAACAAACTGCTGCCATCCACGATCATCGTCGTCACCACCGCCGACAAGGCGGCATTGGTGGCAGCGCACGGCCTCGGATGGCTCGACTGCACGGTATCGCTGGAGGATCTTGCTCGCAGGGCCGGGGTGGGTCGCACCAATCTGGACGCGCTCGCGTTGCAGTACCGGGAGGACTGGCTATCGAGCATCAAAACCAAGATTCGAATGGGGATCATCCCATAACGAGAGCGCCAGATGATGGTGTCGTTGCCTTTGTCGTCGGCATAGAACTCCGAGGCAGGGCGAAATACATATTCGCGGTATCGCGTATGGTTTCTTGAAGGGCATGGAGAAAGGGGAAACAACAATGAAGGTTTTCAACGCGCGGCATTTCTTGCGGCATATCTCGATGCCGACGCTTCGAGAGTTCACTGAGCCCCATGTCTTAGGGCAACGGCTAACGATTGATTGGACACAACCTCCTGAGTCTTTGCCAGAAGCAATCTCGGACGCCGTTGATGCCATGACTGCATCGTCGCGCGATCCTGCTCTCGACGTCACGGAACGAGAGAGCCTTGAGAAAGACCTACTGCACTGGTACGACGATTTGCGCCGCGCCCACCTCCTGGGGCATGGACAGGCGATTGCCGAGTTCCGCAGCATTTGTGCCAACGACCCCGAAGTCACGACGGCATTCGCATCGCGAGATGAACGCGAGACCGCACTGTGGATGCTGACGAACCGCGACAAGGCATTCCGCGATGCCGAATTGCACATCGCTTTTCAAGCCAAGGCAAACGGCAAGTATTGGAAAAAACACCGCATCCAGCCGGGGCTCGATCCCACGCGTGACCGCGCCCAGTTGGAGACGTTTTGCCACGACGTGGCCAATTTGTACAAAAAGGTCGGCGGTGGCGATGGTGTTCATGTCGAAATCAGCGACCGCACTGCCGACGAGAGCGTGCAACTGACCATCTATGTCGAAGGGCCAGTGACCGCCCTGGCGCATTTCGCACAGAACAATTTCACCCGGATCACCACTCGCATCGCGCTGGAAACCGCCATCGTCTATCACCCCGCAACCGGCATCGTCGAGACTATCGTCAAGGGCGGCGCAAAGAACCATACAGCTGTGCTGGAACTGTTCGGCAAGCATGTCGTTAAGCAGGAAATCACACCTGAAGCCATCGAGAAAAAGCGCTTCAACTTGAATGCGATGCGTGATGGAATGATGGAACCATTCGATGATTGGTCGACCTACGGCGTCGATAAAGTACGCTTGCGCCGAGCGCGCTTCTGTCCAGTCGGACGTACCGGCATTAGCTTCCAGGTCGAAGCATCACCCGAAAAAGATCACGACGATGCGATCCAGCTTGCCCTCGGGTCGCTGAAGGTCGAGCATTCGTTCGAGGCCGAGTACAACATGGACGGTGCCAGCGTCATCGTCTACACGACTGCCACCGAAGACGGCAAATCCCCCCACTTCAGCTTTGATCTGTACTCGTCCGGCTCGTCCACGATCAAGAACCTGTCCGAACACAATCAGCCCATCGCCAACGCAGTATTGACCGCGCTGAATGTGATTGAGGCTGAAGAACAAGCGCCGGAGATGGAGTTGCAAGCTGCATGAGTGACAGCCAAGTCCAGGCGACCAGCCTGTTCTGCCGGTTGCTGGAGCAGTCGAAGCCGGAAATCAACGGACAGGCGCTTTGTGGTGGCGATAACGCCGTCGCCGCAACGCACCTGCTGCGTGAACGTGTGCTGGTGCTCGGGAAGCCGCAGGATTGGGTGACCTGTCCAGAATGCGGTATCGAAACCGCACGCGTGGTGCGCGATCTCACGCCAGATCTGATCGCTCTGCATTGCCCAGAGTGCGGCGATGTCTCGGCGTCACGGCGCTTACGCGAAACCCACAAGGTAGCGTTGCAGAAATTCATCGCCAGCTTGCTGAATGGTCTCAGCTTCGCTGCCAACAGTTCGAAGCAGATCGAACCCGATCTGATCTGGCGGCTTGGTACAACCGAGGCCACACGCGGCAAGGCCATCACATGGTATTTCGCGCGCCAGTTGTACCGCCCGGATATCGCTGTTCGCCTGCGCGAGCAGATCGCCCTCGAAAGAACTACCCAGTCCTGCGTGGTGTTGACCAGCAGCGAATTGCCGCTACCCGCAGGGTCGGCGATGACGGAGTTCGATGTGCGCTCCCTGTTCACGGTCGGGCGTGTCGGTCAGAGCACGTTCGAGTTCTTCCCGGATCGGCAGGCCGCGCCTGGGCCACAGGTCTTGGCCGAGGCCGCGCCGGGCACCACGCTGCGTTATGTCAGGACGGACGGCAAGGCGTTCATCGCGGGGGGCGAGTACCCACTGGAGCCCCGTCAGAAAACCATCTTGGTCGCGCTGTTCGACGACCTCGACCACGAAATGGACAACGACGCGCTCAAGAGTGCTTGCGGATCACAAGCGCAACGCTTCTCGCCCAGCAAAGTGTTCGAGCGCAATGCGCTCGTGTACCAGACATTCATTCGTTACCAACGTGGCGACGAGCGCTACGCATTGATCATTCCCGACGAAGACCGCGACTGGCTGCACTAACGCCCCAGTATCCGCAGCGTTTTTCCGCAATGGCCCGGCTCTGATTCTCAATCAGGCCGGGTTTTTTGCATTCAGGCCGCACTGATTGGATTTGAGGAACGCATCCGAGGATTCTGAGGAACGATCTGTGGCATCCCCTTCGAGACGATGACGTATCGGTTAGCAGTGCTGATTCAAGTGCCTGCAACCGGTGACAACCCATCATCGAAGGAGATGCAAATGCACAGCGAACAGCTGAAAACACGGCATCTGACCCAGCGCGAACTCGCAGACCGCTGGAATAAGTCGGAAGCCACGATTGAACGGTACCGGTCTGACGGCGTCGGCCCCCGTTTCTTGAAAATCGGCGGTGCCGTCCGCTACCGCCTGGAGGACATCGAGCAATTCGAGCGCGAGTGTCTGTATGACAGTCCGAACAGCCGCAGTGAAGTAGCTGCGGCGTCGACGGCATCGAAGGTACGCGGGGTGGCGGCATGAATATCGTCGCTCTCCGGCACGTCCTCAATCAAACCCCAGCGGACTACGCGTCTGCGCCGCTGGACGCCTACAAGCCCCTCGTCGAACAGTGCGAGCAATTGCAGCAACTGGCCAAGACCGTTCGTGAGTTTGTCGAGCAGGTCAATGAGTTGCGCTACGCCGAGGCCGCGCGCCAAGCGCGTCTGACCGAAGGACGTGACTTCGGCATCGTCCGTGTATTCGACCCCAGCGACCAGAACGAAACCGTCGTCTGCGACCAGCGAAAGATCATCGATTGGGATCAGGCCCAGCTCACCGCGCTGGCCACAAAGATCACCGCCGCAGGCGATGACCCGGCGCAGTACATGGACGTGACGCTCAAGGTGCCTGAGTCCAAGTACGCCGCATGGCCAAAAGCGCTGCGCGAGCAATTCGAGCCCGCCCGCACCGTCCGTCCCGGCAAAGCCAGCTACCGGCTTGCCTCCATCGATACCAAGGAATGAGGAGCCGACCATGATTCCAACAATTTTTGAATTTGAATCGCAGTCTGTCCGTGTGGTGGCCGATGAGACCGGCGCACCCTGGTTCAGCGCCAAGGATGTCTGCACGGTGCTGGGCTTTGGCAATGCGCGCCAAGCAATCGACTCTCACGTCGATGCCGAGGATGTCCAAAAACTGGACGCCCTTACTCCCGGTGGTCGCCAGCGGCAGAACCACATCAACGAGTCCGGCTTGTATGCGCTGATCCTCGGCTCCACCAAGCCGGAGGCCAAACGCTTCAAACGGTGGGTGACCACGGAAGTGCTGCCGTCGATTCGCAAAACCGGCTCTTACGTGTCGGCCAATGCAGTGGCGGCGCTGCCTGCTCCGACACAGGACAAGGTGAGCGCGTTGCTGCTGATCGGTGAAGCGGTAGCCAAGGTGCCGGGCGTGCGCAGTGGCATCGCGATGGCGGCGACACTGACCGCGATCTCCGACAACACCGGTATCACGCTGGATGCGCTGCGCAAGGCGCTGCCCGCTGCCAACGAGCCGATCTCTGCACTCAATCCGACGCAGTTGGGTGAACTCCTGGGCTGGTCGGCGCGGGCGGTGAATGCCCGGTTGCGCGATCAAGGGCTGCAATTCCGCAACGACCGCGACGAGTGGCAACTCAGTGAGGCTGGCTGCGCCTACGGCGAAGCCCACCCATACAGCCGCAATGGTCACAGTGGCTACCAGATTCTCTGGCGTGCTGACGTGGCTGACTTGCTCAAGGAGGTGGCGTAATGGCTCTCCCCATCATCAGCGCCGACGAGCGTATGCGCGAACCACGGTGCGCCAAGATCGTCCTGCTCGGCTTTCCGGGTGTGGGCAAGACCAGCCAGCTCAAAACGCTGCCCGAACAGGAAACGATGTTCGTGGATCTGGAAGCGGGTGACATCGCAGTGCAGGACTGGCGCGGCGATACCATCCGGCCGCGCTCGTGGCCGGAATTCCGCGATCTCGTGGTCTTCCTCGCCGGGCCTAATCCAGCAGCCACCGCCGATCAGCCATTTTCGCAGGCGCATTTCGATGCGGTCTGCCAGCGTTACGGCGATCCGGCGCAACTGGCCAAGTATCGCTACTACTTCGTCGACAGCATCACGGTGCTCTCACGTCTGTGTCTCGCATGGGCCAAGACGCAGCCGCAGGCGTTTTCGGATCGCACCGGCAAACCGGATACACGCGGTGCCTACGGTCTGCTGGGCTCCGAGATGATCGCTGCGCTCACCCACTTGCAGCATGTGCGCGACAAGCACGTCGTGTTCGTGGCGATCCTCGACGAGAAAGTCGACGAGTTCAACAAGCGCTATTACGCCCTGCAGTTGGAAGGCAGCAAAACCGCCTCGGAGCTGCCGGGTGTCATCGATGAAGTGGTGACGCTGGCCTTCCTGCAGCTCGAAGCGCCCGCCGATGGCGTTCCGGTTGAAGCAGGCAAAACAGTGGAAAGGGCCAAACCGTTCCGCGCCTTCGTCACCCACACCGACAACCCGTGGGGCTATCCGGCGAAGGATCGCTCAGGCCGTCTGGACGAGGTCGAGGAACCGAACCTGGCCAAGCTGATCGCCAAGTGCGCCGCTGGCCGTTCGCCGCCTGCTGCAGTCGCCAGCACCGCAGCCACCCCCACAACCAAGAAATGAATCAGGAGATCGATATGACCCAATGGAACGACTTTAACGATGCCGGACAACAAGCAGGATTCGACCTCGTCCCGAAAGGCACGCTGGTGAAGGTGCGCATGACCATCAAACCGGGCGGCTACGACGATGCGTCACGCGGCTGGACTGGAGGCTGGGCAACCGAATCAGAACAGACCGGCAGCGTTTTTTTGAATGCCGAGTTTGTCGTGCTCGATGGCCAGTTTGCCAAACGCAAGATGTGGTCGCTGGTCGGGCTCCACTCCTCCAAGAGCGACGAGTGGGCAAACATGGGCCGGGCATTTCTGCGTGCAGCGCTCAACTCTGCCCGTGGCGTGAGCCCACAGGACAACAGCGCGCACGCACAGACCGCACGCCGCATCCAGCACTTCGGTGAACTCGACGGGCTGGTATTCATCGGGCGCATCGACATCGAAAAAGACAGTCGTGGCGACGACCGCAACACGATCCGGCAGGCCATCGAGCCCGATCACAAGGACTACGCCCGACTGATGAGCGGTACGCCATCGACTGGCACGGCAGCTCCGGCTCCCGTGTCCCCATCCACGCCGGCGGCTAGCGCACGCGCCCCGATCAGCAAGCCCTCATGGGCGCAATAAGGAGGGGGTGTGAAATGCTGGGTATGCCATCGACAGGCGCGCGGTTACGGCCACACGGACAACCGTTTCAAAGTAGGCGAACCGCACCGCTATCCCATCGACTGGGTGTTTTGCTCCCGTCGCTGTCAGGATGCGTTTCACGCGCTGTATGGCGCGTGGGGCAAATCCGATCCATCGCTGTCCGACACGTTGACGCGGGAGGCACTCATGATTGATGTCTCTCCGCTCGAACAGCAAGCCATGCGCCGTTGCCTTCGCCCCTTCGGCGATGCGGCTGGCGAAATCGGCTTCGACAAGCCACTCGGTCACTACTCCGAGCAGGAAGCCCTGCGCGTGATCGATGCCATCGTGACGTGCTACGTCGATTCCATGACGCTCGCCCACGAGAACATGCGCTATCCGTCGGTACGGCTGGCCGGGCAAGACCTGCCCAAGCCCTGTGCCGATCCGTTCGCCGATATGGCCGACGACATTCCTTGGGAGGCGTGATGCTCGACTTCAATCACCGACCCAAGATGCATGAGCGCATCGCTGCACTGGTGGATGCCGCCCTGACGCAAGAGCGGCAAAGCCAGCCATCCCGAACCTACCTTGGCGCATCCAGGCTCGGGATTGCGTGCGAGCGCGCCTTGCAGTTCGAGTACGCCGGTGCCCCCGCCGACCCGGGGCGCGATTTTCCCGGTCGTGTGTTGCGCATATTCGAGGTAGGTCATTCGCTGGAAATGCTGGCGATCCGCTGGCTGCAAATTGCTGGCTTTGAATTGCAGACCCGCGACGCCTCCGGCGAGCAATTCGGCTTCGCGGTTGCCGACGGACGCATCGCTGGCCATGTCGATGGCATCGTGACCGCCGTTCCGGTCGAACTCGGGCTGTCCTGCCCGATGCTGTGGGAATGCAAAACCATGAACGACAAGAGCTGGCGTGAGTGCGCGAAGAAAGGCGTCGCGCTGGCCAAGCCGGTATACGCCGCGCAGTTGGCTGTCTATCAAGCCTACCTGCACGAAACCTGCCCTGGCTTGGCCGACAACCCGGCGCTTTTCACCGCGATCAACAAGGACACGCAGGAATTGTGGCTCGAACTCGTGCCGTTTGATGGACTGCTCGCGCAGCGAATGTCGGATCGTGCCGTGCGCATCGTTCGGGCTACCGAGGCAGAAGAACTCCTGCCACGCGGCTACGCCGAATCCACGCACTTCGAGTGCCGGATGTGCGCATACCAAGATCGCTGCTGGAGGACGCAATGATGACCTCCATCCAAGTACGGGAACACGCCAAGGCAGATCTACCGCGCCCCTTGGTCGGCATTCGCGCCATCGAGCGTCTGCTGTTGCGCCATGCCACCGGGCCGACTCCGGAGAAACGGCTGATCGTGGCTGTGATCTGTCAGGCGATGGTCGACTCTCGATGCGGCAACAAGGACGAGTTGCGTTCAGGCCGATCATTTCTGGAAGGCCGCGATCTGGAGGCGTGGGCAGCCTTGGTCGATTTGAATCCGGTGTTTCTGCGGGAAGTGGCGCGCAAGACCCACTACCTGCCGCACGAGCCACAAGCGCTCAGCGCCACCACAAGAACAACGAATGGGAGGAAGCATGCTGGATTTCAATCCTGCTCCGCCCACGCGTGATGTAGCCACCAGCAATGAGCGTGACGAGATTCGGGCGGCTCTGCTGTCGCAGATCGAGTCCGTCTTGCTACTGCTGCTGCCTGCTGCCAAGCGCGTCAAAGGCAAGCTGGTCGTCGGCGACGTGCTGGGCAGTCCCGGACGCAGCCTGGAGATCGAGATCATCGGCGAGCGCGCCGGGCTCTGGATTGACCGGGCAACCGGGAACGGCGGCGACATCTTCGACCTGCTTGCTGCCAATCTGGGATGCGACGTTCACATCGACTTTGCGCGGGTACTCGAGCTGGCGCGCAGCCTGCTCGGGCGTCCGATGCCGGTGACAGGTCGCACCGCAAGCAAGCGCAAAAAGGACGCTGCCACGGATGATCTCGGCCCGGCCACGGCCAAGTGGGACTACTTTGACGCCGACAGTCATTTGATTGCGTGCGTCTACCGCTATGACCCGGTGGATGAGGATGGCGTGCAGCGCAAGGAGTTCCGGCCGTGGGACGCCAAGCGCCGCAAGATGACGCCGCCCGATCCGCGTCCGCTTTACAACCAGCCCGGCCTGCTGCCCGCCGATCTGGTGATCCTGGTCGAAGGCGAGAAATGCGCGCAGGCGCTGATCGATGCCAGCATCACCGCCACCACGGCCATGCACGGTGCCAACGCACCCGTTGACAAAACCGACTGGAGCCCGGTCGCAGGCAAGGCAGTGCTGGTCTGGCCGGACAAGGACAAACCCGGATGGGAGTACGGGCTGCGTGCGGCAGAAGCAGTGTTGGCGGCTGGCGCATCCAGTTGCGCCGTGCTGCTGCCTCCGGACGACAAGCCTGCTGGCTGGGATGCCGCCGACGCGCTGGCCGAAGGCTTCGATGTCGTCGCCTTTATCGAGCGTGGCGAGCGCTACGTGATGCAACCCACCGTACCGTCTTCTGGCGCGAGTTCGGGTGACGGAACGGATGGAGAGCGCAGTGTCTGGGCGACGGAAGACGCGTTGGCGCTGGCCTTCACCCGCAAATTCGCCGAGGACTGGCGCTACGTCTGCGCGTGGGGGCGATGGTTGGTATGGACGGGCCAGCGCTGGCAGCACGAAGAAACCCTCAAGGCGCAGCACCTGATCCGCAACGTCTGCCGCGATGCGGCACTGTCGGTGGACAGCCATCGCACCGCCACCAAACTGGCATCCAGCAGCACCGTGGGCGGCGTCGAGAGGCTGGCGCGCACCGACCGCAGACACGCGGCCACCAGCGAAGAATGGGACGCCGACCCATGGCTGCTCAACACGCCCGGCGGCGCACTCAATCTGCACACCGGACTGCTCACGCCACACGAGCGCACGGATCGTTCGACCAAGATCACCACGGCGACACCCAAGGGCGAATGCCCGGTCTGGCTGACCTTTCTGGCTTCAGCCACCAATGGCGACGAGCCGCTGCAGAGTTATCTCGCGCGCATGGTGGGCTACGCGCTGACCGGGTCGACGCGGGAGCACGCGCTGTTCTTCATCTATGGCACTGGCGGGAACGGCAAATCGGTGTTCATCAACACCATCGCCAGCATTCTCGGCGAGTACGCCACCAGTGCGCCGATGGACACGTTCATGGAATCGCGCTCCGACCGGCATCCGACCGACATGGCCGGGCTACGTGGTGCGCGCATGGTGTGCTCAGTGGAAACCGAGCAAGGACGGCGCTGGGCGGAATCGAAGGTGAAGTCGATGACCGGGGGCGACCCGATCTCAGCGCGCTTCATGCGGCAAGACTTCTTCCAGTTTTCGCCGCAATTCAAGCTGGTGATCGCGGGCAACCACAAGCCCGCTATTCGCAACATCGACGAAGCGATGCGTCGCAGGCTGCACCTGATCCCGTTCACGGTAACGATCCCCGCCGAGAAGCGCGACAAGCACCTCACCGAGAAGCTGCTGGCCGAGCGTGACGGGATTCTGGCGTGGGCAGTGGCCGGATGTCTCGAATGGCAGCGCACTGGACTACGACCACCGCAATCGGTGGTGGAAGCCACCGACGAGTATTTCGAAGCCGAGGACGCGCTCGGGCGCTGGATTGCCGAGCGTTGCGTGCTGCACTCGAATGCCAAGGCACTGACCATCGAATTGTTCAATGACTGGAAGGCATGGGCCGATTCGGTAGGCGAATACGTGGGCTCGAACAGGCGGTTTTCCGACTTGTTGCTGTCGCGCCGCTTTGAGAAGTGGCGCAACGCCATCGGTATTCGAGGCTTTGTTGGCATTGGCCTGAAAGAACCCGCAAGCGCCCCGCAAACCTCCTATCCATACATCAACGATTGAGGACGACATCATGATTCAAAAACAAGAAATTCAAGGCCAACTGACGCAGCTGACCCATCAAGACGTTTACCGCTCACGCGCGCATACGCACACACACGTAGAGGAGTTACGACGTAATGAGTCGGCTGCGTCAGGCCAGCGCTTTTCCATCATCGCCATCGACTTGGGCACCACGACTGGCTGGGCCACGCTGCAAGAGGATGGGCTGATCCGGCATGGCAGCGCGGCCTTCCACGCCCAACGCTCTGGTGGACGATTTGAAGGTGGTGGGATGCGGTTTCTCAAGTTCCGACGTTGGCTCAGTGAGATCAAGGCCGGGCTCGACAAGGTCGATGCGGTGTTCTTCGAAGAAGTACGTCGCCATGTCGGAGTCGATGCGGCCCATGCTTACGGTGGTTATCTGGCCACGCTCACCGCATGGTGCGAGCACCACCAGATTCCCTACCAGGGCGTACCGGTCGGCACGATCAAGAAGCACGCGACCGGCAAAGGCAATGCCAGCAAAGCCGAGATGATTGCAGCAACCATGAAGCGAGGCCTAACAGTTGCCGACGACAACGAAGCCGATGCCCTTGCTCTGTTGTACTGGGTCATCGAGACGGGACAGATGGAGGTGCTGTCATGAAGGTACCGGCATCCCAATACCAATGCGCCCTTGGACGGCTGCAACCACAGCTCACGGATCTGGAAGCAATGAAGCGCAACGGCTGGCGCGACCAACACATCCTGGTGGTCAACGAGTCTGACGAACGCTTGGACTTCATCGAGCGCGAGATCGTGCGACGCATCGGTGAACGGCTGTACGGTGCAGGAGGGACATGTCATGGCTGAGTGGACGATTGATGACGTGGCTGCACGCTTCTCGGATGCTGCTGACACCGGACGACGCCTGCCTCCGGTACGTGTGCAGGGCTACTTCAATACGTGGCCTGCCTTCGTGCGCAAGGAGTGGGAAGCGTTCTCGGCTGGAGAGACTGTGTACCGGCCCTTCCCACCAAGCCCGGTTGACATCGACCGGATGCTGGAGACGATGCGTTGGGTGCAATGGCTTGACGTCGAGCAGCGTCACCTCGTATGGATGCGTGCCAAGCGGTATGGCTGGAGAGACATCTCCATCCGCTTTGCTTGCTGCACCAAGACGGCACAACGTCACTGGCAGCGCGCATTGCAGACTGTGACTGACCGGCTCAACGGTGTCATGGCCCGTGATGGCATGAACAATATTGAGCAATATTGACAAAGGCTTCTGGCTAATGCGGAACGCTTCGGGTTGCTTCGGGTTTTGGGACACGGCAGGTGTGTCGCATCTCGGGCGGTTTTACCCTACAGTGACGGCTATGGTTGCGAAAGGTGCGTCAGTAGCGGAGTTGGCCCGAGGCAAAAGGGGTCCTTCCTCGCCAAATCGCAATGCGGGGGGCGCGAGCGCGGCATTGCTCTAGCGTCCGACTGCAAACCGAGGTTTGCAGGGTTTGCAGTTTGCACCCCGCCACCATCGGCCACACATCACGAACCCGCCCACGGTCTTAAACGTCGGCGGGTTTTTCATTTCAATCCTGCAATGCCGCTTGCGGCCCGCGACGAGGTTCAACACCTGCTCGTCCGGGCTGCTTTTTTTGGGAAGCACAAACAGAACATGCTCAACGTCGAGTACCGCAAGGTCGAGGCGCTGATTCCTTATGCCCGGAATCCGCGCACCCACACCGACGAGCAGGTGGCCAAGATCGCCGCCAGTATCGTCGAGTATGGCTGGACGAATCCTGTGCTGGTGGATGGCGACAACGGCATCATCGCGGGCCACGGTCGCTTGGCTGCCGCCCGCAAGCTGGGACTGATTGAGGTGCCGGTGATTGAACTGGCGCACCTGTCGCCGACACAGAAGCGCGCCTACGTCATCTCCGACAACCGCCTCGCACTAGACGCAGGCTGGAACGAAGAACTGCTGGCACTGGAGTTGACCGAATTGTCCGAGGCGGGATACGACCTCGCGCTGACCGGCTTCGAGGACGGCGAAATCGAAGCCTTGCTGGCTGACGAGATTGCCGACGATGAAAGTGGGCAGGAGCAGGACGAAAATGAGCCCGATGCCGCCGACGATGTGCCCGACACTCCGGCGACGCCGGTGTCTCGCACCGGCGATGTCTGGGCCTTGGGTCGGCACCGGCTGATCTGCGGCGACGCCGCCGACCCGGTAGTGATCGCGGCGCTGATGGATGGCGCACAAACGAAGCTCTGCTTCACTTCGCCGCCCTACGGCAACCAGCGCAACTATGCCAGTGGCGGCATCACCGATTGGGATGGCCTGATGCGCGGCGTGTTCGCACGTCTGCCTGTGGCCGAGGACGCACAAGTCCTGGTCAACCTCGGGCTGATCCACCGCGACAACGAAGTCATCCCGTATTGGGATGGCTGGCTCGGATGGATGCGCACGCAATGCTGGCGGCGTTTCGCGTGGTACGTCTGGGATCAAGGGCCGGGGATGCCCGGCGACTGGTCTGGACGACTGGCTCCCAGCTTCGAGTTCGTTTTTCATTTCAACCGGCAAAGCCGCAAGCCCAATAAGATCGTGCCTTGCAAACACGCCGGTCAGGAATCGCATCTGCGCGCCGACGGCTCCTCGACCGCGATGCGCAGCAAGGATGGCGAGGTCGGCGGCTGGACGCACGCGGGCCAGCCCACGCAGGACAACCGGATTCCCGACTCGGTGATTCGGGTGATGCGCCACAAGGGCAAGATCGGACAGGACATTGATCACCCGGCCGTGTTCCCGGTGGCGTTGCCGGAATTCATTCTCGATGCGTACTCCAACATCGGTGACATCGTGTTCGAGCCCTTCGGTGGATCGGGCACGACGATGCTGGCCGCAGAGCGCACGGGCCGTCACTGCCGCGCCGTCGAAATCGCACCCGAGTACGTGGATGTGGCGGTCAAGCGGTTCCAGCAGAATTTTCCCGGCGTGCCGGTGACGCTGCTGGCCACCGGCCAGACCTTCGACGCCATTGCTGCCGAGCGACTGGCAGACACCGAGGTGGTGCAATGACCGCCTCTTGGTTGGCCGACAAGATCGAGCAATGGCCGACGACCAAGCTGCTGCCCTACGCCCGCAATGCACGGACGCACTCGGAGGAACAAGTCGCGCAGATCGCAGCCTCGATTGCCGAGTTTGGTTTTACAAACCCAATCTTGGCCGGGAGCGATGGTGTGATCGTCGCCGGTCACGGTCGGCTCGCCGCCGCTCAGAAGCTTGGAATGGAAGTGGTGCCAGTAGTCGTGCTCGACCATCTGTCCGCGACTCAGCGCCGCGCACTGGTGATCGCCGACAACCGCATCGCGGAGAACGCAGGCTGGGACGAAGCGATGCTGCGCGTGGAACTGGTGTCACTGCAAGATGATGATTTCGATTTGGCGCTGACGGGTTTCGATGCCGATGACCTGGCCGACTTGCTCTCTGGCGAGGACGCCGACGGCGCGGGCCAGACCGATGACGACGCTGTGCCGGAAATCACCGAGACGCCGATCTCGCGACCCGGCGACATCTGGCTGCTCGGCGGTCACCGTCTGCTGTGCGGCGACTCGACGCAGGCCGGGAGCTACAAGCAACTGCTGCAAGACGAACTGGTGGACATGGTCTTCACCGACCCGCCGTACAACGTGAACTACGCCAACACGGCCAAGGACAGGCAGCGCGGAAAAGACCGCGCGATCCTGAACGACAACTTGGGCGACGGCTTCTACGATTTCCTGCTGGCGGCGTTGACGCCGACCATCGCGAGTTGCCGGGGCGGGATCTACGTGGCGATGTCGTCCAGCGAACTGGATGTGCTGCAGTCCGCGTTCCGCGAGGCAGGCGGCAAATGGTCGACCTTCGTTATCTGGGCCAAGAACACGTTCACTCTGGGCCGCTCCGACTACCAGCGCCAATACGAGCCGATCCTGTACGGATGGCCCGAGGGTGCGACGCGCCATTGGTGCGGAGATCGAGACCAGAGCGACGTCTGGCAGATCAAAAAGCCGCACAAGAACGATCTGCATCCGACGATGAAGCCGGTAGAACTGGTGGAGCGTGCGATTCGAAATTCGAGCCGCCCCGGCAACGTGGTGCTCGACCCCTTCGGTGGCTCCGGCACCACGCTGATCGCCGCCGAGAAGACTGGGCGGCTGGCGCGCATGATCGAACTCGACCCCAAGTACGTCGATGTGATCGTGCGCCGCTGGCAGGAATGGACTGGCAAGCAGGCCACCCGCCAGTCGGACGGCGCTGCCTTCGATGATCAGGCGGCGAGCGATTCCTCGACGATCTCGCAGTGAATCACGAAGCCAGTCAAGTATGGCAAGCCGCGCGGGATGCCGTAGTCCTTGGCGGTGTGGCGATTGATCTTCCAAGTCATCCACTGCGTTGTTGCCGCATGGATCGCGTCGACCAAAACGCGGCCCGCGTAGATCTGGTTGAGGACGTCGTCTGCAAAGTGACGCCCGTGGCGGCTGTCGAGGAAGGCACGTACAGCATCCCGAGCGGTGCCGGTGGCCTCTGCAATCGCAGGGAGGGCAATCGGCCACGCTGCGGTGGCGTGTTGGTTCATCGTGCCCCAAAAGCCCCATTCTTCGTTCTGGGTGGCGGGGATCTGGTCGGTGGTGTTCATCGTTGGCTCCTTGTAATTGATCGTTGCGACACCTGTAGTAACGCGCTATTCGATTGAGAAGCCAAGCGATGTTGGCTTCATTTCTCAATCTTTCTCGATCATGCAATCCGGTACACGCGCTCGCCGCCTTCCGGCTTGTCCGAGACGATGGTGAGCCCGAGTTTTTTCTTGAAGGCTCCGGCAAACGTGCCGCGCACCGTGTGCGCTTGCCAGCCCGTGGCCTCGCAGATTTGATGAACCGTTGCGCCCTCGGGGCGTTGCAGCATCCGGATCACGGTGGCTTGCTTGCTGTTCTCGCGCGTGCGGGGTTTGGCTTCGGCGCGTTCTTGCGCCCACGTGGCCTCTGCGGCCGTCACGGCGGCCTCAATCTCGGGGTCTGCGTTCAGGGGCGCAGGCGCAGGACGTTCGCAGCCCAGGGCGTCGTAACCCTCGGCGGCAACGAACCAGTCAGTGCCGGAGGGGGTAATCAGCGCGCGATTGAAAAGTCCGTCGAGAACTTTCTTGCGCGCCCCGCCTTTGACGTTATCGGGAAACCATTCGAGCTTGCCGTCGGTGTGGTGAATAGCGTGGGCCAGGACGGCGTGCTGGGTGGCGGTGAGTTGGGTGGTGGTCATTTGCTGCTCCTTCGTGGTGGTTGATAGTGATGTGATGAACGCGCTGTTCGTTTGTGAAGCCAAGCGCTTTCTGCTTGGCTTCGATGACTTCCGATCAGGTGTTGGCAATCTCCGACTCCGTGGCCTTCGGCATCGACGCGCCGACTTCGACGCCCGCTTTGAATGCGGCTTCAAGGGCGTCGCGGACGCACCAGACCGCCGTGTCGTGGAAGTCGAGGCGGTCTGACTTGCGTGTTTCCAGGGTTTCAATCCCGAGGTGCTTCTGGGCGATCAGGGTGAGGATGGTGTCGATCTGGCTCATGTCTGTGTCCTTGTGACGTTGTTGATGACGAACGTATGAACGCGCTGTTCCAGATGGAAGCCAAGCTGATTCCAAAAAATATTGAACAAATGATTGAAGAGGCCGATGGGAATTTCGATACGCGCTTACGCCCGTCACCGTGGGGTCACCGACACCGCCGTACACAAGGCAATTCGTGCCGGTCGCGTTACGCCCGAGGCTGACGGCACCATCGATGCCGACCGTGCCGACCTCGAGTGGGCACGCAATACGGACACACCGAAGAAGGGAACACAGCAGCGCGCGGAGAGCGTTACGGTTCGAGAGAACGCCGGGGAGCAGACTGCCGCGCTGCCGTCGGGTGGCACGTCACTGCTTCAGGCACGGACAGTCAACGAGGTGGTCAAGGCGCAGACGAACAAGGTTCGTCTGGCACGATTGAAGGGCGAACTGGTGGATCGGCCGCAGGCCATCGCCCACGTATTCAAACTGGCGCGATCCGAGCGCGATGCTTGGCTCAACTGGCCAGCTCGCATCTCCGCGCAAATGGCAGCCAAGCTCGACGTCGATCCGCACTCGATGCACGTCGCGTTGGAAGCCGCCGTGCGCGAGCACCTGCAGGAACTGGGTGATCTGCGCCCACGGGTGGACTGATGCTGAACACAACTGCGGTGGATCAGTACGAAGGCGCCGCCGAGATCGAACGCGCATGGCGCGAAGGGCTGACGCCCGACCCGCTACTGACCGTGTCCGAATGGTCGGATCGGCACCGGATGCTGTCGAGCAAGGCGTCTGCCGAGCCGGGGCGCTGGCGCACCAGCCGCACGCCGTACCTGAAGGCGATCATGGATTGCCTGTCGCCGACATCACCAGTCGAGCGCGTGGCATTCATGAAAGCGGCGCAGCTCGGCGCGACCGAGATGGGATCGAACTGGATCGGCTACGTGATTCACCACGCGCCCGGGCCAATGATGGCTGTGTGGCCGACGGTGGATATGGCCAAGCGCAACTCCAAGCAGCGGATCGATCCTTTGATTGAGGAGTCGGCGGCGTTGATGGAACTGATCGCCCCGGCGCGCTCGCGAGACTCGGGCAACACCATCCTGGCCAAGGAGTTCCGGGGCGGCGTGCTGGTGATGACGGGTGCGAACAGCGCGGTGGGTTTGCGCTCGATGCCGGTGCGTTACCTATTCCTCGACGAGGTCGACGGTTATCCGATTGACGTCGAGGGCGAAGGCGATGCGATTTCGCTGGCCGAAGCCCGGACGCGGACGTTTGCGCGCAGGAAGATTTTCATCGTCTCGACCCCGACGATCTCGGGGGCGAGCGCCATCGAACGGGAATATGTGGCATCCGACCAGCGCCGCTACTTCGTGCCGTGCCCGCATTGCGCGCACCGGCAGTGGCTGCGCTTTGAGCATTTACGCTGGGAAAAAGGCGAACCGGAAACGGCAGCCTACGTTTGCGAGTCGTGCGACGAGCCGATTGCCGAACATCACAAGACGTGGATGCTGGAGCACGGCGAGTGGCGGGCGATGGTTCCAGAGAATGGAATCAAGACGGCAGGTTTTCACCTCTCGTCCCTGTACAGCCCGGTGGGCTGGCGCAGTTGGCGCGATATCGCCGCTGCGTGGGAGAGCGCGGTGAACAAGGAATCGGGATCGGCAGCCGCCATCAAGACTTTCAAGAACACCGAATTGGGCGAGACGTGGGTCGAGGAAGGCGAAGCGCCCGACTGGCAACGTCTGGTCGAGCGCCGCGAGGACTACCGCATCGGTGCGGTGCCCAACGGCGGCTTGCTGCTGGTGGGTGGTGCCGACGTGCAGAAGGATCGTATCGAAGCGTCGATCTGGGCTTTCGGGCGAGGCAAGGAATCGTGGCTGGTCGAGCACCGCGTGCTGATGGGCGACACCGCCCGCGATGCGGTGTGGAAACGGCTCGGTGAACTGATCGCCGAAACCTGGACGCACGAGTCTGGTGCCGCATTGCCTTTGGTGCGGTTCGCGCTCGACACCGGCTTTGCCACACAGGAAGCCTACACCTTCGTGCGCGCGTGCCGCGATCCCCGCGTGATGCCGGTCAAAGGCGTCCCGCGCGGCGCGGCCTTGATCGGCACGCCGACGGCGGTCGATGTGTCGCAGGGCGGCAAGAAGCTGCGCCGGGGCATCAAGGTGTTTTCGGTGACGGTCGGCATCGCCAAGCTGGAGTTCTATAACAACCTGCGTAAAGCAGCCGACGTGGCCGAGGATGGCGTGACCACCTCGTTCCCTACCGGCTTCGTCCATCTGCCGAAGATCGATGCGGAGTTCATCCAGCAGTTGTGTGCCGAGCAGTTGATCACACGCCGCGACCGGAACGGCTTCGCTATCCGCGAGTGGCAAAAGATGCGCGAGCGTAACGAAGCGCTCGACTGTTACGTGTACGCCAGGGCCGCCGCATCGGCTGCTGGCCTGGATCGTTTCGAGGAGCGCCACTGGCGCGAACTGGAACGACAACTCGGGATGGAACGGCCACCGGATGAGCCGCCCCCGATTCAAGCATTCGCTCCCAATGAGGCCACCCATTCCAGCACGGATCGCGGTGGCCTTTCTGATTCTGGAGCCAAGAAATCCGGTCGGCGCGTGATCAAAAGCCGCTGGCTGTCCTCGTGAGCACCACTGTGCTTTCTTTTCGTTTTTTTTATAAGGAGTTTCACCCATGAGTTTGCAAGTTCGCATTGAATCGCTTGTCCTGCGCCTCGCCGCAGAGTTCAAGACCATCTATGGCCAGATCGGTACGCTGGCCGATCTGTCGACCACCGACAAGACCAACCTCGTCTCGGCGATCAACGAACTGCGCACGCAGATCGAATCGGTCGCTGGCACCACGTTGATTGACGACGCCAACGCGGCGGCGACCTCGACCACGTTCTCGGCCTCGAAGATCACCGGCTTGCTGGACGCCCTCAAGGCTGACCTGTTGGGCGGTGCAGATGCCGCCTTCGACACCCTGAAGGAATTGCAGGACGCCATCCTCAATGACCAGACCGGCATCGCCGCGTTGCTCGCTGCCGTGGACGCTCGTGTCCGCTTCGATGCGCCGCAATCGCTGACTGCCGAAGAACAAATGCAAGCCCGTCAGAACATCGGCGCGCTGGCGGCCGATGCGGTGGGTGATCCCGAAACCGACTTCGTCGCGATCTTCGAGACCGCCCTGATCGGCGTCTAACCATGACACTGGCCCGGAACATCGCCGACCTCGCTACGGCCATCGGCCGCGAGATCAAGACCCGCATCACCGCGCAACACCCCGGCGTCGCCAAGGCATGGGTGTGCTTCGGCTATGTCGGCAATCAAGTGGTGATCCGGGCCTCCTTCAACGTCCAGAGCGTCGCGCGAATTGCTGTCGGCAAGTACCGGGTGACGTTTGCGATCCGGATGC
This sequence comes from Undibacterium sp. Jales W-56, assembly GCF_025548535.1. Classification (GTDB taxonomy): domain Bacteria; phylum Pseudomonadota; class Gammaproteobacteria; order Burkholderiales; family Burkholderiaceae_D; genus Undibacterium. The sequence goes on along the minus strand of NZ_JAJLQW010000001.1, from coordinate 552,771 downwards.
CCGACACCGCCTACTGCTGGACTGCATTTGCCCGCAACGCGGGCAACCAGACGGCGCTAAAGATCGCCGCCGCGCGCGTGAATGCGGAAGCCAAGACGACCCAGTACGTCGAGGTCATTTGCGCCACGCAGTCCGGAACGCTCTCGGACACCACCGAACTCAACCTGACGGTATTTCGCTAATGGCCTACACAGAAGCCCAACTCCAGGCATTGGAGACCGCGCTCGCCAAAGGCGAACGCCGCGTCACTTTCCAAGACAAGACCGTCGAGTACCGCTCGGTCGATGAACTGAAGGCCGCGATCCGCGAAGTGAAGCGCGGCATCTTTGAACAAGCCGCTGCCACCGGGCTGTGGCCGGGTGCGCCGCGCCAGATCCGGGTCACGACCTCGAAGGGATTCTGATGGCCTGGTACTCAAAACTTCGCAGCCTGTTCGGCCAGCCTCCGGTTCACGAGGCCGCCGGTCGCGGGCGACGCTCATTGGCGTGGATGCCCGGCAATCCCGGCGCTGTAGCCGCGCTACTGGCCACCAACACCGAAATGCGCAGCAAAAGCCGCGACCTCGTGCGCCGCAATGCATGGGCGCAGGCCGGGATCGAAGCCTTCGTGGCCAATGCGGTCGGCACCGGCATCAAGCCGCAGAGTCTCGCCACCGATGAGCGATTCAAGGCCGACGTGCAGGCGCTGTGGCGTGACTGGACAGAGGAAGCGGATGCAGCAGGCCAGACCGATTTCTACGGCCTGCAGGCGCTGGCGTGTCGGGCAATGCTCGAAGGCGGCGAGTGCCTGATCCGGTTACGTCCCCGCCGCCCGGAAGATGGGCTGGCCGTACCGCTGCAACTCCAACTGCTGGAGCCTGAGCACCTGCCGATCAACCTCAACACCGATCTGGCCTCCGGCAATGTGGTGCGCTCCGGCATCGAGTTCAACAACCTTGGGCGACGCGTGGCCTACCACCTGTACCGCTCGCATCCCGACGATGGGCGACTGGCCCCGATGTCGGGCCAGGGTGGGATGGACACGGTGCGCATCGACGCCAGCGAAATCATCCACCTGTTCCGTGTTCTACGCCCCGGTCAAATTCGTGGCGAGCCGTGGCTGTCGCGCGCACTGGTCAAGCTGAACGAACTCGACCAATACGACGACGCTGAACTGGTACGCAAGAAAACTGCTGCGATGTTCGCCGGGTTCATCACCCGACAGAGCCCAGAGGACAACCTGATGGGCGAAGGCGCACCCGACAGCGATGGCATTTCGCTGGCAGGGCTGGAGCCGGGAACGATGCAGATTCTGGAACCCGGCGAGGACATCAAATTCTCCGACCCGGCTGACGTGGGTGGCTCTTACGCCGAATTCTTGCGCACCCAGTTCCGCGCGGTGGCAGCAGCCATTGGCATCACCTACGAGCAACTGACCGGCGACCTGACCGGCGTGAATTATTCGTCCATCCGTGCCGGGCTGCTGGAGTTTCGACGTCGTTGCGAGATGGTGCAGCACTCGGTGCTGGTGCATCAAATGTGCCGCCCGGTGTGGGCCGCGTGGATGAAGCAAGCGGTGCTTGCAGGCGTCCTGGATGCGCCGGGTTTCGCTCGTGGTGGTGCGGCTCGCCGACGCCAATACCTACAGGTCAAGTGGATTCCACAGGGCTGGCAGTGGGTCGATCCCGAAAAAGAGTTCAAGGCCATGCTGACCGCCATGCGCGCTGGCGTGATGAGTCGCTCGGAAGCGATCTCGGCCAACGGCTACGACGCAGAGGACGTGGATCGCGAGATTGCCGCCGACAACGCGCGTGCTGATGCGCTCGGCCTTATTTTTGACTCCGACCCGCGCCGTACATCGAAAGACGGCGGCAGCGCCGAGCCGAACAAACACATGGGCGACACCGCTTCGCCTCCTGCCTGAGAGATTCCCATGACCTTGCTGCCACACGTAGCGGCGCGCCTGTTCGGTGCGCCGCTGCTGATCCATCGCCCAAAACTTGACGTGATCCTGGCCGTTCTCGGCCCGCGTGTCGGCGTGATCGACCTCGCTGCTCCTGCTGGCTACGCGCCGCCAGAGCGCCCCGCACCGTCGGCTAACTTGAAGATCGCCGTAATCCCGATTCACGGCACGTTGGTTCGCCGCACGGTGGGTCTTGAAGCCGAGTCGGGGTTGTCCAGCTACGCCGCTATCGCAGATCAGTTGGACGCGGCGCTGGCCAACCCGAACGCTGCCGCGATCCTGCTCGATATCGACAGCCCGGGTGGCGAGTCGAGCGGTGTGTTCGATCTCGCCGACCGCATCCGCGCCGCCGCCAGCGTAAAGCCGGTTTGGGCGGTGGCCAACGACATGGCGTTCTCAGCCGCCTATGCGCTCGCGTCCGGTGCCTCACGCATTTTTGTGTCACGCACAGGTGGTGTTGGCTCCATTGGCGTCATCGCGATGCACGTCGACCAATCGGTCAAGGACGCGCAGGACGGCGTTCGCTACACGGCGGTTTTCGCAGGTGACCGCAAGAACGATCTCAACCCGCACGAGCCGATCTCCGACGAAGCCCACGCCTTCCTCAAGGGCGAGGTGAATCGCGTCTACGGCCTGTTCGTCGAGACCGTGGCCAAGCATCGGGGACTCAAGGCTAACGCCGTAGTTGCCACCGAAGCCGGTCTGTTTTTCGGCAAAGACGCTGTGTCGGCAGGACTGGCCGACGCCGTCGGCACCTTCGACGACGCGCTCCTGCAACTCACGCAGCTCACCGAAACCATTTCCTCGCGCCCGAAGTTGAAAGCCACTGCTTCGGGTTCTTTCCTCAACCTCCAGACGGAGTACCCCATGAATGATTTATCCGACCCCGCTGCTACTGATCGGCCTGCTGCTGATCCTGCTGGCACTCATCCTCAACCGACCGCCCCCGCCACCATGACTATCGCGGACGCAGTCGAAATCGCACAGACCTGCTCGCTCGCAGGACGCACTGACCTGACCGCAGGCTTTCTCGAAGCGCGCGTTTCCCCGGCCAAAGTGCGCAGCCAGTTGCTTGCAGCACAGGCCGACAACTCGCCCGAGATCGTGAGCCGCATCTCGCCCGATGCCGCCACATCCATCACCCCGACCAGCAACCCGCTGGTCGACGCCGCGAAACAACTCGCGGCCAAGTCCGCATCACTGAAGAAGGAGCTCTGAAATGCCTACCGTTTTTGTTGAACCGATGAACTTGGGCGATCTGCTCAAGTACGAAGCACCCAACCTGTATTCGCGCGACCGCGTGACGGTCGTCGCCGGTCAGAACCTGCCGCTTGGCGCGGTGGCCGGAATGGTCACCGCCTCGGGCAAGGTCAAGCAGATCGACCCGTCCGCCACCGATGGCAGTCAGTACGCCGCTGGCGTGCTGATGCAGAACTGCGACGCCCATCTGGCGGATCGCGATGACGGCCTGATGGTCGCGCGTCACGCCATCGTTTCCGACCACGCCCTGCAATGGCCGGTCGGTATCACCACCGGCGAGCAACAGGCCGCCATTGCCCAGTTGAAGGCGCTGGGCGTTCTCGTTCGCCAAGGAGTCTGACCATGCAAAACATCTTCGAAAACCCCGCCTTCTCGATGACGGCGCTCACCACCGCCATCAATCTGCTGCCAAACAATTACGACCGGCTGGAACGGATGAACCTGTTTCCGCCCAAGCCGCAGCGCTTCCGTTCGATCACGGTCGAAGAAAAGAATGGCGTGCTGACGCTGCTGCCCACAATGCCGGTCGGCTCGCCCGGCACCGTCGGCGTGCGCGGCAAGCGCAAGGTGCGCTCGTTCTCGATCCCGCACATCCCGCACGACGACGTGATCCTGCCCGAAGAAGTCCAGGGCATCCGCGCCTTCGGCTCCGAGAGCGAAATCCAGACCGTGGCCGGGGTGATGGCCGAGCATCTGCAGACGATGCGCAACAAGCACGCGATCACCGTCGAGCACTTGCGCTTCGGTGCGCTCAAGGGCCAGATTCTCGATGCGGACGGTTCGACCATTTACGACCTGTTCGACGAATTCGGCATCACGCAGAAAGTGTTCACTTTCACGCTGTCCGACCCGGACTTCGACGTGAAGAAGGCTTGCCTGGACGTGACCCGCTACGTTGAAGACAACCTCGAGGGCGAACGGATGAGCGGCTTGCTGTCGTTCGTCGGCGAGGACTTTTACGACGCGCTCACCGGCCACGATCAAGTGCTGGAGGCTTACAACCGCTGGCAGGACGGTCAGGCACTGCGCAGTGATATGCGCAGCGGCTTCGCTTTCGCAGGCATCACCTTCGAGGAACATCGCGGTCGCGCGGTCGGCACAGGCAACAGCGTGCGCCGCTTCGTCGGCAAGGGCGAGGGCTACACCTTTCCGCTCGGCACGATGGACACATTTGCCACCTATTACGCGCCAGCGGATTTCAACGAGACGGCCAACACGGTCGCCTTGCCGCTGTACGCCAAGCAGGAGCCGCGCAAGTTCGACCGGGGCACCGATCTGCACACGCAGGCAAACCCGCTGCCGCTGTGCCACCGCCCGGCGCTGCTGGTGAAACTGGAGATGGCGTGATGAACCTCGTCGAGAAAATCTACGAGGCGGCCGCCAGCGTCGGCTTCCTGAAGGAGTGCATCTGGCATCCCTCCGACGGCAGCCCGCCGCGCACCAACATGATCGGCCTGCAAGCGCCCGATGACACGGTGCTCGACAACCTCACGGTCACCACCGACACCACGATGTCTTATCCGGCAACGATCTTCGACGGCCTCGCCCCGCGCGAAACCGTCGAGATCGAAGGTGTGGCGTTTCAGGTGCGAGAAATCCGGGCCGTGGGCGACGGCTCCGAGATGCGCGCCAAGCTCACGCGGATTTAACCCCGATGGCTGGCAATTCAATCCGTGAGCAGATTCTGCTCGCGGTGGTGGAGGCTTTGCGTCCAGCGGCAACAGACCTTGGCGCGACCCTGCACCGCTCGCCCACGGTAGCGATCACCCGCGAGCAGTGTCCGGCACTGGTGGTGTTCCCTGAATCGGAATCGATCACCGAACGCGCCAACGACCGTGTCACCCGCGAACTGACGATGCGCATCACGGCGCTCGCCCGCGCTGTGCCACCTGCAGCGCCGGAAACGCAAGCCGATGCATTGCTCACTGCTGCCCACGCCGCGCTGATGGCCGACGTGAATCTCAATGGACTGGCGCTCGGCCTCAGGGAAATCGAATGCGAGTGGGACGTGGAGGATGCCGATGCGGTGGCCGCTGCGATCCCCGCCCGCTACCGCATCACCTACCGGACGCTGGCCGCCGATCTTGCAACCCCAGGATGACCATGAAAACCAGACTCGTACTGACCCGTCCGCACACCCACGCGGGCAAGCACTACCAGAAGGGCGACCGGATCGAAGTCGATTCCGATCTTGGGCAATGGCTGTTGTCAATCGGCAGCGCTGCGCCCGAACCGTCGCCCACAAAGGCAGAACACCAACCCGCCCCCGAACCAAAACCCTTCCAACGTAAGGAACCCAAGCAATGAGCACCTACGCATCTTTCCAAGGCCGAGTATTCCTCGGCAAACGCGACGCCCTCGGCAACCCCATCGAAGTGCGCTCGCCCGGCAACGTGGCCGAACTGAAACTCTCGCTCAAGACCGATGTGCTGGAGCATTACGAGAGCCAAACCGGCCAGCGCACGCTCGATCACCGCATGGTCAAACAGAAGTCGGCCACGGTGAATCTGACCATCGAGGAATTCACGAAAGAAAACCTCGCGCTGGCCCTCTACGGCAATTTTGTGACCGCCGTCCCGGGCACCGTGACCGACGAGCCGATTGGCGGGGCCACGCCAATGATCGGCGACCGCTATTTCTTTGCCCACCCCAAGGTAGCAAGTCTCGTCCTCAAGGACAGCAGCGCAACGCCCGTCACTCTGGTGGCAGGTGTCGACTACACCGCCGATCCGGATTTCGGCGCGCTCCAGTTCTTGCGCCTTGATGATGGAGGCGCTCCTGCCACGCCTTACGTTGCGCCATTCAAGGCGAGCTACGCCTTCGGTGTCGCCACCGAAATCGGCATCTTCACGCAGCCGCTGCCGGAGCGCTATCTGCGCCTCGAAGGGCTGAACACCGCGCAGGGCAATGCCAAGGTGCTGGTCGAGCTGTATCGCGTGGCCTTCGACCCGCTGAAGGAAATCTCCTTCATCTCGGATGAGTACAACAAGTTCGAGATGGAAGGCTCGCTGCTGGCTGATGCCACCAAACCCTTCGACGCGGTGCTGGGCCAGTTCGGCCGCATCGTTCAACTGTAATGAATCAGGAAAGGGCGGCAATGAACGACTTGGAAAAACTCATCCCGCAGGCGGTCGATCTGATCATCAATGGCGAAACGCTGGCGATCAAACCCTTGAAGGTCGGCCAGATGCCCGCCTTCCTGCGTGCGATCTCGCCGGTGATGCAACACCTCACCCGGACGGAGATCGACTGGCTGGCGCTGTTTGGCGAACGTGGTGATGACCTGCTGTCAGCGATTGCCATTGCTGTCAGCAAACCGCGCCAGTGGGTCGATGATCTCGCCGCCGACGAAGCGATCCTGCTGGCGGCCAAGGTGATCGAGGTCAATGCCGATTTTTTTACACGGGCGGTGATGCCGAAACTGGACGGCCTGTTCGCACAGACCAAAAACCTCGCGCCGACATCTGGTTCGACGCCGTCCAACACCTGATCGACCACGGTCACCGTTTGCCCGACATCCTCGACTACACGCTGGCGCAGTTGCGTGGCTTCGTTGACGCGACCGCACGTCAGGACGCAGCGCGTGATGCGCGACTGCTGTCCCTGATCGCCATCGGCACGCGCGGCGACGCCCGCAACCTCGACCAGACCCTCGACCGCCTGACCGACCGCGCCCAACGCCCATGAAAGTCACCATCCGAATCGATAGTGCCGCCGCGCAAGCGCAACTGCGCCGTTGGGGCGGCGAGTTCCGGGACAAGGTAAAGAAAGCGGTCGCGCGTGCCATTGCGAGCGAGGCGGCCGAGATCAAGCAGGAAGTCCGCAGCCACGTCGCGGGCCAGATGGCCGTGGTCAAGAAATCCTTCCTCAAAGGCTTCTCGGCCAAGGTGCTGGACAAAGACCCGACACGACTGCCTGCGCTCTACGTTGGCTCACGTATCCCTTGGTCGGGAATGCACGAGAGGGGCGGAATGATCGGTGGACGAATGCTGATCCCGCTGCACGGACGGGTTGGACGCAAGCGCTTCAAAGCCCAGGTCGCCGAGCTCATGCGCGGCGGCAATGCCTACTTCATCAAGAACGCCAAAGGAAACATCGTGCTGATGGCCGAGAACATCAAGGAACACGCCCGGCCTCTCGCGGGCTTCAAGCGCCGCTACCGCAAGGCCGACGGCATCAAACGCATCAAGCGCGGGGCCGATATTCCCATTGCGGTACTGGTGCCCAAAGTGGTTCTCAAGAAACGGCTCGACATTGAGCGGCTGGTCGCGGGTCGCATTCCGCGCCTCGCCGCTGCCATCGAAAACAAAATCGGCATGGTGGATAACTAAAAATGGCGAAGCGAATCTCGATCCTCGTCGCACTGGAAGGAGCCGACGAAGGTCTTAAACGCGCCATCACGTCTGCCGAACGCAGCCTTGGCGAGTTGTCGTCTTCAGCCAAAACTGCTGGAACCGAGGCCGCTGCCGGGATAGCGGAGGTCAAGGCCGGTGTATCCGCATTTGGTGATCAGATATCGACCGCCAGAACGCAGTTGCTCGCGTTCCTCACAATCGACTGGGCCGGTGACAAGGTGCTGGAGATCGTCCAGATTGCGGACGCGTGGAACATGATGGCTGCGCGCCTGAAGCTCGCCACGGCAGGTCAGCGCGAGTTTGCGACCGCACAGAAAGAGTTGTTCGAGATCGCCCAGCGTATCGGCGTACCGATCCAGGAGACGGCGATTCTCTACGGCAAGCTTCAGCAGGCAGTACGAATGCTGGGTGGCGAACAGAAGGACGCGCTCACCATCACCGAGAGCATCTCGCAGGCGCTGCGCATCTCAGGCGCATCGGCGACCGAGGCGCAATCGTCACTGCTGCAGTTCGGGCAGGCGCTCGCCTCCGGTGTGCTGCGCGGCGAGGAATTCAACTCCGTCGTCGAGAACAGCCCGCGTCTGGCGAAGGCACTGGCCGACGGCCTGAACGTCCCCATCGGGCGGCTGCGCAAGCTCGCCGAGGAAGGTCGGCTGACCGCCGACGTGGTGGTCAACGCGCTGCTGTCGCAGAAGGACAAGCTCGCCGCTGAGTACACGCAACTGCCTCAGACCGTAAGCCAGGCTTTCGAACGGCTGAGGAACGCCTTCGGACAATGGGTCAACAAGGTCGATGAATCGACCGGGCTTACCAAAAAGCTGGCCGACGCATTGACGTGGCTCGCTAAAAACCTCGACACGGTGATGCAGTGGTTAAAGCGCATTGCCGAAGTGGGCTTGGCGGTGCTGGCCTATCGACTGATCCCGGCGCTGATCACCGCGTGGCAGACGCTAGGCGCAGCAGCGACGACGGCCGCCAGTGCCACCGCAGCGGCATGGGCAACGGCCAACCTGTCGGTATCGGCCGCCGTGGTCAGCATCGGTGTGCTCAAGACCGCCTTTGTAGTGCTGGGTGCCTTACTGGTCGGATGGGAAATCGGAACGTGGCTCTCGGAAAAATTCGAGATCGTGCGCAAGGCGGGCATCTTCATGGTGCAGGTGCTGATGAACGGCATCGAGCACTTGCGCTTCCAATGGGAAGTGTTCGCTGCGGTGTTCACCTCCGACACCATCGCCGAAGCCATTAAACGCCATCAGGCGCGGTTGGTGGAAATGAACCAGATCTTCAAGGAGATGTACGCCGACGCCAGCAAGGGATCGGAGGCCGCCAAGGGCGCAATGAACACAGCCGCCAGCGCTGCCGAAGAGATTGCGAAACGGTTAGAGGCCGTGCGCCAAGGCACGCAGGAAGCGGTCGGTCGCGGCATCGAGGCGCTTCACGGCGCACTGGAAAAACTGAAATCGCGGCTCGGTGAAGTCGAACAAGCGGTCGGCAAGGCCAACCAGACGGTGAATGACGCCACCGCAAAGATGGCCGAGGCCTACAAAGGGCTGACCTCCATCGTCGAGGCGAATCTCCAAAGGCAGATCGAAGCCGTCAAGGCGCGCTACCAGCAGGAGCAGTCGGCACTCGAAACTTCCAAGCAGTCGGAAGCCGCGCTGATCACCAAATCGACGCAACTGCTGACCGAGGCGCTGACCCAGCAGACCACGCTGCGTCGGCAGGCTACCACCGACACACTGAAACTGATCGACGACGAGTCCAAGGCACGGATCGAGGCGGCTCGTCACCAAGGTCAGACTGAGGAGGAGCGGCGCGCCAACGTGCAGCGCGTCGAGAACGAGATTCTCGCCACCAAGCGCCAGACGCTCACACAGTCGCTGGCCGAGTACCGCCAGCACATCGATGCGCTCAATGCCGAGGCCAACCGCCATCTAGCCGAGATCAAGCGTATCGAGGAAGAGAAGCGCCAGCTCTCGATGTCCACGGAGGAGCGCATCCGCGAAATCCGTCGGGCTGGGCTATCCGATTTCGAAGCCACCGAGGATCGCAAGCGCCAGATCGCGGAGATGCAGGAGAAGGCGCGCGAAGCCTTGGCACAGGGCGAATTCGAGCACGCGCGGCAACTGGCGCAGAAGGCGATGGATCTGGCAGCACAGGTGGCCAGCGCGCAGACCAGTGAGGCCAAACGTGCTGAGGAGGCCCGCAAGCAGGCCGAACAGGGCGTCTCCCAAGTCACGCAACTGGAAGCGCAATCGCGCGAGGCTTACCGCAAACAGGAGTATGCACAGGCTGATGCCCTGATGCGTCAGGCCGAGCAACTGCGCGCCGAACTGGCCCAGAAAACCAAGGACGCCGATGCCCAGATCGCGCAAGGCAAAGAAGGTGTCAATCGCGCGATCCAGAACATCCGCGACTCGCAGGAAATTCTGAACCAGAGTCTTGATGCCGAAGCCAAGGCGCACCAGAAGGCAGCGCAGGCTGCGGTGTCGGCCCGCGACGAGATCAAGCAAACGCTCACACAGACCGAAACCCAGATCGACCAGATCACGGCCAAATTGAAAGATGGCCTGAAGGTCACCATCGACGCCGATACCACTCGCTTCGATAAAGCCATCGTCGATCTCGACAAAGCGCTCGCAGAGAAAGAGCGTCTGATGGTGATCAAGGCCGATCTGGAGCAGGCGCAAAAGAAGCTGCAAGAGTATGAGCAGCTACTCAAGGAAGGGAAAACGCTGCCGGTCGATGCCGACGTATCCAAGGCCAAGGCTGCACTCGACAAACTCAATGCCTATGCCAAGGAAACCTCGGAATTCGAATTGAAGATCGCCACCGAAAAAGCGCAGGCAGCGATCACCAATGTCGAAGGCCAACTCAAGGCGTTGGATCGCATCCAGACGGAATCAAAGCATCAAGTCAACACCAATGCCGGTGCTGCGCGCTCGGAAGTGATGTCGTTAAATGGCGTGACCACGCACTCGGAACACATCATTCATGTGCGCAAGGTCGAGGCAAACGCGACAGGCGGTCTGGTCGGTGCAGGCGTGCGGAAATTTGCAGACGGTGGCGCGGTCGCACCGGCGTTCCCACGAATGAATGGTGGTTCGGTGCCCGGCTCCGGTCATAACGACACGGTGCCGCGCACGCTGGATGCCGGAGCCTTCGTTCTGCGCAAGGCTGCGGTGCAGAAGTACGGCAGCGGTGCGCTCTCGAAACTGGCGAACGGCGTGGCGAAATTCGCCACCGGCGGCGCGGTGCTGTCCTTCGGCAAAAACAAGGTACTCGGCAGCGCCGATGGCGATGCCTCTAAGCGCAACCGCGAAGCGGTGGAAGTGCAGAAGATGATCGAGCTTGGTCTGCAAGGGATGAACGACTACACCTCGTGGTTGCAATGGAATTACGGTGCCTCGGTCAGCCTGGATATGCGCTCGAAAACGATGGACAGCTACGGCAAACAAGCGCAGCAGGATCGCAATGCCATCGAGAAATTCATCAACCGCAAGACCCTCACAGGCAACGAGCGTCAGGAACTGGAACAGATGAAGCAGACGTGGCGGCAGGCGATGGCTCAGCCGCTGCTCTGGGGTAAAGACCTGGAGCGCGATCTGATCGATTACATGGAGCAGAACCAGGGTGCGTTCTACCGGCGTGGTGGCGTGGCCAAGTCGGACAGTGTCCCGGCGATGCTCACCCCCGGTGAATATGTCGTGAACAAGCAGGCTGTCGACCGTCACGGCGCGGGTTTCTTCGAAGCGATCAACAACCTGTCGATACCTGCGCAGGCGCTCGCCCAGAAGGTGCAAGGTTTCGCCACGGGCGGCATCGTGCGGCCAATGGCGGGAATGGCTGCGCGCGCATCACGCGCTGTCAAAAATCTGCCGACTGCCGATCTCGGCAGCATCGTGATGGAAAGCATCGCTGCATCCATGCGAATGCCAACACCTGCCTTGGCAACAGAGGGAGCCGCCCCCAGCCGCACGATCCGGGTGGAACTCGCCTCGGGCGAGCGCAAGGTGGTGGCCACCGTGGATGCCCGCGATGAGTCGCGGCTGCTTGAACTCTTGAAGGAAGCCAAGGCTCGTTCCTAATGAGCCGGGCTTTGTGATCCCTTATGCAATTGAAAAACCTTGCGGACAGCGCTCTTGTGGCGCTGCCCGATGACCTCCTTTGGTCTGACGAACATGCGTGGACGCCTGCTGTGGCGGCGGTTTCCTACCTGCTGACCGGCGCGCTGCTGGTCGAGTCTGCCGCCCGCCAGAAGGGGCGACCGCTGACGCTGGTGGGCAGCGCCGACATGGCATGGGTCACCCGCGAGACAGTGAACGCACTGTATGGCTGGGCTGCCCTTCCGAGCCGCCAGTTCGAACTGACGCTCACCGATGGTCGCGTCTTCACCGTGGCATTTCGCCATCACGAGACAGCCATCGAGGCCGAGCCGGTGACGGGTTTCCCGGCGCGGCACAACAACGATTTCTACCGATTAACCCTCCGACTGATGGAAATCTGAATGCCTATTCTTTCCGGCGACGTGAAGCTGCTCGCCTCCGAACGCCTGCTCGATACGCCTGATGGTGGGGGCCGCATGACCGGCCACGTCGTCGTCGACGGGCAGTCGAACAACCTGTTCCCCGACATCTCGGAACTCGACCGCACCTACGGGCGCGTGTCGCTGCGCAAGTCTTATGTCGGCGTGCTCACCGATTCGACCGACTCGTACTACGGGGCGCACGCGATCATCGCCGACGCACCGGATGACCCTCGGGTCTCGGTCACGCTGTTCACGACCAAGTCCTGGACTGACCGGCGCGACGCCGCCAAGGATCGGGTCGAACGCTATCTGGCGCGTGGCGTGAAATGGCCGGGCCAGTTGCTGGAGCGCCAGCTTACCGGTCAGCGCGCCATCGCACTGCTGCTGAAACTTGCCGACCCGCTGCCGCGTGTGGGGCAAGCGCTGGTACTGGTGCAAGACGAAACCAAGCCGACCGAGTACGAGCAGTACGTGCGCATCACGCGTATCACGACGGTCGAGCGCGAGTTCACGGTCAACGATGGCAGCGGCACCATCAAATTCACCGGCGTGGTGGCCACCTGCGAAATCTCTGATCCGCTGCGCTACGACTTTGAAGGGCCGCCGCCATCGAGCCGCGACGACATCTCAACCAAGGCGGTCGTGCGCGACTCCGTGATTGCCAATGCCGCCGTGTATTACGGCATCGCGCCGACGGTGATCGACACGCAGGTCGGGGACGTGCGCGTGCAGGTGCCCAGCCTGTTCGGCCAGTTGGTGCCATCGGCGCAGTCGGAAACGCCGCTGGTCGATCTGACCGCTGCCGGTCAAACCGTGCCCCTGCTGGAGAGCGGCAATGGCGTACTGACCTACACCACTTCCGGCCAAGTCAGCAGCGGCAAGAACCTGTATCTGGGTAACGGCTGCGTACCCGGCAGTTTGCGCATCAACGGCGCAGGCTACGAGTTTGTCGATGTCGCTGGCGAGCTGAAATCCGGCACCAACGTGATCGGCACCGTGGACTACGCGCGAGGACTGATCGCGTTCAAGGATGGAACGCCGGGGTTCTCCGGTGGGTTTCAGGTGAGCTTCCGGCCTGCAGGTGCGCCGATCCGGGTGGCGGACACGGCGGCGATTGCCATCTCGCAAGAGAACCGTGGCTACGCCTACACCATCACGCTCTCGCCACCGCCCAAGCCGGGGGCGCTGATCGTGTCGTTCATGGCGCAGGGCAAGTGGTACGACTTGCGCGACCGGGGCGACGGCGCGATCCGTGGCACCGACTCGTCATTCGGCGCGGCGACGCTGGACTATGTGACCGGGTCGATCATCCTGACCACCGGCGCGCTGCCCGATGCCAGCACGGCGATCCTGTTCGCCTGGGGTACCGGCGCGAGCTATTTCAATCGCGTCACTGCGCCAGTTACGCCGCCGACCGTTCGCCACACCGTCGAGCATCCGGGCATCGTGCCGGGATCGGTGCTGATTTCTTGGACGGACGGCAGCAACAACCGGCTGGCTATCGACAACGGACACGGCGTGATCAGCGGCGACGCTGTAGGCACGGTGCGCTACGCACGCGGCGAACTGGTGTTCCGGCCCAACGCGCTGCCCGCAGGCGGTGCATCATTCTCCATCGACTACGAGTGGGGGCCGCCGCAGGAGGTGAATTTCCCGCATCCGCTGCGTGGCGGTGACGGCACCATCAGCGTGACGCTGCCGCAAACCGACATCCGGCCGAACACGGTCGAGCTCGAATTCAATCTGCTGATCGAGGATTACGAGGCCAAGTATTCGACCACCGTAGAGTTCATCCCAGCACCGGGCCGCCGCATCGACCCGATCAAGATCGTGCGTGATCAAGCCAGCGGCCCCAATGCGGCAAGTGGCAGCTTCGACGGTGCGCTGGCTGGCACCATCGACTACGTCACAGGCGCGATCACCTTTCGCCCCGAGGCAACGGTGCTGATCCCCAAGCCGGTGTATGTCAACAAGCTGCTTGGAGAAGCGCGCACCGTCACGGCACAAGGTACGACCATCACCCGGACTTACCGCTATCTGTTCGACCATTGGGAATACATCCCTGCAGGTGCCCTGATGCCGTATGACGAATCGGGCTATGTGAAAGTGAGGTACCGCGCAGTCGACACACCCAACAGCGCAACTGAAACTGTCACCCTCAGCCAGCTTGAACTCGATCTGACCGATCGCTACGCTGAGCGCATCGTGCCCGGCAGCATCCGGTTCGCGCTGGGCAGCAAGGTCTACATCGACCGGCTCGGCAATCTGGTGACCGACATCAACGCCAATACCGGCGCAGGGACGCAGGCAGGCACCATCGACTACGCCTCCGGCCGCGCGTTGCTGACGGTGTGGCAGCCGGGTTCGGCCAACGCCGTATCGATGCTGTCGCTGCTCACCGAGCTCGGTGGCCAGCCGGTCGATGAGGTCACCTTCCGTGTTCCTGCCGCACCGGTGAGGCCGAGTAGTTTGCAAATTCGAGCGACACCGCTCACCGGTGGCCAGATCTCCGCGACCGCGAACTCTGACGGCACGATCATCACCAGCGGGATGATCGGCAACGTCGACTATCAGACCGGCGTGGTGCGCGTGCGTTTCGGACGTTACGTGACTGCCCAAGGGAACGAAACCCAAGTCTGGTACAGCGCAGATGCGGTCAATAACGGGCAGATCTTCAAGCCGCAGCCGGTGTTGGCCGACACCATCCGTTTCAATGCGGTGGCCTACACCTACCTGCCGCTGTCCGCCGATGTGCTGGGCCTCGACCCGGTGCGTCTGCCGCTTGACGGACAAGTGCCGATCTACCGTCCGGGTGACGTGGCCGTCGTGCATCACACCGCAAGCACACCGTTCCCTAACAACGTCACGGCGGGCTATACCTTGGACGTCGGGCGCGTGCGGCTGTCCTCGCTACGCGTTCTCGATGCCGAAGGCAAGCTGGTGCCCGCCGACCGTTACACCGTCAATCTTGACGCAGGCATCATCACGCTCAAGACGCCGCTGAACATCGCCGGATTCATTGAGCCGCTGCGCGCCGAGCATCGCGTCGAAGACATGGGCTTGATCTCCGACACCCAGATCAACGGTGTCCTAACCCTGACCCGACCACTGACGCACGACTACCCGGCGCAGGAATCGCGCGTGTCCTCGGCGCTGATCATCGGCGATCTGCAATCGCGCGCGCACACGTTGTTCGCACAACAGACCTGGACAGGCGAGTGGAAAGACTCTCGGCTCGGTGCCAACACCATCGCTCAGTACAACGAGACGGTCTATCCGCTGGCGGTGAGTAATCGCGGGGCCATCGAGGAACGCTGGGCGCTGATCTTCACCAACACCAACGAGTTCCGGGTGATCGGCGAATCGGTCGGACAGATCGCCATCGGCAACACCGCCGCCGACCTCGCGCCAACCAACCCCGAGACGCACGCCCCGTACTTCACGCTCAAGGCGGGAGGATGGGGTTCGGGTTGGGCCGCTGGCAACGTGCTGCGCTTCAACACGGCGGCTGCCAACTTTCCCGTGTGGGTCGCGCGCACCGTGTTGCAAGGCCCGGCGACGCAGACCAACGATTCCTTTCAGATCCAGATTCGCGGCGACATCGACAGATAAGCGACCGCCAACCAACCTCCAGGAGCTATTCAATGACCATCAAGTGGTACCAATCCAACCAGAACGGCGCACCGCAGATCACCGGCCAAGCCGGATCGCTGATCGCTGTACTCAACGCGTGCCTGCTCAACGGCTTCAATCTGCGCACGCTGACCACGATCACGCGCGTCGGGAACGTGGCCACGGCCACGGCGGATGCCGGGCACGGTTTTCGTGAGAGCGACACTGTGCTGATCGCCAGCGCGAACGAGACGGCCTACAACGGCGAAAAGCGCATCCGCAATGTCACCACCAACAGCTTCCAGTTCGATGTGACCGGTGATCCGGCCACACCGGCGACCGGCATCATCACGGCCAAGGTTGCACCGCTGGATTGGGAGTCGCCGTTTTCCGGCGCGAACAAGGCGGTCTACCGCGCCAAGGACGTGACCGGCAATCGGCTGTTCCTGCGCATTGATGAGACACCACTCACAGGTGACGCCAACTATGGCCGGGGAGCCCGCACCGCGCTTGCGCAGATGTGGGAGGTGCTGAACGACATCGACAATGGCACGGGCAAGTCCGAGACTTGGTGGCGCAAGGCGCACAACGAAAGCGCGACGGCGCGTCCTTGGGTGCTGGTGGGCGACAGCAAGCGCTTCTGGCTGGCGGTGAACTGGAGCGAAAGCTATCCGAACCGCTACGTGCCGTATTTCTTCGGTGACTTCCCATCTTTCAAGGCTGGCGACGCCTACGGCACGGTGATCGCTGGTTACTACGATCTCATCTACAACTGGGGCGACCCGGCATCGAACGAAGTATCGGATTACGTCTATTCGGTCGGCACCGCCGTCGGCAACACCGGCATCTGGCTTGCGCGCGGCTACTCGCAATTGGGTGGGCGCATCAATGCGCATTGGGTCAGCGCACCGGCAGCCAACGGCGGCACCGGGTTGGGCTACACCGGCATTCCCTATCCGAACCCTGCCGACAACGGTATCTACGTGATGCCGATGATGATTCAGGAACAGACCGGGCCGTCGCTACGCGGCCGTCTGCCCGGCCTGCTGTGCCCGCTGCAATCCATTCCCGCGCCGGAGCCGTGGAAATACCAGGGCTTCGTCATCGACGGGACGCAGCGTGAACTGCTGGTGGTAAACGGCTCGCAGAGCAGCGGCGGCGCGAGGATGGCCTTCGATCTGACCGGGCCGTGGGACTAACGCGATGGCTGGCGAGATCCCGAAATTTGTCGGCACATTCAGCAAAACCGCACCCGGCGCAGTTGCCGGTGCGCCCTCCCGCCACGTCCTGCACAACGAGGCGCACTGCGCACCGGGGAGCATTTCAGGGCCGTCGACGTCGCAGGTGCTGGACAGCCTCACCCGCAACGCGTCGTTCTGCCACGAGGGTGTGTCGCCGACCCGCCACGGCGAAATGCCAAGCTCGCGCCCACGCGACTTCTGGGGTAACGGCGCTATCACCGGCAAGGTCAGCATCGAGGGGACACCCGCTGCGCGCAAGGTGCGCTTGTTCGATGTGCTGACGGGCCTGCTGGTCGCCGAGGCATGGTCGCGCAAGGACGGTCAGTACCGCTTCGACTTTCTCGAACCGTCGCGCGAATACTTTGTGCTCGCTCACGATTACGTGCGTCAGTTCAACGCAGTGATCGCCGATTGGGTCAAGCCTGAGCCAACGGTCTACCCATGATCACTTTGTCTGTGCCGATCAGAAACAGTCGGCTGGCAGTGATTGGAAATGCACTGGATTCGGCTGCTGCCGGCGGACTATTGCGAATCTACTCGGCCCCGCGACCAGCCATTGGCGAACTGCTTACCGAGCAGATTCTGTTGGTCGAGATTCGGTTGCCGAAACCCTCAACGTGGAGTCTGGACGCAGGGAAACTGACCTTCGCATCCATTGGCGAGGCGCTGTGCCGCCGATCTGGCACTGCAGCGTGGGCGCGACTGCTTGACGGCGACGAACGCTGGGCTGCCGATCTGGATGTCGGACTGACTGACAGTGGCGCAGAAGTGGAACTGTCCAAGCTCGCCCTGTTCGCAGGTGGCGCGGTCAACGTGCAATTAGCCGAAATCAGCGAGTGATGAACCGTGGGCCTGGATCTGGACTTCAAAGGGGCATGGACGCCTCCCGCCGGTGGATCGACCAATCTCGACTTCGGATTGCAGCAGGAGAACGGCGAGACACCCGAGGCCACGAGCGCCACGATCCGCATTCAGTTGCCGCCGCCGACCGTCCATATTCGGGCGGCGTACAACAACCTCGTGAACCGCAAGCTCGAGGCCGGTGGCAGGATCAACTGGCAGCGCTCCGACTGGCAAGCCAGGGCGACGCAGGATGGTTGGGGTGACACTGGACACGACCGAGTTGCGACTGCGCTTGCGTGGAATCACGGCCAGCAGTCCACCGCGTCGTTAGCATCAAGAAGTGGCGAGAACGTCCGCAGCCGTGATGCCAGTCGCGTTCATTGGGACGACACGGAGCAGATCGCTGAAGCGACGACAGAGCACTTCGATCCGTTGTGGCCGAAGCACGACCTACTCGGTTTGCACTGGGGTGAGGGCGAAGCATTTGCCGATGCTGTGGTCAGCCCGTTTGTTTGGCTGGTGCCATTCCCTAGCCATCAGTTGCAGCCGTGGCAAAAGGCAGTGGCTTTATCGAAGCGCTGGCATTTCGGATTCGCGCACGGCATCTGGCAATCAAAACGCTGGGGTTTGCCGTGGGAGATTGGTCGCCAGCCCCGTTTCGGCGAGTCGCACCTGCCGGTCAACCCGCCCGTCGAACCACCGCAGCCAAAGTACCACCCGAATCTCGATTTCATCTGCCGCGCGACTCGAGCTGGTGTCGCGTGGCGACCGCTGTTGCTACTCGACTTTGGCGCGCACCCGTGCCCGAGCGGAAGCTTCAGCGTCCCCATTCTCAAGGTCTACTTCGTGAGCAACTCTGTCGACGTCGTGCGGCTCCCGGGTCGCGAACCCATCCCGGTCAAAAGCATCCAGATCGGCATCGACACCGATTCGTGGGCGTGGGGATTCTCGGCCAATCTGCCGTACTCTGCGCTGGAATTGATCGAGCCAACCTCGTCCGGGCCGGTGGAGATCGAGATCACCATCAACGGCGTGACCTGGGTGATGCTGGTTGAGGGCTTCGACGTGCGGCGCGAATTCGGCCAGTCGAGCCTTGGCATCCGAGGGCGGTCGCTGGCGGCGTATCTGGCCGAGCCCTACGCACCAAAGCGCTCGTTCGTACCCACCTCGCCCTTCACGGCACGGCAACTGGCCGAACAGGAACTCACGCGGCCGGGACTGGTGACCGGTTTCAACCTCGACTGGCGCTTGCCCGATTGGCTGGTGCCCACTGGCAGTTGGGGCTACCAGTCCCTGAGCCCGATGGGCGTCATCGGTCACATCGCTGAGTCGGTCGGCGGTTACCTCAATGCACACACCCGGCTCAAGACACTGGTGGCCAAGTCGCGCTATCCGGAATTGCCGTGGAACTGGGCGACGTTGCCACCGGATCGGTCGTTGCCCATCGATGTCGTCAAGACACTGAACCTGCGCTGGCAGGAGAAACCTTCCTTCAACGCAGTGTACGTGTCGGGCGAACGCCAGGGCATTACCGGCCACGTCATCCGATCCGGCACGGCAGGCGACGCCGTCGCGCCGATGGTGGTCGACGGTCTGATCACCCACGCCGACGCGGCACGCGAACGCGGCCGCACGATCCTGGCCGACACCGGCAAGCAGGCCGTGGTCACGCTGGAACTGCCAATGCTGAATTCGGTGGGCCTGCTCGATCCCGGGCTGCTGATCGCTGTCGGCGAAGGAACGACCAACTGGCGAGGTCTGGTGCGTGCCACCAGCATCGCCGCCGATTGGGGTGAAAGCCTGACCGTGCGCCAGACCATCGAAGTCGAACGCCACTACCTGTAGGAGAAATTCAATGCCAAACCTGTGGCGGCAGTTCGAGGACTTGCTGCCGGATTCCCAGTTGCTGCTCGGCACCGTGGCCACCCATCACGCCGATGGCACCGTCACTGTGGAACTGCTTGATGGTGGCTTGCTGCGTGTGTCCGGTAGTGGCTCCGTTGGCGACCGCGTGTTTGTGCGCGACGGCAGAGTGACCGGCGACGCACCTACTTTGCCGACTGTCGAAATCGAAATCTGATCAACCCCTTTACCAACCCTGAGACCCGCCCGCGTGGCGGGTTTCGCATTTCTGGAGAACGCGAAATGAACGCACCGACTGTGACCGACGGCATGGTGACCATGCCCAAGGATGAATTTGAAGAACTGCTGGAGCGCGTCGCTGAACGCGGCGCGCGTGCTGCACTGGCCGAGGTTGGCCTCGACGGCGAGGATGCCGCCAACGACATCCGCGCGCTGCGTGGCCTGCTCGAAGCCTTCAACATCGCCAAGCGCACAGCGTGGCAGACGGTGGTCAAGATGATCACCACCGGCTTTGTGCTGGCGCTGGTCGCGGGCGCGATCATCAAGCTCAAAGTTTTCGGCGGGGGAAACTGATCATGTTGACCCTGCTCGGCTCCCTACTTGGCTTCCTCGGTTCCGCCTTCCCGGAATTTCTGAAACTCTGGCGCGAGGGCAAGGATCGCGACCACGAACTTTCCATCCTCGACCGCCAGATGGAAATGCAGAAGCTTGGCCACACCCAACGACTGGAAGAGATCCAGATCGGGGCGGATGTTGCCGAGTCACAGGCGCTCTACAACTATGCCAACCACCCGACTGGCATCGCGTGGGTTGAAGGCCTGCAAGCCTCGGTACGCCCGGTCATTACCTACGCCTTCTTCGTGGTGTTCGCCGTGATCAAGATCGCCACACTGACGTCGCTGATGGGAGGCCAGGGTGTCCAATTGCTGGACGCCCTCCGGCTCGTGTGGGACAACGAAACACAGGCGCTGTTCGCCGCCGTGATGTCGTTCTGGTTCGGTAGCCGCCAGATCGCCAAGATGCGCCGGGGTGGCTGAGATGCGCCACGTCACCGATGTCGGGCTGGCCCTTATCAAACGCTTCGAGGGTTTCAGTCCGACGATCTACATTTGCCCTGCGGGCTATCCGACAATCGGCTACGGTCACGTCGTCTTGCCAAAGGAACGTGCTCGATTTGCGGATGGAATCTCTGAGGAAGAGGGCGTCGAACTCCTGCGGATAGATGCACAGATCGCGGAAGCAGCCGTTGTGCGCCTGATCCGCGTGCCGCTGACCGATGGCCAGTTCGACGCATTGGTGTCATTTACATTCAACCTCGGCGCGGGCGCACTGCAACGCTCGACTCTTCGTCGGCGAGCCAATCGTGGCGAACACGAGGCGGCGGCCGGAGAATTCAAGAAGTGGATTTGGGCGGCTGGAAAGCGCCTGCCCGGACTGACCAGCAGAAGACGCGCCGAATCAGTGCTCTACTGCACTTGAGTTGCCAACGCGCAAAGGGAAACCTTTAATCATATCAAACTTCCCAAGCGTATCGATCATCCGTTAAAATGTCGTCTTAGAGGGGCTACCAAAATGACTGTTTTCACCATCGGCTATGAAGGACTTGATATCGACGCGTTTATGTCGTTGCTCGCTGAGCACGACATCGACACGATTGTCGACGTCCGAGAGCTGCCCCTGTCCCGCAAGCCCGGCTTTTCGAAGAAGGCCCTTGCAAACGTGCTGAACCTATCAGGTCGCGAATATGTTCACATGGTGGAACTGGGCTGTCCGAAACCCGTGCGCGACCGCTACCGGGAAGACAGCAACTGGAAGCGCTACACGGAAGGGTTCATGAAGTACCTCAAGACGCAAGGCGATGCCATCGTTGAGCTTTCGTCTTTGGCGGTAGCGTCAAACTGCGCGCTGCTTTGCTTCGAGGCCGACTCGAACTTCTGCCATCGCTCGATGGTGGCGAATGCGGTCAAAGATTACTGCGGTGCGCGTGTCACACACATCAAGGCAGCAGCTAAAACAGCGAGCCCTGCGGCGTCACTTCAACTGGCTTTCGCTTAGGCGGGTAGATCAGACTGATGATCAGCCACTGGTCTTGAAACCGGTGCTGATTACCCATCAGGAACATTAAATCCTTTCCCGTCAACTCCTCTTCTAGTTTGGCCCGAAACGGCTTTTCCCAATTGACCCCGTGACTCTGGCTGCAATGCCAGAATAAAACACCGGCCTCCCAATCGACGATCTTGTGCTTGAACACCTTCTCGCCCTCCGGCGTGTCGCAGACGTATCGATAGTAGAAGTCGAATGGCACCTTCCTCAGCGTCTGCGTCATTTTCTTGACCTCGGTGTCGCTGAAAAGCTGCCCCTGCATTTCGTAGCGCAGTAGCTTCTCGCGCTCCTCGTCAGTCCATTCTGCGGCCCTCGCCTCAACGATCTCCAGCGTCAATACTTTCTTCGGTCGCATCAGCGCCAACGACAACCCCGTTTCGATCCGGGTCGCTTCGAGATCATCGAAATTCGTGAACGTTGGCAGCTTTTCGATCCACGGCCACCGGGCATCCCACTGCTTTTTCGTATCGATCACATCACCACAGGTGATCGTGTCGACGTAGAGCTTGTGGCTTTCAGTCCGATGATCTTTGTTGGCCTTCTCGACGCGCACTTCGATCCACTGCCATTTCTTGAACTTCTGGCCTTCCTCAATTAAGCGGAAGGGCACAGGATACAAGCGGCGCATCGCACCTTGCTCGTTGATACCAGCGACGCACGACGTTTCAACGTGCTGTGCGCTGGGCGACGGGTAGGTCTTGGCCAGAATCAAAATGCGTTCGATTTGCGATGCCATCAACTCTCCTTCAGCCAATTCGGTTCTGCTGTCTCGTCCCTACGCTACGATTTCCACATAGCCAATCAGCTCTGCCGAATAGCTGCCATCGCCATTCGCTGCGCCCTTGTGCTTGAGTTCTCGTTGCAACGTCGGTTCGACGACGTGGGAGAAGAGGTCAAGCCGTTGCTCTGGCGAAAACTTCGGCGTGGTGGTCGGTGCTTGCAGGTAGCGCTCGCATTGACGCTCGACGGCGGGCACGCGCGTCCCATCCTGCTTCACCGCAATCGACTGCACCGCCACGCGACGTTCGCCGTTTCCGGCAGAGGCTTCCACCAGCCAGAACGAAAGCAGCACCGCTGCATCCACGTCGCCCTCGACCGCGATGCCAATCTCTTCTGGTGGGACGCTACGCCACCGTCCCAGCTCTTCCTGTACCAGCGAATGATCAAGACCCATGAGTTCCAAATCGTCACGGCTTGTGGCCGTGTCGCGGTTCAGGGTGAACCGGGCGCGGCGAGCACCATCCACCGTCACGATGTCGTAGGTATCGTCGTCTACCTTGATGACGCGCTGCTGGCGATCTGCCACCGCCGCCGACATGAAGCGCACCAGTCGATCCAAGCCCGACGACACGTCGGAGAATGGTTTGTAGTCGTCGAGACTAAAGCCGTTGAGGTCTTGGAACAGATCGAACACCACCTGCCGCGCCTCGCGGGAATTTGACAGGGCAGCTTCAAGCTCCACCTTCGTCCGCTTCAACTCAGGATCAGATAGCGCTTCCTGGTACAGCCGGTCATAGTTGAGCCGCTCGGACAACTGGCCAAGAATTTGTGCGCGCAGGTCTTCGGCGACGTTGCCCTGGTCGTCGACCTTGCCGACGGTGCGCGCAATCTCGGTGAGCTTTTCATCCAACAGTAGGAAGATGCGCCCCTCGATGGTGTCCGACAGCACAAGGTTGTAGACCTGTGCCGTGTCGTTTTGCCCGTAGCGATGGATGCGCCCGATGCGCTGCTCAATATCCATCGGGTTCCACGGCAAGTCGAAATTGAACAGGATGCGAGCGAATTGCAGATTGATGCCTTCCCGACCGGCTGCAGTGCAGACCAGCACGCGCGGGCCATCCTTCTGACGGAAGCGGCGCTCTGCCGCGACCTTGGCTCCGTGGTCGCCGCCGCGCAATACGGCCACACCCTGTCCAGGAAACGTTTGTTCGATTTCACGGGCGATCAAATCTACCGTGCCGAGGTAAGTGGCGAACACCACGATCTTCTCGTTCGGGTTTTGTCGCCAAAGCGTTCCCAGCCCGTCGAGCAGCTTCTGCGCCTTGGTTTCGCGTTGCTGCGGGAACACCGCCAACAACTCTCCAATGCGCAAACGCTCCTCCGGCAGATGCAGATCAACCACGGCCGATGCCGCTTCCTCGGCATGGCTTGCTGAATACTCGCTGCCATACGGGTCGGAGGCCAACTCCAGCGCCTCCTCGTCGAGTTTCTTCACCAACCGGTACTTGAGATCGGCCAGCACCCTATCGGCCTCGCTGCGACCGATGTTGTCGCGCGAGAGGTTAAATTCTTGGTGGATCAGTTCGCGCGCTTCATCCGTCAGCCGCTCACGACCCTCAATATCGAGGTCTTTATCGCGCAGGAAGGCTTCGTGCAGCGTGAGCATCAGCAGCCGTCGCTTGAGCGTGCGCCGGACGGCGGCAAAACTAGACGCTGCAATCTTCTGGAAGATCGCCATCAAGAAACCGAGGGCTTGACCTTTGCCTCCCTGACGACGCGCAAGATTGAACCCGTCTTCCAGATACTCGCGTAGCTTCTCGTAGAAGCGCCGTTCCTCCTCGCCCATTACGAACGATTCGGTATGCACCCAGCGGCGGGCAAACAGCGGTGATCCATCTGGCTGGCACGCGTCTGCCTTGGTGCGACGGTACATCACCGTGTTCAGACGATGGCGGTTTTCCAACATGTCCTCGGGACTACCGAACAGTGTCGGATTCAACAACTGCACCAACATCCAGAACTGGAAATGATTACCTTGGTGCGGTGTGGCCGAAAGCAGCATCAGATCGCGCGAGTGATCTTTCAGCGCCTCGGCCAGCTTGTAGTTTTCGGTTTTCCTGACCTTGCCGCCGGTGCGATAGGCGGTGAGGTGATGCGCCTCGTCGAACACCACCAGATCCCATCGCGGGGCATCCAACAGCCGCTTGATGCGTGCCGGGCGCTTGAGGGTATCGATACTGGCGATCAACCGATCGTGCTTAGCGAAGGCGTTCGTCTTGCGGTCGGTGATGTCACCCTCGGAGCCGAACACTTCAAAGTCGAGGTTGAAAACCTCGTTCAGTTCACGATGCCAGTTGTTCACGAGACCAGCAGGCACCACCATCAATGCGCGTGTGAGTTCACCCCGGCTCGCCAGTTCGCGCAGGATGAGCGCGGTCTCGATAGTTTTGCCCAACCCGACTTCATCCGCGATCAGGTAACGGCGAGGTGATGCAGTGGCGATCCGATGGGTCAACACCACCTGGTGTGGCAACAGATCGATCTTGGCCGACGTCAGCGCCGATGCACTCTCCATCACTGGAAGTGCGTGTGCCTCATAGGACAACCACGCCTTTCGCGCCCGATCCGCACTGCCATCGACCGCACGCAGAATACGCTCCGTGCGCGAAAGCTCCCTGCGGATCGACGCGAGCGGAACTCGACGTTCACCGACGCCGAAGAAGGCGCGCAAGTAACCGTCATGCGCGGCATCAAGGACGACACCCTGGCCAAACTCCGTGTGGGTGATCCGTTCTCCAGGCGTGAATTGAGGCTGATCCGTCATTGAAGCCTCATGTGATTCGCAAGTGAAAGAGTCCAGCGGGCTTCGCTCCCTCGCGCAGCAATATTTCCTGCGGATACTCACGCGCCTCACCCCACAAGACGCGCCCGAAATCGAGGTTCTCGTGGGCGTGTGGGTGAGCACAGCGCCAGCTCACGGCGTCTGTGGCCGAGTTGATGGAAATCCGGCCAGCGCCAGATGGCAGCCAGAACACCAATGCCGCTTGCCCGTCGTAGGACTCTTGGAAAGACAGGATGGCGTCTTTCATCTCCGCACCCAGCCAGCTCTCCGCATCGGAAGGTAAAAGCAAATCCAAGCAACCGTCCATCCCCGCAACCACCAGAGTATTGCTGTCATTGCTGGGCAGGTCTTCGGGCCAATGTCCGTTTGCCTGAATGAATTGACGCAGGCTCCACACCTCGCTGGCCGAACACACTTGGGCCAGCGCCTCAGCATCCCATAGCCAACTCGTACCGCGCCGCTGCCATACGGTGTCTCTTAGCTGCTTCATAGTTCGTACTCCTCAAACAGAGAACCTTGCAGCGGTTTCGGAGCCTGCGTCGCTGCCCAGTTGTTGAAAATCGACACCGCACGGGATGCCGCATTGCGGGCAGGTGGATTGGCTGCGCGCCTGGACAGCCATTCAAGTAGCGGTTTTAAAGCCACATGTGGCTTGAAATTTTCGTTTTTGAGCGTGTCCGATGCATTGATTCCGCTGCCGTCGTAGCAGGCTCCGATCAATACCAATGCCTGATCAAGATCGGAGGTGAGCTTGCGTTTGTGCTTGCCCTGCCAATCACGGGCAAAGTCGAGGGGATCGGCAGCTATAAAAATCTTGCTCTTTTCGGAGCACCAACCACGCTGCACGAATTCATCCGGTGTGGTGATCGAACCCTTGAGGAACTTCTGCAGTTGATCACGGGCAATTTCAGCCTTTCCGTCAAAGGTACGGAGAAACTGGCGTGTCATTGGCTCCGCATTGACCGGAGGTGGCTCCTTGCCCTTATCAGCATCTTCGTCGATGAGCTGATTGATACCCACAAGCGCCTCTTTAACGGAAATTGCACGCCCTTCATCAACGTAGACCTTTCCGTAATGCCGCGAGAAGTATTCCAGGGCCTTGCCACGCCGGATGACTTGAATGTCGGCAGCAGGCAACCCTTCCTTGGCGTGGTTTTCAAGCATCGCCTGCAACTGACGCACATCGGCCATCACCTCGCGGCGCATACGGCCCCAGCTCACCGCCTTGGGTTCTTCGGTACGTTTGCGGCAGACATGGATGATGTCGTACTCAACTTTCTGTGATCCGAATTGCCCTTCGCCCTTCGTCTCGTCCGAGCGAATCGGATAGGTTGCTTCGAGGTAGTACCCCGCATCGAACAGCGACTCCAGCACGGCCACCCATGGCTCATCTTCGCTATGATGGAATGTGAAAGCGAGAATGCCAGATGGTTTTAGAACGCGGTACCCTTCGCGCCAACATTCGGTCAACAACCGTTGATAGAACCCGTTGGGGTTTTCAGGCTCTCTAAACTTATTTGAGACGGCTTCTAATGTCTTTGGCGTGTACTCGCCGCCGAAGATCGTTGGATACTGCTTTGCGAGAACACAGCGGAGCCAAACATAGAAGAAGTCTGCCAGTTCAGAATACTGAATCAAGTCACCGAACGGTGGATCAGTAATTACTAAGTCGACTGTACTGCTCTCAACCTGCGAAAGCTCTGTAGACGAGCCCTGAAAAACCGCTCCTACTTGGACGGGATCTCCCGGCGACGCTTTTTCACTTTTTCCTGAACAATTCTGTGCAAGTTCTGGATGCGTACGACCGAGCTGTTGAAGACTGACAAGCTCCCAGGGCTGCTTAGCCCACTCCTTGCCTTCAACAATACCCTCGACGCACGACGCCCAATTGCCACGTCCCAGGTTTGGGAACACACAGTTCTCAATCGCCGTTGTTTTCGGGTGATAGTTATTGTTTGAAAAGTGCGGCTCCGGCGTGTCGCGCTGCGGATTCCAGAAACAAAACATGTTCTGGTTCCGAAGGTACTGCTGGAATCCACCAAGAACATATTCACGAACGGCCCAGTCGTATTTGCCGAGTGTTGTGATCGCCTTTAACAAAAGCGCATGCACGAACAGTTGGCGCGGATTGAAAAAATCTGTCCAATAGTTGTACCCATGCTGGTCAAGCGGACGACGCTGATGTGCTTCGTGGCCGCGCGGGATCTTGCTGTCTTTTGGCCAGTATGGGAGTAAGTCTTGATCCTTCCGTAGATCCCATTCGGCCAATGCTGCATCGTATTGGCGAGCAGCTTGAGTATTGAATGGTGCAAAGAAGCGTCCGTTGTAAGCATCGCCTTTTTCACTACTAAGGGGTGCGTATCCCTGAATCGCATAACCCGCAGAAGGGCCTGTCTTACCGGTAGCTTTGAAACTACTGAGTTGATCTTTAATCGTGCCACAGGAACGACATATGAAGTGCCCTTGCTTCGGCACGGAGCCTTCGATCTCGCCAGTCTTGAAGGTGACCTTCGTTTCTGGACAGGTAACATCCTCCGGAAGTGCGCCACGCACCTCCAACAGACGAATCTTTGATGCACGTTCTGCATTCCAGCGAGCCGTCGATACAGCGTCATCTTGCGCCGAGCCACCGAAAGGCAGTCCGTTGGCATCCTGTTTTGCGCTACCCGCGAGCCACTGCGGATGCACGAGCAAACTGAGTTCGACCTTTTTGTTTTTGCCTCTACCGAGGTTCACGAGCGCTGTATGTCCGCAATGCGGGCATATGACACCTTTTTTCCGATCAAGAATAGAGAAGGGGCGCTCGGACGGTGCTACGTAGAGCGGCACATCGGGAGCCATTCGCGCGGCGTTGTCCTCGACATCGAACTCACCACCGCACTTGCCGCAACTATGCTCCCAGTGCTTCACGCTGATGGTTTTCACTGCCATTACCGGGCTGGTCATTATCGGTGTGCGATGACCGCAGCCTGTTACTTGACATGGCCCATGTTTGGCCCAGAAGGTGTAAATGATCTCTGGGCCTTCATAACTGTACTCACGCCGCTGCTCTTGGTTGAGGCTTAGTGGATCAAAATCGGTGGACATCACGCGCTTACTTGGCAGGTGCGTCCATTTGCCTTTCTCACCGTTTGGGCCGTCGCAGTAGTAGAACGGCATGATCTGCGGTTTGACCTCGGCCTCGATGTCGGCGAGCAGGCGCTTCACCTCCTCGAGATCGACGTTGGCCAGTTCCTGCCTCACGACAAACCAAGCGACTGGGTTCAAGTCGTTACCGTACATCTGCATCCCGAGTCGCGAGCCTTCCACCAACGTGGTGCCACCGCCCATGAAGATGTCCGCTACCTTCAGGTGCTTGAACGCGCCTTTTTTCTGGTGGTTGGCGTAGTAGTTGTCCCACACCAGTTTGGCCGCATGCGATTTGTCTTCCGGGGCCTTGGTTGCTGCTGCAATCAGCATCGAGCGGAACACACTGGAGCGCCGCCGCGCCCACCATTTCGACATCTGGTAGATCGGCTTACCAGCATTGCCTTCGATGATCGCCACCTGATTGACGGGCAGGATCGGGAAGTCGACTTCCAGACAGGTCTTGGGGCGATTCGGATCATTGAAATCAACTGTTTCGAGTGCTACGACTTTGCCTGCGCCCACTGCCTTGGCGACTTCTTGCGCCAGTTGTTCTTTTTTTGTTGCCACGCGAGGCTTTCCTTATTTGGTGAGTTCGACGAAGGGCGACAGCACCTCAAGCAACGAGAGGCCGCCGTGCGTCAACGTCGGGTAACCGCCTTGGCTTTTCCATTTCCAACGGCCAACCGCGAGGCGGTGCGCGCCGTGCGGGCTGTTGATTTGCATTGCCACGGGCGGCACAAAGGGGCCAGTTTCACCGCCTCCAGCCGTGCTACGTCCGCTGGCGAAGGTCTTCTTGAGGAATTGCCCCACCTCACCGTCCGCGTCTGGAAAATAGCCGGTGGCGGCATAGCCGTGGTCGGAGGTAATCACAAGCCGACGTCCCGTCGCCAAGCGTTCGACCAACGCCCAGAAATCATCGCTGGTCAATTGCTCCGCCGCGTCGCGCGTCAACGTATCGAGCCCCTGGCCCGCACCCGAGCCGTCATGCACCTTGCTGTCGGGCCAGTGATGCCAGAACACCCAATTCGGTGATGCATCAACCAAACCGGCGCAGTCTTTCCACGCTATATCCACGCATTCGGTGTGGGTCGGAGTCAACTTGTGGGCCAGTCCACCACCGTTGTTCTGTAGCTGACTGCGGCTGCCAAAGCCGAGTGCTCGGGCAAACTCGTTTGTTTCGCCCGGCAGCTCCGACGCGTTTGCTGTCACTTCGTGCAGTGTGAAACCACGTTCTTTCGCGCCTTGCAGCAGCCACGGCAGCTCGCGCAACGATAGGCCATCAAGGATCAGCACTGCCTTCGCGCTGTAGGGTTCGGCCCACCAGCGCACCAGCCGATCCGAGGTGCGTTCGACGGTGTCGCCGAAGGCGTGCCACAAATCCCATCCGCTGGTCGAGAGGAAATGATCGAGTGTCCCGATCTCACGGTCGCGCTTGGTGACTTCGCCCGGGGCATTGCCTGCGGCGAGCGGCTTCGCGGCAATCTCGACTGCCTTGTTGATGATGACGCGCCATGCGTCTTCAGGTGTGCCTTTGGTCAGGCGGTGGAGAATCCCGGCGTCGAGCGTCATCAGATGTCTTCCTTCTCAAGGGTGAGCTCGAAGGTCATGCCATCGGGCAGTTTCTTGAGCAATTCCTTCACCTGTGCGCCGGTCGCGGCGGACACCTTGATCGTCACTTCCGTAACCGGGGTCGCGGGGCCAATGCCCCAGCCTTCCAGCTTGCCGATGAGATTCAGCGCAGAGGTGGCTGGGTTATTCAAGCTCACGCGCGGCTTGCCGCCGGTAGTGGTCGGCTCACCACCAAAAATCCCGCCATTGGTTTGGGGCGGTGTTGTGTAGCCACCTGCTGTGGGGTCACCACCAGTGGGCGGTACCGGCGGTGTTGTCCCGCCACCAAAGAGGCCACCGCCGTTGGGATCTCCGACAGGCGGCGCGGGCTGCGCCGTGCCGCCCGTTGTCGGCACTGCAGATGGCTCCAACAAGAAAACTTCGTCGAGCTGGCGACCGGTATAAGAGAGCTTGGGCCGCAAGCGCTTCCACGCGGTGTCTTCATCCTCGCCGGGCTGCGCTTGGAGGAATTCCATGCCGCGCAGGTTGATCGCGATCTTGCCCCGTGCGCATAGACGCAGGATGCGTTCCTTCATCGAAGTCTCGCCAAGCCACGGAATGCAGTTCTGACCTGCCGGACGTGGCTCCTGCAATTCACGCAGCAGCTTGCCGACCGGAGAGTTCTCGCCAGCGGCTTCCAGAACAAGGTCTTCGAAATCCTCGGGCACGAAAAGATCGTTGATCAGCGCTTCCTCGATGCCTTCCGGGATCTGCGCACCTTGCTTTTTCAGGCTCTCGATACTGAACTCGCACTGGCTTGGGTCACTGAAATTCCAGCGGTGCAGCACGGCGAAACGGTCAAAGCGCTTTTTCAGGATGTCGCGCAGCTCGCCTTGGTACTTGTGCTGCAGTTTCTTGTACTCCGGGTTTTGACTACTCCATTCCTGCGCTTTCATTTCAGCGCGGGCAAGGATCAGGAGATCTCGGTCTTGAAAAGCATTCGACGAGCCCGAGCGCGGCAGCAGAAAGCGAACGGTGTTGCGACGCTTTTGCAGATGGTCTTTCAGCCACCCACCCAGGCGCTCATTGAGCTTGTCCGGCTCCTCCGGCAGAACGAGGATCGGCAGGCGGTCGTCCCAGCGGTCAGGCTGCTCGGTTTCGTCGAGCGACGACCACGGGTCGGACGGCCAGGATTTCGGCAACGCGATGACGCGGAACGTCTTGGCAACCTCTTCGGTACCGCCGATGACGTAGCGCACTTCCTTCGCGAGCTGGGCAAGGTCAGAACCGTCCAAGAACAGCTTGTCGTTGCGGGCGCAGGCCATCAGCTTTGCCTGTGGGTTCTCTTCCTCCCGAAACACCAGCCGAGGGCCGTCTTGATGGATGTTGAAGCTGTTCTCGACGACCGTGTCCAGTTCAACTTGGAAGGCGTTGTCGTCGATAGCCTTGTCGCGAGTGATGTCGGCCTGCAGGGTGGCAGGCTCGGCACCGGCGAGATTACCGACAGCAATCGAACGCAGCCAGAGCGCGCCAACGATCTCCTGCAAGTGCGGCGCTGTGCTGGCGTGGCCGGGCACGGCTTCGGTCACCGATGTGATGTTGCGCAGCGCCTTTTCGCGCAGCGTGCGGTGCTGCTGATTCGACACCGAATCGAGCAGCGCGCCAATGCCTGCGGCGTCGTCATCCAGCCGGAAGTCGGCAGCGGTGAGGATCGGTGCAGTTTCGCCTCGGCTCTTAAACAGGTTGGCCAGAATGCGAATCATGTCGCGCGTTTCCTGCGCATCAGTGGCTACCAACACCTGGTCTTCGAGCAACTGCAGCAGGTGCGGGGCGTAGGGCCAGGATTCGACGAACTCCTTGCGCTTGCGGTCTTGCTCAGAGGACGGCACGTCGAGCAGGCGGAAATACTCCGCGACGTGTTTTGTCACCAGAGAGTCGACATTGGCAGCGGGAACTTGCATGCGGTTGTCGAACAGACGGTGCAGCAGCATGCGCCGACGATCCTGCTGGATGCGCTCGGGACTGCCGCCTGCCTTGAAGTCGATAGGAATCGGATTGACCCGGTGTACCTGCTGGTATGCGTCGCTGCCTCCGTTGCGCACCGAGATGACGAGCACCAGCAGCTCAGGATGTTCCTTGGCGATCTCCGAGAGTATCTGGATGAAATTGAACGCCCAGTTCTTCCACGGGTACTGCTTGGTGTTGGTCAGGCCGTCGTACCACGTCTGGAATTCGTCGAGTAGCAGCATCGTTGGGCTGTGCTGCAGCAGCTCAAGGATGAGCTTGTCGGACGGGATGTCGGTTTTCGCCGCGCCCATGCCTTCCCACTTGCCCTTAATGTAGGTGCCGTGGGGATGACGTTCTAACAGCAAATCCCACAGGAATTTGTAGCGCTGGCGGTGCAAGCTCTCGCCGATCACCAGCATCCCGCTGCGCAATGCGATCTTGCCGATCTGCGGCTCGCCCAGCGTGGTTGCCCATGAATTGAGCCAAGCGCCAGTGGACGTTGCGTCATTCACGGCGTGATAAAGCGCCGCCATCAAATGCGACTTACCAAGGCCGCGCTCACCAATTACCACCACGGGCCGCCCTTGGTGCGGCCCAACGGCCTCGATTCCCTTCAGCACGTCATGCGTGGGATAGGTGATCTCCAGGAATTCCTGTGCCGCGATCTGGGTCGCGCCGGTGTTCGTTTCGTTGGAGAGCTCAATGGCTGTCCCTTTGAGGCGTTTGCCCCGGAATTCTTCTCGTAGAGTCAGTCCAAACATTACTTTCGCTCCCCATCATTCAATTGGCTTTTGGCCTGGTCTTCCTCGTCACGGCCCTGGTCAAGTGCCTCCATCGACTGCTGCTTGATCCAGCTGTCGATGTCTGCACGCGAAAACCGCCACGTCCCGCCGACCTTGAAGGCAGGGATCTTCTTGGCCGCAGCCAGCCGGTAGATCGTCCGCTCGGTGACCTTCAGATAATCCGCGACCTGCCTAATGGTGAGGATCTCGCCCTCAGTAGTACTGGTTGACATGGAAATGACCAATTTATGGCAAACCACGACAGAATAGTGCAAAATTTTCATACCAGCAACAGCAACTGGCAGAATTCGGAAAATTATGTAGGGCTGGTGGCTCACTGCGTGAGCTTCTCGCGACATCCGCGTCGCGGGGTGTCTAGCGAGACCTCCCCGACTGGATGAATGCAATTACGAAGTTGACTGAGAGACTCCGGCATCGCTGACTTGCGGACGCGGGTTCGATTGCGAATCACGGAATCGAACTGAGTCGTCGTAGGCAGCCTCGTCCGGACTGAAGTGCAAGCAGGCCCGCTCGAACTGTTCGATGTCCTCAAGCCGGTATCTGACCGCGCCGCCGATCTTGAGGTACTTGGGGCCGACGCCATCGGAGCGGTAGCGTTCGATGGTGGCCTCGGATTTGTTCCAGCGGTTGGCCAGCTCGCGCTGGGTGAGGTGACGTACTTCGGTTTCCATTTGGTTTTCCTTGGAAGTGGTTGCAGGGAGGCACATTGAGGCGCTGCTCCACGCGAAAGCCAAGGAAAACGTCACTTCAAAAAAAGACGCGCCCGCTCCATTGGGAGTGCGTATGAAAAAGCTTCAAATTCGGGTCAGCGGTAGTAAGGGGCAGTCTGTCGAATGGGTTAAAATCCACCACCAATTTACTCAATAAAATCATATATTTATGCTTTATTGACTGTCATTATTCGGGGTGTTTTGGGGCTGTTTTGGCACCAGAATGACAATGTAATGACAACATTGAAAACACCCACCTTACTGAGTAAGGTGGGTGTTTTTTCATTCGCTTGTTTTTGCGGTGTAGATTACGCTGGTTTTTAGACACCGCGACGAACACATAAAAAATCGCGCTTGGCTGCTTTGAAACAGCACTCGGCACCTCGATTTCCTAACGCAAATGCCTACTACAGACTGGAAACAGTCTGTAGTAGGCAACTCGGCGCGGCCGACTCCAGCCGATCATCCACGGCCTGTCTGAGCCACAATCGAATGACGCAAAACATGATGTCCCATACCTCTATCGAAGTCTTAGGAGGCCGGCCCGACTCAGCTTACTTCACGAGTTCCAGGACTTCACCCTTCTTCTTTTTGATCAGCACCACAAGAAACTTGGCGGGCTGGCTGGTGCTAGCATTGCGGCCTACGGTGTGAATGTCGTTGGGGCCTTCGTAAAAAATCTGCCCCGCTGTCAGCGTGACTTCTTTCCCACCCTTGACCTGCATCACGATGGAGCCTTCGAGCACGTAGATAAAACCATGTGCACGGTGGCGGTGTACCGGGTCGGCAGCGCCGGGGGCGTAGTCCACGGTAATGACCAGGCCTTCCTTACCGGGCAGGTCGGAAAGATCTTTTGACATGAGCGGCGTGACGCTGACGCCGTCGATGCCGCTGGCCAGGGCGTACTGGGCGAACAACGTGCTGGCTGCCAGAAGCAGGGGGATGCAGATTTTTTTCATGGTTTGACTCTTTAAGTTGGTTGGCGAGACCGGGCTCACGCGCATGCACGTGAGCCCGCTCCCGACGGGGGTAAATTTCAGACGCCGGTTGCGACTTAAAGGATTCTGGTCATTCCAGTGGCTTTCCGGACGGCGGTTGCCGCATGCCCACCGCCATGCGGTTCCAGGCGTTAATCTGCGCCACCGCCCAGGTGAGTTCGACAATTTCCTGGTCGCTGAACTGTCCCTGCAGTGCCGTGAAGGCTGTGTTGTGATCGCCATGCTCGCCGGCGAGCCGGGTCAGCGTCTCGGCCCAAGCCAGTGCGGCTCGTTCACGCTCGCTGTAAAAGCCGACTTCGCGCCAAGTCGAGAGGTTATTAATGCGTTGCCAGGTTTCGCCGTGCTTGCGCAGATCGCGCGCATGCATGTCGATGCAAAAGGCGCAGCCGTTAATTTGCGACACACGGGTCTGCACCAGTTCGATCAGGGGCATGCCCAGCGTGGATTGGCTGGTGATGGCGCCGACGGCAGCCATTGCCTGGTAAGCCTTGGGGGCAATCTGGGTCCAGGGGAGTCGAGCTTCGTTCATGAGGTTTCCTTCGGGTTTAAGTGCCTCGAAATTGAGATGCACATATCTGCAAGACGGCTGTCGGTGCTGTTTTGTGACACAAGCTACCCTGTCCTTAGAAATTTCAGCATTTTTTTAAACCGGCTTTTAGCGGTTCAGAGTAGCAGCCGGTTGCGCGAGCTTGTCGGGTTGCATTGAACCAGGCCGTCGATCTCAAAAGACTTTGCCGCTTCCAGCACACCACCTATCTATCAGGCTGATGGCGCGGCAGCACTGGCGACAACTCCAAAACTGGTTAGTGAGTCTTTGAGCCTTCAGTTCCGATGAAGCCTGGGGCAGACCCCCAACCTATAAAAACATAGTCATTTATGCAAATATTTATTGAACTGCAGGCGGTTTTGATGTTTATTATGCGGGGTTCTGTGAAGCGAGTTTTCCGCCACGCGTCGTCCGAGGCGGATGAGGACGGGCTGCTAAGCAAGCGCAGCAGCGTTTCCTGAACGGAGGAAACGTAGTCCTCGCGAAAGGATTGCACCTTGTGCTCGCTGCCAGCGCCTCGGGATAGCGGACTTATGCTGCCACATTGCGCATACCGGTAAGAGGGCGTAAAAAGGTTTCTGTTCGACTCGCACTTGAAATGGCGTCTCTGTCACAAAA
Organism: Undibacterium sp. Jales W-56; assembly: GCF_025548535.1. Taxonomy (GTDB): domain Bacteria; phylum Pseudomonadota; class Gammaproteobacteria; order Burkholderiales; family Burkholderiaceae_D; genus Undibacterium. The sequence goes on along the minus strand of NZ_JAJLQW010000001.1, from coordinate 517,103 downwards.
CGGTGGTGCCAAACGTCTGGATAGACATGAACGACACAACAAACACATTCAACCGTCTCCGCCCTCGCTTGCAGGGTATTGCCTACCGCATGCTGGGCTCCTCGGCCGAGGCCGAAGAAGTCGTCCAGGATGCGTGGCTGCGCTGGCACGAAGCCGACCCCGCGAGCCTCGATAGTACCGAGGCATGGCTGGTTTCCATCACCACGCGGCTCGCCATCGACAGATTGCGGACGGCCAAGGTCCAGCGTGCGCACTATGTCGGCACATGGCTGCCAGAGCCCCTGCTCTCCGATTCTCCAGCCTCGCCGGAGCAGATGCTGGAGCGGGCCGACGACGTCTCGGTTGCCTTCCTCATGCTGCTGGAGCGTCTGGCTCCGGAGGCCCGTGCGGCCTATTTGCTGCACGAAGTGTTCGACGCCGACTATGGCGAAGTGGCCGAGGCACTCGGCAAGACCGAAGTCGCGTGCCGGCAGTTGGTTCATCGCGCCAAAGGTCAATTGAAAGACGAGCGCCCGCGCTATACCATCGCCCACGAAACCCAGTTGCGGCTGCTGCAGGGGTTCGCTGATGCCGCCGTGCGCGGCGAGTTCGCCGCGTTCAAAACCATGCTCGCTGACGACGCGCAGCTAATCAGCGATGGCGGCGGCAAGGTGCCCAGCTTTAGGGTGCCGCTGGTGGGCGGGCAGCGCATCGCACAGTTATATCTCGCCACCCGCCTTCGCTACCCCAACCTGATGCGCTTCGAAGTGGTTATGCTCAACGGTCAGTGGGGCCTGCTGCGCTTCATTAATGGCGCCCTGGAGTCGGCGCAGACACTCGAAACAAATGGGGAGCGCATCGTGCGCATTCACGTGCAGCGCAACCCGGACAAGCTCGCCCGCATTACCAAAGCGTTGGGACGTCTTGAATCTGTGTATCCCAACCATGACTCAAAGGTAAAACCATGAACAAACCCTGCCTCCACTGGACCGACATCTCTCCCAAGACCTAAGCAGATTTCACTCCGCGCTGTCACAAGCCATCATCGTCAAACGTCTTGTGTTGTATGGATGGTTGCAGGGTGTCGCCGTCTTTAATTCTCTCCACGTAATGAAGGACTCAATATGAAAATCGTAATCATCGGAGGCAGCGGCCTCATCGGCAAGAAACTTGCGGCCTTGCTTCAGCAAGCCGGGCATGAGGTAGCTGCGACATCGCCGTCGTCGGGTGTCAACGCGGTGACCGGAGAAGGACTCCCCCAGGTGCTGGCCGGCGCTGATGTCGTGGTTGACGTGACGAACTCGCCGTCATTCGAAGACGAGGCAGTGATGAGTTTCTTCAAGGCGTCGACGCAGAACCTGCTCGCCGCCGAACTAGCCGCGGGCGTGCGCCATCATGTGGCGCTGTCGGTGGTGGGGTCAGAGCGCGTGCCCGAAAGCGGCTACTTCCGTGCCAAGGTGGCTCAGGAGTCAATCATCAAGGGCTCCACGGTGCCGTACACGATTGTCCGGGCCACTCAATTCTTCGAGTTCCTGACATCCATTGCCTATGCCAGCACTCAGAGCCAGACGGTGCGTGCGTCGTCGGCGCGGTTGCAGCCGGTTGCGGCTGACGACGTCGCTGCCGCGCTGGCGAAGGTTGCCACCGAGGCACCGCTGAACGATACCTGCGAAGTCGCAGGGCCCCAGTCATTTCGTCTCAACGAACTGCTGCGACGCACGTTGCAAGCCAGCCAGGATCCGCGAGAAGTCGTCAAGGATGACGAGGCGCTGTATTTTGGAACACGCCTCGATGACGAGTCCTTGACGCCAGGCGCCCATGCACGGATCGGCACGACCTCGCTGGAAAGCTGGCTGGCAAACACGAAGATACCCTCAGAACTATGAGGCAATCAAAAAGTTAGTCCCCATTGTCAGAAAATCTTACATTACCTTTGAATAGCAGAATTTGAAACAACATAATTTCATGTAACTCATTGTTTAATAATGTTTAATTTTCCACTTCACTGTTTGGTGCGTTAATTGCTTGTTTTCTTGTGCGAACAAATTCAAGTGGTCAGATTGATTTATGCGCAGAATGCTAAATCCCAATTTGTTCAGATTTGCTTTTTTTCGAAGGGAATGTTGTTTGTCGATGGAGTGGAAAATGAAAAAGATATTTCTCGCCATAATACTTGCCTTTAGTGCATTGCTTCCTCTAATGGCAAATGCTTCTTTTATTGTCTATGTTGGTTATGCAGACAGCCTGCGTCCCAGCCCATTTTTTCCAAACCCTTATGGTGGTGCCGATATCTTCCAAGGCAACTTGGGAAGCCTCGATACTGGTGCCGTGCGTATTCAAAATACCGGCGCAACCAATTTGTCGCTGCAAGGACTGACGGTCACTTTAAACGCTGGAGCATACGTTTATAATCTATGGACTTTCGGTTCGGGATTGACTCTCCTGCCAGGTCAAAATGCCGTATTCGCCTCTACAGCCAACTACAATTTTGATACCAGTGACCTCGGCGTATTGGGTGCATTTGCCCCTAATAACGACAATTGCAGTGTTGGGCCGACTTCATTAACACCGCTTTGCATTTTGAATGCACCTGTTGTCAAATTTACTGTGGACGGTGTCATGACGAGTCTTGTTGACACGGGCCATGTGCTTGATACGGGGGGCTACGATTTTGTTAATTCAAATCCTTGTCCGGTCCCAGGCGACCGGCCGGGAGCGTGTAACGAGTCCCTACAATGGAGACTGATCGGTACCACTGGCATTCAAAATCCAGGTGGAAATGTTCCAGAACCTGCAACCTTGGCGCTGCTCGGTTTAGGTTTGGTTTTCCTTGCCTGGAAGCGAAAATATCTAGCCTGAACCTTGTTACATAATCTCTTCAATCAATCCTGCTTCGGCAGGATTTTCTTTTTCAAGTCCACGGAATTGACGTTACTCTTTCTGGGTCTGGCACTCTTCCGATGCTAGGTACCATGTAACGGCAACACTTGATATTGACCGTTCCATTTATTGCCGGGCTCATTCATTAATTTTTCATCATGCGTAACATCGTTAGTTTATTGTTGCTGGCTTTTTCAGCGTCCTGTTGTGCGGTGACATAGCAAATCATTACCCTTAATGCGAGGACTATGGCATGTCCGTGCTGTCCTATCATGCTCAAAAAATCCCTCAAAAAGCAAAATTCAGCCATGGCAAAACTAATTTTAAAAAAAACCATTATTATCAGTTACGGTCCAGAAGAAACAGAACCGCCAAATTTAATCGGAGTAGCAAGCAAGACAGACTACTCCTCAAACGCAGGGAAATAACTGGTATGAACCACATGATTCTGCAATCTGTGATTACCTGTCCGCATTGCGGATCCCAGTATTCTGAAACGATGCTGACTGATGCATGTCAGTTTTTTTATGAATGCGCAAACTGCAAAACCGTACTACGTCCTAAGCCAGGCGATTGCTGCGTTTACTGCTCGTATGGGTCAGTGAAGTGTCCGCCGGTTCAAGCGCAGGGAACATGCTGTGGATAATCTGACACTGTGTTCGATTGCGTTCGCGCTAAAGAAATCGGCTGAAAGCAGCGGCAGCCAATATCATCCGCCAAAAACAAATTGATCCAATTGGGTAAGCGATAGCTGATTTGTGTGCGGCAGCATTCAGGGGGGTGCGCGAAATTTGATCAGAATCAGGTCGATCGCTTTAGCGCTGATGAACTGGGCGTCGACAACTTATGAGCGTCATGATTCTCCAGAGAGCACACATCCGTGAAGCGCATTAAGTCAGCGGCATATTGATACTAAAAGTAGTTCCCTCGTTCGGAACACTGCGTACGGTGATCTCGCCATTGAGCAAAGTGGTCACGATATTGTAGTTAATACTTAAACCCAAACCGCTCCCGCCTTGACCGAGCTTGGTGGTAAAAAATGGATCGAATATGCGCGATAAATACTTATTTTCGATACCTTGTCCGTCATCGTTAAACTGAAAAAGTAATCGCCCACCTGGCATTTGTGTAGCGGAAAGCGACATATGTCCGCCCTTTCGATCGTCAAATGCATGGACCAGCGCATTACTAATAAAATTAGTCACGACCTGACCAAATGGTCCTGGATAACTATCCAGGATAATCCCGTTCGGAACGTCGATGGACACCGTATGTCCGGAAACTCTGATTTGGCTCATCATGGTTGCAACGATTTCCTGGCATACCTGTCGCAAGTCAAATACGCGCCGGTGCGCTGTGGTGCGGTCTACCGCGACTTGTTTGAAGCTATGGACCAGATTCGCCGAACTTTCCAGACCGCGGATGATCATTTCGGATGCTTCTTTGGTCTCCGCAACAAAGGCCAACAGCTCCGAACGACGGATGCCCTGCGTCCCGACCTGGCGTTCGAATTCCTCTGACTTGGCAAGCATCGTGCTGGCAAACATCAGGCTATTTCCGATGGGTGTGTTGAGTTCATGGGCGACACCGGCAACGAGCGATCCCAGGGCTGCCATTTTTTCCTGAGACACCAGTTGCTTCTGCGTCTCCTGCAATTGTCGATAGGCGTTGGCATTGTCTAATGCGATGGCACCGTAAGCACACAGCGTCCTGAAAATCAGTAATTCCCGCTCGCCATAAGCATTGGCATGCGGAGACTGCACAGTCATCGTCCCAAGTACGCGATCGCCAATTGCAAGAGGTGCAAAAAGCAGGCTTAACACAGGAAGCGTACCGGGCACCTGGCTCGGGCTGTCCACCGCGGTGGAACGATTGATCACAATTTCACAGCGCTCCCGCACGCAACGGGCGGTGTGGGCGGTAGGACTAGAAAGAGATATTTTGCGTTGGGGAAGTATTTTCCCTGCCTCAGCCCGAAATGCGGAAGTCAAGCCCTGGCCATCGGGATCCACCAGATAGATGATGAAAGATGTCGCGTCGAGCAAGCCATGAACATGTCGATCGAGTATTTGAAATATCGCGGATTCATTTAACTGGGTAGTGATCTCCTGGCCGATCGCACTCAAATGCTCTAAGGTCGTACTGGTCTGGTGTAAAGCTTTCGATCGTTGCACCTCGGAAGCCGCAAGTTGACGGTGATACTCACCTTCGGCTCTGGCACGCTCGGTGCTGTACATTACCTGCAGCGCGATGGAGCGGCTGGTGGCTTCTTTACTGTGGGTTTTTTCGCGGGCAGCGATGGCCTGTAGCGACATCGCATATGCTTGGTTAAAATCGCCTAGATTGGCATATTCCCTGCCGATGGCCTCGAGCATTTCTCCCGGCACCGTATAGCCATCAATGGTCTTTGCTATAGCAAGCGCTTGCAGCAAGAAAGCCAGTGTCGTGTTGGCTGGAGTCTGCTCCTGCGAGTGCACCTCGGGATGCAGTGAGTGAATGTCAGCCAGCACTCTCAACGCCTCGATCTGGCGCAAGGTATCTCCCCGTTGCTGTGCTAAGTTAAGTGCAGCATGCGCCGCATCCAGCGCCTCGCTCTTGCGCGCCATGTACAGCAGGGCATGCGCTTGCCCGCGCAGAGAATCAATTTGAAAATTGGCTTGTTTTGCTGCGTAGTCCTGTCTTTCCAGTTGCTGAAAGGTCTCGATGGCCAATAAAAAATCTGCAGAATCTAACGCCAGGTCGCCATAATATTTCAGCGCTATCGCAAAATCCCGCGAATTTTTGAGAAGACCTAAGCGATCAAGTGCCTCCTCCAATAGTTCACGCGCGACCTTCAATTGTCCTAGCCTACGTAAAGTTTCTGCTGTTTGGGTGAGACACAAACAGAGGCAAGTCGTCCAACATGTCTGGCGCGCTAAATTGAGCGCACGATGCATCCAGTCAAGCGCAACATGAAGATCATTGAGGCTGGTAAAACAGTCTCCGATATTGGTTGCAGCAGTAATCGCACGTTCAATTTGACCGGTCAGTATTGCCATCTCAAACATCTGCATGAAATGCGTTGCGGCCTGCCCATAGTCATTGGACTGATAGGCGACGACACCTTGGAAATCCGCAATCCAGACGGTAACCGATGCATCCTCACTGACCAGTTGCTCATTGCTCAACTGGGATTGTCCGTCCGAAAAAATAGAAGGCGCTTTTCTTAAAGCGGCTGCGCGGGCCAGGGCAACTTTGGCAATATGAACCCTGATCGCGTCACTGGCTTGATCTGCACTCTTGATCATGTTTTCCAATTCGGTCTCGCGGGAGGCTGCGTTTCCTCTGTCACCGAAAATCGACGCCAACAGCATATGCGCGTCAGCACGGCTAAGTGCATCTTGCGACGCATCTACATCATTCAAGACGCCTCGCGCTAATTCTTCTGCCGCATCCAAATCTGCGTCCAGCCATTTTGCTTCGCCATAGACCAGTTGCAGTCGCGCACGCATGGCAAGTAATTGCGGCTCCGGCTGTCTGGATGCGACCAGCAGCATCTGAGCCTCGTCGGAGAGTTCCAGTGCCCGGGCGGTATCTCTTTGCCGCAGAGCCCAACAAAGAGAAACTAAGATAGTTAAATGCGTGCCATCTCTCACTGGAGGCAATTCTGCCTCCAGTTGATTGACTTCGTCATCGCGCACAAACATCTTCATCTTTATCAATTCCTATACATCCGATCGATACCGCCTATCTATCGCAGACCATGCGCAATCCATTCGCAACTACCAGATGATAAGCTTAAGAATGGTGATTGCAAACTGTATGTTGGCCAGGACCTGTTAACAAGTAAATCGGGAGTGATTTAAATATTAACAAGCGCAGTATTGAAGGAGGATTATTCCTCACGCATGTATAGCACAAGGACCAGGGAAAAAGAATATGCAATTGATTTTACTGACGTGGGTCTGTTGCCACCATCTACGGTCGTAGTAAAGCTAGCATTTTTGACGGCATCAGTTGGCGGCAAAACCTCAAGTCATGTTCAATATTGCATCAGGATGTTTTGACGGCGATACATCCATACTCAGATTGAATAGGAGCGATGGTAATCATTTTTGCGCGAATCGGAATCCGATACCATTAGGACTTACGCAAAGGCCAAAACCTCTCACCACAGAGACCCCCGAGACACAGAGAAAAGGCAAGAGAGGGACTGGATACAAGGTGTTTGATATTAAAGGTAACTTCTGAAAACCTCATACTCGAACGCATCGCGTCGTTACAAAGCCTCGCAATACCGACGTATTGCTGCGTTTTGCGCCTAGCGCTGCATCTCGATTAAACGGTTTTTAGAAATTCCCTAAAATGAACCCGCAAGCTGGGTGCGCCTGTTGGCACGAAATGCCGCTGAAAGCCGCATCCAGCCTGCGGGTTCAATGTACGTTGTTGTTAGCAGCTTATCGTTTGGTGTAAGTCCTAACCTTTTACAATATTATTATTTCGCTAAATTATTTAACCTGAATAACTCAGGCAGCTACCGACTCAAGCGCTATGCACCCGCCGATGCATGCGGCGCAGGCCCAGCCAAACGCCTGCAGCGACGAACGGCACCAATAGTCCCACCACGGCATCGGTATTCAGCACCAGGCCAAATACTTTGGCGGCTTTGCCTGTGTAGCTGAACAAGCCAATCACGTAATACGAAATCGCTGCGACCGAAAGCCCTTCTACCGCTTGCTGCAAATGCAGTTGCTGGGCCGCGCGCGCGTTCATTGATTGCAATATCTGGCGGTTCTGCGCTTCTTGCACGATGCCGACCCGGGTACGCAGCAAGTCATTCGAATTCGCAATCCTTTGTGCCAAGGCTTCCTGACGGCTCGCCATCGCATCGCAGGTATTCATCGCCGGCGTCAGCCGTCTATCCATGAATTCCTCTACCGTGGGTATGCCTTCTATCCTGATTTCACGTAATTCTTCGATGCGTGCATGCACCAGTCGCACATAGGCCTTGGATGCAGAAAACCGGTAATTATTATCGAGCGATAATTTTTCGATTCGCGCTGCCAGCCGCGTGATCTGATCGAGCAAAGCCCGCTCGGACACCCCCGACTGCTCAGATAATTCAGCGCTGGCAGCCGCGTCGGTTTCGATCATCGCAGCAGCGAGTGCCACCAGTTCATTTTCGATCGCATTCAAGGCAGGCGCAGCTCGCTGCGCATACGGCAGACCCAGCAGCGCCATCATCCGGTAGGTTTCAATCTCCAGTACGCGCTGCACCAGACGCCCTGCCTGCAACGCACGCATACCGACATCGCGAATCACGAAGCGGCTGAAACCATCTGCCTGTATCACAAAGTCGGTCCATAACTCACCGCCCTGCATTACATGACTGCCCGCCAGTACATTGCCTTCAAATACACGCTGCAGACCTTGCGCAAACGCTTCTGTCCTGCCGCCGCTATCATCCAGGACCACATGCGCTGCAACAATGATTTTCCCTTTCAGGCTGAGCAACCATTCTTCGGGCAACTGCAATACCGGCATGGACGAAAAAGCCTCAGCCACTGGCAACGTCCGCTCCCGCCGTTCGGCAAACGTATAAGTCGCAAACTCGGTATGGCATTCCCATTTCAGGCGAAAGTGACCGAAGTCATAGTAAAAATATTTGGACTCAAGCATCGGTGGCGTGACGCCGAAGTGCGCACATAATGCGGCCAGCGTCGCATGCTGCTCGACCGCGATCGAGCCCGGCATCACTTCATCGCTATTACGATATACCGCAAAATGCGAAACCAGCTCGGGTGCTTCCAGTTTCAGAAACGGCCGGGAATGAATCTCTGCCGCCAGGGGAACGCGCAGGGCGTGATTAAGACTCGAGTAGATGATTGTCATAAGGCTAGTCCGTCGATGAGAAATCAGTTCGCAGTCGTTGATTCATTTTTACACTGAAAGCACCGCATCGTCTCTAAGAACAAATACCGAGACGCACGCTTTAGTAAAGTGCTTGCGCCTCAGTGCGGACGGCTCGCAGCAGCAGGTCCGCCCCTGGTGACAGTAGATGATCTTGCTGGCGAATAATCCCAAAAGCATCCATTTTGCAGGGCAATTCAATAGGCAAGATACTCAGCACATTCAGGGATGCGTAGTAACGGGCTACTTCAATTGGCATCACATGCAAGGAATCCGTCTGTTGCAACAGCGCAGTAATCAATAATAACGCCGTGGTATCGACCACATTCACAGGCGGCTCCAGACCGGCGCGGCGAAACATCATATCGAAACGGTGACGCAATACGCTGCCCTGCAAAGGCAAGATCCATGGATGGGCAGCGATATCCTGCAATTGCAGGTCGGGATTCTCCAGCAAAGGATGGCCGACACGGGCGACCGCACAGGCAGGTTCCTCGGTTAACTCCTCGTACACCAGGTTTGCACTATTTTCTTTTTCAAGAATGCGCCCTATCATGAAGTCCAGTGTACCGTGCTGCAATCTGTCCATCAGGATATTACTTTGATCCATGTGCACGCCGATTCTTAACAAAGGCGCTTGCTGCTTGATACGGGCAATCGCGCGCGGCAACAGCGACATCGCCGGTGTCATGATCACACCGACCTCGACCTGACCGACCAGTCCCGATTTGAGGGCCACAATATCATCATGCGCCAGCGATAGGCTGGTCAATGCCATACGCGCATGACGAATCATGGTTTCGCCATAAATGGTCGGTTCCATGCCGCGCGGCAAACGTTCAAACAAGCGCACATCCAGCATTTCTTCCAGATCCTTGAGCTGCTTCGAGGCCGCAGGCTGCGTCATATGTAAGGCATCGGAGGCTCGGTGAATATTACGATGATCGTCCAGAGCGATCAGCAATAGCAGTTGCCGCGTCTTTAGACGGGCGCGCAAAAACCAATTGGGATTAAGAGTATCCATACATGAACAATATCGTTTTTCATATCAAAGTTGCCTTGATATTGATTTTATCGATATTTCATCGTCCCCGTACACTTTGATTTTTATTTGCTGGGAATGGATATACGAAGAGAAGGCGCATGTTGGATTGATCTGCTGAGTACGTTTGGCATTTATGGTTGAACCCGCATCCCAATGATTCTTTGCACCAGGCAAAAAACAAACAACAAGGCACCGATCACAATCTTGGTCCACCAGGAACTCAGGCTGCCATCAAAAGCAATCAAGGTTTGTATGGTTCCCAACACCAGCACCCCAGAAAGTGCCCCGGCAATATACCCGATACCGCCGCTCAGTAAAGTACCGCCAATCACGACCGCCGCAATCGCATCAAGCTCAGCACCCTGCGCATGCAAGGCATAGCCCGACAGCATATAAAAAGAAAACAACACCCCCGCCAATGCCGCGCAAAATCCGCTCGCTGCATAAATCATGAGCTTGGCACGCCCTACCGGCAATCCCATCATCAAGGCGGATTGTTCATTGCCGCCTATCGCGTATACCGTGCGGCCAAATGCGGTGAAATGCGCAATGAAAATCGCCAGCGATAACACCGTCAAAGCGATCGCTACGCCCGGCGAAACAAAGGCATCAAACACCGGCAACTGCGTATGCGACATCGCTGCAAAGAACGGATTGTCGATGGTGATTGAATTAATGCTGATCAGGTAGCACAAACCGCGCGCCAGGAACATGCCCGCCAGCGTAACGATAAACGCCTGTAATTTAAAGTAATGAATCATGGCGCCCATCAACGCACCAAATGCAGTACCAAATACCAGTACACAGACAATCACCATGGAAGCTGGCCAATGCCACACCTGGAGTAGCCATGCCGCTAACATCGTCGTCAAGGCCATGACCGAACCGACCGATAAATCGATGCCGCCGGCAAGTATGACGAAACCCATGCCCACCGCGATCACCAGCAAATAGGCATTGTCAATCAAGAGATTGCACAACACTTGCAAAGACAGGAATCCGGGATAGGCAACTCCGCCCAGCGCCAGCATGAGAATCAACAATACTACCGTGACCAACGAGGTAAAGTAAGGTGCCTTCACCAAGCTGGATAAAGAAGAACTTGATTTCATGATGCGCTTTTTACGGTAGTTGATCGCTGCGAAAATATTTTCTGCGATAACTGTTTAAACTCGGGACTTTGAGACAGGCAAACCAAAAATACGACCAGCGATTTCACCACCATATTGACTTCAGGCGGTACGCCGAGGGAATAAATCGTATAAGTCAGCGTCTGGATAATCATTGCGCCGATGACGCTGCCAGGCAGGCTGAACTTACCGCCGGCCAAGGAGGTACCCCCTAAAGTCACGGCCAGAATCGCATCGAGTTCCAACAGCAATCCCGCATTATTGGCATCGGCACTTTTAATATTGGCGCTGATCATCAAACCGGCAATTCCAGCGCAGGCACTGCAAAATACATAAGCGAAAAAAATCAATGCCGTGGTCTTGATGCCAACCAGCCTGGCCGCGACCGGATTGATCCCTACCGTCTGGATAAACAAGCCCAGTGCGGTTTTACGCATTAACAGCAAAGTCACCAGCAAGACGCCGAATACCATAAATAAAGAAAATGGCAACCCTAGCAGGTAGCCGCTCCCAAAGAAAAAGAACGGCGGGTAATACACCGTCACGATCTGCCCGTCAGTGAGCAACTGTGCCAGGCCGCGACCTGCCACCATCAGTATCAAGGTCGCCACAATCGGCTGCAAGCCAAGTACAGCGACCAGCAAACCGTTCCAGGCACCGCATAAGATCGCTGCGCCGATCGCTGCCGCCAGCGCCCATGCCATAGGGATGCGACTCACATAGGCGGGCACACCATGTTGCATGATCATCGTGCCGCCGATCAGCATTGCCGCCACCGTGCCTGACAGCGCGACCACCGCACCAACCGAGATGTCGATACCTCGGGTAGCAATCACCAGCGTCATCCCGATTGCCGTCAGCATCAAAGGTGCTGCGCGATTCATGATATCGATCAGGCTGCCGTACAAATGTCCATTTTGTATCTCAAGACGAAAAAATCCCGGAATAAACAGGAAATCAATCAGCAGCAAAGCCAATAAAGCGGACAGAGGCCGGCATAAAGAATGATGCAAAACTGAACGCCACACTGAGGGAGCAGACAAGCTATGGATATTGCTCGCCTGGGCATCGATTGAATTAGACCAGCTGGTCATGCCACCTCCCCTGCAATTACTTGCAATACCGAGCTGTCATCAAGTTCTCCGCGGCGATACTCGCCGCAAGTCTTGCGGTCCCGCATGACCACAATGCGGTCACTGCAACGCAATACCTCAGGCAACTCAGATGAAATAAATAAAATCGACATGCCCTTGCGGCATAAAGCAGCCACATAATCCATGATTTCTTGTTTGGCGCGCACATCGATGCCGCGAGTAGGCTCATCCAGAATCAAGAGTTTAGGTGCGGTCGCCAACCAGCGTCCGAGCAAGACTTTTTGTTGATTGCCGCCGGATAAGGAGCCGATCGGCGTTTCTATGCTGTCGGTTTTAATCCCCAGCGATTGCACGTAATCACGTGCCAATGCTTGTTGCTGTTTGAAGGGAATCGCCCGCCACAAACCGGCACGCGCCTGCAAGGCCAGCAGGATATTTTCGCGTATCGACAAACTCAGAATCGCCCCCTCCTGTTTGCGATCCTCAGAACAAAATGCGATGCCTGCGGCGATCGCATCGCGCGGTGAATTCAAGACGATGTCTTGCTGGTCGATTCTGATGCTACCGTGATCGGCTTTGTCTGCACCAAACAGCAAGCGGGCCAGTTCGGTACGCCCCGATCCCAACAAGCCGCATAAACCGAGCAATTCTGCCTGATAAATATCGATATCGACAGGCAGCAATGCGCCTTTGCGGGCCAGCCCTCTGGCATGCAAATAAGGGCGCTGACCGGGCGCTACGGCATCGGCTGGACGGCTGATTGTCGACCCGCTATCGGCAGGGATCGCGTCGGCATGAATGTCCGGGGTTATACCTACCATTTTATTCACCAGATCAAAGCGCGACAACGCGTTACTGGCATATTCACCTTCACGCACGCCATTGCGCATGACCGTAATGCGATCAGAAATGGCATAAGTCTGATCGAGAAAATGCGTGACAAACAAAATCGCCATGCCCTGTTCGCGTAACTTGCGCAATACGCTGAAGAGCAGTTGTACTTCATTTTCATCAAGGCTGGAAGTCGGCTCATCGAGTATTAATACTCTGGCCGAGATATTCAAAGCACGTGAGATCGCGACCATTTGCCGTATCGCTAAGGGATAATGGGAAAGCGCCGCGCTCACATCGATATCGATATTTAATTGCGCCAGCAAAGTCGCTGCCTGCCGCTGCATGGACTGCCAGTCGATCATGCCGCGCCGCTTCGGATAGCGTCCGATAAAAATATTTTCCGCGACCGACAAGTTAGTACACAGGTTCACTTCCTGATACACGGTGCTGATTCCTAAACCTTGCGCCTCCAGTGTTGATGCCGGTTGTATCGCTACGCCGTCGAGCAGCATGCTGCCTTGATCCGGCGCGTATACACCTGTGAGCACTTTGATCAGGGTCGATTTACCGGCGCCATTCTGCCCCATCAATGTATGCACCTCGCCGGGATACAGGCGCAAACCCGCATCACTCAAGGCTTTGACGCCAGGGAATTGTTTATGAATACCGCTAAGCTCCAGCACCGGGGCTGCACCGCCCACAGACATGGTCCTTCCTGCCCCCGTGGCATGCGCAATTGTTGTCATTGGATAGAGTCTAAGAATTTATCTGAACCGTGCCGCAGGCTTGATCAAGCAGAGTTGAACAACCTGATTCAACCAGCGGCAACATTGACGGATAGAGGACCGAGCGATACATTTAGTATTTACGGTTCGGGAATTCTTTCGCGGCGACTTCGGCGGGAAACACGCCCTCTTCCGTGACGATGCGCTTAGGTACCGTTTTACCGGCCACCACATCGCGCGCCACTTGCATCAACTGCTTGCCGAGTAAGGGATTGCATTCCACCGTCACATTCAATTTGCCGGCGATCATCGCTTCGAAAGCGCCTTTGACACCGTCAATCGACACTACGATGATATCCACGCCTGGCTTCAATCCAGCCTCTTCTATCGCCTGTATCGCGCCTATCGCCATGTCGTCGTTATGCGCATACAGGACATTGATATTCTTACCCTGCGACTTCAAAAAAGCTTCCATGACTTCTTTGCCTTTGGCACGGGTAAAGTCACCGGTTTGGGAGCGTATGATTTTCAGTTTTGGATTGGCGGCAATCGCTTGTTCGAAGCCGAGCTTGCGATCAATCGCCGGCGCCGAACCTACCGTACCCTGCAACTCGACAATATTGACGCTCGCATTCGGCGTCTTTCTGGCGCGCTCCAGCAGCCAGCGTCCAGCGCGACGACCTTCTTCGACAAAATCGGAACCGATAAAAGTGGCATACAAAGAGGCGTCGGTCACATTCACGGCGCGGTCGGTCAGGATGACCGGAATTTTGGCCGCCCTGGCTTCGCGTAAAACAGTTTCCCAACCGGACTCGACTACTGGCGAGAAAGCGATGACATCGACTTTTTGCGCGATGAAAGAGCGGATTGCCTTGACTTGATTTTCTTGCTTTTGCTGGGCATCGGCAAACTTCAAGGTGACGCCATCTGATTTCGCAGCCTCTTTAATTGATAGCGTATTCGCGGTGCGCCATTCGCTTTCGGCACCGACTTGCGAGAAGCCCATGACCAGTGCCGGTGCAGCGAAAACCTGACTGCTCAATACGAAGCTTGCTACGAGCGCGCTTCCGAGAAGTGTTCTGCGTGTGACATTCATTTCTGTCTCCAATTTTTTTCGATCCGGCGGAGGTGCGCGGATCTGATTTTATGGAGTCATGGTAGAAGAAAGCGTCATAGCGATCCAATCACATTTTTTCAGTATTCGATATCGTTTTTCGTATCTGAACTGAAAGAGTCACCGTCGCTCCATCACTTATTTGAGCAAACGTAATCCATACAAGGCGCCCGCAATAGAGCCAGGCTGGGCGACGAATTTCACGTTGAGCTTGCCGCCAGATGCCTTGACCAAATCCTCTGGCAAGTCGAAGTCCTGGCTGTAGATCTCGGACGCCGCATGAGCCTCCAGCCGTATGCTGCGGATCAGGCGGCCGTTGATGATCAAATCAAAATGCCTGCCTGCATCCAGCGTAGAAAAATACAGGCGCAAGGTCTTGGCCTGTAATTGCGCATCGCTTAATTCATAACTAAACCAGCCAGTTGCATGCCGCCAATGCCATCCCTGATTGATACCGGCATCGGCACCGTCGCCTTTGAAAAAATGATCGGACTCCGGCTGCTGCTCGCCGGGTGCCAGCTGGTCGATGGTTTGCGCATCCAGCGCCAGTCTCTCAGCCCCGGACTGAGCCATGCCTTGTTGAATCCGGCCTAAATTCGCCGGCGTACTATAAGGCCAATAAATCGTATACCGCGCATCGTGCAAACGGAAAAACGGGATCAGCCTGAGCGCAGCAGCGCCCTGCCCGCGGATCAAACCCGGTGCAGTAAATGTCAGCGGCTGACCGGCTACCGGTTTGAATTTTTTAATGAAATTCAGACTATCACTGACCAGCATTGGCGCCGCCTCCAGCGGGCATACCTGGCCTTGCGCAATATGTCCCATGCGGGAATCATCTGCCATAAAATTCAAGCTTTCATTTGCAAAAACTTGCGTTTTGGCCGCCAGCACAATGGGACCATGCAATACCGCATAATAGTTTTTCATCCCCGGCATGGCTTCGAGACGGATAGTCATCGGCAAACCGATATCGATACGGTCACCTGCCCGCCAATGCCGCGACAGGCTCACATAGTCACCCGGACGGGCAAGGACTTTGATTTTGTGATTATTGATACGTATCTTCAATGCTCCGGCAACTACCCATTGCGGATAACGGATTTTTAAAGTGAAGGCCTGATCCGTATGGATGGTGATGGCACTGCTGGCCTGATCGGGAAAATTCGTACTCTGGCTTAATCGTACTTGCTTGTCGCGCCAGTACAGTGTCGATGGAATAAACAGGTTTACGTACAGTACATCGTCATAATGGGCATAAATGAATTCGCCATACTTGGCATGACTCTCAATTCCGGAGCCGACGCAGCACCACATGGCTTGATCGACTTGGGAATAGACGCGGTAATGATTCGGTCGCATCGGCGTGAAGTAGACCAAGCCGCCGCTCTCCGGGCGTTGCGAAGACAGGATATGGTTGTACAGCGCACGTTCGTAATAATCGCTGTATTTGACCTTGGTATCGCTTAAAAATAGCAGTTCTGTGAGCTTCAGCATATTGTAGGTATTACAGGTCTCTGGACCTTCTACCTCATTAATCATCGATGAAAAATCCCGGTCGTCATGAAAGTGTTCTTTCACGCTATTGCCGCCGATCGCGACCGTGCGATGATCGTGTACCGTTTGCCAGAAAAATTCTGCCGCCTGATGCCAGCTTGCTTGCCCGCTCAATTCTGCGATTCTTTGAAAACCGATGACTTTCGGGATTTGGGCATTCGCATGCAAGCCAGTCAGTTGGTCGCGTTGTGCCAGCAACGGATCGAGAATTGCCTGATGCGAAAATCTTTTCGCCAGTTCCAGATATCGATGATCGCCGGTCATTTGCGCCACATCGGCCAACACTTCGTTCATGCCGCCGTGCTCGCTTTTCAGCATCAGTTGCATTTGCTCCGGGCTGAGATTAGCGGTCAGGTTGAGCGCCCAGTCAGACAGGGCCAGCAACATGCCGCGCGCCTCCTGGTTGCCAGCATAGCGATACGCATCACGCAAACCGGCAAATAGTTTATGCAGGTTGTACCAGGGAACCCATTTACCATTGACAGAAAAATTATCGGCCTGGAGTTGTCCCTGACGGATGGCTTGCCATGCAGCTTTACCGTCCGGAATACCGCCGAGGTAGCCGTCAGCATTCTTCTGCTGGCATTTTTTTAATTCAGCGACAAAGTAATTCAGCCGTTCACTCACCTGAGCATCGCCGGTGGACGCCGCCATCAATGCGAGCGCCGACAAGTAATGGCCGCCCATGTGGCCGTCCAGTCCAGACGACTCCCAGTTGCCATAGCTCTCTTGTTTGGCGGGTAAACCGGCTTCACGCTGAAAAGGCGCCAGCAACCTATCCGGATCCAATGCCATTAAATAACGCAGATCGGTATTTTGCGCCTCCAGAAACGGGCCCGCAGTCAGACGCACATCGCTTAATGGAAATAAAGTCGCGGCTGCCTGATGTGCCAGGCTGACAGACTGAGCGGCGGCCTGGGTAATAAGAGAGCATCCCAAGTGCAGCACCAGACCAGCGATGACTTTTTTCATATCGCTATTTTTTTGCTGGCAGCAGCGTACTTTGATAGCGATCCAGATCCTTGGGGTCCAGCATCGGCCAATTATCTTGATCCCATTGGATTTCGAGAATTTTTAATTTCTGCAAATAATTGTCGGCAGTCTCATAAGCATGCAAGACCAGATAGTCTTTGCCATTCATGCTGTACGCACTGTTGTGACCTACCCCTTGCCAGGAGGCATTGCCTGCCAATACCAGACTACCGCCGCCTTGCAGCATGTCTTTACCTGATCGATCCAGATAGGGACCCGTCACATTAGCAGAGCGTCCTACCACCAGATGATAAGTGCTATTCGCGCCCTGGCAGCACAAACCCCATGAGGTAAACAAATAGTAGTAATGACCCTTCTTAAAAATGAAAGGCGCCTCGATTTCTGCCGGCCCCGCTGATTCGTCAGGTGTAAATGCGGGACGGGCGCGTTGCGCGATCGATCGCCACTCCTGGGGCTGCGCTAATTTCGTCCAGTTCTCATTTAGCCTGACCAATTTGATACCGCTCCAGAATGAGCCGAAAGACATCCAGGCAACGCCCTTCTCGTCGGTAATGATATTGGGATCGATCGCATTCCATAAATCCCGTCCCGGAATCGATTGCAATACCAGCCCCTGATCCTCCCAGCGATAATCAGGGGACCGCGGATTCAGCGTCTTGTTTGTGGTGACACCAATCCCCGACGCCAGCTTGCCAAAACCGGATACCGAATAGAACAAATAATACTTACCATCATGAAATTGCACATCCGGCGCCCAGATGTGGTCGTTGAAGGTCGGAGCAACGCCGCGCGCCCAGCCAGGTTCGCCGGCAAACACCCGGCCTTCTGCTTGCCAGTCCTTCATGTTGAGCGAGCTATAAAAAGTAATCCCCGGCCCGGTGCTGAACAGGTAATAGGTATTACCCTCTTTTGCCATGGCAGGATCATGGACGCTGACTTGCGTCGCTTGCACACAGATGCACGACAATAATCCCAGTAAGCTCATAGTTAAATGAATAAACCGATTTTTTAACAGACTCATGGCAATTCCGATGGAGAGGTGATTATTGCAGAGACAAGCCAATACAGCATGATCTAATTCAAGCGAAATGGGGGAAGAAGCCCCGCTTCTTCCCATGACGACTTATCTTATCAATTCCCGGTACGCGCACCCCAGATCGATACGCCATCGGCTGATTGTGCGGTAAAGGTCACCACAAAATTATTTGCATTGGTATTCCATTGGCGCGACAGCACACCGTTGAAAATACCGCCGTTATCCAGCGTGATTTGTATCAGCTTACCGGTTTTATATTTCCAGCTCCCGGTCGCTGCACCGGAAATACTGCCGTCCGCATTGAGTTTGATGTTTTGCGATGGCTTGATCGCGACAGAAATGTCCTTACCGTGATTGATCATTTTATAGCTGCCCTCCGCCTCCTTGCTGCTGACATCTGCAGTAATAACAGCAGTGCTTTTACTTAAAGGCGCATAACGGAATGGAGACACCACTAACCAAGCATCTTCGTTAATAAACATCTCGTGCACACGAACCTCATGCGCTTCACCCATATTTGGGAAACGGGTATGGAAGATGAGGAAATATTGATTCGTCGCCGCTTCGTAATAGGCAGAATTATGGCCGGCGGATACGTAACCCAATGGCGTTCCAGTCTCGCCTGGGGCCAATGCGAACTGATGATTACCCATCAGTTTCTGACCGTAAGGCGCAATACTTGCATCGTCAAACAAGGGGAGATTCGGGTTCGCTTTGACCGATGCCATGTCATTGCCCTTGGCATCCAGGTAAGGCCCATCAGGATTGGCTGAACGGGCAACCCGCATGTTGTAAGCGCCATTCGCATCGAGCCCGCCAAACGAGGTGAACAAGTAGTAGTAATGCGACTGCGGGCTGTACATCACATAGGCGCCCTCTATCCTCGCATGATTACCGCCCATCAAGTGTTTGCCATAGCCCTGATTCGGTTTCGGCATACCGGTAGTCTTGTCCATTGCTAGTATAAAAATCCCGCCGGAATACGAACCGTAGATCATCCACAGATTGCCATCCTTGTCGCGAAAAACGTTCGGATCGACGGTATTCGGATGTACTTTTGCATCATAGATAGTTACACCGTCTTCGCTGACCGCGCCCCACATGCCAGATTTCAAAAATATCTGTTTGTTGACATAAGGTCCTTCTATCTTGTCCGCAACGGCCACGCCCAGCGCCGAGCGCGGTGAATCGCCCTTGCAGGAGTTGTAGTAAAAATAGAATTTGCCGTCATCCAGCTGAATCACGTCGGGGGCCCATAGATCGACCACCTGCGACCAGCTAAACGTATCGGCGAGCGCCTTGGTGACATCGTTGAACAGGCTGTTACCGGGATTCACGCCATCGGCGAATTTGCTCCAGTTCATCAGGTCAGTCGATTTGGCTGCTGCCAGGTGGGAGCCAAAGACATAATAAGTGCCGCCGACCTTGACGATGGAAGGATCATGTACTGAGACATTGTTAAAGCTGATCGATGTTTGGGTAGTTGTTCCTGCAGTGCTGCTTGCGGTACCAGCGCCGGGTACAGTCGTGCCCGTTGTTGCCGTGCTGCCGGAACCGGCGACACTTGCGCTACCGCCGCCACCGCAGCCTGCCAGGCAGGCTGCAAACGTGAAGGCTGCCGCAACTGCGATCGCTCGCAGTATTTGTGTAGGTATCATGATATGTTCTCGCTAAAGAATAGGATGCATCGTGGTTTGCAACGGATTTATTCCGCCGCTACCACCACCACGGATTTCGCCGGGACTTTCACTGACACTTTGCCGCCGCTCGCGAGCGCATTGAATGCGACCGGCGTTACCGCTTGCGGATCGGCAAACGTATTGTGCGCATCCATCGCATTCGCGGTTAATACACGGCCTTTCAAGCCAGCGACTTTCTCACCTGCGACATCGATCGTGATATCGACCGCTTGATTCGGATCGGTATTGACCAGAGACAGGTACAGTTTGCCATCGAGCGCGCGTGCAGCAGAGGCACTGATGCTAGGAATGCTGGTCGCGCCCAGGCTGTATTTGCGGTTGTTTTTAATCGTCAAAGGCAGTGAAGTCGCATTCTGAAACGGCACATACATTTCAAATGCATGATAGGTCGGCGTCAGCAGCATCTTGTCCTTCTCGGTCAGGATCATGGCTTGCAGCACATTGACCATCTGGGCGATGTTCGTCATGCGGACGCGCTCTGCATGCGCATGAAAAATATTGAAATTCAATGCCGCAACCAGCGCATCGCGCAAGCTGTTTTGCTGGTATAGGAAGCCGGGATTGGTACCCGGTTCGACGTCATACCAGGTGCCCCATTCATCGACGTTAAACGCGATCTTTTTCTTGGGATCATTCTTGTCCATCTTGGCGACATTGTTCTTGATCAGGCTATCCATACGCAAAGTATTTTTCAACGTCGAGATCCACTGCTCCTCCGGAAAACCGAGCGCCAGCCCCTTCTTCTCCCATACGCCCGTCGGCACGGTGTAATAGTGGAAGCTGATGCCGTCAAAGCGCATATTCCATTGTTCATGGATGTGCTTGGTCAGGTGATCGGTCCAGGTCGTGTCGTCGTCATGGCCGCCGCTCGCGATGAATTGCGGCATGTAATCCTTCGGCGCTTTCAGGAAGCTCGCATACTGATTGTAAAGACTGGTGTAATGCTGCACCGTCATGTTGCCGCCGCAGCCCCAGGCTTCGTTACCGATACCGAAGAAAGCTACTTTGAACGGTTTATCACGGCCGTTTTTACGGCGCAGTTCCGCTAAAGAGGATTTACCGTCGCCCGTCAGATATTCCACCCACTCGGCCATCTCCTGCGGTGTACCGGATCCCAGATTGCCATTCACATAGGCATCCGCACCGAGCAAATCGACCAGATCAAAAAACTCATGAGTACCGACTGCATTGTTCTCTTCAACGTTGCCCCAATTCGTATTCATTTTGACCGGACGCTTATCGCGCGCACCGATGCCGTCTCGCCAATGGTATTCATCCGCGAAGCAACCGCCCGGCCAGCGCACCAGCGGAACATGCATATTCTTGAGCGCGCCGATCACGTCGTTGCGCCAGCCCTTGGTATTCGGGATGGGGGATTCGGGTCCGACCCACATACCCTCATATACGCCGGTACCCAGGTGTTCGGCAAACTGGCCGTAAATATTTTTGTTGATGACTGGTCCGGCTTTCTTGGCGTCGATCGTGATACTGACTTCGTTTGCAGCGTAGGCGCCAGGTGCTGCGTTCATTAATGTGGCGGCAGTGACTGCCAACAGACTGCTGGCGAAAATAGACTTCTTCAACATGATCATGCTTGTCTCCTGAAATGTTTTTTTGATTTTGGTTTGAATTAAATTTTGTTGTTCATCGGAATACCGCGACAAAGCCGCCATGCGCTTTGATCGTGATCTTTACCGGCTGTCGCGTCGTGATATCGGACCGAGCGAAAGTCCGTTCGCTTGCGCCATCAGTCATCAATGAGCCTTGCTTGTTGCCGATAAAAGATAAATCCAGTTGCAGTGGCTTATCCGTCTCTTCCGCATTGATACCCGCGACATACCATGCATCGCTGGATTGCCGGGCGATCACGACATATTTGCCCGGGAAGCCATCGATAAATTTACTGTCGTCCCAACTGCGGGGTAAGTTTTGCAGGAATTGTTTGACATATTCAGGTACGGTCGCCATGCCTTCCGGGATTTCGGCGAAATGCTGGATGCCGGATAAGAACAGGACAGACTCGGCTAACTCAAAACCGTTCTTAGTAGCGCGCCTGATATTCGGTATGTCGCCAAACACCATCGGGGTGAAATCCATGGGATCAAACAGATTGCGGGCAAACGGCAGCATCGCTGCGTGGGTGACCACCGCATCCTGATCCTGTTGGGTAAAGGTAGTAAACTCCAGCCCCTTGACCGCCTCCATGCTCATCAGGTTCGGATAAGTACGCGCCCAGCCCCTGGGCAAAGTCGCTCCATGGAAATTCACCAATAAGCCGCTGTCGGCTGCATCTTTTAAAATTGCCAGGTAATACTCGATCATCGATCTGCCGTCACCGGCAAAAAAATCGACCTTAATCCCTTTAACTCCCATTTGCTGTAAACGCGTGAACTCTTTTTTGCGCTGCTCATGCGTCAGCAATTGACCTTTGGGACTGTATTGCGTGGTATTCCATGCGCCTGATGAGTTGTACCAGAGCAGAATGCCGACGTTTTTCCTGGCGGCATAGTCGACCAGTTCCCTGACCTTGTCGACACCGATTTTCCGGTCCCAGTCGGCATCGATCAGCGTGTAGCGCCAATGCATATCCGCGGCATAATCGATGAATTTTTTCTGTACCTCATAGATGGTGCTGTCGTCTTTCAGCAAAGCCCAGCTCCATGAGGCGTGGCCGGGCTGTACCAGTTCTGGATTGAAGGCGATAGCAGGTGCGGCGAGATCGTTGCCAAGATTTGAATTCATCACAGAGTTCAAGGATCCAAGACCGATGATGCGCCACGGAGAAGTTAATACGCCGTCAGTTTCCGCCATCAGCGAGCCGCCGGTAAATACTTCGGCCGTCATGGGATTACCGATTTTGTAGACACCACCAGTCGAGTCGGCTTGCAGGCGCGAAGCCTGGTAACTACCGTCCATATTCGCCTCAGATAACACAACCCAGGTGTCGCCAGTTTTGAACAAGGCAGGAAAAACCCAACCTGCCTGCGACGGCGATGCCGTACCAACGGCTATCCCCATTTGATAGAGCTCTTCATACGAAGGATTGGTGTTACTCCAGCCAGTTTGCGCAACTGCAATCGGCTGCAACCAGGCTTGAGTATTCGCCGCAAAGGCGAAACTACTCGATTCCTGAATCAATTTCTTATGCGGAATCGCGCTATCCGCAACGATGTAGCGAAAGGCGACACCGTCATTCGACACGCGAAAGACAACATCCATTTTTTGTTGACTGGCGTTGACGACGGTATAGCTCTGCTCGTTGGCAAGATAACGATTATGGCGCCGCTTACCGACCGCCATCGAATAAGACTCCTCGATTTTTCTGACCTCGGAGGTCGCGACCAGGCTCAGTTGATTGCGCAGATCTACCTTGTCCAGTTCCAGTCCCAGCTCCGATTGCAAGATGACTGGCCGGGTATGGCGATAAACAGCATAAGTCAGATGATGTTGTTGATTGACGCGGAGCTGAACCTGAATCTGATGATCCGGGCTGAATAAGTCTTGCGCAGTAGCAGCACAGATAACGCCGGAAAATAGCGTCAGGACTATTGCGAGATTGCAGGTAAATTTCATCATCGCCTTCCTATTTTGAGGTGAGACTGCCCCGCCGTTTCTCAAAAACAGCGATGCGTTGCATGAAGAGGTGACTATTACATCGTTGGAAGAAGTGAGCAGTTCATCTGGCTATCGATCGCTGGTCACAGGTCGTCACACCCAGCCTGCATCGACGATAAATTCCTGCGCGGTGCACATCGCACCGTCATCGGCTGCCAGAAACAACACCATGGAGGCAATATGTGCAGGCATCAATTTATCCGGCAGGCACTGACTCTTTTTGATCTCCGCTTCAGCCGCCTCATCGACCCAGAGATCGATCTGGCGCTGCGTCATGACCCAACCGGGCGTTACCGTATTCACCCGTATGCCATGTGCGCCGACCTCGCGTGCGAGGCCGCGTGTCAGACCGACGACGGCGGCCTTGGCGGTTGCATATACGGGATAGCCCGCGCCTTTGATATGCCATGAAATCGAGCTGATATTGATGATAGAACCACTGCCTTTGCGCTTCATGCCCGGCAATACGGACTGGCAGGTAAAGAACATAGGACGCTGATTGATCGCAATACGCTCATTCCAATAATCCAGGGTGACTTCGTCGGTCTGATGGCGCTGGTCGTTGGCGGCATTGTTGACCAGCACATCAAAATCGCCGATCTCGGCGGCCAGTCCGCTCATGACTTTTTGCAAGGCGGGAATATCGGTAATATCGCAATATCTGAACAATGGCGCACGCAGGCCCGCTGCGGCCAGCCGATCACACAATGCCTGGCTCGCTTCACGCGCGATATCGACGAATGCAACGATGGCGCCTTGCGCCACAAACGCCGCGACCAGCTCTTCGCCAATGCCGCTGCCACCACCTGTAATAAATACCCGCTTATCTTGCAAGCTGCCGTATCTGGCTAATTGATTCATCATGTCTCCTACTTTTTTACTTGCTTATAGTGTACTAAGGTTTGCTGGCTGACGATTACTCTTTGCCCAATGTGCCATCGCGACGACGCCAGATTCCCAGCGGGTTAAGATCGCGCAGAGCGTCTGGCAATAAGGCTTGCGGCAGGTTCTGATACGACACCGGACGCAAGAAGCGATTGATCGCACCCGTGCCCACGGAGGTACTGCGGCCATCCGAAGTGGAAGGGAAAGGCCCGCCGTGCACCATCGCAGTGGCAACCTCAACGCCGGTCGGAAAACCGTTAGCGAGTATGCGACCGACGCGACGTTCCAGCACCGGCAGTAGTCGCGCTGCCATCGGTAGATCGGCATCGTCTAATTGCAAGGTCGCGGTTAACTGCCCTTCCAATTTTTCGGTAATTTCCAGCATCTGATTGAGATCACGGCATGCTACCAACAAGGATGCCGGGCCAAAAATTTCATCATGTAATGCGGCTTGCGCCAGAAACGCCGCACCGCTGGTGAGAAACAAGGCTGGGCCGCCTTTACCTTCTTCCTTCACCGCATTGGCAACCGGCGTCAGCGATGTCACCTCAGTCTGCGCAGCCAGACGCTGGACGCCTGACTGATAGCTGGAAGCGATGCCGGGCGTCAGCATGGTCGCGCAAGCAGCACCGGAGAGCGCTTGTGCAGCATGCTGAGCAAAACGCTCAAAATCTGCGCCTGCTAATGCCAGCACCAGGCCGGGATTGGTACAGAATTGCCCTGCCCCCAAAGTCAGCGAGGCGGCAAATCCCTGCGCAATCTCGGTGGTACGATTGGCCAAAGCCTGCGGTAATAAATACACCGGATTGATACTACTCATCTCGGCATACACAGGAATAGGCTGGGCACGCGCAGCAGCGACTGCCATCAAGGCCATGCCGCCCGAACGCGAGCCGGTAAAGCCCACCGCCTGAATAGCCGGATGACGCACCAGCTCCTGGCCGATACCATTGCCGGTACCCGTCAACAAGGAAAATACGCCTGCCGGCAATTCACATACCTGAATGGCACGTACGATCGCTCGCGCCATCAGTTCAGAGGTACCCGGATGTGCCGAATGCGCCTTCAGCACCACCGGGCAACCCGCCGCCAAGGCCGATGCCGTATCGCCGCCCGCGACCGAAAACGCCAGCGGAAAATTACTCGCCGCAAATACCGCGACCGGCCCCAAACCTATCATGCGCATGCGCAGATCCGGCCTTGGCGGTTGCCGCTCCGGCAGGGCGCTGTCTATACGGACGTCGCGCCAGGAGCCTTCGCGCAATAAATCGGCAAAGAGTTTTAACTGTCCGGCGGTTCGACCGCGCTCGCCTTCCAAACGAGCTCGCGGCAAACCGCTTTCAGCCATCGCCCGGACTATCAGCTCGTCGCCCAAAGCCATAATCTGCTGCGCAATTGTTTCCAGAAACACGGCACGCTGCTCATCCGTGGTCGAACGGAACGGATCAAACGCTGCTTGCGCCAGCCGGCAGGCCGTATCAATCTGTTGTGCATCGACCATATAAAACGCCGGCGCCATCGACTCCCTTTTGCTGGGATCGAATGCCAGAAATGCGCTGCCGTTTCCCTGCACATTATTGCCGCCGATGGAGGCTAGTCCGGTGATACTCATAATGAGGTTACTTTCGCGAAGCTGGTATTGGCGATCTCTAATTTGTTGCGCAGTGCCGGTCCGAAGCTCGGCGATGCGACTTCGAATGTCTCACCGGCTTTGACACTGATCCCGTCGGCAAAACTCAGCGTGGCGGTGCCAAAGAAATGGATATGGACATCGCCAGGACGATTGAATAGTGGATATTTGAAATGGTGGTATTCGAGATTGGCAATCGTATGCGACATATTCTGCTCGCCGCTGACGAAGGCTTTTTCCCAACGCAGGCGTCCTTCGGCATCGTAAATACGGGATGTGCCGACTACATGCGCAGGCAGCTCTCCCACCAGCAAGGCGGGGCCGACGCCACACATACGCAGCTTGGAATGTGCCAGATACAGATAATTCTGACGCTCGGTAATATGGTCCGAAAATTCATTGCCAATCGCAAAGCCAAGGCGATACGGCTGACCGTCATCACCGATCACATACAGACCGGCGATCTCCGGCTCCTCGCCGCCATCGAGGGCAAAATCAGGCATGCGCAAAGGCTGCTCGCTGGCGCTGACGACAGAGCCGTCCCCTTTATAAAACCATTCCGGCTGCACACCCGGCTGACCGGCGGCTGGTTTGCCGCCTTCGACACCGAGGCGGAACATTTTCATGCTATCGCTGAGAGTATCGACATCGCCGCCGATTTTTTTATGCATGGCATCGCGAGTATCGGCACTACCCAGATGCGTCAGGCCGGTTCCCGTTACGTAGCAATGCGCCGCATCGGCATGATCCAGCGGCGCCAGCAAGCGGCCGCCTTTGGCAACCGCTTCATAGGTATCGCTGACAGAACCGATTGCTGCGGTAGCCAATTTTTCCAAACTGATTTTCTGGCGAATTGCGGCTTGCGCCAGAGCATAGGTGGATTGATAGCCATCCAGCACGCGTATGCTTGTCTGCTCCAGCGCACCGACACAGCGCTGTCCGGCATCATTGATAAATTGTATGAGTAGCATAATGTCTCCGATCTTTTTTTAGTGTGAATGTCTTGGCACAGCCGAGCCGCGGCTACCCAGCAAGAAATCAAAATCGCACCCCTGATCCGCTTGCAAGACATGATCGATATACAGTTGCTGATAGCCGCTCTTCATACTCGGCTCTTGCGTCTCTGTACGCGTTGCCAGACGTTGCGTGATTTCTGCGTCGCTGAGGTCGAGATTCAGGCGACCGTTGTGGCAGTCGAGCGTGATCAGATCGCCGTCCCTGACGATACCGAGCGGACCGCCGGCCATCGCTTCCGGCGCAACATGCAACACCACCGTGCCGTAGGCGGTACCGCTCATGCGGGCATCGGAGATACGTACCATGTCCTTGACGCCTTGCGCCAGCAATTTTGGCGGCAAACCCATATTGCCTACCTCGGCCATACCCGGATAACCTTTGGGGCCGCAATTTTTCATGACCAGAATCGAATTCGCATCGACATCCAGATCAGGATCGACAATACGTTGTTTGTAATGATCGAAATTCTCGAACACGACTGCCCTGCCGGTATGCTGCATCAGATGCGGCGAAGCGGCCGATGGCTTCAGCACGGCGCCGCGTGGCGCCAGATTGCCGCGCAAAATGCAGATACCGCCATCCGGGATCAAAGGATTGTCGAGCTGGCGGATGACTTCATCGTCATACACTGGCGCCTCCTGGCAATTCACCCATAGCGACTTGCCATTGACCGTCAAGGCATCTTTATTCGGCAATAAATTGCCTTCACCCAGACGCCGTACCACGCCCGGCAAGCCGCCGGCATAATAAAATTCTTCCATCAAAAAGCGACCGGAGGGCATCAGATCGACGATCGTCGGTGTGCCGCGCCCTATCGTCGTCCAATCCTCCAGCTCCAGCGGCACACCGATACGTCCGGCAATCGCTTTTAAATGGATCACGGCATTGGTCGAGCCGCCGATCGCTGCATTGACCTTGATGGCGTTTTCAAACGCTGCCCGTGTCAATACCTTGGACAGGCGCAGATCTTCCCACACCATTTCAACGATGCGGATGCCGGACATGTGCGCCAATACATAGCGACGCGAATCGACCGCCGGAATCGCAGCATTGTGCGGCAACGAGGTGCCGAGCGCTTCTGCCATGCACGCCATGGTAGAGGCCGTACCCATGGTATTGCAGGTGCCGGCAGAGCGCGACATACCGGCTTCCGCAGACATGAATTGATGCATGGTGATATCGCCTGCCTTGACCGCCTCGTGCAATTGCCAGACCGCTGTGCCCGAACCGATGTTCTTGCCATCGAGCTTACCGTTTAACATCGGTCCGCCACTGACGACGATGGTCGGGATATCGCAGCTCGCTGCCCCCATCAGCAAGGCCGGCGTGGTCTTGTCGCAGCCGACCAGCAAGACAACGGCATCCATAGGATTGCCGCGTATCGATTCTTCCACGTCCATGCTGGCCAGATTACGGGTCAGCATGGCGGTCGGACGCAAATTCGATTCGCCATTCGAGAAAACCGGGAACTCCACCGGGAAGCCGCCAGCCTCCAGGATGCCGCGCTTTACATGCTCGGCCAATTGACGGAAATGCGCATTGCAGGGGGTCAGTTCAGACCAGGTATTGCAGATGCCGATGATAGGCTTACCCTGGAATTCGTGATCGGGAATACCCTGATTCTTCATCCAGCTACGATACATAAAACCGTTTTTATCTTGAGTGCCGAACCATTCAGCAGAGCGAAGGGCGACTTTCTTTTTTGTCTCGGACATGCATTCCTCCTTGTTTTTTTGTATTGTCCGGCCGTGCTTAGTCGTGCCGTACAGGGATGGAGGAATACTAAAGATTTCAGCGATGCCTTTCCAATCACTTTTTAATCAAGATTGATATTGGATTGGATATCACACTCTTCAAACAAAAAAAGCTTGCACTATGTATGCAAGCTAAACGGAAATTGATTACCGATTAAATACGCAGGACGATCAACTCAGCGCCATAAAACGCTGCTCCGGCAAACCTCGCACCGTATCAAGACGGCTATAAAAAACACCGCCGGCGTGCGGCTGTTTCCTCAGCTCCGGTCCGGATAGCCCGGTACGGGCACTGGTGATATACAGCGAAGCATGATCAGGGTCACCGAAAGTCAGGCAACTAGGCTGCGCCACCGGTAACGAGATCACCCGGTCAATCGATCCGTCAGGCGTATAACGGACTATCCGCCAGCCGCCCCATTGCGCGTTCCACAGATAACCATCCGCATCGATGGCTGAGCCGTCAGGCTCGCCGGGATCCTTGCTCAGATCAGCAAACAGGCGATCATTGGTGATCGGCCCGGAACCCGCATCGTAGCTGCAACAACGTATCGACTTACTCAAGGAATCACAGTAATACAAGGTGCCGCCATCTGGACTAAAGCAAATACTATTGGCGATGGCGATGTGCGGCAATTCCAGCCGCTGTAGCGTCAGGTCGGCATTCAGGCGATAAAAACTGGCGATAGGAGCACGATCTTGCGTTTCATTTAAAGTCCCGAAGACAAACCGTCCTTGCCGGTCACAACGACCATCATTGACACGAGTGGTCGGCATATCGGCTTCAATTTGACAGATAGGCGCAATGCTGCCGCTAGAAAAATTAAAATACGCAAGTTGCGATGCGAGTCCCAGTAGCAGGCGGTCGTTATCATCGGTCAACGCAAATGAGGCGAGTCGCTCCGGCATAGGCCAACTGACGATCTTACCGCTCACTGGCTGATAAGCCCATAGGCTCTCGCCGAGTATGTCCGTCCATAGCAAGCGTTGCAGGCGATCGCACCACAAGATGCATTCGCCCAAAGCATTTTTTGCGTCTATCTTTAATTCCATCTTAAATTTTTTTCGTGAATGAGATTATCGTTAAACGAAAAGCAGGCAATGATGCGCCAGACAAAGATTATCCTGTCTGTACAGAAAAACGGTACACAGATTGACTGCTATATTCGTCGCCCGGCCGCAATATCGTGGAAGGAAAATGAGGTCGATTCGGCGCATCGGGATAGTGTTGCGGCTCTATGCAAAACCCACTGTAAAGTCCATAATTCCAGCCCTTACCTGTCATAGTGCCGTCCAGGAAATTCCCGCTATAAAGTTGCAGTCCCGGTTCTTGCGTCCACAGTTCCAGCACTCTGCCCGAAAGCGGCTCATGCACCTTGACTGCCAGGCTCATTATTTTATGCTCAGATTTATTCAGCACATAGTTATGGTCATATCCGCCGCCTAGTTTTAACTGCGCATGCTCTGCATTGAGTCGCTCGCCTATCCTACGGGGCGCACGAAAATCAAACGGCGTTCCGGCGACCGCATCCAGACTTCCCAGAGGGATCAGACCGGCGTCCACCGGCGTATACCGGTCAGCATTGATTATCAACTCGTGATCGAGAATAGTCCCTTGACCCGCCAGATTGAAATACGCATGATGCGTCAAATTGACCGGCGTTGCCCGATCAGTGGTAGCGCGATAGCGGATGCTGAATTCATTCGCATTGTTCAGCTCATAGATCACGCTGACTTGCAGATTGCCAGGATAGCCCTGTTCGCCATCGCGACTGAGATAAGTCAGGCATACACCGACTGCCTGCTCAGTCTTATACGGGGATGCAGTCCATAGTACTTTATAAAATCCTGCGGGACCGCCATGCAGGTGATGCTGTCCATTATTGATCGGTAATTGATAAATCTTGCCATCCAACTCAAAACATCCGTGAGCAATCCGGTTGCCATAGCGTCCGATCAATGCGCCAAAGAATGCAGCGTCACCGCAATACGGCTCCAGACGATCAAACCCCAAAGTCACATCAGCCAGCTTGCCTTCTTTGTCCGGCGTATAGATCTCGGTAATGATGCCGCCGAAATCCGTCAGCTTGATCGCCATCCCCTGGGTATTGGTGAGGGTATACAAAGCCGCCTGACGGCCATCGGGCAAGAGTCCGAATAATGCGTTTGTCACGGCAAGTTTGGGCGAGTATTTGTCCGCTACTGCTGATTGATTCATATGATTGTCAGATGATATTCATCGCGTCCGATGGCAATGCTGTGCTTAGTCAATCAGCGATGGTCTGCCAAAGACTGGCATACCGTCCGCATCCCAGCGCAAGGGTTTAACGAAGGTATGACGGTCGGGATTCCAGAGCGGATCGCCGATGATTTCAGTATAAATCCGGGCGTGATACACCAGCATGACGCTATCCTCACCGTCACCTTGGGTAAAACTATTGTGACCCGGTCCATAGATGCCGTGTTCATAGCAAGTCTGCAGAACAGGTTTTTCTGACTTGTGCCACGAGGCAGGATCGAGCAGGTCAGCATTTTCATCGGCCCACAATAAACCCATTGCGTAATTTTCATCTGTCGCGCTGGCCGAATAACTGATGAAAATTTTTCCATTCCGCTTGAGCACCGATGGTCCTTCATTGACCCAGAATCCGCGGATTTCCCAATCAAACTCCGGCTTGCTCAGCATGGCAGGCTTGGCCGCCAATTGCCATGGGCTAGTCATCGGTGCGATATACAGATTCGAATTACCTTCAATTGCATTATCTTTTTGCGCCCATAAGTAATACAGCACACCGTTGTGGGTAAACGTGGTGGCATCCAGGCAGAACGTATCGATTCCTGTATCGACCTGCCCCATGAATTCCCACTCACCTTCCAGCGGATTGGCATTCGTATTGCGAATTGCGTACATCCGGTGCTGAAACAATTTGTGTTTAATTTCACGACTTGGTGCTGCTGCAAAATAGACATACCAGGCCGAATGATTAAAATGCAGCTCGGGCGCCCATATCAATTCGCTATAGGCGCCAGTATCTGGCTTATGCCAGACATCGACGGTTTGCGCCGTCGCCAGAGCATGAATACTTGATGCGCGGCGCAATTCTATCCGGTCGTATTGCGGCACCGATGCCGTGAAATAGTAATAGCCGTCAGTATGCTTATAGATGTAGGGATCAGCACGTTGTGTGATCAGTGGCTGCAATTTTTCTGACACGGTATTCTCCGGAAATTTGAATTGTTCGCGCGTGTTCATGCGGCTACATAACCCTTGGTCCGCATCTCCGCTTTGACTTCCGTGTAATAGTCATCGCTGATACGGTACTTAAACATCAGCATTCCCATGATGAAATGAAACACCCCTGGAATGATCGATAGCATCAGCGCGATACCGCCGAGAGCGAATTGCGTTTGCTGGTGATTTGGCTGGTAATCAAAATAACTCAACAAGACGCCGACCAAGCCTCCAGCTATGGCCATACCGGCTTTCTGGCAAACAGATATTCCGCCGAAGGCAAAGCCGGATACGCGTTTGCCGGTTTTCACCTGGCCGTAATCAATGGTCTCGGCAATCGCCGACCAGAATACCGGCGCATGCAAATCCACCACAAACGACAGAAGGAAATACAGTGCAAAACCCAATGCCGTATCACCGGGTTTCACCAAGAAATAGATCAGGGCACTGATCAGCGCAACGCCGATCTGGGTGTAACGAAATAATTTTACTTTGCAAAAAAATTTGGTTATCCAGGTCGATGCAATCATCGAGAGAATCGCCGCGATGACGCCGGTCGTCAAAAAAGCCGCGACCTGTTCCGTATCGCCGCCGAGATAATATTTGGCATAATAAATAGCCACTGAGCCACGTACGACATAACCGATGGTGCCGGTCACGCAGACACCGCACAGGATTAACCACTGATCATTACGCAATAGAATTTTTAGCTGTTCAGAGAGAGATTGCTTCTCCACGACATGCACTACACGCTCTGTCGTCGTGAAATAGCAGAACAAAAACAAGGCAACACCCATGATCGCCATCACGGCCATCGCGGCTTGATAGCCGACCGCGGGATTGCCGTTACCCCAGCGTTGCGACAGCAGCGGCACGATAATCGTGACCATAAAGGCGCCTATCTTGGCGAAGAACAAGCGATATCCATTTGCCGACAAACGCTCCTTAGGATCGTTGGTCAAGGCACTCACCAGAGAAATGTAGGGAATGCCGACACCGGCTGTCATCACCGTCATCAGGATATAGGTCGAATAAGCCCATACCAGTTTGGCGCTGTATTGCCACTCTGGCGTGGTAAACACAAAGAATACGCTGACGCCGTAAGGTACCGCCAGCCACAACAAATACGGACAATAGCGTCCTTGCCGGCTGGTAAGCCGATCCGTCATTTGTCCCATCGCCAGATCGGCAATTGCACCGACTACTTTGACCAGTACAAACAACAAGGCCAGATCGGTCGTTTTTAATCCGTAGATATCCGTATAAAAAAAAGTAATGATCAACATCATCGATGAGATCACGACATTCAATGCCATGTCTCCGGCACCGAAGCCGACTTTTTCTACTACGGATAATTGTTGAGTCTCCATTATTTTTTCCACTTAAGATTTCATTACTCAGTTGTGCAGACAATTGCCAACACACCGATCACTTGGACAAGATACTATCGACAACTCATCAACAGAAAAATACCTGAATAAATAAACCTGTCAATATCGATCATGACAAACAGGCGACTTCACATCGACTGGCGATGAGAACAAATCAGGGCGCTATGAAAAACAACCATAGTGCCCCAATCGAAACTCATCTATCCTGTGTAAAACTTAGTTTTTCCATCGCAGCGATACACCGACGACGCGATCATAGCGGCGCAAATCGCGAGGATTGGTTTCTATACCGTGATAATCGTGATAAGCCCGATCCAGGATATTCTCTACGTCCATCGTCACGCTAAGTTTTTCGTTGATCTTGTACGACAAGGATCCATCCAATGTTTTAATCGGTGCCACCATCAAATCAAAACCCAGACCGCGATAGTTGAAAGCGTCGACAAACTTGTCGCGCCAGCTATACGCCAGGCGAGCGGATAAGCCGTTCTTTTCATATAAGCCAACCAGGTTATAAGACATTTTCGACATCCCCACAAACGGATTGCTCACACCGTTGGCATCCGTCAGATCGCCCTGCATATAAGTGACGTTAGCCTGCATGCCAAAGCCGCTCATCCAGCCCGGTAATTTATCGTAGAACTGCTGATAAGACAGCTCAGCACCTTTCAACTGTCCATTGGCGACATTACGCGGGCGATACACGTCATACACGATACCGTTATAGGTTTCTTTCGATGAGGTGGTCAAAATATAATTTTTGAAATCATGACGGAAAACTGTCGCAGTCAATGAACCGGTCGGCGCGAAATACCATTCCAGAGCCGCATCGAAATTATGACCCTCAATCGGCTTCAAATCAGGATTGCCGCCATTGCCAACCGCCAT
The DNA here is from genome assembly GCF_025548535.1 of Undibacterium sp. Jales W-56. Taxonomy (GTDB): domain Bacteria; phylum Pseudomonadota; class Gammaproteobacteria; order Burkholderiales; family Burkholderiaceae_D; genus Undibacterium. The sequence goes on along the minus strand of NZ_JAJLQW010000001.1, from coordinate 482,718 downwards.
CACTGTAGTGCTTGGTACGTTATACGAAACGCCCGGATTAAATTGACCAAAGTCTGGGCGTTGTATCGATTTACCGGCGGTGAAGCGACCGATCAGATCCGATTTCAGATGCGCCTTCAAAGTAAAGTTAGGCAAGACATCGGTCGATGTTGGCTCGCTGATGACTGGTTTGATAATGCCGTTAGTCTGAGAATTACCATGCAGTGATGAGCTAGTTCTGACGACACGCATACCGAGCGTGCCCTCAAACGGTATCGCTGCCAGATCGAAACCGTACTTTGCCTTGCCGTACACGGCGTAAGTATTTTCTTCGTTATTGAAGTAAGACAAAGGATCATCGGCTGTCGCAGCGCCTGTCCCGTTGACCAGCTTACGTACTGCCGTCAGATTATCGAGCAAATAACCGGCACATGGTGTAACCCAACGCTTCAGACCATAGTCGCCGGCCATCGGTGTGGATAAACAAGCCAGGCCGGGAACGGAGTTCGCCATGATACCGGCTGGCGCGGGAATATAGCCATTCAATTCATGCACATAAGAAGCGACACGCTTCGCAATGCGCACACCGGTACTCAGCTCTTTAAAGAAACCCTTATTCTCCGGGAAGTAATTGGCATCCGCACGCCAGTCGGTTGAACGGCCTTCGGAATGACTGTGATTGTCGAACAAAGTCGCTACACGGTAATTGCCCGCGTTCTCCATGTCATAGCCAGGATAGTAAAACTGCGCACCACCGTTGACATAGGTATTACCGATCACGCTGGGGGGCGAGGCAATGAAATCCATAATCGGGAAATCCTGCTTCCAGTTGCTGATAGTGCGCGCCAACTCAGTCGTAATCTGCAATTGCGGCGTCGCATCCCAGCGCGCCCCCACTGCGCCCTGGGTACCAATCGAATAGTCGCGCGGCGCTTGAGTCGACGACAGGCTGAACGGGTAAGAATTAGGGGAACTGATTGATGCCGCCTGATTCGTGCCGGGGATCAAGCTGACCGAAGTATTCTTATTCCAGCCCAAATTGGCAACGAAAAACTGTCTTTGCGCATCATGGCGAATTTCCGTCGATATCCCTTCGGCATACAATTCAAACTCAGAATTCGGACGCCATTGGGCCGCAAAATTACCGGCGAGACGTTTGCGATCACCGGAGTACAACACGTGACCGAGATCATTAGGACCGGATACGCCATTGGCTTGCTGCGCAGGAGGAGAATTCCAGGTCACCTCATCATGGTAGTGACCGTCTTGATAGGACAGGCCGACCAGGGCGCCGATTTCGCCATACGACGTCTTCCAGCGGTTGGATACCATGCCGCTCAGGTTAGGGTCGTTGGTTTTGGACTTGTCGCGATTCTCAACACGGGCGGTGACATTCGATGAAAAATCCTTGAAGTCAAAAGGACGGCTGGTGCGCACATCGATCACGCCGGCGGTACCGCCCTCAACCATTTCAGAACCCTGGGATTTATACGCATCAACGCGCTGCAGCATAGCTGTCGGAATATCCGCCAGATACAAACTGCGCCCTGACGAGGTATACATTTCGCGACCGTTCAACAGAGTCACCAGACCCGGCAGGCCGCGAATGATGACAGAATTTGCCTCACCGAATTCGCGACGGATTTGCACCCCAGGGACACGCCCCAGAATCTCTGCGACGTTTTTGTCCGGGAATTTACCGGCCTCTTCTGCGACGATGGAATCCAGCACTTCGTCAGACTTCATCTTGATCGCCTGCGCGCTTTGTGCCGCTTTACGCACGCCCGTCACCGTAACGACGGTAGGATTGCCGTCGGCTGGCGCTACTTCTTGCGCCCACACCGATGCACCGGTTAAAATCCCGGCACCAGTCAAAGCGGCAACAGTGAGCTTTAAAGCGAATGGATGGCGAGTCTTGGACGCGACTTGACCAGATATTGTCGATTTCATATGTCTCCAATGTATTTTTAGTTATGTGCATTCAGGTAAGGCATTTGAGTTACATGCTCTGAGAATCATCTTAAAGTCTGCACAAAAATCTCTCCAATCAATTTTTCGGCAATCTCGATATCGATTTAGATATCAACACGCCCTGATTTAATTATTTAAAAAGTAACTTTCACCAATAAATCGGTCTTTTTTACCTATTTATTTCCTGCAAGACACAGAAAATGCGATCTGAAATCAGCCGACCAATATCAATTTCGTGGCGTAGATACGACACGTGATATCGAAAAATCGTGATTGCTCGATGATTGCTTGAGGACGAGTTAGTCGAAGCGGGGGAAACGTGTAGTCGCGTAGTTATTCAGATTCAAACAGAGGGGAGCGAGTTTGATGCCTGAATAGCGATTTTTCAGGATTACGCAAAAAATACCTACAGAGCTATAGAGTATTTAGCGCAAGAGAAACGTGGGTTTGCGAGGCTTTGTAACAACGCGATGTGCTCGAGTAGGGGGTTTTTGGAAGTTACCTCAAATGAACCCGCAAGCGGGGTGGGCCTGCTGGCACGAAATACCTCTGAAAACCGCATCCAGCCTACGGGTTCAATCTGAATTGTGGCGAACATCTTATCGTTGTGCGTAAGCCTTAAATAAAATGAGAGATGAGGCCTGGCAAAACCGCATGCGCACGGACCGCCGCTGACAACATCGGCCCCAAGAAAAACAGCCGTAACTAAACGGCTGTTTTTAATAAAATTGCGACGGCAGAATTACGTGTGGTAACCGGGTTTAGTTACTAAGCGTCTTTCGCATCGTAATAACTTTGTACCCCATCAACCCAAGATTGATCTGCCATATCCGGCCAATTATTTGAATCAAAACCAGGCGCACTTTCAAATCGTTCTTTGCTCACATTCAGTCGGAATTGTTTATTCAGCGTATCCAGTTGTAGTGCACTCCACGGAACCGCAAGTAATTTTTCACCGATGCTGAATACACCGCCAAAGGAAAGAACCGCATAAGCGATTTTGCCGGAGCGCATGTCGAGCATAATCTCTTTGATATCGCCCAAATGTTCATCGGCCAAATTATGAACATGATCGCCAATCAAGGTGTCGGCGCCCATCAGTTCTGGACCTGGACCTTTTTTGCCGTTCTCTTTATAGATGCCGTAGGTATCGCGTTCAACATAAGTCATTTCGAATTCCTTTCATTAACAATCGGAATTCATCTTCGCTTGTCAATCGATGGGCGTCCGTTCGGTATCACACCAAAGGCGACACTATTGGCGTTTAATTCAGCGGCACTTTATTTTCTGCCAGAGAATGTTTTAAAAACTTTCGTTTTTATAGTGACGACAGTTTCAACACCGCGTTCGCCATGCATATCGGTATCCACCATACCTCGCTGAAGATCACTGTAGGCCTGTTTCATCTTCTGTTTGGGAGCAATAGGCTGGGCATCGGTTACCTCATCCCGTTCGTGCGGGAGGTGTAAGGTCGGTCTTTTGATTTTTGATTTCATCGCTGTCTTGCGCTGTCTTGCGCTGTCTTGATTACTTGCTGAGAAGGTCCGCATGATGGATATCGCGAATTGCCTGATGTAATCCTTTTTTTCGACAATAGCCAATCAATGACCGTAAATATGGTGCTGGTATATTTCCCGACCGCCAGCGCCGGTAGTCCAACATGACATTTTTTGGGCAAAAAAATTTCAGATTCTTTATTTTCAAAATAACCCGATTACATTTGCATCAAGCATATCAATAACCTGGATGTAAGCAAGATAACGACTAGTGCGTCGTCGCTCTGTACGTTATCAAACATAAAGATAAAAAATTCGCCAGGTTAACCCTGAGCCGCGGCGAAGAGGGCGCGATTAGGCAAACTCACCGTAATAGGAACAAAACCCCATTTAATAAATCAGGATTTCCGCAAAAACCAAAACCTCTCAGCACCGAAATACGCAGACACGGCAAGAGAGGAAAGGCAGCATGGCGTTTGATATTCAAATGAACCCGCAAGCTGGATGCGCCTGTTGGCACGAAATGTCTCGGAAAGCCGCATACAGCCTGCGGTTTCGATGTACATTGCGGTAAGCAGCTTGTCGTTTTGCGTCAGTCTTATAAATGCAACTGCATGCCCGCGCCATGCGATCAAAAATCGCATCGCAAACGCCGTTTTTCAATTTCGGTTAATCTCTCGCACACGTACGTTTTGCTGACCAAATTGGAATACCTAGGGGATATTTTTGCATACTCAATTGACACGCCGCCTGGCATTATTGACTCAAGAAGAGCATCGTCCGCTATTAAGCCAGGGCTTGCGCGGGATAGAGCGGGAAACTCTGCGCATTGATCCCACAGGCAAACTGGCAGCTAGCGCGCACCCGATCGCCCTTGGTTCTACGCTGACCCATGCACAAATCACGACTGACTATGCTGAAGCTCTGCTGGAATTCATCACGCCTACCGATAACGATATCGCTACCACCTTAGAAAAACTAAATACCATACACCGCGTCGCGTATAGCGCGCTGGGTAGCGAAATGCTGTGGAGCCAATCGATGCCCAGCATTTTGCCGGCTGAGGCGGACATTCAAATCGCCTGGTATGGCAAGTCGCACATCGGTATGCTGAAGCATGTATATCGTCGCGGCCTGGCCTTGCGCTACGGCAAAGCCATGCAATGTATCGCTGGTATTCACTACAATTATTCGCTGCCTGAGAAGCTATGGTCTTTGTTAAAACGAGAAGAGGATGTGTCCGGTACCGAGCAGGATTTTCAGTCCGAAAGCTATATTGCATTGATTCGCAATTTCCGCCGTTATAGCTGGCTGCTCATGTATTTGTTTGGTGCTTCACCGGCCTTGTCGCGTTGCTTCTTGCAAGGCCGCGACCATCAACTCGAACGCTTATCCGAAGACACGCTGTATCTTCCGTATGCAACCAGCTTGCGCATGAGCGATCTGGGCTACCAGAACGATGCGCAATCCGGTTTGCGTCCGCAAGAAAACAGTCTGGAAAACTATGTCAAAACGCTGTCGGATGCAGTCAGCAAACCCTATCCGCCGTATGCCAGATTTGGCATCAAGAATAGCGAAGGCGAATGGATACAACTCAGCACCAATATCCTGCAAATAGAAAATGAGTATTACTCGACGATCCGCCCTAAACGCGTGATCCGTAGCGGCGAGCGTCCGATACAAGCCCTGTGCGGTCGAGGTGTGCAATACATCGAAGTACGTTGCATGGACGTCGATCCTTTTGAACCGATCGGTATCAATCTGGAGACCTCGCGTTTCCTCGATGTGTTCCTGCTGTTTTGCGCCTTAGATGCCAGCCCTGCCATTTCGGCGGAGGAAAGCCGGGAACAAGCCGCGAACTTTGCGCTCACCGTCAAAGAAGGCCGGCGTCCCGGCTTATCCTTGCTGCGACAAGGCGAGGCCATTCATTTGCAGGAATGGGGGCAAGCCTTGCTCGCCAAAATGCAAGCGGTTGCGGAGTTACTGGATCAGGAGCACGGCACCGATAGCCACGCCCGCAGTATGCAAGCGCAATTACAAAAACTACAGGATGCAACGTTGACGCCATCGGCGCGCGTCTTGCAGGCGATGGGCGATCACGGTGATTCTTTCCATCGGTTTGGCCTGCATCAGAGCGAACAGCATGCCGCCTACTTTAAAGCGAATCCGCCGAATGCCGGGGAAAGCCGCTATTTCAAGGAACTGGCAGATAGCTCGCTGGCAGAAACGGCAAAACTGGAGCAAGAACAAACCGGGAACTTCGACGATTATGTCGCTGCGTATCTGGCAAGCAGTCTGTGCAAATCCCTGCCTTGAAATCAAATTCATCTGGCTGCGTAATGACTGCGAAACCCGTTGCAACAACATCTGAACGCCGCTCCGGCAACGGTAAACTGCACCCGCGCAACCGTCATCAAGGCCGCTATGACTTCGCAAAACTGACGTCTGCCGAGCCATCGCTGCTGGCATTTATTGAAGAACATAGTAACGGTGAAACCAGTATTGATTTCGCCAATCCGCAGGCTGTCAGAGCATTGAATCGCGCCTTGCTGAAACACGCTTACAACATAGCCGCATGGGATATTCCGCCGGATAATCTATGCCCGCCGATACCTGGTCGCGCCGATTATCTGCATTATCTCGCCGATCTTCTGGCCGGCAGCAACGGCGGCAAAATCCCCACAGGCAGCGCCGTACAAGTGCTGGATATCGGGGTTGGCGCTAATTGCATTTATCCCCTGATCGGTCATGCAGAATATCAATGGCAATTTGTCGGGACGGATATCAGTTCTGCTTCACTCACCCATGCGCAAAGCATACTCGATGCCAATCCAGGCTTGACTGCCGCGATACACCTACGGCAGCAAACATCGAAGAATGCGATTTTTAAAGAAGTAGTTGCAGACCATGAATGGTACGACCTGACCATGTGCAACCCACCGTTTCACAGTTCGGCCAAAGAAGCCGCTGAAGGCACGCAACGCAAGTGGCGCAACCTGGGGAAAGAAGACGATGGCCGGAACAGCACCCTGAACTTCGGCGGGCAAGATGCCGAGCTTTGGTGTCCCGGCGGTGAAGCGGCTTTTATACAGCGCATGATCAAAGAGAGTAAACAGATGCCGACCCGCTGCTTCTGGTTTACCACGCTGGTATCAAAATCAGCAAACCTGCCCAGCCTGCATGCCGCACTCAAACAGGCCGGCGTGCACGACAGCAAAACGATCTCCATGAATCAGGGACAAAAGCAAAGTCGTTTTCTGGCCTGGACATTTCTGAATCCCGCACAACAAAACGCATGGCACAAATTGCGCTGGTCTAGGGCGGCTATCTAGCAGATCTGGCAGATAAACCTAGCCGCCAGCCCCGCTTAAGCTCGTCTATGCGTTTTCAAATAAGCTGCGAAATACCAGTGGCGAATTCGGTATCAGAAATAAGGCGCAGCAATGCCTTCCATCTCAAAAGTCCGCTGCACACAAGGACGCTCTGCCAGCAGATTGAGGAATCTGCCCAGATGTTCACGCTTGCGCGCAGGCTTATGCATGTTGCGTGTCCAGCGACACAGCATGAACAGATAGGGATCGAGTAACGTGAATTGCTCGCCCAATAAATAAGCACCGCCGGATTGCGCCAGGCTGTTCTCCAATAAATCGATCATCTCGGCGACACGGGCTTCCGCATTGGCTTTTACCTGGGCGATCGCGGCCTCCTCCTGCGCGAGACGATGCGGATAAAAATACGTAATCAGCTCTGCCTGCAGGGTATTCGTCAGGTACATCAGCCACCGATATAATTGCGCGCGCTGCGGCGTTCCCAAAGCTGGCACCAGCTTGCCACCGGAATACTTATCCGCCAGATGCAGGCAGATCGCCGCCGTTTCGGTCAACACCAGGCCATCGTCCAGCAATGTAGGAATCTTGCCGGTCGGATTGAGCTTCATATAGGCCGCTTGTTGATGCTCTTTCTTCTCGGTATCGAGCAATACCAGCTCGTATGGAATGCCCATTTCCTCGAGAATCATATGCGGCGCCAGATTGGCATTGCCTGGATAGTAGTAAAGTTGAATCATGATTTTTGCTTTCTTTGAGTAGTTTTCAATGACAACAGTTGTCTGGCCGATAGATAAGATAGAGAAATCAGCCGGACATCGCTATACCGCTGAGTGAACCGAACACGCTTAAGGGTAAAATACTGGACTGGTCCGCAATTTTACCTTGCGGACATCATCTTGATTTCTGTTTTACCTGGAATACTGTAAATGCTACGCCTGACTGACATACAACTCCCTCTTGATCATCCCGAATCCGCTATCAAAACGGCGATTTTGCAGCGACTTGGCATTTCTGAAGACGATCTGATCAGTTTTATTATTTTCCGGCGCAGCTACGATGCGCGCAAAAAGACCGCCATCGTTTTAATTTACACCATCGATGTAACAACAAAGCAAGGCGATCAACTGCTGGCAAGTCTGAAGAACAAACCGCATATCGCTCTGACCCCGGATACCAGCTACCGCTTCGTTACCCAGGTTGACGCCGCGCCTGTACTGCGCCCTGTCATCATCGGCTTCGGCCCTTGCGGCCTGTTTGTCGCTTTGATTCTGGCGCAAATGGGATTTCGCCCTATCGTGCTGGAGCGCGGCAAAGAAGTACGTGAACGCACCAAAGACACCTGGGGCCTGTGGCGCAAACGCGAGTTGCAGCCAGAATCGAATGTGCAATTCGGCGAAGGCGGAGCGGGTACATTTTCCGATGGCAAATTATGGAGTCAGGTCAAGGATCCGAAACACTACGGTCGTAAAGTGCTCGCGGAATTCGTCAAGGCTGGCGCGCCGGAAGAAATTATGTATGTCAGCAAACCGCATATCGGGACTTTCCGCCTGGTCAAAATGATCGAGGAAATGCGTTCGAATATCGAAGCGCTCGGAGGTGAGATCCGCTTCCAGCAAAAGGTCACCGATATCGATATTGAAGACGGACAAGTCAAAGGCGTGCAGTTAGCGGATGGCTCGTATCTGGCTACCCGGCATGTGGTACTTGCCGTCGGCCATAGCGCGCGCGATACTTTCCAGATGGTGCATCAGCGCGGTATTTATGTCGAGGCGAAGCCATTCTCGGTTGGCTTCCGCATTGAGCATCCGCAATCGATTATTGACAAGGCGCGATTCGGGCCGAATGCCGGCAATAAAATTCTCGGCGCCGCTGATTACAAGTTAGTCCATCATGCAAGCAATGGACGTTCTGTGTATAGCTTCTGTATGTGCCCGGGCGGCACCGTGGTCGCCGCCGCCTCGGAACCCGGTCGTGTCGTTACCAATGGCATGAGCCAATATTCACGCAATGAACGCAACGCCAATAGCGCGATCGTGGTCGGCATCACACCGGCCGACTATCCTGAGCACCCATTGGCCGGCATTGATTTCCAGCGTAAATTGGAATCCTTGGCCTATCAATTGGGCGGTGAGAATTACAATGCGCCAGGTCAGCTGGTTGGTGATTTTTTAGCGAAAAAAACATCGACCGAATTAGGTACGGTCATCCCGTCGTACAAACCGGGGATTACGCTGGTGGATCTGGCGGAAGCCTTGCCTGCTTTCGCGATTGATGCGATTCGTGAAGCCTTGCCTGAGTTCGACAAGCAGATCAAAGGTTTCGCGATGAACGACGCCGTGATGACCGGTGTTGAAACCAGAACGTCATCACCGATTCGCATCAAACGCGACGATCATAGCCTGCAGAGTCTGAATACAAAAGGACTGTACCCGGCCGGCGAAGGCGCCGGTTATGCCGGGGGTATTTTATCTGCCGCGATTGACGGCATTCGGGTAGCAGAAGCACTTGCAATGGATATGCAACAGCAAGCCAAGTAATTTGATGCCATCTGTAAGATGACATCTATGGCGCCGGCTTAAGCGATCAACTCTTCCATACCCTGGCTCAATTGGGCGATTGGCGGCATATCGTTGAGTATCGCATTTGCTGAAATACCCAACTTTTTTGCGATATCTTCAGGGAAAGTTGCCTGCAACTCTTCGGCAGAATAATTATTTTCCAGCGAACGCGAGCGCCATGCGGCGAGATGAATCACGGCAGCCATAGGGTCAAACAAGGTTGCCGCTAACGGCTCCGGGAATGCCAGTATGACCGAGGAAAAATTATCCGGGAAACGCCAGCGTTTCGCCAACTCGGCTCCCACATCAGAAAAATTGTAGCCCAGAGAAGCGCGTTCAACATCCAGACGGCGCGAATCATAAGGACTCGCAATTTTATCAACTTGCAACATGTTTTCTGGCATGCCGGCATGCATTACAAGCTGGCCGATGGCGTGCATCATGCCGACGGTAAATGCAAAATCGGAATTATTGCGCAAGTGCTTCGCCAACCATTTGGCAATGATTGCCGTATGCAAACTGTAGCGCCAGAATTTTTTCAAATCCACGCCGGGCATCGCCTTAAAACTAGCGGTCAATCCGCTACTGACGACCAGAGTACGTACGGTCATAAATCCCAGCATCAGCACGGCATCTTCGACCGTGCCAACGCTACGGGAGGAGTGGTAATAAGAGGAATTCGCCAATCTCAACAACTTGGCGCTAAGTACCTGATCTGCGGAGAGTTTCTTTGCAATTTCATCGATTGACACGTCTTCATTGTTAAAACTGTCGATGACTTCCTGAACCACTTTAGGAATGATTGGCAGGGCATTTTGTTGCTGAAAAAGCGCATCGAAATTCATATTGCATCTCCTTTAAAGACAGCATGTAACAGTATGGACACTGTTACCGCCCTTAATTGGTTCGATATGCACGAAGAAGACCGTAACAAGCTTTCAAAGTCAATGAGTGATGAAGCTTGTTTGCACTCACTATTGAAAATCATACTCTGATACCTTGACCAAATAAAACAATTTTTTCCGGCATCCCACAGACAGCATGTTCTTTAGGATTGACGCAAAAACTCCAATCGCTCACCACAAAGACACGCAGACACAGAGAACAGGCAGGGGAAGGAACAGACTTCATCGGGTGTCGATACTCAAATGAACCCGCAAGCTGGATGCGCCTGTTGGCACGAAATGCTTCTGAAAGCCGCATCCAGCCTGCGGGTTCAATATACGTTGCGGTAAGCAGCTGATCGTTTTGCGCAAGTCCTATTATTCATGGCGCAAAGAAATTTAGCCTTAAAGCGTTTTTTGCCAATAAGCGACATCCACCCAACCATCTTTTTTAAACCCGATTTGCGAAAAATGGGCGACCTTGGAAAATCCTAATTTTTCGTGCAAAGCCACACTGGCGGCGTTCGGCAAAGCAATTCCACCGATCAAAGTATGCACACCCAACTTGCGCAACTGCTCGAATAAGCTCTCGTACAATAGCGTTCCCGCACCTTGTCCCAGCGCGTCATTCGACAGATAGACCGAGCACTCGACCGAAAATCGATACGCAGAGCGCGGCTTCCACTTACTGGCATAGGCATAACCGATCAGCATGCCGTCTCTTTCCAGCACTAACCATGGATAGTCATTGCTCACCTCCGAAATACGGCGCGTCATTTCAGTCACGCTGACTTCTTCCTCCTCAAAAGAAATCGTGGTATTCACTACGTAATAGTTATATATCCGGCAGATAGCTTCTGCATCGGCGAGATCAACCATGCGCAAACCAGGCAGCATAACAACTCCAGACAATAAAAAAGGTGCCGCTACTGTGGTTCAGGAGCGGCACCTTGAGAATCAATTTACCTCTAAAAATTCAACGGCAGGATCGCTGGATTATTCGTCTTTCGCGCCGTCAATACCGAGTTCCTGAATCTTTCTGGTAATCGTATTGCGGCCTATGCCCAACCGAATCGCTGCATCATTTTTCCTGCCGTGCGTATGCTTCAATGCGGCCTTGATGACGATAGACTCAAAACTCCTGCCCAGCTTATCGATGACTTCGGATTGTCCCTGGGCCAGCATGGCAGTAGCCTCTGCTTCCAATAAACTCATCCAGCTCTCGGCTTTATGTTGACTCTGCACATCGCTGATACTGCCGTTGGCAAAGCCGGTGCTATTACTCGTTGCCGCATGTCCCGTATTCACCTCGGCATGGCGGGACTGCATATCGCTGGCTTGATAAGGTGAACTCAGTGCAACAAGCTGACTGGCGGCAGGAACCAAATCCTGCGGCAGATCAGGGATCTCTACCGTTTGCCCCGGCGCCATGACAGTGATCCAGTTACACAGATTTTCCAATTGGCGCACATTGCCTGGAAACTCCAATCCCGACAAGAATTGTAAGGCAGGTTCTGACATGCGTTTGACTTCTACGCCCAATTGTTTGGCGCTTTGGGCCAGGAAAAATTTGGTCAGCAACGGAATATCTTCGCGACGTTCACGCAAACTAGGCAAACGCAGGCGGATCACATTCAGGCGATGATATAAGTCTTCGCGGAACAAGCCGTCTTTAACACGCGACTCCAGATTTTGATGCGTTGCTGCAATCACGCGCACATTCGCCTTCATAGGCTGATGTCCGCCTACCCGATAAAAATGTCCATCAGACAGCACCCGCAATAATCGCGTCTGCAAGTCAAAAGGCATATCGCCGATCTCATCGAGAAATAAAGTGCCGCCTTCAGCTTGCTCAAAACGCCCGCGCCGGGTCGCCTGCGCACCGGTAAATGCGCCGCGCTCGTGGCCGAATAATTCCGACTCCAGCAAATCTTTCGGAATAGCGGCGGTATTCAAGGCGATGAAAGGTTGTGCCGATCTGGGACTATGTTTATGTAAAGCACGCGCTACCAGTTCCTTACCGCTACCGGATTCACCCGTGATCAAGACGGTCACATGCGATTGCGATAAGCGCCCGATGGCACGAAATACATCCTGCATCGCCGGTGCTTGTCCTAAAATTTCCGGAGTCTCAGAAACGTTCTGCTCGACATTCGATTCGCGCAGGCTTTCATCGAGTGCGCGACGGATCAACTCAACCGCTTTATCTAAATCGAAAGGCTTCGCTAAATATTCAAACGCGCCGCCCTGAAATGCCGCTACTGCCGATTCCAGATCCGAAAAAGCGGTCATGATAATCACCGGCAATCCGGGATATTTTGCTTTAACGACTTGCAACAGTTCAAGGCCAGATGCGCCATGCATGCGGATGTCGGACACCAATACTTGCGGCGTATCGCTTTGCAACGCCGTCATCGCATCACGGGCATTCGTGAAGCTCTTGCTTGCGAGATTCTCACGCGCCAGCGCCTTCTCCAGCACCCAGCGAATGGAATCATCATCGTCAACTATCCAGATTGGTTTCATATAATCGTTTTACATCCTGCGTAAGAAAAATAAGCACATTAGATCGGGACACTTGTGATGTACCGGCTGCCAGTTCCCTGCTTTAAGGTAGTGGAATTAAAATGCGGAAATCCGTGCATCCCGGTCGACTTTCGCATTCAATTACCCCCATATGTTGCTCGATGAAGGTTTGCGCCAAAGTCAGTCCTAATCCGCTGCCGCCATCTCGCCCTGACACCAGAGGATAAAAAATGCGGTTGCGAATTTCGGCTGGGATACCTGGTCCGTTATCGATGATATGCAAATCTAATGCCAGCCTGTAGCGCACCTTGGCTAAAGTGATCTGACGTACTACGCGCGACTTGAAAGTCAGTTCAGCATCGCCTTGTTTAATCCGTTCACTCAAGGCCTGCGCTGCGTTATGTGCAATGTTTAATACGGTTTGAATCAACTGCTCTTTGTCGCCGCGAAATTCCGGTATCGATAAATCGTAATCGCGCCTGATGCTCAAACCCTGCGGGAATTCCGCAAAAATCAAGCTGCGCACGCGTTCGCACACTTCGTGAATATTCACATCGCCCACGATGTGCGGCAAACGATGCGGGGCTAACAAGCGATCAACCAATGTTTGCAGGCGGTCAGCCTCTTTGATGATGACCTGGGTATATTCGCGTAATTCTTTTAACTGGCGCTCCGGCAATTCCAGCTCCAGCAATTGCGCGGCGCCGCGTATGCCGCCAAGAGGATTCTTGATCTCATGGGCCAGATTGCGGATCAATTCTTTGTTCGCCTTGCTCTGATCGAGCATACGCTCCTCCCGGTCGAGCTTGAGCTGCTGCACGTTCTCGCGTAATTCGATCAGGACCGGGGTTGCCGGATTTTCCAGGGCCGTCACGATGCTATGCACATGCAAGGGGTCGCGGCCAGCGCGTTCCAGGGTGAGGTCCTGGCGCTTGTCGGCAAACTGATGTGCGACCGCCTGATCGAATACGGCTAATAATTCTTCGCCGTTCAGAAAAAGATCGGTCAATCTGAGTTGGGACAACGATTTTGCCGAGCTGTCCAGCATGTTTTCTGCAGCGGCATTCGCATACAAGATACAGCTATCCGCATCCAATACAATCACCGCAGATGTCAGCAAATCAAGTCCAGCAAACGAGGTCATAGAAGTAATCAAAATGATCCATAAAAAAAGGCCGCCTAGTGCGACCTTGTTACGCAAGCATCATGCCTGAAATGTCTATTTCTCAGATATTGAACATTTATTTCAAATTACTGAGTTCTCGTTTCAGTGCCTCGATGTTTTTTTCGGTGCGACTAATATCATCTTTCATCATTATGGTGCGTTCTTGATATTTGGCGTAGTTCTTTTCATCGCCGCGTCGTTCCGGTTCGCCGTTGTTATAGTCTTTTTTCAGATTCGCTAATTTTTGCTCCTCTGTTTTTAATTCATCCTGCAAAATCTGACGGCGGTCCGAATCGCGCGCTTTTTGCGTACCCTCATCTACTTTCGGGAAATCGCCAGGTGCCGAGGCCGGTTTGGCCGCCGTTTTTTTAGGGAGTGCGGGTGCCGGTATGACGGTAATGCCGGGCAGCTCGACGCGCTTACAGCCTTTGGTCTCGCCGGTATTTTTATATTCCTTTTTACCGTTCTCATCAACACATAGATAGACGTCGCCATCAGCAAATGCCAACGACGCCGTGGAGGCGAACGAACCGAGCGTCGCAGCAGAGAAAATTACAGCACGTAAAAGTTGATTCATTTTGTCAAGGTTTGGTCACTAACAACTTTAGTGTATTCCAAGCAGGCGCACAGCACAATTGCGGCGTTCGGTTAACGGGACATTCCGTGTGACAATCAGTAACAAACCAGGGGAAACCTCCGCTTTCGCGCATATTAAACAAAAAGACGAAAAAAAACGGGGTAATTACCCCGTTTTCGGTTTCTATCATTTCCTGAGAAATTACAGGGAGTAGTACATATCGAATTCTGCAGGATGTGTCGTCATGCGCATACGTTGTACATCTTGCATTTTCAGTTCGATGTAAGCATCGATCATGCTGTCGCTGAACACCCCGCCGCGGGTCAGGAATTCGCGATCCTTGTCCAGCGCTTCCAGGGCTTGCTCCAGGGAATGGCAGACTGTTGGGATCAATGCATCTTCTTCTGGCGGCAAGTGGTACAGATCTTTGGAAGCCGCTTCGCCAGGGTGAATCTTGTTCTGAACACCGTCCAGGCCAGCCATCATCAATGCGGAAAAGCACAGGTAGGGATTCGCCAGAGGGTCCGGGAAACGCGCTTCAACGCGACGGCCTTTTGGATTCGCCACATAAGGAATACGGATCGAGGCAGAACGGTTTTTAGCAGAATATGCCAGCTTGACCGGCGCTTCGTAACCTGGGACCAGACGCTTGTATGAGTTGGTACCTGGGTTAGTGATCGCATTCAAGGCGCGTGCATGCTTGATGATGCCGCCGATGTAGTACAGCGCGAATTCGGACAGACCGGCATAGCCGTCGCCTGCGAACAGGTTTTTGCCGTCTTTCCAGATCGACTGATGCACGTGCATGCCGGAGCCATTGTCGCCGACAATAGGCTTAGGCATGAAAGTCGCTGTCTTGCCGTAGGTATGCGCCACGTTCCAGACCACGTATTTCAGGTTCTGGGTCCAGTCGGCACGCTCGACCAGGGTGGAGAACTTGGTGCCGATTTCGTTCTGGCCGGCACCGGCGACTTCATGGTGGTGCACTTCGACCGGGATGCCCAGGGATTCCAGGATCAGGCACATTTCAGAACGCATGTCCTGGAAGCTGTCGACCGGCGGAACCGGGAAATAGCCGCCTTTGACTGTCGGACGGTGACCGGTGTTGCCGCCTTCGAGTTTTTCGCCTGTAGTCCATGATGCTTCTTCGGAATCGATCTTGACGAAGCAGCCGGACATATCGATTTTCCAGCGTACGCTGTCGAAAATGAAGAATTCCGGTTCTGGACCGAAGTAAGCTGTGTCGCCGATGCCGGAAGATTTCAGGTAAGCTTCTGCGCGCTTGGCGATAGAACGTGGGTCACGATCATAACCTTTGCCATCGGCTGGCTCGATCACGTCACATTGCATGAACAATGTGGTTTCTTCCATGAATGGATCGATGTTGGCGGTATTTGGATCAGGCATCAACAACATATCGGATGCTTCGATCCCTTTCCAGCCGGCGATAGACGAGCCGTCAAATGCGTGGCCAGATTCGAATTTATCCATACCGAACTGGGAAACTGGAACAGTCACGTGCTGTTCTTTGCCTCGGGTATCAGCAAAGCGGAAATCAACGAACTTAACTTCGTTGTCTTTCGCCATTTTCAAGACTTCTGCGGCTGTCATTGCCATGTGAAACTCCTCAAATAGAGCTAAAAATAAATTCGTAAGATGCTGAGCGGTCTGCTAATCAACCCAGCTCTGCAGCGGTGATCCAAGCTGATAATTTATCCTGACTGCATTTAAATAACGGCCAGGGTAAAAATCCGCCTAACTATAGTACACCAAGCTATTAGCAAAACTCACCGAGGATAATAGCAGAATCCATGCCATCTTCTGAGCAATCGTAAGGTTCGCAACAAAAGCGCTAAACCCCTGTTTTCTAGCCACTTTTCCGATGCCTTCGTCAAACCTGCTCAAAATCGTTTGCTACATATTTGCACCATTTAATTGCAAAATACAAATGCCGCACTTATTTAATGCACTTTAATGAAATTTAAAAAATATTGCTTTATTTTGGTGCGCATCGCTTTGCAGTTGATAGCTCGCAAGTTATAAGGATATGATTAAAAGATAATTATTGAGTGGGATTGCATGACTATGCTTACCGGTATGGGGCATAATTATTCCAACCACACTCAGCCAATAAAGTCCACTATGACAACCGAACTCATTGCCATCGCCCGTCAACGCGCTCAGGAATCAGGGCTTCCTTATGCCGGCGCCGTGACGCCGGAAGAAGCGTTTTCACTGTTGCAAAATGATGCCGGAGTGGTGCTGGTGGATGTGCGCACCAATGCGGAACGCGATTGGGTAGGTCGAGTGGCATTGCCGGAAGCGCAGCACAAAGCGGTGCAATGGAACCTCTATCCGGGCGGCGCACCTAACCCCGGCTTTTTATCTGAACTGCAAGCGGCAGCACCGGACACCGCAACGATCTTGTTGTTTTTGTGCCGTTCAGGGGTGCGCTCAAGGCATGCGGCCAAACTGGCTACAGAAAACGGCTATTCGGCTTGTTTTGATATCTTGGAGGGCTTTGAAGGCGATAGAGATGCGGCAGGTCATCGCAAATCGACCGGCGGCTGGTGTCAAAAAAACCTGCCGTGGATTGGCGCATAATTTCACCCGCTTATTTTTCAGATTGCAGCAAGCCCGTGGCAATCTCATTCGTATCCTTTAAGGTCTGCAGCACGATATTCGAGCGTATGTCCAGAACACCCGTGGTCTTGTACAAACGCTCCAGTACAAAGGACGAGTAATGTTTCAGATTGCGCGCCTTCACTCTGAGCAGATAATTGGCGTCGCCGGTAATAATGTAAGAGCCCACCACTTCCGGCCAGCTTTGCAGCGCCGCTGAAAAATTCTCATGCCACTGCTCGACATCGCGCCGCATCGTCACCTGCACAAACGCATCGACTTCCAGGCCCAAAGCCGTCGCATCGAGTACCGCACTATAGCGGCTGATGATGCCTGCCTCTTCCAGCATCCGGACCCGCCGCAAGCATGACGAGGGCGATAAAAATACCCTGTCTGCCAGATCCTGGTTGCTGATGCGCCCTTCGCTTTGCAGGAAGTGCAAAATCTTCATATCGGTTGCATCTAATTGCATTTCGCACATCCCATCGAATATTGAATAATTATTCGCAGTTTATTCTACAAAATCTCGATTATCCATAGCAATTTGCAAGAACTCATCGACATTTTCAGCATAAAATTATCTCTACAAATCGACTGAAGGAGACCGCTTATGCCCGCCGCTATCCCACGCATCTGGGACATTACACCCACCATGCAGCACGGCATGCCGGTCTGGCCCGGCGACACAGCCTATGCATCCGACACCACCTGGCAGATTGCCGACGGCTGCCCGGTCAAGGTCAGCAAAATCAGCATGTCCACGCATACCGGCGCGCATTGCGATGCGCCCTCGCATTACGATCCCTCCGGTTTAGCTATTGATCAGGTCGATCTGACTACGTACATCGGCGCCTGTCGGGTGATCCATTGCATAGGCAGGACGACGGTCGAGCCTGAGCATATTGCAGCGCAATTGGCGGGGACGCCGCCACGGGTTTTGCTCCGCACTTATTTCAAGGCGCCACAGGATCGGTGGGACGATCATTTCCCGCACATTGCACCTGCCACGATTGCCTTATTGGCGACGCATGGCGTGCGGCTGGTCGGCATCGACAGCCCTTCGCTGGATCCGCAGACATCCAAGACCATGGACTGTCATTGGGCAGTGCGACAGCACCAGATGGCGATACTCGAAGGTATCGTGCTCGATGACATCAGCGCAGGAGATTACGAATTAATCGCCCTGCCGCTCAAACTCGCCGGACTCGATGCCAGCCCGGTACGCGCCGTTCTCCGTTCACTTACTTTCTGAGTTGTTCACCATGACTACAATTGACCGCCAACACTGCCTGAAGCTCGATGCGCAAGATGCGCTGGCTGGGCTAAGACAAGAATTCGATTTGCCAGACGGCGTGATTTACCTCGATGGCAATTCGCTCGGCGCCATGCCGAAATCCTCAGCAAGCCGCGCCCAGCAAGTGATACGCCAGGAATGGGGAAACGACCTGATCAAGAGCTGGAATACGGCTGGCTGGTTTGAGCTGCCTTCGCGACTCGGCAATTTGCTCGCCCCGCTGATCGGTGCGAGACAAAACGAAGTCGTCGTCACCGACTCGACCTCGATTAATTTATTCAAGGCGATTGCCGCAGCCTTACAGATTCAGGCGAGCAATCCCGCCAACGCGGAACGCCACATCATCGTCACTGAGCGCAGCAATTTCCCGACAGATATCTACATCGCCGAAGGGCTGACGCGCTGGCTGGATCGCGGCTATCAATTGCGGCTGGTCGATACGCCGGAAGAGCTGCACAAAGCGATCGACAAGCACACTGCCCTGGTCATGCTGACCCATGTCAATTATCGTAGCGGCTATCTGCATGACATGACTGCGGTCACGGCGCACGCACATGCGCAAGGCGCATTAATGCTGTGGGATCTGGCACATTCTGCCGGCGCAGTACCGGTGCAATTGAATGAGGCAAAAGCCGATTTCGCCGTCGGCTGCACCTATAAATATCTGAACGGCGGTCCGGGATCGCCGGCCTTTATCTGGGTGCCGACCCGTCATCAGGAAGCCTTCTCCCACCCGCTCTCTGGTTGGTGGGGGCATGCCAAGCCGTTTGAAATGCAAACCAGCTTTAGCGCTACGCCAGGCATACGGCGCGCGCTCTGCGGCACCCAGCCTATCGTCTCGCTGGCGATGGTGGAATCGGGGCTGGAAATTTTTGGCAAAACCACGATGACGGCACTACGCGCCAAATCACTGGCGCTGACGGATTTATTCATTCATCTGGTCGAAAGCCGCTGTGCATCGCATCCCCTGAAATTAGTCACGCCGCGCGAGCACGCGCAACGCGGCAGCCAGGTCAGTTTTAGCCATCCGCATGGTTACGCCGTGATGCAGGCATTGATTGCACGCGGCATCATCGGCGACTATCGCGAACCCGCCATCATGCGCTTTGGCTTCACGCCTTTGTACACGCGCTTTAGCGATGTCTGGGATGCGGCAGAAGGTTTGCGCGACATCCTGGACCACAAAATTTACTCGCTGCAAGGCGAACGCAATGAAGTCACCTGAAGCACCGCACGAATACGAAACAACACCCGCCAGGCAATCACTCAGCAACCATTGAAGCGACCATCATGAGCACTCAAGACAAACCCAATAACAACAGCGACAGCAAAGCAACCTGCCCTATGTCCTGGCATGGCGCAAAGATGGATTTCAGTAGCGACATGAGCTACGGCGACTATCTCGGCCTGAATCAAATCCTCAATGCCCAGCATCCGCGTTCGCCGAATCACAATGAAATGCTGTTCATCATTCAGCATCAAACCAGCGAGCTCTGGATTAAATTGATGCTGCATGAACTGCATGCGGTGCGCGCGCTATTGCGCGCCGGCGATTTGCCGCCCGCCTTCAAAATGCTGTCGCGCGTGGCGCGCATCATGGACCAACTGGTGCATGCCTGGGATGTGCTGGCCACTATGACGCCCAGCGAATACACCGCCGTTCGCCCCTATCTCGGCAATTCGTCGGGCTTCCAGTCGCATCAGTATCGCGAGCTGGAATTTTTGCTCGGAAATAAAAATGCCCAGATGCTGAGCGTTCACGAAAGTAATCCCGATGCGCATGCCGCGCTCAGCGCGGCCCTGCATGCGCCATCGATTTATGATGAAGCAATCATGCTGATGGCGCGTCAGGGATTTACGATCGATGCAGCGCGCCTGAATCAGGACTGGACGCAAGGCGTTATCGCGAATGAGTCGGTCAAAGCCGCCTGGTTGCAGGTGTACCAGACCCCTGAGCAGCATTGGGTCCTGTACGAACTGGCGGAGAAGCTGGTCGATATGGAAACCGCCTTCCGCATCTGGCGCTTCCGCCACGTCACGACGGTGGAGCGCATCATCGGCTTTAAGGCCGGTACCGGCGGCACGGCGGGCGTCAGCTATCTGCGTAAAATGCTGGATGTGGTGTTATTCCCGGAACTGTTTTCTCTGCGTACGGCTTTATAAAGTGCTCAAGGAACGTTGAAGCATCCGTTGCAATGTAAAAAAATTGATACTCCCATGCAGTATTAATTCAACACCCCTATAAAACATGCGGAATAGTGCATGTTTTATAAAAATATTGGGGAGTATGTTAGTTTCCATATAAATAGGTGTGACATAGCTGCGAATATCTTCCATGCCAGCTATCTCCATTAAGAAAATTAATGAACTAAAAGACAACTAATTGCGCACATTCATCAAGATTTGATTTATTATTTGCCAACATACTTAATTTTGAATTCTTGCAAAACCAAAGTGACTTGACCCCCAGCAATTTCCCCCACAAGATCACGGATAAACAGGCTCTAATTAGTAGAAACAAGCAGCTCAATATCGATTCCTACCGCACCGCTATTTTGATGTAGCGGTCAGTGTTAGCAGGTGATGCCATGGCGACGCGCGATAGACAGCAAGAACCGGCCACACACAATGGGATGGTCAACGGCAGTCCATCGACTGTCATCGCAACCAACGGCGCCAACCCTGGCAATACAGACGCCGCAATCGCTCTGGCCCCTTTGCCCCCCCGCAGTTGGTTCGGCCTGCGCGAACAACTCATGATGCTGGTCATGGGCGTCGCTATCCTGTGCATGCTGGCCGCCGTTGCGACCTTCTTCTTTGTCAGTCAGCGCTCGATGGAAATCGCCATCGAATCTCATCTGGCCTCAGTTGCGCGACTGCATGCGCAAAGAATCGACGAGTTCAATCATTTTCTGCGGGCTGAATTACAGCTCATGAGCAACCGTACCCAACTCAGCAAATCCGTCAGCGCTTACATCGATCATCGCAGCGATGGCGCATTGGAACAGGCCAATGAACTGCTCAACGACGCCAAACGCAGCGCATCTTTCATCGACAATGTCCTGATCTATGGGATAGACGGCAAACTGATCACCTCGGTATCGGCGATCAGTCAGGAGTCGCAACAACTCGATGTCAGCACCCGGGATAGCTTGCTCACCAATCCGCTGATTACCGCCAGCATCGTCGGTGCCGATGGACGCAGGCTGATCCGCGCGGGCGGGCCGCTGATGGATGGGCGACGCGTGATCGGCATCCTGGTGATACTGACCAGTATGGAGCCGTTACGTGCGATCTCCGGCAGCAGCGCCGGCTGGGTTTCGGAAGAACTCATCATCACCGAGATCGATGCCAATGGCGCGCCGCGTCCCATCACGCCGCTGCGTTTTGCGATGCTGGAAGACGTGCCCGTTGTCAAATTGACCCGCATCCATGAGGCACGCTCGGGCACCTCCGAAGAACGTCACCTGCTGAGCGGCAAAGATTACCGCGGCACCCCGGTACTCGCCTATACCCACAATCTGGCGCAGCCGAACTGGACCATCATCGTCAAGATCGATCAGGAAGATGCCTACAAACCCTTGCGCGACCAGCGCAATCTCTGGCTGGCATTGATGCTGACTGTGTTTGTGGTGACCGCCGCGATTGCCGTCTGGCTCTCCAGTCATTTCACACTGCCTATCCTGCACATGGCCGAAGTCGCAGTGATGATTGCCAGCGGCGACCTGAAGCGTCGCATGCAACATGCGTCACGCGACGAGCTGGGTATGCTGTCCTACTCGGTCAATCGCATGGCGGACAAGCTGCTGGATGTCAGTTCCGAACTTGAGGTACAACTGCGTCTACAGCAAGACCGTGCAGAGCGCCTGAACGAACAACTGATACACGCCAATAATGAATTGCACTGGCTCTCACGTACCGATGCACTGACCCGCCTGTTCAATCGCCGCACCCTCGATGAAACCCTGGAAAGCGAATGGCTGCGCGCCACCCGCAGCAAACATTCGCTGGCGGCGATCATGATCGATATCGATTTTTTCAAACTGATCAATGATATTTCGGGGCATGCCAGCGGTGATGAATGTCTGCGTCGCGTCGGCGCATTGCTGAAAGAAACCGCGCAACGTAGCGGCGATTTTATTGCACGTTATGGCGGCGAAGAATTTGTCGTGCTGGTGGTCGATGCAGATCTGCCACACGCCATGGCATTCGCCGAACGCATCAAGACGCGCTTAGCCGAAGAAGCGATCCATCACCCCGCCTCGGAAATCGGTCCCTACGTGACGGTCAGCATGGGCATCGCCGCCCTGCATCCGAGCAAAGAAACCTCGCCGCAAGTCTTGCTGTCTCTCGCAGATCAAGCCTTATACCTGGCCAAATCGCGGGGCCGCAATCGAATCGAAACGCTGAGCGGTCATTAAAAAAGGGCGCGCACGCCCTTTTTTGCCTTAGCTCTTACTCTTAGGATTTACGCAAAACGACAAGCTGCTTACCACAACGCCCGATTGAACCCGCAGGCTGGCTGCGGCTTTCAGAGGCATTTCGTGCCAACAGGCTCATCCAGCCTGCGGGTTCGTTTTGAATATCATCATTCCGTGGCGCTGTTTACTCTTGCTTTCCTCTGCGTCTCTGTGTCTCGACAACAAGAGGTTTGTTTTTTTGCACAAGTTTTGACTCTACTTAAAACGCCGCAATGCCTGTCTGCGCACGTCCCAGGATCAAGGCATGAATATCATGCGTACCTTCATAGGTATTCACGACTTCCAGATTCACCAGATGACGCGCTACGCCGTATTCGTCCGAGATCCCGTTACCGCCCAACATATCGCGCGCCATGCGGGCGATATCGAGTGATTTACCGCAGGAATTACGCTTCATGATCGACGTAATTTCTACCGATGCGGTGCCCTCGTCCTTCATGCGCCCCAGGCGCAGGCAGCCTTGCAAGGCCATCGTAATTTCGGTCTGCATATCTGCGAGTTTTTTCTGGATCAGTTGATTCGCGGCCAGGGGACGGCCAAACTGCATACGGTCCATGGTGTACTGACGTGCCGTATGCCAGCAGAATTCTGCCGCACCGAGCGCGCCCCAGGCGATCCCGTAGCGTGCCGAGTTCAGGCAAGTGAAAGGGCCTTTCAGGCCTTCAACTTTGGGCAGCATATTTTCTTCCGGCACGAAGACTTCATCCATCACGATTTCACCCGTAATCGATGCGCGCAACCCGACCTTGCCATGAATAGCCGGTGCCGATAAACCTTTCCAGGCTTTTTCCAAAATGAAGCCGCGAATGCGCCCATCGTCGGTTTTCGCCCAGACCACAAACACATCGGCAATCGGGCTATTGGTAATCCACATTTTCGCGCCGCTTAATGAATAACCGCCTGGCACGGTTCTGGCGCGCGTCTCCATACTGCCGGGATCCGAGCCATGATTCGGCTCGGTCAGGCCAAAGCAACCGATCCACTCGCCGCTGGCCAGTTTCGGCAAATATTTTTGTTTTTGCGCCTCGCTACCGAACTCATTGATCGGCACCATCACCAGGGAACTCTGTACGCTCATCATCGAGCGATAACCGGAATCGACACGCTCAACTTCGCGCGCGATCAAGCCGTAAGAAACATAATTAAGACCGGCGCCACCGTATTCCGCCGGGATCGTCGGACCCAGCAAACCCAGCGCACCCATTTCAGGAAAAATCGACGCATCCGTTTTTTCATGGCGAAAAGCCTCTAATACCCGCGGCGCCAGTTTCTCTTCGCAATACACGCGCGCCGCTTCCTGCACCATGCGCTCTTCATCGCTCAACTGCGATGACAACAATAAAGGATCGTCCCACTGAAATGATGCTTTCGCCATTTGTCTCTCTCTTTTAATTGATATAAAAATGCTCGCTGTGTATTCTAAACCTTCTGCTTTGCAGGCGATCTAATTCCTGTGCGGATTGGTCGCGCATCACAGCCGATTCGTTAATTTAATTCGTCGATAATTTGATGCCAAACCCAATCAGCGTCACCCCGGCGACTTTATGCGCGACTCGGCCTATCCAGGCATTTTTCTTCAAACGCGTCGTGATGAGATTCACCAGCAACACGACGGAAAAACAAAACAACACCGTCAAGCAGCTCACCGTCACGCCCATTGCCAATAAAGTCCAGGCACCATGATGCTCAGCAGGATTAATAAACAAAGGGAAGAACGCCATATAAAACACGATCGCTTTGGGATTCATCAGGGTAATCAAAAACAAACGACGAAAATCCTGCGTACCGCCATTCGCCTCGAGTCCCGACGAAGAATTCGATTCAAGCGCTTTCACTCGCAATAAAGTCACGCCGATATAGATCAGGTAAGCCGCGCCCAGATATTGAATCGCCTTAAACACCAGCGGATTCGCCTGCAACAGCGCCGCCACCCCAATACCCGCCAGCGTCATATGCACCCAGTCACCGGCAACCACGCCGAGCGTACTGGCAAAGCCAGCCCGCCGGCCATGCTTGCCGGTCGCCGCAACGATCCCCAATAATCCGGGACCAGGTATCGCCAGGAACAATAGAACAGTGAATACAAAGGTGGGGTAATTGACGATGCCGAACATGACGCACTCCTGCGGATGAATACTTTTAGAGCAGAAAGACTAGCACAAAATGGACAATGCGATTTCAGAAGAAGTACAGGCAATTCCGGGCCAAGGGAATGCAATAGGCTATTGGTCCCTCCGACAAGAATCGAACTTGTATCCCACGCTTAGGAGGCATGTGCACTATCCATTGTGCTACGGAGAGACTCTATTCGAGCACCAGTACCGCCGTGCTCTTTGGAAGAGAGCAGCATCTTACCTGAGCGTAGCACAACAAGCAATTCGCAGCTTTTACGATAGATGACGCCGGCTCAAGTACAATACTGCCTTTATTCATCCAATTTCAGCAGATTTCGGTTGCTTTAAGCCTGATTTAACAGTTTATCGCCGATTAACCGACTCTCCCAGCTTTAGTTAAACACACCCTCGTTCACCAGGTATTTATGGCAGTCATTTCACTCAGCAATGCCCAGTTGGCATTCGGTCACGTCGCCCTGCTCGATCACGCAGAATTTTCTATCGAGGCCGCCGAGCGCGTCGGCTTGATTGGCCGCAATGGTACCGGCAAATCCTCGCTCCTTAAAATCATCGCCGGCACATCGAAGCTGGATGACGGCTTGCTGGTGATGCAACAAGGCATCAAAATTGCCTATGTCGAGCAGGAACCGCAATTCTCGCCGGATATCAGCGTATTTGATGCGGTTGCCTCCGGCATGGGCGAAATGGCAGCCTTGCTGGCAGAGTATGAAGCGCTGACCGGTCAGTTCGGCGGCGATGATGATGAAGCGTTGATGGAGCGCATGCATGACATTCAGGTCAAGCTCGATGCGGCTGATGCCTGGAGCCTGACTAACAAGGTTGAGACTACGCTGGATAAGCTGAACCTGAGCAAAGACGCCATCATGAGCACGCTGTCCGGCGGCATGAAAAAACGCGTGGCATTGGCCTGCGCCCTGGTCAGCGCACCGGACGTGCTGTTGCTTGATGAACCGACCAATCATCTGGATTTTTCTTCGATCAAATGGCTGGAAGGCCTGTTGCGCGACTTTAAAGGCAGCGTGCTGTTCATCACGCATGATCGTAGCTTCCTGGATAACGTGGCGACGCGCATCATTGAACTGGACCGCGGCAAGATTACCTCTTACCCGGGCAACTTCACGACCTACCAGACACGCAAAGAAGAACAACTCGAGAACGAGGAAGTGGAGAACGCCAAGTTCGACAAGTTCCTCGCACAAGAAGAAATCTGGATACGCAAAGGCGTCAAAGCCCGCCGGGTACGTGATGAAGGCCGCGTCAAGCGGCTAGAGAATCTGCGCCTGCAACGCAGTGCCCGCCGTGATCAGCAAGGTCAGGTCAAGCTTGATGTGACGACAGGCGAACGCTCAGGCAAGATCGTCGCGGAACTGGAAAACATCTGCAAGTCCTTTGGCGAAAAAGTCATCGTACGCGACTTCTCCAGCATCATTATGCGCGGCGACAAGATCGGCCTGATCGGCCAGAACGGTGCCGGCAAAACGACTTTACTGAAACTGATCCTGGGGCAAGACGACCCCGATAGCGGCACGATCAAACAAGGCAGCAAGTTGCAGATCGCCTACTTCGACCAAATGCGCGCGCAGTTAAACGACGAGATGAGTCTGGCCGATACGATTGCGCCAGGCAGTGATTTTGTCGAGATCAACGGCCAGCGCAAACACGTAATGTCGTATCTCGGCGACTTCCTGTTCGCACCGGAACGTGCGCGCTCTCCCGTCAAATCCCTGTCCGGCGGTGAGCGCAACCGCCTGCTGCTGGCCCGCTTGTTCGCCAAGCCGGCCAACGTCCTGGTACTCGATGAACCAACCAATGACCTGGATATCGATACGCTCGAATTGCTGGAAGAATTATTGGAAGATTACGACGGCACCGTATTCCTGGTCAGCCATGACAGAACCTTCCTCGACAATGTCGTCACGCAAGTAATCGTGGCCGAAGGCGACGGTCAGTGGGGCGAATTTATCGGCGGCTATTCGGATTGGGAACGTTATCGCAACTCGACTCCGCTGATCAAGACGAGCAGCAAACCAGAGACAAAATCCGACGCTAAAACCGATGCTAAAGCCAGCGCCTCTGCACCAGCCGCCAAGCAAAAGAAACTCAGCTATAAAGAGCAACGTGAGCTGGATGAATTGCCGAATCTGATCGCCGCAATGGAGGCGGAGCAAAAAGCCATTACCGAAAAACTCAACGACGTCCATCTCTACAAGAATGGCCCGGATGAAGCGAACAAGCTCAACGCACGCTATGCAGAACTCGACGAGTTATTAATCGAAGCGCTGGATAAATGGGAAAAAATCGCAGGCTGATCAAGGGCGATGCATAAAAAAACGGGGCAATCATCTGCCCCGTTTTTTATTGTACAAGCCATCAATTAACTGACCGCTTTACGAAAATCCTTTAAGCGAAATCCCATCACAAACAAGGCAGAGAAGTAGGTCAGCATGCAAGTGGCAATAACGGCTCCCAAGATGGCAATACGCGTAATCTTATGTGGCTTCAAGCCTATCCAATCAACTTGTGCGGACAAGAAAAACGCCACGATTCCCATCAAAATCAAAGCCAGCAGCAATTTGGCCACGAACTTCATCCAGCCAGGTTCCGGCGTGTAAATACCGCGCTTCCTGAGACCCGCATACAAAAAAGCAGCATTGATGCAAGCGCCCAATCCGACCGATAAGGCGAGGCCGACATGTCCCATTCCCATGACGCGCAAAAACAAAAGATTCATCAGTTGGGTGCACATCAGCACGCCAAGCGCGATTTTTACCGGTGTTCGTATATCTTGTTTCGCATAAAAGCCCGGTGCGAGGATTTTCACCAGAATCAACCCCATCAAACCCACGCCATACGCAGTGACCGCCTGCGATGTCATATGCACCGCCTCAGCACTGAATTTACCATTGTGAAATAAAGTCGCCGTCAATGCATCGGGCAAAGTCCCTAAAGCCACTGCGGCTGGCATCGCCAACAAACATGTCAAACGCAAACCCCAATCCAGGAGCGATGAATATTCTCTGGTATCAGCGTCAAAATTCGCCTTGGATAAACTCGGCAATAAAATCGTCCCTAACGCCACACCGAGTAAGGCACTCGGAAATTCCATCAAGCGGTCGGCCGATGCTAACCACGAGATGCTGCCGTCAGGCAAATACGACGCCCAGGTGGAATTGATCAGGATGCTGATTTGCGTGGCGGATACCGCCAAAACAGCCGGCCCCATTTGACGCAAAGCTCGTTTCACACCCGGATCGCGTAAAGCAAAAAACGGATTCATCCGGAAGCGCGGCAATACGCCTAATCGGACCAAGGCCGGCACCTGGATTGCCACCTGCAAAATACCTCCGACAAACACGGCAATCGCCAATGCGTAAATAGGTTGCGCAAGATGCGGCGCCAAAAAAATCGATGCGGCGATAGAAGAAAAATTCAATAAAACCGGAGTAAATGCCGGGATTTTAAATTCACGCCAGGTATTCAAAATCCCGCTGGATAGAGCGACCAGAGACATGAAACCAATGTAAGGAAACATGATCCGCGTCATCACAACTGTCGTTTCAAATTTAGCCGGATTTTGCGCAAAACCTGATGAGAACAGATACACCAGTACCGGTGCGCCGATCACGCCTAGTATGCAAGTAGCCAGTAATGTCCATGCCAACACAGTCGCGACATGATCGATCAATTCCTTAGTGACCACATCGCCTTTTTGATTTTTATATTCAGCCAGGATAGGAACGAATGCCTGAGAGAATGCGCCTTCGGCGAACAAGCGACGAAAAAAATTCGGAATACGAAAAGCGGCGTTATACGCATCGGTCAGTGCCGTCGCGCCAAAGTAATTGTTGATCAACACATCGCGGACAAGCCCGGTAATGCGCGACAACATCGTCATGCCACTGATCGTGGCGAGCGTTTTGAGTAGGTTCATGGAGCGGCATTATAACGTTAGCAAGCATGCCGGAGTAGATCGACAATCCCCAGTTTACAAAGAGCAGATCGTCCGTCATATAAAGCAGGCTTGCGCCCAGCTAAAACGAGAGATCGACTCCAAGGGGAATAAAACATTTGCCGCTAAATCTTTATCTGCTATAATTGCGAGCTTCGCAAATGGGCAAGACTGCGAAAAGGAGAGATGGATGAGTGGTTTAAGTCACACGCCTGGAAAGCGTGCGTAGGTTCATAGCCTACCGGGGGTTCGAATCCCCCTTTCTCCGCCAGAATAAGATAAGCCCTTGATTTTTCAAGGGCTTTTTTATTTGGCTTTTCTCTCAGGGGTCACAGAATGGGGTTCCATTTCATTATGGAGAAGCATTTTGAAACTACCTTCCAATCTTGCCAAATCACGTCACGGCGTTTTTTACTTTCGCCTCTTTGGGCCAGCGATTCAGGGCGTTCGGAAAGAAAGCCGTATCTCGCTTCAAACCAAAAATCCCACTATCGCCAAGGAAAAATCCCGGCTTATTTCCGCTATCATGGTCAAAAACAAAATAGCTGATTTTATGGACGACGAACAAGACATTCTCAAACGAATCCACACGCTCACACAGAAAGAGCTGGAAACAATAGCGTTAAAGACATATGAATTGAATTTCAGACCACGTAGCTCAGTACCTACTTTAGCGAGGATAACTTTACGCTGATGTGGATGGGATTTGTTTGGGTCTACTTTTTTGGATACAAGCAGAAGCCCTTCTTTCTGTGCCCCTGCTACACCAACCACGATAGGCGACCAATGTTTTCGGAGACGGCACGGTGAGAAATATTCTTTGGGAAAAACTGTTCGGCTACGTCCATTGCAGTAAAAAATCGCAAAGTGAAGTAAGGTTTGCCGCGCACTTTTGGTTCAAAAATGCGAACACGATTTTTTGACAAAATAGCTTTAAATAATAGTTCCCATGAATTTAGGAGGAGAATCACAAAGCATTCACTTCGATATTCGAACCGAGGTTTGTTGTAGATTTCAATTGCGCCGATCTTTCTGTTACTTTGGTCTCTACCATCACTCGGCCAAAGAAGCCACGCCACAAAGATTCCAACCCGCACTGCTCGTGGTCTCGTTAAAGTACCCTTTTCCATCACGTTTACAAAATAAAAATGGCGACAATTGGACTGGTCGAACTTCTTTCGCCATTGCAACCGCCTCACGTAATTCAATTGTCGTTGAAAAATCAGATGGTTGTGGCACTGGTGTGGTGCTACGCAGACTCATTTCCACGATTTAAAATTTAATCGGTCCAAGTGTCCAGCTGTCCAAACATATTTGCATTCTTCACGGGTGCAAATATGTTTAATTTATTGCAAATATATAAATATTGACTCTGTACATGAGTCTTAATTAAGACTAAAATTGGTCTTTATTCATTTGCAGCAGAGGTCTGATCATGAAATTTTCCACCCAGGTAAAGCCCATCAGTTACCTCAAGAGTCACGCTGCCGAAGTTATCAAAGACATCACGGAAAATCGTGAGCCGATGTTGATCACACAAAACGGCGAAGCCAAGCTGGTCGTAATCGACGTGAAGAGTTTTGAAGAACAAGAAGAAACGCTCGCACTGCTAAAAATTCTGGCACTCGGCAATCGTGAAATTGAGCAAGGCAAATTCCGCAGTGCAGAGGATGTGTTTGCCGAACTGGACAAGGCTGATCTCTGATGGATTTCAGAGTCGTCATTCTTGATGCGGCAGAGCAGGACCTGAAAGAGCTCAGAACCTATATTCTCAAAAACTTTTCGTTGGAAACTTGGCGCACTACTTATGGCAAGATAAAAGAAGCGATCCGCAACCTGCAAAATTTTCCGCAAGCGGGTGCAATTCCAGAAGAAATTGAAAAACTCAACCTAACGCAATACCGACAAGTCTTATCTGGAATGAATCGGGTCATTTACGAAGTGAGGCAGGATGTTATTTATATTCATATTGTTGTCGATGCCAGGCGCGATATGAATGCACTGCTGACACGGCGATTGTTGCGAATCTCTTAAAAACGAAAGAGCCTCAGACAATCAACATTGTCATTTTTACCCATACGGATGCAGAGAAACATCTGTAATCAAAAAATCAGAACGACAGGTAATTATTTTTGATGTCGCAAACGCCGCAATAAGGCGTCGGCACTACCGCTGAGCGGTACGTCATGCTGACGTAGCAACTGGATGTGGAGCACCAGATTTTCGAGTACCAATTTAGCGGAGACTGCCAGCAAGGTCAGATGGCGATCCTGCTCGCTGAAATTCTCGAGGCTCTGCGCCATGTCGCATAAATGATCGGCAACGAGGGAGCGCAAAACATTTTCCTCGATAGGGAGGTCGGCAAAGTCGATCGGATCCTCTTTTTCGACTTCGAGGATTAATTCTTGTAACTGCTCAGGCGTAATCGACATGACGGCATCCTCGCTGTGGCATTCTTTCATTATAGTTAGGACTAACGCAAAGACCAAAAACCTCTCACCATAGAGGCATAGAGAAATGGCAGGAGAGGAACTGGCTACACGGCCTTTTTAAATAAAAATGCACCCGCAAGCTGGATGCGCCTGTTGGCACGAAATGGCTCTGAAAGCCGCATCCAGCCTGCGGTTTCAATGTAGGTAACTTCTAAAAACCCCATACTCGAGCGCATCGCGTCGTTACAAAGCCTCGCAATACCGACGTATTGCTGCGTTTTGTGCCTAGCGTTGCACCTCGATTAAAGGGTTTTTAGAAGTTCCCTGTACATGGTGTTAAGCGGTTTGGCGCTTTGCGTAGGTCCAAATAGCGTGATGTTTGCCAGGACTGTAACAGTCCGCCGATAGGCCCTGGACATATCCTGGCAATCAGTGAAACGGCGTTTCGAGATTAAGCTGACTGTTGCGCAGGCCGGCTCTTATGAAACACCAAAGGGCTATACGCCACACTCGATGGCGGCGCCGATTGCAGGATGTTTTTTTCATCTTGCCGACCACGTGCATCTCGCATGGTTTGCAATCGAATCTGAGTGTCAACTTCTCATTGCCGTTCATTAAAGTCATCGGCTCGGCCTTGACCTGGCCTTGCACGCCCTGCACTCCTTTGGCTTGTTTCGGGCAGAGGTTAAATGAGAAGCGCAGGCAATGCTTGGTAATCATCAAAGAAACTTCACCGGCCTCCTCATGCGATTCGTACGCCGCATCAATTAACTTTACGCCGTGCTTTTCGTAGAAGGCCCTTGCCTTGTGGTTGTAGACGTTGGCCAGATACGAAAGTGAGGCGTCCGGATACGGGACTGGCGGCTCTATCGGGGCTTTACGTAACGGTCGCTGCCAGCTCGCCAGGCGGGAAAGCTCATGCCGAGCAACCGCATCGCGACGCAAGGCGTTGATGACGGAGCTTGGCACAAA
This sequence comes from Undibacterium sp. Jales W-56, assembly GCF_025548535.1. GTDB lineage: Bacteria > Pseudomonadota > Gammaproteobacteria > Burkholderiales > Burkholderiaceae_D > Undibacterium. The sequence continues at coordinate 450,348 of NZ_JAJLQW010000001.1, read as the reverse complement.
CCAGGCTTGGCGCAATTGCAGCTCAATCGCTTCGGCATAAAACATGGTGTTGCCCAGCTTGCCGAGATTGTCGCGCAAGGCCGCTTCTGCTTTATCTGCCTGCTGCGCTGGCTCTAATTTCAGTTCGACGTGCGCTGCACTGCTGACGCCGTCGGCATCGAACAACTCCAAGCTGAGGCCGTGCTCATGATCTTTTAAAGTCATCCACAGGCCAAGTTTGCGATCGGCTGTTTTTTTGTTTAAGGCGGATTCCCAGTGATGATCGCGATTGCGATTAATCGCCACGCCTGCTTTTAAACCGACCAGATCGGCCATCGGCTCATTTGGATAGATGCGCCATACATCGCCGATCTTTTCAACCGTATTTGCCTGTATGCCGGCGACTTCGCGCTTGTGCATATAGTTCAAGCCATCGCCGTTGGCGAGCGCATCGGCAGTTTCGATATCGAACCAGGTCGGCCCCAGTTGCGAGACATAGCCCAGATGCAGGCCAACATATTTGGGCGAATCAAACGCAGCGATGTCATCGAGTCTGCCATTCGCAAAATAATCGGTATGGCCGCGATGAAAAGTCTTATCGACATTCGGTGTAAAAGCGATCTGGCTATGCCCGCTGGAAGCACGCGAGAACTCGGTGCGACGGCTCATGATCTCGTCTAACAGCAAGCGGTAATGCGCGGTGATATTTTTGACATAGCCCATGTCCTTATAGCGCCCCTCGATTTTGAGCGAGCGTATCCCCGCGTCAATCAGGGCTTCGAGGTTGCTGCTTTGGTCGTTGTCCTTCATCGACAGCAAATGCTTGTCGTAAGCGACTACCCTGCCCTCACCGTCGGTCAACGTATAAGGCAAGCGGCAGGCTTGCGAGCAATCGCCGCGATTCGCGCTGCGTCCGTTGTGCGCATGCGAGATATAACATTGTCCGGAGTAAGCGACGCATAAGGCGCCATGAACGAAGTATTCAAGTGGCGTATCGACTTCTGCCTTGATCGCCTTGATCTGCTCTATCGTCAATTCGCGCGCCAACACTAATTGGGAGAAGCCGGAATCGCCGAGGAATCTGGCTTTGGCGACGCTGCGGATATCGCACTGCGTACTCGCGTGCAACTGAATCGGCGGCAAATCCAGTTCCAGCATCGCCATATCCTGCACGATCAGGGCATCAACCCCGATGTCGTACAGTTGATGAATTAATTGGCGTGCAGGCTCTAACTCCGAATCATGCAAAATCGTATTCATCGTCACAAAAATGCGTGCATGAAAACGATGGGCAAACTCAACTAACTGGGCGATCTCGCCAATGTCGTTACTGGCATTGTGGCGCGCGCCAAAAGACGGGCCGCCAATATACACTGCATCTGCGCCATGCAAGATCGCCTCGCGCCCAATCTCACTATTTTTGGCAGGGGCAAGAAGTTCCAATTGATGCGCGAGAAGTGTCATAGAAATGATTCGGTAGAGGTGAGGCGAAATTATAGCGAAATCGCTCGGTGATGTGTGCTGCAAGACGCATTATGAGATACGTCATCGCATTCAGAATGCAGGCACGGCAATCTCTCCCGCAATCCACCATATAACGCAACTTAGCATATTTCCTTAAGTCCGTTATCAAAATCATCTTTTAACTTATCAATTTATCTTTTTCTCTTATATATCAGTCACTTAGTTGAAAAATTAATTGAAACAAATCGTGAGATTGGATTGACACAAAGCGATGAATGGCTAAAGTGACGTCTAGGGCAAACTTATTGAAAAATAAGGACGCAAAACTTCCGGCCTAAGGTCTGTCACAGATCATGGTAGCGGGGTCGCCAATAAAGTGATCTGTGCAGCGCTGCCTCAGCGATCAATGCGATTCATTTATTGTCAGCGTATGCCCTTTGTTTAAATACTTAACAAAGGGATCAAAATGAAACACTCCACAAATGGCATTTCAGCCGCGCGCAAGATCTTAGCGCTGGCCGTCATCGTTGGACTCGGAGGACTTGCTGCCTATGCCGGAGTCAACCTGAGTAGCGATGACAAGACGCCCGTCGCCAGCGCAAACAAACCGCCATCGGCAGCCAAGCCAGTCACTGCTACCGCAACGACTGCATGGGGTAGCAGTCCCCTGCAATTAGTGCAGGCAAATGGCACCGCCCTGGCGGCTGCGTTACCGCTAGCAGTCAATGCTGTACCAGCGGTCAACACCGTCGCCGCCAATATCGAGATGCCGGACGACTTCGTGCCATCCAGCGCCGAAGGATCGACCGACCGCGCACCGTTTGCACGGATTAACCTGGATGAACTATCATCCGGTCAACGCGCAATTACTTTGCTGGCCAGCCATCTCGATGCCGTTGCGAACTGGTACGGCATGAGCTCCGACAGTTTGAAACAATTGCTGTTATCCGACAGCACCGTGCACGTCGATCGCAAAGGCCGCTTGCTGCATATCGATAGCGGCGTGACCGCAGCGGGCGATGTCATGCATGCGGCGACAGCGAGCGTCACGACCAAAACGACGATCGCTACGCCATTCCCTTTAGACCAAACCTTCAAGCTGCATACCAAGAGCAATTCCACCCGTCTCTTGTATCTGAACTTTACCGGTTTTGGAAAAAATCCTGCGTTTGATCTGGATAAAGCACCCGCCACATTCAGCGATGCCGAGCGACTCCTGATACAAAAAGTCTGGTTACGCGTGGCAGAAGACTATGCGCCTTTCGATGTCGATATCACGACTGAAGCGCCCACCGTGGTAACAGGCAAGGTCGGCGTCATGATCCTGATTACACCGCAGACAAATACCGCAGGCGGTTACGCCTACCTCAACGCGTTCAACACATACAATCCCAATTCATCGCCTGCTTTTTGTTTCCCGAATAATCTCGCCAATAGCGAAAAACCGATTGCCGAATGCATCTCGCATGAGCTAGGACATACCCTGGGCTTGCTGCATCAGGGCAGCAGCAGCACCGAATACTACACAGGTCAAGGTGACGGCGAGACAGGCTGGGCACCGATCATGGGCGTCGGCTATTACAAGAACCTGACCCAATGGGCCAAAGGCGAATACACCGGTGCCAATAACAAGCTAGACACCTATGCGATCATGCTCAGACAAGGCCTCAGGCCACGTAGCGATGATCACGGCGGCACCATTGCATCGGCGGATGCGATGACCAGCACGATTGCCAATGGCTTCAACAATGTCCATGCCACCGGCATTATCGAAGTGCCAGGCGATATTGATATGCTCAGTTTCAACGCCGGTGCCGGTCCGGTTATTTTAAAAGCTGTGCCAGCAGCTTTGGGAGGCAACCTCGATATTTCCCTGCAGTTGCTGGATGCTACCGGCAAAGTCATCGCCACATCGAACGATGCTGCAACACTGGGGACCGCCCTGACCGCGACCCTCACCGCATCAGGCACCTATTACCTGAGTGTGACTGGCGCAGGCAAAGGCTCCCCTTTACAAACCGGCTATAGCAATTACGGCAGTCTCGGCCAGTACAGTATCAGCGGCACCACGCCGATCACTACTGCGGCACCCGTAGCTAAACGGTAAAAACTCCCGGAGCATCACACTTGCGCCCAGCTAAATGCGCGACTGAATGCGCAACTGAATGAGCGCCTGAACATCCGGATCAAAGTACTTTTTCCATCACGCCAGGTCCCGCCGACCTGGCGTTTTTTTCTTGGACAGATAGATTCGTGGCGGACTCCCATACCGCCCGGACTTCATGATGAAGGCTGCTCATTTACACTACAATGTCCGTGTTTGAATAGCACGGAGTCGCTGCATGTCCACATCGGTTTTATCCTCATCGGCTTGGCGAGGGCGTTGCACGCGCCTGATCTCGCTCTGCTTGATGAGCGCGTTGAGCTTATCTGCTTTACCTGCGTTCAGCCAAACCACCCTGCCTGCCTCCGTAGAAACCGCGCTGAATAAAGCCGGCATCCCCGGCACGGCCATCAGCGTCATGGTAGTGCCGGTGGAAGGCAACATGCCAACGCTCGCCATCGCAGCGACCACTCCGATGAATCCGGCCTCGACCATGAAGCTGCTCACCACCTTGATCGCGCTGGAAGAACTCGGTCCGACCTTCCGCTGGAAAACCCAATTCCTGAGCGAGAGTCCGCGCCGCAAAGATAGCCTGAATGACGACCTGTACCTGCGCGGCGGCGGCGCACCGGATATCAGTTGGGACAAACTCAGCCTGATGCTGCGCGGCTTGCGGACCCAGGGCATACGCAAGATCAACGGCGACATCGTACTCGACCGGACATATTTTTCGCCGACCCGTCCTGATCTCGATACCCTGCCATTCGATGACGCGCCTTACGCCTACTACAACGTCATCCCCGATGCACTGATGGTGAACAGCAATATCCTGACTTTCGATATCGACACCACCGGCGGCGGCATCAAGGTCCAGACCACCCCGCCAACCGCCGGACTTCAGATCAGAAACGATTTAAGTTTCGACGACAGGTCCTGCGCCGAATGGGACAGCAAATCGCATGTGCCCGCAATCGAGACCAACAGCAAGCGCCAGACCACGATCACGTTGAGCGGGCATGTGCCGCGGCGTTGCAAACTGTCGATGTCGCTGAATATCCTCGACCGCAATCTTTACATCGAACATCTGATACGGCAACTATGGCAAGAAATGGATGGCGTCTGGAACGGCAATGTCAAAGAAGGCAAAACACCCGCCAGCGCCAGCGTCCTGTTCGAACGTCAATCGGATACGCTGGCCGACATCATCAAGCCGATCAATAAACGTTCCGACAATTCGATGGCGCGCAGCGTGTATCTCAGCCTCGGCGCAGAATTTAGCGATGCAAAAAATTACCTGGGCAGCGCGCAGGCCGCCGACGCCCGTATCCGCCTATGGCTCACGCGGCGCGGCATCAATCCCGATAACTTGGTGCTGGAAAACGGCTCAGGACTGTCGCGCAATGAGCGCATCAGCGCGCTGCAAATGGCGCAGCTATTAAAAATCGGCGCGACCAGCAACTGGTATGCCGAATTCGCCGCCAGCATGCCGATCGCCGCAATCGACGGCACCATGCGCAAGCGACTCAGGGACACGCCTTTAGAAGGCCGCGCCAGAATTAAAACTGGCACGCTGAAAGATGCCACCGCCATCGCCGGCTACGTGCGCGATGTGCAGAATAGAACCTGGATCGTGGTCGCCATGGTCAATCACAATGACGCCGGCAAAGCCAGACCCGCATTCGATGAACTCATCTATTGGGTCGCCACCGGGCAAAACAATAGCGGGATTACGGCGACACCCTGAAATGGATTCATCAACAGATTCATCACCGGCATAGTATCGGCCAGCGCACAGAGCGCTGGTTGATTCAGGGGGAATGCAGTAGCATCCTAGCTTTGGTAAATTACGGCAGTCCAAGGCATGACTTCTCAATCGCAGCACCGCATCACATCCCGCATCAGCAAAGCAAAACAATTCCTGGCAATAAGCTGCCTGAGCCTGCTCAGCGCCTGTGGCAATCAGAGTATTGCACCGACGGTCAGTTCAGCTGCTAACACCACAAGGCCGACCACACCGGCAACCACGGTAGCGTCAGCGACAAAAGCGCCATCGACACCAGATATAAAAATCGCCTCTCAACCCGCGCCATCGGTAACGTCGGCACCGGCAGCGCCGCGGGAATTCCGCGCCGCCTGGGTCGCGACCATAGGCAATGTCGATTGGCCAAGTCAAAAAAATCTCAGCGTCGCCCAACAGCAAGCCGAAATCATCCGCATCCTCAACACCGCACAGGATATGCATCTCAATGCGATCGTGCTGCAAGTCCGTCCGAGTGCCGATGCGATCTATCCATCGGAGCTAGAGCCATGGTCAGACTATCTGAGCGGCGAGCAAGGCAAGGCGCCATCGCCTTTTTATGACCCGCTGCGCTACTGGATAGACCAGGCCCATCAGCGTGGGCTGGAGCTGCATGCCTGGTTCAATCCGTATCGTGCCAGGAGCAACGCGAACAAATCACGACTCGCCAGCAAGCATATTTCACGCACCCATCCTGAGCTGGTCAAAGCCTACGGCGACATGCTATGGATAGATCCCGGCGAACCCGCAGCGATGCAACACACGCTGGCAGTGATCCAGGATGTGGTGCGGCGCTACGACATTGACGGCGTGCATATCGACGACTATTTTTATCCTTACCCGGTCAAGAATGCCGCTAAAACGGAAGTCGATTTTCCCGATCAAAATTCCTGGCGCAACTACCTCAGCAACGGCGGCAAGCTCGCCAAAGCAGACTGGCGGCGGCACAACGTCAATCAGTTGGTCGAGCAGATACACAATAGCATCCATCAAGACAAACCCTGGCTGCGCTTCGGCATCAGCCCCTTTGGCATAGGCAAGCGCGGCCAGCTACCGCCAGGCATCAGCGGCTTCAGCCAATACGACAAACTGTACGCCGATGTCGAACTATGGCTGGAGCGCGGCTGGCTCGACTATCTGGCACCGCAACTCTACTGGCCGCTGAACCAGAGCCAGCAATCATTCACCACCCTGCTGAAATACTGGCAACAACAAAACACCCAACACCGCCACATCTGGCCAGGCCTTTATACGAACCGCATTGATCAAGGTGACAAACCCTGGCCAGCCGAAGAAATCATCCGCCAGATCGACGCAACCAGGCAGAGCGCAGGCGATGCCAGAGCTGCCGGTCACCTGCATTTCAGCATCACCGCCCTGCTAAAAAACCGCAACGACATCCGTAGCCAATTACGTCAGCATGCATACACCAGCGCCGCACTGATCCCGGCCATGCCCTGGGCGCATTCCACTGCGCCCGGCGCACCGCAATTACGGATGATCGATGAGAAACAAGTGCAAGTCATTGCGAACCCGGCAGACAACGCGCACCAGATCGCCATCTGGCGACGCTTTGGCGCGACATGGACATTTTCTGTGCAAGCGATAACGCAGAACACCATCTCGCTGGCATTGGAAGGCCAATCAGGGCATGCCGATCAGCTTGTGGTGAGTCTGGTGAACCGGTTTGGTGTTGAGGGAGAGCGGGTTGCTTCTGTGATGCGTTAGCTGGCGGATTGCAGTGCTTGAGTTTTTTTAGGGAAGTTGCCCTGTCGGACTTCGCTTCGCTCTGCACCAGCCTGTTTACACTTGCTGTTGCTGATGCGCAGCGAACTTGGCGGCACACCACAAGCCAATAGGAACCGCAAGCAAACCTGGCCATGCATACCAGGCGAACATGAAGCCCAGCTTGACTGAGGACGATAGATCAGCAGTGAAATAATAATTCAGCTCGTCAATCACACGGTAAGCCAGCCACGGGGTTGAGCAGGCCAAAACGAGAGGCAGCGATGCATGTCTTAGTTCACGAAACAGAACCCAGCCTATGGCAACCGCGAGCAATATCGCCGGAATATGAATCAGAAGCGTGGTGTGGACGAGAAAGGCAAATGCCGGATGCCCCCGGAGTAATTCGAGAAGTAAACCAGAAATGGGAATGGCTGCCAGAATACCCATAAGCACAATGCTGAGCCAGGCGAGCGGGATGCCAACCAGGAATGCGATCACGATGCTGCGTCGATTGTTTATAGGCATGCGCTCTAACATAATGTAATCTCCGGTTTGCAAAAATAACCGCCTGAATTAAAAAGGCTATCAAGGTTAGTTTCTATTATAACAATGAAATTGACAAAATTGATATATTTTTTCAAGAACTGTTTTCCCATAAAGTAGAAATAAAAATCCAAACCTCAACCCGCACTATCCATGCGCATTTCAGGAACATTCTGCTTTGTGAGGTGCATAAATACAGCGCTCTTCTACTTTGCAGGACCTATGCAAAACCGAAAACTGTTTACCGCACTCATATTGAACCCGCAGGCTGGATGCGGCTTTCAGAGGCATTTCATGCCAGCAGGCGAAGCCGGATTGCGGGATCGTTTTTACTATCACCATTCCACGAAGCTGTTGACTCTTGCCTTTCCTCTGTGTCTCCGTGTCTCTGTGGTGAGAGGTTTTGTTTTTTGCGTAAGTCCTATTTTGAAATTCTCAATAAAAATAACCTGTATCCAATCATCATCAGCTTCACTCAATGCGCATCCACATCGAGGTAGCGCCAATTGGTGAACTCCACCGGATGCCGCTTGTAGTTCCGTAACCACGGCTGCCAGATGTCTGCCGACAGTGGATGAATCCGCACTACCCACGGCGCATAGCCATGTACCAGTTGCGCCATGTCGCGATAGATTTTTTGCTTCTGCGGCGACTCTGGCATCGACAGCGACTGTTCATACAACCGATTGAAGGCAGGCAGGTCGAAGCGCGCGTAATTGGCGCGACCGCGATTGGCACCGTACAGCAATTGATAGAAGTTCGATCCATCTGGGAAGTCGGCGATCCAGTTGGCTTCGGTCATCTGTACTTTGCCGAGTCGCGCGGCCTTGATGATCTCGGTATGCTTGTCGCTGACGAAGTTGATTCTGATGCCGATGGCTTCCAGATTTCTGCGCCAGTTTTCATCGCGCAGACGACCGGTGGTCGATGCCAGATTATGCATGGTCAATGACAGCGGCTGGCCGTCTGGCAAGCGCCGATACCCATCGACACCGCGTTGATAGCCGAACTTGTCGAGCAAGGCGTTCGCGAGCCGGATGTCATGCCTGACCGGGCTCTGATACTGCGCATCGTAGCCCAGCACGTTCGGCGGCAGCGGCGATTGCGCCGGCAATGCCAGGCCTTGCTCTGACACCGCGATGTCTTCTTTGCTGTTGTAGCTCAGCGCGATGGCACGTCGCAAGGCGATCTTCTGCGGCGTGTAGCCGCCGATCACCGGGTCTTCCATATTCATCCACATGTAGTAGGTTTGCAGCGGTGAAAACAAGCAGAGTTGTATGCCGCGTTTAACCAGTTCCGGCTTGAGTTGCAGTTGGTTCAGCACCATGTCGGCCAGGGGCGGCGGAACTTGTTCCAGGTAATCGAACTCTTTATTCAAAAAACCGAGTACCCGCGACTGATGTTCTTCGACAATCTTGATCTCGATACGATCGACCCGCGGCAAGCGCCGGCCTTGCAGGTTTTTTATAATTTGCACGTCTTCCGGGGCGGTAGACGATGCAGAAAAAACGACGCGGCGATAAGCCGGATTGGCGAGGAGTTCGATGCGATAACTGCGCTGCCATTGCCCTATCCGGAACGGCCCGGTGCCAACCGGATGATTGCCGATCTGGTTGCCATAGGCCTCTACCACTTCGCGCGCCACGGCGGCAGTGGCGGGCGTGGCCAGCTGAAACAGCAATTGATGGTCCGGCGCAGTGAGCCGTATCCTGAGCGTGTAGCGGTCGATCACTTGCAGGCCGTCGATCTCGCTATCGATATTGAATTTGGATGCGCTATCTTTGCTGCGCAAGAGTTTGTCATCGCCCAACAGTTTGTGTTCAAACAAAAATAGCCAGGGCGACTTGATCGCAGGGTCGTACAGGCGCTTGATGCTGTACACATAGTCCTGTGCGATCAGTTCACGCGGTTGTCCCTTGAATGCCGGATCGTCGGCAAAATAAATGCCGGGTTGCAGGCGCAGCAGATAGCTTTTGCCATCGTCGCTGATCTCGGGCATGGCTGCCAGTGTGTTCGGCTTGAGCTTAAGCGGCCTGGCGAGATAGTCGTAAGCCAGCATCGCGTCGAAGATATTCTCATTGATGCTGAGCGATTGCAGGTCGGAGGCGGCTGCCGGATCGAGCGCCGCCTCGGGATTGGTCAGCAAAACGTGCAGGGTTTTGAGCGACTGCGTTTGCGCAGGAAGCGCTGCAGCGGTCGTGACTGCGGCGATCGTTGAGACAACACCGGGAGCGGTGATGACAAATAAAGCCGATAAAATCAGCGCGGAGCGAGATTGAAGCCAACCCGAAAAGCGAGATTGCATGAAGATATCCGGATGAAGAGAGTGCGCCAGCTCGCAGAGCTGAGTGCAGCTCCGCGACTGTAAGATATCCTCAGTCTAAACGCTCTGACTGCTCACGGCAATTTTCACCGTTCCGGCTTGATTCAGATTCCTGCGAAAGCATCGGGATAAAACCCAGTCGCCTATAAAAATTTCCAGAACCTCTTTGCATTCTCTCCTGGCCTCAGCTCTCTGTATCGAGAAGTTTTAGCTTGTTTTTTGCTTGCCAAACCAGGTCAGGCCAAACAAATGCGCCGGATCGAGCATGTTCTGGATATTTCCCGCCACTTGCTGTGCAGCCTCGGACGTATAGCGATGATAGTAAGCCTGGTTATACGGACCGACGCCATGCTCGGCACTGAAGCTACCGTGATAATCGCGCACGACCATGTCGTAAATAGCGTCACGCAATTCGCTGACGACCGCGGCGTCATAAGCTGCATCCGCGGTGTGCGGCCATACCAGATTGAAATGACTGCCGCCATCCGCCCAATGGCCAAAATCCATCACCTGCAAATGCGGATAACGGGTCTCCACCAGGCTGATCGCACGTTGACGGAAAGCGACCAGCGATGAGCGCGGCATCGAGATATCGAACGCGATGATCCTGCCTTCGCTACGTAGCGACTCGCTGATCGCATGGCGGATACGCCATAGATCCTGGCCGCGACCGACCAGCGCATTCGTAATGAGCTCACCGAAATGCGCTTCCAGTAGTTGGTTCAGCAATGCCTCTAAATGCAATCCTGACTTTTGCGGCGACATGGTGCTGTCGAGTTCGATCAGGATGCAGTACTCCGGTAGCTGGTCAGGCGCAAACGGATTCGTCATGGCGGGAACATGGCGCAATACCGCTGCCATCGCCTGACCCGAGATGCCTTCAAAGGCGCTCAGGAACTCACCGCAATCTTGTTCGAAAATCTGCAACAGCGCCAATACCGCGGCCTGATCGCGCGGCACCACCAGCGCGGTGGCGGTTTGCTGCGGCAGGCGATGCACTTGCAATACGGCGCGGGTGATGATGCCGTAGGCACCGCTGGTGCCGACCAGTAATTGCTTGAGATCGGGACCGGTATTATTTTTTCGCAAGGCAGTGCGCAGATCCAGAATCGTACCGGGCGGATGCAGCAATACCGCTTCCAGACCGAGCAGATTGGCGCGCACATCGCCATATTTGATCAGCCGCGCTCCGCCGGTATTGGCAGCGATCATGCCACCGATACTCGGGTTGGCCCCGAGATCGACCGGAAAGCACAGGCCGTGCGCCTCCAGCGCCTGGTTCAAATCATGCAGCGTCACGCCGGCATCGACTTCGACGGATCGATTGACGACGTCGATCTCGATGCGGCGATTCAGGCGCTCGGTACTCAGCACGAGAAAGTGACCGCTGGCATCCGGCGTACTGGCGGCGACCAGGCCGGTATTCGCGCCTTGCACCACGAGCTTGATCTGTTGGCTGGCGCAATAGTGCGCGAGTTGCGCGACCTGCTCCGTGTCGGCGGGACGCACCACGGCCAGGGCCGATCCGGCGCCGTAACGTGCGCCGGTGAGATAGCGCGCGCAGTCAGCCGCATCGCTGATGACGGCGGCCGCGCCCAGCAGATTTTTTAATTCTGCCAGCACAGCAGCCGCATTGAGCGTCGGGTGCAGATCGTCAGGCATTGGCGGTCATCTTAAAAATTCCCTGGGCATTGCCAGTATCAAAACTCAGATCGAGTCGCTGCACGCCGTTGCCATCGGTCATCTGGTCGCGTGTGATGAATTCATAAAACGATCCTGGCACTTCACGCGTCATGATGCTGCCGCTCTCAGTACGGAATTCACGCACCACCGTTGCCGCTTTAAAGGCCGTCTGACGCACCCGGCCAGAACCCGAGACCTCGACCTGCGGCTTGACCGGGCGTCCGAGTTGACGCTGCTCCTCGGCGGTCTGGAACACATCAGTCACCCGGTCGGTCGCATGATTAAATACATTGCCTTCGGTCGCGATCCAGGCCATCTCGGCGGATTCGTTTTTCAGGATATCGTAATCGCGCAAGCTGGGGATGCCATGCTGACGATCAAAACAATTGACCAATACCGGCAGCAGCTCGGTCGCCTGTTGCAGGTTGAGATTGCCATCGCGGTCGAGTTCATTCAGCATGCTCACCGCCGCCGGCGTCAGCGGATCCACCGAGTCGCCCAGTACCCTTGTCACCGCTTCCTGAAATTCGCGGCTGAAGCGCTCCGGATGCAATTCGCTGACAAAAAATTGCGAGATATTGTCAGGATCGTCGATGTGCGCATACGAACGTCCGGTCATGCTCAAACGATCGAGCGGATATTTGCCCTGCAAGCGATATCCTAGCGGCTTCAGGATGCGGATCAAGGCCGCTTCGCCGGGCGGCAGGTCGCCGATACCAAACCAGCGCACGGTACGCAATGCGCCGTGATCGAGAGTCACTTTGCCGCCGCGTGCAATCACCTCATCGGTATAGGCCTTGCCGCTGGGGACGCGTTGTAAAATTCCGTCGAACAGCAGCATGTTCAGCGCCTGCGCCAATTCGGCGCGACTGATACGCCCCTCCTCCCATACACTGAATTTAGGCGATATATGCAATAAATTCATTAACTCATGTGCTTTAAGCTCACCGGCACAAGCTGAAATCAGGGAGTGGATATTGGTTTTCATAGCAAATTTACTCGTTTAGATACGCTTATTCTGACTCAAGCCCGCTTCAGCGACAAACGAGTTAAAATCACAAGTTAGTGAGGAAATGGAATAATGCGAAAAAAAATCCCCAGCTTGCACGCCCTGATGATCTTTGAAGCCGCGGCCCGCCTGCAAAGCTTTACCCGCGCCGCCGATGAACTGGCGTTGACCCAAAGCGCCGTCTGCAAACAGATCGCCGGCCTCGAAGAATGGCTGGGCCTGGCCTTGTTTGCGCGCGTCAAACAACGCATCATCCCGACTCCGGCGGGACGCAGTTATGCCGGGAAAATTCGCGCCCACCTGGGACGGATAGAACGCGACACGCTGGAGCTGATGGGCACTCAGGACGGCTCTGGCGTCTTAGAACTCGCCGTGGTTCCGACCTTTGCCACGCAATGGCTGATCCCCAGGCTGGCGGAGTTTCACGCCTTGCGTCCCGATATCACGATCAATCTGAGTACCCGCACCGATGCCTTCCTGTTTGCCGAGTCGCCGTTTCACGCAGCGATTCATTCGGGCGCCGCGCCGTGGCCCGGCACGAAAGGGGATTTCTTGATCGGCGAAGACGATACCACGCCGGTATGCAGCCCTGCGCTGCTGGCAAACTACCAGCGCACATCACGTAAGCCGACGATTGCCGATATCAGCAAGATGCCGCTGCTGCACCTGATGACGCGGCTGGATGACTGGCGGCGCTGGTTTGATCTGCATGATTGCAGCAATGATGTGTCTGCCGTCAAAGGCGCCCGCTACGAATTGTTCACGATGCTGATCAGTGCTGCGGCTGCGGGTCTGGGTGTGGCGCTGATTCCGCGCTTTATGGTGCAGGCCGAACTCGATGCAGGCACGCTGACGATACCCCTCCAGTTAAGCCTGCCGCGCTCTGCTGCGTATTACCTGGTCTATCCCGAAGAGAATGCGGCGCTCGGCCCTTTGCTCGCGTTTAAAACCTGGCTGCTCGATAACACGCAAGCCAAGCCAGGATAGAAAACGGTCTTGCTGGACGGAGAAGCGTCGTGACGATGGCATTTACCTTTTAAGCTTGGCATTTGGCAAGCATTCTGTAGTATTCTGCATATCAGAAATCATCCTATCGTATTGCGCTGACCAACCGGGACCTCCGTTACGATTCATGAATCCAAAACCAAGCGAGCATGGTATTCAATCAGCACTGCCGCTGCGCGCAGTCATTGCCCTCACGGTAGTCATCGGGATCGCCCTGGCGTCTGCGCTGGTGTATCTGGAAGAAGCGACGCGGATCCGGGAAGAACACACCGCAAACGTCCAGGTAGAGCTCGAACGACTGACCACACTGACCGCATTAGCATTGCGCGAATCGCTCTGGCAGTTTGTGCCGCAACAAGCCGATTCGATTATCGAAGCTGCCTTCGTCAATCCTGAAGTCACCAGCATTAAAGTCATAGAAGACGGCGGCAAGCCATTTGCCTCAAAAACGCGCAACGACTTCCGCGATGAAAAAACGCTCATCATGAAACAAGATATCGTGCGGGACGGCGTCAGACTCGGACAATTAACGATCAGCATGACGACTGCCGGCTATCGGCAAAAACTGCGGACGGTGACGATACGTTATGGACGCGCCGGCATTCTCATCATCATCGGGTCATTGCTGTTTATCCTGTTTGTCATGCATAGACGCTTTGTCCGCCCTATGGATCGACTGGTCGAGGCATCGCAGAACCTGGCCCAGGGTAAATTGGAAATACCGATTAAAGCCATACGCCATGATGAGCTCGGCATCCTGGCGCAGAGTCTGGAAGAAACCCGTAAATCCTTGCTCGACCTGTTCAGCAAAGTGGAACAGCGCAACGCCGAACTCAAGGATGTCAACGAGCATCTGGAACAAAGGGTAGAAGAGCGCACCCGGTCGCTGGAAGAAACCTTGCAGACGCTGAATCGTGCTCAGCACGACATGATACAAACCGAAAAGCTCGCGTCCCTGGGGCGCGTGGTCGCCGGTGTCGCACACGAACTCAATACGCCGATCGGCAATGCCCTGCTGGTGGCCTCCACCATCAATGGCGACCTGAGAGAATTACGCGCTGAAGTCGACTCCGGCAATATCCGCCGCAGCACACTGTCCAAGGTATTGAATCATTCTCAGGCGGGATTTGATATCTTCTTTAGCAATCTCGAACGCGCCGCCCGCATCGTCGGCGATTTCAAGCAAGTGGCGGTAGATCAGACCAGCGAGCAACGCAGAAAATTTGATTTAGGCAATGTCAGCGGCGAAATTCTCACCATGCTCAATCCGGCAATCCGCAAAACCGGCTGCACCGTCAATTTGCAGGCAGAGCCCGATCTGCTTTGCGATAGCTACCCTGGGCCGTACGGTCAGGTACTGAATAACCTGATCATGAATGCGATACTGCACGCATTCGACAATCGCGCCGATGGTGTGATTCAGGTGGTCGTTAAACGACTCAATGCAGATTATGTGCAACTGATAGTCAGTGACAATGGATCGGGCATGGAGGAGGACGTCAGAAAACAAATCTTCGATCCTTTTTTCACGACAAAAATGGGCAACGGTGGAACCGGGCTGGGCATGAATATTGTCCACGGCATCGTCGTCAGAATCCTGGGCGGTACGATCGCTGTCTCCAGCACGGTCAACCAGGGTACGCAAATTCTGGTGACCATCCCTACCGTATCGCCAGCAATGAAAGTTTAGGGTCTGTCAAGCTTGAAACCACTCTTGACGATGATCGCCGCCATAATGCCGGAGCCGGCATTATAACCAAGATCGACTCATACAAGACGCTCGCCACCCATCCTGTAAATCCGCTCGATTAAACCTGAGAATTTGCATTTCGTCGCAAGCAGTTGGCGCTCATCAGACGATATGACTACAGTACAGGAACTCCTAAGAACCCTTTAATCGAGATGCAGCGCCAGGCGCAAAGTATGGGGTTTTCAGAAGTTACCTACCGTCACATCAACCGCCCCTGAAAGGAAATCGTATGAAACTTGCAGAAAATATGGATGGCGTGGTTATCGCCTCTATCGCTCTGGTCATGATCAGCAGTCTGTTACACCAATTACTCGCATAATCAAGGCTACCTGATGATGAGCTTTTTACTCTGGATACTTTTATTTATCGTGTGCTGGCCACTGGCCTTGCTGGCGCTGCTGCTGTACCCGCTGGTCTGGCTGCTTTGTTTGCCATTCAGATTGCTCGGCATCGCAGTCGAAGGCGTCTTTGAATTGTTGCGTGCCATTGTCATGTTGCCAGCACGATTATTTGGCGGACGGCCATAAGGTATTATGGTCGTCTGACACATCGAGTGTCCTAGCCTGCCGTATTAAATATCTCGTTCAATTCATCGAACTTGTCGGCGGCCTCGTCCATCGACAGACCTAAAAAGCCGCAGGCCAGCGCACCGCCTTTTTCCCACTCCACCGACAACTCTTGTCCGTGATATTTCTGAATTCCGTATTCAGACATCAGGGCCAGCGCAATCAGAGAACGCACGATTTCCGGCGTTGCTGTGTCTTCGAGCACGGCATAATCGTGATGCAGCAAAATGCCCGTTGAGACATGTTCGGGCAAACCCCAGGTACGCGCCATCAGCGAACCAATGGCGGCATGATTGCAGGCATGTTTTTCGTCTTCTATATCGGTAAATCGCTGGACAAATTCATTATTCGCCAATGCCAGAGTGGTCGAATAATCGGGAAAACGCTCCAGCATCAAGGGGATGCCGATATCGCAAAACAAGCCAAAAGTATGCGCCAGATCAATCGGACATACACGGATACGGCTTGCCAGATACACCATCGCCTGCGCCCGCTTGCTGGAAAAATCCCAGAACTTGACCAGAGAGTGGCCCTGCACCACGACGGCCTGACGCGCGATGATGCCGGTCATCAGCAAACCGCACTGTCCAAGCCCCAGCAAATCCACGGCATGATCCACCGATGTCGCTTTCAAGCGCAAGCCGAAAAAAGACGAATTCGTTAATTTCATCAGGGAACCCGCCAGTGCGACATCGTTGGCAATAATTTTTGCCAGGCGCCGGGGGCTGGGATCCGGGCAGGCCATTTCTTGCTGTACATCGGCGAGCAGGCTGGGTCGCGGCGGAATACGTATGGTCTTTAGCAAAGCATCGACAGACTGTTCCGTGGTTTTACCCGGCGCAATGGATGTGTTCATTGAATTCTTCAAATTTATCACGCAATCCTCTATTCTAAGGCGCAATCATTTCCTTCATGCATTATTTGAGGTAATTACGCACGCCAAAGCCGATTTCACCTGAACGAGTGTATTTTTTCTTGTCACTCAAATCAAATCTCAGTGACAATTTGCACACATTGTATATATTTTGGATTGGCGCAAAATCAAGAAAATAGCTCTTCTATACCCTTTACGGTACTGCGGTTATTTTTTGTGCAAGTCTTAATATGCTTATCATCACTTAAAGATCCTATGCACATCAGCGTAATACTAGCGACTTTCGCAAAAATTCTTGTGTTACCGCCATTCAGTCTGTTTTTAATCTATCTGATCGGCATGCTGCTCAGTCAATGGCGTCCGCGTTTGGGGCAGATTTTGCGTATCAGCGCGGTATTTTTATTATTCTTTATCAGTACCGGATTCGGCTCCTGGCTGCTGGTGCGGCCATTGGAGTCGCTGGAGGCGGCGCTCTCATCGGGCAAAAATACACAGGCGGATGCCATTGTTATTTTGACCGCCGGCAGGGTAGCGCATAGCCCCGAGTATAACGGCCAGGATATTCCTGATCACATCGCACTGGCGCGTATCAGATACGGTGCGCACCTGTATCACGCTACTGGCTTGCCGATTCTGGTGACAGGGGGACTGGGTCAGGACAGCGGCAATACGGAAACACTCGCCGCCGGTATGCAGCGTGCGCTGGAACAGGATTTTTTGATCCCTGTGCAATGGGCGGAAAACCATGCGAGAAACACCGAAGAAAATGCCCGCTACTCGGCGGCAATCTTAAAGCCAGCAGGCGTAAAGCGGATCCTGCTCGTCACCGATGCGATGCATATGCGAAGAGCGCGCATCGCGTTTGAGCGAAGCGGCTTACAAGTGGTGCCGGCACCGACCATGTTTCTGGCGGATTCCGAAGGTGAATCCTGGAACCTGTTCGCTACAGCGGAAAATATGCGCCGCTCGCACTATGCTTTATATGAATGGCTGGGCTTACTCAGATATCGCATCGAGTCCTTACTCAGTTAAACAAATTCATCGAACCGATTAAATCATCCATCTTCATGATCTGGCAGTCACCATAGTCAACTCTTATGCGTAGCAAAATCCGTTCTTACCTTCGCTATGTGATTGCACTGGTCGTCTTGACGATGCTGGTGGGCGGCGCCGTCATTTATTATCTGCAAAAGTCGGGAGTAACGCCGCGCGCGCTGTCCCCCTATGTTGAGCGCAGGACCTCTGATCACAATCCTCTCATCATCAAAACCGGGGAGTGGGTAGGCAAGGCCTTGATGCTGTTAGATCGCGGTGCCAGCAAGCCGCATCAGAACAGCCCGACCATCATCGGCGCCCAGACAAGCCCACGGGATCAACGCCATGCTGCGCGGCATGAGGCAGATCGATCTGTAGATAACCGTAGCGATATTCTGGTGACATCCAGCGCGCAATTAGTCGCTGCGCTGAGCAAGGCCAATGCCGGCGACCTGATTACGATCATGCCCGGCACCTACCATGTGGTCGGGACACCTTTGATCGCCAATCGTCCAGGCACGGCGGGCAACCGCATCACGGTGCGGGCAATACAAGCTGGCACGGTATTTTTGGAATTTAATCTGGGGGAAGGATTTCAAGTCTCGGCACCTTATTGGACGTTTGAAAACCTGTCTATCCGCGGTGTCTGCCAGCACCATGAAAACTGCGAACATGCGTTTCATGTGACTGGCGGCGCCAACCATTTTACCGCCTCGAACAATACGATACGGGACTTCAACGCGCATTTTAAAATCAACGGCAGCGACGGCCGCATGCCGGATTTTGGCCTGATTGAGGGAAATACCCTGAGCAATACCAGCGCCAGAAAAACCAGCGCACCGGTGACCTTGATTGACCTGGTTGCAGCCAGCAACTGGGTGATACGGCGCAATCTGATTACCGACTTTATCAAGGATCAGGGCGACAGGATCAGCTATGGCGCGTTTGCCAAAGGTGCCGGCTCGGGGAATAAGTTTGAACAAAATATCGTCTTGTGCGAACACCTGTTACGAGGCGCTGCCGGACAACGTGTCGGCTTATCGCTCGGCGGCGGCGGCACGGGAAAAGACTATTGCCGCGACCGCAGGTGCATCACCGAACAAGATAAAAGTATCGTCCAGGCGAATCTGATTGCCTCATGCTCTGACGATGGGATTTATCTGAATCGCGCTGCAGCCAGTGTGATTTTGCACAATACCGTGATCGATACCGCCGGAGTGACGATACGGTTCCCCGAGAGCAGCGCAGACGTAGAAGGCAATCTGGTCGATGGGCCGATCCGTAGCCGGGACGACGGCTTGTTACGCAGCAAGGACAATAGGGAAACCCCGATTGCGCTGCTGTATCTCGGTTACCATCCGCTGCGCAGCCTGTTTCTGCAAGCCGAGGCAGCCAATTTCATGTCCAAAGATAAGCTGCCGCATCGCTCTGTCACTCTGGCAGATCTGCCGGACTTATGCGACAGTACACGCCCGCCAACACCGAGTTATGGCGCCTTTGAAGATTTCTCGACCTGCCTGCTGGCCAGACCAGGAACCACGCAGAGCGCCCCCCCAATTCCGTATAAATAACCACCGAAGCACAGAGAAAAAGCAAGAGAATAACTGGCGCGATGGCGTTTGATATTAAAATGAACCCGCAAGCTGGGTGCGTCTGTTGGCACGAAATGCCTCTGAAAGCCGCATCCGGCTTGCGGGTTCCTTTCTGCCGAAAGATCGCTCCCTATTTCAACGGAATCGCAATCGCCTTATCTATGGGAACCGCTGTCACGCTATTCTTTGGCGAGCCATCCACCAAACGATCGGAGTAAGTTAAATACACCAGCGCATTGCGCTTACTGTCCACCACCCTGACGATGCGTAATTTTTTGAACAGGACGGAGAGCCGTTCGCTGAACACTTCTTCCTGTTGCGCTAAGGGTTTGGGAAAACTGATAGGCCCGACCTGACGACAGGCGATCGATGCTTCCGCCTTGTCCTCCGCCAGACCGAATGCCCCTTTGATGCCGCCGGTCTTGGCGCGCGACACATAGCAGGTCACGCCATCTACCTTGGGGTCGTCATAGGCTTCGACCACGATCTTGTGATCCGGGCCGATCAGGATGAACGCCGTATCGACACTGCCGATCACTTCAGCATGCGCGACACTTGCCAGCAGCATTGCCGAACCTAGAGGTAATAAAAACCGCGCACATAGATTTTTCATCATCATGATATTCCCTTATATAAAATAGAAATTCCAGCCTCAGATGCAGCAAAGGCTCTTGCATTACAAGAGCCTTCTTCAATTTAAAACCAGATTATTTTCTGCGGTCGGGATGCAGTCGCGAATGACGCATCCCGTACAAAAAATAAATCGCTACCGCAATCGTCATCCAGATACAAAATACCCAGTACGTCGTTGGCGGCAAATCTTTGACGATGTACAGACAAGCCAGAATACTTAAACCGGGCAACAGGTAAGGACCGAGCGGCACCCGAAATCCGTTGCTGTCCGCGCCGATGCCTTTACTACGCATCACCGGCACCGCGACCGAAACCACCATGAAGGCGACCAGGGTTCCCATGCTGACCATGTCCCATAAGAAGGTGGCATCGACCAGTCCGGCCACAATACCGACGACCAGACAGACGATGACGGTATTGCTGACTGGCGTTTGGGTACGTGCACTGACTTTTTGGAAGGAGGGTGAAATCAAGCCATCTTTGCTGATCGCATACAGAATACGGGTCTGGCCGTAGATCGTCACCAGAGTCACGCTGAATACCGAGATCACCGCCCCCGCCGACAAGATCAGTGCCGGCCACGCCTTACCGGTGACGTTTTGCAAAATCACGGATAAACCCGCCTCCTGGCCTTCAAACATGCTAGCAGGCTGCGCCCCCAAGGCCGCCACTGCGACCAGTAAATAAAATACCGTCACGATCACCAGCGCGGCCAGGATCGCCAGCGGTACATTGCGCTTAGGGTTCTTCACTTCTTCGCCCGCCGTCGCGACGGTATCGAGACCGATGAACGAAAAGAACACGGTGCCGGCTGCCGCAGTCACGCCCGCCATGCCCGCCAGTCCCTTGCTGTTGTCCTGATTAAAGAAAGGCGTGAAATGTTCAGGATTAAAACCGGAGAAAGCGATAAACGCGAAGAAGCTCAGGATCACCAGTTTAATCATCACCATGATGGCGTTGACCGTCGCCGATTCTTTGGTACCGCGCAATAGCAGGAAGCCGCACACAATTACCAGGATAATCGGCGGCAGATTGATTTGCCCCGAATGAATCTCGACGCCTTTGGCGCCCGCCACGATCATCGGTGAACGCAGCATCTCGGGAATTTGCCAGCCGACCGCATTGCTCAGGAAGTTATTCAGGTAAGCCGACCAGCCGACCGCCGTGGCGCTGGCCGCCAGTCCGTATTCGAGCAGCAGGCATGCCGCCACGATATATGCAGCAAACTCACCGACAGTCGCATACGCATACGAATACGATGAACCCGATGCCGGAATCCGCGATGACAGTTCGGCGTAGCACAATGCCGTCAAACCCGCCGTCACAGCCGCCAGGATGAAAGACAGGATCACCGATGGTCCGGCCTTAGGCACCGCTTCCACCATTGTGAAAAAAATCCCGGTGCCGATGGTGGCGCCGACGCCGATCATGGTGAGCGAAAACAATCCCAGCGAACGATGCAAGCCGTTGCTGTTACGTTCCTCGCCTTCCTTGCTGCTGTCAACTGGCTTGGTGCGTATCAGTTGCTGCCCAAATGTTTGCTGTCTCAAAAGAATGTCCTTTTTTTTATAAATAAGGGATGTCCGGCAAAACCGCTGATCGCGGCCATGTTCTGCTACCTGGCCAGGATTATTGTGCCGCAGGTACTTTGACCATTTCGCCGCCCTTCATCACGAACTCCACCTTGGTCAAGGTGGTGACATCGCGCAAAGGATCGCCGAAAACCGCAATGATATCCGCAAACTTTCCGGCTTTTATACTGCCTATGGTTTTTTTCCATCCCAATAAATCGGCGGCATTGATGGTCGCAGCCTGGATGGCCTGCATCGGCGTCATGCCGTATTTGACCATGTAAAAGAATTGTCTGGCATTGTCGCCGTGCGGATACACGCCGGCATCGCTGCCGAAAGCCATTTTGTCGCCGTATTCAAACGCCTTGCGGAAATTATCGCGCTGTAACTGGCCGATCTCTTTTTCCTTGGCGAGCGATTCTGGCAGGAACCCGGCTTTTTCACCTTCACCGAGAATATAGTCATCGTTATAAATATCCATCACCAGCCAGGTGCCCTTCTCTTTGGCCAGGCGCATGCCTTCTGCGTCGATCAGACTGGCGTGTTCGATGGAATCGACACCGGCACGCAAAGCATCGTTAATGCCGCTGGCGCCGTGGGCATGCGCGGCGACTTTACGACCCAGCTTATGCGCTTCGGACACAATCGCCTGCATTTCTTCCAGCGTATATTGCTGCGCCCCGGCGGCATCGCCTTTGGACAACACACCGCCGGTGGCACAGATTTTGATCAGGTCGGCACCGAATTTCGCCATTTCGCGGACTTTGGCACGGGCCGCCCAGGGACCGTCGGCCACACCTTTGCCGACATCGTTGTAGTCGGCCGGCAATAAATTATTATCGCAATGACCACCCATGATACCGATGGCATAAGCCGAGACCAGCATGCGCGGACCGACGATGTCGCCGTCATTGATCGCGTCGCGCAAAGCCACGTCGCCATACCCATCGGCACCGACATTACGGACTGCGGTAAAGCCCGCATTCAGGGTATCGCGCGCAGCGCGCACACCGTACAAGGCGGCGCGGATATTCGAGGTGCCCATACCGGCATAACCATGCTCATGCGGATTGCTCGTCAGATGCGTGTGCGCATCGATCAAGCCCGGCAACACAGTGGCGTTGGACAAATCCACGATCTGCGCACCGGCAGGAATTGCCGTGCTCTTGATGGATCCAACCGCAATAATATGTTCGCCCTTGACGATGATGACCTGATCGCTCAGTACCTGTGCCGTTTCTACATCGATTAATCTGCCGGCCTTGATTGCCACCGTCTTCGTTGATTTTTCATCAACCGCGGCATTCGCTGCTTGCAGCGTGGTGAATGCAAGACTGGCGGCGAGAAGTGAGAGTAATGAGATTGATGGACGACGCTTGTGCATAAAAACCCTTGTGGCTAATCAAAAGAAATCGTAAGTAGTTCAGTACAAGCCGTTTTTTCTACCATCGCTTTGTGACCTGAAGATGAACTTATGCCACGCATTCTAGCTGCGCTGAAAAAAGCTGTCCGTTGTATTTTGTTTCAAGCGCTGCGGAATTGCATAAATTGACTGTTTTGCCGCTCATACTGTTGGTTTATCCGCGTTATTGCACCCACCCGGCTTACCGCCCCACGGACTTATCTGACTTTATGTGGCGCAATCCGTGTGCGATAGTCGCGCCCTATGATATTTCCATGTATCCCCCCGCCACAAAATATTGGGCCTTCCCTCCTTATTTGCAACGCAGCCTTGTCGGCGAATTGAAATTTGATTATTAAATTTGATTTTTAAGCGTGACAGAGCCACAGCCCTGAAGGGAACTTCTAAAAACCCTTTAATCGAGATGCAGCGCTAGGCACAAACGCAGCAATACGTCGGTATTGCGAGGCTTTGTAACTACGCGATGCGCTCGAGTATGAGGTTTTTAGAAGTTACCTGAATTGAACGCGCAAGATGGATGCGGCTTCCCGAGGCATTTGATGCCGGAAGGCGCATCCGCCGTGCGGATTGATTTTTAAATAGGCGTTTAAAAGTGACCATCCCTCTCGCCGGCACGCGAGAAAGAATACCCGCAATATCCATGCGCCTTTCCAGCCATTATCGGCCTGAAAGGCTTGATTTTATTGAATGCCTGTTTTTTCCTTTTTCCACTCCCCGACTTCAAAACACGCAAACTCGCCGCAAACCTCAATACAACTTTATAATCAGGCTCTCGGATTTTTCAGGAGCTGGCATGAGTATATCGATGATTATTTTCTTTAAGGCCTTGATCGTCGTGCCGATTACTTTGCTGCCTATCCTGAATCCGATTGCGATTGCGCCAATTTTTTTGTCGATGACAGGCCCGGTTGAATCAAGTGTAGCCGGGCGTCTGGCTAAGCGGATTGCGCTGAATTGCTTTTTCCTGTTGATGGGGGCGATTTTTATTGGCTCTTATGTACTCGACTTTTTTGGTATTTCCTTGCCGATCGTCCGGGTCGCTGGCGGTATCGTAGTAGCGATGGCGGGCTGGAAATTGCTGAACGATCAGGGCCAGGACAAATTACGGACTTCCGTCGCGCAATCGCATGGCGGCACCTGGAGCAAAGATGAATTACGCCGCCGCAGTTTTTATCCTTTTAGTTTTCCATTGACGGTGGGGCCCGGCACGATCGCTGCATCGGTGACGCTCGGCACGCAGATGCCGCATAAGCCGGTCGACTGGCTGATCACCAGCATTGCCTCGGCCTTAGGCGTCTTGTTGACGACCCTGGTGATCTATCTGTGCTACCGCTTTGCCCGCAATATGGAGCGCTTCTTAGGCGATGTCGGTGCAACGGTATTAATGCGATTGTCCGCCTTTATTTTGCTGTGTATCGGGATTGAAATTGGCTGGACCGGCCTTTCGGAATTAGTCGAAGGTTTAAAATTCCATTAAGTCATCCGGCCTTATGGATTGCAACATATAAACAGTAAATAAGCAGCAGATAAGCAGCTGACATCCGGCAAATAAAAAAGCGTCATTCAGGTAAATTGAATGACGCTTTTTTTATAAGGAAGATGTCAATCAGGCTTCTGTGGCCTCTTGTATTGGCGCTTCCATTAACATCAGGGCATGCTCAACCTGGGATGATTCATCGCCGATTTTACTTTGCCAGGCCCGCACAAAATAAGTTTTCTCTTTTTCGCTCGGCGCAACATACCAGATCACCATCAGCGTACCTTTATGGTCGTGAATTTTCGCCAGTTTGGTGATGCAGTCGACGTTGTTATCGGCATCCGCCAAACCTATCGCATAGCCATAGACACGGTATAGCCGATCCAGGCGATCCGGTTCAGTTTCACTATGGGTTGCAGAAATTTTTGGATGATCGAGGTACATCGTGCACACTCCGGCGGAATTGGTCAGGTGGAAAAAATCTGCTCATCAGGTCGCAACAGATGATCCTTGCTGCGGCGCACATTAAGTTAGATTGCTTTACTTATTCTATCCGATAGCCTTGCTCAGTACCGCGTTAATGAAGGTTTTTTTGCTGGATGCTGTGGTTTATCGCAACATGAAAAAAAATCGCCTAGCGGATACGGCTGCGTTTTTCCCATTTGCATTCCTGGGTATGCAGGATATTGTTGTGCTGATCGACCGTTTCCAGATAGACGTCGAATCCCCACAGCCGTGCGACATGCTTCAGGACTTCTTCTGTCTGCTTATTCAGCGGCCGGCGTAAATATTCGTTATGCCGCAGAGTCAGCGCCCTGTCCCCTTGCATATCGACCGACCAGATCTGGATATTCGGCTCACGATTACCGAGATTGTACTGGCCGGCCAATTGTTGGCGCAGATATTGATAGCCGCTTTCATCGTGGATCGCCGAGATACTCAGCTTGTCCTGCTGATCGTCATCCAGCACGGAAAAAAAGTGAAACTCGCGTATCAATCGCGGCGACAGGTATTGCGCAATAAAGCTCTCATCCTTGAAATTGCGCATAGCGAAGTTCAAGGTTTGCAGCCAGTCGCTACCCGCGATATCGGGGAACCATTTCCTGTCTTCATCATCGGGAGCTTCGCAGATCCGGCGGATATCGCGCATCATCGCGAATCCTAAAGCATAGGGATTGATCCCGTTAAAATAGCGGCTGGTGACCGGCGGCTGATACACCACGTTGGTATGACTCTGCAAAAATTCCATCATGAATCCGTCGCCGACAATTCCCTCATCAAATAGCTGATGCAAAATCGTGTAATGCCAGAAAGTAGCCCAGCCTTCGTTCATGACCTGGGTTTGTCGCTGCGGATAGAAATACTGGGAAATTTTCCGCGTAATGCGGACGATTTCTCTCTGCCATGGCTCTAACAAAGGCGAATATTTTTCGATGAAATACAGTAAATTTTCTTGCGGCTCATGGGGGAAGCGCAGAATCTCCTGATCCTCTACGGTTTCATCCCGGCGCGGCAAGGTACGCCATAAGTCATTGACTTGCGATTGTAAATAACGCTCGCGATCTTCCTGTTTTTCACGTTCTTCCGAGAGCGATAATTTAGCGGGACGCTTGTATCGGTCAACGCCATAATTTTGCAAGGCATGGCAGGAATCGAGTAATAATTCGACGGCCTCAATTCCATAGCGCCGCTCGCAATCGGTCACATAATTGCGCGCAAACACCATGTAATCAATGATGGCATCAGCATCGGTCCAGGTACGGAATAAATAATTTCCTTTAAAAAAAGAATTATGTCCGTAAGCCGCATGGGCGATCACCAGCGCTTGCATGGTCAGACTATTTTCTTCCATCAGGTAGGCAATGCAAGGATTGGAATTGATCACAATTTCATAGGCCAATCCCATCTGGCCGCGCCGGTAGCTTTTTTCAGTGGATAAAAAATGCTTACCGAATGACCAATGGTGGTACGAGACCGGCATCCCTACGGACGCATAGGCATCCATCATCTGTTCAGCGGTGATGACTTCCAATTGATTCGGGTAGGTATCCAGGCCGAAATTCTGCGCAACGCGACGAATCTCCTCATGCGCCTGCTCGATCAGCTCAAAGGTCCACTCGGATTGCTCCGGCAATCTGTTCGGATTTTTGGAAGTTGCAATCGGGCTGTTCATCTCGATACTCACTTCGCTTGTTTTTTAAACAGTTCACGGAACACAGGATAGATTTCTGCCGGCGTGCGGATTTTTTGCATCGCAAAGTGCGAGTGATGCTCGGGTACCTGGGTATATTCTTGCCACAGATTTTGCGGTTCGCCTTCAGTAATCTCGACGTAAGCATAGTATTGAACCAGCGGCATAATCGTATTAATCAGCAACTGGCGGCAAGTGACCGAATCATTGTCCCAGTTATCGCCGTCCGATGCCTGCGCTACGTAAGCGTTCCAGTCACCGCTGGGATAGCGCTCCTGTATGATCTGCGTGAGCAAATTCAATGCCGATGACACGATGGTGCCGCCCGATTCCCGCGAATGAAAAAATTCGTTTTCATCGACCTCAGATGCAGCGGTGTGATGACGAATGAAAATCACGTCGATCTTGTCATAGGCTCTGGTCAGGAATAAATACAAGAGAATGAAAAAGCGTTTGGCGATTTCTTTCTTTTGTTCATCCATAGAACCGGACACGTCAAGCAGGCAAAACATGACCGCCTGAGCCGAAGGTTTCGGTACCTTGATACGGTTGCTATAGCGCAGGTCAAACGGATCGATAAACGGGATCGCCAGCAGCCGGGTACGTAAATGATGGATCTCATGCTTGAGCATCGCGATGCGTTCGTCATGGGAGTCCGGATTCGAGTCGGATGCCGTGTGCAACAGCTCAGCCATCTCCAGCTCAGCCTGCTTCAAACGCCGCGCGGATTTGCCGCCGACCGCAATCCGTCGTCCCAGAGCGCCGCGCAAGGAGCGTAATACATGCAGGCTAGAGGTGGTGCCGGATGTTTTGTAACCCGCTCGCTGGCTTTTAAAATCGGTGGTCGAAGCGAGTTGTGTTTTAACCAAATTAGGTAATTCCAGGTCTTCAAAAAAATAATTCATGAATTCTTCGCGACTCAACTGAAAAATGAAATCGTCCTCACTCAGCTCATCGCTATTGCCGGCCTGCCCTTTGCCTGCTCCGGCACCTCCTTTGGGGCGCGCAACCTGATCGCCTTTCAGATATTCTTTATTACCCGGCTGCACGGTTTCCCAGATACCTCCCCGGTCGTGGCCAAACGTCGGCTCATTGACATCTTTGACAGGGATGCGGATACTCTCACCGCTCTCAAAATCGGTGATGGATCGCCCCTTGATTGCTCTGGCTACCGCCTCTTTAATCTGGCCTTTATAGCGTCGCAAAAATCGTTCACGATTTGGAGCTGATTTGTTCTTACCCTGAACACGTCGATCAATCAGATGAACCAAAGCGCTCTCCTGCAATATAAGTATCAACAAGCACTAATTACGCTGCGATGAGCTGGCATTGGATTATCCACGCCTTCATTCTTTGTCGGCCATCAGGAGGATTTCCTGACACGCAAATACCATTCGCACAGCAGGCGCACTTGTTTCGCGGTATAGCCTTTGGCAACCATGCGCGAAACAAATTCCTGATGCTTATTCGCGTCATCTGCACTTGCTTTGGCATTAAACGAAATCACAGGCAATAATTCCTCCGTATTAGAGAACATTTTTTTCTCAATCACCGTACGCAGTTTTTCATAGCTGGTCCATGCCGGATTTTTTCCGGCATTTTGTGCCCTGGCCCGCAAAACGAAATTGACGATCTCATTTCTGAAATCTTTAGGATTCGAGATGCCTGCGGGTTTTTCTATTTTCTCCAACTCATTATTCAGCGCATCGCGATCAAAGCTTTCTCCTGTATCGGGATCGCGGAACTCCTGGTCCTGTATCCAGAAATCGGCGAAGGTGACATAACGGTCAAAAATATTTTGACCGTATTCGGAATAACTTTCCAGATACGCCGTTTGAATTTCTTTACCGATAAATTCTGCATAGCGTTGCGCCAGATATTCTTTGATATACGAGAAATATTTTTGCTCGGTTTCTGGCGCAAATTGCTCACGCTCGATTTGCTGCTCAAGTACATACAATAGATGCACCGGATTCGCCGCCACTTCAGTGGTATCGAAGTTAAATACTTTGGATAAAATCTTGAACGCAAAACGTGTGGACAAACCATTCATGCCTTCATCCACACCGGCATAATCGATGTATTCCTGACGCGATTTTGCTTTGGGATCGGTGTCTTTCAGATTCTCGCCGTCATACACCAGCATCTTGCTGTAGATACTCGAATTTTCCGGTTCCTTGAGACGGGACAGAACCGAAAACTGCGCCATCATTTTTAGCGTACCGGGGGCACAGGGAGCCTGATCCAGAGACGAGGTCCGCACCAGTTTTTCATAAATTTTGATCTCATCGCTGACCCGCAGGCAATACGGTACTTTGACGATATAAATCCGGTCCAGAAAGGCTTCGTTATTTTTATTATTTTTAAAGGCTTTCCATTCCGATTCATTCGAGTGCGCCAGAATAATCCCTTCAAACGGAATTGCGCCAAAACCTTCGGTGCCTTTGAAATTACCTTCTTGTGTCGCGGTCAACAATGGATGCAGGACTTTGATTGGCGCCTTGAACATCTCAACGAATTCCATCAAGCCCTGATTTGCCAGGCACAGGCCGCCTGAGTAACTATAGGCATCGGGATCGTCCTGCG
Organism: Undibacterium sp. Jales W-56; assembly: GCF_025548535.1. Taxonomy (GTDB): domain Bacteria; phylum Pseudomonadota; class Gammaproteobacteria; order Burkholderiales; family Burkholderiaceae_D; genus Undibacterium. Next base: position 421,014 of record NZ_JAJLQW010000001.1, on the reverse strand, counting down.
CATAGTCTTCCAGCTTACGGATATCGACTTTACCCACCAGCGAAGAAATATCCTGGTTGTTTTCATCACCCGGTTCGGTTTTAGAAATTGCGATCTGTTTCAATACCGATGGATAGCGTCTGACGATGCGGAACTGATTGATGTCGCCATTAAACTCATGCAGTCTTTTTACCGCCCAGGGGCTCGGAATATTGCGTAAGTAGCGTCGTGGGATACCAAAATCCTCTTCGAGGATAGTACCGTCTTCGTCTTCGTTAAATAGTCCGAGCGGCGACTCATTGATCGGCGATCCCTTGATGCAATAGAAAGGAATTTTCTCCATCAGGTATTTCAATTTCTCTGCAATCGACGATTTACCGCCGCCGACCGGTCCTAATAAATACAGGATTTGTTTGCGCTCTTCCAGGCCTTGCGCCCCATGCCTGAAGTAAGAAACAACTTGTTCTATGACTTCTTCCATGCCATAAAACTCACGGAATGCCGGATAGATTTTGATGACTTTATTCGAAAAAATCCGGGAACGCCGGGAGTCGTGACGGGTATCGATCAGCTCAGGTTCACCGATTGCAGCTAACATGCGTTCGGCAGCAGAAGCATAAGCGAGAGGTTCTTTTTTGCACAACTCCAAGAACTCTTGCATCGAATACTCTTCTTCTCGAGTCCGTTCATAACGCGCTGTATAGTTGTCAAAGATTTTCATCTTGATCTCCTTTGAAAGCGATTAACCGACCAACCGACCCGAAAGCACGACAAGAATAGAGTGAACGGCCACGTTGAATCTTGCTCTGCTGCACCTGACAACTTTAGTGTAGGTGAAATTGAAGAGAATGTTGAGAATTTCCGGTTTTATTTGTATCGAAAAAAGACATTGACCCGCAGAGATAAATGAATGATCTTTCCGGAAAGATAAATTCAGGCTAGAGTTTTGTCCGCTTCTGAAAAATTTGTATCCTCATAAAAAGAAGATATTTTTGGAAGCTGTTTTTTCTTCATGAGATGCGTTCAAGTTCCTTGACATCAAACCGGATTTTTGTGCGTCGCCAATAATGAAAAAAGCCGCCAGCGTATGAACTGGCGGCTTTCTGTTTTTGAGCAAGGATTACATCGCTTTACACTGACGTAATTCACACTTCGCAAGAAATGTCTTCCCGCTTTCACACAGCATACGATAGACCTCTACCGGTCCGCTTGAGGTAATGAGGCCGGCACCTTTGCCGCCCGCACAACCATATTCTTTTGCAATTCTTTCTACCGAAGTCGAAGATACGCCAGTAACGAATTCGATGGTCTGGACTTTATATGAGCCTGTTTCTGTTGTCTGGCTGACCGCTGGCGCTAATGCTGCAACTGGAGCTGGCTTACCAGAGCTTGCGCCGGTAATGGAGGCGCAGCCAGTCATTACGGCAAGAATGACGCAACAGGTAAAGGTCTTGAGGAAAGCGTTCATTTTTTAGCTGAATTAGAGAAAAAAACATTGTAGATTATCTGCGGACAAGATGATCTAAATAATGCGTTTTACTCTAATTTTGTGGTGTTTCTGTCAAAATCGAAACTGATTCATGAAAAACATTGAAGTGATGAATTATCTGTTTCGCGTTCAAAAATAATGCTCTTCGGAAATAAATTTAAATTCTCATCAACTGATCCCGCCTGACGCAGAGTCTGCTGGCAAATAAATCAGGTCATCGCAAAAACGGTATTTGTTTCCAGCAACTGGTTCATGGAAGCTATTTCCAAAGGCCGGTAATATAAATAGCCTTGAAAATAGTCGCACCCGATATCTTTGAGGAAAGTTTCTTGCGCCAGATTCTCAACCCCCTCAGCCACTGTCTTGCAGGACAAAATAGTGGCCAGCGAGACGATCGCTTTAATGATCATTTCACTCTTCTGGTTATGACCGATCTGGGCAACAAATGAGCGATCGATTTTGACGCTGCGCGCCGGGAAATGGCTGAGCTTGGATAAGGACGAATAACCCGTCCCAAAGTCGTCAATCGCGATCCCAAAACCGCGCTCTTTGAGTTGGTTCAGATAAGTGATGGCCTGCCCTTCGTTCGCAATCAGCCCAGTCTCCGTAATTTCAAATTCGAGGTATTCAGGCGCCACCCCATGTTGTGCGCAAATGCCGTCTATCAGCACCAGCAGATCATTGCGCGCCATATCGGATGCCGACAGATTCACCGCAACGACCGGACTGAAACCGAATTGATCCAGCCAGCTGCGAATTTGTGCACAGGCATTGTCGAGAACAAAATTGCTGATGTCGCGGATCAGGCCGGTGCGCTCCGCGATCTCAATGAACTCGACCGGACTTACATTGCCCAAGCTTGCCGAGCGCCAGCGCAGCAATGCCTCGACGCCTGCCAAGGTACCGTCCCGGGTCACTTTGGGCTGATATACGAGCCGGAATTCTTTTTGTTTGAGGCCGCTAACGATCCCCATTTCGATTTCCACGCTACGCCGTATTTCGGCCTCGTCCTCTTCATCGAATAAGGTCGCGCCGGGATCGCTGGAACGCCTTGCGGTGTCGAGCGCGACTTCACTGCGACGTATCAGGTCATCGGGCTCGCTCTCACCTGGCCGCACCAGGGCAATCCCTGCTGAAAACTGGATCAACAAGTTTTCGCCATCGATATCGATTTCTTTAGGCAAAGCATGGCGTACATGCTCGACCATTTTAATGATCTCGCCCGGAGTAGTGAATTGATCAACGACAAACGAGAAAACAATGCTGCGCAAGCGTGCGCAAAAACTATTTTGCGGCAAAGCCGCTGTCAATTCTTCGGCAAAACGACGCAACAATATATCGCCGATGTAGATGCCGAGTTTTTGGTTCGCATGGCGAATGCTATTCAGACGAAACGACACCAGGGCAGTTACCTTACCCTGATCTGTTTTTGCCAGGACGTCCTTGAGATGCTTACGCAGCATGTCGCGATCAGGCAAGCGAGTCAGCTTATCGTGATTGCTCAAATAGCTTTCGCGCTCCTGACTCAGTTCCAAGGCATTGTGAATCGAATACAGATTCGAGACATCGCGTAAAGCCACGATGTAATGTTCATTCTTGGTTTGCGCGATGTTTTCCATGGCGACCAGTTTGCCATCACGGGTACGATAGGCAGACATGCGGAGGTTTGCACCGTCTTCCGGATTGCCTCCTTTAAGACGAATGCTGTTATCCAGCGACAGCCAGTCAAATAATGCCGCTTCGCCAACGCTGGATGAGGCATCGTGTTGCATCGCGCGGCCTAACAGAGTATTTGCGAGATTATTCGCTTGCAGGATGATCCCGTGCGGGTCGGTTAACAATAAGGCGCTACCGGCATTTTGAAAGATCTCATAATACTGATCGCGACTGATTTCGAGCTCCGTCGTTGCTTTGCGCTGACGTAATGCGGACGCATCGAATACCTGCAAAACCCGGAACACGGCAAGCGGTATGCCGATATTAAAAAACAAAAACAACAATGTCGGGACATAGATATGGCTGTCCTGCAAACCGATATGTATGCCAGGGAAGTTGGAGATAGACTGAGTGCGTAACAGGAAAAAGAAAGGCAGCGTGTTAAATGCCATCAGGATCACCGCCAGTCTGCTAGTGAAGAACAATCTGGCAAGGAGCGGTGTGGTATAAATAAAGATAAACGCGAACCCGGTGATCTCAGGCTGATCTATAAAGCCAATCATAAAAAACGCGGCGGCATAAACGGTCGCGATCAGGATGCCCGCACTGAGACGCAGATGATGTGCAGAATAATACAAAGCCAAACTCAAAATCGCATAGAACAAGCCCACAATCGATAAGACGTAATAAGTCCCGACAGCAACCGCATTGCGCGAACTATCAATGGCGACAATTGTCTGAAGCAACAATCCCGACATCAAGACCATGCGCAAGGCGCTTATCTTCCAGGCGGCATCGTCAGACGGGTCGAATGCGCTTTCGCTAAGAGAAAACCAGCGAAACATCATGAATAAAGTTGTTTGCTTGTTGAGTGCAAGGCATGCCTGTTGATTTAATTTCCACAAAGAAACCATTATTATTCCACAGAATAGGGCAATCTCTATCGTCAACTTGACCCGATACTAGTTAGAGATTGGTGTCTGTCGCATATATGACCCAGAATTTGGTCAGAATGTTCAGGTCTAAGGTTGAATATTTGAGGTTATTACTTGACACTAGACGACTGGTCTAATATTATATGCTAATGGAAAAGATAGACCATCATCAAGATACCCGTGAACGCATCCTTGCAACAGGCGAGAGCTTGATACTTGGGCGCGGCTTCAGCGCGATTGGCTTGAATGAGATTTTGACCAAGGCCGAAGTCCCCAAAGGGTCGTTCTATCATTATTTCCAATCGAAAGAAGGTTTCGGCGTGGCCATGCTGGAGCGCTACTTCGATGCCTACCACCTGCGCACCCGACAACTATTCACCAACGAACAACTGAGTATCAGCGAGCGTTTGTTCGCCTATTTCAGCCATTGGCGCGAGGTGGCGGCCAGTAGCCAGTGTCAGAATATGTGCCTGGCGGTGAAGCTGGCCGCCGAAGTTGCCGACTTGTCCGAGCCCATGCGCGTTGCGCTGAGCCGGGGCATGGCCGGCATTACCGCCCAGATCGCCGCTGCCCTGCGCACCGCTCAGCAAAATGGCAGCTTGGCCAGCGACCTTGATCCCAATCAATTGGCTGAATCCTTATACAGCATGTGGGTAGGCGCCTCCCTGCTGACTAAGGTCAGTCACAGCATGACTGCTCTGGATCTGGCATATAAACAGACCGAACAGATGTTGAAACAACCAGGCTGAAACACTTTGCAAGACGGGCAAGCAATTGCCCTTTTTTTGAATCACGGACTAGACGACTGGTCTAATTTTTAAAAGGATGAACATGCTTAAGCACTTACTCTCGCCACTCCGTACCGGCAATATCCATTTGACCAATCGCGTTGTCATGGCGCCGCTGACACGCTCACGCGCAGGGCAGCCCGGTGATGTGCCGCGTGCACTGAATGTCGAATACTATGCACAGCGCGCAACTGCGGGCCTGATCGTCACCGAAGCCAGCCAGATTTCGCGCCAGGGTCAGGGTTATGCCTGGACGCCGGGCATCTACACCGATGCACAGGAAGCCGGCTGGAAACAAGTCGTCGACGCAGTCCATGAAAAAGGCGGCCGCATCGCGCTGCAACTCTGGCACGTCGGCCGTATCTCTCATTCGCTCCTGCAAGAAAATGGCGCAGCCCCGGTAGCACCATCGGCCATCATCGCAGCCAACAGCCAATGTTTCGTCGTGCAAAAAGACGGCACGCCGGCCAATGTCCCGACTGAAACACCACGCGCACTGGAGCTGGAAGAAATCCCCGGCATCGTCGCGCAATACCGCCACGCCGCCATCCGTGCAAAAAACGCCGGCTTCGATCTGGTCGAAGTCCACGCCGCCAATGGTTATCTGTTGCAGCAATTCATGTCCACTAACAGCAATGTGCGTACCGATATCTATGGCGGCTCACTCGAAAACCGTGCACGCCTGACGCTGGAAGCCGTCGATGCTGCGATTGCCGGACTCGGCGCTGACCGGGTCGGCGTCCGCATCTCGCCGAACTTCGTCGCGCATGGCATTGCCGACACTGAAGCCGAAGCCATGGCACTGTATCTGGCCAGCGCATTTAACCAACGCGGCATCGCGTATCTGCACATCGCCGAACCGGATTGGGCCGGCGGCCCGGTCTTGACCGACGAATTCCGCACACAATTACGCGCGGCTTTCAAAGGCACTTTGATTTGCTGCGGCGGCTATACCGCCGATGAAGCAGAAGCACTGATCGCCAGCGGCCTGGCGGATGCTGTTGCCTTTGGTCGCCCCTACATCGCCAACCCGGATCTGGTGGCCCGCTTCGCCGCAGGTGCAAGCCTCAACCAAGGCGATCGCACCACTTATTACGGCGGTGAAGAAAAAGGCTATACCGATTATCCAACACTGCAAGAGTCAAAAATCGCTGCATAATTGTCACGGACTGATTTGCTTTTAGTACGCTAGAGCGTGTTGACATATCATTTTAGCCATTCAAAAGAAGCAACAATAGCGAAGAATGAGGCGAAGCGAGAAGCCAACTTGTCATAGCGTGTTGCGATTCGTCTGAATTGTTTGATTCTCGCAAAAAAACGTTCGATTACATTACGGTTGCGATACTGAAAAGCATCAATTTCTCTTGGCTCTTTCCGGTTCGATTTTGACGGGATCACAACCTTCGCATTTCTCTCTTGAATGCGCGCAATCAAAGCATTTGCATCATAAGCTTTGTCTGCCAGTACTGCTCCTGGCTGTAGGTCTTTGAGTAATGCCTCTGCTTGCGTCACATCATGACAATGACCTCCAGTAAGCAGGAATCGGGTTGCCTGCCCCAAGCCTTCCACGCATACATGAATTTTAGTAGTCAATCCCCCGCGAGAACGGCCAAGAGCTTGCTCTCCTTTTTTTTTGCAGCACCCGCTGCATGTTGGTGTGCTCTCACCACCGTACTGTCGAGGTACACTTCTTCAAAATCAGATTCTTCTCGCAACACAGAAAAAATACTTTGCCAGCTATCTCGCTCAGACCAGCGTGCAAAGCGTGTATAGACCGTGTTCCAGTAGCCAAACTCCACCGGTAAATCTCGCCATGGACTACCTGTGCGGGCTATCCACAACACTGCTTCTATAAACAGTCTGTCATTTCCACCTGACCGGCCTCCGCCTCCTGTTCGTCCTGGCAACAGCCTCTCTATTCTTGCCCATTGATCTTCTCGCAACAACATTCTCGACATCCTTGATTCGCCCAAATTCAAGAATGTAAACACATTTTCGGAAAAGTTAACAGCCCTCATGCAAAATAGATATGTCAACACGCCCTAGAAAATCTGATGGCAGAAGGCGTTTTACGTCTTCTGCCATTTTTGTTATCTGCAATATACTCCTATTGAGTATTTTTAAATCACGCCGAAAAATATGCGGGATAAGCGCTATTTAAAGCAATACTCCCCCTATTCATCTCAAAATGACGATCGACTTATAAGCTGAGTCTAATCGTCTCAAGCTCCCTGCCCGCTGGTGGGAAAGGAGTCGGGCATGAGGGCGATTGCAATAACAACGCGCCCGATAAAAACTTTACATACTCAAAATATCAATAGGACTTACGCAAAACGGCAAGCTACTTACCACTATTCGTATGGAACACGCAGGCTGAATGCGGTTTTCAGAGACATTTCGTGCCAACAGGCTTACCCAGATTGCGGATTCATTTTTATACTCACATTCGATGGAGTCGGCTCCTCTTGCTTTTTCTCCGTGTCTCTGTGGTGAGAGGTTTTGGGTTTTGGGTAAGTCCTAATCAATTAGCCAGTCTGCCCCTACCGCGCATAGAAAACACAGCCATTTATCTTATCTATGGACAGTGTGAGCCTGGCTGTGGCGGTTGCGATGCTTGCGTAGCTCCCAGCGCGCTGATAATCGGACATTTGGCCTGCGCGGAGCTTGTTTCGCACTGATGGATCAGATGCGACAGCATGTGCTCCATCTTGTGCAGGTCGTTGAGCTTGGTCCGCACCTGCTCCAGCCTCTCGCTGGCGATATCGCGGATAGCCGCCCTGTCGTCGCTATCCTCCAATAGCAACAGATGCGCAATTTCATCGAGAGAAAACCCCAGCTCCTGCGCCCGCTTGATAAAACGGATGCGATCTGCCAAGACCACCGGATAAGTGCGGAATCCCGTATCGGTATGTGGGACAGGCAACAAAGCGCGGCGCTGGTAATAACGTATGGTCTCGACACCGACATTCGCGGCACGCGCCAGTTGCCCTATGGTGTAAGCGGTCTGCACATTATTTTTCATCTAGTCCTTGACTCCGTTCCTGGGTACAGCGTCTATGATAAATTGAAATAGCCATGGGAGAACTTACGATGCATCCAACTAATCCACAAAATCAGCAGCAACACGAGCATAGCGCCGGATCTTGCTGCGGATCGACGCCACAGGCCAGCCCCGTTGCAGCAACCGCTGAAGAGAAAGTGTATATCGATCCGGTCTGCGGCATGCAAGTGACAAAAAATCCCGACAAGATGGCGCGCTATCAGGGTGTCGCTTATTATTTTTGCAGCAGTTCCTGCCTTGCCAAATTCAACGCGGCACCTGGGAACTACGTTAAAGCGAAAAAACTCATCACACCCAAAGTCGTGATAGCAGCCGCAGCAACGACTGAAGCGGCAATGACCGTGGAATCAACCAATTCATGCTGTGGCGGCGGATCGCCCAAGGAAGGCAAGCAAGTCGATCCGGTCTGCGGTATGACGGTCGATGAGAATAGTCCGCATCAATTCAATCTTGATGGACAAACCTATTATTTTTGCTGCGCCGCTTGTCTGGAAAAGTTTCGCAATAATCCGCAGAGCTGGCTCAACCCGGCATTGCGGCCTGTGCCGAAACCGGTAGCCAAAGATGCGATGTATACCTGCCCCATGCATCTGGAAATTCAGCAAGTCGGGCCAGGCACCTGCCCTAAATGCGGCATGGCATTAGAACCGATGGAAGCCAGCGCCGAAGAAGATACCGGCGAACTCGATGACATGACGCGCCGCTTTAAGTTCAGCGTGGCGCTCAGCCTGCCTTTGCTCATGTTGAGTATGGGCGATATGTTACCCAGCCTGCGCCTGCACGATCGTCTCGGCATGAGCTTATTCAACTGGCTGCAATTCGCGCTGGCCACACCGGTCGTGCTGTGGGCTGGCATGCCGTTCTTTGAGCGCGCGCTAGCCTCGTTTAAAACACGTCATTTGAATATGTTCAGCCTGATCGGCGTCGGTACTGCGACGGCGTATGTATTCAGCCTGGTGGCACTGCTGTTGCCAGCCAGCTTGCCGCCGGCCTTCCTGATGGATGGCATGGCACCGCTGTATTTTGAGGCGGCGACTGTCATCATTACCCTGGTGCTGCTGGGGCAAGTGCTTGAATTGCGCGCCCGTTCGCGTACCAATGCAGCACTGAAATCCTTGCTGGCCTTGACCCCCGCAACTGCAATACGAATTGATGCTTCTGGTAAGGAAAGTGAGATTGAGCTCGACCAGGTCCAGCTCAAGGATCATTTGCGCGTCAAACCCGGCGCACATATTCCGGTGGATGGCGTGATTATCGATGGCCGCTCGAATGTCGATGAATCGATGATCACCGGTGAGGCTTTACCCGTGGTCAAACAAGTCAACGATCACGTCAGCGCCGGTACGATTAACCAGCAAGGCAGCTTTAGCATGCGTGCCGAGCGCATCGGTCGCGACACCTTGTTGTCGAAAATTATCCAGCTTGTCAACGAGGCCGGACGCTCCCGCGCACCGATACAGAGCCTGGCGGATCAGGTCTCGGGATGGTTTGTCCCGGGCGTGATTGCGGTTGCGGTATTGGCGTTCATCGTCTGGGCGCTGGTCGGCCCGACTCCGGCTCTGGCAAATGCCCTGATGGCCGGCGTCTCAGTACTGATCATTGCCTGTCCGTGCGCCCTGGGACTGGCGACACCGATATCGGTCACAGTCGGCATAGGACGCGGCGCGACGGAAGGCATCCTGATCAAAGACGCCCAGGCATTAGAGCAATTAGAAAAAGTCGATACGCTGCTGATCGATAAAACCGGCACGCTGACCGAAGGCAAACCCGCCTTACAGCAAATCGTCTGCGCAAATGCTTACACCGAACAACAGATCATGGAAATCGCCAGCGCGATTGAACAATCGAGTGAACATCCGCTGGCGCGCGCCATTTTGACGTATGCCGAACAGCACCGGATCGCAGCGACATCGGTGACCGACTTTACCTCGGTGACAGGCAAGGGCGTGAGTGCCAACGCCAATGGTAAAGCCGTCTTATTCGGCAACCGGCAACTGATGCAAGATCACCGGATTCAGACGACAGAGCTGGACCAGCGCTGCGCCGAATTGCAGGCCCTGGGTCATACCGTCATGTTCCTGGCGATTGATCAACAGCTTGCCGGACTGATCAGCGTTGCCGACAGTATCAAAACCACCAGTCTGCAAGCCATCCAGGAATTACAAAACTCAGGATTGCGGGTAATCGTACTCAGCGGCGATAACATCATTACCGCCAAAGCCGTTGCGGCCCAGCTCGGCTTGAATGAGGTGCATGCCGATGTACTGCCGGCCGATAAATACCGCTTTGTCCAGCAACTGCAAGCGCAGGGTCGTATCGTCGCGATGGCCGGTGACGGCATCAACGACGCACCCGCTTTGGCGCAAGCCGACGTGGGTATCGCGATGGGTAACGGTACCGATATCGCGATGAATAGCGCGCAAGTGATTCTGGTCAAAGGCGATTTACGCGGCATCGTCAAGGCACGCATCCTGAGTCAAAACACGATGAAAAATATCCGGCAAAATTTGTTTTTTGCGTTTGCGTACAACTTCATCGGCGTGCCGGTAGCGGCGGGCGTGTTATATCCCTGGTTCGGGATTGTATTAAGTCCGATGATAGGCAGCGCCGCGATGAGTCTGAGTTCAGTCTCGGTCATTGCAAATGCCTTACGCCTGCGTCGTGCCAGACTCTAGGGTCTGTCAATACCCGGAGTGGGGCAGATAGAAAATGCTGGAAGCGGTTAGAATACCGCTCCGGCACGCATCACTCTCATCCACCTATCCATGTCTATCATCCGTATTCCCGCGCCAGCTTGCGCCCTGCATTCATTCATTGCAACGCTGACCGCCTGCTCCGCGCTATCGCTCGCCTCCTTAGCACCGGCTGCGGAAACTGCACATCCGTCCAGAGCAAAATCGCCGGCACCTAAATCGGTCACCGTGTATGTCGCAGGCGACATCGCCGACTGCCGCAAGAAGCCCTACACCGAAAGCATGGCCGAGAAAACCGCTGAGCTGATTGAAGCGGGTCTGGCAAATGATCCTAAAGCAGTTGCCTTGACACTGGGCGACAATACCTACCCGATCGGCAAACCCGAAGAATTCAGCCAATGCTATGACCCGACCTGGGGCCGGTTTAAAGCGCGCACCCTGCCCTCACCCGGCAACCATGATTACGGCATGCCATCGGCGCATGGCTATTACAATTATTTTGGCGACCTGGCAGGCCCTGAGAGACGGGGTTACTACAGCAGAAAAGTCGGTCACTGGCAGGTACTCTCTTTGAACAGCAATATCGACGGTGCGCAGATGCAGGCGCAACTGCAATGGCTGAAAGAAGAACTCAGCAATAATCCCAGTCGCTGCACGCTGGCGTTTTGGCACCATCCGGTTTTCAGCACCGGCGGACACGGCAGCAATAACATCATGCAAGCCGCCTGGAAATTATTGGTCGATGCCAAAGCCGACATCGTATTGGCATCGCACGACCATGACTACGAGCGTTTTGTGCCGCTCGATGAGCACGGCAATATCGATCAAAAAAATGGCCTGCGCAGCTTTGTGGTAGGCACTGGCGGCGCCAGACTGACGCCGATGTTTTTCCCTAAAATCATCACCGAAATTCGTGATAACGCGACCTATGGCGTATTGAAACTCAGCTTGCATGAGAAAAGCTATGACTGGGAATTTTTACCGGTTGCCGGGCAGACTTTTACTGACAAGGGCAGCGCTACTTGTCATTAAGGGCGAAGCGCTTTTAGCTATGTGCAAACGTATAAGTTTAATCAAGTCAAACTCGATCCCCCTTCTCCTGCTCGCGGGAGAGGGGGCCTGCCGGCAAAATTTTCACGACATATCGCCGCGCTGATAGTCCCTATGTAAAAATAAGATCGGTATCCGCAAATAAATTAACTATACTCAATTACGGCTCAAAGCTTTCCCACCATCCAGGTCGCCCGCCAAGCGGCTACAGGAGTCGTAATGCACATAGAAGAACCGCTCAAACTCGATTTTAAGGACGTGCTGATCCGTCCTAAACGATCCACTCTCACCTCGCGTTCCCAGGTCGAATTGCAACGTGAATTCGTGTTTCATCATTCCCGCCAAACCTATCACGGCATTCCGATTATCGCGGCCAATATGGACTCAACCGGCACGCTGGAGATGGCGCACGCATTGGGTCAGCATGAATTATCCGTGGCCCTGCACAAGCATTATGATGAAGGCGCACTGGTAAATTATTTCACCGGCCTGCAAAAAAAATCGACGGCGTTTTATTCGATGGGCATCACGCAAGCCGATTTCGAAAAATTTTCCGCCGTCATGGCACGCGCGCAAAATGCGATTGAATATGTGTGCATCGATGTCGCCAATGGTTACACCGAAGGTTTTATCAATTTCGTCAAAAAAGTGCGTACTGCCTACCCGCATCTGACCATCATGGCAGGCAATGTGGTGACCGGCGACATCACCGAGGAGTTGATTTTAGCCGGTGCCGATATTGTAAAAGTCGGCATAGGACCAGGCTCAGTGTGTACCACACGCAAGATGACCGGAGTCGGCTATCCGCAACTCTCGGCCGTGATCGAATGCGCTGATGCGGCGCATGGACTCGGCGGACAAATTTGTGCGGACGGCGGTTGCGTGGTGCCCGGCGATTTAGCCAAGGCCTTTGGCGCCGGTGCCGACTTCATTATGCTGGGCGGCATGCTGGCAGGTCATGATGAATGCGCCGGCGATCTGATCGAGCGGGATGGCAGACAATACAAGCGTTTCTACGGCATGAGCAGTAAGGCCGCGATGGAAAAATATGCGGGCGGCGTCGCTAAATACCGCGCATCGGAAGGCAAAGAAGTCTTGATCCCGTATCGCGGTCCGGTCGAAGCGAGCTTGCTCGACATCCTGGGCGGCGTGCGGTCTGCGTGTACCTATGTCGGTGCGCACAAACTCAAGGAGCTCACCAAACGGACGACTTTCATCCGCGTGACGCAGCAGCTCAACGAAGTATTCGGAAAATCTTAATTGAGCTGAGATCGACATAAAATTTGCGCCAGTAGCAGCGCAAATTTTATGCGGGCTGCGCAGCTTGCAGCGCTAATTGCCGCAATACATGCGCTGCCGCCATCAAGCCAAATGAGGCTGTCACCACAATCGATGAACCGAACCCGGCGCAATTTAAACCGCTGATACCGGTAGCACCGCTATTGTTACTATCTCCGGCCACCTCGCATACTTCAGCAGTCTCCGGCATGCTCAACGCCTCCATCGAGAATACCGCATCGATACCGAATTTACTTTTTGCGCCGCGCGGGAAGCCGTGATTCTGGCGCAGACGTTTGCGTACCAGAGCCAGCAGAGGTTCTTGCTCGGTGCGCGACAAATCACGGATCTCAATCTTGCCCGGATCAGTTTGTCCACCCGCCGCGCCAATCGTAATCAACTTGATCGCATGTTCTCGACAATACGCGATCAAGGCAGTTTTTGCCTTCACATTATCAATGGCGTCGATCACATAATCAAACCGTTGGCGACCCAGCATCTGGTCGAGATTATCCGGCGCAATAAAGTCCTCGACTTCGGTGACTTGGCAAAACGGATTGATTTGCGCGATGCGCTCAGACAAAGCCGTTACCTTGGCTTTGCCGATGGTGTCGCTAGTCGCCTGAATCTGTCGGTTGATATTCGATTCGGCAACATTATCGAGATCAATCATCGTGATATGCCCAATCGCGCTGCGCGCCAGCGCTTCCACCACCCAGGAGCCGACTCCGCCGACGCCGATCACGCAAACGTTGGCGGCTTTAAAACGCTCCAGAGCCGCAGCGCCATATAAGCGCGCAATACCGCCGAAACGACGCTCAAAATCGATGTCTAATTCATCTTGCATAAGGTTTTACTCAGCATTTCTCGCTATTCATTTGGCGCTATTTTACAAGACCGGCCTCTCCGGCTGCCGATTGCCTGATATGGGTCAAGCAGCATTGCGATAAATCATCGATAATTTTAATTATTCAGGACTTATGCAAAAAACAAAAAATACGCGCAGAGATACAAAGCGACAGTAGTTTTTTTATTTTGCGTCCATCCTATTATTCTGAACCAGCGTTCAGTCACACTTCAGCCAAAGACCTTGAGGCATCATGACTACCTTATTCGACAGCGCACCAGGATTTGATCAGCCGATCGCCGTACTGAAGCATTGCCATGATCGCATTCGCAAACAGCTCGCCACCTTGGAAAAATTGCTGGCACATCTGCCGGTACACGGCGCAGACCAGGAAGCGCAACAGGCGGCGCAAGCGCTACTGAAGTATTTCACTCAGGCGGCGCCATTGCATCATGAAGATGAAGAGATGGATTTACTCCCGACTTTGGAAACGACCGCCAAGGCAGAAGATGCCGAGCTGCTGAACAAGCTGCTACCGGAAATTCTGAAGCAGCATCTGCAGATGACAGCGCAATGGACTCATCTGGAAAAACAATTAAAGCAGATTCAGGATGGTAGTTCTGCCCAACTCTCGCAACACGACGTCCGGCAATTCAGCGAAATATATCAACAGCATATGCAAACCGAAGAAACCCATATCGCCCCGATGGCGAAGCGGCTTTTCAGTGAGGCGCAGATGCAGAAACTAGGCGCTGCCATGCAAGCGCGCCGCGGCATTCCACCTTCCAGCCACTAAAGAAAATTAAAGAAATTTACTATGTCATTAGCCAATTTACGCAAAGATTATCTACAGGCGAGTTTGTCAGAATCCGACGTTGCCAGCGATCCCGTCCAGCAATTTGCGATCTGGTTTCAGCAGGCGATCAAAGCCGATGTGACGGAGCCCAATGCCATGAGTCTGGCAACGGTGAGCCCCGAGGGGCGCCCCAGCTCAAGGATAGTCTTGATCAAGGAGTTCGATCAGCGCGGATTTTGCTGGTTCACCAATTATGCGAGTAGCAAAGGACATGACCTGGAGAGCAATCCGTATGCTGCCTTGCTATTTCATTGGCTTGCGCTGGAGCGCCAGGTGAGGATAGAAGGTCGCGTAGAAAAGATGACGGAGCAGGAGAACGATCGTTATTTCAATAGCCGTCCACTGGGCAGTCGCCAGAGCGCGATCGCCTCGCAGCAAAGCGAAGTCATTGCAAATCGCCATTTATTGGAAACACGCTTATCCGAAGTAGTCGCAAAATACGGTGATCAACCGCTGCGACCGGCACATTGGGGCGGCTATCGTTTGATTCCTGAGCGGCTGGAATTCTGGCAGGGGCGCAGTTCACGCCTGCATGATCGTATCGTGTACACCAGGCAGGCAGACGGCACATGGTTAATTAGCCGCTTACAGCCTTAAATCTGAGCGCCATATTCAGGGCGTGGTTTTTGTCAGATGCGTGCTGGATCTTCATGATCGAACACCGTCTAAGCAGGCTGACCGGTCGAGAACAACTGCCTTACCTGAGCGACCTTCGGCGCCACGACCAGGGTGCAATAGCGCTGCCGGCTATTCATCTTGAAGTAATTGTGATGATAATCTTCCGCCGGATAAAACACCGGAGCCATTTCCAGCGCTGTCACAAGCGGTTTTTCCGATTTGGCAGCGAGTTCCGCCATGACCGTAGTAGCACAAGTCATTTGTTGTTCGGTCTGGCAAAAAATCACAGAACGATATTGCGTACCGACATCGCCACCCTGACGATTCAGCGTGGTCGGATCATGGATCGCAAAGAAAATTTCAACCAGCGCCTTATAACTCACCACGGCATTGTCAAAAATCAGACGCACCACCTCCGCATGTCCGGTACTGCCTTCACAAATCTGCTCGTAGCTGGGATTATCGACCTGCCCGCCTGAGTAACCCGGTTCTACACTTTTGATTCCACGGATTTGCTGAAATACTGCTTCGGTACACCAGAAGCAGCCGCCGCCAAATGTGGCAATTTCTAAAGCCATCGTATTTCTCCCTGTTTCGTCAGCAATCTGATCTGCCTGATTGACTGTATTTCGTCTGACATATCCGCAATGTCTGCGGCGGAATGGATTATCAAATCAAACAAAAATGTGATCAATCAACAAACAAAGAGTCGCATACCAGGTGGCTTAGTGTATTATTTTTTAATACTTTTTGACATTTTAGGATGGCTAATGCTGAAAGCAACTATTTTGATCGACGCCCTGAAGCGCGAATTGAAGGCGAGAAACATCACCTATGCCGATCTGGCGGTGCGGATCGGCATGTCCGAGGCCAGTGTCAAGCGCATGTTTTCACAAAAGAATTTCACGCTACAGCGACTGGATGAAATTCTGAATGCCACCGAGATCAGCCTGCGCGACCTGGCGCTGGCATCGAACGAAGACACCCTGATTTCCGAGCTGACTTTCGATCAGGAAAAAGAAATCATCAGCGACCCGAAAAAATTCATCGTTGCAGTCTCGGTACTGAATCTGCTGACGGTCGAGCAAATCATCCGCATCTACGACATCAGCGAAATCGAAGTCGTCAAACATTTGTTGCGACTGGATAAAATTGGTTTCCTGGAATTGTTGCCCAACAACCGGGTGAAACTGCTGGTGTCACGGACTTTCCGCTGGATACCGAACGGCCCTATCCAGAGCAGCTTCCGCGACCAGGCGTATGCCGAATATCTGGAATCGAATTTTGACGGCGAACATGAAATCATGCGCCTGGTGAACGTGATGCTGTCCCGACAATCGGTCGCGGCGCTGATTACCCGTCTCAAACAAGTCGCCCGCGAATTTTCCGAGCAGCATCAGGAAGATGCAAAACTGCCGTTTGAAGAAAAACACAGAATCAGCTTCATGCTGGCCGCCCGTCCCTGGCTACCCAAACAATTTAAATCGCTGGTGCGCAAAGACTATATCGAGCAGCATGAACAGAAAAAAAGCAAAAAAAAGTGACCCCGCCAGCTTCACTTTTAGCTGCACCACATTAAGAAATCCTAGCCCGCAAGCTTGCCGGCAAACAGTTTGCGCGCCTTGGCGACTTTCGGCGCTACCACGATAGAGCAGTAACCCTGATCCGGATGCTGCCGGAAATAATTCTGGTGATAGTCCTCGGCGATATAAAAGATCGGCGCCTGCGTCAGTTCGGTCACGATAGGACCGTCCCACACCAAGGCCATCGCCTTGATCACTTCCCTGGCAATCGTTTTTTGCTGCTCGTCATGGAAATAAATCACCGAGCGATATTGTGTGCCGGTGTCATTGCCCTGGCGGTTCAGGGTAGTCGGATCGTGGATCGTGAAAAAAATCTCCAGCAATTCGCGGTAACCGATGATCGTCGGATCAAAACTCAGCCTGACCACTTCTGCATGTCCGGTGCGTCCGGTGCAGATTTGCTCATAAGTAGGGTTAGGCACGCTGCCGCCGCTGTAACCGGACTCCACCTTCAGCACGCCGCGAATTTGTTGAAACACCGCCTCAGTACACCAGAAACAGCCTCCGCCCAACGTTGCAGTTTGTAATTGCGTCATATTGCCCCCCTGATTTGCCTGACGTCCGACTGTAGAGCAGCGATGATCCACCCTGATTAGTCGAACTTTAACGTATTTTCTTACAAATTCCAGATCGCCGTACTGGCCAGGCTGATTTATCCTGCCGCCATATTGCAGGGCAAGGATGAAACCAGATAATGAAGGGAGTATAGGTAAAAACAAGCTTGCTACCGCAATCTTTATGGCGATATATAAATTTACTCCACCCCAGTATATTTAATCCGTCAAAATTTCGCGAACAAGCGCAATCGCCGTTTTAGCGCCACGTCAAGAAACCAGGGGACGCTGGCAATATCACTCGATATCATGCCACATTAACTTCCCGACAATACTCAATCCCCTTGCAAGCAGGTAAAATGCCGCATGCAAAATTTTACTAACGAACTACCCAAAGCAATTGAGCAGAGTAACGAGGATGACGACGCACTACAGTCGTTTTTTCGTCCGGGCATCAGCCCTGACGATGTTGCACCTATCTTTCCTTTAAAACGTGCGCAGCCGCTGTTGCAGGCCTTCACCGCGCTATTCCACGGCGGCTTCAATAATGTCATGCTCCGCCTGCTGGTCTTGCGCGAACTGGCCGCCGATGTCGATACGCCGTCCCTGACCCGCGCCGATATCAATGCCAAGCTCGGCTACATTGATCCGGATCGGCTGGAAACTATCCTGACGCGTTTGCGCTCGAATAATTTGCTGGCATGGGATGCCGCCCAATCTGTGTATCGCATCACGCCGACCGCAAGGAATGTGCTGGCGGCGCTATCCTCCTTGTTGCAAGCCGAACATCAGGCCGAGCAGCAAGGTGACGAAGCCGAGATGAGCTACATGCTGACCCAGGTCGCGGGCGCACAAGCGGTCGGCGGCGTGTCGGTTGAACAGTTGCATCATCTGCTCGGCCGCCTGATTGAACTGACCGAAGAATTTTCCGATGCGATTGCGTCCGGCTCCGAATTCCAGCTGCGCACCGCCCAGCAAAAATGGCACACCGCTTGCGACTGGGTAGAAAAAGGTTCGCAGATCATTCACGCCATCACCAACGACAGCCGCGCCGATTCCGCGACGCACCGAGCGGCGCAAGCCATCGGCCGTGCCCAGAGTGCGCTGCTGAATATGCAAGGCATGTTCTCACGCGCGCTGAACCAGATCGAACGCCAGCGCGTGCATCTCGGGCAATCGGGCTTATCCACCACCGATATCAAGACCTGGCTGCTGCAATACGCCGATCTGGCGTCGCTGGCCGATGATGCGCTCGCATATCCGATGACGCCGCTGTTTATCACGCCGTCAGAAATGATCGACGTGGCAGAGAGCGAACTACTCAGCAATCGTCAGTCCGCCGTCGCGAATATTTTGCCAACCGGCGAAAACGCACCGGAGATCGCAAATGAAGACAGTGACGCCTTGCTGGAACTCGATCACTGGCTGGACCGCTTGACGAATATCGAACACCTGCAGGCCGACAAACCGATGCCGCTGCAGGATTTGTTGCTACCCTCGAGTTTCGCCATCGCCTCGTACCGCGCCTCCTTGCTGCCCCTGCTGGGCGACGTCAACGAATCCGCCTTGCAAGGCGCAACCGCCGCACTGGCGCGGCTGCCGCTTGAATTCAACTCGAAAGACAAAATGCAACGCGTGTCTGACCCGCACGTCTGCGCTATCTCGGTCGCCACCCTCACCGCATTGAGTAAAAAAGCATGACAGAAGACGCACAATTCCTGATCGCCCGCCTGCTCGCGCATCAAACCCTGCGCCGCGAAGACAAGCTCGTCAAACGCGCACTCTCCGACGAATTATTTCGCGCCGATGTCGATGCCCGACTGAAAGCCTGCGGCATGAAATTCATCGACAACGTGTATGCCGATCACGTCACGCTGGCACTGACCCGCGACAGCGAATCCAAAGTATTCGGTACCAGAGAGACCTGGCAGAACAATAATTTCAGCCTGGCGCGCGATGGCGTGGCACTGCTGGTCGTGTTGTGGTCGCTGATCATTTTGCCGAAACGCGAACGGCAAGAAGCGC
The DNA here is from genome assembly GCF_025548535.1 of Undibacterium sp. Jales W-56. Taxonomy (GTDB): domain Bacteria; phylum Pseudomonadota; class Gammaproteobacteria; order Burkholderiales; family Burkholderiaceae_D; genus Undibacterium. The sequence continues at coordinate 401,602 of NZ_JAJLQW010000001.1, read as the reverse complement.
ACCAGCTGGCCGAAGAAAATCAGAACGATATGTTCGGTAAAGACAAACCTATGCCACGCGCCGAAGACACTTCGATCGGCATTTCTTACCGCGCCTTGCTCGCCGATTTTGGCGAGAAGCTGGGCAAAAAAACCCGTATGGACATGAATCTGGGCCAGCTTGTGCGTTACGGTTTTGTCGAGCGTAAAGCCGACCTGATCGTCGAAGGCCCCTTGCTCGACCTGATGATGGATACCGACACATTGAAAGACCGCATCATCAACGGCGCGCTGTCCGATATCTTCAAAATTCCCGTGCGGACACAGGCTATCATCGCGCCAGCAAGCACAGAACCTGAGGAACCGGTCGTCGACGCTGAAAGCGACACGGATAGCGACGCCAGAAGCCAAAACACCGTCGATAATAATCACCCCGCAGAAGAAGAATAAGCCACATGTTCCATATCAAATCACTAGAGCTGGTCCATTGGGACTACTGGCAACGTATCAAGAACATCCCGCTGGATGCCAAGATCATCACGATTGCGGGTCAAAACGGCTCGGGTAAAACCACGTTACTGGACGCCTTGCGCACCCTGTTCGGACTCGAATGCTCGATGGGGCGTTCGTACAAGCATTATGCGCGCCACTCCGGCCAGCAAACCGCCTGGATCCGCGCCGTGGTCGACAACAGCGCCGTCGGGCCGCAAATTTCGAACCGGCCTTTCCGCATGTCCGGCCTGTACGAAGATGAAGTCACCTTGTTTTGCCAGATCCAGAAAAACGGCGGCGACTGGAAACGTCAATACCTGATGCGCAGCGGTAAAGTCGAGATCGAAGATATCCAGGAAGCGAACGACTGGCTAGGCGTAGAAACCTACCGCAAACGCTTATCCCATGCGGGTTTATCGACTGCGATGGGTAAAGTACTGGCGCTGGAGCAAGGCGAGACCGACAAGCTGTGCGAATACGCACCGCGTCAATTACTGGACCTGGTCTTCCAGGTATTCGGCGACAAGGAAGTGCTCGATGCCTACGACGATGCCAAGCGTCATCAGCGCGATACTGAAACCGAATTACAGCGCTTCGAGACCGAACTCGAAGGCGCGAAAACCAATCTCGAAGGTCTGCGCCTGCGCGTCGCGAACTACCATCAATGGGAAAGCCTGAACAAGGAAAAGCGCGATTTGCAGGAAGAGATTTTACCGACCTTGCAATATCACGAAGCGCTGCAACACGCGTCCGCCACCAGCCAGAGTCTGCGTAACGGCAAGCGCCAATTAAAGATCCAGGAAGACGGTCTGTCCGAGCGGCGCGGCAATCTCGCCATGCAAGCGCAAAGCCATAGCGAAGCGCAGCAGCACGAGGCGGCATTGGAAGCGGAAGAATCGCAACTGCGCGAGAAACTGCAGCACATCAACGCCAAACTCAAGCCGCAAGAAAGTTTGCTCGAACAAAAAGCGCGCCTGCAAAAACTCGCCGCCGAAGCCGATGCCGATGTTGCCAATGTCGCTGACGATTTAGAGAAGAAAGAAGCTGAGCTTTCGCGCCACAAACAAGAGCGCGACACACTGTCCAGCCGCATCGCCGCTGAACTGGAAACCATCGCCGCATTGCAAGGCAAGGCCGCCCTGCCCGACCCGGAGAACGTGCGCAATATGCGCCGCGCCCTGAACGACGCGGGTATTGCGCACAGCATGCTGCCGGAGATCGTCGAAGTCAGCGATCCCAAATGGCAAGGCGCCGTCGAAGGTGTCCTGCGCGGTTATACCTCGGTGATTTTGCTGGATAAAGCCAGCGACGCCAGCGCCGCCTATCGGGTCGGTGAGAAGCAGCGCTATGGCCATTTCATCGTGCCGGACCGCATCCATGCACCGACCGTCAAAGATAAGAGTCTGCTGTCGGTAGTGAATTTTACTGCCGCTGCACCAGCTTGGCTGATCGAGCAATTGCAGCGCATCGAAATGGTCGACTCTGTTGAGGTAGGACTCAGCTTTAACAAATTGTCATCGAAGTCGCAAGAATGGATCACCCCCGATGCCTATCATGGCGAACGCCGCGGTGGCCGCTCGCTGTTTGTCGAAGCATCGCGCTATCGCTTCGGCAGCGCAGGCCGCACCCAAAGGCTGGAGGCGCTGCAACGCTCTTTACCGCGCCTGCAATCGCAAGAAGATCAGCTCACCATCACCATCAGCAAACTCGCCGGTGAAATCAGCGCCTTCAAAGCACGTCTGGCCGGTGTCGATGCGGCAAAAGAACTCAGCGCCCGCCATGCCGAATTTGAAGAAGCCAGCCGCCACATCCAGCCGCTCAGGCAGCAAAGAATCGAAGTCGGCAGCCGTCTCGGTGAGATTTCGCCTTTGCTTAAATCGGCCACCGAACAACGCACCGTCGCCCATCTGAAATGGGAACAGGCCAAAGCTGCGATTGCAGATGCAGAATCGCAATTACGCAGCGCGGAAAAACGTCTGGCGGAAGAGCGCAAAGACCATTTCGACACACTCACCGGCATGCGCCAGACCTGGCATCAATTACCGGTCAACTGGAAGCGCGCCAGGCACAGACAAGCGCTGGTCGCCGAACATGAAAATGTGCACCAGATCGAACTGCGCCTGCGCAGCCTGGGCAACAATCTGGCGCGCGAAGATTGGGAAACCGACTCAACCGTGGTCGATCAGTTCGTACGCCTGAACGCCTTGCTGCAAGGACGCCAGGCCGAGACCGACGAGCGCCGCTACCAGAATAACCGCGCTTCAGAAGCGACCGTCAATGCCCGCGCCGCCTACATGGACCGGCTGCGCTTCACGATCAAGACCTATAGCAAGAACATCAGGCAGCTCGGCGAACTGGCAGGCATCGAAGTCCACACCGATCCGGTCAAACTCGAGAACGACGACATCCAGTTATCGCAAGCGGGTCTGCACGTACGCTTCAAGTTCGACGGCAAGGGTCCGATCGGCATGAACGACGGCGAAGCCTCGGGCGGCCAGCAGGTCATGAAATCGCTGATCCTGCTGATCGGCTTGCTGAAATCCGAAGACGGTTCCGGCGGTTTCGTCTTCATCGACGAACCGTTTGCGCATCTGGATATCCGGAACATTCAGTTGGTTGGCGAGTTCCTGAAAAACACCGACGCGCAATACCTGATGACCACGCCGCTGACGCACAACACCGACGTCTACGATCCCTCGGAACTGACGCTGATTACCAGCAAGAAAAAGAAAGACACCGAATGGGCGCAGCCGATCTTTGTATTGCAGCGGCGGGTTGAGAAGGTGAAAGATCTGAGGGCTTGACGGACTAGGGTCGTGTTGGCTAAGTCACCTGTTGCCAACACGATTCATAGGGCAATTCAAAGATACTAACAATTCAGTTTAAATAATTTCTCTGCCATGACATCTTCCGGCAACGCAATTTGGAATACCTCCTGCAGCGTCCGGATGTAGTCATCGGCATCGGCTATCTGATGCGAACGTTTCACTCCATGTTCGGTAATAATCAATGCATCATTCGATAGCGATGTTCGGCCCGCCTTGGTCGCCATCGAGCAAATCGATTTCTTCGTAAAATGCGATGACTCAGAAGTTTGCTGATGGGTGCACATCTCTGCAAAATCGCCAATCTCATGTCCGGCCAAGGTGAATTGATATTGAGCTTGCCAATCCTGCATGGTGGATTTTCGCTCCAGCACATAAACAGCATCATCCGCGGTCGACACTCTATAAGTCACGCCTAATTCTTCCGTACCCTCCGCATTCAATCTCAAGGGTGTCCTGAAACAATCGCCGAAACCTACATCGGCAATCCATAGCGCCTCTTCACAACCCACCGAGAGCAGCAGATGATCAAATGGGAGTCCATAATCTGTGCCGTTGTATACGCGAGCGGACAGCAAACGGCATCCGAACCCCAGGCTTGTTAGTAAAAGGAAAAACGCATAATTCAATTCGTAACAAAAACCGCCGCGCCGCTTCGTGATCAATTTGCGAAACACGTCATCGGCATGCAGCGAGATTTTTTTTCCTAAGGCAATATCGAGATTTTCAAACGGAATGGTATGCAAATGCGCTAGATGCAAGGCGAAAAATAATTCTTTACTTGCCGTTCTTCCAAGACCTTGATCCAGAATATGGTTACTGCATCCCAGTCTTTGCAGATAGGCGCGTACTTGCGCTTCAGTCAGCATACAAGCCTATCGAGAATGTCTGAATGGCGGCACTGTTGGCCGGCAATTCAAAATGATCCTGGCAGCTCACATAAAGCATGTCTTTATCTACGGCGTGCGCCAGTTGATAGGTATTTCCCTGATTCTTTGAACTGCCAAAAACAATGCATGTAGTCAATTTGAAGTGCCTTATTTGTACATAAAAAAGAGGGCTTGCACTTGCACTATACCCATTTTGACCGGGGCGATAAAGAAATCCATATCGTTTTTTCAACGTACTGAATTCGGCTTGCCTTTTTAATAGTTTCAATGAGTTATAAATAAGGAAGTGTTGACCCCACACGTGTTTGAGAGAAAATTTTGCCAGATATGCGCTATGAACACCTCCCGGACAGGCGATTGCAAAAGAAGCTGCAAGGATAGTGCCTGCACTGATAGAATAAAGCGGTTTTCATCGCAATCTACCAACATGAATGTCCCCAATATTACTGTCAATATCCCGGTAGAACAACTCTGCATAGGCTTATACATCCATCTGGATATCCCCTGGCTGGATCATTCGTTTGCGCGTAATAGTTTTAAGATCAGCAATCAGGAGCAATTGCTGGCGCTCAAAAAATTGGGATTGAAAACCATACGGGTCAGCCCTTCCAAATCCGACTGCCGGCCTTTGCCGCCACCTAAAAATCCGGAAACACCTGCTCCGGCAGATGATTCTGGCGCAACAGAACCTATCTCGGCAGAAGAACAAGCGCGTATCGATGCTAAAAAAGCCCGTATCGACAGACTGGTAGCAGAACGCGCGGCGATTGCCGAATGCGAAAAACAATTCCTGAAAGCGGCCGGCGCGCTGAAAAATATCACGCGCAATCTGTTTTCGCGCCCGCAAGAGGTGTTCCGCGACGCCGATCAGCTGGTCGATCAAATGCTCGATTCGCTGCTGCGCGACAAAGATATCGCGATACATCTGATGAACGACAAGATAGGCGGCGAAGATGTTTATTACCATTCACTGAATGTCTCGGTGCTAGCGATGATGCTGGCCAAGGAGATGGGCTTGCCTCCAGCCGACATCAAACAACTCGGAATGGGTTGCCTGTTTCACGATATCGGTAAAGTCGAGATCCCGGACCGGGTGGTCAACAAGACCGAAGCCTTGACCCGTGCCGAGCAAAACCTGCTGCAGCAACATTGCCAGTACGGTGAACCGATTGCCAACAAAATTGGCCTGCCAAAAGCCGCGCTGGATATTTTGCTACAGCATCACGAGCATGTCGACGGTAGCGGCTATCCGAAACAACTCAAAGGCGAGCAAATTTCGCCGCTGGCGCGCATCGCCGCCATTGTCAACGCCTATGACAACCACTGTAACCGCCCCAATCCGGTCGATTCGCTGAGCCCTTACGAGGCGCTGTCATATATGTTTGCGCAGCAGCGCAAACTATTCGACCTGGGTCCGCTGAATTTGTTTATTCGCTGCCTTGGCATCTATCCGCCAGGTACCATCGTGCGTCTGTCGGACGGTACTTTGGGAATGGTGGTGTCGGTGAATTCAGGCCAGCCGCTACGTCCCGGGGTCTTGATTTATGATCCGAATATCCCCAAGACCGAGGCGATCATTCTGGACCTGAGCAGCGAACCGGAACTCGACATCAGCGAGAGCCTGAAGCCGAAACAGCTTGCTCCTGAAGTGTATGAATACCTGAGTCCGCGCAAGCGCATGTCTTACTTTATTGACGCACCGAAGAACAACGCCAGAAAATCCGTTTAGGATGATTTGCCTGCGGATTGCGATCAGATCGGGGTCGGTTGACCGCAATCCACAGCGTGGCCCAGGACATCCTGCACCATTCTGATCAACATCACTTGATGTGTATTTTCGCACCGCCCAAGATACCGTCTTTGGCTGAATAAATAATCGGGCAATTGACGACGATACTGGTCGGCGTGAGTTTGACTTCCTGTTGCTCAACCGCAGCCAGAACCTCTTCTTCCGAGCGCAGGGTGCGCGCTGCTGCACCGCCCTGCCAGGTCACCATGTAGACCACCCACAAAGGCGTATACGCCTCGCTGGCATTTTGGTAGCCGAGCCTGTGCGGCGCGGACGGAAACACGCTGCCTTGCTTGAAGTTGCTAAATTTATACACGCGATCCACCGCGGACGGTTGACCTGGAACCGGCGCGCGCAACACATGCGCCAGACGCGACACATAATTGGTGCCGGCTTTCTGCGCCATGGCCTGATCCGACATATCGGTCGAGATGTAGTGCACTAGTTGACCTTCGTACCAGCCTGCGTGTAAAGGCAACTCCACCGTCGCGACGGAAGTGTCGCTGAGCTTGTCGAGTTCTTTTGCAGTGGTGTCAGTTGCCCATACGTCGACGCTGGCACTGAGCAATAACATCGCAGAGCAGGTGATCGCCCACACCTGCACTTGGATCGATCTGAATTTGACGGCAAACGACATGGAAGTCTCCTGAGAGTAAATCGATGAATGATGTATGGATAAAAATTGGGTTTGAGTACAAGGTAACTTCTAAATACCCTTTAAGAATTTCTACCAACGCCATACTCGAGCGCAGCGCGTCGTTACAAGGCCTCGCAATACCGACGTATTGCACCATCGTGCGCCTGGCGCTGCATCTCGCTTAAGAGCTTTAGAAGCTTCTCCTTTAGCAGCACGCAGGTTTTATGCGCCTGTCAGCCTTATTTTGCCCTGCAAGGCGCGTGTAAGCTGCGGTCTCATTTATTGAAAATTTAAGGCACGCTACAATCGGCTTAACACCAGTTAGTCGAATAAGATAGCGATACCTTACAGGTCTTTTAAAGACAGAATCACTCAATCTTCCCAGATCACGCAGTTTCTGCCGCTGCGCTTGGCCTGGTACAGCGCTTTATCGGCACGCTCCAGCAGTTTGCCTAAGCGTTCATCGTCGGCGCGATTGGTCGATACGCCTATGCTGACCGTCAATGTGAACAGTTCACCCGCCGGGCCGTCGAAAACCAGCTCTTGCACCCGTTCGCGTATGCGCTCGGCGGCGATCAATGCATCCTCGCGGGTAGCCTGTTGCAACATGATGCAAAACTCTTCGCCTCCTATGCGTCCAAATAAATCGGATTCACGCAGCTCCTGTCCTACCGTTTGCGCAAATCTGACCAGGACTTTGTCGCCGCCCAAATGACCATACCGGTCATTGATCGCCTTGAAGAAATCCAGATCCAGCATCAGCAATGTAATGCTGGTGTCGTAGCGCTGGCTGCTTTTGAATAATTGCTCTGCGTTTTCCAGAAAAGCGCGCCGGTTCTGGATACAGGTCAGCGTGTCTATCGTTGCCAGACGCTGCAGTTCACGTTCCAGCATTTTGCGCTGGGTTACATCGCGGTAGATCCCTTCAACGCCGGCAAATATTCCGGCGTCGTCATAGATGGCCTGACTGCTGATCGAGATATCGATGACCCGCCCATCCTTGCGCACCATCTGTCCGCCAAAATCGGTGACCTTACCTTCGCGCGCAATGGTCTGCTTAAGGGCATCGCGATCGGCGACATTAGGATAATACGATTCGGCAGTTTTACCGACGATCTCCTCCGGTTCATAGCCGAGCACGGTACGCACGCCGGGGCCGACCATCAGCACCACACCTTTGGCATCGGTGCGGTAATACACGTCTTGCATATTGTCGAACAGACGCCGGAAATTTTGCTCGCTGATACGGAGTTGTTCCGAGATTTCGTTTTGCGCCGTCATATCCATGCCGACTAATAAAATAGCGCTTTTACCATCGAATTCGATGGTCAGACTGGCGACCAGCAGCATGCGTAAATTATGTTTGACGCTACGCAAACGAAATTGCTGCGGTGCATTAGACCATTCGCGGCCCTGACGGTTCAGACGATTATTCGAACGCGTAATGTCAAGCGGATGGACAAAATCGCTGACCGGACGACCTATCAATGCGCTAGTGTCCTCGACCTCCAACAAAATCGCAGCGGCGTTGTTGGCATAAGCAATCTGGTTATCAATCAAGATCGCCAACGACACTGGCATAATGTCAATCAGGTAACGCGAAAATGCATCTGTAAACATGCCAACCTCTGGTCGTTATTCTGATTCTGCTTAGAGGACAAATTTGATGCTGAACTTATTGCGGAGTCCATTATCTATATTGCTGCTTCCTAAAAAATCACTTGGGCAACATAAAATAAATTCTACCCGAATACGGTCAACAACTTGTGTTGAATTTGTGCAGTGTAAAAAATTCATAGGTACCGTCTGAGGCATCGCAGGACAAATCACCAAAATTGCCCATAATTTGGTATCGTGTTGCTCTCTGGATATCCTCCACACACCCCCAAGATTGACCTCCGTATCAGTCACATCATGAGTGTGACTGACGGCGATTTGGATTATTAAAAAACCCTGGGATTTTTATGCGAATTTTGTTGTTTACTCTACTAACCGCCATGTCACTTACTACTTCCGCAGAACGCCTCACCATAGACCGCATTTACGATAATGCCAATTTATCCGGCAGTGCGCCGCGCAACCTGCAAGTCTCGCCCGATGGCAGTCGCGTGACTTTTTTGCGCGGTCGCGAGCAGGATCAGTTCCAGTTGGATCTGTGGGAGTTCAATGTCAAAGATCAAAGCATGCGCCGTCTGGTCGATAGCAAAATTCTGCAAGCCGAAGAAAATATTTCGGATCAGGAAAAAGCCCGGCGCGAGCGCGAACGGATCGCCAATCTGCGCGGCATCGTCGACTACAGCTGGTCACCCGACGGCAAGCAACTGCTGGTGCCTCTGGCCGGCGAGCTGTATCTGATCGACATGGCCAATACCGCGAAGGCGCGCAAGATCGCATCCGGCCAGGTGATGTCGGCTCAAATCTCGCCCAAGGGGCGTTATGTCTCGTATGTACGCGACCAGAATTTATTCGTAGTTGAACTCAGTAGCGGCACTGAGCGTCAACTGACTAAAGATGGCGGCGGCACGATACATAATGCCGAAGCGGAATTTGTCGCTCAGGAAGAAATGGCGCAGACCAGCGGCTATTGGTGGGCGCCCGATGATTCCAGCATTGCGTTTAAACGTTTTGATGAAAGTCCGGTACCAGTCGCCCGTCGCTTTGAGATTTATGCGAATCGCACCGAAGTCGTCGAGCAACGCTACCCATATGCCGGTGCATCGAATGTGCTGGTTGGCCTGGCCCTGGTAAACCCGGATAATGGCAATGTCAAAACGATCGATCTCGGTAAAGAAAAAGATATTTACCTGGTCAGGGCCGATTGGAGCGCAGATGCCGGCACCCTGGTGTTTCAACGCCAAAGCCGCAATCAAAAACGACTCGACCTGGTCGCGGTCGATACGCAAAGCCTGGCGCAACGGACCTTGATCACAGAAACAGCGGATACCTGGGTCAGCATTCTGGGCAAGCCTTACTTCCTGAAACAAGCGCCGCAATTCTTGTGGATGTCCGAGCGTAGCGGTCGCAAGCATCTGTATCTGTACGACCTGCAAGGCACATTGATCCGCTCCGTGAGTCAGGGCGAATGGGGTATCGACGGCCTGCTCGCGGTCGATGAACAGTCGCAGACCGTATATGTCGCGTCCAATCGCGATGCGGTATCCGACAAGCAAGTGTATGCGCTCAAACTCGATGGCAGTAGCGCCGATCAGCCGCAACGGGTGACCGGGGACGATGGCTGGCACGAAGTCCATTTCTCTGACAAGGCAGAGATTTTTATCGATACCTGGTCCGACGACAATACGCCGCCGCAAGTCAGTTTGCGCAAACCCGATGGCGCTCTGATTGCCTGGATAGAACATAACGAACTCGATGCCAAACATCCGTATGCGCGCTATCGCGATGCGCATGTGCCGACCGAGTACGGCAGCTTGAAGGCGGAAGACGGTCAGACCTTGTACTACTCGATCAAGAAACCGCTGAATTTCGACGCCGCCAAGCGCTATCCGGTATTCCTGCAGGTGTATGGTGGTCCGGGCGCGCAAACCGTGCAAAGACACTGGGGCAGCCTGTTCGAACAATTCATGGCGCAACAAGGGTATATCGTCTTCAAGCTCGACAACCGCGGCTCGGCCCGCCGTGAACGCCAATTCACGAATACGATCTACAACACTCTGGGCAAACATGAAGTCGCGGATCAACTGGCCGGGATTCATTGGCTGAGCCAGCAAAGCTTCGTCGATGCCAGACGTATCGGCGTCTTCGGCTGGAGTTACGGCGGCTTCATGAGCCTGCGTTTATTGTCCGCCGCCTCCGACAAAATCGCGGCGGGCGTGTCGGTAGCGCCGGTCACCGATTGGGCGCTGTACGACACCCACTATGTTGAACAATTTATCAATCAGCCCAAAGACAATCCCGAAGGTTATCGCCAGAGCGGCGTGTTCGCGCACCTCGATGGCTTGAAATCGCCGCTGCTGTTGATGCACGGCATGGCCGATGACAATGTCTTGTTCACGAACACCACCAAACTGATCGATGATCTGACTACCCGCGGGGTCTTATTTGACCTGATGACTTATCCCGGCGGTAAGCACGGGATTGCTGGAGCGGCCAAACAGAAGCATGTATTCCATACGATAGAAGCCTTCTTTGCCAAGCATCTGAATCATCCCGTCGCCGGCAAACCTTAACAACTCAGCTGATCAATGCGCCGCGGCGAATTTCGATTATCTGTGGCGCATGATGAGAGTGCTCTGCGACTTGGCCCACAATATACTTGGTCCGTATTTTCTGCTTCACCCTTTCCGTCCTGTTTAACCAACTTCTCTTGGAGCGCCATGACCTATCCTTTTACGCCATCAAAATCCGCTGCGGCAATGCGTCGCCGCCTGTTATCAAGTCTTCTCATTAGCTGCATCGCCAGCAGTGCCGCATACTCTTTTTCTGCCGTCGCAGCTAATGCCTCTGTGAATGCGCCTGCGGCGGCACCGAAATTGGTCGTGGTGCTGGTGGTCGATGGCTTGCCGCAAGAACAGGTACAACGCTATCGCGATCAATTTGCTCAAGGCGGCTTCCGCCGCCTGCTGGATCAGGGTGCATGGTTTAGCGACGCGCATCAGGCGCATGGCGTCACGGTCACGGCGGTCGGTCATGCCGCGGTGTTGACTGGCGCTTATCCGTATCAACACGGTATCATCGGCAACGACTGGATCGATCGCAGCACGATGACATCAATGTACTGCACTCAGGACACCGCGCATACTTACCTCAATGAAAGCACCAAGCCGAGCGACGGCACCTCACCGGCGAATTTGCGGGTCAGCACGGTGGGCGATGAACTCCGCTATAGCAACGGCGGCCAGTCGAAAGTCGTCACCGTATCAGGCAAAGACCGCGGCGCGATCCTGCTGGCAGGCAAGTCAGGTACGGCGTACATGTACATGAATAAATCAGGTCATTTCGCCAGCAGCACTTACTACATGCAAGACTACCCGGCCTGGTATAAGAACTTTAATGCAGGCAAACCGGAGGACAAGTTTTACGGTAAAAAATGGGAATTGCTATTGCCTGAAACAGCCTACCAGAACGATGCGCCCGACGGCTCGCCTGGCATGGGCAAGCTCGACAATCAGGCCGGTTTTCCGTTCGTGTACGACAGCAAATCCGGCCAACCCGACGCAGAATATTACGGCAGAATTTTCACCGGGCCTTTCCTTGATGAACTGACTCTGGATTTCGCCCGGGCAGCGATTGATGGCGAACAACTCGGCCGCAACCCTGCCGGCGTGACCGATGTGATCGGTGTCAGCTTATCCAGTCACGATTACATCAATCATAGTTTTGGTCCTGAGAGCCGCATGTCGCATGACCATCTGCAACGCCTGGATCGCCTGCTGGCAAAGTTTTTTGACGATCTGGAAAAACGCATTGGCCTGGATAAAACGCTGGTCGTACTGACCGCCGATCATGGGTTTCCGAATGTGCCGGAATTTTCGCAAACCCGCAAAATCGATGCACAGCGCCTGAATACCAAAAAACTGATGGACGATGTCAATGCACACTTAGCGCAAAAATTCGGCGTCGCCAATCTGGCAGCCAAATGGTCGTCTCCCGCCGTCATGCTGAACTATCCGGCGATTGAACAAAAGGGCTTGAAACGCGATGAAGTTGAAAATAGCGTCGCCCGTTTCCTGTCCACTTATCCTGGCATCGCGCGCACTTATACCCGTACGCAATTCGAATCAGGTACGCTTCCCGATACCCGCCAGGGCAAGTTGATGCAGCGCGGCTGGAACCAGCAATTGTCCGGCGATATCATGGTAGTGAGCAAGCCTTTCTGGTATTTCGGCAGCGGCACCACAGGAACTTCACACGGTTCACCGTATGCGTATGACACCAATGTGCCGCTGATCGTGATGGGTAAAAACTGGATCAGGCCAGGTGCTTACGGACAATATGCAGAAGTGGTGGACATCGCGCCAACGCTGGCGCATCTGCTGCACGTACGCCCACCCAGCGCGAGTGAAGGACGGGTGTTGATGGAGATCATCAAAGCGGATTCAGTGCGCTGATTGCGCTCCTGATACGCGAATACGATTACCTCGTTGTATGTCCTTTTGTAACAAAAAAGCGCCTCCGGAAGCGATTTAGCATCAGTTTGTAAGTCCTCTTTAACAAATGGCGAATCTGGCTAAAATGATCATGTAGCCTATAGTTTGCTTAGATACGAATATTTGCAAACGCCCTCACCCCGACCTTCTTCCGCATGCGGGAGAAGGTGCATGAAATAACCTGGCATTGCGGCATGCATTGAATGGCGTTTATCAGTAATGAATCAAAAATTACTCCGGGTATTTATGTAGAAGCAAACCATACGCCACATAATCCCCTCTCCCGCATGTGGAAGAGGGTTAGGGTGAGGGTCTCGGCGAACTGAGATATCCAAGGACACTCACACTATGGCAAACCCATTCCCGTTTGCCAGAATCACTACAACACCTTCCTGCCGACGAAGGCGTGTCCACAAGTAAGGAGTCAATATGATGCGACGTTCACTGATCACTGCGCTTTTTTGCGCGATGACTATCCCCAATGCCTTCGCAGGCGAAGCCAGAACCGAGTTGATTCACCCTGAAAAATTCACCGACATCCGTAATGTCAACGAGAGCGCAGAAGATGCGCAGGCCAGGGTCGGCAAGGAATTCAGTTTTTATTTTTCAGACCTGGCAAAAAAACTGCCCAACGGTTACACCCTGGAAGTCCAGATAACGGACATCGACCTGGCAGGCAGCATACGCTATAACTTTGCCCGGACCATGCGAGATATACGGGTGCTGAAAGACATCGACTGGCCTAAAATGTCGCTGTCCTACACGCTGAAAAATCCGCAACAGGAAGTAATCGCTTCCGGCAAGGAAGAACTCCGGGATATGTATTATTTATCGAAAGCAAATTTAAGCACCAGCTCGTACAAATATGAAGAACAAATGCTCAAGGATTGGTTCAGGCATATGCAGCACAGTAAAGTATTCCCCTCCAGGGAACAATCGTAATTGTTGCTGGCAGGCGTGTATACGCCACTAAATTAAAAGCCGTTCAGAAAACCTGAACGGCTTTTTTATGCTGCTATGGAACCAACTCCATACGGCTAGACAGCGCGACGCCCACGTCCCAATGCAAACGCGCCTAAACGTAGCATGCGGCGATAAATAAAACGCAGCAAGGTCAAGGTCAGCAAGGCTTCCACAAAGGTCGTCACAAACGCAAACAAGGTATTCCAACGCGCATCACGCGCCTTGAACTTGGCAAACATGCGATCCCTCGCGATTTCTATGCTGTCATAGAAAGTCGGCACCACCAGCAAGGTCAGCAAAGTCGAGGTGATCGTGCCGCCGATGATCGCGACTGCCAGAGGGCGATAGAATTCACCGCCCTCACCCAGCCCGATCGCGACCGGCATCATGCCGGCGATCAGGGCAAACGTGGTCATCAGGATAGGGCGCAGCCGCATGCGGCCTGCATACATCAGGGACTCTTCCCGCTCAAAGCCTTCGGCCTCACGCTTGCGGGCACAGTCGAGCAACAGAATCGCATTTTTGGCGACCAGTCCCATCAGCATGATCACACCGATGAAGCTCATCAGGTTCAGCGTGCCGCGCGTCAGCAGCAACGCTAACACCACGCCGATCAGGCTCAGGGGCAAGGACAGCATCACCGCAATCGGTGCGGTGAAAGAGCCGAATTGCATCACCAGAATCAGGTACATCAAGCCGATCCCCATGATGAGCGCGATCCCCATTTCCGTGAACAATTCTTTCTGGTCACGCGCGGCGCCGCCGAGTTCAATCCCGTAACCGTTAGGGAAGTCAATTGCCTTCGCAATCTTCATGGCATCCGCAGTGACTTCACCCGGCGAACGTCCCTGCGCGTTGGCAGACACGGCAATCATGCGCTTACCGTCGGAGTGCTGAATTTGCGATGGACCTTTGCCCATGGTGATCTTCGCGATCTGGTCCAGCGGTACCATCTTGTCCGTACCGCTCACCGCAATCGGCAAATGCTCGATATTCTCGGCATTGACCCTGTCCTCAGGCTGCAGGCGCACCGCAACGTCGCGCGCTTCGCCGGTAGGATCAACCCAGTCGCCGACCTCGACGCCAGCAAATGCGACCCGCAGGGATTGCGCCGCATCCCCGACCGAAATACCCAGCGAATTGGCCAGGCCACGATCGAGTTCAATCTGCAATTCATCAATCGGATCCTGCTCGGACAAACCGACATCAACTGCCCCCGGCACGCTGCGCAACTTTTCCATAAACGCGGTGGTAATCGCCATCAACTTGCGCGAATCAGGGCCAGAGAATTGAATCTGCACCGGCTTGCGTGCGCCGTTATTCAGATCGTCCAGCACCACGTATTCGGCACCGATCACACCTGCCACTTTTTTCCGCAACTCCACCGCAATTTGCTCCGCCGAGCGCTTGCGTTTGGTGCTCTTGCCGAGATCGACGTATACCCGGCCGCCGCTCGCATTGACGTTGCTGTTGGTGGCTTCGGTCTCGGGCAAGGTTCGCGCAATTTCTGCGGCTTTTTCTACCTTGAGCCGCGCATAATCCAGGCTGGAACTCGATGGCGTGCGGATATCAATAATGATGGTGCCATAATCAGAGGCCGGCAAGAAACTGGAGCCGCCGTACACGACATGCAAAGTCAGCGCGCCGACCAGGCTGAGCACGGCAATGATCGCCATCCAGATCCGGTGATGCAGCGCCCAGGCGATGACTTTACCGTAGCGATCGGCCTGATGATCGAACCAGTAATTGAATCTGGAAAGCAACAGACTGATGCCGGTCTTCTTCTCTAAATGATGTCCAACCGGGTCGCCCCAATAAGCGGACAACATCGGGTCGAGCGTGAAGGAGATAAACAAGCTGACCAGCACCGAACTGGCAACAGTCAAGGCAAACGGACGGAACCATTCACCCGCGCCGCCCGGCATAAACGCCACCGGAATAAATACCGCAATAATCGAGAAGGTGGTGGCGGCAACTGCCAGGCCGATTTCCCTGGTACCGTTGCTGGCTGCGGTGCGGCGATCCGAGCCCATTTCCATATGCCGCACAATGTTTTCGCGCACCACGATGGCATCATCGATCAGCACACCGATCGCCAGCGACAGGCCGAGCAAGGTCATGAAGTTCAAGGTGAAGCCGCACAGCCATACCGCGATAAACGCAGCGATCACCGAGGTCGGCAAGCTCAGCGCCGTAATCAGGGTCGAGCGCCATGAATTGAGGAATACATACACTACAAAAATCGTCAACACGGCGCCGAACATCAGTGAATCAATCACGTTGTTCAGGCTGTTCTCGGCATCCTTGCCGCCGTCTTGCGTGATTTCGAGCTTAGTCCCGTCTGGCAGCGTTTTATTGATCTCATCGACCAGGCTGCGAATCTTGTTGGCAACCGATACCGTACTCGCATCACGGGAACGGGTGACTGAAATACCGACGTTAGGATTGCCGTTACGGATGCTAAAGCTATTCAGCTCGGCGAAACCATCGGCGATCTTGGCGACCTGTGCCAGACGGATGACTTCGGTACCGCGGCGCTTGATCACGATCTGCTCGAATTCGGCAGGCGATTCAATCCGCCCGACCAGGCGAATACTTTGCTGATCCAGGATGCCGCGCACCTTGCCGACAGGTGCGGTGGTATTTTGACTGCGCAAAGCAGTCACTACTTCGGTCACCGAGACATTGTATTCGCGCAGTTTTTGCGCGTTCAATAAGACGCTCAATTCGCGCCGCAAAGAGCCATTCACGCTGACTACCGCAACTCCATCGACTGCGCGGAATTTATCGGACAATTCGTCTTCGGCCTTGCGCGAGATTTCCGCATGCGACATGGTTCTGGACGACAGCGCCAGTTGCATGATCGGTTGCGCAGCAGGATCGATGCGCTGCAAAATCGGCTCACGCATTTCAGCCGGCAATTTATAGCGCACCGAGGCAATCGAATTACGGATCTCGTCCGAGGCTTCGATCATGTTCTTCTTAAAATTGAAGATGATCACGATGCTGGCATTGCCTTCGCTGGCGGTCGCCCGGATCTGGTAGACCCCGGTAATACTTTGCAGGGATTTTTCAACGCGATTGATAATCTCGCGCTCTACCGTATCGGGCGATGCCCCCGGATACGGGATATTGATCACCATCACGGGCTGCTCGACATCCGGAATCTGGTTGACGCGCAGTTTTTTGAGCGCCAGCAAACCCAGGCACATCATCGCAATGATGATGACGACCGTCGCAATCGGGCGTTTAATACTAAAGTCAGATAGGAACATGATTATTTTCCCGCTGCTGAAGTCGTTGCTGAAGTGACGACTGGTTTGCTGGCAGACGCGCTCACGACAGCCGCTTTCGCCGCACCGGCCGAGGCGACCAGACTGACTTTCTGGCCGTCCTTCAAAGTCGATACCGGATTGCGTACCACCCTATCGCCATCCATTAGACCGGCACTGACCACGAAATCGCCACGCCGCGGATCGCGCTCGCCCAAGACGATGCTGATTTTTTTCAAGAGGCCGTCCTTGACGCGCCATGCATAGGCCTTATCGCCGTCACGTACCAGGGCGCTGCTCTTGATCATCAGGTTTTGTGTGCTGCCTGCTTCAATCCGGCCTTCCGCATACAGACCGGACACGCGTGGCTGATTGCTGTCCACGAAATCGACTAATACTTCAACCTGACGCGTAGTCGCATTTGCCGCCGGATCGACGCGGCGCACCTTGCCAATAAAATCCTGCTCGCCATAGCCGTTCACACGGAAACTGACTGGCATGCCCGTCCTGACATCCTTGACGCGATCGGCCGAGACCAGACCTTGCAGGCGCATACTATTCGGGTCGATCACTTTGACCAGCTCTTTACCTATCTGCGCGGTATCGCCTGCGGACACTTTGCGCTCGCTGATGATGCCGTCGAACGGGGCGCGCACTTCGGTGCGCTGCAGGGTCTGGCGGGCTTGCGCAGAACGCGCTTTGGCGGCGACCAGATCGCTTTGGGAATTATTCCGGCGAATCTCGGCATCCTCTAATTGCTGGGTCGAAGCCATCCCGGAGGCGCGCAAAGTTTTTAAACGCTGGAATTGACGCTCGGCCTGGTCAAACGATTGCGCAGCGGCGCGCACGGCTTCCTCAGCCGAAGTCAGGCTATCGCGAATCGAGGTATCGTCCAGGCGCACCAGCAAATCGCCGCGCTTGACGACATCGCCGTTTTCTTTCAGGACTTGCAAAACGACAGAAGAAATTTCAGCGCGTAAATCGGCACGACGCTCCGGCTGCACCGAACCGGTAATCACCGGTCCCGATGCCAGAGAATTACTCTGCACCGTAATCAAATCCTCGGCGGTAATCTGCAAAGTCACTTCTTCTGAAGCACTCGCCTTGCTGCCGGCGGAGGCACTGTCTTTATCGGTCTTAGCGCCTTTGCTACAGGCAACAAGTGTGGTTGCAATGGCGATGACAAGTAAAGTACGACGCAACATAGACTATCTCCGGATATATTGAAAGAGGACAAAGCATTTGATCAATCATTTTGTAACGAGTTCTTACAATCTTCACGCGCCAGAGTATCGCCAGCTTGCTGCATGATGTCAATCGGATAATGTGAGTGAGATCCAGGCCGACTTGCTTTCACTCAGTAATCCCGCTGAATAAAAAAATCACGCTGTGCTGGAGAAGATTGAATCTGCTCAGCACCACGGCGACGGCATCATTTTTCAACCGCCTTTCAGGATTTACTTGAAGTTTGCGTGCAACTCCAGTAGTCTGCGCCCTCTTTCTGGTTTTACCGTGCAATTGACCGCTTGTCGTGTCTTGACGGGTCGAGGCTTTATCCATGCTTTATCTATGACAGTCATTATCGCCACCGATGTATTTGGAAATACTCCGGCGCTCGCCAGCCTGGTCCGCAGTTTGGGGCATGAATGTCTGATCGTCTCACCTTACGATGACGACGATAATGCGCGTAGCAACTACCGTTCTGAACAAATCGCGTATCAAGCCTTTATCGCTCAGGGTGGTCTGGCACGCTATATAGACACACTCGATCGTGCAATACGGGAACATGCGGAAAAACCTAGCCGCGAGCCTTGCATCGCGATCGGCTTCAGCGCTGGTGCCAGCGCACTCTGGATGCTGGCGGCGACCGAGACGGCGCACCGGATCCATCAGATGATCTTGTTCTATGGCTCGCGTATCCGCGACTACACGCATCTGCGGCCTGTATGCCCGGCCCGGCTGATCTTTGCGGCGCGTGAAGCGGCCTTCGATCCGTTCCAACTGGTGCAACAACTGCGCCGACAAGCGCAATCTGCCGAACTGGTCACCAACACCGCGCATGGATTTATGAATCCTTACTCAGGCGGCTTTTGCGTCAAGACCCAGGCCAGATTTTTGAAAGAACTCGCCCTACTGCTACAGCAGGCACATCATTGTGCGCTGGCTGCCTGAACTCGCGGTCAAGGCTTATTTTTCAGCGCCAGCCAGCGCCGATACGTCAGCAAGGCCACATGCGCATCATCTGCCGCATAGCGAATCTGCCGCTCGCTCAGTGGTGCCAGCGACCAATTCGAGGTCGAGGTCTTTTTGGATTTTTGCAAAGCCATCCCCAAAAACCGCGCCGCAGCGCCTTTTGCGCCCATATCGCTGCCCTTGCGTTCGCGCATGGCGCGCGCCAGATCCAGAATATTCGCAGGATGAATCGCCAGGCGGGTACGCAGGCGACTCTGGTCGTCGCCCAAACCAAAACCGACTTTGAGTATGTGCTGCGCCTCTAAGGCTGCTTTGGCAGTTGCCAGATACACAGGATCCATCACCGGAAAAAGAAACACCTGATCGTCGGTTGCCAGCTGGATCAAATGCGGCCCGCCCGAGCTCTGACCTTTCACAAAAGTCGGGCGCGATTCGGTATCGAAACCGAGCACATCGGCTGCCAGCAAGGCCTGTTGCGCCCGTTCAGCCGCTGCCTCATTGGTGACGATGTGAATGCGTGCCGCACTCACGCCCTGGTAAGCAGGCAAGGCCGCTACCAGCGTTGCGGGCACGGCCTCATCCAGTTCTGCATGGGCGGATTCTTGCTGGTCGGTAAATGTTGAGCTCATGCGTCCTATGATACAGGGCATATTGGCGACATAAGAGCGAATTTTTTGTGGCATTTAAAAAGCAAAAGGCCACATATAGTGGCCTTTTCATTTGGTGCATCTTTCAGCTTGTTAGCGTCCAAAGCACATATCCCAATCTGATAGTGCTTGAATAATAGCCTGATCTTATTGTAGAGTCAATTTGTTATAACAACAAAGGGACTGACATGCTCGGCAAAATGGCTTATCGATTGGCACTAGATTTAGGATCAACTTCTTTGGGTTGGGCAATGATCAGGCTGAATAATGAGACCCCGCCTTCTCCGATAGCTGTTATCAAAGCGGGCGTTCGTATTTTCTCAGATGGCCGCAGCCCCAAAGATGGATCATCGCTTGCAGTTACTCGCCGCGAGGCACGTGCCATGCGTCGTCGTCGCGATCGTTTATTGAAACGAAAAGCACGAATGACCAAATCACTCATTGAACATGGATTCTTTCCAACTGACGAACAATCACGTAAAGAATTAGAAACACTCAACCCTTATACACTGCGAGCCAAGGGCTTGGATGAAATGCTAAGACCAGAAGAATTTGCTCGCGCACTCTTTCATATCAATCAGCGACGTGGCTTTAAAAGTAATCGTAAGACCGATAAAAAAGATAATGACAGCGGATCTCTAAAAACTGCAATTAATAAATTGCGGTCAACGCTTATTGAAGAAAACTGTCGCACAGTAGGTGAATGGCTACATAAACGAGACAGCTTAGGCAAAACTGTGCGTGCCCGCTTACGTGAAAATAAAGTCACAAGGGATGACGGAAAAACTCGCATCGATAAAAGCTACGATCTATATATCGACAGAGCTATGATTGAGACTGAATTTGAAGCATTATGGCAAAAACAAACCATATTCAACCCGACACTTTTTAACGAAACAGCTAAAGTAGATTTGAAAGATGCGTTGTTATTTCAGCGTCCACTCAAACCTGTCAAACCTGGTCGCTGCACGCTGCTGCCAGACGAGATGCGCGCGCCACTCGCACTACCAAGTACACAGCGCTTCCGTATCTATCAAGAAGTAAATAACCTTAGAATATTGCGTGCAGGTCTCAAAGAAGAATCTTTAACTATTCAGCAACGAGACGTGATTGTGGCGGCTCTAGAAGAGAACAGCAAACGTTCATTCACCCAAATAACGAAATTGCTTGGCTTAGGCTCCATTATATTTAATATTGAAGATGCGAAACGCCAGGAACTTAAAGGCAATACTACAAGCGCGATTCTCAGCAAATCTGATCACTTTGGAAAAGTATGGTTTTCTCTCGACGAAAACAAACAAGACGCTATAGTGCATCAATTGGTGACGGAAGAAAATCTCGCAAAATTAATGCGCTGGCTTGTTGCTGAAACGGGTATAGACGAAGAACGTGCGGAAGTCATTGCCAACGTTGGTTTACCAGAGGGATATGGAAGTCTTAGTATACAAGCGCTGAACCGCATACTTCCAGAGTTAAGAAAAAACGTTATAACTTACGACAAAGCGGTATTGGCAGCAGGCTTCGCACACCATAGCAATATTAGTGCATCAGCCACAGGTGAGATTTTATTAGAGCTTCCTTATTACGGGCAGCCGCTACAACGCCATGTAGGATTCGGTACAGGCAATCCAAATGATACTGATGAAAAACGTTATGGACGTATAGCAAACCCAACTGTTCATATAGGACTGAACCAGGTCAGATTAGTCGTTAATGCACTAATTAAACGCTATGGGCACCCTAATGAAATTATCGTGGAAGTCGCACGCGATCTTAAGCAAAGTAGAGATCAGCGGGACGACGCCAACAAACGTCAAGCAGAAAATCAAAAACGTAATGCACGCTTGCGTACCGACGTCGCGAAAATTTTACAGATCAACGAAGAACAAGTAAAAGGTGCTGATTTACAAAAAATGCTTCTGTGGGAAGAGCTCAGTTTTGATCCAGCAGATCGTCGCTGTCCATACTCAGGCGTTCAAATCAGCGCTCACATGTTGCTCAGCAACGAAGTTGAAATTGAGCATATATTGCCATTCTCTATCACGCTAGATGACAGTCTCAACAATAAGACTGTGGCACTTCGCCAGGCTAACCGAGTTAAAGGCAACAATACTCCTTGGGATGCGTTTGGCAAACAAGAGATAGCAGGATTTTCTTATGCCGACATACTCGCCCGAGCAGAACAAATGCCTAAAGCGAAGCGATATCGCTTTGCAGAGGATGGTTATCAACGATGGCTAAAGGATGATGCGGGATTTTTGGCTAGGGCACTTAATGATACACGCTATCTCAGCAAAATAGCACGTGAATATGTTCAATTGATTTGCCCAAATACACGTGTTATACCTGGACAAATGACTGCCATGTTGCGTGCAAAATTTGGTTTGAATAATGTACTTGGGCTCAATGGCGAAAAAAATCGTAACGACCATCGACATCACGCAGTTGATGCTTGTGTTATCGGGGTTACAGATCAAAGTTTAATGCAACGGTTTGCGCAAGCAAGTGCCAGTGCAAGAGAAAAACAACTCAATCGGCTTGTCGAGAATATGCCTTTACCTTGGGATACTTATCGCGAACATGTTGAACGTGCGATACAACGAATTTGGGTGAGCCACAAACCGGATCATAGCCACGAGGGCGCGATGCATAATGATACTGCTTACAGTTTACTCGGCAATGGCAAAGTTCGAGTACATAAGATAGTTGATGGCAAACGCACTCGCATTGAAGATAAGCTCAAGGTCATTGAATTTACTGATATCAAGGTAAGTGATCGGCACGGAGTAAAACCTAATGGAGAACCTAAGCCTTACAAAGGATATAAAGGAGATAGTAACTATTGCATTGAGATAATTCGCAATGAAAAAGGTAAATGGGAAGGAGAGGTTGTATCAACATTTGACGCTTACCAACTTGTACGTAATTCAGGAATTAAGCGACTGCGTGATTTGACTCAAAGTCTTTCCGGAAAACCGTTGGTAATGCGATTAATGATAGATGACTTTGTTAGGTTAGAAATAGATGGCGTTCAACAATCGGCTAGAGTTG
The DNA here is from genome assembly GCF_025548535.1 of Undibacterium sp. Jales W-56. GTDB lineage: Bacteria > Pseudomonadota > Gammaproteobacteria > Burkholderiales > Burkholderiaceae_D > Undibacterium. Next base: position 378,758 of record NZ_JAJLQW010000001.1, on the reverse strand, counting down.
TAACCATTAGTACCAATGGGCAAATTTTTATGGCTGGTATTAATGAGGCTAATGTTGATGCTAGAAACAGGAGCAAAGAAGAGGCTTTTGGTTACATATCTAAGTATGCAGGCTCACTACAAAAAGCAAAAGGAAGAATGGTGAAAATATCTCCACTAGGTGAGCTTCGTGATCCCGGTTTTAAGGTATAAATACCATGATAGGCCGCATAGTAGAAATAGCTGATGACCGCCGACATTTATTTCTATCACGCGGCTTTATGGTGGTGCAGGATACTGAAGGCCAACGTAAAGAGCTAGGACAAGTGCCATTGGATGATATCGCTGCGGTCATTGCAAATGCACATGGCTTGAGTTATACCAATAATTTACTGATCGCCTTAGCGGAACGCTGCGCACCTTTTGTGCTGTGTGCAGCGAACCATAATGCCGCTGGTATGCTATTACCAATCGAAGGTAACTTCCAGCAAGCCAAACGTTTTGACGCACAACTTGCTGCATCTCAACCCACTATCAAACGATTATGGGCAGATATCGTTAAATCAAAACTACAGCAACAAGCAACAGCCTTAGAAGCGGCCAACGTTGCCAGCATCCCTTTATCGTCCTTGGTGCGCAAAGTGCGTTCGGGCGACCCAGACAATTTTGAAGCGCAAGGAGCACGTCGTTATTGGAGCCTTTTATTTGGTGACGACTTTAGGCGTGACCAGCAATCTACTGGTTTGAATTCCATGCTCAACTATGGCTACACCGTCTTGCGTGCGACAACAGCGCGTGCTGTTGTCGCTGCGGGTCTGCATCCGACGATGGGACTACATCATAGTAATCAAGGTAACGCAATGCGCCTAGTCGATGATTTGATGGAACCCTTTCGCCCAATGATTGATCTCAAAGTTTGGCAGTTGCATAAGCAAGGCGAGAGTTCTATCACACCGGAAAGTAAGCGCGCATTAGTTCGCACCATGTATGACGATATGCAAACTAATGTCGGTGTCACACCTGTTATTGTCTGCACACAAAAACTTGCAATATCGTTGGCTCAAATATTTATCGGTGAAAAAGATAAGCTGGATTTGCCTTTACCTGGCCTGCCCCTCAATTTGGCCTCAGCTCTGCAAGACGAGTAATGCGCCATGCTTACCGGATATCGCATCATGTGGATTGTGGTGATGTTTGATTTACCTGTGATAGAAAAATCTGAGCGTAAAGCAGCAAGCGAATTTCGCAACTCCTTACTCGACATGGGGTTTGAAATGTCGCAATTTTCTGTGTACATGCGCTTTTGTACCAGCCAAACTCAAGTAGATACGTATTGCAAACGGGTAGAGCAAAACTTACCTAGCGGCGGCAAAGTGAATATCCTACAATTTACGGACAAACAATACGAACGTATCATCACTTTTCGTGGAAAAGCGAAACAAGCCCCTAATAAATCCCCAGATCAATTCGACTTATTTTGATAAAAAAACGCATTTCCCCCGCCTCAAAAAAGCATAAACCCCTGAATAATCAGGGGCTTATGGTGTTACGAGTTTAGCAGATTGGGATATGTGCTCTGACCGGAACTGTTACCGCCTGTTGATATTGACGGATTGCAGTTTAGCAGATTGGGATATGTGCTCTGACCGGAACCTTTACTACCTGCCACAAAAACACGTATATAGTTTAGCAGATTGGGATATGTGCTCTGACCGGAACTGCAGGAAGTTGAATTGCCACGCACGATTAAGTTTAGCAGATTGGGATATGTGCTCTGACCGGAACTGTTCCAACATAGCTAAGTATTTCGAATTAAGTTTAGCAGATTGGGATATGTGCTCTGACCGGAACTTAACTGGTTCTATTGAACTTGGGGTGAATAGTTTAGCAGATTGGGATATGTGCTCTGACCGGAACGTAACCGCCGCCGTGAGGCGATCGAGGACGAGTTTAGCAGATTGGGATATGTGCTCTGACCGGAACTGAGGTCACGATCTTCCGTGGCTAGCATCAAGTTTAGCAGATTGGGATATGTGCTCTGACCGGAACATGTTTCCCTCTTTCGTGCATGCAGATGGAAGTTTAGCAGATTGGGATATGTGCTCTGACCGGAACGCAAATATTCGATACGTTGCATGGTAATGGAGTTTAGCAGATTGGGATATGTGCTCTGACCGGAACGGCGCAGATAAGGTAGTGGTTGGTACTGCAAGTTTAGCAGATTGGGATATGTGCTCTGACCGGAACGGATTCCGCCACGTGGAATTCCGCGACGAGAGTTTAGCAGATTGGGATATGTGCTCTGACCGGAACTCCTATCCATTGCTCTGCCGACGCGATCTGAGTTTAGCAGATTGGGATATGTGCTCTGACCGGAACTCTTCAACGATGCGGTCTAAGTCGCTGTAAGTTTAGCAGATTGGGATATGTGCTCTGACCGGAACGATAATTGATTTCATGATAATTCTCCTTTAAGTTTAGCAGATTGGGATATGTGCTCTGACCGGAACCTTTCGGGTGATAAAGGAAAAACAGAAATGAGTTTAGCAGATTGGGATATGTGCTCTGACCGGAACAGGATTGTGATATTTGATTATTTGTATCAAAGTTTAGCAGATTGGGATATGTGCTCTGACCGGAACTCGAAGGTTACTTGATCTTCTTCGCCGAGCAGTTTAGCAGATTGGGATATGTGCTCTGACCGGAACCATGCAACGCAGGTCATGTTTACGATGCGGAGTTTAGCAGATTGGGATATGTGCTCTGACCGGAACCATTAGATTGAAATATCGCCTGGATAACTTAGTTTAGCAGATTGGGATATGTGCTCTGACCGGAACCAATATATCGATACTGTGGGTATTGTGCAAAGTTTAGCAGATTGGGATATGTGCTCTGACCGGAACGGCGCCATCGACTGAGACAGTCCCTTTGAAAGTTTAGCAGATTGGGATATGTGCTCTGACCGGAACGGTCATGCCGAAGGTATCAATCTCCGTTCTAGTTTAGCAGATTGGGATATGTGCTCTGACCGGAACGTGAGCACGACGTTAGCAGCAGCGACAATAAGTTTAGCAGATTGGGATATGTGCTCTGACCGGAACCAATCGCGGCCACTGTCTACACAGAGGTACGGTTTAGCAGATTGGGATATGTGCTCTGACCGGAACAATGAGATCGATACATCGTTGACGGAATTGAGTTTAGCAGATTGGGATATGTGCTCTGACCGGAACTGCGACTGCATTTGCTGTATTGCTGACTTGAGTTTAGCAGATTGGGATATGTGCTCTGACCGGAACCAGCTTGGTGCGGACCTGAACACCAAGACAAGTTTAGCAGATTGGGATATGTGCTCTGACCGGAACCTGGTGACACCCTTGTTACTGCATAGCCGAAGTTTAGCAGATTGGGATATGTGCTCTGACCGGAACCCGCCAGCAGCAATCGCGCGCGCACCCTGTAGTTTAGCAGATTGGGATATGTGCTCTGACCGGAACTAGTCATTAGCAACCGAAAACATGTCGCGCAGTTTAGCAGATTGGGATATGTGCTCTGACCGGAACTATCGCTGGAGAAACTGCCTGATCGTTGAGAGTTTAGCAGATTGGGATATGTGCTCTGACCGGAACTTGGTGGGTTCTTTTGTACTGCGTAATTCAAGTTTAGCAGATTGGGATATGTGCTCTGACCGGAACGAGAATCGTGAAGCCTCACTCAAGCGATGAAGTTTAGCAGATTGGGATATGTGCTCTGACCGGAACTCGTCCACCACTTGCTTTATAACCGTGTGGAGTTTAGCAGATTGGGATATGTGCTCTGACCGGAACGGATTCAAGGAACTACTCTTAATCTGGGATAGTTTAGCAGATTGGGATATGTGCTCTGACCGGAACCTGCCCGCGATAAAGCCAATCGGTACAATGAGTTTAGCAGATTGGGATATGTGCTCTGACCGGAACCCTGCTGACTTTGTTGTTGCTGTAGTTTTTAGTTTAGCAGATTGGGATATGTGCTCTGACCGGAACTTTGACGAAGAAGCGCAGCAAGGAGAGAGTAGTTTAGCAGATTGGGATATGTGCTCTGACCGGAACTTGTCCGGCAAGCTGTAGGTGCGACCCCATAGTTTAGCAGATTGGGATATGTGCTCTGACCGGAACTCGATTTGTACAATGCGGCACGCGATTCAAAGTTTAGCAGATTGGGATATGTGCTCTGACCGGAACTGGGAGGTAGATGTGATTAAACAGCTTGATAGTTTAGCAGATTGGGATATGTGCTCTGACCGGAACATCGCCGCGATGCCGCCGCCCACGATCAGAAGTTTAGCAGATTGGGATATGTGCTCTGACCGGAACCAATGGGAATGTTTTCTCATAAACTCATTGAAGTTTAGCAGATTGGGATATGTGCTCTGACCGGAACTCTTCAGGCGAACGATAATTGGTGGAATAAAGTTTAGCAGATTGGGATATGTGCTCTGACCGGAACTACGTGGTGATCGTCCAAATATGAATAAAGAGTTTAGCAGATTGGGATATGTGCTCTGACCGGAACGAGGGGGTAGCATGGAAGAAGTAAAAGCAAAGTTTAGCAGATTGGGATATGTGCTCTGACCGGAACGTCATCGCTCAAACTCCGCCAAGACACTCTAGTTTAGCAGATTGGGATATGTGCTCTGACCGGAACGCATGCATGAAGCCATAGATCATGAGTTAAAGTTTAGCAGATTGGGATATGTGCTCTGACCGGAACCGATCGGCTTGCCGCTTGTTCTGACTGGATAGTTTAGCAGATTGGGATATGTGCTCTGACCGGAACTGAGGTCACGATCTTCCGTGGCGAGCATCAAGTTTAGCAGATTGGGATATGTGCTCTGACCGGAACCGACGCAGCATCGACACGGCAAAGAGCAAAAGTTTAGCAGATTGGGATATGTGCTCTGACCGGAACCTGAACCATCCGAGAACGGCGAACAAAAGAAGTTTAGCAGATTGGGATATGTGCTCTGACCGGAACTTCCGCTAAGATAATAACCATTATCATAATAATTTCGCCATTTGAGTTTCCGCCCCCTATCGCCTATACTCGCACCCGCGTGACACAATCACCGCCCGTTGTCGGCAGCACCACATCGCTGCCCATGACCAGCAAGACCTTGCTGTACTGACTGACCATTTTTTAACTCAACTTTTTTGCGGCACGTCATCATTCGCCTTATCGGGACACATGATCACCACCGCGCGGAGCCATAAGCATGACCGCTTTTGTATTTAACGAAATCAATTTTGACGACCACGAACAAGTCGTCTTTGCCTCAGAAGCCAAATCCGGCCTCAAAGCCATCATCGCCGTCCACAACACGAAACTCGGCCCGGCAATGGGTGGATGCCGCATGTGGAACTACGCCAGCGAAGCCGAAGCGGTACGCGACGTACTGCGCCTGTCGCGCGGCATGACCTATAAGAACGCCGTAGCCGGCCTGCCTATCGGCGGCGGCAAGAGCGTCATCATCGGCAACCCGAAAACCGGCAAAACACCGGCCCTGTTTGAAGCCCTGGGAGAAGCCCTGGAGCGCCTCGGCGGCCGTTATGTCACCGCAGAAGATGTCGGCACCAGCCCAGCCGACATGGCCAATGTCGCCAGCAAAACCAAATTCGTCGCCGGTCTCGGTGACCGTGGCGATCCGTCGCCGTACACCGCACTCGGCTGCTTCGTCGGCGCGCAGGCGGCGGTGAAGCACCAGCTCAAACGCGACAGCTTTGACGGCCTGACAGTCGCGCTGCAAGGTCTCGGTCATGTAGGCTACGACTACGCCCGCCGCCTGCATGAAGCCGGCGCTAAACTCGTGGTCGCGGACATCGATCAGGCCGCACTCAAACACGCGCAAGAAGAGTTCGGAGCGAGCGTCGTCGGTATCGATGCGATCTACGATGTGCAAGCCGACATCTACGCCCCCTGCGCGCTCGGCGCAACCCTGAACCCGGACACCCTATCGCGCCTGAAAGCCAGGATCGTCGCCGGTGCCGCCAACAACCAGCTAGCCACTGCCGACATCGGCGAAGCCTGCCGCCAAAAGGGCATCCTGTACGCACCGGATTTCGTCATCAACGCCGGCGGCATCATCAAAGTCTGCTACGAATATCTGAACACGCCGGAAGACGGCATGGACGCGCATGTACGTCGTATCGGCGACACCCTGGCAGAAGTATTTGCCCGTGCCGATGCAGAGGGCTTGCCAACCAGCGTTGTGGCGGACCGGATCGCCGAGGCGAAATTTAAGAGTTAGTAACGAGCATCGTTCGCCGCGAATTTGGACGAATGTAAGTCAGTGAAAACGAAAGTTTTGAAAAGCCATTTGTATTGATCGCAAGTGGCTTTTTTCGTTATGGCGCTGACTCGGTTTGATTCAGGTACTGGAGCACTCTCATTTGCCGTTCGCCTGACTGATCAAGTCCTCCACCAGCTCGGGCAAATATCCGGACGAGTCATAATTCGACAAGACAATAACGGTGTAAGCGCTATCTAAGTACATCGCCATGTTACCCGCAACGCCTCGCAAACTACCAGAGTGTCCGACCACTTTCCCTAAAGCGCTACTCCAGACCTGAAACCCAAGGCCATAAGGGCGACCGCCGGGATTTTGTCCATTGCTGTAGTCAGTCCAATGTAATTGAAGCGTATCATTTTTAATCAATTTCCCAGCAAGTAGTGCGGAGGTGAACCGCCACAAATCATGTACCGTCGAATAGCCTGCGCCAAAGGGAGTACCTCGGAGAGGAATATAAAAATTGTTTTCTTTTGAAAAATCCGGTGCCTTGGGTGTAGACATATAGCCTGTCGCGATATTGTCCACGGGCTCGTCCCTAAAATAGCTATCGGAATTCAGCATACCAAGAGGCTTATAGATATGCTCGCGAATATAGCTAAAGAAGTTTTCTCCAGAAACCTTCTCGATCACCAGCCCCAATAAAAAAGTCCCCGTATTACTGTAATTAAAATTACTATCTGGTTCGAATTTCAGTTTATCGCCCTGTAACAAAGACTTGTAATCTGACAGCTCCCGCAGGAAGATTAATTTAATGTAGGGCGCGTACACAATATGCTCTGAAAGCATATCGCCAAAGCCGGAGCGGTGCGATAACAACTGACGTATCGTGACTTTGTCAAGAATATCCTTCGGATACCAACTTGCATCCACATAGCGACTCAATTTATCGTCGTAAGAAAGCTTGCCTGCTTCCATCAATTGCGCGATAGCGACCGCCGTGAACATCTTCCCGATCGACGCAATATTAAATTTAGTCTCAATATTATTGGCGGCATGATAGCGTTTGCTTGCCTGGCCGCACACACCCTCGGTGACTAGCTGATCTCCTTTGGTAATTAATATTGCACCAGAAAATTTATCCTGCTCACACTTCTCTCGCAGCAGCAAATTAATTTTTTCTGCCAGCAGCACTTCCGATTGTGTCAGTTTATTTTGCGACTGCGGTGATTCGACCGGACTCGTCGTTTGCGCCAAGGATTGAGAAACCTCGCTGAAAAGTAAAGCGAGTCCGAAAAAAAGAACGATGCATTTTTTTATCTGCATGTACCTACCTCATTTTTCATTAATTAAATTTAATCCAGACTGGTTATTGTTGTCGTTCGCTTTCTACTTCAAATCATCACGCAATAATCGCACATCTCGCGTTCTGCAATACCACACGATATCCATCAGCATCAACAAAAGTTCTTCCCTTAAGATCCCAATAAGGATTGAATGCGGCGACTTGTTGAAATCCTGCTGTCAGCATTCTCGCGCAGCTCGTTATCCATTCGTGATTATCCGGCAGATAAAATACGATCAGATCTTCCGCTGTCGGCTGCGCGCGCACCGGCTGTGTTTTGCAATGGGTGAATTCAAAGTGATACTGCATTCCAGCGCGACCGAGCATGACGCCATCGAATCCCTGATGATCCTCAAACGCACCGATGACACTTAGCTGCAATCCTTGGCAATACATGGTTTTGGCAAATTGTAGGTCGCTGACCGGGCGGGCGATTCTGAGATGAGCTTGCATGTTCAGTTCCTTAAAAATATCAGAGGTCAATCCGACTTTTGTCTAAAAGTAGTCCGCCTCAATACCATAAGGCCATTATTTCATTGCGATGACCAGCAGCGTCCACACTTAAGCGGCCGCAATGCGTTCACAGAATTGATCGGCAATTTGACACGATTCAACTATGCCATCTACTCACTAGCAAACGCATTTCGGAGTAAATTGAATTTACAAAAAGCGCCGACTAATTTCAAGACTGCAATTGCAAGGTTTTGACAGTCCGCGACTCGCCCCTCTCACCGGCACCCGATCCGCTGCTCTTGCTTTCTCTGCGGGTCGTGACTAAACGTTCGCCGACTTGCGCATAGATTTGGTCATCATCGTTCGTCGATTCAAAGCTGATCACTACAAAAGCGCGACCGGATACGCTTTCATGCTGGCGACTGGCCAGCGGTGTGCCGTCGGCGGCGACCCAGATATCGAGTTTGCCTTCATATTTTTTGACGTATTTACGGTCTTTTTCGCTGATCTTGTCGATCGACAGATCAAAGCTCAACAGACGGGCTGGCTTGCCGTTGAAGGTATCGACTTTTTCGCTTTTGAAATTCGCTTTCTCGACTGCGCGCGACAAGCTGCCTGCGGCATAGATCAGCGGACGCAGCTCGCTGGAATTGATTTCCTTCAATGCAGACAGGGTCGGTGTCTTTACTTTGGGATCTTTTTCTTTGGCAAGTTCTTCGGTATCGAGTTTGGCCAGCAATTCTTTACTGTAATGAATGTGCAAGCCGCGTTGGCCTTCTTCGATGAAGACATTGGCGACGCCGTTTTTTTCTTCTGCATCTTTACCTTCGCCCTGTTTGCTCCAGGTCTTGGCCTCCAATACTGCCTTGACGGCGGCGGGGCCTTGCAATCTGGCGAGTGCCGCTTTCAGGTCGCTTAAGCCATCGGCATGTGCCAGCGTGGAGCTGGCGCACAGCGTAGTCCACAGGATAGCGAGGGACGATATTTTTGATATACGGTTGACAGCCATTTCTACCTCAATTCATTACACGGTTATTGACACGATCCAGTTGAATACTCATTGCACTCTCATTGATGGCAAAGCATTCATCGGACATTGATCGATATCACAAGTTCAACTTGTGATCCGATCATGCCGCAAAACGACAGTCCTGAATTCACCAGGCCCTGGCAGGCAAAATCATCAATTGACGAAAAAACACAGATATTTCCACCTGGCTGTTTCAATGTAACAAGTTCTCTCGTAGAATTGTTAGCGTAGAAAGATAAATTAGCAATACTAACCATGCTATCTGCTTTCTCTTTAAATGGACGTTGCAGGTTTTCCCTTTGCGTCTTTACCATTACCAATCGATCAGGAGAACAAATGAGCATGGTTTTTTGTCGCGGCTGCGGAAAAGAAATACACGAGACAGCGCTTAGCTGCCCCTATTGCGGCGCTCAACAAGGAACGCCACCAAACCAAAGCACGACAGACAAACGCATATTGCCTGCTGCCTTACTGTGCTTCTTTCTGGGTTTTCTGGGCATACACCGGTTCTATGTAGGAAAAATCGGGACCGGCATTCTGCAAATACTCACTCTCGGCGGTTTCGGGATTTGGGTATTAATTGATTTCGTTATCATCGTTACCGGCAGTTTTACCGATAGCGAAGGCAATAAAATCAATCTCTGGACCTGATATCAAAGATGCTGACGATTTCTGCAAAAAGCGCCAGCAAAAATAGTGCAGTCCACACATTCAGACATCTAATTTAAGGAAGAAAAAATGAGCATGGTATTTTGTCGAGCTTGCGGTAAAGAAATCCACGAAACCGCTGTCACCTGCCCGCACTGCGGTGCAGCGCAAGCAAAAACCGCAGCGGCCTCCGCCTCATCCACCTTGGCCGACGACACCGGCAATGCGTTTGACTGGTACGTCATGGCGCTAAAAAAATACGCGATCTTCGATGGCCGCTCGCGCCGCAAGGAATACTGGTTCTATTTGCTGTTCACTTTTTTGATTTCCATTGGGCTTGCCATCGTGGACAATATTACAGGCACATCCAGTTTTGGCAGTAGCACCGGACTGCTCGGCGGTTTGTATGCGTTGGGAACCTTGATTCCGGGATTGGCGGTAACTGGAAGACGATTGCACGATACCGGACGCAGTGCGCGGTGGATGCTGATTGCCCTGCTCCCTGTGGTCGGCTGGATCATCCTTATTGTGTTCCTGGCGTCCGACAGCCATCCCGCAGAAAACCAGTATGGTTCCTGTCCAAAAACGATGTAAAACCGATGTAACTACAGCAATATAAGCTTCACACAGCAATTGAGTTAAGAGGTGGCACCCAGATCGGCTGCTGCCTCTTCTATTTTGCGGGGTTTGATGACGCCGCCTCTACGCAAGCAAATTCGCCTCTCGGACCTAAAACCCGCTAAAATCTAAGGTTGTGCAAACTTTACTCTGCGTCGTCCAACGCCATCATCAAGAGCGGAACACCAACATGCTGACATTTCAACAAATCATCCTCACACTGCAAGAATACTGGGACGCCCAGGGTTGCGCCTTGCTGCAGCCTTATGACATGGAAGTCGGCGCTGGCACCTCGCATACCGGCACCTTCTTGCGGGCGATCGGACCGGAGCCCTGGCGCGCTGCGTATGTGCAACCGTCCCGCCGCCCTAAGGATGGTCGTTATGGCGAAAACCCTAACCGTCTGCAACACTATTACCAATACCAGGTCGTATTAAAGCCCGCGCCGGAAAACATTCTCGACCTCTACCTCGGCTCGCTGAAGGCACTGGGCCTGGACTTGCGGCAAAACGATATCCGCTTCGTCGAAGACGACTGGGAAAACCCGACCCTGGGCGCCTGGGGACTAGGCTGGGAAGTCTGGCTGAACGGCATGGAAGTCACGCAATTCACGTACTTCCAGCAAGTCGGCGGCCTCGATTGCAAACCGATCCTGGGTGAAATCACTTACGGTATCGAACGTCTGGCAATGTATTTGCAAGGTGTGGAAAACGTCTACGACCTGGTCTGGACCGAACGTGAAGAAAACGGCAAGACCGTGCGCCTGTCGTATGGCGATGTATTCCATCAAAACGAAGTCGAGCAATCGACCTTCAATTTTGAATATTCGAACACCGATTTCCTGTTCTCGCTGTTCACAAATTACGAAGCCGAAGCCAAGCGTCTGCTGGACATAACGGAAAAATCGCTGGCTTTGCCTGCCTATGAAATGATCCTGAAAGCCGCACACACCTTCAATCTGCTGGATGCACGCGGGGCGATCTCGGTGACTGAGCGCGCTGCATACATCGGCCGGATTCGGAATCTGTCGCGTGCAGTTGCGGCGGCATATTACGCCTCGCGCGAGAAACTGGGTTTTCCTATGTGTGCGGCTGATGACAGACATAAACCGGCGCCGATAGCAGCGCTGGTGGACTAAGTAACGAAATAGGTAGGGTGCGCCGTGCGCGCCACCGTTGATGGGCTCCATACATTGGTGCACACGGCACACCCTGCTGAGACATAAAGCCGGCTTAGATCAATAAAGAATCCATTGAGATAAAAATGAATCAAACACTATTAGTAGAACTATTCACGGAAGAATTACCGCCCAAGGCACTAGCCAAATTGGGTGCCAGTTTTGCGCAAAGTATTTTTGACACTCTAAAAAAACTAGACTTTGTAGATTCAGAGGGAATGTTAACTTGGTACGCAAGCCCGCGACGCCTTGCCGCTGTAATTACCCATGTCCGTCCTATTTCCTTGGAAAAGGAAGAAACGATCAAAATTATGCCGGTTTCCATTGGCCTTGATCAGGATGGCAAACCAACTACTGCATTGCTTAAAAAACTCCAGGGCTTAGGTATTCCGGAGGAAAAAATTGAAGAATTTGAACACCGTGACGATGGCAAGAGTAAGACCTTGTTTTACAGCCGAACTGTAAGCGGCGGACAACTCGGCATTGTTTTCCCAGGTGCGCTCGAAGTTGCAATCAACAACTTGCCAATTCCTAAAGTCATGAGCTATCAACGACCGGATGGCGAGACTGTGCATTTTGTGCGCCCTGTACACCGCATCATTGCACTACACGGTGCCGAGATTATCAATCTGTCGCTGTTAGGCTTAAATAGCAATCGCACGACACTGGGTCATCGCTTTTTATCCGAAGGTGAGATCAGCATTGCACACGCCGATGACTACGCAGCCAAGCTAGTAAGCCAAGGCAAAGTCATTGCCAACGTCACCGAACGCAAAGAAAAAATCCGCGCCGCTCTGTTAGCGAAAGCAGGCGACGATCAGGTGTTGATGCCCGAATCCCTGCTCGATGAAGTCACCGCCCTGGTCGAATGGCCGGTCGTGTACGAATGCAAGTTTGAAGATGAATTCCTGACAGTGCCGCAAGAATGCCTGATCCTGACGATGCAGACCAATCAAAAATACTTTGCCCTGACCGATGCCAATGGCAAGCTGCGCTCCCGCTTTTTGATCGTCTCGAATCTGGAAACCGCTACGCCTGAGCATATCATTCAGGGCAATGAGCGCGTGGTACGTCCTCGTCTGTCCGATGCGAAATTCTTCTTTGAGCAAGACAAGAAAAAAACCTTGGAAGCACGCCTGCCGATGCTGGCGAATGTCGTATATCACAATAAGCTCGGCAGTCAGGCGGAACGCACCCAACGCGTCCAATCACTGGCGGGAAAAATAGCGCAGGCTTTGGGTACCGATGTCGCGTTAGCAGAACGCGGCGCCTTATTGGCGAAAGCCGATTTGCTGACCGATATGGTCGGTGAATTCCCTGAGTTACAAGGCATCATGGGCACGTATTATGCGTTGCATGATGGCGAACATGCGGATGTCGCCGCCGCCGCGTCTGAGCATTACCAACCGCGTTTCGCTGGCGATGCTTTGCCCGCGACAACAACGGGGACAGCCGTAGCCCTGGCCGATAAACTGGAAACACTGGTCGGCATCTGGGGCATAGGCTTGCAGCCAACCGGCGACCGCGATCCGTTTGCACTGCGTCGCCATGCCTTGGGCGTGCTGCGCATGCTAGTAGAAAAACGCCTGCCGCTATCGCTCAAACATTTACTGGCCGATACGCTGACTCAATTTGCTGGCAATAGCAACTTTAAAGACCCGAGTGCAGATGTCTTGAGCTTCATGTATGAGCGCCTGCGTGGTCAGTTACGCGATAAAGGTTTTGCCCAGAATGAAGTCGAAGCCGTAGTCGCACAAAATCCTGACATGCTGGACACCATCGTGGAGCGTCTGCAAGCGGTACAGGCGTTTGCTGCCATGCCGGAATCGGCTTCGCTGGCCGCCGCCAATAAGCGCATCACGAATATCCTGAAAAAATCGGAAGGCACGCCAGGCGCCGTGCAGGTCAGCTTGTTGCAGGAAGCGGCGGAACAGGCTTTGTACCATGCGATGACCAAGGTCAAGCCGGAAGTCGATGCTGCATTCGGCCGAGGTGATTTCACTGCAGCGCTGAAAACCCTGGCCGCGTTGCGCGCGGAGGTCGATCACTTCTTCAACGACGTGATGGTGAATGCCGATGATCTGGCTTTGCGCAATAATCGCCTGGCCTTGCTGAATGAATTGCATGGCATGTTAAATCAGGTGGCGGATATTTCCAAACTGGCTGCATGATGATTGCGGTAGCTACTAACTATTGCAGTCGCTGCTGACGGACTCCCTCACCCCAACACCTCTCTCCCGCCAGCGAGAGGGGGGGTAAAACCAGAAAAGGAATACACATGGAAAAAACGAATAAGCTGATCATCCTTGATCGCGATGGCGTTATCAATCATGATTCCGATACTTTCATCAAATCGCCGGATGAATGGCATCCTATTCCCGGTTCGCTGCAAGCGATTGCCAAGCTGAATCAGGCAGGTTATCTGGTGGTAGTCGCCACCAATCAATCCGGGGTAGGACGCAAGCTGTTTGATACTTCGACGCTGAATGCGATTCATCAAAAAATGCATCACGCCGCCCAGCAGGTCGGCGCGGAAATCGATGCGGTGTTCTTTTGCCCGCATATTGCGGATGACAATTGCGACTGCCGCAAACCCAAGTCAGGCATGTTGCGCGAGATTGCCCAGCGCTACGATATCAGCCTGAAAGGTGTGCATAACGTCGGTGATTCGCTACGCGATTTGCAGGCGGGATTTGTGGAAGGATGCGTGCCGCATCTGGTGTTATCCGGTAAGGGTAAAAAAACCTTTGACAAAGGCGGCTTGCCGCCCGGCACACAAATTTATCCTGATCTGGCGTCGATGGTGGATATCCTTTTAAAGAATGCGCCGGCTGAATTTTTTGTGGCAGTTTAATCCCATTTAAGAGACGGTAGCTAATCCTTAGCTATCTTGTTGGAGATACGATGCTTCGTTTTACCTATTTTTTACGTTCGGTTTTGTTTGTCAGCTTGATGGCTGTGGCGACGGTTGTCTGGGCGATGGCATGCCTGTTATTTGCACCGCTGCCTTACAACAAACGCTATTACTGGACGGCGCGCTGGAATGTATTTGTGATCTGGCTCGCCAAGGTCGTGTGCGGTATACGCTATCAAATTAAAGGCATGGAGAATCTCCCCGATCAGCCGGTGATTTTATTATCCAAGCATCAGTCGGCGTGGGAGACGATTTTTTACATGACTTGCATGCCGCGTCCTTTGGTCTATGTATTTAAAAAAGAGATTACGTATATTCCCTTTTTCGGCTGGGGTATTTCCCTGATGCGCATGATTCCGATCGACCGCAGCAAAGGCAAGGATGCATTCGCTCAAGTGGTTGAGCACGGACGTCGCAGGCTTGCCGACGGACAATGGGTTATTATGTTCCCTGAAGGTACGCGAATCCGGGTTGGCGAAAAAGGCAACTACAAACTGGGCGGCACTCGCCTGGCGACAGAAACCAATACCGCAGTAGTACCGATTGCGATGAATTCCGGCGAATGCTGGGGCAAAAATTCTTTCATCAAAACACCGGGACTGATTACCGTCTCGATCGGCAAACCGATTGCACCGGACGGTTTGAGTTCGGCGGAATTGATGCAAAAAGTGGAAGCCTGGGTAGAAGGCGAAATGCGCGTTATCTCGCCGCAGGTTTATCAAAAAAATTGATCAAGACTCTCTTGATCAATCAGGAGAGTTGAAGCATTGAAATCATGTTTTTCATTATTGGCGAAACCTTTGCAGTTTTTACTGCAACTGGATTTGTTTTCCGACCATCGCGTTGACGATCCAGAATCGCCGCTCTCCACTGACTCACCTTACACCGCACCCCGCTTTAAAAAGACACCGCCACCGAACGTGGTGGTGCCGCTGCCTCCGCCGCCAAGCAAGTCCCCGAATAAACGTCAGATACGCCTGCCTGAGCAATGGCTGGAATACACGCTGTTGCGTTCCAAGCGCCGCACGATCGGCTTCCTGATCAATGAAGATGGCTTGCGGATTACCGCGCCGCGCTGGGTCACGATTGCCGATATCGAGCAGGCGATCCAAGAGAAGCGGCGCTGGATCGTCACCAAACTCAATGAACGGCGCGAACGCGATGCGCGTCAGTTGCAGCCGCAGATGCAATGGGTAGACGGCGCCAAATTACCCTATCTTGGCAAGCAACTGACTTTGCGCATTCTGGCGACCCAGGCGATGGGAATTGAGCTCGATAATGCCAGCGACGAACTCAGGATCAGTCTGCCAGCGGATGCCGGCGAGCAGCAATTGAAAGACCGTGTGCAAGCCTGGATGCAACAAGAGGCGCGCCGGGTATTTTTAGAACGCTTGCCGGTCTATGCAGAAAAGCTCGATGTCAGTTATCACTCGATGTCCCTGTCAGCAGCGGCGACGCGCTGGGGCTCCTGTACCTCGCAAGGCAAGATCCGGCTAAACTGGCGGCTGATCCATTTTTCACCGACCTTGATTGACTACGTAATTGCGCATGAGCTTGCGCATCTGCGCGAGATGAATCATGGTCCGCAATTCTGGGCAACCGTGCAGTCGGTATTCCCGGAATTCGAGCAAGCGAAACACGCTTTGCGTCATCATGCGCTCCACGATATTCCCGTTTTTTAGGGAGTATCTACATTAAATGACTTGATCCGCAATACCCATAAAGTCAATCGTTCCATACACCATCATACTTACCCCTAGTATATTCAATCATCAGACAAGGAAAACATCATGCGTATTTTGCACACCATGCTGCGCGTTGGCAATTTGCAGACTTCCATCGACTTTTACACCAGGATTCTGGGCATGACGCTGCTGCGCCAATCCGACAATCCTGAATACCAATATACCCTGGCGTTTTTAGGTTATGGCAGCAATCCTGAACACGCCGAACTGGAATTAACCTATAACTATGGGGTAGATAAATACGATTTGGGCAGTGCCTACGGCCACATCGCGATTGCGGTACCGGATGCCTATCAGGCTTGCGCCGACGTCAAGGCGAATGGCGGCAATGTCACGCGCGAAGCAGGCCCGGTCAAAGGCGGCAAAACAGTGATCGCATTTGTGCAAGATCCCGATGGCTATAAGATCGAATTGATAGAGCGTAAAACTGCTGAGCAGGCGACCAGCCTGTAGTTACCGGTGCATCCTGATCGCTACGCTGCAGATATTTGAGCAACAAAAAAGGAGCCGTCTGGCTCCTTTTTTACATCTCTCGCCATGTCAAATTTAAAGTAACGAGGTCGCAACTGTCATCTATCTTCCTGACCTATTCAATTTGGCTGGCACGCTAGTCAGGATTACTGATCCGAGGTTTTTTCCGCCGGCTGCTCCGCGTTCTTATTCATGATTTTTACCAGACCAACCAAGCCCGCAATCAACACAAGGCTTAAAACGCCGATAATTCCATCCAGCATGAGGACTCCGATCAGGGGAAATTTTCATAGATGAATAATTCGTCGATAAATTATATGAAAATTTCCCGATGGAAATAATTGAATTGTGTCAAACCTTGTTAAATCTTTTTACGCTTTCAGTTAACCCGATTTCAGACATGGCCGTGCCGGCGGAAGTAGGCAATCAGGCCGCTGGTCGAGGTATCGAGCTGCGCGTCGTAGGCTTGATCGCCTTTGATCGCAGGCAGTAAGCGGTTCGCCAATTGCTTGCCAAGCTCGACACCCCATTGGTCGAATGAATTAATACCCCAGATCACACCCTGCACAAATACCTTGTGTTCATACAGCGCTAACAGCATGCCTAACTGGAACGGGTCGAGATTCGGCATCAGGATGGTGGTGGATGGCTGATTACCGGCAAATACTTTATGCGGTAGCAAGGCAGCGATTTTCGTTTCGCCCAATCCCGCTGCGGACAATTCGGCACGCGCCTGCTGTTCGGTTTTGCCAAATGCCAGTGCCGCGCTTTGGGCGAGGCAATTCGCCAGCAAAGGCGCCTGATGTCCGGGCAAAGGATAATCGCTGGAGGCCGCCACCACGAAGTCGCAAGGGATCAGCCAGCCGCCCTGATGCAATAACTGGAAAAAAGCATGCTGGCCATTGACGCCGATTTCACCCCAAACGATAGGATTGGCGCGGCAGGTCAGCGGTTCGCCATCGCGCCCTACCGTCTTGCCATTGGATTCCATTTCGAGTTGCTGCAAAAAAGCCGGCAAGTGGCGGATCGATTCGTTGTACGGCAAGATCGCCGTGGTTTCCGCGCCAAGAAAATTGGTGTTCCAGATCGAAATCAATGCCAGCAGTACCGGCAAATTATGTTCCAGCGGCGCACTGCGGAAATGGCGGTCCATCGTCTCGGCACCTTCGAGCAGACGCTCAAAACCGTTCATGCCGATCGCCAGCGCCACCGACAAACCGACTGCCGACCACAAGGAATAGCGCCCGCCGACCCAATCCCAGATTTGCAAAATATTCGCATCGGGAATGCCGAATTCATGCGCTTTATCCGGGCTCGATGTCACCGCAATAAAATGCTTGGCAACGGCCCACTCCTCCATCGCCGCCGCCATCAGCCAGGTCCTTGCGGTATGCGCATTGATGCTGGTTTCCTGCGTTGTAAAGGTTTTGGAGGCGACGATGAACAAGGTCGTGCGCGGATCGAGTTGTTCCAGCAAAGGCGCGAGATGAGCACTGTCCAGATTCGAGACATAATAAAAAGTCAGGCCGGGATGCTGCAGCGCCGACAGTGCGCGGGTTGCCAATTTAGGGCCGAGGTCGGAACCGCCGATGCCGATGTTCACCACGTTCTGAATCGCATCGCCTTTAAAGCCGCGCCACAAGCCGCTACGCACACGCTCGACGATGTCGCGCATCTGTTTGCGCACGCCACGCACCAGCGGCATGACGTCGTTGCCGGCCGATGGAAAAGGGGTAAAAGCCGTATGGCGCAGCGCCGTATGCAAGACCGCACGGTCTTCACTGAAATTGATTTTTTCTCCCGCAAACATGCGATCACGCCAATCCTCGACCTTGGCGAGCCGGGCCAGGCTAACCAGGCTTTGCAGGGCCTCGGCATCAATTCTTTGCTTGGAATAATCCACCAGCAAACCATCAAGCTCCGCCGAAAAATGCTGGAAGCGCGCTGGATCGGCTGCAAATAAATCGCGCAGATGCAGCGTATCAAGTCTGGTCTTGTGTTCTAGCAGAGTCTGCCATTCTGCGGTGCGGGTGATATCCATAGCTGCCTTAAGCAAGAATAATGAAAGTAAAACAGATGTGTTGAATTTACCGAATTGAGGCTGAATTTATTAGCGGATTTATTACAAGATTGATGGCTTTATCAATGTATGCATTTAACCTCGATTACGCCTGCGACGCTGCGCTATGTTTAGCCTGCGCTGCCAGCATGCGTGCCAGAGTCACGTACTGCTCTAAAGGAATCGTCTCCGGACGCATTTGCGGATTCACGCCAGCCTCAATCAATTGCTGCTCGGTAAACATGCCGGCAACGCAATTGCGCACCACTTTACGGCGCTGAGAAAATGCCTTGGTTACCACCTGCTCCAGCATTTTGACATGGCATTCCAGGGGCGCTGCTTTGGGGATCATGCGCACGATCGCGGAATCTACTTTAGGCGGCGGATCAAATGCGGTCGGTGGCACCACGAATAATAAATCCATGTGATAGCGCCATTGCAGCATCACCGATAAACGCCCATAGGCTTTGCTGCCAGGTTCAGCGACCATGCGCTCGACGACTTCTTTTTGTAGCATGAAATGCTGATCTTCGACCAGCGGCGCGATCTCGGCCAGATGGAATAACAAAGGGCTGGAAATGTTATACGGGAGATTGCCGACCACACGCAGCTTTTTACCGGCAGCCACCGGAATCGTCGAAAAATCAAATTGCAAGGCATCGCCCTCATGCACGATGAGTTTGGCGGGATCGAAGTTTTTTTTGAGTCGTGCCACCAGATCGCGATCGAGTTCGACGACATGCAACTGGCTCAAGCCTTCGAGCAATAATCGGGTCATTGCCGCCAGACCCGGACCAATCTCGACCATGGTCTGATCAGGCTGGGGCTTGATGGCGCTGGTGATGTCGCTGAGAACCAGTTGATCCGTCAAAAAGTTCTGGCCGAAGCGCTTACGAGGTATGTGTTTCATGTTGTATCGATAGGTTGAATGCCACGATTGTAAAACATACGTGAACTATTGCATGGGCAATCAGCGCAGAATCCGCAGCGGCGCTTGCAAATTGTGTTTTTCAGGAATACAGATATCGGAGAAATTTACGCAGCGCTGGTCTGCGCCATCTTGGCAGCCACGCGAATCGCCACCAGCATACTGCCGACTTCGGCACGCCCCACACCCAGCGCCGCCAGATCGAGTGCAGTGCCATGATCGACTGAGGTTCTGATCAGCGGCAAACCCAGGGTGATATTCACGCCCATCCCGAAACTCGCGTGCTTCAGTACAGGCAAACCCTGATCGTGGTACATGGCCAGCACGCAATCGGCATCTTGCAGATATTTTTGCTGGAACAAGGTGTCTGCCGGATAAGGGCCTTGCACATCCATGCCCAGGCTCTGCGCATGCTGGATAACCGGGCTGATCACGTCGATTTCTTCACGCCCCAGATAACCGTTTTCACCGGCATGCGGATTCAGGCCCGTGACCAGTATCCTTGGTCGCGGCAAGCCGAATTTATCGCGTAAATCGTGATCAATGATCTGGACGGTCGCCAGCAGATGATCGAAATTGATCGCGGCGGCGACGTCCTTCAACGGCAGATGGGTGGTCGCCAATGCCACCCGCAAGGCTTGCGGCAAATGGGCCGACGCCTCGCATGCCAGCATCATGACGACCTGGGCCGTATTGGTTTTTTCGGCGAAATATTCTGTATGTCCGCTGAACGGGACGCCTGCATCATTGATGGTACTTTTTTGCAAAGGTGCGGTCACGATGGCGTCGCACCAGCCTTGCTGTACACTCTCGATAGCAACATCAAGGGTGTGCAAAACCGCGCGGCCATTGCGTGCATCCAGTTGACCTGCGACGACATGCGCAGTCAGCGGGCAATCGATCACGGTGATCTGGTCGGTGCCGCAGCCCGGCAAGCCGCTGTGGCGCAAGGCTTCCAGCGAAACGCCCATCAGCTTGATGACAGGATCGATCTCACCCGCCAGCATCGCCAGATAGGCCGCGTCACCTATCAGGACCGGGCGGATTTCATTCCGCAATTGCCATGCAGCGCGGAGCGAAATCTCCGGGCCTATGCCGGCGGGTTCCCCCACCGTGATGGCAATTCTCTTACTCAATTATCGTCCAGGCGAAATTCGACGTAAGCGCGATCGCGCAATTGACGCAACCAGTCCTGCAAGGCTTCATCGGCTTTGCGATCGCGCACTGCCTGACGGGCCACCAGACGTTGACGCTCTTTGGAGACGTCGTCGGTCTTACGTTCTGTGACCTGGATCAGATGCAGGCCAAATGAGGATTCAACCGGATCACTGACTTCATTGATCGCGAGTTTATTCATCGCCTGCTCAAATTCCGGCACGGTATCACCAGGATAGATCCAGCCTAAGTCACCGCCTTTAGATGCAGTGGCGTCATTCGAAAACAATTTCGCCAATTCTTCAAATGTCGCGGCCTTATTGTCGAGACGCTGCTTTAACTCCACCAGCTTACGGCGCGCTTCTGCGGCAGTCACGATCTGGCTGGGCTTGATCAGGATGTGGCGCACATGGGTTTGCTGAACTACGGTGCCGTCGGCTTTGGTTTTCGCGATATCGCGTTTGCCAGTCAGCTTCAGGATGTGAAAACCATTCGGGCTGCGCACGATTTCAGACACTTCACCGACTTTGATTTTATTGAGGGAATCGATAAACAATTGCGGCAGGCGGTCTTGTTCACGCCAGCCGATCTCACCGCCTTTGATGCCTTCGCTGGCATCGGAATAAGTCACCGCGAGCTTGGCAAAGTCTTCGCCGGCGCGCAGTTTTTTCATGACTTCTTCGGCGCGCAAACGACGCTGATTGATTTGCTCGGCCGATGCGTTTTCCGGGATCAGGACCAGGATATGCGACAAATTCAATTCTTGCGGCACTTTACCCGGTGCGGCTTCTACTGCCAGATAGTTATCGACTTCCGACTCGGAGACCTGGATTTTGCTATCGACTTCGCGTTCGCGGATGCGCTGCATCATGATGTCGTCGCGGACTTCCTCGCGGAAACGCGCATACGATGTGCCTTCACGCTCGACCTGATTGCGGAATTCCTGGATCGACATTTTGTTTTGTTCAGCCAGACGCACCATGGCGCGATCCAGCATGATGTCGTCGACACGCATGCCATTCTCTCTGGCCAACTGCAATTGAGCACGGTCGACAATCATGCGTTCCAGCAATTGTTTTTGCAGATCGGCCCGGTTTGGCAATGCCGTACCCTGTGCCGCCAGCCTCTTTTCCACCGAGCGCAAGCGCTCGTTCAGTTCCTGGCTGGTGATCACGTCTTCATTAACGACGACCACGATCTTATTCACCAATTGCCCTTTTTCATTCGGGTTATTGGCTTGATTCACCGGCAAAATCGGGGCGATCGGCGAAATCGCCGGGGCAACTTTTTGCGCCCATACCGGTGCCGCAGTAAACATGGTGGCTGAAACAGCCAGAACAGAGAGAAGAGTGCGTTGTGTCATGTGCAAGTTGTGTCGCATAGTGATCCAAATCCATATTAAAACTGGCGGGAAGTCGCGGGTGTTCTGCGCTGCCTGCCAATACTTACTGCTGCATAGTTTGAGCAAAAGCTGAAATATACGCTAATTTATCGGCTGATAACCTGAAATATTCTTTTTTAGGACGTCTATCGGGTTCGATCCCAGCCTGGCCAGTCCGTTCAATTCCAACTGAATAAAAAACGCTGTGGTGCTCGCCAGCGTCGTCGTAGAAAAACGCTGGCCGACCATGCGGAACGACCAGCAATTGCAAGGATCTTTGTATTCAAAACCCGCCAGGCCATCGACCAGCTTCTTATCCTGCAGGGAATAATTGCTTCTGCCAACCACGAACCAGCGATTCCCGATAGGTAACTGGGTAGAAAAATCGAGTTGCTCCAGACTGTCGCGCTGATAGCGGTATTCAAGATTCAATACCGTTTGTTGCGCCGGCTGCCAGCGTATACCGTAATTCGAGCGCACCGAATGTTTGTCCGTTTGACTGATCTGCAATGCCATGTCGGCACTGATCTTATCGGAAATTTTGCCTGAAGCCGCCAATAATAAATCCGAGCGGCTCGGACTGATACTACTGGTACTGTCGAGTACGACTCTCTGGGTATTGAAGTAAAAACGCTGACCGATCGCGACTTTAAAACGCTCCTCGCCGTTTCCTTCGATAAAACGTGAAATCAATGCCGCCGTGATTTGGTTCGAATCGCCGATACGATCTTGCCCGGTAAACCGGTTTTCGCTAAAAATCTGGGCGAAATTGAAATCGGCTACCGCGCTGTCAAAATTCGGGAACTGACTTTGATCGCGATAGGGTGTCTTGACGTAGAACAGGCGCGGCTCCAGCGTCTGCGTCACCGGCTTGCCCAGCAGACTAGATTGGCGCTCGAACACCAGGCCGCTGTCGATGGAAAACGTCGGCACAGTGCGATGGAAATCCGTATCCTGGCCTGCGCCAGGATTGGTCAAGTGATAATTCGCCGCATTGAATGTCAGTTTGGGAACGATGAAGAAACCCGGCTGCACGATAGGATATGACATCTGCGAATTAATCACGGCGCGATCACCGCGCACCAGCGTCGGATGCCAGAAGCGCGTGATGATCGTGTCAACCGACCAGTCAAATCCTTTTACGTCATGTTGTTCTGCGTGCAGATTCAACTGCGGCAAACGGTCGTAAGGTCGTGTAATCGGCGCCGTTAAATCCTGTAAAACCTGATAGTTCGATGCGCGCAAAGCAGCGTAACCGAGCCAGCCCGAGTAGGTCAGGCTGACGTCGCGCAACAACAGTCGCTGGGCCGTCTTGGTAATCGAGCTGGAAAAGTCGCTGGCATAATTATCGTCGGACGCGGTGTTCACATTCCAGGCAAAGTCGAGTTGCGGCAACAGTTTTTGTTGATGTATCGATGTCAAGGCATAGCGATTGGTATCAGTCTGACGGTCATCCGCCAGTCCTTCTATCGTGGTCGTGCCGGAGAAATTATCATCGAGGTAGCGCACCTCGGCGCCGAGCTGCAGGCCGCGCCGGGTGATCATTTTTGGATACAGCGTCAGGTCCCGGTTGGGAGCGATATTGAAATAATAAGGCAAGGTCAGCTCAGGGCCGCCCTTAGACGAGCCGCCCCAGACCGGCGGCAATAAACCGGAGTGACGCGCACCGGACAAAGGAAAAGTCAGCGATGGCGTTGCCAGAATAGGGATGCCCTTGAAGTACACTATCGTCTTGCCGGCGACCCCTCTGTCCAGTCCTGTATCCAGCTTCAGCGTATCCGACTGCAGATACCAGTCGGGATCATCGCTGCTGCATGTGCTGTAGGTGCCATTAATCACCGTTGACTGCTCTTCACTCTCAAACTCGATGCGCTCGGCTTTGCCCTGCGCATTATTTTTGACTAATTTGTATTTCGGCTTCAAAACAAAACCGATACCGGAATCAAGCTGCAGGCGCATTGCTTCGCCGGTGTAGTTATTTCCGGCCTTTTGCATACGCACCTTGCCGGTCGCTTTGACTTCATCGTCGAGATTGGTGTAAGTCGCCTTATCCGCATTCAGCTTAGTATCGCCTTTAGTGACTTCGACATCATCATCAAAATCGACAAAGCGTTCCGGGCGTCCCGATATTTTTTCGGCACGCAGGACGGTTGGTTGCTCTTTGTCGCCTTTGATCACCACTTCGGCTGGCTTACCGCTGCTGGCAGCGGTTGGCGCGGGCAAGACTGGCGGCGTTTGTGCGAATGCCTGGACCGGGAACAATGCCGACACAGCAATCGCGGAGATAGTAGGAAACAAATGCTGTGGGTGAGATAATACGGGTTTCCGGCGCATGTAATATGAATTCTAAGGAGCTTGTTTGGCGTTTATACGGGCGAAAATAGCAATCGGAACGCAATTCAGATTGCCGGTTCTGTACCGCTACATAGCGGCAGTTAGCTGCGGTTCTGGCGTTCCACCCGAAATCAATCGCCTATTATAGGGGATATGGGCGAAATGACCGAAACCTCCGTACATTGAGCCGCCAGGATCGGCTGCCTGGCAGAAGTCAACTGAGCCAAAGCAATCCATATTCAATCATTATCTAAAATTTATTCAATTCCATCATGTCCACGAGCTCTGAAAACCAACGTATGTCCGCGATTCACGCCTGGCTAGCCAGCATCAGCAGTCCCAGCCTGAGAGTCGACAGCCTGCGCCCGGCGTCTGAAGATGCCAGTTTCCGCCGTTATTTCCGTATTGATGGCCAGAATGGCAAAACTTACATCGTCATGGATGCGCCGCAGCCGGCAGAGGATGTGCGTCCTTTTATCCGGATTGCCGAACTATTGGCAAAAATTAATTTGTCGGTGCCGGACATCCTGGCCCAGGATGTCGAACAAGGTTTGTTATTGCTGACCGACCTTGGCAGCACGACTTATTTCAATGCACTGAACCACGATACGGCGCATAAGCTGTATATGGATGCTATCGACAGCCTGATTCTGCTGCAAACCCAAAGCCAGCCTGAAGTATTGCCCGAATACGACCGGGAATTCCTGCTGCGCGAGCTGATGATTTTCCCTGAATGGTATATCGCCAAACATCTGGGCGTGACCTTGAGCGCTGCGCAAACCGAGAGCCTGAACAAGGTATTTGAGGCCTTGCTCGCCAATATCATGGCGCAGCCGCAAGTCTACGTCCACCGCGACTACCACTCGCGCAACCTGATGGTGCTGGATAAAGGCAACCCCGGCATTCTGGATTTTCAGGGCGCTTTATACGGGCCGCTGACTTACGATCTGGTGTCGCTGTTGCGCGATGCCTACGTCCAATGGGATGAAGAAATGGTGCTCGACTGGGCGATACGCTACTGGGAAAAAGCCCGTCGTGCCGGTTTGCCGGTAAATACCGATGTCGATAGCTTCTACCGGGATTTTGAATTCATGGGGCTGCAACGCCACCTGAAAGTATTAGGCATCTTCGCCCGCCTGTCGCACCGCGACGGCAAGGACCATTATCTGGCCGACATGCCGCTGGTGATGGAGTATGTACGCAAAACCGCGAATCGTTACCATGTGCTGATTCCTCTATTGCGCCTGCTGGATGAAATACAGGAAACCGCACCGACATTCGGCTACACATTTTAAAACCGCGTTGGCTTTTCCCAATACCGTCGTCACCACAATAGATCACAAGCCCATGAAAGCCATGTTATTAGCAGCAGGTCGCGGCGAGCGCATGCGACCGCTGACCGACACCTGTCCTAAACCTTTGCTCAAAGTGCGCGGTCGTCCGCTGATCGTCTGGCATATTTTGAATCTGGTGAAAGCAGGCATCACCGAGATCGTCATCAACCACGCGCATCTGGGCCACATGATTGTTGAGGCCATCGGCGACGGCAGCAAGTTCGGTGCGCAGGTCAGGTATTCAGCAGAAGCCCGCGCCCTGGAAACTGCCGGCGGCATCGCGCAAGCCCTGCACTTGCTCGGTGACCAGCCGTTTCTGGTGGTTTCATCCGATATCTATGTCCCGCATTTCA
Organism: Undibacterium sp. Jales W-56; assembly: GCF_025548535.1. Taxonomy (GTDB): domain Bacteria; phylum Pseudomonadota; class Gammaproteobacteria; order Burkholderiales; family Burkholderiaceae_D; genus Undibacterium. The sequence goes on along the minus strand of NZ_JAJLQW010000001.1, from coordinate 352,567 downwards.
ATTTCGAAGAATGCAAAAATACGCTCGAAGACAATGATATGTGGGGCAATCCGCATCCCCTGGACCAACGCGATGTCGCCTGGCTGTACATGGTAAAAAACCCCAGCTTCCACCCTGAAGGCGATTTTGCGATGAACCTGATGGGCTTGTCGAACGACAGTAGCGATGGCTCGTCGAGATACACCTTCGCTAATATCGGCGTGTACCGGCCTGAAATTTTTGCCGATATCAGACCGGGCAGCTATGCCAAGCTCGGCCCGCTGCTACGCGAGATCGCAGACCGGGGCCAACTGGGCGGCGAACTGTATCGCGGCGACTGGCACAATCTTGGCACGCCGGAACAGCTGGCCGCGCTGAATACGCCGCTCCATGCCTCCGGCAATGCATCGACGAATTGATGAAGATCAGAATGAAGCTCACACGATGAACATCGTCTCCTATCAAGCGCGTCGCCGCCATTTGCTGGCGCAGATGCAAGCACAAGGCGGCGGTATCGCCATTATCCCGACTGCGCACGAGATGACGCGCAATAGCGATAATTTTTTTCCGTTCAGGCATGACAGCTACTTTTATTATCTGTCCGGCTTCACTGAACCGGAAGCAGTGATCGTGCTGATCGCTAACGGCAGCGAACAGCGCAGCATCTTGTTCTGCCGCGAAAAAAACATGGAGCGAGAAATCTGGGATGGCTTTCGCTTCGGACCTGCGGCTGCGCGCGAACATTTTGGCTTCGATGCAAGTTTCGCGATCGATGCACTCGACGGCGAACTGCCGATTCTGTTGGGCGATGCCCCCAACCTGTTCTACAGCAGCGGCTGCGATCCGCAGTTCGATACACGCTTGCACGGCTGGATGGACGCAGTACGCGCCAAGTCCCGCAGCGGCATCAGCGCCCCCACAACCACCATCGATGTGCGCGAACTGCTGAACGAGATGCGCGTGCGTAAAGATGCGTCCGAAATCGAACTGATGCAAAAGGCAGCGAGCATCTCGGGCGCGGCACATACGCGCGCGATGCAGATGGCACAGCCAGGTCGTTATGAATATGAACTTGAAGCTGAGTTGCTGCATGAATTTCGCCGGCAAGGTTCACAAGCGCCCGCCTATGGCTCTATCGTCGCCACCGGCGCGAATGCCTGCATCCTGCATTACAGCAGCAATAACGCGCAGATCAAGGATGGCGATCTGATCCTGATCGATGCGGGATGCGAATTCGATAGCTATGCATCCGACATCACGCGCACTTTTCCAGCGAACGGACGATTCAGCGAAGCGCAAAAAATCCTGTACCAGATCGTCCTGGCATCACAACAGGCAGCGCTGGATTGCGCGCATCCCGGCTCTCGCTACATGGACGGCCACCACGCCGCAGTGCGGGTGCTGACACAAGGCATGCTGGACACGGGATTGCTCGACCGGAACAAGGTCGGTCATGTCGATGACGCGATAGCCAGCGCGGCGTTCCGCCAGTTTTACATGCATGGTACCGGGCACTGGCTGGGCCTCGATGTGCATGATGCAGGCGCTTATCGCGAAACAGAAAAAATCGGCGATGAAAAACCGTATCGCCAATTAGAGGCAGGCATGGTAATCACGATCGAACCTGGCATCTACGTGCGTCCGGCAGCCGGCGTGCCGGAACAATTCTGGAACATCGGCATCCGTATCGAAGACGATATCCTGATCACGCAAGACGGCCATCTGAATCTGAGTCGCGATACGCCGAAAACCATCGCTGAAATTGAAAGCGTGATGAAGCGATGAGCGCAATTGATTTTCCTCTCGCGATCTGCGGTGCCGGCCCGGTTGCCCAAACACTGGCGCTACTGCTCTGCCAGCAAGGCGTCGCACCCGGGAGCATCGTCTTGTTCGATGCCAAAACCAGCGCTCAAGCCGAACAGGATGCCCGCTCGATTGCCTTGTCTTACGGCAGCCGGCAAATTCTGCACAGCGCCAACGCATGGCCAATTAAGGCTACCAGCATCCGGCAAATCCATGTATCGCGCCGCGGGCATTTTGGCCGCAGCCTGATTGACAGCGGCGACTACCATATCCCTGCGCTCGGTTATGTTGCACGTTACGGCGACATCATCGCGCCATTGCAGCAGGCCATCAAACACAGCGGCATTCGCATCAAGCGCCCGGCAACGGTGACAGCATTGGACGAATTCGACGAGAAGGTCGCGTTGAGCTTACAAGATGGCAGCAAAATCACTGCCGGCATCGTGGTACAAGCCGAAGGCGGCAACTTTGCGGATCAGACGCAAAAGGTACGCAGCCACGATTACCGGCAAACCGCGATCCTCTCCCGCATCACAGTCAGCCAGGCTATTGCACAGCGAGCCTACGAGCGCTTTACAGAGCAAGGGCCGCTGGCTTTATTGCCGCAGGAAGACGGCTACGCCCTGGTATGGTGTGTCAGCCCGGCGATGGCGGAGCAATTGTTGACGCTGGATGACACGTCGTTTAAGCAGGCTTTGCAAGTCGCGTTTGGCGAGCGCCTGGGCCGCATCCTGACCACCTCGCCCCGCCATGCCTACCCGCTGGGTCTGAATGCGCAAGCTCATGCGACACGCCGCACCGTGACTATCGGCAATGCCGCGCAGACCCTGCATCCGGTCGCTGGTCAAGGATTGAATCTGGGATTGCGCGATGCCAAAATTCTGGCGACGATTTTGCCAAACTGCCTGACTCCTTCGCTGCGGCAAGACCTGTCCAATGATCATATCAGCGCGCAATTGCAGCTTTTCCTGCAACAACGGCAAACCGACCGCCAGGCCACAATACGGCTGACCGACACAATGGCAAGAATCTTTGCCAGCGCTCCGGATGGCGCACTGACGCAATCGGCACTGGGTCTGGGCTTAGGCTTGCTGGATATCGTCAAGCCTGCGAAAAAAATCCTGGCGGAGCAGATGATATTTGGCTGGCGCAGTTAAACAAAAATAACGACCGCAAAAATAACGACCGGTGTTCCCAATTGCAACAATCACTTGGCTTAAAGAAGCGTAAGCAGGGTATTTTCTGCTAGGATAATAATCAATCATGGTTGAATAGTGATGTTGTCCACGCTCTCGACACATTGATGATGTCATCATCGACTGAGCCAAAGCTCAGTGAATCAAGCCCTAGTCAAGATTGCCTGGACCTGAAAAGTTTGCACTGGATTCAAGTAAAGCTAACCCGACTTGATCTTTATTGTTTTGACTGAGGTAAGCCATGTCCGCAAGACGCATCTCGATTTCCGATATTGTCATAGGCCAGCCATTGCAGTGGGACGTGTATGGCGGCGATGGCACCTTACTGCTGCGTAAGGGATTCATAGTTTCCAATACCCATCAGGTGTCGGAACTGATTGAACGCGGTTTATTTGCTGACCTGAACCAGGCAGACAGCGCAACACGCGACAAACGGCAAGCAGAAAAACAGGTGGAACAACCGTCCGTAGTAAGGATGATTAACAATGTCCGCACCGAGCTGCGCCGCATTTCCTACAATATCAGCAGCGAACCCAATGCGCGCGAACAGTTTCTGGCGCTTGCCAGGCATGTCGGCAGCGCCGTTTCTATGGATCAGGAAGTTGCGCTGGGCTGCATCCTGCTGAATCAGGACGATACGTATGCCAGCCGACACTGCGTTGACACTGCCGTCGTCGCCATCCTGGTTGCACGTGCCTTAAAAAAAGATCCGGAAGAAATCGTTCAGTTGACCGCTGCCGCATTGACCATGAATATCAGCATGCTCAGGCAGCAGGAGAAATTACAAGCCAAGAGCGACAACCTGACGGCTGAAGAACAAGAAATGATCCAGCAGCACCCTGAAACCAGCGTCAAACAGTTACGCAGTGCCGGCATCAACGATGAGGATTGGCTGTCCTGGATTATGCATCATCATGAGAACGAAGATGGCAGCGGTTATCCGGCAAAAAAATCCGGTGCGGATATTCCCTTCAATGCCAAGATTATTTCCCTGGCAGATCGCTATTGCGCCCGGGTTTGCGCCCGTAGCTACCGCAAATCCTTATTGCCAAATGCCGCCCTACGCGACTTTCTGGTTGAGGGCAAGGGCAAGATTGACACCATGCTGGTGGCCACATTAATACATGAGCTGGGAGCCTACCCGATCGGCACATTCGTGCGCCTGGAAAATGGCGAAATCGGTGTCGTTACCGGAAAAGGCATCACCACCACCACACCGTATGTGCATGCCCTGATAGGACCGCGCGGCGCCCCGCTCGCGGTAGCGGGCCGACGAGATACCCAGCGCAGTCTGCAGTCGATCAGGGAAGTACTGCATCGCGAGCAGGTGCCGGTCCGATTCACTATGCGCCATATTTGGGGCGATATTGCCAGCCTGTAAACGCGCTGATATTTCTATAATACGACAGATAAATTTACCTATTATTCCTGCTGTATCGTCTGACACCGTTGCCGCCATATGACATCATGACGAGCGTTCAACATGATGGCGATATCCACTATCAGTCACGACAACAGAGTCACACAAAATCAAACCGAAGATGCAATAGCGGCGACACGGATCTTTGCGACAGTCTGATCTATGTTTTTAGCGCGGACAGAAATGTAGCGCAACAACTGGCTAAGCAATCGGTAAGCTACTCACCGGCTTAATCTCTTCCATGCAAATCATGGAACGTAAAGAAGCCACGCCTGGCACCTGCATCAACCGGTCCGTCAAAAACTGCGAGAGACTCTTTAGATCGGGGGCCACAACCTTCAGGATATAGTCAAAGTCGCCGGTAATCGTGTGGCATTCAATAATGTCGGGAAACGCCATGATGTTGCGCTCGACCTCACGGACATTACGAAATTGTTCCCGGTCGAGCGATAAGTTCACAAAAGCCGTCACGCCAAGACCAATCGCCTCGGCCGACACCTGCGCCACATAGCCACGGATGACCTTCTTTTCTTCTAGTGTACGAACCCGGCGCAAGGTTTGCGGCGGCGACAGATGGATGTGTTCCGCCAACTGCAAATTACTCATGCGACCGTCGTCCTGCAAATGTTTCAATATGCTGCGATCATAGTTATCCATAACGTCCTCATAAATTTAATAATTTTATGATTTAATTAAAATTAGAAATTTAAATCATTAAATTAACTTAATTAGAAATTATATTTCATAATATTTGTTTTATATATTCTATTTAGAAATCTAATTTCCGGCCAATTCGCTACAATTTATAACAGGACATGCAATGATTCAGGCGCAGAAATCGCCACGAATCTGTTCTGGCAGCATCCCAAAAAATCAACGGAGAACATCATGGTGACCTTCATCGGCACACAGGAAATGCAAACCCACCTGAAAAAAGTCAGTGTAGAAACAGCGATTGCACGCTTATCTGACATGATCAAGGAAGATTATTTACGCTGGAGTCAATTCGACAAATGCGCACGCGTGGCCAGCCACTCGGATGTTGGCGTGATCGAATTAATGCCTATCTCTGACGGCACTCAATATTCATTCAAATACGTCAATGGACATCCTAAAAATACCCAGGAAGGCTTGCTGACAGTCACAGCATTCGGCGTATTGGCGGATGTGGATACAGGATATCCCAAGCTTTTGTCGGAATTAACCTTGACTACCGCCATCCGTACTGCCGCCACCTCGGTGCTGGCGGCGAAATACATGGCGCGCCCGGACAGCCGCAGCATGGCCCTGATCGGCAATGGTGCGCAGAGTGAATTCCAGGCAATCGCCTTCCATTGCCTACTCGGCATACAAGAATTGCGCGTGTATGATGTCGATCCGGCAGCCACGGATAAATTGATCAGGAACCTGCGCGCTTATCCAAATTTGCGTATTATTCGCGCTGGATCAACGGCAGAGGCCGTCCAAGGTGCCGACATCGTCACAACCGTCACTGCGGACAAGACCAATGCCTTGATTTTATTGCCTGAAATGATAGGCGACGGCATGCATATCAACGGTGTCGGTGGCGACTGCCCGGGCAAGACCGAATTACATGCAGATATCCTGAAACATGCCCATGTCGTCGTCGAATATGAGCCTCAAAGTCGTATCGAAGGCGAACTGCAACAAATGCCGGCAGATTTTGCTGTCACAGAATTGTGGCAAGTCCTGGCAGGCCGTGCAGCAGGACGTCATAGCGAAAAACAAGTCACCGTCTTCGATTCGGTTGGCTTTGCATTAGAAGACTTTTCTGCCATGCGTTATCTGGAAAAATACGTCATGCAAAAGAGCTCTCCGATCTTGGACCTGATACCGGAATTACTGAATCCTAAAGATTTGTTTGGCATGGCAGTGGATCAATCATCGACGGCCGCGTCAAGCACGATGACAACAAAAACAGCTGTACCGATAAACGCTTAAATTTTAACGAATAACCGAATGAAAACCATTTCCTTAATTGGAGCTCCAACCGACGTTGGAGCAAGTGTCAAAGGTGCGGGCATGGGTCCCGACGCATTGCGCGTCGCTGGTTTAGTAGAAGCGCTGGAAGCCAGGCAATTGCGCGTCGTTGACCGCGGCAATTTGCATGGTCCCGCCAATCCCTGGCAACAGCCGGTAAATGGTTTGCGTCATTTGAAAGAAGCGATTGACTGGAATCAGGCGGTATTTGATGCGGTCGATCAGGCGCTCAACGATGGTCACATGCCGATGATGCTGGGCGGCGATCATTGTTTAGCCATCGGCTCGATCAGCGCGATTGCCAAGCATTGCAAAAAGAATGGCAAGAAGCTGCGCGTCTTGTGGTTCGATGCGCACGCCGACAGTAACTTATCGACAATTAGCCCGACCGGCAATATCCACGGCATGCCGGTCGCCTGCCTGATGGGTCATGGTCCTGAGCAACTGATTCATTATGCCGGCCATTCACCGGCAATGTCGCCCGACCAGATTCGCATGATAGGCATACGCAGCGTCGATGCCGGCGAGAAAAAATTCATCCATGAAATGGGTATGCAAGTATTCGACATGCGTTATATCGATGAACATGGCATGCGCAGCGTCATGAATAGCGCGCTCGAAGGCCTGGATGAAAACACCCATCTGCACGTGAGTTTCGACATGGATTGTCTGGATCCGGATATCGCGCCAGGCGTAGGGACTGCGGTATTGGGCGGCCCGACTTATCGCGAGGCACAATTGTGCATGGAAATGATCGCCGATAGCGGCCGCCTGGCTTCACTCGATCTGGTAGAACTGAACCCGGCTCTCGATATACGCAACCAGACTGCGGTATTAGCCGTTGACCTGATCGAGAGTCTATTTGGCAAATCCACCTTGGTCAGAATGTGATGTCCTAGCTGACAAAAATCCCTGCAAGTTGTCATCAATAAGCAGAGTTAGCCGCATGTTCCTGCATGCGGCTTATTTTTTAGGATTTACACAAAAACCAAAACCTCTCACTACCAAGGCACCGAGACACAGAGGAAGAACCAGAGTAAGCAACTCCATGGAATGCCGATATGAAACGAACCCGCAAGCTGGATGCGCCTGCCGGCACGAAATGGCCCGGAAAGCCGCATGCAGCCTGCGGGCTCAATGCCAGATCGCGGCAAGCGTTTTTTTGCGTAAGTCCTATTCTTATTACTCCCTGCTTGTTTCCGCCTTAGGTTTTAACAGTCGGCACACGGATCACAAGAAATTTCAGACGCTTACAAATTAAGCCACAAATCACCCGCATATTTCGTTTCATCGCTGGAAGTAAAGTTGTTTTGGCGTTATGCTAAGGCATGACCGCCGATACTTTACGCACTCCCCTGCCACATGCCAATCCTGTCCCTAAGGGGCGTATTGGGCGCTTCGTATTTGAGAGTGAGATCGGGCAAGGCTCAGTCGGTATCGTGTACCTGTTTCGCGATCCTCTCATCGGTCGCAAAGTTGCGATCAAGATCCTGAACCCGCAATTACCGTCGAATCAGCGCCAATTATTTGAGAAACACTTCATCCAGGAAGCACGCGCTGCCGGTCGCCTGAATCATCCGAATATTGTGACGGTATATGACGCCGACAAAGAGGGAGATTTGCTCTACATCGTCATGGAATATCTGGAAGGCAAAGAGCTGCGCGATTTAATGACCGGCGGTCATCAATTCAGCTACAAGCAAATTGCCGACATGATTGCCCGTACCGCGAATGCGCTCGATTATGCCCATGAACACGGCGTCATCCATCGCGACATTAAACCAGCCAACATTTTTATTACAGGCAGCGCGACACCTAAAGTGCTGGATTTCGGGATTGCCAGCGCTTCCCGCCAATTGTCGGATGGAGATGCCACGCTGGGTCACGACCATCTTTCTGAACAACGCCTGCTAGGCACCCCGAATTACATGTCGCCAGAACAGACCCGCGGAGAATCGGTTGATGCCCGCACGGACATCTTCTCTCTTGGCGTCGTACTGTACCAGCTACTTTGCGGCGAACTGCCGTTCAAGGGCGACAGTATCAAGCAGATTTTGCATGCAATTGCCCATGATCCGGCGATCCCGCCACAAGAAATACGTACCGATGTGCCCTTGCGCCTGGCACGCATTGCAGCCAAGGCGCTGGCAAAAAAACCGGCTGATCGCTATGCCCGCGCATCGGATATGGCGAATGATTTGAATCGCTTTTTATCCAAGGAAAGAGCGGACCGCATCATTGCGAAAATCCAGCAGCCCGGGGCAGAAAAAGAACTCGCGGCGGCAAATTCGACAGGTGATCGCCGCAGGAAAAATGAGCAGAAAAAGCTAGGCATCAATCATGCGCTGATTGCCGTTGGTCTAACGATAGCAATCGCGGTGGGTGCATGGTCCTGGATGCGCCCGGCACCTCAAATCGTCGCGACTGGCGTCACACCAGTTGAGACAAGTACCACGCCGCTGCCAGCTCCGGCAGCAGCAGAAAACTCTGTCGTCGCGGCTAGCAGCTCGGTCAAAGAAGATTCAGAAGAAATTATCAACTTGCCGCTTACATCCGTTACTGCACCGGAAAAAAAGGCCAAGACCGATGCAGTAGCAGCGAAGCCTCAGCAAAAAACCAAGACATCAGCGACTGCTACCGCACCATCCGCCCCTCTGGTAGTTGGTGCCGTGCAAATCGCCGTTTCGCCCTGGGGTGAGGTGTATGTCGACGGCGAGGCCAAAGGAGTAGCGCCACCGCTGACCAGGTTAAATCTAGCCGTTGGCAGGCATAAAATTGAATTCCGCAATGGCGACGATAGCTATTCCGTCAATATTGAAGTCAGCGCAGATAAGGAGAATAAAGTTGGCCACAGATTTTAAGCAATCGTCACCGCATGCATCGCCGCCGAATAGACAGGAAATTCGTTGGGCCAATACGCCGACCGGCCAGCGTAAAACCTCCCTGAGTGCAATGGCAAGCACCATAGGATTGATAGTAATCCTGGCCGGCTGTGCCGCACCGGAAACGCAGGTTGGCCTATCCGATTTATCCGCCCGGCCAGGTGAAAAAGCTTTGCTGTCCGGCATACGTTCATATGAAGATGCCCAATATACAGAGGCAGAAAAATCCTTGACCCTGGCGCTCAGTTCCGGCTTCACCGTCAAGAAAGACGCCGCACTCGCACATAAATATCTTGCCTTCATTTTCTGTACCAGCGCCCGGATCGAGGCATGCAAGCAGGCATTCCGCTCGGCGCGGATGGCGGACCCGAGTTTCGAATTAAATAAAAGTGAAGTCGGCCACCCGCAATGGGGACCGGTATATAAGCAAGTGATGGCGGAATAAAATCGAGCCCGATTCATTCTCAGCCGATCTGTCACAGATACTGCTTGGACAATCATGATCCGACGCCTGCTGAAATGGATGGTGATTGCCAGCCTCATCTTGCTATGCGTCTCGCTCTGGCGCATGCACGCCTTACCGCCGACAAGCGAACTCTCTGCGTCATTGCTTGAAGAACCGGTTCAAATACCGCTGAAACAAGCCGCATTTTCCGTAGAATCAAATGGCATCACTTACCAGGTTCAGCCGCTATACCAGTATGAATTAACCGGCTTGGTAGTCAGCAAACATGATGCCAATACCTGGTGGGATTACTTGCATCGCGAATGGAATGACAAGCTGAACATCGTTGACCTCTGCGTAGTCTGGGGCAATAACGTACGCAGCGGGTCGTATGCGGATATCGATTTTTCCAGCGGCCAGTTCACCTGCAATTTCAGTACCGACTCCAATGCCGCTTTTGCAGCTTTCGATCAGACTGCAATCTCGAATAATCATTTGCTGACCGATAGTCCGCAACTTGCAAAGATCATGCGCAGCGTACAAGTTGGCGACCAGATCCACTTTCGCGGTCAGCTCGCAGAATACTCGCACAACCATGGTTTTGCATTCAAGCGCGGCACCAGCATCACCCGTACAGATACCGGTAACGGTGCTTGTGAAACTGTTTATATTGAGAGTTTCGACATCATCAAAACCGGCGGCAAACCCTGGCGCAATCTGAGCTGGCTGGCGGGGATCATGCTGCTCATGGGTGTCCTTGCCTGGTTTATGCAACCGGTCAGGTTTAATGACTGAGCGGCCATGCGAATCTGCGTTTTAATTTCTAACTACTGATGAAATATCGGTGGCGTAAATAGAAAAACCACTCAAGCCTGAGTGGTTTTTAGCGCGATCTGAAGCTAGTGCTTATGCTAGTGTTTATTCAACCGCTTTCACCATATCTTCAATCACTTTTTTCGCGTCGCCGAACACCATCATGGTTTTATCCATGTAGAACAATTCATTGTCCAGACCCGCATAGCCGGAGGCCATGGAACGCTTGTTGACGATCACCGTTTTCGCTTTGTAGGCTTCCAGAATCGGCATGCCGGCAATCGGTGATTTAGGATCTTTCGCCGCAGGATTCACCACATCATTCGCACCCAGCACCAGTACCACGTCAGCCTGACCGAATTCGCTGTTGATGTCCTCCATCTCGAATACCTGGTCATACGGCACTTCGGCTTCTGCCAGCAGCACGTTCATGTGACCAGGCATGCGGCCTGCCACTGGGTGAATCGCGTATTTGACGGTGATGCCTTTGTGGGTCAATTTCTCGGTCAGTTCTTTCAGCGCATGCTGGGCGCGTGCCACTGCCAGACCGTAACCAGGAACGATGATGACCGTCTCGGCATTCCCCAGCAAGAAAGCGACATCATCGGCAGAACCTGACTTCACATTGCGTTGCGCCTGCCCACCTGCGGCGGCTTCCGTCGGGGTACCGCCGAAACCGCCGAGTAAGACGTTGAAGAAAGAACGGTTCATCGCCTTGCACATGATGTAAGACAAGATGGCGCCAGATGAACCTACCAGCGAACCGGCAATAATCAGCATCGAGTTATTCAGTGAAAAGCCGATACCCGCTGCGGCCCAGCCGGAATAACTGTTCAGCATCGACACCACCACCGGCATGTCCGCGCCACCGATAGGGATGATGATCAAGACGCCTAGGATAAAAGCAATCGCTGTCATCAAGACGAACGGCAGCCAGGCAGGTGCGTTACCCGGTGCGAAGCAAAAAATCAAACCCAGACCAAGCATCATAATCGCCAGTATCAGGTTCAGGAAATGTTGTCCCTGAAAGCTGACCGGCGCGCCCTGGAACAGGCGGAATTTGTACTTGCCCGATAATTTACCGAAAGCGATCACCGAACCGGAGAAAGTAATCGCGCCGACAAAAGTACCGATAAACAATTCCAGGCGATTACCGAAAGGGATCGCCGCATCGCGCGTCGTGATATTGAAAATCCATGGCTCGGCAACCACGGATACCGCGATACAGACTGCCGCCAGGCCGATCAATGAGTGCATCGCAGCGACCAGCTCAGGCATCTTGGTCATCTCAACGCGCTTCGCCAGGGTCGCGCCGATACCGCCGCCGACGACCACGCCGAGTAGTACCAAGCCATAACCGAGGCTGGAACCAAAGGCTTCATTTTTCAGCTTGACGATCAGGGCGATCGTCGTCACTACCGCAATCGCCATGCCTATCATGCCAAAGGTATTGCCGCGTCGCGCCGTCGACGGATGCGACAAACCTTTAAGCGCCTGAATAAAACACACTGAGGCGATCAGGTACAACATCGTGACCAGATTCATACTCATTATTTGGGCTCCTTAGCAGCGTTAGCATTGGCTTTGGGTTCTTTTTTCTTGAACATCTCCAGCATGCGCTGAGTGACCAGGAATCCGCCGAAAACATTGACCGCCGCCAGTGCGACAGCCGCCGTACCCATGACTTGCGCCAGCAGGCCTTCGGTCAGGCCGGCAGCCAGCATCGCGCCCACGATAATGATGGCGGAAATGGCATTGGTCACCGCCATCAAAGGCGTATGCAATGCAGGGGTAACCGTCCAGACCACGTGGTAACCGACATAAATCGCCAGTACAAAAATGATCAGGTTGGTGAGGGTGTGACTAACTTCCATGATGTCCTCTCTCTTCTTTATTTGGGTGAGACATGCAAAGTAAACCGTCGGGATTAATATTCTTTGAGGCTGGTCATTTGATTCTTGCCATCGACGAAGACGACTTTCGGCTTAAAGTTGCTGGCCTCTTCATCGCTCATCGGGGCATAGGTGCAGATGATCATCAAATCGCCGAGCTGTACCCGACGCGCTGCTGCGCCGTTCAACGAGATTTCGCCGCTGCCACGCTTGCCTTTGATGACATAAGTGGAGAAGCGTTCGCCGTTGTTAACGTTATAAAGCTCAATCTGTTCGTGCTCCTTGATATCGGCAGCGTCGAGCAGATTTTCATCGATGCCACACGAACCTTCGTAGTGGAGATCGCACTGGGTCACAGATGCGCGATGAATTTTGGCGCGGAGCATATTTCTTTGCATGGTCGTTCTTCTTTCAATTACATTTACTAAAAATCCTGGCTAAAATTTTTTAGCCTTATTACGGGTGATGAGCTTATTTTCTTAAGACTTCGCCGCCTGCGCACATCAGTGTTGCAGCGACGATTTCATCTTCTTTATTGATCGCCAGAGCCGCATCTTTATCGATGATCAGTTTTAAGAAATCCAGCACGTTGCGGGCGTACAAAGCAGACGCGTCGGCAGCCACCAGCGTGGCCAGGTTCGGTTCGCCGATAATATGTACGCCGTATCTGGTGACCGTTTTGTTCAGCTCGGACAACGGGCAATTACCACCCTGCTCGACCGCCATATCGACAATCACAGAACCCGGCTTCATCGCCTTGACGGTGTCTTCGGAAATCAACACCGGGGCCTTGCGACCGGGGATCAGCGCAGTCGTGATGATGATATCGGCTTGCTTGGCGCGCTCATGCACCAAGGCTGCCTGACGCTCCATCCATGCGGCCGGCATCGGACGCGCATAGCCGCCGACGCCCTTGGCGATTTCACGTTCTTCATCGGTCTCGTAAGGGACATCGATAAATTTTGCGCCCAGCGATTCGACTTGCTCTTTAACCGGCGGACGGACGTCCGATGCTTCAATCACTGCACCCAGACGTTTAGCGGTCGCAATCGCTTGCAGACCGGCGACGCCGACGCCCATAATCAGGACGCGTGCGGCTTTGACCGTACCCGCCGCCGTCATCAACATCGGCATGAAACGCTGATAGGTATTCGCCGCCAGCATCACCGCTTTATAACCGGCGATATTCGCTTGCGATGAGAGCACGTCCAGCGACTGCGCGCGGGTAATGCGTGGAGCGGCTTCCAGTGCGAATGCAGAAATGCCGTGTGCGGCCATGGCTGCAATATTCTCTGAATCAAACGGGTTGAGCATGCCGACCAGAACTGTACCGGATTTGATCAGTGCTCGTTCGTCTGCACTCGGCGCCCTGACCTTTAACAGCAGTTCTGCGCCGAAGGCATCCGCTGCAGTGCCGATTTGCGCACCGGCGGCCTGATACGCCTCATCCGTAATACTCGCCGCGATACCGGCGCCGGATTGCACGATGACCTGGTGCTTGGCAGTCACATACTTCTTGATGGTCTCTGGGGTCGCCGCGACACGCGTCTCGCCCGGCCGTGACTCGGCGGGGATGCCGATTCTCATAGGTTTGCTCCTTGGTTGCTTGTTTTAAATTGGTAGCACGGGTCAGGACCCGACCCTGCACAGATCCTCTTGTCAGCCCTGCCTGGATTCTTACCCGAATCTTACATTTGATATTCGACAACGATATTACACGCAAAATGTTTTTTAGCACAACCGTTCTATTTTTTGCATTTTTATACAAAATACCGTATTCAATCCCGCCACCTGCGCACCAATAGCGAGCAAATTGCGTTCGCTACACTAGCATGAAAACCCGCTTGAAATAAGGCTTTATCCAAGAATGCGCCAAATTTAATGCCTCTTTTATCATCAAAAATGCCGGTGCCAATCCGCGATGAAAGACGCCCATAGATAAAATTTGCATTAGCTAATTCGGCCTCAGATTTGCTGCTTTGCCACACAATATTTGATGGCAAAGTAAAATACCGGACTTATTGAAAGAAGCTATGTCAAGAATTTGGAAACCCTCGGTCACGGTTGCCGCGATTATTGCGCGCGATGAGCGATTTTTAATGATAGAAGAAGAGACTGAAGACGGCGTGCGCATCAACCAGCCGGCCGGCCATCTTGATCCCGACGAAACCCTGCAGCAAGCAGTGATCCGCGAAACGCTGGAAGAAACCGCGCACGACTTCACGCCGACAGGATTGATCGGCACCTATCTGTCGCGCTATGTGTCGCCCAAAACGGGGGAACAAGTCACCTATTTGCGCTTTGCATTTGCCGGGGAGTTGGGCGCAGCGCATCAGCGCGCCCTCGATCACGGCATCCTGCGTACGGTTTGGATGAGCCAGGCAGAATTGCTGGCATCGCAAGCGCGCCATCGCAGCCCTCTGGTCATGCAATGTGTGAACGACTATCTGGCGGGCCAACGCGCACCGCTGTCCCTGCTCTACACGCATCCGTCTGCATTAAGCGCAACCAGGCACGACCACGAATAAGAAAGAGAAGCACTGTATGACAAAGAAACGCGTAGTAATAGGCATGTCAGGCGGCGTCGACTCCTCCGTCTCAGCATGGCTGCTCAAAGAACAGGGCTATGAAGTCATCGGCCTGTTCATGAAGAACTGGGAAGATGACGACGACTCCGAATATTGTTCGACCCGCGAAGACTGGATCGATGCCGTCAGCGTGGCGGATGTAGTCGGCGTCGATATCGAAGCGGTGAATTTCGCAGCGGAATACAAAGACCGCGTGTTTGCCGAATTTCTGCGCGAATACCAGGCCGGCCGCACGCCGAATCCCGACGTGCTGTGCAATGCAGAGATCAAATTCAAAGCCTTCCTGGATCATGCGATGAAGCTCGGGGCCGACTACATCGCCACCGGTCACTACGCCCGCGTGCGCGAGGTCAACGGCGAATTCCAATTGCTCAAAGCACTCGACGCCAGCAAAGATCAAAGCTATTTTCTGCATCGCCTGAATCAGGCGCAACTCTGCAAGACCTTGTTCCCTCTCGGTGAAATTCAAAAAACCGAGGTACGTAACATCGCCGAACAACTGCAACTGCCGAATGCCAAGAAAAAAGATTCGACCGGCATCTGCTTTATCGGCGAGCGCCCTTTCCGTGAATTCTTAAATCGTTACCTGTCTTATCAACCCGGCGACATGAAAACACCGGAAGGCGAGATCGTCGGCCAACATGTCGGCCTGAGTTTTTACACACTGGGTCAGCGCAAAGGCATCGGCATCGGCGGCATCAAATCGCATCAAAATGCCGATGGCAGCAGCGATGCCTGGTATGTGGCGAAGAAAGACATTGTCAACAATACGCTGTATGTGGTGCAAGGGCATGATCACCCCTGGCTGCTGTCTTCGGCACTGGAAGCCGGGCAAAATAGCTGGATCGCCGGACATGCGCCCAGCCAAATGCAGCTCTCGGCCAAAACCCGCTATCGCCAGGCAGATATCGCCTGCACCTTACAAACCCAAGACGACCGCTTCGCATTGAATTTCGATGTGGCGCAATGGGCGGTGACGCCGGGCCAATCGGCGGTCTTGTATGACGGCGAGGTGTGTCTGGGCGGTGGGATTATCAGCAGTGCGACGGCAAGTTAAGTAAGAAAAATAGACGGCTTAAATCCGCATTCAGTCAAACAGATTTATGAATAGGTCTTACGCAAAAACCAAAAAATTCTCACCGCCGAGACACAGAGAAAAAGCAAGGGAAACTGGCTCCATGAAATGTGAGCATAAAAACGAACCCGCAAGCTGGGTGCGCCTGCTGGCATGAAATGCCTCTGAAAGCCGCATCTAGCATGCGGTTTCAATCTGAATTATGGTAAGCAGTTTGTCGTTTTGCGCAAGTCATAATAAAAACACATAGCTCAAAGATGGCGATCTCGCTGGCGGGCTTATTCGTGGTGCAACACCTGGCTGCCAACTCCGGCATCAAAATTTCCGTAACTTTCCTGCAACTTATCTGCAACAACCGGCCTCGCTGTTCCTGGCTCACATCCTTTTAACACAAAAAAATCCCGCATACCTCTCGGCAGCGGGATCAATCGAATTCCAATTCAAACAAACTACAACCATCACTCTTTATTACCGGTTTGATCAATATAAGCCAAAAGTTAGTTTCGATATGTTCGCTAACCAACAGAGCTCAAAAGATTATCAGCGCATGCTACGCATTGTCTGTATGACCGGATTTGATGAGTGAGAGTTCACGCTCACATTCTCCGGTGATCTGCCAACACCATCTGTAGTGAATAAATTCCGTTGCGGCGTCGGCTGTAGTTTGACTCTTCCACGGAAATCTTTGCTTCCACTGTATTTTTAAATTGAGGGATTTATCATGAAATTTTCGATTCTGTTGCTGGCACTTATTGGCTCAGTAGCGTTGTCTGCCTGCGATCGTCCAACTCAACCGGTTGTTGTGCAAACTCCGGTTGCCGTTCCTGTTCCTGTACCGGTTCCTGGTCCTGCTGGTGCTACCGGTGCTACCGGCGCCTCTGGCGCGACAGGTGCGCCGGCATCCGCCGGGGCTGCCGGTCCTGCGGGAACTCCTGGCGCACAAGGTATGCCTGGCTATGATGGCGCCAAAGGCGAGCCAGGTACTCCGGGCAAAACAGGCGACACAGTCATTGTTGTACCTAAGTAAGCCCGTGGCCGGAAAGTGATATTTCCGGTTCATGGTGCAAGCAGGGATCCTCTAAGTAGGATTCCTGCTTTTAATGGTAAGCACAATATTTTAAAAACAGGAAAAAGAAACCTATGAGCATGATCATCAACCTTATTATTTATCTGGTTGTCTTCGGTCTGATTTGGTGGCTGGTAGGCATGTTGCCCTTGCCCTCTCCGGTAGCGCAGATCGTCCGGGTACTCTTCATCATTCTGTTGATCGCCATTATTTTGTCGGCATTCGGGATAGTCCCGGGCATTCATCTGCCACGCTTCTACACTTAGCCGGCGCTTGACCCTGGAGAGCGTGCATGCCGGCCAGATGCGGGCAAGACGCGCGCACTTTTTGTTAGGTAGAACTTAGGCAAAACAGAAAACTGCTTACGTCATTGATATCCCACCCGCAGTCTGGATGCGGCTTTCAGAGGCATTTCGTGCCAACAGGCGCACCCGGCTTGCGGGTTGGTTTTTATACTCGCACTTATTCCGATACGGCTAAGCTACCGGACACTGCTTCGAAAGCATCGCCGTATGTCGGACTAGCTGGATTCGCCTACGTCGTTGTACACTCCGATTGGCCCATCAACGGAGAACACCATGCATGTTGCGCGTTACCTGACCCTGATCATTGCCAGCTTTGTGTTTTTGTTGTCGATGTTCATAGGATTTCTGTTCCACGCGGGCTGGTGGCTGGTGGCACTCTCCGGTGGTTTGACGGCGCTTGGTGTTGCTGACCTGCTGCAAACCAAACGCTCTATCTTGCGCAACTATCCCATCATCGCGCATTTCCGGTTTTTCTTTGAATCGATCCGCCCCGAGATACGCCAGTATTTTTTAGAAGAAGATACCGCCGCCAATCCTTTCTCGCGCAATCAGCGTTCGATTGTGTATCAACGCGCCAAGCAGGAATTGGATAAGCGTCCGTTCGGCACCCAGCTTGATTTGTACCAATCCGGTTATGAGTGGATCAACCACTCGATCACGCCGAGCAAGGTAGATAAGCACGATTTCCGCATCACCATCGGTGCCGGGCGCGCCCAGCCTTATTCTGCCAGCGTGTTTAATATCTCGGCGATGAGTTTTGGCGCCTTATCGGCGAATGCGATCCGCGCCCTGAACCAGGGTGCGCAAAAAGGCCGCTTCATGCACGACACCGGCGAAGGCAGTATCAGCCGTTATCACCAACCTGAAAATGGCGATGAACCCGGCGGCGATCTGGTATGGGAAATCGGTTCCGGCTATTTCGGCTGCCGCACTACCGATGGCAATTTTTCGGAAGAACGCTTTGTCGCCAGCGCTACGCTGCCGCAAGTCAAAATGATCGAGCTGAAATTATCGCAAGGGGCCAAACCCGGTCACGGCGGCTTGCTGCCCGGCGCCAAAGTCACGATAGAAATCGCCGCCGCACGCGGTGTCCCGGCGGGTGTGGATTGCGTCTCACCGGCCTCGCATTCGGCATTTTCCACACCGATAGAGATGCTGCAATTCATTGATAAATTACGCCGTCTGTCCGGCGGCAAACCGACCGGATTTAAATTTGCGGTGGGTCATCCCTGGGAATTTTTCGGGATAGTCAAAGCCATGCTGGCTACCGGCATCACGCCTGATTTTATCGTGGTCGACGGTGCCGAAGGCGGTACCGGTGCGGCGCCGGTCGAGTTCACCGACCATGTCGGGGTGCCTTTGCAGGAAGCCTTGTTACTGGTGCATAACGCGTTGGTCGGCACCAATTTGCGCGATAAGGTGAAAATCGGCGCTTCCGGCAAGATCATCACCGCATTCGATATCGCCCGCACTCTGGCGCTCGGTGCCGACTGGTGCAATTCGGCACGCGGCTTCATGTTTGCGCTGGGCTGCATTCAATCGCAAAGCTGTCATACCGGCAAATGCCCGACCGGCGTGGCAACCCAGGACCCGCTGCGCCAGCGTGCGCTGTTTATACCGGACAAAGCGGAGCGGGTTGCGCATTTTCATCAAAATACCTTGAAGGCGCTAGCCGAACTGATCGCGGCAACCGGCTTAAAGCACCCGGAAGAACTCAAACCTTATCATCTGGTACGGCGGGTATCGGGCAACCAGGTCAAGCTGGTATCCAGCCTGCTGCCGTATCTGGATCCGGGTGCGCTGCTGGATGCCGGTCAGCTCAACCAGCTGCCCGAAGTATTCGCGACCTACTGGCCGCTGGCGCAAGCGGCCTCGTTCCATCCGATCAAATAAATATACTCCCCCTGTTTTTATACAAAACATCCTTTATCCGGCATATTTTTATTGCGAATTTAAAATATACTGGATAGGGGTATATACAAAATATCGATCTTGCATCAAGTAGCGTAAGATTGGAATTTCTCATCGTTTTACTAACAAAATTGAGCAATAAGAGGGTATTTCAAAATAAAACCCGATAGAAACCCGATATTCTTTGCCATTACCCAATTTCATTCGATTTTGATGAAACAAAATGCAAGAATCCATGCTGCATAAAATTTCAGCAACTTTTTGAAGCATTTTATTTCTTTACAATTTAGTACGATGAAATTATATTTACATTTTATTTGCCAGTTAATCCTCTTCACTCCCTTTAGATAACCGCCGATTATGAATCGATTCGATAACCAAGCGCTGGGTGGTACGGTTAATACCCGCATCGGCAAGGTGTACATGCACTTGTCCAAGGCGCACAGAAAAACTGCTGATTACGTGTTATCGAATGTATTCCGCTCAGCAACGATGTCGATCGATGAGTTGGCGAATGCGGTTGGCATCTCGGTCGCTACCGCCAATCGTTTTGCCCGTGCGTTGGGCTTTGAAGGCTACCCGCAGTTTCGTGCTGAATTGGTGTGCGGCTTTGAAGCGATGCTGGCACCGATTGATAACTTGCGCAGCGAAGTGCAACGTCCGGCAACCAGCACCGAGATCATCGCCGGTTCGCTCAACGAAGATCTCAACAATCTGGAAGCCACGCGCCGCTCTCTGGTGCCTGAGGTCTGCAATCAGGCCGTCAAGATGATTTTGAATGCCGAGCGCATTTATATCGTCGGCTACGGTGCGAGCGCCTTCCTCGGCGGATTGATGGCGCATGGACTCGATCCGTTTTGCCAGACCATACAATCGACGATAGGCTCCGGCGGACCGTCGCATGTGGCTCGTCAGTTATTCAAATATACCGAACGCGATCTGGTGATCGGCATTACCTTCCCGCGCTATGCCGAGGATGTGATCACGCTGCTGCAACAGGTACGCGAAAAAGGCGTACCGATTCTAGCCTTGACCGATGCTCCAAGTTCGCCGCTGGCTTCGATTGCCAATCTGACTTTGTACGCCCAGACGCGCCGCCAGTTGTCGCCTAATTCTGAAGGTGCGGCGCTGTGCCTGATTGAAGCAATTTGCAGCGCCGTCGCCCATCAGGCCAAATCGCCGGTGCATGCGGCGTCTGAGATGACCAAGTTCATGCTGCCATGGATGTATCAGGAGCCGAGTTCAGGTTCACGCAAATCATCGGCAATCGAAGAGTCCTCCACAAAATCTGCCTCAGATCACATCGCCTGACCTGGCTTGATGCCTGGCATCCCGTGTAGCAATGCCAGCGCATGACGGAGTAATCGTAATGGTGAATTGACTCAGCGATTACCGCTAGAATCCACTGGCACAAACATGTACCAGCACCTACACTTGCTTTGTTTTTATTCAAACAACAAGGTAAAACCATCATGCTTGCACAGAAACTGCCAAAAATTATTGCGTTCATCGTCATCCTGTTGCTCCTGTTTGCGCTCTCGCCTTTCGCCACGATCCCGGCGGGTTATCGCGGCGTGTTGACGACCTTCGGCAAACCCTCGGAAGAGGTCTATAGCGAAGGCATCCACTTGGTCTGGCCTATCGCTCAGACCATGCATAAAGTCTCCGTCGCCATTCAAAAAGGCGAAGGCGACGGCGATGCGGCGTCCAAAGATTTACAAACTGTGCACACCAAGATCGCGATCAACTATCACATCCGTCCCGATGCGGTCGTATCGGTGTATCGCGACCTGGGCAATGAAGCCGGCGAACGCATCATTATCCCCAGCGTGCAAGAAGCGGTGAAAGCCGTCACCGCACGCTTTACCGCAGAAGAACTGATCTCACGCCGCTCTCAAGTGCGCGATGAAATCGTGCTCGCCTTGCGTGAACGGATGGCGCGCCACGGCCTGGTAGTCGATGAATTCTCTATCGTGAATTTTAATTTCAGCAAAACTTTTAACGAAGCGATCGAGGCGAAAACCACGGCGGATCAATTAAAGATGAAAGCGGAACGCGACTTGCAGCGTATTGACGTTGAAGCCAAACAAAAAATCTCGCGTGCCCGCGCTGAAGCGGAAGCCCTGGCTTTGCAGCGCCAGCAAGTCACGCCAGAATTACTGCGCCTGCGTGAAACGGAGAACCAGGCAAAAGCGATTGAGAAATGGGATGGCCGCTTACCGACTACAACCGGCGGTGCAATCCCCTTCTTAAATGTGGGCAATCGTGGCGATGGTAAGTAAAGAAGCACGCAACATTATCGTCAACATCAAAAAAAATGGCAGCCCGATGGACTGCCATTGCTAATATTCATCCAAGCGGTTTGCGGAAAAGCTACTCCGCGGCGATAACCTGCGATGCGGCATTGATAACGGCAGCGATACGGCCGATATCCCGTAATTGGGTCGTGCTCAAACCTTCTTTACGCAGTGTTTCAAAATGCGCTTTCACGCAAAAATGACATTTGCCGACGATCGATGCGGCCAGGGCAAAGATTTCAAAACTGCGTTTATCGACACCGCCGTTGGTGGCATACGCATTCATGCGAAGTTGCGGCGCCTGGGTTTTCAGATCGGCGTCATCCGCCATTTCTACAAACGGATACCACGCATTGTTCATTCCCATCAAGGACGCGGCGGTCAGTGCGCCATTGATTTCTTGCTCGGTAAGCGCCCCGCTCGCTTTGATGGCGTCGATCATTGGCTTGCTTTTTGCCGCAAATGCTGCCGCCAATGCGGCACCAACCGCGACACCAGGTTCCAGGCTGGAGCGGGCGATCGTGCCGTCGATGTTCAGGCGAATGTCTTTCGCATAATCAGGAATAAGATCTTTAATTGAATTTAAAAATTCCATAGTATTTTCCTATTATTCAGTGATTTTAAAACCCGCCGCAGCGGGTTTCAGTTATTTGCGCGGACACAATAATGTCCTCGACAAATTTACAGTGTAGCGCCGCCAACTGTGCGATTGCATGGGCACAATTCATCGGTTTGCAGACCATCCAGAATGCGCAGGATTTCGGTCGGGTTACGGCCGACATTCAGGTTGTTCACAGAAACGTGCTGAATGACATTGTCTGGATCAACGATGAAAGTCGCGCGCAATGCAACGCCAGCGCTGACATCGCGGACGCCCAGCATATCGACCAGAGAGCCGGTGGAATCGCCGAATGCGTGGTGATTCAGTTTATCCAGGTCCTTGTGCTCACGGCGCCAGGCCAATTTGCAGAATTCATTGTCGGTAGAGCCGCCCAGCAAAACCGCATCGCGTTCAGCGAAATCTTTGGTCAATTTAGCGAATTCAACGATCTCAGTCGGGCAGACGAAGGTGAAATCTTTCGGATAAAAGTAAATGATTTTCCATTTGCCTGGGAAAGACGCTTCCGTGATCGTTTCAAAAGCGGATACGCCGTTTTCTTCATGATGGTTAAAACCTGGCTTAGCTGCCGGTACGCTGAATGCATCGAGTTTTTGACCTACAGTTTTCATTAATTTCTCCTGGATGATGGTGTAAAGAGTGGCCAAAATAGTACTAACTTAGCCACATTGGAACGAAGCATATCACTATGAATTTTAAATATCCAATAGATTTTAGCTAAAAACTAATTAGCCAAAACATATCCATCAGGGCAATGCGCTTCTGACTAGCCGCATCATGCAGCATATCCAATACAAAGGCATGACATTGATTGTGAAGAGTACATCGCTTTCCTCTCACATTCTGCTCAGTCACCGCTATAATCCTCCCACTTATTTAATGGAATCATTTATCGTGTCCGATCGCCTCGCCGTATTGCCTCAATATTTAATGCCGAAAAAAGCGCTGACTGAATTCGGCAGCCTGATTGCGGATGCCAAAGCCGGCGATCTGACGACCAAACTGATACGCTGGTTTGTCGGCAAATATCAAGTCGATATGAACGAAGCCGCCAATCCCGATATCGCCAGCTATGCCAGCTTCAATGAATTTTTCACCCGCGCTCTGCGCGCGGATGCACGCCCATTGGCAAATGCCGATCTGGTATGTCCGGTGGACGGGGCGATTAGCCAGTTCGGGCCAATTGCGCAGGGACAGATTTTTCAAGCCAAGGGACATGATTACTCAGCCACGGCGCTAGTCGGCGGTGATAAAGAGTTGGCAGCACATTTTAATAAAGGCAGCTTTGCCACGATCTATCTGAGTCCGCGCGATTACCACCGGATTCACATGCCTTGCGATGGCCGCCTGACCAGAATGATGTATATTCCCGGCGATCTGTTCTCAGTCAACCCCGTCACGGCTCGCGGCGTCCCCGGTTTATTTGCCCGTAACGAGCGCGTCGTATGCGTCTTTGAATCGGCGCACGGTCCATTTGTACTGACGCTGGTGGGTGCGACGATAGTCGGCAGCATGGCGACGGTATGGCACGGCATCGTGAATCCGCCTCGCACCAGACAAGTCCGCGAATGGCGCTATACAGATCAAAACATCGTCCTCAAAAAGGGCGAGGAAATGGGCCGTTTCTTATTAGGCTCCACCGTAGTTCTGCTATTCCCGGAAAACACGGCGGACTTCAACCCGGCATGGCAACCTGCGGGCCCGGTCCGCATGGGCGAGATGATGGGCAACACGCCCAGGGCCTTTAAATAAAAATCGCGGACTGTCTTCATAGTCCGCGATCTCGCGACTACCGGCATTAATTACAATGCAGTGGCTTTGCCGGTGCTAACCGCTTCCTGCAAGATGCCGCGGATGGCTGGTTCTGCGGCGCCTGCCACATTCTCTTGCTGCTTGCCCAAAGCGTCCATCCTCTTGCCGCGCTGGTCCATTTGCTTACCCATTTCATCCATCTTTTTACCGAGCGCATCCATTTTTTTGGCAGTCTCGCTCTGGAATACGGTGGCGGCCATCTTGATCCCTAATGCGCCCATGCTGACGCCGTCTGCCCCCATTTCCAGTCCTAATTGACTCATCTGGCGACTGGTTTGATCCAACTCCTTAAGCGCTTCATTCGCCTTGGCTAACAGCGCCGCATCCTGAACCAGATAGGTTTTACCATTTTGTTTAAACCATAAAAAATCGGCATTGCGCCCCGACTTCAGCTTATCCACACTGCGGATCTCGGATGCAGCGCAATAAAAAATAGAATCAGCACCAGCTGCAGTGCGTACCAAGGCATACGTGAGATCGCTTTTACGGTTTTCAATCTGGACATTCTTTGATAACAGTTCTTTATTAATACTGATGTTGATCGAGCCAGTTGATGATGCATCGCCTGATCCCGCCCAGCATGCCAGCGGTGTGGATAACAGGCCCAGGCTAAATGCTGTGATACGCAGCAATTGACGACGCATAAGATTCTCCGTTAATGGATTGATGTCGCCTGAATCTTCTGCATCAGGCCATGCAGAAAGCATACTGCGCGATAAAAATTCTCAACATCGTTTTCCGACAAAGTGTCAAAACAACAGCATAGAACGACAAATCCAATGATGACCGGTGCGCTCACTTGGGCTGAAAACTATTTCAAAAACAGCTTAATTGCCGGATGCCCGCCTGATCGTATTGGCATTGTCAAAACTCATCGCAAAAAAAGCTTGCAAAGCTGAAGATTTTGCCCAATAATCTAAATAAGAATTGTTCTCATTAATATTTAAGAGGTAGATATGGCGAATTTCATCTCTGAATTTTCTAGCAAAGAAAAAACTGCAGTCAGCGACGCGGCGCTGACTTCCATCAATGTCGCGGCCAGAACTGCTCTCGACGGCAAACAGATACCGCGCTTGAAAAGCCGGGAACTGATGCGCGAAATGCGCGAAGTAGAGATCGATCACGAAGGAAAAATTTATCGCTTGCGCGTTACGCAACTGAACAAATTGATCCTCACTGCGTAAGTCGCCACCTCGCAAGGTTTGAGGATAGTTAGTCTTTGTATTTGATTCAACAATGTAGCCAGCAAAGCGGAATGCATGCGAAGCGAGCCCGACACCCGATCAGGAGAGTTTGATGCTCAGCACGAATCCGGATTTTTTTGAGACGCCAGCCAAAGCGGATCAACCAGAGTTACTTGTTTCAGCGGTCTTGCATCTGATGTCCCATTACACCGTCAGCACAGGCCAGAATAAAGATCATGGCGCTTGTTTAAAACTCGCTTCGGTGATTGAGCGACATCTGAAGATTTTGGCAGAGTTGCCTGAACTGGGACCCGTGCTCAAAGCGACATGTCAGCAATTGTCGGAGCAATGGGCGATGCTGGTGGAGCACAGCTTATCCAGACAAGGGCGCTTGAGTATGTTTGAACGCTTGGTCGCCGGTAGCCGTTAATGATTTAGAGGAATAATATGATTGTCTGTGTTTGCAACAATGTCTCAGAGAAAAAACTGCGTCATGCAGTCGCATCGGGTCTGAACACGATGGCAGATTTGCGCACGCATCTTGAGGTCGGCACTTGCTGCGGCAAATGCGCTGGCTGCGCACGCCGCATTTTGCGCGAATGCCAGACCACTAACCAGATTCCTCATCACGCCAATGCAATGGCCTCTGTCACCCCGATTATTTTTCAGCGCCCGCCTATTACGCCAGCCTTCCAAGACGATGCACTGGCGGCATAAGCGAGCCATGATGTTCAACCCCGATTACCCGACGTTTTCGCCTCGCCCTGCAACCCGCTTACTGCCTATCCTGGCCATCGTGCTGGCGCATGTGGTCTTGCTGTATGCGCTGAAAAATGGTTTGCTGGTAAAGGCCGTACAAGTTCTTCCTAAAGAAATCATGGTCAGCATGGTGCCGATTTCCCAGCCGCCACCTGCTGCCAAACCAAGCGTCGCCCTACCTGCGCTTAACAATGCACCTACCGTGCTGGTACCGATGCCAGAGCTTGCCGTAGCGACCGTCAATACCGCCAACGTACAAACCGCCAGCACGCCTGCTGAGCCACAACAGTTAGCGGCGCCCGCTGACAATGCTGCGCCGGCAACGCCAGTCGGCAAGGTCAACGCACCCAAACTGATTACGGGTATCGAATATATTCAGGCACCACAGGCCGACTATCCGCCACTGTCCAGACGCATGGGTGAAGAAGGCAAAGTTACCTTGCGTGTGCTGGTCAACGAAAAAGGCCGGGCCGAAAAAGTAGAAATCCAACAATCATCTGGCTCCAATCGGCTTGATGAGGCCGCCCGGATTGCCATCTTGCGCGCCCTTTTTAAACCGCACATTGAAGATGGCAAACCTTTGATGATGCTGGCGACAGCCACTATCAGTTTTTCGCTAAACAGCTAATTCCACGCTGCCTTCCTATCTTCTGAGTGGCTGAAGCACCTGATTAGGCGGCGCTCAGGCGATTGCTTTCGCTTTTCATTTCCATTCTGATCCCAGCACATCTATACTAAGGATTCATTTCCCAACATATCCGAGGTTTCCATGAAAGGTGACGCAAAAGTAATCAAGTTACTCAATGCGCAGCTCACCAATGAGCTTAGTGCGATCAATCAATACTTCCTGCATGCGCGCATGTACAAGCACTGGGGCTTTGAAAAAATCGCCAAGAAGGAATATCAGGAATCCATCGGCGAAATGAAGCACGCCGACAAATTAATCGACCGCATCCTGATGCTGGGCGGCCTGCCTAACCTGCAAGCACTGCACAAACTGATGATCGGCGAAGACGCGCCGGAGATGCTGCATTGCGATTTGAAACTCGAAAATGCGGCGCAAAAAACCGTCAAGGAAGGTATCGCAAGCTGTGAAGCTGCTGGCGACTATGTGTCACGCGATTTATTTCAATCGATACTCGACGACACCGAAGAACACATCGACTGGCTGGAAACCCAGCTGGAGCTGATAGAAAAAATCGGTTTGCAAAACTACCTGCAAGCGCAAATGCTGGACAACGAATAAACGCGACACAGATACTAAATAAAAAAGGGATGAGAGCTTGCGGCTTTCATCCCTTTTTGCGTTTAGCGACTACAGCCCATCGTGGCTATTGAGGCACGCTATCTTTAAACGACGGGCGCTCGGACAACTTATCGAGCAGCTTGGCTAAATTAGGATAATCGCCACGCCAGTCAATTTCCGGGAAGCGGAAAGACAGCCAATCCAGGGTACAGGCGACACTGACATCGGCCAGCGTCAAATGGGTGCCTGAGCAAAAAGCCGACTCACCCAGGCCACTGGACATGGTTTTCAAGCCCTCGGTGACTTTGCTCATCTGACGCGCAATCCAGGCCGCACTTTGCAGCGCTTCAGGACGCTGATTTTTCTCCAGGCGAATCAGGATCGCCGCATCGGCAACGCCATCCGCCAGGGCTTCCCAGCATTTGACTTCGGCACGTTCGCGGCCATTGACCGGAATCAACTTACCGACTGGAGTCAGGGTATCCAGATACTCGACAATCACACGAGAATCGAACATGGCGCCGCCATCTTCCATCAGCAGGCAAGGCACTTTGCCCAAAGGATTCGATTGCTGGATAGTCGTATCTGGCACCCAGACATCTTCTAACACTAAACTGTAATCAAGCTTCTTTTCCGCCATAACTACACGGACTTTTCTTACATAAGGACTTGCGAGGGAACCGATCAGTTTCATAGGCACTTTGTGAATTTATTCGTCCGGATTATAACATCGTCACCTGCCAAACCCATTTTCAGTCTGGCCCCAGAACAGGTGTAAGCGAGACCGGCTAATGGTAAAATCGCATATTCCACGCAAAAAATAGAATAAATCGACCTGAAATACGCAGTTTTGCCACCCGAATCGCTTTTTTCCGATTATATCGGGAAGCTGCACACTATGTTGTATTTTGCGCAATTTTACTATTTATTTTTTGCTCACTATTTCTCATTTACCATTGTCCGCACATCATGACACTCTCCACTCTTTCAGCATTGTCCCCGCTAGATGGCCGCTACGCCAGCAAAGTCAATGCGCTGCGCTCTACTTTGTCCGAAGCCGGTTTTATGCACCACCGGGTTAAAGTCGAAGTGTCCTGGTTGCAAGCCCTGTCGCAAGCAGGTTTCGCAGAAATCAAGCCTTTTTCGGCAGCGGCAAATGCACTGCTTGGCAAGATCGTCAGCGATTTTTCCGAAGCAGATGCGGCACGCATCAAGTCGATTGAGGCGATTACTAATCATGACGTCAAAGCGGTGGAGTACTGGTTGAAAGAATCCGTCGGCCTGCCCTTGCCGGATAGTTATGCTCACCTGCCGGCACGCCAGTTGACAATCGATGCGGCGATCACCGAAGAATTAAAATCGGCGGCGGAATTTATCCATTTCGCCTGCACTTCAGAAGACATCAACAATACCTCGCACGGCATGATGCTGAAAAATGCACGTGATGGCGTGATGCTGCCAGCACTGCAAAGCGTGATCGCCCGCCTGACTGAACTGGCCCACAGCAATGCCGACGTGCCGATGCTGTCGCGCACCCATGGTCAGTCTGCCAGTCCGACGACTTTGGGCAAAGAAATGGCGAACGTGGTCGCCCGTCTGCAACGGGCGGCGCAACGCATCGGCCAGGTAGAAATCCTCGGCAAGATGAATGGCGCTGTCGGCAACTACAATGCGCATCTGTCCGCCTACCCTGAGCATGACTGGGAAAGCTTTTCCAAAGCCGTCATCGAGCAACGCCTGGGCCTGACCTACAATCCCTACACGATCCAGATCGAACCACATGACTACATGGCGGAAATGTTCGATGCCTTCGCCCGTGCCAACACGATTTTGCTGGATCTGAACCGCGATATCTGGGGCTATATCTCGGTCGGTTATTTCAAACAAAAAACCAAGGCGGGCGAAATCGGTTCCTCTACCATGCCGCACAAAGTCAATCCTATCGACTTCGAGAACTCCGAAGGCAATCTGGGTCTGGCCAATGCCCTGCTCAAGCATTTATCCGAAAAATTGCCGGTCTCGCGCTGGCAGCGCGATCTGACGGACTCTACCGTCTTGCGCAACATCGGCGTCGCACTCGGCTACACCCTGCTGGCTTACGATAGCTGCCTGCGCGGCCTGAATAAGCTGGAAACCAATCCTGAGCGTCTGGCGGCCGATCTCGATGCCACCTGGGAAGTGCTGGCCGAACCGGTGCAAACCGTGATGCGCCGCTATGGCGTAGAAAATCCGTATGAACAGTTAAAAGAGCTGACACGCGGCAAAGGCATTTCAAAAGCAGCCCTGCGCGAGTTCGTCGCCGGTCTGGCGATTCCGCAAGATGCGAAAGACTTACTGCTAGCGATGACACCGGCGAATTACATCGGGATTGCGGCGAAATTGGCGAAAGCGATTTAAGGAAAATCGGACCACCCTGCAGGAATTCCCTGAAATTAAAGAGCGCCTACTTATTCGTCGTCCCGGCGAAGGCAGGGATCCGGCGCCTTGCTCAGTGCGCCACCGGATTTCAGCCTTGGGCGGGCAGACAAGGGGCTTGCGTTTAGCGTCTGGCATGGGGCATCACGCTGATTCGTAAGATTTTTTCGCACGATCACGTCTCGATCGCGTCTACAGGGAAGACGAAAAATTTCTCTGGAAAAGTTCAAGTAAGCACACTATGCTAAAACCTTGTTTTGGACGGTCTCTGCAAACTTGAACTTTTTTTGCTATATTAGTTCTAATACGAACTAATTAATTTGAAATCAGCATTTAATTTAATTAATTTCTTAATCGGGACTTGCGCAAGATTGTTCCGGCAAGACGCACCGGCAAAGACCGTAACAAACCGCACGGCAAGCAGATGCCGCTGCCTGAGCGGCTTTTCGCAAGTCCAGCAATAACTTATTTGACAGGAATTATGATGCCCACACCACAGCGCTATCCCCTCACGAGCATTGTGTTTCATTGGCTGATTGCGCTTTTGATTGTTGCCGCTTTTACCCTGGGTACCATCATGACGGATATGAAAATCAGCCCGACCAAGCTGCAATATTATTCCTGGCATAAATGGCTGGGCGTGACAGTGCTGGGTCTGGTTGCCTTGCGCCTGCTAAGCCGATTACTGAGTCAAGCCCCTGCGTATCCGGACAGCATGCCCAGGTGGCAAAAAAAAGCCGCAGCCCTGACTCACGGCGCACTGTATTTACTGATGTTTGCAGTGCCGCTGTCAGGCTATTTCTATACCTCCGCCGCAGGTTATCCGGTGGTGTATCTGGGCCTGGTGCAACTGCCCACCATCATCGGACCCAGCCCCGAATTAAAACCGGTATTAAAAGAACTGCATGAGCTGTTAACCAATGTACTTTTGGCGCTGGTGATTCTGCACGTAGTCGCCGCGCTGAAACATCATTTCATCGACAAAGACGGTCTGCTGCAACGCATGCTGCCTGGCCGATAGATCCACCCGATCACCCCGCCTATTCACTTAAAGGAACATCATGTTCACATCACTATCGATCACCCGACGCAAAGCAGCAATCGCCTCAGGCATCGCGGCGCTGGTCGCTGCCGTCGCCATCCCGGCCTACGCAGCGCTGGTCAAACTCGACAATGCAAAAAGCGCCGTCACGATTATCTTCAAGCAAATGAACGTGCCGGTCGATGCCAAGTTCAAAAAATTCAGCGCCAACATCGACTACGACTCAGCCAAACCGGAAGCATCCAAAGCCAGCGTGGAAATCGATCTCGCCAGCTTCGATCTGGGCGATCCTCAATACAATCAGGAAGTGCTGAAAAAAGAATGGTTCAACACCGCACAATTTCCCAAGGCAAGCTTCGTCTCCACCGCGATGAAGCAAGGCGCCGCCAGTAAATTGGAGGTCAGCGGCAAACTCACGATCAAGGGACGCGTTCTCGATGTGAGCTTCCCGCTGACCGTGAAGAAAGAAGGAAACGGCCAGGTGTTTGATGGCAGTCTCCCGATTAAACGCCTGGCCTTCAATATCGGCGAAGGCGAATGGAAAGACACCGGCATGGTAGCCGATGAAGTAGTAATTAAGTTTCACGTTGTAACGCAATAAACCCATTGATCCATCTATCCACCTCCAAACCAACAAGGACTCCCCACATGAAATTACGTCAAATTATCGCTGTTGCCTTACTCCTTGGCGCAGCGCCCGTATTCGCACAAAACTACACGATTGATCCTAGCCACACCTACCCAAGTTTCGAGGCGGATCACTTCGGCGGCCTGTCCGTATGGCGCGGTAAGTTCGATAGAAACAGCGGCAAAATCACGCTGGACCGTGCGGCCAAAACCGGCACCATGGACATCACGATCGACACGGCCTCGATCAATTTCGGCCATGAAAAAATGAATGAGCACGCGAGGTCCAAAGAGTTGTTCAACGTCGCTCAATTCCCGACTGCGACGTACAAAGGCACATCGATCAAATTCAATGGCGATACACCGGTGTCGGTGCAAGGTGAGTTCACTATGCTGGGCGTAACCAAGCCTTTGACTTTGACGATCAACAAATTCAAATGCATTCAGCATCCAATGCTGAAAAAAGAAGTCTGCGGCGCTGATGCAACGGCAGAATTCAAACGCACTGACTTCGGCATGAGTTACGGTATCGCGTACGGCTTCGCACCGGAAGTCAAACTGTCCATCCAGGTTGAAGCGATCAAGGCTGACTAATCTCAGCGCGGTAGCAACACAGCAGGTAAATTGGCCGGGCCACGCTCGGCCAATCAACACTCTTCTCGACGGTATTTATGGGCAAACGTTATCTGCGCAGCATACGATTACTGGCTGAATGCATGCAGGCGTTTGAACACGCCTCGGCATTGAATGTGCGCCAATTCGGGCTGACGCATTCCCAATTCGATATCGTGGCGACACTCGGCAACACGGCCGGCATGAGCTGCAAAGAGCTCGGTGAAAAAACCCTGATCACCAAGGGTACGCTGACCGGCGTGCTCGATCGTCTCGAACAAAAAGGCCTGATCCAGCGCGACCGCAATGGCGAAGATCGCCGTCAGCTTTTTATTAAATTAAGTCCCGCAGGAGAAGCGCTATTTGATGAAGTTTTCCCTCAGGTTGTGGCCAGCGGAGAAAAACGCTTTACCGACTATAGCGAACAAGACTTTATCGCTTTGGAAAAAACATTGCTGAAATTAAAAACCAGCCTGAACCGGCGTATCGGCAACAAGTAAACCCAGACCATTCTTCAGAGAAGTCCATGTCAGCGCGGCACAAGTTGCAGGCGACTTCAATCAACATAACGACGACAGCAAACTTGACCGCAGCCTGAATCATCAGTCCGCTGTTGCGCAAGCCAGAATATTTTTGCCGAAATAGATATTCCTTATCAGTATATTTTAAAACACGCCATAAACATTCGGATACAAGGCGATTTTTACAAAAATTCAGGGGAGTATATTGTTTTTGTAGCCTTTACCACATCCTTGATTACCTCTGTGCACAGCCCATCGCCCACAGCGCCAGGCAGTGCACGGATGCCGGTTACAGCGCCTCTCCGACGATAGGCCCTTTACCGCTGAAACGATCCAAAGCCAGATAAATTACCGGCGTGATGAACAAAGTAATCGCCTGCGAGAAGATCAGTCCGCCGACCACCGCGAGACCCAAAGGCTGACGTAATTCGGCACCGGCACCCAGACCAAAAGCGATCGGCAAGGCGCCGACCAGGGCCGCCAGCGTGGTCATCATGATAGGGCGGAAACGCTGGATACATGCCTCGCGAATCGCTTCCGGCGGCGTCATGCCGTGATGGCGTTGTGCATCGAGTGCGAAGTCAATCATCATGATGGCGTTCTTCTTCACGATACCAATCAGCAGCAGGATACCGATCGTCGCGATCAAGGTCAGGTCCTCGCCAAATAGTTGCAGCATCAACAAAGCGCCGACCGCAGCCGAAGGCAAGCCAGCCAGAATCGTCAGCGGATGGATATAGCTCTCATATAAAACCCCGAGCAAGACATAGATCACCAGCAAGGCGGCGACGATCAACACCACCTGGCCCGATTGCGAATTCTTGAACACCGCCGCATCGCCGCCATACGAGGTGATGATCGATGCCGGCAATTTAATCTCATCGCGGTATTGCTCAATCTTTTTAGTCGCATCACCGAGCGCCGCTCCCGGCGACAGGTTGAACGACACGGTCACCGCCTGCAACTGCCCTACGTGATTGATCGACGTCGGCCCGACTGTGCGTTTG
Source organism: Undibacterium sp. Jales W-56 (assembly GCF_025548535.1). Taxonomy (GTDB): domain Bacteria; phylum Pseudomonadota; class Gammaproteobacteria; order Burkholderiales; family Burkholderiaceae_D; genus Undibacterium. Next base: position 319,050 of record NZ_JAJLQW010000001.1, on the reverse strand, counting down.
ATCGTCGCAAAACTCGACAAAGGCACCAGCGCGCCGGTATTGCTGCGCACATAAATCGCGTTGATCGCGCTCTCGTCTTTCTTCGCGTCGGGCGCCAATTCCATGATCACCTGATAGCTGTCCACGTTGGTGTACATGGTCGATACCTGGCGCTCACCGAATGCGCTGTACAAGCTGGAACGCACGCTGTCCATCGGCACGCCCAGCGCATTCGCTCGGTCCCTGTCGATGCTCAGCGACGCTTGCAAACCCTTGAGCTGAGAATCGGTGGTAACGTCTTTAAAGGCTGGATCATTCCGCAGCTTATCCTGCAATTTCAGCGACCAGTCGCTCAACTCGCTCGCCTCCACGCTTTGCAAGATGTATTGATACTGACTCTTGCTCGGACGGCCGCCCAGCTGCAGGTTTTGGGTAGGCCGCAGGAACACAGAAATACCGGCCACTTCACTAAGTTTTTTACGCAAACCATCGACTACTTGCTTCATCGGCTTGCGCTGGTCGCGCGGCTTCAGGTTGATAAACATACGACCGGTATTTTGCGAACCGCCGCCGCCGTTGAACGAAGTCGCCGTCAAGACGTTCGGATCATCGCGAATGATCTTGGCGGCCTTATCCTGCAAAATCACCATGGCTGGAAATGAGGTGTCTTCGGCTGCTTCCGTCGATACGCTGATTTGCCCGATATCCTCTTCAGGAAAAAATCCTTTCGGGATCACGGTAAACATATACGCTGTGGCAATGAAGGTCGCTAACGCCACCAGCAATACCGCGCCGCGATGACGCAGCGCCAGATCCAGGCCGCGTGTGTAAGCATGTAAGGATGCATTAAAACTACGCTCAAACACATGCAGCAAGCCTGCAATGGCACGCGGAGGCGGTTTCATGTCATGTTCGCTTTTCAGGAAGCGACTTGCCAGCATCGGCACCAGGGTCAGCGAAACGAAAGCCGATGCCACAATCGCCAGCGAGACAATCACGGCGAATTCATGGAACAACTGCCCGATCACGCCCGGCATGAAGAAGATGGGAATGAATACCGCAATCAGGGAAGTCGAGATCGAGATAATCGTAAAGCCGACTTCACGCGAACCCTGCAAGGCCGCTTTAAACGGCGGCTCGCCCGCCTCGACATGGCGCATGATATTTTCCAGCATCACGATCGCATCATCGACCACCAGGCCAACTGCCAGCGTCAGGCCCAGCAGTGAAATATTATCGAGCGTATAGCCAAAACCCCACAGCAAGCTGATGGCACCGATCAGAGAGACCGGCAATGACAAAGTCGGAATAATCGTCGCGACCATGTGCCGCAAGAACAAGAAAATCACGATCACGACTAAAAATATCGTCAGCAATAAAGTTAAATTGACATCATGCAAGGCATCCCGGATCGAGACCGAGCGATCATTGACCTGACTGATTTTGACGGAGGCGGGCAATTGCGCCTGATACGCCGGTAACGCCGCTTTAATCGCATCTACCACCTTGACCGTATTCGCATCGGTCTGACGCTGGATCGCCAAAGTGATCGAGCTGTCGCCGTTGAAATTCGCGGAAGATTTCACTGTTTCAAAGCTGTCTTCGATCTTGGCGACATCGCGCAGACGCACCACCTGGCCGCCTTTGTTGCTGACGATCAGACCGGCAAATTCTGCGGCGCTTTGCAATTGACGATTCGCCAGCAGGGTCAGGGTCTGCTTATCGCCTTCCAGCGTACCGACCGGCGTATTCGCATTCGAGGCGCGGATGCTTGCCGCTAATTCGTCGAGCGAAATATTGCGGGCTGCCAGTGCCTCCGGCATCACGCGCACCCGCACCGCATAACGTTTGATGCCGAAAATATTCACCTGCGCCACCCCATCCAGGGTGGACAGGCTAGGCGAAATCAGATGCTCGGCATAACTCGTCAATTCGGACAAGCTCAGCGATGGCGAAGTCAACGCCAGGAACAGAATCGGCGCATCAGCCGGATTCACTTTACGGTACGACGGCGGCGAAGTCATGTCTTGCGGCAGCGAACGCTGTGCGCGCAACAAGGCCGCCTGCACATCGACCGCAGCGGCATCGATTTTGCGATTCTGATCGAATTCCAGTGTCAGCGAAGTCGAGCCCAGCGTATTGCTGGAACTGATCACGGACAAGCCTGGGATAGTCGCGAATTGTTTTTCCAGCGGCAACGCGACCGAGGTCGCCATGGTCTCAGGACTGGCGCCGGGCAAATTGGCATTCACGCTGATGACGGGCGTATCGTAACTGGGCAGTGCCGCAATCGGGATATAGCGATAGGCCAGGACGCCCGCCACGATGATCGACAGATTCAGCAATACCGTCATCACCGGACGGCGAATAAACAGTTCCGACAGATTCATGATGCGCTCGCTGCTGAGGCTGCGACTGTGGCGGGGTTAGGCTGAGATGCTGGCTTATTGGCAGCACCGGCCAGGCCAGGTGCGCTATCGGATTTTTTATCGGCGCTTTTACTGTCCACATTACGCTCGCGAATCACACTGCCGGGACGCAGATTCTGCTTGCCATCGACGATCACTTTCGCCCCGGCCTCAATCCCTTGGACGACCGCTTCAGCGCCTGCTGCATTCAATAATGTCACGGGACGCAATGCGGCTTTGCCGTCGGCATCGACGATGTAGACGATGCTGCCTTTGGGACTGACCACCATCGCTTCCATAGGGATGACGATGGCATCCTTCAGGGTACGCACGCTCAGATCCACATTTGCATAGGCGCCCGGCCACAATTTCAAGCCCTTGTTATCGAACACCGCTTTGGCCTTGACTGTGCCGGACGCCGCATCCACCACATTGTCGACAAATTGCATGCGGCCTTTGAACTGTTCGGGACGATCCGGCAATTGCGCCGCTACTGCATTACCGCTCTGCTGCATGCTCTCCAGGGCATCTTGTAAATTACGCTGAGGCAGCGGGAAACTGATGGCAATCGGATCCATCTGGGTGATCGTGACCAAAGGCGTGGCCGTGGTATTCGCCTGCACCAGCGAACCGGGATAGACGCTGATCACGCCGGTACGCCCGGCAGCCGGCGCGACGATGCGGTTATAACTGAGTGCGACCCTGGCTGCATTGATAGCAGCGCGGTCGGAGGCAATCACTGCGGCCTGTGCATCGACCTGGGTCTGGCTGGCGTCCAGCACACTTTGCGCGACGAATTTTTTATCGAACAAATCTTTGCTGCGCGCCAACTGGCGTTGCAGGTCAGTCAGCGAGGCCTGATCCTTATCCAGTTGCGCCTGCGCCTTGGCCAGATTGACTTCATCGGGGCGGCTGTCGAGTGTAAATAACAATTCACCGGCGCGTACAAACTGGCCTTCCTTGATATACACCCTGGCGACTGTGCTGGTAATTTGTGAGCGGATATCGACCGTATTGAGCGCAGTAACGATGCCATTGGCGCTTAAGCGAACCGGATAGTCGCGCCGTTGTGCCAGCGCTGTGGTCACGCTGATCGGGCGATTCTCAGCACCTGTGGTCCTGGCTGTCTTGTCAGCGGCATCGGTCTTACCGCTACGCCATGTGTAATAGCCGCCTGCAGCGACTGCCGCAATACCTAATCCGATAACCGCCGTTCTTAATTTACTCATGCTTGTTTGCCTAGAGGGTAGTGCCGATGATTGCCTGATCGAAGGTCAACATCCGGCACAAATTCGGTCAATGCCGTAGATTTCAGAAAGCGTCATGCTATCAAAGAAAAAGCCAGCATATAGGCTGGCTTTGACTTTTAATACTTTTCGTTACATGCAACCCGGTTCAGTACACCTGAGCGGGAAATTTGGACCCGAGATCCTCAGACCACCGCGCCGTCCGTATCGTCTTTTTCTTTGACAGGCTTGATCAGGTCTTCACGCTTGACGCCTAACCACATGGCGATTGCCGCCGCGACGAAGACGGAAGAGTAAATACCGAAGCAGATACCGATGGTCAGGGCAATCGCGAAATAGTGCAGCGTCGGACCGCCGATAAACAGCATCGACAACACCATCATCTGGGTACAGCCGTGGGTGATCACCGTACGTGAAATGGTGCTGGTAATCGCATTGTCGATGACTTCGGTCACCGACATCTTGCGCTGCTTGCGGAAGTTTTCGCGGATACGATCGAAAATAACCACCGATTCATTGACCGAATAACCGAGCACCGCCAGCACCGCCGCCAATACCGACAAGTTAAATTCCCACTGGAAGAAAGCGAAGAAACCCAGAATGATGACCACGTCATGCAAGTTCGCGATAATCGCAGCCACCGCAAATTTCCATTCAAAACGAATCGCCAGATAAATCACCACACCGGCAATCACCATCAATAATGCCATCAAGCCATCGTGCGCCAGTTCGTCGCCGACCTGGGCACCGACCAGCTCGGTACGCTGCAGCTTAACTTCCGGATCCTGCGTTTTAAGCGCCTGCAATACCTTGTCGGTCTGTTGCGTGAAGTTGCCGTCTTTCGGCAAAGGCAAGCGGATCACCACATCCTGCGCCTTGCCGAAAGTCTGTACCGGCGTATCGGTATAGCCCAGGCTATCGACGGTGTTACGAATCGCATCGACATTCGCCGGCTTTGGGTAAGTCACTTCCATGACCGTACCGCCGGTAAATTCAACCGAGAAATGCAAACCCTTGTGCAACAGGAAAAACACCGCTGCCACAAATGTCAATGCGGAGATGACATTGAAGATCAGCGCATTGCGCATGAACGGTATGTCTTTTTTAATACGGAATAATTCCATGATGAATCCTTATATTCTTATCGCTGCTGAGTCGCTGAGTCGTTAACTATTCGGCCGGTTTCCAGATCTGACCGATCGCAATCGAATTCAGTTTCTTCTTACGTCCGTACCAGAGATTGACGACGCCGCGCGACACAAATACCGCGGAGAACATCGAGGTCACGATACCCAGGCAATGCACAATCGCAAACGCTTTAATCGGACCGGAGCCGAACATCAGCAAGGCCAGACCGACGATCAGGGTGGTGACGTTGGAATCCAGAATCGTCGCCCATGCACGGTCAAAACCCGTGGCAATCGCGGCTTGCGGCGTACTGCCGCCCCGTAGTTCTTCGCGGATACGTTCATTGATCAGGACGTTGGCATCAATCGCCATACCCAGCGCCAGCGCAATCGCTGCCATCCCCGGCAATGTCAGCGTCGCTTGCAACAAGGACAGAATAGCCACCAGCAACAGCAAGTTAACCGACAAGGCCAGGACGCTGAATACGCCAAACAGCATGTAATAAACCGCCATGAAAATGCCGATAGCGATAAAGCCGTACAGCGTCGAGTTCAAGCCCTTCTTGATGTTCTCTACCCCCAACTGCGGACCGACGGTACTCTCTTCAATGATATCCATCGGTGCCGCCAGCGAACCAGCGCGCAGCAACAAGGCCAGGTCAGCGGAAGCTGATGCCGAACCCATGCCCGTGATATTGAAGCGCGAACTTAATTCCTCCTGAATCGTGGCGACGGTCAACAGCTCGCCCTTGCCTTTTTCAAACAAGACGATCGCCATTTTCTTGCCGATCTTGCCACGCGTGCCTTCGCGCATCTTGCGGCCGCCGTCGCCGGTCAGGTCGATGCTGACTACCGGTTGCTGATGCTGGTCGAAACTCGCCGACGCACCGGAAATATAGTCGCCGGTAATCACCGGGTCCTTGTACAAAATTGCCGGGCCGCCGCGACCGACTTTAAACATTTCAGAACCGAAAGGCACCGCGGTATTGTCATCGACGACACCGATCACGCTTTCATCCACCAGACGCACTTCCAGCGTGGCCTGACGACCGATGATTTCCTTGGCGCGGGCGACATCCTGCACACCTGGCAATTCAACCACGATACGGTCTGCGCCCTGCTGCTGGATGATAGGTTCGGCCACACCGAGTTCATTGACACGCTTGGCCAGGGCCGTGATGTTTTGCTTCACGCCTTCGGTCATGGCGGCTTTCAGCGCTTCCGGCTTCAGGCTGACTTGCAGATTGAATTCGGTATTGTCCGCATTCTTGGTATCGACCAGATTCACATCCGACATCTGGTTGCCGAGGATATTTTTTGCCTTGGCAACGGTCTCAGCATCGCGGAATTTAACGTTGATCAGATCACCGTCACGGGAAAGACCGGCATGGCGCACTTCCTTGTCGCGCAATATGGTACGCACCGAGGATTGCAGGCCTTGCAGACGTTTGTTCAACACGGCTTTGGTATCGACCTGCATCAGGAAATGCACGCCGCCGCGCAAATCGAGACCGAGATACATAGGGAAAGCATGCAAGCTTTGCAGCCATTTCGGGGTATTGGGCGAGAGATTAAACGCCACGCCGTAAATCACTTCGGCTAAATCCGGGTTCAGCGCTTTTTCGATGACAGACTTGGCTTTGAACTGCGCGTCGGTATCCTTGAAACGCGCCCGCACGGTGCCGACCACGCCATTATTTTCATAGGTCAGGCTGGTCGATTCGATGGCTTCTTTTTTCAAGATTTGATCGACGCGATCCACCATGCTGCTGTCGATCTTGACCGTAGAGCGGGTGCTGCTGATTTGCAAAGCCGGCGATTCGCCAAAGAAATTCGGTGCGGTGTACAGCGCACCGAAGATCAGGGCGATGACAATGAGAAGATACTTCCAGAGAGGATAGCGATTCATATCGGTTCAGAATAAGAGTAAAGCTGGGCTGAATGAGCAACGCAGCCTACATTGCAGGCTGCGCCGGATCAGAGGATCAGATCGCTTTGATGGTGCCCTTAGGCAGCAACATGGTAACGGCCACTTTTTGCACCACGATTTCAGTGCCATTCGCGACTTCGAGCGTGACGTAGGCATCGGTCACCTTGGTGACCTTGCCCAGGACGCCGCCGGCGGTAACGACTTCATCGTTTTTCGCCAGGGCTTCCATCATGGATTTTTGTTCTTTTTGACGCTTCATCTGAGGCCGTATCATCAGAAAATACAATACGACGAACATCAAAATGATGGGTAAAAAACTCATCAGATCACTACCGCCACCGAAAGGGCCTGATTGCGCATAAGCATTGGAAATAAACACGTTGAATTCCTTAAATTTTAATAATTATCTGCAGGGCAAGAACAAATCGACATCAGGTCACCAGATGGTGACAAAAACACCAATTAAAAGGGTCTGCCGATGGTCGCAAAGCGCCACATTCTAGCATTGGAGTGCGCGATTGCTGCGTTTTAGTATGGCGATACTATTCCGTCAATCCAGTTTTGCGCGGTGTACCGGCATTTTTTGTGGAAATCCTGCACAAATCCAACGGTCGGCAACTATTTCTATGGCAGCATCATCCGGGAATGCTAATGCTGGCGGGGTACGGGCGAACAATTAAGTTATGCTAGCGGCAATGTTAACGAAAAAATATGAATGAAAGACCGCATGCGATTTTTAAAACCGGCAATTTTGCGTTGTCATTTAAATTACTTAATAAATTGTTGCTTAATGAGTTTAAGCAGTTTGCTTATCTTGACGAATGCATTGGCGGCGGCTCAAACCACGCCGCCCGCCTCGGCTGCCAGCGAGGGCGACGCCAGTCCGGTGCGTCAGCCGCCCTCGTCCGCCGCCCAGAAACTGTACTCTTCAGCCAAGGCCGATTTATTGCAAATCCGCATGTTGCTGAAAAATGCGCGCAGCCAGTCGTCCGTCGGCTCCGGCTTTCTGATCGGCACCAGCAATCTGGTCCTCACCAATTACCATGTCGTGTCGCAAATGGCGCTCGACCCCGATGTCTATGCCGGTGAATATATCGACACCGAAGGCAAACGCGGCCCGGTCGAATTATTGGCGGTCGATGTGCTGCATGATCTGGCGGTGGTCAGGATCAATCGCAACGGCAGCGGTTTTTTCACGATTCCCGACACGCTGGCGCCGCTGACTCAAGGGCAGTACCTGTACTCCCTGGGCAATCCCCTGGACCTGGGCTTTGCGATCTCTGAAGGTTCGTACAACGGCGTCATTACCCGCAGTTTTTATGATCAGCTGATGTTTACCGGCCCGATCAATTCCGGCATGAGCGGCGGTCCCAGCGTCAATGTCGACGGTGCGGTCGCCGGCGTGAATGTCTCTAAGCGGCTGGACGGCGAGCTAGTCAGTTTTTTGGTGCCGATTAAATACGGGCAAGAGTTATTGAAAAAAGTCGCGCAGCAAAGCAAGCCGCCCAAGGATTTTAATCCATTGATCGGCGAGCAATTGCTGGAACATCAGCGCGGCATGATAGAGCGCCTGCTCGATGCGCCGTTCACACAAAAGAACCTGGGGCCGTATCAGGTCCCGGTGCGCGAATCAGATCAGGTGCGCTGCTGGGGACATTCGAATGTCAAAGACGAAGTCGGTTTTACGGTTGACAGCATCAATTGCAAAATGGAATCGGCGATCTTTATCTCCGACTCGCAACAGACCGGGCATGTCTCCATGGGACACCAGTACCTGACCACCAAGACGCTGGATACCTTGCGTTTTTCAGTGCTGGCGAGCCGTATGTTCAAAGCCAACAATATGGGCTATCGCAAAGACAGCCAGCAGACCGGCGCCTCCTGTACCGAACAGTTTGTGACGACCAAAACCCTGCCATTGCGCGCGGTGCTCTGCATTCGCGCCTATCGCAAGTTTGTCGGCTTATATAGCTTCAGCTTATTCACTGCCAGCACCGATGAAGCCAAAGCCAGTTTACAGAGCCGGCTGGATGTGACCGGCGTCTCTTATGAAAACGGGATGAAGACCAGCCGCAGCTTCCTCGATGCGATGTCGCGCGGGAGCAAAAAATGAGCGCGCCCTATTTCATCGAAGTGCTGGCGCGCAATGGCGACGTGATCCAGCGCCACCAGGTTACGGCACTGCCCATCCGCATCGGACGCGCTTACGATAATGAGGTAATCCTTGACGATGCGCATATCGCCGCACACCATCTCATCATCGAACTCGATAGCGACGGCCACTTGATCGCACGCGACACCGGCAGCCTGAATGGCATTATTTACGCAGGCAAAAGACAATCGACGCTGGCATTGCATGGCAACACCGTGATCCGCATCGGGCATACCAGCATGCGGCTGCGCGATGCCGGTTTCGCGGTCGCGGCGGAAGTGCCTGACCGCACCAGCCACACCTGGGAAGGTTTTATCCCGGGCATGATAGGCGCGTTCCTGATCGCCTTGTTCGCGATTTATTCCACCTGGCAAACTGATACCAAACCGCTGCAAGCGGTTAGCTATGTTCAGGCGATCGCCTACACGCTGGGCGGCGGCCTGATATGGAGCGGTCTCTGGGCAATCGCCAACCGTCTGTTCGCGCAGCATCCGCGCTTTGGCCGTCACCTGTTTATTTTCGGCGCAGGGATAGCGACGTTGACACTGCTCGAATTGGGCTCCGGCGTGATCGCCTATGCATTTTCACTCGACTGGCTGAGTCGCTACATTGTCCATCTATATGTGATCGCGTCTTGCACCATGCTGTTTTTTCATTTACTCACCATCAAACCGCATCACCCGAAACGCTTCGCAGGCGTGTCGGTATTTCTGATGCTGCTGAGTTCCAGCCTCATCTTGATGAGCAATGAACAAAAGCTGGGCAGACTTACCAGCGAAGCGTTTATGAGCGTACTATTGCCGCCGGCAATACGCATCAGCCCCGATCACAGCACCGACGAATTCATGCAAAACGTCAGCGCCATGAAAGCCAGGCTGGATATTGAGCGCACTAAAAAAGTCAAGGATGATGGTAGTGATTCTGAGGATGATTGAATCTAAAGAACGTCATTCTGATTACTCATAACTCATTAATATGGCTCGCAAAAAATTGTCAGCTTTTTTACTTCAGAAATCAAAATGATTATTTATTTTTTGCATTACATATTTGTATTCGCTTGAAATTGGCTGCGAATTTAAGATTGACAGCAATCAGTCACGGTTGGAACATTTGAATCGCCACGGCCCGCGCGACTTTTCGCTTAGGCTCGGTTGAATAGTTGGTTAGACAGACTAATACATGCGGTTCTTGTATAGCTTGAGATTGTGCTCCTTTGCCACCGCAACAAATCGCTCGTACACCTTGTTGTAGTCGTCGAGAGACCTCATTTGTGACCACTGAGAAAGAAGTTTCTCCTTCTCCTCCTTTTCGATATAAGGGGTAACGATGAGCAAATGTTGTTTGAAGTCAGTGATAGCGTTTAGGACGATTACCTCGCCAGATATTTGGACTAGGCCGTAAAAGATGTACAGAGGAATAATGAATTGAATAAAGAAGTAAGCAACCTTCTTCATCAAAGTCACCGGTTTCTTCTTTTCCGTTTCTTCGTCTGGCACTCCAAGAAGACTCTTCTTTATTCTTCCTGCTATCTCGAACCAAAGCACAGCAAAGACAACAAGAATCGCCGTGAGAACGAAGAAAGAGTAGTTAACTGGCTCCAATGTTGCTGCTCGAATATAACGAGCGTTTACAAAATCAATAAGTACACTGAACGTTGAGGTCGCCAGCCAATCTCCGAACGCTGGAGCAAATGCCCAAATAACGGACGCAAGGACAGACCCTATGGCACCGTAGAATATTGTAAAGGCTTTCGGGTTAGTATCGATTTTCTTAAACATGATTAGGGCTGAGTTAGAGAGATGCTAAAAGTGTTTTAATTTTCATTTTGCAAAATTTACCAAAACAAAAAAAGTAGGTCGTCGGTTTCTTTTCTCCGGAAATCCATATGAAGCATAGCCCAAATCGCTTATACCTAGAAACAAAAGATGTAAGCGAATTAACAAAAAGGACGTAGGGATTAACTTGAATTCTATCAATGAAATTTACAAGATTGAAATAACTTACGAGCGTGCGCTTTCGGATTCAACTGAACGACACACCATGCTGATGAAATCTGACCAAGCGCAACTTACTCAACACGGTTTATCTGAAAACCTTTTTTCTTCAAGAGATCGAGAATACTGTTTTTACCTATCATGTGCCCGGCACCGACCACCACGAAGACCGGCTGGCCGCCATTCATCAGCTTGATGATTTTTTCACTCATACCTGCGTTGCGGTCGTCGAGTAAGCGTTTCATCAATTTGGCGGTGGCGGCGTCTTTGTTGTTCAAGTCGGCCAGGATTTTTTCCAATGCCGGGGCATCGCCGGATTTCCAGGCGGCGACCAGGTTGTCGGATTCTTTGACGGCATCGCCGTTCTGAATACTTGTCAGGGTGGAGGCCAGCATTTCATCGCCTTCCTTGTCGCTGAAGTCCGTCAAGACCTTCAACTGGAATGCCAGGGTTTCCAGTTCCTTGATTTTTTTATTCTCGGCTTTGGCGCGGTTCAGAAAATACACATCAATACCGGCTTGCGGCTGATAGCCCTGGCTCATCATGGCGCCGACCACCAGGCCGGTGCTGACCAGTGCCGGTTTCAGCATTTGCAATTGCTTGATCGCAGGGCCTGCGACTTTATTCAGCTCGGACCAGGTCTCGGCGGAAATGTGCTTGTCCAATTGATCCGGTGCTTTATAAATCACCAGCGGCATCAGCTTGGCAATCGCTTTCTGGTCTGTGGCATCGACCTCGACTGCCAGCACTCTGGATTTGGCATATGCATCCTCTACCGCCGGTGTCAGCGGGTAAAAGTCCGGCTTGGCGAGATGGATCGAGCCCAGCAAATATGCGGTTTTTTGACCGGCCTTGATTTCCCACATCAGGCCTTTTGCAGGCTTGAGCTCGGCGTCCGCAAACGCGGCCTGATTCAAGGCCAGCAGCAGAAACGCACTGACCAGTCCGGCCAGGGTCCGACGTAATTTATTGGTTTGATTGCAGAACATGATTACACTCCTCTTGCACGGTCAGCATGGAATTGCGCGACAAACTCCGGGAAACGCTCATCATCCAGCGACTGGCGAATACCTTTCATCAACTCAAGGTAGTAATGCAGATTGTGGATGGTATTCAGGCGTGCGCCGAGGATTTCGCCGGTGCGGTGCAGATGATGCAGGTAAGCGCGGGAGAAGTTTTTGCAGGCATAGCAGGCGCAGGTTTCATCCAGCGGTGCCTTGTCTTCCTTGTAGCGCGCATTCTTGATCTTGATGTCGCCGTAGCGGGTGAAAATCCAGCCATTGCGCGCATTACGGGTCGGCATCACGCAGTCGAACATGTCGATGCCATTCGCCACGCCGGCCACCAGATCTTCCGGCGTACCGACGCCCATCAGGTAATGCGGTTTGTTCTCCGGCAAACGAGGACCGACGTGCGCCAGCACGCGCAGCATATCTTCTTTCGGCTCACCGACCGACAGGCCGCCGATCGCGATTCCGTGGAAATTCAATTCGTTCAAACCGGCCAGCGATTCATCGCGCAGATGCTCGAACATGCCGCCCTGCACGATGCCGAATAAGGCATTCGGATTGCCGCCCTGATCAAATTCGTTCTTGGAACGTTGCGCCCAGCGCAGCGACATGCGCATGGATTTGGCAGCTTCTTCTATCGTCGCCGGACGTCCGTCGATTTCATACGGCGTGCATTCATCGAATTGCATGACGATGTCGGAATTCAGCGCGCGCTGGATTTGCATGGAGATTTCCGGTGACAGGAACAGACGCTCGCCGCTGATCGGCGATGCAAACTTGACGCCCTCTTCGGTGATCTTGCGCATCGCGCCGAGCGAAAACACCTGGAAGCCGCCGGAGTCCGTCAAGATCGGCTTGTTCCAGCCCATGAAATCATGCAGGCCGCCAAATTTGTTAACCACATCCAGACCGGGACGCAACCACAGATGGAACGTATTGCCGAGGATGATGTGGGCATCGATTTCTTTGAGTTCCAGCGGCGACATCGCCTTGACCGAACCGTAGGTGCCGACCGGCATGAAGATCGGCGTCTCAATCACGCCGTGATTGACGGTGACGCGACCGCGACGGGCTGCGGTGGTTTTGTCTTTTTTAATTAATTGAAATTCAAGCATAGGATTTACCGGCCTAAAAAGAAAAATGCATTGTAGGGTGCGCCGTGCGCACCGGAAGCTTGGGTGGACCATTGGTGCACATGGCGCACCCTGCTGATTATCGATCCCAGAGGGAGTTTCATTTACTCTTTCTGGTCAGAGGTATTGGTCAGCAACATCGCATCGCCATAACTGAAAAACCGGTAGCGATGAGCGATGGCATGCGCATAGGCAGCGCGGATGCGATCATAGCCTGCAAATGCGGATACCAGCATCAGCAGGGTGGATTTTGGCAAGTGGAAATTGGTGATCAGCCTGTCCACGGTCTTGAACACATAGCCCGGCGTGATAAACAAGCGGGTGTCGTCGCTGCCGGCTTGCAGGCTGCCTGATTGCGAACCGGATTCCAGCGCACGCATGCTGGTGGTGCCGACGGCGACTACCGATTTGCCTGCCGCCTTGGTGGCGCGCACTGCATCCACGGTGGCTTGCGGGATGGTGTACCACTCGCTGTGCATGGCGTGATCGGCCAGGTTCTCGGTACGCACCGGCTGAAAAGTCCCGGCGCCGACATGCAAGGTCACATACGCGAACTGTATGCCTTTTTCCTGACAGCGATCGAGCAAGGCCTGATCAAAATGCAGACCCGCAGTCGGCGCAGCAACCGCGCCCGGCACCCGCGAATACACGGTTTGATAGCGCTGCTCATCGAAGTCGTCGGCTTCATGATTGATATACGGCGGCAGCGGCAGGCGACCGTATTGTTCAATCAGTTCAAACACATCGCCGGGAAAATGCAGGGTAAAAAATTCACCGGCACGCTCGCCGACCACCACATCGAAGGCATCCGCCAGCCGGATTTTTGCGCCGGCCTGCGGCGACTTGGAAGCGCGCAATTGCACATGCACGATATGCGCACCGGCCGTATTGCTGATCACGCGTTCAACCAGCATTTCGACCTTGCCGCCGGTTTCTTTGACGCCGTGAAAACGCGCCTTAAGTACCCGGGTGTCGTTAAACACCAGCAAGTCGCCGGCCGACAATTGCTCGACGATGTCGGCAAAATGCCGGTCCGCTAGCCGGTCGCCATCGACATGCAATAAACGCGATGCCGAACGATCAGGCAAGGCGGTTTGCGCGATCAGTTCTTCGGGCAAGTCAAAATCAAAATCACTCAGGGTCAGGGTAGGCATGCGATGCAATAAGTAAAAACAATATGGTAAAGAGAACCTCTAAAAAACCTTTAATCGAGATGCAACGCTAGGCACAAAACGCAGCAATACGTCGGTATTGCGAGGCTTTGTAACGACGCGATGCGCTCGAGTATGGGGTTTTTAGAAGTTACCTAAAACGTCTGCGCAGTATTTATGAGGTCTAACAAGGCTTTTTGGCTTGGAACCCGCATGAATAGTGTGGGTTCCATTTAAAAAAATTACTAAAAGCGACAACAATCTGACGCATCGATGAAACTTCGCGCTAGACACTGTATAAAAAAACAGTAGAATGACGTCATTCCATTGCATGATGCAATCTGTAGCAGCCGCTAGCAGCAATGCGTAACTCCCTGCGCCAATGGTAAACCGGTCAGACGAATAGAAAACCCAGCATTCTACCTTATGCCTGCTCCCTCTCCATCCAGTCCACGCACACCAGCTAAGGCAAGCAAGACGCGCGGGCAATCAGCCGCCGTACCCAAAGCGCCGGCGCATAAGCTGGCCGACAAGTTTGCCAGACTCGGCTTACGGTCTGATATGGATTTTGTGCTGCATCTGCCGATGCGCTACGAGGACGAGACCGAGATCACCAGCATGCACGATGCGAGCTTTCGCGGCGGCAGCATGGTGCAAATCGAAGGCGTGGTAACCGAATGCGATATCCAGTACCGGCCACGGCGTCAGCTGGTCGTGACGATTGCCGATGAGACGGCGCAAGTGGTGTTGCGCTTCCTGAATTTTTACGGCAGTCAGACCAAGCAGATGGCGGTCGGCATGCGGGTGCGGGCGCGCGGCGAATTGCGTCACGGCTTCTTCGGCGCCGAGATGGTGCATCCTTCGTACAAAATGGTCAACGCAGGCGCACCGCTGCCAACCGCTTTGACGCCGGTCTATCCTGCCGGTGAAGGCATCTCGCAAACCATGCTGCGCAAAGCGATCGCGACCGCGCTAACCAAAGTCGATTGGCAAGATACGCTGTCCCCCGCGCTGCTGGCAGAATTGCAGCTGGCTGGCTTCGAGGCCTCGGTACGGCTGCTGCATAATCCTCCGCCCGATGCCGATCAGCATAGTTTGATTGAGCATGAACACCCGGCCTGGCAGCGCATGAAGTTTGACGAACTGCTGGCACAGCAACTCTCACTGAAGCGGGCGCAGGCGACCCGCCGTGCCAAAGGCGCGACTGCCTTGCCGGTGGTCGGCGAACTCTGCAATGCGTTTTTAATGACACTGCCGTTCACCCTGACCGGCGCACAAGAGCGCGTGCTGGCAGAAATTCGCAGCGATCTGAAGCAGAGTTTCCCTATGCAACGACTGTTGCAAGGCGATGTCGGCAGCGGCAAAACCATCGTTGCGGCGCTGGCGGCGGCACAGGCGATCGATAGCGGTTACCAGGCGGCCTTGATGGCGCCGACCGAGATTCTGGCGGACCAGCATTTTCGTAAGATCGCTGCCTGGCTGGAACCGCTAGGCGTTAAAACAGCATGGCTGACCGGCAGCCTGAAGAAAAAAGACAAAGCGCAAGCGCAGGCCCTGATCGCCTCCGGCGAAGCGCAACTGGTGATCGGCACCCATGCCTTGATACAGGACGCGGTGCAGTTTTTCAATCTGGGA
Source organism: Undibacterium sp. Jales W-56 (assembly GCF_025548535.1). GTDB lineage: Bacteria > Pseudomonadota > Gammaproteobacteria > Burkholderiales > Burkholderiaceae_D > Undibacterium. The sequence continues at coordinate 303,284 of NZ_JAJLQW010000001.1, read as the reverse complement.
CTGGTGATCGTCGATGAGCAGCATCGCTTCGGCGTCGCGCAGCGCCTGACTTTGCGGAACAAGGCGCAAGCCGGGAAAATCCCGCATCAATTGATGATGTCCGCCACACCGATCCCGCGCACCCTGGCGATGACTTATTACGCCGACCTGGAAGTCTCGATAATTGACGAATTGCCGCCGGGACGCACGCCAATTGTGACGCGCGTAGTCGACCAGAACCGGCGCGACCAAGTCATAGAGCGGGTCCACGCAGCAGCGCAAGATGGCAAGCAAGTATATTGGGTATGCCCGCTGATCGAGGAATCGGAAACCCTGCAATTGCAGACCGCGACCGAGACTCATGCAATGCTGAGTGCAGCCTTGCCCGATCTGCGGGTAGGCTTGGTGCACGGTCGCTTGAAGCAGGCAGAAAAGCAGGCGGTAATGGACGCGTTTACTAAAAACGAGATCCAGGTATTGGTCGCCACCACCGTGATCGAAGTCGGCGTCGACGTACCGAATGCCAGCCTGATGGTGATTGAACATGCCGAACGTTTCGGGCTGTCGCAGCTTCATCAGTTGCGTGGCCGGGTCGGTCGCGGTGCGGCCGCCAGCGTGTGCTTGCTGCTGTATCAGGGACCATTGGGCGGCACCGCAAAACAGCGCCTGATGACCATGCGCGAAAGCACCGATGGCTTTGAAATCGCCCGCAAAGACCTGGAGCTGCGCGGCCCCGGCGAGTTTTTAGGCGCACGACAATCAGGCGAAGCGCTGCTGCGTTTTGCGAACCTGGAAACCGATCAGTGGCTGGTCGAAAAAGCACGGAATCTGGCGGTCGATTTACTGAAACATGACGTAGCGACGGTCGATGCGCATCTGCAGCGCTGGATGGGAAATAAGGAAGAATTTTTACGGGTTTGATTTGCTTATTCAAACCCAACACATCACACCCCTCTCCCGCGCGCGGGAGAGGGGTGAAAAGCAAGTACTCAACAACAAATATCTTATAAACACAAACACACAAAAATCTGCCCATGAACACCATCATCAACGCCGACCTGCACCATCCCCAGCATGCACAGGATCTGCTCATGCTGCTTAACGCTTATGCATCCGACCGCATGGGCGGCAGCGATCCGCTGTCGGCATTTGCCCGCGCCAACCTGATTCCGGAATTACAAAAACGCAGCAACGTGCATGCGGTGCTCGCCTATGTCGATGGGCAGGCGGCGGGTTTCAGTATTTGCTTTGAAGGCTTTTCGACTTTTGCATGCCAGCCTTTATTGAACATCCATGATCTCGGCGTACTCGATGAGTTTCGCGGTCTGGGATTGTCCAAACTGATCCTGAACCACATCGAACAGCTGGCCCGTGAACATGGGTGTTGCAAAATGACCCTCGAAGTCCTCGAAGGCAATCATCTGGCCAAGGGAATCTATCAGAGCCTGGGCTTTGCGGGTTACGAATTAGACCCGGCAATGGGCGGCGCGATCATGATGCAAAAAAAATTAGCGGCGTCAGCCAATTCAGACGACAAACTAAAATAGAATAGTCGTACTTTTTTATTTCGACTTCACTTCTAAAGGGTAAAACATGACGATCGATTTCAAAGGCCGGGTGGCCATCGTGACGGGTGCGGGTGGCGGTTTGGGTCGTGAACACGCATTGGCATTAGCCAAACGCGGCGCCAAAGTGGTGGTCAATGATCTCGGCGGTGCGCGTGACGGTTCCGGCGGTTCATCTGCCGCGGCCCTGGCGGTGGTCGAAGAAATCCGGCAAGCCGGTGGCGAAGCGATTGCCAATGGCGCCTCGGTCACGGATTTCGTCGCGGTGCAGGCGATGGTCAAGCAAGCCGTCGATACCTGGGGCCGGATCGATATACTGGTCAACAATGCCGGCATTTTGCGCGACAAGAGCTTTGCCAAGATGGAACTCGACGATTTTAAACTCGTGCTCGATGTGCACCTGATGGGTGCCGTCCATTGCTGTAAAGCGGTCTGGCCATTCATGATTGAGCAAAAATACGGTCGTATCGTGATGACGACTTCGTCCTCCGGTTTGTACGGTAATTTCGGTCAATCCAATTACGGCGCAGCCAAGCTGGCACTGGTCGGCTTGATGCAAACCCTGGCATTGGAAGGCGCGAAGTACGATATCCGCGTCAACAGCCTGGCTCCCACCGCAGCGACCCGCATGACAGAAAGCCTGTTCCCGGAAGCGATGCTGCAAGCTCTGCAAGCATCCGATGTCGTGCCGGCCATGCTGGTGCTGGCGGCTGAAAACGCACCGACCCGCACCATTTTATGCGCCGGTGCCGGCAGCTTTGAGGCTGCGCATATCACGCTGACCCAGGGTGCATGGATAGGTCGCGGCGACGATGCGCCAGAGCGCCTGGCGGCACAACTGGCCGACATCAAAAAGCGCGACGGCGAAATCGTACCGGAAAGCGGCATGGCCCAGGGTCATGCCGAATTGACGCGCGCGATGAGTCAGATGTCAGACTGAACGGGAGCGCGATCTCTTATGCATGTCAGTGCCCATGCAAGCTCATGGGTACTGACTACCATCATTGCGGTAAGAACAGATATCAGAATTCGTCTACAAAATTGCACTATATTTTGCTTTTCAGACAAGTCAACGAAATTAATACTCCTATGCAGTATTGCTATATTCATGCCTTATCCCGCATATAATATCGCGTGATTTAAAAATACTCCCCCTATTTCTGCCATTTTAGACGAAACCTGGTCACGCACTTGCTGACGTTGGTAAAAGTCTGTGCCACACTAGCAACATGACACTCACAGAATTAAAATACATCGTCGCAGTCGCTCGCCAAAAGCACTTTGGTCACGCCGCCGAAGCCTGTTTTGTCGCGCAGCCGACCTTGTCTGTCGCCATCAAAAAACTCGAAGAAGAATTGGGCGTCACGATTTTTGAACGCGGCGGCACCGAGGTCTCGACCACGCCTTTGGGTGCCCAGATTGTCGCGCAGGCCGAGCGTGTACTCGAACAAACAGCCGCCATCAAAGAAATCGCCAAACAGAATAAAGACCCTCTGGCAGGCCCCTTCCGCCTCGGCGTGATTTATACGATAGGTCCGTATTTGCTGCCGACCCTGGTCAAGACCATGATCAGGCAAGTACCGCAAATGCCGCTGGTCTTGCAAGAAAATTTCACCGTCAAATTGATGGAACTGTTGCGCCAGGGCGAACTCGATGCGGCGATCATGGCCTTGCCTTTACCCGATCAGGGCATGATGGTGCAAGCCTTGTATGACGAACCTTTTGTGGTTGCCACCCCGCGCGATCACGTCTGGGCCGACCGCACCGAAATCTCGACCGAAGAACTGAAGTCCGAAACCATGCTCCTGCTTGGCAATGGTCATTGCTTCCGCGACCAGGTTCTGGAAGTCTGTCCAGAAATGGCGCGCTTCTCCACCGCAGGCGACGGCATCGCCCGCAGCTTCGAAGGCTCGTCATTAGAGACCATCCGTCACATGGTGGCCTCCGGCATCGGCATCACCGTGTTGCCGATGGCATCGGTGCCCGATCTGGATACCAAGGATGGCATGTTGCGTTACCTGCCGTTCAGCGCACCCGCACCGAACCGTCGGGTAGTCATCGCCTGGCGCAAGAGCTTTACCCGCCAGGCCGCGATTGAAGCGATCCGCCAGGCAGTACTCGCTTGCGATTTGCCCGGCGTATCGATGCTGGACGAAGCCGCCAGCGCGCAATAAGCCCAGCATTACAGCCTTTTAGACCCGGATCAACTGGCTTCTTCAAGCGCTGAATCCTTGTGTCGAATTAATGCAGATCCGCCTTTTAACCTTTACTCTCAACCCTCAAATATCGATGGCCTGGTTAATTTTATTCATCGCTGGCTTGCTCGAAGTCGTCTGGGCAATCGGACTTAAATACACCGATAATTTTTCTCGCCTGTGGCCATCGCTGGGCACGATTGCAGCGATGGCAGCCAGCGTCTGGTTACTGTCTATCGCCATGAAAACCCTGCCGGTCGGCACTGCCTACGCGGTCTGGACTGGCATCGGCGCGGTGGGCACCGTGGTCCTTGGCATCATCTTGTTCGGCGATCCGGCTACTGCGACCCGCTTGCTGTGCATGGGCCTGATCATCGCGGGCATCGCCGGATTGAAATTCTTGTAGTAAGCGGGGCTGCGATGTCATCCACTGTATTGATAACGGCATTGACAACGGCGCGCCTGGATTTGCACACGCTGGCGCCCCAGGATGCCGCTATCCTGCAAGACTTTCTGCTGGCCAATCGTACTCACCTTGCACCTTGGGAACCCGCCAGGGAAGAAAGCTTTTTCAGCATAGAACAATGCCAGCAAAGACTGACCGGTAACTGGCTCAGCATGGAATCGGGGCAAGCGCTCTACCTCGCGATTTTCAAACAGAATGAAGCCAGGATGATCGGCGCCTGCAACTTCAACAACATCGTGCGCGGCATCTTCCAGGCCGGCCATCTCGGCTACGCAATCGCAGCAGAACACGAAGGTCAGGGTTATATGCAGGAAGCCTTGCAAGCAGCGATCCGGCATATGTTCGAGCAACAAGGGCTGCACCGCATCATGGCGAATCATCTGCCTGAAAATACCCGCAGCGCCGCAGTCTTGCAGCGGCTGGGATTTGAGCGCGAAGGCCTGGCGAAATCGTACCTGAAGATCAACGGCGTGTGGCGTGACCATGTATTGAATTCCCTGGTAAATCCAAGGAATTAGCCAGCCTTGCGTAGCGATCGATTGCGCACCATGCTTTAAGAATGCCCGCACATTACCCGTCAAACACGATACAAGTACACCCTGCCGTAATGGATTTTTTCTGGATTCGCGTTAGAATTTTTAGAGAGCCGACTCCAGAGAAATGTAAAAAATAGTTAATTACCTTATATATTTTTACAACTCTATAGTGCATCATACTGCTTTGCCAAAATCGGCCTGCTGGATTTTGAGCGAACAGATCATTGTGTAACACTCACTAATTTGACATCCAACCTAGATGAAATCTTTTAAATTAATCGCTTTAACGATCGCCGCCTCATCCGTCCTTGCCGCATGCGGCGGCGGAGGTTCATCCGCTATTCCCGATACATCGGGATCAGCGGTTTTACCGCCATCCAGCTCGGTAGCGAATTTTTGCCAATCACCACGTACAGGAACCGATCCTTATAACAATAATCTGCCCTATCCAGACAGGCAGGGAAGCTTAAGCAACGAAAAGACCTGGTTACGCTCATGGATAGATGAAACCTATCTATGGTATGCAGAAGTCCCGACAACACTGAATCCTGCAAGTTACAACACCGCGATTGATTATTTCAACGTCTTGAAAACCACTGCGATTACCCCGTCCGGCACGCCCAAGGATCAATTCCATTTTACTTATCCAACCGCTGACTGGAATGCCATATTGCAGGCAGGCGTTGAATTCGGTTACGGTATCCATTGGTCGCGCAGCACTCGTAATGTCACGCCACGCAACTGGATCGTGACAACGCTGGAGCCGGATTCTGCTGCCGCCAAGGCGGGCTTGATGCGTGGCGATAAATTGATTAGCGTTGATGATGCTGACTTCCTCAATGGCACGGACAGCACTACGATTGCCATCCTCAATGGGGGATTATTCCCATCCAAGGATGGCGAAATACACAAATTCGTCATCAGCCGCAATGGCAGCAATCTGACTTTCACTATCGCGGCAGGGAATGTCTTCACGACTCCGGTGCAAAATGTGAAGACCATCGACACGCCCACCGGCAAAGTCGGTTATCTGACTTTTAACGACCATAATGTGGTCTCGGAATTGCAATTAGTGAATGCGATTACCCAATTGAAAGCAGCGAATATCAGCGATCTGGTCCTGGATCTGCGTTATAACGGCGGCGGGCTGCTGGCGATTGCCAGCGAACTGTCCTACATGATTGCAGGTCCGGCGGCAACCAGTGGAAAAACTTTTGATCAACTGATACGCAACGACAAGACTCCACCAGAACCGGCAACACCGTTTTACTCGACCGCAGTGGGTTACGACTCTAAGGCCGGTATCGGTGGTAAAGCCTTGCCTTACCTCGGTTTAAAACGCGTCACTATACTGACGAGTGCGAATACTTGCTCCGCGAGTGAGGCTATTATCAATGGTCTGCAAGGGATTGATTTAGAAGTCAACCTGATCGGTGCTCAAACCTGCGGCAAACCTTACGGTTACAACCCGACGCCCAATTGTGGCACGACCTACTTTGCGATTCAATTTAAAGGCATCAATAATAAGGGGTATGGCGATTATGCAGACGGTATCCCGGCAACGTGCAAGGTGGCGGATGATTTTTCCCATGCGTTAGGTGATCCCGCAGAAGCTCAACTGGCGGCGGCACTGAGCTACCGGAATACCAAAACCTGCCCGGCATCCAGCACCGGTTTGCAATTGAGATCCGAAGCGATGTCCAGCGCCATGCAATTGGTTCGCCCAATGGTGAAAGAAATCGCTATCTACAGCAAACCACGATGAAAAATTTGCGTATCTGCCTATTATTTTCGGTGGCAAGCATCAGTGCATGTCAGGCTTTCACCCCTCAGCCTGACGTGCCTGCACGTTTGCTGGCAATGAATACCGGGGTCAAGCAGGAATTGCAAAAGGAAGTTGCAGGCATGCTAGGTCTGCCATCGGTCTCGCTGGCAGATAATACGCTGCTTGACAGCAGTCAGTTTGCCTTTGTGAGAACACCGAGATATGACGAATCAGGCCAGTTATTGCAAGGCCGGGTGATAGAGCCGCCAGCCCATCTGTTCAAACTGGTTATCAGGGGCAAAGATTGCTGGCTGCTGTATAAAGCTACTTCACAGCATCCTGCCAAAGAAAGTCGATTAAGTCTGGCAGCATGCAAGCCTGAATAGAGCAGGATTAGCGATCAAAGTAACACCATACCGGGAGCTGATGCTCCCGGTATTTTTTTACGAGAAAGCAGAATCTATTTCAAATGCATTGCACTTTACCGTTATCACAACGCTATACTCTGGCGCTTCTGACTATTTTTACTGATGTCAAATCCTTACATGCTTAAGCACTGAATACCTTGCTAAGCGTCTATTGAAAGTACCGTCCATCATGTCACTCCGTCGCGGTTTAGCGCTTTGTTATGCGCTGTTTCTAATTGTCTCTGCGAATTGTTCGCTTGCGCAAAGCGAGCCGAAATCCCTCCCCTTAACTGCGGAGGTCAGCACCTTGCCACCCCGGCCAAAGATTGCGCTGGTGCTGTCCGGTGGCGGTGCGCGTGGCTTTGCGCATATCGGTGTGCTGCGCGCCTTGCGTGCACAAAGAGTGCCGGTGGATATCGTGGTTGGCACCAGCATGGGGGCCGTGGTGGGAGGCGCGTATGCCGCCGGGCGCTCGGTCAGCGAGTTGGAACAAATCGTCCGCAATACCGCATGGGACCGCGTATTAGCCGATCGCCCTGCACGCTACGATCTGGATTTCCGCCGCAAGGAAGAAGATCTGCTGCTGCCCTCGCGGATTGAACTCGCGGTCACCAAAAACGGCTTGTCCTTGCCGCCTGCCGCGGCCGGTAATGCGGCATTGGAACATGCGCTGACCCGCCTGCTGCCGCAAGGGATGCGCGATCGACCTATCAATCAGCTCGGTCTGCCTTTTCGCTCGGTCGCTTCCGATCTGCTGACAGGTGAATTGGTAGAAATGCGCGACACGCCCTTGTTCCTGAGTATGCGCGCCTCGCTGGCAGTGCCTGGGGTGTTTGCTCCGGTGCGTTTGAATCAGCGCCTGGTCGTGGATGGCGGCCTGGTAAGCAATTTGCCGGTAGAACTGGCGCGCGCGATGGGGGCCGATGTGGTGATCGCGGTGAATGTCGGAACGCCTTTGGCGAAAGAAAACGAAATCAGCAGTGCCTTCGGCGTTGCGCAGCAAATGCTGCAGATCCTGACTGAGCAAAATGTGCAACGCTCGATTAAGGAGTTATCCGGCAAAGATATTTTGATCGCACCTGACTTATCGGGCATCAGCTTCCTGGATTTCGGCTTGCATGAACGGGCGATTAATGCGGGAGAAATTGCCGCCCTCAAAATGACGGACCAACTGAAAAATCTCAGTGTCAGCGCCGAACAATATGCGGCGCTCGACCAGCATAGACTGGAAGCCAGCAACGATGAACGCGGCACGAACAAAGCATTGCCAATCGCGAAAATCGAAGTCCAGGGCAATCAATACATCAACCCCAAGGCTTTGATTGCCCAATCAGGATTGCAGACCGGCCAGGCTCTGACATCCGATCAGATTCGTCAGGCAACGACGCGTTTATACGGGCGCGGCGATATCGATAATATAGAAACCGAAATCACGGATAGCGACGGCCAGAGAAATGTCGTGATCAAGCCGAGCGAATCCAAATCGAGTCGTAACCGCCTGCGTTTTGGCCTGGAGTTAGCCAGCGATTTTTCGGATGACAATCACTTTGCGCTGAGCATGATGCATGTGGCCTCGTCGCTGAATAGCTATGGCGCCGAGTTGCGTAGCATGGCGAAACTTGGCAGTCAGCGGCAAATCGGCACGCAATTATGGCAGCCGCTGGGCACCAGTTCGCCGTGGTATCTGGCCCCTTCAGCCGAATTCGGCGGAACTGCCGTCGATCTGTTCCAGCAAGGTAAAAAAGTGTTCCGCGTCAGTGCGCATAACAGCAGCGGCACGGTCGTGCTGGGACGTCAATTCGATAACTGGGGCGATCTGCAATTCGGCGTCAGCCGCCGTTTCGGCAAATACAGCGTGATCCTGCCGGAAGACGCGGCAGCGCCGGGCGTCCGCTATTACGATACCACGCAGTTCGTACAATTCCGCCTGGACACCCTGGATTCGCTGGCTTTCCCGGTACGCGGCAATCTGGTGACCGCGTTGTGGGAACGCTCGCCCAGCAAAGGCGTGGGCGAACCTTCATTGGCACGCTCCTCGCTTACCGGACTGTCGGCTTTTCAAGCAGGCGATTGGGCCGGTCACATTTACGGCGAATGGTCGCGCTCGCAACGCGGCCTGGCACCGAGCAGCCTTGGCGGTTTCTTACGTTTATCGGGCACCACGGCGGATTCGCTGGATGGCAATTCCGTGTTGTTGGGACGGGTCGTCGTGGCACGTCGCGTGGGCGATATGCCGACCACCGTCGGCGGTGCGATTCGCCTGGGATTTTCAGCGGAATTAGGTGGCGCCTTCGGGACAAATCAGGCGTTACGGTTCGGCAATTTAAAACAGGCAGGTAGCGCCTTCATCTCGATGGACACGCGCTTTGGTCCCTTGTACTTTGGTGCCGGCGCGACCCGCAGCGGCAATTCGACTGCGTATCTTTTCCTGGGGCCAGTCTGGTAGCGCGACTTTTTCCATTGGAACCGGAATCCTGCCCTCGCTTATTTTAATTAAGACTTACGCAAAAACCAAAACCTCTCACCACAGAGACGCGGAGACACAAAGAAAAGGCAAGAGAGGAACCGGCTTCATGGCGTTTCAGTATTAAAATGCCTCTGCAAGCTGGGTGGGCCTGTTGGCACGAAATACCTCTGCAAGCCGCACCCAGATTGCGGTTTCAATTTGAATTATGGTGAGCAGCTTGTCGTTTTGCCTCAAGTCTATTGGCATTTTATTTTTTTGATGAAGCGGTGGCATGAACACGGCCTGCCGCACTGCTCTCCTGACGACGCAGCGCCGTAAAAGCCGAGAACTCCCAAGAGCGGAATCCCAGCAGGAGCGTAAAACCATCGCGTTCCTCTGCCTGCAGCCGGCGATCATCCTGATGCAGGCGCGCCAGCTCGGCGACCAGTTGCTGGATTTTTTGCACGACTTCCTGCGCGCTGCCGGAAGATAAGCGCGCCGGTACGCACAGCACGGTTTCGCCGTGACCGTCAAATCGTCCATCGAAAAAATCACTGACGACATGCTCGCGAAAATACGCCTGCACCGGCCCGTCAGGACGCCAGTGAAAGGCGCTGGATACATTCAGCCGATAGCGATTATGCGGACGTAATTCAATCAACTCCAGGCGATCCAGGGCGACCAACTGCAAAACGCATTCGGCTTCGGACAAATGATAGGTCTCGACAATTTGCTCCAACGTCCAATGTCCGAGGCAGCAAATCGCGACCAGCAGCAACTTGGGATCGGCCATCAAAGAACGCTCTTGCGCCAGGCTCAGATTATCCGAATGCGGCGTCACATCGGCGGCCTGCCGCAAGACATCTTCCATCGCAATACCGGCAGCTTTGCAGATCAAGGCCAGGCGCGACAGCGCCATATCCTTTTGCGCAAACATGCGCTTCATGCTGGATTCGCTCATCCCTATGCGTTCCGCCAGCACTTTATAGGTTACCCCGGCAGCGCGTAACTCCATACGCAGGACTTGCAAGACTAATTCAGGTGAGCTCATGGTTTACCTATTTCAGTTCAAATTTGATAAATAGTACCGCATATTAGTACCAAAAACTCCGAATCCTAAGTCTTCGAACAATTTACTGGTACGTCAACATAATCTTTGCAACACTGCGCCCCGAGGTCGAGCACTACTCAATACAGCGACGACCGTGGTTTATTTTTCAGGAGCGACAAACCCTATCGCGCTCCGCAATTCACTTTTATTGAGGCTCTTATGTTCAAAACAAAATCATTCCTGATGGCGGCAATCGCTACTTTATTCACCGGTGCGATAGCCGGTAGCGCCATGGCCGCCGATAATCTGCCAACCCAGGCCCAGACGTATGCCGGCATCAATTTTGCCGCACAAGCCAAATATGACCTGAGCTGCCTGGGCACCACCAGTTGCGATACCAAAGCAAAATCCAGCGGCAAAATTTACGCCGGCTACCTGGCGGCGCCGACTTTATTTGAAGGCGTCAATGTCTCGCAAGGCGCTGAGTTGATGTACTACAAAGTCGGCAGTGCCGTTGCGACCTATCCGGCGAGCTTGTCAAACTCCAGTTCTGAGACGCTGTTACGCAGCACCGATGGCTTAGCCGCATCGTATGTCTTGCAGGCTAACTTCAACGACTTCTCCTTGAACGGCCGCGCTGGTATCGCCTATACCCGCAACAAGGTGACATCTTCGCTAGCTGGCAACTCGACAACCGACAAAGCGTTTATCGTCCCGGTATTCGGTTTAGGCATACGTTATGCCGTCGCAAAAAACATTAGCTTGAACGCCGATTACGATCGCCTGCCAAACAAATTCGGTAGCGATAAAGGTGTCATCAATATGCTGTCACTGGGCGTCGGCTACAAGTTTTAAGCGCGCCGCTGATGTTTGAACACTGTGCCGGCATCTTCTTTACTCCCATTGAGGATGCCGGTTCAGTTTAGTTATTGCAGTCATCGCGCGCACTGATGTCGTTGCACTAATGACCGCGATTGATGGAGGTGTCTGATGCAGACCATGACAAAATTCTCGCTGTATTCACTGATTGCCAGTGTCGCGATCCTGGCTTTCGCTGCCGGTTTATTCGCAGCAAAATTCGACAATCATGCTCAAGCCGTTAAACGCAAAATCCAGGCCTCGTTTGATGCCACGGATAGTCTTAAAGATAAACCGGGCGAAAGCAAAGCGATCAGGCGCTACCGGATTTTGACTTGAATCAGATCCGCTTAAACCCTGATGTAAACCTGATTCATGCCCGACTAAAATAAGCGCTTATTGGTAGTCGCATCAAACCAATGCATGGTATCTGCCGCAAACCCTGCACTGGTGCGTTGGCCGGTTTGCACAGACGTACCGGCCGGCGTGCGTATCACCACAGACTGGCCGCCGCATTGCCCGTGTACCAGCAAATCGGCACCCAGACTTTCTACCAGCTCCACCTCCAATGGCAATCCCGGCATACCGATGAACAGATGTTCAGGCCGCACGCCAAGGATCAATTCCCTGCCCGCAATACGCCCGGCTTCAGCCTGCACTACCGGCAAATTACATGTCGTCGAACCCCATTGCATTTGACGTCCATCTTCACTGACTTTGCCTTTAAGTAAATTCATCGGCGGTGAGCCGATAAAACTCGCGACAAAGGTCGTTGCAGGCTGGCTATACACTTCCGCTGGCGTACCGATCTGCTCTGCCACGCCCGCATTCATCACGATCATGCGCTGCCCCAAGGTCATGGCCTCCACCTGGTCATGCGTCACATATAAACTGGTCGTGCCCAGAGTCCTGTGCAGTTTTTGAATTTCCAAACGCATTTGCACCCGCAACTTGGCATCCAGATTCGATAAGGGTTCATCGAACAAAAATACCGCAGGCTCACGCACAATCGCGCGCCCCATCGCGACTCGCTGGCGCTGACCGCCGGACAATTGACGCGGCGTCCTCTGCAACAATTCGCCTAATTCAAGAATTTTTGCCGCTTTTTGTACCCGCAACTCGATATCGTCCTTAGAGAATCCCCGTATCTTCAAGCCATAGGCCATATTCTGGTACACCGTCATATGCGGATATAAGGCATAGTTCTGGAATACCATCGCGATGTCGCGGTCTTTCGGCTCCAGCCCGTTGACGACCCGGTCACCGATGATGACATCGCCTTCTGAAATCTCTTCCAGCCCCGCCACCATGCGCAGCAGAGTCGATTTGCCGCACCCCGACGGGCCGACCATGACGATAAATTCACCATGCGCGATATCTATCGAGATGCCGTGAATGACCGCCACCGACTTATCGCCTTTGCCATAGGTTTTTTTAACGTTTTTTAAGTGAACTTGTGCCATATCTCTTTATTTTTTGAATGCGAATCGCTTGTTTATTTTTCGGAATCGACCAAGCCTTTGACAAACCATTTTTGCATGATCACTATGATCAGGCCAGGCGGCAACATTGCCAGCAATAAGGTCGCCATCACCAGGTTCCATTCCACTGCCGAGTCGCCGCCGGCGATCATGCGCTTGATACCAATGCCGATCGGATACATAGACTGTTCGGTCGAAACGAGCAGCGGCCACAGATACTGATTCCAGCCGTAGATGAACATGATGACGAACAAGGCAATCAGATTCGTGCTCGACAAAGGCCACAACACATCTTTGAAAAAACGCAGCGGCCCCGCACCATCAATCCGTGCGGCTTCGGCCAGTTCCTCGGGTACCGTCAAGAAAAATTGCCGGAATAAAAAAGTCGCCGTCGCCGAAGCGATTAAAGGAATCGTCAAACCCGCATACGAATTCAGCATCGACAAATCAGACACGACTTTATAGGTCGGCGAGATACGCACCTCGACCGGCAGCATCAGGGTCACGAAGATCATCCAGAAGAATAATGTACGTCCCGGAAAGCGAAAATACACCAACGCAAACGCCGACAACATCGAGATCGAGATCTTGCCGAATGCAATCATCAGCGCAGACACCAGGCTCACCCACATCATCCTGGCTACCGGACTGGTCGCCACATTTCCGGACGCGCCCGAATTCAATACCGTCGATAAATTGTGGAATAACTGATCGCCCGGAATCAGCGACATCGGCGCAAGCGCCGCCTGTTCCGCAGTCTGGCTGCTCGCGACCAGCGCGACATAGATAGGAAAAGCGACGAAAGCCACGCCGAGTATCAATACCAGATGGCTGAAGAAATCTAATACGGGACGGCGCTCTATCATGAGTACTGGACTTTCTTTTCAACATACTTGAACTGCACAATGGTTAACACGATCACGATGCTCATCAAAATCACTGACTGCGCGGCAGCGCTACCCAGATCGCCTCCTTTGAAGCCGTCGTTGAATACCCGGTACACCAGGATCTCGGTATCCTTCCCCGGTCCGCCCTGCGTGGTCGCTTCAACAATCGCGAAAGTATCAAAAAATGCATACACAATGTTCACGACCAATAAAAAAAATGAGGTCGGCGATAGCAACGGAAATACGATCGTAGCGAAACGTTTGACCGGCCCGGCACCATCAATCGCCGCCGCTTCAATCAAGGATTTGGGAATCGACTGCAAGCCCGCCAGAAAAAACAGGAAGTTATAGCTAATCTGTTTCCATACCGCGGCCAGCACGACCAGGATCATCGCGTGCTGGCCATTGAGCAGACTATCCCACTCAATGCCGAAGCGGCGCAAGGCATGGGCGAGTATCCCTAAAGTCGGATTCAGCAAAAACATCCAGAGCACACCAACAACGACCGGAGAAACCGCATACGGCCAGATCAGGAAGGTTTTATAGATCGCAGCGCCCTTCACTACCCTATCGGCAAATACCGCAAGCACCAGCGAAATACCCAGGCCCAAAGTCGCGACCAGAAGCGAAAATAAGGCCGTCGTTTTAAACGACGCAAGATAACTCGGGTCGGCAAACAACACCTTGAAATTATCGAACCAGACAAATTGCGTGGACATGCCGAAGGCGTCTTGCAGCAACACAGACTGGTACAAGGCCTGCACTGCCGGCCAGAAAAAAAACAAAATCGTAATAATGATCTGCGGCGCGACCAGCATGTAAGGCAGCCAGGCGGAGCGAAATCGAGCGCGTTTTTCCACGTTCAACCTATTCATGAAAAATGGATCAGCACCACCAAGTCATCAGGGTGCTGGTCGGGGAAAAAAACTAATTCTGGTGGGAAATCTGCGTTTTTTATTTGTTCGCTTTTTCAAAGCGCTCTAATAACTCATTGCCGCGTGCAACGGCAGTATCGAGTGCTTCCTTGGCAGATTTCTTGCCTGCCCAGACTGACTCCAGCTCCTCATCCATAATCGTGCGTATCTGGACAAAACTCCCCAGACGAATGCCGCGCGATTTATCGGTAGTCTTGACGATCATTTGCTGGACCGCGACATTCGGACCCGGCGTCTTGTCATAAAAACCCGATTTTTTAGTCAGCTCGTAGGCCGCATTCGTGATCGGCAGATAGCCTGTTTCCTGATGCCATTTCGCCTGGACTTCCGGCTGCGATAAGAATTTATAAAACTTGGCGATGCCCTTGTACTCCTCATTCTTTTTACCGTTCATGGTCCACAAGGAGGCACCGCCGATAATCGTATTTTGCGGCGCACCGGCGACGTCGGAGTAATACGGCAAAGGCGCGACCGCGAATTTGAATTTGGCGTTTTTGCTGACACTGCCGTAAGCCGAACTCGATGAAGTCAGCATGCCGCATTCGCCTGAATAGAACTTCGCTTCCGGCTCATTCTTGCGACCGGCGTAAGTGAAGTAACCTTGTTTCGCCCAGTTCGCCATATTCTCGATATGCTTGACATGCAAAGGACTATTAAACTTCAGACGCGCATCCAGGCCGCCGAAGCCATTGGCTTTGGAGGCAAACTCGACGTTGTGCCAGGCCGAGAAGCTTTCCAGGTGCACCCAGGTTTGCCAGCCGGTCGTGAAGCCGCATTTTTCGCCATTCGCTTTCAAGCGTGCGGCGGCGGCCACGACTTCCTGCCAGGTGGACGGCGCCTTGTCCGGATTCATGCCTGCCTTGGCGAACATATCCTTGTTGTAATAAAACACCGTGGTCGAGCTATTAAATGGGAAAGACACCATTTCACCCTTCGGTGAGGTGTAATAACCGGCCACCGCGGGGATATACACCGAGGCATCGAATTGTTCCCCCGCGAGTTTCATGACTTCGGAGACTGGCTTAATCGCGCCTTTGGAATACATCATGGTTGCAGTGCCGACTTCAAATACTTGCAATATATGCGGCGCATTCCCTGCCCGAAACGCGGCAATGGCGGCTGCCATGGCTTCGTCATAACTGCCTTTGTAGACGGCGACTACCTTATAGTCGGACTGACTCTTGTTAAACTGCTCCGCGAGTCCGGTGACGCGCTCACCCAATACCCCGGTCATCGAGTGCCACCAACTGATTTCGGTGACCGCATGTGCGGAACCGCACAGTGAAGTTGTAGCGAGGAGTGCCAAAATGACGGCATTCGATTTGAATTTCATGGTTGTCTCACTTTGTGATTGTTCTGAACCGGCTTACTGAGTTTGACGATAGCTTTGATCGCTGCCATTTTACCGCTGGATTATGACGACTGCGCTACCATAGCATTGTCGCTGTTGCCATGTATAGATAGCATTTATAATTTCATTTTTTAGCGATGTTGCCTTCGCCAACCGGCGATCTGTCTCCTGGCAACGACACTGATAACGATAAAAATCGAAACGCATGATATCTCAACGAGTTCAACTGTATTTTCAACTGGTCCGCCTTGATAAACCCATCGGAATTTTACTGCTGTTGTGGCCTACGTTCGCCGCGCTCTGGATTGCGTCAGACGGCAAGCCGGATTGGCGCTTGATTTTGATTTTTAGCGCGGGAACTGTCTTGATGCGTTCGGCAGGCTGCGCGATCAATGACTACGCTGACCGCGATTTCGACAAGCACGTCAAGCGCACCGCAGAGCGTCCCGTCACCAGCGGCAAAATTGCCAGTTGGGAGGCGATCATGGTGGCAACCCTGCTGGCTCTCATCTCGTTTGCCTTGATACTGCCTTTGAATACACTGACTAAGCAACTCTCGGTGTTGGCAGTGTTGATCGCGGGCAGTTACCCTTATTTCAAGCGTTTTTTTGCGATCCCGCAGGCGTATCTTGGGATTGCCTTCGGCTTTGGGATTCCGATGGCGTTTGCCGCGATTCAAAATACGGTGCCGCCGCTAGCCTGGATCTTGTTGATCGCGAATATTTTTTGGGCCGTCGCTTATGACACGGAATACGCGATGGTCGATAGAGACGATGATCTCAAGATCGGCATCCGTACCTCAGCCATTACCTTCGGCAGATATGACGTGTTGGCTGTAATGTTGTGCTATGCCGTCAGTTTTTCCCTGATCCTGATGGTCGGATGGCAGCAGGGGTTACGCTATTACTTCGTCGCCGGACTGGTTGTCGCCTGTATTTGTGCAATCTATCACTACCGTTTAATCCGCAACCGGGAGCGCCTGGCTTGTTTTAAGGCGTTTCGGCACAATAACTGGCTAGGCGCGGCGATTTTTGCTGGTATCGCACTAGACTATGCACTAAAGTAGTTGGCAGGCGTCTGTTATATCGCATGGCTATGGCTTGCGCATGCTTTGAACTTATGCAGGCCTGGATGTAAAGCAATTTCCCACGCTGTCTTTAGCAGATGTTCCAATTAACTCTTGAAAGGAAACACCATGAGCTCAGCAGAACAACATAAAGAAAAATTGATGCATGATTTAAATCTGGTAATCCGCGATGCAGAAGAATTATTGAAAAATTCTGAACAGCAAGCCGGTGAAGGATATAAATCCGCTAAAGCCAAATTCGAGCACACGCTGAAAAATACCAAAGCCGAGATCGCGCGCCTGGAAGAAGCGGTGCTTACCAAGGCAAAAGATGCCGCGCATGTGACCGATGTGTATGTCAAAGAAAATCCCTGGCAGTCTGCCGGCATCGCTGCTGGCGTTGGCCTGCTGGTCGGCTTGCTTATCGGTCGTAAATAGACGATGGCGATCGTTGATTCCGTCGCCCGTTTAGCCGCTACGCTGATCGGCATACTGCACACCCGGCTGGAATTAATGTCGGTAGAGGTAGAGGAAGAACTCACGCGTTTTTCCGCTTACTTATTGTGGTCGCTGGTCGCCTTGTTTTGCGCCGGTGTCGCGGTCTTGCTATTGATACTCTTACTGATCGCCGCATTCTGGGACAGCTATCGCATGGTCGTGCTGCTGTCTTTGCTGGCGGTATTTTCCGGCGCGGCGATTGGCCTGGGCTGGTGGTTGCGGCACAACATGCTGACTAAACCCCGATTGCTGGCCAACACTCTGGCTGAGTTACGCAAAGACGCGTCGGCATTGCGTGGTAGCAGCCATACCGACGAATCACTCTGAAATCATGTCTACACTAAGACGGCAACTCGCAGAACGTCGCAAGCAGCTTTTGTCACAGACACAGGCTCAGCGCGACGTCATTGCTGAACATGGCCGACAGCTAAAGCAATCGATGCAATTTGCCGACCTGGGCTTGCAGGTCGCCAGGCAGGTCAAAAAACAACCGGCAATCGGCATCGGCTTTGCCATCGCCACCATCATCATTAAACCAGGTCGTATGTGGCGATTGCTTAAAACAGGACTGGTCGCCTGGAATCTCTGGCAAAACCTTGCTCCCGTATTGAAAAACGCTGCCGCTCCCAAGCGGGATTAATACCAGCTCAGTTAAGTCTGGGCACCGAACTCATCTCCCAGCTCTTTGCCGCGTGCGGCGGCGGCCTTGACCGCTTGTATGATCGCCGCCTTGACGCCGTGATCTTCCATGCTGGTCAGCGCTGCATAGGTAGTGCCGCCTTTGGAAGTCACTCTGTCGCGCAGCACCGCGACCGGTTCAGCCGATTGCAGTGCGAGCCGGGTCGCACCGTCAAAAGTCGCCAGCGCCAATTGCATCGCCTGCGCTGCCGGCAAACCGAGCTCAAGCGCAGCTTGCTGCATCGCTTCGATAAAATAAA
Organism: Undibacterium sp. Jales W-56; assembly: GCF_025548535.1. Taxonomy (GTDB): domain Bacteria; phylum Pseudomonadota; class Gammaproteobacteria; order Burkholderiales; family Burkholderiaceae_D; genus Undibacterium. The sequence continues at coordinate 284,860 of NZ_JAJLQW010000001.1, read as the reverse complement.
AGACATAGGCCGGACCGCTGCCGGAGACCGCGGTCACTGCATCGATTAAAGATTCGTCTTCCAGCCACACGGTCGATCCCACCGCTTGCATAATGTGATCGGCTGCGGATCTTTGTTCAGGCGATACGCCCGAGGTCGCATACAAACCTGTAACGCCTTTGCCGATCAAGGCGGGCGTATTCGGCATGCTGCGGACAATTTTGTTATAACCGTTTAACCAGCGCGCGATATCTACTGACCGGATACCTGCTGCAATCGACAATACCAACTGCCCGGATAGATAAGGCGCGAGCGCTGCTGCGACCTGCCTGAGTTGTTGCGGCTTCACCGCCAAAATGATGATGTCGGCTTGTTCGATGCTGGCGTCAAGCTGTAATGCACCGGCGACACCAAATTGCCGGACTAATTTGTCCAGCGATTCCTGATGAGGATCCACTACATGCAGATATTCTGGCGCAGTCACATCCGGCAATAAACCACCGATCAAGGCAGTGGCCATATTGCCACCGCCGATAAACGCTATTTTCAATTTACTTTGCATATGCTCTTTTTCCAAAAATCGCCGATCCTATGCGGACCATCGTACTGCCTTCGGCAATCGCCGCGTGCATGTCGGCACTCATGCCCATCGATAATGTGTCTAGCACCACGCCCAGAGGGCGCAAGCCGGTTTGCAGCTGTTCTTGCAATTCGCGCAACTGACGAAATGGCAAACGCTGCTGCGCTTCGTCATCACTGGCCTCAGGCACGGCCATCAGACCGCGCAGACGCAAACCGGGTAGTTGCGCAATCTGCATTGCCAGCGCGAATGCGTCGTCCGGCATGACGCCGCTTTTGCTGGTCTCTCCGCTGATATTCACTTGCAGGCAGATATTCAGCGCAGGCTTGCCTGCAGGCCGTTGTTCTGACAGGCGATTGGCGATTTTATCTCGATCGACTGAGTGCACCCAGTCAAAATTCTCAGCGATTTGTCGGGTTTTATTGCTTTGTATCGGCCCGATGAAATGCCATTCAAGCAATAAATCAGGTGCAAGCATGTGCACTAACTGCATTTTTTCCAAGGCTTCCTGCAGATAATTCTCGCCGAATGCCTGTTGCCCGGTAGCAGCGGCTTCGATCACCGCCTGCGCCTCAAAGGTCTTGGAGACCGCCAAAAGTTGAATCTGCCGCGGATCACGACCGCAAGCCAATGCAGCAGCGCCTAAATCAGCACGCACGGCTTGCAAGTTGCTGGATATTAAGGACATAATCGAGATACTTGATTCTGCAACCTGGCTGGGACTCGATTCAAATGAAAAGTCTCGCCAATCTTGCGTAAGTTGTAGGTTGATCAGTGCGATTGCATCAGAGTTCTGTGCTCGCCACCGCAAATCATTTCATCACCGGAATTATAAATGGACATTTCAGAACTCCTCGCGTTCTCCGTCAAGAACAACGCATCCGACTTACACCTGTCATCCGGCTTGCCGCCTATGATACGTGTGCATGGCGATGTGCGACGCATTAATTTGCCACCCCTTGAACATAAAGATGTGCATGGCCTGATCTACGACATTATGAATGACTCGCAGCGCAAGGCGTATGAAGAGACGCTGGAATGCGATTTCTCCTTTTCTATCCCAGGTCTGGCACGTTTCCGTGTAAATGCCTTTAACCAGGAACGCGGTGCCGCCGCCGTGATGCGGACAATTCCGTCCAAAATCCTTAGCCTGGAACAATTGAATACCCCGCGCATTTTTGCTGAGCTCTCGCTCAAACCACGAGGCCTGGTGCTGGTTACCGGACCAACCGGTTCAGGCAAATCAACGACGCTTGCGGCGATGGTCAATCACGTCAATGAAAATGAGTACGGCCACATCCTGACAGTCGAAGATCCTATCGAATTTGTCCACGAATCCAAGAAATGCCTGATCAATCAGCGCGAAGTCGGGCCACATACCATGTCGTTCAACAACGCGCTGCGTTCGGCCTTGCGGGAAGATCCCGACGTCATCCTGGTGGGTGAGTTGCGCGATCTGGAAACCATCCGCCTCGCCCTGACTGCCGCCGAAACCGGCCACTTGGTATTTGGTACCCTGCATACCTCATCCGCCGCAAAAACCATCGATCGTATCGTCGACGTATTCCCGGCAGAAGAAAAAGAAATGGTGCGTTCGATGTTGTCCGAATCGCTGCAGGCCGTGATTTCGCAAACCCTGTTGAAAACCAAGGACGGCACAGGCAGGGTCGCAGCGCATGAAATCATGCTGGGCACACCGGCGATTCGCAATCTGATTCGCGAAGCTAAAATCGCCCAGATGTATTCCTCAATCCAGACCGGCAGCAATATGGGAATGCAGACTCTGGATCAAAACCTGACCGATCTGGTCAAGCGCAATGTCATCTCGGTCGGCACTGCGCGGGCAGCGGCAAAAACGCCGGACAATTTCCCAGGCTAATGTGCGGCAGAAAACTTTCTCTACCGATTCAGTTTGAATGAAGGATGTACCAAGATGGAACGCGATCAGGCTACCAAATTTATGCACGACTTACTGCGCTTGATGCTCAGCAAGAATGGCTCAGATTTATTTATCACCGCAGAATTTCCTCCGGCGTTCAAAATCGATGGCAAGGTGACGCCCGTATCGAACCAGCCCTTGACATCGGCGCACACCATCGATCTGGCGCGCGCCATCATGAACGATAAGCAAGCGGCAGCTTTTGAATCGACTAAGGAATGTAACTTTGCGATCAATCCGGCCGGCATGGGGCGTTTTCGCGTTTCCGCATTCATGCAGCAGGGCCGGGTCGGAATGGTATTACGTACCATCACCACCGCAATTCCCACCATGGAAGAGCTTGGCCTGCCGGTGCACCTGAAAGATGTCGCCATGACCAAGCGCGGCCTGGTCATCATGGTCGGTGCAACCGGCTCGGGCAAATCCACTTCCCTGGCGGCAATGCTGGGTTACCGCAATGCGAATAGCTACGGCCACATCATTACGATTGAAGACCCGATTGAATATGTGCATCCGCATGGCAATTGCATCATTACCCAGCGTGAGATCGGCATCGATACCGACGACTGGGGCGCTGCGCTGAAGAACTCCTTGCGCCAGGCGCCGGATGTGATCCAGATCGGTGAGATCCGCGACCGCGAGACCATGGATTTTGCGATTGCCTTTGCAGAAACCGGCCATCTGTGCCTGGCTACCCTGCACGCGAATAGTGCGAATCAGGCGCTGGACCGTATCATCAACTTCTTCCCGGAAGAACGTCGTGCGCAATTGCTGATGGATTTATCGCTGAACTTAAAGGCGGTTATTTCACAACGCCTGATCCCGCTGCGCGGTAAAAAAGGCCGTTGTGCGGCGATTGAAATCATGCTGAACTCGCCTTTGGTGTCCGACCTGATTTTCAAAGGCGATGTCCACGAAATCAAGGAGATCATGAAAAAATCCCGTGAAATCGGGATGCAGACCTTCGACCAGGCGCTGTTTGATTTGCATGAAGCCGACTTGATTACGTATGAAGACGCTTTACGCAATGCCGACTCCGTCAATGAATTGCGTCTGGCGATTATGCTGAAAGGTAAAGACGCCAAAAACCGTGACCTCAGCGCAGGCACATCTCACCTGGGAATTGTATGAACATACTCGACTTCAATGCAGACAACCTGCAAGGCCAGCCGGTTGACCTGAAACAGTATCAGGGCAAAGTGCTGTTAATCGTGAATACCGCAAGCAATTGCGGTTTCACGCCGCAGTACAAAGGGCTGGAAGCGGTGTACCAGCAGTTTCGGGATCAAGGTGTCGAAGTGCTGGGCTTCCCATGCAACCAGTTCGGCCATCAAGAGCCGGGTAGCGCAGATGAAATCGGCGCCTTTTGCGAAAAAAATTACGGCGTGACTTTCCCGCTGTTCGCCAAAATTGATGTGAACGGCAAAGACGCGCATCCGCTGTATCAATACCTGAAATCCAAAGCGCCCGGCCTGTTGGGCAGCGAAGCGATCAAATGGAATTTCACCAAATTCCTGGTAAAAAAAGACGGCACCGTCTTCAATCGTTATGCGCCGCTGACGGCACCGGCGGAACTGATCGCCGACATCGAAAAACTGTTAGCCGAATAAGCGTCCATCAACAGAAATAACAGCCCAAAAATCTCTCCGCACAGAGTCGCAGAAACGCGAAGTAAATTTAAAACAACTCTTCGCTTTTTCTCTGTGACTCCGTGTTGAGATTAGGCTCTTTTTTCTGCGCTATCCGTAGTGGCTGAGTAGCCAGATCCGGCGAAAATAGCGCGCTGCTATTGGTCCTGACCCGGACTCTGCAAACCAGCATCGATCAACTCTATCCAATGGCGCACTGGCGTATCCGTGCCCGACTGCAGATGCGTGAGGCATCCGATGTTTGCCGACAGTATCATCTCCGCACCGGTCGCCGCCAGATTCTGCAATTTATTGTCCCGCAACTGGTACGATAATGCTGGCTGCAATACCGAATAAGTCCCGGCAGAGCCGCAGCATAAATGACTGTCTGCACAGAGTTGTACATCGACGCCGATTTGACATAATAGTCCCTCTACCTTGCCGCGAATTTGCTGACCATGTTGCAAGGTACAGGGTGGATGCCAGGCGATTCTTTTCGCTATTTTCCCTGTTATTTTTTTGACGAGTTCAGTCTCAAAGTCAGGCAAAATTTCACTCAGATCGCGGGTCATGCCGGAGATGCGGCGGGCTTTTTCGGCATACGCGCTGTCGTGTGCCAGCAGATGGCCATAGTCTTTGACTGTGACGCCACAGCCTGATGCAGTCATGACGATGGCTTCGGCCCCCTCTTCCACATAGGGCCACCAGGCATCGATATTACGCCGCATATCGTCGAGGCCGCCGTCCTGGTCATTCAGATGAAAGCGGATCGCGCCACAGCAAGCGGCTTTCGGCGCGACGATCAATTGCACGCCCAGCGCATCGAGTACGCGGGCTGTCGCGGCGTTGATGTTGGGCGACATCGCCGGTTGCACGCAACCATCGAGCAACAACATCTTGCGCGCATGCTGGGTCTGCGGCCAAAGGCCTGCCGGCTGCGCCACCGGTACCTTGTTTTGCAAGGCCTTAGGTAGTATGGGACGCATCGCTTGCCCGAGCTTCATCGCCGGATTAAAAATCGATGAACGCGGCAATACCTGCTTGAGCGCGGAGCGCATCAGGCGCTGACCTAATGGCCGCGCTACCTGATCTTCCACCACCTGGCGGCCGATGTCGAGCAGGCGTCCGTATTGCACACCGGATGGGCAGGTTGATTCACAATTGCGGCAGGTCAGGCAGCGATCCAGATGCTGCTGGGTTTTTACGGTTGCCTGCTTGCCCTCTAATACTTGCTTAATCAGGTAAATTCGTCCGCGCGGACCATCCAGTTCATCGCCGAGCAACTGATAAGTGGGGCAAGTCGCCGTGCAAAAGCCGCAATGTACACATTTGCGCAAAATCTCTTCTGCCTCCTGGCCTTCACGGGTGTCCTTGATGAAATCAGCGAGATTGGTTTGCATAGAATAGGTTTGAAAAATTACAAATCGGGGTACATGCGTTCAGGGTTAAAAATACCTGAAGGATCGAATGCATTTTTTAAATGACGATGAATTCTGGCGACTGCCGGTGCCAGCGCTGTAAACACGCCGATACGTTTATCGCCGCCCCGGAACAAGCTCGCATGACCGCCGGCCTGAGCGGCCGCAGCGCGAATCTGTTGCGGATGCTCGTCACTGAATAACCAGCGCTGCGCCCCGCCCCACTCGATCAGCGATTTGCCGCTCAAGGCCAGCGGCCTGGCGCTTGACGGCAAGGACAAACGCCATAAGCCGTGCTCTTCATCCTGCGCAAAAAATTCGTGTTTTTGCTCGCGCAATGCAGACCAGTAATGGGTCGCATCATGGACTTCTTCGCCGCCCAATTTCTGTTTCGCCGCACGCACCGCGGCATCCGCACCGGACAGACGCAGCATCAGGCGGCCGACATGCCAGGCACTGGCCGAAATCGGCAAGGCCTGACCGCCCCACTGATTCAGTCTGGTCAAGGCATCGGCTTCTGACAAGGCAAAAACCAGGGTCGTTTCAGCAAAAGGTTTAGGCAAGACCTTGATCGAGATATCGGTGATTAAGCCTAGGCTACCCAGCGATCCGGCCAGCAAACGCGACACATCGTAGCCCGCGACGTTTTTCATGACCTGGCCGCCGAACGATAACAACTCGCCGCGCCCGTCCATCAAATTCGCCCCCAGCACAAAATCCCTGACCGCGCCTACCGCAGCACGGCGTGGCCCTGACAAACCCGCCGCCACCATGCCGCCAAACGTCGCGGTCGCGCCAAAATGCGGCGGCTCAAATGCCAGCATCTGCTGTTGTTCAGCGAGTGCTGCCTCGATCTCGGCCAGCGGCGTGCCGCAACGCGCGGTGATCACCAGCTCCGTCGGTTCATACGCGACGATGCCGGTATACGCACGGGTATCCAGCAGATCGCCGCGCAGTGTTTGTCCATACCAGTTTTTGCTGGCACCACCCTGGATGCATAACGGCGTCTGATCCGCCGATGCCGCCAAGATGCGATCGCGAAACTCTTGCAGGATATTGTCCATATCAGGATTCATTCATTTTCCGGTGATCGTACAGTCTCTACTTCGCATCATATTTAAAACTGAATCCGCAATATCGGTGCGGGTTTTCAGTCATTTTCAGGCCAGAAGGCGCATGAAATATGCGCCTTTATATATGGCACTCCTAAAAGCGCGGTAAATCAGGAAACTTCAATTGTCCGCGCTTGACATGCATACGGCCATACTCGGCGCAGCGGTGCAAGGTGGGGATCGCCTTATCCGGATTCAATAAAAATGCCGTGTCGAAGGCACGCTTCACGGCACGGAAGGCATCGAGTTCGGCGCTCGAAAACTGCACGCACATCGAGTTAATTTTTTCTATGCCGACACCATGTTCGCCGGTAATCGTACCGCCCACTTCGACGCATAATTCCAGAATCTCGGCACCGAATAATTCCGCCTGATGGAATTCGCCTTCCTTATTCGCATCGAACAAAATCAAAGGATGCAAATTGCCGTCGCCGGCATGAAACACGTTGGCACAACGCAAGCCGTACTTTTGCTCCATCGCGGCAATTCCGAGCAAGACCTGAGCCAAATTTTTGCGGGGAATGGTGCCGTCCATGCAGTAATAATCGGGCGATATGCGTCCCGCAGCAGGAAACGCATTTTTGCGTCCGGACCAGAATCTCAGCCGCTCCGCCTCGCTGGTCGAAACCGCGATCGCGGTGGCGCCGGCCCGTTCCAGCACCGCGCTCATGCGCTGGATTTCTTCTTCGACTTCTTCATCGGTGCCATCGGACTCGCATAACAGAATCGCTTCCGCATCTACGTCATAGCCGGCTTTGACGAAAGGTTCGACCATGCGCGACGAAGTCTTGTCCATCATCTCTAATCCGGCCGGGATGATCCCGGCCGCGATCACATTCGCCACGGCATTGCCGCCTTTGACCACATCGTCGAAGGACGCCATGATGACGCGCGCAGCCTGCGGCTTGGGGACGAGCTTGACGGTGACTTCCGTGACCACCCCCAACATGCCTTCCGAGCCGATGAAGACCGCCAGCAAATCAAGGCCGGGCGCATCGAGCGCTTCGCCGCCCAGCTCGATGATCTCGCCGTCTATCGTGACTGCCCGCACACGCAGGACATTATGCACAGTCAGCCCGTATTTCAGACAATGCACGCCGCCGGAATTTTCTGCGACGTTGCCGCCGATGGTGCAGGCGATTTGGGAAGAGGGATCGGGAGCATAGTACAAACCAAGCCCGGCGACGGCGTCCGAGATCGCCAGGTTACGCACCCCCGGTTGCACGATCGCGGTACGTGAATAGGCATCGAGTTTGAGAGTTTTATTCAGCCGGGCCGTCGATAAAACGACGCCGTCAATCATCGGCATGGCACCGCCGGACAAGCCGGTACCCGCGCCGCGCGGCACGATCGGCACCTGAAGCTGGCGGCAAATATGCATCACCGCAATCACCTGCTGCTCGTCTTCCGGCAAGGTGACCACCATAGGCAACTGGCGATAGGCCGCCAGGCCATCGCACTCATAGGGGCGGGTGTCCTCTTCCTGGAACAAGACGCTGCGTTCAGGCAGTACCGCGCGTAAAGCGGCGACCACATCACGCTGCCTTTGCAGATGCGCCGACGCTGCCAGATGCGGCTGCACTGGTGGTACTGGGGGCGACTGCTTATCCTGTTGCAGGCTTGCCGTGTCTATCGTCTGTTCCATCGCAAATTCCCATAGTGTGCGTTGCTCTTCAAGATCAATGAGATCAGCTTTGATTAGTGTAATCAAAGCAATCCGGTTTGTGATGAATTGTTGCGCAACAATGCACTGAATTTATTTCAGGCGTAAAAAAAGGACGCCGTAGCGTCCTTTGTTGTCTTATACCTGCGCTTTATGCTGAGAACGAAGATCCGCAACCACAAGTCGTTGTTGCATTCGGATTCTTGATTACAAACTGCGCACCTTCCAGATCGTCTTTATAATCGATCTCGGCACCGACCAGATATTGGTAGCTCATCGAATCGATCAGCAACTGCACGCCGTTCTTGGTCATGGCAGTATCGTCTTCATTCACGATCTCATCGAAGGTAAAACCGTACTGAAAACCCGAGCATCCGCCCCCCTGGACAAAGACGCGCAGTTTCAAATCGGGATTACCCTCTTCTTCAATCAATTGCGCCACTTTGGCGGCCGCACTTTCAGTAAAAATAATCGGTGCTGGCATTTCGGCTACGGCATTCATTTCGTGCTCCTACTGTTCTGACAAGGCTTCATTATAGACCTATATCGATCTACGTGTTTTGACGCGGCTAAGTCTTAAGCTACTCTTAGCTATGCGATGAGGCGAGTTTCAAGACCGGCTCTGCGGCTTGCTCATGGGTCAATTTACCTGACACCAGTGCACCGTTCATCATTTCCAGCGCTTTGTAGTGCACATCGCCCGAGATACGCGCTTTCGGCTGCAATTCCAGCAATTCGGTTGAAAACACCGGGCCATTGATTTCCCCATTCACGACCACATGCCCGGCGCGCACTTCGCCGTCGATTTTCGCTTGCTCGGAAATGACCAGCATGCTGGACTGATCCACGTCTGCGATGACATTGCCTTTCACATGGCCGTCGATGCGCAAGCCGCCTTTGAAGTGCAGATTGCCCTCAATGCTGCTGGATACGCCGATCAGGCTATCGATTGTATTTTTAACTTTACGACTAAACATGGAAAAACCCCTTACAGATTAATCGATTGCTGGGCGCGTAACTGGCCTTTGTCCATGACTTTGGCCTGTAGCGATTTTACCGTTGCGCCTTCCGGTAAAGTGATCACACCTTCGAGGCGTTGATAGTATCTGAATGACAACTTCAACTTACCCGCCTCGCCCGTCCTGGGGTCAGGGAACTGCATCATAACAGGTTTGCCGCCCTGCGCCAGCGTCAGGGATAATTGCAGGTCGCCGGCAAAATCGCGTCCGCCCTTGCCGCCCTGCATTACCAGAACACGGTAACGCATCTGATTCGGCGCAACCATTTCCGCCTTCACCCTTTGCAAGGTAATGCCTTCAGGCCCGGTGGCCGATGGCATCAGGCTCTCAAAAAATGCCAGGTCATCTTTCAGTTTCAGGTTTTCAGAAGTCAGGTTCTTGACTTGATCGGCCAATTGCTTTTGCGTCGATTTCTCGATATTTTGCTGGCTATCCGAGGTATTCACCTGGGCGGCGAGTTTATCACGTTCGATTTTCAGTTCATCGAGCTGCTTGTGCAAGGCCTCGACTTCTTCCGGTTTAATCTTAGGGCCGAATGCAAAATTGCGGCCCAAATCATAGGTCCACAAGGCGACCGCGCCTGCCAGACCAATAATCACCGCGACGATTGCCAGCTTGACGGGCCAGGGCTGATCCTGGCGTATCGTCATTTTCGAGGCGACCAGACGTCGCTGCCCTAAGCGTCGGCCCATTAAGGCATTACCGCAACATGTTTCAGGCCGCTGGTTTCATCGAGTCCGAACATGATATTCATACATTGCACGGCCTGGCCAGCAGCCCCTTTGACCAGATTGTCCTGCACCACCAGCACTACCACGGTTTTACCGTTATTCGGCCGGTGCAAAGCCAGGCGCAACATGTTGGAGCCTCTGGTGGAGCGGGTTTCCGGATGGCTGCCAAACGGCATTACATCGATAAATGCCTCATCTTTATACGCATCCTCAAACAGCGCTTGCAAAGCGTCGTTACTGATGTCCCTGGTCAAACGTCCGTACAGCGTCGAATGCATGCCACGTATCATCGGTACCAGATGCGGCGTGAACAGCAAATCGATCCGGTCGCTGCTCATGGCCTGCAATTGCTCTATGGTTTCCGGTATATGGCGATGCCCGGAGACGCTATAGGCTTTAAAGCTATCGCTGGCTTCCGAGAACAGCAAACTCATCTCGGCCTTGCGACCGGCGCCCGAGACCCCCGATTTGCAATCAGCGATCAGATTGCCGGCATCAATCACACCGGCTTTTAATAGGGGATAAAAACCGAGTTGCATGGTCGTTGGATAACAACCAGGATTGCCGATCACGCGCGCATTTTTGATCCTGGCGCGATTTAATTCGGGCAAGCCATACACGGCTTCTTTCAGGATCTCGGGACAGCTATGCGGCATGCCATACCATTTCTCAAACTGGCTGACATCTTGCAAACGAAAATCAGCGGCCAGATCGATGACCTTGACGCCGGCAGCCAGCAAGGCCGGTGCTTGCGCCATGGCGACACCGTGTGGGGTAGCGAAGAACACCACGTCGCATTCCGTCAATTTTGCCTTGTCCGGGGAAGAAAACGCCAGATCAACATGGCCGCGCAAGGATGGATACATCTCGGCAACCGGCAAACCATCTTCTTTACGCGAGGTAATCGCTGTCAATTGCGCAGCAGGATGGGCGGACAATAAACGCAGCAGTTCAACACCCGTGTAGCCGGTGCCGCCGACTATGCCTATTTTGATCATCGTATATTCCTAGACAAAAATTTTGTTCGTATTCTAGCAGCAGAAAGAGTCCGCAATTGTAAATAGGACGCCAAAATGGAAAAAAGCCGCCAGGCTATTAACCTGACGGCTTTTTGAAACAGAGTCCGCGAGATTAACGCTTGGAGAACTGTTTTGCGCGACGTGCTTTGCGCAGACCGACTTTTTTACGTTCAACTTCGCGGGCATCGCGAGTAACGAAACCGGCTTTTGACAGCTCTGGCTTCAATGTTGCTTCGTAGTCGATCAAGGCACGGGTGATACCGTGACGAACCGCACCGGCTTGGCCGGATTCGCCGCCGCCGTGGACGTTAACCATGATATCGAAAGTTTCGAGGTGGTTAGTCAATTCCAAAGGCTGACGAATAACCATCAAGCCAGTTTCACGAGAGAAATACTCATTGGCTGGTTTGCCGTTCACAACGATCTTGCCGCTGCCGGATTTCAGGAATACGCGAGCAACTGCGCTCTTGCGACGGCCAGTTCCGTAGTTGTAATTACCGATCATGGCGAGTCCTTAGATGTCGAGTACTTGAGGTTGCTGCGCAGTGTGCGGATGAGTTGCCTCAGCGTACACTTTCAGCTTCTTGATCATCGCGTAGCCGAGTGGGCCTTTAGGCAACATGCCTTTAACTGCCTTCTCGAGTGCACGGCCTGGAAAACGCGCTTGCATTTTCTGGAAATTAGTTTCGTAGATACCGCCTGGGTAGCCGGTGTGACGGTAGTAAGTCTTGTTCAGAGCTTTAGTACCGGTAACACGCAGTTTACCTGCATTGATTACGACGATGAAATCGCCCGTGTCAACGTGAGGAGTAAATTCAGGTTTGTGCTTGCCGCGCAAACGGAGTGCCACTTCGCTGGCAACACGTCCGAGTACTTTGTCCGTCGCGTCAATCACGAACCAGTCGCGCTGCACTTCATGTGCTTTTGCGGAAAAGGTTTTCATGATGAATCCTAGTAAGAGTTAAAAACGCCCTGTAATCTTGGTTGCTCTGGTGGTTCTGCCGTCCCTGCCTGGCAGACTCTCCCTTGTAACTTCTCTCTTGGGCTAATAGAGAGTCGGAAATTATAGTATTTTCAAAGACTTAGTGCAAGCATTGTTTAAAATGTGAGCACCTGAACGACGTAAAATACGGCGAAAAGGCAAAAAAAAGCCCGAAGTCTGAGCTTCGGGCTGAATCCACCTAGGAGGCGGAGGAGACAATTGCCTGGTGAGCTACAACAATTTTGCAAACACTTTGTAACTAACCGATGAGTCAATAATAGGACAATAATTTGTGCAGTGCAAGGTAAAAAGATCAGAATATTTTCATATTTTTACAATTTAATGAAAATTTGCTCACGAATCATCCAGATTTACAACATTTCCGCTTCTCTATCAAAGTCTCAACTCCGATTAATCCTTATCCGTCACGGCTTCCACTAAAATTGTGTCCCTATGCCATTTGCCATGCTGCGTTACAATTGGCCACGCAGATAGATTCATTATTTTTTTAGTTAGGCGAGATCAATCATGGAAGCAACAGTACGTTGGACAGGCTTGTCAGGCATGTCATTTCTGGCAGAAACAGGTTCCGGTCATGCGGTCTTGATGGACGGCGCGCCCGATGGCGGCGGCCGCAACCTGGCGCCGCGCCCGATGGAAATGGTATTACTCGGCACGGGCGGCTGCACTGCTTACGACGTGGTACTGATTTTGCGTAAAAGCAAGCAGGATATCCGGGGCTGCGAAGTCAAACTGCAAGCCGAGCGCGCCGAGACGGAACCTAAGATTTTCACCAAAATCAATTTCCACTTCATCGTCCGCGGCCGCAATCTGAAACCGAATCTGGTCGAACGTGCGATTAAACTCTCGCATGAAAAGTATTGCTCGGCTTCGATCATGCTCGAAAAAACCGCCGCGATGACGCATACCTATGAAATTGTTGAAGACCTGGATCTGCCATCCGAGCATCAGGCAACTGAATAAAGCGGCATAGACAAACGAAAAAGCGTCGCCAGGACATGGCTACGCTTTTTTTATTCTGCGTTGAGCTGGTCATGCTTCCCAAAGATATGGGTATAGGGCGGATAGAACGAGCAATACATGACCACCGTCAGCGCCAATGAGACCGGCATCATGATGATCACGACGGCAATGGCCTTGCCGACGATCACGGCCACCATCAAACTCAAGATCATAGGCAATAACACGCCGAGCCCAAGCCAGGCCAGGCCATACACGGCAAACGCCTTACCCGCGCCGCGCACTGCAAAAAAGCTATAAAACACCGCCTTGCCAACGCCCATGTTTTGCCAGGCGACCAAAGGTGCGGCGAACCAGAACGCCATCAGGGCCGGCAAATACACGACCGCGGAACACAGCATGCCCCAGAACATCGCGGCAGCCGGCATGCTCTTCGGGTCTTGCGGGTTAATCGGTTTTTGGCTGGTCAGAAAATCCCAAAATGCGCCGCCATCCACCAGCGCCGATGCCCCGATCGCCACTATCGCTGCGATCAGATAAAGCAAGCCCAGCATCAATAAACGGGGTAAGGCGGGCGAGCGGAAGCCTGTCAGCAAGACGTTCGGATGGACCCGCTGACCGGCCTCGATCTGGCGGCACGCCTGCATGAAGCTCATCGAAAACGTCGGCACTAAAATCAAAGGCAGGAACTGGCCGAGAACCGGAATCAAACCTATGCCCATGGTCAGGAACATGTACGCAAAAAACAGCGCCAGCATCTCTACCGGTTGCTTGCGAAACAGTTGAAAACCTTCTTTAACCCATGACCAGCCGATATCGGAATTCAGTTTCATCATCATGCCGCCGGTAAGGACGGTGCATTGTACGACTCGCGCAAACGCAAAATCCGCTCAAAATGACCGGGATCATGCGGCGTCAGCATCTCTGCATCGCGCGGCAAATAAAAATCGTACAGCCGCGACAACCAGAAGCGCAGCGCTGCCGCACGCAACATAGGCTGCCATGCAGTGCGCTCCCCTTCGCTGAACGGCCGCACCGCATGATAAGCCGCCAGCAAGGCCGTCACTCTCGCCTCATCCAATGCGCCTGTAGCAACTTCAATACACCAATCGTTGACCGTCACCGCGACATCGAAAATCCAGGTATCGCAACCGGCAAAATAAAAATCGAAAAACCCCGTCAACCTATCGCCGTCAAACATCACATTATTGCGAAACAAGTCGGCATGCACAGGACCGTTCGGCAAACCGCGATAAATCGCCGTACTGGCAAAGGTTTCCTGATAATGCATTTCAGCACGCAACAAATGTTGATTCGCGTCGGATAAAAACGGCAGCACTACCGGCGTCGTCGCATTCCACCAGTCGAGGCCGCGTAAATTCGGCTGGCGCAGTTCAAAATCTTGCGCCGCCAAATGCATGCGCGCCAGCATCGTCCCGACCTCGGCGCAATGCGAGGGCGCCGGCGACATTTGCGAACTGCCTTCCAACTTACTCACGATCGCCGCCGGTTTGCCGTGCAAGGCCACCACCAGTTCCCCCTGATCGTTGGCTATCGGAGCTGGCACCAGCACGCCGCGATCTGCCAGGTGACGCATCAATTTCAGGTAAAACGGCAATTGCGCAAAGCTCAGGTTTTCGAAAATCGTCAGGACGAATTCGCCGGATTCTGTCGTGATAAAAAAATTGCTGTTTTCAATCCCGGACGCAATCCCTTTGATTGCCAATGCCTGACCAAGAGGGAATTGCCTCATCCATGGACGAAGATCATCCAGACTTACCGATGTAAATACTGCCATTTTGCGTAGGGTGATTAGCTGATATGAATTATTTTTTTACCGGCTTGCTGGCCGAGGTGCTGGCAGCCGAACTGGCCGCAGCGCCCGCTACCGTTGCCGCCGGGCGCGCCGGCGCGGGCGGTAAAGTAGGGACAGGCTCGACTTCCTTGCTTTCTTTTTTACCGCCGAATTGCAGCACCGACCATTGCGCACCGCGGTTGGCATCGCCCTGAACCGTGCCCTTCGGCGCGTTGCCGATTTCCTGATTGGGCTTCACTATATAATTACTCTTGCCCGCTTTGACCTGGACTTCAGTAACTTTGCCGCCGACCCGTTTTTCTGTGGTTTGATTTTGCTTTTCTGGTTTCGCAATCTTGACGCCCGTTTCTGATACTTCTTCAATTTTCTCCAGCTTCTGTGGCGAGGCATCGGGTTTGGAAGCCGTCTGCGCGATGGCAGAAAAAGGCAGCAAAGCAGCGCTCATGCATAGCAGAGCGGCAGTAGACGTGAGGGGCAGGTTTTTCATGATAATCACTTTAAGCGTGTATTCATTGAGTATGAAGCGTGCCGCCATTGTAACAAAGCAGCGTGCGCGCTCCCAGTAATATCCCCGGGGATGCTCCAGGGATCGTCGAAACAACGAAGTTTCCGCACCAATCCAGACTACAAATACAACAAGCGCTGCCGTTCTTCATCGGAAGGCTCAATATCGCGCGCTTCATAAAACGCGAAGATGGCATCGACAATATTCGCCGGTTCATCGATCAACTGCACCAGGTTCAAGTCGCCATGCTCGATCATCCCATTGCCTGCCAGTTGCGTATTCATCCACTCCAGCAGGCCGCGCCAAAAGCTGCTGCCGACCAGAATCACGGGAATATGCCTGGTCGTGCCGGTCTGCACCAGGGTCAACACCTCAGTCACTTCATCCAGCGTGCCGAAACCGCCGGGAAACACCACATACGCATCGGCATATTTCACAAACGCCACCTTGCGCGCAAAAAAATGCCGGAAGGTCAGCGAAATGTTTTGCCAGGGATTGTTTTTCTGCTCATGCGGCAATTCAATATTCAAGCCTACCGAGGCTGAAGTGCCTTCATAGGCGCCTTTGTTGGCAGCTTCCATAATTCCCGGTCCGCCGCCTGAAATCACCGCAAAACCCGCATCCGACAAGCGTCTGGCCACATCCACGCACTTCAGATAATCAGGGTGCTCGGCGGCGGTTCTGGCAGAACCGAAAATCGTCACGGCGGGACCGACGCCGGACAGCCGTTCGGTAGACTCGATAAACTCTGCCATAATCGTGAACATATGCCAAGATTCGCGCGCCTTGAGCGCAGTGGCTTTATCGCCGGCAAGCATCTGGCGTAATTTCAATATCCTTTTTCCGCGGTCACTCATTACCGTTATCCTTATGCAAAAAACCTTGTTATTAGTCGATGGGTCCAGCTACCTCTACCGCGCTTTCCACGCCATGCCCGATCTGCGCAATGCGCAAGGCGAACCGACCGGCGCCATCTACGGCATGATCAATATGTTACGCCGATTACGCTACGATTATCCGGCCGCGTATATGGCCTGCGTGTTTGACGCCAAGGGCAAAACTTTCCGCGACGATCTGTATGCCGACTACAAAGCCCAGCGCGCGCCCATGCCGGATGACTTGCGCCTACAAATCGAACCTATCCACGAAGCCGTGCACGCCATGGGCTGGCCGATCCTGATGGTCGAAGGCGTAGAAGCCGACGATGTGATCGGTACGCTCGCGGTCGAAGCGACATCGCGCGGACTGAATACCATCGTCTCGACCGGCGACAAGGATCTGGCGCAACTGGTCAATGCCAATGTCACCCTGATTAACACCATGAGCAATGAGAAGCTCGACGAAGCCGGCGTCCTCGCCAAGTTCGGCGTACCGCCGAACCGTATCATCGACTACCTGACCCTGATCGGCGACACCGTCGACAACGTCCCCGGCGTGGCCAAATGCGGCCCGAAAACTGCCGTCAAGTGGCTGGCCGAATTCGACAGCCTCGATGGCGTGATCGCCAATGCCGACAAGATCAAGGGCGTGGTCGGCGACAACCTGCGCCAGGCATTGGACTGGCTGCCGCAAGGCCGCGTCTTGATCACCGTCAAAACCGATTGCGATTTATCGGCACACCACATCTCGATCGACCAGTCGCTGATCGCCAGAGAAGAGAGCAAAGAAGCCATGCTGGCGTTCTTCACACGCTATGGTTTTAAGAGCTGGTTACGCGAATTGTCCGGCGATCCGACTGCGGGCGCGACACCGCTTAAACCTGCGGCGAACACCGGCAATTCCATGAATGCCCAGGCTGGCTTGTTCGGCGACGAGGATAACTCTGCCGCATCAACATCAAAGGCATCGCCCGCCATTTCTGCAGCACCCGCAGTGACGCATTACGACACTATTTTGACGGAAGCCGCACTCGATCAGTGGCTGACGAAAATCAATCAGGCCGCACTGACTTCCATCGACACGGAAACCACCTCGCTGGAGCCGATGAATGCGCAAATGGTCGGTATCTCGCTGAGCTGCGAACCTGGATCAGCCGCGTATATTCCGCTGGCGCACAGCTACCCCGGTGCGCCGGAACAACTGAGTCGCGAGTTTGTCCTGGCCAAGCTCAAACCCTGGCTGGAAGATGCCGGCAAACCCAAGGTCGGCCAGAATCTCAAATACGACAGCCATATTTTCGCCAATCACGGCGTGGCTTTGCGCGGCATAGAGCACGACACGCTGCTGCAATCGTATGTGTTTGAATCGCATAAATCGCATGACATGGACAGCCTCGCGCTGCGCCATCTCGGCAAAAAAACCATCAGCTTTGAAGAAGTCTGCGGCAAAGGCGCATCGCAAATCTGTTTCGACCAGGTCGATCTGGAACGCGCCACCCAATACGCGGCAGAAGATGCCGATATCACGCTGCAATTGCATCTGTCCATGTGGCCCGAAGTGGAGCGCGATGCCAAGCTGCTGCGGGTCTATCGCGACATCGAATTGCCGACCTCGGTCGTGCTGCAAAAAATCGAGCGTAACGGTGTGCGTATCGACCCGGACAAACTCAATGCCCAATCGCACGAGATCGGCCTGCGCTTGCTGGAGCTAGAACAAAAAGCCTACGAACTGGCAGAGCAACCGTTCAACCTGAATTCACCGAAACAACTCGGTGAAATTTTCTTCGGCAAACTCGGCCTGCCGGTCGTCAAGAAAACGCCGTCCGGCGCACCATCGACCGACGAAGAGGTCTTGCAAAAACTCGCCGAAGATTATCCGCTGCCCAAGGTCCTGCTCGAATATCGCGGCCTCGCCAAACTCAAATCGACCTACACCGACAAGCTGCCCAAGATGGTCAACGCCAACACCGGGCGCGTGCACACCAACTACGCGCAGGCAGTCGCGGTCACCGGCCGTCTGGCATCGAACGACCCCAACCTGCAAAACATCCCGGTGCGCACCGCCGAAGGCCGCCGTATCCGCGAAGCCTTCGTCGCACCGGCAGGCAGCCACATCGTCTCCGCCGATTATTCGCAAATCGAACTGCGCATCATGGCGCACATTTCCGGCGATGCCAGCTTGCTGAAAGCCTTTGCCGATGGCGAAGACGTGCACCGCGCCACCGCCTCCGAAATCTTCGGCGTCACGCTGGCGGAAGTCAACAGCGAACAACGCCGCTACGCCAAGGTCATCAATTTCGGCCTGATCTACGGCATGAGCGCGTTTGGTTTAGCGGGCAATTTGGGCATAGAACGCAGCGCCGCCCAAAGCTACATCGACAAATACTTCCAGCGCTACCCCGGCGTCGCCCAATACATGGCCGACACCCGCACCCAGGCCAAAGCCCAGGGCTATGTAGAAACCGTGTTCGGCCGCCGCCTCTGGCTGGCAGAAATCAATAGCCCCAACGGCCCGCGCCGCCAGGGCGCAGAACGCGCAGCGATCAACGCGCCGATGCAAGGCACCGCCGCCGACCTGATCAAACTCGCCATGATCGCCGTACAGAACTGGCTAGAGACCGACCAACTCCAATCCAAAATGATCATGCAAGTCCATGATGAACTGGTGCTCGAAGTGCCGGACGCGGAACTGGAATTGATCAAACGCAAATTGCCGGAATTGATGGCGGGTGTGGCGGCTTTACATGTGCCGTTATTAGCTGAAGTCGGCGTGGGGAATAATTGGGAAGAGGCGCATTAGTTGGATTGAATTTCAAAACCAATACCGCAGTGCTGGTGCGCCTGCTGGCGGCATTTCGTGCCACGAGGCACATGGGGATTGCGGGTTTGGGTTTTAACCACATAATTGCTCCACGATTAAAACTGTGTGAATTTGTAGTGTTCGCCATGCGCACCGATGATGCTAACAAGAGTGAAGCGGTGCGCATTAGTGCATGCGTTTTGTAGGTGCGAATAGCGTCAGCGTATTCGCACGCATGATTCGATTTTAGAGCAACATGAGTTGTATGTGAAACATGGAATATATATGCACAAACTTTGCTTGGTTTGTTCAACGATTCCATACGTGCGAATACGCTGACGCTATTCGTACCTACGCGGGCTATGGGTACGCCAACGCCAAAACGCATAGTGGCCGCAAATGACGTATGGTTTGTGCAAGCGGCTTAAGGCGATTTATCAGCGATCGCTATTGCCTCACATTTAATACATAAAAGCCGTCGGGGCAGGCGCAAAAACGCGGAAATTTGAGGAGATTAGACATGTGGTTGCGACTACTACAGTTACTTGCAGTATTTATATTTTATGCATCAACAAATTTGCAAGCCAGCGAATTGATGGCGGTCCCCAAAATTGAGCCTTGTGTGCGCGAGTGCAACTCAATAACAATATCAAAAATGAAAAATTTAGTCGCAAGTGTAAGGAAACCAACAACCCCATTAGAGATATTGGCCAACGTCAAATTCGCGTTCGATCATCATCTGATGTTGGATGAAAATTTTTTGACGGAGTCGAATCTTATACACATGTTCGGTGGCGGCGACGTCAAATTGAATCGCTCTTCCGATGGCGTATCCGGTGAAGTATTCAATTTCGGAAAAATGTTTAAGAGCACGATCAGCGGTAGCGCAGAATTCCCAGGATTTTCTTTGGCGTTCAATAGAACACTAAAGAACGTTACCAGTATCGAAACTCGTTTTTTCATGCACATCAGCGTTGATAGTGAATATACGTTTGAAGAGGTTGAGCGAGTTCTTGGAAAAGGATGGAAAGAGACGCCACGATTGATTTTTTTTGAGACAAGAATACCCCCACCTACAAATCCGCATGGCAACGCTCATATTGAATACGATGTACACGACGGTCGAATTGACGGGAATATTGAAATATTTTTTGGACCAAATGGAATGATGGAAGTCGCCGACTTCAAGGAAAAAATAAATAATGACTGTGCAAATTAATCAAAATAAATTTTCCCCCGCTTTCAACGCCTTTTAATGCAGAATTCGCTTGATCTTCAAGACAGTATCTACGGACTGAACTCTATCCAATAGAGCGTTTAATTCATCACTCAATTCAATTTCAAACTCCAAAATGACAACAGACACAGACATCCAATTAAGCGGCCCATTCAAAGCCATCGACGCCAGTGGCAGCAGCCACAACATCAAAGCGATCCGGATTTTTGATGAAGGCTACGGCATCATCGATGTCTACATCGACTTTGCTGCGCCGATAGAGAATGGCCTGTACAACGATAAAGTGCTGCTCAGTCAGATCATGACAAGGTTGCGTGAACTCGGCTATGTCGGTCCGGACTTTGGACATAGCGATCTGGGCCTGCAAGAAAGAAAAATGATCGTGCTGGAAGCGCCGGAAGAGTTTTGCGTATTCGCGGCGCGCCACGGCTGGAAAAATCTTGCGGAAGAGTTTGACGACGAAGAGTGAAGGTAAGCGTAGGCAATGTTGTCCGGCTTGATTACCCCCCTTTTTATCCGATTTGTTACGATTCGTAATCGCTGCTTGCCATGCCCGAATGCTTCAACGATAATCAGAAAATAAAAGGTAATGGCTGGTCTTTCATGCAATCAGATTCCGTCAGATGTCCTCCGCACTACGCACTATTACCCAGAAGTTTGGCAAATGATGCCAAATCAATTTTATCTATATTTTCAGGAGAGAATTTTATGAGCGCTTTTAAACGACTGGTGTCCGCCACGATGATCGTGACAACAACGCTGGTTGGCATGCCAATCGCCGCCCACGCAGAGATCGTGCCGACGGATGAAAGCATGTCCACCACAGTTTCTGCCGCGAACCGCGAACGGGTGACAAATTTTTTCAATCGCGCGGATGTCCGTAACGCCATGCAACAACAAGGCGTCAACGGCGATGCGGCCCTGGAACGCGTGAATGCCATGTCGGATGCCGAGGTAGCCCAACTCGCCGGCCGCATCGATAAAGCACCTGCTGGTGGAGAAATTTTAGGCATTATCTTCACGGTGTTTATCATTTTGCTGGTGACCGATATTCTGGGTTTGACTAAGGTGTTTCCATTTACCCGTTCGGTAAGATGATACGACGCGTCTTTCGACAAATCTCCCCCGCGATTGCGGGGGTTTTTGTTTTAGCTGTGTTGACATTGGCGGGATGTGCGACGCCGCAGATGCTCGACCTAGCCGGGCATTGGCCCGCTGATCTTCCTGCACAAACGGAGATGAAAGACGTACCGTTTTTCCCCCAGGAAGAATTCGAGTGCGGCCCCGCCGCCCTGGCGATGGTGCTGCAGGCGGCTGGCGTCCAGGTTACGCCCGACGCCTTGGTAGGGCAGGTCTATTTGCCGGGACGCAAAGGCTCATTGCAGCTTGAGATGCTGGTTGCCAGCCGCCGCAATGGCGTGCCGGGGTATGTGATCAGCCCCACCATAGAAGCGCTGTTGCGCGAGGTGGCGGCGGGGCATCCGGTATTAGTTTTCCAGAATCTGTCGCTGCCGGTTTATCCGGTATGGCATTACGCCGTTGTCATCGGATTTGACCGCGCCCGTAATCAACTCATCTTGCATTCGGGCCGCACTGCACGGGCGGAAATGTCCTTGTTCACCTTTGAGCGCACCTGGGCACGCGGCGACTACTGGGCGATGGTGGCGCTGGCGCCGGATCGCCTGCCCGCCACGGCAGAGGCGGAGCGCTTCGCTGCATCTATTGCGGCATTGGAACGCAGCAATCCGCTGGCAGCGCAAACCGCGTATGCCACGGCGTTAAAAAAATGGCCGGACCATCGCACTTTATTAATCGGCGCGGGCAATACGGCGTATGCCTTAAAACTGCTGCCGCTAGCCGCCGACGCTTATCGGGCGACGCTGCAGATGCATCCTGACTTTGCCGATGCCTGGAACAATCTGGCACAAACTTTACTGGATCTGGGACAGCGTCAAGAAGCTGCTACGGCGATTGCGCACGCGGTTGCGCTGGGCGGTGTTCGATTGCCGCAATATCTTAGTTTGCAGCGTAAGATCGACGGAGAATAACGTTCTCGTGCGTCATGGGTATGGCTGACCTGATCGCCCTGCAAATTCAATTCATCGAAAAATACGACGTCTGTTAGGCCTATTATGAAAACTATCAAGCAACTTCTCATTTTGTTGATCACCTTATTGCCGGCTGCCTTGAACCACGCAGCCGATAAAGAAGTCGGCGTCTTGCTCAGATCGGGTGAATGGAGACAAGGGGTCGGGAGTTATGGAGTGCCGAAACGATTTGAACAGTTGTTGCCGTCCAAATGGCCTAAAGATCAGTGGTATAGCTTGATGATCAATGGGAATACCTTACAGATTCAGGCGTCGTCAGCTAAAGAAAAGAATCTCGATTGGCTGAAAGAAATTATCCGTCAAATCCCCGACAAGAACGGTGTTTCAGAAGCTGACGCTGCAGAGCAGCAGAAGCAAGAAACCGACAGCATCATGTATCTGCGCGTACCCGGCTCCAATATCAAGGAAGGCAAGCATCCTTTGTATATGTTTAAAAACGGCAGTAATATCTTAAACCCCGAACTCGATTATCAATACCGTTTAAGCCTGAATGGCGTGCCGTTTGGCATGCGGGTACAAAATGGCCTCAAAGGAAAAAATGGTGCGCCCTACGGCGAAGGTGCGACGTATTTTATTGAATACGACGGTAAGCAATTTGAATATGCTCTTGGTTATTTCGGCTGGGCCTCGCGCGTGGTAGGAATCAGCGATATCGATGGCGACGGCTTCCCCGACTTCATTATCGAAATCGACGGATCGAATAGCGGCGGCGCGATGATTTTGCTGTCATCCACGGCAAAACCTGGAAAAAATGCGCCTACTGCATCGCTGCACTCATGGGGCTGTTAAGTATCTTGACCCCGGCACTGCCATGCAAGATTCAATCCGACGACGTCATCAGATACGCTGCCATCACCTCGGCGATCCAGTTCATCAATCGTTGCGTGCGTTTGGGCAGATGTCGCCGGTTTGCATATAACAAAGAGACCGGCATCGCTTGTGCCGTGTAAGCAGGCAAAATTTCAACCAAGCGTCCTGCCGCAATCAGCTCGCGTTGCATGCCGATCACCGGTACCTGGATAATGCCAAAACCCGCCAGACATGCGGCTTGATAGGCGTCGCTGTTATTGACCGTGATACTGCCGCTCATCTTCTGGGTTTTGTTTTGTCCATTCTCGACGTATTCAAATCCCACCGGCTTGCCGCCAAAGTTGGACGTGTAATGAATCAGGCGATGCTGACGCAAATCTTCCAGCGACTGCGGCGTACCAAAACGCGCCAGATAATCGGGACTGGCGCAATTGATCTGTCGCAACTCGCCCAACTGCCTGGCGATCAGCGCGCTCTCGCCCAGACTGCTGAGCGCGCCGATGCGCATCACGCAATCAAAGCCCTCCCTGACCAGATCGACGCGGCGGTCGGTACTGCTGATTTCAATCTCCAGCTTCGGCAAACCTTGCAAAAATTCCGGTAAGCGTGGAATCAGAATATAGCGCGCCACACCAATCGGCAGGTCGATGCGCAAGCGTCCGCTGATCTCGCCCTCGCCTTGCTGGAACATGGCCTGCAACTCATCCATGTCGGCCAGCATGTCTTTGCTGCGCTCGTAGAACAGGACGCCGTCCTGCGTCATCTGGACTGTGCGCGTGGTGCGATTCAGCAAGCGGGTGCCGAGCAGGCTTTCGAGCTGCTTGATCGCTATGGAGATGCTGGCCTTGGGCAAACCCAGGCTGTCCGCTGCCTGGGTAAAACTGGCGAGTTCAGCAACCCGTACGTAGATTTGCATGGCTTCCAGACGATTCACGGCAATCCTCCTCGTTTTTTATTGTTCGTACAAAACGAACAGTGCAATCATTTTAACTGTCTTTATGTCGCCTTATCGAAGTTATACACTGCCTCCATCCCAAACAGCTTGGGCAATACACATTAACCAGGAGTAGCAAAAATGACGCAAAAAATCGCTCTTATTACCGGTGGCAGTCGTGGCTTGGGCAAGAACGCGGCGCTGCAACTCGCGCAACAAGGTGTCGATATCATCCTGACCTACCAAAGCAAGGCAGCCGATGCCTTGGCGGTCGTGGCAGATATTGAAGCGCTGGGTCGCAAGGCGATCGCTTTACAACTCGATGTGGGCCAGGCCGCCAGCTTCCCCGAGTTCAGCAATCAAGTGCATGCTGCTTTGAACCAGACCTGGCAACGTCAGCATTTTGATTTTTTGGTGAACAATGCGGGCATCGGCATTCATGCGACGTTCGCCGAGACGACCGAGGCGCAGTTCGATCAATTGGTGAATATTCAGTTCAAGGGGGTGTTTTTCCTGACCCAGGCTTTGCTGCCTCTGATCGCAGACCATGGCCGCATCTTGAATGTCTCGACCGGGCTGACCCGCTTCGCCCTGCCCGGTTATGCGGCCTACGCGTCGATGAAAGGGGCGATCGAAATCCTGACCAAATATCTGGCGAAAGAACTGGGGGCGCGCGGCATCGCGGTGAACGTGATCGCACCGGGCGCGATTGAGACCGACTTCGGCGACGGGGCGGTCAGGGACAACAATCAGTTGAATCAATTTATCGCCGGCCAGACCGCGCTGGGTCGCGTCGGCTTGCCGGATGATATCGGCGGCGTGATCGCGTCTTTGTTGTCGGACGGCAGCGGCTGGATCAATGCACAGCGGGTGGAGGCATCGGGCGGTATGTTTTTGTAAGTCGATAACTCAACTACTCAATCAACTACTCAAATAAATAGGACTTACGGAAAAACCAGAATCTCTCACCACCGAGACACAGAGAAAAGCAAGAGGAAAGGCTCTATGGCGCGTTGATATGAAAACGAATCCGCAAGCCGGGTGCGCCTGTTGGCACGAAACGCCCCTGAAAGCCGCATCCAGCCTGCGAGTTCCATGCGAATAGAGGTAAGCGGTTTGCGTGAGTCCCAATAAAAAGTCAGGCAATCCTTGCCTGACTTTTTATTTATCTGCTGGCGTTGATACGACTCAATATTTGACCAGACTGCGGTAAGTCAATTTCGTTGATCCTTCTGCCGGCACGCTAATCTTCCAGACAGCGGTATTGCTGGCGCCTTTGGTGTGCGGATGACTTTCGCTCAGGACTTGCCAGTCGCCCGGCATCGGCTCTTGTACGGTGACGACGACGGCTTCTTTTTTGGCATTTTTCAACACGAGTTCATAGGCACTTTCAAACACATAATTGTATTTGCCACTGCCCGCAATCTTCTTGAAATCGGTTTGCTTTTTATCGGCAGTGACGTCAAAGGCGTCACCGAGTTTCAAGCGCACTTTTTCATTTTTTGGCGTGTGATCGACGCTGTCTTCTCCGATGAATTGCGCATTGCCCGCATTATCTTTTTTGTACACACGGATTATGCCTTTTGGCAAAGGCATGCCGAGATGGGCGCTTTCTCTATTATCAAATTCGACGAAGACACCGACTTTGATTTTTTGTCCTAAATCGCCATAGCTGCTTTGGTAGTAATAATCATTGCCGCTCAATAGCAATTCCTTCCGTACCGGCACGCCGGACGCCGACAACAGGGCGACTTGTTTGGTCTGGTTCTCGGCAATCGTGGTCGGGCGGCCGAGCGTGTACAAGTGATATTCAAATAGCGATTCTTCCGCCATATCATTTCTTGCCTTGGCAGGCGGTGCGGCGGCCATTGCCATGGCACGCACCTGGCCTTCGAACTTTGGCTTGACTTGATTGACGTCGCCCGCGACCAGTTGCAGTTTAGCGTTGCGATAGGTCGCGCCGCTCGTATTGGTCAGGGTAACCCAGCCCGAGATATCGAGCTTGTCATCGGTGGGATTAAGCTCAACCACATAGTCAGCGCGCCATGCCAGACCGGCAGTGAGATAACTGAGTTCCACGTCCTGCTGTTGTGCACCGGCATTATCCAGACTCATCACCAGGGTAGGACGATCGCGCAGATTCGCCGGCACGTCGCCGTAGATAATGCGGCCAGGAATGCCGGTCTCTATGCGGTCGCCGATTTTCATCACGACGCCGCCATTGGCCGACAAGACTTGCGCCGCCTCGGTGGTTTCTTGTCCGGTCGCGGTGTTGGTGCGGATGACATGCACATTCCGCCCTACATATTTTTCCAGTAATTTTTGCGGCGTGAGCAGGTCAAAATCAAAATTCTGCTCCAATACCGAGAGACTGCCCGGCGCTGTCACGCTGCGCAGCAAGGCCGTCTCCGGTCGCATTCTGGCGCTGACATCGCGGAATGCCAATGCCGATGCGCCGTGCTTCAACTGCAATTTGCGCTGGTCTTTCACCAGCGCCAGATTCTCGTTATAAATCGTCACCGCGACTTCTTGTTGATCGTTCAGGGTGCTGCGCTGCTCGTCGTTCGGCACCGCTTGCGCATAGGCGCCTCCAGCGAGGGAAAGCAGTAATAAGCTGGCTGAGATAGGTCGACGCATGAATAGCCTCTCTTTTAGTGACGGGTGTGAGGTAGATGGACGCAATGACTTTATGTCAAGAGCGAAAAGGATGCAAGGAATTAGAGCGATGGCAAGAAACAAAGTTCAGGTCGCCTGAACTTTGTGCTGAGATAAATGTATGGGACTTACGCAAAAACCAAAACCACTCACCACCGATGCACGGAGACACAAACACACAGAGAAAAGCAAGAGGAACTGGCGGCGTGTAAATATGAAAGCCAATCCGCAAGCCGGGTGCGCCTGTTGGCACAAAATGGCTCTGAAAGCCGCATCCAGCCTGCGGGCTCCATGTGAACCGTGGTAAGCAGCTTAGCGCTTTGCGTAAGTCCTGATGGAGTTACTTGAGACGAAAATCAACTTGCGCAGGCCGTCCCGGCAAATTCAGACTCGCCTGTGCTGCGGGACTTTGGCTGATGACCTTGCCGCGCCGTATCACGAAGCGACGGGCGGCGCGCAGACGGATGGCTTCGATGGTATTGCCCGCATCCAGAATCACGAGATCGGCATTGCCTCCGGTTTTTATCCCATAGTTCTCCAGGCCGAGGATTTGCGCCGGCATCTCGGTCACCGCGGCGTAGCATTGCTGCATGGCCTGCTGTCCCGTCATTTGCGCTACGTGCAGCCCCATGTGGGCGACTTCCAGCATGTCGCCCGAACCCAGGCTGTACCAGGGATCCATGCTGCAATCCTGACCGAACGCCACCGTGATGCCGGCTGCCAGCATCTCTGGCACGCGGGTCATGCCGCGTCGCTTCGGATAGCTGTCGTGACGAGCTTGCAGCGTGATATTGATGAGCGGGTTGGCAATCGCCGCCACGCCGGCCTCACGGATCAGCGGTAATAGTTTGCTGACGTAATAATTGTCCATCGAATGCATGGAGGTCAGGTGTGAACCGGTGACTCGGCCCTGCATGCCCAGACGCTGGGTGTGATACGCGAGCGTCTCGATGTGGCGCGACAATGGGTCGTCGGATTCGTCGCAATGCATATCGACGCGACAGGCTTTTTCTGCGGCGAATTCACACAGCAACTTGACCGACTCGGCCCCCTCAGCCATGGTGCGTTCAAAATGAGGAATGCCGCCCACCACATCGACGCCCATCGCCATCGCCCGCTTCAGGTTATCGAAAGCGGTAGCGCTGCGCAAGATACCGTCTTGCGGGAAGGCGACCAATTGCAGGTCAATATACGGCGCCACGCGTTTTTTGACTTCCAGTAAGGCCTCCACTGCCAGTAGGCGATCGTCGCAAATATCGACGTGCGAACGGATCGCCAGCAATCCGCGGCCCACCGCCCAATCGCAATACTGCATGGCGCGTTCGACCAAAGCCTCTTGCGTCAGCAGTGGTTTGAGTTCGCCCCACAGCGCAATCCCTTCCAGCAAAGTACCCGATTGATTGACGCGCGGCAGTCCGTAGCTGAGTGTTGCATCCATGTGAAAATGCGCATCCACAAAAGGCGGGGAAACCAGGTCGCCAGCAGCATCGATTTCCTGGCCGGCTTGCACAGGCAGTGCGTGATCGAGTGCGACGATACGTCCCGCTTCTATCGCGATGTCGATATTGCTGCGACCATCTGGCAAAGTCGCATGTCGTATGATCAGATCCATGAGCGTCCCTGAGGTTGTGGATGAGGATAATTATGCATGAAGTTTGCGCGCTATATCCGGTAACTACGCTGCATGATGTTCCTATTTTCAGTTAAGGAAAAATACGATCCGTCATCCCTGCGTCATTGGGAATCCGGTGCCTTCCCAATTTGATTGGTACGTATTGGTACATATATAGGGCTTACGCAAAAACCAAAACCTCTCACCACAGAGACACGGAGACACAGAGAAAAGGCAAGAGGAAAGGCTTCATGGGGTGCTGATATTAAAACGACCCCGCAATCCTGATGCGCCTGTAGGCACCAAATGTCTCTGAAAGCCGCATCCAGCCCGCTGGTTCAATGTCCATGGTGGTAAGCAGCTTGTCGTCTTGCGTAAGTCTGGATAGAAAAAGAGCAGAACGCAGAACATGCCGCGGACTGCTCTAGTTTTACAGATAAGACGGGTGATCGATCTAAGTTGCAGCGCGCTTGACTTACTTCTCCGGATACATCACCACTTGTACATAGTTATTCAGATTGAAGTAAAGTTTCGCCGCTTCTTTGATATCGTAGACCGTGATGTCATTGAGCCTTGCTTCGTAATTCAATATCTCGGCCATGTCGGTACCGTACAAGACCGCGTCCTGAAGATTGCCCAGCCAATACCCATTGGTACGCATTTGGGCCTGACGTTCCTTGAGCCAGTTCTGCTTTACTTTGCTCAGATCGGATGGCAGCGGACCCTGTATTTTCATTTTTTCGATTTCCGCAGACATGGCGGCGATGACCTTATCTACATTATCCGGACCGCAGGGCAGCATGATACCGATACGATAGTTTTGATAAGGCGTGCGACCGAGTCCGCCGCTCATATTTCCGCCATAAATCAAGGCTAATTTTTCCCGCAAAATATCGGTGATGCGCAGATTCATGACATCGATCATGGCATGGAACCGTAAATTTTCCTCAGTCGAATAATGAGCGTTACCAGTGAAATTCATAGACACTCTGGCTTTTTGCTCGGTACCGGCTTTAACCTCTGTCTTGACGATTCCCGCTACCGCACGCACGCCCAGATCCTTGTAGGTAACGGCAATATCAGGCGTCGGTAAATTGGCGAGGTAGGCCGTAATCAGCGGCTTGATTTGATCGATTTCAAAACTACCAACGATGATGAAGGTCAGGCCTTTCGCGCTGCTAAAACGTTCGCTAAAAATCGCCATCGATCTATCCAGATCAATCTTAGTAAAATCCTCCGGCTTGGTTGTCAGTACCAGGCGCGGATGCTGATTGAATAAGGTCGAGATCAGTGCATCGTTGAATATCGATTCAGGACTGGCCATGGTATTTTTTGTCGCGTCCTGCGCTTTACTGATGTATGCCTTGAATAACTCCTCATCTTTGCGAGGGCTGGTCATTCTCAGATATAACAATTGGAACAGGGTTTCAACATCAGCGCTGCCTGCGGTGCCGCTAAAACCCTCCGTGTAGAAGCCGCTATTGGTCTGCAAATTGGCGAATTTGCCCGCCAGAATTTTCGGGATATCGGTAGGCGAGAAAGTTTTCAACCCCATATTCCAGACGATGGCATTGGCGTAGCGGGCGTTGAAATTATCTTTATCCTCATACAGCGATTGCCCGCCAAAGCGCGTCGCCCCCATCACAAGCTGATCGTTTTTAAAATCGGTGGACTTGAGAATGACTTTGACGCCGTTTGACAACTCCAGTTCAGACAGATCTAACTTTTTATTATATTTTTCTGCGACGATGCTGCCGGCCTTTGCAGGACGTTCCATCAGATTGGCTGCCAGTTTTTTTTCTGCGCTCATGACGACAGGCGTTTTTTGCGCAGCATCGACCAGTTGCAGTAGCGCCGTATCGGAAGGTGCGGGCACGTCTGTCTTGTCCGAGCCCATGTACACCACCAGTTTTTGCGCCTCGCCAGGTATCGACTGGCGTGCGTAATTATTTACTTCGGCCAGGCTGATTCCCGGCAGCAGTTCATTGGCGTAGGCGAATTCATTGACGATACCGGGGATCGTCTCCTGTATCAGGAAGTGACGAATATATTCAGCTGCATAAGTCGCAGAATTAGTTTTATCGCGCTCGTTATAGGCATTTTCCAGATTGCGCAGCTGCATTTTTTTGACGCGCTCCAACTCCTCGTTGCTAAAGCCGAATTGGCGCGCTTTTTCATTCTCTTGCACTACCGCACGGATCGCCGGCTCGACTCCACCCCGTCCCAGCATGGCATACGAGGAATACGATTCATAGCCTGGTGCTAATAACCCGACTGAACTTGACGCACCCAAAAACGGCGGATTCGCTTGCTGTGTCAACTCTTGCATGCGCTGTGCCAGCATGTTGGCTACCAGTCTTTTAATCATGCTCTGACGATAATCGGCGATGCTCGTGTTGGGAGTCGCGGCGCGAACCGGATAGCGGATCAGCACGACGTTATTGGTCGCCTCTTTGTCGGTGATGACCAGCCCCCTGGATGCTGAACGATCCGGGATTTTGGCGTAATTGCGCGGACGTTCTTTTGCCGGGTTTTTCAGCTGAGAAAAATGTGCGTCTATCATTTTCTCCGCCTGCGCCGGATCGATATCGCCAATCACCACGACCGCCATCAAATCAGGACGGTACCAATCGGCGTAAAAACGTTTAATCGCATCGTAGTTGAAATTCTTAATAACGGCTTCTTTGCCTATCGGCAAACGCTCGGCATATCTCGATCCGTTAAACACTTCCGGCAGCAGCACCTTGTTCATCCTGTCGCTGGCACCTTTACCGAGCCGCGCTTCTTCCAGGATGATGTCGCGCTCCTTATCGATATCGGTGTCGTTCATTTGCACACCTTGGGCCCAGTCTTGCAATACCAGGAATCCCGTCTCCAGATTTTCTTTCTTGTCAGTGGGAATCGGCAGGATATAAACGGTCTCGTCAAAACTGGTATAAGCGTTCAAGTCGGCGCCGAACTTCACGCCGATAGACTGCAAATACGAAATCAGTTCATGCTTTTTAAAATGACGTGAGCCATTAAACGCCATGTGTTCAGTGAAGTGGGCCAGACCTTGCTGATCATCGTCTTCGAGAATAGAGCCGGCTTTGACGACCAGTCTCAGTTCAACATGCTGCTCGGGTTTGGCGTTTTTCTGGATGTAGTAGGTCAGCCCGTTGGCCAGCTTGCCCAGCTTGACTTGCGGTCCTACCGGAAGAGGATCCGACAAGTTGATCGCCGCCTGTGCGGACAAGCTGAGTGCAAGCAGAAGCGCAGCGGAAAAGGCGCGCTGCATCAATTTAATTATCATCGTCTACTCAAATCAAGGAAAGAGTGCAAATAATACAATAACAATGCCCTCGTGATTGAATGTGTTGTAGACGATGGCTAGAATTCGGGTCGACTCATAATGAAACCGGACGGTGTCGGTATTGCGAAACTTTGTAACGACGCGATGCGCTCGAGTATGAGGTTTTAGAAGTCCCCCCATATTGAACCCGCAGGCCGGATGCGGCTTTCAGAGGCATTTCGTGCCAGCAGGCGCAGTCAGATTGCGGGTTCGTTTTTAATATCACCATTCCATGGGTGCTGTTTAATCTTGTCTTTCCTCTGTATTTCCGTGTCTGCGTATCTCGGCGGTGAGAGGTTTTGTTTTTGCGTAAATCTTAATTAGGCAACCGGTTTCGCCCTTTCCAGCATCGCCAACAACAAGACATTGCAACCTGCCTCGAGGTGCTGCGGCTTCGCATCTTCGATCTCGTTATGACTGATCCCATCTTTGCAAGGAACGAAGATCATGCCCGCAGGTGCCAGGCGTGCCGCATAGATGGCATCATGGCCTGCGCCGGATACCACATCCATCGTCGAATAACCGAGCCTGGCAGTCGCGCTGCGCACCGCATCGACGCAATCCGGATGGAAAGGGCAAGGCGGGTAGTAGGATACGCGTTCAATGCTGATTTTCAAGCCGCTATCGCTCGCCGTTTTATCGACAAAAGCCAGGATCTCTTGATGCATGGTATTGAGCAAAGCGTCATTCACATTCCGTAAATCGATGCTGAATTTCACTTCACCCGGAATCACGTTGCGGCTATTCGGGAAGACCTGCACCATACCGACCGTACCGCGTCCATACGGCGGGTAACGGTTACCGATATTGACGACTTCCTGCATGATTCTGGTGGCGATTTGCAAAGCGTCTTTGCGCAGATGCATGGGCGTCGGACCGGCATGCGCTTCCATCCCGGTGACGATGCAGTCATACCAGGATAAGCCCATGACGGCGGGCACCACGCCGATGACTTTATCGGCGTCTTCCAGCACCGGGCCTTGTTCGATGTGCGTTTCAAAATACGCGCCGATAGGATGGTCGCCCGGCGTTTGGGTGCCGAGATAGCCGATACGTTCGAGTTCGTCTCTGACCGTTTTTCCCTCGACATCTTTGGCCGCATACGCATGTTCCAGCGTGAATGCGCCGCAGAACACGCCGGAGCCCATCATCACGGGAACGAAACGCGAACCTTCCTCGTTGGTCCAGAATGCAACTTCGATCGGCGCTTCGGTTTTGATCTGGTGATCGTTCAATGTGCGCACCACTTCGAGTGCGGCCAGCACCCCGTAATTGCCATCGAACTTGCCGCCGGTTGGCTGGGTATCGATGTGACTGCCGGAGACGACCGGCGGCAACGTATTGTTGCTACCGTCACGACGCATGAACACATTACCGATCTTGTCGACCGTGACGGACATGCCGGCCTGCCTGGCCCAGCCGGTGACCAGATCGCGACCCTGCTTGTCGAGGTCGGTCAGGGCCAGGCGTTTGACCCCGCCTTTGACTGTTGCGCCGATTTGCGCCAACTCCATCAGTGATTGCCACAGGCGATCGCCGTTAATTCTTAAGTCATCGGTATTCATGCTGGTTCCTTTTCTGTACCACTGAGTAGAGCCTGGTTTTAAAGTCTGATGCGCTGCATCATCGATCTGCCTCACCGATCTGCATTAACGCGGCACGACCACTGCTGCGGCCTGCTGTGCCATGCGACCCAAGGCGTCAAACATCGGCGAAAACGCTGGCCTGTCCACATGCTGGCCGGCACCCTCTACCGCGCGCAGTTCGCCTTGTTTAAACACCAGCTTGCCAGCGCTGAGCGTGTGGCTGGGAATGCCGCGCACCGTGCGTCCTTCAAATACATTAAAACCGCCTTTGGCAAATTGCGTCCTGGCCGAAATCGTCCGCGTTCCTTGCGGATCCCAGACCACGATGTCGGCGTCAGCGCCGACGGCAACGCTGCCTTTACGCGGATAGATATTGAAAATCTGCGCGGCATTGGTCGAGGTGACTTTGACGAATTCCGACGGCGTCAGCTTTCCGCTGTTCACACCGGCATCCCAGATCACCGCCATGCGATCCTCTACTCCGCCGCAGCCGTTCGGGATCTTGGTGAAGTCGTTCTTGCCCGCTGCTTTCTGGCTGTCGCAAAAGGTGCAATGATCGGTCGCAGTGGTATGGAGGTTGCCGCCTTGCAGGCCTTGCCATAAGGCGGCCTGATGTTCTTTGGAGCGAAACGGCGGGCTCATCACATGACCCGCTGCGATATCAAAATCGGGATGACGGTAAACGCTGTCGTCTATCGTCAAATGTCCCGCCAGCACCTCGCCAAATACGCGCTGACCTTTGCTGCGGGCGCGGGTAATCGCTTCCAGCGATTCTATGCAGGAGACGTGCACGATGTAGATCGGGGTATTCAAGACATTCGCAATCGCGATGGCCCGATTCGCGGCCTCGCCTTCGACCATCGGCGGCCGTGACAGCGGGTGCGCCTCCGGGCCCGTGATGCCTTTCTTCAGCAACTCTTGCTGCAGCAGAAAAACCAGCTCGCCGTTCTCTGCATGCACAGTCGGCATCGCACCTAATTCCAGGGCCCGCTTAAAACTTTTTACCAGCACTTCATCATCCGCCATGATGGCGTTTTTATAGGCCATAAAATGCTTGAAGCTATTTACCCCGTGATCGCGTACCAGTGTCCCCATATCGGCATGCACACTGTCATCCCACCAGGTCACTGCCACGTGAAAGCTGTAATCCCCGGCCGATTTTTTTGCCCAGCCGCGCCAGGTGTGATAGGCATCCATCAAGGGCTGCTGCGGATTCGGGATCACGAAATCAATGATCGTGGTGGTGCCGCCAGCCAGCCCGGCTGCGGTGCCGGTAAAGAAGTCATCGGCCGTCACCGTGCCCATGAAAGGCAGGTTCATATGCGTGTGCGGATCGATCCCGCCCGGCATCACATACTGCCCGCCAGCCTCCACGATCTCGGCACCTGCGGGGGCTTGCAGATGCTCGCCGAGCGCGACGATCTTGCCATCGGCACACAAGACATCTGCCCTGAATGCACGGTCTGCGTTAACGACGGTACCGCCGCGTATCAATATGCTCATACTTGTCTCCTGAGAATTCGGCAATCACTTAACGATGGTGCAATGACGCTGCTTTATTGCGGCTGCGGTACGGCCAGAACCTGATCCGGTTTGCCCTTCATCATCACCAGATACAGCACACCCGATAACACCAGGCCGACAAACCAGGCATAGGTATAGATGGATTTAAATACCTCGGACGTATCCGGAAAAGCAGCGGGGAAAGCGGCGTTTAAAAAGCCCGGGATGTTCGGCGCGACACCGATCACGAAGGCCGCGATCGCCGCCATGTTCCAGCCATTGCCGTAGGAATATTTGCCATTCTGCTGATACAGCTGATCGACATCGAGCGTGGTTTTACGGATGAAGTAATAATCGATAATCAGGATGCCGGCGATCGGCCCCAGCAATGCGGAATAACCGATCAGCCAGGTAAAAATATAGCCTTGGGTCGATTCCAGTATCTTCCACGGCATCATCGCAATCGCGATAAACGCCGTGATGTAACCGCCGGTTTTATAGCTGATGAGTTTCGGGCTGAGTGCCGAAAAATCGTAGGCAGGTCCTACCAGATTCGCGGCCAGATTCACGCTGACGGTATCGATCAGCAAAATCAGCAAGGCGATCAGCACCGCCACGCCCGTCATGCGGCTCGCCAGATCGACCGGATCCCAGATCGCCTTGCCATACAGCACCACGGTTGCCGAGGTCACGATCACCGCCAGCATCGCCAGCAAACCCATAGGCACAGGCAAGCCCACACTTTGTCCCAGCACCTGATCGCGCTGCGATTTGGCGAAGCGCGTGAAGTCGGGAATATTCAATGCGAGCGTCGCCCAGAAACCGATCATCGCCGTCAATGAAGGCCAGAAAGTGGCCCAGAACTGTCCGGCTTTTTTACCGCCTTCAACAAACTGGGACGGCTGATCGAGGATAGGGCCAAAGCCGCCGGCCTTGTTATACACCCAGCCCAGCAAGACAAAGCAGATCACGATTTTTAAAGGCGCGGTATAGGTTTCCAATTTGCGGATCGCATCCATGCCGTGGAAGATGTACCAGAACTGAATCGCCCAAAAACCCAGGAAACAGGCAAACTGTGCGCCATTGATGCCGAGACCGGCAATCTTGTCGCCACCGAGAGGATGCCCGAGCAACACCCCTGCCAGCGTATAGATCATCATGCCGCCGAACCAGGTCTGGATACCGTACCAGCCACACGCGACAATCGCCCGCATCAAGGCAGGCAAACGGGCGCCTTTGGTGCCGAAGGAACTACGCGCCAATACCGCATAGGGAATGCCGTACTTGGTACCGGCATGGCCGATCAGCAGCATCGGCACCAGCACGATTGCATTCGCGAGAAAGACTGTGATAACCGCTTGCGACGCAGACATGCCGCTCTCGATCAGACTTGCCGCCAGAGTGTAGGCGGGAATGCACATCACCATGCCTACCCATAAGGCTGCAAAATGATACCAGCGCCAGGTGCGCTGCGCCTCGCTGGTCGGCGCCAGGTCTTCGTTCCAGAGTTCGCTACTTGCCGCTGATTTGTTCACGTTTGCCTCTCCTTCGGTGGTTAAGCCGTGCTATCTGTGAATACAAAAGGATTGCGCCTTGGACAGGGCGCAATCCGTTATTGTCATTGATATTTTTATGCTTTGATCAGATTTTCTGCTCGTGGATTACGCGGATCCTGGGTCCAGTTCATATACGGTTTGCCGGTTTCTTCTGTCACCATCGTAATACAGTTTTCAACCGGGCACGTGATTTGACAGAGGTTGCAGCCAACGCATTCTTCTTTGATCACTTCATATTTACGCTGGCCATTTGCCGCAATCAACTGGGCTATCGATTGATGCGAGGTGTCCTCGCAAGCGATATAGCAGCGACCGCACTGAATGCAATTGTCCTGGTTGATCCGGGCTATGGACTTGAAGTTCATATTCAGGTATTTCCAGTCGGTCGTATTGGCAACCGCCTTGCCTCGAAAATCCTCAATCGTGGCATAGCCTTTTTCATCCATCCAGCGCGACAGGCCATCCTTCATGTCTTCGACGATACGAAAGCCATGCAGCATCGCTGCCGTACACACCTGCACCGAACCCGCGCCGAGCGCAATGAATTCGGCGGCGTCGCGCCAGTTGCCGATACCGCCGATACCGGAGATCGGCAAACCCTGCGTCGCAGGATCGCGGGCGATTTCTGCCACCATATTTAATGCAATCGGCTTCACCGCCGAGCCGCAATAACCACCGTGCGTGCTCTTACCGCCGACGATAGGGCGCGCCACCATATGATCAAGATCAATCGAGGTAATCGAATTGATGGTATTGATCAGCGATACCGCATCGGCCCCGCCATTGTGCGCGGCGCGTGCCGGCAGGCGTACATCGGTAATATTCGGAGTGAGCTTGACGATCACCGGCAAGGAGCAATATTGCTTGCACCAGCGCGTGACCATTTCTACATAGTCCGGCACTTGCCCCACTGCCGCACCCATACCGCGTTCCGGCATACCGTGCGGGCAGCCGAAATTCAATTCAATCGCATCCGCCCCGGTCGCTTCGACCAGCGGCAACACGGCTTTCCAGATCGCTTCTTCGCAGGGATACATCATAGAGACGATCATGGCGCGATCGGGCCAGTCTTTTTTTACCTGAGTGATTTCACGCAGGTTGATGTCCAGGCTGCGGTCGGTAATCAGTTCAATATTATTAAAGCCGATGACTTCTCGGTTCTTGCCGAAGTGAGCGGAATAGCGCGATGACACATTGACGGGTGCCGGGTCCTCGCCCAAGGTTTTCCAGACCACGCCGCCCCAACCCGCCTCAAAGGCGCGGATCACGTTATAGGCTTTGTCCGTGGGCGGTGCGGAGGCGAGCCAGAATGGATTCGGCGCCTTGATACCGGCGAAATGGATGCTGAGATCGGCCATTATGCAGCCTCCTTCCTGGTAGATGATC
Organism: Undibacterium sp. Jales W-56; assembly: GCF_025548535.1. GTDB lineage: Bacteria > Pseudomonadota > Gammaproteobacteria > Burkholderiales > Burkholderiaceae_D > Undibacterium. Next base: position 247,092 of record NZ_JAJLQW010000001.1, on the reverse strand, counting down.
TGGGGAATGCGCCGGATAACAAATCTTGATGAATCGCGGCCGCAGCCAGCTTGCCGTGCTGGACCGCCTGCACCGTCAAATCCTGTCCGGGTGCGACGCAATCGCCACCCGCATATACGCCAGCAACAGCGGTGCGAAACCGATCATCGACATCAATTTTGTCGCCTGTTTTTTGCAATTCATGTGCCAGCGTATCGCTGAGGGAGGCCGCATCCAAAGACTGGCCGATGGCTTTAAAAATCGCATCCGCCGCAAGCTCAAACATCTCGCCTGTACCAAGCAGGCGCTTACCGTCCATGCGTGTTTTTTCGAAGCGCATGCCACGCACCTTGCCCGTCTCATCCAGCAACACCTGTTGCGGCTGCGCCCAGGTTTTCAACCTGACCTGATGTGCTTTGGCGATCTCTTGTTCATGGCCGGTCGCTGACATCGCTTCCGTGCCGCGACGATACACCACGGTGACATCGTCCGCGCCGAGCTTGGCCATCTGCACCGCCATATCGATGGCGGTATTCCCCGCGCCGATCACCAGACAGCGTGACGCCAGCGGCAACTGGCTCAGGTCGTCGGTCTGGCGCAATTCGGCAATGTAATCGACTGCGGCCAGCAAGCCGGGCGCGTCTTCTCCCGTCAGGCCCAGTTGACGGCTGGCGCCAAGACCGATACCCAGAAACACGGCATCATATTTGTCGCGTAAATCGCTGAGCTGCAGATTGCCGCCCAGTGTTTGTCCATACTGCATCGTGATGCCGCCGATTTCTAGTAAGAACTGCACTTCACGCTGCGCAAAATCCCCGGTCAGCTTGTATTTGGCAATCCCGTATTCATTCAGGCCGCCCGGTTTGGCGCGCGCTTCAAAAATCACGACATCGTTGCCCAGCATCGCCAGCCGGTGCGCACAGGCTAAACCCGCCGGCCCAGCGCCAACTACGGCAATCGTGCGACCGGTGGCGGCAGCGCGCTGAAATGGATGAGACTGAAAATCCATATGATCAATCGCATGACGCTGCAACAGGCCGATCTTGACCGGCTGCGCCTCGGCATCATGATTGCGCACGCAGGCTTGCTCGCACAGGATTTCGGTTGGGCAAACCCGGGCGCAACTGCCGCCCAGAATATTCTCTTGCAGTATCGTTTTGGCAGCGCCATTGATATTCTCGTTCGCGATATTGCGGATGAAGCTGGCGACATCGATATCGGATGGACAGATACGGGTACAAGGGGCATCGTAACAATACAGGCAACGCTGGCTTTCTATCAGTGCCTGACGCTGGCTCAAGGCGGGAGCCAGGTCGGTAAAGCGCGCTGCCAGCGCTTCATGAGGGGCTTCTGGATGAGCGAGATGCGCGAGCTGCGACAATGGCGAAAATTGTGTCAGAGGAGAGGGAGATTCAATCATCATGCATTCCTACTTATTATCTTGACTGGGAAAACAGCGGAGGTTCTTATTCCGCTATCCGTGGCTATTTTTGCGTATATCTGTGACGACCAACAACACTGCGGGCAGCAATTACGTATTACCTGAAACAGCTAGCAAACCTCGTGCCAATATTTACCACTTGGTAAAAACAAAAATTACCACTTTTATGCTGCTATTTGGCACATTTCTGATTTGCACTGCACCATTCCTGCACATTACTTCATTTGCGGGAAGGCGAATTCTGCACCGGCACTGCCATGAGCTTTTGCAGAATCAGGCCAACGCTGCATGACCGCCTTGCTACGGGTATAAAAACGTACCCCCTCAGGACCGTAGACATGATGATCGCCAAACAGGCTGCGCTTCCAGCCGCCAAAACTGTGAAATGCCATCGGCACAGGCAAAGGCACATTGACACCAACCATACCGACTTGTATCTGCCGCACAAACTCACGCGCTACACCGCCATCGCGGGTAAAAATCGCGACGCCGTTACCGTATTCATGCTTGTTGATCAGTTCAACTGCGCTCGCGATGTCCGGCACCCGCATCACGCACAGTACCGGGCCAAAAATCTCCTCCTGGTAAATCGTCATCTCCGGTGTCACGCGATCAAATAAAGTGCCGCCTACAAAAAAACCGTTTTCACGCCCGGCTACCTTGTGTCCGCGCCCGTCCACCACCAGGTGAGCGCCCTGCTCGACGCCCTGGCCTATCAGTTTTTCTATACGTTGCTTGGCTGCCAGGCTGACAACCGGTCCCATTTCTGCTCCGGCGGCCATGCCGTCATTGATTTTCAATGCCCGCGTTCTTTCCGCCAGAGCGGCGACCAGTTGATCGGCTGCGCCGCCAACGGCAACCGCCACCGAAATCGCCATGCAACGCTCGCCCGCTGAACCATACGCGGCGCCGATCAAGGCATCGACCGCCATGTCCATCTCGGCATCCGGCATCACGACCATATGATTTTTTGCACCGCCCAATGCCTGCACGCGCTTGCCGTTGGCACTGCCACGGGTATAAATATATTCGGCAATCGGAGTAGAGCCGACGAAGCTGATTGCCTGCACCTGCGGATGATCGAGCAAAGCATCGACCGCCGTCTTATCGCCTTGTACGACATTGAACACACCATCCGGCAAGCCTGCCTGCTTCAACAGTTCGGCATGCAGAATCGACGGCGAAGGATCGCGCTCCGACGGCTTCAGCACAAAGGTATTGCCGCAAGCAAGGGCAACCGGAAACATCCACATCGGTACCATCGCCGGGAAATTGAACGGCGTAATCCCCACGACCACGCCAAGTGGCTGGCGGAACGAGCAGGCATCGATGCCACGCGCAATCTGGTCGCTGAACTCCCCTTTTAAAAGCTGCGGAATACCGCAGGCGAATTCCACCACTTCGATGCCGCGGGCGACTTCGCCCTGCGCATCGGCAAAGGTTTTACCATGCTCCCGCGTCAGCATTTCGGCGAAGCGGTCGGCGTTTTCCTGCAGCAAATGCAGATATTTGAACAGCACGCGCGCACGCGTCAGTGGCGGGGTATTGGCCCATGACGGGAATGCCTTGGCAGCGGCGGCGACCGCCCGATCAACTTCCTCCGCCGATGCCAGCGCAACGCGGGCGATCGGCACGCCCAGCGCCGGGTTGTACACGTCGGCATAGCGTCCACTCGTTGTATCCTGCTTCTCGCCCGCGATGAAGTGGGGAATGGTCTCTCGATTCATCAATGAACTCATAATGGGATTCTCATTTCATTTTTCACTTGGTTAGAACGGACGCAAAACGGCAAGCGGTTAGCGTCATGTACATTGAACCCGCAAGCTGGGTGCGGCTTTCCGAGGCATTTAGCGCCAACAGGCCCACCCGGCTTGCGGCTTCGTTTTAATATCCACATGCCATGAAACCAGTTTCTCTTGCCTTTCTCCGTGTCTCGGTGGTGCGTGGTTTTGGCTGTTGCGGTAGTCCTATTAATTCCTTGTCCAGATATGCATTGGTGTAGAGGGGCTTAATCGAGATTTTTTAAAATCTGCGCCAGCTTGCCGAACAGTTCGTCGATATGCGATTTTTCTAAAACCAGCGGCGGCGACAAGGCGATGATGTCGCCGGTAACACGGATCAGGATGCCGTCGGCAAATGCGCGTTTGAATGCATCGAATGCCCTGGCTCCCGGTTTGCCCGGTATCGGCGCCAGCTCAATCCCTGCGATCAAGCCCAGATTGCGCAGGTCGATTACATGCGGCAAGCCTTTGAGGGAATGCACCGCATCGGCCCAATATTCGGTCAGGCCACGCGCATGTTCAAGCACTTTTTGCTCCTCAAAAATATCCAGGCTTGCCAGGGCAGCGGCACAGGCCAGTGGATGACCGGAATAGGTATAGCCGTGGAATAACTCAATGCCGGCGGGCCCTTGCATGAAGGCGTCGTAGATATGCTGCTTGGAAAACACCGCACCCATAGGCACAACGCCATTCGTCAAGCCCTTGGCCATGGTGACCAGATCCGGCTCGACATCAAAATAATCAAAGGCGAACGGCGTCGCCAGGCGGCCAAAACCCGTGATGACTTCATCAAAAATCAACAAGATGCCATGCTTGGTGCAAAGCTCGCGCAGGCGCTTCAGGTAACCTTTGGGCGGCACCAGGACGCCGCTGGAACCCGCCAGCGGCTCCACGATGACGGCAGCAATCGTCGATGCGTCATGCAGAGCAACCAGCCGTTCCAGCTCATCCGCGAGATGTGCGCCGTATTCCGGCTCGCCGCGGGTGAAGGCGTTTTTTTCCAGGTTATGGGTATGCGGCAAATGATCCACGCCCGGCAATAAACTGCCGAAAGTCTTGCGGTTATTAGCGATGCCGCCGACAGACATGCCGCCAAAACCGACGCCGTGATAACCACGCTCGCGACCGATCAGGCGGGTACGCGTTCCATCACCGCGCGCACGGTGGTAGGCCAATGCCATTTTGAGCGCAGTATCGACTGCCTCGGAGCCTGAGTTGGTATAAAAAACCTGTCCAAAACGATGATTGGTATAACTCATCAAGCGTTCGGCCAACTCAAACGCTGACGGATGTCCCATCTGGAAGGTCGGCGCAAAATCCAGTTGCGCCACCATGTCCTGCACTGCCTTGACCAGCCTGGGCTGCGCATGTCCCAGCGGTACGCACCACAGACCAGCCGTGCCGTCGAGGATGCGATTGCCATCGACATCGCGATAATGCATACCCTGGGCAGAGACCAGCAGACGCGGCGTGCTTTTGAAATCGCGGTTGGCAGTGAAAGGCATCCAGAACGGGTGCATGTTTTCGGGGCGGGATTCATACATGGGAGGCTCCTGTTATTGGAAAAACTATTTACCATCCGGTAAAACTATGGTGCAATAGTAGGCAGCAGCATAAAGACAAGAACATCGATGGCGACATATACAGATGCACAAAAAACCAGCAACCGTATTGGTCGGTCAAACGCTACAGTTCAAGAAATAAGGTGAATGCGGCAAATGAAGGAGCGGCCATGCCCGGCGTCGCTCGCAAGCCGGTCGAATAACTTCGCGTCAGGTGGAGATGTACATGCAACAGTTAGCAGAGAGCGGCCAGAGTGTTGCCACATTGCCTGGCGATGGCAACGCAATATCCTGGCCGATGTTGCGACTCGATCGCAGCAGGCGCGGCAACCTGGTCGAGCAGATCGTGTCGGCCATCACGGCACTGGTCAACACTAGCGAATTACGTACCGGCACCAAGATGCCTTCCGTGCGGCAGTTCGCCAAATCGAACGGCATCAGTACTTTTACTGTCGTCGAGTCCTACGATCGCTTGCTGACGACGGGCCTGCTGTCCTCACGTCGCGGCTCGGGTTATTTTGTGGCGCGTTGCGAAAGCCCTTGCGCCCGTCCGGCATTGACCCAACACGCATTACCAGTCAGCATCGATGCGCTGAGTCCTGATTTATATACCGGCGTATCGGATGCACTGCCTGCCGGCTCCGGCTGGCTGCCGCCGGAGTGGTATGGCGAATCGACCATCCTGGATGCGGTGCGGCATGCGATGCGTATCCCGACCTGCCGCATGCGCGGCTATGGCAATCCTTTGGGATTCCCGAGTTTGCGCCAGCATCTGGCGAGCAGTCTGGGCGATGAATTGTTTGCAGTTGAACCCGATCAGATCGTACTGACGCACGGTGCGACTCATGGTTTCGATCTGATCCTGCGCACCCTGAGCAAACCCGGTGACTGTATCTTTGTGGAAGATCCGGGTTACAGCAATCTGCTGTCGCTGATCCGTCATCATGGCTGCATTGCGATCGGCATACCGCGCGGCGAGCACGGCCTGGATTTTGACGCATTACAGGAGAAAGCGACCATCCATCAGCCCAAGCTGATGTTCGTCAATACCGTCTTGCAAAATCCCCTCGGCACCTCCCTCAGCCACGCGCAGGCACATCGCCTGCTGGGCCTGGCGGAGCGCTTCGACTTCTGGGTCGTCGAAGACGATATTTACCGTGAACTGAGCGTGCGCGGCGATCCCTCTCTGGCGGCAATGGATGGATTGCGGCGGGTGATACGGGTCGGCAGTTTTTCTAAAACGCTGTCGCCGGCTTTGCGGGTCGGTTCGATTGCTGCATCCGCCTCCTTGATTAGTGAATTGGTGCGGATCAAGATGCTGACCGGACTCACCACCTCGGAAATCAATGAGCGTGCGGTGCTGCATGCGATTACTGCCCGGCCTTACCGGCGCATGCTGGAGCATCTGATCCAGCAGCTCGCTACCGCAAGGGAGCGCAGCATGCTGAGTTTGCAGCAAGCAGGCATGACGCCGTTGGCGAAACCGCGAGGCGGCATGTTTATCAGTGCCGGCTGGCAAACACCGTCCACTCCGGGCTTCAACGCCCAGCTGATTGCAGATCAGGCTTTAAAGGCAGGCATCTTGCTGTCTCCCGGCGAGTTCTTCTCCATCACACCTGCCGATACAGTCTGGTTCCGCTTCAATGTCGCTTACTCCCACGCCGAACAACTAAGCACCTTCTTAAATACCTGCCATGACCTTATTGGACATTGAAAAAAATCTTCCGGCGAAAGAAAAACCGGCGAAACCGGCAAGCATTAATCGCCGCCTGCAAAATCGCGATAAATTGGAAACCGAGATTCTGGAGCAGGCGGTACGCCTGTTTGCCGAGTGCGGCTACGAAGGCACATCGATTGCCACGATTGCGGAACAAGTCGGCCTATCCAAACAAAACCTGCTGTACTACTTTCCCAGCAAACAGGCGCTGTATCAGCGCGTGCTGGACGACGTGCTGAATGCCTGGCTGGAGCGTATGAATAGCCTGGCTGACGACAGTCGCGAGCCGGAAGAATTATTGCGCGACTATATCGTCGCCAAGCTGCGCTTTTCGCGCGAACGGCCCTGGGGTTCACGCGTGTATGCGATGGAGGTGATCGGCGGCGCCAAAGTGTATGGCGCGGATATCCGCAAAAAAGTCGTGCCTTTGTTGCGTAAGGACATAGAGATTTTCGAAAAATGGATTACCGAAGGCAAGATCGCCGCGGTCAATCCTACCCATCTGCTGTTCGCGATCTGGGCCATGACGCAGTCGTATGCCGACTTCGCAACCCAAATGAGCCTGGTCATGAATCGCAAGCAGTTAAACAAAAAAGATTTTGACGATGCCGAAAAACTGATCGTCGATATGGTGCTGGCAGGGCTTGCGCTCAAGCCAGCTTGATCGCAACAAAAAAATAAAACAATATTGTCAATTCTCTAAAAGTCACCTTTTTCTGTAATTCATGCGTCATAATTCATATAGAGAAAGGATGAAATTTTATGGCAACAATGAAGCAAGTCGCTGAGAAAGCGCGCGTCTCCACCACCACGGTTTCTCACGTCATCAACAATACCCGCGTGGTCAGCGAAGATGCTCGTGAACGCGTACTGTCCGTGATCCAGGAATTGCGCTATATCCCCAGTGCGGTTGCACGCAGCCTGAAGAACGATAAGACGCACACCCTGGGCATGATGATCCCGAATAATTCGAATCCGTATTTCGCCGAAGTGATACAGGGCATCGAGGATGAGAGCTTCAGACTCGGCTATAACATCATCCTGTGCAATTCTTACGATGATCCCAAGAAGCAAGCGGCCTATACCCGCGTGCTGATGGAAAAACGGATCGATGGTTTGATCCTGGTGTCGTCCGGCATTGATCTGGAACTCACGCAATTGCTGGCCGACGAAGCCATTCCCAAGGTATTGGTCGACAGGGAAGTCCCTGGTGTCGCCGCTGATTTTATTGAAGCGGACCATGAACAAGGCGGTTACCTGGCGACCAGATACTTGCTCGATCTCGGGCATCGGCGCATCGCCTGCGTAGCAGGACCCAAAACTTTGCTGCCAAGTAGCGACCGGGTCTCTGGCTATCTGCGCGCACTGAAAGAAGCCGGCATCGACTTCAATATCGATTACCTCGCGCATAGCGACTTTACCAGCCAGGGCGGATTCAGCGCGTTCCAGCAATTATTGGCTTTACCTACCCGCCCTACGGCAATTTTCGCGAGCAACGATCTGATGGCGATCGGCGGTTTGTGCGCAGCCCAGCAGGCAGGCATGCGGATTCCGGAAGAATTGTCGGTGATCGGCTACGACGATATCGCCCTGGCTTCGTTCAGTACGCCGCCGTTGACCACCATTGCGCAACCCAAACACGAGATTGGCGTGCTGACCGCACGCGTGCTGGTGAACCGGATAATCAATGCAGAATTACCGCTGAGACGCGAGATGCTGGAGACCAAACTGACCGTACGTCAATCGACCGGGCCAGTACCCGCCTAGATCAATAGCAGCCTTGGCAACAATTCCATCAACAAGCGATTAAGCACTTGCAGCAAAATTAAGGCGACCATCGGTGAGAAGTCGATACCCCCCAGTGGCGGAAGTAATTTGCGTATCGGCGACAGGATAGGTTCATTTAAGGTCCGGATAAACGGGGCAAATGGTGCATGCGGATTAACCCAGCTAAAGACCGCTTCCAGCACCAATAATGCCATCAAACCGTAAAGTATCCATTGCAGCATTTTGAACAATGCCAGCAGCGCCAGCACCGGCAAAGATACTTGGGACACCACCAAAAAATCAGCCAGCGTCGATATCAAAGCAACGAAAAAGGCGGCAATCAAACTCGCCCAGTCGTAACCGGCAAACCCGGGAATGATGCGTCTGATCGGATGTACCAGCCAATCAGTTAATTGAAAGATAGACTGCGCCAGCCCCATCGGCGGCCGGACACGCTGCACCTGCATCCAGAAACGCAGCAAGAGAAAGCCGGCAAACAGGCCGGCAATCGTATCGATGACAAAGGTAAATATTCCATGCAACACAACACTACCCCTAAAAAAAACCCACTGAGTGAAAATCACGCAGTGGGTATTGTGCCTGAATAAGATCAGGCGTCCAAGCTATCTGAATTAAGCTGGACGTGTGCCTGTCGGGAAAGGCCAAGCTGCTGTTGGACTTACCACGGTTTTGGCATCTGGTGTAGCAGGCTTAACAGCTGCTTTCGCCGCTGGCTTAGCTGCTGCTTTTTTCGCCGCAGGTTTTGCGGCAGGCTTGGCCGCTGGCTTAGCTGCTACTTTTTTTACAGCAGGTTTCGCTGCTGGCTTGGCTGCTGCTTTTTTCACCGCTGGTTTAGCTGCTGGCTTGGCTGCCGCTTTTTTCGCCGCAGGTTTTGCCGCTGGCTTAGCTACTGCTTTTTTAGCCGCTGGTTTTGCCACTGCTTTTTTCGCTGCAGGTTTCGCCGCTGGCTTAGCTACTGCTTTTTTAGCCACTGGTTTTGCTGCTGCTTTTTTCGCTGCAGGTTTTGCCGCTGGCTTAGCTACTGCTTTTTTAGCCACTGGTTTTGCTGCTGCTTTTTTCGCTGCAGGTTTTGCCGCTGGCTTAGCTACTGCTTTTTTAGCTACTGGTTTTGCTGCCGCTTTTTTCGCTGCAGGTTTTGCCGCTGGCTTAGCTACTGCTTTTTTAGCCGCTGGTTTTGCTGCCGCTTTTTTCGCTGCAGGTTTCGCCGCTGGCTTGGCTACTGCTTTTTTAGCCGCTGGTTTTGCTGCCGCTTTTTTCACTGCAGGTTTCGCCGCTGGCTTGGCTGCTGCTTTCGCTACAGTTTTTTTTGCAGCGGCTTTCTTTGCCTCTGGTGGTTTTGGTGCTGTTGCCATTTTGTTTCTCCTTCATTTGATGGAAAAAATTGATCAATTAAATCCGCTCAATGACGCCTTGAAGCGAGCGGATTATTCATGGGCGCAAACAAACTGTTGGTTGCGCTAATGAATTTGGCACCGGCTAAACTGCTGCATCTCCTCTTCTGATGCAGCACTTTAGCCATATGGCAGTTTGACTTCGAGCCGATCAACGCATGCCCTGCGTCGGATACGGCATCATCCAGAGTCAATCAGCCAAAAAAAACGCCCGCATTAAATAATGCCGGCGTCGGTATCTTGTGTGTCGAGAGTTTTTCCAAAACCGAAAGCCGCAACACTTGCGTGGTGTCGCGGCATAAACAGAGTAGATCGATTCGGTCTATGACTGTCCATTCAGTTTGGTGAGGCCTCTCGCGTTTTTCACATCATGTGAATTTGAGTCGACATCCAGATGTATCTGAATGCTGCGGCGTTTTATTCCCAATTCAGGGCACCGCCAGTTTGATACTCAATCACACGGGTTTCAAAAAAGTTGCGTTCTTTTTTCAGGTCGATCATTTCGCTCATCCACGGAAAAGGATTTTCTTCCTGCGGGAACAAAGTATCAAGTCCGATTTGTTGCGCGCGGCGATTTGCGATAAATCGTAAATAACCTTTGAACATCGGCGCATTCAAACCAAGCACTCCACGCGGCATTGTATCCTCTGCGTAGCGATATTCCAACTCCACCGCACGCAAAAACAACGATTTAATTTCATCTCTAAATGTCGCGGTCCACAAATGCGGATTTTCCATCTTGATTGTGTTGATCAAATCGATTCCGAAATTGCAGTGCATCGATTCATCGCGCAAGATGTATTGATACTGTTCAGCGGCGCCCATCATTTTATTTTGCCGGCCCAATGCCAGAATTTGTGTGAAGCCGACATAGAAAAACAGACCTTCCATCAGACATGCAAACACGATCAATGACTTCAATAATGTCTGATCCGTTTCCATCGTGCCGGTCTTAAACTCGGGATCCGTCAGCGCGTTGATAAACGGAATCAGGAATTGATCTTTGTCGCGGATCGATTCAATTTCATTGTAGGCATTGAAGATTTCCGCTTCATCCAGTCCCAAAGACTCAACGATGTATTGATAAGCATGAGTGTGAATTGCCTCTTCAAATGCCTGGCGCAACAGGTACTGGCGGCATTCCGGCGCAGTAATGTGGCGATAGGTGCCGAGTACGATATTGTTGGCTGCCAGTGAATCGGCCGTCACGAAGAAACCCAGATTGCGTTTGACCAAGCGACGCTCGTCTTCGGTCAGGCCGTTGGGACTTTTCCATAATTCAATATCGCGCTGCATGTTGATCTCTTGCGGCATCCAGTGGTTCGCGCAACCGGCCAGATATTTATCCCAGGCCCATTTGTATTTGAACGGCACCAACTGGTTGACGTCGGTCTGGCCGTTGATGATGCGCTTGTCGGCGGCATTCACTCGGCGGGCGATATCTTCCGGGGCTGCCGCAACCGGTTTTGCGACCACGGCTGGATTCAGCGCAATCTCTTGCGTGCGCAAACTCAGACCGGCTTGCACATGATCCGGTGGTTGAACCGATTTTGGCGATCCGGCTGGCGCAGCTGGTGCTGGCGCGACTTCATCATCCCAAGAAAGCATTTGCTTATTCCTTACTTATTAAATAGATCGTTCTGTGCGAGTAGGGGAAGAGTCCGGTGTAGCACCCGGCTTTTCCCGCTCTGTTTTTAGTCATCCGCTCACTGCCAAACCCGCTGGCAGGCTTACTGACAAGCTTCGCATTCTTCGAAACCGGCATCGCCAGGACGCAGGTAGCATGCGGCGCCGTCCGCCTCCGGCGTTGCGGTCGCTGGCGTTTCCGGACCGGCTGAATAGCCGCCGTTACCGCCGTCTACCGCTACCGCATTCAGCGCACCGGTTTTGCTGGTGGACTTCTCTGTGTGCGTCGCACCTATCGTGCGCAGGTAGTAAGTGGTTTTCAAGCCACGCAACCAGGCCAGTTTGTAAGTCTCATCGAGCTTTTTACCGGAAGCACCCGCCATGTAAATGTTCAGTGACTGCGCCTGATCTATCCATTTCTGACGACGGGAGGCCGCTTCGACCAGCCAGGATGGGCTGATTTCAAATGCAGTCGCATACAGTTCACGCAGATCTTCCGGGATGCGGTCGATCTTGGCCAGGCTACCGTCGAAGTATTTGAGATCAGAGATCATGACTTCATCCCACAAACCGCGCGCCTTCAGATCACGTACCAGATGTTCGTTGATTTCAGTGAATTCGCCCGACAGATTCGATTTCACGTACAGATTTTGGTAAGTCGGTTCGATGCAGGCAGCCACACCGATAATATTAGAGATCGTTGCCGTAGGCGCAATCGCGACGCAATTCGAATTGCGCATACCGTATTGCTTGATTCGGTCACGGATCACTGTCCAATCCATGGTTTCGGAGAAGTCGGCTTCCAGATAACCGCCGCGCTCTTCGGCCAATAACTTCAGCGAGTCTTGCGGCAGGATGCCGCGATCCCACAAAGAACCGCGATAAGAACTATAACGGCCGCGCTCTTCGGCCAATTCTGTCGAGGCCAGGTAAGCGTAATAACAGACCGCTTCCATCGAGGTATCGGCAAACTGGACCGCGTCCATCGATGCATAAGGTATGCGCATCATGTGCAGGCAATCCTGGAAACCCATGATGCCGAGACCGACCGGGCGATGACGCAGATTCGAGTCGCGTGCTTTCTTGACTGCATAATAGTTGATGTCGATCACGTTATCCAGCATGCGCATCGCTGTACGGATAGTTTTTTGTAACTTGATGTGATCCAGCTTGCCGTCTTTCATGTGCGCCGGCATGTTGACCGAACCCAGATTGCAAACCGCGATCTCGCTGTCGTTGGTATTGAGCGTGATCTCTGTGCACAAATTCGACGAGTGAACGACGCCGACATGTTGCTGCGGTGAACGGATATTGCAAGGATCTTTAAAGGTAATCCAAGGATGACCGGTTTCAAACAGCATAGATAACATCTTGCGCCACAGGTCGAGCGCCGGGATTTTTTTCGACAATTCGAGCTCGCCGCTGGCGGCTTTTGCTTCGTATGCTGTGTAAGCCTGCTCAAATGCTTTACCGAATTTGTCATGCAGATCGGGCACATCGGATGGCGAGAACAACGTCCAGTCGCCCTTTTCCATGACGCGCTTCATGAACAGGTCGGGAATCCAGTTGGCGGTATTCATGTCGTGGGTACGGCGGCGGTCGTCGCCGGTGTTCTTGCGCAGATCGAGGAACTCTTCGATGTCCATGTGCCAGGTTTCGAGATAAGCGCAGACTGCACCTTTACGCTTACCGCCTTGATTCACCGCGACCGCTGTGTCGTTGACGACTTTCAGGAACGGCACCACGCCCTGGGATTTACCGTTAGTGCCTTTGATATGCGCACCGAGCGAGCGCACCGGCGTCCAGTCATTACCCAGACCGCCGGCGTATTTCGCCAGCAAGGCATTTTCCTTGATCGCTTCATAAATGCCGTCGAGATCATCGGCCACGGTAGTCAGGTAGCAGGACGACAGTTGTGACCGCTGGGTACCGGAATTGAACAAAGTCGGTGTCGAACTCATGAAGTCAAAGCTGGACAGCAAGTTGTAGAACTCGATGGCGCGGGCTTCGCGGTCAATCTCGCTAATCGCCAGACCCATCGCGACCCGCATATAAAACGCTTGCGGCATTTCAATACGGGTACCGCGCACATGCAGGAAGTAGCGGTCGTACAGGGTTTGCAAGCCGATGTAACCGAATTGCAGATCACGGTCGGCAACCAGCGCATTGGCGAGCTTTTTCAAATCGAACTGGCCGAGCTTGGCATCCAGCAAGTCGGCCTCGATGCCCTTCTTGATAAATTTAGGGAAGTAATCGACATATTCTGCGGCCGCATCTTGCTGCGCGACTTCCTTACCGAACACTTCTTTGCGGACTGTATGCAATAAGAGGCGTGCCGTAACCTGGCTGTAGGCCGGTTCTTTTTCCATCAAGGCACGGGCGGCCAGGATCGCCGACTTATGCAACTCTTCAACCGGCACGCCGTCGTACAGGTTTTTCAAGGTTTCGGACAGAATCGCTTCCGGATCGGCCAGTTTATCCAGGCCGACGCAAGCCGCCGTGATCAGGTTGCGGACTTGGGCAATATCGAGCACCACACGCTGACCATCAACGACGACGTGGATTTGTTGCGTAACGATAGCGGCATTCGAGGACTGTTGCGATTCCGATTGCAGGCGGCGCTCTTCCTGACGCTTGGCGCGGTACAAAACATAGGCGCGGGCCACATCATGCTCGCCGGAACGCATCAATGCCAGCTCCACCTGATCCTGGATATCTTCTATATGAAACGTACCGCCCGTTGGCTGCCTGCGCACCAGAGCAGCTACCACACTGGAGGTCAATTGCTCGACCAGCTCACGGATACGGGCCGATGCCGCACCCTGGCCACCGTTCACTGCCAGGAAAGCCTTAGTCACCGCGATCGCAATTTTGGAGGGCTCAAAACCAACCACGGCACCGTTACGCCGGATGATGCGGTACTCACCGTAGGCCGCAGTTGGTGCAACTGGCGCATGGTGAGCTGATTGTGACTGCAGAGCAGACAGATCAGCAGTGCTTGGTGTCGATGTTTCTAGAGAAGAGTGCATTTGGCCTCCGGGGTCAGCATGGGTTGAGACTTGATTGATTAGCTTGGTCGACTACATTGATCGATTAACTTGACTAATTACTTACTCGATTTCCAGTGAGCGTAGCGCTGCCGGAAATCTTTTTCACTTGTTGCGCACTGCATAGTTCAGATCGGAAGTCTGAGCCAAGTCCCTGTTTTTTAAATCGTTTACCTGATTAAAACGAGACCAGATTCAAAAACAGAACATGGCGAAAAACCGGAATCAAACCACTACATGTAGTGCACAAGATTTGATTTGCACTAATTCTAGTGCCGCGCCGACAGATACGCAATCGCTTTTTTTATTGAAAAGAGACTATTTTTTATTTTTCTTGCCGGCTTTGTTGATTGACAAAATCAAAGCATGAAAGGAAAGCTGGGTAGCGCATGAGTGGGTACTAACATGGACGCCTGTTGGGCAGCCTGAGTGAGCAATTTTTTATATTGTTTCCAGTCAAAATGCGGACCGGGATCGGTCTTGCGACCGGGTGCGATATCTTGATGTCCGACGATGTGCTGTATCGGGTAACGCTGAATCAATGCCAAGGTCAATCGGTATAAGGCTTGATATTGCGCCTTCTCAAAAGCCTGTTGATCGGTACCTTCCAATTCGATACCGACCGAAAAATCATTGCACGCTGATCGCCCCTGAAATGAAGAGACGCCGGCATGCCAGGCACGCAACCCGGCTGGCACAAATTGCAACAGCTGCCCATCGCGCCGTATTAAAAAGTGAGTGGAGACACGCACCCCCTGCAAAGAGATGAAGTCGGGATGAGCAGCAAAGTCTAGTTGATTCAGAAATAAATCAGCAATTGCGGAGCCGCCGAACTGCCCTGCCGGCAAGCTGATGTTATGAATGACCAGCAGCGAAATCCCGGTGCCGTCGGGACGCCGGTCATAATTCGGCGAAGGCCTTTGCACGGCCTGAAGACAGTTGCCGCCGGCATCGATGGTGTAGGCAGCAGGTACAGTGCTTGAGGCTGGCTTATTCCGGCTCATGAATCTTGAGTTTTTGTATCTGATAGCGCAACTGGCGGAAGCTGACGCCCAACAATTCCGCGGCTTGCGTACGGTTATTCCGGGTTTTAATCAGGGCGCGGCGTATCACTTCTTTTTCTATGCGCTCCAGATAATCGGGCAAAGAACAGGGCAGTTCCGGTTCAGTAAAAATCGATATATCCGTATTGAATTCCGGCGAGCCCAAAGCCGCATCTGCCTTAACCGCCTCCGGCAACGGAGAATGCCTCACTTGCTCTGAAGAGAAGCCGGCATGCAAGGATGCCAGCGGCATTGCCGCGCTAACGGGCTCCAGATCAGGGCCGGGAGCAAAATTAGAACCCGCTGCGCTGACCGATTTATTGGCCGGACGCAGCGCCAGGTCACTGACTTCGATACATCCGTCATTAGCGAAAGCCAGCGCACGCTCAAGGATATTTTCCAATTCACGTACATTACCGGGGAAGTCATACCCGGCCAGCGCCTGCAGCGCGTCGTCCGACAATAAGGTAGTGCAGCGGTCGGGATTGGTCTGCGCCGATGCGGTCAGCCGGAGCAAAATTCCCTGAGACAATTCACCGATATCGGTCAAACGTTCGCGCAGGGGCGGCAGATGCAGCTCGATCACATTCAGGCGGTAATATAAATCCTGACGGAATTTTCCTGAGGTGACGCAATTCGCCAGGTTCTGGTGGGTCGCGCTGATGATACGGACATCGACCGGTTCTTCGGTAGTGGCGCCGACCTTGCGCACCCGGCGTTCCTGTATCGCCCTTAACAACTTGACCTGCATCGCCAATGGCAGATCCGCCACCTCATCGAGCATCAGGGTGCCGCCGCTGGCAGCCTGGAAAAATCCGTCACGATCATCATTGGCACCGGTAAATGCGCCTTTACGATAACCAAAAAACTCGGCTTCCATCAAAGCCTCGGGAATCGCACCGCAGTTGACCGCGATAAAGGCTTTTTCGGCACGTGCACTGTTAATGTGGATTTCACGGGCGGCAAGTTCTTTACCGCTGCCCGATTCGCCGGTAATGATCACCGGCGCCATACTGCGCGCCAGGCGGCTGATCTGAGCCCGCACATGGCGTATGCCTTCGGACTGCCCGATCAATGAGGAGGCCGTGATTTTTTCTATGTGCGCCGCTTCTACATTTTGCTTGCTCTGTGCTTCGCTGGTTTGCAAGGCCGAGCGAACCAGCTTGCGCAGTTGATCCAGCGCTACCGGTTTAGAGACATAATCAAAGGCACCGGCCTTCAAGGCCACCACGGCATTGTCGGCACTGCCAAACGCGGTGATCACGGCGATCGGTGTGTTTTTATAATGCAGCCCGACTTCGTGCACCAGTTCCATGCCGGAACCGTCCGGTAAACGCATGTCCGTCAGCACCAGCGAATAGGTTGTTTTTGCCAAGAATTGGCGCGCCACCCCTAAGGTTTCTGCGCTATCGACATCCAGCCCCATCTTGATAAGCGTAATTTCCAGCAGTTCACGTAAATGCGCCTCATCATCCACCACCAGAATGCGCGGACTGCTTGGCAGGTCTTTAGTGTTCATGGGCAGATGACTCAGTCAAAGAAAAATTAATCACAAAACGGCCTCTCGATTCACCGAACATCGTGGTCGGATCATCCGTATGGTATTCGTAATCGAGTAAAGCATGATTATTCAAACATAATTCACGCGCCATGTACAAACCCAGCCCGGTTCCCTTGCTCGAGGTGGTATAAAAAGGCTCGAATAAATGCGAACGCACTTCGGCGCCGATTCCCGGCCCATCGTCTTGTATGTGCAATTCCAGCCTGTGCATGGTGCTGGTCTGGGCAAATAGCTTGATGCTGCCGGCTGCGCCGCTGGCATAGCGTGTTGCATTCGATAAAAGATTGACGATGACCTCGCGTAAATGGCCGACATCGAATACCACGGGAAAAGTAATGGTACCGTCCACATAGATCAGATCACGACTGAGTCCGCGCGTTTCGACAAAATCCTGGACAATTTCCATGACCATCGGCAATAAAGAAAATGGCTTGGTATCGGCTTGCGCCTTACGTGACAGTTTTAAAATATCCTCGATTAACTGGTTCAGGCGTGCCACGTTATCATCGACAATTTTCAACAACCTCTGGGTTTGCGACGGATTGCTGATGTCTTCATTCAACAAGGATGCGGCGTAAGAAATCGAGGACAGGGGATTTCTGACTTCATGCGCAATACTCGCAGTCAGTCGTCCCATTGAGGCCAGCTTCAATTGCTGTGCCTGATTCTCGATGTCGGATACATCTTGCATAAAAATAATCGTGTAAGACGCCTGATCTTGTCCAGAACCATCGATATCCGTGCTGTCCACATCCATAAAGCGCAATTTAAGATGGCTCATAAAATCAGAGCGCAGATTATTTTCAGGCAAATTGCTGTCGAAGGTGGCATCGCCGGCATGGCGGATAGAAATAAACGAAATATTCTCTTCCATCGCCCACGGCATGACCCCGGTATTCATCATCGTGGTGTTCAGAGTGGCGCCCTTCCTGGTCGACAGCACTTCGGCAATCGGTATTAATGCCGGGATATCCCTCAGGCGCTTGTAACTGGTCTCTTTCATGAGATACGCACCCAACATGCGCTCGGCGGCAGGATTCATCTCAACCAGATGTTCGGTCTGATCGACCACCAGAATGCCATCGCCCATATCCGCAATCACCAGGCGGTTAATCGCCTGCTGAATCGCCAGTGCCTGACCGCGTTCTGTCGCCAGGTTTTCTTGCTGAATCAGGTTTTTTGCCAGCCGGTTAACCAGATACACCACGGCAAAATAGGCGGCGCCATATAAGCCGGCCTGGGAACTCAGGCTGACATCTTCTTGCTGCAAAATCCTGTAGATGCTTTCCATTAGCAAAAACAGCGTGACGAACGCGGCAAAGGACAAGCCCCATAATAAAGGCGCCAGGATGCCGACGCCCGCCAGCGGGAACAGATAGAGAATCGCCAAGCCGCTTTTGTTGCCGCCCGATGCCAGATACATGATGGAAATCACGATGATATCGAGTGCAATCTGCGCTGCCAGTTGCCACCTGAAATGCTTGCGATGACGGAATTTCAGGACGATGAAGGCGATGGCGATAATCAGGTAAGCGACACAGGCTTCACTGAGCAATAACTGTTCGCTGAGCCAGGAATCTTTGCCATTGCGCAAATTCAGATAGGCCAGCAAGACAATCGCTACCACCAGACGCGACACATTCAAGGTTTGCAAAGAGCGCCAAAAAGTCGCGCTCGGCACAGTAGCCTGGCTATTCATGATGGCAGTTTGTTATGCGCAGTCACCGCGTAGCGGGCAAGCTGGAATACATAGCGCCGCGGATGACTATGCATGTTGATCCGCATGCGCCGGACTGCAATATACGCGCTGCTCACGATACACCGCCTCAGATGCCGGGACATGAAGCTGGCAAACTTCGCAGCACACCATGGTCTCGGGTTGTTGTGCCGGCGCCTGACCGGCATTGCCGGGATCAGATGAACGTTCGTCCGAACCGGCGGTGGGCTGTTGCGGCTGGCTTTTTTTACGAATTGCCAAGACGACGAGCAAGGCTAACAGCAGCCACATCAATAATTTCACGACAGGCTCCTGTGCAACAACACTTCAAGGACAAAACGGCTGCCGACATAGGCCAGCAATAAAGTAATAAATCCGCTCAGGGTAAAACTCAAGACGGTCTTGCCTCGCCAGCCGCGCCATTGACGGCCGATCAGCAAAACCCCGAACAAGGCCCAGGAGAACAGTGACAAGATGGTCTTATGATCCCATTTGAAAGCAATCCCCAGTACCTGCTCAGAAAATACCACGCCGGACAACACGGTCAGGCTCAGCAAGACGAAACCGATGGCGATCAGGCGAAACAAGATTTTTTCCATGGTCAGCAAGGCTGGCAGGCGCTCGATGGCCGCGCTCAACCATGCAGGCAGCGCTTGATGGGCTGGCTTATGCAAATGCGCATCCTGTAAAATCATCACCACCGCATGAAACGCAGCAATCGTCAAGGTGCTGTAGGCCAGCAAGGCGATCCCTACATGCCAGGGAAACATGGCGGTCTTACCTGCCAGGGTCACCAAGCTGCCGGGGAAAAACACCGGCAAAATTGCCATCAATGCGGCATTCGGCAGCAGCAATACCTTCAGGCCGTCGAGCGGCAAATTGCGGTTTTCCAGCCAATACACCAGCACCGACACCCACAAGGCGGCCGACAGCATCACCGCAAAACCAACCCGCACGGCATCCGGCGTCACTATCGTCAAGCACAAAGCCGCCGCATGTACCAGCCATGCGGTGCAGGTAACACCAGACTCAAGCAAGCGGCGCTGATTGGGGACGAAGCTACCAAGCACATAGATGGCGGCTGCGAGGAAAGAAAGATAAGTTTGCATGGCTTAAGTTTACACCATGTCGGCGCATCTGTAGCCCGGGATTTGTTTCTGCAAAGACCGATGATGGCAAGGCCGGCGGCCGCCGCTATCCCAGCTGGAATGGATGATCGTCAATTCAGGATGGGCGTGCCGTTAACTGGTATTTTTTAATTTTGTCGTACAAGGTTTTTTTCGGAATGCCGAGTTGTTCCGCGGCCAGCGCGACATTACCGTCGTGGTTTTGCAAGGCCCGCTGAATCAGGCTGGCTTCATAGTCATCGACGCGCTTCGGCAAACTCTCCGTATCGGGTCTGGAGCGATCGGACACTGTGGTGCCGGAGCAGGCTGATTGCAAATGCGGATCGGCGACACCGAGCACCCATTTATCGGCGAAATTGCGCAGCTCACGCACATTGCCCGGCCAATCGCGCTGCTGCCACTCGGCCATCTGGGCCGGGGTCCAGGCGGTTGCGGGCATTTGATAACGCTGCGCTGCGGCGTCAATGAAATGCTTCAACAGCAAAGGAATATCCTCGCGCCTTTGCCTGAGCGTCGGCAAATCAATGCTGACCACGCTGATGCGGTAATACAAATCCTCGCGGAATTTGCCCTCTTCGCTCAACTGCAATAAATCCGCCTTGCTGGCAGCGATCACGCGGCAGTCGAGCGTAATCTGGGTATTGCCGCCGAGGCGTTCCAGGCGACGCTCTTGCAGCACGCGCAATAGTTTGACTTGCAGCGCCAGCGGCATGCTCTCGATTTCATCGAGGAACACCGTGCCGCCCTGTGCATATTCGAGCTTGCCGATGCGACGTTTTTGCGCACTGGTAAAGGCGCCCGCCTCATGTCCGAAAATCTCGCTCTCGAACATCGCCTCCGGCAAGGCGCCGCAATTGATCGCGACGAATTCGCCGCTGCGTCCGCTGGCCAGATGCAGTTGGCGCGCCACGACTTCCTTGCCGCAACCGGTCGCACCATTGATCAGGACATCGACTGGACTGGGGCCGATCGCCTGGATGAATTTACGGACTTGCTCGATGGCTGGCGTCTGACCGAGCAGATCCGGCACCGATTTTTGGCTGGCGAGTTGTTGTTTAAGATGGCGATTATCGATCACCAGTCTACGTTTTTCCTGGGCCCGCAGACAGGTTTCCAGCAAGCGTTCTGACGCAAAAGGTTTTTCGATAAAGTCGTAAGCTCCCACCCGCATGGCATCGACCGCCATGCTGACGTCGCCATGCCCGGTAATCAGTATTACGGGCAAATCAGGATCCAGCGCGAGCACTTGCGCCAGCAGCTCCAACCCGGATTGTCCCGGCAGGCGCACATCGCTGACGACGATACCGGCAAAGCCTTTATGCAATGCCGCCTGCGCAGCCTCGGCGCTGGCATATGCATACACCCGGAAGCCACCCAGTTCCAGCGTCTGAGCAGTTGCCAGCCGGACCGCCTGCTCATCCTCAATCAATAATGCTTCCAACGCGTTCTCCTGATAACGACGATCCGACCACCTACGGTGACACCGCCTTAAATTCATATACTCCCCAATTAAACCGAGCAAATATCATTAATCCGGCAATATTTGAGAGCGGCTTTAAAAAATACTGGTATGGAGTATATTATTTTTGCCGTTGCGATTGCCGGTAAATTTGATTCCGCTTATAGAACGAGTGTATCCGGCTTATCGGTGCTGCGGGGAATGCTGACCACGAATTCAGCGCCGCCGCCAGGACGATTCGAGGCGCTCAGGCTGCCGTTCATGGCCTGCACAATCGACGATGAAATCGCCAGACCGAGCCCCAAGCCCTGGTCCGACGGCTTGGTCGTAAAAAACGGCTCGAACAAATGCCCGATCACATGCTCGGGCAAACCGGTGCCGGCATCGATGATGCGAATTCTGACGTACTGCGCGTCAGCTTCCAGCTCGACGCTGACTTGTCGCGCGCTGTCACTGGCCTGCATTTGCACGGTCGCATCCAGTGCATTGCGCATCAGGTTGATCAGCACTTGCTCTATCCTGACCGCATCGCCCAGCACCAGCATCCCCGCCTGATCCGACAAAACCAGCTGCACGCCATGCCGGTCAAATTCACTTTGCACCAGCAATGCGGCAGCCCGCAATGACTGCGCCATATCGACCACGGCGACCGCTTCAGGACTTTTTCTGGCAAAGCCTTTTAACTGCGCGATGATGCTGCCCATTCTGGCACTGGCAGCGCCGATATGCGAGAGATTGTCGCCGGCTTGCCGCAGATTGCCGCGCGCCAGATAGGTCACCGCATTGTCGGCAAAAGCACGGATCGCAGTCAGCGGCTGATTCAGCTCATGCGTCATGCCCGCCGCCATCTGCCCGAGCATCGCTAGCTTACCGGTCTGCACCATCTCGTCCTGGGTCGAACGCAGCAAGTTTTCCGCGTCTTTGAGCTTGCTGTATTGAGCGGCCAATTGTTGATTGGCGAGAGTCAGCTCGCGGGTTCGCTGCGCGATCCGCAACTCCAGCTCATCGGCCGCACTTTGCAAGGCTTGTCTTGCCAGGAGACCTTCGCGCAAACGCTGGCGGCGCTGGTACACGACCGCTGCCGCGGTTGCGCTCAAGACCAATAACAGCAAGGCGACCAGAGCGGCTTTAATCCCCGCCAGCCGGATTTTCGCCTCCAGCGGAAATAACATTAACTGCCATGACAGCCGCCCCACCGGTCGCGCGACATAAGTGCCAAAATCGAGCCGTTCGGATTTGTCCAGCGCGCTGACCGGCACTATCGGTTTGCCGCCATATTGCAAAGTCGTCCCCAGCGACTGCTGCACCGCCGGATCAAGTGGGCGCAAGCTCCGGTATTGCCAGTCGGGCCGGTTGCTCAGAAACACCACGCCGTACTGATCCGATAAAGCAATCGGCTCCTCGCTGCTTCGCCAGGCTTGCTCGAATTCGGTCAGGCTGATTTTGACGGCGATGACGCCGATCGGCGATCCTGGCGTTTCACCGGTCGTTGACGCCTCTTTGGAAAACGGCCGCACACCCGCCGGATACACCGCTTGCGCTATGAAATAGCCAGGAATATTCGTGGTATTCCCAATCGCATAAAAGCGCCCGGCCTGCCCCGTCATCGCCTGCCGGAAATAAGGGCGGAAACTGAAATTCTGTCCCATATAGGTTTGCGGACTGTCCCAGTTGCTGGCGGCAATCGTCTTACCCTGCGCATCCATCAGGTAGATCGCCGCAACCTTGGCTTGCCGCTGCAAGTCGCGCAGCACCAGATTCAATGCCGTAACCAGTGGCGCGTCATCCGGTTGCGCCAATAACTGCGCGGCCAGCGGCAGGTAGGCGACCGAGTAAGGCAGGGTTTCATATTTTTCGAGTGCCGATTCAAGATCGAGCGAGATCAGCTTGAGCTGGCGGTCGCCGCTCTGCTGCAATTCTTCTCTGGCGAATGTAGCGGCGAACCAATAGGCAGAACAGACCAGCACGGCAGCCAATGCAAACAGCGCCGCGACCAGCGCAATGGTCGCAGTTGCCGGGCGGGTGAAGGAAAATCGCGCAGGTCTCATCTTTCAGTCAGCAAAAATAGTCATCCTGCAAAGCCAGGACGAAACCCGCCTGGGTTTAATCCACCGCAGCCATTTTCAATTCATCGGTGTGATGCCGTTGCTGCTCTTCCATCACCAATTGCCCCAATTCACGTTTCAACGCATTGAATTCAGCCGACGAGGGGTCGCGCAAACGCGGCAACTCGACGATCAGATCACGCTTCACCGTGCCCGGGCGATACGTCATCACGATAATGCGATCGGCCAGATAAATCGCTTCTTCAATACTGTGGGTGACGAAGATAATCGTCTTCTTCAGCTCGGACCAGATCCGCAATAACTCATCCTGCAAGTTGCGCCGGGTCAAGGCATCGAGTGCGCCGAAAGGCTCGTCCATCAACATGATAGGCGAATCCAGCGCCAGCACGCGGGCAATCGCAACCCGTTGCCGCATGCCGCCGGACAAATCTTTCGGGAAGCGGCTCTTGAAATCGCTTAAGCCCAGCATGCCGAGCAGGTCAGCGACTTTTTTCTGTATCTCGGCCTTGCTGCTGCCTTTGATTTCCAGGCCGAAGGCGATGTTTTGCTCGACCGTCATCCAGGGGAACAAGGCATATTCCTGGAATACCATGCCGCGATCCGGCCCCGGTGCGGCGACTAGCTTGCCATCCGTCGTGATGGCGCCGGAACTCGGCAACGAGAAACCGGCGACGGCATTGAGCAAGGTCGATTTGCCGCAGCCCGATGGACCGAGCAGGCAGACGAACTGGCCTTCCGGAATCTCCAGATTGATATCCTTTAAAGCAACGACCTCGCGGTCGCCGGTTTTAAAAATCTTGTTGACGGCGTTAACCTTGATTTGCGCTTGCTGTGTCATATCAATTCTCCAGACCGCGGTGCCAGCGCAGTAAATGATTATTCAGTTTGTTCATCGCCAGATCAATCGCCAGACCCAGCATACCGATGCTGATCATGCCGGCGATAATTTTGTCCGACCAGAAATACTCGCGCGCTTCCAGAATACGGAAGCCCAGACCGTTATTTACCGCGATCATTTCCGACACGATCACCACGATAAAAGCGGTCCCGATACCGATACGCACGCCCGACAAAATATACGGCACAGCGGCTGGCAGCATCACCCGCACAAACAACGTGGTTTGATTCGCGCCGAGATTGCGCGCAGCGCGGATGTATATGCCGTCGACATGCCGCACACCGGCGATGGTATTCATCAACACCGGGAAGAAAGCGCCAATCGCAATCAGAAAAATGGCCGGCGGATTACCCAGGCCGAACCACAGGATAGACAAGGGGATATACGCAATCGGCGGAATCGGGCGCAACACCTGCATCAGCGGATTCATCCAGGCATATGCACGCTGACTGGCGCCCATCGCCAGACCCAGCGGCAAGGCCAGGCCCGCACCGACCACAAAACCGACCAGCACGCGATACATACTGCCTATCGTGTCGCGTATCAGCTCACCGGAAAATAACCAGCCTAAACGCGTCATGCCGGCCGGATCAAAAGCCTCCATCGGCGACGCATATTCACACCATTTCCTGACCACGGCCCAAGGTGCAGGCAAGACCTGGGGATTCACCCAGCCCATCGCGGTGACGGTATGCCAGATTGCAATCAATACCGCAGGCACAACCAGTCCCGCGCCAATTTCACGCCATTTCAGCTTCATCGTATGTCCTCTGAGAATATCTCCGCTGGCAATGACAACGCGAAGTCGCTCGCGCCAGCGGGTAGTATGGGTTGCCTTGAGTTTGCTAACTTAACTGTTTACTTGATGTTCAGGCTTTTCTTTGCCTGATCGAGTAAGTCAGTCTTGACCCAGTCTTTGGCGACGGGCGGTTTGGCCATCTTGCCGACACCGTATTTTTGCATCAGATCGGTCGTGATCTGTATGTGTTCAGCACTCACATCGTAAGAGTAAGGCGAGTTGCCGATGGCGGCGATAAAGTCGTCCTTGGTGATTTGTCCTTTGAAGATGGTTTCGCGGACATATTTTTCAGCCAGATCCTTGTTATCGATAAAGGTCTTGGTGGCCTCGACAAAACAGCGCATGAATTTTTCTGCCAGAGGACGATTCTCTTTATAGAATTTTTCTGTCATGACCATGGTGCGCACCGGCTCGCCGATAGGCGTGTCATACGGTTTCAGCAATTCTGTACCGAAACCCTTGTTAATCGCCTGGGCGGAATACGGCTCGGACTGCATGATGGCGTCGATATTTTTACCCAGCAGCGCCTGATTCAAATCAGGGAAGCCGAGGTAAATAATCTGCACGTCTTTACCCGGTTGATCCGAATAGCTTAAACCGTTTTGCGAGAGTTCTGCCGCCAGCAAAATATCCTGGATACCGCCGCGGGTCACGCCAACTTTTTTACCTTTTAATTCTTTAATCGATTTGATCCCGAGATCGGTGCGCGTTACCAGCCGGGCGCCGCCTTTGGCAAAACCGGCAACGATGAAGATAGGTGCGCCACTGGCACGGGCAGAAATCACGGCTTCAGACGATACTGCGGCGACGTCGAGTTCACCGGCAATCACGGCTTGCATCGCATCGAGGCCTTTAGGGAAAACCTTTTCATCGACCTTGATGCCGCATTTAGGGGCGATTTCTTTGATATAGGACACGGCGCCATAATGCGCAAATTTGAGATTGCCGAGACGTACCGCATCCTCGGCATGAGCAGTACCGGCGAGCGCACTTAAAGACGCCAGAATAATGGACGCGAGCAGGGAATTTTTCAGGGATTTGTTTACGACAGGTTTCAACATTGTGGTCTCCGGTGTTTTTTGATTTGTTCCATGTGTATAGCAGACTCTGTGCCAACTTACTTGATTTTGCAAGTGCTTGATTTTTAATGGCTAAATAATTGTTCGCGGTTTATTCATTCCGAGAAATCAGACATTGCCGGAGCCTGATGCCCTGCCGGTTGCGGGTTTCCGCACATATTGGGAACTCATCGCAAGAATTTGCCGTCCTTGCCTATCATGGTCAATTCAACAAATCCGCTGCCGCTGTGATCCTTCTCGCTATAGCCTAGCATCACTCCGCCGATATCATAACGGCGCATCGACTCCAGAGCACGGATCAAACCCTCTCGTGTCAAAGTGCGACCGGCGCGACGCAAACCTTCTACCATGACTTTGGCGGCGACAAATCCCTCCATCGCGGCATACGAGGGACTCACGCCTTGGGCAATGGCGATGCTTTTAAATTCCTGCCCCAATACGGTCGAGACCATGTGCGGCGCCGGCATAATTTGCGAGACCATCACGCCGAGACCGGTTTTCCCCAGGGAGTCAACAAAGGATTGCGAGGCATTGTTCGACAAGGTCATGATTTGCAAGGTTGGATTCTGTTCCCGCATTTCTTTAATCAATGCCACGGTGGTGACGCCGGAGCCGATGATGATGACCGCCTTGGCGGTACTCGCTGTCAGCGTCTTGACGGCAGCAGCGATATCCGGCTTAGCTCGATCGAAAGTCACGATTGCTGCCGGTGTTAAATGATGCTGGATCATGGCTTGATTGAAGCCGGCCAAGCCATCGCGCCCAAAGCTATCGTCGACATGCAGCAAGGCGATATCTTTCAAGCCAATCGTATTGAATTGCTCTACGCCGCGCCTTACTTCATCCTGGTATTTGGCACGCACATTAAATACATAGCGATTGACCGGCGCGTGGAACAGGGAAGCGCCGGTGCTTGGCGCAATCAAGGGGACTTTGGTTTCAGTCAATACCGGCAATAAGGCTTCGGTATGCGGCGTACCGCGCGACTGGAACAGCGCAAACACATGTTCTTTTTTAATCAGGATAGCGGCATTAGCGGCGGCAGTGGCAGGATCGAATTTGTCATCGAGGATTTTGACTTCAATCTTGCGACCGTTCACGCCGCCATTGGTATTGATATGTTCAAAATAAGCCTTTGCCCCTGCATTCATTTCCTTCACCGGCCCGGCGATCTGGCCGCTCAGCCCTACCGTTTGTCCGAGCAGGATGGTGTTGTCGGTGACGCCATCCTCGGCCAGCGCATGGCTAGTCATGACACTGAGTGGAAGCATAAGACTGAGGCAGGCGCAGAGCCTCAGCGCCAGGCGGCGTGAGCGGGTGTTCAACATGTGGTCTCCGTATTTTTATAGTTTGTTACTGTGCTTTGGATACTAAGCAGAAAGCGTTCCTATTTTGCCCCACAGTACAAGTCCCTGTTTTAACATGAGTATTTGTCCTGGGACATCGGTATTACTACTAATGTTGGCGGATTTCCAGCCAGTCACAGGCAAGTTTTCCGATAATCTGGACAACGCCAATTGCCGCACTTAACTTAATCAGGGTCGGCAAAGAGACGATCGGTTAAAATGCCATGCTATAACGTTGCCTGCTGCAAGCCTCTGCAGTCTTGTTTTTCACTTAATAATGTAGATTCCATCCATGCTTGATAATTTGACCCAACGCCTTGCCAAAGTGGTGAAAACCATGCGTGGCGAGGCGCGTTTGACAGAATCCAATACTGCCGAGATGTTGCGCGAAGTGCGCATGGCCTTGCTGGAAGCCGACGTTGCCCTGCCAGCCGTGCGTGAACTGATCGCCCGCGTCAAAGAAAAAGCGCTGGGCGAAGAAGTCATCAGCTCACTGACGCCAGGTCAGGCGCTGGTCGGCGTCGTGCAAAAAGAACTGGCCAGCCTGATGGGTGCCGATCTCGGGCCGGAAGCCTCGCAACTGAGTTTTGCCACGCAGCCGCCGGCGATCATCCTGATGGCAGGCTTGCAGGGTGCCGGTAAAACCACGACCGTCGGCAAGCTCGCCAAATATCTGCGCGAACAGAAAAAGAAAAAAGTCCTGACCGTCTCTGCCGACGTGTATCGTCCCGCCGCGATCGGGCAGTTGCAGACGGTCACAGCGCAGGTCGGGGCGGATTTTTTCCCGTCCCTGCCGACCGATAAGCCGGTCGATATCGCGCTGGCGGCGCTCGATTACGCGAAAAAGCATCATCACGATATCTTGATCATCGATACCGCTGGCCGTCTCGGTATTGATGAAGCGATGATGCAGGAGATCACGGCATTGCATGCGGCCGTCAAGCCGATCGAGACCTTGTTCGTGGTCGATGCGATGCTCGGTCAGGACGCCGTCAATACCGCCAAAGCTTTTAACGATGCCTTGCCTTTGACCGGCGTGGTATTGACCAAACTTGATGGCGATGCGCGCGGCGGTGCAGCTTTGTCAGTTCGCCATATCACTGGCAAACCGATTAAATTTGCCGGTGTCGCCGAAAAACTCGACGGCCTGGAAGCCTTTGATCCGGTTCGCATGGCCAATCGTATCCTGGGTATGGGCGATATCCTGGCGCTGGTCGAGTCCGCTCAAAAAGGCATGGACGTCGCTGCAGCGCAAGATCTTGCACACAAGATCAAAGGCGGCGGCAAGTTCGACATGAACGACTTCAAGCTGCAACTGACGCAAATGAAAAAAATGGGCGGCTTGTCGAATCTGATGGACAAACTTCCGGCGCAAATGCAGCAAGCCGCTAGCGGCGCGAATATGGATCAGGCCGAAAAAAGCGTGCGCCGCATGGAAGGCATGATCAACTCGATGACGCCGCTAGAACGCGCCAAACCCGATTTAATCAAAGCATCCCGCAAGCGCCGCATTGCGGCTGGCGCCGGTGTGCAGATTCAGGAAGTCAATCGCATGCTGAATCAATTTGAGCAAATGCAAAGCATGATGAAGAAGCTGCAAGGCGGCGGCATGATGAAGATGCTGCGCAGCATGAAGGGGATGATGCCGGGTAAACGCTAAGCCGCAGCGCGAAAAACATCTGCCGGATCGACCTGAATACGTTAAAAATCAAGCCTGATCCGGTTTTTTTTCGCTATGCAGCGCTCTCCTCTGCACATTACGATACATTTTCCGCAAAAAGCCGCAAAAAACACTTGCATCCCTCTGCAAAGCGCACCACTATTAGCGATGCGTGATATGGCGCATTTTCCAAGATATTTGTGAAGGAGCCTCAATATGGCAACAGCAGCAAAAAAAGCACCGGCTAAAGCAGCTCCAGCAGCTAAAAAGCCAGCAGCAAAAGCAGCAGCTCCAAAAGCCGCTGCACCAAAGAAAGCTGCTCCGGCAGCAAAAGCAGCAGCACCTGCACGTAAGCCAAATGCAGCGTTCATGAAGCCAATGACGATTTCTCCAGTGTTGGCAGCAGTAATCGGTGCAGCACCAATTCCACGTACTGAAGTCACCAAAAAAGTATGGGAATACATCAAGAAGCATCAGCTGCAAGACGAAGCAAACAAGCGCAACATCAACGCGGATGACAAATTGAAAGCCGTTTTTGGCGGTAAAAAACAAGTCTCCATGTTTGAAATGACGAAGCTGATTTCCGGTCATCTGTCTTAAGCTGACCGTAGTCGTTTTGGGAGACTTATTGGGATCATGTAAGTAGTTGGTGGCTCCCAATCCCAAACAAAAACGCCCGCATCGCGCGGGCTTTTTTGTATTTTTAATACACGTAAGTCATTGATTTGTAAGCGAATTTATAAATTAGAAACAGGTCAAAAACAGCTAAAAATGACGTATTTTGGCAATAATCAGCGCGGAATTTGGCAACGGCGTATTATTATGATTCCATAAATAGCGCACGGAACTGCAATGGCACGCGAAGCAGCCCCTCCAAAAGGTATATAAAAAATCCACCGTAAAAATGTGGACAGCGGTTCGACGTTCTACCGTGTTCGCCTTAATCGCAACAAAGAAAAATTCAACGTCGATAAATTATTCGACACCTTGGAACTTGCCATCGCATTTTTAGCGGAGTGTAAAACACCCGAAGGTCGAAAGCGCGTGATGGATGGTCTCGATAACGTGACGCAATCCATTCAAATCAAACAGATCATCGCCAAAGCAGCGGTCAAAGCTGATCCCAATTTCAAAGAACAGTTAAGCCTGCGCTGGAATGGGTCATGGAACGACAAGCAGTTACGACACACAAAGAAAGTGGCATCATCAATGACGCCAATTTATGGGCAACCGAAACAATGGGAAACGCACGCTATCCGCTCGAATTATTTCAGCGCGTGATCACTGTGAGCCTTGAAACTATGAAAATCGTCAAATCACTTCCCAAACTAGAATTAGCCTAAAAACCATGACAATGCAAATAACCAAAACGCATTTTGAGCAGCTTTTGGCAGACCACGAAAACAAAGTGGTCGCTTTATCTGGAAAATGGGGCACGGGAAAAAGTCATCTATGGCGGGAAGTCAAAGCGAATTCGTCAGACGAAAAAATTAAGAACGCACTTTACGTTTCACTTTTTGGTCTTACAAGCATGGATCAAATCAAATTTAAGATCGTCCAAAGCTCAATACCAAAGGCCGGTGAAAGTTCGACTATCTGGGAAACGACAAAGAGGGGTTGGGGGGCGGCTTCCAAGGTTCTCGAAAGCCTTCATAAGGGTTTTTCCGCGCTGAATGAAATCGCTCTAATCGCTGTCCCAGCCATTCTGAAAAATCGCATTATTGTTTTGGACGATATCGAACGCAAGCATAAAAATTTAGGTGTCGATGAGATTATGGGCTTTATCGATGAATTTACTCAGCAACATGGTGCGCGCATTATTCTTATCCTCAATAACGATCAACTAGCTGACCGCGAGTTATGGAATACATTGCGCGAGAAAGTGATAGATCATGAAATCCTGCTCGAAACCTCCCCATCAGAAGCCTTTGAAATTGCCTCTGGCATTGCACCCTCACCTTACGCTGACCGTATCAAAAAGAGTGTCGAAACATGCGGCATTACCAATATCCGAATAATCAGCAAAATCATTAAAGCCGTAGACAAAATACTTGGAAGATCAGACCTTTCTGACGATGTTCTACATCGAGTCATTCCTTCTACGGTGCTTCTATCAGCGGTTCATTACAAGGGAATTGAAGATGCGCCAGATTTTGATTTCATTCTCAAAATAGGCAACCCAGACGATTATAGCGATTGGGAAAAAAAGAACGAAGAACTTGACGATGCTGGTAAGCATAGAGCGAAATGGAGAATTAAACTTCGAGAATTAGGAATTAACTCCTGTGATGAATACGAGCAAATAGTAGTTGAGTTTCTAAGATCAGGTCTCTTTGATGTGGCTGACGTAACAAAAGTCATTGATAAATACATGTCCGAAGCGGATTACATGAGGACAATTCAACTAGCTCGACAGCTTCAAGACCATATTATTTGGCATCACACCATTGATGAGTCCGAATTAGTATTGGAAGCAGCATCTCTTGTAGAAAGAGCACATTCACTGGATGCTTACAACGTCACCCAATTGCACGAATCAATATCGAAGCTTACGGATGGAGTGCCGGTAGCAGATGCTATGATTGATGCATGGGTTACGGCATTCAAAACAAAAAAATATGACAACATCGACTTTGATAATTTTTACCATCGTCCCATCCATCCAAAAATAAAAGCGGAATTTGAATTAACGAGAGCAACATCCCAAGCTAAGGCTACGATATTCGAAGCTTGTTCCCACATAGTAATGAACAGCGGATGGGGAGATAAGCAAGTCAAAATTTTGGAAGCCGCATCAGTTAAAGATTTTGAGGACACAATCAAAACTCTTGAAGTTGAAGACCTCAGACTGTTTATGAGCAAATTTATAGAAATGCGCTTACAGTCCCAAGCCTACGAATCACACTTTGGTTTGGCGATAAAACATTTTATTGAAGCATGTCGAAACATATCAAACGATTCGAATTTCAAAAGACTCGGCGAACTCATCACCATTTTATTTGAAGATGCAAGACTTGGTTCAGAACTGAGTCGCCCTGACAATTCTATTGAAAAAAATGACTAGCAATTCAAAATTTTGGCAATAATTTTAAATTTCATCCTTACAAAACACTATTTTCATAGGAGAAAATATTTAAGCGACGCCCGCATCGCGCGGGCGTTTTTGTTTGTGGCACATCCATTTTCGATGGCGCTTATAGATCGGTCAAGGATTCATGCGCAGATGCAGATTGTTCGCTTCAGTAATTGCCGCAACTAACGACCCGGTTTGAGCGAGCTTCTCTTTGGATAAGCGTCGCGCCGCCAGCGGGATTCGGCGCGATCACGCAATATGATCCAAGTGCGCTTGTGACCTTGGTGATCAAGCTGCCATCTGCTGTCGTAAAAGTCTTGTAGGTGACCTCACCGGGTACTGCAGCCGCCGCAATTTTATCGCCCAGCCGCGCGATCGGCGGTATTGCGGACTTGACCGCAAAGGGTAATGCACGCTGCTGCGATTGCAGGTCTTTGCTGATCTGGCGCGTATCCAGGTTCAGTCCAGGCTCGACTGTGATGGTCGGCGTGCTTGCTACGATATCGGATTCTGCGGGTGCCGCAATAATCGCATTATCCACTTGCATTGACGGTCGTCTCGATGCTGGCGGTGATTTTGTTTGCGGGGTTGCTAAAGCTGTTGTGGTCACTGGCTTAGCTTGCGGCAACTCAACTGGACGAATCAACTCAACGATTAATGCGGGCAGTGTGGGCAAAGCGGATAAAGGTGCTGTATGCGGTTGCCGTCTGAGCGTATTTGACCAGACCAAAATAAAGACGGTATGGGCGGCCAGGATGAACACTAACCATGGCCAGCGCACGGCTTGTTTGTAGCTCAATCCGACTGTCTCATGGTTTGGATTTCATCGCTGAATTTCATCCTTTAAATTCCCAGTTCTTCCAGTTGGCGAGCACCGCATTCGGATATTCGGGCCGGCCACGACTACCGTTATAGCGTCCCAGCGCCAGGTACAGATTACCGGCTTCCATATCGATATACATGCGCAAAATCGCACAGCCGTAACGCAGATTCGACTGCATCTGAAATAACTTTTGCGCATCGCTGTCGCCGATCACCCGCGACCAGAATGGCATGACCTGCATATAGCCGCGCGCGCCCACCACCGAGGTCGCATATTTACGAAAGCCCGATTCGACCTGGATCAGACCTAGGACCATCGCCGGTTCCAGGCCGGCGCGCTTGGATTCATACCAGACGGATTTGAGAAATTCCTGACGTGTCTGAGGATCGGGCAGGCGTCGCTTCAAACGATCGGACATTTCGCCCAACCAATGCAGATAACTGATGCGCGCATTGATATCGTCGAAGCTGGGAATCGGCGGACGGGCATCGGTCACCGCTTTCGATAAAGCGAGGCGAACCGAGTCCGCCATCGCCTCTTCTTTCTGATTACCCGCCTGCGCAAATCCTGCATGCAGCAGGACGCCGCATATCACGACACGCAACAACAACCCGCACACGGTCACTACATCATTATTTTTTAGAGGAGTATCCATAAAAAACCTACTCAACGCGCACAAAACACCGGACCTTGAAAATATACTTCATACCAGTATTTTATTTACCTCTTAACTTGGTCAAGACAAATTCCAGCATCTCAGCGGCTGGCATTTCAATCGCCTCAGCATCGCGGCGGCCTTTGTATTCAAGCTTGCCGTCTTTTAAACCGCGGTCACCGATCACTACGCGATGCGGTACGCCGATCAGTTCCCAATCGGCAAACATCGCACCAGGGCGTTCGCCGCGATCATCGAGCATCACGTCAACACCAGCATCCAGCAGCGCCTGATACAGCTTTTCTGTTTCAGCTTTGACTGCTTCGCTTTTTTCCATTCCCATCGGGCAGATCACGACTTCAAACGGTGCCAGCGCGATAGGCCAGATAATGCCTTTGTCGTCGAAATTCTGCTCAATCGCCGCCCCCAGAATACGCGTGACGCCGATACCGTAACAACCCATTTGCAGGAATTGCGGTTTGCCGTTCTCATCGAGGAAAGTCGCTTTCATATCCTCGGAATAGCGTGTTCCCAATTGGAAGACGTGACCGACTTCAATCCCGCGCTGGATCGCCAGCACGCCCTTACCGTCTGGTGATGGATCGCCCGTTACCACATTGCGTAAATCGGCAACCAGCGGTTCGGCGATGTCGCGTAGCCAGTTAGCGCCGGTGAAATGGAAGTCCTCTTCGTTCGCGCCGCAGACAAAATCGCCCATCATCGCAACCGTGCGGTCAGCAACGACCTTGACCGGCAACTTGGTATTGATAGGACCGAGGTAGCCGGGCTTAGTTCCGAAATGCTCGACGATCTCCTCTTCGGTAGCGAAACGGTAGTTTGCCAGACCCGGGACTTTGCTGGCTTTGATCTCATTCAATTCGTGATCGCCGCGCAGTAACAACAACCAGACTTGTTTGCTGATTTTGTCTTTTTCTTCAGTCTCAACGGTAAGGACGATGGATTTCACCGTGCTCTGCAAAGGAATCGACAACAATGCTGCAACGTCTTCACACTTGGCCTTGCCCGGTGTTGGCGTCTTGGTCAATGCCTGGGTCGCAGTTTGGCGCTGAGCGAACAGCGGCATCGCTTCCGCCGCTTCCATATTGGCGGCGAAATCGGAGCTTGGGCAATACACCAGCGCATCTTCGCCGGTCTCAGCAATCACATGGAATTCATGCGAACCGGAACCGCCAATGGCGCCATTGTCGGCTGCCACCGCACGGAAATCCAGGCCGAAGCGGTTAAAAATCCGGACGTAAGCGTCATACATTACCTGGTAGGATTTTTTCAGGCCATCGACGTCGCGGTCGAAAGAATAGGCATCCTTCATCGTAAATTCGCGCCCGCGCATCAGGCCAAAACGCGGACGGCGTTCGTCGCG
Source organism: Undibacterium sp. Jales W-56 (assembly GCF_025548535.1). GTDB lineage: Bacteria > Pseudomonadota > Gammaproteobacteria > Burkholderiales > Burkholderiaceae_D > Undibacterium. Next base: position 212,073 of record NZ_JAJLQW010000001.1, on the reverse strand, counting down.
GAACTTGGTCTGGATATGGTAGAAGTTGATCGGCAACTGGCGATACGATCTGATTTCCTGACGCGCCACATCGGTAATCGCTTCTTCCGAGGTTGGCTGGATAATGAAATCGCGACCATGCCGGTCCTTAACACGCATCAGTTCAGGACCGTATTGCTGCCAGCGCCCGGTCTCTTGCCACAATTCGGCAGGCTGTACCACCGGCATCAGCATCTCTACCGCACCGGCACGATTCATCTCTTCGCGTACGATCGCTTCCACTTTACGAATCACCCGTAAACCCATAGGCATGTAGTTGTAGATACCGGAACCGAGGCGTTTAATCATGCCTGCCCGCATCATCAGTTTGTGGCTGACAATTTCAGCATCGGCAGGAGCTTCTTTTAAAGTAGAAATAAAAAATCGTGTAGCGCGCATGACAATGATTCTTTTCAAAAATTGAGGGTTATAATCGACTCAATTTTAAAGGATTAGCTGGCTAATGCGCCCACTGTTTAGCAATTTGATGATGGAAAACCGCTTGATATGCCCGAAATCAACCGGAGATCGGCATAAATAAGGATATTGCGCATAAAAAATGCGCAAATTGATCGGTGATTATCGCTGTTATCCATGAATTCCTGATGACAGCATCACGTCAAATTGCTGAAATAGACGCTTGGCCGCAGAAAGTTTTGAGGTAGGGTCATGCTCGATCGTGAAGGCTTCCGGCCTAACGTAGGCATTATATTGCTTAACGCCAACAATGAAGTATGGTGGGGCAAACGTGTACGCGAACACTCCTGGCAATTCCCGCAGGGTGGGATTAAGTATGGCGAATCCCCTGAGCAAGCGATGTTTCGCGAGCTTGAGGAAGAAACCGGCTTATTGCCTGAACACGTTAAAGTCATCGGTCGCACCCGCGACTGGCTGCGCTATGAAGTTCCCGATCATTTTATCAAACGCGAAATTCGCGGGCATTACCGCGGACAAAAACAAATCTGGTTTTTGTTGCGCATGCTAGGACGCGATTGCGACGTCAACCTGCGTGCCAGCAACCATCCTGAATTTGATGCATGGCGTTGGCATGAGTATTGGGTACCTTTGGACGTCGTGATTGAATTCAAGCGCGGCGTATATCAACTGGCCTTGCAGGAATTGTCTCGCTTTGTGCACAGGACTGAGCATACCGGCTCAGGTCGTCAGGGTAATCGCCAGATAAGGCAGCAGCCTCAGGCAACGAAAGAGTCCAGGGCAGATAGCTCAGATGGTTCTGCTGGTTCTGTTGCGCCTGAAACTGCCAGAACCTCCGACACAGGTGCAGTGCCGCCTGTCGAAAATCCCGAATAACCGTAGCGTTTTTTGCAGAATTTCCTACTATGTTAAAAAAATCCCTTACAGGTTTTGGTTTACTACTGGCATCCGGCTTGCTGCTGCCATTACATGCGCAAACTACGGATGATGAAGCGGAAAAAGAATGGGCAGAAGTTGCATTGCATTTGCCCGGCGCACCCGATGCCAGCAATCTGGTCTCTTTCTATGCAAGCGGTAGTCAGTCTTTTGCGATTGATGTCAAATCACTCTCAATTACCGGCGATGGCATTATCCGTTATAGCCTGGTCGCAGTCAGCAGCAGCGGCGCTAAAAACGTAAGCTATGAGGGAATCCGCTGCTCTACCTATGAGAAAAAATTGTATGCGTTCGGCCGACCAGACGGCAGCTGGTCACGCTCACGCCGCAATCAATGGGATCACATCTCGGCGCTGAACGTCAACAAGCAACATAGCACGCTGTTTAATGACTATTTTTGCGACGGCAATTCCATCGCAGGAAAAGCGTCAGTGATCATTGACAGGATCAAAAGGCACCAAGTCATCAAGCCGTATTGATCGGACGGCTGTCCACCTGGATCAACAGCAATATGGGCGTTGCTCAAATAGTGCGCATTAGAGCAACACCATATTGTCTCTGTGAATCAATTCCGGCTCCTCGACAAAACCGAGAATTGCAGCGATCTCAGATGAAGGATGGCGTTTAATGCGTCTGGCTTCGGCACTGGCATAATTGCTGAGTCCTCTTGCAATTGCCTGCCCTGCTTCGTTATAGCAAGTCACGACGGCACCTCGGCCAAATTCACCGCGTACATCGAGTACGCCGATAGGCAGCAGCGATTTACCCTCGGCTGTGAGTTTTTGCACGGCCCCGGCATCCAACACGATTTGCCCTGCGGTCTGCAACTGATCGGCCATCCATTGTTTACGCGCCGCCAATGGCGCCATTTGCGAAATCAGCTGCGTGCCGATCGCCTCGCCACTGGCAAGACGCACCAGCACATTATCTTCACGCCCCCAGGCAATCACGGTATGCGTGCCAGAACTGGCGCCGCGCTTTGCCGCCAAAATTTTGGTCAGCATGCCGCCGCTACCCAGACTCGATCCGGCGCCGCCCGCCATGGCCTCCAGAGCGGGATCACCTGCTCGTGCTTCATGCACGAATTGCGCATCCGGGTGTTTGCGCGGATCGGCCGTATACAAGCCCTTTTGATCCGTCAAAATAATCAGCGCATCGGCTTCAATTAAATTAGCGACCAAGGCGCCCAAAGTATCGTTATCACCAAACTTAATCTCATCGGTAACGACGGTATCGTTTTCGTTAATCACGGGAACAATACCAAAACTGAGCAGCGTAAATAAGGTTGATCGTGCATTCAGATAACGTTCACGATCAGCCAGATCAGCATGCGTTAACAGGATTTGCGCAGTACCCAGTGCATGCGCACGGAAACTTGTTTCATAAATCTGCGCCAGTCCCATTTGTCCTACCGCGGCACAAGCCTGCAATTCATGTATGCCGGTTGGCCGCTTATCAAACCCCAGACGCTGCCGCCCCTCAGCAATGGCGCCGGAACTGACTAACACCACTTCTTTACCCAGTTTGCGCAGCTCGGCAATTTGACCAGCCCATTTTTCAATGGCGACGCGATCCAATCCTTTGCCGTCATTGGTAACAAGTGAAGAACCTACTTTGATGATGAGTCGTTTGGCGTTTTGAATAACTGAATGCATGAGATGATCGTGGAGGCGCAAAACTTTATTGAGAGACGAGAGGTCACGGATACTCAAAATTATACTTTATATGGATAGAAATCATAAAAACTAAATTTCATTCCGAAAAATGAGATTAAATCCAATTAATCAAGTATTTTTACGCCTGCGTATTTTTATTACCGGATCAAGGGAATAAACCGAAAAATTCCAATTTGCCGTTACTGTTTTTTCGAACGCATCTATGAAAAGAGCCTGACAAGCAGGCTCTTTTTAAACATTCTGTCATTCCAGGACTTTAAACCGCGGATCGTCTGGATCAATCGACAGGATTCCCTGCGCCTCTTCCGTCATCTGCGTTTCTTGCGAACGCTGTTCTTGCAAACGTTTCTCAGCGAGATAGGCATAGATTTCCGTGACCAGATCGTCGCAACCTTCACGATTTAATGCGGAAATTTCGAATACCGGGCCCTTCCAGGCAAAACGCTTAACGAAATCTTTTACTTTTTTCTTGCGCTCTTCTTCTGTCAATACATCGAGTTTATTGAGCACCAGCCAACGCGGCTTCTCATACAAAGCTTCATCGTATTTACGCAATTCTTTGATCAGCGCTTTAGCGTCTTTCACCGGATCAACGTCATCATCAAAAGGGGCCAGATCGACGATATGCAACAGCAAGCCCGTACGTTGTAAGTGCTTAAGAAATTGCACCCCCAGGCCAACGCCATCCGCAGCGCCTTCGATCAAACCTGGAATGTCGGCGATCACGAAACTCTTTTCATGACTGACGCGCACCATACCCAAATTCGGGTGCAAGGTGGTAAAAGGATAATCGGCAATTTTCGGACGAGCATTCGATACGGCAGTGATAAATGTCGATTTACCGGCATTCGGCAAACCCAGCAAACCTACGTCGGCCAACACTTTCAACTCGAGACGCAATTCGCGCCGCTCGCCCTCTTTACCGTCGCTACGCTGACGCGGAGCGCGATTGGTTGAGGATTTGAAATGGATATTGCCCCAACCGCCCTCGCCGCCTTTGACTAATACGACTTGCTGACCATGTTCAGTCAGATCGGCAATCACCTCATCGGTATTGCGATCAGCAATCAAGGTACCTACTGGCATGCGCAAGAAAATATCATCGGCACCTTTGCCGTAACAATCGGCACCGCGGCCATTTTCACCGTTTTTGGCTTTATGCAGCTTGGAAAATCGATAATCAACCAAGGTATTGATGTTGCGATCCGCGACGGCAATAATACTGCCGCCCTTGCCGCCGTCACCGCCATCTGGGCCACCGAATGGTCTGAATTTTTCACGGCAGAATGAGGCGATACCGTTGCCGCCATCACCTGCAATTACTTCAATCCGTGCTTCGTCGATAAATTTCATTTGTATCACCTATAAATTCAGTGCGTTCGAGTAGGAACAATATGCACCGCGACCCCCAGTTCCCGTGCAAAGGAAGAGCAGGATCTGCAATCTTGCCTGAAGATTGCCAAAACAAAAAAGAGCTTGTATAAATCGCCGGAAAACGCAAAGACCAACTTATACAGGACCTCTTGAAACTAAAAAGGCTCTACCAACGGCAGAGCCTTTTTAGTCAGGCTTGCGCCTTATTCTACTAGCTGTAAGGCGTGGATTACGCCGCTACAACAATCGCGTATTGATGCTTGGCAGCACCCTTGATTGCGAATTGTACTTTGCCGTTAATCAGCGCGAACAAAGTATGGTCTTTACCCATACCGACGTTTTCACCTGGGTGAACACGTGTGCCGCGTTGACGAACGATGATACCGCCGGCATTGATAGCCTGGCCGCCGTAAACTTTAACGCCTAAGCGTTTTGACTCTGAGTCACGGCCGTTGCGCGTGGTGCCGCCGCCTTTTTTGTGTGCCATTTATTAGCTCCTTGGATTGTCAGTTAAATCAACCGGCTTAGCCGTTGATAGAAACGATTTGCAGTTCTGTGTAATTTTGGCGATGGCCTTGACGCTTTTGGTAATGCTTACGACGACGCATTTTGAAAATGCGCACTTTGTCGTGGCGACCTTGCGAAATTACCGTAGCCAGCACCGTAGCACCTGCGACCAAAGGAGCACCAAATTTAATGGTGTCACCTGCGCCCAAAGCGAGCACTTGATCAATGGTGATTTCGGAGCCAATGTCTGCAGGTATCTGTTCTACTTTAAGTTTTTCACCAGCGACAACTTTATATTGTTTGCCACCGGTTTTTATGACCGCGTACATGTGAAACCTCATCAAATGATATTAATAATCGAATTTTTCTCGACCCAAATAATGCAATGAAATCGGGAAAACCTCCAATTATACATAGACTTAGCGAGTCGGTCAAAACATTCCTTAAATTTTTGAGTCAACTACTTTGACGCTACTCATTTCCCTTTTTGCTAGATTCGCAAAATTACCATGCGGCATTATTTTCCCAAGCATTCTTTGAAGCTTGAGTAAGGCAGCGCGAAATGGCAAGGGCATCGTATAATCCATGCTTCCCAAGCAATCACGCATTTTTAGCAGGTACCGCTTTGTCTGCCACAACATCCACACAAAATACCATTACAGAATCTATCGCCGGCGATATGGCGTCAGTGAATCAGGTAATACGGAGCAAACTTCACTCTGACGTTCCTTTAGTCAATCAGATAGCTGAATACATTATCAGTGCCGGCGGCAAAAGAATCCGGCCTGTATTGGTGCTATTGATGGCGAATGCCTATCAATACAAAGGCGTTCATCACCATGAATTGGCGGCAATCATAGAATTTATCCATACCGCGACCTTGCTGCACGATGATGTGGTGGATGAATCATCTATGCGTCGCGGCAGAAAAACTGCCAATGCGCTGTTCGGCAATGCCGCCTCGGTTCTTGTCGGTGATTTCTTATATTCACGCGCTTTTCAGATGATGGTCTCTATCAATCGCATGGAAATCATGGAAATTTTAGCCGATGCAACCAATGTGATTGCCGAAGGCGAGGTACTGCAATTATTGAATATGCATGATCCGGATGTCACGGAAGAACGGTATTTACAAGTCATACGCTCAAAAACCGCAAAACTGTTTGAGGCTGCCGCACAAGTGGGCGCCTTGATTTCCGGTGCCGACGCGGGTCAGATAGAAGCAGCGGCGGAATACGGTCGTTCGCTTGGCACAGCGTTCCAACTGATAGACGACGTGCTGGATTATTCAGGCAATGCAGAAGAAATCGGAAAAAATGTCGGCGATGACCTGCGCGAAGGAAAACCTACGCTGCCGCTGATTTATTTGATGAAAAACGGGAGCGAGCAAGAAAAAAACCTGGTTAAGAATTGTATAGAGCAAGGCGATGAAACCCAGTTTGATGCCATTTTACAGGCAATCACAAAATCGGGCGCCCTTGACTACACTCGATCCGAGGCGATGAAAGCATCCGAACGCGCAGCGGCCTCAATACAAGAACTGACGGCTAGTCCATTTAAAGATGCTTTGCTGACTTTATGCAAATTTTCCGTTGATAGAAATCATTGATCGTTACTCAATGGATCTTTAAAAAATCCAGGCGATACGCCTTACTCAAAACGAGTATCGATCAATTCCCAATAAGAATTATCTGCATTAAATTGCCTCCCAATGTCAGTTGATCGTCCATATAGCTGCCCCAAACCATTCCCCCATTCCGTATCGATAAGCGATCCGGGCTAAAAACGTGGGTAATTCCACACGAAAAATTCATTTATCCTATTGAACAATTAGTCGAAAAACAAGAAGGCCTTTATACTAAGGGACGTTTCTTGGATGGAAATGATATTGCGTGCTACCAACCTAAGCGCTCGTTAAAATGTTCGTCGTTTCAACATCGGTAAATTGTTGCGCATCTGTTGTCGAGCGATTCAAACACTTCCCTTTACAAAAGAAGTGCTTGGTTGCATTATCTTAAGGCAACGATAGCCTTGACGAACTTTACGATAAAGAATTTATGTCAGCCGTACTACCAAACATATCACCATCGACGTCAGGACTTGCCAGAGCTCTTATGCAAGGCAATGTATTGCCAGCAGCGCAGATTGACGGCATTCTAAAAAAATCTCAAGTAGACAAAACTGCGTTCATAGACAGCTTGATACAAAGCGGTGCAATGAACCCGCGCGATCTCGCCTCGTTCTGCTCGGATACATTCGGTTATCCATTAGTCGATTTATCTGTATTTAACGAGAGCAGCCTGCCTGAAAAAATCGTTGATACCAAGCTGATGCAGACACAAAGGATCGTGGCTCTTGCAAAACGTGGAAATAAAATAGCCCTCGCCGTATCCGACCCCACCAATACATCTGCACAAGACCAAATCAAGTTTCAAACCGGTCTTGGAATCGAGCTGGTCGTAGTTCAGCATGATGCGCTGCTAAAGTTACTGGAAAAACTTGGTAAAACTTCAGAGCAAAGCCTGACTGACTTATCCGGCGACGATTACGACATCGAATTTAATGAAGAAGATATTTCCACTGCGTCTGCCGATGCGCAAGCCGCCGAAGTGGATGACGCACCGGTTGTTAAATTTCTACAAAAAATGCTGATAGATGCCATCAACATGGGTGCATCGGACTTACACTTTGAACCGTTTGAAAAATTCTATCGTATCCGTTTCCGGGTAGATGGCGAATTACGTGATATTGCACAGCCGCCGTTAGCAATCAAAGATAAATTGGTGTCCCGTGTCAAAGTGATTTCCAAACTAGATATTTCTGAAAAACGGGTACCGCAAGACGGACGCATGAAACTGGTGCTGTCTGCAACAAAAGCGATTGATTTCCGCGTCAGCACACTGCCAACACTGTTTGGCGAAAAAATCGTCATGCGTATCCTTGATGGGTCGCAGGCTCAAATGGGGATTGATGCGCTCGGATATGATCCGGATCAGAAAGAAATTCTGATGAATGCGATTCAACGTCCTTATGGCATGGTGCTGGTTACTGGTCCAACCGGTTCGGGCAAGACCGTTTCGCTGTACACATGCCTGAATGTGATCAATAAACCCGGGATTAATATTTCAACAGCTGAAGATCCGGCTGAAATTAATTTACCTGGAGTGAACCAGGTCAACATTAATGACAAGGCAGGTCTGACGTTTCCGGTTGCGCTGAAATCCTTTCTTCGTCAAGATCCTGACGTTATCATGGTGGGTGAGATTCGCGATCTGGAAACGGCAGATATCGCCATTAAAGCGGCTCAAACCGGCCATATGGTTTTCTCTACTTTGCATACCAATGATGCGCCGTCTACGCTAACGCGTCTGATGAATATGGGAGTAGCACCGTTTAACATTGCCTCGTCAGTTATTCTGATCACCGCTCAAAGGCTTGCGCGCCGCCTTTGCACCTGTAAAAAAACCGTCGATATTCTTGATGAAGTATTACTTCAGGCAGGCTTTAAGGACGAAGAGTTAGATGGCACCTGGAAACCCTATCAACCCGTCGGCTGCGAACGCTGCAGCGGTAGCGGCTATAAAGGACGGGTGGGTATCTATCAGATTATGCCCATTACCGAAGCGATCGAGCGGATCATCCTGGCAAGTGGGACCTCTCTCGAAATCGAAAAACAATCGGAAAAAGAAGGTGTCAGAACCTTGCGGCAATCCGGTCTGCAAAAAGTAAAACAAGGACTTACCAGTTTGGAAGAGGTTCTTGGATGCACCAACGAATAACAGGATACCAGTATGGCGACAACTCCAAAAGCAACGCTCAAAACTACTCAGGTTAAAGAACAAGTCTATGCCTGGGAAGGTAAAGATAAATATGGGAAGACCGTGCGTGGCGAATTACGTGCCGGAGGCGAGGCGATTGTCAATGCGACCCTTAGGCGTCAGGGCGTCCTAGTTACTAAATTAAAGAAAAAAACTTACGCCTCCGGTAAAAAAATTACCGACAAGGATATTACCTTATTCACTCGACAGCTAGCAACGATGATGAAAGCTGGCGTTCCATTGCTCCAGTCTTTTGACATCGTATCAAAAGGAAACGCAAATCCTTCGGTATCGAAACTGTTGCAGGATATACGCGGAGATGTCGAGACCGGTACGAGCTTGAATCAAGCTTTCCGTAAATTCCCCCTGTATTTTGACCCTTTGTTCTGCAATCTTGTAGGTGCGGGTGAACAAGCTGGTATTTTGGAGGACTTACTGACCAGACTTGCCTTGTATAAAGAAAAAACGCTGGCAATCAAGGCGAAAATTAAATCTGCCTTGACCTATCCCATTGCAATTCTATCCATTGCCTTCATTGTTACCGCAGTGATTATGATTTGGGTTGTGCCCGCCTTTAAGGAAGTTTTCACCAGTTTCGGCGCAGATCTCCCTGCTCCAACTCTTTTTGTGATGGCAATATCTGATTTTTTTGTTAAATACTGGTACCTCATTTTTGGCGGACTATTCGGCAGTATTTATTTTTTCTTCCAGACATGGAAGCGCTCATTAAAGATGCAAAGATATATGGATCGCCTACTCTTGCAATTACCCATCTTTGGCGATGTGATCAGGAAAGCGACTATCGCGCGCTGGACGCGCACATTGGCCACGATGTTTGCGGCGGGCGTGCCCCTGGTTGAATCTCTGGATTCAGTTGGCGGCGCTGCGGGCAACGCCGTATACCTCGATGCAACCATTAAGATCCAAACTGAAGTCAGTACCGGTACCAGCCTGACAGTCGCAATGCAAAACTCGAACGTCTTCCCCAATATGGTGACCCAAATGGTATCGATTGGCGAAGAGTCGGGCGCACTCGATCAAATGCTTGGAAAAGTAGCGGACTTCTACGAAGATGAGGTGGATGAAGCAGTCGCCTCTCTTTCTAGTTTGATGGAGCCTATGATTATGGTAATTTTAGGTGTACTGATTGGTGGTTTGGTCGTAGCTATGTATCTTCCAATTTTCAAACTTGGATCGGTTGTTTAATGTCAGATATCTTTTTCTTCGCCCCCCCGGCATTCTGGCCGAGCGTGGTTTTAATCGGCATCTTAGGGTTGCTGGTCGGCAGCTTCCTAAACGTAGTGATTCATCGCGTTCCTAAAATGATGCAAAGGGAATCGGATAACTACGTGGCCGTTGAAAGTGGCCAGGAGTTGCCGCATGCAGATCGATATAACCTGATTTTACCGCGCTCGGCATGCCCTCATTGTGGGCATCAGATTACCGCAATGGAAAACATTCCCGTTATCAGCTATTTTGCAATTGGCGGCAAATGCACGCAATGTAAAGCGCCGATATCGATACGTTATCCCTTAGTCGAATTGCTGACCGGTGCGCTCTCCGCATACCTGATTTGGCATTTCGGCAGTGGTTTCGCGGGTTTAGGCGCAGTCGTATTCGTCTGGTTTTTGATCGCGATGACCTTTATCGATGCCGACACACAACTACTGCCTGACGATTTGACCTTGCCTTTGTTATGGCTGGGCTTACTGATCAACCTCAACGGTATTTTTACTTCGTTACATGATGCAGTGATCGGCGCGATAGCTGGCTATCTCGCATTATGGTCGATCTACTGGCTGTTCAAGCTCGCTACCGGCAAAGAAGGTATGGGCTATGGCGATTTTAAATTGCTGGCAGCTCTCGGCGCATGGATGGGCTGGACCATGCTACCAGTCATCATCTTGATATCCTCCGTGGTTGGTGCGATTGTCGGAATCAGCATGATCGTGTTTGCAAAAATGGGGAAAAACAATCCGATTCCATTTGGCCCTTACCTCGCGGCAGCGGGTTTGATCGCTCTTGTCTGGGGTAAAACCTTATCCCAACAGTATCTGGGCATGCTTGGCTGATGGAGTTGCGGTCGTCATTCAGTTTAGGATTGACAGGTGGCATCGGCAGTGGCAAAACGACCATCGCCAATATGTTTGGTGAGCTCGGTGCCAGCCTGATTGACACCGACCTCATCGCACACCAATTGACTATACCGAATGGCATTGCCATCAACGCGGTTCGTCAGCAATTTGGTAACGAATTTATCCAGCCCGATGGTGCAATGGATAGAGCAAAAATGCGGGAGCTGGTATTTGCAGAGCCTTCGGCAAAAGCCAAACTTGAACAGATCCTGCATCCCCTAATCAGGCAAGAGACGAAAAAAGCCGCAGGACAAGCTGTTGGCAGCTACCTAATTTTCATCGTTCCGCTATTAGTTGAGTCGGGCAACTGGAAGGAAAAAGTCAGCCGGATTCTGGTTGTAGATTGTCCTGAACAGGTACAAATCCAGCGTGTAATGGCAAGAAACGGTTTATCCCAAGACCAGGTGCTGGCCATCATGCGCAATCAGGCCAGTCGTCAGCAAAGATTGGCGGCAGCGGACGATGTCATCGTCAATCAAGGCGATCTGCAAGCGATTCGTGAGCAAGTCGCAGGCTTGCATCATCAATATTGCCAGTTAGCGCAGGCATCGGTAAAAAATCACCCGTAATAAGCACGCAATGTTTGTAATTTTGCCCGGCATGGTTCAGAATCACGTGATACTTACGGGTTGGCACCAATTTTGACAGGGATATTATTTTGATCGTTTACGAATACCCTTTTAACGAGCGTATTCGCACGTTATTGCGGCTGGAAGACCTGTACGAAAAATTCACTTTTTTCCTGCATCAGTCTGATCCTCTGCAGCATCACGTTGCCCTTTCCACCATTTTTGAAATGCTGGAAGTCGCTGGTCGCGCCGACCTCAAATCGGATCTTCTGCAAGAGCTTGAACGACAAAAACATACCCTGATCAGCTTTAAATCCAATCCCAATGTCCAGGCCGACATGCTGGATCAAATTCTCGATGAAGTAGATCGTGCCAGTAGCGCCCTGATGGCATCAACCGGCAAAACCGGCCAAAACATCCGTGATAATGAATGGTTGATGAGCATACGTGGCCGCACCATCATTCCCGGCGGGGCATGTGAATTTGATCTGCCTAGTTATCACGCCTGGCAAAAGAATCCTGCTGAAAAGCGCTTCGCTGATATCGCCAACTGGTTTGCACCGATTGCCCCGTTATTTGATGCGATCAACATCGTTCTGCGTCTGTTAAGAGAGTCCGGTGTCACGACTAAAGTCATTGCCCAGGCGGGCAGTTATCAGCAAATGTTGCAAGGTAAGATTTATCAACTGCTGCGCGTCAGCGTGATGCGGGAGATGGGTGCGATTCCGGAAATCTCTGCGAATAAATATATGCTGTGGATACGCTTCATGTCGCAAGACGGCGACATGAAACCGAAAGCCTTTGAGAGCGAAATTCCGTTCGACCTGACACTTTGTAATTTTTAACGTAGCAGAGACTTATGAGCACAGTTGTAGATTGCCCGACTTGCGGCAAAAAAGTAGCCTGGACCAGCGACAATGCCTTTCGCCCGTTTTGCTCTGAACGCTGCAAAAAAATTGACCTGGGTGCCTGGGCGGAAGAAAAATACACCATCCCGGCCGTCAACCTGCCGGAAGATCCTGACGAAGATTTATCTCAGTCCAGTCTGCAATAAATCTATCAGTGCCCGGTAATTGCGACCCAGTTAGCGCTTGGGTATCCCATACCTCCTGAGTTTGGCGGCGATCATCGAATGCGAGGTATCCAGTCGCGCCGCGAGTTTGCGGCTCGATGGATACTGCAAATACAGCTTCTCTAACAAGCTGGACTCAAACGCCTGTACCGTCAATTCCCAGCTCTCGGCCGCATCGATATTCACTTCATCGGCAGTGATACTGCCCTCAGCCCAATCCAGATCCGCCGCGCCCAGCACCCGTTGATCCGACATCGTAATCGCCCTGAAGACCACGTTCTGCAACTGACGTACATTACCAGGCCAACGGTTCGCCACCAGCGCCGCACACGCCGCAGAATTCAAGCGGCACACAGGCTTTTGCGCCTGCGTGCAAGCGCGCTCGATGAAATGTCTGGCCAGCGGCAAGATATCGTCAGGACGCTCGCGCAAGGCAGGCATTTCCAGATGCAGGACATTCAGGCGATAAAATAAATCTTCGCGGAACAGACCCTCTTGCACCATCTTGTGCAGATTGCGGTGGGTTGCGCTGATAATCCGGACATTGACTTTCACCTCTTTGTCACCACCAATCCGCCGGAATTTACCGTCGTTCAAGAAGCGCAATAGCTTGGCCTGTAAATACAGCGACATCTCGCCGATTTCATCCAGAAACACCGTGCCGCCGTCCGCCATCTCTATCAATCCCGGTTTGCCACCGCGCTGCGCGCCAGTGAAAGCGCCGGACATATAGCCGAACAATTCGCTCTCCGCCAGACTCTCGGGCAAAGCCGCGCAATTCAATTCGAGAAATGGTGCATTACAGCGTGCGCTGACGCCGTGACAGGCTTGCGCCAACAGCTCTTTACCGGTTCCGGTTTCACCGGTGATCAGCAAAGGCGCATCGACTACCGCGACCTTGGCGGCCTTGGCCTTGAGCGCCCTGATTTGTTCGGACTCGCCGATGATGAAATGAAAACCGCTGCCCTCGGAATGTTGCAGCGCATGCAGTCGCCCGCCTATACGACGCGGCGCATGCAGGGTCAGGACCGCACCTACGGTCTGGCCGGTGCGCGCGATATCATGCGTGATCGGTTCGGAGACAGGTGTGACATCCATCCAGAACGGCTCGCCGTTCAAGATGACTTCGCGGCTGGGGACATGAAAAGAATGTGAGATCAATTCTTCCTGAACCGAGCTATCTTCCAGCAAATCGACCAGGCTCTTTTGACAAAGCATCTCTTCCGTCATACCGGATACCGCTGCTGCGGCCGCATTCGCCACCACGACCTGGCCGTTGGCATCGATCGCCAATACCGGATCTTCCATGACCGCCAGCATGGTGTCGAGGTTCAGGCGACGGCGTTTGCCGGGCAAAATATCCAGGATATTGATTTTGCCTACGCCACGCACCTGATCGCAATCCTGCTGCAAAGACGGCAACATGAATTCCAGCAGCTCAGGGCTATCGATATAGATATTCGGCGGGTCGACTTCGACACCGACTACATTCAAGCCACGCAGGGCGAACACCGCCAGTATTTCATGCGCAATACCTACTCTGTCTTTAAACTGGATATTGATGCGCATCGGTCTTGCTTAAAAAATAGTGAATGATCAAGCTTAAGGGTGTTGCGGTCAGAGAGGTTCGGGGATATAGCCGCGTGGCCGTGCATTATGGCTGCGAAAACTGGTGGTTGAGGCCAATCCGCGCAGACGACCGAGATCAAATTGCTCTAGCTGCTGAAACACAGCGCGATTGACCGTCATTTTGACTTGCATCATCAACAGGTCAACACTATGCTGGTTCGAGCTACGTGGCCGGGACGGGCGCTCAGGTTCGCTACTGCGCTCGTTGTCAGCATCCATGGTCGCTAGGCCTTTGGCTGCATCCGCCTCTGCTTGTGCAGCTTTGGCAACCGCTTTTTCTTCGGCCAGACAGAAGCAACGATAAATATCCGCCAGCGTGATGATGCCGTTACAGGAGCGGCAATGCCAGGCATCTTTTTCTTTCGCATCACGCGCCACCAAACCGTCCTTGCTGAGTGTCGACAAGATGGAGCGCACCAGGCGCGGCGTTTTACCGGTTGCCTGCGCCAGCGAAGCAACGGTCGCGGTGCGCGGCATCACCATGACAATTTGCGCCAGCAATTCGATGGCGGTGTAAAAGCGCATGTTCAGCGTTGGATCGGAAAATATCTCGGTGGTCGAGACCAATTGTTCGCGTTCGATCAAATTCATGCTTGCAACTCCTTGGCTACAATAATCGGACGATTCGCGCTGCCATATCTATCCATGAACAGGCCCTCGGTAGAAATCGCCGGACGCTTGTTTGACACCACGTCCGCGATAAAACGGCCGGAGCCGCACGCCATGGTCCAGCCCAGAGTGCCATGTCCCGTATTCAGATAAAGATTGCGGAAAGGCGTAGGTCCGACGATAGGTGTGCCGTCCGGTGTCATAGGGCGTAAGCCGGTCCAGAACTCCGCCTTCGCAATATCGCCGCCGCCCGGGAACAGATCGGTGACTGAGTGCACCAGCGTGGCACGCCGGTCCTCGCGCAAAGTCAGGTCGTAGCCGGTAATTTCAGCAGTGCCGCCTACCCGGATACGATCGCCCAGACGCGTAATCGCGACCTTGTAAGTCTCATCCATGACGGTGGATTCCGGTGCCTTCCGGGCATCGGTAATCGGCACGGTGATCGAATAGCCTTTGATCGGATACACAGGAATCCTGATCCCTAATTCGCGCAACATCACCGATGAGTAGCTGCCCAGAGCCAGCACATACGCATCGGCTTGTACGGTACCGGTCGAGGTTTTGACTCCGGTAATGCGGTCACCTTCATGCATTACCTGTTCAATACTCACACCATACTTGAATTGCACCCCAAGCTCTTCAGCGAGCTTCGAGAGATTCTGGGTAAATTTAAAACAATCGCCGGTTTCGTCACCGGGCAGGCGCAAGGCCCCGACGAATTTATCCTGCACATTTTTTAAAGCGGGCTCGACTTTCAGGCATGCCGCCTTATCCAGCACTTCGTATGGCACGCCGTAGCGATCCAGGATATCGGTATCGAATTTAGAGCCTTCGAGTTGCGCCTGATTGCGGAACAATTGCAAAGTCCCCTGCGTGCGCTCGTCGTAATGGATGCCGGTATCGGCGCGCAACTGTTGCAGGGTATCGCGGCTGTATTCTGCCATGCGCAACATGCGGCTTTTATTGATCTCGTAACGCTTGGTGGTGCAATTCAACAGCATCTGCGTGACCCAGCGCCACATATGCGGATCGAGGCTGGGACGAATCGCCAGCGGGCTGTGTTTCATCATCAGCCATTTGATGGCTTTGAGCGGCACGCCCGGTCCGGCCCAGGGAGCAGAATAACCGGGCGACACTTCACCCGCATTCGCGTAGCTGGTCTCCAATGCGGCAGCGGGTTGACGCTCAATCACCGTTACCTCGTGTCCTGCTTTTGCCAGGTAATACGCGGATGCGGTACCGATGACGCCGGCACCCAGTATGACTACTTTCATTGTGCTTCTCCCTTATTCCCTACGTGGCTGGAATGGCTGATTGGATGCTGCTCTGATTCGGACTCGAGATAATGACGGTGATAACGTTGACCGAGGCTGGTCAAGATTTCATAGCCTATGGTTTGAGCGAGCCGGGCGACGGTATCGATGGTATTGGTCGCGGATAGCAGATCGACCGGCGCTCCCGGATAAAGCTGCGCCGGATCGACATCGCTCACATCCAGCGTCACGGTGTCCATCGAGACATTGCCGACCATCGGCGCCGCCTGACCGGCGATATACGCAAGGCCGCGGTTGCTCAGACTGCGCAGCCAGCCGTCCGCATAGCCGACCGCCACGGTCGCAATAGTGCGCGCAGCCGGTGCCCGATAAGTCAGGCTGTAACCCACGCCGGCACCGGCATCAATGCTGCGGATCTGGATGATTTTTGCTTGTAAATACGCAACCGCCTGCATCGGATTCGCTTGACCGGCAACCGGCGCCACGCCATACAAAGCAGCACCGGGACGCGCCATATCAAAATGAAAATCAGGTCCCAAAAAGATGCCGGAAGAATTCGCCAGCGTCGCGCCGCAAGCCGGCAATTGCGCCCGCAATGCCTTGAAGGTCTGCAACTGCTGCCGGTTCATCGGATCTTGCTGGTCCTCGGCGCAGGCCAGATGACTCATCAAATGCGTAACCTGGATGCCCTGGGTGAGGGATGGATCTGCCAGCCAGGCCTGGACTTCCTGTCCCGACATGCCCATGCGCGACATGCCGGTATCGAGCTGGACGATCGCAGGCAAAGTCGTCTGCTGGGCTGCAGCCAGTGCCCGCCAGCCAGCAATTTGTTCCAGACTGTTTAACACCGGGGTGCAGTTAAATTCGAGAAATTCGGCTTCATAACCGACCGGTGAGCCATGCATGACATACAAAGCACTCTCAGCCGACAAGTGGGGACGCAGCGCAATCGCCTCATCCAGATGCGCGACAAAAAAATCGCGGCAGCCTTCCAGTTCCAGCGCCTGAGCGACCTTGACCGCACCCAGTCCATAGGCATCGGCCTTGACCGCAGCTCCGCAACGCGCCTTGCCCAGCTTGCTTTGTAGAAAACGATAGTTATGACGTAAAGCTGAAAGATTAATCGTCAGGATAGCGCCCGCACGTCCCGCTGCCTCTGAGTTTCCCGTCATATCCCGCATTTACGCATCTCCGTAGTGACAATCGCCATTGCATTTCCAGATAAAGAATGAATAGCGCGCTGGTCGTTCGTGTTGTCTGTAGAAGCCACACACCAACGTGCGCCCTTTTCTCTTGTTAGCTGGAAACGACATTAGGATTCTTATTAGCAATCGCCGTGCCACAAAATTTTATTGAAACAATTCAACTACTTAGAAAATATTCGTCGGTGACCGACTAAATCATGTGTATTGATTTCGATACACACGAATGGAATTCGATGAAAATCTAGAGTTTAACATCTAGTATGTCCGGCAAACTGGACACTGTATTGATAATGATACAGTGTATTAATTCTAGTACACGCATGATGAGTGTGCCAGTCAGCAGGCAAAAAACCTAAGGAATGCATGATTTCAGCAATACGTACCAGCCGCAATACCTGCGATTGCACACTGTAGCGGAATGGATACAGAATAAATCAGAAATTAGGGAGGAAATCAGCGAGAAAGCGCCGATCAGAGACAATCTGAAATAAGAGTCGACTCAAATCAGAATCGCTTCAACACACCTTCAGGCACTGATTTCAGCCCGTCTGACATCCAGCCATTCGAGCAAAGGTATGGTCGCCGGCAATAATGGGGACACAGCCACACTCCCCTGCCAGGCGAAGGCTTGGCCTTCCAGACTTTGCGGCTGACCTGACCATGCATGGCTGATGTAGAAGTGCAGGCGCACATGGGCATGCGGATATACATGTTCGACGCCGCACCAGGGTTCGGCAGATTCGATCTGCACGCCCAACTCCTCGACAAATTCCCGTTTCAAGGCGTCCAGGATACTTTCGCCCGCCTCGACTTTACCGCCGGGGAATTCCCAGTAACCTTCATACGGCTTACCCGCCGGGCGCTGGCCCAGCAGGACATCGCCGTTCGGCCTCATCAAAATACCGACGGCAACATCAATGGGGGCTGGTTTCATAGATTATGAGTAATTAAGGGGGAGTATTTTTGAAACACCAGATAAAGTCTGCGGATCAAGGCATATAAATCCACATACACCTACCTAGTATATTTAAGCAAGCCTGCCAGCGTAATCACGGGCAAATTGCCAGGCCACCCGGCCTGAGCGCGAGCCGCGCTGCAAGGCCCAGCGCAAGGCATCGCCGCGCGCCGCTGCAATCTGCCCGGCGTCGCAACCCATGCTGCCCAGCCAGTGCGCGACAATATCCAGATAGTCGTCTTGCTTGAACGGATAAAACGATACCCACAGGCCGAAACGTTCAGACAGAGAGATTTTTTCTTCCACCGTTTCACCGGGATGCAGGTCGCCGTCATCGGCATGCGTATAACTGGCGTTGTCCGACATTTTTTCCGGCAGCAGATGGCGCCGGTTCGAGGTCGCATAGATCAGCACATTGTCGGATTGGGTAGCGATACTGCCGTCCAGCGCCACCTTCAGCGCCTTGTAGCCGCTCTCGCCTTCTTCAAACGACAAGTCGTCACAAAAAATAATGAAGCGCTCAGGACGTTCCGCCACCAGATCAACGATGTCCGGCAAGTCTGCCAGATCCGCTTTATCGACCTCGATCAGGCGCAAACCCTGGTCGGCAAATTGGTTCAGGCAAGCCTTGATCAGCGAGGATTTGCCGGTGCCACGCGCGCCCGTCAACAGCACATTATTGGCGGGTTTTCCCTGCACGAACTGCAAGGTATTCTGCTCAATCTGCTGCTTCTGGATCGCGATATTGTGCAAATCGTCGAGCGCAATAGGCGATGCATGACGCACCACTTGCAGGTACGCGACATTGCCGCGTTTACGCCAGCGGAACGCCGTACCGAGCGCAAAATCCGCTGCCGGCGCGGAGGCCGGCAGCAGTTTTTCCAGCCGGGTCAAGAGCTGCTCGGCACGGACTAAAAACTGATCGAGTTGCGTCATGCCCGTATCCTGATCAAGAGCGGTAATCGGCGTTGATCGACACGTAATCATGCGACAGATCGCAGGTCCATACCGTGGCCTCGGCCTCGCCACGGGCGAGTTTGACGCGGATCGTGATCTCGCTTTGCTGCATCACGCGCTGCCCATCTTCTTCGCGATAATCCGGATTGCGACCGCCATTTTTGACGACCCACACATCGTCCAGATACAGATTCAATTTACTGACATCCAGATCACCGACGCCCGCATAACCGATCACCGCCAGGATACGGCCCAGATTCGGATCGGAGGCGAAGAACGCCGTTTTGACCAAGGGCGAATGCGCAATCGAGTACGCGATCTTGCGGCACTCTTCGACATCGCGACCCTCTTCGACTGCAATCGTCATGAACTTGGTCGCGCCCTCGCCGTCACGGATGATCATGTGCGCGAGCTTTTGCGACAAATCGGTCACGGCTTTGGCCAATACCCGGTATTCCGGTGTATCGATCTCATTGATCTCGACCTCCGAGGCGCCCGTCGCGATCAGCATAAAAGAATCATTAGTCGAGGTATCGCCATCAATCGTGATGCAATTAAAGGATTTATCCGCGGCCTGCTTGACCAGATGATCGAGCACCGGTTGCGCGACTTTGGCATCCAGCGCCAGATAGCCGAGCATGGTCGCCATATTCGGCTTGATCATGCCTGCCCCCTTGCTGATGCCGGTCATCGTCACGGTCCGGCCATTGATGCTCACGGTGGCCGATGCGGCTTTAGGCTGCGTGTCGGTCGTCATGATCGCCTCGGCCGCGGCATACCAATTGTCGGTCTGCAAATTCGCAATCACCTGCGGCAAACCCGCGACCAGACGGTCGACCGGCAAGGGTTCCAGAATTACACCGGTGGAGAATGGCAAAATCTGCGACGCCTCGCATTGCAGCAACTCGGCCAGGGCCGCGCAAGTCGCATTCGCCGCTGCCAGCCCCGCGTCGCCGGTACCCGCGTTCGCATTGCCGGTATTGATCAGCAGTGCCCGGATCGGGCCGGCTGACATATGCAAACCTTCCAGATGCGCTTTACTGACCTGCACCGGAGCAGCGCAAAAACGATTGGTCGTGAACACGCCAGCAACCGTCGCGGTCGGCGCCAGCAGCAGCACCAGCAGGTCTTTACGATTCGGTTTTTTCATACCGGCCTCGGCAAAACCAAGCTGGATACCGGCCACAGGAAGCAAGTCGGCGGCGACGGGAAGAGGAGAATTAACGGCCATGATCGATCCTAGCGATGAAGTCAATCCAATATTGTAGGGTATTTTTTATCGGACCAAGCGACTAAAGCTCACGCCGGACGCGAATCCAATTGGGACTCATCGGGAGCAATTACGATCCCAAGCGCTGCGCCACCATTTCCAAGTGATGGTCCGTACTACCAAACTGCAATTCAATCGCCATCAATCGTTTGAAGTAATGGCTGACATCGAGTTCATCGGTCACGCCCATGCCGCCGTGTAGCTGCACCGCCTGTTGCCCGACGAAGCGGCAGGCCTGGCCGATCACGACTTTGGCGGACGACAGGGCAACAGCCCGTGCGCTGGGGTCGCGCTCTTCCAGGCTGACAGCGGCGAGATAGCTCATCGAGCGCGCTTGCTCTATGTGCAGCACCATGTCGGCCATCTTGTGTTGCAGCGCCTGGAATTTGCCGATGACGACACCGAATTGCTTGCGGTTTTTTGCGTAGGCGATGGTGGCGGCCAGCAGCTTATCGAGCGCGCCGACCGCCTCGGCGCAGACCGCGGCGATACCGAGGTCGAGGATTTGATTCAGTGCCGCTTCGGCATCCGACTGCGCATCGAGCAGGCTGCCTGCGGGCACGTCAAGCTGAGCCAGATGGAGTTCGGCGGCGCCGATGCCGTCGACTGTGGTGTAAGGCAAGATGCGCAAACCCGCGGTAGATTTCGGTAGCGCAAATACGGCCAGGCGCTGATCCGGCATGCGGGCGGTAATCAGCAGGACATCGGCAGATGCACCATGCTGGACGACGCTTTTATGTCCGTTCAATATATAGCCGCCAGCCGTCGGCGTGGCGCTGGTCGCGATATTCAGGCGCTCAAACCGGCTAGTTGCTTCGTCATGTGCGAATGCCGCAATCGCAGTGCCGCCGATCAGCCCCGGTAAAAATCGGGCGCGTTGTTCTGCATTGCCTAGCAAGCAAAGCGTCCTGGTCGCCAGCACCGCGCTGGCAAGATACGGCTCAATCACCAGGCCTTCGCCGATCGCCTCCATGACCAGCATGCTGTCCATCGCCGTGCCGCCCAGACCGCCATCGTCCTCCGGCACCAGCAAGGCCAGCAGGCCGAGATCGGCAAATCCTTGCCAGACCGGTTTGCTATAGCCGACTGGCGTCTTTTGCGCTTGCCGGCGTTGTTCAAAACTGGCTTCCTTGCCGATAAAGCGACGCGTGGCGTCTTGCAACATGGTTTGTTCTTCGGTAAAAGTGAAGTCCATTTTCTACTCCTGCTCATTTTGCAAATATTGTTTCACTGCTAAAACGCCTCTATAAACCGAGAATCATTTGCGCAATGATGTTCTTCTGAATCTCATTCGATCCGCCATAAATCGACAGCTTGCGCATGTTCAGGTAATTGGCGGCGAGTGAAGTCGCATACGCCGGTCCGGCGTGCTCGCCCTGATAGCCCGCCGCCATCGCATCGCGGCGCAACGGCAGGGCATACAGGCCGACTGCCTGGGTCATGAGTTCGGTAATCGCCTGCTGGATTTCGGTGCCTTTGATTTTTAAAATCGAGGCTTCCGGACCCGGCGTTTTACGCTGCTCTTCGGCGGAGAGTACGCGCAGATTGGTGATCTCCAGCGCGGTCAGGTCGACTTGGATCTGGGCGATGCGCAGCGCGAACTGGGGATCCTGAATCAGCGCTTTGCCATGCTTGGTTTCCTGGCTGGCGATCCGTTTCAGGCGCGCGAGCTCGCGTTTGGCGATGCCGATGCCTGCGATATTGGTGCGCTCATGGCCGAGCAGGAATTTGGCGTAGGTCCAGCCGGCGTTTTCTTCGCCGACCAGATTCTCGACCGGTACCCGCACATTGTCGAACCAGACTTCATTGACCTCATGCGCGCCGTCCATGGTGATGATGGGGCGCACGGTGATGCCGGGAGTCTTCATGTCGATCAACAGAAAGGAGATGCCGCGCTGCGGCTTGGCCTCACGGTCGGTGCGCACCAGGCAAAAGATCCAGTCGGCGTATTGCGCTTGCGTGGTCCAGGTCTTTTGGCCGTTGACCAGGTAGTGGTCGCCGTCACGTTGCGCCGCGGTTTGGACTGACGCCAGATCGGAGCCGGAACCGGGTTCTGAATAGCCCTGACACCACCATTCTTCCGCGGATAAAATTTTCGGCAAGAAGCGCTGCTGCTGCGCTGGCGAGCCGAATGCCATGATGACGGGCGCCACCATTTTGACGCCGAAAGGAATAATTCTCGGCGCACCTGCAGCGGCGACTTCCTCTTCAAAAATATACTTTTGCACCGCCGACCAGCCGGTGCCGCCGAACTCCCTGGCCCACGACGATCCGCCCCAGCCTTGCGCATGCAAGGCCTGTTGCCAGCGCACGTAATCGTCGCGCTCAAGGATTAGGCCGTTGACGACTTTGTGCTGGATATCGGCAGGCAAGGCGCGCGCAATGAAGGTTCTCACTTCTTGCCGGAATGCCTGATCTTGTGCGCTGAAATTCAGATTCATGCTGCTCTCTCAAGATAAAAATGTGTCTACGGAATACATATACTCTACCCCTGTATTTTTTTAAACCGCAATAAATATATGCGGAATAAGCCTGTTTTTATAACAAATATGGGGAGTATATGAATTGAAATTAATTCTCCGTCTGCTGCAAGGACAAATGCAATTGCGCCCGGCGCTTCAGCCAGGGACTGGGGCGATAGCGCGGATCGCCGCTGTGCTGCAGCAGGCGTTCCAAAATATGCAGCACGGTCGACGCGCCCAACTGATCGCCCCAGGCCAGCGGTCCTTGCGGATATCCGAGTCCGAGTTTGACGGCGCGGTCGATATCGACAGGTGCAGCGATATGCTGCTGGGCGATGTCGCAGGCGATATTGATGATGTGGGCGACGACTCTTTGTGCGACCAGGCCATAGCTATCGCGAATCACGCTGACCGCAGCGCCATCTGCGCTGAATAAGCCGCATGCCATGGCACGATACGCGTCGCTGGTGGCTGGCGTGCTCATCAGCACCCGGCGCGTGGTGAAATTGAATAAAACATCCATCGCAATAGTGCGCTGCGCATCCAGCGCTTCATGGATGCAGCAGGTACTCGCATCATCGCCGAGCGGCGTGACAATGCATAAAGCCTTGGCACTGGGTTGCTCGCCTTGTTCGAATACCACACCCGCCTGTGCCGCCAGACTGGCGATCAATGTGCGCAATGCCGCGTTGCGCTCGGGCTGTGCGCGACTGAGCCAGACTGCATCCGGCAATTGCGTTGCTTGTTGCGATGGCGACTGAACCAGTTTTTTGCCTGCATTATCGTAGCGATAAAAACCCTGTCCGACTTTTCTGCCCACCACACCGGCAGTCAGCATCTGGCGCGTCAGGCCTTGCGGACGGAAGCGCGGCTCTTCGTAATACTGCTGATAAATCGACTCCATCACGGGATGCGAGACATCGAGTCCGGTCAGGTCCATCAACTCGCAAGGCCCCAATTTAAACCCGGCGCAATCGCGCAAAATCTGATCGAGGTTGGCGATGTCGGTGATGTTCTCTGCCAGGATGCGCAAACCCTCGGTGCCATAGCCGCGCCCGGCGTGATTGACGATGAAGCCCGGCGTGTCTTTGGCACGTACCGTCGCATGCCCCCAATGCGTACCGAGTGCGATCAGAAAATCGACGATCTCCGTAGCGGTCAGCAAGCCGCCGATGGCTTCGACAATTTTCATTAAAGGCACGGGATTGAAGAAGTGGAATCCGGCCACCCGTTGCGGCACCTGCAAGCCTGCGGCAATCGCCGTGACGGCTAGCGAAGATGTGTTGGTCGCGAGTATCGCCGTCGGGCTGACGATGGATTCGAGTTGCTGGAACAGGGATTTTTTTGCTGTGAGATCTTCGACAATCGCCTCAATCACCAGGTGAACCTCAGCCAGGTCTTTAAGGTCGCTAGCAATCGTCAAGCGCGCTGCAGCGGCATCAGCGGCGCTCTGGGTCAGGCGACCTTTTTCAACCAGTTGAGCGAAGGTGGATAACAGCTCATGGCGTGCCGCCTGGGCCGCGCCGACACGGCTGTCCATCAAACGCACCCGGGTGCCGGCGAGTGCGGCGATCTGGGCAATACCGCGCCCCATCACGCCGCAACCGATCACGCCCAACAGTAAATCGGGCGAATCAAAGGCGGGGCGCAGTGCGGCGGCCTGGGTCAATTTGCTCTCGTTCATGGTCAATCCTGTACCTTGGTTTTAGCGTCCGGCGTTGCACTTATTTGCGCGCTTACCGGTCGCGGTGCGATCCTGCTTTGATAAGACTTGCTTGGTATTTTGCATGATTACTGCTAAGCTTAGTTCTGCAATGCAGAATTATGTTCCGCAATATTTATTTACTGTATTTCTTCCATAACGCCATGTCAAGAATCATCAAAAAATCCCTGCCTCCTGCGCTTGCAAGCGATGCCATCGACGCGCCGCCCGGCAATGCCAAACAAGACCGGCATTTCGTCACGGCGCTGGCGCGCGGCCTGGACTTGCTGGCCTGCTTTCGTTCCGGCGATAAAGCGCTGGGTAACCAGGAATTGGCGGAGCGCTGTCAATTACCCAAATCCACGGTGTCGCGCCTGACCTATACGCTGACCAAAACCGGTCATCTCGACTATGTCGAGTCGCTGGGTAAATACCGTCTGGGTTCCGCCACGCTGGCGCTCGGCAGTGCAATGCTGGCGCGGCTCGATGTGCGTCAATTGGCGCGGCCCCTGATGCAGGAACTCGCGGATTTTTCACAAGGCATGGTATCGCTGGGCATGCGCGACCGGCTCAGCATGATTTATGTCGAAAATTGCCGCAGCCAGACTGCGCTGACCTTGAGCCTCGATGTGGGTTCGCGCATTCCACTTGCGAGTACCGCGATGGGACGGGCGATTCTGGCCGAGATGCGCACCGATGAAAGAAGCCAGCTGCTGAACCAGATACAGCAAGCGGATCAAGCCAACTGGGACAGCGTCGCCAAAGAGATCCGGCAATCGATCAGCGAATATCAAAAGCTGGGCTGCTGCACCTCATTCGGCAGTTGGCAAAAAGATGTGAATGCGATCGCGGTCGCGTTCTACCCGGGCAATGGCATGCCGCCGGTATCGATCAATTGCGGCGGCCCGGCCTTCACCTTGTCCTCGGCGTTTTTATTGGAACAAGTGCGTCCGCGCTTGCTCGATCTGGCGCAGCGCCTGCGGATCTCGTTGGGGGCTTGAATCGAAGACGGCGATCAGGATGGTGTAAATACCTGCACCCTATCGCGTCCCAATTCCTTTGCGCGGTACATCGCAATGTCGGCATTGCGCGACAGTTCGATGTCATCCTGCGCATGTTGCGGATACAGCGCAACACCGATGCTGCAGGAGATGCTCAGTACATGTCCGCCGGCGACTTCACAGGGCTCGCACAGAGTTTGGCGGATTTTTTCGGCGACCAGCAGCGCATCCTGTTCATGCTCAATCAGGGGCAAGAGAATCACGAATTCATCGCCGCCCATACGCGCCACGGTGTCGGATTCGCGGACACAGTGCAGCATTTTTTCAGCCACTGCCCGCAGCAATAAATCGCCGACATGGTGACCAAGCTGATCGTTGATGGGTTTGAATTTATCCAGATCGAGATACATCAGCGCCAGTACATGCTTATCGCGCCTGGCGGCGGTGATGGCGTGCTTCAGGCGGTCGCGGAACATCGCGCGATTCGGCAAACCCGACAATTCATCATACTGCGCCAGGTAACGGAAGCGCGCTTCACTCTCGCGCAATTCCCTGGTCATCTCCCGTGCCAGATTCAGGGCGCGTTCTCGCCCGGACACCAATTGCCAGGTCAGCAGGCCGAATAAAATACTCAAGGCAATGCCGGTTATTGCGATCAGACCCGACTTATCTTTGCCGAGGCGTTCTTCAAATCCCGGCAATGCGGTAATCACCACCGACCAGGAACGCCCGCCATTCGCCAGATATTCGGTCACCTCGATAGCGTTATCGCGACGGGAAAAAACCTTGAGCGCAGCGGGTAATTCCGGCTTTGCGGCAGCCATGTTCAGCGATTCGTACATCAAATTGCCGGCCGAAGTTTCTACCCCATCGTAAATACGAATCGCCGTTGCGCGCGGCGTTTCGCCATACAAACTGGCCATCAAATCATCCATACGAAAAGGCGCGAACACCCAGCCCAGCAAGTTGCTGCGGCGCGCCTCCGGATGGTCCGGCACCCTTCCTTCTTTATACACCGGCAGATAAACGTAAAAGCCTTTTTGCGAGCTTGCCTTAGCATCCTGAGCCAGGTTCAGCAGGCCGGTAATCGCCAAAGTACCGGCATCGCGGGCGCGCTCCATCGCGGCTTTATGGGCAGGATCAGACAGCGCATCAAAGCCGAGCAAGCTGCGATTACGTTCCAGCGATGGCTCAATTTGCACAAAAGGGGCAATCCATGCCTGGGTTGAACGCGTAGTAGCCGCTAGCGGATAAAGCTGATAATCGGGGATGCCTTGCTGACGCATGGCGACGACATGCTGCTCCAGCTTGCCTGACTCGATTGACAGGGCAATCCCCAGCCCCTCCATGCCGGCATAATCGGCACCGAGTTGCAGGGAGTTGACATAGTTCGCGAAATCCTTGCGCTTAAGCGTATCGGACATGCCGAATACGGCCTGAGCGCCACGCAGCACCTGCTCGCTGGCGGCTAACCGTTGCTCAATACGGCTGGCGATATCGCGGGCCGTAAAATCGAGAGAGGTTCGGGTATCGAGGGCGGCATTGTTTTTTTCGTGATGCCAAAGCAAATAGGTTGCACCTAGCGAAACGCATAAAATCACAACGACGCTGAGGCCGCGGCTGAGACGAGTCACCATGGCAGATTGAGGTTAACCAGCGCATTTGCCAACTCTGGCTTGAAATATTTTTCAAAAATAGCCAGTACAGTGCCATCGTCACGCATGTCTTTAATCAGGGCATGCCACTTTTCCTGCTCGGCGGTGCTCAGCGATTTTTTCGACATGATCAGGCCGTGTGGAATCGGCGGGTCGTCGGTCTCTATGATGCTGGTGAGATCGCGAACCGGCATGACCTCGATCTGCGAATAATCGAATGGTTCGATGATCATGCCATGAATGCGTTTATTCGCCAGCACTTGATACAAAGGCTCCAATCCGGAGGCATAAGTCACACGCTGTGCCGCATGCAATTTATCGAGCAGGCGATTGGCGCTGGGACCATACCTGAATGAGCGTATGACCCCTAGCTGCAAGGCAGGATTATTTTCAAAATCAGCCAATTGCCTGACCTGCGCATCTTTACGCACCAGCAGATAATATTTATTCGAGAAATACCAGGCAAACGCAGCATAGCGATCACGCTCATCATTGCGAATGCCGGACAAGCTAAAGTCCAGCGCACCCGATTCAATCAACTGCCAGATGCGGGCGCGCGACATCACACTCACGGTGATTTTGCAGCCGCTGCGCCGTATCAGTTCATCGGACATATCTTTATCGATACCGGCACCGGTCCGCGAGGAATACAGCAGACCGTGCTCATGCAGAGCCAGCGTCAGAGGACGGGGACAATCGAAGGCCATGGCGACAGGCGCGCACAATGCGGACAACAAAGCGGCGAGCCACAGCGATGGCAGCAGTTTTGGAACGAATGGTATTTTCACATGCAAACTTAAAGAGACTGCAAAGCCTGAACAGTGTTTATTCAAGTAAAAAACCCGGCGGAACTTATTGTATAACAGGCGTAAAAAAAGGCGGAAATTTCCGCCTTTCTTGTGCGCCCGATGAGCGCTGAATCAGCTTAACCGGATCAGGCTAATTTGCCGTGACACTGTTTGAATTTTTTACCGCTACCGCAAGGGCAAGGGTCGTTGCGACCTACCGAGAATGCATACTCGCCCTGGGCCTGATCAGGATTCAGCTTGCCGTGGCATTGCTTGAATTTTTTGCCGCTACCGCATGGACAAGGATCATTGCGCCCGACTTTGAGGATGTATTGGGTCTGAGCGGATTCCGGATTGGCAGTCGGCGCCAGCATTTCTTCCGGTGAGGCATTGGCATCGAAATCGGCGTGCTGGTAATGCACGTTCTCAACTTGCGACTGCGTCAATTGCTGTTCGGCGGCTTCGATCTCTTCGCGCGACTGGATGCGTACGGTGACGATGGTGCGCACCACTTCGTTCTTGATCAGATCCAGCATCTGGCCGAATAATTCAAACGCTTCGCGCTTGTATTCCTGCTTAGGATTTTTCTGTGCATAGCCGCGCAGATGGATGCCCTGGCGCAGGTGATCCAGCGCTGCCAGATGTTCACGCCAGTGGGAATCGATACTTTGCAACATGATGCTGCGCTCGAATCCGGCAAATGTTTCCTTGCCGACCAAAGCGACTTTCGCTTCATAGGCTTGATCGGCCGCTTTTTGTACGCGCTCCAGAATGTCTTCATCATTCAGATTCGGTTCCGTTTCGAGCATGCTCGTCAGAGGAATATCCAGAGCCCATTCATTTGCCAGCACCGCTTGCAAAGCCGGGATATCCCATTGCTCTTCGACGGATTCGGCAGGTACATGGGTACGCACCACATCGTAGAACATGCCGGCACGCAGGGACGAAATCAACTCCGACATATCCTGCGCTTCCAGCAATTCATTCCTTTGCTGGTAGATGACTTTACGCTGATCGTTGGCGACGTCATCGTATTCCAGCAATTGCTTACGCACGTCGAAGTTGCGCGCCTCGACCTTGCGTTGCGCCGATTCGATAGAACGCGACACGATGCCTGCTTCGATCGGTTCGCCTTCCGGCATTTTCAGTCGGTCCATGATCGCGCGCACCCGATCGCCCGCGAAGATGCGCAACAGCGGATCATCCAGCGACAGGTAAAAACGCGATGACCCCGGATCGCCCTGACGACCGGAACGGCCGCGCAACTGGTTATCGACGCGCCGCGATTCATGACGCTCGGTACCGACGATATGCAGGCCGCCGGCATTCACGACATGCTCATGCAAGGACTGCCATTCATCCCGCAGTTGCTGTGATTTTTGTTGCTTCACGTCTTCAGACAAACTGTCATCCGCTTCAATCAGCTGGACTTGTTTGGCGACGTTGCCGCCCAACACGATATCGGTACCGCGACCCGCCATATTGGTGGCAATCGTGATTCCTTTCGGACGGCCTGCCTGTGCAATGATCTCGGCTTCACGCGCATGCTGCTTGGCGTTCAGGACGTTGTGCGGCAGATTCGCCTTGCTCAGGATACCGGACAGTAATTCGGAATTCTCAATCGAGGTGGTACCGACCAGCACTGGCTGTCCGCGTTCGTAGCAATCCTGAATATCCTTCAGCATCGCGCCGTATTTTTCTTCGGCGGATTTGTAGACCTGATCCTGGCGATCTTTACGCTGGGATGGACGATTCGGTGGAATCACCACGGTTTCCAGACCGTAGATTTCCTGGAATTCATACGCTTCTGTATCGGCAGTACCGGTCATACCGGACAGACGGTTATACATACGGAAGTAGTTCTGGAAGGTGATCGATGCCAGCGTCTGATTTTCGTTTTGAATCTTGACGCCTTCTTTGGCTTCGACGGCTTGATGCAAGCCGTCCGACCAGCGGCGACCGGTCATCATGCGGCCGGTGAATTCATCGACGATCACGATTTCATTGTCTTGCACCACGTAATGCTGATCGCGGAAATACAGCGCATGCGCGCGCAACGCGGCATACAGATGATGAATCAGCGTGATGTTTGCAGCGTCGTACAGGGAGGCGCCTTCCGGCAGCAAACCCATTTGCGTCAGGATCCGTTCTGCATGGTCGTGACCGGCTTCGGTCAGCAAGACCTGATGCGATTTTTCATCCTTGGTGTAGTCGCCGGGGACTTCGACGGTGCTCTTGCCGTCCGGCGTTTCTTCACCAATCTGCAAAGTCAACAACTTCGGCACTTCATTGATTTTGTAATACAGCTCGGTATGATTCTCGGCCTGGCCGGAGATGATCAGCGGCGTACGGGCTTCATCGATCAGGATGGAATCGACCTCATCGACCACGGCAAAGTTCAGGCCACGCTGCACGCGGTCCTTGGCTTCGTACACCATGTTGTCGCGCAGGTAGTCGAAGCCGAATTCGTTGTTGGTACCGTAAGTAATGTCAGACGCATAAGCGACTTGTTTCGCATCATGCTCAAGCTGGGACAGATTGACGCCGGTACTCAGGCCCAGCCAGCCGTACAGTTTGCCCATCCACTCGGCATCGCGCTGCGCCAGGTAATCATTGACGGTCACCACGTGCACGCCCTTGCCGGATAAAGCATTCAGGTAAGTCGGCAGGGTCGCCATCAGGGTTTTGCCTTCACCCGTGCCCATCTCGGCGATTTTGCCGTAATGCAGAACCATGCCGCCTATCATCTGCACGTCAAAATGACGCATTTTCAGGACGCGTTTACTGGCTTCGCGGCAGACTGCAAAGGCTTCCGGCAAGATCGCATCGAGAGTTTCGCCATTGGCGACGCGGGTCTTGAACTCCGCAGTCTTGGCCTGTAAGGCCTCATCCGACAAGGCTTCCAGCTTGGGTTCCAGTGCGTTGATCTCAAGCACGGTTTTTTGGTACTGCTTCAAGAGCCGTTGATTACGGCTACCGAATATTTTGGTCAGGAATGACATGCTATGAATGGATGAATGAATTCTGGAAAAAAATTGCTGCTTGATCAAAAAAAAATCAAAACCTTGATTTCGCAACAACAATAGGCTAACGACAGGTAAACGTCGGATTTTAACATGGCAACGCCTGTGACTAGCAATTGCTCAATGACAAAGTGACATATGTGGAAGGATTTGGAGGCAAATTTACCAAAAACAAGTTTATTTTTGGCTGATTGCGTCCATGCCGGCCTGATTGGCGCCCGCATTTAAGAATTTGCCCGGGTTTTGTGGCACGCCTTTTACATGGACTTCGAAGTGCAGGTGCGAACCGGTGGAGCGTCCGGTGGAGCCGATGTCGGCAATATGCTGGCCGCGTTTCACAATATCGCCGACCTTCACATAGACTTTGGAAGTATGCGCATAACGGGTCATGATTTCGCCGCCATGATCAATTTCTATCATATTGCCAAATTGCGGATGAAATTCTGCGGCAATCACCACGCCACCGGCAGCGGCAACTATCGTGGTGCCCGTCGGCGCCGGGAAATCGATGCCTTCGTGAAATGCACTGCGGCCAGAGAACGGATCCAGCCGCCAGCCGAAAGTCGAGGCGTTGTAGCTGGCATTGACCGGGGTAATGGTCGGCAACAATTTTGACTGTACTTTAAAACCCATCAATTTCGTCTCCACCACATTCATGTAGTCGGAGCGATGCTCGACGTCTTTTGCGATCGCATCGAGCGCCGCCTGGAATTCGCTCATATTCAGTTCCCGCGGCGGGACTGAAGAGGTTTCGGCGCCGCCACGCCCTGGCAATTCGCGGAAATTAAATTCCTCCGGCTTGACCCCGGCCAGGCCCTGCACCCGCTCGCCCAAGGCGTCCAGGCGTATCAGTTGCGCCTGCATTTCACCGAGCTTGACTGCCATGGCGGCGATATTTTCTTTGACATAACGATCCTTGGCGCCAGGATCGTTGGCCACTGCGACAGGGACAAAGCCGCGTAAAAATGGGATGTCACCACTGGCCAACCGCAAGGTCAGCGCGGCCATGACGGCGGAACATAGCATGGTCAACATTAAAAAACCGAGGATGCCAAAAATCAGGTGATTAGAACTGAGGGTAATAGACTTCGCTTTGGTGAAGCGCGAATGCATGACGATAATTTGCATCAATTCACTCCTGAAAAAACGACGGCATCATAGCGCAATGAACAGATACCGAGAGCGAACAAAGCGGACAGTTTATGGTATGGTTCCATCCATGCAAGCATCTTCACCACCTCCCTATCGAATCAACATCAAACGCGGACGCAAATTGCCGGAAACCAGCGGCGCCGCCGATTTCTTACGTAGCAATGAACAAATTTCGCCTCTCTTACCTACCATCAGGCGCAATGCCAAATTGCAAAAAGACTGCGGGAACCTGTTACCCGCGATGTTTGACGCTTGCGATGTATTGCAATTGGAAGAAGGTCAGTTGACCCTATCTGCACCCAACGCCGCCCTGGCCACCAAACTCAAACAACAGTGTCCAAAATTGCAAGATGGTTTACTGCAGCGGGGATGGCAGATTAACGCAATCCGTATCAAAGTACAAGTCAGGCGAAAAGTCGAGCCCAAACCCTACGTCAAGCAATGCAGCTTGTCCGAGCGCGCCGTCAAGGCCTTTGATAAGCTGGAAAGTGCCTTAGAAAATACCCCGCAAAATGCCGATCTGAGGGCAGCTTTGCATAAGCTGGTGAAACGGCATCAATCCGGAAAATAAATAGAAAACAGGGGAGTATTTTTAAAGTACCGCAACATTCATGCGGGAAAAACACTATTTTTATCCATACTCCGCCGGAGTAGTTAAATTTGACGGAAACTTTCAAGATAGCAAGTTAAGGTGTTCGCTGCTTGTGGCATTGCACCACAAACGCGAATTCCATCAGATTCAACCACCATCCTAGCTCTGGCTTGGTACCTCAGGAAGACAAGGCCCATTCGCGCTGCTCTTGCAGCCCGTAAGAATCCGGCGCATTCTCAATCGCATCGAAACTCACGATTTCATACGCATCAGGCTGCGCCAGCAAGGCGCGCAATAACTGGTTGTTCAAGCCATGACCTGATTTGTGAGCGGTATAACTGGCCAGCAAAGGATGGCCGATCAGGTACAAGTCGCCGATGGCATCCAGAATCTTGTGGCGCACGAATTCGTCATCAAAACGCAAACCATCGTCGTTCAGGATACGGAACTCGTCCATCACAATGACGTTTTCCATCGAGCCGCCGCGCGCCAGACCGATGCCGCGCAACATTTCCACATCCTGCATGAAGCCGAAGGTGCGCGCTCTGGCGACATCCTTGATATACGACACCTTGGCGAAATCCACTTCAGCAGTCTGCGCCGTGCCATCGATAGCGGGATGATTGAATTCGATGAAAAAATTCAGTTTAAAGCCATTGAAAGGTTCCAGTCGCGCCCATTTCTCGGACTGGCCTGAGCCTTCGCGAATTTCGACCGGCTTTAAAACGCGGATGAATTTTTTGGCAGCTTCTTGTTCCTGCATGCCCGCTTGCTGCAATAAATACACGAACGACGATGCCGAGCCATCCATGATGGGAATTTCTTCTGCGCTGATATCGATATACAAATTATCAATACCGAGCCCGGCGCACGCCGACAGCAGATGTTCCACCGTAGACACTTTGGCGCCATTCACATTCAAGGTCGATGCCATGCGCGTATCGCCGACATTCAGCGCCTTGGCCGGAAATACCACTGGCGGCACCAGGTCGGTGCGCGTGAATATGATGCCGGTGTCAATCGCTGCAGGACGCAGCACCAGATCTACCCGGGTGCCCGAGTGCAGGCCGACGCCGACGGTTTTGACGAATTGCTTGATGGTTCTTTGTTTTAACATTCCGTCATTATAACGTTTGCTCAAATTCTGCGGTGAGCGCGGTTTTCTTTGGGATAGACAGAAAGAGCCTTAACAGGCTTATGGCTTATCTTTTATGGCAATTGAACTATTCAGCTCGCTGCCGGAAATAGTAAAACCTCTCGCCGGCAGACGCCGGGGCACGGAAAAGAGTCGAAGAATTTCTTAAATTCTTCCTCGCATCTCTGTGCCTCTGAGCTTCTGTGTTGAGAGGTTTCATTTTTTGTACTTTTCAAAATAGCTGCATAGCTATCTGATACTCAAAATAGTCAGGCCAGATTAATGCGTATTAAGCTAATTGCGCCAACAAAGTTTCTGCGTTCGACACTTCAAACTTGCCGCCTTCTTCAACATTCAATTGCTTGACCACGCCATCGACCGCCAACAAAGAATAACGCTGGGAGCGCACGCCCATGCCGAATTTGCTAAAGTCCGCATCGAGACCCAAGGCCTTGCTGAAATCGGCATTGCCGTCAGCCATCATGCGTACTGTGCCGGTAGCTTTTTGATCACGGCCCCATGCACCCATCACAAACGCATCATTGACCGAGATGCACCAGATTTCATCCACACCCTTGGCTTTTAAATCGGCTGCGTGCTGCACATAACCTGGAACATGTTTCGCGGAACAAGTGGGTGTATAAGCGCCTGGCAAGCCAAAGATCGCAATCGTTTTACCTTTGACCAGATCTTCGACCTTGAAAGTATTCGGCCCTAAAGAACAGCCTTCCGATTCGACTTCGATAAATTCTGCGAGACTGCCTGCTGGTAATTTGTCACCGATCTTGATGCTCATGTTGTACTCCTGATTTGTATGGATAGATTCACGATATTCCCTGTGAGCAGCAGTCAAAATAAACTTGACGCGCTCATGCTGAGGCCGGGACGCCAGTATGCCTGAGTCTGCTATTTCGTGCAGGAAGCAAAACGCCAGCGATCAGGCTGGCGTTTTATGTCAACTTTGATGCGATTGTGCTTACAACGAAAAAACCTTAGTCAGCTTGCTTGCGCAAGAAAGCCGGAATGTCATACGTCTCCATGCCATTCTTTTCCAGTGCACGCACTGTGTCCGATGCAGATTCGCGACGCCATACTGCCGGCTTGCTCAAGCCATCAAATGCCGGCGCTGCCATCCCGGAAGCCATTGCCGCCGATGATGCCATCACAGGCGACGCCATCATCGGTTCATTGTGCGTGCCGGTGCGCAGCATTGGGGTTTGTACCAACTGGATATTTTTCTTGGCACGCCCCAAGCCAGTCGCGACCACAGTCACACGGATATCGTCGCCCATGGTGTCGTCGTAAGCGATACCCTGAGCGATCGATGCATCCGGTGCGGCGAACGCGCGGACGGCTGCCATGACTTCCTTGATCTCTTTACCCTTGAGACCACGGCTGGCAGTCACATTGACCAGCACACCGCGCGCGCCGGACAAATCGATACCGTCCAGCAGCGGTGAGGCCACCGCTTGTTCGGCAGCGATACGCGCACGATCAACGCCGGATGCCGTAGCGGTACCCATCATCGCCTTGCCCTGCTCGCCCATAATCGTTTTCACATCATTGAAATCGACGTTGATATGGCCAGGCACATTGATGATTTCGGCGATACCGGCAACCGCATTGTTGAGCACGTCGTCGGCATGTTGCAGCCATTCGATCATGCTGTCGTCTTCATAGATCTCTTCGAGTTTTTCATTCAGGATGATGATCAGTGAATCGACATGCTGCGACAAAGCTTCCAGACCTTCGTCGGCGATGTCCATGCATTTTTTGCCTTCGTATGAGAATGGCTTGGAAACCACGGCCACGGTCAATGCGCCCAATTCTTTGGCTATTTGCGCGACCACCGGTGCAGCACCAGTGCCGGTGCCGCCGCCCATGCCGGCTGCGATGAACACCATGTGCGAACCGCGCAAAGCGTCTTCAATACGGGCGCGCGACTCTTCCGCCAGCTGACGACCGATTTCCGGTTTCATACCCGCACCCAGACCGGTTTCCCCGATCTGAATAACGTTATGTGCTCTGGACTGCAACAAAGCTTGTGCATCAGTATTGGCAGCGATGAATTCAACTCCTGCCACGCCTTTATTAATCATGTGCTGCACAGCATTGCCGCCTGCACCGCCTACGCCCACGACCTTGATTACGGTGCCTTGGGTAGCGTTATCAACCATATCGAACTCCATCATGACTCCTTTAGGTAGGCAGTTTTCAGTCGCTAATCATCACTGTTATTGCATAGGTGTGACGACTAGCGACTAATAACTGCGGATAAGAACATTATAAAATAACCACTACTATTTCCACTACAGTTTTCACTACGATGACTACTTAAAAATTCCCCAGAAACCATTCCTTCATGCGCTGCCACACCGCTTTCGCAGAACCCTCTTGTCGTGTGACGATATGACCGCGCATATACTGCTTCTTCGCTTCCAACAACAAGCCCAACACAGTGGCATAACGCGGACTGCGCACCACGTCGGCCAGTTGACCCGAATACACCGGCATGCCTAAACGCGTCGGCTTCAAAAAGATATCTTCAGCCATCTCAACCATGCCCGGCATGATCGCGGAACCGCCGGTTAACACGATGCCGGACGACAGCACATCTTCGTATCCCGATTCGCGTACCACCTGATGCACCAGTGCGAACAGTTCTTCCACACGCGGCTCAATCACGGCAGCCAAAGCCTGGCGGGATAAAGAGCGCGGACCGCGGTCGCCGAGGCCTGGCACCTCCAGTGTGTCCGATGGATCTGCTAATACTTGCTTGGCTACGCCAAAGCGAGTTTTGATTTCTTCGGCTTCGGATGTCGGGGTGCGCAATGCCATCGCAATGTCATTGGTGATCTGGTCACCGGCAATCGGGATTACTGCAGTGTGGCGAATCGCCCCTTCGCTGAATACCGCAACGTCGGTGGTGCCGCCGCCGATGTCGATCAGCACCACGCCGAGTTCTTTTTCATCCTTGGTCAATACAGCTTCAGCGGATGCCATCGGCTGCAAAATCAGGTCGGATACTTCGAGGCCGCAACGACGCACACATTTGACGATGTTCTGCACTGCCGATACGGCGCCGGTCACGATATGCACTTTGACTTCCAGGCGAATCCCGCTCATGCCTATCGGCTCGCGCACATCGTCCTGGCTATCGACGATAAATTCTTGCGGCAAGGTATGCAGCAACTGCTGATCGGTCGGAATATTCACCGCCTTGGCGGTCTCGATCACGCGCGAGACATCGGCAGCGGTAACTTCTTTATCCTTGATCGCCACCATGCCGCTGGAATTAAAGCTGCGGATATGACTACCTGCAATACCGGTATACACATGACGAATTTTGCAATCGGCCATCAACTCAGCCTCCTCCAGAGCACGCTGAATCGATTCGACGGTGGCCTCAATATTCACGACCACGCCCTTTTTCAGTCCTTTAGAGTCATGCTGCCCCAGGCCGATCACTTCATGACGACCATCGGGCATGACCTCGGCAACCACCGCAACAATTTTGGAGGTGCCAATATCGAGGCCGACTATCAGGTTTTTTGCATCTTTTGTCATGTACTTACTTTCGTTTAACCTTAAGTTTGGGATTAATTCCAAAGGCATTGTGGCTGGACTTCAGCGCAAGGCCATTCGGATAACGCATATCCACACTTTCAATACTGTCCTGCAAACTTGCCACTAACTGCGGGTACACCGTCAACAGGCGATCGACCCGGATCTTCAGCGTCTGATCATCCTGCAACCGGCCCAACTCCACCTTCATGCCGTTATTCAATTTCAAGCTCCATGCATAACGACTCGAATACTGCACAGCCTCGGGTGCCAGACTGATATGGGCAAACCACTGTTTAAAATCCAGATAGCGCGCCAGCACTTCCTTCTCGCTGCCTTCGGGTCCGGCAAATTCCATCAACTCGGCATCTTCTTCTGCCTCGGCCAGATTGGCGGTGAACACGTCACCCTTGACTGACATCAACCTGCCGTCCTCACCCCAGGTACCGAGCGCCTGATGCTCCTCCAAAGTCACGATCAGTTTGTTCGGCCATTCTCTCTGCACACTGGCTTTACGTACCCAGGGTACCGATTCAAATGCGGTACGCACATTGTCCAGATTCGTCGTAAAAAAATTACCGCGCATCTTCGGCAAGGCTGCATCACGAATCGTCAAGGCATTGACATGCCGCAAAGCGGCTTGCTCTATGCCTTCAACCTTGATGACTTTCAAGGTGAACATCGGACGCTGCACCACCCACCAGATACCCGACATCAGCAATGCAAGCACAAAAATACCGAACAAGGCATTCGCTGTTGCATTCATTGAGCGGATGTCTTGCCACATCTTTACTTACTATCCTCTTTATTACCCTCTTTGCTGCCCTTGGACATCTTCAAGCGTGCCGAGCGTAAAATCGCCAGACACAAGTCTTCATAACTCATCCCGACTGCACGCGCCGCCATCGGTACCAGTGAATGGCCTGTCATGCCGGGAGAGGTATTAATCTCAATCAAAAACGGCTCATTGTCCGACTTGCGCAATAGCACATCGACCCGCGCCCAACCTTCGCAATTCACCGCGCGATACGCCTCAACACACATCGCTTGTATCCTGGCTGTCAAACCTGCATCCAAAGGAGCGGGACATAAATATTGCGTATCGTCGGTGAAGTATTTGTTTTGGTAATCGTAGTTACCATCGGGCGCAACGATCTCAATCACCGGCAAGGCATACGCCTGCTTGCCCGTGCCCAGAATCGCTACCGTCAATTCACGGCCCGAAATAAATTCTTCCGCCAATACTTCATCATCGAATTGCGCGGCCAAGGCATAGGCTTCCTGCATATCGGAATAGCCATTGACCTTGGTAATCCCTATCGTTGATCCTTCATGCGGCGGCTTCAAAATCAAAGGCAAGCTCAGGCGATCCGGTACCAGACGCAATTCGGTTTCTGCATTCAGTACTTCATAGGCCGGGGTCGTCAACTGATGGTTCTGCCAAATCTTTTTAGTAAAAATTTTATCCATCGCAATCGCCGATGCCATGACGCCGCTGCCAGTGTAGGGAATGCCTAATTGTTCCAGCACGCCTTGCAAGCTGCCGTCTTCACCGAAGCGGCCGTGCAGCGCGATAAAGACGCGATCAAACTGTTGCCCGGCCAATTCAGCCAGACTGCGCTCACCGGTATCAAAGCCGTGCGCATCAACCCCTTTACTTTGCAGTGCTGCCAGCACGCCCGTGCCCGACATGATGGAGACTTCGCGCTCGGCAGAACGCCCGCCAAACAGCACGCCAACTTTACCTAATTCTTTTACGTTCTCAATCTCACTCATGACGGCATCTCTGTTGATGTTTAGTGTTGGTATTCTGCGTTGACATTCACTACTAATACAAAATAACTATGGCTTATTGATCGCCTGCATTCGCCAGTTTTGCCGGTACTGCGCTGATCGAGCCTGCGCCCATCACGATCAGCACATCGCCGTCTTTCAATACGTGCAGAATATTGTCCGGCATATCCTGCATATCTTCGACAAATACCGGCTCGACTTTGCCGGTCACACGCAGGGCCCTTGCCATGGCACGGCCGTCGGCAGCGACAATCGGCGCTTCGCCAGCAGCATACACTTCAGCCAGCACCACCGCATCGGCAGTCGAAATGACTTTGACGAAATCTTCAAACAAATCACGGGTGCGGGTATAGCGATGCGGCTGAAAGGCCAGCACTACGCGGCGTCCGGGATACGCGCCACGCGCCGCAGCCAAGGTTGCGGCCATCTCTACCGGGTGATGACCATAGTCATCGACCAGGGCAAAGCTGCCAGCGGATTTGCCATCGACTTCAGGCAAATTGATTTCGCCATAACGCGTGAAACGACGGCCGACTCCATGAAACTCGCTCAAGGCTTTTTGAGTGGCTTCATCTGCCACGCCGACTTCACGCGCAACCGCGATCGCGGCGCAGGCATTCTGTACATTGTGCATGCCGGGCTGGTTCAGGCTGACCTGCATTGCTTCGTAACCGTCCTGAATTACCGTGAACTGCATCACGCCGCCGACCGCCTGCGCATCCACCGCACGGATATCGGCTTCTTCATGAAAACCGTAAGTCACGATAGGCTTGGAAATAAACGGCATGATTTCACGCACATGTACGTCGTCGAGGCACAGCACAGCGACGCCGTAAAAGGGCAAGCGCTGCGTGAATTCAATAAACGCCTGCTTCAATTTACCGAAATCATGCTCATAGGTTTCCATATGATCGGCATCGATATTGGTAATCACTTCAATCACGGGCAATAAATTCAGGAACGATGCATCGGACTCATCGGCTTCCGCCACGATGAAATCACCGCTGCCGAGTCTGGCGTTGGCACCGGCACTGTTGAGACGACCGCCGATCACATACGTAGGATCGAGACCGCCTTCCGCCAAAATACTGGCGACCAGACTGGTGGTCGTTGTCTTGCCGTGCGTACCGGCAATCGCGATCCCGCTTTTCAAGCGCATCAATTCCGCCAGCATCACCGCGCGAGGCACGACAGGCACATGCTTTTCGCGGGCGGCGATGACTTCCGGATTATCTGCCTTGACCGCAGTCGAGGTCACGATCGCGTCGGCGCTGGCGATATTCCCTGCCGCATGACCCAGCATGACCTTGGCACCCAGACTGGCTAATCGTTGCGAAGCCGCGTTCACCCCAAGGTCGGAACCGGAAATCGTATACCCCAGATTGAGCAATACTTCGGCGATGCCGCTCATACCTGAGCCGCCGATGCCGACGAAATGGATGTGTTTAACTTTATGTTTCATAGCTCGATCTCATCTGACTTGCTCACCTGATTTGCTTACCTGATTGGCACACACCAACTGTTCTAACACTTGCGCAATGGTTTCATTGGCTTGCCGCTGCCCCAAGCCGTAGGCGGTCTCTGCCATTGCCAGGCATTGTTCTCTTGTGATGCTTTGCAAGCTTGCCGCCAGGGCTGTTGCACTTAATTCGCTTTGCGGCAAATAAACCGCCGCCTTCTGGTCGGCCATCCATTGCGCATTGTCTTTCTGATGCGAGGTACTCGAAGCGACGAAAGGCACCAGAATACTGGCCACACCGGCAGCGGTAAGTTCAGATACAGTAATTGCACCGGCACGGCAAATCACCAGATCTGCCTCGGCATAACGACGCGGCATGTCGTCAATAAAATCCAGCACCTCGGCTTTAACGTTCTCAGCGGCATAACGTGCACGCAAGGCGTCAATATGTTTTTTTCCGGACTGATGCGTGACTTGCGGCCTGTCCTGCTCCGGAATCAGCGCCAAAGCCGCTGGCACAGTGTCGTTCAAGGCCTGTGCGCCAAGACTGCCGCCGACAATCAATATCTTTAAAGCCCCGCTTCTATTAGCATAGCGTTGTGCCGGTGCCGCCAGCGCGCATATTTCCTTGCGAATCGGATTGCCGGTAACCTGCATTTTTTTGTCTTGCGCGAAGCCGCTGGAAGGCAGGCCAAACAACACGCGCTTGGCAATCGGGCGCAGCAATTTGTTCGATAACAGCATGGCAGCATCCGCATTCATCAGCGCCACAGGCTTGCCGCGCAAGGCAGCCATCACACCGCCCGGCACCGTTACATAACCGCCCATGCCCAAGACGACGTCCGGTTGACGCTTGCCTAAAATTCGCATGCAGTGAAAAAAGCTGGCAAGCAGTCTAAACGCGCCTGTCAGGCTATGCCGCACACCTTTGCCCCGCATACCGGAAAAAGCGATGGTATCCATCGTGACGCCATGCTGAGGCACAATCTGATTTTCCATTCCGGTCGCAGTGCCGAGCCAGGACACTTGCCAGCCACGTGCCTGCATGGTTTCGGCAATTGCCAGGCCGGGGAAAATATGACCGCCGGTTCCTGCCGCCATGATCAGTAATTTCTTTGCGCTCATATCCGCCCCCCGCGCATCAGGATACGGTTTTCATAATCGATTCTGAGCAAAATCGCCAATCCCACACAATTGATCAAGACGCCGGAACCGCCGTAACTCATCAACGGCAAAGTCAGCCCTTTGGTTGGCAGCAAGCCCAGGTTCACGCCCATATTGATGAAGGCCTGGACACCGATCCAGATACCGATGCCTTTTGCGGTTAAACCCGCAAAGGTCAGATCCAGCGCAATCGCCTGACGACCAATTTCAAAGGCGCGTTTTAATATCCAGTAAAATAA
The DNA here is from genome assembly GCF_025548535.1 of Undibacterium sp. Jales W-56. GTDB lineage: Bacteria > Pseudomonadota > Gammaproteobacteria > Burkholderiales > Burkholderiaceae_D > Undibacterium. The sequence continues at coordinate 169,904 of NZ_JAJLQW010000001.1, read as the reverse complement.
CAGGATCACCGCGAGTACGCCGACAAAACCGAGTTCTTCACCAATCACCGCTAATAAAAAGTCGGTATGCGCTTCCGGCAGGTAATGCAATTTCTCCACGCTCGCGCCAAGACCAACACCGAATAATTCGCCGCGGCCAAAGGCGATCAATGAATGCGAGAGTTGATATGCCTTGCCTAAAGCGTTCTCTTCCTGCCATGGATTCAGATAGGCAAAAATACGCTCGCGCCGCCATGGCGACAACAGAATAACCAGGCTGAAAATACCAACCAGTGTTGCAGCGATTCCACCGAACCAGATACCGTTGACGCCGCCTAAAAACAAAATGCCCATGGCGATGCAGACAATCACACCAAATGCGCCGAGATCGGGTTCCAGCAACAGCAATAGACCAACAACTCCGACCGCTGCGGCCATCGGTAAAAAACCCTTGGTCAATTTGTGCATGTATTCCTGTTTGCGCACGGTGTAATCGGCGGCATACAGGACCACAAACAATTTCATCAACTCGGATGGCTGCAGATTGAATACTTTAAAAGATAACCAGCGCTTCGCGCCGTTGACGCCTTTGCCAAGTCCAGGGACCAATACGGCAACCAACAGAATCAAGGTCGCCACGAATAAATAAGGCGCGATTTTTTGCCAGGTCGAGATACGAATCCTGAATACGAACAAACCCGCGATCAGAGAGACCATCACAAACATGGTCTGACGCATCAGGAAATGGGTATTTTTATAGTTCGCATATTTAGGCGAATCCGGCAAAGAGATTGATGCCGAATACACCATGACCATACCGAACAACATCAGAATCAAGGTGACCCAGACCAGCGGCTGGTCGTATTCCATCATCTTCGAGCGTTTCGCCAAATGCGACGCGGCAGCTGGCTCTGCCGAAAACGGCAGCCACTTACTGAATGACAGAATGGCTTGTTTCATCAGAACACCTCGCCGCTGGAAAGACCGATTTCTTTCACCGCATCGACAAATACCTGGGCACGATGTCCGTAGTTGCGGAACATATCCAGGCTTGCGCAGGCAGGCGACAATAAGACGACATCGCCTTCAATTGCCAGCCCTGCGGCCGCTTGCACCGCGGATTCCAGGGTCGCATGATCGGTGACCGCGACCCGACTCTGTTGAATGGCCTGACGAATCTCATCGGCGTCTTTACCGATCAGCAAAACCGCTTTGGCGAACTGGGCGATCTCAGCGTTCAGAGGAGAAAAATCCTGCCCCTTGCCATCGCCGCCGGCAATCAGAATGATGCGCTTACTGAAATCAGTACCCGCGCTGAGTTCATGCCCCAATCCCTTGAGCGCAGCGACGGTCGCGCCCACATTGGTGCCCTTGCTATCATCGACATATGTCACTCCGGCAACCGTCGCCACCACTTCGACGCGGTGCGGCTCGCCTTGATATTCACGAACGCCGTGCAGTAAGGGCGCAAACGGCAAACCAATCGCCCGACACAAAGCTAACGCCGCAAGGACATTGCAGGCATTGTGCTGACCGCGAATCTTCAAAGCATCGACCGGCATTAAACGCGAGATGGTAAATGGAATTTCTTCGATTTCTTTTTTCTTGCGACGACCAGTGACTGGCGCATCGTCACTGGCCACTGCCGCCGCCAGCCAGGTCATACCGTGCTCATTCAGCAAACCCAGGTCGTTTGCATGTTCAGGGGCTGAGATGCCAAAACTGATGAAGCCGGCATCTGGCCGCGCCATCGCCATCACCAAGGCATCATCGCGGTTCAACACCTGCACTGCCTGCGTACCGAAAATACGGGCTTTATCCGCGCAATACGCCGCCAGATCGCCATGCCAGTCCAGATGATCCTGAGTGATATTCAATACCGTTGCAACATCCGGCTCCAAACTAAACGTCGTATGCAGTTGGAAACTCGATAATTCGAGCACCCAGACCTGCGGCAAATCGCCGCACTCCAGCCCCTCATGCGACAACTCTTCACGCTCTAATTCTTCGCGCAATACATCGAGCACCGCAGGACTGATATTGCCCGCGACTTTGGTCGAAAGCCCGGCACGCTGACATAACAAGCCGACCAGACTGGTCACTGTGGTTTTGCCGTTGGTACCGGTGATCGCAATGATTTTCGGTGTGTAATTACGTTCGGCTTTTAAGTCCGCCAGGGCTTGGGCGAATAATTCAATCTCACCCCACAGCGGAATATTTTTTTGCTTCGCTTCTGGCAGCAGTACAGACAATTCGCGCAACGGCGACAATCCCGGGCTGACTGCAAGCGCGTCAATTCCATCGAGCAAAGCCGGCGTAAATTCGCCGCTGACAAATTCAATATCGGACGATATCGCATTGAGCATGTCAAGACGATCAGGCTTGGCACGGGTATCGGCGATGCGCAAGCGTGCACCACAACGCAATAACCATTGCGCCATGGCCAGACCGCTTTCGCCCAGACCTAATACCAATACGTGTTTGCCAGAAAAATCCATGATGCTCTTTTAAATTGTGTCGTCTATGATGCTTCGTCTTGAATAGAATTAACGCAGTTTGAGGGAAGACAAACCGACCAATACCAGCATCATCGAAATAATCCAGAAGCGCACGACAACTTGCGTTTCTTTCCAGCCTTTTTGCTCAAAATGATGATGCAGCGGTGCCATCAAAAATAGACGGCGACCAACGCCATAACGCTTCTTCGTGAATTTGAAATAACCGACTTGCAAAATAATCGACACGGTTTCCACCACAAAAATACCGCCCATGATGAACAAAACGATTTCTTGCCGGACGATCACCGCCACTGTGCCGAGTGCCCCACCCAGAGCCAGGGCGCCGACATCGCCCATAAAAACTTGTGCCGGATGCGCGTTGAACCATAAGAAAGCCAGCCCGGCACCCGCCATCGCGCCGCAGAAAATCAATAGCTCGCCGGCACCGGGGATGTGCGGTATCAACAGGTATTTTGCATAGCCGGCATTACCGGTCAGATACGCAAATAATCCCAGTGCCGACCCCACCATAATCGTCGGCATGATCGCCAGACCATCGAGTCCATCGGTAAAATTAACCGCATTGCTGGTACCGACAATCACGCAATAAGTCAGAGCGATAAAACCCCAGACGCCCAGCGGATAGCTGATCGATTTAAAGAAAGGTACGATCAAGTCGGCTTTCGGCGGCAAGTCCATGCTGAAGCCGGACTGCACCCAGGCGACAAATAATTCAAGCACCTTGGTATTCGACGGCGCGGAAACCGTGAACGCGAGATAAAAAGCAGCGATGATACCGATCACCGATTGCCAGAAATACTTCTCCCGCGAACGCATGCCCTCCGGATCTTTGTAGACCACTTTACGATAGTCATCGGCCCAGCCAATTGCGCCAAAACCCAGGGTGACGATCAAGACGATCCAGATAAAACGATTACTCAGGTCTGCCCACAATAAAGTCGAGATGCCGATAGAAATCAGAATCAGCACACCGCCCATGGTCGGGGTGCCGGATTTGATCAGATGTGTCTGCGGACCATCGGTGCGTACCGCCTGACCAACTTTCAAGTGCGTCAGCATACGGATCACTGCGGGACCGGCAAAAATACCGATAGAGATCGCGGTCATGGTCGCAAACACCGCACGGAAAGTGATAAAACCAAAGACCCGCAATAAACCGAGGTCCTGTTTAAAAAATTGTGCTAACCAAAGCAACATATTAATGATTTCCTATTGTTTGTTGTTTAGTCAGATGGGCAACCACACGTTCCATTTTCATGAAGCGGGAACCCTTGATCAGGATGACGCTATTGCCGTCAATCGACGCATCGAGAGCGACGCACAGTTCCGCGACATCGGTAAAATGACGCGCTCCACTGCCATACGCCTGTGTCGTGTGTTGCGCCAACTCGCCCAAGGTCAGCAATTGGGCGATGCCATGCTCCTGGGCGTAGCGTCCTATTTCCTGGTGAAAGGCGAGGCCCTCGTCACCGACCTCACCCATGTCGCCGAGCACCAGGACGCCCGCTGTTCCGGCAGGTGCCAGTACATCGATTGCGGCACGTACCGAATCCGGATTGGCGTTATAGGTGTCATCAATGATGCGGGCGCCGTTATGCGCCTGCTTGCTTTGCAGACGTCCATTCACGGGACTGAATGCTTGCAGGCCTGCGGCAATTATTTCGTTCGATACCCCAATACTGTGGCAGCAAGCCGCCGCGGCCAAAGCATTGCGCACATTGTGCACACCGGCAGCGGCAAGCCTGATGCTGACTTGTTTGCCTGCGATACGCATCTGCAATTCGCTGCCAAAATTTTGTACTTGATAAGTCGCGCTGACATCGGCGTCTGCACTCAGGCCGAAAGTGACGATCTTGCGCTGTCCCGTTTCATTGGCATAAGTACGCCACAAATCCGAGTAGATATCATCGGCAGGAAATACCGCAATGCCATTGGCGGGCAGTTGACGCAATACCGTTCCATTTTCTTCAGCAACGGCTTGCACGGTTTGCATGAATTCCTGATGCTCACGCTGGGCATTGTTCACCATCGCGACTGTTGCCTGCGCCACCGATGCCAGCACCGCGATTTCACCGGGATGATTCATGCCCAGTTCAAATACCGCCGCGCGATGGGTATCATTCAAACGCAATACGGTCAAAGGCACACCGATCTCATTGTTCAGATTGCCGCTGGTGGCGAGACTATGCTCAGCACCGACATGGGCATTCAGAATCGAGGCGATCATTTCTTTGACCGTGGTCTTGCCGTTACTGCCGGTGACCGCGATAACCGGCAAAGTAAATTGCTGTCGCCAGTAACGCGCGATGTCCTGCAATGCGGCCAGCGTATTCGGCACCACCAATGCCGGCACATCCAAGTTCGCTGGCTTTTTTTCAACCACTACCGCCACTGCACCTTTAGCAATCACATCGGCCAAAAAATCATGCGCATCAAAATGCTCGCCGCGCAAGGCGACGAACACATCGCCGGGCATCACTTTGCGGCTGTCGGTAGTCAAACCGCTGACCGCAATATTGCCAGCGCCAATCATGTCGTTATCGGTCTGCGCATGACTCAGTGCTGCGTACAATTGCTGAAGGGTCGCTTGCATCAGCTGCTCCTCTTCATATTGCCGCTGGTGGCGATAGTTGCCAGCGCCAGTGCTGCGTGTTCTTCATCGGAGAATGGCCACTTCTTGCCATGAATGTCCTGATAGTTTTCATGGCCTTTGCCTGCCAGCAGTACCACATCATTGTTGCCGGCATGTTTGATCGCATACAGGATCGCCGAAGCGCGATCTTCTATCGCCTGCGGCGTACCGCTCATACCTTTGAGTATCTGGGCAATGATGTCGGCGGGGTTTTCCGTGCGCGGATTATCGCTGGTGACCACGACGTGCTGTGCTTGCTCGGCAATCCTGCCCATCTGCGGACGCTTGCCCGGATCGCGATCACCGCCGCAACCAAACACACACCATAATTCGCCATGGCGCTCTTGCGCGACTTGCTGCAAAGTCTGGACAGTTTTTTCTAAAGCATCCGGGGTGTGGGCATAGTCGATCACTACCATCACATGACCGGCCGTGCCTAATTGCTGCATACGACCGGGAACCGAGGTCAGTTTTTCGATGACGCCGACGGCTTTGCTCCAGGCCACGCCGGTGGCCAATAGCACGCTCAATACACCCAGCACATTGCTGACATTGAAGCGGCCTATCATCTGCGTTTTGACTTGCCCGGAACCAAACGGCGAATCGACATGGAAACTGGTCCCGGCATGATGGGTGCGGATATTGCTCGCATAAATCACTTCAACCGCGTCATGTTCTTTTTGCTCCAGGCTGTAGCCAAGCACGCGGGTTTCCACTTGTTTTTTTGAACGACTTGCGTTCAGATGCTGCACCAATTCAACGCCGTAGGCATCATCGAGATTGAGCACCGCGACACCCAAATCAGGCCAGTCGAATAATTGTGTTTTGGCGGCGGCATAAGTCGCCATATCGCCGTGATAATCGAGGTGATCGCGGGTCAGATTGGTCAGCAAGGCAACGTCAACATGCAGGCCATTCAAGCGCCCCTGGTGCAAGCCTATCGAAGATGCCTCAATCGCCAATGCCTTCGCTCCGGCATCGCGCAGATCGGCAAGCCGGCGTTGCAACTGTATCGCGTCGGGCGTAGTGAAGCCGGTTTCGACCAGGTTCGTCAGTGTCCCGTCCTTGTAATTACCGACACCCAAGGTGCCGATCACCGCACTGGTTTTTCCTGTCAGCGACAAGGCTTTTGCCAGCCATTGCGAGCAAGAAGTTTTACCATTGGTGCCCGTCACCGCGACGGTTAACATGGCGCGATCAGGCTCTGCATACCAGGCATTCGCAATCGATCCGAGTTTGCCCTGCAACCCGGCAACGGCGAGATGCGGTAGGCGGATACCTGCGTCCCAGGTGAAATTATCCGCTTCGTAGACTACGGCGACCGCGCCGTTATCGACCGCGTTCTGGATGTGGCGACGACCGTCGCCGCTGACGCCATTACTGCCGCTAATCGGGAAAGCGAAAAACACATCGCCTTTGACAATCGCTCGCGAATCCGAACTCAGATGCGAGCGCGGCGTTACGGCCGGCAACTGTCTCAGCCATTTTAAAATTTCTGTCATTGGTTCTTTATGCCGTGTCATCACATACTCTCCTGCACACTGTTGTCAGGAATAATGCTGGTGACACTGGAATCTGGTGGAACGTTCATAGAACGCAAAATGTTGGCGGTAATCGTCGCAAACACGGGCGCAGCAACAGTGCCGCCGTAGTAACCGCCGCTGGTCGGCTCATCGATCATCACCGCGACGATCACCCGCGGATTCGAGACCGGTGCAAAGCCGACGAAATCACCCACGTATTTATTAACATAGCGACCGCCCTCCAGTTTGTGCGCGGTACCGGTCTTGCCGGCGACACGGTAACCGGCAATACGGGCTTGCGTGGCGGTGCCGCCCGGCTCAGTCACAGTCTCCATCATCATGCGCAATTGCCGGGCGGTTTTTTCAGAGATCACACGGTGACCCAGCGGCTGATCCGACGACTTCTGAAACGTCAAAGGAATGATGTCGCCGTTACGGGCGAAAATCATGTAGGCACGCGCCATCTGTATCAGCGACACGGAAACGCCGTGACCGTAACTCATGGTGGCCTGCTCAATCGGACGCCAGGTTTTGTAGTTGCGCAAACGTCCGGCAACCGCACCGGGGAAACCGAATTTAGGTTGCTGACCGAAACCGACGGTGGTGAACATTTCCCACATTTCTTGCGGCGGCATCTGCAATGCCATTTTTACCGTGCCGATATTCGATGATTTTTGTATGACTTGGGCGACGGTCAGGACGCCCTGCTTATGCGCGTCATGGATAGTCGCGGTACCAATCGTCATGCTGCCGGGCGCCGTCTGGATCGGCGTATCCGGGGTAACGCGTCCAGTCTCCAGAGCCAGTGCGACGGTGAATGGTTTCATCGTCGAACCAGGTTCAAAGGTGTCGGTCATGACACGATTACGCAATTGCGCACCGGTCAATACCGAGCGGTCATTCGGGTTATACGAAGGCAGATTAACCAGCGCCAATACCTCGCCGGTTTTAACATCCAAGACAACCGCACCGCCGGCCTTGGCCTTGTGTTTTTCCAGCGCCTCTTTCAAATGCGTATACGCAATGTACTGCACCTTGCTATCGATCGAGAGGGCTAAATCTTTGCCGTCATGCGGTTCGCGGATCGATTCGATATCTTCGACAATCCGGCCCAGGCGATCTTTAATGACGCGGCGATTGCCGGTCTTGCCCGCGAGGTTTTTTTCCGAGGCCAGCTCAATGCCTTCCTGGCCGATGTCCTCTACATTCGTAAAGCCGACCACGTGGGCCATGACCTCACCCTCCGGGTAGAAGCGCTTGTATTCTTTGCGCGTCTCGATGCCGTTGATGCCGAGCGCCACGATTTTTTCAGCGACTTCGGCTTCGACCTGACGTTTCAGGTAGACGAACTGGCGATCAGAATCGAGCTTCTTACGTAATTCAGCTTCCGGCATATCGAGTAAGGCAGCGAGCTGACGCAGCTTGTCTTTCGGCGCTTCCAAAACATCGTCGGGGATCGCCCAGACCGCTTTGACCGGCACCGAAGATGCGAGTACCTGGCCATTTCTATCAGTGATGCGGCCCCGGGTAGCCGGCAACTCCAGGGTACGGGCATAGCGGTTCGCACCTTGTTTTTGTAAAAATTCGGTGCTCATGCCCTGCAACCATAAGGCACGTGCAATCAGCGCCAGGAATGCAGCAAACAAGAAGAACAACACCAGACGCGAGCGCCACACCGGCAACTTCACTGCCAGCAAGGGACTCGATGAAAACGGTACGCCTTTAGCAGCGGCGGTACGAGACATGGTAGAAGCGCGGCTCAATTGGCACCTGCCGCAGTCAGGTATTGGGTGCGTTCCGGCGTGACCGGCACCATATTCAGTTCTTTACTGGCATTTGCTTCGATACGCGAATGCTTGCCGAAGGTCGATTGATCGAGCTTGAGCTGGGTCCACTGTAATTCGTATTGACGGCTTTGCGCCTGGGCGCGCTCTAACTCGATGAACAAACGGCGGGCCTGATACTGGGCATTAATCAGCGACAAGGCGCATAGCATCAGGATCACGCCGAGTAAAAAATTCAGCCGCGTACTCATTGCGCCACTCCTGGTAAACGTTCTGCCACGCGCAAGATCGCCGAGCGCGCTCTTGGATTTGCCGCAATTTCCGCATCCGACGGTTTGATCTTGGCGATCAGACGCATCTCGGGCTGCGGTAAATCGACCGAACGAATCGGCAAACGGCGATGCGGCTGGGCCAGGGTCACTTTCGATGCGAAGAATTGCTTGACGATTCTGTCTTCGAGCGAATGAAAACTGATGACCGACATCCGCCCATAAGGCGCCAGGCGCTCATACGCGCCAGCCAGACCTATCTCGAGATCTTCCAGTTCCTTATTGATGAAAATCCGTATAGCCTGAAAGGTGCGAGTTGCCGGGTCTTTGCCCTTCTCGCGAGTTTTGACGGTGTTTGCGACGATCTCGGCAAGTTGTCGAGTACTTGAAATGGGCTCGATCGCCCGGCGAGCAACAATCGCCTTTGCAATCTGAAAAGCAAACCGTTCTTCCCCATAATTTTTTATAACCTCCCTGATTTTTTGTTCATCTTCGGTCGCCAGCCATTCTGCTGCCGAAATACCGCGCGTAGTGTCCATGCGCATATCCAGCGGACCATCTGCCCTGAAACTAAAGCCGCGTGCAGCATCGTCAACCTGGGGCGAAGAGATTCCCAGATCCATCAAAATAGCATCGACACTTGCGATGCCCAAATCCGCCAAGGCATCCGCCATCGTGGCAAAACTGTCGTGCACGATAACGAAGCGGGGATCCTGAATTTGCTGGGCATTGGCGATCGCCTGGGTATCTTTATCAAAAGCGATCAGGCGGCCGGCAGCATTAAGACGCTCTAAGATTTTGCGGCTATGCCCGCCGCGACCGAAAGTGCCATCCACGACGATGCCGGCAGCGCGATCGCCGCTCAGGTCAAGCGCATCGACGGCCTCATTCAGCAGCACCGTCTGGTGCGTGAACTCTTGCGCTGGACTCGCTATCATGTGCCGCTCAGAAAGAAAAATTGCTGAGCGCTTCGGGCGCACCGCTGGCGATGGCTTTCGCCTCATTTTCGGCCAGGCGTGCCGCATCCCAGATTTCGAAATGCGTGCCCATGCCAAGCAGCATCACATCGCGCTGCATACTGACGGCGTTGCGCAATTCCGGCGCCACCAGAATACGGCCGGCGCCATCCATCTCGACATCGGAGGCATTGCCGAGGAAGATACGCTTCCAATCACGTGCCTGAATCGGCCAAGCAGCGATTTTTTCGCGGTGCGCTTCCCAGGTAGGACGAGGAAATAACAGCAGACAGCCATCTGGATGGCGGGTCAGGGTAATACGTCCCTCGCATTGCAGGCTCAGGGCGTCGCGATGCCGGGAAGGCACAGTCATTCTGCCTTTTGCATCGAGATTAAGTGAGGACGCCCCTTGGAACACGCTATGCCTTTACCCTGAACTTGAGAATTATTTTTTCGTAGAAATAAAAATATTCACCACAAAAATACACTTTTTCACACTATTGCCCACTTTAGAGGATCAGTTAAGTCCGGTCAAGCGAATTCAAGAGCGAAAATGTGAAATTCTTTAATGAAGTCAAGGACTTAGCGCACACTCCTCAAGCAGATGAAAGAAGAATATTCCAATAAATTAGATACTTACGGTGCATACTGAAAGTAGCTCCTCACATATACCCATGTGTTTCATCAAAAAACATTTTTGCAGAAAATAGATCTCCATCAATGCCCAGGCCGACGATGTAAGTCCCCACTGACAATTTAATGGTCAGTATCAGAGTCCAAAAGAGAATTTGCAGAGCGGGTCTGTCACCCAAGAGAGGGGTCGATTTGCACGCATAGTGCAGCGAGCAAAACAGGCGGGGGAATGGAAATACGGACAACTATCGGTGCTTATTAAACTTCCTCAGCATATTGCCGCTGCAGCAGAAGTAAGAATTCACTCTCAGGAATGGCTTTGCTGAAATAGAAGCCCTGGTATTCATCGCAGTGATTGGCTTTCAGGGTGTCCAGTTGCAACTCGGTCTCGACCCCCTCTGCGATCACTTTCAGGCTCAAGGTATGCGCCATTGCGACAATCGCCAGCACAATCGCGGTATCATTCGGATCGCTAGGAATATCTTTGATAAACGAACGGTCGACTTTGACGCTGTCGACAGGAAAGCGCTTCAGGTACGCGAGCGATGAATATCCGGTACCAAAATCGTCGATCGACAAGGTGAAGCCCGCCTCTTTCAAGCCATCCATCAATATAATCGCCTGATCGCGATTGTGCATCACCATACTTTCAGTGATTTCAAATTCTATCCAGCCAGGATCAACCCGCCAGAAATCGACCACGCTTTTTACCTCTTCCAGCAAATGCACGTCATTAAACTGCGCGCCAGATAAATTGATAGATACCCGTCCAAAAGACTTATCGACGGCACGAAATGCCAGGACATCGCGACAAGCGATATCCAGTACCAGCATACCCAGGCGGGCAATCAAGCCAGCCTCTTCTGCCAGCAGGATAAAATCGCCCGGGAAAAGTATGCCGCGCTCGGGATGATTCCAGCGCACCAAGGCCTCCGCACCAACGATCTTGCCGGAGGCGACATTCACTTTGGGCTGGTAGTACACCACGAACTCGCGGCGCTCCAGCGCTCGTCTCAGTCTGGCTTCAAATGCCAGACGCTCGACCGTATGCACATTCATTTCCGACGCATAGAACTGGTAATTGTCCTTGCCCTTGTTCTTGGCGCGATACATCGCAATATCTGCGTTTTTCAACAAAGTTTGCGGATCACGGCCATCATCCGGGAAAGTGGCAATCCCTATACTCGCGCTCAATTGACATTCCTGACCGCGCAGATCAAAGGGATAAGACGCTTCAAATAACAGCTTGTCGGCGATATCACCGAGATCCTTGGGATCATTGAACTGGTCGACCAGCAGAATAAATTCATCACCGCCAACCCGGGCAATAATGTCCGACTCGCGCAGACACTGCTTGAAACGTTGCGCAATATTGCGCAGTACGGTATCGCCTTCATCATGCCCGAAGGTGTCGTTGATATTTTTAAAGCGATCCAGGTCCAGGAAAAAAACCGCCAGACGGCTGCGGTCGCGTTCAGCATGCGCGAGCGATTTGCTCAGGTGCTGGCTATACAAAAAACGATTCGGCAATCCGGTCAACTCATCGTAATGTGCCAGTTTCAGTATCTTGTCTTCAGAGCGGCGGCCTTCAATCGCGATACTCGCAATGTCCGTTGTGATGCCGATCAATTTCAACTGATGATCATTCAGTTCCTCGGCAGAATGGGAAAACAAGGTAAAACTGCCTAGCAACTGGCCTTTTTTACCCATGATGGGCCAGGCACCGCAAGCAGGAAATTCCATCAAGGTTTCCAGCGCATTGACGAACTGCATCGATGCCGCTGTTTGTAGTCCATCTATCCATACCGGCGAGGCATTTAAGATGGCTTCACACCAGACGCCATTGCCATACGTGACAGGCATGCCATCCAATTGCGGCTTCAGGACATCCGGAAAATTCTTGCCCACCGACATGCTCAAACTATGCTGTTCATTCCCCAGCAATTGGATGCCGCAGCGCCAGTTTGGTGACAATTTTTCAGCGAACTGACAAATTGATTCCAGGATAATCAGCATGTCTTCGCTAGTGGCAATCAACTGCAATAATTGATTTTGCCCTTCCAGTAGCAACTCGACCGCTTTTCTGGCGCTGACATCCCGCATCACGCAGAAAATCAGGCTTTCATCGCCGATCTCAACCCTGCTCATGGTGACTTCGCTGTACAGCAAAACGCCTTTACGTGTGATGATCCAGTCAAAATGCTGGACCTCGCCAGTAAATGCTGTATCAACCAGGGTCTCGATCAGGCGATCTCTCTGCAGGCCTGGCAGATGCCGAACTGGCTGTTTTTCAGGAGAAAAACGACCGGCCCGTTTGCCCAGCAACTCGGCGCGGTCAGTGATGCCAAACATCTCCAGCGCAGCCGCATTGCAATCGACATACTTGTATTCGCGATTAATCAGCAATATCGTATCCTCGGCGTCCTGGAACAACATCCGGTAGCGGTTCTCGCTGGCACGCAAATCTTCGGCAGATCCACGCAGGCGACGAATTTTTCCTATTAGTAAAATAATGAAGACCAGGATGCAGGAAATCGTGAGCAAGGCGAATATGAGTTTTTGCCTGGCACGCTCGCGCCAGTCTGCCAGTATTGTGTCGATCGCCCTGGCATACACCAGAGCGATGGGAAAATCCGCGGTCTTACGATAGGTATAAATTAATTGCGCATCACCGCCGACCAGCGGTCCGTCCTGCAGGCTGCCTTCAATGGCACTCGAGCGGAGTGTATTGGCCAGCAAGGATTTGGAGATATCCTGATTCAGGTACAAAGGGTCGTTGGGGGCACGTAGATACAAATTACCCTGTTGATTGTGCAGGGAAATGATGGCGCCGCCATCTTTCGCCAAACGCTCGTAGAACTCCCGCAAATAGCCAAGGCCGATATAGGCTTGCAGAATACCGACATGTTCACCATGCTGATTGAAAATATTCTTTGCTACCGGCAATACCCAGCGATTGGAATTCGGCAATTGCATGGGCTTGCCGGTCACGAACTCCTTGTTTGCCGGATGCTCCAGCAAGTCCTTGACATATGCCACGCTGCGCATGTCTTGCGGTTCAGCAGGGTATTGGAACGAGGTGCCCCATAATATTCCATTGGCATCGATGATAGAGAGCGACTGCAAAAACGGCGAGTCCTGTCTTTCGTTGATCAGGACTTTGCGCACCTCAGCCTCATCGTGCGGTGCCGGATCCATCCCACTTTGAATCTCTTCTGCCGCCGCATTGATAGCGCGGCTGGCATCGTGCAAGATACGACTTGCATGCTCCTCCAGAATCCGCACGGTTAAATAACCATTCTCTTGTGCAGCGACCAACGTTAATTGGCGGTCCTGAATGATCGACCACCAGGTCTGCGCCATGATCGCGACCACGATCAAACTGACAATGACTAAAAAAGCCAGCGTCGGCAAATCATGCCATTGACGATTACCTGCTTTTCTCTCCATGCGCTACCTTAAGGTTGCCTATGTAATTGAAATAAATTAACCGCGGCTATCCGGATATATGAAATCGCATCCGTGACTTGGTTCAATGATCAACACCTTATCAGTGTAACACTGGAATTTTATCAATAGTGCGCCATCGCTATCGAATTGCCAAGCGATCTGATGGTTGTTTTCTGAGGTACATGCATCGCCCAAAAGCCATGCCGTCATTTGGAAAGATATGGATAAAAATGAAGCAGGCCGGTAGGCCGGATTCTGTTACGGCACTCTGCATTGCTGCTTCGTGCTATGACAATCATTCCTCTAGGCGACGGATTGCTCCGCCGCTCAAGCTTTCTACCCGCACGCTCCGCGAGCCGCCTCAACGCGTGCCTATTTGAAATTGCTCCGGGTGGAGGTTACCGCGTTTCACCGTAACTAAATACGCTCGTCTCTGTGGCCCTATTCCTCGTCTTATACCTTGCGGATTTCGACGTACGGCCGTTAGCCGTCACCCTGCTCTATGGAGTCCGGACCTTCCTCCCGCTTTGGCTCACACCAAAGCCAGCGATTGTCTGGCCTGCTTCGCTCGCTATTGTACCAGCATGGCGCAGCGCAACATCGAAATACCCCGATCCGGCACCGATATCCGATCAGTTTCTCAAGCAAAACCCGCACGGCACCGGCGCTTTCTGCTAGCGTATGGTTTTTTCCGAACTGGTCTTATTGTCATGATTAAATCGCGTTCCGGCGGTCAGTTGGTGGTAGATGCATTAGCCGTGCATGGTGTTGATACGATTTTTGGCGTACCGGGCGAAAGCTATTTGCCCGTGCTTGATGCGCTGCACGATAGTCCGATCCGTTTCATCATCAATCGTCAGGAAGGCGGCGCAGCGTTTATGGCAGACGCCTACGGCAAGATGACCGGCCAGCCCGGCATCTGCTTTGTGACCCGCGGTCCCGGTGCAACCAATGCCTCAATCGGCGTTCATACGGCGTACCAGGATTCGACACCGATGATTTTATTCGTCGGACAGGTCGGCAATGACTTCGTCGAGCGCGAAGCCTTTCAGGAGATCGACTATCGTCGCATGTTCGGTCCGATGGCGAAATGGGTCGCGCAAATTGATCGCGCCGATCGCATCCCCGAATACATTGCCCGCGCCTTTCAGGTCGCCACCAGCGGACGTCCGGGCCCGGTGGTATTGGCGCTGCCGGAAGACTGCCTGTCCGCCGTCGCCGCAGTCGCCGACACCCGCCATTACACGCCGGTACAGGCATCCGCCTCCAAGAGCCAGCTAGCCCGATTGCGCCATCTGTTAGCCGAGGCAAAGCGCCCTGTCGTGCTGCTCGGCGGCAGCGGCTGGAACCAGCAAGCCTGCGATAACATCGCTCGCTTCGCAATCAGCAATCATCTGCCGGTTGCCTGCGCGTTCCGCTTCCAGGACCTGATGGACAACGCGCATCCGCATTACATTGGCGATGTCGGCATCGGCATCAATCCCAAGCTCGCAAAACGCGTGCAGGAGGCCGATCTGGTAATCGCAATCGGTCCGCGCCTCGGCGAAATGACCACCGGCGGCTATACTATTTTAGAAGCGCCGCTCCCGCGTCAAACACTAATCCACATCCACAGCGATGCGCTGGAACTAGGTCGCGTGTATCAAGCCGATCTGATGATCAACAGCGGCATGCAAGAGATCGCCGAATGCCTGGCCGAGATGACGGCGCTCGATGCCGGCGCCTGGCAGCATACGGTCGCCGAAGCGCGTGCCGAACTGCTGGCATGGCAACAGGAACCGGCGATTTTCAAGAACGAACAGGCGCCGCTGAATCTCTGGCAAGTCGTGCAAGACATCATGCAAGCGGCACCCGCCGATACCATCATCACCAACGGTGCCGGCAATTATGCGACCTGGGCGCACCGCTACTTCCGCTACGGCGGCTGGCGCACGCAACTGGCCCCGACTTCGGGCGCCATGGGCTACAGCATACCGTCCGGCGTTGCCGCCAAAATCATCGCGCCAGAACGCACCATAATAACGTTTGCCGGTGACGGCGAATACCTGATGAACGGCCAGGAACTCGCCACTGCCGTGCAATATCACGCGGGGGTGATCATCATCGTGTTCAACAACGGGATGTTCGGCACCATACGCATGCACCAGGAAAAAACCTTCCCGGCACGCGTGTCCGGTACCGAATTGCACAACCCGGATTTCGCCGCCCTGGCACGCGCCTACGGCGCCAGCGGTGAGGTCGTCAGCAGCACCGCCGAGTTCGCGCCCGCCCTGCAACGCGCACTCGCACATACCCGCAACCATCGCTTGCCCGCTCTGATCGAATTACGCTACGACGGCAATCTGATCACGCCCGGCATGAGTCTGGCGCAAATGCGTAAAGCCGCTCTGGATGCGCAATCGGCACTAGCCAAAGCGAGTTAAAAAAAGATGATCATCGATGCAGTGAAGAAAAGTCATGTGCCGGTCGAGTATGTCGTGTTCGCCGACGAGGGCCACGGTTTCAGCAAAAAGAAAAATCAGGCAGAAGCGAATGCGAAGATATTCCAGTTCCAGGATAAGTATCTGATGCCGGTTGGGTCTGCTATGCGGAAGTAAGGATCCAGACCTCTGAAATCCAAGCCAGGAGTCCTGGACTGTCTTAAAGAGCCGCTGTAGAGAATTTTTCTACGCGGCTTTTGGCACATCAGGAAAACTGCGAAAAATCCGGTTTGCGCTTTTGAAAAAAAGCCGCGAACGCTTCTTTGGCTTCTGGTGCTGTCAGCATGCTGCGGAAGTATTTGTTTTCTTCGCCCATCTTGGTGACGATGGCTTCGTTTTGATTGCTCTTCATCAAACGTTTGGTGGCGCGGATCGATGCTGCCGGCAAGGCGACTAATTTTGCTGCTTGTTTTTGTGCATACGGCAGCAATTCTTCTAAAGGCAATACCTTGTTGACGAAGCCTATTTCGTAGGCTTCCTGGGCGCTGAATGCTTCGCCCAGCATCAGCTTTTCTGCGGCGCGCTGATAGCCGACGATTTGCTGGAAAATCAGGCTGGATGCGAATTCCGGACACAGGCCCAATTGCGTGAATGGCATAGACAGCCTTGCATTGTCGGCCAGATACACCATGTCGCAATGCATGAGCAGGGTAGTGCCGATGCCGACTGCGGCGCCGGAGACGGCGGCAATCACCGGTTTACTGCTGTGGCTCAGGGCTTGCATGAATTGATAGACCGATGGCACGCCTGCATGCTCGACAGTGGCGTTCTTCATGAAATCTTCGAGATCGTTACCGGCGGTGAAAATCTCTGGCCGGCCTGTGAACAGAATTGCGCGCACCGCAGTGTCGTCTTCTGCAGCCCTGATCGCATCGGCCATCGCCTGGTACATCGCCGCGGTGATCGCGTTTTTCTTTTCCGGGCGGTTGAAGGCTATCGTCAAAACGCCATTCTCTATGTGGGTCAAAATGTCCATGTGATCTCCTGAGTTTTGATTGAATTTGTAGTAAACAGATTATGCTGGAATTTAATGAATCAAGCCGATTATCCATTTTTAGCATAATTGATCAATAAAAAACCGTACAGAAAATTTCATGTACGGTTTTTTTGTCGTGATCGTAATTTGGAAATGCTGAGGCAGCGCAGCGAGCGGCTCAAGGTTCAGTTGAGAAGCGCAGCCGTACGAAAGTACGGTGAGCATCGCCGACTGAAGATTGAGTCGCGCAGTAGCTGAATCAGTAGTTTCATTTACATGCGTTCGAAAATGCCGGCGGCCCCCATGCCGGTACCGACGCACATCGTCACCATGCCGTACTTCAGGTTGTTACGGTGCAAGGCATGGATCGTAGTGGCAGAACGGATCGCGCCGGTTGCGCCCAGCGGGTGACCCAGAGCGATCGCGCCGCCCATAGGATTGACCTTGGCCGGATCGAGACCGAGGTCTTGCACCACTGCCAGAGATTGCGCTGCAAACGCTTCATTCAATTCAAACCAGTCGATCTGGTCTTGTGTAATGCCTGCCGCACGGCATGCTGCCGGGATCGCTTCTTTCGGGCCGATGCCCATGATTTCCGGCGGGACGCCGCGTACTGCGAAAGATGCAAAACGTGCCAGCGGCGTCAGGTTGAATTGCTTCAAAATCTTTTCGCTGACCAGGATCAATGCACCGGCGCCGTCGGACGTTTGCGAGCTGTTGCCAGCGGTCACGCTACCTTTGTTGGCAAATACCGGTTTCAGACGTGCCAGACCTTCTAGTGAGGTATCCGGGCGAGCGCCTTCGTCACGGCTGACGGTGCGGGTTTTCAATTCGATTTCGCCGGTCAACAGATTCGGTACGCGGTCGATGATGTCAACCGAGGTGGTTTCTGCATCGAAGTAGCCGGCGTTTTGCGCAGCGATCGCACGTTGATGCGATTGCAGGGCAAATGCATCTTGCGCTTCGCGCGAGACTTTCCATTGCTGTGCGACCTTCTCTGCGGTCAGGCCCATGCCGTAGGCCATGCCGACGTTTTCGTCTTTCAGGATCGCCATGTTCATGGATGGATTGTTACCCATCATAGGCACCATCGACATCGATTCAACGCCGCCTGCGATCATTACGTCGGCTTGACCAACGCGGATACGATCTGCCGCCATCGCCACCGCCGTGATACCGGATGCGCAATAGCGATTGATGGTGACGCCGCCAATGGTGTTTGGCAAACCTGCCAGCAACACGCCCATGCGAGCCAGGTTCAGGCCTTGCGGACCTTCCGGGAAAGAGCAACCGATGATCGCGTCTTCTGCCAGTTTTGGATCGAGATTCGGCACCTGGGCAAACGCAGATTGCAATACGCGCACCAGCAAATCGTCCGGGCGCGTGTTACGGAACATGCCGCGACCAGATTTGCCGATCGGGGTACGTGTGGCTGAGACGATGTAAGCGTCTTGAAGTTGTTTAGTCATTTTGTCTACCTCAATTAGTTTGACCTCACGCACTAAAAGCTTTAAAACCTCTCAACACAGAGACACAGAGACACGGAGAACCCCAGGAGGAAACCAAAACTGATTAATACCGGGATGCTGTGCTTTCTCTGTGCTACCTCTGTGTCTCTGTGTCTCAGTGGTGAAGTGTTTTCGGTTCGTTCTTGCGTTACACGTAAATCCGTTAGTTACGTACTGGCTTGCCGGTTTGCATCATGCCCATAATCCGCTCTTGCGTTTTTGGATGATTCAACAATTCCATAAACGCTTTGCGTTCCAGGTCGAGCAGCCATTGTTCGCTGACCAGGCTGCCGTTGTCGATGTCGCCGCCGCTGACCACTTCGGCAATCATCTTGCCGAGCTTGTAGTCGTGTGCAGAGATGAAACCGCCATCACGCATATTGATCAACTGCGCAGCGATCGACGCGATGCCGTGGCGACCGGTGACCGGCACCAGTTTGCGCATCGGTGCGCGGTAGCCGGCGTCGAACATGGCGCGGGCTTCGACTTTCGCTACGTGCAGCAATTCGTAGGCATTGAATACGATCACGTCGTCTTGCGACAGGTAACCCATTTTCTGCGCTTCCAATGCGGACTTGGATACGGCGGCTGTGGCTGCATTGGTGAAGTAGTTCTTCAGGAACTGCAACAGGTCAGTGCCTTTGGCATCGGCGGCGGCACGGACTGCAGCTTCTTTCAAACCGCCGCCGCCAGGCACCAGGCCCACGCCGACTTCCACCAGGCCGATATACGATTCGATCGAGGCCACGCGTTTGGCTGCGTGCATCATCAGTTCGCAACCACCACCGAGTGCCAGGCCGGCAACCGCGGCGACCACTGGCACATTCGCGTATTTCAAACCTTGATGCGCTTGTTGCAGACGCGAGATCGCCGGCTCGATCGCCTTGACGCCGCCTGACATAAACAATGGCAGCATCGCTTGTAAATCGGCACCCGCGGAGAAGGCGCCGCCTTCGGCTGCATCGGCATTCCAGATCACCAGGCCTTTGTAATTCTTCTCGGCTTCGGCAATCGCTTTTTCCATGCCTTCGATCACGCCAGGGCCAATCACGTGCATCTTAGTCTTCATGGACAGGATCAGTACGTCATCGTTCTGATGCCAGATGCGGACCGAGTCGTCTTCGAAGAAAGTGGTACCGGCAGTGGCGCCGGTCGGCGCGCCTGCGCCCAATACCGGAGCGCGGAAAGCCTGACGGTCATATACCGCTAACGTGGAGCGAGGCACATAGCTGCTGCTCGCTGCCGACCAGGAACCTTCTGCTGTATGGATGCCCTTATTTTCTGCTACCTGGCCATCAAATACCCAGGCTGGCAACGGTGCGTTGCATAGCGCCTTGCCCGCGTCGATATCTTCTTTGACCCAGCCGGCAACTTCTTGCCAGCCGGATGCTTGCCAAGTTTCGAAAGGACCGACGTTCCAGCCGAAGCCCCAGCGC
The DNA here is from genome assembly GCF_025548535.1 of Undibacterium sp. Jales W-56. Taxonomy (GTDB): domain Bacteria; phylum Pseudomonadota; class Gammaproteobacteria; order Burkholderiales; family Burkholderiaceae_D; genus Undibacterium. The sequence continues at coordinate 149,759 of NZ_JAJLQW010000001.1, read as the reverse complement.
ATCGCGAAATCGATGTCGCGCGCATTGTCGGCAATGGTGGCGCCATGCACCGCGATATAGTGGAAAGCATCGCGGAAAATCGCCCACAGGAACTGTGCCTGTACATTGGTCGATTCACGCAAGGTCTTCATTTTCTTGACCGGATCTTTTTCTTTCAGCATGCGGGCGACGACCTCATCGGCTTTCGCGCCGCCGGTCACGTATGCTGCTGTTGCAAAATCCAGGCGCTGAATATCTTTGCCGACTTTTTTGTAGAAACCTGCTCCGGATTTCTGACCGAGTGCGCCGGCGGCGACCAGTTTCGCCAACACTTCCGGTGTTTTGTAGACCGCGAAGAATGGATCGTCGGACAAATTGTCTTGCATCGTTTTGATGACATGGCCCATGGTATCCAGACCCACTACGTCCGCCGTGCGGAAGGTGCCGGAAGATGCGCGGCCGAGTTTTTTACCGGTCAGGTCATCGACCACATCGACGGTCAGACCGAATTTTTCCGCTTCGTAAATCGTCGCCAGCATGCCGAAAATACCAACCCGGTTGGCGATGAAGTTGGGTGTATCTTTAGCGCGCACCACACCTTTGCCGAGCGTCGTGGTCAGGAAACCTTCGAGCTGGTCGATGATTTCTGCACGGGTCGAGACAGTAGGAATCAATTCGACCAGATGCATGTAACGCGGCGGATTGAAGAAATGCACGCCGCAGAAACGGGCTTTCAGTTCAGCCTCAAAACCTTCAGACAAGGCAGTGATCGACAGGCCGGAGGTGTTCGATGCGAAAATCGCATTCGGTGCGATGTAAGGAGAGACCTTCTTGTACAGGTCGTGCTTCCAGTCCATGCGTTCTGCAATCGCTTCAATGATCAGATCGCAACCCTTGAGCAATTCCAGATTGTCTTCGTAATTCGCGACTTCGATCAGGGCGGCGTCGTCTTTATTGCCGAGCGGCGCAGGGTTGAGTTTTTTCAGGTTCTCGATGGCGCGTAAAACGATGCCGTTTTTCGGGCCTTCCTTGGCTGGCAGATCAAACAATACGACAGGTACTTTTGCGTTGATGCAGTGCGCAGCGATTTGTGCACCCATCACGCCGGCACCGAGAACGGCGACTTTTTTAACGATGAAATTGGTCATGGTTTTTCCTTGTTTTAACACTCCGATTTCGTAGGGTGCGCTCTGCGCACCGCTTGAAATTCAGAGCAAAGGTGCGCACGGCGCACCCTACGATTACTCAGATGTACAGATGTATTTCATTAAAACAAATCAGCTTCCAGCGACAGCAGATTCGCCGAGCCTGAGCGAGCTTGACGGATCAGCATCGCTGTTTCCGGATACAGGCGAGCGAAGTAGAAGCGTACCGTCGCCAGTTTTGCTTTGTAGAAGGTGTCGCCGGAATCCTGTTTTTCCAGCGCGATTTTTGCCATCTGTGCGAAGAAGTAGCTGTACACCAGGTGACCTACCACGCGCAGATACGGTACGGCAGCGGCGCCGACTTCGTCTGGATTCTGGAAGGCTTTCATGCCGATTTCCATGGTCAGTTTGGTGACCTTGTCGCCCAGTTCAGCCAGCGGCGTAACGAATTCGCTCAAGGCTTCATTGGTGCCGTTCGCCTCAACAAACGCCTGTACTTTGGCGCCGAACTTACGCAGCTTCGCACCGTTGTCGCCGAGGATCTTGCGACCCAGCAAATCGAGGGACTGTACAGTGTTGGTGCCTTCGTAAATCATGTTGATGCGTGAATCACGCACGTATTGCTCCATGCCCCATTCAGAGATGAAGCCGTGACCGCCGTAGACCTGCATACATTCGGATGTCGCTGTCCAGGCATTGTCGGTGATGAAGGCTTTGATGACCGGCGTCAGCAAGGCGACTTCGTCGGCGCATTCTTTACGCACTTCTTCGTCCGGGTGATTCAGTTCTTTATCCAATTGCAGCGCAACGTAGGAGCAGAATGCACGGGCGCCTTCGGCATAGGCTTTGGCCGTGAACAGCATACGGCGTACGTCGGCATGCACGATGATTGGATCGGCTGGCTTGTCCGGTGCTTTCGGGCCGGACAGGCTACGCATCTGGATGCGGTCTTTTGCATACACCAGTGCGTTCTGGTAAGCGATCTCTGTCAGACCCAGGCCTTGCATACCGACGCCCAGACGTGCCGCGTTCATGAACACGAACATCGCATTCAGGCCTTTGTTCGGCCCGCCGATCAGCCAGCCGGTCGCATCGTCCATATTCATCTGGCAAGTCGAGTTGCCGTGGATGCCCATTTTTTCTTCGATCGCGCCGCAGAAGATAGGATTGCGCGCACCTAAAGTGCCATCGGCGTTTGGCAGGAATTTCGGTACGATGAACAGGGAGATGCCTTTCGAGCCTTCCGGGGCGCCTGGCAAACGCGCCAGTACCAGATGGACGATATTGTTGGACATATCGTGCTCGCCGGCGGAGATGAAAATCTTCGCGCCGGAAATTTTGTAGGAGCCGTCAGCTTGCGGCTCTGCCTTGGAACGCAGCATGCCGAGATCGGTACCGCAATGCGGCTCAGTCAGGCACATCGTGCCGGTCCAGTCGCCGGAGATCAGTTTTGGCAGATACAGTTCTTTTTGTTCTTGCGTACCGTGCTCATGAATGCACTCGTAAGCGCCATGCGATAGACCGGGGTACATGGTCCATGCCTGGTTCGCCGAATTCAGCATTTCGTAGAAAGAATTGTTCAGCACCAGCGGCAAGCCCTGGCCGCCGAATTCCGGATCGCAGGACAATGCCGGCCAGCCCGCTTCTACGTATTGTTTATAGGCTTCTTTAAAGCCTTTTGGTGTGGTGACTGCGTGTGTCGTTTTGTCGTGATGACAGCCTTCGCGGTCGCCCGAATGATTCAACGGGAACAGCACTTGCGAGGTAAATTTACCGCCCTCTTCCAGCACCTGATTGATGATATCGGCATCGATTTCTTCGTATTTTGGCAAATGCTTTAATTCGCCTTCTACGGCTAACAGTTCATGCAGAACGAACTGCATATCACGCAAGGGAGCGACGTATTGACCCATGATTTTCTCCTGAAGGCTAAAAATAAAACAAAATTAAGACGGTTGTGTAACAAATTCTTTGCTGCTTTTTGCACCCGGCTCAGAAAGGCTGCTCATCCGGTCTGTAGCTGATTAAGCAGTCGCGGACTCCGGCGCGTAACATCCGATCAATCGTTCAAATCCCGCTTCCGCACGTTCTACACTGCCCGGCTTGCGCAAGAAACGCGCATCGTGGTGTAACGCCAGAATCAGGCCATACATTTCATACACGATCTGCTCGGGATCGACATCGTGCCGCAAATGACCCAACTGAATGGCCTGGGTTGCGGCACGGCGCAATGCGCCCTGCCATGCATGCACCATACCGACCAGCTCATCGCGGATCGGCCCCTGGCGGTCGTCGTATTCCGCCGCGCCGCTGATGTAGATGCAACCAGAAGCGATTTCAACGGTAACGCGCTTGACCCACAAGGCAAACATCGATTGCAGACGCGGCAGGCCGCGTTCTTCTTTCATGCTCGGATAAAACACTTCTTGCTCGAAATGGTGGTGATACAGCTTCAGCACTTCGATCTGCAAATCTTCACGCGAACCAAAATGAGCGAACACGCCGGACTTGCTCATGTTCATTTTGTCGGCCAGCAAACCGATGGTTAAACCCTCGATACCATCCCGGCTGGCAGCATCCAGCGCTACATCCAGAATGGCGGCGCGGGTTAGTTCGCCTTTACGCATGAATTTCGATGTCATATTCATAATACATTTAATCGTGTTGAAATGATTCATGTTTGCACAGATTTGATGCAAACATGTGAATTAATCGAACGCTCGTACTATTAAGCACAGCGCACTAAAAGTCAAACCAGAAAGCGCCTTTAGAGGAGAGTATCTACTTAGAGGCATGCCTGTTTGAATCGTTTTGAACCTTTTTTTGAAACACCTGCTACCGCCTTGTCACAGTTAACCTCGACTAAAATCCAGTAAGCGCCGGTCACGCTTGGTCGGACGACCGTTCAGCGCGGCACTGGGCTCCCTGAAATATTTTTTATCCTGCGCCAACTGCGCACGGCGTTCCGTGCTGGCGGCGGTTTCCTGATACATGGTTTGTGCCACGCTGGCAGAGCCGCGCACATCCGCCAACCGTATGACTTGAATGACCCAGATTTGCTCGGCATGATGTATTTCAAGCAGGTCGCCGGGCTTGATATGGTGTGCAGGTTTGACCCGCTGCTCGTTCTGCAGAACCCGACCTAATTCAACCGCATTCGTGGCGAGGGTACGTGTCTTGAAAAATCGGGCGGCCCAAAGCCACTTATCGATACGGATGGTGTCGGTCATTTGTCTCTGACGGCTATGTGCTGCGGCACTATAGGCCTTGTTTTTAAAACGTTCATTCTATTTTCTTGCAATGTATTTCAGCCCCATGACAAACACAAGACATTTATAGGCAGTGAAGCCTGGTTCGCACAAGCAAAGTGCAATTGCTGCGGCGCGCATAGACAAATACTTGTACGGTCGTACAATCAGTGTACCAAGCAATTGCTTTCTACCTTATCGTGCCATGAGCTCATTAGATGACTTAAGCGGACGAAAGCGCGCGATTCTGATCGCCGCCGAGAAGTGTTTTGCAGAACAAAGCTATCAGGGCGTGTCGATACGCGATATCGCCCATGAGGCCGGGGTGCCGGTAGCGCTGGTAGGTTACTACTTCGGCGCCAAAAATGAGCTCTACCATGCGATCTACGAGCACCATAGCGGCTATATCGCAGAACGGCTGTCGGAACTAAGACGGGCACGCCTGCACACTGACCCGACCACCGCCCTGAACGCCATCATCGCTGCGTTTATCAGTCCGGTACTGAAACTCAATGAACAAGATCACGGGGTGAATTTTTCACGGATTGTGATGCGCGGCGTGATCGACCGGCATGAAGCGAGCGACCGGATTACCCGGGAATTCTACGACCCCATGGCACGCGAATTCATCGAAGCGCTGAGCGGCGCGCTTCCGGCCGCGCCTAAAGCCACCGTGTTCTGGTGCTACCAATTCGCCTTGGGCGCATTGCTGCATCATGTGGTCGATACACGCATGGAGCGCTTATCAGACGGCTTGTGCCCGGCGCGTAATGCCAAGATTGCGACGCCGCACTTGCTGCGCTTTATCACGGCGGGCATCCTGGCGGCAGCGCAATCTGCTCAGGATTAGCAGACGCGCTTGCAACTAAAGCCAAGCGCTTGAAATTGAGTCAAAAACAAAACATCTCACCACAGAGACACCGAGACACAGAGGAAAAGCAAGAGGAATACTGTCCATTTTGGACTCCATTTTTTCTGACTTTATTTTCTGTGTCTCTTTAGTGCAAGCTTGTATATGAAGTATTGGCTATTTGCGTAAACCCCACCGAGTTGAGCCGCCACCATTTGCCAATCAGACATCACCAACTACACCCAAGCCGGCACCGACGATCCATCCCTCTAGCGCATCAAAAGCAGGCAAACCGTAATTCGCATCGCGCCGCTGCCAGCCCCATGCCGCCAGTACGGCGCACAGCAGCGCATCCAGCAAATCGCCGCTGCCGTCGTCGAGTAGTTGCTGACGGAACCCGGCGCAATCAACGCGGATGCGCCAGGGCGTAGCGCCGAGCTCCAGTGCGGCGATGATCTGCCGCCTTGCTTCAAGTCGTTCCGGTGTTTGTTTGCGCCGGTCGTCGCTCTTGTAAGACGCCTGAGTGATGCTACGCGCCAGCATGCCCGGATAAGCTTCCAGTGCAATTCTGGAATCGGGTCGTACGCTGCCGTGCATACCTGGCAAGACCAGGCCGCTACGTAACAAACGCGGTGCGCCTGCATGCAGCATATAGGCCACTGGCGGATTCACCCATTTCATTGAAGGCGAGGAGCGTGCCGGAATATCGGTAGCGCGATGCGCAAACTTATTGCCGCTAGGCCTGGCATCACAAAACGCCTTAAACAAACACCGCATCCCGGCACGCGAGATATTTTCAAGCTGCTGCACCAGCGCCGCCCAATCCTGCGGCCAGCCCAGATGTTCTACCAGTTCCCGCGGCAATGAAAATGGCAGGTCAAAACCGGCCAGCCAGGGACCGGGGCGCATCAGCCAGGCATCAAATGCGGCAAAATCGCGGAGCGCTGTCAGCGATTGCAGAACAAGCGTCTGCTCATGCAAAACTGCACCGGCAATCGTAATCGCTTTGCGCTTGCCCGGTGCCGAAGTGAAATCCACCCCATACAATCTCATGAGGTGTAGCTGCCAAAAGTCGCTACCCGCATCAGGAAGCGATAGATCAGGTAAGCCGTGCCGTACCATGCGCGCTTGTACCAAGGCTGGTTCGCATAGTCGGCCGCGTCCACGGACACGCCGTCAGCAATCCCCTGTTCCAGGTGGGCGATCAATTGTTCTGCAAACTCCTGGTCGCGGATGACGATATTCGCCTCGTGATTCAAGAACAGGCTCAATCCATCGAAATTACTCGAGCCTACCGTGACCCAGTCATGGTCGATGACGGCGACTTTTGCATGCAATTGGGTTTTGCGATACTCCACAATTTTGACGCCGTGCTTGAGTAATTTAGGATAAAACGAATGCGTCACGGCGTCCTGCAATTTGAATTGACCGACGCCGATCAGCAGCGTGACATCCACGCCGCGACTGGCGGCCGAGATCAGCGCATTACGCAATTTCCGACCGGGAGCGAAATAGGGATTCGCAAGGATCGCGCGTTTTCTGGCCAGGCCGAGCGCCTGCAAATACGCGCGCTGGATGGTTGCGCGATTGCGTAAATTGTCGCGCACCACATAGCTCGCCAACACTGCCTGATGCGAATGCGAAGACATATCTTCGCGCAACTGGCGCAATAATTGAAAACGCGATTTCAAATTCAAATGACCGTGCCGCAACCATTGCGCGCGCACCTCAACGTCGATATGCAAGACCAGAGGGCCGAGCAGGTGCACGGCAAAATCCCAGCGCGGAAATGCCAGCACCTGGCCGGAGCCGTCGTCTGCCGTCAAGTCATCAATGATATTGAGTCCGCCTATCAGCGCGCAACGTTGATCGACAACACAAATTTTTCTATGGGTACGTGCCAGCCCGCGTTTAAACCAGGGATTAAAAATACGGCATTCGACGCCTTGCCGGATGAAGTGTGCAGCGAGTAGTTCGGCTTGCTTGCCGCCACTACCTAACCAGTCGATAATCACCCGGACAGACGCGCCCCGCTGTGCGGCACGGATCAGCGCCTGCTGCACTGCGACTGCAGTTACATCGTCTGCGAAAATATAAGTCTCGAGGTAAATCTCTTTGACCGCCGCATCAATTTCTGCGATCAAGGCAGAAAAATATTCATCGCCGCAGAATAATAATCTGAGCTGATTGCCGGCCACGAACTGCAATTTACGCATGATCGGATATGCATGGCGCCGCATAGTGCAAGGTCGCCAGAATAGGTACATGGTCGGATAACTTATTCCAGGGCGCACCGGTTAACACTTGCGCCTGCTCGACAGCGAAGCCCCTGACATACACGCGATCCAGGCTCAACCATGGCAAGCCGGCAGGAAAAGTCCGGCCAGTCTTGATGATTTTTTTTTGCAAAGGATGCTGGCTACCCGGCAATTGATGCAAGCCGTCATCGAAAACTTCCCTGACGCCCAGGCTCTCATACAGACTCGTACTCAGATGATTGCGCCAGTCATTAAAATCACCGGCAATAATCAAAGGCGCATCCGGCGGCAGGCTGCTCTGTATTTCATGGATCAAGGCCTGCACCTGACGCCGGCGGCTGGCCGCAAACAGTCCCAGATGGATCACAAAGCAGTGGATATCGGCAGCGGGCGCCTGGATCACCGAGTGCAGAATGCCGCGCTGCTCATACGCATGATCGGATACATCATGATTGGTCGAAGCGGCAATCGCGAAGCGACTTAGCAAGGCATTGCCGTGATGACCGTGTTCATAGACGGCGTTCATTCCGTAGCTCGAATGATGCGAATCACCGGCCAAAAAATCATGCTGCGCCTGGCCCGGCCAATGCGCATGACGCACTGCATGATGATCGTGCTGGCCTTGCACCTCCTGCAAGAAAATCAGATCGGCATCTAATAAATCAATCGCTTCTTTGATTGCATGAATACGGGCGCGCCGTCCAAATGCGCTCACCCCTTTATGAATATTGTAAGTGGCAATGCGCAGTTTCATCGCGGTTCCCGTTATTGGTGGGCGAAAGCCAGCATGGCAGGCAATTGCAAAATCGCCTCGGCATTCGATGCTGAAAAACAGCAGTCGGCAGCTTCGCGATAAGGCAACCACTGATACCGCAAATGTTCGCGCGGCGCGAGCTGGACAGGGATATTCCGCGGCACACACAAGCCGAATACATGTTCGGTGTTTTGCGTAACACCTGGCGCGTAGCGATGACGCCAGACCGGATAAATTTCGTAGATATTCGAGAGCTGCCAGTCGCTCAACGTGTATGCATTCGCATCGATGCCGGTCTCCTCCAGCACTTCACGTGCGGCGGTCGCGGATAAGGGTTCATCCAGACTATCCTGGGAGCCGGTGACCGATTGCCAAAACCCCGGCCGGTCGGCGCGCTCGATCAACAGCACTTCCAAGTCTGTCGTATAAATGACCACCAATACGGAAACAGGAATTTTAAATTCACTCATTACTTTTTTTTCTGCCTTTGTCGATCTCTTATGATACGCGTAAATGCAGATGAACAACGGGTAGCGACAGCAAAAGCATGGAGAGAATCTAAGCAAAACGGAAAACTGCCTACCTCAACTGCTATCGAACCCGCAGGCTGGATGCGGCTTTCGGAGGCATTTCGTGCCAGCAGGCGCAGCCGGATTGCGGGTTCGTTTTAATATCCCCAATCCGTGAGTTGTTTACTCTGGCCTTTGCTCTGTGTCTCCGTGTCTCGGTGGTGCGAGGTTTTGTTTTTTGCGTAAGTCCTAATGAATTAGTGTTTGCTGCCCGCCTTGGTAAGAACCGGCGGCGGCAACTCTTTGGCCTGCAATTGCTGGACTTGGGCGACCAGCTTATTATGCGCATCCAAAAATGCCGCAACGATCAATTTTGCCTCATTGGTATTGCTCCAGCCGGCCCCCAGACCACCGCCCGCCGCACCAAAGCTAAAACCGCCCAAACCCAGATCGGTGGTCTTGGCGGCACCGGTCGATGCCGCAAGTTGTTCGGTGGTCTCGTTGTCGGTCAATAATAAAGCAACCTGTGCCTCTTTAAAGCTGACCTTCTCGGCCAGACCCGTGAAGTTACGCAAAAAGGGAATCATTGCCATGATGGCTTCTACCGTGCCGCCTGCATGATTCTCAGAAAAAGTCAGGCTAGGCGTCAAGGTATATTGGGCTTCGTAGCCTTTGCCTTTCGACACTGTGGAATTTTTGCGGATGATGCCCTGATCTTGCAGCTCCTGCTCTTTGATAACCGCCTTCAAGCCCGCCGAACGATCCACTACGCGGAAGCAACCGCTTTGTTGCGCCAGCAAGCGTATCAGCGGCACCGGTGAAGCCGGGAGATTGTATTGGGTCTGTACAGTGTAACCGTTGGGATTTTCAGCCAGCGCCATGGTGGCTACCGGCGCATCGCATTTCACCAGGCTTTTACTGGCCGCTGTCGCACCGGCGGGACCAGCGGCGCCGGTCACGACGCTGCTGCCTTCACCGAGTTCGGTTTTTTTCTCGCCGCAAGCGCTCAACAGCAAGCCTGCAGCGATGAATGAAAATACTACTTTTTTCTTGTTAGTCAGTGCGTTGAAAGGCATAGGGAATATCTCACATTTCGTTAAAAATAATTGCCATAATTTACACGAATATGCGTGTGATGACACGACAAATAGGTAAGCGCCGTAACAATTCAGCATGTCGTACCAAGGTTTTCAAATGAAGGCCGAAAAAAAACGCGGAGTATTAATTCCGCGTTTTTTCTGAAGCAAGCTAAATTCAGGCTTTGATTACCGGCTCAACCGCACGCAAACGAATATGCAGTTCTTTCAATTGCTTTTCATCGACCGCAGATGGGGCGTGGGTCAACAAGCATTGTGCTCGTTGTGTTTTCGGGAAAGCGATCACGTCGCGAATCGATTCGGCGCCGGTCATCATGGTCACGATACGATCCAGGCCAAACGCCAGGCCGCCATGCGGCGGCGCGCCGTATTGCAAGGCATCCAGCAGGAAGCCGAATTTCAATTGCGCTTCGGCATCGTCGATCTTCAAAGCGCGGAATACTTTGCTTTGCACATCAGCACGGTGAATCCGCACAGAACCGCCGCCCAGTTCCCAGCCGTTCAGCACCATATCGTAGGCTTTGGCGATACATTTGCCCGGATCGGTTTCCATCAAATCTTCGTGGCCGTCTTTTGGCGCAGTGAAAGGATGATGGGTCGCGGTCCAGCGATCGTTTTCTTCGTCGTGTTCAAACATCGGGAAGTCGATGACCCATAACGGTTTCCAGACGTCGTCGAACAGGCCATTCGATTTACCGAATTCGCTGTGACCGATCTTGACGCGCAAGGCGCCGATCGCATCGTTGACGACTTTGGCTTTATCCGCACCGAAGAAAATCAGGTCGCCGTCCTGCGCGCCGGTTTTTTCCAGAATCGCTGCCAGGGCTGCGTCGTGGATATTCTTGACGATCGGCGATTGCAGACCGTCACGGCCTTGCGCCTTGTCGTTAACCTTGATGTAGGCCAGTCCTTTGGCGCCGTAGATCGCGACGAACTGGGTGTAGGCATCGATCTCGGAGCGCGGCATGTTGGCACCGCCCGGTACCCGCAGACCGACCACGCGGCCGTTATGCATGTTCGCTGCGCCGGAGAATACCTTGAAGTCCACGTCCTTCATGACGTCGGTCAATTCAGTGAATTGCAGCTTGACGCGCATGTCCGGCTTGTCGGAACCGTACAGGCCCATGGCTTCGGCAAAATCCATCACCGGGAAAGGATTTGGCAAGTCGATATCCAGGGTGTTCTTGAACACCAGACGTATCATGCCTTCGAACATGTCGCGGATTTCCTGTTCGTTCATGAACGAGGTTTCGCAGTCGATCTGGGTGAATTCCGGCTGGCGGTCGGCGCGCAGGTCTTCGTCGCGGAAGCATTTGGTGATCTGGTAATAGCGGTCGAAGTTAGCCACCATCAGCAATTGTTTGAACAACTGCGGCGACTGCGGCAAGGCGAAGAAATTGCCTGCATTGACACGCGACGGCACCAGGTAATCGCGCGCGCCTTCCGGCGTGGACTTGGTCAGCATCGGCGTTTCGATATCGATGAAGCCGTTGGCGTCGAGGAATTTACGCACTTCCATCGCCACCTTGTAACGCAGGCGCAGATTGTTTTGCATTTGCGGCCGGCGCAGATCCAGTACGCGGTGGGTCAGGCGGGTGGTTTCAGACAGGTTGTCGTCATCGAGCTGGAATGGCGGCGTGACCGATGGATTCAGCACTTCGACTTGATGCGCCAGCACTTCGATCTTGCCTGATTTTAGGTTGGCGTTGCCCGTACCGTCAGGGCGATTACGCACCAGGCCGGTGATGCGCAGGCAGAATTCGTTACGCACAGATTCAGCCGCTTTAAACACATCGGCGCGATCCGGATCGCAGACAACCTGCACCAGGCCTTCGCGGTCGCGCAAGTCGATGAAGATCACGCCGCCGTGATCGCGCCGACGATGCACCCAGCCGCACAGGCTGACGGTTTGGCCGAGTAATTCCTCAGTAGTGAGGCCGCAGTAGTGGGTACGCATGGACATAATTTCTTACCTGTCTAAATTCAAAATAAAATTAATGGAGAAAAGTACTGCCTGTTTTATTCATTCGCAAATGCCCGGATAGACAGATGCAGTAGCTGGCATCGCAGTATCCGGTTTACAGTACTACTGTGTTTTTTCCGTCACCGTTGCTTCCGGTGCGACCACGCCCATGGAAACGATATATTTCAGCGCGGCATCCACGCTCATATCCAGTTCGATTGCATCGGCTTTCGGCACCATCAGGAAAAATCCCGAGGTCGGATTCGGTGTGGTCGGCACGTAGATGCTGACATAGTCGCCATTCAGATGCTGCACCACATCTCCGCCAGGCACGCCGGTCAAAAAACCGATCGTCCATGAACCCTGACGCGGGTATTGCACCAATACCGCTTTTCGAAATGCATTGCCCGACGAGGAAAATAAAGTATCGGAGACTTGCTTGACGCTGGAGTAAATCGAATTCACGATAGGAATGCGATTCAGCAAGGCTTCCCAGATTTTCACTACATAATTGCCGATGAAGTTTTGCGTCAGCAATCCTGTGAAAAAAATAATCAACAGGGTCAGTATCGTGCCCAGACCCGGGATTTTAAAACCGAACACGGCTTCCGGACGCCACTGCACTGGCAACAGCAGCAATGACTGGTCCATCGTACTGATGATCGCATGCAAGACCCACAGGGTAATCGCGAGCGGCACCAGGATCAGCAAGCCGGTAATAAAGTATTTACGCATGGGTTTCTGCAGTCTGATAAATAAAATCGGTGACGGGATCGTCAGTTCATGGGCGCTTTAGCGCTTATTGTTCCTACTTAAGGCGTCGTTGCTGCGGCCGGTGTCGCCACCGTGGCATCGCTGGCCGGAGTCGACGTGGCTTCACCAGCCGAAGACGAAGACGCAGACCCGGCTGAGTCGGAGGATGCCGCATCGGCAGAAGCGGCGGCAGGCGCAGAAGCACCGCCCGAACCGCCCCGGAAATCCGTCACATACCAGCCTGAACCCTTCAGCTGGAACCCCGCCGCCGTCACTTGTTTCTTCAAACTCGATTTGCCACAAGATGGACAATCGCTCAGAGGGGCGTCAGACATCTTTTGCAATACATCTTTGGCAAAACCGCACTCTTCACAGCAGTAGGCATAGATAGGCATCTTTGATTATCCAGAAAAACTTGTAAAACCCTGAATTATAAAGCTTTTCCGTTACATTTTGCGGACAAAGCCAGGTCTTGCCTAAACCGTCGCCGTTTTATGCGTCAGTTGCGGCAACAAAGAACCAAAGATCATGCCCGTCATGCTCATCAGCACGCCAACCAGTTGCGGCGGCCACAAGCCTTCCGGACTCGCTATTTCCAGGGCGATCCATGCGCTCAGGCCCAGGAAGATCGATGCCAGCGCGCCCTGACTGGTGGCACGCTTCCAGTACAGGCCGAAGGCCAGAGGCACAAACGCCGCCACCAGCGTGATTTTGTAGGCGTTTTCTACCATTTTATAAATACTCGATCCTGTATTCATGGCAAACATGGTCACGATCGCCGTGAACACCAGGACCACCGCCCGCATCATCAGCAGGAATTGCTTGTCGCTTTGCTTGGGTAGCATGGCTTTCAGGATATTTTCTGAAAACGTCACCGAAGGCGCCAGCAGGGTGGCACTGGCGCAGCTCTTGATGGCAGACAGCAAAGCGCCGAAAAACATGACCTGCGCCAGCATCGGCACCTTGGTCATGATCAGGGTCGGCAGGATCAGTTGCGAATCTTTATCGATCAGGCCGGCCACCATTTTCGGATCGATCAGGGTTGCCGAATACGCCAGGAACATGGGAATAAAGGCAAAGCAAAAGTACAATACGCCGCCCAGAACCGAGGCATTACCGGCAATTTTTTCGTTTTTAGAAGAGGCCACGCGCTGAAATACGTCTTGCTGAGGAATCGAGCCCAGCATCATGGTGATCCAGGCGGCAAAGAACCATAGCGCGTCTCTAGCGGTCGGCGCGGGCCAGAACTCCAGCTTACCGGCATTCGACGCATGCTCAATCACTGCACCGGCGCCGCCCACCATGCCCGAGACTTCCCAGCCTATGTACAGCATACCGATAACGATGATGATCATCTGCAGGAAATCGGTAATCGCCACCGACCACATGCCGCCCATCAAGGTATAGATCAAGACGCTGCCGGCACCGATCATCATGCCCAGATCCATAGAGATCGCACCGCCGGAGACCACATTAAATACCAGCCCCAGCGCCTTGATCTGGGCGGCGACCCAGCCCAGATAAGAGACCACGATACACAGCGTGACCATGACCTCGACGGCCCGACCGAATTTGTTGCGGTAATAATCGCCGATGGTCAGCAAGTTCATCCGGTATAGCGGACGGGCGAAGAACAGGCCCACAAAGATCAGGCACAGGGAAGAGCCGAAGGGATCCGCGATTACGCCCTTCAGGCCCTCTTTCACAAAGGTCGAAGAAATACCGAGTACCGTTTCCGATCCAAACCAGGTCGCAAACACGGTGGCCGTCACCACATACATAGGCAAAGAGCGACCGGCAACCGCATAGTCTTTGGAGTTATTCACATAACGCGCCGCATACAGACCGATGCCGACCGAGATAACCCAATACAGGATGACGAACCAGAGTAGTGTATTCATGAATTTGCTAATGCGATTGAAACAATAAAAAACCCGCAATGACTTACTGCGGGCATTATAGCGGCATCTTAATCGGGGATAGCGCCGGATATGCGACTTTTAGAAGCTTCGTTCCTGCTTTATCGGGGCGATTCCGTCCGTTCAATATATACAGGCCCTAGGGGGCAGCTTTATCGGCACCGGTCACCGGCTCCTCGACAACGACCTGATTCCTGCCGCCTTCCTTGGCCAGATACATCGCGGTATCGGTTCTCGAAAATAGCTCCAGAACCGATTCCCCGGGAATATATTGAGTAACGCCTATCGATACCGAGACCCGTCTTTGCGACACATTATCCCAATGATGGGACTCAATCTGTGAGCGTATCCTTTCGCAGGTATTGAGCGCCGGCAGCAAGGAAGTCGCCGGGAACACCAGCAAAAACTCTTCGCCGCCGTAACGCCCGAACACGTCACCGGCACGAATATGTTCCTGAGCCAGGCGGGAGAAGGTCCGCAAAACCTCATCTCCCCCCAGATGGCCAAGTTCATCGTTGACTTTTTTAAAGTGATCGATATCCAGCACCGCCAGGCATAAAGGCGTGCCGTTTTCATCGGCCAGTTGTTTTTGCTGCTCCAGCGCCGCCACGGTATAGCGCCGGTTAAAGCAGCCAAGCAAATTGTCTCTCTGCGCATCTTCCTGGATATTCTTGATTTTTTTGCTGGCGCGATGCAAAACCCTATGCAGGAACTGGACTTTGCCGGTTTGCGAGATGAAAGCCGGCAGCGCCAATGCCAGCGTCACCAAGTGCATGAACTCGAGTTTTAACAAGGCAGGATTATGCCAGTTGCGATAATGCACCCAAATGATGAAAGCGAAAGCAAGCAAAATCAGGCCGGCAACGATCAGTGCCGAGCGACGCGAAATACGATACATGCCGTACGCAATCGCGATGAATGTAAATGGTATAAATAAAATATGCGAGGCGGGATCAAGGTAGCAAATGACCAGCATGCTGGCAATCGCGCACGACACGATGGGCAATTTCAGGCGTTTCTCTGCAAACTGCAAGTGCCACTTCGCCTGGAAGGCGACAAAAAAAAGCGCGAGGAAAAATCCGATCAAGCCAAGCAGGACCAGCACCGTAGACCTCTGCACCATGCCAAGCTGCCAGAACACCAGTATGCCAAGCAAGTAAAGTCCTATCAAGCCGGCAGCACGCAGCCATTTTTGCGCCATGAGCCACTTTGGAAGCGTTTTTGCCGGATCGTTCTGACGACGTGATTTTCTCTGCGCTACGGGCAAAGTATCGTCAAAGTCCATCAACGTATCGGTCAATGGAAAGACATCCGTATCCGGCATGAGATTTTTTTTACGTCCGAATGGCATGAAAGGAATGGGTAAGTACCAGGAAGTCCTTGCAATCCTAACACGTTAACCAATCGCTCTAAGGCATCACCCTGGTTCTTCCAGCAAAAATTCATGGTTCATAAGGCTGGATAAAGCATGGGACTCGCTTTACCAAGGAAATTCCATTTGGACTTACGTAAAACAGGAAGCTGCTTACCACCATGTACATGAACCCGCAAGCTGGATGAGGCTTTCAGAGCCATTTCGTGCCAACAGGCGCGCCAGGCTTGCGGCTTCGTTTTTGTACTCACATGTCATGGAGCCGGTTTCTCTTGCCCAATTGGCGGGGGACGAGCAGGAAATCAGGATGAGCGCCTGCGCCAGATCTGCCAACGCTCTTTTCCCGCAAAAACGGGCATCGAGTCACGCACCTCATGATCTTCAATCAATTCAAAATGGCTCATCATTAAATGCTGCCAGTCCTGACGACGAATGCTGAATGGCGGACCTTTCGGTGATGCATCCGGCGCATCATCGAAAAAAAAGAAGCCGGCAAGCAAAGCGCCGGCCGGCAGCAATTCAGCCCAGCGCGCGACGATGTCATTACGTAATGTAGGCGGCAAGGCACAAAAAAAAGCGCGCTCATAAATGAGGCCAAGAGGACTGGCCGGAATGAAGCGGAAAAAATCCGCTTCCAGCACATGGCCGCCCCATTCACCCAGCGCGGCCCGCGCACTCTGCACGGCAGCGGGAGAAAAATCGATGGCGGTCACATCCCATCCGGCCCGGGCCAGCAAAGCCACCTCATACGCATTGCCGCAGCCCGGAATCAAGGTCGTCAGCGGCGCAGGTGCTTGCCGGACAAATTCTTTGAAAGCTTGCGGCACGCCGCCTTTATCCCAGGGCGTGAACGCTTGTTCGAAACGCTCGTCCCAGAACTGCGTGCTGGCCGGATCTTTGTTAGTGAAATCCGGCATAGTTACAGATACAAAAAGTACAGGGTTAATTGGGTCAATAAGGCACCGGCAATCATGCCGCCACCGAAGTAAATAATTGTCCGCAACAATTTATTCGTGCTGCGCTGCTCCGCCAGCAGGGCCGCCAGCATCGCGCTGTTCTCAGCCGGAGCGGCGGCCCTGCTGAGCGCCTGATGCGCGAGCCGGGGCAGTTGCGGAAAAATATGGCTATAGCGCGGTGCTTCGGCCTTCAGTTTATCCAGCAAACCGCGCCAGCCGACCTGATCGCTCATCCAGCGTTCCAGATACGGTTTCGCGGTTTTCCAGAGATCGAGCTCAGGGTCGAGCTGTCGTCCCAGACCTTCGATATTCAACAAGGTTTTTTGCAACAGGACCAGTTGCGGCTGCACCTCGACATTGAAGCGGCGCGAGGTCTGGAATAATCGCAATAAGACCTGACCGAAGGAAATATCTTTTAAAGGACGGTCGAAAATCGGCTCGCAGCAAGCCCGTACCGCCGATTCCAACTCGTCGATCCGCGTGTCTTTCGGCGCCCATCCGGATTCGATATGCGCCTCTGCCACACGCTTATAATCGCGCCGGAAAAACGCCAAAAAATTTTGCGACAAATAGTCTTTATCAAAATCATTCAGCGTGCCGACAATGCCAAAATCGAGTGCGATATACCGGCCAAAAGTTGCAGGCGCCGTCGACACCAGGATATTCCCCGGATGCATATCGGCATGGAAAAATCCATCGCGAAATACCTGGGTGAAAAAAATCGTCACGCCGTCAGACGCCAGCTTTGCCATATCGACCCCGGCTTCTTGCAATTTGTCGATTTGCGAAATCGGAATCCCCTGCATACGTTCCATCACGATCACTGACGAAGAGCAATAATCCCAGTACATTTCCGGCACCAGTAACAAATCAGAGTCGGCAAAATTGCGCCGCAACTGACTGCCGTTGGCGGCCTCGCGCATCAGGTCGAGTTCATCATGTAAATATTTATCGAACTCGGCCACCACTTCACGCGGCTTCAGGCGCTTGCCATCAACCCATAAAGTCTCCAGCCAGCCGGCGGCAATCTGCATCAGTGCGACGTCTTTATCGATCGCCTCTTTCATTCCGGGACGCAGAACTTTGACGGCGACCTCGCGACCATCTTTCAGGGTCGCAAAATGCACCTGGGCAATCGATGCCGAAGCAACCGGAATACGTTCAAAACTGGCGAACAACTGATCCGGCGGCGCGCCGAGCGACCTTGTAATCTGGGCAACCGCCAGATCAGGATCAAACGACGGCACTCTATCCTGTAGCTTGGCCAGCTCGTCGGCAATATCCGGCGGCATCAGATCGCGGCGGGTCGACAAGACCTGGCCGAATTTCACAAAAATCGGTCCTAAATCTTCCAATGCCTTGCGCAGGCGCTCGCCGCGCGGTGCTGACAGATCGCGCCAGAACAGCAAGGCTTCCAGCAATTTGGCGGTACGCGGCACTGACAGGCCGGAGATCGCGATCTCATCGATACCATAGCGCACCGCAACACGGATGATTTTTGAGAGACGCAAAAATTTCAACAACATCAACGCGACCTTTCGAGTTTTTCCAAGCGCTTGATGAGACGTTCTGCATCATCACGTAATTTATTAATTTCTGATCCCATCGCATTCACGGCGGCGGGACGTACCAGCATGGGATTTTCTTCGAGAAAATATTCCGCCAGATTTTCTTGTATTTTTTGATGCGATTCCTTGACGGCCTGCATCAGGCTATTCGCGCCGGCCACCATGCGCACGGCCGCTACATCACCGAAAAGCCTGCTCAGATCTTCTTCTGCTTCCCAGCGCAGATTCTGGCTCAAATACGAAATCGTATTCGCGAAATCCGCATCGCCTTCAATCTTCACGTAAGAAAATGCCCGTTCACGATTTTGTGCGATCAATGGCAAATCACTGAGCTGGACGCGGATAGTGACATGACTGCGGTCTTTAGCGGACGTGATATCGCCGGAGTCATTGGCCGTTGTCTGCGCTGTAGCGGCTTCAACCATGCCATCCGCACTCACTTTGAGGCGAATAGCGAAGGCCTGCAAATCGATGCAGGCGACCTTGCCCGCGTGCGGCAGCAACTTATTTTTAGCCCAGTTTTCCTGGGCCAATAAATGGTTGATAAAAAGAACGATGGGAAGAATAGGTGTCATGGTCATATAAAAAAACCGCCCATAGTGGAATGGGCGGTTTTCAGTTTAACATTTTATCTCAGACACCATGCCTGAGATTAATCCAGGACATCAAACTTGCTGAATACCTGCCAATACCCAACCGCCCTGGCCATTCACTGGCTTGGACAAGTTCCAGACTTCATTAAAGGCTTCTGCCGGGGCATTCGCGGCTTCTTTGATCATGCCGCTGAAGCGGACGCTGGCCAGGTGCTCATTACCAACCGTTTCCAAACCGAGTAACTCGGCATCAATCGACACCACATCGGTCACGTTGGCGCTGGCGCCGCGCTCCTGAATTTGCAGCTTGATTTCGGCATACATTTCGGGGGAGGTGAATTCACGGATGTCGTTGATGTCCGCTTTATCCCATGCTGCCTGCAAACGGATGAAGTAGGTTTTTGAATTGCGTAAAAATGCAGGTACATCGAAATCAGCCGGTACGCCCCAAGGTGCGGCCGGAGCAGCCGGGGCAGCATTGAAGGATGACGAAGGCGTTGGTTCTATGCGTGAACCGATTTCCGGCGTCGCCGACGGCACACCGGCATACGACGGCTGAGAAAATGCCGACGGTACTGCGCCATTACTACCGGCATTACGACGGAACAAGCGGATGATGAACATCACCGCCAATGCCAGTAAAGCAATCGTCAGGATAGAGCCTAAGGCGCCGCCCAATGCACCACCCAGACCGAAGTGGGAGAACATCGCGCCCAGCAAAGCACCGCCGATCAGGCCGCCGACTATGCCCTTCCAGGGACTGGCTGGCTTAGGCGGCGTTACTGCGGGCGGCACCGCTGCCGGTGCCGCCGGTTTCGCCTGATTGAAATTACTGTTTGGGCTATTCGCCGGAGGTGCCGCCTGACGGGACACATTATTCGATTGACGTCCGATTGAGCCGCCGCCGCCCAGACGCTTGGCATCTGCGTCAGAAACCGTCATGGCCAGCGCACCGGCAACCAGCATGAAGGACACAATGGCTTTATTAAAAATCTTGTTCATACCTGCAACTCCTAGAGTTTGATTCCGGTGTGGAGAGCGGCCACACCTGCCGTTAAATTGAAATACTCGACGCGGTCCAGACCTGCCTCCTGCATCATGCCTTTCAGCGTTTCCTGATCGGGATGCATGCGTATCGATTCCGCCAGATAACGATAACTGTCCGCATCATTCGCAATCTTCTGTCCCAGCCATGGCAATACTTTGAACGAGTACAGGTCGTAAGGCCTTTGCATGATTTCCGGTACTTTGGAAAATTCCAGCACCAGCAACTTGCCGCCGGGTTTTAAAACACGCTGCATTTCTGCCAGCGCCTGATCCTTGTGCGTCATATTGCGCAAACCGAACGCTACACTGACACGGTCAAAATAATTGTCAGGAAACGGCAATTTTTCTGCATCGCACAGTAAGGTGGGGGTAATCAAGCCTTTATTCAAGAGGCGATCACGCCCGACCCGCAACATCGACTCATTGATATCGGTATGCCAGACTTCGCCGGTCTTGCCGGCTTGCTTGACGAACTCTTTCGCCAGATCGCCTGTGCCGCCCGCGATGTCCAGCACTTTAAAACCGGGACGTACGCCAGCCTGAACGATAGTGAATATCTTCCATACCCTATGCAAACCGGCCGACATCAGGTCATTCATGACGTCGTATTTGGCCGCAACCGAGTGAAATACTTCCGCTACTTTATGAACTTTTTGATCTTCTTCTACGGTGGTATAACCGAAATGGGTGGTATTGCTCATAGTAATCACCTTTTTTGTTCCGCTTTTTTGTGCGGATTCGCTGCTAAATTTTTCGCTGCATCGGATTGTAGCCTAAGTCGGCCCAAAAACCTGTGCGCCAGACGGCAAGCTCAAGGTGTTTCTGTGCTGGCAACACGCATGAATTCGGCCAGTTCCTGTTGCCAGCGCGGTACATTTTTAACATTCGACACCAGCCAGACCTGTTCGTGGCATTGGAAAGCGCAATCGCTGACCTCGATGCGCAGCAGATCGGTATCCGTCAGCGCAAAATCGGGCAGATACGCCAAAGCGCGGCCCGATTTCACCATCGCCAGAAGTAATTGCAAATCATCCATCCAATAGCGTATCTTGCGCGGCAATTGATCGTCGCGCCAGCCGTCGGAGCGGCTACCGCGCCGCTCGCCGCAAAACAGCGAGCGCGACGGACTGACGAAATCGTGGGTCAATATCTGCGCAGAATTTGCCTGCAGCACTGGCTGTGATACTGACCGTGGCGAGAGCTTGTGCGCACGCTTTGCTAACGGTCCCGTCTGCAAACTCAGCGCCAGCGGATGATTTTTCCCCGCCACCAGTTGCAGGCGGACGCTACCCAACGATGTCGCACGCCAATCCGGTGACCAATGCGCGCCGCGCCCCTCGATCACTTCGCCGGTCACGATCGCATGGTTCACTTCGCCGCGCAACAAGGCTGCCAGGGCGTCGTCCTCGAACATGGTCTGCATGCTCAGGCTGCCATCAGGATATGCCTGCATGGCCTGCGCCAGCATCGGCGCATGACGCCATAACAAAATCGCCGGGGCTGCCACCCGGCAATCGATCACGGCCCGGACGCCCATCATATCGGCTTTCGCCTGATCAGCCAGCGTCAGCATCGTCTGGGAAAAATCCAGCATGCGCTGGCCGCTGGCATTCAACACCAATTGCCTGGCAGAACGATCGAATAGCACTGTATCCAGATCGCCCTCAAGCCGGCGCAGCGCCTTGGACACTGCAGACGGCGTCAGGTGCAGCTCCTGCGCCGCAGTTCCCAGGGAAGGATGGCGCGCCACGCAGGCAAAAATACGTAGATCGAGCAGATTCATAATTTCCAATTAGGACATAAAAAATGAAAATAAGTTGCTTTACCAGACATTTTAATCTGTTTACCATCATCGCATCCTTCCTTTTATGAGCCCATCATGTCCTTTCCTCTCGATACGCTTCACCGGCAATGGATTTATCGCCAGCACCCTACCGGCCTGGTAGGCGCCGAGCATTACGTATTGCAAGAACAGCGACTCGATACGACCCTGGACCGGGACGAAGTGCTGCTTGCCGCACGCTATATCAGCGTCGATCCGTATATGCGCATCAACCAGTCCGCCAAACCTACTTACAATCCGGAGCCGCATCCGCTGAACACCGTGCAGACGGCAGGCGCGGTCGCTCAGGTGATCGCCTCGAATACGGCGGGATTACGCATCGGCGACTGGGTATTCGGCATGACCGGCTGGCAAACCCATGCCCGCGTGCACGTCAGCGCCCTGACTAAAATCGATCCGGCGATCGCGCCGGTCAGCACCGCGCTTGGGGTGCTCGGCATGCCCGGCCGTACTGCCTGGTTCGGCCTGACCGAAGCTGGCAAGCCGCATGCAGGTGAAATCGTGGTGGTATCCGGTGCGGCCGGCGCGGTTGGCTCGCTGGTGGTGCAATTCGCCAAACGTCATGGAGCACGCGTGCTGGGCATCGCGGGCGGTGCAGCCAAATGCGCATGGCTGACCGAGGTGCTGGGGGCAGACTGGGCCATCGATTACAAAGCCTTCGACCATGCCGACAGCTTAAGCGCCGCAATACAAAATCTGACCGGCGGCGTTGATGTGTATTTCGATAATGTCGGCGGCATGGCGACAGATGCAGTGATGCCGTTGATTAAGCGGCGCGCCCGCATCGTCATTTGCGGACAAATCAGCCAGTATAGCGGCGGACTCGATGTGCCTGAGATGGGCCCGCGTCTGCTGCATCACATGCTGTATCAAAGAGCCACCATACAAGGGATTCTGGCACGCGATTACTTGCATCGCATGGATGAAATGCTGCATATCGTTGCGCCCTGGGTCAAGGCGGGTGAACTGGTCTTTGAAGAAACCGTGATCGAGGGTTTTGCCCAGTTGCCCAAAGCGCTGAACTCGCTGTTCACCGGCGAACATCGCGGTAAATTAATCGTCAAAATCTGAATGGACGCCAAACATGTTACGCACACTAAAAACGAGCTTCGCAACTTTTCTCATCGCATTACTGGCCGGACTCGGTTTGCTCGGCTTGAGTTCCGCCAGCCTGGCGCAATCCAGCGCCACAGCGCCAAAGAGTGCCACTTATGGCCTGCATGGCATGCTGTTGTTCGGTAATAGCGAAGGCCTGTATGCGTCGCATCTGCCGATGTTTCATGCACCGCATGATTATCAGGTGGTACTGCAAGTGCGCCTGGCCAACCGGCAACTCGAGACACAGATCAAAAAAGATCTGGAAAAGAAATTGCGTTTATGGACGATAGAGCCGGAACAGTTTGATATCGCACAACTGGCGCCGGGAGCCAACCCTGCCCTGCATCAATTCAAAGCGAATATCGTGCTCGGCCATTTTGAGCAGGGTGGTAAAACCAGGTATAAGAATGTGCTAATGGTCGTCGAGCAAGCGCTGCTTTTTCGCCAGCTATCGCCTGCGCTGCATCAAAGCGAGGTAGCAACTTATCGGCAAATCGGGTCCGGCCGGCAGCGCTTTTTATTGAAAGAAATCGACAGTCGTCCCGACTATGACCATGTCATTGCGATCAGTACCGCAGCGCATGCATCAACGCAAAACCTGCTGATCAAAAAATCCGGCATCGATCAACCGGACCGCACTGAATTGCAATCGGCTTTACAAAAAATTGCCGGATCAGGCGCCCGCTTAAAGGCCAACATTTATTTCGATCACGCCGACCTGGAGTGAAGCCAGCACCGCACGATCAGTGATGGTGGCCGCAAGCACCGGCGGCTTTACCCGGCATCGGTGCGTCGCGCCCGCTGTCGCCGGGGAATCCGGCAGCCTGTAAACGTTCGATATAGTCTTGCCATAGCGATGACTGGTTCTCGCCCAGCCAGTACAGATAGTCCCAGCTAAAAATGCCGCTATTGTGCTCATCTGAAAAATGCGGCTGGACCGCGTAATTCCCGACCGGCTCCAATGCGGTGACAGTCACGTCGCGCTTACCGGTCTGCAAGGTTTCTTGTCCGGCGCCATGACCGCGCACTTCCGCCGAAGGCGAGTACACGCGCAACATTTCGAACGGCAAAGAAAATTCTTTACCGTCGTCAAAACTAATCTCCAGCAAGCGCGATTGGGTACGCACATTCAATGCCGTTGGCATCGGTGCAGGAGCGGTTTGTTTGGTACCGGTCATAGTCGTTCCGTAAAAATGGTAGGCGTTTTAATTGACTGCGCTGCGCTGAAAAAATCATGGCAACCCAGTCCGGCAAATACAAACCCGATGCGGGCCAGTTTAGCGCAAACGGGCGATCAGCGCGGCGCGCAATTGTGGCAACAAAGCGCGGCGCGCGCTGGTATCAGCCCACTCCGGTCTGGCTGGCGCCCAGATCGGGCTGGGGAAATGGGCATCGTCCCGATAACGCGGGATAATATGCCAGTGCAGATGCGGCACGACATTGCCAAAACTAGCCACATTGACTTTATCCGGCTGCATTACTTCACGCAATACCAGCTCTACTTTCCAGACTACCGCCATCAGGGTATCTCGGTCTTGTTCGGACAGATCGGTCATTTCTTTGACATGCCGATTCCAGACCACGCGACAAAATCCGGGGTACTGAACATCATCCACCAGAATCAGCCGCCAATCTCCGGTTTGCGCAATGACTTCGCCGCGCCCCGGATCGCATAATTCACATGCGGCAACGCGCTCGCTTATATGTGCCGTCATTACACCAGGACCCGTTCAATACCGCCGTTATTCGCACGCGCCACATATTCCGGCAACCAGTTATCACCCAGTACATGCTTGGCCATTTCGATCACGATGTAATCGGCGGTGGTATTGCTATCGTCGTCATAACGCGTCAGGCCTTGCAGACAGGCCGGGCATGAGGTCAGAATCTTGACGTCGCCGCTGAAACCGTCGGCACGCAATTTATCGGCGCCTTTGAGCATTTCCTCTTCTTTGCGGAAGCGGATTTGCGTAGCAATATCCGGACGCGATACCGCCAGCGTACCGGCTTCGCCGCAGCAGCGATCGTTCTTCTCGATCTTGACGTTATCGACCGTGGTGATCAATGCGTTCACGGTTTTCAAAGGATCCTGCAATTTCATCGGCGTGTGGCAAGGATCGTGATACATATAACGGGTACCGCTGACGCCTTCGAGCTTCATGCCTTTTTCCAGCAGGTATTCATGAATGTCGATGATGCGGCAACCCGGGAAAATTTTATCGAACTGGTAAGTCGCCAACTGATCGTAGCAAGTCCCGCATGACACCACCACGGTTTTGATATCCAGATAATTCAGCGTATTCGCCATGCGATGGAAGAGCACGCGATTATCGGTGATCATTTTCTCGGCCTTATCGTATTGCCCGGCGCTGCGCTGCGGATAACCGCAACACAGATAACCCGGCGGCAGCACCGTCTGCACGCCGACATTCCATAGCATGGCCTGGGTCGCCAGACCGACTTGCGAGAACAGCCGCTCGGAGCCGCAACCCGGGAAATAAAACACCGCTTCGGTATCTGCCGTGGTGGTCTTGGGGTCGCGGATAATCGGTACGATCTTGTCGTCTTCGATATCCAGCAAGGCACGCGCGGTTTTCTTCGGCAGATTGCCCGGCATTTTTTTATTGATGAAGTGAATCACCTGCTCTTTGATGGCAGGTTTTCCGAGCGAGGCTGGCGGCGCTTTGGTTTGTTTTTTCGCGAGTTTTTGCAACACCGTATTACCCAGACGCTGTGCCGCCACACCCCAGCCGAAAATCACCTGGCGCGCTGCCTTGATCGTCGCCGGATCTTTGGCATTCAGGAAAAACATCGCCGAGGCAGTGCCGGGATTGAACGATTTTTTATCCATCTTGCGCAGCAGGTTGCGCATATTCATCGAAACATCGCCGAAATCGATATCGACCGGACACGGCGTCAGGCATTTATGGCAAACCGTGCAATGGTCGGCGACATCTTCAAACTCTTCCCAATGCTTGATCGAGATGCCGCGGCGGGTTTGTTCCTCGTACAAAAAGGCTTCCACCAGCAACGAAGTCGCGAGGATCTTGTTGCGCGGCGAGTACAGCAGATTGGCGCGCGGCACATGGGTCGCGCAGACCGGCTTGCATTTGCCGCAGCGCAGGCAGTCCTTGACGCTATTTGCAATCGCACCGATATCGCTTTGCTGCATGATCAGCGATTCATGCCCCATCAGGCCGAACGACGGCGTATAAGCATTGCGCAAATCGGCGGCGAATTCGGGCAGGTTCAGCAGCTTGCCTTTGTTGAAGCGGCCTTCGGGATCGATGCGCAATTTGTAGTCGCGGAAATCCTTGATCTCGTCTTCAGTCAAGAATTCGAGCTTGGTAATGCCGATGCCGTGCTCGCCCGAGATCACGCCGTTCAGCGAACGCGCCAGCACCATGATGCGGGCGACTGCATGATGCGCGACTTGCAGCATCTCGTAGTCATCGGAATTGACCGGCAAATTGGTATGCACATTGCCATCGCCTGCATGCATATGCAACGCGACGAAGACCCGGCTGCGCAAGACTTTTTTATGAATCGCAGTGCATTCGTCGAGTATCAGCTTAAACGCGCTGCCATTAAAAATCTGCCGCAGATGCGCCCGCAATTCCTGCTTCCAGGACACCCGTATGGTTCTATCCTGAACGATGCTAAACACGCTGGCATCCGGCTGTTGCAGCAGACGCTCATCAAATACAAAGGCGAGTTTATCCAACTCCAGGGCGACCAGCTCATCCCGCGCCTCGCGCAAGGGCTTATCGAGTTGCGTCAGCAAATAGGTCCAGCGCGCATGCGTCGCGTCGAGCAGGCTTTGCGCCTGCAGTACGCGATCTTCCAGCAATTCATCGGCAGAAATATCGTCGCCGTCCGCATCTTCGCTCTTGCCCAGCGGCAGATTGCCTCTGGCAAAAAACGCCTGCAACTGCTCCAGCATCGCGAGCTTGTTCTGGATCGACAATTCGATATTGATACGCTCGATACCGTCGGTGTATTCGCCCATGCGATCGAGCGGGATCACCACGTCTTCATTGATCTTGAAGGCATTGGTATGCTTGGAGATCGCGGCAGTCTTAGCGCGATCCAGCCAGAATTTTTTGCGCGCTTCTGGACTGACTGCAACAAAGCCTTCGCCGACGCGGGTGTTGGCCAGACGGATTACTTCCGACGCGGCTTGCGCCACCGCATTTTCATCATCGCCGACGATGTCGCCGAACAAGGCCATCTTCGGCAAGACGCCGCGCTTGGATTTGGTGGCATAGCCGACGGCGCGCAGATAGCGCTCATCGAGATGCTCCAGACCCGCTAAAATCGCGCCGCCTTTTTTGGTCTCGCCATCGAGATAATCCTTGATCTCAACAATGCTCGGTATCGCATCGCGCGCCTGGCCGAAAAATTCCAGGCAAACGGTACGCGTGAATTTCGGCATCTTGTGCAGGATCCAACGCGCCGAAGTAATCAGGCCGTCGCAGCCTTCTTTTTGCACGCCGGGCAAACCTGCCAGGAACTTGTCTGTGACGTCTTTGCCCAGGCCTTCCTTGCGGAAAGTGCGGCCGGGAATATCGAGATTTTCGGTCTTGAACGGTATCTTCTCGCCGGGATGCGTCCACTCCAGTTTGAACTTGGCAAGCGCGGCATCGTGAATCTTGCCGAGATTGTGTTCGAGGCGCGTGACTTCCAGCCAGTCGCCGTTCGGATCGACCATGCGCCACGACGCCAGATTATCGAGCGCGGTGCCCCACAACACGGCTTTCTTGCCGCCGGCATTCATCGCGACATTGCCGCCTATGCAGGATGCTTCGGCCGAGGTCGGATCAACCGCAAACACAAAGCCGGCTTTGTCCGCCGCATCGGAGACGCGCTTGGTGACGACGCCGGCTCCGGAATAAATGGTCGCGTATTCCCTATCGACGCCGGGCAACATGGTCATTTCGACTGCGCCCAATTGTTCGAGCTTTTCGGTATTGATGACCGCGGACAAAGGCGTCAGCGGAATCGCGCCGCCGGTATAGCCGGTGCCGCCGCCGCGTGGAATAATCGTCAAGCCCAGGGTGATGCAGCATTTGACCAGGCCGGCCATTTCATCTTCGGTATCCGGCGTCAGCACCACGAACGGATATTCGACCCGCCAGTCGGTCGCATCGGTCACATGCGATACGCGCGACAGGCCGTCGAACTTGATATTGTCCTTGGCCGTGTGCTTGACCAGCAGTTTGTTTGCGCGCTTGCGCAGGTCGTAGGTATCGCGGAATTCTTTGGCGAATTGGGCCACGGCCTTACGCGCCGCCTGCACCAGGATTTCAACGCTGCTGCTGCGCTCGCCATCGTCATCGCTGACGGTATTCAAACGCCGTTTCTCCACTTCAGCCAGACGGTGATTCAGGGCGTCGATCAAGTCCTGGCGGCGCTTGGGGTTGTCCAGCATGTCGTCTTGCAGATAAGGATTGCGGCGCACCACCCAGATGTCGCCCAGCACTTCGTACAACATGCGTGCAGAGCGTCCGGTCTGGCGCTTGCCGCGCAATTTATCGAGCAAATCCCAGGCCTCTTCACCGAGCAGGCGGATCACGATTTCACGGTCGGAGAACGAGGTGTAGTTATACGGAATTTCGCGCACGCGGGTAGGTGTCGCGCCGGGCGCGGCATCTGCGAGTAGAGCCTGAATTTGTGCTGGGGCGTTCATCAGTGGGTTCTTTGAAACTCATAGGTGACGACAGAAGTAGCACTGCTGTGCCGCGCGCTGCTCGTCAGATTTTAAAATGCCAGGAAATTGCTATCGGGTTGACAGCCATTCTAGCCTATTGCGACGCACCACGCGGCAACAGCCTTACGCTTACTACGCCTAATCAACGATGCAAATAAGGAAAATTACGGCTTTAACCTAAGAATATTTGGCTGAGAGTTATCAGGGAAAATAATGAAATAAGGGGAGTATCATCAAAACCCATGCCTTAACCGCATATGTTGATTACGATGTTGAAATATACATCCACCAGTATATAAATCAGGCAGGCGCATTGGGTTTAAACTGGTATTGAAATTGGTATTAACCCTGAAAAAATGCAGAAACCGTGGAATACCAGCAGGTAGTGGTCAGCTAGCCCAGCATTGCCGCCAGTCCATGCCAAAAACCGTCCGGCACACGCAGTAGCAACCAGGACATGCACAGATAGCGCAGGCATTTGCCGATCGCCATATACGCAACACTGGGCCAGAACGGCAGTTTCAGCCAGCCCGCCAGGGTGCAGATAGGATCGCCGATAACCGGCAGCCAGCCCAGCAACATGGTTTTAGCCCCGAAGTGGCTGAGCCAGCGAAACCAGGTCGTCCCGCGTTCGACGGCAAAGGCTTTTTTGGCGTAATACCCCATCCAGTAATCAACCACGCCGCCGAGCGTGTTGCCGATGGTCGCCACGACGATCACCGGCCAAAACAGGTCGGGATTTGCCTTGATCACCGCAAATACGGCAGGTTCAGAACCCAGCGGCAGCAAAGTCGCCGAAATAAAGCTGATCAAAAATACCGAACTCAAACCTACTTCTGGCAAGGCCAATACGCCCAATAACCAATGCACACCTGCTTCTATCATGCTGTCCCAATGTTGTTGTGATGCCCGTCAATATGGCATCCATTATAATGACAGGCCGCTGTAAAACGCGTTCGACCATGATTTACCCTCGTTCTGCGAACTTTCTGCGCGCTTTTTTCCACCGTTTGAACCACATTCAACTTCCA
Organism: Undibacterium sp. Jales W-56; assembly: GCF_025548535.1. Taxonomy (GTDB): domain Bacteria; phylum Pseudomonadota; class Gammaproteobacteria; order Burkholderiales; family Burkholderiaceae_D; genus Undibacterium. The sequence continues at coordinate 120,066 of NZ_JAJLQW010000001.1, read as the reverse complement.
TGACGACCGATTATCTGAAAAAAATCCTGACCGCCCGCGTCTATGACGTGGCCTTTGAAACACCGCTGGAATTTGCCTCCAGCCTGTCAGATCGCATGGATAACCGAATTTATTTCAAACGCGAAGATATGCAAAGCGTGTTCAGCTTCAAGCTGCGCGGCGCTTACAACAAGATGGCGCATCTGACAGCGGCGCAACTCAAGCGCGGCGTGATTTGCGCGTCGGCCGGCAATCATGCGCAAGGCGTCGCCATGTCGGCATCCAAGCTGAACTGTAAGGCGGTGATCGTGATGCCGACCACCACGCCGCCGGTAAAGATTGATGCGGTGCGGGCCTTCGGCGGCGACAATGTCCAGATCGTCTTGCACGGCGAATCGTACAGCGACGCTTACGAACATGCCGCCTTGCTTGAGAAAAAACAAAAGCTGACCTTTGTTCACCCTTTTGACGATCCCGATGTCATCGCAGGGCAAGGCACCGTCGGCATGGAAATCCTGCGTCAGCATGCGCAACCCATCCATGCGATCTTTGTCGCGATCGGCGGCGGCGGCCTGATCTCCGGCGTCGCAGCCTATGTCAAAGCGGTACGGCCAGACATCAAAGTCATCGGGGTGCAATCGATGGACTCCGACGCCATGGCGCGCAGCATCAAGGCCGGACGCCGCGTGACGCTGACCGATGTCGGCTTGTTCTCCGACGGTACTGCCGTGAAGCTGGTCGGCGAAGAAACCTTCCGCATCACCAAGGAGCTCGTCGATGAGATCATCCTGGTCGATACCGATGCCATCTGCGCCGCGATCAAGGATGTGTTCCAGGATACCCGCAGCATTCTGGAACCGGCCGGCGCGTTAGCCGTCGCCGGCTGCAAAGCCTATATCGAACGGGCCGCCGCGAATAAAAAACCGCTGAAGAACGAAACCCTGGTGACGATTGCCTGCGGAGCGAACATGAACTTCGACCGGCTGCGCTTTGTCGCCGAACGCGCCGAAGTCGGTGAAGCACGCGAAGCGGTGTTCGCCGTCACGATCCCGGAAGAACGCGGCAGTTTCCGCCGTTTTTGCGAACTGGTCGGGCCGCGCAATGTGACTGAATTCAACTACCGCATCAGCGATCAGAAAACGGCGCATATTTTCGTCGGCGTCCAGGTCACGAACCGCGATGATTCCGGAAAAATCGCCAGGAACTTCATCAAGCATGGCTTCCCTACCCTGGATCTGACGCATGATGAATTGGCTAAATTGCACATCCGCCATCTGGTCGGCGGCAAGAGCGAGCTGGCTGAGAATGAGTTGCTGTACCGCTTCGAGTTCCCCGAGCGCCCGGGTGCGCTGATGCGTTTCCTGAACAGCATGGCGCCGAACTGGAATATCAGCCTGTTCCACTACCGCAATCACGGTGCCGATTATGGGCGAACTTTAGTTGGTTTACAGGTTCCAAGGAAAGAGATGAAGGCATTCAAGGAATTCCTGAACTCGCTCGGCTATCGTTACTGGGACGAAAGCAGCAATCCCGCCTATCAATTATTTCTGGGCTAAGCAGGCGAACCTATCATCTTCCTGCATCCCAACAACCCGAGAGATGATCGGTTGACAAAATCGCAGGCCGGACTACTTTTTATTTGAAGCATCATGACAGAACCAAAACAGACGCCAGATTCACCGGAACACTCGCTACTCGGCAAGCCTGCCACCTACCAATCCGACTACGATGCAAGCTTGCTGTTTCCGATTGCCCGGGCGGGCAAGCGTGAGGAAATCGGCATTCGCGGCACCTTGCCGTTTTTTGGCATGGATATCTGGAACGCGTATGAAGTCTCCTGGCTGAATTTGCGCGGCAAACCGCAAGTCGCAATTGCGACCATCCAGGTGCCGGCCGATTCGCCGCATATCGTCGAATCCAAATCCTTCAAGCTGTATCTGAATTCCTTCAATCAAACCAGGCTGGCCGGCACCGATGCGCTGATCAGCCTGTTGCAAGCCGATTTATCGGCCGGCTTCGGCGCGCCGGTGCAGGTCTCGCTGACGACCCCGGACCAGTTTGGACAACTGCGCATGCAGGAGCTCGATGGCATTCTGCTGGACCGGCTCGATATCGAAGTCACCAGTTACACCCCGAATCCGTATGTATTAAAAGCCGACCTGCAAGCGGCGCCGGTAGAGGAGACGCTGCTCTCGCATCTGCTCAAATCGAATTGCCTGGTGACCGGCCAACCCGACTGGGGCAGTGTGCAAATCCGCTACGTCGGGCCTGCCATCGATCAGGAAAGTCTGCTGCAATACCTGATCGGTTTTCGCAATCACAATGAGTTTCACGAGCAATGCGTGGAGCGGATTTTTACCGACATCATGCAGCATTGCAAACCGCAAAAACTCTCGGTGTATGCGCGCTACACCCGGCGCGGCGGACTCGATATCAATCCCTGGCGCAGCAATTTCAGTACCGCTCAAAAACCCTCGAATGCCAGAAATGCACGTCAGTAATCCTGGTTCCATTGTCTCTTTATTTATTTTTACTATGTTGAAATCCTTTTTTAAAATTTACCTGACACCCCTTTTTATTGCCGGCAGCCTGTTGGGCGCGAGTGCCCAAGCCGCGGCACAACAGGTCCAGGAAACTTCGTGGTGGCAACAAACCAAATCCGATGCGCTCGCCAAGGGCAACAAATTCATCGATGACGGCCAGTTGTCGCTGATGCTATCCGGCTATGCGCATCATGGTCGCGGCACCTATACCGCTGAGCGTATTGCCGAACTGAACGAGAAAGCCTGGGGTCTGGGCTTTTCCAAAAATCTGCGCGATAGCAAGGATAATGAAGAGATGTTGTACGGGATGGTGATTTCCGATTCCCATTTCAAACCACAGTGGATGGCAGGTTATGTGTATCAGTGGATGCGCCCCCTGAGCAGCAATGTCGAAGCCGGTCTGGGCTATACCGCGCTGCTGATCAGCCGCACCGATTATTTCTCCAACGTGCCGTTTCCAGCGGTATTGCCTGTGGCTTCGATAGGCACAAAAAGCAGTAAATTGATGGCGACCTACGTGCCACGCTTCTCCAGAAACAAGGGAAATGGCGACGTATTGCTGGTATTCGTCCGATTTGATCTGAATTAGTTGTGACCACGTGCTGCATGGGGTACAGTATGCAAACCATTATTCTATCGTCAAGATTTGATTGTTGTGACTGCCATAGCCAAGCTTAACCTTTCACCAGAAACCAGCGTCGATCAACGCGATTGGCATGCAGAGTTGTTACAGCACAATCCTGATGCCATCTACGTATTTGTCGACGATGTTCTGATGTATACGAACCCGGCTGGGATGAACTTGCTGGCAGCCACTGCGACCAGCCAATTGCTGGGACAAAAAGTGGAAAAATTTTTGTCCGTTCCTGATGCTGCCGACCAGCAGACGCCGATATTAGATCAGCTGCTGGCACAACAAGGCGCGCCGACGCCCTATCGTTGTCACTGCCGCCAAATTGACGGCACATACCGGCAGGTTGAAGTTCGCGCCACCCGTTTTACGCATGAGAATAAACAGACCACCCAACTAACGCTCAGAGAGCGCAACGCAAGCACGCCAGCCGCAGCCGACCATGCGACCCAGACGATCACCGCACCGCATTACGTAACCCGCCAAAAATCCAGCCGCGTCCACGAAGCATTGCATCACGAGAAGGAAATTCTCGAAATGATCGCACTGGACAAACCGCTCTCCCACATTCTCGAAGATGTCTGCGATCGCATGGAACGCCTGCTCGACAATGAGGGCATGTGCGCGATCATGTTGTACGACGCGCACAATCAACGCCTGAGTTTGGGTGCCGCCCCCTCACTGCCGTACAGTTTCTATTCTGCCCTGGAGAGCGTGCCGGTGGGCCTGGAATACGGCTCCAGTTCCGCGGCGATTCATTACAACCGCATCATTCTGGTACCCGATATTGCCGAAAGTCCACTATGGTTAAAAGACCGGGCGCTGGCCTTGCAACATGGTCTGCATTCGTGCTGGTCGGTGCCGATCACCACGGCGTTTAATACGGTACTGGGCACAGTCGATGTGTACCACCAATCCACGCGCAGTCCTAGCGAGGATGAGCAAGCGCTGATCAAAGACGCGACCGACCTGATCGCGCTGGCGATTGATAAAAAGAACATGGAACAGAGTCTGGAAGAGAGCGAGGAGCGTTATCGCTCTGTCGTGACCAACCTGACTGAAGGCATCATGGTGGTGGCGCCGAATGGTCAAATCCTGACCTGCAATCCAAGTGCGATGCGCATCTTAAAAATTTCGGACGACGATGCAAAGAATGCCGGACGCCGTCATCGCTATTTCAAACGCATCATCAATGAAGATGGCAGCGAACAAAAGATAGGAGAAGATCCGGTCTCCCGAGTGTTCCGCACCAATGTCCCGATTTTGAATTTATCTGTCGGCCTGGAGTTGCGCGATCATTCCATCGCCTGGCTGCTAGTGAATGTCCTGCCGATCAGTCAGGTCAGCAATAACGCCACTACCGCGGTATTGATCTCATTTACCGATACCACCGAAGTCAGGGAAACCCAGCGTCAGTTGCAGTATATTGCGGCTCACGATGCCCTGACCGGCCTGCCGAACCGGCATCAACTGAACAACCGCCTGCAACACGCCCTGTTTAACGCGCATCATAGCCAGCATAAGGTCGCCGTACTGTTCCTTGATCTCGATCGCTTTAAAAACGTCAATGACACCGCCGGTCATGCGGCAGGCGACACCTTGCTCAAGGACGTCGCGACGCGTCTGAATTCATGCATACGCACAACCGATATGCTGGCGCGTCTGGGCGGCGATGAGTTTGTGATCGTGGCAGAAGCATTCGATAATGCTCTGCATCTGAAGGAGCTGGCCGAACGCGTACTGGCAAGGATGCGCGAACCCTTCCTGATCGACAGCAATGAATACCATCTCGGCACCTCGATCGGCATCAGCATTTTTCCGCATGATGCAGAAGACGCGCCGACCTTGCTGCGTTGCGCCGATTCGGCGATGTATCACGCCAAAGAATCCGGCCGCAATAATTACCAGTTCTTTACGACGGAACTCAATGTCCGCGCGCAGCATCGCTATACCTTGGAAAAAAACCTGCGCCGCGCATTGGCAGAAAAAGAATTCCTGGTCTATTACCAGCCGAAAATCAGCCTGAACACCTCCAGGATCGTCGGCGCCGAAGCCCTGATTCGCTGGCAAATGCCAGAGATGGGCCTGATCCCGCCGAACGACTTCATCCCGATTTCAGAAGAAATTGGCCTGATCCTGCCTATCGGCCGCTGGGTGCTGGAACAAGCCTGCCGACAAACCAAATTGTGGCGCGATAACCTGGTACCGGATCTGGTCATCAGCGTGAATATTTCACCCAAGCAGTTCCAGGATCCGGGACTGATCAGATTTATCCAGCAAGTCCTGGATGACACCGGATTGCCAGCCAATGCGCTGCAACTCGAAATCACCGAAGGCTTGTTAATGGGTGAAATCGATGTGCTGCGCCCGGTCTTCAATGCGATTAAAAAATTAGGCGTCAGTATTTCGCTCGATGATTTTGGCACCGGGTTCTCGTCGCTGTCTTATTTGCAGCGCTTCCCTATCGATAACCTCAAAATTGATCGCTCGTTTATCCGCGACATCCCGCAGAATCAAGATTCCGTGATCTTGACGCGGGCGATTATCGCGATGGCCAATGCGCTCGGCATGAGCGTCACCGCCGAAGGAGTGGAAAAAGCCGATCAGATGTTTTTCCTGACCGATTCGGGTTGCCAGGAAATGCAGGGTTACTATTTCAGCAAACCCCTGCCGAAAGACGAGTTCGAGAAATTACTGCAAACTCACGCCATTTAAATATGGGGGGCCACAACTACCCGTTTTCAGCAAACCGCCTATGCTAGAGACCCATCTGACATCACGTAAATTGCCGCAAAAATAAGCAAAAAGTGCGTCAAAAATACGTCAGAATTATGAGGTTTTTGCGTATTTATTGCGTTTTGAGCAAATAATTTATCGTTTCTATTCCTCTGCCCGGACAGGTTTACGCAGACGGGGAAAAGAAGCCTATAATTTGTCTGCCTTGCGCCCCGCGCCTGGCATTATCCCGCTGTAACACCGATCTTGTGTCATGACAAATATTGCAAAAATACTGCCTCTTGCTAACGTCCTTCTGGATCTTGAAGTTTCCAGTAAAAAAAGAGCCTTCGAACAAGCTGGCTTGTTATTTGAAAACAACTGCAGCATTGCCCGTTCTACCGTCTCTGATAACCTGTTTGCACGCGAACGTTTAGGTTCGACCGGCCTGGGTCATAGCGTCGCGATCCCGCATGGCCGCATCAAAGGTCTGAAAGCACCGATTGCCGCCTTCGTGCGCCTGGCAGAACCGATTCCTTTCGAATCCCCTGACGGTGAACCGGTCAGCATTCTGATTTTTCTTTTGATGCCCGACAATGTCACGCAACAGCACCTGGAAATTCTCTCGGAAATCGCTGAGATGCTATCGAATGAAAGCTTCCGCGATGCGCTGAATACAGAACCCAGCGCCGAAGCGATTTATAAGAAAATCGTTACCTGGCAACCCAATCCCCAATCGGTATCCTGATGAGGCGCATGCTAAGCGGTAGCCGCCGTTCTGCGTGGACCAAGGCTGTTCAGCGCACTTCAGGCATCGCTTCATTCTTTATCATTTTTAATATCACCCATCAGATTGGGTAAGCCGCCATGCCATTACTGACCGAACTGACGATACAAAAAATCTTCGATGACAATCGTGATGCAATGCAGTTGGGATGGTTTGCCGGTTTCTCGGGCGGCGACAAACAAATTACCGGCGATGCGACTTCGTCCGCCGACCAGGTCGGCCACCTGAACTTTATCCACCCCGGGCGCATCCAGGTTTTGGGGCATCAGGAACTCGCTTACTATAATCGCTTATCGACGGTATCGCGTGGCAATCTGATCAAGGAACTGATTGCCGGCGCGCCGCCTGCGCTGATCGTGGCACAGGGATTGGAGACGCCGCAAGCGATTCTGAGCGCCTGCGATGATCATAATATTCCCTTGTTTTCTACCCCGCTGCCATCGGCCCAAGTCATCGATTTTTTGCGGGTGTATCTGTCTAAAAAACTGGCGCAGCGCACCACCATGCATGGCGTGTTTATGGATGTGCTTGGCGTCGGCGTGCTGATTACCGGTGAGTCGGGTTTAGGTAAAAGTGAATTAGGCTTGGAGCTGATTTCACGTAGTCATGGCCTGGTCGCCGATGATGCGGTTGAGTTCTCGCGCATTGCACCGAATATGATCGAGGGCCGTTGCCCGGATTTGCTGCAAAATTTGCTGGAAGTGCGCGGCCTCGGCTTGCTCGACATTAAGGCGATTTTTGGCGAAACCGCGGTACGTCGCAAAATGCGCCTGAAACTGATTGTGCATCTGGTCAGGCGCAGCACACTGGAAGAACATTACGAGCGTCTGCCGATCGATTCGCATACCCAGGAAGTATTGGGACTGCCGATCCGTAAAGTCATCATCCCGGTCGCGGCAGGCCGGAATATCGCGGTGCTGTTAGAAGCGGCGGTACGCAATACCATCCTGCAATTACGCGGCATCAATACGCTGGAGGAATTCATGGAACGTCAACGTCGTGCCATGAACGAGGATTCTGAATAAATGGCACAATAAGCTTTCGTGCCTTCCTATTTAGACGCCCTGCTCCCAACATCATGCACATATTACTGATCTCTGGCATTTCCGGCTCTGGCAAGTCAGTGGCGCTGAATGTCGTCGAAGATGCAGGCTTCTACTGCGTCGACAACTTGCCGCCCAGCCTGTTGCCGGAACTGGTCAAAACCCTGATCAGCGAAGACATTCAATCGGCGGCGATGGCGATTGATTCTCGCAGCGCCCATCTGCTGACCAATTTGCCGGATACCGTGCAAACCCTGCGCGCCGAGGGCCATGAAGTCAAAATCCTGTTTTTAACAGCAAGCACCGAATCCCTGGTCGCACGCTTTTCAGAAACCCGCCGCAGTCATCCTTTATCGCATCGCCTGCAAAAAAACCAGCCCATGGGCGATCGCCTCAGTTTGACCGAATGCATACAGGAAGAACGTGAAATTCTGGCGACCATCCAGTTCCTCGCCCATGTGATTGACACTTCGAATCTGAGCGCCAACAAATTGCGCGAATGGATCAAACATATCATCCAGATCCAGCACTCGCCGCTGACCCTGATGTTCGAATCCTTCGCGTTCAAAATCGGCGTCCCGCTGGATGCGGATTTTGTGTTCGACGTCAGGATGCTGCCGAATCCCTACTACGATCTGCAACTCCGTCTGTTGACAGGCCAGGATCAGCCGGTGATCCATTTCCTTGATGAACAAGCGATGGTGCAGGAGTTGTATCGCGATATCCGGCAATTCATCGAAAAATGGCTGCCGAGTTTCAAACACGATAATCGCAGCTACCTGACGGTTGCCATCGGCTGCACCGGCGGCCAGCATCGCTCCGTATTCATGGTGGAAAAACTGGCCGCGTATTTCAAGGACAAAGAACAGGTCCTGGTCAGGCACCGCCGCCTGAGCTAAACGATACTCTATCTCAGTACTTTTTAAATTCACAATAAAACAGCGCGACCAAGCCCGTTTTATTTTAAAAAAATGGGGAGTATCTGCAATTCCCGGGATGCAGGCCGCAGCAAGCGTGATGTCGGGAGGCTTGATGGTCCGCCCAATTATTTGGCAATCTCGATCCGGTTACGACCGTTTTCTTTCGCCCGGTACAAAGCCATATCGCTACGGGATAAGGCCGCGTCGGCACTTGCATCGTCCACGCTCATGGCAGCAATGCCGATGCTGACGGTAAGGGCAATCACTTGATCCCCGACTAGCAATGGCGTATTAGCAATCTGTTGCTGCACGCGTTTGGCAAAAGCGCTCGCCTCAGTAATCGTCGCATCAGACAAAATGACGGCAAATTCTTCGCCGCCGACGCGCCCGACCATATCGTTATCACGCAGTTGTTGAGAGAGAATTGCCGCGAAGTGTTTCAGCACCAGATCGCCGGTTGCATGGCCATAACTGTCGTTGACCAGCTTGAAGTGATCGAGGTCGCACATCAAGATGGCAGTACGTGTGCTGGCAATACGTTTAACCCGCGCCAGCTCTTCCTCCATGCGCCCCACAAAATGCCGGCGATTCGGCAGTTGCGTTAAAAAGTCGATCGTGGCGAATTCTTTCAACTCGATTTCGATCCGCTTGCGCTCAGTAACATCGCTGATAAAACCATGCCACAACGTACTGCCATCAGGCAAGCGACGCGGTTGCGCACTGCCATAACACCAACGCAAGCCCTGACGCGGCAACAGCACGCGATACTCTAGCTGCCAGGGCGTCAGATGCGCCGCTGATATTTCCAGGGAATTGCGGTAATTCGTAAAATCTTCCGGATGGATACGTTGATTCAGCAAGGAAATGTCGCGCGCAAGCTGGTCCGGCATGAGTTCATAAATCTGTTGAACACCTTCGCTAACGTAAGAAAAAAACGCCTCGCCGCTTGCCAATAAACGATATTGATACACCAGCCCTGGAATTTCATTGGTCAATGAGGTGATCAGATCAACGCTCTGCTGCAAACGATCGGAGATCGCCCGGATTGCACTGATGTCGGTAGTCGTCCCTATCATCCGCAAAGGCTTGCCCTGCGCATCGCGACTCACTACTTTACCGCGACTGGAGATCCATTTATAACTACCGTCCTTACAACGAATGCGGTGATCGACTTCATAGCTGTCGGTTTTTTGATCAAAATGGTTTTGTATCGTAGCACGCACAAAATCCACATCGTCAGGATGCAAACGGAGGTAACTGTCTTCTATTTTGCGGGATAAATAATCGGTCCCGGCATAGCCGAGTATGGCTTTCCAGCCAGATGAATATTCTATTTCATTCTTGCTGACATCCCGATCCCAAATACCCGTGGCACTACCTTCAATCGCCAGCGCCATGCGCTCCCGGCTCGCCTCGCTTTCGCGCAATTTGCTTTCGATTATTTTTAGCCGGGCATCATTATGCTCATGCGCAATCGCAATTGCCGCCAGATGGATGCGTTCATCAATAAAGCCTGGTTGATCGCCATCTTGATATTGCCCCTGGACGTAATCAGGACTTTTACTATAGAGGATAAAGATGCCCGACAAACTGCTATCAGCAGAACGGATAGCGGCGATCAATCTGGGATAGATGCCATGCACGACAGCAGGATCATGGAAGCTATGCCGGATTCGCTCTGCCGGCGTATTTTTGACAGTCTGACTATCGATGCGCTGGATATCTATCCACAATTGCGGGTCTATTTTGAGAGCCTCAACGGAGGCCAGATAGTCTGCAGGCAAGGTTGGCGCGGCACCGACTTTTACGCTGCCGCTGTCATGATCAACTAAATAGATGGCACAGGAAACCAAGGGCAGCCCGCGCTCACATTCACGGGCAATACCAGCCAGCGTCTCGGCTAATGGCGCACCGTGCGCGATGCCGGCAATAGCGGATGAACACGCAACATGCGACCAAACTGCGAACCGCGTTTGCGTAGCAGGCATGGACTGACTCTCTAATGGAATCTGATCTGGCATCATATTGGCTGGCAAGTCGTGTTCGGCGCTCGGCATAATGATTAAACATCAGCAATCAGAATATCAGGGTATCACAAGCTAAAACAACTCTGTATATCGATACAATAAAGATCCCCGGCGCGACGGCTCAAATCGTCGCACCCAGGATGGGCGATCGGATGATCCGGCGGTTTATACCATGACTACCCGGCGCATTTTTTGCGCTACATAGGCCAGACTGAGCGCCGTCATGCCAGCGCAGACGAGTAAAGCCGTGGCGATGGTCGCGATGCTGACCGTCTCACCTTTTAATACCTGATTCATCATTTGGTTTTGTGCCAATACCGGCACCCATTGGAACCAGGTCGGTTCGCGTCCGGGGAAAATGATAGGCATCAAGGTCATCATCGGTACAAACATGCTGATCATCTGGTTGCGGACCTGCGCTTCTTTATACCCTTTGCAATCCAACGCGACTGCGATCTGGATCGCGGCAAGACTGGCGGCCAGCGGCAATAACACCCAGAGGAACCCCAACGCATCATGCATCCCGAATTGGAATTCGGCACGCAAGGTCTCATTGCGTATCAGCCATTGCGAAGGAAAAAAACTGAAAATGGTCAATACCACCACACCCATACTGACCGCGGCAACCGCGCCCCACTTACCCACTGCCAGTTGCCAGCCTGAGATGGGATTCATCATCAAAGGCTCCAGCGAACCGCGCTCGCGTTCACCTGCGGTGGTATCGATCGCGGCATACATGCCGCCCAGGACGATCGCCATCAATACCATCATCGGCAGCATGGTCGTGACGGTCGCCTTGCGTTCATCGGGGCTTTGCAGGTGACGCTCTTTGACTTCAATCAATTGCAGAATTTCCGGTGAGACGCCGCGCATCATCAGGCTGAGCCCCGCATTCTCCTGCACATAACCCTCAAGTATGCGCTTCAATGGACGCAGCCCGAATTCCGCCTGGCGATTCGAGGTGTCGTAAGCGATTGCTAGAGTCACCTTTTCACCGGCAGATAATTTTTCCTGAAAATGTTCCGGCACCAACAGCACCGGCTGATCAATTTCCTTGTTCCTGGATTTGGCTTCGTAATCATCGGGCGCCGGCTTGATCTGATATCCCTGGCGCAAGATAAAATTTTCCAGGCCAGGCGCGTTTTTGATTCCGGCTACCAGCACGCTACGCTTCTCTTCCTGCGATTCTACCTGCGACAGCACTATGGAAAAAATAAACAGAATCAGGGGTACGCCAAGCAATGAACCAAATAAGGCGACCAGCAAAGTACGCCGGTCACGCAAGGCATCCTTGATCTCTTTACGGAAAATCGCAAACATGGCGTTCATCAGTTGCTCCTCTTGATGGCTGTCGCTGGATTCAGGAACGCCAGCTTGACAAAGGCGTCTTCAAAATTCGGTTCGGTCGCCTGTTGCAGCAACTGTTCTACCGTGCCGCTGGCGACATTGCGCCCCTGTGCGACGATCACCACCTGATCACACAGGCGCTCTACTTCCTGCATGATATGGGTAGAAAATATGATGCATTTTCCACCGCCCTCAGGCGATCTGAGCCAACGCAAGAATTCGCGCAGGGCGCGGGTGGCAACCACATCGAGTCCATTGGTCGGCTCGTCGAGAATAATATTCTTGGGATCGTGAATTAAAGCGCGTGCCAGCGCTGTCTTCATACGTTCGCCCTGACTGAACCCCTCGGTACGTCGATCCAGCAATTCCTGCATCCCCAGCCAATGCGCGAGCTGGTTCGTGCGTTGTTCAATCAAGCCGCGCTCCATGCCGTGCAGGCTACCGTAATACTGGATATTTTCGCGTGCAGTCAGGCGCGGATACAGGCCGCGGGCATCCGATAGCACACCCATATTCGATTGCGTTCCCTGCTGACCCGCTTTGACCTGCATGCCATCGACCGTAATCTCACCGCGATCTGCCGCCAGCAACGATGCAATCATGCGCAGACTGGTCGTCTTACCGGCGCCATTGGCGCCGAGCAAGCCGGTAATCGCGCCATCCTCTGCGCGAAAACTCACGCCATCCACCGCCTTCACAGATTCTTGGCGGCGCTGGCCGAAATTCAGATTCAGTTTGAATACCGGCTTGCCCTGACGCACAAAAGCCTTATGTAAATCCTGCACGACGATCATGGCCTGGCTCCCGTTTCAGAGGTACCGGGGACAGCAGGCGCACCCGATGCATTGGTCACAGGCCGGGCTTTTGGCAATTGCCAGGCCAGCGGTCGCGGTATCTGGCGTACGCAACTGGCATCGACTTTGAGCGCGCCGGCATCGTCTTTCGCATTCAGGTAGTGATACACCACATCGCGCACGCAGCCCTGGGTCAGCAAGCCATGTCCGGCATTCTGAATACTCAGGTGACGCGCATTCGCTCCCAGGGCTTTGGCGACGCTGTCACCGTGCCGGGTCGGCGTCACCGGATCAATGCCGCCGCTCAGCAACAGCACTGGCGCCGGACTCACAGGGATCGTATAAAAGCCCGCTGGAATGGCCGCCTTCGGCCACGCGCTGCATACGGCGCCATACATCTGCTCCATCATTTTTTCGAACTCATCATTGGCCGGCTGGCTTGGCGGACGGCTAAACGCCTCGCCGCACCAGACTGAAAAATGCATGCCGTAGGCAATCCCGGTCGGTGACGGCAAACCGAATGATCCGCTCAAGGTGACCAGCGGTGCGTAATTAGCTTGCTCCGCCTGGGTCAGAGCGTACGGCAAGGCAGCCAGGCTGGCGGGGGTATACAGCGTCTTGTGTACCATGCCCAACAAAACATCATGCGTGATGGTGGCGGAAACGGATGAGCCCAGACGCGGATGGGTAAAAGAAGTTTTTTGCGGCAGGCTGGCCAATAATTTTTTCCAGCGCTGCGCCAAGTCGGGATAGGCCCGGTTGCATGAGCTGTCCTTAGCGCAATCGGTAAATAATCCATCCAGCGCTTTTTGCGCATCCTCAGCAGGAAAACGCATGTCCGGCGGCACCACGCCATCGATCACCATGCGCTTCACCGACTGCGGATACTGGCGCAAAAACTCCAGTCCGGCACGGGTACCATACGAGGCGCCAACCAGATTGATCTTGCCGTAACCCTGCATCAAGCGCACCGCTTCTAAATCCTGTACTGCAATACTGGTGCTGAAATAACGCAGGTCGCCATACGGCAAAGCCTGTAAAGTTTTCATGCAAGCCAGGGTCAGCGCCAGCGATTGATCCCTATCTGGAAGTGCCTCGTTGTTTTCCAACTCCGGGCATTGCAAAGCGGCGCTGCGCCCCGTTCCGCGCTGATCGACGAATACCAGGTCACGACGGCGATTTAAGCGCCCCAATACGATTTGTCCCCAGGCGGCGACATTGATCGCACTCTGCCCCGGACCGCCAGCCAATACGAATACGGCGTCAGATAATTTATTTTTGTCTTGCGACGGCACCACCACAAAATGCACATCGATTTTTTTACCGTCCGGCTGTGCCGGGTCGAGCGGACGTTGTATCTGTCCGCACTGTAGCTCTTGTGGAAAATCCGGAATACGGCATGGTCTGGTCGCGGCCTGTGCGAGCACCGGCAGGCTCAATGTCAACGCCAGCCCCAGGCGATGCAGCCGGACCGCAGTGGTTGTGGAAAACAAGTTCATCTCCAATCCATCTCCTTTATTCAGTATTCAGTCAATTTTATAAGTAGGACTTACGCAAAACCGCGAACTGCTTATCTCAACTCATAGGTAAATTTTAAAAACCCCATATTGAACCCGCAGGCTGGTTGCGGCTTCCAGAGGCATTTCGTGCCAGCAGGCGCAGCCAGCTTGCGGATACGTTTTCAATATCAACATACCAAAGGGTTATTGACTCTTGCCTGTCCTCTGTGTCTCGGTGTTGAGTGGTTTTGGTTTTTGCGTAAGTCCCATATAAAGCAATCAAAACGAGAGCGACCAACAGCGGCGCCCGATTACATCGCCAACAGATATTTTTTCACCGGCGCGGGCAATGCGGCCTGCGCTACCTGCGCCAGATCCAGCCAGATCCAGCGCTGTTCGCCAACCTGAGAACTCCGTTGCGACACATTCAATTGCAGCACTGTTGCATGCAATTTGAAATGCGTAAATCCATGTGAAAATCCGGGCAATTGCCGCATCGCCGTGACCTCACCAAACTGCGCTGCGTATCTTTTGGCCGCCAGACTTTGTTCAGGTAGATCATGCGCCTCGTCGGCTGACTCATCGGGATTGCGTTCTTGCATGCCATCGAGTTCAGGCAGAGACAGCAAGCCGCCCCAGATGCCGCTGTCAGGGCGCTGCTCCAGCAAGACCTGATTCTGATGACGCAATACCAGCATCAGCGTCTGTTTTTCTTTTTGCTGCTTTTTTGGTTTGCGTGTCGGCAGTTCGGCGGTACGCTGTTCTGCATGAGCGACGCAGCGCTGCTGCATAGGGCAGCGTGGGCAAGACGGGCTGCTGCGGGTACATAGAGTAGCGCCCATATCCATCAATCCCTGGGTATAGGATTCGATCCCGGTTTCAGGCAACAGCGCCTGCGCCCGTAACCACATGTCATCTTCGATTTTTTTTGTGCCGGGATAACCGGCGATACCAAATACCCGGGCCAATACGCGCTTGACATTGCCGTCCAGGATCGCCGCACGGCTACCGTATGAGAATGCGGCAATTGCCGCTGCCGTAGAACGCCCTATCCCCGGCAACTGCTGCAATAGCTGAGGATCGGCAGGGAATTTTCCTGCGTAATTCACCACGACTTGTTTTGCACATTGATGCAAATTGCGCGCCCGGGTGTAATACCCCAGACCGCTCCAGTGCGCCATCACCTCTTCCGATGGCGCATCGGCCAATGCAAATACGGTCGGGAAGCTGGCCAGAAAACGCTGATAGTATGGAATGACCGCAGCTACCTGGGTCTGCTGCAACATGATTTCAGAGAGCCAGACGCGATAAGCGTCGGTGGTATTTTGCCAGGGCAGTTCATGACGCCCATATTGTTTTTGCCATTGAATTAAATCCGCAGAAAAACTCGGATCGGCATATACGGATTCGACCTGGGAACTATCGGTACGATCCGCGCTGCGGACTTTGGTGGAGCTTGATTTCATTAAACATGATCAAAAAAGAATGGATCCAAGTATAAAGGTAATTTTGCCAATCTGATAGCAGGATCGCCGGCACCTGCTGACAATCGCAGGTAAAAATAGATTCAATCGCGCTATACCTCGTCATGTTTTTTCGCCATCGAAAAATGCCGTCAAACCCAGCTCCGGCCAACCATCAAACCAGCGCAAAAAATGTGCAACTTAACTTGCCAAGAACACAGAAGCCTAGGATAATCGCGTCCTCTGTTCATCCATGAATAAAGATGACGAAAGCCCGCTTTCACCAGCGGGCTTTTTTCATCTTTGATTCAGGGGCGCTCGCTGATCAGCTTTCCAGCTCCCTACGCATATTAATTTGTTGCTGTACTAGATTTCGTTACATGAAAAATAATTCGACCGACTCCACTGGCTTACCTCTGCAAAAAAGCGCATCAACGCTTACCCTGGGCAGCAAAAACCGCCCGGGTAAAGAACCGGCTCTTCCCAGGATTGAAGCAAAAATAATTGCCGTACAGCCTGCCCAGGCCGTAGTGCATGAGCAGATCATGGCCGCTGTCATGACCGACGCGCTACCTGTTGCCTCCGCTCAGGTGACAGTGATGACCAAGCGCCGCTCCAGGCTAGCCGCGGTCATGGCTGCCGCCCCGGAAACCATAGAGGGAACGGATCAGATAGCGGCGGAGACATTGCCAGACTTGCCTGCGGAAGATAGTGCAGTTGCCGTCGCTGAACCGGCAGCCGTGTCATCTGCCATATCATCCGCCATACCGGCTGCCTCCGCTGATTTAGCGACGCAGGAAATCAGCGCAGCAAGCTCACCGCTTGCATTGGATATCGACTTTACCGACTACACCGTTGGCAGCGCCAGCAATAGCGCGGCGGCGGTTGTCGTAGTCAAAAAATCGAGTTCACGCCTGCGCAAAAAATTGACCGCAGCAGCAGACGCCACACCTGCCGCGCCTGCTGCTGCCAGCGTGGCAGCAAGCATGGAAGTAAGGGTCGAAGTAAATCCCAACGTGGCCCCATCCTCAGCACCGGCCGAGCTCAGCACCGTCAGCAAACGTGCGCCGCGCATCTGGAAACAAGCAGCACCGATAGTCGAAGTCAATGTGGCGACTGTCGACACCTCGGCCTACGTCCTGCCTGCCGTCAAGGAAGCCGCCAAGCGCGGACGCAAGCCGAGTGAATTCCAATTCGAGAACGATGAAATCCGTGCGCTCAATGCGGTGGAATCCGCAGAACTGAAATCGGTCGCCAGAGCCAAAGCCAGAAAAGCCTCGGCTGGCACTACCGCCACCACCTCGTCCGAGCAACTCGAGCAATACCGTAAAAAACTGACCAAGCTGATACAGATAGGCAAAGATCGCGGCTATCTGACCCATGCAGAAATCAACGATCATTTACCGGAAAACGTGGCCGATCCGGAAATGGTACAAGGCATCATCAGCACGCTCAACGATATCGGTGTCGCCGTCTATGATCAGGCGCCGGATGCCACGCTGCTGCTGTTGACCGACAGCGTCGTCACCGCCGTCAGCGATGATGAGGCCGAAGCCACAGCCGCTGCGGCACTGTCCACCGTGGATGCCGATTTCGGCCGCACCACCGACCCGGTGCGTATGTATATGCGCGAAATGGGCGGGGTCGAATTATTGACGCGCAGCGGCGAAATCGACATCGCCAAGCGTATTGAAGATGGCTTGAAAGATATGCTGCAAGCGATCTCGGCCAGTCCAAGTACCATTGCAGAAATTCTGGCAATTGCCGACAAGATCGCTAAAGATGAGATCAAGATTGATGACATCATCGACGGCCTGGTCGATCCGGACGCCAAGGAAGACAGCAGCCTGGCCAGCATCGCCAATGTTCAGGAGGACAGTGATGAACCCGATGAAGAGGACGAAGACGATGCCGTCAGCGCGGATGCGGTCAGCGAAGAACAATTGCTGCAATTGAAGAATGCCGCGCTGCTTAAATTTGCCGTCATCGCTCGCCAGTTTGAAAAAATGCGCGCACTGGAATCCAAGGAAGGCTATCAGTCATCGAATTATGTACAAGCGCAGCAGCGCATTTCACAAGAGTTATTAGGCATACGCTTCACCGTCAAAACTACAGAAAAATTATGCGATACCTTACGCAGGCAAATGGCTGAATTGCGTCAGGTCGAGAAAAAAATGCAGGATTTGCTGATCAATAAATGCGGCATGCCACGTCCGCATTTCATCGCAAAATTTCCCGGCAACGAAACCAATACCACATGGCTGAATAACGAAGTCGAGAGCAATCAGCCGCACAGCGCCGCCTTGCAGCGCCACATCCATGCAGCGAATGAGTTGCAACAGAAACTCATCGCGCTGGAACAAAAAATCGCAATGCCGCTCAGCGATTTGCGCAAGACCAATAAGCAAATGGTCGCCGGCGAAAAACGCGCAGCAGACGCCAAGCGTGCCATGACTGAAGCGAATTTGCGCCTGGTGATTTCTATCGCGAAGAAATATGTGAACCGCGGACTGCAATTCCTCGACCTGATCCAGGAAGGGAATATCGGCTTACTCAAAGCCGTCGATAAATTTGAATATCGCCGCGGATATAAATTTTCCACCTATGCCACCTGGTGGATACGCCAGGCGATTTCGCGAGCGATTGCCGATCAGGCCAGAACCATTCGCGTTCCGGTGCATATGATAGAAACCATCAATAAAATGAACCGCATCAAACGCCAGCTGATGCAGGAAAGCGGCGTCGAACCCGATCCGGCACTCATTGCAAAGAAGATGGAAATATCGGAAAGCAAGATCCGCGAAATCATGAAGATCGCCAAGGAACCGGTATCGATGGATACGCCTATCGGCGATGACGGCGACTCGCAGCTCGGCGATTTCATCGAGGACAATCACACCTTGTCCCCGATGGCGGCAGCGATGCAAGCCTCCGTCCAGGAAAAGTTGAAAGAAGTGCTGGACTCACTCAGCCCGCGCGAAGCCAAGGTGCTGCGCATGCGCTTCGGCCTGGAAATGGTCAGCGACTACACCCTGGAAGAAGTCGGCAAACAGTTTGAAGTCACGCGTGAACGGATACGCCAGATTGAAGCCAAGGCGATGAAAAAATTGCGCCATCCATCGCGCTCGGATCAACTGAAGAGCTTACTGGAAAGTCACTAGGCAGAAAAAAAGCTTGTCAGCGCATCCGTGCTGACAAGCTTTTCTGTGCGGGTTGTGATTTTATCTGACAGGAGATGTTAGATCATATGTGTATGCAATCACCTCAAAGCTGCCGGTCGCGCTTCACAATAGTGGGCATTCAAAGACTAAGCTGGCGGGTGCTTTGCGTCCGCATTTTGCATTGAGGTAAAACGCGTCTCATACGTCGCCACAAACGCAACTATTACGCTTACGACGGTAAAAACCATGACGTCTTCCGAATAAGTCCACTGACGCTGGTTTGCTAACCCGGTACGCCAAAATATTAGACCTCCCGCTACGATACTTGCGAGGACGGGGTGGTCAAGTTTTAGCACCGTCAGAACGAACAAAATTGGAAAGCCAACCAGCACAAGGTAAAAGGCAGTTACCGCCGCTGTGAGAGATACAATAGCAAGCAAAGCAAATGCAGTACGGGATATATCGTTACCTACGCCGCTCGTTACTTCCGCCATCAGTGTGTAGGCAGCTACAAGTAATGGAGCCACCCAGAATGCTCGAAGTAATCCACGGACTGTCCTCTTAAACGCTAGTTTCCACATATCTGCTTAATTAATGAAAAGAGCGATAGCAAGTTGCCCCTAAGCTGCGGTCACCTGCAAATGCAGCAAGAAAGAACTCGTGCCTACGAACTAAGAAAGCCGCATAAAAAACGTAATACGACCACGCAGTCCCAAAAAACCAAAGAGGAGCAATGAGCCCGTGCAGCGCCTCCCCCCACATCTTGCCACGCTAAAATTAATGAAGCAACACCAACTAGAACTTATGACTGAATGCCAGCAATTGGCCGACAGAAGTCACCTATAAAGCTTCAAGATTTGACTAAATCTGACAGCCGCTAACACATAAATTCTGATTTACTTCAGCTTCCCAACCCTGACCTATGATCTGGCACCTATTTCTAGGCCGCCTTTAATGCGCTCAGTTCCGCTGACAGCGCATTTTTCAAGTTCGCTTCCAGCTCGTTCAATTTGCTCTTCTGCGCATCCATTTCAGCTTGAATGCTCTCGAAGGAATTGATTTTTTCTTCCAGGCTATCCGTTGCCACATGAATCCGCTGTATCGATTGCATGCGGTTTTTCAACTGGCCTTTATGCTCACGGATTTGGGCTTCCAGAGGCGCCATCACGACTTTCTGCCATGCCTCGACATCGCGATTGGCCTGCAAAAAACTTTGCTTCACGCGCGCAGCGATGGAGTCGAAGAACTTCTGCATGACAACCACGCGCGGTTTGGTGAGCAAGGTGGTGGCGCTGAATTGCTTCTGAAATACCGCCTCTACCGCATTGACTTCCTGTATGTATTTTTGCAGGGAAAACGGCATCGGCGCAGTCAAGGCCAGACCGTGTTCTGTAGAAAATTTACGGTACATGATGGTCATCATTTCCGAAATTTCATCGGTCTTTTTGTTGGAGGCCTGCAGATTAAATTTGATATTGCTGAAGAATTGTTTGACTGCGTCTTTCAGGCCGGAAGAAAAATTACTGTTCTCCATGGCATCGCGCGCCTTGCGAATTTCTTCGCGCAAAATATCCATCCCCAGGCTGGTATACACCTCGGTTGAGAGGCGGGTGAAGACGGCGCGCGTTCCCTGCATCTTGAGCAGGCTGGCGTCGAACTCTTTTTTCTCTGCATCGATGCGGCGCATCATGTGTTCGATCACATTCACGTTCTTGCCGCGCAGGCTCTTCAGCTCCATCGTCTGCTCGACCAGGCTGCGGCTGCGTGCAGAGAGAACCGCTTGCTGTCCGCCTGTGATTTCGTTGATATCGGCAGACATGTGAGAACGGATAATCTCTTGCTTGGACGGGATTAATTCTTTGGACAGCGCATATTCCAGGCTTGGCAAACGGCTCTTGGCCAGCAGCGGCGCATCCTTGTTGATTTTCGCAACCAGGCCCTTTTGTGCGGAGACCGGAAAAATTTGTTTTGCATCGATAGTCAGATTATGCGCAACCGTTGCTATCTGATGCTTGATCTGATTTTCTATCTCTTCCGGTGTGCGCAACTCGTCCCACATGCTGTCGATCTTATTCAGCACCACCATACGGCCAGGGCCGCCGCCGATATGATTGCGCCAGACATCAATATCGCTCTTGGTGACGCCGGTATCGGCAGCCAGGATAAACAAGACTGCATGCGCGTTCGGAATCAGGTTCAAGGTCAATTCAGGTTCGGTACCGATCGCGTTCAGGCCCGGGGTGTCGACGATGATCAAACCTTCTTTGAGCAAAGGATGCGGGAAATTCACAATCGCATGTCGCCACTGAGAAATTTCTACCAGCCCGTCCTCATCAATTTCCAATGGCGCGTCCGGATCGTTTTCATCAAACAAGCCGTAGGACTTGGCTTCTTCTATCGATACTTTCTTGGTCAGGCTGACTTGCTTGAATGCTTCCAGCATGCCGTCGCCAGAGTTGATATTCAGTGGAAATACGGTCCAGACATGGTGCTGGCCTTTGTAGTCGCTGGTCGATTGCGCTTCTTTGCGGGTTTCGATAGGCAGCAGGCGTATGCAAGGCGGAATTGTTTCGTCGTATAACAACTCAGTCGGACACATGGTGGTGCGACCAGCCGAGGACGGCAAAATACGCTGGCCGTAATCGGCGAAGAAAATGGCGTTAATTAGCTCCGACTTGCCGCGTGAAAATTCTGCGACGAAAGCGATGGACAACTTGTCATCGACCAGTCTTTCCAATAAACGCGAGATACGCTGATCGCTGGCGGCATCGGCCATATCCGATCCATTTATCCACGCGCGATATTGCTCGAGCGCGTTCACGACACCTTTGCGCCAATCGCTGTATTCCTGGAATTTTTGAACCAGATTACTCATGTTGCCCTCAAATAATATTTTTAGTATCCGGAGAATCTAGCATTTTGGCCTATTTTTGACAATTTATGCAGTAAAAAGTGCTGCGCTGGCCTTGTTTGATCTGTCTTATTGTTGTTCCGCACAGCCGACATTGCTCTCCTGCACGATCATATACGAAATAAGTCTGTTGAAAATAACCTGTTTGCCCGTCAACCCCGATGAAATCGCGCAAACTGCTACCGCCTTGTTCGATGGCGGCTTGCAAGGTAAGGCGAATTTCTTCGGCCAGCAGCCGGTACCTCGCCAGGCTGATGCGATGCGCCGAGACTTTCGGGTTGATTTTGGCGCGAAACAGGCTTTCTGACGCGTAGATATTACCGACCCCGACCACGATATCGCCTGCCAGCAAGACTTGTTTGATCGCCGCTTTACGCTGACGCGTCTGCTTGTACAGCAATTCCGCGTTAAATAATTCTTCCAGCGGCTCTACACCGAGACCACGCAATAGCAAATGCTGATTCACGTCGCCGTCCGCAGCGTCATGCCAGAGTACCGCGCCAAAGCGGCGTGGATCCGTCATGCGCAGAGCCTGAGTGCCGACCACGATATCGATATGGTCATGTTTTTGCGCGGGCGTGCTGGCGGGGATGATGCGTAAATGTCCCGACATGCCGAGATGGATCAAGACCGTGCCATGCCGAAATTCGAGCAAAAGATATTTGCCGCGTCGCCCGGCTGCCAGAATGCGCTGGCCTGTGAGTAATTCAGCCAGATTATCAGGGAAAGGCCAACGCAAACCCGCGCGGCGCAGAACTACTTGCGTGACTTGCTGTCCGATCAGATGGGGTGCGACGCCGCGCCGGGTAACTTCGACTTCGGGGAGTTCTGGCATAGATTCAATTGTGATTATGTTAGAGATCGGAGATTACAATTTGACACAGAGTACCGGCATCGATCGCCCCACGCAGACACGGCTTCAGCGTAAAATCAACCATCATCAGTCAAACTTGGATATTGTTTTGAAAACTGTTTTGCACATTCATCGCAGCACGCTTGTATCGCCTTGCAACACCGGCACACCCTCGCCTGCCTCGTC
Organism: Undibacterium sp. Jales W-56; assembly: GCF_025548535.1. Taxonomy (GTDB): domain Bacteria; phylum Pseudomonadota; class Gammaproteobacteria; order Burkholderiales; family Burkholderiaceae_D; genus Undibacterium. Next base: position 97,207 of record NZ_JAJLQW010000001.1, on the reverse strand, counting down.
TATTGTAACGGCTCTGCGTGCATTTGCTCCGCTGCTGGCGTTCACCATCCTGCTATCGGCGTGCAGCAGCATGTCTCCCTCGAAATCGGGCATCTCGGAAGACGCACATCAGGCAATCGGGGCGACCGATGCGGCGCAAGCTGCGCTGGCTGCGGAACATGCGATTGGCGGTGCTCAGATCAGCAAACGCGGCGAGGAGCATTTGCCCGCCGTCGCGCTGACCGATGAGTTGCTGTATAAAATCTTGACTTCCGAAATCGCTTTTCAGCGCGGCAACTGGCAAGCCGCTTATGTGACGATACTCAGCGTCGCCCAGCAAACCCGCGATCCCCGTCTGGCACGACGCGCATCTGAAATGGCGCTGGCCGCCAAGCAGCCGGGCGAATCGCTGACCGCAATCCGCCTGTGGCGCGAACTCGCCCCCAACTCAAATGAAGCTACCCAGTATTATCTCGGCTTCATGGTGATGAATAATAATCTGGCCGAAATCCATTCGGTCTTTGCCGAGAAATTACGCAACGCCGAACCGAAACAATATGCCTTGCTGATGTTGCAAGCGCAGCGCTTATTGGCCCGCGCCCGCGACAAGAACGCCGCTTTCGACACGCTGGAAGAAATCGTTGCCCCCTACAAAACCACCGCGGAAGCCCACCTCGCCCTTGCACAAGGCGCCTACGCCAGGGGCGACAACAAGCGCGCCGTCGCCGAGGCCGAGCTGGTGCTGCAAGCCAAACCCGACTCGCAACTGGCAGTACTCACCATTGCGCAGGCCTCCAAACAAAGCGATGCGATGAAAGCCATGGCGGCATTTTTGCAAAAAAATCCGAAAGCGCGCGATGTGCGCCTGGCCTATGGCAGCATCCTGATCGACCAGCATCAAATGGATAAGGCGACGCAAGAATTCGAGCAATTGCTGCGCGATAAACCGGACGACATCAACGTGCTGTACACGCTTGGCATATTGAGCATGGAGAGCAAAAAGAAACCCGGCAATAATCAGCTGGCCGAACAATATCTGAGCCGCTACCTGACAGAACTCGAAGCCAATCCTGCCGAAGAACGCGATCCGACGCCTGCGCTGCTGAATCTGGCGCAACTCGCTGTCGAGCGCAACGATTATCCTGCTGCGCAAGCATGGCTGGCCAAAGTGGAATCCTACGACGGCCGTAATGCTGCCTATTTCAATACGCAAATCCGGCGCGCGCAGTTGCTGGCGAAAGAAGGCAGGTTGGCTGAAGCCAGGCAGTTCTTACATGACTACAAAGCAGCCAACGATACCGAGCAAGCCCAGCTAGCCCAGGCGGAAGCACAATTGCTGCGCGAGGCAAAACAAACCGATGAGGCGAATCGCGTCATGGAAGCCGCATTGCAGCGCTTTCCGGATAATACCGACCTGTTATACGACTATGCAATGCTGGCAGAATCGCAGAAAAGAAACGAGGCGATGGAAACCGCCCTGCGCCGCGTCATCGCTTTGGCTCCGAATAGCCAGCATGCCTACAATGCGCTCGGCTATTCATTGGCAGACCGGAATATCCGCCTGGACGAAGCGCTGAGCCTGATCGAAAAAGCAGCGAGCCTGGCCCCCGACGATGCGTTTATTCTCGATAGTCTGGGCTGGGTCAAATTCCGCCTGGCGCGCTTCGATGATGCGGAAAAAGATCTGCGGCGCGCTTATGAATTACGCCAGGATGCAGAGATCGCGATCCATTTAGGCGAAGTGCTATGGACGCAGGGCCACAAGGAAGATGCAAAAAAATTCTGGCGCGAAGCCAGAGCCAAAGATCCTGACAGCGCAACTTTAAAAACCACGCTGCAACGTTTAAACGCCAAACCGTAATCGTGGAGACCGCATACAACCTGTATCAGCCTAAAATTGCCGCTACAGATCGTATGCAAGCAACATCGCAACGAGATACTCCACCCAGCATAGAAAAAATTGATCAAATGCACCAAGCCAGCAATGCGGGATCGCCGCATTTAATCAGATACTCCCCTGTTTTTTTACTTTTACTGTGCCTATGGCTGAGCGGCTGCGCCAGCCCGCCACACCGGGCAGCGGGCAGCGCATCCGAGCGCAGCTACCACAGCAACATCCAGATCAGCGGGCGCATCCTGGTGCGTTACCAGCAAAACGGCAAGCCACAAAGTTTGCCGGGCAGCTTTGAATGGCAGCAAACGCCGGACAGCCTCACCATCGCCTTGCTGTCCCAGTTAGGACAAACCATCGCCACCATCAACCAGACGGCGTCCGGTGCGAGCTTGCAACAAGCCGGCCAGGAAACGCGTTATGCCAGCGACCTCGATAGCCTGCTGACCGAAAGCCTGGGCTGGTCGCTGCCGGTCAGCGGCCTGCGCGACTGGCTGCAAGCATATAGCCGCAACCCGCAAGGACAACGCACCGCCCTGGCTGCACAAGACAATATTGAAATCGACACCGATGGCTGGCATCTGCGCTACGCGACCTGGGAAGCCGGCGCCGACTCACCCCGCCCGAAACGCATAGACCTGCAACGCAGCACCGTTCAGGCAGGAGAATTGTCCTTGCGCATCGCCATTGACCAATGGACACCGCAATGATCGGCACGCTACATCAATGCCCGGCTCCGGCGAAACTGAACCTGTTCTTGCACGTCACCGGTCGTCGTGCGGACGGCTATCACCTGCTGCAAACCGCGTTTCAACTACTCGATCATGGCGATTCCCTGGATTTCGAGGTGCGCAACGATGCCCGGATAGTGCGTGCCAACGACATCCCAGGCGTACCTGCCGAGAGCGACCTGATCGTCCGTGCAGCCCGGCTATTGCAAGCCAACACCGGAATCAGTCTGGGCGCGAACATCACCCTGCATAAAAAACTCCCTATGGGCGGCGGACTGGGCGGCGGCTCCTCCGATGCAGCAACCACTCTAATAGCGCTCAATCACCTGTGGCAATGCGGACTGAGCCGCGCAGAATTGATGGTACTCGGCCTGCAATTGGGTGCCGACGTACCGTTTTTCCTATTTGGTCAGAATGCCTTCGCCGAGGGCATAGGCGAACAATTGCAGGCTATCGATACGCCCGCGAACTGGTTCGTGGTGATTGAGCCGGGCGTACAAGTCCCGACGCCTGCAATTTTTTCCACAAAAGAGTTGACACGAGACACAAAACCCATCAGAATAGCGGACTTTTCCAGCCATTCAAAAATGGAGTGGAAAAACGATCTGCAAGCAGTAGCTTGTGCTTTGTTTCCAGAAGTTGATGCAGCCATACAGTGGCTGAAAACTTTCGGCGACGCCAGGATGACCGGATCGGGCGCTTGTGTATTTTGTGCATTTTCTGATGAGGCGAAAGCCGCTCAAGTGCTGGCACAGGTACCTGACAAGTGGCAAGCCTGGAAAGCCAAAGCAATCCGTCAACATCCGATGACGCACTTGCTGCAGAGTTAAAAAATTTGGTTTGATGTTGAAATCCCGCTAAAATAGCGGCTCGGAATTCAGCATCAGATAAACGGTTGTGTAGGGGATTCGCCAAGCTGGTTAAGGCACTGGATTTTGATTCCAGCATACGAAGGTTCGAATCCTTCATCCCCTGCCATTAAATATAAAGCCGCCGCATAAAATCTGCGGCGGCTTTTTTCAATTTTACCAGCGGCGTTTTTTGCTAAAACACTAAGCAAAGTTCGAGTAAAGACGTCTGACCCTCAATTAAGCCGATAGGTCCTGCCATGGCAAGTGCGCGCGTAAATGACAACATGATGGTTTTCACAGGCAACGCCAATCCTGCGTTGGCTGCGGGGGTTGCCAGGCAATTAGGGATTCCGCTCGGCAAGGCCGATGTGTCCAAATTCTCTGATGGCGAAGTCATGGTCGAGATCAATGAAAACGTCCGCGGTAAAGACGTGTTCGTATTGCAATCGACTTGCGCACCGACCAATGACAATCTGATGGAAATCATGTTGATGGTCGATGCCCTGAAGCGCGCGTCCGCCGGCCGCATCACCGCCGCCATCCCGTATTTCGGCTATGCCCGCCAGGATCGTCGTCCGCGCTCTGCCCGCGTGGCGATCTCGGCCAAGGTAGTCGCCAACATGCTGGAAGAAGCCGGTGTTGATCGCGTATTGATCATGGACTTGCACGCCGATCAGATCCAGGGTTTCTTTGACATCCCGGTTGATAATATCTACGCTTCGCCGATTTTGCTGGGTGATCTGGTCGCCAAGAATTACGAAGATTTGTTAGTGGTGTCGCCTGACGTCGGCGGCGTGGTTCGCGCCCGCGCTTTGGCAAAACGCCTGGGCTGCGATCTGGCGATTATCGATAAGCGTCGTCCAAAAGCCAACGTTTCCGAAGTCATGAACATCATCGGTGAAGTCGAAGGCCGCAATTGCGTGATCATGGATGACATGGTCGATACTGCGGGCACCCTGACCAAGGCTGCTGAGGTTTTGAAAGAACGCGGCGCGAAAAAAGTATTGGCCTATTGCACGCATCCGGTATTGTCCGGCCCGGCAATTGCGCGTATTTCCAGCTCGCCATTGGATGAGCTGGTGGTAACGGATACGATACCCTTATCGGAAGCAGCAAGAGCCTGCTCCAAGATACGCCAATTGTCCTGCGATAGTTTGCTGGCCGAAACCTTCCGCCGCATTACCAAGGGCGAATCCGTCATTTCGCTGTTCACTGATTAATTTTTTCTGCGCAGTATTTATTTGCAAAAATAAATCACTGCGTTTTTCCGTATCTCTGGTCGCGGAGATACAAAACCGCAAGTTGACTCTTGCATTTTTTGGAGTAACACCATGAAAGTAATCGCATTTGCACGCAAAGAACAGGGGACCGGAGCGAGCCGCCGCCTGCGCAATGCTGGCCAAACACCTGGCATCATCTACGGCGGCACAGAAGCCCCTGTATCTATCACTCTGGACCACAATGCGCTGTACCACGCATTGAAGAAAGAAGTGTTCCATTCCTCGATTCTGGATCTGGAAGTTGATGGCAAAGTAGAAAAAGTCTTGTTGCGCGACTTCCAAGTCCACGCCTACAAACAATTGGTATTGCACGCTGACTTCCAACGTGTTGATCCTAACAAAAAGATCCACGTTAAAGTGCCTCTGCATTTCATCAATGCTGAAGTATCTCCAGCAGTGAAATTGAACGCAGCCGTAATCAGCCACGTTGCCGTTGAGCTGGATATCTCTTGCTTGCCAGCAGACTTGCCGGAATTCGTAGAAGTTGACCTGTCCAAATTGGAAGCCGGTCAATCTATCCACGTTTCCAGCCTGGTATTGCCAAAAGGCGTATCCGCAGTGGTGCACGGTGACGACGCAACGGTCGCTATCGCTGTTATTCCAGCCGGCGCAACAGCCGCCGAAGCAGAAGCCAAGTAATTAATTTCTGCTGTGCGATAAAAAAACCGCCTGCGTGGCGGTTTTTTTACGTCGGTTGAATTCAATTCAGTCTAAATAGTTCATATAAATTCATCTTTATAGGAATTACGCAAAACAGCAAACTACTTACCGCCTTCCACATTGAACCTGCAGGCTGGATGCGGCTTTCAGCGACATTTCGTGCCAACGGGCGCACTCGGCTTGCGGGTTCGGTTTATATCCAAACATTGCGGGGGCTTTCCTCTTGTTTTTCTCTGTGTCTCGGTGGTGAGAGGTTTTGGTTTTTGTGTAAGTCCTACTTTAAAAATTAATTCGTATAAATCGAATCATGGCTGTGACGATAAAGTTAAAATCAAACTATCCAGTCAGTTTTTCAAATTACGATAATGAATAGAGAAGGCATGTATGCGAATTGATATGACGTCTGCCAAGAACACCCGCCTGTCTTCACAAACCTACCTGCCAAAAACCGTATTCATCGCGCTGACCGTGATTGGCCTGGCGACGCAAACATTGGTCCTGCCTGCCGTTTCTGCAGCCACTACGGCAGCGATCGACCCCATCGTCAAATATGATATCGGCTACGACATAGTCAGCCCTGTGCATGCACAGCATGGCATGGTCGCCAGCGAACAGGGATTGGCGACACAAGTAGGCATAGACATACTCAAGCGCGGCGGCAATGCCATCGACGCTGGCGTTGCGGTAGGTTTCGCACTGGCCGTTGTACTGCCAAACGCCGGCAATATCGGCGGCGGCGGCTTTATGCTGATCCACGATGCCAAATCTGGCAAAGACATTGCGCTCGATTTTCGCGAAATGGCACCGCTGCGGGCAACACGCGACATGTATCTCGATCACGCGAACCAGGTCATACCGGGCAAATCTTTATATTCGCACCTGGCAGTCGGCATACCGGGCACGGTTGCAGGCTTAAGCCAGGCATTGAGCAAATACGGCACGATGAAATTATCCGCAGTCATTGCGCCCGCGATTCGCCTGGCAGAACAAGGTTTCGAAGTCACGCCGCATTTAGCCAGCATACTGGAGGCGGAGCGCAATCATCTGGGCGCATGGGAATCGAGTAAAGCGATTTTTTTTAAAAACGGCCGGCCATTGGTAGCAGGAGAGAAGCTCGTGCAAAAAGATTTGGCTGCTTCTCTGAAACTGATTGCGCAAGATGGTCCGCAGGCTTTTTATCAAGGCAGTATCGCGAAAAAAATCGTCGCCGAAATGGCCAGGCATCAAGGCGTGATCAGCGCTGACGATCTGAAAAATTACAAGGTGGTCGAACGCGAACCGGTCAAAGGTCATTATCGCGGCTATCAGGTCATGTCGATGCCGCCGCCCAGTTCAGGTGGCGTCCACATCATACAAATGCTGAATTTGCTCGAACACTTCCCTATCAAGGAACAAGGCAGCAATAGTGCGCAGAATTTGCATCTGATGGCGGAAGTGATGAAGCTCGCGTATGCAGACCGGTCGGAATATCTCGGCGATCCTGGTTTTTTTAAAGTCCCGTTGAAAGCATTGACTTCCACTACCTATGCCGACGAGCTGGTGAAAAAAATCAATCCCGATCACGTCCTGTCTTCCAATCAGATCAAACCGGGTAAATTAGAGCCCTACGAAAGTGATCAGACGACGCATTTTGCCGTCGCCGATCAGTATGGAAATGTGGTCGCCACAACTTACACGCTGAATCTGAATTTTGGCAGCGGCATCGTTGCCGCAGGTACCGGCATCACCCTGAATAATGAAATGGATGATTTCTCGGTCAAAGCCGGCACACCGAATGCGTTTGGCCTGATAGGTGGCGATGCCAATGCCGTCAGTTCTTATAAGCGGCCTTTAAGCTCGATGTCTCCCACCATCATTTTAAAAGACGGAAAACCGTTTATGACGACCGGCAGTCCCGGAGGCAGCCGGATTATTACGACCACCCTGCAAACGATACTCAATGTGATCGATCATGGGATGAACGTGGCGCAGGCCAGCATCACGCCACGCATTCATCATCAATGGATGCCCGACCGGTTACGCGTTGAGCGGGGTATCAGCCCGGATACCCTGCGTCTACTTGAGCTGAAAGGCCATTCGTTAACAATTTCCCCGACAATGGGGCGAACGCAGACCATACAAATTGGTCCAGATGGTTTCGACGGTTATTCTGATCCGCGCAATCCCGACGGCAAAACCATAGGCTACTAGGGCCTGTTAACATGTAAATCGGGAGTGCGAATGTGTCTAAACGGGTACAGGGCTAGGCAAGGGTTTCAACTAAGCGCGCCGTAGTGCGAGCACTATAAGCGATTTGCAACAACGCCATGTACCCGTTTAGGCCATTCCCGCAGGGTTCACTCCCAAACGCACGATGGACTGTGTTGCCCCTCTTGCTGAGGCACCAGCCTCAGCGGCGATGTGCGCCTTGCCATCCTGCGTTTGGGAGTGAACGCATCTCCCGATTTACATGTTAACAGGCCCTAAGACCAAGTGCAGCGCAATGATTTGCTGCAACACAGGCACGTTTTTGGATTGATTGCCAGCGAAAAAGGACGCTCAAGGCGTCCTTTTTTATCGTACCCGGCTATGAATACCGGACTTTAAGCTTACACGGATGCAGGATCTGGTAGATGTTTTATGGCATCGTGCTGATGATCTTGAATTTTGTCTTTGTGTTTGATGACTTGCCTATCCAACTTGTCGATGAGGAGGTCGATTGCGGCGTAGAGATCATGGGCCAGACTTTCTACGTGGATATCTTTACCGCTGATGTGCAGATTGATGTCTGCTTTGTGCCGTTTTTCCTTTTCCCGGAGCTTGTCTACCGTCAGGATGACGGCGATATCAATGACTTGATCGAAGTGTCGCCTGATGCGTTCAAGCTTGTTTTGTACATGTTCACGTATTGCAGGAGTTACTTCGAGGTGATGTCCACTGATGGTGAGATTCATACTACGCTCCTATGGTGATGTTACTTGCTATAAATTTCTTCAGCATTTGCTCTGATGCATCGAGCTAAATTATATATAGCAATACAAAACGTAATTTCAAGGCTTAGTTACAAGACTAAATTACAGATCTTAATTACAAGGATTTACGCAGGCTTACTGGAGGAATTTTTAGGGCTTCACGGTATTTGGCGACTGTACGTCGCGCAATCACCATGCCCTGTTCGCCCAGCATGTCTGCAATTTTGCTATCAGAGAGTGGGCTTTTCTGGTCTTCTGCTCCTATCAACTGCTTGATGAGTGCACGTATCGCGGTGGAAGAAGCTTCCCCCCCCGTTTCCGTCGCGACATGGCTACCGAAGAAATATTTCAACTCAAACATACCATGCGGGGTAAGCATGTATTTCTGGGTCGTTACACGGGAAATAGTACTCTCGTGTAAACCTAGTGTATCAGCAATTTCGCGCAACACAAGAGGCCGCATGGCAACTGCACCGTGCGTGAAAAAATTACGTTGTCTTTCAACTATCGCTTGTGCAACGCGCAAAATGGTATCGAAGCGTTGCCGCATATTTTTGATCAGCCAGCGCGCTTCCTGCAATTGCGAACCCATGGTGCCGTCACCCCGATTTTGCTTCATGATGTTGGCATACATGCTATTCACGCGAAGCTTCGGCATGACATCCTGGTTCAGCAAAACCTGCCAGCCATTGGCCGACTTTCTGACGATCACATCGGGTACGACATAATCCGATGAGGCGGAAGTAAAATCTGCGCCAGGCTTGGGGTTGCATTGTCGAATCACTACCTGCGCCTCACGCAAATCCTCATCGTCGCAATTGAGGATTTTTTTGAGTTTATTAAAATCTCTTTGCGCAAATAAAGTGATGTGCTCTTCAACAATTTTCAGTGCTAGCCGGCGCGTCACAAATGGGATTTTTGGCAATCGTTTGATTTGCAGTGCCAGGCATTCCGAAGGCGTGCGGGCACCGACGCCAGCCGGGTCAAAACTTTGCAACATGGCCAGCGCAAAAGATAATTCCTCTGGCTCTACGCACAATTCGAGCGGCAAACTCGCATGGATTTCATCCATCGTTTCCATCAGATAACCGGCAGGATCCAGCGCATCAATCATCAGTTCGATTAAGGCACGGTCGCGCGGTTCCCGGATATTCAGGCGCATCTGTTCCAGCAAATGATCGCGCAAACTAATTTGTGCCGCTTCTAGTTGCGGGCGACCGTCATCTTCGTCCGAGGATTTACTGCCTTGCGGCACGTCATCAAAACTCCACTCTTCTTCATTGGCGCTGGTGCTGTCCGCGGCGGCGGCGACCTCGGTATTGTCGCCACTATCGGCCACCGGAGCGGCGCTCTCCGCACCGACTTCCTGCACTGCGAATTCGGATTCGGAATTATTGGCGGTGGTACTGATCGCACCGTCGGCCAGCAAGCGCACCGCATTATCCATGGGATCGTCAACCCGTTCCAGCATGGGATTGTCGGTCAACAGGTTTTCCAGCTCTTGATGCAATTCCAAAGTGGATAACTGCAAAAGACGAATTGATTGCTGCAATTGCGGCGTTAAAGCCAGGTGTTGTGAAGTACGTAGTTGCAGGCTTTGTTTCATCATCATCTCGCTTCCCGCTACATGCGGAAATGCTCTCCCAGATAAACCCGGCGTACGGATTCATTCGTGATGATGTCTTCAGGTTTACCGCTCGCCAATACCGCGCCCTGATTGATGATGTAAGCATGATCGCAAATACCCAAAGTCTCACGCACATTATGATCGGTGATCAGGACACCGATCCCGCGTTCCTTGAGAAAGCGCACAATGCGTTGAATCTCAATCACCGCAATCGGATCGACACCGGCAAACGGCTCATCGAGCAGCACGAAGCGCGGATTCGTCGCCAGTGCCCGGGCAATTTCGACCCGACGGCGTTCACCGCCGGACAACGATAGCGCCTGACTCTCGCGTATGCCCTCAATCTGCAAATCGGCCAGCAAGGTGTCCAGGCGTTTCTCAATTTCTATCGTGCCCAGAAATTTGCCGTGCGCATCTTTTTGCAGCTCAAGCACTGCGCGAATATTGTCTTCGACCGTGAGCTTGCGAAATACCGATGCCTCTTGCGGTAGATACGATAACCCGAGCACGGCGCGCTGATGAATCGGCAGACGGGAAATATCCACGCCATCGACATTGATCTCGCCTGCATCTGAAGGAACAAGTCCAACGATCATGTAAAACGAGGTGGTCTTGCCGGCACCATTGGGACCGAGCAGACCAACGACATCGCCACTTTTTACTTCCAGCGAAACGTCGCGCACCACCTGACGCGCACCGTAACGTTTTTGCAAACCTTTGATCAACAATGTGCTCATATTATTCTTTGGCTTGCTTGTCGGCTTTAGGTTCTAAAATCAAAGTGACGCGACCGCCGCCCGGAACCTGTTTTCCGGAAGTACTGTTGGTCGCTACGAAAACGTCATTAATGCTGTCGTATGAAAGATATTCGCCTTCCTGTTCCTGTGTGACGTTCTTGCCGTCAAGGTAGCGAATCTTTGCCTTGGAGATGAACTTCACCAGTTCCGATTTATCGTCGTACTCGACTCTGTCGGCATAACCGTCCACCCATAAATCAGGGCCGCCGTCACGTTTCTGACGGAACGATACGCGTCCGCCGGCGTTCGCATACAACACCGAAGTCTGGTGTCCATCGGCAGCCTCTGAAACGACCGCACGGTCAGCCCTCACCAGCAAAGTGCCTCGTACCAGGATGACTTCACCGAGCAGGGTTGAGGTATTTTTCTTGCCATCTGAAGTCAAATGTTCGGCACTGATTTCGGTCTTCTTTAAACTATCGGCCTTCTCGGCAAACGCTGCGGAAGACATCGCCAAAACGCTGATCGCCAAGATGCAGCATCTGCTTAGCCGGGTATTTTTTGGATATTGAAAGCTCATTATTCGCTCTCCCTCTTAATTAGTGGATGTCCGCTTTGAATTCGGACGATCTATGCTCATACGCACTTTGCTTAGCAACTGCACTTCCTGCGTCGCATTATTCGCAATCATGCCTATCGCATGTGTTTCTGATCTGCCTGAGTACAGCGTTACCGCCTTGTCGGTTTTCATGATACTTACGTCGGGTAACAGCAGCAGATAATCGGTTTGCAGACGCATGAATTTTGCCGTCGTCGTATCTGGCCGCTCCATGTTCACATTGCCATACAAATGAATTTCGTCGCTCTCTTTGGGCACCAGGCTCGGTGTTTGTCCCTGAGCGTTTTTTTGTTCAACAATTGCCTTATCCGCCCTGATCGTTACCGGCGTTTTTTCTTCGTCAAAACTATTGATGCGAGGTTGTTGAATTTCAAAATTATCGTAACGCGGATGATGGGTTAAGCGTTCACCTGCCACATGAAAATTGGCTTGCCCATTATTCGATAATTTAATGAAATTAAATTTCTCTACATAATAATCCGGCTCGCTTCTTGCGGAAGAGCGTGCATTGCCATCGTCATCGTTGCGACGCAGCACTTCCAATACCCAAAAGCTGCCGAGCGCGATAATCGCCAGCACGGCAACCGCCAGCCAGATACGAAACCGGTCTAATGAAAATGCATATTTCATGTCAGATAAGTCGCCAGTGCCAATTCGTATTTATCCTGGGCGCGTAAAATAAAATCGCAAATTTCGCGAGCCGCACCGGCGCCGCCAGCAGCCTGCGTCACATAGTGCACCCGGGTTCTGACTACCGCATGTCCATTCGGCACACTGGCGGCAAAGCCGACACGTGTCAGCACCGGTAAATCAATCACGTCATCCCCGATAAAACCGCAGTGCTCCGGCAGCACATTCAATTCAGCGAGCAATTCCAGGAACGCCGTCTTTTTGTCATGGATGCCCTGTTTTACGTGGGTGATGCCCAGATCGGCGGCGCGCCTGGCCACAATCGCGGATTGCCGCGCACTGATGATGGCGGTCTGGATGCCGGCCTGCTGCAATAATTTGATGCCCTGCCCGTCAAGCACGTTAAAGGTCTTCATGACTTCGCCATCCGGACCGAAATGCAAACTGCCATCGGTCAAAATACCATCGACGTCAAAAATCATCAGCTTCACTTTAGAAGCTTTAGCGATCGCATTTTCTTTGGAATTCAGTGCCAGACTCATCAAATCACCTTGGCGCGCGTCAGATCGTGGATATGCAAGGCGCCGACCAATTTACCGGTCTCATCGGCGACCAGCAACTGGTTGATCCGGTGTGTCTCCATGACTTCGACTGCCTCGACCGCCAGTTGTTCAGCACGAATGCTGCGCGGATTTTTATGCATGACATCGGCAATGCTGATTTTTGAAAAATCCTGCACGCTTTCCATCAGACGACGTAAATCACCATCGGTAAACACGCCAACAATGCGCTGGTCCTGATCGACTACTGCCGTCATCGCCATCCCTTTTTTGGTGATTTCCAATAAAGCCGTCGTCAATTTGGTGTCGGGAGCGACTTGCGGTATCGCATCGCCGGTACGCATCACATCGCGTACATGGGTCAGCAAGCGACGGCCTAAAGCACCGCCGGGATGCGACCGGGCAAAGTCTTCTTCACGGAATCCGCGGGCATCCAGCACCGCGACCGCCAAGGCGTCTCCCAGCGCCAATGTGACGGTCGTGCTGGCAGTCGGCGCCAAATTCAATGGGCAAGCTTCTTTCGCTACCCAGACATTCAGATGCACATCCGCCAGATCGGCCAGGCTGGAAGCAGGATTGCCGGTCATCGTGATCAGCTTCACGCCGAGCCGCTTGATGATAGGCAAAATCGACATCAGTTCAGCCGCTTCGCCGGAATAAGAGATGCCGATAAACACGTCTTGCGGTGTGATCATGCCCAGGTCGCCATGCGCCGCTTCGGCAGGATGGACGAACAAGGCTGGCGTACCCGTAGAAGCGAAGGTGGCCGCAATCTTGCGCGCGATATGACCGGATTTACCGATGCCGGAAACCACCACGCGCCCGTGACAATGCAATAGCAATTGCGTCGCCTGGGCGAATGCCGCGCCATGATCATCAGACAGTCTGGCCTGCATCGCCTGAATCGCATCTGCTTCAATTTGCAGGGTTTCACAGGCCAGTTGCAAGGCTCGGCTGGTTGCCGCTTCTGATGCGGCCGGAGAGGAAATAAGCTTAGAGGTACTCATCCCCAAAGTATAAACGAAATTGACCAAGCAAAAACTCTGCCAGTTAATTGGAACCAGATAAAGTTGCCGCCAGGTGAATATTGTTCGTTTTTTTGAACAACTAAGCAATAATAGTCACCATGAATGCACTGGATATCACTCTTCTTCTCTTAGCCGCCTCGGTACTCGGCGTTGTGGCTTTTCGCATGTTGCAATTGCCGCCCATGCTGGGCTATCTGGTGGTCGGCGGCCTGATCGGCCCATTCGGGCTTGGCCTGGCGCAAAACAGCAAAACCACGCATGAGCTGGCCGAATTCGGCGTTGTATTTTTGATGTTTTCCATCGGTTTAGAATTTTCTTTGTCGAAATTGATGTCGATGCGCAATACCGTATTCGGCCTCGGTTTAGCGCAGGTCTTGATGACGATCGCCGCCAGTTTGGGTTTCGGCCTCGCCGCCAGCTATTGGCTGCCGCAATATTTCCATATCGGCTGGGAAGCCGCGTTTGCGCTGGGTGGCGCGCTCGCCATGTCATCGACCGCCATCGTGTCGAAAATGCTGACCGAAAAACTGGAACTCGAGAGTCCGCACGGCCGCAAAATCATCAGCGTCTTGTTATTCCAGGATCTGGCTGTTGTCCCGTTGCTGATTCTGGTTCCGGCTCTGGCGTCCAAATCGGGGGAGTTAATGGAAACGCTGGCATGGGCCAGCGGCAAAGCCATACTGATTCTGTTCTTGCTGCTGTTTCTCGGACAAAAATTAATTCGCGGCTGGTTCAGCATGGTGGTGAAGCGCCGCTCGCAAGAATTATTCATGCTGAATCTGTTATTGATTACGCTCGGTGCCGCCTGGCTGACCGAGCGTGCCGGGCTATCGATGGCACTCGGCGCCTTCGTTGCCGGCATGCTGATCTCTGAGACTGAATACAAACATCAGGTTGAAGAGGACATCAAACCCTTCCGTGACGTCTTGCTTGGCTTGTTTTTTATTACCATCGGCATGCTGCTGAACATGCGCCTGGTGTCCGAACATCCGGTTCTGGTCTTGATGTTGCTGATCGGCCCGGTGTTCCTCAAGTTCGTGCTGATCGCCGGTCTCGCCAAATTATTCGGCAGCACCACCAGCGTCGCGCTCAGAACCGGCTTAGGGCTGGCGCAAGCCGGTGAATTCGGTTTCGTCTTATTGAATCAGGCTGGTGGCCTGCAGATGATCGATCCCTTGCTGGTGCAATTGATCCTGGCATCAATGGTGCTGTCGATGCTGGCGTCACCGTTTATCCTGGCCAAGTCCGATGCGATCGTGATGAAACTATCCGCCAATGAATGGATGATGCAGTCACTGGCGTTGACGCAAATCGCGTCACGGACTATGAGCATCCAAAAGCATGTGATCATTGCCGGCTTCGGCCGTAGCGGCCAAAGCCTGGCGCGCTTATTGGCGGAAGAAAAATTCGATTACCATGCGCTCGATCTGGATCCGGACCGGATCCGCGAAGCGCAGGCGGCAGGCGCCAATGTCTCGTATGGCGATGCAGGGCGCCGCGAGAGTCTGGTAGCCGCCGGCGTCAAGCGGGCAGCCGCTCTGGTGGTGACTTATACCGATACCCAGTCAGCCTTAAAAATCCTGTATCTGGTGCAGGAACTCAACCCCAGCCTGCCCGTCATCGTACGTAGCCATGACGATACCGACCTGAATAAACTGCGCGAAGCAGGCGCTACCGAAGTCGTGCCGGAGATCATGGAAGGCAGCCTGATGCTGGCCTCGCACGCATTGGTTCAGCTCGGAGTACCGCTACGCCGCGTGGTGCACCGGGTGCAGGCCGCCAGGGATGAGCGCTATGAATCCTTGCGCGGCTTCTTCCACGGTGCCAGCGACATGGTTGACGGCCCGGAAAATATGCAAATTCGCTTGCATACGGTATTCCTGACCGAACGTGCCAAAGCGATTGGCAAAACCCTCAACGAATTAGATCTCGCTAAGCTCGAAGTCGATGTGACTGCGGTCCGGCGTGGCAAAAGCCGTCTCGACCAGACCAGAGAAATCATCTTGCAAGCCGCCGATGTGATTGTCGTGCGAGGTACCGCAGAAGCAGTCGCAAGAGCCGAGCTGCGGCTGTTAAAATAGCGGGTTATATTTTTTATCCCATCGATTGGTGCATGCGATTGCGTCAATCTGTTGCATGAATCGACTCTATCTCTTCAAGGACAAGCTGTGATGTTCAATCCATCCGACTACATTAAAGAACATATCCGCACCGTGGAAAACTGGCCGCAGCAAGGCGTTATGTTCCGCGACATCACGCCTTTGCTGCAAAACCCCAAGGTATTCCGGGTACTGATCGACATGTTCGTGCATCGCTATATGGATGCCAAACTCGATATCGTCGCCGGCCTCGATGCGCGCGGCTTCATCATTGGCTCGGTAGTCGCTTATGAATTGAATCTCGGTTTTGTGCCTATCCGTAAAAAAGGCAAGCTGCCGTTTCACACGGTCTCCGAGCAATATGAACTCGAGTACGGCAGCGCCACCGTAGAACTCCATTCCGATGCCTGCAAAACGGGCGACCGCGTGGTACTGATCGACGACCTGATCGCCACCGGCGGCACCATGATGGCCGGCAAAAAACTGCTGGAACGTTTAGGCGCTACCGTCGTCGAGGGTGCCGTGATTGTGGACTTGCCCGAATTAGGCGGATCAAAACTGATTAAAGACAGTGGCTTGCCGGTGTATACGGTCTGCGATTTTGCCGGTCATTAAACTTCATCCTTAAACGCAATCGCAGCCATCGGCAAGATATCATCAGGCGAATAAAAAGGAGCAAATCCGACTCGGGATTTGCTCCTTTTTTATGTCGCCTCCCCGGTTTGTCTGACGTGAGCGGGTATGCGCGGATGAATAATCCGGAACCACAAGGGCGGGCAAAATGCCAGAACCACCATCGCGCCATACCCGCCCGGCAGCTGTGGCGCCTCGGCAAAATGCCGCAGCTCCTGATAGCGCCGGGATGCATACGCATGATGGTCGGAATGCCGCGCCAGGTTCATCAAAAACCAGTTCATCAGGCGGTAACTCGAATTCCACGAATGCTCGGGCCGGACGCGTTCATAGCCGTTGCCGGCAGCTTGTCTGGTCAGGCCGTAATGCTCGACATAATTGATCGCTTCCAGCTCGCAAAAAGCGACCGCCGATTGCCCGATAAAAAACACCAGGCCCGCCCAACCAAAGAATGCGAAGGCAGCACTGGCAAATAAAACCGAGATCGCCGACCACAACAACACCTCGTTGCGCCACCAGCCCAGCCCGCGCTTGTTCAGCCGTTTTGCCTCCAGCAGCCAGGCATTGCGGGTGTTATGCCATACCGCTTGCGGAATAAATTCATACACCGTCTGCCCCAGCTTCGCAGACGAGGCATCGAGCGGCGTCGATACATTCACATGATGTCCATACACATGCTCAATCTTGAAACCGCCGTAGCAGACGGATGACAACAAGATGCCGCCCGCCCATTGTTCCAGCCGGGTCGGTTTGTGTATCAACTCATGCGCCACGGTAATCGCCAGCGTGCCCGACACTGCCCCGACAGATAAAATCCAGCCCGCCTGACCTACCCAGTTAAAATTCACCGCCGTAAACACATGCAGCCCCCACCACAGCGACAAGAACTGCACCGGCAAAGCCGCTAATGCAAGCCAGCGATACAAGGGAATCGTCCGCACATCCTCAGCGGGTTGCGAAGTATCTTTACCCACCAGATAATCCAGCGCAGTCAAAATCCCGTACATCACGAAGACCGGCCAGAACGCGAACAAATTCGGGCTTTGACTTGCCTGACCGAAACGAAATGCATCAAATAATGATAAAGGAATCGTCAGGATCAACACAAAGCGCAAAGGCCACAGCCAGCGCGCTACAAAACTTGAGCGAGACGAGTTCGGTGCAGGCTTGGCGTTGGACATCGACACACCTTTGCAAGTCAACATTGGAGAAATCACTGATACCAATATAGCATCAAAATCATGATTTACCGTATTCATAATGAACCGTCAAAAAACGCAAAGTGCCGAATCTGGCGCTGCTTTTGCGCTATAATCGCGGCAATCCGAGGAGCGTTGCGACGAAATCTTGCTATTTCGCCAGGCTTGGATGATCAACACCGCAACTGCGCTCACGTTACTTTTTTCATTTAGAAAGGAGGGCGTGATGAACGCCACCACCATGACAACCGCAGCCACCGCATCCGTTTCAAACTCCGCAACAAAATCCACCCAAGACTTTTTCGTCGCCGATATCAGCCTCGCTGGCTGGGGCCGTAAAGAAATCCAGATTGCCGAAACAGAAATGCCGGGGCTGATGGCGATTCGTGAAGAGTTCGCCGCCAGCCAACCGCTAAAAGGCGCGCGCATCACAGGCTCGCTGCACATGACGATCCAGACTGCGGTACTGATCGAAACCCTGAATGCCCTCGGCGCGCAGGTACGCTGGGCCTCCTGCAACATCTATTCGACGCAGGATCACGCAGCGGCGGCAATCGCGGCGGGCGGCACGCCGGTATTCGCCTTCAAAGGCGAAAACCTGGATGAATACTGGGATTTCACGCACCGTATTTTTGAATGGACGGATGGCGGCTATTCCAACATGATTCTGGATGACGGCGGCGATGCGACTTTGTTGCTGCACCTGGGCACGCGGGCAGAGAAAGATATTTCTGTGCTGGCAAACCCAGGTTCAGAAGAAGAAATCTGCCTGTTCAACGCGATCAAATCTCACCTTAAAACTGACCCGACCTGGTACTCCAAACGTCTGGCGGCGATCAAAGGCGTAACCGAAGAAACGACGACAGGCGTGCATCGTTTGTACCAGATGCACAAAGAAGGCAAACTCGCCTTCCCCGCGATCAATGTCAATGACTCCGTCACCAAATCCAAGTTCGACAATCTGTACGGCTGCCGTGAATCTTTAGTCGACGGCATCAAGCGTGCAACTGACGTCATGATCGCCGGAAAAGTGGCCGTCATCGCGGGCTATGGCGATGTCGGCAAAGGTTCGGCACAGGCGATGCGTGCCTTGTCCGCGCAAGTCTGGGTCACAGAAATCGATCCTATCTGCGCCCTGCAGGCAGCAATGGAAGGCTATCGCGTGGTGACCATGGAATACGCGGCAGAACATGGCGATATTTTCGTGACCACCACAGGCAACTACCACGTCATCAGCCATGCCCACATGCTGAAGATGAAAGACCAGGCGATTGTCTGCAACATCGGTCACTTCGACAATGAAATCGACGTCGCCGCCTTGAAGCAATACACCTGGGAAAACATCAAGCCGCAAGTCGATCACGTGATCTTCCCCGACGGCAAACGCATCATCCTGCTGGCGGAAGGTCGCCTGGTCAATCTCGGCTGCGGCACCGGTCACCCATCGTATGTCATGAGTTCCTCATTTGCGAATCAAACCATCGCGCAAATCGAATTGTTCATCAACAATGACAAATACCCGGTCGGAGTCTACACACTGCCAAAACATCTGGACGAAAAAGTCGCCCGCCTGCAATTGAAAAAACTCAATGCGCAGTTAAGTGAACTGACCGACGAACAAGCCGCCTATATCGGCGTCAGCAAGAACGGTCCTTACAAGCCGGAGCAATATCGTTATTAATTAGCAGATTTGGTAGGATGCGAAAGCCCCTCTCCCGCTGGCGGGAGAGGGCAATTGATAGCACTATTTTTGCCCTTCAACTTGTCACACTGGAGAACCCATGCGCCTGCTTGCCACCTGGATCATCAACGGCCTCGCCTTACTCGCCCTGCCCTATCTTATGCATTCTGTGTCTATCGACAGCTTCGCAACCGCCTTGATCGTCGCACTGGTATTGGGTTTTGTGAACACCATCATCCGCCCTATCCTGGTCGTGCTGACGCTGCCGGTCACGGTGCTTTCGATGGGACTCTTCATCTTCATCATCAATGGCCTGATGTTCTGGGCTGTCGCCAATATGGTCAACGGTTTCCATGTCGCCGGATTCTGGGCTGCCGTCAGCGGTGCCTTGTTATATAGCGTGATTTCCTGGACGCTCTCAACTTTACTTCTGCAAAAATAATGTCTTCCCATAATTTCAGCATAGAATTTTTCCCGCCAAAAACGCCGGAAGGCGCAGAGAAATTGCGTGTCACACGCGCCAAGCTCGCCGAACTGCAACCCAAGTATTTTTCAGTCACCTTCGGCGCTGGCGGCACCACACAGCAAGGCACGCTCGATACCGTCGTCGACATCCGCAAGGAAGGCTATGCGGCAGCGCCACACCTGTCCTGCGTCGGCGGCACGCGCGACTCCATCCGCGACATTCTGAAACAATATCAGGCGCACGACATCCATCGCCTGGTCGCATTGCGCGGCGACCTGCCGAGCGGCTACGGTGCGGCGGGCGAATTCCGCTATGCGAATGAACTGGTCGAATTTATCCGCGCAGAAACCGGCGACTGGTTCCATATCGAAGTCGCCGCCTACCCGGAAATGCACCCGCAAGCGCGCTCGCCGCAAGACGACCTGCAAAACTTCGTGCGCAAGATGAACGCCGGTGCCAACGCCGCGATCACCCAATATTTTTACAACGCCGATGCCTACTTCCAGTTCGTAGAGTTAGCGCAAAAAGCCGGCGTCGCGGCACCGATCGTGGCTGGCATCATGCCGATCACCAACAGCAGCCAGTTGATCCGCTTCTCAGAAATGTGCGGCGCAGAAATCCCACGCTGGGTACGATTAAAACTAGCCAGTTTCGGCGACGACAGCGCCTCAATCAAAGCCTTCGGTCTCGACGTCGTCACGCAATTATGCGAACGCCTGCTGGCAGGCGGCGCACCAGGCTTGCATTTTTATTCGCTGAATCAAGCCGCAGCGACGACGGCGATCTGGCAGCGTCTGGTGTAGTGGTTTGAGCTGATCTAAAAAATAGAGTCCGCAATACCAGTGCGGTTGTTAGCATGAAAATGCGCCAAGAGCCGCACCGGTATTGCGAACTCTATTTCGATATTTCATCCCAATCGGATGCAATCCTTATAACTAGTTCTGACTAAAATCAACGATAAAGATTTAAAACCCCATCCTCAATCCTCATGAACATTTCCGAGCATTTTCACTCTTAAAGACGCATGCAATATACGGATCAGGTTTGGAAATTCCCTTTAAATTTTTTCAGTCAACACCCTATCCATCGCCACATCATGCGTATCGGCAGCGAACTCTGCATGCGCCAGCGAATAGGCGATGCCCACCGCTTTAGGTCGCGGCGCAATGGCCAGCGTCCTGTCGTAGAAGCCGCCGCCATAGCCGAGCCGGTAATTGTCGGAATTAAATCCCACGCAGGGAATCAGCAGGGCCTCTGGTTGCATCCATTGCGAACGTTGCGCCGGAACCGGGATGCCGTAATCGTCCTGCCCCATTGCGTCACCGGGAACCCAGCGCAAAAATTGTAGCGCCTGGTCTTTGCCGGGCACCAGCGGCAAGGCCAGTTGTACCTTCATCTGATGCAGTTGCGCATAGCAGTCGCGCAGGTCGGGTTCAGCCTGGATTGGCCAGAATACACCCAGGCTTTTGATCTGTTGCTGCCGGCACCAGGCGATGACTTGCTGGCCTATTTGCCGATCCCAAATCGCCCTGTCCTCTACGGCACTGGCGCGCCGCGCATCCAGCAATTGCTTGCGCAATCGGCTACGGCTGATCTGCGCGGCAGAATTGGCGGTGTTTTGTGCGCTCAGGCTTGTTTGCTGGGTGGGCTGTGTCATACTGTCAAAAACATCAAGATGGAAGCGGTAGAAAATGTGGTCAATCAAGAAAATCGCCGGTCGTAGCAGTCAATCCGGACCAGCGCCTGGACGAAAATACGCGCTACCGCTCAGCCTTTGCATGTTAGCAGTTTTATCCTTGCAGGCTAGCGTGGCGGCGGCAAAAAGCAACAAGAGTTTTGTCAATGATGACGATCACTTCATGGCCTTGCGCGATGCCGCGATGCATGACGATGCGGCCCAAGCCGAACTGCATGCAGCGGCACTGAAAAACTTCGACATCCCCTCTTATGTCGATTATTACCGGCTGAAAACCCGGTTCCGTACCGCTTCCGCAAGTGAATTCCAGGCTTTTTTAACGCAATATGAAGGCAGCGCGATCGCCGACCGCCTGCGCAACGACTGGCTGTTGCTGCTAGGCCAGCGCGGCGACTGGGAGACGTTTGACATCCAATATCCGCAATTCGTCGTGGCCGACGATACCCAGCTCAAATGCTATGCATTGCTGTCAAAAGCCGTCAAGCAACAAAAAGTCGCCGACGCCGCACGTGCCTTGCTGACCGCCCCGCGCGATTACGGTGCCGGCTGTTATTCGCTGGTGACTTACCTGTCTGAGAGCGGCCAATTCAGTGAAGCCGACTTGTGGGCGCAAATGCGCATCGCTGCCGAAAACGGCGCACTGCCATTGGCACAAAGGCTGGCGAAGCTGCTCGACATTACCGAAAAGCGGATCGTGCAGGCGATCGATAAGCCAACAACTTTACTGAAAAAACCGCCGGAATCCGGCAAAGTCTCTCACGAGTTATACCTGCTTGCATTGGGCCGCCTGGCAAAAACCGACCCCGACGAGGCCGCCGATACCTTGTCGCGGTATAGCGGCAAATTCAGCGATGCCGAGCGAGCGCAGGGATGGGCGCATATCGCTTTGCAAACCGCCCTCAAATTGCAACCTGAAGCGCTCGGTTACTGGCAGCGGGCCGAAGGCGCGAACTTGTCTCTGGAAGGCTACCAGTGGCGCGTCAGAACCGCCTTGCGTGAAGGCGAGTGGAAGCTGGTTAAAAGCGCCATCGCGGCGATGCCGGCGAGCCTGAAAAACGAGCCGGTCTGGATCTACTGGTATGCCCGTGCGCTGAAGAATGAGGGCAGGAACGAAGAAGCCCAGGCCATGTTTGCCGGCATCGCGGATCAATTGCATTTTTATGGTCAGCTCGCACTCGAAGAACGCGGTCAGAAAATCGGCGTGCCTTTGACCGTCAAGCCGGTGACTGCCGAAGAATTAGCACCGATGGAAAAGAATCTCGGTCTGCGAAGAGCATTGCGGTTTTATGCAATGAATCTGCGCTTTGAAGGCACCCGCGAATGGAATTGGGAGCTGCGCAAAATGAATGAGCGCCAGCACATCGCCGCCGCCGAATTGGCACGGCAAAATAATCTGCTCGATCGCATGGTCAATACCTCGGATCGCACCAAGGCGGAGATGGATTTCAGCCAGCGCTATCCGACGCCGTTTAACGACAGCATGTATAAAACGACGCAGGCGCTGGGGCTCGATATGGCCTGGGTGTACGGTTTGATCCGTCAGGAATCGCGCTTTATCATGAGTGCCAAATCGCATGTCGGTGCGTCCGGACTGATGCAAATCATGCCGGCTACCGCACGCTATGTGGCGAAGAAAATCGGTCTCGGCAGTTTCGTGCCGGACCAGGTCAATGACATCGACACCAATATCGCACTCGGCACCAATTACCTGAATATGGTGCTGACTGATCTGGGCGGTTCGCAGGCGTTGGCATCGGCGGCCTACAATGCGGGGCCTGGCCGGCCGCGGGCCTGGCGTGCCACGCTGACACACCCGGTCGAAGGCGCGATTTTTGCCGAGACCATCCCGTTTTCCGAAACCCGCGGCTACGTCAAAAACGTGTTGTCGAACGCGACTTACTATGCGGCCTTATTTGAAAAAAAACCACAGTCGCTGAAAGCACGTTTAGGTACCGTGACCCCCAAAGGCATGTCAGCGACGGATTCCGATTTACCTTAATTATTTTAAAATTTTTATGCAAGACACCGAATTAGAGACCGCGCTCGCTGCGCTACTCACTGACAATAAAAAACCTCGTCTGCAGCTCGTGATCGGCAATAAAAACTACTCTTCCTGGTCCATGCGCCCATGGGTCGTGATGAAGGCATTCGGGATTCCGTTTGAAGAAATTCTCATCCTGCTAGGCAAACCAGGTACAACCGCTCAAATCTTGGAATATTCTCCGGCTGGCCGCGTTCCGGTATTGCTGGCGAATGAGGTGACGGTCTGGGATTCTTTGGCAATTTGTGAATTTTTAGCGGAGCAATTTCCTCTGCTAAATTTGTGGCCGGAGAACATTGCCGCACGCGCGATGGCACGCAGCGTTTGCGCTGAAATGCATTCCGGCTTTGCGGCCCTGCGTTTCGATATGCCAATGAATATCCGTGCCAAATTACCCGGTAAAGGCCGTACCATAGGCTCGCAGGCAGATATCGGCCGCATCTGCGAAATCTGGGAAGATTGCCTGTCCGGTTACGGTGCGCATCAATTTTTATTCGGCGATTTTTCGATTGCCGACGCGTATTTCGCGCCTGTCGTCATGCGTTTTCGTACCTATGGCGTATCGCTGGCACCGGCGCTGCAAGCCTATGTCGAGCGCGTCACGGCGCATCCGGCCGTCGCCGAATGGATACGCGATGCCGAAGTCGAAACGCATGATATGCCTGGCCATGATGCGCGCCCGGCATTCTGATCCACACTCCGCATAAGCAAGGCCATGAAGACTTATATCGTCGGTGGTGCCGTACGGGATCGCTTGCTTGGCCTGCCGGTGCAAGACCGCGATTATGTGGTGGTCGGCGCCACCCCGGAGACCATGCTGGCGCTCGGTTACACACCGGTCGGCAAAGATTTTCCGGTATTCCTGCATCCGAAAACCCATGAAGAATATGCGCTTGCCAGGACCGAGCGCAAGACAGCGCCCGGCTATAAAGGCTTTGTATTCCATACCGATGCCGGGGTCACATTGGAGCAGGACCTGGTTCGTCGCGATCTGACCGTCAACGCCATGGCGCAAGATGAAGACGGCAATGTGATCGATCCGTTTGGCGGTCAGGCCGACTTACGGCAAAAAGTTTTTCGCCATGTGTCGGCCGCCTTCGCCGAGGATCCGGTCCGCATCTTGCGCGTCGCGCGTTTTGCTGCGCGTTTTTCGGTAGAGCCGCATGCGTTCACGGTCGCTGCACAAACCAATCAGTTGATGCGAGACATGGTGAATGCCGGCGAAGTCGATGCCCTGGTAGCGGAACGCGTCTGGCAGGAACTGGCGCGCGGACTGATGGAAGCACGCCCCTCCCGCATGTTTGAGGTGCTGCGTGATTGCGGCGCGCTGGCGCGCCTGCTGCCGGAATTAAATGCCTTGTGGGGCGTGCCGCAGCCTGCCAGGCATCATCCCGAAATCGATACCGGCGTGCACGTCATGATGGTGGTCGATTATGCGGCACAGCAAGGCTATTCGCTGGCGGTACGGTTTGCCGCATTGATGCATGATCTGGGTAAAGGAGCGACCCCGCCTGCCGCCTGGCCTAGTCATCATGGACACGAGCAGTTGGGTGTCGATCTGGTAGAAGCGCTCTGCCAGCGTTTAAAAATACCGAATGACTGTCGCGATCTGGCTATCATGACGGCACGCGACCACGGCAATATCGGACGCGCATTTGAACTGCGGCCAGACACCATCGTCGCGCTGCTGGAACGTAGCGATGCCTTTCGCAAACCGCAACGGTTTTTAGAATTGCTGCAAGCCGCGCAGTCGGATTGTTTTGGCCGTGCGAATTTACCTGATGTAAGTTTCCCGCAAGCCGATTATCTGGCCCAGGCATTGAAAGCGGCGCAGCAAGTGCCGGCGGGCGAGATTGCGCAAGGTTTCCCAGGTCAGCCGCAACAAATTGCAGCGGCAATCCATCAAGCCCGGGTAGCGGCAGTACGGGCGTACAAACTTGCATTCAAGTAAGCATTTTCAGGACTATTGCGATCCAGTTTTCAGGCAAAATCAACTAAAAACCGGCTGAAAACAACATAGCTCCTACAGGTTTTCTGGAATAATCCTGAGTGTTCGCCTACAATGAAGCGAGAAATTGTGCATCGCACAATTTGCTTTACCGGAAGGATTGCCATGAACGCATCAGACCTATTGCCCCATGACAAAGATGGTCAGGCTACCGAGCCCAAGTCGGCAGCCAAGCACTCTGTGTTCGTCAAGGAATTATCGGAAAAAGACCGGCGCCGCATTTTGCGCCACTTTCTGGCCCTCAAGGAGAGCGACCGGCTGCTGCGTTTTGGCACCTATTTACCCGATGAGATGATCACTAAATATGTGGAGGGTATCGACTTTTCACGCGATAAAGTATTTGGCGTCATGAGCGCACATTTCCGACTGGTGGGCGTGGGTCATCTGGCGTTCGCGCCGCGGCAACCCGAAGATGACATTACGGACAAAGAGAAAATTGCTGAATTCGGCGTCTCGGTTTCAGAATCAGCGCGCGGCAAAGGTGTCGGCTTTAAACTATTCGAGCGTGGCGCCATCCATTGCCGCAATGCGGATGTCGATACACTCTACATGCATTGCCTGTCGTCGAATCAGACCATGATCCATATCGCAAAAAAAGCGGGCATGGAAATCCATAGAGAATATGGTGAAGCGGATGCCTACCTCAAATTATTACCCGCCGATGCAGTCAGCGTCCTGAAAGAAGCCATGCAAGAGCAAGTTGCGGCCCTGGATTACACCATCAAGGCGAATACCCGCGCCGCGGTTAAATGGCTGGGCAATTTGTCCGGCACAAAAGACGAGTAAGGACCTCTTATCGTAGATGCGCTCTGCTTGAATTAATCCCTGAAGCACGCGGGCAAACTCCGGTGGCGCTCACCTGTCACAAAAATTAATTCACAGCAATCCCACCAAATCACAAAACCAGAAGGGCCTACGATGCTATTCATCGTTATAAAATACTGTGTTATCATTTCGCCAACAACAATATAAAAACCGGCCTATCCATACTACCAGGGACATATTTTCATCATGAACCAGACGTCTGCAGCAAAAACGCCCAACAACGATAGCCGTCAGTTCATCCTCGAAATGCTGGGGTTTTCCGATGCCGAAAAAACGATGCTGGCATCCACCTTCCGGCTCACGGGACGCAGAAGTTTTTGCTACGCCGAGCCTAGTCTGGAAGAAGATCGGCCCGACATTTATCTGGTGAATACCGATAATGCAGAGGCATTGCAAGAACTGGAAAAACGCTCGCCAAATATCCATGCGCCAGCCGTGTTAATCGGCCGCGATCCGGCTGTCGCTGTGGAATGGCCCTTGATACAAAAACCGATACACTGGATGCGCCTGTTCGGTCAGCTCGATGACTTGATGCACGCCGCACTGCAAGAGCGCAGCCGCCGCCAGCAAGGCGGTGAGCAGCATTGGGACGGTCAGACGTATCGCCGCACCATCGATAAAAAACAGCTGCCAGAAGCTTTATACATTCCCAAAAAGGCTGCCGAATCCGTGTTGGTGGTCGATGACAGCGCCACCGTTCGCGCGTTTATGCGCATCAAATTAGCGCCCTTCCACTTTGACGTCGATTACGCTGAAAACGGCGAACAGGCGATTGCCATGACCGAGGTCAAGAAATACACCTGCGTATTTTTAGACATCCTGATGCCGGGAATCGATGGCTACAAAGTCTGCAAACATATCAAATCCAACGCGGGCACCAAAAATACCGCGGTGGTCATGTTAAGCAGCAAATCGTCTGCCTTCGACAAATTCCGCGGTAGCTGGGCGGGCTGCGATGCGTATATTGGCAAACCGGTCGACGAAAACGAATTGCTCTCAACCATCGCCCGCTTTTTGCCTAGTGCACGTGAGACCTCCGCCGGACATATATCGCTGGCCCAGTCAACGATCTAGCAATCCATCAGGCGCTCAACACCGGCAATGCGGTCGTATCCTTAATCTGCTGCAAGGCAAAGCTCGATTTCACGTCGAGCACCGCCGGGTGCCGCAGTAAGGTTTCCATCATGAAGCGCGAGAAGTGGTCCATATTCTCGACATGCACCCGCAACAGATAATCCATTTCGCCCGTCATCGCGTAGCAGGCAACGATTTCCGGCCACTGTTCCACCGATGCCGCGAAATCATTGCGCGGTGAACGCGACGCGCCTTTTCCGGGAGCGTCGTTATGTTTCTCCAGCCGCACATTCACATAGGCCAGCAAACCCAGGCCGATTTTGGCAGGCTCCAGCAGGGCAACGTATTTGCGGATCACGCCGCTCTCCTCCAGGCGCTTGATCCGCCGCAGGCAGGGTGATGGCGATAAATTTACGCGCTCTGCCACCTCCTGATTGGTCAGGCGCCCATCGGCCTGCAAAATCGCCAGGATCTTGCGATCAATCTTATCCAAAGAAATTGCCGTCATAGTCTGCCAATAATTAATATTAATTAGCAATATTATTGCCTAAATACAGTAATCCTTGGGTTATTTTGCAATTTAATGGCGTGAATCACGAACTATACTGAGAACATAATCTATGTCAAAAATAGTTGACCTTGATTGCCGCCATCCGGCGCACTGGCACGATGTTGCTACCGTAGCGCAGATGCTATGACGATTACTTCAGGAGACAAGCATGACTTTCCAAACTTGGGACAACCCTATGGGTACCGATGGTTTTGAGTTTATCGAATACGCCGCACCCGATCCAAAAGCGCTGGGCGACTTGTTCGTGACTATGGGTTTTACCGCGATTGCCAAGCATCGTACCAAGGATGTGACTTTATATCGTCAAGGCGGCGTGAATTTCATCATCAATGCCGAGCCCGATTCTTTCGCCCAAAAATTTGCCCGCAAACATGGCCCATCCGTATGTGCTTTTGCGTTCCGCGTCAAAGATGCGAATGCCGCTTACAAACGTGCGCTCGACCTCGGCGCATGGGGCTTCGATAACAAAACCGGCCCGATGGAATTGAATATTCCGGCAATCAAAGGCATCGGTGATGCGTTGATTTATTTCGTCGATCGCTGGCATGGCAAAGATGGCGCGCAAGACGGTGCCATTGGCAATATCAGTATTTACGACGCCGACTTCGTGGCCATTCCCGGAGTCGATTCCAATCCGGTTGGCAGCGGCCTGACTTACATCGATCATCTGACCCACAATGTGCACCGCGGTCGCATGAAGGAGTGGGCCGATTTCTATGAGACCTTGTTCAACTTCCGCGAAATCCGTTACTTCGATATCGCCGGTAAGCACACCGGCCTGAAATCCAAAGCCATGACTTCACCTTGCGGCAAGATTCGCATTCCTATCAATGAATCGTCGGATGATAAATCCCAGATCGCAGAGTATCTGGATCTGTACCACGGCGAAGGCGTGCAGCACATCGCGATGGGCACGGACAATGTGTATAAAACCGTCGGCGATATGAAAAAGGACGGCGTGGTGTTCCAGGATACGATCGACACTTACTACGATCTGGTCGATCGCCGCTTGCCGGGTCACGGTGAAAATCTCGAAGAATTGCGCAAGCTGCGGATTTTGCTGGATGGCAAGAGCACCGAGACATCGCGCGAATTGTTATTGCAGATTTTTACCACGACCGTGATTGGCCCTATCTTCTTTGAAATCATTCAACGCAAAGGCGACCAGGGTTTTGGTGAAGGGAATTTCCGCGCCCTGTTTGAATCGATCGAACTTGATCAGATTCGTCGTGGCGTTCTTAAAGACGATAAAGCACCGGCCTGATCCAGCGACTCGTTAAGAGAATACAAGGTCAACCGGACCGACGACTCTGGATGTCGCCCGCTGACCTTTTTTGCATGATGAAGGAGACCCATATCATGACTACCGCCACTGTTTCCAATGAAGACTTTCTGGCCACAGTTGCCGAAAAATCCGATGGTGCTGCCTTACGCGGCGATTACAAACTGGCTGATGCACAATATGTTGTGCATCAAAATTGGGATACCTACACCGAAGAAGAGCACGAGCTCTGGCGCAAGCTGTACCAACGCCAGGAAGCCTTGTTGCCGGGTCGTGCCTGCCAGGAGTTTATCGAAGCGCTGCATAAGATGGATGCCGCGCATGGCATCCCTGATTTTGAGCAGACCTCCGCAGAATTATTCAAAGCCACCGGCTGGCGCATCGTTGCCGTACCGGGCCTGATACCCGAATTCACTTTTTTTGAACACCTGGCGAATCGCCGTTTTCCGGTCACGGTCTGGCTGCGCACACCGGAAGAATTCAACTATATCGTTGAGCCTGACGTATTCCATGATTACTTCGGTCATGTACCGATGTTATTCAATCCGGTGTTTGCCGACTACATGCAGTTGTATGGCAAAGGCGGCTTGAAAGCCATGGATTTAGGCGGTCTCGATTATCTGGCACGGCTGTATTGGTACACGGTCGAATTCGGCCTGATCAACACACCGGAAGGTCTGCGCATCTACGGCGCGGGCATTTTGTCATCCGGCGGCGAAGTCGAATATTGCCTGAAACCAGGCACCGGTTCGCGCCACCTTCATCTCGACGTACAACGCTGCCTGCGCACCTTGTACAAAATCGATTCGTATCAGGAAAGCTATTTTGTGATCAACAGCTTCCAGGAATTATTCGATGGAACGGCACCGGATTTTGCGCCGTACTATGAGAAGCTGAAGCAATTGGACGCGCTGCCGGCGAATAGTTTATTGCCTGGAGAAGTTGAACTTATAGGCTAAAACAAACCATCCGATTAAAAGCATACCGCTCAAAAAGCAGTATGCTTTTTTTCATGCGAAACACATGTCATTCCGTGTGGGATCAAGCCGTAATCTCTTACGAACCAGGCTCCAGAATATCCACTGCCAGCCTGTGCGCTAAAAAATTGACCAGTGCTGCAACACGCGGTGCAATGGCCTCTTGTTTGTAAAATACAGCCCAAACCGGTTGCGCCCATGGCAATGTCTGTGCCTCTAAAACCGGCACTAAACGACCGGCGGCAACATCATTCTGCGTCAAGAACTCGGCGAGGCAGACGATACCTGCCCCGGCTATTCCCAAGTGGCGTAAAGTTTCCCCGCTCGATGCAGTGATCATCGGCGTCACCGTCAACCCGGCGCCACCTGCCTGTGGCAATGGCCAGATGTTCAGTGATGCCGGCGCAGAAAAACCGAGTAATCGATGAGCTGAAAGCTGGTCTATGTTATTCGGGATACCTTGACTAGCCAGATAAGCCGGTGACGCCAATACTCTTAAACGGCTCTCCCCGAGCTTTCTGGCATGAAGTGTGGAATCAGCCAGCGGGCCGATACGAATCGCCAGATCGGCGCGCTCTTCAATCAGATCAATCACCGTTTCACCGCTAGTCAGCTCCAGTCGCACCAAGGGATACGCATCAAGAAAATCCGCGACCAAAGGCGCAATCAGATGATTCAATGCGGGCGTCGCTGCATTCACACGAATCAGGCCGGAAGGCTGAGCCAGGCGGGCGCTTAATTGTTGTTCCGTATCTTCCAAGTCCGACAGAATTTTTCTGGCACGGATCAACAGCCATGCTCCCTCCTCCGTCAAATCCAGACGGCGCGTTGTGCGAGTCATCAGGGTCATGCCAAGCTGCGACTCCAGGCGTGAAATCGTTCTGCTGACACCCGATGGGGTTTGCCCTAGCCGGTCGGCAGCGGCTGAAAACGATCCTGTATCTATGACTGCGACAAAACCAATCAGCGACTCCACAGTTAGCATTAGTGACTCCTAGTCAAAAATGTATTGTAGCGCCGATGGTTTTTCTTTGTTGGCGTAAAGCGCAAACTGCGACGCATCCGGGAACTTTAAGCGGTCCCGTCTTTTATCTTCACAGGAGAATTACATGCCTCTCGCACTTTGGGCGCTGACTCTCAGCGCTTTTGCTATCGGAACGACCGAATTTGTGATTGTCGGCCTGATCCCCACTATCGCCAACAGCCTGGTGGTCTCGGTTCCCTCCGCAGGTTTACTGGTGAGTCTGTATGCGCTCGGCGTAGCGATTGGTGCGCCGGTCTTGACCGCATTGACCGGTCGCGTACCGCGCAAACAATTGTTATTGGGTTTGATGGCCTTATTCACTGTCGGGAATGTAGTCGCATGGATGGCACCGAGTTATGAGGCATTGATGGCGGCGCGGGTACTGACCGGGTTAGCGCACGGCGTATTTTTCTCGATTGGATCGACCATTGCTACCAGCCTGGTACCAAAAGAAAAAGCCGCCAGCGCCATTGCCCTGATGTTTTCCGGTCTCACCGTCGCTTTGGTAACCGGTGTGCCACTAGGCACTTTCATCGGTCAGCACTTTGGCTGGCAGGCGACCTTTTTGGCGGTATCACTGCTGGGAGTGATTGCGTTTATCGGCAGTTTGATTCTGGTACCGAACAATATCGCTAACAGCAAACCGGCATCCTTGCTGACCCAGTTAGCCGTGCTGAAAAAGCCGCGCCTGTTATTGGTCTATGCCATGACTGCGCTCGGTTACGGCGGATCGTTTATTGCCTTCACTTACCTTGCACCAATATTGCAGGAAATATCCGGCTTCTCCGCTGGCAGCGTCAGCCTGGTGATGTTGGTGTATGGTGTATCGGTCGCATTCGGCAATATCTGGGGCGGCAAGCTGGCGGATAAAAAAGGCCCCATCCGTGCGCTGCAAATCGTCTTCCTCTTGCTGGCGCTCGTGTTGTTTGCACTCACTTTTACCGCGTCTCACATCTGGTTAGCTCTGACCACCGTATTGGTATGGGGGGCAGTCGCTTTCGGCAATGTGCCGGGTCTGCAGGTCTATGTAGTACAACGGGCTGAACGCGATACGCCGCAGGCAGTGGATGTCGCATCCGGCCTGAATATAGCGGCATTCAATGTTGGTATTGCCGGTGGCGCCTGGGGCGGCGGACTGATCGTCGCCCACATCGGTTTAATGGCGACGCCGTGGATTGGTGCGGTAGTTGTGCTCGGCGCACTTGCCTTAACTAGCTTGGCTGGTAGATTGGATCGCTTAGAACATTGCGATCGCCCCCAAAAATCGACGAGGACAGTAACGGCCTAATGCTCAGGTATATTGCGTAACAGACTTGAACAGAACAACAATATTCTCAACGATACGGCATCGATTAATGCCGATAATCCGGCAACATCAATACACGCTTGGTATACCCGGCGGCCTGGTTTTAAAGCGCTTATGCGCCCAAAAATATTCTGCCGGCGCTTTCAGTATTTCCGTTTCGATATACGCATTCATGAAGCGCGTGGCGGCGACCATGTCGTCGCCCGGGTAATTCTCCCAAGGCTGGTGGAAGCTGACTTTCCAGCCCTGGTAATTCGGCAGCATGGTGGCGATCACCGGGATCACTTTGGCGTTCGTGGTGGCAGCGATTCTGGCGACTGCCGTCAAGGTAGCGGCGGGTACGCCGAAGAAGGGGATGAACTCGGCATCTTTGGCACCGAAATCCATGTCCGGCAGCATGAAGAACGGCAGGCCGTCACGCATCGCGCGGATGATGGGCTTGACGCCTTCGGCACGTGAGAATAACTTCACCGGACGAAAACGCGAGCGACCTTTGCGTAAAGCCTGATCAAACACTTTGCTGCGTTGCTCGGTATAGATCGAACACAAAGACGATTCCAGCATCACCGCAACACCGGCGACATCGAGGCTGACGAAGTGCGGACATAGTAGAATCGTCGGCCCCTCCTGAATACTCGCCAGGGGTACGGCGGGATCGATCCGGATCAATTTCTTCAAGCGTTTTTCTGAACCCCACCACAGGATGCCGCGCTCCAGCACGCTGCGGGTATACGCCTGAAAATGCTGGCGCGCGAGCTGGACGCGTTGTGCTTCGCTGAGCTGCGGCAAGCACAGGCGCAAATTCGTCAGCGTGATGTGACGGCGCGATTTGATGACGCGAAACAGCAGGCTGCCAACGGCATCGCCAAAGCGTCCCAGCACCGGCAAAGGCAACCAGTGCAAGACCCACATAAAGCCCAGAACGAATCTCATGTGCGGTCCTTCGGTGAATCGGCAGATGCCACCGGCGCGGCGACGCCATGCGGAATTTTGTAGCGGTTATAACTCCAGAAATATTGCGCCGGTTTGCGTGCAATGAGTTTTTCCATCGCGCGGTTAATCGCTTCCGCCTGTTGCGTCGCATCGTCGCCCCATACTTCGTCAAAAGCGACGAAGCGCACGATATATCCACGGCCATACGGCAAACGCTCGGCATACGTCAGGATCAAAGGCGCAGCCGTCATGGCATGCAACTTGGCTGAGAGCGTCATGGTATAAGCCGGTTTGCCAAAAAATCCGGCCCAGACACCTTCGCCTTCTTGCGGCACCTGATCGGGTAAAAGGCCAATCGCCTCACCCTTTTTCAAGGCTTTAGCCATGCTCCTGACGCCGGATAAATTCGCCGGTGCAAGGATCAGGTTGTCACGCGCTCTGGCCCCTTCTATCAAGGGCTTCAAGGCCGCTTTGCGCGGTGGACGATACAGCGCAGTCAAGCGGGTCTTGGCGGCAATCGCCTGGGCAATAATTTCAAAACAGCCCAAATGAGGCGTCAACAGAATCACGCCTTTTTTAGCATCGAGCGCTGCCTGCACCAGTTCCCAATTTTCTATCGTTGCGGTGCGCAATACCCGTTCCGGTTTGGCACACCAGATAAAGGGTAATTCCATGATGTTTTTGCCAGCCTCGCGTACCGCTGAAGCAGTGTCGGCGGCGAAGCCAGCGCGACCGATATTCTCTTGCAAGCGGCGGCGATAAGAACCCGATGCCAGATAGACAAGCCAACCCAGGCTTGCGCCGATGGCATGCAAGACAGGTAATGAAAAAATCGACAGGAAGCGAAATAAGGCAACGAGCATGATGCATCTCAACTCTGAGAGGGAAATTAAGTCCAGAAAATTAGTGGGATTCGACACGAGCTCAAGAAGAAGCGTAAAATATCACACAATGAGTAAAGGCTATTGCAAAATTAAGCTGGCCAGGCGCGCCGACGAAGGCAGTACGCACTGCACGGCAAGCCGGTGCAACAACACCAGATTAAATTTGCAATAGCTTTTATGCAGGAACCGCCGAGTTAACAGACAACTTGCGAGGCGGTATATAAATTCCGCTAAAGCGTCGCAGGTTCTCTTTCCGACTGCGGCATGTTTAATACGGTCAATTTTTACAAGGAGCCTGCGATGGCTAATGATTTTCTCTTCACCTCCGAATCGGTCTCTGAAGGACATCCCGACAAAGTCGCCGATCAAATTTCCGACGCCATTCTGGATGCCATTCTCGAACAGGATCCGCGTTCCCGCGTGGCGGCCGAAACCCTGACCAATACCGGTCTGGTGGTATTGGCAGGTGAAATCACCACCAATGCCCACGTCGACTATATCCAGGTTGCGCGCGACACCATCAAGCGCATCGGCTACGACAATACCGAGTACGGCATCGACTACAAAGGTTGCGCGGTGCTGGTGGCGTATGACAAACAATCCAACGATATCGCGCAAGGCGTCGATCATGCATCGGACGATCACCTGAATACCGGTGCCGGCGATCAGGGCCTGATGTTCGGTTATGCCTGCGACGAAACGCCGGAGCTGATGCCGGCGCCGATCTACTATGCGCACCGCCTGGTAGAGCGTCAGGCGCAATTGCGCAAGGACGGTCGCCTGCCTTTCCTGCGGCCCGATGCCAAGAGCCAGGTCACCATGCGTTATGTCGACGGCAAGCCGCACAGCATCGATACCGTGGTGCTGTCGACCCAGCACAGCCCGGAACAAAGCGATGGCCAGCATATGAAGCCCAGCTTCATCGAAGCCGTGATTGAAGAAATCATCAAACCGGTATTGCCAAAAGACTGGCTGAAAGATACCAAGTACCTGATCAATCCAACCGGCCGCTTCGTGATCGGCGGTCCGCAAGGCGATTGCGGCTTGACCGGCCGCAAGATCATTGTCGATACCTACGGCGGCGCTTGCCCGCATGGCGGCGGCGCTTTCTCCGGCAAGGACCCTACCAAAGTCGATCGTTCGGCAGCCTATGCGGCGCGTTATGTGGCGAAAAATATCGTCGCCGCCGGCCTGGCAAAACAATGCCAGATCCAGGTCGCGTATGCGATTGGCGTAGCGCGTCCGATGAACGTGACGGTGTACACCGAAGGTACAGGCGTGATCCCGGATGAACAAATCGCCGCCCTGGTGAATGACTATTTTGACTTGCGTCCAAAAGGCATCATCCAGATGCTGGATCTGCTGCGTCCGATTTATTCCAAGACCGCAGCGTATGGTCACTTCGGTCGTGAAGAGCCTGAATTCACCTGGGAACGCACTGACAAAGCCGTGTTGTTACGCAAGGCCGCAGGACTCTAAGCTATCGGGAATGTCTAACAACCCCGTACTCGAACGCATCGCGTCCTTACAAAGCCTCGCCGTACCGACCGGCGAACTCTGCCTGGCGCTGCATCTCGATTAAAGGGTTTTTAGAAGTTCCCTGTTTGTTTAAATCTATGTTTGAATAATATTTATACCTGCCTGAATATGGACTGAAGCATGCAATGCCGGGCCCCGTTGTTGTGTAGTGTGATACCTGTCAAATCCGCGCGCCTTGCATGTTTTGGTCTTGCCGTAATCATGTCGGTCTCGGGCTGGTCGCACCAGGCGCTCGCGGCCACCTCTGCAATATCCGCCCAGGCAGCCAAACCCATCACCGACTGGTGCACACCGCTGGTCGCACGTTTGCCAAAAATCTCCGGTACCGATTGCCGCAATAGCCAAGTGCAACCGGCTGGCGCCTTATCCGCCAATGGCTTCCCGATACTGGTACGCGATATCGCCGCCGATCCGCGCCGCAAGCAGGCGTTGAAAGTGCTGCTGCTCGGCGGCATCCACGGCGACGAACAAACCGCATCCGCGATTGTGTTCAAGTGGATCGAGGTCATGCAAAAACCAGCAACGCAGGAATTCCAATGGAAGATCGCCCCCATCGTCAATCCCGATGGTTTGCTGGCCGCCAAACCGATGCGCGTGAATGCCCGCGGTGTCGATCTGAACCGCAATTTTCCGACGCCGAACTGGCAACAGGATGCGCCGCGCTATTGGGCCAACACCACGCGCAGCGATCCGCGTCGTTTTCCCGGCAAGGCACCGGTTTCCGAACCCGAAAGCCGCTGGGTATACGACACCATAGAACAATTCAAACCCGACGTGATCATCTCGGTACATGCGCCATTCGGCGTACTTGACTTCGACGGCCCCGTCACGCCGCCGCGCCGTTTCGGCCGGCTGATCTACAACCGTGTCGGCGTGTACCCGGGATCACTCGGCAACTACAGCGGCCTGCATAAAGATATTCCGGTTGTCACCATCGAATTACCGAATGCCACCGTGCTGCCGCCCGACGCCGAAGTGCAACGCATCTGGCAAGACATGCTGGGCTGGATCAGACGCAATGTGTCTGCGCAAGCCAAATTGGCGCAGCGTTGATTCATACTGCAAATCAGGATATGTGAAAAATACGACTATGTCGGCTCCGCCCACATGCGTAGCAAGTTGTGATAATTGCCGGTCAGTTGCAGC
Organism: Undibacterium sp. Jales W-56; assembly: GCF_025548535.1. Taxonomy (GTDB): domain Bacteria; phylum Pseudomonadota; class Gammaproteobacteria; order Burkholderiales; family Burkholderiaceae_D; genus Undibacterium. The sequence goes on along the minus strand of NZ_JAJLQW010000001.1, from coordinate 60,279 downwards.
ACCGCCTGTGTATCTGCGCCGCTTGCGCCAAGTTGCTGAATACTGGTATGAGACTAAATAGCAAAACACGCTGAGCATCCTCCCTGACCATACTCTGCCCCCAGAAAAACGAGGCCAGCCGTGCGCCGGACCACCGAGACGCAGCGAAAAGCAAAAGGATAGGTTTCATGGGATGCTGATATATTAAAACGAAGCCGCAAGCTGGATGCGCCTGTTGGCGCGAAATGCCTCTGCAAGCCGCATCCAGCCTGCGGGTTCAATGTCAACTGCGGCAAGCAGCTTGTCGTTTTGCGCAAATTCTATATTGCCAGTCAACTTACCTGCACGTATCAGCGAATCTGCTGGCAAATCCACGCTAAATTCTGTCTTTTGCCTAAACGCAAAACTTAGTTTCGATCCTGGCCTTAAATCACGACGCATGATCGGCGAGGTCCGATTTAGAATCATGCTGCAATCTCCTACCCCGATGCAGGCGAACTGCAAACCTATGTCAGCAATGAACTTAATTATGCTGCGGCAGGTCAATCTGCAGTTCGGGATGAATGCCCATGGACACTGACGCACCTCATAAAAAAACCTGCGCAAGGCACCGCGCTCGACAATAAGGACAAGAATGAAACGCCAAACACATACCCAAATGCTAGCCGCCTTGCTATTGCTGAGTGCCATCGGCAATGCCGTCGCACAAACTGCCACCACCGCGGCCGACCCGCAGCAATGGCTGGAAGACGTGACCGGTGAAAAAGCCCTGGATTGGGTCAAGGCACGCAACCAGATCACCCGCAGCAAGCTCGATACCGATCCGGCCTTTTTAAAATTGCGTAGCGACCTGCAAGTCGTGCTCGACTCCAAAGACCGGATTCCCGGCATCCGCAAGATGGGCAATTACTATTACAACTTCTGGATGGATGCCGAGCATCCGCGCGGCCTGTGGCGCAAAACCACGCTCGATGAATACCGCAAGGCGCAACCCAAATGGGAACCGGTACTCGATGTCGACGCCCTGGCAAAAACAGAAAACGAAAATTGGGTATTCAAAAATAGTATCTGCCGCCACCCTGTCTACGACCGCTGCCTGATCGAACTGTCGCGCGGCGGTGCCGATGCCGTGGTCATGCGTGAATTTGACCTGACCACCCAAAGCTTCGTCAAAGACGGTTTCAGCCTGCCGGAAGCCAAGATGAACCTCGACTGGCGCGACCGGGACACGCTGTTTGTCGCCACCGATTTTGGCGCCGGCACGCTGACCGATTCCGGCTATGCGCGCATCGTCAAGGAATGGAAGCGTGGCACACCGCTGAGTGCAGCAAAAGTCCTGCTCGAAGGCGAAAAAACTGATATGGCGATCTCTGCGCACAGCAGCGACCATGACGGCATTCATCATGAACTGGTCGGGCGTCAAATCACGTTTTATTCTTCAGAACAATTTCTGAAAGAAGGCGACAAACTGACTAAACTCGATGTGCCCAGCCATTCCAGCGTCAGTTTTTTTGGTAAGCAATTCGTCGTCACGCCGCGTGAGGCATGGACCACCGGCGGCAAGACCTATGCGCCGGGCAGCATGTTAGCGATGGATTTTGATGCATATAAAAAAGGCGAACGCAATTTCACGGTCCTGTTTGAACCCAGCGACAGCACCTCGTTGACCGGCGCGGCTTACACCAAACATTATGTGCTGGTGCAATCGCTGAACAATGTCAAGAGCAATCTGCATGAATGGAAACTGGACAACGGCAAATGGATCTCGCGCCAGGTCGCCTTGCCGACCATGGGCGCGGTTGGGGTGAGTGCTGTGGATGCCGATAATTCGGATGACTACCTGCTGAGTTATTCAGATTATCTGACTCCCAGCGTCTACATTCTGGCGCATGCGGGCAACGATCGGCGTGAGTCGCTTAAATCCGCGCCGGGCTTCTTTGACGCCTCACCGTATGAGACTACACAGCAGTTTGCGACCTCCAGAGACGGCACCAAAGTCCCCTACTTTCTGGTGAAACGCAAAGACGTCAAATACGATGGCAATAACCCCACGCTGTTGTATGGCTACGGCGGTTTTGAAATTTCCCTGACGCCGTCCTACTCGGGCGGCATCGGCAAATCCTGGCTGGAAAAAGGCGGCGTGTATGTGGTGGCGAATATCCGTGGCGGCGGCGAATTCGGCCCGCGCTGGCATCAGGCGGCGCTCAAGGAAAATCGCCAGCGTGCCTATGATGATTTTGCCGCAGTCGCTGCTGATCTGATCGCCAGCAAAATCACCAGCCCGCAGCACCTGGGCGCAATGGGCGGCAGCAATGGCGGCTTGTTGGCTGGCGTGGCGCTGACCCAGCATCCGGAATTGTTCAACGCGGTAGTCAGCCAAGTACCGCTGCTGGACATGCAGCGCTATAACAAATTACTGGCAGGTGCATCCTGGATGGGTGAATATGGCAATCCAGACATCGCAGCGGAATGGGATTACATCTCGCGCTATTCGCCGTATCAAAACGTCAAGGCCGGCGTCAAATACCCGAACGTCCTGTTCATCACCTCGACCCGCGACGACCGTGTACATCCGGGTCACGCGCGCAAGATGGCAGCGAAAATGCTGAGCCAGGATCACCAGAATGTCTGGTACTACGAGAATATCGAAGGCGGTCACGGCGGCGCCGCGAATAATGCGCAAAGGGCGGATATGTCGGCCATCACGTATTCGTTTTTGTGGAATATGCTGAAACGCGATAATGCCGATGTGGTGATCGCACGTTAAGCGCTGCGCCTGCTTGACACATCCGCTGGTCAGTCTGCCCTCCTCCGCAAGCGGGAGGGATTGTCAGCGGGGATTGGGCAAGCTTAAAAACGAAACCGCACTGTTTGTGCGGCTTACAGAGGCATTTCGTGCCAACAGGCGCATCCAGATTGCGGCTTCGTTTTAAGCCAATCCCTCTTGCCTTTTCTGTGCGTCTGCGTGTCTCGGTGGCGAGGGGTTGGGGGTTTGGTTTTTTGCGTCAGTCCTGATAAATCAAATGCTGTATCATCACTGGCTCCGATCACGGCTGATCCTGGCGACCAAGAGTAGTACCGTGATATCAAAACACCATAGCAATTACCGAAGTCATAAGACACCGACATGAGTTTGTACCAGCTGCTTGCCCAATTTATCCGCAATCACAAACGCCATTACCTTGCCGCTGCCGCGATGCTGTTCTCGGTAGCAGTGTTAACTGTATTAATCCCGCGTAAAGTCGGTGCAGTGATCGATGCCATGGTCGCCCATCATCTGGATCAGCGCGGACTGGCAATCCAGCTAGCTGAGCTGGTCTTGATGGGGGTTGCGATTTACTTTTTGCGCGTCGGCTGGCGCATGCAGTTATTTGCCGCCTCCTACCAGCTCGGGGTGCAATTACGCACTCGTTTATATCAACGCCTGAGCTTGCAAGGCGCACCGTTTTTTCAGCAGCAACGTACCGGCGACCTGATGGCGCTGGGCACCAATGATGCCGATGCGATTGAGCTGGCGTCGGGTGAAGCCATGCTGGCAGGATTTGACGGCAGCATGACTTTCGTACTGGTGATCGGCATGATGCTATTGGGGGTCGACTGGCGACTCGCGCTGGTTGCCTTGTTGCCCTTCCCGTTTATGGGATGGGCGTTTAAAACGATTACCCATCATGTGCACGATGCATCGCGCGACTCACTCGATCGCTTTAGCAAGCTCAATGAGCAGGTGCAAGAGACCCTGGCAGGGGTGCGGACTTTACGCGCGCTGGGGCTGGAGCAGCGCAGCGCGGCGCAATTCGCCGAACTCGCCGAGCGCGCTGCCGACGCCAGCCTGAGCGCCCAGCGCTGGGAAGCTGCCTACGAACCCGCGGTAGGAATTGCCTTGACCTCCGCCGGCGCTTTGACATTGTGCATGGGCGGCTATCTGGTCTGGCATGGGGAGATGACGATCGGTACGCTGACCAGCTTCACCATGTATCTCGGTCAATTGATCTGGCCCATGTTTGCCGCCGGCTGGGTATTGTCCTTGCTGGAACGAGGCAAAGCCGCCTGGAACCGCCTGCAGCCGGTGTTGGCGCAGGAACTGAGTATCCAGGATCACGGCCAGATCACCGCGTTGCCGCATGGCAGTTTGCAGTTCGGGCAAGTCAGTTTCTCTTACCCCGGGCAACAGGCGCTTGCACTGGACCAGGTATCGTTCACTTTAGATGAAGGTAAAACTCTGGGCATCGTCGGACACACGGGATCGGGCAAATCCACCATCATCCGCCTTCTGTTACGTCAATACGATACGACTCAGGGGAGTTTGCTATGGGGCAAAGAAGCGGTATCGAACTACCGCTTGCATAGCCTGCGTTCTGCGATCAATTGGGTCGCGCAAGAACCATTTTTATTTTCGGCATCGATTGCCAATAACATCGCGCTCGGCAATCCTGAGGCGACCCGCGAACAGATTATGCATGCCGCCAGATTGGCCGCGGTGCATGAGGATATTGTGCGCTTCCCGCAGGGCTACGACACGCCGGTCGGGGAACGTGGCGTCACGCTGTCCGGCGGCCAGCGTCAGCGTGTTGCGATTGCCCGCGCCTTGCTGACCGACAGCCCCTTGCTGCTGCTCGATGATGCCTTATCCGCCGTCGACACCGATACCGAAACCCGCATCCTGCAACATCTGCACGAATTGCGCCAACAGCGCAAGGAACGCAGTGCCATCATCGTCAGTCACCGGCTCAGCGCGGTGGCCGATGCCGATCATATTCTGGTCTTGCGTGACGGTCGCATGATTGAACAAGGCTCGCACAACGAGTTGCTGGAACATGCTGGCTGGTATGCCTCGCAATGGCGCTATCAGCAACTGGAGGCAAGTCTCGATGCAGCCTGAGTTGACACAAAAAATGAATGCCCCGGAAAGTAAGTCAGAGAAAAAATTAGCCGTGCATCTGTTGATGCAGGCGGCACAACCTGAGCGTCGCCATGTCGTATTAGGCATCTTCTATTTATTCATCGCAGCAGGATTGGAAGCGCTTGGCCCGCTGTTGGGTAAAGCCTTTATCGACCGCTATCTGTTGCCGCACCAGATGGATCTGGCGGTTGTAGTAGCGTTGCTGGCGACTTATGTAGCGACCGGCTGGTGGGCGACCTGGTTGCGCTATCTGCAGCTATCCCGGCTGGCAGGTGTGGCGATGCGCTCGGTGCGTCGCCTGCGCGAGCAGGTGTACGGTCATGTATTGCGCTTGCCTATGGCGTTTTTCGACAAGGCGATTACCGGGCAGTTGGTCAGCCGGGTCACCAACGATACCGAGTCGGTTAAAAATCTGTATGTGCAAGTGCTGTTCGTGATGCTCGATTCGTCGATCGTGGTGATCGGTGCACTGGTAGCGATGGCGTGGCTGGATTGGCGCCTGATGCTGATCGTCATGATGCTGATCCCGGCCGTGATGATCATCGTCTGGTTTTATCAACGCTGGAGCGCCCCGGCGGTCAGCCGTGCACGTCAGCTGCGCAGCGAGATCAATGCGCAGGTCGCGGAGAGCATCAACGGCATGAGCACGCTGCAGGCAAGCAATGCCGAGCGGCGCTTTGGCGCACGTTTTGATGCGACCAACCAGCAGCATTATCACGCACGGCTCGATGAATTGCGCGCCAATGCCTGGTTGCTGCGTCCGGCCCTCGATCTGTTAAATTCCTTGTTGCTGGTGGTCGTGATTTTCTGTTTCAGTCAGCGCGATTTTTCCGGCATCGAGATCGGTATCCTGTATGCGTTTGTCAGCTATATCGCGCGCGTGGTCGATCCGCTGATCCAGATCACCTTGCAGTTCGGACAGATACAGCAAGCGGTGGTGTCAGCTGCACGCGTCAATACGCTGCTGCGCGAGCCGAGCACCAGCGGCGTCATCAGCGATGCCGAGATACATAGCGGCGATCTGCGGCTTGAACATCTGCGCTTTGGCTACGATGCGGCGCATCCGGTTTTGCATGACATCAACCTGCATATCCCGGCGGGAAGTTTTTTCGGGATTGTCGGCCATACCGGCAGCGGCAAATCGACGCTACTGAGCTTGTTGCTGCGCTTTTATATCGCGCAAGCAGGACGCATTGCCGTCGATGGACAAGACATCACCAGCTTTAGCGATGCGCATTTCCGCGCCAGTTTCGGGCTGGTGCCGCAAGAGCCTTTTTTGCTCGCGGCCAACGCCAGGGAAAACATCGCCATGGGCCGCGACATCAGCACTGCCGAGATCATCGCCGCCGCCAAAGCAGCGCGTGCGCATGACTTCATTCTGCAACTGGAGCAAGGCTATGACACTCCGCTCGGCGAAGGCGGTGCGCGCCTGTCCACCGGGCAGAAGCAACTGATCGCGATCGCCCGCGCTCTGGCGGGCAAACCGCGCATCCTGTTTCTCGATGAAGCCACTTCGCATATCGATAGCGAAACCGAACAAATCGTACAAACTGCGCTGACCGAATTGCGCGGCAGCGTGACCATCGTCGCAATTGCGCACCGGCTCTCGACCATCCGCGATGCCGACCAGATCGTGGTACTCAATCATGGCAGCATCGCCGAACAAGGTACGCATCAACAATTGATGGCGCTAGAACTCGGCATTTATCAAAAGCTGTATTTGCTGCAAACCCTGGAAGACTAAGTTTTATGAAATTACTACTCGGTATCGCCGCCCTCATCAGCACCGTCGCCATCGCCATCCTGGCTTATGTTTTTTTATGGGTGATGCCCAGGCTGCCTTCGCTCGATGCAGTCACCGATTACAAGCCTAAAATCCCTTTACGCATCTACACCGCAGACAATGCCCTGATCGGCGAGTTCGGTGAAGAACACAGGGATTTTGTGCCGATTAAAGAAATCCCGGTCTTGATGAAAAACGCGCTGCTGGCGATTGAGGACCGGCGCTTTTATGAACATGGCGGTATCAATTTCCGCTCAGCGACCCGCGCCCTGCTCGCCGATTTGCAAGGCGGCTTTCATCAGGGCGCATCGACCATCACGATGCAGGTGGCGCGTAATTTTTTGCTGACCCAGGAAAAAACCATCGACCGCAAGTTAAAAGAAATTTTACTCACCTATCGGATTGAAGCCGCCTTGAGTAAGGACCAGATTCTTGAGTTGTATATGAATCAGATTTATCTCGGTCAAAGGACGCACGGCTTCTCCAGCGCAGCCCGCACCTACTTCAACAAATCACTGGCGGAGCTGAGTATCGCAGAAGCCGCGATGCTGGCTGGCGTGCCGCAAAATCCGGTGCGCCATAATCCGGCGGCCAACCAGCAGCGTGCCAAACAGCGTCAATTGCTGGTCTTGAAAAGCATGCTCGATGAAGGCTATATCACGCAGGCGCAATTTGCCCAGGCCAGCGCAGAACAGTTGCATATCAGCAGTCGCCAGCAATTCGAATCGCATGCCGATTATGTCGCCGAGATCGTGCGTCAGGCGATCGTCGCGGAATACAAAGATGCGGCGTACAGCAGCGGTTTGAAGGTATATACGACGATCAACAAAGCGGAACAGGATGCCGCCTACGAATCCCTGCGCCGCAATGTCATGGCCTATGATCAGCGACATGGTTATCGCGGCCCGGAAGCGTTTATCGAGCTGCCAGCGGATGAAGATGAGCGCGATGATGCCATCGATGCGCTGATGCTCAAACACCCGGGCAGCGACAAGCTGGTGCCAGCCGTGGTGATCGAAGTCAGCAATAAATCGGTGAAAGCCGAAATGGCTTCCGGCGATGTCGTCACGCTGAGCGGCGAGACCTTGCGCTTCGCGGATAAAGCGATGCAGGCGAATGCCCATCGCGATCTAAAAATCCGCCCCGGCGCCTTGATCCGCGTGATGCAGGATGCGAAGAAACGCTGGACCATCACGCAGTTGCCCGAAGTCGATGCCGCCTTCGTAGCTCTGAACGCGCAGGACGGATCGTATCGCGCGATGGTCGGCGGCTTCGATTTCAACCGCAAGCAATTCAATCACGTGACCAGCGCATGGCGTCAGCCCGGCTCGTCGATCAAGCCGTTTATTTATTCCGCCGCTCTGGAAAAAGGCTATTCACCGGCCACTATCGTCAACGATGTGCAGTTATCCGAAACCAGCACCGAACAACTTAAATGGGATCCGCGCAACGACGATGGCAAATACGACGGCCCGATCACATTGCGTACCGCGCTGGTGCAATCCAAGAACGTGGTTTCCGTACGCCTGCTCAAAGCGATAGGCGCAGTATATGCGCGCGACTATTTGCCGCGCTTCGGTTTTGACGCCAACAAGCAACCGCAAAACCTGACCATGGCATTAGGTACCGGCTCGGTCACGCCGCTACAGCTGGCGGCGGCCTACGGCGTATTTGCAAATGGCGGCTATCAGATCAAGCCCTGGCTGATCCAGAAAGTCACCGACGCCCACGGCAAAGTCCTGACTGAAAACAAAGCCCCCGCCACTGCGCAGGAAGACGCTCGCGTACTCGACGGCCGCAACGCTTTCATCATCGACAGCATGTTGCGCGAAGTCGTCAGAAGCGGCACCGGCGCAGCAGCAACCCAGCGCCTGGGGCGCCATGATCTGGCTGGAAAAACCGGGACCACGAGCGATGCCGTCGATGGCTGGTTCGCCGGTTATGCGGGTGATGTCGTAGCGGTAGCCTGGATGGGTTACGACGATCCTAAATCGCTGGGCGGCAGAGAGTTTGGCGCGACCCTGTCGCTGCCGATCTGGATCGACTATATGCGCCAGGCCTTGTCCGGCAAGGCTGAGACGCAAAGAGCCGTACCGGAGAATGTCAGCAACGCCGAAGGCGACTGGTCGTATAGCGAATTCATGAACGGCGCCGGCATCAAAACCCTGGATCTCGATCAAGCCGCAACGCCGCCACTATAAACATCCCGGCGACAACACAGATCGCTTAGATAAAAAAATGCCCGCTACCAGAGCGGGCAAAAAATCCTACCTTTGGAGAGTATTTCAGGATTAGCGATAGTATATTGCGCGGATATTACGGAGATATGACATCCCTGCCCGACATTTCAATCTACCCGCCACAAACCGGATTGACGCCAAAAGAAAAAAGCCGGCGCAGAGACACAAATCACCCTGTTTCATCTACCATAGCGCATTCTTCGTGAAGTAATGGCGATCATAGAATTAAGGGGAGGCGCAATGGAAATTGAAGTCTTATTTCCCACACTGGTGGGTATCTCGCAGGCAGATCCGGCGACCGTCCATGCGATCAACGCCGAAGTCCTGCAGCAAAGAGCGCTGATAGAAAGCCTGCTCAGCCACTCTTGGGGCGACAACGTACTCAGTTCATTCAACAAAGAAAAAAACCTCTTTGCCCACGCCCATCTGCACTCTCTCAAAAAATTCATCGAAGATAATATTCTCGAATTCGTCAGTAAGACCCGCAAGGATCAGGCATTTACATTCGATCATCAGTACACCCAAAGCTGGATCAATATCACCAAAAAATTCGGTTTCCAGGAACGCCACAATCACGAGAGAAATGTCGAAGGTTTACCGATCAGCGGCGCCTATTATTTCAGCACCAACCAACACGACGGCGACCTTGCGATCTTCCCGACGGATATGCATTACAAACTGTTCGGCAATTACGTGATTGAACCCGCGGTGGGAAAATTAGTGTTATTCCGTTCGGATGTGTTTCATCGAGTCAGCGCGAATCTGACTGACAACGACAGGGTGTCGTTTAGTTTTAATTATTTGCTGACCAAGTAATATTTCGGCCCATCAAATTTCATGTCAAAAATTAATCTCTTAGCCAGCGCCGAATCGTTGCCGCACGCTTGGCGCTCAAAAGTATTGGGCTGCGCTGGCGGAGCCAACTTCAAGATCCTGCGCATGGATGCGTCCGCATACCCAGCCGAATGCCACGACTTCGATGAAGCACTGCTGGTGCTGGATGGGCAGATGAATCTCGAAATTCAGAATTCGCTTGTTTCGGTGCGAGCGGGTGAGCTGTTCATAGTTCCTGCCGGGATACCCCATGCCGTTGCTCCCGGCAGCTTCGGAACCTTGGTCATCATTGATTCGTGACTCTGGTCTTCAAGCTTAATCCGCCTTCAAGTTGCAGAGAGAAGAAAATTAAATGGCCGCAACCAGCCTTGTATTTTTGAACAAAAAAAACCCGCCAAACCTCGGCGGGTGAAAAGTTCTACTTTTTGGAGAGAGTAGAATTCATGAATACCTACGCATACTAAGACTAGTTAATGCTGCGGAAGTTCGTCCAAGACAAAGTTCCGACAAAACAGATACAAACTACAGACAATTCCCCTCGGGTATGCCGCGGCAATCTTAAGCTGCAATTGCGCTTGTGCCTGCCAGCATTCTCAATGCCTCGAATCCCTGCTGCAGATCGTTTTGCAAATCCTGTACCGATTCCAGGCCGACATGCAGACGTATCATCGGCGCCTGCCATTTGGCTGCATGCACGCTGCGGCAGCTTGACGGTTTGGTCGGCAGGATCAGGCTTTCGTAGCCGCCCCAGCTAAAGCCGATGCCGAATAATTCGGTGGTGTCTATCAGTGCGGCGACTTGCTGTTCGCTGATCCCGGAATGGAATACCGCACCCATCAGGCCGCAGGCGTAGTCGGGATGGAAGTCGCGCCGCCACAAGTCATGTCCTGCCGCACCCGGCATGGGCGGATACAGGACTTCGGCGACCTCGGGTTGCGCTTGCAGCCACTGCGCTATCTGCATGGCGCTGACGCGATGTACGGCCAGCCGCGCTGCCATGCTGCGCAAGCCGCGCAAGGCCAAGGCGGCATCATCGACGCCGACAGATAAACCGAGTTGTTTATAGGTATCGCGTAATTTGCCTTGCAGCCCGGCGGTAGTCAGGATCACCCCCATCAGCGCATCGGAGTGACCGACGATGTATTTGGTTGCGGCATGAATCGAGACATCGATCCCCAATTCAAATGAGGACCAGCCGATCGGTGTTGCCCAGGTGCTGTCGGATACCAGCACGGCACCGTGTGCATGGGCGACGGCGGCAAGCGCCGGAATGTCCTGGACTTCAAAGGTCAGCGAACCGGGGGATTCGACAAAAATCACTTTGGTGTTCAACTGCATCAGGCTGGCAATCCCGCTACCAATGGACGGGTCGTAATAGGTCGTGCTGATGCCCATTTGTTTCAGCAAGCCGTCGCAAAATAAGCGCGTAGGATCGTAAGTCGTATCCACCATCAGCAAATGATCGCCGGGTTTGAGCAAGGCCAGCAAGGTGGTGGTGATCGCCGACAAGCCCGACGGTGTCAGCAGGCAGGCGGCAGCGCCTTCTGCGGCACACAGAGCCTGTTCCAGCGCATAGGTAGTCTCATTGCCGTGCCGGCCGTAAATCGCGCGCGTGCCAGTCGCTTCTTTGAGGCCCGCGACATTCGGGAACAACATGGTCGAGGCGCGTATCACAGGTGGATTGACCGGACCGTGATGGGCTTTGCCCTTGCGGCCGGCGTGAGTCAGCCGGGTAGCGGTTTGCCAGTGTGCTGTGGAATGTGTCATTGCTGCTCTCCGATGGCTTGGATATGAGATGTCTTAAAACGGAGTTACTGGAACCCAGGCGGGTTGACTGGCCATCCCCGACAACATTCGCTCGGGTTTGGATTCGGTCTCGGTTTCTGCGTTTTTCTAAAAAGGAATAGGCAAATCCTAACAATGCTGAGATGAAATTTTTTACCAAATTTTCGGCTAAATTTCATGTATTTGAGAATATTTTTCTATAAAATTAAATATATGGATAAAAAAGATATCGAAATTCTTCAAATTTTGCAGAAAGACGCTTCCATCGCTCTGGCGGATCTGGCGCAGGCGGTGCATTTGTCGGTTACGCCGTGCTGGCGGCGGGTGCAAAGACTGCAGGATGATGGTGTAATCCGGCAACAGGTGGTGTTGTGCGATCCGCGCAAACTCAATCTCGGTTTGACTGTGATGGTGGCGCTCAAGGCAGCGCAACATAATGAAGCCTGGATGCAGCGCTTCGTCAGCGGGGTTCGCGACATACCGGAGATCGTGGAAATCTTCCGCATGAGCGGCGACATTGATTACCTGCTCAAAATGCATGTGCCGGACATGGCGGGTTTTGACATCGCGTATAAAAAGCTGGTCAAGGTCGCGGACCTGCAAGACGTCAGCTCCAGCTTTGTGATGGAAGTCATCAAAAGCACGACCGCGCTGCCGCTCGATTATGCGGTGCTGAAAACCGCCAAATCTTAACGATGATTTATATACTCCGATAGAGTATTTTTTTAATATCGCCGTAATTATCGCGGAATAAGCCTGGTTTTATACAAATAATGAGGGAGTATGCTCCCGATGAGGTAAAAAATCTGAATGGAATTGCTGGAACGGATCGTCTCGATTATCTTACCGGTGTTTATCGTCATCGGCCTCGGCTATGCCTATGCGCGCACCCGGGGCGCTGGCGCTCAGGACGATATGGCGGCGGTCAATCGGGTCAGCATGGATGTGCTCTGCCCTCTGCTGGTGTTCACGGCTCTGGCCGGTAAGCATTTTGACGTGACGCAGAATGCCTGGCTGATCCTGGCGGGGGTACTAATTGCATTGGGTTCCGGCTTGCTGTCCTGGCCGCTGGCACGCCTGCTTGGTTACGATGTGCGCACCTTTGTGCCACCCATGATGTACAACAATTGCGGCAACATGGGACTGCCCCTGGCGGCGCTGGCGTTTGGCGCGAATGGCTTGTCCGCCGCGGTAGCCTTGTTCATGGCGTGCAACCTGGTGTACTTTACCGTCGGGATCAAGATTATTCAACGCGGCCATCCCGATCATTCGGACTCGTCCTTGAAATTCCTGTTCAGCCCGATGATGCTCTCCATGCTGCTGGGCATGGCGTTCGCACTGCTGCATATTCACTTGCCAGACTATGTGTTCATCGCCTTGAAAATGATGGGCGACGCCTGCATTCCTATCATGTTGTTTGCGCTCGGGGTGCGCATGCTGGACATCAATTTCTCCAGCTGGCGCATTGGTGTGGCGGGTGCGCTGGTGTGCCCGGCGGTCGGTTTATTGGCCGCTTTAGTGCTGGAGCAAGTGTTGCCATTGACATCGGCACAACGCGGGCAAATGTATCTGTTTGCCGCCTTACCGCCGGCGGTGTTTTGCTTCATGGTGGCGGAACAATATCAACAGGAGCCCGATAAAGTCGCCTCGATTGTGTTACTCGGCAATCTGGCTGCGTTGTTGTTTGTGCCTGCCGGTTTGTGGCTGGGATTGCGATAAATCCATCGTCTTAAACCGGACCTCGTTTTATTTAATATCGCCAAAACTGCTGCCTCTGCGCCGCTAAATTAGCTAGAATTCTTCTTTCACATTTTTGAATGTCATCATGAGCGACTACGTCCAGACCTCCGTCCGCAACCATATCGGTTTTATTACTTTGGATCGCCCAAAGGCGCTGAATTCTTTGTCGCTGGCGATGGTACGCGCCATTACCGCGACCTTGCTGGCATGGCGCGAGGATGCCGGGGTCAGCGCTGTATTCATTCATAGCAGCAGCGAAAAAGCCTTTTGTGCGGGTGGCGATATTCGCTTTTTTTACGATGTCGGCACTGCCGGGCCGACAGGCGACAGCGCCCTGCTCGAAGATTTTTTTACGGAAGAATATGCCCTCAATCATCTGATTCACTTTTATCCCAAACCTTATGTCGCCTTGATGAATGGCGTCGTGATGGGCGGCGGCATGGGCATTGCGCAAGCGGGCGAAGGCTGTCGCCTGCGCATCGTCACCGAGCGTACCAAGATGGCGATGCCGGAAGTAAATATCGGCCTGTTTCCTGACGTCGGCGGCGGTTATTTTTTATCCCGCACGCCGGGACAAACCGGCACCTATCTGGGGCTGACTGGCGAGATCATCACTGCCGCCGACGCGCTCTATACCGGGCTGGCGGATGTGTATATTCCGACCGCCGAATTGCCTGCGCTGATGGAGATGATGACAACCGAGCCTGGCAAGGACCTTCGTGCGCGCATCAGGGATTTTGCTGCCGCTTTTGCCTCCCAGGTGACCGCAGACAAGAGTACGCTTGCGCAATATCGGGCCATCATCGATCGGCATTTTGCCGGCAACGATGCCAAAGCCATTGCCGCCTCTTTGGTCAGCGATCCGCATCCGTTTGCACAGCAGGCGGCAGCAGTCATGCAAAAACGTTCGCCGCTATTGATGAGCGTCACGCTTGAACAATTACGCCGCGGAATCAGCCTGTCAGTCGCAGACTGCCTGCGCATGGAACGCACAATGGTGCGCCATTGCTTTCAACATGGCGAGGTCTTAGAAGGTGTGCGGGCGCTGGTGGTGGCTAAAGACAATGCGCCGCAATGGCAGCCGGCTAATTTAGCCGAAGTCACTACAGAGATGGTGCAGGCATTCTTCGCTGAGGTATGGCCCGGCTATGCGCATCCATTGCGTTACCTGGATTAATACGGTCGGGTTTATTCCGCTTGATGCGGAATAAAATACGGGCAACAAAAAAGCGCTGAAGAAAATTTCTCTTCAGCGCTTTTTTATTCATGATTGAGACATGCGAGTTATTTCAGCAGGCCAAATACCTTGCCTATGATCTTGCTGCCAGCGCCGATAGGGTCTTGCCGGATCGCTTTTTCTTCTTCTGCAATCATCAAAAACAAGCCGTCCAAAGCGCGCTGCGTGACATAAGCTTCGACAGTCGCTTCTTGCGCAGAGACCGCGCCGAATTTTTGCGCCTGCCCCATCACAGAATTGTATTTTGCAGACAAACCTGCTTTATCCGTCACGCCTTTCACCAATGGCAGAAATTTTACGCTTAAAGGCGCTGCGGTTTTTTGCCTGAAAAAATCGGTAACGGAGGTATCGCCACCGGTCAGGATATTTTTCGCATCAGTCACGCTCATTGATTTCACGGCATTCACCAGCAGCGGTTTTGCCATCGGCACGGCTTGTTCAGCCGCACGATTCATCGATACGACAAGTTCGTCAAGCTGTTGACCATGACCTGACATTTTTAAAATCGGGCGCGCCTTTTCCAGGATAGACGGCAGCTGGATTTTAACTTTGTCGTTATTTAAAAAACCGTTTTCTACGCCAAGTTTTGCGACTGCGGCGACGGAACCCTTATCCAGTGCGGCTTTCAATCCGGCGCTGGCATCCTGGCTACTCAGATCGTCGAGCGAGGCAGCAAATACGGCGGAGGATGCCAGGAACAAAGCGCTGGCAGCGACTTGATGGAATAGCGTAGAACGTGACATGAAGCGCTCCTTAACGAAATGAATGAAAAGAATTTTGAATCGATTACACATCCGGATTGATGTTCATGTTTCTTACTCGTCAGCAAAAATGCTGTTGTTCAGTTTAACGAAAAAACTGGCTAGACTTCATCCACCGAGAACAAGCGGCGATGTTCCAACATGGCATAGCGATCGGTCATGCCCGCGATGTAGTCGGCAATTTTACGTGCCTGCTGCGTGTCATGCAGCATCTGGTTCGCATCAATTTTTTTGACTTGATAATCGTCCGGCAGCAGGATGGGTTCATCCATCATCGCATTAAATAAATCCGTGACGACGCGCCGCGCCTTGCTCGCCATGCGATTCACCATGTAGTGACGATACAGATTGGCATGCAAAAATTGTTTCAGCAGCGTCGCCTCTTTTTGCATGGAATCTGAAAATGCAATCATCGGCCCCATGTTGCGCACGTCATCAAGCGATTGCGGTGCATAGTCTTTGATACGCTGTTCTGAGGTGGCAATCAAATCCACGATCAGTGCATTGATCATGCGCCGTATGGTTTCAGAGATCGCGCGGCGACCGCTGATGCCGGGATAGGTATTGGCGACTTCCGCACGGAATTTCCCGTAAAAATCGAGCTCGTTTAATTGCGACTCGATCAGCAAACCCGAGCGTAATCCGTCGTCGATATCATGATTGTTATAGGCGATCTCATCGGCCAGATTGGTCAGTTGCGCTTCCAGATTCGCCTGTTTCTTGTGGATGAAACGTAGCCCGATTTCACCCAGCTTTTGGGCATTCGTGATTGAGCAATGTTTGAGTATGCCTTCGCGTGTTTCAAAGCACAGGTTCAAGCCGTCGAAAGCGCCGTAACGTTCTTCCAAGGTATCGACCACGCGCAAGCTTTGCAGATTATGCTCGAAGCCGCCGAACTCTTTCATGCATGCATTCAACGCATCTTGACCGGCGTGACCAAACGGTGTGTGACCAAGATCGTGGGCGAGCGAAATCGCTTCGACCAGATCTTCATTCAAGCGTAAGTTGCGGGCAATCGAACGCGCGATTTGGGCGACTTCCAGGCTATGCGTGAGTCGCGTGCGAAACAGATCGCCTTCATGATTGACGAAAACCTGGGTCTTGTATTCAAGACGGCGAAATGCCGTGCAATGAATAATGCGATCACGATCGCGTTGATATTCTGAACGAGAACTTGATGGAGATTCTGCATGACTGCGCCCGCACGATGTCGCAGATTGTGCGGCATAAGGAGCGAGATGCGTATCGGAGAACATGGCTATTGTATGCTGGCGCGTAGCGTTTCGAGCAATAGCTCCGTGGGCACCGTCGTGATCAGCGGCGCACCTAAAGGCTTGAGCAAAATGAATTTGATTTTGCCGTCTTCATTCTTTTTATCGACTTCCATCAATTCCAGCCAGCGTTGTTCACCGAGGTCAGGCGCAATGATTGGTAAGCCTGCGGCTTCAACCAATTGGGTAATCCTGACTTTACTGACATAGTCGATCAATCCGAGGCGACAGGATAAATCAGCCGCCATCACCATGCCGCAGCCGACGGCTTCGCCGTGCAACCATTTGCCGTAGCCAAGACCGGATTCAATTGCGTGACCAAAGGTGTGACCGAAATTCAGAATCGCGCGCAAGCCGCCTTCGCGTTCATCCTGCCGCACAACATCTGCCTTGATTTCGCAAGAGCGCGAGATGGCGTACGCCAAGCTCTCAGGATCTTTGGCGCGTAAGCGTCCAATATTCGCTTCCACCCAGGTAAAGAAAGGCTCATCAATAATCGCGCCGTGCTTGATTACCTCGGCCAAACCGGCCGACAGTTCTTTGTCTGGCAAGGTATTCAAGGTAGCCGTATCGGCGATGACTGCCTGAGGCTGGTAAAAAGCGCCAATCATGTTTTTCCCCAGCGGATGATTGATGCCGGTCTTGCCACCTACCGAGGAGTCAACCTGCGACAGCAAGGTCGTAGGTATCTGAATAAATGGCACGCCACGCATATAAGATGACGCGGCAAATCCAGTCAAATCGCCTATCACGCCGCCACCCAGCGCGATCATGGTGGTCTTACGATCGCATTTCGCTTCCAGCAAGGCGTCGTAGACTTTCATTAAACTAGCCCAGGTCTTTTGTTCCTCACCGTCGGGCAAGACAATGCTGACGATTTGCTTCCCTGCCTCGCGCAGCAGTTGTTCGAGTTGCGCCAAATACAAAGGAGCAACCACATCGTTGGTTACAATCGCAACGCGCTCGCCCTTGATATGCGCAGAGAAAAGAGAGGGATCAGATAACAGCGCCTGGCCAATCGAGATGGGATAGCTACGCTCGCCCAGATCGACATATAGAGTTTGATGATTTTGTTGAAGCATGGTTACGCCAGGAGTATGCGAAGAAATGGCGCGTTGTTCAAGCTGCGTCATAATCGATTGAACCAGAAATTGCACATTGGGACGACCGGTTTCAATGACCAGATCTGCAACCTCATGATAGAGAGGCTCACGCTGCGCTTCAAGTTCTTCGAGTTTTTTGCGGGGATCGGCAGTTCTTAGCAAAGGACGGTTTTTATCATGCCGCGTGCGCTGCAAAATACTGCTGATACCAGCGCGCAGATAAATCACCGTGCCGCGCTCTTGCAGATATTTCCGGTTAGTCTCATTGAGAATCGCACCGCCGCCGGTAGCCAGCACAATGCCATCCTGAGACGTCAAATCACGGATCACATCCGCTTCGCGCTGCCGAAAGCTCGCCTCACCTTCGATTTCAAAAATCACGGGAATCGAGACACCGGTTCGTGCCTCGATTTCATGATCGGAATCAATGAATTGCTTGTTGAGTTTTTTAGCCAGGGCCCGGCCAACTGTCGTTTTGCCGGAGCCCATCAGGCCTACTAAAAAAATGTTTTTTGACACATTGAGACTTTACTAAAGAAGGGAAACCCTCCTGATTACTTTAACAACCGGGACCACCATTTTTATCTTTGATCGTCATCGTACTTGTTGCCGACTGGTTCAAACTGTCTTTAACGGTAATGGTAACGTTCGTATCAGCGGCCACGCAACGCGTTCCTTGTGTGCCAACTGCCACATTCACGGTAGTACCAGTAAATGTCAATGGATTTGATGGATCCGGTATGGTGCCCGACACACTTGAAAGTAAGGTACTAGAAGTAAAGACCTGGAATGGTCCATTGCCGCCTTTGATCGCCAGGCCGATGGTCGCATTATTTGTTTCATCAATGTTCCAAGCTACAGGACTGAGTGCCAGGGTATTGACTGCGGCAGCAATTGTTATCGCGACGGTTTGCGTGTTTCCTTTTGCATCTGCAACGACAATATTTACGGTTCCTATTTTTGCAGCAAAAACAGAAAAGGTTCCGCCACTTGAAGAAACCGAACTAGTTGAAACCGTTCCAATCGCAGAATTATTGGAAGTCACAGAGTAAGGCGCTAAACCACCGTCTATGCGGAACGTGAGAGTATCATTCACATAAGCACTGGATGTTCCGGGGGATACAGTAAGCGCCGCACTTGTTGTACCTGTAACAATGACGTTCACGGCAATCGATACCTGCTTGCCGACATTATCAGTAATCACAATGCTGGCGTTGCCTGTAGATATTCCATTAATCGTTAAAGAGGTACCAGATACGGTTGCCGTAGCGACTGTCACATTGTTGCTGGTGGCTGTATAAGGTGCTGTACCGCCGCCAATACTATACACAGGCGCCCCGCCTAAACCTATCGTAATTGCAGATGGTGCAGTAGTAAATAATGGAATAGAAGCGCCGGCACCAATTGAGACATTAATACTTACCGTAGCTCCCTTCGCATCGCTCACCACAACCTTTGCCGCTCCTGCCAAGACACCATTGATCGTTAAAGTAGTCCCGCTAATGCTAACACCGGCAACCGACGTATTGCTGCTGCTGGCCAGGTAAGGTGCAGTGCCGCCGCCTACGGTAAATGTTGAGGTCGACCCCGGCAGAACGACAATATCGCTGGACGATGTAGTGAACAAAGGTGTGACGGTGCCGGCATTACCTACCGTGACATCTATGGAGACGGAGGCGCCAATTGTATCCTTGACAGTAACGGTCGCTTTACCCGCTGCGTTACCATTAATCACGAATTGATTTCTATTGACTCCTACGCTTGCCACGGAAGAGTCGCTGCTGGTGACGGCATACACTAAGCTGCCGCCGCCAATGGTATAAATCGACGAGCTTGCGCCAACCGCCACAGAAACTGCGGCCGGTGCGGTGGTGAATAGAGCCAAACCGGATCCCACCGTCACATCGATTGTTACGACAGTACCTTTTGCATCTTTGACAGTAATGGTAGTGGTACCGCCGCCGCCGCCAGTCAATGTCATTACATTATCTTTAACTGTGACAGTCGCTGCGCCAGAACTGCTGGTAGCAGTATAAGCAGGCACACCACCACCTATTGTGTAAGTCTGAATTTCACCTGGAGAAATTCGAATGGTACTAGAGGCACTCGTAAATAATGCGGCGCCAGTAGTATTACCCGGAGAACCGCCACCACCACCGCACGCAGACAGGAAGGAAATTACCATCAAGGTAATAACTGCGCGAATTAGCTTTATCATGTAACACCCTTATCTCTTAATAAATTGTTGCACACAACGGCTGTCTATTCTAAGCCGGTGCTTCATGGTTACTTGTTAGTCAAGCGGTCCGTAATAATCTTTGGTGTGATAAATACTAAAAGCTCCGTCTTGTCATTGGTACGGCCAGTCGTTTTAAACAAATTACCAAATAACGGTATGTCGCCGAAAAATGGAACTTTTGTCTCGTTATTACGTTCATTCTGTTGGAAAATACCCCCTAAAACGACAGTGCCGCCATTCTCGACCAGGACCATGGTTTTCACTTCCTTGGTATCAATAGCAAAACCGGCACGGGTCTCGACTCCAACGCTGTCTTTATGTACATCCACGTCTAGAATGACATTACCGTCAGGAGTAATTTGCGGTGTCACTTCTAAGCGTAAGCTCGCTTTACGAAAGAAAATCGAGGTCGCTCCACTGCTGGTTGCCACTTGATAAGGTAATTCAGTGCCTTGTTCAATTGAGGCTTTTAATTGATCAGCGGTAACCACACGGGGACTGGAAATAATCTTCCCTTTGCCATCGGCCTCCAAGGCTGACAGTTCCAGATTTAAGAATCTATTCGCGGCTGAAGAGAAAAGACTCACCGCCAAGCTACCTGCATTCAATCCATTAATCCCATTTGCCGGCAAACTTACGAACTGAGAATTAGGAATAAAACTTTGTTCAGTAATTTTCGCCTGTCCGGTTTGCTCGCCTACCCCCAGATAATTGCCGGTCAGTGCGGCTCTTTGATTTCCACCCAACTGATAACCGGTATCGCCACCGCGCAAGCCTCGCATATCGGCAAAGCCCAGCTTAACGCCAAGATTTTTACTAAATTTATCATCGGCCTCAACAATCCGTGCTTCAATCAATACTTGTTTAGAAGCGATATCGGTTTTCTGAATTAATTTTCTTACCTCTTCTAATTTGCTTGCAACATCGGTGATAAACAACTGGTTAGTGCGAGGCTCAATGACGGCACTGCCACGTTTGGACAAAATCCTATTGGTGCTGGAGCCATCGACGCCAAAAACAAGTTTGAACGCCTCTGCTTTTTGATAATTCAATTGAAATGATTCTGTTTTCAAAGGTTCTAACTCGGCAATTTGTGCCTTCTGTTCTAATTCAAGTTTTTCTTTTGTAAGCAATTCATCTTTGGGCGCAATCCAGAGAACCGATCCATTCTTGCGCATATCCAGTCCCTTGGATTGCATAATGATGTCTAGGGCTTGATCCCATGGAACATCTTTTAATCTCAGTGTGGAACTGCCAGTTACGGTATCGCTTGCAATAATATTTAAGCCACTAAATTCCGCAATAATTTGCAGCAGCGCCCTAACTTCAATATTTTGGAAATTAAAGGATAATCTTTCTCCTCGATAACCCTGAGTTCCCTGGGTCAATTTATTCGGATCCTCTTTAATTGGTTTGACTTCAATCACCAATTGCGTATCGCTTTGATAAGCACTATGTTCCCATAAACCTTGCGGTTCAATTGTCATGCGAACATTTTCACCTTGAGTTCCGGTGGTAATTGTTTGCACAGGTGAACCGTAGTCGCCGACGTTCAAACGCTTCTTAAGAATATCTGGCAACCCAACTTTAATAAAGTCCACCACGATCTTCTGGCCTTGTTGACGGACATCAACAGCCACCTGATTATTCGGCAGATCTACGATGATGCGGCCCTCACCATTGCTGCCTCTGCGAAAATCGATATCCCGGAGATTTTGTTTAGTCTGAACAATGGCGACTGGCGCAACAGGCAACCCCACCGAATTAACTGCTGTGGCAATTCCTCCTGAGCCATCAATGGTGACGATGACCGCATTTCCCTCAACGACAGTAGCGTAGTTCAGCGATTTATTCATATTAAAAACCAGTCGTGAACGACCACTGGCTTCCACTAAATTTACACTGCGGAGCTCACCGATATTGATATCAACCGCTGATTTCCCAGTTGCGTTATTGGTATCAGCGAAATCCAGGGCAATACGGGCAGGATTGGTGATGGCAAATCCTATGGGAGATTTAGCCACGGGATTTTTTAAACCAATTTTGACAATCGTGTTAATGCCTTGCTGGTTGGCTGTAATTGATTCAATGCTGTTAGATTGGGCAAAACCCAATTGACAGAACATAAGCAGACTGATTGCAGATAATTTCACAAGCATAGCGCTCCCTTTACTTGCATTTATTTTAGTTATTAGGGCGTTCATTTTTTTGCCTCCTGCAGCTCTAGCTTCGCTTGGCGTTCAGTCCACTCACCTGCAGCATCTTGAACGATTTCCTTAATTTCAATTTCATTATCGGTAATTTTCGTAATCATGCCGAAATTCTGTCCCAAGTAATTGCCCATTTTTGCTTGAATAACCTTGTTTTCACCAGACACGTGAATCAAGGCATATCTTAGATTTGGCTTTTCTATTGTTCCAACCATCTGGAGGGTATCAAGGGGATAAGATTCCAATACCTCCTTACGTCTCTCCATATCCGGTTTTAAGCCATTGTTTGATTCTGCCCTCAGCCTCGCTAATACAACTAATAATTTTGATGGATTAAACGGATCGACATCACTTTTACCTGTGTAAGTGAACGGGACATACACCTTTGGTTCGCTCACTTTTGAAATAACGACGCGCGTCTCTTTTTTTACTTGCGCCATCCATTCCTGCACCTCAGACATCCCATTATCACTACACCCCGTTACAAAAAAACAAGGCATTAACATCAGAATCATTGGCTTTAAGACGCCTCTCATTTTTTAGCTCCTTTTTTCAAAGCTGCCTGCGTGGCAACCTCTTCAGGATCTAAATACCGGAAGGTTTTGGCAACAACATCAAGCACCAAAGTATTATCCTTACTTGCTGCGATCGCCAAATTATTGAGCGTGACGATTCGCGGCAGCTTAGCGATATCACTGACAAATTCACCCATATCGTGATAGCTTCCAACCAACTTAATATCGATTGGGAGTTCTGCGTAATAGTCTTTTACTGCAGGCTGCCCCGGTTTAAATCCATCGAACGTCAAACCGCGGCCAGTGGCCGCTTGATTGATGTCCGACAATAAGGCATCCATTTCAGCTTTGCTGGGCAATTGTTTCTCCATCGTAGCAACATACTGCAGCACCAGCTTCCGTTGTTCCTTCAGCGCATCAAGGCTAATAGCCTGTTGCATTTTTTGCTTGTATGAATCCTTTAATTTTTGCTCTTCTTGCTGCCCCACATCAAGCTCAGTTAGCTGTCCATCCCAATAAGCAAACCATCCTAGAGCAACGAGCCCTATCAGCAATGCAAATGCAGTAAGCAATCTAGGGGCGAGCGGCCATAAGCCTGGATGTAATCCGCCGAGATCCCTGAATTGGGATCCAATTGATTCGCTGAGTTCGTTCAAATTTGCCATATTTTTTCCTGTCCGCTTTTTATCAGGGCTTTTTACTATCAGGATTAATGTCTACGGCTCCCGAGGCAGCAGCAGAATCCTTTTCACGCGGACGTTTGATTCCCACATTAATCGTAAAATCAAACACTTTCTTGGCATCTCGCCCCTGCCCTAATCCGGTGGATTTAATTTCAATCAGGTCAGGCTTAATCATCCAGGCAGACTTATTTCCCAAA
Source organism: Undibacterium sp. Jales W-56 (assembly GCF_025548535.1). Taxonomy (GTDB): domain Bacteria; phylum Pseudomonadota; class Gammaproteobacteria; order Burkholderiales; family Burkholderiaceae_D; genus Undibacterium. The sequence goes on along the minus strand of NZ_JAJLQW010000001.1, from coordinate 36,802 downwards.
TTACGCAAAAATTCAGAAACACGCTGATTCGATTGCGCATAACCATTAAGCACAATACGCTGCCCATCTTGCTTCAGCCCCTTCAAAAAGACCCCCTCAGGTGTCAGTTTGACTAATTCGTCGAGCATAAATACCGGTTGATTCCTGTCGCCTTGCAAATCTTCTACCGCTTGTTGACGCGCTTTCAAGCCATCAATTTCTTGTTTAAGGCTAGCTACTTCTTTAATTTTTTCATCAAGCTTAGCGTTCTCTGCCTTGATGAAATTATTTCGATCTGATTGCTGGGAAATTCTCATTGAGAAAAAAGTTCCTACTGCAATAATAATGATGACCGCAATCATTCCTGAGAGCAACAACAGCGTATAAAAATTATTCTTGAGTTGTTTGCGCTTGGCCTCACGATGAGGAAGAAGGTTAATTTTTATCATTAGCCGAATCTCCGCATTGCCAGGCCGCAAGCTACCAGATAGGAGGGCGCATCGCTGCGCAACGCCTTCTCGCTTACATTGGAAGATAATTCCATACCTTTAAATGGACTCACTACGCTGGTCGATATTTTGGTGCGCTCGGCAATCATATCGACCAATCCAGGGATGACGGCGCAGCCGCCCGCCAGGAAAATTTGATCTACCCGAGTGTAAGGAGTGGAAGTAAAGAAGAATTGAATAGCACGCGTTACTTCAAGCGCAGCGCTTTCCAAGAATGGCTCCAACAACTCCATCTCATAACTGTCAGGCAAGTCGCCTTGTTTTTTCTTCAGTTCAGCTTCTTCAAAAGCCAGGCCATAGTTACGCACAATATCCTGCGTTAATTGATTACCGCCGAATTGCTGATCGCGCTCATAGATCACCTCACCGTTGAGCAAGATGGAGATATAGGTCACTTTTGCACCGATCTGGAAAAGTGCATAAATCTGATCTTGCCCTGCATTCGGCTGCTGCTCAATCAAGCGTAAGATCGATGCGCGCGCTGCGTAGGATTCGATATCCATGACCTTGGCCTGCAAGCCTGAGGCTTCAGCGACCGCAACTCGGTCTTCGATTTTTTCTTTTCTCGAGGCAGCCAGCATGACTTCTACGTCTTCCTCGGCATTGTTGGCGGACGGCCCGATCACGCAAAAATCCAGACTCACCTCGTCCATCGCAAACGGAATGTATTGATTGGCCTCGGATTCGACCTGCAGCTCCAGCGCTTGCTCACTCAGATTACCTGGAAGAATAATTTTCTTGGTGATGACTGCTGAGGCAGGCATTGCTAACGCGACGTTTTTAGCACTTACGCCGCTTTTCTTAATGACTTTACGGATAGCCTCAGAAACCTGCTCGATGTTCTCAATATTTCCATCGACGACAGCCCCTTTGGGCAATAGTTCGGAGCCGTAGCGTTCTAACTTGAACGCCTTATTGCTTCCCTCAGAAATCTCCACAAGCTTGACATCGGACGTGCTGATGTCCAAGCCAACTAAAGGCGGGTTTTTTCTACCGAGCAATGATGCGAGATCTAAAGCCAAGGATATCCCCTCAAAAAATACTGTTTTATTTGCATTACTTTTAGCCTGTGGCGGTTACTACAAAATGCTTAAATATTGCGCACATTAAATGCGAATTTTCTTTTAAAAACCGCTATTTAGGAGACAATCATCCAAGCTTACATGAAATCCTAGCAATAAGCCCTTCATTGTGTAAAGCATTTTCCACGCAGCATCAACATTATCCGTTGCCAATTCCCCACGAAGAGAGCGAAGCATTTAGGCATTCAATGTCAAAAAATACGTAAAAAGAGACTATTTAATTATAAAAAAGCAAAATTTTATCAAGTATCTAATCGCATTTTTCTTCCGCAACATTTGCTTACATAAAAAATAGCCGCTGGAAACTGCAGGGAGCAACATGATCGTTTGTTGCTTTTATTAATACAATCTACCGCTTTAGCTAGCTAACTACCCCCTGAGGCTATAATGGCAGCCTGAATTCTTAATCGACACGCCACTAAAAATTTCCCTCATGCCAGCGACACCCACCTCTTCAGATACGCCGAAACAACGAGAAACGCCGAAGGCCCGTCATTGGGCAATCAAATTACTGCTTGGCACCGGTGGAATTATCCTCGGCTTGCTGGTTGCCGGGATATTGATTCTGGGATTCGCCCTGACCATGGCGTATCCGAATTTACCGGAACTCGACTCCATCACCAGCTATCGACCGAAGATGCCATTACGCGTGTTCTCGGCGGACAATATGTTGATTGCCGAATTCGGCGAGGAAAGACGCAATGTCGTGCATTTCAAGGAAATCCCTGAAATCATGAAAAAAGCCGTATTGGCGATTGAAGATGACCGCTTTTACGAGCATGGCGGAGTCGATTACCTCGGCATTACCCGGGCGGCCCTGCACAACCTGACTGGCGGCGCCAAACAAGGGGCATCCACCATTACCCAACAGGTCGCGCGTAATTTTTTCCTGTCCAGCGAACAAACCTTCAAACGCAAGATTTATGAAATTCTGCTCGCCTGGAAAATTGAACAAAACCTGACCAAAGATCAGATCCTGGAGGTCTACATGAACCAGATTTATCTGGGGCAGCGCGCTTATGGCTTCTCGTCGGCCGCCCAGATTTATTTTGGCAAGAGCCTGAAAGAACTCACCATTGCCGAGGCCGCGATGCTGGCCGGCTTGCCCAAAGCCCCATCGGCTTACAACCCGGTCGCCAACCCCAAGCGGGCAACCGTGCGCCAGCAATACATCCTGCAAAGGATGAAGCAACTGGGCTACATCACCGAAGCTCAATTCGAGCAAGCCAAAAACGAAGAGCTGCATACCAAAACCGATAGCAGCGAATTTGGTATCCATGCCGAATACGTGGCAGAGATGGCGCGTCAGCTGGTTTATGAACAGTTCAAGGAAGAGACCTACACCCGCGGACTGAACGTTTACACCACCATTACCAAAGCCGATCAGGATGCCGCGTATCTGGCGCTGCGCCGGGGTGTCATGGACTATGAAAAGCGGCACGGCTATCGCGGTCCCGAAGCGATCATTGACATCCCCAGCGGCAAAGAAGCCGCCGAGGATGCGATTGAAAAAGAATTGGCCCAACACTCCGATAGCGATGATCTGGTTATTGCCATGGTACTGGATGCCAATCCCAAACAAGTGAAAGCCGTGCTGGCCTCCGGCGAAGAAATCCAGATCACCGGACCAGGGTTGACATTTGCAGCGGCAGGCCTGGCGCCAAGCGCACCTGCGAATAAAAAAATTCAGCGCGGCGCGGTGATCCGCGTCACGCAAGAAGGCAAAAACTGGAATATCACCCAGCTACCTGAAGTGCAGTCAGCGTTTGTCGCCGCCAGTACCACGGATGGTGCGATTCATGCATTAGTCGGCGGCTTTGATTACAACATCAATAAATTCAATCATGTGACCCAGGCCTGGCGCCAGCCTGGCTCAAGTTTTAAACCCTTCATCTATTCATCTGCGCTGGAAAAAGGCTTGTCGCCCGCCACCATTATTAATGACGCACCGATCAGTTTCGACGCCGGTCAAACCGGCGGCCAGGCCTGGGAACCCAAAAACTACGATGGCAAATACGAAGGCCCGATGAGCATGCGCAAGGGTTTGACCAAATCCAAGAATATGGTTTCTATCCGCATCCTGCATAAAGTCGGCGCCAAATATGGCCAGGCATACACGACCCGCTTCGGCTTTTTGCCCGAGAAAAATCCGCCTTACCTGACACTGGCGCTAGGTGCGGGTGCCGTCACACCTTTGCAGATGGCCGGCGCTTATGCGGTGTTCGCCAACGGCGGCTACAAAATCAATCCCTATCTGATTTCAAAAATCACGGACACCACGGGCAAAGTCTTATCGCAGGCGAATCCCGATAAGTCCGGCGATGAAGCCAACCGCGTGATCGACGAGCGCAATGCCTTTTTGATGGATAGCATGATGAGGGACGTAGTGCGCTTTGGCACCGCAACCAAGGCATTGGTCCTGAAGCGCCCGGATATCGCCGGCAAAACCGGCACCACGAATGACTCATTCGATGCCTGGTTTGCCGGCTATCAGGCGAAACTGGTCGGCATCGCCTGGATAGGCTTCGATCAGCCGAAAAATCTCGGCAATAAAGAAACCGGCGGCGGTCTCGCGCTACCGATCTGGATCGGCTATATGCAAAGGGCGCTCAAAGATATTCCTGTTGAAGAGCGTCCTGTCCCGAACGGGATTATTTCGGCGAATGGCGATTTTTATTATGCCGAAAATCCACCGGGCATAGCTATACAGTCATTGGAGGTCGAGCCGAAAGTCATTGAAGAATGAAAGTCATTGAAGAATAAAACTGCAGAACTTGCGCAACAGTCTGGCAGCGGCGGGACATGATGCGCAAGCTCGCGGATTACAAAGCGCCCTGAGCCTGGGCGACTGCCGATAAGGTACTGAAAAACTCGGAGCCGTCACGCGTGTTTAGCCAGTGCTGACCGTCATATTTGTAATGAAAGCCGCCGGAACGCGCTGCCAGCCACATCTCCTGCATCGGCGCCTGACTATTCACAATGATTTTTGAGCCATTGTTGACGAACTCAATCTCCAGCACATTGCCGCTGCGCTTGCATTCGACATCCAGCTCATCGTTTTCAAATGCCTGTTCAAAGATGGTTTCTACCTGGCGCAGACAGTGATCCGCCAGGCTCAAAAATTCGGTTTCGGTCATGCTACACTCCAGCGCAAACATAAAACCCCATTGTAAGCGCTAATCCCGGCTCCACTTCCAAAGAACCACAGAGAGCAAGGACAATAGCGAAGTTCGCACTTAAACCCGACCAACAAAAGAATTAAATAGGATTTTGCATGATGAAAAAAATCACGCTGATGCTGCTGAGTTCAGCCCTGCTAGCTACCGTCACAGCTTGCGGCCAGAAAGGCCCTTTGTACATCCCGAATAAATCGAGCCTGGCGGCACTGGCAGCAACAGATGCCGCGATGGTGGCGCTCAAAGCCAGGCCAGCGACTCACGAAAATTAATCATACTGGGGTAGGGTATTTTTTAAAACCGCTTTAAAATAAGCGGAATCCATCTTATTTTTACCTATACTCCCTATTTTATCAATCCTCAGGACGCAACTGGATAGGCGAGGCTTTTTCAGGCCGGCATCCTTGAATGTTGTGCAAGATCGCCCCGATCGCTGCCATATCCTGATCCGCATCGCCGCTCAGCGGCAAGTAATCGACGAGGCCGATTTCCTTTTTGGAAAAATCAAAGTAGGCACAACCGACCGGGATCCTGGCGGCCAGGGCAATATGATAAAAGCCGCTACGCCAATACGGACGCTGACTGCGCGTACCTTCAGGTGTAATTGCCAGCCAATACCAGTCGGCACGATTGATACGCTCGGCCAATCTGGCAATCGCGCCTGTCGACGCATTTCGCTCAACCGGCTCGCCTCCCAGATAGCGCACCAGGCGACCGACGGTCGCTCCGGTGATGCCTTCAAACAAAGACGACTTAGCGATGAAATGAAAAGGCATGCCTATCGCCCACATCGCGAATACGCCCACCACAAAATCCCAGTTGGAGGTATGCGGATACACCACGATCACGCCGCGCGGCCCGGGTAAAGGCTTATACAAGACCCGCCAACCGATCAACTTCATCGCCGCTACGGCAAACCGCTGCAAACGTGTCTCCACATTTTTTGTTGTAAGTAGATGTGCTGTCATAATTTTTATGCCTGATAGGCGGCAATTATGCCAAGGGGCAATAAATGATGCAAACAAACTTACGTTCAAGGCCGCATTGCAACTTCCCGTCAACAAAAAGAGCTACCTAACACTACTGACAACCGGCGCTCTGCTGTTTTGCCAACGCCAGAATAAACGTAGCGTGAGCAATGCCGCCACGATCAATCCGAATAAGATCGGTTGAGAAAAATCATGTTTACCCGCCTTCATCCAAAAATAATGCAAGATGCCCAAGGGTGCGATCAGATAGATCAAGCGGTGCAGCCATTGCCAGCGCTTGCCGCCCAAACGCTTAATCATGCCATTGGTGCTGGTGGCGGCGAGCGGCAACAGCAATACGAAGGCGCTAAAGCCTACCGTGATGAAGGGCCGCTTCAGCACATCCTTCCACATCTCCGCCACATCGAATCCGTGATCGAACCAGAGAAAAGTCATGAAGTGCAGCAGCGCATAAAAAAACGTGAACAGCCCCAGCATGCGGCGCAAACGTATCAGCCAATGCCATTGCGTGAACTTGCGCAGGGGCGTCACTGTCAGTGTGATGCACAGCAAATATAAGGTCCAGTCACCGGTATTTCGCGTGATGAACTCGACCGGATTGGCCCCCAGCTTATCCAGGAAAGCAAAACTGAACAGGCGCAAAAAAGGCAGGAGCGCGACGACGAATAAAACCACCTTCATCAACGAGAGTTGTTTAGGTGAAGGCTGATATGCAGGCAAGCGCATTACATAGTCCAAGGTTGATGATCAGGGCGTGAAGGCGAGTAATGCATCGCATCATTCGACGCATCATCACAGAGAATGAATGGATGGAAAAGCCGGATCGATTGACTCAATTCGGACTAGATCAGTTCAATAGAATTTTTTCAAATCCATCCCGGCGTATAAAGACGCGACTTCGTTATAGCCATTGAACATCAGGGTCTTGCGTTTTTTGGCAAACAAGCCGTCTTCGCCAATACGGCGCTCGCTCGCCTGCGACCAGCGCGGATGATCGACATCGGGATTCACATTCGAATAAAAACCATACTCGCCCGGTGCCGCGATATTCCATGCGGTTCTCGGCTGTTCCTTGGTGAAACGGATCTTGACGATCGACTTCGCCGACTTGAAGCCGTACTTCCAAGGCAAGACCATGCGCACCGGCGCGCCGTTCTGATTCGGCAAGACTTCGCCGTACATACCCAGACTCAGTAAGGTCAGCGGATGCATCGCCTCGTCCATGCGCAAACCCTCCACATACGGCCATTCGAGCACCGGACGGCGCAAACCCGGCATCTGTTTTTTGTCATCCAGCGTAATGAACTCAACAAACTTGGCGTTCCCGGTCGGTTCGACTTTTTTGATCAGATTCGATAAAGAATAACCGATCCAGGGGATTACCATCGACCAGCCTTCCACGCAACGCAGGCGATACACGCGCTCTTCCAGCGGCGCCAGTTTGAGCAAGGCATCAAGGTCCAGCGTCACCGGTTTTTTCACTTCGCCTTCAATCGTGACCGTCCAGGGATGAGGCTTCAGCGTGCCGGCATTCATCGCGGGTTCCGATTTATCGGTACCGAATTCGTAAAAATTGTTATACGTCGTTGCGTCTTTGTAAGCCGTCTTTTTTTCTATCAGCGCATACGCAGGATTCAGGGTAGAGGCCAGTTTTTGCGCACCCGGAGTCTGGGAAAATGCCTCACGGTTCGCCATCTCGAATAGAGCCGTGCCGGCAATCGAGCCGACCGCCATCTGACGGATAAAATCGCGGCGGGATTCAAATACCTCACGCGGGGTGATCTCGGATGAAAATGGCAACTCGATGCCGTTGGGACTACGTTTGATCAACATGATGACTCCATTTGCGACGACGAAAGGGAAAACCTAGCTACCACTGCGACCTGTCAGGCCAAATACCATGAGCTTAGACGGCACGAGTACGTGTTTAGTTTCTCATGAGTCGAGATAGTCTGCCGAACCTTACATTTTTTGATCCGCCCAATAAAAAAGCACTGCATTTTCAGGTGCAGTGCTTTTTATCTTTGCGGAATCAGCTTACAGCGCGCCGTAAGAGTGCAAACCGGACAAGAACATATTTACGCCAAGGAAAGCAAACGTGGTGACGAGTAAACCGATCAATGCCCACCAGGCCGCCATCTGGCCGCGCAAGCCCTTCATCAGGCGCATATGCAACCATGCCGCATAATTCAGCCAGACGATCAGGGCCCAGGTTTCTTTCGGATCCCACGACCAGTAACCGCCCCAAGCCTCTGCCGCCCACAAAGCGCCAAGAATTGTCGCAATCGTGAAGAAGGCGAAGCCAACCGCAATCGCTTTATACATTACGTCGTCGAGTACCTCGAGTGAAGGCAGGCGATCTTGCAAATAGCCTTTGGATTTCAGCAAATAAGCCACCGCAACCATCGACGCCAGCGCGAAGGTACCATAGCCGATGAAGTTGGCAGGCACATGGATTTTCATCCACCAGCTCTGCAAAGCCGGCACCAGAGGTTGAATTTCGGACGCATCGCGCCTGACCGTGTACCACAGCAAAAATCCGACTGCCGCAGAAATCACGATCAGGACAAAGGGACCGAGCTGGCGCGTCGCATATTGCTGTTCGTAGTACAGATAGAACAGCGCCGTGATCATCGAAAACAGGATGAACACTTCATACAAATTCGATACCGGTATATGGCCGATATCGGCACCGATCAGATACGACTCATACCAGCGCACCAGCATGCCGGTGAGGCCCATGATCACCGCGGCCCAGCACAATATCGACCCCACCGACGAACCGAAATCCGAGCGGGCAATCAAGCCGCCCCAGTAAAACAAGGTCGATAAAAAGAACAAAGTGCTCATCCACAAAATCGCGGATTGGCTCGACAGTAAATATTTCAGGAAAAATTTCTGGTTCGCCATGTCCAGCGAACCGCCATATAGATGGATGGCAAACAAGGCGCTTATCGCCAGTAAAGCGAGCAGCCAGCGCATGGATTTCCAATGCCAGCCTAGCCACGCAAATGCCGGCGCAGCGCATAACAAAATGCCTTTTTCATACACATCCATATATGCGCCAAAACGACTCAGCGCAAATAAAGACGACATGCTCAAGGCAACGGCGTAGAGCCAGTCCAGCACCGACAGGCGCTTAAAAAAACCTTGGTAAGGCGTATAGTCTTGTGTCATTTCCATCATGTTTCCAATATCAAATCTTACTGCTCCGTGTCATCCGTGACACGGAGATAGCTTGCTTATCCACAGTGTAGTCGATTAGTGCGCTTCCGGTGCCGATGCGGGAGCTGAGACAGCGCCGCCCTGAGGTGGCAACTGCGCCAACTGCTGCTTTAGCTGCTCAAATTCTTTTTCAAAATCCAGGGTCTTGCGTTGCGAACTCAATGCCATCAGGGCGCTGGTGCCGCCATCGCTGTCTTTCAGCCAGACCCACAAGCGGCGTTCACGGATATAAAACATTGAGAACACGCCGATCACCAGGAACAGGCATCCCAGATAGACCACGTTCTTGCCGGGTGAACGCGTTACCTGCAATACCGATGCCTTCACTTCTTCAAACCCGCTAAGCTGCAAATACACCGGTGCGCCGTAGAAAAACGAGTCCGACAAGGCATTGATCGACAACTGCATGAAGCGTGCGCGCTTCTCATTTAAATCCAGTGCAGGCAGACCCGCTTTTTCGCGTGCGACTTGCCACAGATCCCACATGCTGCCATTCAATATCTTCATGAAAACATCGGCAGCTTTACCCTGTTCCGCAGCCGGAATTTGCTCCAGAAAACGTGAGATCGCGACAAAACCGGCGGCCTGGCTTTTACCGTCGCCAGCAAAAATCGCCAAGCCTTTGAGGGCGGATAAGCGCAACTGTTCTTGCAACTGGCTTGGCATCTTTTGCGGACTCTCAGGCAGCGCGTGTTTCACATAACGCTGCGCGGCAAGGTCGCGCCACTCCGGATTCGCCAAGGCGGCGCGCAGACGCATCCATTCGACGATCGTGTCATCGTCATCGGCCGGAATGCGCAGATAACGAAAGGCCTCGTTCGGATTGTCGCGGGTGCCCGCCAGGAACATGGTTGCGCCGTCCAACTGCATAGGCTGCATGTAGTTATGAAATTCCCTGGCCTGGCCGGTCTTGTCGCGCAATTTATATTGCACGCTGGGACCGACGTTTTTTAAATCCTTGCTGTTCGCACTCTTGGCAGCCGAACCGGTATGCTTGTCCAGATCAGCGCTGAGTTGCTGGTTAAAACTCGTATTGGTATTCACGGCGCGCAGGTCTTGCCCGGCCTTCATGTTCTCGACATTGAAGGGTCGGAAGCCCGACCATTCAATCGTGTAATCATTGCCGCCAGTTGATCCGCCAACCGATTGCAACGGCGTTGAGCCGCCGACTTCGCCGGATAAAGGGAAGCTGGTCGATTGCATGCCCGTCATCGGAAACGCCGTCATGGACAAGTGACTGCCGCCATCCTCAAAACTCGACTGATACACCGCTACCCCTTTGTAGATCAGCGGCTCATTGACCTTGATCGTTGCGGAGAAGGTCTTGCCGGTCTCATGATCCTTGACCGTCACTTCACTGGCAAACAACTTGGGCATGCCGGTCGAATAATAATCAATGATGAATTTATTCAGCTTGATCGTGAACGGTAAATCCTGGATCAATACGCCTTTAGGCTGGGGAATAATCGCGGTGCTGCTGGTCGCCCCCTCCGGGATCATGGTATTGCCGCGAAAGGTAGGATTCGCCAGCGACAAGCGATGTTGCTGCGGGATGTTCGCAATAACCCCGCTGCCGTCAAACGCAACTTTCCCCATAAACCATTGCTGCATGCGGATAGACAAATCCGAATCCAGCATGCCGCCAACGCAGATGATCACAATCGCGCTATGCGCAAAAATATAACCCCATTTGTTGACCGCGCCTTGCTTGGCGCTGATCAGAGTGGCGCCGTCTTTTTCCGAGACTTTGAATTTATAGCCGAGCCGCGCAATATGCGCGCTGATCTGATGCGTGCTGGCGACTCGCGGCCCTGTCGTATGCCACTCGGCCTTATGGTGAAAATTGCGCAGGGATTGTTCGCGTACATGTTCACGCCAGCTGCGCATGTCTTTCACTATTTTCGGCACATTGCGGATCAGGCACAGGCTGGTCGATAACACCAGAAATGTCATGATCAGCAAAAACCACCAGGCCGAGTACACGGCATACAACCCCAGCTTGGCAAAGATATCGAACCAGAATGGGCCGAACTGATTCACATAATTCGGCATAGGCTCGTTCTGCTTGAGCACCGTGCCTATGGTCGACGCAATCGCAATCAAGGCCAGCAGGCTGATCGCAAAACGCATCGACGACAGCAACTCGACCGTATCCGCCAGCCAGCGGCGTTTGGTCTTGATCTGTATTCCGGCAGTATTTGTTTCCATAAAATCCTGAAAATAAAAAAGGGGATGGCTTTTGCCACCCCCTCCATTTTTTACTTATCGATTACTTATTTAGTACTTATTTGTTTTTATCGATGGATGCTTACTTCAGACCTGCAACGTAGTCGGCAACTGCCTTGATTTCATCATCGGACATACGCTTGGAAATCGTCATCATCTGTGCGCTGTTCTTACGGACGCCAGTGCGGAAGTTCGTCAATTGCGCAATGGTGTAATCCTGATGCTGGCCGGCGATGCGCGGGAACTGCGCCGGAATACCCGCACCGTTCGGGCTGTGGCAGCCGGCACATGCCGGGACGCTTTTCTCAGCGATACCGCCGCGATAGATTTGCTTGCCGATTTCCAGCAGGTCTTTGTTCTTAGCAGCGCCTGGCTTGGATTTTTGCGTGCTCAGATAAGCTGCCAGGTTTTTCATGTCGTCTTCTGTCATCGCTTTGGCAAACGTCGTCATGACGGCGTTGTTACGGTCAGGGCCAGTGAAGTTCGACAATTGCTTAGCGAGATACGCTTCGTGCTGGCCGGCCAGCTTAGGATTGACCGTGATCGTCGAATTGCCTGCGGTACCGTGGCAAGAAGCACAGGCGACGATGCCGCGTGCGCCATCCCCATTGGTGTACAAGGCTTCGCCTTTGGCGGGATCGGCTTTGGCAGGAGCTTTGTGCTCTTCGTTGGCATAGGCCATTGAGGCGACTGAAGACAACGCCAGAATTGCGATGCTGAGGGACTTCAAAAAAGGAGAAAAAGCACGGTTCATTCAAACACCTTGAGACTAAATGATGGAAATCTGCCCTAGTGGCAACGCATAGTTGCGCTGTCGGTGGCGACGCTTGTAGTGCATCGCACGACTCAACAGTACAATAAATACAACGAATATACAAAATGCGGGATTGGAAACATGCAGCCCAATACCTAACCCCTTATTGTACAATAGCTTTTAAGTGAAACACTTTCTTCTGTTGCATTTTTCCATGCAATTTCGATGCTCCGGGTTGCTTCGTTCTGCCGAGTCCCGCTTAAGTACGAGCTGAATGCGAACTTTAGTGCCGGCTCAATCCCGATCATCTTTACTATTATTTAATAAGCGCAAGCACCTCTTATGTCTATTCTCTGGCAAGCCCGTTTCTTCACCACGGTCAATCATCTGCGCGATTTGCCGCACACCACCGTACCGGAAATTGCCTTTGCCGGCCGCTCCAATGCAGGTAAATCGACGGCGATCAATATTCTGTGCAATCAAAAGAAATTATGCTTCGCGTCCAAAACACCGGGACGCACGCAGCATATCAACTATTTTTCCATCGGCGGCGCCCATGTCGGGCAGCATCGCAAAGACGAAACCCGCGTCGATGAAATCCGCGCCCTGCTGGTCGATTTACCGGGCTACGGTTACGCCGAAGTGCCGGGCGCCGCTAAAACACACTGGAATCAATTGCTGGGCGCGTACGTACAAAAGCGCGAGCAATTGTCGGCACTGGTCTTGATGATGGATGCGCGTCGTCCATTTACCGACCTCGACACCCAGATGCTGGAATGGTTTGCGCCAACCGGTCGCCCGATTCACTGCCTGCTGACCAAGGCGGACAAGCTGAACCGCAATGATGCGACGAACGCGCTGCGCCTGACCAATAATATTCTGTCTAGCTACACCGATGCGCGCGGCCAACCGTTCCCATTTACCGCACAATTATTTTCTTCGCTGAAGCGCACCGGGATTGAAGAAGCCGACGCCAAGATACAAAATTTGCTGGGGCTGGATATTCCTCTGGCCGAAGATGCCGTCGAAGACAACAGCAATTCTGCGATCTCAGGCGCTCAGGAATAAATGGCGATGATGCGCACGGCTTTCAATTCCATGGTGGAATTGATCTGGCCGCATAAAAAAACCCCGGCCGATTGCATCGTGCCGGGGGAATAACGCCGAATCGCATAGGGACGATTGGCGCCCGCTCAGGGAGGAGAAGCGGTAGGTTTAAGACACTGGATTTTGAAGACCTGTACTTAACACCTATTCCTCTGAGCTTGCACTTGGAAAAAAGTTTCATTACTCTGAACAAAAAATTCTTACGGTGATCTTCATGTCTATTACAAAACCCGCCCAATTTCCTGCCATCCGCATGCGTCGTATGCGTCGCGACGTGTTCTCGCGTGCGCTGATGCGCGAGAACAGCGTCACCGCCTCCGATCTGATTTATCCGGTGTTCGTGATTGAAGGTATCAATCAATGCGAAAAAGTCGCCTCCATGCCCGGCGTGGAACGCGTATCGGTCGATATCTTGCTCGGCGTGGCGGAAGATTGCGTGGCGCTCGGCATCCCGGTCATGGCGCTGTTCCCGGCCATCAATCCTAGCCTGAAAACACCGGACGGTATCGAAGCGACAAACCCAAAAGGCTTGATCCCGCGCGCGGTTCGCGAACTCAAAAGCCGTTTCCCGGAACTCGGCATTCTGACCGACGTCGCACTCGATCCTTACACCAGCCATGGTCAGGACGGCCTGATCAATGCCGATGGTTATGTCATGAATGATGAAACCACCGAGATGCTGGTGCGTCAGGCCTTAACGCAAGCCGAAGCCGGCGTCGACATCGTCGCGCCGAGCGACATGATGGATGGCCGTATCGGGGCGATCCGCCATGCACTGGAATCGCACGGCTATATTCACACCCGCATCATGGCTTACTCAGCCAAATATGCTTCGGCGTTTTACGGCCCTTTCCGCGATGCGGTCGGTTCGGCCACCAATCTCGGCAAAAGCGATAAAGCGAATTATCAGATGGATCCGGCGAATAGCGACGAAGCCTTGCGCGAAGTCGCACTCGATCTGGCAGAAGGCGCAGACATGGTGATGGTCAAGCCGGGCATGCCTTATCTGGATATCGTGCGGCGCGTCAAGGATGAATTCAAGGTGCCGACTTTCGCTTATCAAGTCAGCGGCGAATACGCGATGATCAAGGCCGCAGCGCAAAATGGCTGGCTCGACCACAACAAGACCATGATGGAAACCATGCTGGCATTCAAGCGGGCGGGCGCCGACGGCATCCTGACGTATTTTGCGCGCGATGTGGCCCGCCTGCTGAAGCATACCGCCTGATTTCTCACCCTATCTCAATCGACCTCTCATCCCGATGATGCTGCCATTTTTAATCATCATCTCTGCCGCGCTGGCAATCGCCGGCGCGGGCGCCCAGGATAGTGCGATCTGGCTGCATTATGTCTGCAAACCGCTGACCACACTTCTGATATTCTGGCTCGCGTATCGCGCCTCAAACTTTACCCCTCCCTATCGAACAGCGATACTGACCGGCATCGTATTGTCGCTCTTCGGCGATATCTTTTTGATGCTGCCCGTGACGCTGCTCAAATCAGGATTCCTGCTCGGCCTCGGAAGTTTTTTATGCGCCCACCTGTGCTTTCTACGTGCCTTGACTAGCGATACCCGCTGGTTTTCCCGCCCTTTGATTTTCCTGATGGTCGGCCTGCTAGGCGCGTTCAATTTGTCGGTACTGTGGCTCGGACTTGCAGCCGATTTGCGCATCCCGGTTGTGGTATACGTAGCCTGCCTGCTGTGCATGACATCGCAGGCGATCAGCCGCCATCTGAGCCTGCAAACCACCGCCAGCAAACTCGCCATGTGCGGCGGTGTGATTTTTATGTTGTCGGACACGCTGCTGGCTTACAATCAGTTTTATACGCCGCTGCCGCAAGCCAGCCTGCTGATATTGGCGACCTATTATGCCGCGCTAAGCCAGCTTGCCCGCTCGGTTAACATTGCCTGAACCCCGACTTCCCGAATCTCCTCTACCGCGATCATCATGCAAGAAAAAATCATTACCTTTGCGAGTCCTGTATTTTTCTTGCTGATCGCGATTGAATTCATCGTCGCACGACGCCGCCAGCGTCATCTGTACCGCATCAATGATGCGATCAATAGCCTGAGCCTGGGTGTGATGAGCCAGGTGACCGGCGTATTTTTAAAAGTGCTGGCGGTCGGCATTTATGCCTGGGTCGCGCAGCATTTTGCGATTTTCAATTTATCCGGCGATAGCTGGTGGGTCTGGATATCGGGCTTGCTGCTGTATGATTTTTTGTATTACTGGCTGCACCGCATGGGGCATGAAACCAATCTGCTGTGGGCGGCGCATGTGGTACACCATCAGAGCGAGGCGTATAACCTGACTACCGCATTGCGCCAGACCAGCACCGGCGCTTTATTTGGCTGGATTTTTTATCTGCCGCTGGCCTTGCTCGGTTATCCGGTACAAGTATTTATCATCGTCGCGCTGATCGATCTGCTGTATCAATTCTGGATACACACCGAACAAATCGACAAGCTGGGCTGGTTCGACCGGGTCTTTGTGTCGCCCTCCAATCATCGCGTGCATCATGGCGTGAATGATCTGTATCTGGATAAAAATTACGGCGGTATTTTAATTCTATGGGATCGCCTGTTCGGAACTTTTATCGAAGAGCAGGATGCCCATCCGGTAGTGTTCGGCACCCGCAGCCCGCTGCGTAGCTGGAACCCTTTGTGGGCCAATCTGGAGGTGTACAAAGCCGTTGCCGCAGATGCCTGGCGCACACGCAGCTGGCGCGATAAATGCCGCATCTGGCTGATGCCGCCGGGCTGGCGTCCTGCCGATGTGGCGGCGACAGCGCCGGCTAAATCCTTCGATATCCAGCGTCCCGAATACAACCCGCCGCTGAGCGCAGCGGCCCTGTGGTATTGCATCGTGCAATTTACGATTATTTTGCAAGTCGCCACGCATTTTCTGACGGTCGCACCCACTGCCAATGCAGCGCACACGGTGCCGTATGCAATCTGGCTGGTGGCGGGATTATGGACGGTAGGCGGGCTGATGGAACAAAAGCCCTGGTATCGCGGACTGGAAGCTGTGCGCCTGCTGGCGACGCTGGCGATGGTCCTCGTCAGCGCCAGCTGGTTTCAACTATTCGCCTTGCCATTGCTTGCGCAAGCCGTAATCGCTGCGGCTGGTATGGCCTCATTAATTGCACTCGGACTCATCTTTAAGAATACTCGGCATGGACATCTTTCACATTAACGACACGCAGGTCTTGCTGAATCCGGAGGCATCGGTTCAGTCGCAAGGTTTTGTCTGGCTCGATGCCACGCATGATGAAGTAACTCGCAATCCCGAAGCCTGGCGCGACGAGGTCGCGCGACTGACAGGCTCGCAGATTTACGATTTGCATTTGAAAGACGCAGTCAATTTAAGCCACCCATCGTACTTCGATACGACGCAGGATTATGAGATGGTGGTGTTTCGCAAACTCGCTTTAAACGGCGAAGCAAGTGCGCTTCAAGGCAACGAACAAGCCGAGCAGCAGAAGCGGAAAATCCCGGCGGCGCTGAATAAATTGGCGACCGTGCCAGTTTCGTTTTTTCTGATGGGGAATGCATTGGTCACGGTACGCGCCGAGAACAGTCGTACCATCGATAATGCGCGTACCCGCTTGCTGAACTACAAACATAAAGCGGAAGGTAATAGCCACTCGAGTCGCCTGCCATGCTCACCAGAAGATCTGATGCTGCGGCTGCTGAATGCGATGGTCGATCAATACCTGGAATTGCGCCAGCCGCTGACCCAGCAACTCGATCGCTGGCAACATGCGCTGCTTGATCCGCGCCGTCCTTTTAATAACTGGATGGCGCTGCTCGATTCGCGGCTGGAATTGCGCAAGCTCGATAATCTGTGCGAAGAGCAACGCGACGCTTTGCAGGAATTGCGCGATCACATCGTCGATGCGCACGACGGCAGCGATAGCGGCAACGGTCGCGCCAAGGATTTGCTACTGGTCCGTACCAACGATGTGATGGAGCATATCAGCCGCGTCCTGAATCATGCGCGCCGCCTGGAAGCGTCGCTGGAATCGGCAGTGCAAATCCATTTCTCGGCAATGGCGCATCGTACCAGCGAGATCATGCGCACCCTGACCGTGATCACCGCCCTGTTCATGCCGCTGACCTTGATTACCGGTATATTCGGGATGAATTTTGAGGTCATGCCTTTGCTCAAAAATGCATCAGGATTCTGGATGACCATGGGAGCAATGCTGCTGATTGTGATTGGCTTGCTGGTGTATTTCCGCAGCCAGCGCTATCTGGAAGATCAGCTGAGCCGGCGTCGCGACTGAAGCTCACGAATTAACATACTGAGGTAGAGTATGCATAAAAACAGGTATTAATCCGCAATAAATGCGTGGTAATTTAAAAATACTCCCCTATATTTACACCATATTTAAAGACCGTACATGCAAGAATTCAGTTTCCTATGGCACGATTATGAAACCTTCGGTGCGCAAGCCCGACGCGATCGGCCGGCCCAATTCGCCGCGATCCGCACCGATGCCGAACTGAATGAAATCGGCGAACCCATCATGCTGTACTGCCAGCCGGCGAATGATTTCTTGCCGGATCCGCAATCTTGCCTGATCACGCATATCACGCCGCAGACCTGTCTGGAGCGCGGCATCCCCGAATATGAATTTGCCGCAAAGATAGAGCAGGAGCTGGCCAAGACCGGCACCATCGGCGTCGGCTACAACACCATACGCTTTGACGACGAGATCACCCGCTTCATGTTCTGGCGCAACCTGATCGATCCGTACGCGCGTGAATGGCAAAACCAATGCGGTCGCTGGGATATCATGGACATGCTGCGCACCACCTATGCGCTGCGGCCTGAAGGCATCAACTGGCCAACCAATGAGGATGGCAAGCCCAGCTTTCGCCTGGAGCACCTGACCGCCGCGAACGGCATCGCGCACGAGGCTGCGCATGATGCGCTGTCCGACGTACGCGCCACCATCGCGCTGGCACGCCTGGTACGGCAAAAGCAACCGAAGTTGTTTGATTTTTGTTTAGCGCTGCATAAGAAAGATAAAGTCGCGGCGGAAATCGGCTTGCCTATGCTGGGCAAAGCCTTCCTGCATGTATCCGGCATGTTCCCGACCGAGCGCGGCTGCCTGGCCTTGATGTGGCCATTGGCGGTACATCCAAAAAATAAAAATGAAGTGATCGCCTGGGATCTCGCCCACGATCCGGCGGAACTGGCGACGCTCGATGCTGCCAGTGCGCAATTGCGCATGTTCAGCAAAACCGATGCATTGCCCGAAGGCGTCAACCGCCTGCCCGTCAAGACCGTGCATCTGAACAAATCGCCGGTCGTGATCGGCAATCTGAAAACCCTGTCAGCAGCGATGGCCGGGCGCTGGCAGATCGATCTGGATTTGGTGCAGCGCCATATCGACCGTGCGACAGCCTTGATGAGCGAGCATGCCGATCAGTTGCGCCAACTGTGGGAGCAAGTGTATGCGCCGCGCGATCAAGCAACAGCGGACGTTGACGAAGACCTGTACGGCGGATTTATCGGCGCCGGTGACCGGCGCCTGCTGAACGAGCTGCGGGCCATGCCCCCGGAACGATTGGCGCAGGCGCAACCGGATTTTCAGGACCGGCGTTTAGCTGAATTGCTGTTCCGCTACCGTGCACGTAATTTCCCCGAAACCTTGAATGAGATCGAACAGGCGCAATGGGAAGAACACCGGATCGCCCGCCTGCTCGATGGTGCAGGCAATGCGCGTAACATCGATCAGTATTTCAATCAGATAGACCAATTGTCCGAGGATGCCAGCGCAGCCGATGAGGAAATTTTGGGCGCATTGTACGACTACGCGGAGATGGTCGTTCCTGTCAGGTAGCCGGACCGGGCAAACATAACATTCCGCTAAATAACGGTTTCACTGGCAAACAGCAACACCGTCCAGATAAAAAAAACGCCCCGTCATGACGGGGCGCCTTTATACGATCAAAAGTTGTAGTGATTATTTATTCGGCTGCGGTGTCATGCGCAAATACGGACGCGGCGCTGTAAAGCCTTTCGGATACTTCTGCTTGATCTGATCAGGATCTTGTATCGTCAGCGGGATGATCACATCGTCGCCATCGCGCCAGTTGCCTGGCGTGGCTACCGTATAGCCATCGGTCAGTTGCAAGGCATCGATCACACGCAAAACTTCATCGAAATTGCGGCCGGTGCTCATCGGATAAGTGATAGTCAGGCGCACTTTTTTCTTGGGGTCGATGACGAACAGCGAACGCACGGTCATGGTTTCCGATTGATTCGGGTGGATCATGTCGTATAGTTGCGAAACCTTGCGATCGGCATCGGCGATGATGGGGAAGCCGACCACGGTCTTTTGCGTATCTTCGATATCGCTGATCCATTGCAGGTGCTTTTCGGCCGGATCGACCGAAAGTGCAATCGCCTTGACATGACGCTTATCAAATTCGGGTTTCAATTTGGCCGTCAAGCCTAACTCCGTAGTGCAGACCGGCGTGAAATCGGCAGGATGGGAAAAAAGCACGACCCAGGAATCACCTGCCCAAGCATGAAAATTCAATTTGCCTATCGAAGAATCCTGTTCGAAATCAGGAGCAATATCACCTAAACGTAGAGTCATGTTTTTCTCCAATCAAAAAAGTTTGAGATAAAAACTATAGGCCGCATCAGTAATAGATTCAAGGACAGAGAAGTTGATTGCTTATACCGTGACCGGTATATGTTGTCGCCTTACCCGGCCTTACTCCACCTTACTTCACATTAACGAGGCCCAAGGATGTCAAAAATTTCTCGGCATTCTGATAGCCAATCACACGCCCGTTAGTCATTTCTTCGCCGCGTCTATTGAAGAAGACAATCCCTGGCGGGCCAAACAAATGAAAGCGTTTCAACAAGGCTTTGTCGTCGGCATTGTTAGCAGTTACATCCACCTGCAGCAACAACATTTGCTCCATTTGCGCCCTGACTTTATCGTCGGTGAAGGTCAGTTTTTCCATTTCCTTGCATGAGACGCACCAGTCTGCATAGAAGTCGAGTAAGGCGGTTTTGCCCTTCGATTGAGCGATGGCAGCATCCAACTCGGCAAGCGAGCGAATCCGGGTGAAAGCAACACCGTGTTTTTGCCCGCCGGTTAAATGCGCTAAAGGAGCAAACACATCGCGCCCACCCGTCAGTGCGCCGGTTAATTGTGCGGCACCGGCTAAGACAAAGATGATCGCAAAGGTTTTGGAATACAAATTTCCTTTATGCAAGAACAACAGATAAAGCGCGTAGCTGATCAGCAATATTGCCCATGCTGCCATTTGCGTCCAGACCGGGATAACTGGCGACACCATCCAGATCGCCATCGCCAGCATCAGGACGCCGAAGAAGCGCTTGATGCTCTCCATCCAGGCGCCTGCACGTGGCAGCAAACTGCCAGCGGACAAGCCGACCAGCAATAGAGGAACGCTCATGCCGATTGCCATCGCAAACAAGGCAGAACCGCCCACCAGGACGTCGCGCGTCTGGCTGATATACACCAGGGCACCGGCTAAGGGGGCAGCCACACAAGGCCCGACGATGAGCGCGGAGATCGATCCCATTAAAAACACGCCGATCAATTTACCATTGCGCAGCCCGTCGGATGCCGTCGTCAATTTGGTTTGTAAAGCAGCCGGTACTTGCAACTGATAAACCCCAAACATCGCCAGCGACAAGATCACCATCAGCAAAGCGAATGCGCCGAGTACCCAGGGATTTTGCAATGTTGCCGCCAAGCCTTCTCCCAGCAATCCGGCAGTCACACCCAAAGCGGTGTAGACCAGCGCCATGCCAAGCGAATACATCATCGACAGCAGGAAACCCCGGCTGCGACGTACCGACGTGCCTTCGCCGACAATAATGAACGACAGGATAGGCACCATAGGCAGCACACAAGGCGTGAATGACAAGCCTAATCCGAGCAAGAAAAACAAAGGCAAAATAACGATTAATTTGCCGCTCTTTAAGGCGGCACTGATGCTGTAGATTTCCGTATCGGAGCCGGCAGAACCTGTACCGCTATCGACCGCAGGCTTAACGCCGCCGCCATTGGTTTTAGCAGGGGCATCGGTAATCGCCAGTTTAAATACCGCCTCTTGCGGTGGATAGCACAGACCTTGATCAGCACAACCCTGGCTGGTCACCTTCAAGCTGAAGTCGCCGGACGCCTGCACTGGAATCTTAACCACTGCCGCTGTGCGATAGGTTTCCACTTCTTTTTGAAATGTCTCGTCAAATTTGACTTTACCTTTAGGCAGCACCGGCTCGCCCAGCTTGCCATCCTGAGAGGCAAATTTTAGTCGTTCGCGATATAAATAATAACCGTCGGCGATCTGGAAACTAACTTCGGCAACCCCAGGCTCGCTCATCTTGGCACTGACTTTAAACGCGAGCTCAGGATCTAAAAAATCCTCGGCCCTGCTTATCGATGCGATTGCCGCGGACAGTAAAATGAGCAAGGTCAGACAAGTGCTCAATCGGCTGCCAAGCATTGCAAACCAGTTTAAAAAACCACCTTGAGAATGGATAGTAAAAGTCTTCATGCAGATCCTGTTTCCTGGAGAACCCACTGCAGATAAGCCGGTAAGCCTTGCGCGATGGGAATGCCGATAATTTCTGGTACGTCGTATGGATGAATGCTCTGGATAAGAGCCTGTAATGCAATATATTTTGCTTCCGTGGTCTTGATCAGTAAAGCGATTTCCGTCGCCAGCTGCGGCGTCCCGTTCCAGCTATAGAAAGACCGCACCGCCGGCAGTACGTTCACACAAGCAGCCAATTTCTTTTCCAAGACAGCCTGAATGATCGCTTGTGCAATGGATTCATCCGGCA
This sequence comes from Undibacterium sp. Jales W-56, assembly GCF_025548535.1. Taxonomy (GTDB): domain Bacteria; phylum Pseudomonadota; class Gammaproteobacteria; order Burkholderiales; family Burkholderiaceae_D; genus Undibacterium. The sequence goes on along the minus strand of NZ_JAJLQW010000001.1, from coordinate 14,903 downwards.
CATTCGTCATGACCAGCAAAAAATTATCCATGCTTGTTCGCTCAAACTGAAATGGTGTGATCCACTATTTTAGCAAGGTCTGCTCAGTAACGTCTGGCCTAGGCCAAGATGCAAAAAAGCCAGGCAATGCCTGGCTTTTTATTGAGACTACATGACCAGCACAGATTACTCTGCTGTTGGCGCTGCATCGACATCAGTAACTTCTGGACGATCCAACAATTCTACGTAGGCCATAGGTGCATTGTCGCCAACGCGGAAACCCATTTTCAAAATACGCAGATAACCGCCGTTACGATTTGCGTAACGCGGGCCGAGTTCAGCGAACAGTTTCAGGACCATTTCGCGATCGCGCAAACGGGAGAAAGCCAGACGCTTGTTAGCCAGTGTGTCTGTTTTACCCAAAGTCAGAATCGGCTCGATAACACGGCGCAATTCTTTTGCTTTTGGCAAGGTTGTTTTGATAGCTTCGTGACGCAGCAACGATACTGTCATGTTGCGCAGCATAGCCAGACGGTGGGAAGAGGTACGATTCAGCTTACGTAAGCCGTGACGATGACGCATGATATTTCCTTTCAGATTTTTAAATTAATTCCAGCTCTTCTATCACTGCATGTCACAGCGCGGGCCGGTAATTGCTTGGTATTACGAACGACAACCAGAACTACTCAGGTACTGCTAGGTTACTACTGATTTATTAGTTGCCCGGATAACTCTCATTATCCGGGCAATATAACAAATTATTTTTCCAGGCCAGCAGGTGGCCAGTTTTCCAACTTCATGCCCAAAGACAAACCGCGGGAAGCCAGCACTTCTTTGATTTCGTTCAAAGATTTGCGACCCAGATTTGGCGTCTTCAACAATTCGTTTTCGCTACGCTGGATCAAATCACCAATGTAGTAAATATTTTCTGCTTTCAGGCAGTTGGCAGAACGTACTGTCAACTCCAGATCATCGACTGGACGCAACAGAACCGGATCGACTGCTGGTGCACGTGATGGCGCTTCAGCAGCGGCTTCCGTACCTTCCAGAGCTGCGAATACATTCAATTGATCAACCAAGACACGTGCAGACTGACGAATCGCTTCTTCAGGTGTGATCACGCCATTGGTTTCGATATTGATGACCAATTTATCCAGATCCGTACGCTGTTCTACACGCGCAGATTCAACGGAATAGGACACACGGCGAACTGGAGAGAAAGACGCATCCAGAATCATACGGCCTATGGTTTTGTTGGCATCTTCAGACAAGCGACGAACGTTACCCGGCACATAGCCGCGGCCTTTTTCGACCTTGATCTGCATGTCCAGCTTACCGCCGGCAGTCAGGTTCGCAATCACGTGATCCGGATTGATTAGTTCTACGTCGTGCGGCAAATCGATATCGGAAGCCAATACGGCGCCTTCGCCATCTTTCTTTAATGTCAGCGTAACTTCATCACGGTTATGCAACTTGAAAACAATCCCTTTCAAGTTCAACAAAATATCGACAACGTCTTCCTGAACGCCATCCAATGATGAATATTCATGAACGATACCGGCAATAGTCACTTCCGTTGGCGCATAGCCAACCATGGAAGACAACAGCACGCGGCGCAGAGCGTTACCCAGTGTGTGACCGTAGCCACGTTCAAATGGCTCCATCACGACTTTAGCGTGACCGGCACCCAGCATTTCCACGTCGATAATACGTGGCTTCAACAGATTGTTTTGCATAACAATGTCCTTTTCAATACCCTCGACTCGTTACGTCGATAAGGCTGATGGCATTAAAGAAAAAAGCCTGCCTATCAAAAAATAGGCAGGCGGTGAAACTTGAATATTAACGTGAGTACAATTCAACGATCAGAGATTCGTTGACATCGTGAGCGATATCACTACGATCTGGCATGGACTTGAAAGTACCTTCCATTTTCTTAGGATCGACAGCAACCCAAGAAGGCATGCCAGTTTGTTCTGCCAAAGACAGAGCTTCAACGATACGTACTTGCTTTTTCGATTTTTCACGAACGGCAACAACGTCACCGGCTTTAACCTGGTAAGAAGCAATGTTCACCACCACATTATTGACTGTGAATGCCTTGTGGCTGACCAATTGACGCGCTTCTGCACGTGTAGAGCCGAAACCCATACGGTAAGCGACGTTGTCCAGACGCGATTCGAGCAGCTTCAGCAGAGTTTCGCCGGTATTGCCTTTTTGACGATCAGCTTCTGCAAAGTAGCGGCGGAATTGACGTTCCAGAATACCGTACATACGTTTAACTTTTTGCTTTTCACGCAATTGATTACCGAAGTCAGAGGTACGAGCACCTGAAGTGCGACCGTGTTGACCTGGCTTTGCATCTAATTTGCATTTTGAATCCAAAGAGCGGCGTGCGCTTTTCAGAAACAGATCCGTGCCTTCGCGACGGGATAATTTTGCTTTTGGTCCGATATAACGTGCCACGATAATTTCCTTTGTTGAATGACGCAGAGCGGAGACATTACTCCGCTGCGCTAGTCTGATCTACCTGCTATCAGACGGTGGTCTTAATAAATAATGAATACAACACAAAACCCACCAATAGGATTGGCGGGCTGTATTCTAACGGTAAAACCGTTAGAAAGCTAGTCATCGTTAAACTACGACGATTCTTAGATACGACGACGCTTTGGAGGGCGGCAGCCGTTATGCGGAACTGGAGTCACGTCTTGGATCAGGGAAATTTTGATGCCCAGATTATTCAAAGCGCGCACTGAAGATTCACGACCTGGGCCTGGGCCCTTGATGCGAACTTCCAGATTTTTGATGCCGCATTCCACCGCAACTTTACCAGCTGCTTCTGCTGCAACCTGCGCTGCAAACGGTGTAGATTTGCGCGAGCCCTTGAAACCCGCACCACCAGCAGTTGCCCATGACAGCGCATTGCCTTGACGATCAGTGATCGTGATGATGGTGTTGTTAAAAGAAGCGTGTACGTGAGCGATGCCCTCGGCGACGTTCTTTTTAACTTTTTTACGAGCGCGGGCTGCGGCTGCGTTATTTTGTGCTTTTGCCATAATATTTCCTTGAATCTAGTTGCCTAGATTATTTCTTCAAAGATTGCGCTGCTTTACGTGGGCCCTTACGTGTACGAGCATTCGTACGTGTACGTTGACCACGGCAAGGCAAGCCCTTACGATGACGCAGGCCGCGGTAGCAACCTAAGTCCATCAAACGCTTGATGTTCATCGAGAGTTCACGACGCAGGTCGCCCTCTACGACGAATTTTGCAATTTCGTCACGGAGTTTTTCCAGTTCGTTGTCGTCCAGATCTTTAACTTTTTTATTAGTTAAAACACCGGTAGCGGCGCAGATGTCTTCTGCGCGTGGGCGGCCAATACCATAGATAGCTGTTAAGCCGATTACGGTATGCTGATGATTTGGGATATTAACCCCTGCGATACGTGCCATTCGTTATTCCTCGTCAATAACCTGAATTAACCTTGACGCTGTTTATGGCGTGGTTCTGTGCAAATTACACGAACTACACCTTTGCGTTTGATGATCTTGCAATTGCGGCAAATCCGCTTAACTGATGCGAGAACTTTCATTTTTTGCCCTCTTCCTTCTTTACTTGGTTACTTAGTACGGAACACTATTCGCGCCCGGCTCAAATCATAAGGCGTCAATTCCACTGTCACCTTATCGCCTGGCAAAATGCGGATATAGTTCATACGCATTTTCCCAGAAATATGGCCTAGTACAATATGCCCGTTTTCCAACTTAACTCGAAATGTTGCATTTGGAAGATTCTCAAGAATCTCACCCTGCATCTGTATAACGTCGTCTTTTGCCATTCGGTCTGCTGTTCCTCTGAGTGCTACCTTGACGGTATGCCACCCTTGAAATTTGCTTTACGAAGAAGCGATTCGTATTGCTGTGACATCACGTAGTTTTGCACCTGCGCCATGAAGTCCATCGTCACTACCACGATAATCAATAATGATGTACCGCCGAAATAGAATGGAACCTTCCAATGGGCTACCAAAAACTCAGGCAATAAACAAACCGAAGTAATGTAGACCGCACCCGCCAACGTCAAACGCATCAAGATCTTATCGATGTATCGCGCTGTCTGATCGCCTGGACGAATACCTGGAACAAATGCACCGCTCTTTTTCAAGTTATCTGCAGTTTCTTTGCTATTAAAAACTAAAGCAGTATAGAAAAAACAGAAGAAAATAATTGCAACGGCGTATAACAAAGCATGAATCGGTTCGCCTGGAGCCATCGATGCGGACAAGTCCTTCAGGAAACGGATAAAACCGCTATCTGAAGATTCCATACCTTTGGTAAACCAACTTGTAATCGTCGCTGGGAACAAGATAATCGAAGAAGCGAAGATCGGTGGGATCACACCAGCCATATTCAACTTCAAGGGCAAGTGACTGCTTTGCCCGCCATATACTTTATTTCCAACCTGGCGTTTCGCGTAATTGACCAAAATCTTACGCTGGCCACGCTCTACGAATACGACAAAGAAGGTGACTGCAGCAACAATCAAACAAATCAACAATGCAGAGACTGAATGCATAGAACCAGTACGAACCAGCTCAAACAAACCAGCCAAGGCATTTGGCAAGCCTGCTGCAATACCTGCAAAAATGATGATCGAAATACCATTGCCCAAACCACGCTCAGTAATTTGCTCACCCAACCACATTAAAAACATGGTTCCGGTGACCAGGGTTACTGTCGTAGTGAAGCGAAAAGCGACACCCGGATCAATCACCAGTCCCGGCTGAGCTTCCAGGCCAAACGCAATGAAATAAGCCTGCAATGTAGCGAGCAACAAGGTTCCATAACGCGTATATTGGGTAATCTTACGACGACCGGATTCGCCTTCTTTTTTCAAGGCTTCCAGTTGAGGCGAGACTATCGACATTAACTGCATAATGATCGATGCAGAAATATACGGTGTAATTCCCAGCGCAAGCACAGCGAATCGCGACAAGGCGCCACCGGAAAACATATTAAACATCCCCAAGATACCGCCTTGGTTTTGTTTAAACAGTTCTGCCAACGCATTTGGATCAATGCCTGGAACCGGTATGTGCGCACCTATCCTGTATACAACTAATGCCCCCAGCAAAAACCACAGTCTTCCCCAAGGAAAACCACTGGCGGCACTTTTAGCTTGTTGTGGAGATGTTGCCAATTATTGCTCCAGTGTCAGCACTGATTAAGCGACTGAGCCGCCAGCAGCTTCGATTGCAGCTTTAGCGCCTTTAGTAGCGATCAAACCGTTCAAAGTTACTTTTTTAGTGATTGTGCCTGCCAGGATCACGCGAACTACGCGCGCCAATTCAGACACTACACCAGCTTGTTTCAAGGCCAGAATGTCGATTTCAGTTACTGGCAAATTTTCCAGATCTGTCAAACGAACTTCTGCTTTGTATGGCGTTGCCAATGATTTAAAACCACGCTTAGGCAAACGACGTTGCAAAGGCATCTGACCGCCCTCGAAACCGACTTTATGAAAACCGCCTGAACGAGACTTTTGACCTTTGTGACCACGGCCTGCTGTCTTACCTAAACCAGAACCGATGCCGCGACCGACACGACGTTTGTAGTGTTTTGCGCCATCTGCTGGCTGGATTGTATTTAATTCCATAATTTGCTCCGATCGCAACCCTGACGGCTTACGATACAACCTTCACAAGATACGAGACTTTGTTGATCATGCCACGTACGGATGGTGTGTCTTGCAATTCAGAAACTGAATTCACACGACGCAAACCCAACCCACGGACTGTAGCGCGATGAGACTCACGAGTCCCGATCAGGCCTTTGACCAAAGTTACTTTTACTGTCTTTGTCATTTCGCTCACCTTAGCCCAGAATTTCTTCAACGGACTTGCCACGTTTCGCAGCGATTTCCGATGGCGTACTCATTTTGGACAAACCGTCCAAAGTCGCACGAACCATATTGTATGGATTAGTGGAGCCGTTCGATTTAGCAACGACGTTCACCACACCCAACACTTCGAAAATAGCGCGCATTGGACCGCCCGCAATAACGCCAGTACCTTCTTTAGCTGGCATGATCATCACTTTTGATGCGCCATGACGACCAGTAACAGCGTGCTGCAGAGTGCCGTTATTCAAAGTCACCTTGATCATCTTGCGACGAGCTTCTTCCATTGCTTTTTGTACGGCGACAGGAACTTCTTTCGACTTTCCCTTACCCATACCGATGCGGCCATCGCCGTCACCAACGACGGTCAGTGCTGCGAAACCCATGATACGACCACCCTTAACCACTTTGGTTACACGGTTGATCGCGATCATTTTTTCGCGCATGCCATCATCTGGCTTGTCGGCTGCCGTTTTCGCTTGCATTTTTGCCATGACGAATTTTCCTTAGAACTTCAGACCAGCTTCACGCGCGGCTTCTGCCAACGCCTTGATGCGGCCGTGGTAACGGAAACCGGAGCGATCAAACGCGACTTCGGTAACCCCTGCTTTCAATGCTTTCTCTGCAACGCGCTTGCCGACCAGTGTCGCTGCTGCTGCATTGCCACCATTGCCAGACGCTGCTGCCAACTCTGCACGGACTTCTGCCTCGAGGGTAGAAGCCGACGCCAACACTTTGGCATCTGGGCCAATGATGTTTGCGTAGATATGCAGATTCGTACGGTGTACCGCCAGGCGGTTCACCTTGAGTTCTGCGATCTTGGCACGGGTTTGAGTCGCGCGGCGCAGACGTGATTGTTTCTTGTCCATCGTCAACCCCTATTACTTCTTCTTGGTTTCTTTAATCACAACCACTTCGTCCGCGTAGCGGACACCCTTGCCTTTATAAGGCTCTGGGCTGCGGTATGCACGGACTTCAGCTGCCACCTGGCCTACTTGCTGCTTATTAATCCCTTTGATCAGGATTTCAGTAGGTGTTGGTGTAGCGCACGTTACGCCTTCCGGCATTTGGTGCACAACTGGATGTGAAAAACCCAAGGACAAATTCAATTTGTCGCCTTGTGCTTGCGCTTTGTAACCAACGCCAACCAAAGTGAGTTTTCTTTCAAAGCCTTTAGTAACGCCATTCACCATGTTATTGACCAGGGCACGTAATGTACCTGTCATTGCATTGGCTTCACGACCATCATTGGCTGGTGAAAAACTCAAAGTGCCGTTATCGTTCGCTACTGTGACCAAGCCATTCAAGCCTTGAGTCATCGCGCCCATTGGGCCTTTTACTGAAATCGCTTCTGCCGAGATTTTAACTTCTGCACCTGCTGGCAAAGCGATTGGCATTTTACCTACTCGTGACATCTTGCACTCCTTAGGCGACGTAGCAAATTACTTCGCCACCGACACCGGTTGCGCGCGCTTTGCGGTCAGTCATGACGCCTTTTGGTGTGGAAACAATCGCCACTCCCAAACCGTTCATCACACTTGGGATCTCGTCTTTACCTTTGTAAATACGGAGACCAGGACGTGAAACACGTTCCAAGCGCTCAATAACAGGACGCCCTGCATAATATTTCAAACCGATTTTCAATTCGGATTTACCGGCAGCTTCAACAACTGCGAAATCCTCAATGTAACCTTCATCTTTAAGTACGTTTGCAATTGCAATCTTTACTTTAGAAGATGGCATCGCAACGGCAGTCTTTTGAACAACTTGCGCATTACGGATGCGGGTCAGCATATCGGCGATAGGATCGCTCATACTCATTGCATATTCTCCTATTACCAGCTGGCTTTAGTCATACCCGGAACTTCACCACGCATGGCGACTTCACGGAGTTTAATACGGCCCAAACCGAATTTACGGAATGTTCCACGTGGACGACCTGTCAAAGCGCAGCGATTGCGCTGACGTGTCGGATTGGAATTACGTGGCAATGCCTGCAATTTGAGGCGAGCTTCATAACGCTCTTCCTCAGATTTTGATTGGTCATCAATGATGGCCTTCAATTCGGCGCGTTTGCCAGCGAATTTCTTCACCAGATCTGCACGCTTTTGCTCACGATTAATCAGTGCCAATTTTGCCATGGCGACCTCAGTTTCTGAACGGGAATTTAAATGCGGCGAGAAGGGCTTTCGCTTCTTCGTCGGTCTTTGCTGTCGTCGTGATACTGATATTCATACCACGCAGCGCGTCGATCTTGTCGTACTCGATTTCAGGGAAAATGATCTGTTCCTTGACGCCGATATTGTAGTTACCACGACCATCAAACGCACGACCAGACACACCACGGAAGTCACGTACACGCGGCAAGGCCACGGTAATGAAACGATCCAGGAATTCATACATTTGAGCGCCACGCAAAGTCACCATACAACCGATTGGATAGCCTTCACGAATTTTGAAGCCAGCAATCGCTTTACGCGCTTTGGTGACCACGGGCTTTTGACCAGCAATTTTCGTCAAATCACCAACAGCGTGCTCAATGATCTTCTTGTCAGCAATTGCTTCTGACAAACCCATGTTCAGGGTAATTTTCAAGATACGAGGCACTTCCATTGATGATTTATAAGAGAATTTCTCTGTCAAATCAGCAACAACTTTTTCTTTATAAAATGCTTGTAGACGGGCCATGATGTTATGCCTTCACAACTTCGCCAGTCGACTTATAGATACGGACTTTCTTACCATCCACTATCTTCAAGCCTACACGGTCTGCCTTGCCAGATGCAGCGTTGAACAACGCCACATTGGAAACATGAATCGGCATCAATTTATCAACGATGCCACCAACTGCGCCAGTCATTGGGTTAGGCTTAGTCGCTTTTTTAGCGACATTCACACCTGCGACAACAACGTAGTCAGCATTAACGCATTGCTGCACCTGACCACGCTTACCTTTGTCTTTACCCGTCAAGACGATGACTTCGTCGTTTTTACGAATTTTGCTCATGACGTTCCCTTACAGCACTTCTGGAGCAAGCGAAACGATTTTCATGAAGCGCTCAGTACGCAGTTCGCGTGTTACTGGGCCGAAAATACGAGTTCCGATAGGCTCAAGCTTTGCATTTAACAAAACTGCAGCATTGCTATCAAACTTCACCAGGGAACCGTCTTGACGACGAACACCCTTGGCAGTTCTCACAACAACTGCGTTGTAAATCTCACCTTTTTTTACACGACCGCGAGGAGCAGCAGATTTCACAGTGACCTTAATAACATCACCAATACCCGCATAACGACGCTTGGAGCCGCCCAACACCTTAATGCACAATACTTCACGCGCACCAGTGTTGTCAGCCACTTCCAGCCGGCTTTCTGTTTGAATCATAATGTTCTCTTTCCCAACTTAATCCACATAATCCGCACGATGCAAATCTGTAGTCAGTCTTGGTCCCGCCAGCCAACCCAATACACAACAAACAATGCACGAGCCAACTGATTAGGTGGACGAATTTTTTAATTACTTTCACAACAAATCTTAATGCTGCGAAAGGCATTTAGGCTGCCACTTACAAGATTTGCAAATGACAGCCAGCTATTATTACATCAAAAAGCGATTTGTGCAATAACTTTATAAAACTTGAGCAACTTGAACCACACGTGTCACTGTCCAAGCTTTAGTCTTGGAGATTGGACGGCCTTCTTGAATTTCAACAGTGTCGCCTGCCTTTGCCTGGTTTGCTTCATCGTGTGCATGGTACTTGTTAGTACGGACGATGATTTTGCCATACAAAGGATGCTTGACGTGACGTTCAACGACCACCGTAACGGTCTTGTCCATCTTGTCGGAAACAACCTTGCCAATCAATGTGCGCTTCAATGCCACTTTTGTTTGAACATTCGCTTGATCGTTCATTATTTGGCATCCTTCTGATTCATGACAGTTTTTACGCGTGCGATGTCGCGACGAACTTTTTTCAATTGTGAAGTATTGTTCAGCTGTTGCGTAGCAATTTGCATGCGCAAGCTGAACTGAGCCTTCAGCAATTCATTCAGTTCTTTCGTCAAAGCCGCCTGATCCTTACCTTGGAGTTCAGATACTTTCATTTACAACTCCTATTATTGGCCGACTTGACGCACGACGAACGTAGTCAATAACGGCAGTTTAGCTGCAGCCAGGCGAAACGCCTCGCGTGCCAGCGCTTCATCAACGCCATCCATTTCGTACAACATTTTGCCTGGCTGAATCTCAGCAACGTAGTACTCAGGATTACCTTTACCATTACCCATACGAACTTCTGCTGGTTTTTGGGAGATTGGCTTGTCTGGGAAAATACGGATCCAGATACGGCCACCACGTTTGATATGACGAGTCATAGCACGACGTGCAGCTTCGATTTGACGCGCAGTAATACGACCACGGCCAACCGCCTTCAGACCAAACTCACCAAAAGAAACAGCCGTGCCGCGAGAATGTGAAATCCCCTTGTTGCGACCTTTTTGTTCTTTACGATACTTTCTGCGTGCTGGTTGCAGCATGATTATTCTCCTGCTTTCTCAGCCGGTGCTGCCGCTACGCCATCTGCCTTAGTGCGCGCACGTTTGGCTGCTGGAGCTGCTGCTGTACCGGGTGTGTTTTGTCCTTCTGGGCGCTTAGTGCGAGGACGGCTATTTGGCTTGCCATCGTCACGACGCGGACCACGACGTTTTTTGTCGTCTTCTGGAGTGGATTCAATCACTGGTGCGTCGCCATTGGCTAAACGATCACCTTTGTAAACCCAAACCTTAACGCCAATAATGCCGTAGGTTGTCGATGCTTCGCCGAAGCCGTAATCGATATCAGCGCGCAAAGTATGCAGAGGCACACGGCCTTCGCGATACCATTCTTTACGAGCGATTTCGATGCCGTTCAAACGACCGCCGGACATGATCTTGATACCCTTAGCACCCAGACGCATGGCATTTTGCATCGCACGCTTCATGGCGCGGCGGAACATGATGCGTTTTTCGAGTTGCTGAGCGATAGAATCAGCGATCAGTTGAGCATCGATTTCTGGCTTGCGGATTTCTTCGATATTGACATGCACAGGCACGCCCATGATCTTCGCCAGTTCGACTTTCAACACTTCAATATCTTCGCCTTTTTTACCGATCACAACACCTGGACGGGAGCTGTAAATAGTAATGCGGGCGTTTTTAGCCGGACGCTCAATAGTGATACGACCTACTGAGGCGTTTTTCAGTTTTTTCTTCAGGTAAGCACGCACCTTCAGATCTTCACCGAGCATGGAAGCAAAGTTACCATTGCCTGCATACCAGCGTGATGACCAGTTACGTGTTACCGCCAGACGAAAACCAGTTGGATGTATCTTCTGTCCCATCGTGACTCCTTAATTACCGACAGTCACGTAAATGTGACAGGATTGTTTAGAGATACGATCACCACGACCCTTGGCGCGTGCTGTGAAGCGCTTCAGGATCGTACCTTTTTCAACATAGATAGTCTTTACTTTCAACTCATCGATGTCGGCGCCATCATTGTGCTCGGCGTTTGCAATTGCAGACTCCAACACTTTCTTGATGATTGTTGCGCCTTTTTTCGGGCTGAAGGCCAAGATATTCAATGCTTGATCTACTTTTTTACCGCGAATCAGGTCAGCCACCAGGCGACCTTTTTGCTCAGACAGACGCACACCGCGCAGAATTGCTTTAGTTTCCATCATTGCACCTATCTCTTAGCCTTTTTATCGGCGGCGTGACCCTTGAACGTACGAGTCAACGCGAATTCGCCAAGTTTGTGACCAACCATGTTTTCGGATACATATACCGGCACGTGTTGCTTGCCGTTGTGTACCGCGATCGTCAGGCCAATGAAGTCCGGCATAATTGTCGAACGGCGTGACCATGTCTTGATTGGCTTTTTGTCTTTAGTTGCTTGCGCAGTTTCGACTTTTTTCACCAAGTGGGCGTCGCAAAACGGCCCTTTTTTCGCTGAACGTGTCATGTGTTATCCCTTATTTCTTACCACGGCGTGAGACGATCATCGAAGTAGTACGCTTGTTGCGACGTGTCTTCTTACCCTTGGTCTGTTGACCCCATGGCGATACTGGATGACGGCCGGCTGCTGTTTTACCTTCACCACCACCATGCGGGTGATCGACCGGGTTCATGACCACACCGCGAACGGTAGGACGAACACCGCGCCAACGCATCGCACCAGCTTTACCAATCTTACGCAAATTGTGCTCGCCGTTACCCACTTCACCGATCGTTGCACGGCATTCGATGTGAATGCGGCGAACTTCACCGGAACGCAAACGAACCTGCGCATAAGTACCGTCACGCGCCATCAACACAACACCAGCACCGGCTGTACGTGCAATCTGCGCACCTTTGCCTGGCAACATTTCGACGCAATGCATCGTCGTACCAACTGGAATATTGCGGATTGGCAAACAGTTACCGGATTTGATCGACGCTTGCGAGCCGTTCATTACCTGATCACCGACAGCCATACCTTTAGTTGCAATGATGTATTGACGCTCACCATCCGCGTAGCACAACAAAGCAATGTGGGCTGTACGATTAGGATCGTATTCAATACGCTCAACTTTTGCAGGAATACCATCTTTGTTGCGCTTAAAGTCAACCAGACGATAATGCTGCTTATGACCACCACCGATATGACGGGTAGTGATGTGACCGTTATTATTACGGCCAGCAGTTTTTGATTTCTTTTCCAACAGAGCAGCAAACGGACGACCTTTATACAGGCCTTCAGTTACCACTTTCACCATACCGCGACGACCTGGTGAGGTTGGCTTCATCTTAACGAGTGCCATGCTTATGCCCCCTCAGTGAAGTTGATTTCCTGGCCCGGCTTCAAGCATACAAAAGCACGTCTTGTATGATTGCGACGACCATTAAATCTACCGGTACGTTTTTGTTTACCCTGGCGATTTGCCACTTGAACAGATTCAACTTGAACCTTGAACAGCAATTCCACGGCGGCTTTAATTTCTGGCTTAGTAGCATCCGGAGTAACCAGGAAAACTACTTGTTCATTCTTTTCAGCAACCATAGTTGCTTTTTCAGAAATCACCGGAGCCAGCAACACCTTCATCAGGCGCTCTTCGCTATGCTTAACTAATGCGTTCATGCCAGCATCTCCTCAATCTTTGCCAATGCCGGCTTAGTGATCAACACTTTCTTATAGAACACCAAAGAAACCGGATCAGCGTAGCGTGGCTCAACGACCAAAACATTCACCAGATTGCGAGCGGCCAACATCAGGTTTTCGTTGAATTCTTCAGTGATAATCAACACTGAATCCAGGCAACCCATGGCTTTCAGCTTGTCGGACAATAATTTTGTCTTCGGAGCATCAACAGCCAAAGTATCAACTACATTCAAACGACCTTCACGAGCCAACTGAGACAGGATCGAGCAGATACCTGCGCGATACATCTTTTTGTTAACTTTGTGAGAGAAATTCTCATCAGGCGAGTTCGGGAATATACGACCACCTCCGCGCCACAGCGGGGAAGAGGACATACCGGCACGAGCACGACCAGTACCTTTTTGACGCCAAGGCTTCTTGGTTGTGTGATGGACTTCTTCACGATCTTTTTGTTTACGATTGCCGCTACGAGCATTCGCTTGAAAAGCAACAACCACTTGATGAATCAAAGCTTCGTTGTAATCACGACCGAAAATAGTATCAGGAGCAGCAACGTTAGACGCCGCTTGACCTTGTTCGTTTAGGAGCTTCAGTTCCATAGATTAAGCCCCCTTCTTTGCTTTAACTTTAATAGCAGGAGATACAATCACCTGACCATTTTTCGCACCCGGCACAGCACCCTTCACCAGCAACAACTGGCGCTCAGCGTCAACGCGAGCGATTTCCAGATTTTGCACTGTGCGAGTAGCATCACCCAGGTGACCGGTCATGCGCTTACCAGGAAATACACGACCTGGATCCTGCGCCATACCGATAGAACCAGGTACGTTATGCGAACGTGAGTTACCGTGAGTTGCGCGACCAGAAGAGAAGTGATGGCGCTTGATGGTACCGGCATAGCCCTTACCAATCGTTACACCTTGCACGTCTACTTTTTGACCAGCTTCGAACAGACCGATAGGCACAACATCGCCCGCCTTCAATTCAGCAGCTTTAACAGCATCGACACGGAATTCTTTTAAGACAGTACCAGCTTCAACACCTGCTTTTGCGAGGTGACCTGCAGCCGCTTTTGTTACACGGGATGCACGGCGCTGACCGAAAGTTACCTGAACAGCGGAATAACCGTCTGTGTCAGGAGTTTTGATTTGTGTCACGCGATTGTTAGATACATCTAAAACTGTGACTGGAATTGAATCACCATCATCAGTAAAGATACGCATCATACCAACCTTGCGACCAACAAGGCCCAAGCTCATTGTTTTCTCCATTCCCACCTACGATTGGGTGGGGCTGACTGTTTAAAAAACTTAAACGGATAGGCCAGCCGAAGCTGACCTATATCTAAGCCTTCGATTATAGCCTGCAAAATTTTATTTCACAAGACTATTTATTTGAAAATGCCAAAAATTGTGGTATGTGACATTTTCAGAAAAAATTATTGCAGTTTGATTTCTACGTCGACACCAGCTGGCAAGTCCAGTTTCATCAATGCATCAACGGTTTTATCTGTAGGATCAACAATATCCATCAGGCGTTGGTGAGTGCGGATTTCGAACTGGTCACGGGAAGTTTTGTTCACGTGCGGGGAACGCAGAACGTCGAAACGTTGTATACGCGTTGGCAAAGGAACCGGGCCTTTAACAACTGCGCCAGTACGTTTTGCTGTTTCTACGATTTCGAGTGCAGATTGGTCGATCAACTTGTAATCAAATGCTTTCAAGCGGATACGGATTTTTTGATTTGTAGACATGATATTTCCTAAAAAGAACGGGCTGCAGGCAATTTTTTCTTACCTGCAGCATTTTTTTAAACAAAGAGCGAAACTACGATTATATCAAAAAGTTT